>JAHCHO010000001.1 GCA_026129685.1 Fimbriimonadaceae bacterium
ACATGCTACCGACGGCGCCGCACCCCGGACCATACAATGACAAGTTCGGGCCGGTCAGCCTTTCAGTTCGCTGGCGATCGCCTCGGCAAAGCCGGAGGTGGTTGCGGACCCGCCGAGGTCGTAGGTCTTGACCCCTTTGCGGAGAGTCGCCTCGAGGGCGCCCTCGATGTTGCGGCGGGCGTCGAGTTCGCCCAGGTGCTCCAGCATGAGGGTCGCGCTGAGCAACAGCGCGGTCGGGTTCACCTTGTTCATGCCGGTGTACTTGGGCGCGGAGCCGTGGACCGCCTCGAAAAGGGCGCAGCCCAGACCGTAGTTCGCGCCGGGCGCGACCCCCAGTCCGCCCATCATGCCGGCGGCGAGGTCGGAAACGATGTCGCCGTAGAGGTTGGGCATGACGAGCATGTCGTAGAGCTTCCACTTCGTGACCAGTTGCATGCACTGGTTGTCCACGATGTTGTCCCAGGATTCGATCTCGGGATACTCGGCGGCGACCCGCTTGAAGACGTTGAGGAACAGGCCGTCTGCGATCTTCATGATGTTGGCCTTGTGGACGCCGACGACCTTCTTGCGACCGTTCTTGCGGGCGTACTCGAAGGCGGCGCGGCAGATGCGCTCGGACCCGAAGTCGCTGATGATCTTCACCGAGTGGGCGACGTGCTCGGTGGCCATGTACTCGATCTGAGCGTAGAGGTCTTCGGTGTTCTCGCGGAAGATGACGATGTCGAGACCGTCGAACGGGGTGGGAACGCCCGGAAGCTGTTTGACGGGACGCACGCAGGCGTAGAGGTCGAGCTTCTTGCGGAGGGTGACGTTCGGGCTGACGCTGCCTTTGCCGATGGGGGTCGTCATCGGGGCCTTGAGTCCCACTCCGACCTCTTTGATCTTGGCGATGGTCTCTTCCGGAACGATCGGCTTGCCCGCTTCGACGCACTTGAGGCCCGCTTCGACCTCGATCCACTCGACTTCGACCTTCGCGGCCCGAAACACGGTCTCCACGGCGGCGACCAACTCGGGTCCGACGCCGTCTCCTCGAATCAAGCAAACTTGGTGTGCCATGGGTTGTGTATTGGGGATTCAGTAGGGCTGGCTGAACTGGTTGACGCCGTCTTTGATGAAGAGCTTCTGGCACTTGGTCCAACGCCAGCCGAGGCTCGAAAGGTGAAGGACGAGGGCGTCCACATCGGCATCGGTCACGGCTTCCTCGCTGAGGAACCGCGCGCGGGGCCAGTCCAGTAGGTCCATGTCGGGCGCGGGGGGCGGATAGACGCGCGTCCCTCGGTTCGAAATCAGGACGAGCTTGAACTTGCCGAACTCCTTCGGCAGGTCGGGCGTCTGGGGGGTCCAGATGTAGACGTCCACTCCGTGCAGTTGCATCATTCGGTACGGGAAACCTCGCCTAGGATTATGGCCCGTCGCGGCCCCCATAATCCGGTCGTGTCGGTTCTTGCCTGCGCCTGCCTCGCCCTGACCCTCCAAAGCAGACGACCCTCCGTCGCCCAGAGGATCGTCGCGGAGGCGCGGACGCAGGTGCGGGAATCGGCGACCTACGATCCGTCCTACGTGAGACTCGCGTACCCGATGGGGGACCTCCCAAGGGATCGGGGCGTTTGCACCGACGTGGTGGTCCGGTGTTTGCGGGCGGTGGGGCGCGACCTGCAGAGCCTGATCCACCAAGACATGAAGACGCGGTTCGCGACCTATCCGCGCCGGGGGAAGCGACCGGACCCGAACATCGATCACCGGCGCGTCCCCAACCAGACGCACTTCCTCCGCAAGTTCGGTCGGTCGTTGCCGCTGGACTTGACCGATGAAACCAAGGGAGACTGGCGCCCAGGCGACCTGGTGTATTGGAAGCTGGACTCCGGCCTGGATCACGCGGGCGTCCTGACCGACGCGCGGGGCACGAGCGGGTGGCCGATGGTCGTCCACAACCTCTCCCGCACAACGGAGGAGGACTGCCTGACGCGGTGGCGGGTCATCGGACACTTCCGTTACCCGTAAGGTTCAGTCGAGGACGGTGGCGTGCTCTTCGGGGTCGCGGCCGAGCAGTTCCCGCACGTCCGGGGGGACGCTGACCGCCTTGCGCCCACTCCCCATCAGCACGTGCCAGGTATAGCCGTCGGTCAACACCTTGGTGGAACCCGCCCGCACCACCTCGTATTCGAAGCGGATCGAGGCGCGCCTTATCTCGGTGACGCGGACCCGGACGACGATGTCGTCGTCGTACTTGATCTCGCCGTGGTACCGGGCGTGGACCTCGACGACCGGGAGATAGAGGCCCCGCGCCTCCAGGCTTCGGTAGGTGAAACCGCGGTCCCGGCACCAAGCACCGCGCGCCTGTTCGAACCAGGCCAGGTAGTTCGCGTAGTAGGCGTGTCCCATCTGGTCGGTTTCGGCGTAGCGCACGCGGATGGGTTCTTTGGTCCAAGGGGCGTTCTCGATCACCAGCGGAACCCCACGAGCAGCCAGATTTGGTTCCAGCCGGGGTTGTTTCCGACGGTGCCGGCATTGGAGGCGTGGTGCCAGCGCGCGGTCACGAAGGACTCGCGTCCGAAGAGCCGGACGTCGAAGCCGAGCCCGAGGATGGGGGTCGAGTTCCATTGGCTCGGCTGGTCGCTCGTAATGCGGTTGGTGTACTCGACGCCCCAGCCGACGTCGAGGAAGGTCGGGGCGCCTCGCCAGAGGGGTACGCGATACCGCGCGATCAGCGAGGCGCCCAGGCTGAGCGAAGAGTCGGGGTCGATATCAACGTATCCCCGGCTACGGCTTGGAGCGACGTAGGCGGAGAGGATGGCCTCCGGAACGTTCTTCTTGATGCGGAAGCGACGCTCCGGACGGCCCCAGCCCACCATCGCGACGTACCCGAGGCGAGGATCTTCCGATCCGAGCGTGCGGGCGGAGAAGAGGTAGCCCACGCTCAGGTAGCGGTGGACCGTCGGTTCGTCCTCTGGAGGCACGCTCAGGGCGACGGCCACGATGGCGGACCATGCGACGGGTATCACAGGGGCGACTTTACACCGGTACGACGCTGCCGTCCCAGGGAGCGGGAAGGGCGATAGGGTACCTTGGCTCACACCCATGAAGACCAGACTGCCCGTCGTCGTCATCGTGGGCCGCCCCAACGTCGGTAAGAGCACGCTGTTCAACCGGCTTGTTGGGCGACGGGTCGCGGTGGTGGAGGATTCTCCCGGGATCACCCGCGACCGCCTCTACGCCGAAGGGACCTGGAACGGCAAGCGCTTCACCGTCGTGGACACGGGCGGCATTCTCTTTTCGGAAGACGACCCGCTGATCGAACAGATTCGCGTGCAGGCGGAGATTGCCCTCGAGGAGGCGGACGTCGTCCTGTTCCTGGCGGACGTCGCAAGCGGGATCACCCCGGACGACCGAGATTTGGCCGACCGCTTGCGCCGTTTCGACAAGCCTCTGTACGTGGTGGTCAACAAGACCGACAACCCGCAACGCGAGTCGATCGCGACGGAGTTCTACGAGTTGGGACTGGGCGAGGTGTTTCCGGTCTCCAGTTTGCACGGACGCGGGGTGGCCGACCTGCTGGACAAAGTGGTCGAGCACCTGCCGGTCATCGAGGAGTCGGACGCGGAGCAGGAGATTCGCCTGGCCATCGTCGGCCGCCCGAACGTGGGCAAGTCCTCCCTGGTGAACGCCTTTACGGGCGAGACAAGGGCGGTGGTCTCGGACATCCCGGGCACCACGCGCGACGCGGTGGACACCGAACTCACCTACCACGACACGAAGTTTCGCCTTGTGGACACGGCGGGAATCCGGCGACGTGGCAAAATCCAAGGCTCGGTCGAATACTACATGGTCCACCGGGCGAGTCAGGCGCTCGAACGGGCCGATTGTGCGCTCGTCGTGGTGGACGGGAGCGAGGGACTGACCGACGGCGACAAGCGGGTTGGCAAGATGGCGCACGACGCCGGGAAGGCCCTCGTATTCGCCATCAACAAGTGGGACCTCAAGGAACCGCCGGACGGCGAACCGCGCAAGAAGAGCCTGATCAAAAAGGACTTTCAAAGGATTCTGCGCAACGAGTTCCCGGAGGTCCAATACGCCTCCATGAGCTTCACGAGCGCGGTCGAGGGAGCGGGGCTGGAACCCGTGCTCGAGGCGGTGATTCGCGCCATGGAGTCCTACAACCACCGGGTCTCGACGGGAAGGCTGAACCGGATCGTTCAGGACGCGGCCTTCGCGCGACCGTACTCGACCAAGGGCAAATCCCTGAAGATTTACTATGCGACGCAGGTCACGGCGAGGCCGCCGACCTTCGTGCTTTTCGTGAACGACCCGGAGATCGTTCACTTCTCCTACCTTCGCTACCTGGAGAACAAGATCCGTGAGGCGTTCCCGATGGAAGGGACGCCGATCCGGCTCCTCGTTCGCGAACGAAGGCGCGACGAAGCGCGCCACAAGCGGTAGGCCGATCAGCCCCGCGTCATTTCTCGGCGGCGCCTTCTTTGACCCACTTCGTCAGAAGGTCGATGCTGGCCTGCGGAAGCGGCTTGCCGCTCATCGGCATGCGCGGCTGGCGCGTGCCGTTCACGAACGCGACGATCTTGCTCTTCTTCGGGTCGCCCGCGACGACCAGGTTGCGCCCCTTCATGATCTCCGCATAGCTGTCCAACCGGATGCCGTCAGACTGAACTGCCGCACCGTGACAACCGATGCACGCCTTGTCGAGGATGGGTTTGACGTCCTTGTAGGTGGTCTTCTTGCCCTCCGACTGAACGGACGAGGCGGAGAGGACCATGAGACCGAGGGCGACGCCAAACGTGGCGAGAGGAGCGAACGAGCGGGCGAAGCGTTTCATTTTTTTGGTTCGGGTGGGTGGTACGAGCGGTCGAAACGGGGTTTCGACGGCGTCTATGATACGCGCAAGGCGGGTTTGGATGCATGAGAAAAGAGGATTGGTATCCTGACCGGGATGCTGGAACGGTTCCGCGAGGCTCTGTCCACCCAAGGCCTGGTGCCACCAGGGAGCCGAACGCTCGTCGGATTCAGCGGGGGCGCCGACTCGACGTGCCTGGTCACCCTGATGCACGAAGCGGGCCTTGACATCGTGGGGGGCCATCTTCACCACGGACAGCGGGCGGAGGCGGACGACGAGTTGGCGCGGTGCGAGACGTTCTGCGCGGAGCGGGACATCCCGTTCGTATCCGGAAGGGCGGACGTGCCGAGGCTCGCGAAGGAGACGGGCGTGGGTCTCGAGGAGGCGGGTCGGAACGCCCGGTACGCGTTCTTCCGCCAGGCGGCGTTCCGGCTCGAGTGCGACCTGATCGCCACGGCCCATACCCGTGACGACCACGTGGAGACGGTGCTGCTGAACCTGGCACGCGGAACGGGATTGACCGGGTTGGGGGGAATTCGGTCGCGACACGACGGCGTCGTGCGACCGTTGCTTGGGTTTTCGCGGGAGGAGACCCGGGCCTTCTGCCAGGAAAGAGGACTCCCGTTCCACGACGACCCCGCCAACTTCGATCCGTCGTTCTCGCGCGCCCGCGTTCGGATGCGGATTCTGCCCGAGCTGCGCGCACTGAACCCGGCGGCGGACGAAGCGATCGCGAGGTTGGCGGAGGTCGCGAGCGAGGAAGACGCCTTTTTGAACGCGGCGGCGGCGGCCGGGCTAGAACGCGGAGAGCGGCGTATCAACGGCGAGTTCTGGTTCCTCACCAAAGACGTCGAGGTCGTGTTCGACCGGACGGAGTTGGTCCGTCTTCCAGAGGTGCTTCTGAAGCGTGGGTTGAGACTGGCAACGGGCGTGCTGGGGGCACCGCTGGACGCCCGCCAGGTCGCGGTGATCGTGGCGGGTTTGGCGTCGGGTGGGCGGGGATCGGTGACCGCGGAGGGCGGTCGGATCGCGGTCGAATGGGACGCCGACAAGGTCTGCGCGCGCGACACCCGGCCTACCCAGCCTTTTCGCCACAACCTTACGCTTCCCGGCGAGACGGTGAGCGAGGAGTTCGGATGGACGTTGCGCGCCTGGTACGAAGAGGCGTCCGCCGCGAGTCTGCCCCAAGACCGGCAAGAGGCGGCATTGGACGCCGGGGCGGTCATCGGGGCGCCGTTCTTTCGCTCGGCACAGGACGGGGAGACGTTTCACGCGGTCGGTCGACCGGACGCCCGCAATCTGCACGACCTGTTGGCAGGGGCCAGACTGACCTCGGCCGCGCGCAAGCGCGTCCCGATCGTGTGCGATCTTCGGGGTCCCCTTTGGGCGCCCGGCGTCGGGGTGGCGGAACGGGCAAGGGTGAAGCCGGATACCGTACGGCGGCTACGGCTGTCGCTCGTCGCGAACGATGCGCCAACCCGGTAACTTCCGACCAACCTTGTGATCGCCCTGGGTGCGGGGCGCGAGCAGGGACCTCACCGAAGGGGGTCGGCGAGGGAGTCCGCGATCATCCAACCCACGATCGTGCCGATGTAAGCAACGTTGCCGCCCCACAGCAAGGTCTGGGTGGGTTCGATGTGCCCGGAAAGCCCGGAGGCAACGGTGGCGAAGAAAGTGATGCCGCCCACCGAGGCGACCACGCGCGAGACGCTGAGGCTGCTCGACCCATTGACGAGACTGGTAAGGATGTAGAGTCCGGCGGCCGCCCAGTAGTTCACCATCGCCATGATGCCGAGATAGAAGGCGGGCGAGACGCCCCCCAGCGCGTTGGTGGTCGTGGACTGGAAGCGGTCCAGGTAGCCGGCGAGGCTGGCGCCCGCCCCGAGGATCGCGCCGCTGACGAAGAGCATCATGAACAGACCGAGGGTCCAGGTACCGATCAGTTCGAGGCGCGGCGCCATCGGGCGCTCACGACCGAGGGCGACGTAGGAGAGGCAGCACAGGACCAACGCCCATGACATGACGACGATCATCGCTCCCCGAGGTCGATCGGCCGGCTTGTTCTGAAGGGAGGTCTGCTTGCGCAGCACCTCGTCGTACCGTCGCTCGTACGCGGGGTTTCCCGGCGCCATTTGGATCGCGAAGGCGTACATTTTGGACGCCTCGTTGAGGTCGCCCCTTCCGCGCGCAATATCCCCTAGGACGGCGTAGGGCATGGCCTGACGCGGGTCGCGCCGCAGCACCTCGCGGGCCACGTCGCCCGCCTCCCCGAGTTTGCCGCGGCCGAACAGATAGGCCAGGTGCTCCACGTCTTCCCTCAGGCGGCGCTCGGCTTCGCCGATCCGGTGGGCGCGGGAAGTCTCCTCCCTTCCTGGCGCCGGGCTCTCGGTAGGCGGGGCGGCGGGCTTCGAGTACGGCGCCCCCGACGGACGCGATTCGAGGCTCCGATCGTAGTCGCGGCGCTTTTGCGGGTTGCCCAGGACTTCGTAGGCTTCCTGGATCTGAACGAACAGTGCGGTCGAACGGGGATCGTGCGTGCGATCCGGGTGGTGCTTCAGGACAAGGCGGCGGTAGGCCGTCCGGATTTCGGGCCCGGTCGCGGTGGACTCAACGCCGAGGGTGCGGTAGTGGGTCGAACGTGTCGCCACAGGTTCAAAGGTTGTCGGCGGCGTTCATCACGCCCTGGAAGTACCCGCCCCAGAAGCTGATGATGACGTAGCCGATGTAGATCATGACGCCCAGACCGACGAGGGTGCCGGTCACGGTGACGAGGCGGTACTGCTGGGCTTGGGCCTCGGCCTCGTAGTACTTCGAGACCTCGTCGAGCATTTGGGACAGCTGTCCGGAGGTTTCGCCGGTGTGGGTCATGTCGAGCACGACCTGAGAGAAGACCCCCGTTTTCGCGAACGCCTCGGTCACGCCGCTTCCGTGTTCGAGTTCGTCGGCGGCGGGGCGGATGCGGTCGGCGACGTAGAGGTTGCCGCAAGCGTCCGCGCCCATTCGGACGGCGGGCGGAATCAGGACGCCGCCCCGGAACAGCGCGCCGAAGGCGCGGCCGAAATAGGCCATCGCCATCTTGTGCAGAATCGGCCCGAGGACGGGAACCGAGATTTTGAACCGATCCCACAACGGCTGGATGGACGGCATCCGGACGCCGAACCATGCGAACCAGAGGGACACGACGAGGATCGGGCCCAGGAAGACCCAGTTGCTCGCAGTGGTCAAGGGAGAAGACAGGCCGTTCGTGCCCCCGACGGAGGCGATGATCGCGTTCGCGCCCAAGATGATGAACATCGAGGCGCCGACGAGCAATTTCGGGTAGATCATCATGCGCCTGAAGTTGCGGCGCAGTTCGTCCTCGCGCTGGCAGTAGTCGGCGATCTCCCGGGCCGACTGGTCCACAAAGCCTCCCTGTTCCCCCGCGTGAAGCAGACTGACGATCAGCGGGTTGAAGACCTCCGGGTAGAGGCGGAACGTCTCACTGATCGGCTCCCCTTTCTGGGCGCGATCGGCGGCCTCCAAGACGATGCGGCGCAGCTTGCCGTTGCGGGTCTGGTTCGCCAGGGTGCCGAGCGACTGGGCATAGGGCACGCCGGCATGGGCCATGCTGGCGAACTGGCGGAAGAAGAACATGAGTTCGGCCAGGGTGACGCCGCTGTAGCCCAGGCGGGTCTGCATGGCGGCGCTCGCCGTCCGGACCGGGGCGGTGGCGGCGGGAGGCGTGGGATTGGAGCCTGTCGCGGGAGGGCGCGTCGTCGTGCCGACCGGAGCCATGACGGCGGCGCCGCCCCCAGCGCCGACCGTCCCGGCGCGGTGGCCGATGGGAACCGGATCCTGGGTGGCCGCGACCGCAACGTGCTCCACCGTCAGGCCGCGGGACTGCAGATTCTGGGCGGCCTCGCTCAAGTTCGGCCCGACGAGGGTGCCGGTGACGCGCTTGCCGCTCGTGTCGATCGCTCGGTATTCGAAGATGGCCATCGTCCGCTCCGGTTCGTTCTTACCCGCTTCGTTCTTCGGTTCGCCTCGCCCGAACTCAAGGGTGTGAGGCGAGGTCGCCCTTCGCCAGTTCGATCGTGATCGGCGTACGGGTCGAGTCACTTCGGGGAATCAGTTCGATGCGCAGAGCGTCCCCGGCCCGCGCGTACACGATGCGCGCCGGGAAGTCGTTATCCGGTCGCTCGAACTCCGCTCGCGTTCCTTCCGTCTTCGAAAGCTCGAATGCGACGGTTCGCGTTCCTTCGAACCCGCCGGGGCGGACGCGCATCGCGAGGCCACCGTCCACCGTCTCGATGGAAATCCACTCGCGGCTGGTGGTCTCGCCGTCGGAAACCACCCGGTTGAGGCCGAACATCGTGCCCCCGGCGGGCGCGGTCCAGTGTTCTTCCATGCGTCCTCCGAACGCCCGTCCGACCCACGAGCCTGCCATCCACTTCAGGTCTTCGATCAACGGATTCACCTTGGGAGCCGCTCCCGGCCATGCGCGGGGCAGGACCGGCGCGAGGCACCGCACCATGCCCCAGCATACGACGACTTTGGCCCATCGTTCCCGTTTTCCACGGTTCGGGCTAACAGATTCGGGGAAGTTGTTCGCCGCTCAGGAGATCGAGTACTCGCTCGACGCCGAGTCGGCCGGTCATGGCGATCTCTCCAGCCCGGCCCTGAACAGTTCCTACTCGGCAGGCCCCCGCGCTCACCTCGAATTCCCGAAGGACCTCGAGCGCCGCATCGACGTCGGACTCCGGCACAAAGGCGACGAACCGTCCTTCGCAAGCGACGTAGAGGGGGTCCAGGCCGAACAACTCGCAGACGCTGGCCACATCGTCCGCAACGGGTACGGCGGCTTCGGCGATGCGGACGCCGACCCTCGCGTCACGGGCCAACTCGTTTAGGATCGTCGCGATGCCCCCCCGGGTCGCGTCGCGAAGGCACGACACGGTGACGCCTCGCTCAAGCATCGCTAGGATCGGGTGGTGGACGGCGGCGGAGTCGCTCAGGATTACGGTGTCCAACTCGAGCCCTTCGCGAGCGGTCATCACGGCGGCACCGTGACGGCCCACGTCGCCGCTTACGAGGATCGCGTCACCGGGCCGAATCCGCGAAGGGTCGATCGGGTCCGGCGCGATCACTTCGCCGACGCCGGTGGTCGTGATGTAGACGCCGTCGCCTTTGCCGCGTTCGACCACCTTGGTGTCGCCCGCCACGATCGAAACCCCGGCGTCCCGGGCGGCGGTGCGGACGCTGTCCACCACTTCACGCAAGGAGGCGATCGGAAATCCCTCTTCGAGGATAAAGGCGGCCGAAACGCCGAGGGGCCGGGCGCCCGCCATCGCCAAGTCGTTGACGGTGCCGTGGACGGCGAGCGAACCGATGTTCCCGCCGGGAAATCGCCATGGGCGAACGACGAAGCCATCGGTGGTCATGGCGAGTCGCCGCTCGCCGAGGCTCAAGACGGCCGCGTCGTGACGCCGGTCGAGGATCGGGTTCGCAAAGGCGTCGAAGAACACGGTTTCGAGGAGTCGTTGGGCGATACGGCCACCCCCGCCATGGGCCAGTTGCACGACTCCGTCGACCGGCAGAGGAGTGGGGCATTGGAGGGTGAAGTCGCTCACGCGGACGCCCCCGAGGGACGGTACCGGTAGTAGGCGGCGCAGGCCCCTTCCGAGGACACCATCGGTGCGCCAAGGGGGTTCTCCGGGTTGCAGCGACGGCCAAACGCGGGGCACTCGTGGGGCTTGAGGCGGCCTTGAAGCACTTCGGCGGAACGGCACTCACCGGACTCGACGGCGACGATGTGGCCAAGCTCGTAGCGCGTTTCGGCGTCGAACGATCGGAAGCGAGGAGTGAGTCTCAGGCCGCTTTCGGGGATCGGACCGAGTCCCCGCCAGTCACGCTCCGCGACCTCGAACACCTCGTCCACGAGGGCCCGCGCGGCGGCGTTTCCGCCGGTGCGGACGGCGCGCGCGTAGGGATTCTCGACCTCGGCGCGACCCTCCTCGAGTTGCTTGACGCACATCAACACGCCTTGGAGGATGTCGGCGGGCTCGAACCCGGTGACGACGATGGGAACGCGGTACTTCGCGGCAAGAGGCCGATATTCCTCAACCCCCATCACGGTGCAGACGTGGCCTGCCGCCAGAAACCCTTGGACCCGGTTTCCGGGGGAACCCAAGATGGCTTCGATAGCGGGCGGAACCAACACGTGGGCGACGAGGATGGTGAAGTTCGAGAGGCCCCGGTCCGCGGCGGTTCGGACGGCGAGGGCGTTCGCGGGGGCGGTCGTCTCGAAGCCCACCGCGAAGAACGTGATTCGACGGGCGGGTTCCGCCTCGGCAAGCCGCACCGCATCGAGGGGGGAGTAGACGATGCGCACGTCGGCTCCCTCCGCCTTGGCGCGGAGGAGGTCACGGTGGGAACCGGGAACCCGAAGCATGTCGCCGAACGAGCAGAGGACGTGGCCCGGGCGCGAGGCCAGTTCGATGGCTTGGTCGATGCGCGCGATGGGGGTCACGCACACCGGACATCCGGGGCCGTGAACCAACTCGATCTCCTTGGGGAGGAGTCGGTCAATGCCGAAGCGGACGATGGCATGGGTCTGCCCGCCACAGATCTCCATGAGCGTCCACGGGCGGGTGACCGTACGGGCGATCGCGTCGGCGTAGCGCCGCGCGAGGTCGGCATCCCGGTACTCGTCGAGGAACCTCAAGTCTCCGCCCCCGGCGGGCCGAGTTCCTCCTCGACCTGCCCCATCTCCTCAAGGTAGCGGAACACCTGGTCCGCTTCCGCCTCGTCGATGGTGGACAGGGCGACCCCCACGTGGACGAGCACGTAGTCGCCCACTTTCGCCTCCGGCACAAAGGCCAGGTTCACCGTCTTCGCAATCCCGCCGAAGCGCACGCGGGCGGAGCGTTCGAGGGGCGATCGCTCGTCGATCGCTTCAACTTTGCCGGGGATTGCTAGACACATGGTCGGAGTTTGAGGGGAGTGCAGGAATGTGGGAGAGGATCGACGGATTGTGTTGCCTTCTGGACTCCGCGGGGTTCCGGGAAACGGAAGGCGGAACGCGGAAAGCGACGGATGCGAGTTCTGGGCGGCTTCAGGAGCGGTACTTCCTTTCGCTACCCGGGATTCTTCGCTTCGCTACCAGGAGTCAGCCGGGATTCTTCGCTTCGCTCAGAATGACAGATTGGGCGAGGCGAGGGGGTCCATGTTCCCTACGGACGGGCGCGACTCCTGCTGGATCAGCCGAACGCCCTGCAGGGCGGCGACCGCTTGGCCAAACGCAATCCCCCCGTCGTTGGGCGGGATGCGCTGATGAAGGTAGGAACGAAAGCCTTCGTCGCTCAACCGCCGGCAGGCGGCCTCCGTCAGCAACCGGTTTTGGAAGCACCCGCCCGTGAGCAGCACCGCCTCGAAGCCGGCGTTCTGGGCCAGAGCCACGATGCCGTCCGCCAAGGCTCCGTGGAAGCGGGCCGCGATCCGCCCCGGGGCGACGCGGGAACGGGCGTTCTCGATCAAGGCCTCGACCGTCGGCTGCCAGTCCAGTTCGAGGAGGCCGTCGGTCTCGCGCAACGCGATCGGATAGGGTTCTTCGGACTCGAACGGGTGGGCGAGGGCCTCGAATCGCATGGCGGCGTCCCCTTCGAATCGGGACTCGGGGATGCCCGCGCCCAGCGCGGCCGCCGCGTCGAAGAGACGGCCCGCGCTCGAGGTGGCGACGCAGGCGATCCCGGAGCGACACACCGCGACAAAGCGGGAAACGGCCAGATGGGAGGGAAAGAGACGGCCCAAGACGTCTTCGAAGCGCTCGGTGATCGCGTTGCCGTCCATGGCGTAGAGCACGCCGAGCGCGGCCCGGCGTCCTTCGCGAACGGCGGCGTCTCCACCGACCAAGGGGAACGGGCGCAGACGCCCAACGCGTCGTACCTGCGATCCTACGAGCGACAGCGCTTCGCCGCCCCAGATCGTGGCGTCGACGCCGTACCCGGTGCCGTCCCAAACGATGGCGAGGGCGGGTTCGTTCAGCTCGTTCTCGGCGCGGCAGGCGACGGCATGGGC
Organism: Fimbriimonadaceae bacterium; assembly: GCA_026129685.1. Classification (GTDB taxonomy): domain Bacteria; phylum Armatimonadota; class Fimbriimonadia; order Fimbriimonadales; family Fimbriimonadaceae; genus UBA2387. Next base: position 12,902 of record JAHCHO010000001.1, read on the forward strand.
GACGTGGTGCTGGACCGACTCGCGGGGATGGCCGAGCGCCTCCGCGTGGTGGGTCGAAGCGTAGTCGGGGTGCAGGTCGTGAACGACCCGATCCGTCACGACGCCGAAGAGCCGGGCAAGGTCGTAGCACTCTTCCTCCATGCGCCGTCGCGTGGAGGGATGGTCAAGGTCTCCGACGTGCTGGCCGACGACGACGGCGTCCGGAATGGAGATTGCGACGGAGTTCTTGAGGTGCGCGCCAACGGCGACCAGGCCGCCGGTGGCGCCGGGGACGGCGAAGGGCAACGGGGCGTACCCGCGGGCGCGACGGAACACCACCGTGCGGCCGTCCATCACGCGAGCGACCGAGTCGTCGATCGGCCGGGCGATCGGGCGGTCGTGGACGAGGAGAAGATCGGCAATGCCCCGAAACCGGGCGAGGGCCTCGCGTTCATCGGTACAGATCGGCTCGTCGCTCAGATTGCCGCTCGTCGCGACCACCGGGAACCCGAGTTCACGGATCAAGAGATGGTGGAGCGGGGAATACGGAAGTAGGAGTCCCACGTTCGGGTTGTCGGGGGCGACGGAGGGGGCCAACTCGTTCTCTCGCGCGCGCAACAGGACGATCGGCGTTTCGGGCGAGGCGAGGAGAGCCTCCTCGTGGTCGCCGACTTCGGCCAAGGCCCGCGCCGCCTCCAGGTCGGCGACCATGACGGCGAGGGGTTTGGCCTCCCGGTGCTTGCGCGCGCGGAGATTCCGGACGGCCTCCTCGTTCCGCGCGTCCACCATGAGATGAAAGCCGCCGATACCTTTGACGGCGATGATCCGCCCCTCGCGCAACGCGGTACAGGCGGCGAGCAGGGCTCCATCCTCCTTCGTCAGTGGGTGTCCGTGGGGGTCCCATAGCTCGAGGCGCGGCCCACAGACGGGGCAGGCGTTCGGCTGGGCGTGAAAACGGCGGTCGCGCGGGTCCTGGTATTCGCGGAGGCAATCGGGACACATTCGGAAGCCGCGCATCGTGGTGTTCGGCCGGTCGTAGGGCAGGTCGAGAACGATGCTGAAGCGGGGGCCACAGTGCGTGCAGTTCGTGAAGGGGTAGCGATGGCGGCGGTTCTTCGGATCGAAGACTTCGGCCAGACATCGAGGACAGGTCGCCACGTCGGGAAGGATGACGGTCGTACGCGCGCCCGCCGGGTCGCTGGGTCGGATTTCGAACCGGGTGTATCCGACGGGATCGAGCCGAGCGGTCTCCAGTCCCGCGAGGAATCCCGGCGCCGGGAGTTCGTTGCGCAATCGCCGCGCGAACACGTCCAGGTCGTGACGCCGCCCCTCGACCTCGATCTCGACTCCGGCCGGCGAGTTCAGCACGTAACCGTTTAGGCCCAGTTCGGTTGCGAGAACATAGACGAAAGGGCGAAAACCCACGCCCTGCACCGCACCACGGGCGAGGATTCGCGAGCGACCTAATCCGCCAGACACGCCCGGACCTCCTCCAGCACGCGTTCGGCCGCCTTGATCGCGCCGTGGCGCACCGAGGGCGTCATCTTCGCGCCGAGGTCGAACCGCCGCCCGGTCACCGCCACGATCCGGAGCATCTTCGGGCCGACGGCCAAGGCTCGAGACATGGCGATCGCCCACTCCAAGCCCAAGCCGTGGGTCGAGTCGGCGCGGGCGTGCGTGGGCACGTCGCACTCGTCGAGGACGCGGACTTCTCCGACGCGGCCGCCCTTGCAGGCGTCCACGAGCACCGCGACGTCGCACCCTTGGATCGCGTCGAAGAGGCGGGTCGGCTCCCAAGCGGTCAGCCTGATCGTCACCCTTCGATCCTCGCACACCCGTCGCACGAGTTGGGCCACGAGGGGCCCGACGCCGTCGTCGCCGCACAGGGGATTCCCGACACCGACCACGGCGACGCGCATCACCCGCGATCGACCTCCAAGTCGAGGAAGTGGGTGGCGCAGGAGATGCAGGGATCGTAGTTCCGGATCGCCTGCTCGCACTTCCACTTGAGTTGGTCGTCGTCGAGGTCGAGCAGGGACGGCACGTACTCGCGCAGATCCTGCTCGATGCGGGCTTGGTTCTGGGACGTCGGCGGAACGATCCGCGCGAAGGTGACGGTTCCCGAGTCGTCCATGCGGTATTTGTGCCAACAGAACCCGCGGGGGGCCTCGCTGCAACCGCATCCCTCGCAGGCATGGGGGGTCACCGGCACGAAAGGCCGATCGGGGGCCTCGAACCGGGATAGGACGAGAAGCGCCTCCTCGATCGCGAAAACCGTTTCGATCGCGCGGACCACGATGCTGTGGAACGGGTTGCGCACCTCCTTTGGCAAGCCAAGTTCGGTGGCGAGGCGGGCCGCCTCCGGCGTGAGGCGGTCGCGGTTCAAGTTGAAGCGGGCGACCGGCCCCACCTGGTAGCAGCCCCCATCCGTCCGTCGCGAGTGGAGCGCATGGGCGTGTTGCTCGTGGATCTCTTCGAAGGTGGTTTCAAACTCGGGGATGGCGATGTCCAGCCCCCGGTTGCCGACGAGGCGCCCCTCGAAGAGGGGGTACTCGTCGGGATGGCGCATGGCGACGAACTCGGTCGCAGGCTCGAAATCGGGGAACTCGAGTTCGGCGACCCACCGAGCGGTGGCGATCGCCTCGGGAAGCGCCGCTTCGAGTTCGGGTTTGAGGCCTCGCAGCGCCGACGCATCGGGAAGAGCGTAGAAGCCGCCGACCCGAATGTTGACGGGGTGAATCTCGCGGCCGCCAACGACGGTCATGATCGCGTTGCCGAGCTTTTTGAGCCGCAGCCCCCGCTTGACCTCCATGGGGTGGTCCGCCGCCATGCGAATGCCGTCCTCGTAACCGAGGAAGTCCGGCGCGTGCAACAGGTGGATATGGAGGGCGTGGCTCTCGATCCACTCGCCACAGTAGATCAGGCGACGCAGGTCGCGCAAGGGTCCGTCCACCCGGACGCCGAGGGCGTTCTCCATCGCGGTGGCGCTCGACATCTGGTAGGCGATCGGGCAGATGCCGCAGATGCGCGCGGTGATATCGGGAACTTCGTCGTACCGTCGTCCGCAGAGGAAGGCCTCGAAGAACCGGGGCGGCTCGAAGATGCGGAGCTTGACCTCTTCGAGGACATCGTCGCGCACGCGCAGGGTCAACGCGCCTTCGCCTTCGACGCGGGCGAGCATTTCGACTTTGAGGGTGCGGTTCTTCATCGGTTCAGCGCCTCCGCCGCCTCGCGGAACGGTTCCGCGTACCCGTTGAACCCCCGGAACGCTCGGAGCCGATCCTCTTCACCCACCCCGAGTTTGGCGAGGGCGGCGTCGAGAGCGTGGACGTTGGCCCCCTCGCACGGTCCGAAGCATGCGTAGCATCCGCGAGCGAACGAGGGGCAAAGGGCGCCGCACCCGGCTTGGGTGACCGGACCCATGCAAGGAACGCCGCGGGCGACCATCACGCACGGGTTGCCCTTGCGCTTGCATTCCTCGCACACGGAGTAGACGGGCAGGTTCGGGCGCCGTCCGGCAAGGAGGGCGGTCACCAGTTCGAGCAGCTGGCCCTTGGCGATCGGACAGCCTCGCAACTCGTAGTCCACGTAGACGTGGTTCCGGATGGGGGTGGACTTGTCCAGCGTCTCGATCCACTCGGGGTGGGCATAAACGGCGCGGGTGTAGTCCGCGACGTCCGCATGGTTGCGCAGGGCCTGGATGCCGCCCGCCGTGGCGCACGCGCCGATGGCCACGACGATCCGGCTTTGTTTCCGCACCTTTAGAATGCGCTTGGCGTCGTTCCGGGTCGTGATCGATCCCTCCACCAGCGACACGTCGTAAGGACCGGGGCTCGAGGCGCGGGTGGCCTCGGGGAAGTAGGCGATCTCGATCGCCTCGGCGAGGGCGAGGAGTTCGTCCTCGCAATCAAGGACGGTGAGCTGGCAACCGTCGCAGGAAGCGAACTTCCAGACGGCGACGCGAGGACGGCGGGTGGGTTTCACAGTTCTCGCACCTCGAACAAGGGGGCGACCCGATCGTACGAGTAGACGGGGCCCGAGCGGCAAATGAACTCGCCGCGAAGCTGGCAGTGCCCGCAGAGACCGACCCCGCACTTCATGTTCCGTTCCAGCGAGACGTGGATGTTCGGCTCCGCCACCCCGCGAGCCCTGAGTTCGGCGACGGCGAACCGCATCATGACCTCGGGACCGCACACCATCGCGACGGTCTCTCGCGGCTCGAACGGGGCGCGCGCCACGAGTTTGGTCACGACGCCGACGTTGCCCCGCCAGTGCTCGGTCCCGCGATCCACGGTGACCAGCAGTTCCATGTCGAACTGCGAGCGCCAGCGGGACAGCTCCTTGGCGAAGAGAATGTCCTCGGGCGAGCGCGTACCGTAAAGCACGAGGAACCGCCCGAAGCGGGCCCGTTGGCGCATCACCTCGTAGATGACGGGCCGAAGGGGCGCCAGCCCGATGCCGCCGGCGATCAGCACCACGTCGTGGCCGGAACAGGCCTCGACGGGCCAAGCCGTGCCGTAGGGACCTCGCAGCGTAAGGGCGGCCCCGGGCCGCAACTGCTTCAGCGCGTTGGTGACGGCGCCGACCTCGCGAGTGGTATGGACGATCGTGCGCGGGGTCTGGGGATCGCCACTGACGGAGATGGGGACCTCGCCCACGCCGAGCGCCCCCACCATGTTGAACTGGCCGGGCAGGAACGGGAACTCGGTCACGCCGTCCGGGGCGACCAGTTCCATCGTGAACGTGTCGGCGGTTTCGGCGCGCGTTCGTTCGAGGGTCACCAAGCGCGGGACCATCGGGTCCGGACGGAGGGCGACACCGGGTTCGAGAAGACTAGCCATAGACATCGAGCAACTGCAGCCGCGCGGCGTGGAGGCGGCGCTCCATCACCTGAGCGATGCGGGCGAACATCTGGTATCCCAGTTCATGGTCCTCGTCGCACTTGCGGCGAAGGCATTTGGCGTCGAGCGCAAGCGCTCGAACGGTGGACAACGCGACCGAATCGAAGCGCGCGACGTACGGCTCGACCAGCCAAGACCAGCCGACCACCTCTCCGTCGCCGACGGTGTTGAAGGTGTGGGTGCCCTTGGCGGGAAAGTGCACCTGAAGGCCGACGCTTCCGTACCGCACCAGGTACAGCTTGTCGGCGGGCCCACCCTCGCGGAAGAGGAAGTCACCTTTCTGAAACACGACGTTGGAAGCGCATCCGAGAAGAAACGCCACGTGCCGCGCTTCGAGCCCGTGGACGAAGGGATGCTCCGACAGGAGCCGACTCAGGTCTTCCAAATGCATTACCTCCCGACGGGTTGCGGGGCGCGATCCTCGCTTCGCAACCGACCGGCCTCTTCGGTGATGTCGATGCCGACCGGGCACCAGGCGATGCAGCGTCCGCATCCGACGCAACCGGACGTGCCGAACTGCTCGATCCATGCGCCGAGCTTATGGGTGATCCACTGGCGATAGCGGGCGGCCGTGGACGTCCGTACGCTGCCCCCGTGGATGTACGAGAACTCAAGGTTGAAGCAGGAGTCCCAGATTCGCGTTCGCTCCGTCCGGTCTCCGGTGAGGTCGCTGGCGTCCTCGACGGTCGCGCAAAAGCAGGTGGGACAGACGAGCGTGCAGTTGCCGCAGGCCAAGCATCTTTCACCGACGGTGTTCCAGTAGGGGTGCTCGGCATTCCGGTAAAGGACGTCCTTCAGGCCGTCGGTGTCGAGGCGACGCTGGATCTGCGCCTGCGCCCGGTCCGATTCGGCGCGCGCGGCGCGGCGGTCGCGTTCGGTAGCGACGGTGGTCGGGAGGTCGGCGAGGACTTGGTCGCCCTTCTCCGAACCGGCTTCCACGAGGAACCGATGCCCGCCCGCGTCGAGGAGTTCGGTGAGGCAGAGGTCAAAGCCTCCCCCCACCCGGGGACCCGTGCCCATCGACGCGCAGAAGCACGTCGCGGCGGCCTGGCTGCAGTTCACGGCGATCAGGAGGGCATTTTCCCGGGCGGCCTGGTAGTGCGGGTCCACGTAGGGCTCGCGACCGAAGACCCGATCCTGGATGGCGATCGCCGCGAGGTCGCAGGCGCGCAACCCGATCAGGGCAATCTTGGGCGGAGGGTCGTCGTTGGCTTCGATGCGGACTTGCGGCCCGATGCGGATGGCGGTCCACAGGGAGCGCACGGGGGGAAACAGAAAGCGCTTGGCCGAGGAGGGGCCGAGATTGTGGCCAAAGAACCGGCCGTCGTCGCGAGGGGCGAGCCGGTAGGAGCCCGGCTCTTGCGCGTCGCCGACGCCGGAGGGCAACTCGTCCACACCGGCGATCGGGCGCAACACAACGGCGTCGCCGACGATTGTCGGGCCAACGGGTCCGTAGCCACGGAGTTGCAGGGCTTCTAGAAGGCTCCCGAGATCGCGCGCATCAAGCACCGCCGATCGCTCGGGCCGGGAGTCGGAAATCACCATCGATTCCTCCAGTGCCCAGTTTCCTGTCTTTCGGGCACGATCCTCCGAAGTTGGGCCTTTGGGCTTCGAGGAGGGCGGTCCCTTGGTTGGTGCGCGAGGGTCTTTCGGCCCGTTTGTGGGGCGACGGGGACCTTGGGACCAAAGGCAGGTCCGCCCGCCGTGCGAACATCAGGGACGAGAGTGGGCGCGTTTGGCCCCTCAGGGATGGGGATTCCTGCCAAAGCCCGCTCCCGCCGCCCAAAACGGACGACGGCATCGGAGGCCTATGGACCCCATCGAACGGGAAATCCGTTACGAAAGCGACCGCGACCCCACCTTTGCGGACGAGATACGAGCCATGCCCGGCTGCGAGCTGATGGATCGTTGCATCCAGTGCGCGACCTGCTCCGGCATCTGCCCCATGAGCGACGCGATGGAGCTGACCCCGCGCCGGATCATCGAACTCACCCGCAACGGATTCAAGAACGACGTTCTCCGCGCCAACACCATCTGGCTCTGTACCAGCTGCTACCAGTGCCAAGTCGAGTGCCCGAAGAAGATCGGAATCACCGACATCATGTACGCCCTCAAATCGAAGGCGATCGAGTCGGGCGCCTACGGCAAGAAGTTCACGATCCCGATTCTGGCCCGCGAGTTCTACGCGATGGTCAAGGCGAACGGACGCGTTTCGGAAAGCCGATTGGTGCAGAGGCTCTTCATGAAGACGCAACCCACTCGGTTCCTGGGCATGGGGCGGCTGGGCATGAAGCTGATGAAGACGGGCCGGTTCTCGAACAAGGTGGAGCGCATGCGGAACCCGGAGGGGTTGCGCCGGGCGCTCGAAGCGCTGCCGACCGACGGGAGGAAGCGATCGTGAGATACGCCTATTTCCCCGGATGCTCGCTCAAAAGCTCCGGCCGCGCGTACGAGGAATCGTTCTTGGCGGTTTGCCGCGCCCTCGAGATCGGCATGGACGAACTCGACGACTGGAACTGCTGCGGCGCGACCGCCTACATGAGCGTGGACGAGGCGAACTCTCACGTTCTCGCCACGCGAAACCTTGCGCTCGCCGAACGGGTGGGACTGGACGTCGTCGTGCCCTGCGCCGGGTGTTACGGGGTGCTCGCCAAGTCGAAGGAATACTTCGAGAAGTACTCGAGCGTTCGCAACGCGGTCACGACCGGCCTCGCGGCGGGCGGTTTCGCCTACGAGGGGCGCGCGCAGGTTCGCCACCCGCTCGACATCCTGAGCAACGATCTGCCGCCGAGGGCGCTTCGGTCGAAGGTCAAGAAGCCGCTGAAGGGTCTGAAGGTGGCCTGCTACTACGGTTGCCGCCTCATCCGACCCGTGTCGCCGTTCGACGACATGCACGACCCCCAGACGATGGACGGGTTGCTGAAGTCGGTCGGCGCCCGTATGGTCGAGTACGGCCTGAAAGGCAAGTGTTGCGGCGGCAGCCTTACGGGGACGGTGCCGGAGGCCGGGTTGCCCATGTGCTACGACCTACTCAAGGAGGCGCACCGGCTGGAGGCGGACGTGATCGCGACCGCCTGCCCGCTCTGCCAGTTCAATCTGGAGTGCTACCAGGACGACATCGCGAAGAAACACCCCGACCTCAAACCGATGCCCGTCGTGTACTTCACCCAGTTGATCGGGGTGGCGATGGGGCTTGACCCGAAGGACCTGGGTCTTCACCGCCAGATCGTTCCGATCGAACCGCTTCTGCGCGAGAAGGGAATCCTGGGGGGCGAGGACGCGAAACCCAAGGCCAAGGAACCGGCGGCCGCGGGAGGACGCTCATGATGACCGAACTGCACCAGAACGGACAGGAAGAGGTCCGGATCGGCTACTTCGTCTGCCACTGCGGGACGAACATCGCCGCGATGATCGACGTGGCGGCGGTGGCGGAGTACGTGTCGACGCTACCGAACGTGGTGGTTTCGAAGGACTACCGCTACATGTGCTCGGAGGCGGGCCAAGACCTGATCGTTCAGGACATCAAAGAGCATCGCCTGAACCGAATCGTGGTCGCGGCGTGTTCCCCGCTGTTGCACGAGCGCACTTTCCGAACGGCGACGCAACGGGGCGGGATCAACCCGTTCTTCTGCCACATGGTCAACATCCGGGAACACGGTTCCTGGGTCCACGAGGATCGGGCGGAAGCGACGGAAAAGGCCAAGGCGCTCGCGCGCGGTGCGATCGGTCGGGTCAAGTACCACAAGGCGCTCGAGAAACGGCGCGAACCGGTCACGCCCGCAGCGTTGGTCGTCGGCGGCGGCATCGCGGGCATTCAGGCGGCCCTGACGCTGGCGAACACCGGAAAGAAGGTCTACCTCGTCGAGCGCGACCCCACGATCGGCGGACACATGGCGAAGTTCGACAAGACCTTCCCCACCCTTGACTGCGCCGCCTGCATCCTCACCCCCAAGATGTCGGAGGTGTACGCGCATCCGAACATCGTTCTATGGACCTACTCCGAGGTCGAGGGAATCGAGGGGTACGTCGGCAACTACCAGGTTCGGGTTCGGCGGAAAGCGCGCTACATCGACGAAGAGCTGTGCGTCGGTTGTTTGGACTGCGTGGACGAGTGCGTGTTCAAGGTCGGCAACGTGGACGACGAGTTCAACGTCGGCCTCAGCAAGCGGAAGCCGGTGTACATGCCGTTCCCGCAAGCGGTGCCCAAGCTCGTCGTCATCGACCCGGTAGCCTGCACCCACCTTAACGGCGGCAACTGCCAGAAGTCTTGCGTGGACGCCTGCGAACGCGCGGCGATCAACTTCGACCAGACGGACACGATCGAGGAGATCAAGGTCGGCGCGGTCATCGTGGCGACCGGCTTCAAGACGTTCGACCCCAAGCGCAAGCCGCTGTACGGCTATGGGAAGTACCCGAACGTGTACACGGCGTTGGAGGTCGAGCGACTCGTCACCAGTTGCGGCCCCACCGAGGGCGAAGTCGTCTGCCGTGACGGGAGGACGCCGAAGAAGATCGGGATCGTCCACTGCGTCGGCTCGCGCGATCACCAGACGAACCGCTGGTGCTCGCGGGTGTGCTGCATGTACTCGATGAAGCTGGCCCACCTGTTGCACGAGCACACCGGCGCCGAGATCTACAACTTCTACATCGACATCCGCGCCCCCGGCAAGGGGTACGAGGAATTCTACGAGCGGCTCCAGGAGGAGGGCAACCACTTCATCCGCGGGCGGGTCGCCGAAATCACCGACATCCCGAAAGTCGCGGAAGAGGAGGGGATGCTCACCATCCGGGTGGAGGACTCGCTCGCGGGGTTCGTACGGCGGATTCCGGTGGACATGGTGGTCCTCTCGACCGGCTTGGAGCCCCACGCGGACTCTCAGGACGTTCGGCGGATGTTCAACATCTCGTGCTCTCGGGAAGGGTTCTTCCTGGAACGACACCCCAAACTCGCTCCCGTGAGCACCACGACCGATGGCGTATACCTTGCCGGGTGTTGCCAAGGACCCAAGGACATCCCCGACACGGTGGCCCAAGCGGGCGCGGCGGCGGCGGAAGCCCTTACGCTGCTCGACACGGGCTACGTGGAGATGGAGCCGTCCGTCTCGGTCGTGGACCCGATCTTCTGTTCGGGATGCAAGACCTGCCTCAACCTTTGCCCGTACCACGCGATCACGCGGGACGACGCGAAGGGGGTGGCGGTCATCAACCCGGTTCTCTGCAAAGGGTGCGGCGTGTGCGTGGCAGCTTGCCCGTCCGGCGCCATCACCCAAAACCTGTTCGAGGATCGAGAGATCTTCGAGGAAATCGAAGAGGTTCTCGCATATGCCTGAGGACACCCAGCCCCGAATCTTGGCCTTCTTCTGCAACTGGTGCACCTACACCGCCGCCGACCTTGCGGGCGTGTCGCGCATGAAGTACGCGGCCACCTCGCGGGTGGTCCGCGTGATGTGCAGCGGCCGCATCGATCCCCAGTTCGTCCTCTCGGCCTTCGCCAAGGGGGCCGACGGGGTGCTGATCGGCGGTTGCCACCCCGGGGACTGCCACTACATCTCCGGGAACACGAAGTGCTTGCGCCGCCATCGTTTGCTCAAACGCATGCTCGCGGACATGGGCATCGAGCCGGAGCGGTTGCGCCTCGAGTGGATTTCCGCCTCCGAAGGCGATCGTGTCAAGACGGTGATCAACGAGATGACCGCCGATCTGAAACGACTGGGTCCACTGAAGCTCCCCGAGCGTTGCGTGGCGTGGGACGTCGAGGCGATCGACGAGGAACCCGACCACGCGGAGGCGGTTGCCAAGGAGGCCGTCCATGCCTAAGCCCAAAATCGGTTTCTACTGGTGCGCTTCGTGCGGCGGGTGCGAGGAGTCCATCGTGGACGTGGCGGAAGCCATCCTCGAAATCGCCGAACTCGTCGACTTCGCGATCTGGCCGGTGGCGATGGACTTCAAGCGTGCGGACGTCGAGGCCCTCGAGGACGGCGCGATCACGGCGACGATGATCAACGGCGCGATCCGCACCTCCGAACAGGAGGAGATGGCACGCCTGCTCCGCCGGAAGAGCCAGGTGTTGATCGCCTACGGGTCGTGCGCCCATACGGGGGGCATTCCAGGGCTGGCCAACCAGTTCTCGCGCGAGGCGGTGATGCGGTACGTCTACCACGACTGCCCGACGGTCGTGAACCCTCAGGGAACCGAACCGCAGACCGAGTACCACGACGAAGGTCGGGTCGCGACCCTGCCCGAGTTTCGGGACGTGGTTCGATCGCTCGACCAAGTCGTGGACGTGGACTACTACATGCCCGGTTGCGCACCCAACCCCACGCTCGTCCTGGCCGCGATTCGCACGCTGCTTTCCGGCGTGTTGCCGCCGAAGGGAAGCGTGCTCGCCCCGGACATCGCGCTGTGCGACACCTGCCCGCGCATCGACACCAAACCCGTCGACCTCGAGGTCGCGACGTTCAAACGCACCCATCTGCACAAGGTGGATCCGGACGTCTGCCTTCTCACCCAGGGGTTCCTCTGCCTCGGACCGGCGACGCGTTCGGGTTGCGGCGAGCGGTGCATTCGCGGCAACATGCCGTGTACCGGCTGCTTCGGACCGCTTTCGAACGTTCACGATCACGGCGCCAAGATGCTCTCGGCCATGACCTCCATCTTGGCGGCGGAAGAAGAGGACGACATCGACAAGGCGCTCGAGGGAATCCCCGACCCGGTCGGGTCTTTCTACCGCTACGGTCTTCCCGTATCGATGCTTCGACGCAAGGTCGATCTCCCGTTCGGACATCGGAACTAGCTCATGGACGAACCCACGAAGAAACGCATCACCATCGACCCGATCACCCGCCTCGAGGGCCACGGCAAGGTGGACATCTTTCTCGACGACAAGGGCGAGGTCGAGCGCGCGTACTTCCAGATTCCGGAATTGCGCGGCTTCGAGGTGTTCAGCCTGGGTCGTCCCGCCGAGGACATGCCCCAGATCACGAGCCGCATCTGCGGCGTCTGCCCAACGGCGCATCACATGGCGGCGACCAAAGCGCTCGACCACCTGTACCACGTCGAGCCGACGCGCCCGGCGCGGCTGATCCGCGAGTTGGTCTACAACGCCTTCATGCTGGAGGACCACGCGCTCCACGTGTACGTTCTGGGCGGGCCGGACTTCATCGTCGGTCCCGAGGCGCCACCGGAAATGCGGAACGTGATCGGGGTGATCGGCAAGGTCGGCGCGGAGATCGGGTTGCGCGTCATCTCGACCCGTCGGCGCGTCCGCGAGTTGATCAGCCACCTAGGGGGTAAGGTCATCCACCCCGTGCTCGGTCTGCCAGGCGGCGTCGCGAAGGGCCTGAAGAAGGACGAAGTGGCGGGCTTCCGCCAACTGGCGGTGGACGGCCTTGACTTCGCGCGCTTCACCTTGCAGGTGTTCAAGGACATCGTGCTGGCGAACCCCGAGTACGTGGCGCTGATCACCTCGGACGCTTACACCCACAAGACCTACTACATGGGCCTTGTGGACGACGAGAACCGGCCCAACTTCTACGACGGCCACATCCGGGTCGTGGACCCGAACGGCAAGGAGTTCGCGCGGTTCCGAGAAGAAGACTACACGGACCACATTGCCGAGCAGGTCGAGCCTTGGAGCTACGTCAAGTTCTGCTATCTGAAGAAGGTGGGCTGGAAGGGCTTCAAGGGCGGCATCGACGACGGCGTGTACTCGGTGGCCCCGCTCGCGCGCCTCAACGTCGCTTCGCGAATGGCGACTCCGATCGCGCAGGAAGCGTTCGAGGAGTACGAAGCGACCCTCGGCCCGCGCCCGGTCCACCACACTCTGGCGAACCACTGGGCCCGCGTGATCGAAATGATCTATGCCGCCGAGCGGATGGTCGAAATCCTCGACGATCCCGACGTGGCGTCCGACGATCTTCGGAACATCCCGACCGCGACCCCGGACCGAGGCGTTGGGGTCGTCGAAGCCCCGCGCGGGACCCTGTTCCACCACTTCGAGACAAACCCGAACGGAATCTTGACCAAGGTCAACCTGATCGTGGCGACGCAGAACAACTCGGCGCGGATGGCGATGAGCGTGGAGGCGGCGGCCAAAGCGCTGATCCACGGCGGCATCGTGAGCGACGGGATTCTCAACAAGGTCGAAATGGCGTTTCGGGCGTACGACCCGTGCCACGCCTGCGCGACGCACTCGCTACCGGGACAGATGCCCTTGATTGTGCGCGTGCTCGAGCGGAACGGCGAGATCAAGCAGGAATTCCGGAGGTGAGCGAAGGGGGTCCTCCCGTCCTAGCCCCGACAAAGTTGCTCCTCGCCTTGGGGAACGACCTGCTCGGCGACGACGGCATCGGCCCCTTGATCGCGCGAGTGGTCGCGGCCCAGGTCGGGCCGGAGGTCGAAGTGGTCGAGTCGGGTGAGGCCGGGCTCGCCCTCCTCGAACTGCTGATCGGCTACGAGGGCGCCGTCATCGTGGACGCGATCCAGACGGCCGAACATCCGGTCGGGACGGTCCTCGTGTTCGGGCGAGACGATTTCCGGCGGGTCGTCGGCCCTTCGGCGCATTACGCCGGCTTGCCCGAGGTCTTCGACCTGGCCGAGCGGCTCAACCTCTCCATGCCAAGAGACCTCTGGGTGGTGGCGGTCGAGGTCGCGAACCCGTTCGACTTTGCCGAGACGCCGTGTGCGGAGGTCCGGGCGGCGATCCCGGCGGCGGCGGCGCGCGTCCGGGAGCTTCTAGGCGAGTAGATCGCGCACCACGTGGCCGTGGACATCGGTGATGCGGAAGTCGCGCCCCTGGTAGCGGTAAGTCAGCTTCGTGTGGTCGATGCCCAACTGGTTTAGGATCGTGGCGTTGAGGTCGTGGATGTGGACCGCGCCGGGGGTGAGTTCGTCCTCCGTCGGGTTGATGATCGCCCCGTCCTTATCCACGATGTTGTAGCAGAAGTCGTCGGTGTGCCCGTAGGTGATCCCTGGCTTCACCCCGCCACCCGCCATCCACATCGTGTAGCACCGCGGGTGGTGATCCCGGCCGTAATTCTCGCGGGTGAGGGCCCCCTGACAGTAGACCGTTCGGCCAAATTCGCCGCCCCATACGACGAGCGTATCGTCCAGCAACCCACGGTTCTTGAGATCCTTGATGAGTCCGGCGCACGCCTGATCCACGTCCTTGCACTGCATGGGCAGGTCGCCGGTTAGGTTGCCGTGCTGATCCCAACCTCGGTGCCAGATTTGGATGAAACGCACGCCCCGTTCGGCGAGACGACGCGCGAGAAGGCAGTTCGCGGCGAAGGTGCCGGGGGTCTTGGCGTCATCTCCGTAGAGCGCGATCGTGTCCTCGGACTCCTTGGACAGGTCCATCAGTTCGGGGACGCTCGTCTGGAGGCGGTAGGCCATCTCGTATTGGGCGATGCGGGCGGCAATCTCGGGGTCCCCGAAGTGGTCGAGTTGCTTCTGGTTGAGGCGCGCCACGTCGTCCAGCATCTCGCGGCGCGTGCCCCGGTCCATGCCGTGCGGGTCGTTGAGGTAGAGGACCGGGTCGCCGGCGGACCGCAATGAGACGCCTTGGTATTCGCTGGGCAAGAAGCCCGTTCCCCAGAGCCGGTTGTAGAGGGCCTGGTCCACTTTGCCGGACGACACCTTCGCGTGCAGCACGACGTAGGTCGGCAGGTCTTCATTTTCCGAACCGAGGCCGTAGCTGACCCAAGCCCCCATGCTCGGGCGACCAGGAAGTTGGCTTCCGGTCTGAATGAAGGTGACGGCGGGATCGTGGTTGATCGCGTCGGTCCACATCGAGCGGATGACGCAGAGCTCCTTGACGACGGTCGCGGTGTGCGGAAGCAGTTCGCTCACCCACACGCCGTCCGCATTGTTGTCGTGCCTTTGGAACTTGTAGCGGGAGGGCGCGATCGGGAAGCGGGTCTGGCCGCTCGTCATCGTGGTGAGCCGCTGGCCTCGTCGTATCTCCTCCGGAAGGTCCGAGTCGAACTTTTCGTCCAGCTTCGGCTTGTAGTCCCAAAGATCGATTTGGCTAGGGCCACCATTCATGAACAGGTAGATAACGCGCTTCGCCTTCGGTGCGAAGTGCGGAATACCGGGGAGTCCGGGTTTGGCTTTGCCGCGCGGCCCGGTCTGGCCACCCATCGCCGCGAAGATCTGGTCCGCCGCCATCAGTCCACCGCCGATGCCGGCCCCGCGCAACAGGGTGTGCAGGGCGGCGGTGCCGACGCCGAGGGCGGTGCGTCCGAAGAGCTGGCGTCGAGTGAGAAGCAGTTCGTGTTCGCGGCGGGGGTCCATACGGTCTCTCAATGCTGGGTCAAGAACTCGTCGGTGTTCATCAAGGTGGAGCAGACGAGGGTCCAAGCGGCGTGCTCGACGGCGGGGAGGGTCGCATCGCGCGGAGAATCCCCCACGCTGAGAACCCCTTCCGCCCTCTCGGGCGCTTCGGCGAAACGCGCGCGGTACCGAACGAGGGCCCTGGTCAGCAGGGCCTTCTCCTCCAGGGTCGGGAGTCGGCCGGAGGTCCGCTCAAAGACCCAGGAGAGGCGAGCGTCGTCGCCGGGAGCAGAACGGATCGCGCGCTCGGCAAGGGTGCGGGCGGCCTCGAAATAGGCGGGCTCGTTGAGCGTCACCAAGGCCTGCAACGGGGTGTTCGTCCGACCGCGTCGCACCGAGCAGGCCTCACGCATCGGGGCGTCGAAAGTCAGCATCGTGGGATGCGGACTCGTCCGCTTCCAGAACAGGTACAAACTTCTTCGATAGATGTCTGCGCCCTTATCCTGAACATATCGCGCGGTGTTACTGTCGGCGAAGGCGACGGCCTCCCAGAGTCCGGATGGCTGGTACGGCCGGAATCCCTTCCCGCCGGGCTTTTCGACGAGGAGACCGGACACGAAGAGGGCTTGATCGCGCAGAACCTCGGCGTCGAGGCGGAAGCGAGGGCCGCGCGAGACGAGCCGGTTTTCCGGGTCCTTCGTGTGCTTCGCCTTCGAAACGGTGGCGGCCTGGCGGAAGGCCGCGGAGCCGAGCAACAACCGATGAAGGTCCTTCACGCTCCATCCGTCCTCGACGAACCGCACGGCGAGGGTGTCGAGCAGTTCCGGATGACTCGGCCACTCGCCCTGATTCCCGAAGTCTTCGGCGGTTTTAACCAATCCGGTACCGAAGTGCTGTTGCCAAATCCGGTTGACGAACACGCGCGCGACCAAGGGGTTGTTCGGTCGGATCATCCACTGGGCCAAACCGAGACGGTTCTTCGGCTCGTAGGGCGACAAGGATCCAAGCGCGGCGGGAACGGCGCGCGAAACGCGCTGCGCGGGCATATCGTACTGGCCCCGCTTGAGCACGAACGCCGGGCGAGGCGAGGGGGCCTCTTCGGCCACCAGCGTCTGCGGGATCATGGCATCGAGGTCGCGAATCTTCGTCCGCAGGACCCGGTATCGAACGGCGACCGGCGTTTCGGGACCCGACTCCAGATAGAGGCGGCGCAAGTCGGGCAGGTTCCTTTCGCGAAGGGACGGGAAACTCAGCGCGAACGCCACGTCCGCCATGCGGCGGGAGGTCGGGTCGCCGACCGTCAGGGCCACCCCGTCTCCGCCGCCGCTGTTGACGATCTTGATCAGGAGGTCGTTGTTGCCCGCGTTGAGGTCGATTGCCAGCCGATCCTGGTCAACCGCCGGCGCACGGAGCACTTTCTGGTCGTGGACCAACTTGCCGTTCACCCAGACGCGGATGCCGTCGTCACTCCCGAGCCCGACGTCCAGCTTTCGCGGCGCCGAGGCGTGAACCGAGCCGAAGAGGTAGGCGGCGGCGTTTTCCTTGCCGACCACGTTCCCGACCACGACGCCCGTCCTCAGTTCGAACGGACGGCGGTCGATCTTGACCTCCGGCCCGCCGGGATCGGGGCCGAAGTCCTGCGCGAACGCCTCGTCGAAGGTCTTGGCCTCGTAGGGTCCGGCGACCTCCCACTTGCCGAGCTCGACCGGGACGGGCTTCTGGGCCAGGAGCCACCTTTCGGCCGTACCGCTGTCGACGCCCTGCTCGATCGCCGCGACCTCGCCTTGCAGCCGGTCCATTTCCTCCGCCTGCTCCGGCGTCGGGGCCTTGGCGACGGGGCCAGGTAGAAGAGCGTTGCCGTCGAGCGGCGCGTCGGCGGTGCTGTTGAAGAAGGCGTAGAGCGAATAGTAGTCCTTCTGGCTGATCGGGTCGTACTTGTGGTCGTGGCACTTGGCGCAACCCACGGTCAAGCCGAGGAAGACGGTGCTGGTGGTATCCACCCGGTCGAAGGTGTTCTTGGCCTGGAACTCAGCCTCGATGGCCCCGCCCTCAGAGGTCGTCGGGTTCATCCGGACGTAGCCGGTGGCGATGCGCTGCTCGGTCGTCGGCTTGGGCAGGAGGTCGCCCGCGAGTTGCCAGAGGGTGAAGCGGTCGAACGGGAGGTCTTCGTTGAACGCCCGCACCACCCAGTCGCGGTACGGGTAGATCGAGCGCTCGTTGTCAAGGTGGAGCCCGTGGGTATCGCCGTAGCGAACCGCGTCGAGCCAGTATCGCGCCTGATGCTCGCCGTAACGCGGACTGGCCAAGTACCGGTCCACCATCGCCTCATAGGCCTTCGGCGAACGATCTTCGAGGTAGGCGCGAATCTCTTCCGGGGTCGGTGGCAGTCCGGTGAGCGTGAGGGCGACGCGCCGGATCAGGGTGCGTCGGTCGGCCTCCGGCTCGGGCCTCAGGTTGGCGGCCTCGAGTCGCGCGAGAACGAAGCGATCCACGTCGTTTCGAACCCAGGCGGCGTCGCGCACGATCGGTAGCGGAGCCTTAGTCGGCGGTCGAAACGCCCAGTGTTGCGTGTACTGGGCGCCTTGCGCGATCCACGCTCGGATGGTCTGCTTCTGCGCATCGGTGAGGGGCTTGACGTCGCTGTGGACGGGCGGCATGCGCATTCCATCCTCTTTGGCCGATATCCTCATCCAGACTTTCGAGGCGTCCGGGTTCCCGGGGACGATCGCGGGGCCACCCTCGCGCTTGGCGGTCGCGCCAGCGAAGGAGTCCAAGCGCAACCCCGCCATCACGGTGGCGGCGTCCGGACCGTGGCACTTGAAGCACGTTTCGCTTAGGATCGGCTTGACGTCGCGGTTGAAATCAACGGTCGGCAGAGGCTTCGAAGGCGGCGGTTTGGGTTTGCTCTTCTGCGACAGGGATAGGGACGCCCCGGCGAGGGCGCCCGCCAACGCGAACGCGGCGCACGCACCGCCGATCCAAGTACCACGCTTCATTGCAGCCAGCCCGCTCCCACGCGCGCGGGAATGACGCCCATTGTAGCGCGAGGTCGGCCCGAATCCGACCTTGCGGGAGAGAAACCACGGTCGGACCGGGGTCGCCTCGGCCGGGCAAGGGTGGCCCGATGCGGGCAATCGGGCGGGGGATTGGTCAAAATGCCGTTCATTGCCATGAGTCAACGTTGCGCCATCGCTCTGTTCTTCGCCCTGGGGTCGGTGCTCGCTCAGGCCCAGGAGGCCAAACCGGCACCGCCGCCGAGGACGGACGTCGCGATCGTCGGGGCACGGATCGAGGTCGGGAACGGCCGGACGATCGCCAAAGGCACGGTGATCGTGCGCGACGGGAAGATCACCGAGGTCACGCCGGGAACGAAGGCGCCCGCAGGGATGGCGGTCGTCGTCGCGGACGGGATGGTGCTGTATCCCGGGTTCATCGATGGCTTCACGACTCGGGGCGTGAAGGCCGCACCGACACCGAGCGAGGACGGACGACCGGACGCGGTGAACACCGCCCCGCCCACCATGTGGATCGGCAACCGCAAGGGCATCACCGCCGAGTGGAGGGCCGCCTCCAACCTTGATCTGGATCGGGACGAGACGGCCTACAAGGCGGGTCTTACGACGGCGCTGATCACGCCGGGCCGCGGGTTTTTCCGGGGTACCGGAGCGGTGGTGGACCTGCTACCGTCAACGGTCGAGGATCGGGTGATCGTCCCCGAATTCGGAATGGGGTTCTCGTTTCGGGGTGGCGGAGGCCAAGGCTACCCGGGCAACATTCTCGGGTTCATCGCGCTGATGCGCCAGACGCTTTTCGACGCCCGGGCCTTGGCGCAAGGCGCGCCGCTGGACCCCGAGCCCGGCGACGACAAGAAGCCGGCTTGGATGGCTTCGCTCGAAGCGCTCATCCCGCTCGTCGAGGGACGGCAACCGGCGGTTTTCGACGTTAGCCTCGACCGGGAAATTCTGCGGGCGTTCCGGCTGGCGGACGAATTCGGGTTCAAGGTGGTGGTCGCCGGCGGGCGGGACGCGTACCTCGTGGCGGACGCTTTGGCCAAGCGGAGGGTTCCGGTGATGCTGAACCCGGCCCTTGCGACAGAGCCTGACCTCGACCCTCCCGCGCAAGGCGTCGCACTCGCCGACCAAACGCCGATGGAGTTCCGCAAGGAGCGCCACGCCAAATGGGAGGAGCAGGCGCGCGGCGCCGAGACGCTGGCCAAAGCCGGGGTCGCGTTCGCGTTCTCGTCGGAGGGAGACGCCTTGAGCGACTTTCTCGGCAACGTGCGAGCCCTGGTCAAGCGGGGGTTGCCGAAGCCGACCGCGCTACGAGCCCTGACGCTCGGAGCGGCGGAGATTCTGGGAATCGCCGACCGAACAGGATCGGTCGAGGTGGGTAAGCGAGCGAATCTGGTGCTGATGAGCGGCGATTTCGACAACGAGAAGAGCGAGGTCCGGAAGGTGTGGATCGACGGGCGCTCCCTGTACGAAGCCAAGGAGGCGGGCAAGTGATCAAGCGAACATTGTTTCTTGGGATTTTTGCCGCGATGGGCGCGATGGCGCTGGCCGACGGCTTCCCCTTTGAGTTGGAGGCGCATCGCAAACCGAAGACGGTCACGAACGGAAACTGCCTTATTCGGGGGGCGCGGGTTCTAACCGCGACGAAAGGCGTCATCGAGAAGGGCGACATTCTCGTCCGAAACGGCAAGATCGAGGCGATCGGGCCCGGCTTGCGCGCACCGGGAGGATTCAAGGTCATCGAGGCGGAGGGCAAGGTGGTCGCTCCGGGGATTATCGACGCGCACTCGCACCGCGCCTCGGACGGGACGAACGAGGGCGCGGACAGCATCACCGCCGAAGTCCGGATCGGCGACGTCCTCAACCTGTCCGCGTTGAACGTGTGGCAGGCCCTCGCCAGCGGGCACACGTCGGCGCTGATTTTGCACGGCAGCGCGAACGCGGTCGGCGGTCAGAGCCAGGTGATCAAGTACAAGTACAACCGGCCCGCCGAAGAGGCGGTCGTGCCGGACGCGCCGAGGATGATCAAGTTCGCCCTGGGCGAGAACGTGACCCGCAAGGGCGGCAGCACCGCGAACACGACGCGGTTCCCACGATCGCGCATGGGGGTCGAGGCGCTGTATCGGCGGGCGTTCACCGAGGCGAGGGAATATCGGGCAGCGTGGGACGCGTACGACGCCAAGAAGGCGGCGGGCGAGTTCGCCGCGCCCCTGCGGCGCGATCTCCGGCTGGAGACTTTGGCGGACATTCTGCGCGGCAAGGTGTGGGTGCAGTGTCACAGTTACCGGTCGGACGAAATGCTGATGATGGTGCGCCTGAGCCAGGAGTTCGGGTTCAAGATCGGGGCGATGCAGCATGCCCTCGAGGCCTACAAGATCGCACCGGAACTGGCGGCGGCGGGGGTCGGGGTTTCCATCTTCGTGGACAACTGGTCTTTCAAGCAGGAGGGCTACGACTCGATCCCGTTCAACGCGGCGATCTGCGCGGCGGCGGGGGTGAACGTCTCGATCAACACGGACGGCTTGGCGGGGACGACCGCGCTGAACATCGACGCCGCCAAGACGATGCGGTTCGGGGGCTTCACGGAGGAGCAAGCCTTGCGCACGGTCACGATCAACCCGGCCAAGGAACTCGGAATCGACCACCGAACGGGCAGCATCGAGGTTGGGAAGGACGCGGACCTCGTCCTGTGGGACGGGCACCCGTTGAGCGTGTACTCGCGGTGCGCGATGACGTTGGTCGAGGGCGAAGTGTATTTCGAGCGGCGCGACGCCTTCGGCGTGGACCGATCCTCCACCACGAAGACCGTGCTGGACGCGAAGTCGAACAAGGCAGAAGCGGCTTTGCCGCCCAAAGCGAAGGCCTACGCGATCGTCGGGGCGACGGTCCACCGCGTATCGGGACCGACGATCGTGGGCGGGACGGTGCTTGTGCGCGACGGGCGCATCGAGGCGGTGGGCGAGCGGGTGCCTATACCGGCGGACGCGACCCGGATCGAAGGCGCCGGGCTTCACGTCTACCCGGGGTTCATCGACGCGGGGACGACGATCGGCCTCTCCGAGATCTCGGGCATCAATGTGATGGTGGACAACGCCGAGATGGGGAGCTTCCAGCCGGACCTCGATGCCCTGACGGCGCTGTGGGTCGAGTCGGCGCACTACGGGCCGGCACGGTACAACGGGGTGACGAACGTGTTCACGCGGCCAACGGGCGGAATCATCGCGGGGCAGGGCGCCATGATCCACACGGACGGATACACGGTGGAGCAGTTCGGCCTTCAGCGGAAGGCGGCGCTGTACGTCAACCTGCCGGGAGGGGCCGCGCGCTTCGGGCCGCCCGATCTTTGCTGCGACGTGGTCGACGCGTCGTGGCTACTCGGACTCGGTGGATCGGACCCCGTCGACGCGGGACACGATCATGCCGGAAAGCCCACGATCGGCACCGATGCCCTGACCGACGAGCAGTTACGGGCGTTCTACGACATGCTGGGCGGGGCGATGCCTCAACAGCCTCCGGCCGCGCCACAGACCGGGCCGACGGCGGGCGAACTCGACGCCTACCTCGACAAGGCGCTGGCCTATTTCGAGTTGCGCAAGAAGGAGCCCTCCACGCCCACCGATCTCCGGTACGAGGCGATGGGTCCGTACCTGCGAGGCGAAAGGCCGGTCGTGCTGACGGCACGCAACGCGGCGAGCATTCGGAACGCGGTGGCGTTCGCGAAGAAGTACAAGCTCAAAGCGATCCTCGCCGGGGCGACCGAGGCCTGGAAGGAAGCGGCGCTGCTCAAGGAAGCGGGGATTCCCGTCCTGATCCCCCCGGCGGGCGAAAGCACCCTCGGAGCGAACACGCCGGACAACGCTTGGGACCCCTATGACACCCCCTATGCGATTCCAGGGCTGCTCGCCAAGGCGGGGGTGAAGTTCGCGTTCCAGTCGGGCTCCAGTTCGGAAACGATGAACCTTCCGTGCCGAGTCGGTCAAAGCTGTGCGTACGGACTCAAGCCGGAGGACGCATTGAGGGCGCTGACGCTCTCGGCGGCGGAGATCTTCGGCGTGGCGGACCGAATCGGCTCGATCGACGCGGGGAAGGTGGCGAACCTCATCGTGACGGACGGCGATCCGTTCGAGATGACGTCGACGGTGCGCTACGCGTTCATCGAGGGAACCCCTCGCTCGATGAGCACCAAGCACACGATGCTGCGCGACAAGTACCTGGGCCGAGACCGGTAGTCGCCTAGACGCGAATCTCTTTTTGAGCCGCTCCGAGTCGGCGCTGGGTCGCCTGACCGGCGAGGTCGTCGCGACCGGCACGGCGGTAGAGGGCGGCGGCGGCGCGCCAGGCCCGCGCGATATGCGCGGGCTTGGCCATAAAGAACGCCTTGCCCGCTTCGGTGTTCTCGTTCACGATGGTTCGCTCGTGTTGGCGGATGGCCGCGACGAGGAGGTCGGCAAGCTCCTTGTCCTTGTTCTGGTTCTGCGCGGCGGGGACGATCTCGTAGAGGACGGCGGGAAGGATCGGGGCGGTTTCTTGATCCGGAACGCCGAACACGCCCCGCGCGACTTGGATCGCCTCGTCCACCCGGCGGAGATGGGCGAGGGCTTGGGCCAGACGGAGAGAGGAGTTCACGCGCGCGTCGTCGTTTTTCGCCACCGCGAGAGCCCGTCGAAAGAGAATCTCGGCCTCTTTCCACCGCTGGGCGGTGCGGAACACCTGACCGTATGCGAAAGCCTGCTCGTCGGGCACCTTGCCCACCTGCACGTGGGAGACGAGGTCGTCCGCGCGCTTCCTCGTGTAAGCCTGGGCTTGCGCCTCGGAGATCTCGCCGGTTTCGACCCGGGCGGACGCGGCGTCCCAGGCCCATTTCACGGCGCGATCCAGCACTTCCGGGGCTACCACACCGACCTCGCTGGGGTCGTTCGGGTCGGGGGGAGGGGCCACCTTGCATCCTCCCACCACCAGGAGGACACCCGCGAGCCACGCGTACCTCATGCCGGGACCGGGCCTTCCGAGTAGCGGTCCGGGGGAAACGCGGCGTCGCGGTAGATCTCGCTGCCGCAAAACGTCAGGACGACCTTCCCCTTGAAGTCGACGCCCTGCCACGGACTGTTCTTTCCACGGCTGAACGTGAACTGGGTGTCGAATCGCCAGTGGTGGTTGGGGTCGATGACGGTCACCTGTGCCACCGGAGTCTCGCCCCGCTTCAGGCTCCCGCCTTCCAAGCGCAGGACCCGGGCGGGGGCGGTGCTGAGTTTGCGGACCGTCTCGAGGGGACTGAGAACGTCGCGGTGGGTCAGGTACGTGAGCGTCGCTCCAACGGCGGATTCGAGGCCGACGACCCCGAACGGCGCTTCGCCGAAGGGCACCTCGACTTCGTGGCCCGTGTAAGGGGCATGGTGCGCGGCGATGCAGTCGATCGTGCCGTCATGGAGGGCCTGCAACACGATGTCGAGGTCTACCTGGGTTCGAAGCGGCGGGTTCGTTTTGAAGCGGGTATCGAACTCGCCGACGGACTCCTCGGTCAGCGCAAAGTGGTGGGGGGCGACGTCGCAGGTCACGGGTGCGCCAAGGTACTTCGCCTGACGAATCATCTCGACGGCGCCCCACGTGCTGACGCCGGTGACGTGGAGCTGGCAACCGGTGTGGAGCGATAGGAGGCAGTTCCGCATCACCATCACCTCTTCGGCGCTGCGGGGGATGCCGGGAAGGCCGAGCATGGCGCTCACCGACCCGTCGTTCATGGCGCCCGCCTCGCTGAGGGTGAGGTCCTCGCATTGGGCGAGGATGGGCAGATCCAGTTGCGTGCAGTAGTCCATCGCGCGGGCCATGATGCGGGCGCTCTGGGTTGGGGCTCCTACGTCGCTGGCGGCGACGATGCCGGCGCGTTTGAGGGCGGAGAGGTCGCTGATCTGCTCGCCTTTCATGCCAACCGTCAGGGCACCGACGGGGGCGACGAAGGCGCCGCCGGCGCTTGGGGAGGCGGCGGCGTCCAGGATGTAATCCACGAGCGACGGGCTGTCGAGGGGCGGGTTCGTCGTCGGCAAGCAACAGACAAGGGTGTAGCCCCCGGCGACGGCGGCCTGCGTTCCGGTGGCGATCGTCTCTCGATGCTCGAACCCCGGCTGGCGGAGGTTCGTGTGCATGTCCACGAGGCCTGGCGCCACCCACATGCCCGTGAGGTCGTAGACCTCGTCCGGTTCGGAGACGGCGAGAGCGGCGCCATAGCCGGCGATCTGGTTGTCCTCAATGAGGAGGTCGCCGACGATGTCGAGGCCCTGGGAGGGGTCCAAAATCCGGCCGTTCTTGAGAAGGGTCTTCACGCGCGGGCCTCCTCGCGATCGAACCGCTCGAGATCGTGCCAGCCGTGGCCGAACACCCAGTAGAAGGCGGCCATCCGAACGAAGATGCCGTTTTCGATTTGGTTGGTGATCAGCGAGCGGTCGCCGTCGGCCGCCTCGTCGTCGAGTTCGACGCCGCGATTGAGCGGACCCGGATGCATGACCAGGCAGTCCGGTGCGGCCCATTCCAGGTTCTGTTGGGTCACTTGGTAGAGACGGGCGTACTCGGCCACGGAACTGACGAGACCGTCGAACATCCGTTCCTTTTGCAGACGCAGACACATGACGACGTCGGCATTGTCGAGTCCGGAGGCCAGGTCGTAGTGGACGCGGCCGGGTAGCAGGGCCATGTGGCTGGGAAGGAGCGTCTTGGGGCCGACGAACCGCACCTCCGCCCCCATTTTGGAGAGGAGCCAGGCGTTCGAGCGCGCCACGCGCGAGTGCTGGACGTCCCCCACGATCGCGACGACGAGGCCTTCGAGACGCCCCTTGCGCTCAATGATCGTGAGGGCGTCGCCGAGGGCCTGGGCGGGATGCTCGTGCGCGCCGTCGCCCGCGTTCAGCACGGGTCCGCCGAAAAACCGCGCGGCGAGCCTCGGCGCGCCGGACTGGCGATGGCGCATCACGAGGGCGTTGAGCCGCTCGTAGCGAAGCGTCAGGATCGTGTCCTTCAGACTCTCGCCTTTGCTCATGGAGCTTCCGCGCGTGGTGAAGTTGACGATGTTCAGCCCGATGTATTTGGCGGCCTGCTCGAACGCGACGCGGGTGCGGGTCGAGTCTTCGAAGAACAGCATTCCAACCGTCTTCGTCGGCAGAGCGGGGAATGGTCGGCCGTCGAGAACACGCCGCTTGAACTCTCCGCCGAGCCGGAGGAGTTCGCCGATCGAGTCGGCGTCGAGCGACCGAATCCCAAGCAGGTGGCGGGTCATCGCGCGGCGAGCCTCTCGTCCTCGCCGAACAACTCGACGGCGTCCTCACCGTCGAGTTCCGACACCTTGACCGCGACGTGGTCGCCACGGCTGGTCTCGAAGGACCGGCCGCAGTAGTCGGGCTGGATGGGGAGTTCCCGGTGACCCCGATCGATCAGGACGGCCAACTCGACGGAACGGGGCCTGCCGAATCTCATGACGGCGTCCAGTCCGGCGCGGACGGTTCGCCCGGTGAAGATCACCTCGTCCACGAGCACCACCCGCTTCTTGTCGATTTGGAACGGGATTTCGGTTTCGTCGTCCCCCAAGGGGGGATGATCGTCGCGAAACGGGGTGATGTCGAGTTTTCCGCAGGGGACGGTGGTGCCCTCGATCTGGGTCATCAGGAAGGCGAGGCGCTTTGCGATGGGCCATCCCCGGCGCATCACCCCGACGACGACAAGGTCCTCGGCGCCCTGATTGGCCTCCAAGATCTCGTGGGCCATGCGCCCAAGGGTCCGTCGAATATCGCCCGCGTCCATGAGCACGGTGCCCATATCGGGATTATGGCCGTTGGCGCGGTCGCGAAGGGTGTAGAGGCCGCATCCGACCGACTTGGCAGACCGGTCCGGCTTGGACCCCAGGGAGAACTACCGGATTATCGGCGCCCGCAAGCGTTTTCTCAGTTTGCTCCCCGAAGATTGGCGGGAGACCGAAGAACACGTTGGCGGCGAACACGATGTTCAAGGCCGAGCGACGAGATTCGATGAAAAGCTTTCTCAACGCCACCAACATCAAGCGCGACGACGGACTGTCCACCTTGATCGAACGGGGGGATCCGTCATGACGGCAGAGGCCCGGCACAGCGCTCGCCCCGACCCGGACGACCTCGTTCTGCGATACCTCAAGCGCCCGCACAACGATCTTCGGGACGCCATCGTCTCCGCCTACACGCCGATGGTCGAGATCTCGGCCCGGCGCTACGCGGGCATCGAGGCGGTCGAGGACCTGATCCAGGTCGGGTACCTGGGGTTGCTCAACGCGTTGCGCAAGTTCGACCCCAACAGCGGGGTCAAGTTCGCGACGTACGCTTCGTACCTCGTGTCGGGCGAGATCAAGCACTACCTTCGCGATCGCTCCCAGACGATTCGACAACCGGCGTGGCTCCAGGAACTCCGGCAGCGGGTCAACCGTGAGCGAACCGAATTGCAGGCGGCGCTCGGACGGACCCCGACGGAGAACGAGATCGCGCAGAAGCTCGGATGCGCGGTCGAAGCGGTCGTCGAACTGCAGGCCAGCGAAGACACGCTGCGCGTCGGTTCGCTCGACGAGCGCATCCCCGATACGGACGGTCTCGGCGAAAGCGACGCGATCGAGGTCCCGGAAACGACGGGGGCCTTCCGCACCGAGGATCGCCTCGTTCTGGAGGAAGCGATCGGACGTCTCAAGGAACTGGAGCGACGGGTGGTGGTCCTCTTCCACTTCGAGGCGATGAACCAGACGGAGATCGCCAAGTCGCTGGGGATCTCGGGCAACTACGTTTCCTATCTCCTGCGCCAAGCCCTCGCCAAATTGCGCACGATGCTGTCAAGCGAGGTCCGCGTCTCCGGCCGCACCGGAACCGATGACAACGGCATCCCGGTCTGGGACGATGCGCTCGACGTCTACACGGAGAGCTACTTCCGGGCGCGTCTGCAAGAGGAGATCCTGCGGGCATCGGACGCCAACGCCGGGCTGGGGCTGGTCTTCGTGGGCTTGGACCGGGCGATCGGACTCACCCGCACCAATGCCAACGTCTCGCCAGACTTTGTGCTGTCGGATATTGCGGCGCGCGTGCGCCAGCGCGTCCGACGGACGGACATCGTGGCGCGGTACGGTCATCGAGGGTTTGTCGTCATCCTCCCGGACGCAGGCTCGCACACGCAACACGTCCGCAACCGCGTCTTCGAGGCGGTTCGCGAAGGATTGAGCGAGATCTTCGGAGCGGACGGAGCGGGGACGTGCACGATCTCGTCGGCAGAGTTCCCCTCGGACTTCCACTCCTACCGCGACTTTCTTGCCACGGAGCGAAGCTCCGCGGGCGTCGCGTAAGGGCGAACCCTCGTCCTCGGGCACCATTGGCGGATCGAAAAGGTTAGGAAAGTCGGGCTTCCGCCGGCCCAAGGTATCCTGATCCGGCGGTTCAGCCCGCTGTCTTTGGTGCCTGCATGAACAAAAGCGTCCTTCCGGCGGTCATCGCCCTCGTAATCGGCATTGTGGGGGGCTATTTTGTCGGCTCCCGTAAGGAGGCGGTGGGCGGAGGCGGGCCGATCGCTTCGGTGTTCGGCGACCCGATCACCCAGACCGACCTCGTCAGCCATATGCGAGCCAAGCAGTCGGTGACGGCGGTCATCCAGAACCAGGCGGTTCCGAACGTCCGGACGGCGGGCACGATCGGTTTTCTGGCGATCGAGGACCTGATCAACCAGCGACTCGTGATGCAGCTCGCCAAGGACGCGGGGGTCTGGCCGGACGACGCGGCGGTTCTCAAGGAACTCGAGGTCAAGAAGGAGCAGAATCCCCAGTTCGTCGAGCAGCTCAAGCAGACGGGCCAATCGCTGGAGCAGATCAAGTACGGACTTAGGCTCGACCTCGCGATGGAGAACCTTATCACGAAGGGCATCAACGTGACGGCGGCGGACGTCGACAAATACTTGAAGGACAACCCATCGGCCCTCATCGACCCGGCGCGGGTGAACATGCTGTTCGTTTTCATCAAGGAGGAGTCGGCCAAGGCCGATGTGGATCGGGCGCTTGCCCAGGGCGAGAGCTTCGCGGCGGTCGCCTCACGCTTCAACGTGGACCCGGCCGCGCGAGAGGCTCGCGGCCAGTTCCCCGAACGCACGATCGCCGACCTGCGCAAGCAGGCACCCGAGATCGCCGCCGTGGTCGAGAAGACGGACGAGCTCCGAACCACCGACTGGGTCAAGACGGGCGACGGCTGGGCCAAGTTCTACATCGAGCGCAAGACCCAGGAGAAGAAGGTCAACCCCGACGCCAACATGAAGGAGACCATGCGACGGCGCCTGGCGGTCAGCCGAGGCCAGCTCTCGAACGACGTGGCGAAGAAGCTTCAAGACCGCCTCAAGGAAGGCATCAAGGACAAGCAGATTAAGATCGACGACGAAACGTTGCGCAAGGAATGGGAGCGCGCGGCCGAGCGTCTGATGCAGAGCGAGAAGAAGCCAGCCGAGAGTGGCGGGGCGACGACTCCGGCGACCACGCCTCCCGCTGGCGGATAGTCCACACCGCTTCGGTAGGACCTTCAGCCGCAAACCCGATAAAGAAACGCTCCGGGGCGCTCTTTCGGCGCGCCTGTCGGGTAGTGTCCCATATAGGGAAAAGGTTCGCGTCCGGGGTTTGTCGAAACGGGACCTCCTCTTTTGGTGAGATCGCAATGCGAAGATTCTTATTACGGAGCGCGTTCGTCGCGGGAGCGGGGATTGCCGCCATGGCCCAGGCCTCCTATTGGGCCGTGATCCAGGGGACCGAGAACGTCCAGGTGGTCAAGGTGCTCGACGGCACGACGACCCTCTCTCCTCCCTCCTCCCTTCCTGCGGAGTACACCTTTACGGCGGACGGCGGCAAGGCGCTGGTGGCCGTGACTTCCTCGACCCTTCGTCGAGCCAACCAGCCGGGCACCAATGGTCTGCTCGTCTCGGCGCGCGTGGGCGTGCGCTACCGAATCTACACCAACGTCCAACCGCCCTCGGGAGCGCTCAAGTTGTACATGCTCCGGCGCCACAGCCTGGACGCGATGGTCAACGTTCTTCAGTCGGCCGGTTCGGGTTCGGCTTGTGCGAGCACCAAGTTGACGGGGGGCAAAACCGACAACATCGAGGTGACCGGGATCGGCATGAACGAAGCCTCCCACACGGGCGGTGTGTTCCTACCCGTCACCCCGATGTACCCGGTCTTGCGGCAACCCGCCTGGGTGCAGGAGGGTTCGAACTGGTACTGTGAGACCGTGGTGCCCATGGACACGTCCACCGCCCGGTCTCGCTCTTCCTGGACCGGTTCGGGAGGCACCCAGACGGTCGTGACGGCAAGCTCGCACGCCAAGGCCGAACTCGACTTTTCGACGGCGGACATCGGACCCTACAACGTCTCCGGTACCGTCATCGGCGCCCATGGGGAAGTGATCGATGTCGAGGTCTACAACGCGGGCGGCATCTTGCAGAAGTCCTTCGCCACGCTCGTGGACGACAATGGCGAGTGCGACGTCGATATGTCGTTCCTGAAGAATGGCACGTACCGCATTTGCGTGACGGCTTGGGGATCGCTCCGAAAGCGGGTCGACGTCGCGTACACCCAACTGGGAGTGACGGGAGTGAGCTTCCCGGTGTATTGGGGAGACGTGGACCGCGACAACGATATCGACTCGGACGACACGGCGTACATCCTGTCCCAGGTCGGTAAGTCGTCGAGCGACCCCATGGAGTGGTTCGCCCAAGACTCGCAAGGCCGGTACCCCCAAGTGGCCGACCTCAATCGTGACGGCTCGGTAACGATGGCCGATCACGCGATCGCAGTGGCCAATCTTGGCCTTACGGGCGACTAGCCCCCGGACCTTTGTTTTCGCGACCCGCCCTCTCGCACGGGGCGGGCGGGTCTTCAGGAGAGCCAATGCTAAGTGTGTGCGTGCAGTGCGCGGTATTCATCATCACCGCGACCATATCGGGAAGCCAATCACCGGGGCAACCGTCGATGCCTCCTTACCCCGGGTTCGTGGGGCTGGAGCCAAACCTTCCGCCCATGAGCCTCGTCGAGGTCACCCTGGTCTACGACGGCAAGCGACGCCCCTCTTTCGGGACGCTCGTGGACGAAGGGGGGGTGCTGCTCTTCTCGGCGCCGAGGACGACCGGTTCCGTGTCCGCCTACGCGAAACCCCACGGCGGGCTGAGCAGGCGCCTGGTTTTCGTCCCTAAGCCGGGAGGAGTCTGGCTGGGGCACGTGGAGTTTCCGTTGGGAGATTCCGACGAGAACAACCGGATCGACCAAGGCGACCTCGACTACGTGACCAAGTTGCGAGGCAAAACGGACAAGGAAGCGGAATGGTACGACTGGGGCGAGACGACGCAACGGATGGCCTGGTACGCCGACACCAACGGCGACGGACGGATCGACGAGTCGGACATCGCGACGGTGCGACGGTTTCTGGGGTCGAAGTCCCAAGAGCCTCCGTCGCGACCTTCGGTGGTGAGGCAGCTACTCAGCGGCAAGTCGCTCGCACGCCCGCCGCAGTAGGTCGGCCTCCTCGTCGGTAAGGCGATCGGCGAAGAGGACGGCCACCGCCTGTCGGTAGTGGGGCCAAGCGGATTCGCGGGCTCGTTGCCCCGCCTCGGTGAGTTCGGCATAGGTTCCTCGCCGGTCCCGTGGGCAGGTCGTCCTCCGGATGTAGCCGAGGCTCTCGAGACGGTCGAGCCGGCGGGTCAAGCCACTGCGACTGATCAGCACGCTCTGAGCCAGTTCGCTCAGGCGCAAACGATGGCCCTCGGCGTACTCCAGGGTGACGAGGACGTCGTACACGTCCGGCGAGAGCGAGCCTGCTTCCTGCAACGCCCTCTCGAGCCGGGCGAGAAGCCGGGCATGGGCCGTTAGGAACCAGCGATAGCACTCGATCTTGTTTTGCGCGATCATGTCGGTTAAGGTCCTTGGGAGATTATTGCTTACGCAACGATTTGGAGGTCGTTTCGGGGGTTTCGGATGCTCGGGCGATGATTCGGCGTAACCTGACACGTCTTGATAGGGTTGAATGGCCGCGTTGAGCAAGGGCGTCCCCCGCACCAGCGAACGTTCCGTGACCGTGCTCGGCGTGGTCGCGCCTCCCCCGATTCGCGTGGAGGGTCCGCGGTTCTCGGGTTCGCTGGCGACGCTGTTCCAATGCGTACGCGACCGGAAGATCGACCTACGGGGGGTGCCGCTGGCCCCGGTCTGCGAAGCGTATCTGGACTACTTGGGCACCTCGTCAAACTGGGACCTGGACGGAGCGGCGACGGCCCTTGAAGCCCTTTCGTATCTTCTCGAACGCAAGGCGTGGATTCTGTTGCCGACGCCGGAGGCGGAGCCGGACCTCCAAGAGCCGGTGTCTCTGCCCGAACCCACGACGGACCTCTTCGACGAAGCGATCGCCTCGCTGCGCCAACGCAGGGACCTGCGCGAGCGCCTGTTCTTCCGTGGACCCGAACCGGACCAGGATCCGTATGAACCCGCGTCGGAAGCGCGACCGGTCACCGTCAAGGACCTGGCGAGAGCCTTCGAGCGACTCCTCGCCAAGGCGGCGCCGATCGAGTTCGAACCTCCCACCGAGCGGCGGCGATCGCTCTCGGAGCACATGCGCCTCGTTCTGCGTGCGCTGAGCCGGGAAGGTTGCACGCTCGAAGACCTTGTTCCGCAACCCTTCACGCGAAGCGAGGCCGTATGGTGGTTCCTGAGCCTGCTCGAGCTGATTCGGCTGGATCAGGCGTCGGTAAGGCTGAGAGGCGAGGACGTCGTGTTCTCGCGCAAGGAGCGACCGGCGGCGTGATTCACGAGTTGCCGAACCTGGTCGGACGCATTGAAGCGGTGCTCTTCGTCGCGGAGGCGCCGGTGAGCCTGCCGTTGCTCGCGCAACTGCTGGCGGTGCCGGAAGGGGTCGTGGAAGAGGGGGTCGCGCTCTTGAACGCGCGTCTGGCCGACCAGAGTGCGGTCATGGTGCTGCGGATCGCGGGCGGATACCAGCTGAGCACCCGCCCGGAGTACGCGGAACTCGTCGAGCGATTCCTCAAGCCGCAGCACCAACGTCTTTCGCGCAGCCTTCTCGAGGTCCTTGCGATCGTGGCCTACCGACAGCCGGTCACTCAGTCGGAGGTCGAGACGGTTCGGGCGGTCCAGAGCGACTACGGCATACGAGTCCTGGTCGAGCGCGGACTCATCAAGGAGGTCGGACGCAAGGAATCGCCCGGTCGGCCGATCCTCTACGGCACCACCCAGCAGTTCCTGCACCAGCTCAACTTGGACAATCTGGCGGAGTTGCCGGACGTCGAAGGGCGCGACTTCAGCCAGTTGGAGCTGGACATCTCCTAGGCCGAATCCGGATCGGATCGGCATGATTGACCCCGGACAAGGGACGGCATACTGGGCACCATGGACTGGCAAACTCGCGCTCGGGCCATCTTCTCCGTGCTCCTCGTCGGGTTCCTCGTGCTCGTGGTCGTGGTGCGGCACGAGCATCGGGAAGCGCTTCACGAGCGCTGGCAGGCTTGGATTCCCATCGTCTACGCGATCCTCGCCGCACTGGCGTGCTTTGCGAGCCTGGCGGGAGGGCGCCCGCTCCGGATGGCGGCGAGCGCCGTGTTCCTGGCGGGGACGCTCGTGGGACCGATCGGCCTGTACCTCCATATCGACGGCCAAGTTGACCGCCTTGGGTCGGTGCTCGCGCAGGAGGCGATCGTCGCGCACGCCGATGAGGAAGGCGAGGAATCCGAGGGCCGATCGTTGGTCGGCAAGAGCGAAGAGCCCGCCCCGCCTCCCCTCGCGCCTTTGGCGTTCGCCGGACTCAGCGCGGTCGGACTGCTCGTGTCTTGGCCCGGGGGGCGGCGGCGCGCCCCGGCGGGCGAACCATGATCACGGGCTGGGCAGCGTGGCCATACTGTCCGCAATGATTCACACCATTGGCTTCAGTTTGGCGACCCTCGGTGCGGCCGCCTTGGCGATCGTGCTGTTCCTTGCGGTTCCGACCTCGGGGAGCGAACCCGCGAACGGAAAGCCGGGGGACGTTCTTGCCGCGAACGACGGGTTCTATTCGGCGCTCAACAAGATGTTCGCGGGCGACCTCGCCGACATGGTGGACGTTTGGTCCCATTCGGAGGACGTCACCTACATGGGCCCCACGGGCGGGTTCCAGAATGGCTGGACGGCCGTCCTCAAGGATTGGGAGGGGCAGGCGGCGATGAAGCTGGGCGGGCGCGTCGTACCCTCGGAAGTCCGGGTGATCGTCGGCCAGAACCTCGCGGTGGTCAACGACTACGAGGAGGGTGAGAACACGAACGCCGACGGCAAGGTGGAGAAGCTCCGTCTTCGGGCGACCAACGTCTACCGCCTCGAGAACGGCAAGTGGAAGATGGTCGGCCACCATACCGATACCCTGCCGTACCTGGCCAAGTAGCGCTCAGGCAGGGAAGCGTTCGTTGACCCAGGACACCACGCGGTCGACCGCGTCTCCCATTCCGCCGCTCGTCATCATCGCGAGTACGTCACCCGGCCTTAGTCGCGACTCCAATTCGGCGAGCGTCTCTTCGGCGTCCCGCACGACCGTCACCGGACGATCGTTTCCTCCGCGAACCAGGGCGGCTATCTCGTCGTGTCCGAGTTGTTCGTCGGACGACAGACCCTCTAGCTCGGGCGGACTGAAGAGCAAGACCTCCGATGCGTCTGCGAACAGCTCCTGGTACCAGTGCGCCGCCCGACGCGAGCGAAAACTGAAGGTGTGAGGCTGAAAGAGCGCGACGATGCGGGCGTCGCGATACTGGGCCCGCAACGCGGCCAGAAACGCTCGGGCCTTCACCGCCGAACTTGAAAGGTCCTCGTAGACCAAGACCCGGGCGCCGGGCGTACGGAGTTCGGCACGTCGCCGAATGCCTTGGAAGCGGGCGACGGCGCCCTCGAACTGCTCCCAAGAGACCAGTCGGTTGCCGAGAAGGGCCGCCGCGACCCCGGTCACGTTTTGCGCGTTATGCTCGCCCAGGAGCGTCATCTGGACGGTTCGGGCGCCGCCATCGGGCGTCACCAACCCGAAAGTCGTGGAGTCGCCCTGCCGCGCGACGTCGCGGTAGGACCACGCCCCTTCGCGTCCGTAGGTGATCACCTGGCAGGGGGCTTCCTGCGCGAGTTCGAGCACGCCTTCCCCGTCGGCGCACGCGACGAGCACGCCGTCGGAAGGCAGTGCCCGCACCAACTCGCGATAGGTCGCTCGGTAGTCCTCTACGGTCTGGAACACGTTCACGTGATCGTAGGCGAGTGACGTGAGCACCACGATTCTGGGGTTGTAGTGGAGGAATTTCGGGCGCGGGTCCCAGTTTGCGCTCGGGTACTCGTCGCCTTCCAGAACGAAGACGCTCCCTTGGCCGTGGCCCGCGCCGGCGGGCAAATCGATCGGGACCGCGCCCAGAAACCAACTGGGATCCTTGCCGGCCGCCACGAGCACCCAAGCCGCCAAGCTCGCCGTCGTGCTCTTGCCATAGCTTCCGGTGACCACGAGATTCGTCGTATCGCGGGTCAGTTCGTGAAGGACCTCCGGATAGGAACGGACCTCGACCCGCCCAAGGTCGCGCAAGCGAAACGCCTCTGCGACCTCGGGGTTCGACTCGGGCACGAGTTTCGCGTGTTTGCCGATGACGACGAGTCCGATGTCCGACGCGATGTTCTCGGCGCGATACCCCTTAATGAAAGGCAGGCCCGCCCGGCGGAGAGCCCCCGATACGGGTTCGTAGTAGTCGTAGTCCGAGCCGGTAACCCGCCAACCGGCGTTCCGCAGCATGATGGCGACGGCGCTCATGCCCGCTCCGCAGATACCGATGAAGTGGGCGTTTCCGGGTTCCAAGGCGAAGCTCATAGCCTGACCTCGGCGGGGGCGAGCTTCAGGGGCCCGCCGTCGAACACGACGCGCGCCCTCAGCCCTGCGGTCGAGCGCTCCGGCTTCCAGACCGCGACCTGGTGAAAGTCGTCGTCCGTCTCCATCGTCACCTTGTGGACGGGATTGCCGTTCGCGTCCAGAATCTGCAGCACCGGCGCATTGGCCCGCGCGCCGGCCGGTCTCGCGATGGAGACGTGGCGCTTGTCAGCGTCCTCGATCCAGGCGTCGAAGCGGACTTCGTCTCCCTCCTTCGTCCACTGCACCTTGGCGGCGTAGGGGCCATGGAGGGGCGCGGGAAGATCCTGCCCGACCCCCATTCGAATCACGAGGTCTCGATCGCCGACCGAGAGGTAGGACACGCTCCAATCGTTGAGCGCGCCCGTGGAGGCGGGAAGGGTGGCGACTTCAACGGCGTACTCCCCGGCGGGCAGAACGGCCTTTCCGTCAACCCCACGCACCCATAGGCTTTCTCCCTTCCGGTTGAGGGTCAGGGCCCCTTGCTTGCGGGGGAAGACGAGGACGCCGTCCGGCCCCGGTAAGGGGGTCAGGGTGAGTTCCAGGTCCTTGACCGACGGCGCGTACAGGCGACCGTCGGCCATTTGGACGCTCGATTCGAGGGGGACGGTCTCGATCCCCCACTCGGGGAGGAAACCGGCGTCCCCCCAACCGTCGTAATGTCCGTTGCCGTCGAAGTCCACGGCGATGCCGTCGCGGTTGCCGCGCCCGTCGCCGAGGACGCCACTAAGGTTCGCGTCCACGATGGCGACCTTGGTGGACTTCCCGTTCAGGGCCACCGACGCCTCGAAGCACTCGGCGTGCGCGAGAATGAGACCCTCGCGCGGATGCTGAAGCAGGGCCAGGCGCGCGGGACGCTTGCCGGCAGGCAGGTCGAAGGGCCCGAACACGGTCCAGTCGCCCACTTTGTTCGCGGCCAGCCTTTCGTCGGGGCCGATCGTCCGGTCGCCGTTCAGGTCGGCGTACAGGGCTTGGATCGCCTCACCCTTCATGTCGGCGACCAAGGCGCGGGTTTCGGTGCCCGCCGTCAGGGTGAGACGATAGGGGTTCTTCGCCTCGGGAGCGGACACGCCCCCGTCCCCGGGTTGCGGCACGACGACCGCGTCGCCGACGCCGTTCATCGAGAGGGAAAGCATCTCGGAAACGGTGGCGACCGGGCGCGACTTGAGCGTCACGACGGTCGGAGCGGCAAGGGTCAGGGCGAGGAGAAGCGAGGTCATAGGCGGAGACTCCCGATTGTAGAACGTTCGAGCAAGCGGTTCCATTCCGACGAACGCCGGAACCGGGCGCAGACAAACGGGGCGACGCGCTTTCGAGCGCGCCGCCCCGTTGCTTTGGCGGATGGGCCGCCTAGTTCGAGTCGTCGAACTTCGGCATTCCTCCCTCGGCGAGCTTATCGGCCTTCGCCTTCTGCTCGTCGTAGGTGGCCTTGGCCTTGTTCGAATCCACTTCGCCCGCACTGCACCCGATGAGGGCGAGGACGGGGAGAGCGAGGACGACCAGAGGGATGAGTTTCCGCATTAGCTGCCGAAGGCCCAGAACGGGTAGTTCAGGTTCAGGACGGGCGTCGCGCCAGGGCGGTAGGTGCCCGAGCTGATGCCGCACTTCGTGTTCGCATCCACCGGCACACCGTACTCGGCGGCGGTCGGGGTCTTGCTCAGGAAGTTGTTGATCTGGAGGGCCTTGGCCGAGCCGTCGGCAAAGCCGACGACGATCGCGCCGCCGCTCACGCGGGAGCCATCGTCCTCAGCGAGCGGGTTGCAGGAGGCGTCCGTCTTCTTGAAGTTAGCGGCCCAGAACTCGCGGATGGCCATCGGGTAGACGGTCTGGGTCGAGAGCGGGTCGTTGGTCGGGTCCACAATAACGGGCGAGTAGTTGATGTTCGGGTTCGAGAACTCGAACAGCAACATCGCGCCGGACACGTTCGGAATCGCGGACTGGGTACCGCCGAGCCAACTGTTGCGCAGGCGACCGGCCGCCGTCGCGGAGCGCATGTAGGTGTTCAGCGCACCGGTCAGGGCGAGGTTGATCGCAAAGCCGCCCATGATCTGGCCGTT
Source organism: Fimbriimonadaceae bacterium (assembly GCA_026129685.1). Taxonomy (GTDB): domain Bacteria; phylum Armatimonadota; class Fimbriimonadia; order Fimbriimonadales; family Fimbriimonadaceae; genus UBA2387. Next base: position 50,032 of record JAHCHO010000001.1, read on the forward strand.
GTCGGTCCACTGGCGCCAGCCGCCGGTCGCGGCCGGGACGTCCATCTTCGAGCGAGCCGGGTGCTCGAACATCTGGACCGACTTGACGTAGGGGAGGACCCACTTCTGCCAGGAGTAGTGGTTCATGCGCCACGGGTAGGGACCCGCGCCCGAACAGCCGTCGCCGTTGGACGGGGTGTATCCGGCCGCGTTGAGGGCCGGATTCAGGGCGGAGCGCAGGTAGCAGTCGTCGTTACGCGGATAGACGTCGTCGTAGTCCGCGGCGTACATCAGGACCGAGAGGCCGATCTGCTTTTGGTTGCTGATTGCAGCCGTCTTCTTGGCGGCGACCTTGGCCTGGGCGAAAACGGGGAAAAGGATGGCGGCGAGGATCGCGATGATCGCGATCACGACCAGGAGTTCGATTAGCGTGAATGCCTTCTTCAACGTGGGTGCTCCGTAGTGTGCGAAGGGATCGCCGCGGCTGCCCGGTCATGCGATCACCGGAGCAAGAAGATGGCTCAGGATTGTTAACGGTTTGTTAACAAATGGCTCTGGGGATGTTAACATTCATGGGGAAAACCTCAATAGATGAGGGAGGCGGCGCGTACGGGCGCGAACGCGACGCACTCCTCGCACATCCGCTCCCGTACCCCGTCGAGCGGGGCGAGTGCGTCGATCGCGGCCCGAAGCCAGCCGTTCCCGGCAAGGATGTCCATGGGCATGAGGCGGTACTCGTACTCGTACGGGGGTTCCTTCCACGCGAACGCGCCGCCCGCTTGGCGGACCACCTCTTGGAGGAGCGCGACCGTCGTCAGGACGGGCTCAAAGGTGGACCGGTCGGTGACGTGGAGGTGGCAGCCTTCGCAGACCTGACCGGCGAACTTGTGGAACGTCGGCTCGAAAGCGTAGGGTCGGAACCAGACTCCGGGAAGGACAAGGCCATTCAGGGCTTCGGCCAGCCTCCAACCGTCGAGATACGGCGCACCGAAGATCTCGAAAGGACGGGTGGTGCCGCGCCCCTCGCTCAGTTCGGTGGCCTCGAGCAAGCATTGGCCCGGGTAGACCATGGCGGTTTGGACGGTCGGCATGTTGGGCGATGGCATCGCCCAGGCGAGGTCGGTTCCGTCGTGGCACTGCTCCCGCACCCATCCTTCCACAGGCACAACCCGAAGGTCACAGCGCGGGAAGAAGGCGGCCTTGAGATAGCCGGCGATCTCCCCAGCCGTCATTCCGTGGCGCGTGGGAAGAGGATAGAGACCGACGAAACTGGCGAAGGCGGGGTCCAGGACGGTGCCTTCCACCATCGCGCCGCCAACAGGATTCACACGATCGAGGACGAGCACCTCGATCCCCAGCCTTTCGCAGGCTTTCATGCAGAGGGCGAGCGTCCAGATGAAGGTGTAGTAGCGGGCGCCGACGTCCACGATGTCCACGACGAGAGTCTCGATGCCCGCCAGCATGGCGTCGGTGGGCTCACGGTGCTCCCCGTACAGCGAGTGAAAGCGCAGGCCGGTGCGAGGGTCGTCGTAGCCCTCCCATTCGATCATGTTGTCCTGGGTGTGACCCCAGATACCGTGCTGAGGTCCGAACCCGGCGACGATCCGAAGGTCGCCCGCCCGATGGAGCGGCAAGAGGTGGTCCAGGAAGTGCCGCAGGTCTTTGGCGATGGAAGCCTGGTTGCAGACCACGCCGATAGCCCGTCCCCGAATGGGACCAAAGTCATCTCGGATCAACGCGTCGATCCCGTTGAGGGTCGCCATCGTTCGAGGCTACCTGCCGTCAAGGTTCCCGAATCGTCATTTTGGCGGAACCGTCGTCAGAGCGCGCAAACAGGAATCTGGATGCTTTCGGCATAACAGACGGGTGCTCGCCACTCTCAGCTTAGCGTTGACCCTGTCCGCGTCTGCGGCCCCAGCCCACGAGATTGGCTGCGCGATGGCGTACCTCCCCGCTTACGACGCGCGGGCCGCTCTGCTCGCCACGAACGATCCCTCCGTTCAAGACAGCGCGCCGATCACGGCGCATCCGAGCGAGAAGCACCTTCGCAACATTCGGCAACTGACGTTTGGCGGCCAGAACGCGGAGGCGTACTGGAACAAGTCGGGCACCAAGCTGATCTTCCAAACCCGCCAGCCCGGGTTCCCGGACGAGCAGATCTTCACGATGAACGCCGACGGATCGGACAAGCGGCTCGTCAGCACGGGCGAGGGTCGTTGCACCTGCTCCTACTTCTTCCCGGACGGGAAGCACATCCTCTTCAGCTCCACCCACGAGCTGAACAAGGGTCCGCAACCGCCGGTTGACATGAGCAAAGGTTACTTCTGGATGGTGAACCCTCAGTTCCGCCTCTACCGAGCGAGGACGGACGGATCACGGCTCGAGAAACTCCTCGATCGGAACGGCTACATCGCCGAGGCGACGGTCGATCCGAACGGCAAGTTCATCACTTTCACGGGGTCGTTCGACGGAGACCTTGAAATCTATCGAATGGACGCCAACGGCAAGAACGTGCGCCGCCTCACCAACGATCCCGGGTACGACGGAGGTCCGTTCGTGAGCTGGGACGGCAAGAAGATCGTGTACCGGCGCGACCTCATCGAGAGCGATTCGGAACTGCAGGAGTACAAGGCCCTGCTGGCCCAGAACCTGGTCCGTCCCAGCAAGCTCGAGATCTGGATCATGGACGCGGACGGGAAGAACAAGCGTCAACTCACCAATTTGGGGTGCGCCTCGTTCGCCCCCTTCCTTCACCCGGACGGCAAGCGGGTGATCTTCGCCTCGAACTATGGCGACGCACGAGGGAGAGAATTCGACCTGTACACGATCGGCGTGGACGGCAAGAACCTCGAGCGCATCACTTTCGAGGGCGAATTCGACGGCTTCCCCATGTTCACGCGGGACGGCAAGCGGCTGGTGTTCGCGTCCAACCGCAACGGCAAGGTGCGGGGCGAAACGAACATCTTCGTCGCCGATTGGGTGAACTGACCGAACGGTTGACTAAACTTGGCGCGGCATGGCTTGGCGTCGCGCGGACTTCCTGAACGCTTTGGCCTCGTTGCGGGTCGAGGGTCCGACGGCCCCGCCTTGTCTGGAGGGCGCGTACCGCGTCGCCCCGGCGGGAATGGTCAATCCCTATTTTGCGAACCTGGGTCTCTACCACTTCGTCGGGGACTATCCCGAGGCGATTCGCGAGTACCTGGAGGGTTTTCTCGGTTGCCTGCGCGATCATCCGGGCCGTCGCGGCGGGAGGCTCGTGATGCCCGACTTCGTCGAACCGGACTACTACGGCCGTCCGCGTGCGTTTGCGCCTCGCGACCCGGACTCGCACGACGCTTATTGCGCGACGTTTCTGCTACTGGCCGCGGAGTACGTCGAGACGACCGACAATGCCGCTTGGCTGAGAACCTTCGCCGATCGCATCAAGGAGTATGCGGAGGCGAACCTGCTCGCCTTGCGCAAGCCAAGCGGCCTGTGCCGAGTGTTCCAAAGTCCGAACGAGAACGGGTCGGGCTACCTGATGGACAACGCGGAGAACCAAGCGGGCTTGCGCCGGTTCGCGAGAGCGCTCGACGCGATCGGCGATCCGGACGCGGAACGTTTCCGCGAAGCTTCGGAGGCCGTGCGCATCGGGATCAACCGACTTTTCGTCGGTCAACCGGGCCATGGGCGGTGGCAGATTTCGGACTTGACCCCAAACGGGGACGGCTCGTTCTATCCCGATGCGACCTGCCAGTTGTTCCCGGCGCTGTTCGTGAACTCCCCGGACCCGACGAGCCAACTTCGCTACGAAGACGGGCACCGTCGCCTCGGGTCCCTACCGTCGGCGGACGAGTGGTGGGACCGCCCACGGGACCCGGCCGGGTTTCCATGGGCGGTCCTCGGCTTCTACACGGCCCTAAGGCGACCCGCCGAGCGAGCGAAAGCGGTCAGTCAACTCGACCTGATCGAGCGGCTCTTTCGCGACCCGGCCACCCGAGCGCGCGTGCCGATCCACGACCTTGGTTGGGCCTATGGGACGTACAAGCTGCTGAACGGCCTGGGTTCAAGCGATCCCCTGGCCTAAGGGTCGTTCGCCATTCGTACACGGGGTCGCCACACGAGCAACAACCCCGCGTAGAACGCCAGGAGCAACGCGAGCGGGGGCGGGGGCACGTAGACGGCGGCGAAGGGCAGTTCGCCGAGTCCTTCCACCAAGGCGGCGATCGCCGCCGCCAGGTTTTGGACCCCATTCGCAAAGCCCCAAGACGCCAAGGAGGGGAACAATGCGCCCAAAGCGTGGACGGCCAGGCTCAGCGGCACCAGGAGCGACACGATGGGCACGACGAGCAGATTGCACACGACCGAGATCAGCGAGACGATGCCGAAGTCGTACGCGATAAGCGGTCCCGAGACCAGGAACGCGACGGCGCTCGTCTGGACGCTCCGGACGACCCAGTTTCCCGCGCGCGTCCACGGATCGCCGGTCGGCGCGACCGCAAAGGGGGCGAAGAGGGCTAGCCCAGCGACCGTCACGAAAGACAACCGAAAACCGACGTCTCGGAACGCCCAAGGATCGAGCAAGAGGTACACGAGGCCCGACGCCCCGAGCGCGGACAGCCAGTCGGTCTGCCTCTTCACGAGGTACGCGCAATAGCCGATCGAGACCATCGTGACCGCCCGGACAATCGGGGGTCGGAACCCAGCGGCGCCGGCGTAGATCGCCAGCACCACGAAGAGTAGGACGAGTTGGACGACCCTGGGTACGGGCAGAACGCGCAACAGCCATCCGAGCATCACCGCGAACACCACCGCGTGCAACCCGGAGGCCGAGACGACGTGAGCGGTGCCCGTTCGCGAAAGGTTCTCATCCATCCGGTGATCGAGTCGACTGCGCATGTTGAAGCAGAGAGCCTGTACAAGCGCGGCGGCACGAGGGTCCATCGTCGCGTCGGTTACGCGGCGGAAGTCCTCACGCCATCGTCGTCCCCATCGGAAGGGGGCGGGTCCCTCGGAGACTCGGCGCAATCCTCCCGGAACAGGCTCGATAACGCCGAGAACGTCCCGCCTTCCCGTCGGTCCGCCTCGCTCGACCAGCCCCCGAAGAGCGAGGGTGTCGCCATACGAGACATCGTCGCCCGCGTCCATGCGTAACAGGTACCGCCCGCCCGCGACGTCGACGACGCAACTCTCTCCCACCGTAGTGACCCAGGGCACGGTCACGACCCTTGCCCGTTGATCCAAGAAGGGAGGCACCTTCGTCGGCAGAAGTGGCCGCGGCGACCAGATCACTCCAATTACGAAACACGTCGCCACGACGGCGCGAGGGACGGACGGACGTAGGACGAGGAGAAGCGCGACGACGACAAAGCCCCACCACGGGGTCCAGACGGTCGCCAGCCCGGTCAGAAAGGCCAGGAAGGCGAGAAGGGCGGGCCGCCGCTCAATCTCCCTGATCACGCAGGATCGCGAGCCTCCGTCGGGTTATCTCCTCGACCGACATCGCGCGCAGGGGCTTGTCGTCGTAGAGGGGGTCTTCCGGACCGCCGGGTTCCATCGGTGAGAAAGGCCTCATCCCGAAGCGAACGTCCTCGAAGAGGCGCTCCCCGGCGAATTCGTTGAGCCGTGCGACGATCCGATCCCGGGCCATACGGAGTTCCTGCGCCCATGCCGAGCCGGATACGGCGACCCATACGGTGCCCTTTTCGTATCGGTCGGGGAGGGACTTGCGGGCCAGGATCGGACCGACGACGGACGGCCAGTTCTGGAGGGCTCGCTTAGCCCGCGCCGCACGCAACAACTCCGTTCGTCCGACGGCGTCCGGCATCATGTCGCCCAATCTTCTCATCCGTCCACCTACGTTCGTTCGACAACCCCGGAGACCACGCGGAACACGCGCGCTCGATCTAGGATTTCGTGCCCCACCGCAGAGGCCTCGGTGCAGGTTAGCACGGCCTGACCCGCTTGGTGGATCACCAGTTCCGAGAGTTGGCGTCGCCGGTCCGCATCGAGGTCGGAGAGGATATCGTCGAGCAACAGCAGGGGCGGCGAGCCGATCGCCTCGTTCGCGATGCGGCAACAGGCGAGTTTGAGGGCGAGCAGGGCGCTTCGTTGCTGGCCGAGCGACCCGAAATTCCGAGCGGAACGTCCGTTCACGAGGACTTCCACGTCGTCCCGGTGGGGCCCACTCGACGTCCCTCCTCGACGCGCGTCTTCGGACCGGGATCGGGCGAGCCGGATCCGAGCCTCGTCCGTCCCTTCGTCCTCATCGCGGTCCTCATAGCGAAGTCCCAGAACCTCCCGGGGAGCGAGCGTTCGATGAAAGCCCTCGGCGGGGATGCTCAGCGCGGTGACGTGGGCGAATCGCGCCGATCGGATTGCCCGGCCGTGTTCGGCAAGCTGCTCTTCCCATGGTTCGAAGACGGCGTCCGGCATCGGCGTCTCGGCATGGCGACGGAGCAACGCGTTTCGCTGGTCGAGGGCACGCTTGTACAGGGTCAAGTGGCGAAGGTACGCGGGATAGATCTGGCTCAGCTCCAGGTCTAGAAACTGGCGACGGTCGGCGGGCTCGCCGCGCACCACGTCCATGTCCACGAGACTTACGCAGACGGACGGCACGCGACCGATCAAGTCCGCCGCGCGCGGAAGCTTCAGGCCGTTGAGACTCGCGCGTTTCCTCGCACCTCGCTCCAGCCGCATCGCACAATCGGTGTCCGTCGACGATAGGGTGACCTCGACCTCGGCGATCATCGCGCCATCGCGAATGCCCTCCGCGTCTCGGGATCCCCGCAGAAGCTTGGTCGTCGAGACAAGGTACAGCGCCTCGAGCAGATTGGTCTTGCCCTGTGCGTTCGCTCCCTCGATCACGTTGAAGCCCGCGCCCAAGTCGACCACAACGTGCGCGTAGTTTCGGAAGTCGTCCAGGCGAACCCGCCTTACGCCGCCCGGGTCTTTCCCGACCGTTTTTCCCCGACCCCTCTCTGAAAGCAAAGACTCTTCTATCAACGCTCTTGTTATCCTTAAGGAAAGGCGAATGGTGGAAAACTCATCGACAAAGCTGAACGGATCGTGTCGGAGCAGGTTCGAATCGGGGCATTTTCGACAAGGAGGATCCGTGGAAAACGTTGTGGGAAACGTCTCGTTCTGTTAAGGTTTGTGGCTTTGATCATTCGCCTGATTTCCCCATCCGTCGGTCCTGGCGCCTCTTCCCCATGGTGGATCGAAGGAACGGGGAAAACAACGGGGAAGACGTGACACGGGTGCCGAACTCCTTTCAGAATAGCGTGAATCGGCCCGACCCGTTGCGCGACTCCCGCCGGGTGCCGAAGGAACCCATGCCGCAAACCGCCGTCAACCTTGGGCAGGCCCTCCTACGATCTCGCGAGGCGTTCGGGGATCGAGTCGCGATCCTGAATCCGGTTGACGGCGTGTACGTCCCGATCCGGTACCGCGAGTATGTGGCAACGATCCGTCGCTACGCGGGGGTCCTGCACGGTCTGGGCCTGCAACCCGGCGATCGGATCGCGATTCAGGGGACCAATTCGCTCGAGTGGGCGGCCTTTGACTGGGCATGCCAAAGCCTGGGGCTCGTCGTCGTCCCGATTTATCCAACTTTGCCGAGCGACCAGGCTCAGTACATCGTGCGCGATGCGGGCGCCAAGTTGGTGGTCACCGGCGACGACGAGCAACGGAAGAAGACGCTGGGGATGGAAGGCGTGGGGAGCTTGCCCCTCACCGGGCCCGACTCACTCGACGCGAAAGCGGCGGAGTCGGACATGTCCGAGCAGGAATGGCGCTCTTTGGTCGATGCCGTCTCGCCCGAGGCGCTGGCAACGATCATCTACACCAGTGGTACGACGGGGAACCCGAAGGGCGCGATGCTGACCCACCGAGCGTTCACCGAACTGGCGGTAAGCGTGCTGACGAGCCTCCCAGTGAACGAGAACGACGTGTTCTTCAGCTTCCTTCCCGTTTCGCACGTCTACGAACGTTTCGCCGGCCACTTCCTGCCCACGATCCTCGGTGCCTGCATCGGCTATGCGCAAGGCCTGCGCACTTTGGCGAACGATTTGTTGCAGGTTCGGCCCACGATCATGCTCTGTGTGCCGCGTTTCCTCGAGGCGTTCAAGGGGAGAGTACTGGACGGCGCGGCGAAGATGCCGCCGGTGCGTCGGCGCCTTTTCGAGGCGGCCTTGGCGGCGGGAGCGAAGCGGTTTCGTGGCGAGTTCTCCCCCTTTGCGGGCGTCCTCGACGCGTTGGTCGGCGGCAAGGTACGGGCGCGCACGGGGGGCCGGCTCCGCTTCTTCGTTTCCGGAGGTGCGGCGATGCCCTACCACGTCGCAGAGTTCTTCGGCGCGTTCCGGCTTCAAGTTCTGCAGGGCTACGGGCTTACCGAGACCACTGCGGCCACGAGCTTCAACCCTCCGGACGACAACCGCCCCCACACGGTTGGTATTCCGATCCAAGGGGTCGAGGTGCGCATCGCGCCGGACGGCGAGATTCTGATCCGGGGAAGCAGCCGCATGGTCGGTTACTGGAACCTCCCCGAGGAAACCCGAACCGCGATCGACGAAGACGGGTGGTTCCGCAGTGGGGATATCGGCGAGTTCGAAGGCAAACACCTCAAGATAACGGATCGGAAGAAAGACATCTTGGTTTTGGGTAACGGCAAGAACGTCGCGCCGGCGCACATCGAGGGCCTTCTAAAGGAGAGTCGCTACATCAACGAGGTCGTGCTTTTCGGGGACGGGATGGAGTACGTGTGCGGCTTGGTCGTTCCGGAGTTCGACGCGGTTCGCGCGTATCTCAAGACGCAGGGCGTCGAGGCTAAGACGGACGGGGAGATCGCCGCTCACGAAGCGACCAAGAAACTGATCAAGGCCGAGATAGACCGGGTGAACGCAAGGCTGGCCGACTACGAGCGGGTCAAGAAGCACGCGGTGCTCGCCACGCCCTTCTCGATCGAGACGGGCGAACTGACGCCATCCCTGAAGGTGAAGAGGCGGGTCGTTAAGGAACGTCACGCCGAGACCCTGGCCGGTTTGGCGCGGTCCGGCTAGGAGAGGTCGAGGCGGAAGAGGGACGACCGGATGCCACGGTTCCGAGGGTTGTCGAAGTCCTTCACGTGCCGTGCGCCCAGCTTTTCGGCGACACGACGGCTCCGGTGATGGTCGAGGGCCATGTGAACGGCCACCTCGGTGATGCCCGCCGCGCGATGGGCGTAGCCGCAGACGGCTCGCGCGGCTTCAAGGGCATAGCCGCGACCCCAGTGCGACGCGTGCAGGATATAGCCAAGGTCGCAAACCTCGACACCGTCCAATTCTAGAGTGAAAAAGCCGACGTCGCCGATCATTTCGTCCGTTTCGTTCAGAAACACCGGGTAGCGGCCGACACCATGCGCGGCGTAGTGGTCGAGCGCCCAGCCGATCCAGCGCTCTGTTTCTTCGAGCGTATAGGCGGCGGGCCAGAACGCCATCGTCACCGGATCGGACAGAATCCGGTGCAACGCTTTGGCGTCGTTCTTCTCGTACGGGCGCGCCCAAAGGCGATCGGTGCGGAAGATCGGGTCCATCGAGTCCACTATGCAAGCATCTCGTACGCCGACGCAAGGAATCTGGCGCCGCGCGGCGGTGCTGGGCAGCGTCTGGGGGGCGGCCGAGGTGATGCTCGGAAGCTTTCTCCACAACCTCCAGATTCCGCTTCGCGGTTACGTGCTGACGTTTTTGGCGGTGGCGCTTCTGGTGGCGGCGCACCGGGTGTGGCCGGTTCGCGGCCTTTTCTGGCGGGCGGGCCTGATCTGCGCGGCGATGAAGACGCTTTCGCCCAGTCCGGCGATCTTCGGACCGATGCTCGCGATCGCGATGGAAGCGGCGCTGCTGGAGGTGGGGTTCGCGGCCGGTTTGCGGCGATGGCCGGGGTATCTCGTCGGGGGAGCGCTCGCAATGGCGTGGCCCCTGGCGCAGAAGGCGCTCAACCTGCTCATCGTCTTCGGCGGAGACCTCGTCGATCTGTATTCGGCGTTGGTGGGGTTCGCCGCGAAGAACCTGGGTCCGATCGGATTCTGGACCCCGATTCTCGCGCTTCTGTCGGTGACGACGACGGCGGGCGTCGTGGCGGCGGGATTGGGGATGCGGGTTGGCGAGGACGCGCGTCGGGAGCACGAGGTCCTTCGCCCCGTTCCCAGCCGGATTGGGCCGGGCGAACCACGACCGGAGTTCGTCTTTCCTTACTCGCGCGCCTGGCTGACGACCGTGCTCGTGGCGCTGATCGTCGTTCTCGCGGTCGTGGAAGCCGCGCCTTTGCCTTGGGCCGCAGGGGCGGTCGGCGCGTTCCTCGCCATATTGGTCGGTCGCTACGGGCGGTTCGTAAAGAGGCTGTTCTCGCGTCCGGGACTCTGGCTGACGTTTGCGGCGGTCACCGTGCTGGCCGCTTGGGCGATGGGTTCGCGCACGGGGCGATTCACCATGGAAGGCCTTCTGCACGGGGTCGAGATGCTACTCAGGGCGGTCACGGTCCTCGTGGGGTTCTCGGGCTTGTCTACCGAACTGCGCGACCCGGCTCTGGGGAAGCGCGTGCGACGGGCTTGGGCACGGGAGTTCTTGTTCGCTTGCGGACTCGCTTTTCGCGCGTTACCATTGGCGATCGAAAGGCTCCCAGCGCTGGACGCGTGGCGACACCCGCGGTTCGCTCTAGCGACGATGGTCGGGGGACTCGACGCGTTCCTCGCGGAGGCGACGCCGCGCGTGGTGGTGGTCACGGGCGAGAGGGGTTCGGGGAAGACAACCCTGTTGGCGCGTTTGGCAAAGGACAGCCGCGACAAGGGCGAGCCCTTGTCAGGCATCCTGTCGCCGGGCCGTTGGGAAGGCGGGACCCGCACGGGCTATGAGGTCGAGTCGGTGTCGACGGGAGTCCGGGAGACGCTGGCGGTCTCGGGAGCGGAGGGCGGCGTCGTGCGCCAGGGGCCGTTCGCCTTTATGGAGCGAGGGTTCGCACTCGGAAGATCGGCCCTGCGCGAGGCTTTCGAGGCGGGCGCCAAGGTGGTGATCGTGGACGAGGTCGGACCGCTCGAGCTCCGTGGCGAAGGATGGGTCGCGGAACTGGATCGGTTGCTTGGATTGGGCGGGGCGACCGTCGTCCTTGCCGTCCGCCCCTCGTTGGTCGACGAAGTCTCTCGCCGCTGGTCGTTCGCGCCGATGGGGGTCGTGGACGCTTCGGACCCGGGCGCGTACGAAGCGCTGGTACGGGTCGTCGCCGTTGCCGAATCCCGGTAACCTCGGGTGGTGCGGGTACTCGTCACCGGCGGCGCCGGGTTCATTGGTTCTCACCTGGTCGATCGGTTGCTCGACGGCGGCGACCGGGTTTGCGTCTACGACGACTTCTCGACCGGCTCGCGAACGAACCTCCGGTCCGCTGCCGAACTCGAGGTGGTCGAGGGGGACATTCGCGACGAGAATCGGTTCGCGGCGACGGTGGGCGACTTCGCCCCGGAGGCGGTGATCCACCTGGCGGCGAACGCCTCGGTGTCCCAGTCGTGCGAGGACCCTCTGCTGACCCACTCGGTGAACTCCCGGGGGACGCTCGTGGTGCTGGAATCATGCCGGCGGGCGGGCGTACGGCGGTTGCTGTACGCGAGTTCGGCGGCGGTTTACGGTCAAGCGACCAAGCTACCCATCGCCGAGGAAGACCCGAAGACGCCGGAATCCCCTTACGCGATCGACAAACTGGCGGGCGAGATGTATTTGCGATTCGTGGTGGACCAGACGCCAGGGTCGGCCGGGGTCGCCATGCGGTTTTTCAACGTGTACGGGCCACGGCAACATCCGGACTCGCCCTATTCGGGCGTGATCAGCCGCTTCGCCGAACGGGTGGCGGCGGGGCGGCCGCTTCGGATCGATGGGGACGGGCACCAGACGCGCGACTTCGTGTACGTCGGCGATCTTGTCCGCCGAATCGAGGGGTACTTGCGCGACAAGGCGTTCGGGTTTGAAGTGGCCAACCTTGGGACGGGCGTCCCGACCTCGATCCTTGATCTGGTGCGCGGTTTCGCGGTGGCCGCAGGGCGAACCCCCGAGGTCCAACACGGTCCGCCGAGGGTCGGGGACGTGAGGCACTCGTGCGCGGACGCCGGCCGCGCGATGGCTTCCGGCTGGCGAGCAGAGGTTCCGCTTGCGGAAGGACTGTCCCGTGTGCTCTCCTGGCAGAGGGCGCAGGGCTAGCCCAAGAAACGGTCAAGCCCGCGCACGGGCACGGGCTTGGTCCGGACAAACCGGGGGGCGGAAGGCTACTTCGCCTCGGGGGCGCTGGAGGCCTTGAAGGCGGCCTCGTTCACGAACTTGAAGAGCTTGCTCCCTTCGTATTCGGCGGTCATGGCATAGCGGACCTGCACGCCCGACTTGGTCTGGCGCTCCATCTTCATCTTTTTGACCTGGCTGTCCGGCACGTCGACGTGAGATCGAGTCTTCAGATTGTAAAACTGCATCTTCGCGATTCTCCTTCGGGAAGAACCTAAGCCCTTCCGGGATCGGGTGATTCGGAGTTGAGCATAGCACAAAGATTTGAACTTGAGAAGGGGGTTTCTGCGAGAACCGTCAAGGTTCCGAACAGGGTCGGGCGCATGGCGGCTGACGTAGAATGGGGATGTAGGCCGATGAGAACCGACGAAGCCCTTCCGACAGGCCCCTCCGAGGGGTTCGAGAGCCACGCCTTGGCTGTCCTGAAGGCGCGCGGGTTCCGCATCACCACGCCCCGAGTCTTGGTGATCCGGGCGCTGGCGGCGTCCAGCAGGTCGCTGACCGCGTACGCGATCCACGACGAGATCACCCAGGCGGGCGGCAAGATCGACGTGGTGAGCGTCTACCGAATTCTGACGACTCTTGGGGAGTCGGGACTGGTCCATCGGATCGGGGTGACGGACGGCTTTGCCGCGTGCCGTCAGACGCACGAGCACCACGGGACGGTCCAGCACCTGGTGTGCAGCGAGTGCGGGACGGTGACGGAATTGGAGCTGGGGGAGCGGCTGCGCGACGAGACGCTCGACCACGCACGGGAAACCGGTTTCGAGGCGCGCGAAATGCACGTCGAGGTTCTGGGGCGTTGCCGTTCGTGCGTATCATGACGCTTCCCGGGACCTGGTGGCGGCGCGGCATTCCGGGCAGATAACATCGTTCCGTTATGCCCGTCATCGCCGACATTCTCGCCCGCGAAATCCTCGACAGCCGGGGAAACCCCACGATCGAGGTCGATGTTTACCTCGAAGGCGGCTTCATGGGCCGCGCGGCCGTGCCGAGCGGCGCCAGCACGGGCCAGTTTGAAGCGGTAGAACTGCGTGACGGCGACGCGTCGCGTTACGGCGGCAAGGGCGTCCGGCAGGCGGTCGCGAACGTGATCGAGACCATTCAGCCCGCCCTGCTCGACTACGACGCGAGCGACCAGCGCGCGATCGACTTGAAACTCCTCGAGTTGGACGGCACCCCGAACAAGGGCCACCTCGGCGCGAACGCGATCCTCGGGGTTTCGCTCGCGGTGGCGAAGGCGGCGGCTCGCGCGGCGGGGCTGCCGCTGTTCCACTATATCGGCGGCGTTTCGGCTCACACCTTGCCCGTCCCGATGATGAACGTGCTCAACGGGGGCAAGCACGCGGACTCCAATGTCGACTTCCAGGAGTTCATGATCCTGCCGGTTAAGGCGGGTTCCTTCGCCGAGGGCCTTCAGATGTGCGCCGAGACCTACCACGCCCTGAAGTCGGTCCTCAAGAAGGCGGGTCTCAACACCGGCGTGGGCGACGAGGGCGGCTTCGCGCCCAATCTCGAATCGCAGGACCATGCGTTCGATTACCTGATCCAAGCGATTCAGAAGGCGGGCTATGCGCCAGGGGACAACATGTGGCTCTCGATCGATCCGGCCGCTTCCGAGTTCTACGAAGACGGCAAGTACGTCTACAAGAGCGGCGCCAAGCGCGAGCGTTCCGGTCCCGAGCAGGTCGAGTACCTCGTATCGCTCGCCGAGAAATACCCGATCATCAGCATCGAGGACGGGTGTGCCGAGGACGACTGGGACACCTGGCGGCTCCTCAACGAGGCGATCGGCCACAAGGTCCAGGTCGTCGGCGACGACGTGTTCGTGACGAACGTCGAGCGGCTCGCCCGAGGCATCCGGGAGGGAACGGCGAACTCGATTCTCATCAAGGTCAACCAGATCGGCACGCTGACCGAAACCCTTGCCGCCGTCGAGATGGGCAAGCGAGCCGGCTACACCTCCGTCATGAGTCACCGATCGGGCGAAACGGAGGACGCGACGATCGCCGACCTCGCCGTCGCGACGAACTGCGGCCAGATCAAGACGGGGGCGCCGAACCGTTCGGAGCGGGTCGCGAAGTACAACCAGTTGCTCCGCATCGAAGAAATGCTGCACACGGCCGCGACTTACGCCGGGCCGAGCGCTTTTGGCAAGTTGGCCTCGCGCATCGGCTAGCTCCCGTCACCGCTGGCATCGTGCGGAACGAAGGATTTCGGATGGGCTACCCAGGCGATTCGGGGTTCTTCACAGGCTCGGAATGACAGGCCAAGGTGCGGTCCTCCCGGGCGCGTCGACGGGGCGCCCAGTGGGCCCGCCACCCGGCAGGGGGGCAATACGCCTAAACCGAGCCCTGAATGAGTTCGATCTTCCGGGCGTAGGTGCTAACCAGGCGGGCACTCTCGGCGGGATCGCTGGATTCGGCGTAGACGTGAAACACGGGGTCGACCGCGTCGGGCAAGATCAGCACCCAGTTGCCGTTCTGGAAGATCTTGATGCCATCCAGCAACTCGACGTGACCGTCCTCCGGCGTTTCCTCGCTCAGAACGCGCATCACCGCGCCCTTGGCCTCCCACGGGCAACGAACGGTTTCCGAAGCCTGGTGGAAGGCGGGCAAGGCGGCCAGTAGCTCGCTGAGATTGGTCTTGGTCTGGCGCAGGAGCGTGATGAGCTTGCAGAAGGCGAACATCGCGTCGAACCCGGGGTGGAGAACCGGGAAGAGGAATCCGCCACGGTCGTCGCCGCCGAAATGGACGGACTGCTCGGAGGAGGCGTCCATCAAGGATCGGGTGTCGGCTTTGGTGCGGACGACGTCGGCTTGTTCACGCACGAGAAGATCCTCGAGGGTGGACGGCG
Source organism: Fimbriimonadaceae bacterium (assembly GCA_026129685.1). Taxonomy (GTDB): domain Bacteria; phylum Armatimonadota; class Fimbriimonadia; order Fimbriimonadales; family Fimbriimonadaceae; genus UBA2387. The sequence continues at coordinate 65,137 of JAHCHO010000001.1, forward strand.
CGGTGACGCTCATCGAGATGCGCGCGTGCGGCGTGGCCTGGGCCACGAGCATCGCGAGGGCCCCGAAGAGAGCGTTCCCCTGGATGAGATGACCCTGGTCGTCCACCGCGATCATCCGTTCGCCCTCCTCGACGAAGAGCACGCCGAGGTCGTAGCCCAAGGTGCCGACAATGTGCCTCAGGTTCTCAAGATAGGCGTCGATCTCGTCGGGGGTTCGCGGGGCGCGCTTGGCGTCGTGGTAGGCGTTGAGGCTGATGGACTCGACCCCGAGTTCGCTGAGCATGGACGGGAAGATCGCCGCCAGCGGTCCGAACCCGTAATCGCAAACCGCGCGGAGCGGGGGCAGGCCCTGGGGTGCGGCCAGGTGCCGGAAGAAGTCGAGTTTGTACTCGTCCACCGCTCGGCTCGCGAACTCGATGATGCCGAGATCGTCCGGGTCGGTGCGCTTGAAGTCTTCGCGGAAAAAGACGGACTCGACCTTCTTCTCCAGGTTCTTCGAGATGTACGCACCCTCCGAGTTGAGCATTTCGACGAGGCTGACCCGAGTGTTGCCGGGCAGTTTGCGCACGTTGATCGCCCCGGCCGCTCCGCTCGCTTTGATGAAGTGTCGCGTGATGGGAACGGCGCTCGATCGCAGATCCAGCACGTCGCACCCGACGCTGAGAAGCGAGGCGATCATCGCGCGCTTGACCATTCGCGAACTGCGGGTGCTGTCTCGTGAGGTGACGACCTTCGCGCCTTTGGGAAGGCACGACCCGAAAGCCGAGCCAAGCCGGGTGGCGAAATCGGGGGTGATCTCGATGTTGGAGAGTCCGGCGACCCCGAGGTCGCGGAACAGCTGGCCGCGCCACTTGTTGCCCCATACGAGCGACATCGTGACGATGGAGCCCCGCTCGATGATCTTGTCCGGCCAAAGCTTGATGCGGGGCCGGATGGTGCTCCCGGCGTCGAGCAGGCAACGGTCGCCCACGACGGCGTCCTCGCGCACGACCGCGTCGAGTTTCACGGTGACCCGAGACCCGAGGATGGCGGAGTGAATGCCCGCGTTGACCCCGATGTAGGCTCCGTCCCAGACGACGGAGCGCTCGACGGTGGCGTTCTCCATCACGAGGGAGTTGTCGCCGATGGCGGTGAAGGGGCCGACGGTGGCGCGAGCCTTGACCTTGCTGGCGCGACCGATCACGATGGGTGCGATCAGGTTCGCGTCGTCCTCGATCACCGTGTTCGCGCCGACCCAGACGCCGGGCCGCACCTCGCTTCCGGGCATCGGGAGGTTCACCTTGCCGCCCAGCATGTCCTCCTGCGCCTCGCGGTACTGGGTGAGGGAGCCGACGTCGCACCAGTACTCGTCCATCACGTAGCCGAACATCGGCTTGCCCTCGTGGAGGATTTGCGGGAAGATGTCCTTGGACCAGTCGTAGTTCTTGCCCGGCTCCATGTAGTCGAACACTTCGGGCTCGAGGATGTACATGCCGGTGTTGACGGTGTCGCTGAAGACCTCGGACCAACTCGGCTTCTCGAGGAACCGGACGATTCGGCCGTCGTCGTCGGTGATCACGACTCCGAAGTCGAGTGGGTTGGGCACCCGGTAGAGGATGAGGGTGGCCAGGCTCTTCTTCTGCCGGTGGAAGGCGAGCGCCTTGGTGATGTCGCAGTCGGTGAGAGCGTCGCCGGAGACGATGAGGAACGTGCCCTCCTTCAGGCCGTCCTCCGCCTTCTTGACGCTGCCCGCGGTGCCGAGGGGGGTGTCCTCGACGCTGTAGCTCATCGCGACGTCGAAGTCGGAACCGTCGCCGAAATAGCCCTGAATCTCGTCGCCCAGGTAGTAGAGGGTGCTGACGACGTCCGTCACCCCGTGCCGCTTGAGGAGGACGAGAATATGCTCCATGATCGGCCGGTTGCAGATCGGCACGAGCGGTTTGGGGAGGTTCGCGGTGATGGGGCGGAGTCGGGACCCCTCGCCCCCGGCCATAACGACGGCTTTCATCGGGTTCGTACCTACGGGCGTCTTGGGCACGCCCTAGGAGAACGTTCGCCAGTGGCTGCGCAGTTCCTTGACGAAACGCAACGGTTCCTGAGCGACGCGTAGGATCATGGTCCCAGGTCACCATTTGTTTGATGCGATCGCGAGGCGCCCGACCGCTTTCGGTCGGACTCCACGCGAGAGAGAGCGACCCCGCGTCTTAGCTGCTGGAACGAATTGCCGAACGGGAGACTGGCGTGAGACCGAAACGCGCGCTCGCATTGCTCGCACTAGCCCTTGTCGGTTGCGGAGGTAGTTCGGAACTGGGCGGGTTCCCGAGCCCTGAGCCGATCGAGGTGTTCGCTCTTGACGCTTTGGCGGCCAACAACGGCCTGGCAATGGACGTGTCCGGAGACGGTCGCGTTATTCCAGCGATCGGCGATACCCCGGTAGGAAGGATGCAGCAATCGTGGACGGCGTCCTGGTCAGCTACGATGTTCCAACTCTCGATCCGATGCCTTCCAGTGGGTTCTTGCTGGTGAGTCCCAACGGCCGATACCTTGCCGGGACGGGGAGCACATCCGAGGTCCATCCTAGGCGGTACGTGTTCTACCTCGATCTGCAGGAGGGCGTCGTGAAAGCGGTCTTCGGCTCGCAAGCCAGGAGCGTGACTCTCACGAAGATTCGGGACGATGGCACGCTTACGGGCTGGTACGAAGTAGACAGATTCCCCTTTGATTCTACGACCTACTACTTCACCTTCCGCCCCCCGGGTCGTTTCGAGGAAACGACGCAGCCGCCCGATCCGCCGAGCATCCCCACGCCCGCGCCGTCCGGATATGGCGAACCCCGTGTGTTCGTCTATTCGCACAATGAGCGCTTCGCTGGTGGTTGGGTGGTGGAGGTCACGACCGGGAGGACGTTTGGGTGCGTTTGGGACGCTTCCGGTCGGGCGACCTTGTTGCCCAGGATCGAAGGCGTGACCGCGGGGGAAGGCGTCGGTTGGGTGTCCGACGACGGCACTCGGGCCTTGTACGACGGACATCACGACGTTCGCGACGAGGGCCTCCAGGCCCTCTGGGTCAGGGGCCGGACGCCGATTCTCACAGAGACGTTTCCCCAGATGGCAGGCGGTCCCGCAAGACCGTTCTTCGGAAGGTGGTTCGCTCGGGCAAAAGCGGCGAATGGACGCTACCTTTCGGTGGACGCCGGTCATGATTCGGGAGCACAGGTGTACTTGGTCCACGTCCCATAGGTGGCGAGGACCGCGAGACGCCTTCGAGCGGTTTTTATAGTGTGCAGGCGCAGAGGAGTGGCCCAGGCGAGCGAGGGGAGCAAATCCGGTTGCCTGTCCTAGGGGACCAGCGTCAGGAGCGAGACCTCCGGTGGGCAGTTGAAGCGGGAGGGAGGGCCGGTCGTGCCCACGCCCCGGCTCACGTACAGCGGGGTCGGCGCGTCCGGGTAGAAGCCCTCGACGTACTTCGCCCCGAGCCGCGTGTGCATCGGCGCGAATCCGCCCGGAAAGCGGAACTGCCCCCCGTGGCTGTGTCCGCTAAGCATGAGGCGAGCCCCGGGGGGCAACTCGTCCACCATATCCGGCTCGTGCCAAAGGGCGACGATGGGATCGCCCAATGCCCGCGCTTGCGCCATCGTATCCTGGGGCCGGCCCCGCCCGATCTTCCCGGACCCGATCCCCGCCCAGGTGACCCCCGCCAGACGCGCCGCACGGTTGACGAGATAGGGAAAACCGAGATCGCGATAGACGGGCGCGATGTCCTCCGCCTTGAACTCGTGGTTGCCCTCGATCGCGACCACCCGTCCGGGCATCGTGCGAAGCGGACCAAGGGCGTCCGCCACATAGCGGGGCCCGTCCGGGAATCCGCGTGAGACGATGTCGCCCGCGAGGACCACGAAGTCGGGTTCCTCCGAAAGGGCGAGCGCGACCGCGCGGCACGCCTGCACGTGGCTGTACGCGTGCCCGATGTGGGTGTCGGCGATCAGCGCGATGCGAAATCCGTCCCGATCGGCGGGCCAGCCCTTTAGGCGAAGGGTTCGTCGTTCAAGGACCAGACGCTTGGACTCGGCCAGGCAACCGTAGGTCAACATGGCGGTCCCGACGGCGGTACCCAGGATGGCGAGGAGGTCGCGCGAGCGCAAAGTGGCCCAAGGTACCCGTCCTTCGTGGCCGATGGACCCGGGCAGGCAGGAGTCTTCCGTCGGTTGGCAAAGGGAGAGTTCGGTATGTTGATCGCCGCGGTCATCGCATTGGGAGTTCAGGCTTCGAGCCTCCTTGGACAGGGTTTCCTGGCGGCCTCGAGTTTCAAAGTCGTCCCAGGGGTGGCGATCGGCAGGACGCAGGAGGGATTCCGCGTCGTCGTGGACCGGGTGCCGGAAGGGGCGCCCTACGCGTCGCAGATTCGCATTCCTTTGGGAGCGCCGATCGCCAAGGACGATCTTGCCGTTCTTTCGTTCGAGGCTCGGTGCCTCGACAAACGTATCGCGCGTTTCGAACCCATCTTTGAGGTCGATCGCGAACCGTGGACGAAGTCGTTGCAGGCCTCGCTTTCGCTGGACGCCTCTAAGTGGACGCGATTCAGCCTTCCCTTTCGGGCGGCGGAGGGCTATGGCGCGCCCGACGCGGCACTGAAGGTCAATGTGAACTACGGACCGCAGCGGTTCGAGATTCGGTCCATCCGCCTGGTGAACCATGGGGCCAAGAAGGACCTGACGGGCATCGAGACGATCCAGCCCTACGCGGGCGAGGCGCCGGACGCCCCCTGGCGGGCGGAGGCGGCGGCGCGAATCGAGAAGTACCGGAAAGCGCCGTTGACGGTCCGGGTCGTGGACGGCAAGGGGCGACCGGTGGCGGGGGCGAACGTGCAGATACAGCAAACGCGGTCGGCGTTCGACTGGGGAACGGCGGTCAGCGGTTGGGCGCTCAAGGATGGCGCCCAGGATGTGGACCGGTACCGGAGGGAACTGCTCGCCAACTTCGACGTGGCCGTGCTGGAGAACCACCACAAGTGGGAGATCTGGGAGCGTCATCGTGAAGAGGCGCTCTGGGCGACCGATTGGTTGGCGAAGAACGGCCTGCCGATTCGTGGCCACAACCTCGTATGGGCCGGCCCGCAGTACCTGCCAAAGGACGTGTTCGGCCTAGAGGGCGACGCGCTTCGTCGGCGGATTCGGGCTCATTTCGAGGACGTTCTCGGCGCGCTCAAGGGCAAGTGCTACGAGTGGGACGTGCTGAACGAACCGTACGACAACCACCTGCTCCAAGGTCGCATCGCGGTTCCCGGCGTTCCGCCGGCACAAGGCAAACTTAATCCGGCGGAGATGGTGACCTGGTTCCGGTGGGCCAAGGAACTCGATCCCAGAGCGAAGCGCTGGCTGAACGACTATGCCCTCTGGCAGGGCGACGACGAGGTCTTCAAGCGGTACAGCGTGGCGGTCACCCGATGGCTGTTGGAGCAAGGGGCGCCGCTCGACGGGTACGGAATCCAGGCCCACTTCTCCTCGCCCAAAGGCATCCCCGGTTTGCTCGACGACCTCCGTCGGCTGGACGGCCTCCCCATCAAACTGAAGGTCACGGAGTACGACTTCAAGACCCTGGACGAGGCCCTTCAGGCGCGCTACCTGCGAGACGCGATGACGGTCGCCTTCGCCGATCCCCGCTTTGACGGCTTCTTCCTTTGGGGTTTCTGGGACGGCGCCCACTGGATGCCCAACGGCGGTCTCTTCCGGCGAGATTGGTCGGCCCGCCCCTCGCTGGCGGTATGGCGCGACCTGACGAAGAAGGCGTGGCGAACCCGGGTTTCCGCCCGTAGCGCCAGGGACGGCACCGTGAAGACCCGCGGGTACCTCGGCGCCTATCGCGTGTCGGTGAAGGCGGGGGGATTCGAGAAAGAGGCCACGATCGCGCTCGACGCGAAGGGCGCGGCGGCGACGGTTCGGCTCGGCCGCTGATCGGGACTTTTGGACTATCGACAGGGGTCGCCGGGCGGGAATCGGGGGTCGCTCAAAACCGATCCAAGATTTCGGTAGATTCGCATTGACAGCGGACCCATGCATCCCTTAGACTAGGGCCATCAGCCCCGGTCTTTGCGGGGTCTGACCGCTGAACCGCAGGGTTGCGAGGTCAGGAGGATAAGTTGGCCGGTCTGGGCGAAAACCCTCATTGCAACAGCTTTGTTTTCATGCGCGACGAGGAGGTCGTCACTCGAGCCAAGGCGGGAGACAACCACGCGGCGGAGTTCCTCATCGGTCGTTACCGGCCTCTCGTGGAGAACAAGGCGAAGGCCTATTTCCTGATGGGGGCGGACCACGAGGACGTGGTCCAGGAAGGCATGATCGGCCTCTACAAGGCGATCCGGGACTTTCGCAGCGATCGCCTGAGCAAATTCCGGCCGTTCGCCGAGTTGTGCGTCACCCGTCAGATCATCACCGCCGTCAAGACGGCGACTCGCCAGAAGCACGTGCCGTTGAACGCCTACGTTTCGCTCAACCGGTCGCTTACGGGCGAGCCGAGCGACGGGACCCTGATCGATCTGTTGCCCGACCAAGGAACGGAAAGCCCGGAGTCGGCTTTGATGGAGCGCAAATTGCCGCAGAACCTGCACGAGGTGGTGAAGCACGTTCTGAGCGACCTCGAAAACTGCGTGTTGCGGTGTTACATGGAAGGCATGTCGTATCGCGAGATGAGCAAGGAGCTGAATTGCCACACCAAGTCGATCGACAACGCCCTCCAGCGCGTGAAGCGGAAGATCGGCCTGTTGCTCAAGGACTGATGCGAGGGGCTCTTTGACCGGCATGGTGCTGCTGGTCCTCCGTGAACGACTCTTCGCCGGTGCGCTCGCGTCGTTGCTTCGCACGTCGGGGTTCTCCGAGGTCCGGTTGGCGGGTCCCGACGTGGCGGCATCGATGCGCGAATCGACGGGCATCGTGATCGTCGACCTGACCGAAGCCAAAGAGCCCCGGGTCGTCTCGGCGATCCGCGAAGGGCGAGCGACCGGGCGGTTTCGGGTCGTCGTTCTGGCGGCGGACGCGAGCGACGCCCAGGACGTCGGCTACTCGGCCGACGCGGTCTGCCTTCGCACGGAAACCCCAGAGCGGCTGCTCGCCGCCGTCGGTTCCGTCTCCGAGCGCGCCCCGGCGTCGGTAGCGGAGTCCGTTGGACGCTACCGGGCGGAAAAGCCGCTGACGGAGCGCGAGTCCGATATCGTCCGCCTGGTACGCCGGGGGTACAAGAACCGGGAGATCGCCCTTGAGTGGGGCATCCGCGAACAGACGGTCAAGAATATTCTCAGCAAAGCGATGCGCGATCGTGGGCTTCGGAACCGAGTGGACGTGTTGCGGTGGCTCGAAGGCGCGCAACCGGGTCGGGTCGGGCCGTGAAGCAACGCGTCGCGACGATGCTGATGCTCTTGCCACCGGTGCTTCTGTGCCTGCTGGCTTCCTCGCCTTGGCCGCTCTTCGCCCTTGTTTCGGTGGTCTTGGTCCTGGCCTCCCGCGAGTTGGCGAAGCTGGTGGGAGACCGATCGTACTGGATTCTCGCTTGGGGCGCGCCCGCGTTCCTGTTACTGGCGGGCTGGCTGACGGGCGTACGGTCGCTGTCTCGGCTGGAACTCGGCGGCTTTCTCTGGATTTGCCAGGGCTTGACCTTCGTGGGAGTGTCGGCGGCGTTCCTCTGGGCGCGGAAGCGCGATGCGCGGTACCTACCGATCGGACTCTGGTTGGCGGCGCCCCTGGCGAGCGTGGTCGCCCTCCACGGTCTGAAGCCGTCGGACGACCCGTTCTGGTACCCGAACACTCCGGTGCTGCTGATCGCGTTGCCCATTTGGTGCGGCGACACAGCGGCGTACCTTGTCGGACGGCGGTTCGGCAAGCGGCCCCTCGCCCCGGCGATCAGCCCGAACAAGACGGTGGAGGGGGCAGTCGGGAACTTGGCGGTCGCGCTGTTGGTCGCCGCCGGGGTGGGCACGGCGATCGGATTGCCCCTCACCCCGTCCATGCTGGCGGGGCTCGTCGCGGGAACTCTCGGTCAGGCGGGCGACCTGTTCGAAAGCTGGGTGAAGCGCACCGCCGGTCGAAAGGACAGCGGCACGCTGCTTCCCGGCCACGGCGGGTTTCTGGATCGGATCGACTCGGCCTTGTTGACCGCGCCCACGGTGGCGCTGATCGTGGACGCCTGGTTGCCCCACCGGTAGAATCGGCACGGTGCCCGCGATCGAAACCGAGAATCTGACGAAGACGTACACGACGGTGCGCAAGCAGCCGGGCGTGTGGGGTTCGGTGCGTTCGCTGTTCCGCCCGGATCGAGTGCCGGTCGAAGCGGTGAAGGACGTGACCTTCTCCGTCGAGCAGGGGGAGATCGTCGGCTTTCTGGGGCCGAACGGGGCGGGGAAGACGACAACCCTCAAGATGCTGACGGGCATCCTCTACGAGACCTCCGGACGCGCCTCGGTCTTGGGCTTTCGGCCGACGGAGCGCAAGCCGGACATGTTGCGTCAGATCGCGCTCGTCATGGGCAACAAGATGTCGCTCTGGTGGGATTTGCCCGCTTGGGACAGTTTCCTGGTCCTGAAAGAGTTGTACGACGTGGACGAAAGGCGATTCAAGGATCGGACCGAGCGGCTGGTCGAGGCGCTGGAACTGACCGACAAGGTGCGCACGCAAGTTCGCAAGCTCAGCCTGGGCGAGCGCATGAAGTGCGAACTGGTGGCGGCGTTGCTGCACTCGCCTCGGGTCATCTTCCTGGACGAGCCGACGCTTGGGCTGGACGTCGTAAGCCAGCAGAAGATCCGGGATTTCCTGAAACATCTGCACCGCGACGAGGGTTGCACCATTGTGCTCACGTCGCACTACATGCAGGACGTCGAGGAGCTCTGCAAGCGGGTGCTCGTGATCGACCACGGGGCGAAGGTGTTCGACGGGCAGTTGGACGACCTCTCCGCCCGCTTCCAACGAACCAAGCGGTTGCGTCTCACCTTCTCGGAGCCGGTCTCCGACCAAACGTTGGCGGAGTTCGGGCGCGTGGAGACAATCGAAGGCACCACGGCGGTGGTGGAGGTGCCCAAGGAAGCGGTGCCCAGCACGACCGCCGCCGTCTTGGCGGCGTTGCCCGTGGTGGACATCGCCATCGACGACATCGCCATCGAAGAAGTGATCCGGCAGTTGTTCCGCGAGGGCAAGGATGGACGATCCGCTCTGCAGTTACCTTGACGCGGAGGGGCGGTTGGTCTCTTGGCCTTCCCGTCGGAACGGACGGAGGCTCCAGCGTTTGGCCCTTGAGCGGATGGCACAGGCGTTCGAGCGCGGGCGAACGTACACGGAGCGCGAAGCGAACGAGATTCTCAGGACCCGGCACACCTTCGGCGATTGGGCCATGTTGCGGCGCGAACTTGTCGAGGGAGGGTTGCTCGGTCGAACGTCCGACGGATCGTCCTATTGGCGGATCGCTAACCCGTAGATTCGCGCTCGCCGAAAAGGTCGTGCTTCGGATATCGAGCCGCCATCTCCTTGGCGCGGGCGTGGCTGTGGGGATCGATCCGCTCCCAGTCGGTTTGACGAAGGAGAGCGAGCAGATCTCGAAGCGCGGGTCCCCGAAACATCAGTTGGTAGAAGTGCCGACCCGCGTGCGTGTATGGCCCGTAGAGGCGTGCCTCGGGAAACCTCGCCAGCATCCACAGAAGGAGCGGCTCGCGTCGGACGTGCATCTTGAGCGTGCAGTGAGGCTGTCGTCCGTCGCCACCGAAGTGACCTTCTCCCATAAGGACGCCCAGCAGCAGCCCGACCTCGAACGGCGGCAGGCTTGATGTTTCACCGGGCGTTTCCACGTGAAACTTGTACCCCATCGGGTAGGATTCGGGTTCGACTTTTCGCGACAGGAAAGGTGACAATCGAATGACCGAACCCGCACTCTCTTCGCGTTACGACGCGTCGCTCGTGGAGTCCAAGTGGTATCAGGCCTGGGAGAAGGCTGGGCTGTTCCAGCCGGACCCGGACGAATCGAAGCCGGCTTACTGCGTCACGATCCCCCCGCCCAACATCACCGGATCGTTGCACATGGGGCACGCCCTCTGCTATCCGATTCAGGACCTGCTGGGCCGGTACCGGCGGCTTCGCGGAGACCGGGTGCTGATCTTGCCGGGGCAGGATCACGCCGGCATCGCCACGCAAGGAGTCGTCACCAGGCAGCTGAAGAAGGAGGGAAGCAGTCCCTCGGCGATCGGTCGCGACAAGTTCGTCGAGCGCGTGTGGCAATGGCGCCAGGAATCGGGCGACACGATCCTCCGTCAGTTCCGCTCTTTGGGGTGCGCGTTCGATTGGTCGCGAAGCCGTTTTACGCTCGACGACGCCTACCACGATGCGGTGCTGAAGGTGTTCGTGGACTGGTTCGAGAAGGGGCTCATCTACCGAGGGAAGCGGGTGGTGAACTGGGACCCCGCTTTGCGGACCAGCGTAAGCGACATCGAAGTCGAGCGCAAGACGGTGCGCGGCAAGCTCTACCATATTCGCTACCCGCTCGAGGACGGTTCGGGAGACGTGACGATCGCGACGACGCGCCCGGAAACGATGCTTGCCGACGTGGCGGTGGCCGTCCATCCGGACGACGCGCGGTACCGGCATCTGGTGGGCAGGGCGCTTATGTTGCCCCTGGTCGGTCGGGCAATACCGATCATTGCCGACCCTTACCCGGACCCCGAGTTCGGCACGGGCGCGGTGAAGATCACCCCCGCCCATGACGCGAACGACTTCGAGGTGGGTGCAAGGCACGGCCTGCCGATGCCCGTCCTCATCGACGAAGACGCCAAGATCACCGCCGAAGGAGGCGTGTACGCGGGCCTTGATCGATACGAGGCGCGCAAGCGGGTGGTCGCCGACCTCGACGCGCAGGGCTTCTTGGTGCGCGTGGACGACTACGACATCCCGATCCAGATCTCCGAGCGCAGCGGGGAAGTGATCGAACCGCTTCTGTCCGAGCAGTGGTTCGTGCGCCAATCCGAATTGGCAAAGCCCGGGATCGAGGCGGTGAGAGCCGGCGAAATCCGGTTCTTTCCCGAACGCTACGCCGACGTGTACCGCGACTGGATGGAAAACATCCGAGATTGGTGCGTGAGTCGCCAGCTCTGGTGGGGCCACCGGGTTCCGGTCTACTACGCCGAGGACGGCACGGCCTTCGCCGGACTGAACTGGGAAGACGCCCAGGCGAAAGCGGGGGGAAAACGGATCGTTCGGCAGGACGAGGACGTCCTCGACACCTGGTTCAGCAGCGGGCTGTGGCCGTTCGCCACATTAGGATGGCCTGAGACGACCGACGATCTCCGCCGCTTCTATCCGACGAGCGCATTGGTGACGGATCGAAACATCATCTATCTCTGGGTGGCGCGGATGATCATGATGGGGCTGCACTTTCTGGGCGAAGTGCCTTTTCGGGAGGTGTATATCTACGCCACCGTCCTGACCGAGGACGGACGGCGGATGAGCAAGAGCCTCGGCACCGGGGTCGACCCGATGGGCATTATCGAGACGAAGGGCGCGGACGCGTTGCGATTCACTCTTGTCGGTCAGGCGGGCTACAACCAGGACATCCGCTACAGCGACCGCAGAACGGACGATGCTCGGAACTTCTGCAACAAGATGTGGAACGCGACGCGCTTCGTCCTTATGAACGCCGAGGGAGGCGCCCCTCAGACCCCCGGCGAACTTGAACCGGCGGACAGGTGGCTCCTGAGCCGGCTCGCCGGAACCGAAAAGACGGTTCGCGAAGCCTACGATCGCTACGACATGCAGGAGTCCGCTCAGACTCTCCAGCGGTTCTTCTGGTCCGAAGTGTGCGACTGGTACGTCGAGATCGCTAAGTCGCGTCTGACCGATCCCGAACGTCGCCATGCGCCGCTTTGGACGTTGCTGACGGTGTTCGAGGCGTACCTCGCGATGCTCCATCCGATCATGCCTCACATCACCGAGGAGCTGTACCATCACTTGCCGCTGGCGAACAAGGCGCCCTTCCTCATGGCGGCCACTTGGCCAGATGGGGTGTCGCGATTCGCGGACGATGCCGCCGAGACGCGATTCGAGCGGTATCTGGAGATCACGCGCGCTCTCCGAGCGTTGCGCGCCGAACTCGGATTGTCGCCGATCAAGCTCGCCCCCGTCGCCTACTATGAAGGCGATCTCGAAGGAGGGGCAGACGTGGTACGGACCCAAGCCTGGTTCGAACGGCTGGAGGCGGGCGCGTGCCCGGATAAGGCCATCTCCGCGACCGTGGCGGGGGTGGACCTGCACGTGCCGATCGCCGGTCTGATCGATGAAGAGCGTGAACTTGCCCGGCTGACCAAGGACGAAGAGAAAACTCGCGCCGAAGTGGAGAAGGTCGAAGGCCGGCTCGCCAACCCGGAGTTTGCCCAGCGCGCGAAGCCGGAAGTCGTCGAGCGCGAACGCGGCAACCTCCTCGAACTAAGAGCCAAGCTCGAGAAGATCGTCGAACGACGTCGCCTGTTCGGCGGTTCGTAGGCGTTTGTCCGCTTCCGCGACCGCATCGGAGATCGGCGCATCGGCCGCGACGTTCCCGAAGGCGGCCAGGACCGCTCGCGGTCCCTCGCGTTCGTACAGAGTCCGGACTTCGTCCGCCGTCGGGTCGCCCGCAGCGAAGAATCGCATCGCCGCCGCCGTGGCCAAGGCGATGGCGTCGTACGGCACGCCCTGTTCGGCACACATGCGCATGGCCCCGACGAGCCGGTCGTCGTGCCCCAACTTCCGTCTCGGATCAGCGCCGATCCTGGCGATCTGGTCGTTCAGCGCCCGGTTGCCAAATCGTCGACGCAGATCTTCGGCATGGAGCGTCAGCTCGTCGAGCGGCAATCCTCTGCGCCGATGGAGAGCTAAGCAGGTCGCGGCCATCGCCCGCTCCGTCAGGACGCGCACCCAAGGGACGTCCATCGCTTCCCAGACGTAGGTCAGGCCGAGCCAGTGCCCGAGGAAGGCGGCCGTCGCGTGGCCGCAATTGTGGACGTAGAGTTTGCGCTCGACGTAAGCGACGAAGTTTCGCTCCGGTTTGAGGTTTGCGATCGATGGGATAGTCCCGCGAAAGGCGGCCGCGTCCACCGGAAGTTCGCAGTACGCCTCGACGCACACGAGCAAGGGATGAGCCTGCTTCTGTTCGTCCGTCATGATCGGCACCATGCGACCGATGCTGGCTTCCACGAATCCGATTCGGGCGTCAAAGTCCGCGCGCAGGGCGGCGGGAAGCCGGGGCCGAATCGCTTTCCGCAGGGTTTGCTCCGCGTGCAACAGGTTCTCGCAAACGATGAAGTCCAAGGGCTGGTCGGTCGCCAGAAGTCGATGCTCGATGGAGGCGGCAAGGACGGGCACAAGTCGCTCCAGGGCATTGACCCCGACGGCGATGGAGGCGATTTGGGCCTCGCGGACGGCACGCGCCACCCGTAACGAGTCGGTCGCGGGGATCGCGTCGACGTGCCGCACCAAAACGGTCCGCGTTTCGGCCTCGGCGATTCGGATCGGATACTCGCCCAGGCGATGGAGCGCATCGATCACGCTTGGGTTTACGTCCACGAACGTCGTCTGGTAGCCCGATTCGAAGTACAACTGCCCGAGGAAGCCGCGACCGATGTTGCCGGCACCAATGTGAACGGCCCTTGGCATGGGTGCCATGGCCTAAGTAATCCCGGCCCGGGTTATGTCGTGGAGGTGGATCATCCCCACTGGACGATGTCGCTCGTCGCACACCGGGAGTTCGATGATCTTGTACTGACGCAGGATTTCCAGGGCTTTGGCCGCCATCATGTCCGGCCAAGCGTGCTTGGGGTTCTGGGTCATCAGGAGGGCGATCGGCACGTCGAGATTCACCTCGCCCCCCATGAGATAGCGGCGAAGATCGCCGTCGGTGAAGAACCCGACGAGGTTCCCCTCGGAGTCCACGACCGACGTGGCGGCGAGTTTGGATCGCGTCATCACCAGGATGGCTTCGCGCAACGCGGCATCCTCGCGCACAACCGGGTTGTCGTCGCCGGTGTGCATGATGTCGCCCACCTTGGTCAGCAAGCGGCGTCCCAACGAGCCGCCCGGGTGCCGCAACGCATAGTCCTCCGGTCCGAAGCCGCGCGCCTCGAGCAGCGTAATGGCGATGGCGTCGCCGAGTGCCAGCATGGCGGTCGTTGAAGACGTGGGAGCCAGGTTCATGGGGCAGGCCTCTTCCTTCACGTCCAGGAGAAGCGCGACGTCCGCCGATTTGGCCAGTTCGGAGTCCGGATTCGACGTGATGGCGACCAGAGACGTCTGAAAATGCTTCAGGTAGGGGATGATGCGGAGCACCTCTTCGGTTTGGCCGCGATGCGAGAGGGCCACAACGACGTCGTCACCGGTGATCATTCCCAGATCGCCATGGACTCCCTCGCCCGGATGCATGAAGAAGGACGGGGTGCCGGTACTCGCCAGGGTCGCCGCGATCTTGCGCGCGATGAGGCCCGCCTTCCCCATCCCGCTTGTGATCACCCGGCCCCGGCAGTTCAGGAGCAGTTCGATCGTTTGCAGGAACCGGTCGTCAAGCACGTTCGCCACCCCGGCGACGGCCTCCGCTTCGAGCGCGAGCACGCGACGTGCGCACGAGATCAACGCGTCGGCATCCTTAGACATATCGCCTATTGTGCTCCTTGGCTCGCCACGCGCAACAACTCGGACTCTGCCTCCTGGGTCCAGGACCCGTCGCGGAGGAGGGCCGCGACCTGTGGCAGGCGGTCTCGAAGTTCGGACAGAGGCGTCAACGGGAGATCGAGCAACGAGGGATACACGACGATCTTGCCATCGAGGGACCGATCTTCGACGGCACGCAGTCCGTCGATCGATCCCGCCATACCCGAGACGGCGGCGACGGAAAGATCGGTCCGCAACCTCCCGTCCATGACCTTGGCCAGCACAAGGCGCATGTCGCGCGGTTCCGAACCGCTCGTTCCGAAGAGGAAGACGCGCCGTTCCAGAATCGTCTGCAGATCGAGGGGCACCACGGTGCCAGGGGGAATTCCTGCGAACAGGTTGATCCTTGCCCCCTGCCGACTTCGGTGGACCGCTTCGTGGACGAGGGCGGGAACGGGGGCCATGATCGCGATGTAGTCGAACGTCTCGTCCGTGGCGAGTTCGGTCGCCAAGGCCGAACGGTACGCCGCGCGATGCCCGCTCACGAGCGGCGCGACCTTGCGATCCAGCTCGTCCAACCGGGCGCGCGATGTGTCGGTGGCGACGACGTGAGCGTGCGGGAACCCGAGGAGCGTGCGAATCACGTGCATCTGCCCCATGGGTCCACCCGCACCGATCACCAGCACCCGGTCGCCGTCCCGAATCTCTCCGGTTGGCGGAAGCATCGCGAGCGCGTCGGCCAAGTCGTGAGTGAACGTGCCGACGAGGCGGATCGCGGAGTAGTGCACGCGTCCGATGTCGACCGGTACGGGGGCATTCAGGCGTGCTCCGTCCAGTACCAGGGAGAGGAGCCCGCCCTTGCCGAGTCGACCGGCAAGGTCCGCGATGAGGACCGGGTCCGGTACCGAGCATACGATGTCGTCGTAAACGTCGTCGGGGGGAATGGGCTGTCCCGGTAGCCTAAGGAGGAGCGTCCCGGACTCCCAGTCGCCGGCGAGGCGGGCGATGTCGTCGGCGTCGCGGCCCACGATCAGCCGTCGCCCGCGAGGCAGGATCGTCTCCCTCTCGGCGGTGACATAGGAGTTCTCAACGCAGGCCCATGGCTCGACGAGCGCCAGAGACGACGCCCCCAGATTTTCCGGCACCGGGATGAGATAGCCGTGCTCACTTTCCGGATTCCCCACGACCCTCTCGTCGAACAACACGTATTCTTGAAGGCCGCCCTCGAAGTTGTAGCCGAACGCGCTGTTCGAGCCCGCCGTCTTGAGGGTTCGGTAGTCGGCTTGGACGATGAGCCGGTCTCCCACACGATGGTGGCGCACCGAAGGGCCGGTCTTGACGACCCGGCAGACGACCTCATGACCCGGCACCGTGGGTTGCTCGCCCGGTACGTATTGCGGCATCTCGGCCAGGACCTCGGCGGGAAGTCCCTCGGTGACGGGTGCCTTGCGGGCATGGCCGGCGAACTGCTTGAGCAACTTGAGGTCGCTGAAGCACAGGCCGACCGCCTCGACTCGGACCAGGAACTGGTGCGGCCCCGGATCGAACACCGGCTTGGAGTCCGTGAGGCGCAGTTCGCCGGGGCCGGCGAGTTGGACGGCGTGTTGGGTGTTGGGGATCACCGGAGCATCACCTGGCCCCCGGTCACGGGCAGGGCCTGGCCCGTCTCGTAGTTCTGTTCGATCAGGTAGAAGAGGGCGCGCATCACATCGTCCACCGTACACCCGCGCCCCATTGGCACTTTGGATTCGTAGAAGCGGCGCACGTCGGCGATGCATTGCGCTCCGGGGACCTTGCCCGTGCGAAGATACTGCGCGAACAGGCCGTCCTCGGGGTCCGACCAAAGCGGACCCTCGAAGTAATTACCGGGGCAGATCGCGTTGACTTTGATGCCATCGGAGACGAGTTCCATTGCGAACGACTGGGTCAGCCCGATCCCGCCGAACTTGCTTCCCGCGTAGGCGGCGTTTCGGTTCGAGCCCTGCAACCCTGACTTCGAGTTGATCTGCACGATATCGAACCAGCGACCCGGTGCGACGGCGTGCTGCGCGGCCATGATCGGTGCAACGCGTTTGACGACGTGGAAGAACCCCTGGTAGTTCACCCGCGTGACGAGGTCGAACTCGTTCTCGTCCTGCTCGTAGACGCTTCCCGCCCGCAACACTCCCGCGTTCGAGACAAGTAAGTCGATGCCGCCGAATCGGGCCACGACCTCGTCGACCGCCCGCTCGACCGAGGCGGGATCGGTCACGTCCATTTCGATCCCCACCGCCCGTCCGTCTCGATGGCGGGCGCAGATGGTCGCCGCCGTCGCTGCTGCGCCCGCAAGGTTCCGATCGGCCAGCGTTACCCAGGCGCCGGATTCGGCCAAACGTTCCGCGATGCCTTGCCCAAAACCCTGGGCCGCGCCCGTCACGACCGCCACTATGCCCGTCATCCGTCCGCCCAGGGGCGATCCCTTGCGAAACGACCCGATCCCTGGCACGGTCAGGGATTTGGCACGAAGCAGTTCGTCGGTCGGTGGTTCGGTACGGTCCTCTGGCACCACCAAACCGCCATCGTTCGGGGATGACTCCAGGGTCGGCCAGGGACCCACGCCACCAAGCCACGCCCGCACCGACGGGACGACCGTCCGCGCTTCAACCATGGACACCTCCTGAGAGAATCCGTTCACCCTCATCGCGAAGGGTCGAAAGGACGCACGATCCAAGTCCGTGCTCGCCACGTAGGGCCCGGACCTGGTGGGCGGCGACGACGCACGCCCCTTCCCAAAACGCCTCCTCGGCACACGCGGGCAGCGGCTGACCGTCTCGACATCGTGGAACGAGCGGTTGGTGTCCAAGCGTGTTGTGCTCGGTTCCCGCCGTGACGACCAGGCCGGCTCTGCGGCAGGTTTCGACGTAGGCGGCGAGTTCGCGCGGACCGTTTCGGCTGGGGATGAACTCCACGGCCTGGATGTTCAGGGTCGCCAGGTTGCCGACGAGGATTTCGGGTGTCGCCTCGAATTCACCGATCGGTTCGGCTCCGTCGGCGACGACCGGATAGGCAGGGAACCCACCCAACTCCACGACCAAGCCGATCGCTTCGTCGAGGCCGACGAACGGTTCCGGCGCATAGGCGGGGCATCCGACCTTCATGAGTCGCGACCGAATCTCGGCTTGCACGGCGCCCGCATCTTCGGGACTCGACGCGAGGGGTTGCCCGAAGATCCGTTCGAGGAGGGTGGTTCGATCTGGCACCGGGACCCGTTCGAAGAGCCGTTCCTGAAAAGCGCGGGCGAGGTGGCGTTCCTGTAGCGTGACGGCGGCTTCGGAGACGTCGCCTCGATCGGCCTCCCGAGCGCGAATGTCCGCCACGGTGAGGTCGAGTGTCAGGCCCGCTTCTAGGAAGAGGCATGTCAGAGCCTCGGCGATCTCCGCCATCCGCGCGTCGTCGGCCTCCCGAATCCGACGTAGCATGCCGTCGGCGGGCGGCGGAATCGGGTCCAGGTGTGCGATTCCCTTCCCGCAGAGGTAGGTCTTGCCCGGGTTCACCGGATCGTTGAGACGTTTACCGGTCCGGCGGAAGGGCTCGTGCATCGCGAGGATTTCGGTACCGAGGAGCGGGATGATTCCCCGGTCGAGGCAGGCCTCGCCCGCGGTCGCGTAGACGGTGAAGTCGTAGTAGTTGCTGAAGCCGAGGGCGACGAGGCCCTCCTCATGCGCCTGGTCCACCGCGTCCGCCGCTCGAACGAAGGCCGAGAAGTTGGGCGGAAGATGGACGTGCGCGTTCACGGCCCCAATCTTCGTCGGAGAGCCCGGGACAAGGGCCGCCAGACGGGAGAGCCAAGCGACGATCAGGCGCCTCCCATCAGAGACTCCGGATGCTCAAGAATCTCCTTCAGCCGAGCCATAAACTTGGCCGCCACGACGCCGTCGATCAGCCGGTGATCCGAGCTAAGGATCATGGTCATGACTTTGCCGGGCCGCATCGCCCCGTTCTCCACGAGGACCGTTTCCCGAACGGCGCCGACCGCCAATATCGCCGCTTCCGGTGGGTTGATGATCGCGGCAAACTCCTCGACGCCGAACATGCCGAGGTTGGAGATGGTCAGAGTGCTCTCTCCCATTCCCTCGACCTTGCCGGTGCGAGCGGCCTCGGCGATTCGACGCGTTCCACGGGCGACCTCCTCCAAGGCCGCACGATCGACGTTGCGCAGCGTCGGCACGACCAACCCCTCTTCGAGGGCGACGGCGAGCCCAATATGGGCGGCCCCAAACTCGATCACATCGTCGCCATCGATCCGACTCCGAAAGGCCGGGAAGTCCTTCATGGCGCGTCCGCACGCCGCCACCACGACGTCGTTGACCGAGCAGCGATAGCGGACTCGTTCGCGCGCCACCAAGTCCAGAAGCGGGCCAGCGTCGGTGGTCGCCCTAAGGTAGAAGTGGGGAATCGTCTGCTTCGAAAGGGTGAGGTTGCGGCCGATCGCGCGGCGCATCTTGTTCATCGGTCGTCGGATGGCGCCGGTCGTCGGATCGCCACCGGCTTCGCTCGCTTGAATCACGTCTTCGTGCAGGATCCGTCCGTCGGGTCCGCTTCCCCAAGCGATGCTGGAAAGCGGTACCCCCAGCGCGGCGGCGGCCTTCCGCGCCACGGGAGACGCCTTCACCCGACCCGTCTCGGATACGTGCCTCTGGGCGTTCTTGGGCGACACGGCCGATGGGGGAGCGCTCGGTGGCCCCGCGCCCACGGGCGCCACGGGTGCCGGCGCGTCGACGAGGTCTACGTCGCCGTCCGACAAGTAGGCGACCACCGACTTGACGGGGGCGGTCTGACCCGGTGCGACGACGATGCGCGCCACCCGGCCCTCCGCCTCCGCCTCCACCTCGATGGTGGCCTTGTCCGTCTCAAGATCGAACAGAACGTCCCCCGGTTTCACCCGGTCGCCCACCTTCACCCGCCAGGCCAGCACGGTCCCTTCCTCCATCGAGTTGCCCGCCTGGGGCAACAGGATCGGAACGACGGTACCGGAAGGCGTGCCCGTACTCATAGCGTCTCCCCTACTATGCCACAAGGAGTCCGGTGTGCGCGACTTTGTTGTCCATTCTCGGACATACTTATGCACGTTTGTGAACAACGGCGCGACCAACGAACCCGCTCGGAACGGGACGCAGCGGCGTCGCGAGGCGATCTTGGAGCAACTGCTGGCCCAGGGTCACGTTCTTGTCCGCGACCTCTCCGCGAGGCTGGGCGTTTCCGAAGCGACCGTTCGCCGGGATCTTCGCGCCCTTGCCCCCCGGCATCGCCTCGAACTCGTTTACGGCGGGGCGACCCTCCCGCAGGCGGGCAGCTACTCGATCGAAGCCCGGGCCCACCGCAACATCGAAGCCAAACGGATCATCGGCAAGCTCGCCGCCGACCTCGTCAAAGATGGGGACATGCTGTTCGTGGACGCGGGCACGACGAGCTTCGAGATGCGCCACCGGCTCGCCCAGAAGCGTGGGCTGACGGTCGTCGTGAACTCGACTCGTCTTGCCACCGCCCTGGCGGGCTCGTCCGATTCGAGCGTGGTCCTGCTCGGCGGCCACTTTCGACCGGAGCGGATGGACCCGTGCGGTCCGCTGGCGGTGGACGCGATCGATCGTTTGCGCGGCTATCTCGCGTTCATTGGGGCGGACGGTCTCAGCCGCGACTTCGGGGTTTCGGCGGTGGATCTGGAGACCGCCGACCTCTATCGCCGCGTCATGGGGCACGCTCGCGAGACGATCTTGCTCGCGGACCACACGAAGTTTGACCGCCCATCCTTGTATCGCATCGCGGATTTCGACGCTATCCGATGCGTCGTGACCGACCGTCCGCCCGCGCCGGAGTGGCGAGCGTTCTTCGCCGACGTTGGCATCGACGTGCGCTTCCCCGAAACCTCCAATTGAGCCCAATATGCCGAAGAGCGTCCCCATCCACCCCGAAGACGTCCGCCGCGAGGCCATTCTCGAGATCGCGCCGATCCCGCTGAACCGGTACCGGAGAACAATATCGGAGGAGGCCGCGCTTCGCGGGCCCGAGGCGCTCGTTAGGGTTTTCCGCGATATGGTTGTGATCCGGGCCTTTGAGTCCATGCTGAACGACGTCAAGCTCAAGGGCGCGTACCAGGGGATCGAGTACAACCATCGAGGCCCGGCGCACCTTTCCATCGGACAGGAGGCGTCGGCGGTCGGGCAAGCGTTCTCGCTGGGCGTGGACGACCACGTCTACGGAAGCCACCGAAGCCACGGCGATATCCTTGCTAAAGGCCTCTCCGCGATTCACAAACTGTCCGACGGCGAACTGGAGCGGATCATGCGGGCCTACCTGGACGGCGCGACGCTCAAAGTGGTGGAAGACGGGTCCCACGTTTCGGTGAAGAGCCTGGCGATCGACTTCCTCCTCTACGGGACCCTTGGGGAGATCTTCGCCCGCGCCGCCGGGTTCAACCGGGGCATGGGCGGATCGATGCACGCTTTCTTCACCCCGTTCGGCGTGTACCCGAACAACGCGATCGTCGGCGGCTCCGCCGATATCTCGGTCGGCGCGGCCCTCTACAAGAAGGTCAATCGGAAGCCGGGGATCGTCGTGTGCAACATCGGCGACGCTTCCGCCGGGTGCGGACCAGTCTGGGAGGCCCTCTGCTTCGCGACGATGGACCAGTTCCGAGAGCTTTGGGACGAGCCTTACCGGGGTGGACTGCCCTTCGTGATGAACTTCGTCAACAACTTCTACGGCATGGGCGGCCAGCCCGTGGGGGAGACGATGGGCTTCAAGGTGCTCGCCCGCCTCGGGGCGGGTCTGAACCCCGAGAATATGCACGCCGAACGGGTGGACGGCTACAACCCCCTGGCCGTCGCGGACGCCTACGAGCGCAAGCGTGCGGTCCTGGAGCGTGGCGATGGGCCGGTGCTCCTCGACACCTTGACGTACCGGTACTCGGGTCATTCGCCGTCCGACGCGGGGTCCTATCGCGAGCGCGCCGAGGTCGAGGAGTGGCAGCGTGTGGACTCGATCACGACCTATGCCGCTGACCTGGTCGCCGAAGGCGTGGCGAGCCAGAGCGACCTTGACGATATCCGTACGGACGTGGACGCACGGGTGCTTCGGGCCTTTCGGTCGGCGGTGGATTCGGAGCGATCTCCTCGCGAGGACCTGACCCCCTCCGGGTGCTTGCTCGACCGTACGATGTTCTCGAACGAGCGGGCGGAGAGCCTGGCGCCGGACCGTCAGCCCGAGATCGCCGCCGACTTGGCGGACAATCCCCGCGTCAAGGCCTTGGCCGGAAGGAGTCGATCCGGCCTGGACGCCGAAGGGAGACCGATCGCCAAGGGCAAATGCGTCGGGATCCGAGACGCCCTCTTCGAGGCGATGCTCGACCGTTTCGGCAAAGACGCTTCGATGGTGGCCTATGGCGAAGAGAATCGCGACTGGGGCGGCGCGTTCGCGGTTTACCGGGGCCTCACCGAGGCGCTGCCTTACCATCGTTTGTTCAATTCGCCGATCTCCGAAGGGGCGATCGTCGGCACCGCCGTCGGCTACGGACTCGAAGGCGGGCGGGTCGTCGCGGAACTCATGTACTGCGACTTCATGGGCCGCGCGGGCGACGAAATCTTCAACCAGCTCTCCAAGTGGCAGGCGATGTCCGGCGGGATGCTGAGGATGCCGGTCGTGCTCCGGGTTTCCGTCGGCAGCAAGTACGGCGCCCAGCACAGCCAGGACTGGACGAGCGTCTGCGCCCACATCCCGGGCCTGAAGGTCGTGTTCCCGGCCACGCCCTACGATGCGAAGGGCCTGCTGAACGCCGCCCTCGTTGGAACCGACCCGGTCGTGTTTTTCGAGAGTCAGCGCATCTACGACCAGCCCGAGCTGTTCCACCCCGGCGGCGTACCGGAGGGGTTCTACGAAGTTCCGATCGGCGTGCCCGACGTGAAGAAGTCCGGCAGCGACCTGACCATTCTGACCATCGGTGCGACCCTTTACCGAGCCCTCGAGGCGGCTACGGTCCTTGAGGAGCGGTATGGCTGGTCCGTCGAGGTCATGGACGCTCGCTCGATCGTGCCGTTCGACTTTGGGCCGGTGATCGAGTCGGTGCGCAAGACCCGGCGCATCCTCCTCGCCTCGGACGCGTGCGAGCGGGGCAGCATCCTCCACACCTTTGCCAACAGAATCGCCCAGACGGCCTTCGACGACCTCGACGCCCCGCCCGTGGTCGTCGGCGCGCGGAATTGGATCACCCCGCCCGACGAACTGGAGGAGGCCTTCTTCCCCTTCCCGAGCGACATCCTGGACGCCGTGCACGCGTTCATCAAGCCCCTGCCCGGGTACGCGCCGGCGAGGGAGGTCGGCAAGGACGCGGTCTGGCGACGGAGCCGGGAGGGCGTTTAGCCTTCTTCCCGAACCAAAACCTGCACGAAGCGACTGATTCGCCCGGTCTGCCTCCCCCGAACGCGGTACTCGACGCGGACGGGGATGCCGGCTGCCGGGTCCACGGTCATCGTCATGGGTCCGATCTGTTCGTGGCTCGACATCCGGATGTCCGTCAACTCGAAGAGCGCCCTTCCCCGCTCCATGCCCCGGTAACGGTATCGCGCCGACGTGCATCCGCCCGTGGCGGTGGTCGAGCCGCTCCACGAATCGCCCGGGCGCACCGGGTTCGGCGGGAACTGGCAGAGGTAAATGCCCGCCTCGGCGAGGAACGGCGCGATCTCCGGATCGACGTGCCGGAGCGCGAAACCCCGGGCGTCGCCCGTGCGCACCGCGAGGGGCGTCCACTGGAGCATCGCGGAGGCGTTTCCTAGCACGGCCCGAAGGTCGCCCTACCGGTCCTGGCCGTCCAAGTGCATGGATGGGACGGTGAATTCGGTGGTGACCACGTCAGCGGTGACCTTTGGGACCCCCATCCGAATCCTCAGCGTGCCGACCGATCGGGGCCGTTCCCGTTCGACGGAGAGGTCGAAGAGGTAGACCCGACCCTCCTTGGGTCGAAAACGGAAGATCGGATCGGGCGCGGCGCCCTGGCCGAGCGAGGCGATCAG
This sequence comes from Fimbriimonadaceae bacterium, assembly GCA_026129685.1. Taxonomy (GTDB): domain Bacteria; phylum Armatimonadota; class Fimbriimonadia; order Fimbriimonadales; family Fimbriimonadaceae; genus UBA2387. The sequence continues at coordinate 88,792 of JAHCHO010000001.1, forward strand.
GATGCCAAGAACGGCGACGATCATGCAGGTTCATTCGTCGAGTCAGGTCGAGGCGGTTCCCGATCGCCCTGGCTTGCGGTGAATCGGAGAACTCGGCGTCGGGGTCCGTTCGCGGGATCGGGCGCGCGGAGTATAATGGTCTTTCGCGTCGGGGCGTGGCGCAGTTTGGTAGCGCGCTTCCATGGGGTGGAAGAGGTCGCACGTTCGAATCGTGTCGCCCCGACCAGGTTGAAATTGAATCTAGATCGGCAGAGGTGAGCGTCGGCGCTTCGCCGACTAACATCTCCGATGGAAGCGCTGTAAGGGTACCTCGCGCAACCAAGCTGCGCCACGCCCTCTTCCTGGGAATTCCGCCACGGGTGATTACTCCGTCACTGCATGTCGCGGTAGGGGATTTGCCGTGTGGGTGCCACGGAACCAGAAAGTGAAGCGGCGCTGATGCACACCTTGCCACGTTGCTCGGTTGAAAGGTGTCAAGGACCTGAGTTACGAACTCATCTTGGGTGATGCCCCTGAGGTGAGCTTCATGAGAGACCAGGACCAAGACTTTGATCACGACCACGCCCGTTTGCGCCTGATCGAGCGCAAGCTCCGAAGCGCTATCGACGACCTGAGCGACGCGAGGCTCTACTACGCTTCCGATCCATCGGATCGTAATTACCAACTCCTCTCCCGCGCCCGCTGGCGAGTTGCCGAGGCCCAAGAGGAGAAGGATGAGTTCTTGGAGACAGCGAGCGGAGATCATTGGCCGCCGTTCTGAGGTTCGTTGCCAGAGCGCCACGAGGTTCGGAACTTAGCTCGCCTCGGCGAGTGCATTTCCACGCTGGTTCGCACGATAACGGCCTGTGCCCGTTGCCGCGCCTTCATCGGCTGGCGAGAGCAAAGGAACCGAACCATGAGCGAAACAGAGAACGCCTCCGCAGGAGGAAGGAATTTCAAACAGTCAGATCGCACGCGGCTGCGGCGCAAGATCAAGTCGATGGTCAGCGCCAGCCCTGGCCTCATCGCGAGCAAGTACGTGAACCAGATCGTCGAGGAGACGGACGAGTTCGGCGATCAAAAGACGGTTCGTCGCGAGGTCGAGCTTATGATCCGCGAGGGTCTCTTGGAGCAGCGGTCGTTGACCAAGAGCGGCAAAACCTACGACAACCTTCACGTGCCTGAGTACCGCCTCAACGGGAAGCTCGTTTCCATAAGAGCGATGGTGGGTTCGAGGGAAAACGTCCACGGGCTCACGTTCGACGCGATCAGATATCGGCTCCTAGAGGGCCTGACGCCCTACGAGGCGCTGAAGATTCCGAAGACCGAGCCTGGAAAGTTGCGGTCCGCGACGGAGGACTGGCGCAGCGGCGACGACGACCTGCCGTTCTAGCACTCATTTCGGAGCGGCTGACCGCCTCCTGACCGACGCCTGACCGAAGTGCGACCAATGATCTGACCGCCAGTTGACCGACTGGAGACTGAAGGCCGACCGATCTGAACGGTAGTTTTGACCGACGGCATTTAGGTTCAACGACGTGCGGAGGCACCGAACCCGACCGACGCTGCTAACAAACCAGAGGCAAAATCAAAATCAGACCAGAGTATTTCTTGGCGCCTGCAGCGCCATATCTTCTCACCGACCCCTGTAGGCCAAGAGCCGAACGCCTGCGTTCGCTTCGCTCACTTGGCTTTTCGGCCAGCCCTTCCTCCCCGCAAGGAAGGCTTCGCAAGCTCAGACCCTCCTTGCGGGGAGGAAGGGACTAGTTCGTTCTTCACCTGCGAGAGATCGCTGAGTCTGTAGAGAGTATCGGCTCTCTTAGTTGTAATGAATCACTTTCACGCTGAAGCCGTCCCCATCTCTACGTGTTTAGATCGAGTCGGCAGAGGTTGAAACTCATACTTCAGCCGTTCAAGTCGGAACTCTTCCGAAATCGGAATAATAACCTCGCGAATGGCAAGGTGGATGTCTGTACCCGAAGCGGCGGCAAGGCTAGGGGTAAGCGACCGAAGGGTACGCGCCATGATCGCCAGCGGCAGGCTCCGCGCCCATCGGGTGGGCGGACGTTGGATGGTCGGCAAGAGCGATCTGAACGCTGTCGGACATCGAAAGCCTGGGAGACCAAGCGGCGCGGGAAAACCGAAGCAGAGCTACCATCGGCGGCAGGACTGGCGGACACCACGCCACCTCTTCGAGCAGCTACACCGTGAATTTCGATTTACGCTCGACGCGGCGGCGAGCGAGGAGAACGCGCTCCTGCCCGTGTACTTCACCGAGCAGCGTGACGGCCTCTCCCAATCCTGGGCGGGCCACGTCGCGTTCTGCAACCCGCCGTTCCAGCACACAAGCCGCTGGGTTCGCAAAGCCCATCTTGAGGCCCAAAACGGAGTCACGACCGTGATGGTCCTGCCCGCCCGACCAGGCAACAAAATTTGGCAACAGATCATCTTGCCGTTCTACGAAGTTCGCTACCTACCAGGTCGGCTGCACTTCGACGGCGCTGAGTATCCCGCGCCGTTCGACACCGCCGTCGTCGTGTTCCGCCAGCGCACGGACGATGACCCACCACCAGCCGCGCCCAAGTGAGGGCGCGATTCTGGCGATGTCTGCGGCACAGTCACAACCATGGCCGCCGCCTTCCGATCCAGCGGCCAAGGTGACCTCAAACCCTTAGAGAATGTCGCCCGCGCAGCGCGGAGCGTCGGGCATTCGGCGCAACCCCACCATCTCGAATGAGCGGTCGTGCATAAGCTCGCTGGGATCATCGCGGTACTTGAACGCCAAGATCGCGACCATGATGCAGAATCGGGAGTCGAAGCAGAGGTCGGCCAGCTTCTCGATCAATGTAGCGCGTTCGTCCTGAGTGAGATCATGTTCGTCGCTGTCCTCGATAACGATTCGGAAGTAGTTCGGCAAGCTAGCCACTTCTCCTAGGGACAAGACGCTCGACCAACAGGTCTGGTAGATCGCCAGCCATTCCCGTTCGGAGAGGTCGCCGACCTGGAGGCGCTTGTCTGCCTCAACGACGTGGAGCCATGAAACTTGAAGGGTCTTCTTGTTCATCTGTTTTCCTTGGGTCGAGCGCAGATCGCGCCGTCCCAAGGTAGATAGTCGACGGTTTCCGCAGAATATGAAATTTCGAGGGCTTCGACTCCTTCGCGCACTCGAAATAGCCCTTGAAAGGGTGGTGAGCCCCGTCCGATTTGCTCGCGAGAATCGCAAGTTCAGACTGACCTAACATCCGACCTCCCATTGAAGGGAATGTAGGGGATCAACCCTCGCACGCAGAAGGCATCTAATGGGAGCGGTGCGATGTGAGCAAACGTCGGCGTCCCACCACTGGGAGTTACAGGCTAAGTTTGCGCGGACGATCAGCATCGTCCGTCACCGCAGGGCCGTGCGCGTTTTCCCAGGGTGCGGCGGCCCGTCTCCCAAAGGAGACAACTATGAACCACCTGGATGACGACTCGACCCACGAGAGCTACAAGGCAGTCGAGAAGAGACTGCGGACGGCCATCGACGACCTGAACGACGCGCGAATTTACTACGCGGAAGACCCGTCCGACCGTAACCTTCATCTGCTCAGAAAGGCGAAGGAGAAGGTCGCCCAAGCCGACAGCGAGAAGGCCGAGTTCCTCGAATCGCTCGACGAAGCCTCTAACGAATATCCTTGGGAATGATCCCGATGGACGTTCCTTATCAGCCCAAGCGCACATGCTCGCGACGGTTCAGGGAGGCGGTGGAGAACCTCTTCCCTGGGCTGGGGAACTCCTACGAGTATTGGCGACTGCTGGAGTGGCTCGTCTACTCACCCTGGCACGACGAGGAGACGGGGCGGCTGGTGATGTCCTCCGACGTTCTCAGGCACCAAGTGGGCGCGGAGGATCGCGATCCGAAGGACTGGAGTCTCAATCGGCTGCTCGAACGTTTCGGCAACGATGTCTTCCAGGTTACGGTGGGGAATTTCGGCTACGGCAGGGTAAGGACCCTGCTGAGCGACATCCCGCCCGAGTTGGTCACCCTGATCGACCAGGAGCTTGGAAGCGTGCTTCCGCGCGGCGAAGAGCGAGTCTGGTTCTGCAACGGCAACAAGGTCAGGAGACAGGATGCCGCCGACGAACTGAAGCGCCTGAGGGCAGACGCTCGCGAGCGTACGCGGAGAGTGTACGGCGATCCAACGGAGAACGGCGGGGCGGGCATCCACGCCGAGGCGAGGGCGGAAGGGATCGAGACGATCCAGAACCACGGCTGCCAGTTGGCCTTCGACCTGCTCAGCTACCTCAACGGACTGCCCTCCAATCGATTTGACCAGATAAGGAGCCGCCTCGACGAGGCCCACGCGGTAGCGGACAAGGTTGACGTGGACTCCGTTCGCCAGCACCAGATTCTGAAGAGCATCGAGGACATCGCGCAGCCCTTCTACAAGCCCGTCGAGCCCGATCCCATCTTCGACGCGAAGGGGATGGAGATCGGCAGAGCGCCGAGGTCGGTGAGAATCTTCTCGCTGAACGACTCCCTCCTGCGCCTCAAGAGCGAGGTGAGGGACGTGCTCACCAAGGACTGGATGAAGCTCGACCTTCGTGCCGCCCAGCTAGCCATTGTCAGCGAGCTATGGAACGTCGGCTCGGTCAAGAAGTTCCTCTCAAACTCGCGCGAGAACGATCGCTCCATCTGGAGCGAGTTGATTGCGTGGATGGGCGTGGAAGGCGATCCTCTAGCCAAGCCGATGCTGAAGGATGCCGTCTACAGCCTCGTCTTCGGCATGGGCGAGAAGAAGATGAAGGCTCAGCTTGAGAGCTTCTTTCCCGATCTCGCTGACCCCTGGAAGCGCTTCGAGGACCACGCGATCATTGCCGCGCTGCTCAGAGCGAGGACGAAGGCGTTCAACGACATGCGGATGCAGGGCTTCGGGATCGATGCGTTTGGGCAAAGAATTCCGATTCTGAACAAGCCGCGCTCGGACGAGGGGTACCAACCCACAAACGTTCCATCCGCTGCCGCCATCATCGCGCAGTCGTACGAGCTTAAGCTGCTGGAGCCCGTGATCCGACTCGCCATCGAGCAGCAGGGCAAAACTGGAGGGTTCGTTATTACGTCATGGTTGCATGACGGATGCTGGATTCACGTGACCGACTCCAGGAACCGAAAACGCTGGAAGAACAGGCTGAGCCTCGAAGTGGAACAAACGGCGAAGACACTCGGAATTCCCACCTGGCTCGAATGGGACGAGGACTGATCAGGCGATCCAAGGAATAGCCCCTCCTTGACGTTTCCTTCCTTCCTTCTTCTCTTGTCCTTACTTCTCAGGCTCGGCTCTCCGAGTTCACCTTCGCGTACAAACCTTCGTAGATGAGCCTCATTCTCGCAGTGGAGGGTGATCGCTTACGTAGCGGACAACAGTCTTCTAACATGAAGCCGTACCCCTCAACTAGTTTGCTCGCGGGACTCGGAAACTTCGATCCACGTCGTCGGTACACCTAACATCCCTAAAGAAAAACCACGGGGAGGGGGTTAGCCGCCCCAGGCGCAAGGAACATGGCGCAAGGGATGACCTTTCGGCGGCATGGCATTTGGAGTCGCACCGCCGCCGCGCCACCTTCCGCGCTAAAGTAGTGCAGTGTCCACCCCGTACCACGCGGCCTTTGCAGCGCATGCGCTGACGAGGCGCAGCCCGTCCGACGACTTCGCGAAGCTTGGCGCGTCGTTGATTAGCGCGACGGTGGACCTCAATCCGCACCAGCTTGACGCGGCCCTCTTCGCCTTCAAGTCACCTCTTTCGCGAGGCGTGATCCTCGCCGATGAGGTCGGTCTCGGCAAGACGATCGAGGCTGGTCTGATTGCGAGCCAGCTATGGTCCGAGAGGCGACGGCGGATTCTCGTAATCTGTCCGACCATCCTGCGGAAGCAGTGGGCGCAGGAGTTGGCGGATAAGTTCTTCCTTCCGTCCGTTGTCTTCGACTCAAAGGAGTACAACGCGGCCAGGCGCTCGGGCGACCTGTCGCCGCTCGATCAGAGAGACAAAATCGTGATCTGTTCCTACCATTTCGCATGGGCCAAGTCGAGCGAAATTTCCAGGATCGGATGGGACCTTGTTGTCATCGACGAGGCCCACCGACTTCGGAACGTCTACAGGTCGTCGAACAAGATCGCGAATGGGTTGAAGTCGGCCGTGTCGGGAAAGCCGATCGCGCTTCTCACGGCGACCCCGCTTCAGAACTCCTTGCTTGAACTATTTGGCCTCGTCAGCTTCCTTGACGAGCATCTGTTTGGGAGCCTCGACGCATTTCGCGCACGTTATATGCGTGGGCCCGTGGAGGATCGACAACTTGCCGAACTGCGTCAGCGGCTCGCTCCGATCTGCCAGCGAACCCTGCGGAAGCAGGTGGTGGAGTTCATCAAATTCACCAATCGCATCCCGATCACGGTCGAGTTCGCTCCGAACGAGGATGAGCAGCGCCTTTACGAGAGCGTCTCAACCTATCTCCAGCGCGAGAAGCTCCACGCCCTTCCGTCTAGCCAGCGGAAGCTGATGACGCTCATCCTTCGAAAGCTCCTGGCAAGCTCCACCTTCGCGATCGCAGGCACGTTGCGCAGCCTGGTCGAGAGACTACGTGACCAGACGGGGATGGCTGAAGATGTCCTCAGCGATGACTTCGAGTCCTACTCCGCGCTGGCCGAAGAGTGGGAATCGAACGGAGGCACGGCGGCCACAGGCGTCGATCCCGACGTGATCTCGGAATTGCGGGAGATCATGGACTACGCCCAGCTTGCCTCCTCTATCCAATACAACGCTAAGGGAGAGGCTTTGCTCAAGGGTCTGAGCCAAGGATTCGACAAGCTGTCGGAGCTTGGGGCCAAGTGCAAGGCGGTCATCTTCACCGAGTCGAAGCGCACGCAGGGCTACCTTCGCGACGTCCTGGAGAGCAACGGCTACGCAGGCCGAGTTCTGACCATCAACGGAACCAACTCCGACGATCGGTCAGGGGAAATTTACAGAGCTTGGGTCCAGCGGCACCGTGGATCGCCGATTGTATCGGGAAACAAGACGGTCGATCTTCGCGCAGCGCTTGTCGAGCACTTCCGCGACCACGCCGACATACTCATTGCGACCGAGGCGGCAGCCGAAGGAGTGAATCTCCAGTTCTGCTCCCTGGTCGTGAACTACGACCTACCTTGGAACCCCCAACGCGTGGAGCAGCGGATCGGGCGCTGCCACCGCTACGGGCAGACCCACGATGTGGTGGTGATCAACTTCGTCAACTCGAAGAACGCGGCGGATCAGCGGGTCTTCGAGTTGCTCTCCGAAAAATTCCGCCTCTTCGACGGCGTGTTCGGCTCGTCGGACGAGGTGCTCGGCGCTGTCGAGGACGGGATCGACTTCGAGCGCAGGATCGCCGACATCTACCAATCCTGCCGAACGAAGGACGAGATCGAAGCCGCGTTCCAAGAGTTGAGGGAGGAGCTAGACGAGCAGATCAAGGGCCGCCTCCTGAAGACGCGAGCCGACCTGTTCGAGCACTTCGACCAGGATGTCCAGGAGAGGCTAAGGATCAGCCACGATGAGGGCCTACGGCAGATAGGGCGACTGGAGCAGCACATGTGGCTCCTGCTTAAGGCGTCGCTGGGGGATCGATGCGCCTACGACGACGAGAAGCTCGCACTTCGGCTCGAACACACCCTTCAGGAGCCGACCATGGAGTCAGGTACCTACCGCCTGGTGACAAGGCGGGAAGGCGGGGACGAGGCGGTGCTCCATCTCGGACACCCACTGATCCAGAACCTCATCGAGAGGGCATCGAGCGCCACGCTTCCTGCTGGAACCGTCTGCTTCGACTACCATCGGCGTCACGCCCGCCACGGAATTCTGGAGCCCTACATCGGGAAAAGCGGTTGGATGTCGATGCGGGTGTTGACCGTCGAGTCGCTAGACGACGAAGACCGCTGCCTATGTGCCGCCTTTACCGACGACGGCGAAGCTCTCCACGTTGAGGCGTGCGAGCGCCTCTTTCAAATTCCTGGGAGCCTCCTCGATCCTCAGGAACCGACTAGCTGGACACAAGCGTGCCTCCGCGAGGCCCTGGACGCTCAAGCTGCGCGAACGCTGGCCGAGATCGCGGACCGAAACGCGAAGTTCTTCGGCGAGGAGATGGAGAAGCTCGAACGGTGGGCGGACGACCTGAAGCATGGCCTGGAGACCGAGCTTAAGGACCTGGACGCGAGGATCAAGCAGGCTGACCGCGAGGCAAGGTCGTGCTCCCGCCTGGAGGAGAAGCTCGCACTCCATCGCGACAAGAAGGAGCTTGAGGGTGAGCGGTCGCGGAAGAGGAAAGCCCTGTATGAAGCACAAGACGAAATCGATCGACAGAAGGACGAGCTTCTTTCGGCGACCGAGGCGCGTTTGGCACAGAAAACTAGCAACCGTGACCTCTTGACGATTCGTTGGTCTCTCCGCTAGCCTTAAGCCGCCGTGGAACATAGTACCAAGGACGGAACGCCTAGCAAGGGCTCGCCAAACGACGAGCTTGCCGCGAAGATCGCAAGCTTGCTCGCCGAGAGAGACTTGATCAGCGCAGGGGCGGTGGCCGAGGTAACACAGGGACTCGTCTCTGGGAAGGCGTCCGCTGAGGACTGGAGAAGGTGGGTTGAGCAGCCGCTTGACGAGAAGGCGAACAATGCCTGATCGGATCAAGCAGATCGCCCTTTCGAATTTCCGTGGTGCGACGGGCAAAACGACGCTTACGTTCAACACGGGAAAGCCGATCGTGCTGCTGTTCGGCGAGAACGGCACGGGCAAGTCAACTGTGCTCGACGCGATCGATCTGATTTGCAACCAGTGCCACGGCTCGTTGCAGACGCGAAGCTCGACAAAGGTCAGCGACCTGCCCTCGGTGGGAACGAAGTCGAAGGACCTCAAGGTCGAGCTAGTCCTTGGGGAAAAGACCTGGACAGGCACGGTTTCGGGCCAGAAGATCACGGTCGATCAGCACCCGTCTCCGACCGCGTACGTTCTGCGACGGAGCCAACTCTCAACGCTCGTTGAGAACAAACCCGAAGATCGGTACAAGCGGCTAGCGAAATTCATCGACGTTACGTGCGTTGAGAAGGCGGAGGACACCCTCAGGGCAGCGCACCAGTCTGCCGAAGAAGCCTACGACAAGCTCTTTAACAGCCACGCCGATGCTCACACAGCGCTCACGAACCTGTGGGAAGCCGAAGGCAAGCCGAACGCGTCGGCGACCGATTGGGCGAAGGAGAAGGCGGAACAGGATCAGACCGAACTGGCCGCGCGTTTGGGGCACGCGCAGACCCTGAAAGATGCGCTAACAGCGGTCAAGCAGCCCAAATCGTCTGCCGCCGACAGCCGCGCCAAGGTCGCGGATCGGGAGCGTGAATTCGCTGCACTATTCGCAACATCGATCGATCCGATCGGCGGTAGTTCCGATTCGGGAGGATTGGTTGACCTCCTCAAAAGGGCGAAAGCCGCTCTTCCGTCGTTGACAGAACCGTCCAAATGCCCCGTCTGCGAGCAGGGAGTCGATCAGGAGGAACTCTCTCTGCAACTACAAGCGAGAATCGACGAACTCGCCGCCTTCGATGCGCACAACCTGGCTCTGTCGAACGCTCGCCAGGCCCTAGAAACGGCCAGAAGCACGGCGAGCACTCAGGAAACGACCTACCTTTCGCAGACCGAGGAGGTCGTGAATGGGTACTATTCGCTCTCACCTGAGATGCAGACTAGCCTCGGAGCGGACGAGGCGTTGAGAGCGTTCGTACAGGATCGCCATACGGATCAAGCCTGGGCGAGGGCAGATGCATTGGTTGACGCGCTCGTCAACGCCAGTCAGGTGCTGGACGACGAAATCACGAGGCTCACTACAGACCAGAACCAGTTCAACGCCATCAAGGGCTACCACGACAATCTCACCCAGTCGCAGGAATTGCTTGATGAGGCCGAGCAAGTGAAGCAGCGCTTGGACGACGCGCTGAAGCTCGTCAGGGCGACGCGGATCGAGTTCACCCAGAAGATTCTCGACGAAATTTGCTCGGAGGTGAATGCGCTCTACGACCGCATCCATCCGCAGGAGCCACTCGGTCTGAAGTGCTTCCGTCTCGACCCGAAATTCAAGGGATCGCTACACCAGGACGCTCACTTTGAAGGCGTCGAGGACATTGCTCCTCAGGCTTACTTCAGCGAATCTCACCTCGACACCCTTGGCTTCTGCATCTACCTCGCGACGGTCAAGTGGGCGAACGACCCGAGCGCGATCCTCGTTCTCGACGACATCTTCACCTCGGTCGATGCGGTCCACATGACCCGCGTCATCGATCTCTTGACCGAAGAGTCGAAGCACTTCGCCCAGGTGTTCATCGCCACGCACTACCGCCAGTGGAGCGACCACTACCGTTTCTCTGCGGGTGCGGCGAATAACGTGGATGTCATCGAACTTCACCACTGGTCGAAGGAGCACGGGATCAGGGTTAGGTCGCCGAAGTTGGCGACCGAGGAAATTCGCCACTATATCGAACCAGATAACTGGGATCGGCAGATTGTCGGATCGAAAGCGGGCATTTTGCTGGAGCACGCCCTCGACCACCTTACGTTGCTCTACGGTTGCTCGCTTCCACGATCGGGTGAGGCGTACACCATCGGAGCCCTCCTCGACGGCTTCAAGAAGACGGGCGCTGTGCTGAAGGTGCACCACACGAGCCAGTCAGAGGCAGGCACGGAAACCACGGTCGTAGAAGTGAAGGACGTACTCCTGAAGCTTGGCAATATCGCCTTTATCCGCAACCGCGTGGGCTGTCACTTCAACAAGGACGGGCTCAACGTTCCCGATCCTCAGGTCGAGGAATTCGCACAACTGACCCTCGACCTTGCCGACGCGCTCACGTGCAAGCATTGCGGCTCACTCCCCGCGCCGAACAAGAAGACAACTGACGCTTGGCAGTGCGTGTGCAAGAAGACGCTCACCCAACCGCTCGTCAGGCCCTGAACGAATACACTGTTTCCGCCGATGCCCGACGACGACAAGATTCCGCTCACTTCCGCCGACGTTCACGCCGACCGAATTTCCGCGCTGCGATCCCTCTTCCCCGAGGTCTTCTCTGAGGGCAGGATCGACATCGAGGCGCTGAGGGAAGCGCTGGGCGAAGAGGTGACCGAATCGGACGAGCGCTTCGGGCTTTCTTGGGTCGGCAAGGCCGAGGCAAAACGCGCAATCCAGACGCTCAGCACGGGCACTCTCGTGCCCGATCCTGCGGCGTCGGTGGACTTCGAGACCACGGGCAACGTGATCATCGAGGGCGACAACCTTGAGGTGCTCAAGCTTCTCCAGCGGAGCTACCACGGCAAGGTCAAGCTGATCTTCATCGATCCTCCGTACAACACGGGAAAGGACTTCATCTACCCCGATAACTACCAGGAGGGCTTGCAGGACTATCTTCGCTTCTCCAATCAGGTCTCCGAAGAAGGGGTGAAGCTCCGCGCCAACGCTGAGACGGACGGCCGCTACCACTCACGGTGGCTGAGCATGATGCTTCCAAGGCTGTTCCTCGCGCGGAATTTACTGCGCCGCGACGGGGCGATCTTCATCACGATTGACGAGCACGAGTTGCAGAACCTCCTCGCCGTAATGGACGAGGTATTCGGGCCAGAAAACCGCCTAGGCACAGTTGTTTGGCAGAAGAAATACGCTACGTCGAATGACACAGTAGACCTTTCCTATACGCACGACTACGTGGTTGTTTATGGTCGGCAACGGGTCTTCAAATCGAAGGGAAAAGCCGAGGCAATCCTGGCGCGGATGCCGAGAACCGAGGCGATGAACAAGCCGTACAAGAATCCTGATAATGATTCGAGGGGTCGATGGAGACCCGACAACTATAAGTGCAACAAGACGGCGGCCGAGCGTCCCAATCTTTACTATGGCATCCAGCAGCCGAACACGAAGCGTTTGATTTGGCCGAAGAAGACAAGGGTATGGGCATACGATCAGGAGTCGCATGCGAGAAACGTTGCGGAAAGTCGAGTCTGGTGGGGCGCAGACGGACTCGGGGAGGTTCCCGCATTCAAGCGGTTTCTTTCCGAGGTAAGCGGACCTGTGGCGGCCACCATTTGGACATGGAGGGAGTGCGGTCATACCGACGAAGCTCGAAAGGAGCTAATCTCTTTATTCCCCGAATCCACACGTGGATTCGACACTCCTAAGCCCACTCGCCTTCTCCAACGTATTGTCTACCTAGCTTCGCCTCAGAAGCAACCGACGAATGAGCCCGAGATTATTCTTGACTTCTTTGCTGGCTCGGGAACAACGGGGCATGCGGTCCTGAAGCAGAACCTTGAAGACGGCGGCAATCGCCAGTACATCCTTGTTCAGCTACCTCAACCCATTGATCGGGCCAAACCCGAGGAAGATGATGAGGATGACGAGCTAGGCGAAGACATCGAGCAAGTTGGAGACTCGGCGGAAAGCCTGGAGGATGAGGAAGTTGAATCACCCTTCGAGGGCAAAACGTTTGTGCCGAGGAACATCGCCGAAATTACGGTTGAGCGAATGCGCCGTGCTGCTCACGTGCTTAAGACCAAGGCTCAACCCAAGCTCACGTTTGAGCATGTGAGAGAAGCTGACCTAGGCTTTCGTCTGTTCCGTCTAGCCCCAAGCAACTTCAAGGGCTGGGCTTCCCCAAGTGAAGGCGAGGCGGATAGGCTTTCCCAAGCCCTCCTCGATTACACTGAGCACCTTGCGCCCGACGCAGACCCGAAGGCGATCCTGTTCGAAATTCTTCTGAAGTCAGGATTGCCGCTGTCCGCGCAAATCTCGGAAGCGGAAGTTCCTGGCGGCAAGGTGTTCTCCGTTTCGGGCGGCCTGTTAGCGGTTTCTCTGCAACCAAAAGTCGATCAGGATCATGTGTCCGCAGTGTTGGCGTTGGAGCCAGTCCGCGCGGTGTTCCTCGACTCCGCGTTCAGCGGGAACGACGCCCTGAAGACCAACGCCCGCTTGGAGGCGAGAGCGGCAGGCATCGAGTTTCGGACGATCTAGGCCATGAAGCTGAAATTCGAGCCGAACCAGCAGTACCAGCTTGACGCCATCAACGCGGTCGTCGATCTCTTTGAAGGGCAGCCTATGGCGGGCGGCTCGCTTGAGATTGGACTCAGCACCCCAGGCCAATTGCTCACCGACGTGGGGATCGCTAACTCGCTCAGCCTCGGCGAAGCGACCATCTTGCGGAACATGCAGGTCGTCCAGACCCGAAACGGCATCTATCCGCCGAACGAGTTATCGGGCTTTGACTTCAGCATCGAGATGGAGACGGGCACGGGCAAGACCTACGTGTTCCTGAGAACCCTCTATGAGCTACGGGCTCGGTACGGCTGGAGCAAATTCATCGTCGTCGTCCCCAGCGTCGCGATCCGTGAGGGCGTGCTCAAGAGCATCGATCTTCTCAAGGGGCACTTCGACACGCTGTACGAGAACCCGCCCGTCGATGCCTGGTCCTATGCCTCGAAGGACGTGTCCAGCTTGAGGAGCTTCGCGACGAGCAACGCGATGCAGATTCTCGTCATCAACATCGACGCCTTCAACAAGGACACGAACATTATCCAGCAGGAGCGGGAGAGCGGCATCCGTCCGATCGAGTTCATCCGAAGCTCGAACCCGATCGTCGTCATCGACGAGGCCCACAACTTCACGAAGGAGAGCCGACGCGAGGCTCTGGCGCGGCTCAATCCCCTCTTCACCCTGCGGTACTCGGCGACTCTGAGCCAACAAGCGGGAGTAACGCCGAACATCCTCTATAAACTCGACCCCGTGAAGGCGTACGACCTCAAGCTGGTCAAGCGGATCGAGGTAGACAGCGTGCTTGAGGAGCCCGACTTCAACATTCCCCATATCGGGGTGAAGTCGATCAAGGCGACCAAGAAAGAGGTCAGCGCCAAGCTGGAGATCGATGTTCGGGCCGCTTCAGGCACCGCTCGACGCGAAGTGACTGTGCGCTACGGGAGCGACCTGTTCACGCTATCGAACGAGCGGGACATCTACCAAGGCTTCATCGTCGGTCAGATCGACGCCTCGAATCGAACCGTCGAGTTCGAGAACGGCAGCGTCCTCGAAGAGGGTCAGTCGATCGGTGTGCGAGGTGACAGCCTGATGCGCATCCAGATTCGCCAGACGGTCAAGGAGCACTTCGAGAAGGAGCTTAGGGTCTCCCGACTTCCAGAGGGACAGCGGATGAAGGTGCTGTCGCTCTTCTTCATCGATCGGGTGGACAACTACGTCCAGGATGACGGGAAGATTAGGCAGTGGTTCATCGAGGCGTACAACGAGCATGCGGCGAAGGAACGATACGCGGCATTGCCGAAGCTCGCGGTAGAGCAGGTCCACGGCGGCTACTTCACGAAGAAGAAGAAGAGACCTGAGAAGGGAAAGCCTGCCGAAGAGGTGGCGCTCGACACGTCGGGGGCGACGGCGGACGACAACGAGACCTACCGCTTGATCATGCGGGACAAGGAGAGCCTGCTGGCGCTGGACACTCCGCTCCGATTCATCTTCAGCCACACGGCCTTGCGTGAAGGCTGGGACAACCCCAACGTCTTCCAAATCTGCACGCTGAACGAGACCAAATCTGAAGTCAAGAAGCGCCAGGAGATCGGTCGTGGCCTACGCCTGCCCGTGAGGGAGAACGGTGAGCGGTGTTTCGATCCCTCCGTGAACCTTCTCACGGTAGTCGCGAACGAGAGCTACGATGACTTCGCGCGAAAGCTCCAGGACGAGATCGAGACGGACACGGGGACGAAATTCGAGGGCCGTGTCGCGAACAAGCGACTCCGACAGGAGGCGAGACTCAAGAAGGGGTGGCGCATGGACCCTTACTTCGTCGAGCTTTGGGAGCGGATCAAGCACAAGACCCGCTACCGAGTCGAGTTCGACAGCGAAGACCTCATTCGCAAAGCCGCCGAAGAGTTCAAGAACACGCCCAAAATCGAGTCACCGAAATTCACGATCAGCAAAGGCGAGCTAAAGACGCAGCGCGAAGGCGTGGTCGCGGAAACGAAGAGCTTCTCGCAAGTAGCGGAGGAGTACTCGGCTCCGATCCCCGACCTCATCGGCTTCCTGCAACGGGAAACGGAGCTAACTCGCGGAACTCTTGCCCAAATTCTCATTCGGAGTGGTCGGCTGGCTGAGGTCCACAAGAATCCCCAGCAGTTCCTCGATCAGGCGCTTGGCTCGATCCGCAAATCGATGAGCGAGCTTATGGTGAGCGGCATCAAGTACATCAAAATCGCTGGTGGCGAGTACGAGATGCGCGAGTTCGAGGAGCACGAGATCAGAGGCTATATCGATCGAATGCTAAAGGTCGATCGCTCGATCTACGACCACATCGAGTTCGACTCTCCCGTCGAGGAGGAATTCGCGAAGACTCTCGACGCGCGAGACGACATCAGGCTCTTCATCAAGATGCCGCCGTGGTTCAAGGTGGACACTCCCCTCGGCACCTACAACCCCGACTGGGCGATCGTCAAGGAGAACGACGCGAAGCTCTATCTAGTGCGGGAGACGAAGGGAACGACCGACTGGTTCAGGCTGGACGAGCAAGAGCGCAGGAAGATCAAATGCGGCGAGGCTCACTTCGACGCGCTCGGCGTAGACTACGAGTGGGTGAAGTCGGCAGCGTCGGTCTAAACACGATTGCTAGCCGCCCTCGGCCTCGATTGCCTGGCGCTCGTATGCCTGTCGGATCAGGTGCATCGCGTCCTCGATCTCGGCGTGGCCGCTAATCGAGGCTTCCACATCACCATTGCCCCACTTCCCAATCCCGCTGATGTCGCGGCACATACCTTTCGGATCGTCTACCTCGGTAAAGGGCATGTTGAGGATGAGCACGAGTCGCTTCTTCTGCGGGATCACGTCCACGAAATTCGTGTCGAGCTTGAAGGCGATGTATATCTTCCTGACCTCCATCCGCACGGAGGCGTCTAGGTTCATCACCCTCTTGCGTAGCTCTTCGAACAGTTCGAGCATCTCGCCATACAGGTAGCCCGAGTGCCCCTCGACGGCGTATGACTCTCCGTGGTCAGAGGCGCTCTTGGTCTTCGCCTCGACCAGCATCGACGCGGGAAGCTCGGGCGCGGGCCAAACTGAGGCGGCCTTGTCCGACAGCCGACGTGCTCGCTTAACGATCTGCTCCTCGTCCCATCGGTCGAGTTGTCCGAGCCCCTCGTTCAGGCGCAGAGGGCTCTGGGCGAAGCCGCCCTCCATGTCCCGCTTCTCCTTGAACGGCCTGTCGCTGTACTCGCTGTTGTATCCCGTGAGGGTGAGGTTTCCGAGGGTGTGGAGCAGCCTGCCATGCGCCTCCTTCCAGTTCTCGCCGAGTGCCTCGCGCCACTCGGGACGCAGGTTCTCGTTCTGCGGCAGGATGTGCTCGATGGTGTAGGACTCGACGCTCGCCCTCTCCTTGCGGCCCTCGTTCTCCAGCTTGTCGAGCATGTAGTTGCGGACGCGGAAGTTGTACACGTCGCGGACCATGAGTGCCGACTTGAACTCCTCATCGCGAGGGAATCTTCTGAAGCCATCCTTGAGGGCGAGAGCGGCCTCAAGGCTCGGAAGGTAGCGCTCCTTGTCGATCTCCCTGACGAGCCCCGCGAAGGTCTTGTTGAGCGAGTTGGTCGGGATTCCGCACACCGCCCTCCTGAACACGTAGCTCTCGACCAGGCGGAGGACGCGGAGGAAGTCGGCCCTCGACAGCCGTCCCGCCTCGTGGTCCTCGTACACCTCGATCAGGAACGGCGCGGCAACGTCCACGCGAAGGCGGTTGATGTCGTCGAAGGCCGCCTTCAGGTCAGTGTCAGGCTCCTTCCCGAGCACGACCCGCACGTACAGCCTTGAGAAGCCGTGGAGATCGGACGCGATGCTCTCCATGGCGTCCTCGCCCGAGACGGTCTGAGCGTGGGTCTTGAAGTCCGCGTAGATGTCGCGCAGGTTCGGAATTCGCCCCGTGCGGACGGTCAGGTAGTCGCGCATGAATGGGTCGAACCGCTCCGCGTAGTCGGCCTGGCCGAACGCCTGCTCCATCGGGAACCAGTGGTCCTCGTACAGACGAGACTGCTCCTTCGGCTCAAGGCCCATGAACACGTAGTTGCGGATGAGGTCGGCCTGGCTGAGCTTGAGGCCCGTGGCGTTGAGGCTCTCGAAGATGAGTTGCGGATTGTCGTGGTCGCGGTCGAGGGCGATGTCCACGATGATTAGCTTCTGGAGCCCTTCGTAAACGGTCTCCAGATCGGTGCTGGACTTCGCCAACTGTTCGGCAAAGAATCTGTGGTTCTCCACGATGCGGTGCGACGGCTTCTCGGGCAATTCGCGGTCCTCGACGATCCTCGTCAGCGTCTCTCGGTCCGATTGCGTCAGCAGGAGCTTGAACAGAAGGTCGCCGTCCTCCTCGGAGTTGAAGAGGAAGTAGTTCTCCAGCTTGCGCCGCGAAATTCCTGCGTCGGCGTTTCTGGTGTCGATGGCCCTCCCGAGCGCCGTCAACAGGAGCGTCAGTGTCGTGAGCCGCTGCTGGCCGTCGATCACCAGAAGCTGCGGCACGGACGATTGGTTGTAGAGGCCGCGAGCGATGTAGACGATGGAGCCGACGAAGTGCCCCTTGGCGTTGCCGTCCCTGCCGACCGCAACGATGTCCCGCCACAGTTGCTGGCACTGGTCCAGCCTCCAGTCGTAGGTCCGCTGGTAGATCGGGATCACGAACTGTTTGGGGTTCTGGAGGAACTTCAGTAGGTTGGCTTCGACGGCCTTCATCTTCGTCCCTGAGTCTATCGCCTCATGAACCTTCCGCTTAGGCTAAAGTCAAGATGATGCTAAGTGATGGAAGGCATTGCCTGTGCCGACAGGTAGCCGAAGTTCGGGAGAGGCGTCCCTGATGGCTCACGTCGAGATTCTGAGGGAGACACCGAACGAGCGCACGGAGGGGCAGTGGCAGCTTTGCTTCCAGTGGTGCCGCTACGTGTACGACGACGGCTCCACGCAGCAGGGTTATCGCTTCATCTGGCGCAGGCCGAACGGAAACCTCCAGGCGGGCAGGGGCCAAGCGCGAATTCCGTCCATCGAGCAGGCCATGGCCCTGATGCGTATAGCTGAGGCCGAAGGCTGGGGCGGTTTCACGGGCGAAGGCGGCTCTCTCGCGGGAGACGAGGGCTAGATGCTCCGCACCGTTCCTTCCGTCGAGCAATTCCACAGCTTCGTGAAGGGGCTGGAGCGCCGCCCGCTCTCCACGATGAAGCAGGGCCTGCCGTTCACCGTCGAGGTGGTTGGCGACGCCATCGTCTACGTGCCCAGCACCACCAAGCGGCCCAGGTCGCAGCCTAGGTCCAGGACCCAGATGTGCCTCGATCATTACGAGAAGACTGGCTCGTTCAACACACGCGGGTATCAGAAGCTCACCGCCAACGCCAGCTACTTCCTCGCGACCCTGAGGGCATACTTCGAGGCGAGCGGCTAAATTTCATATTCCGTGGACCGCTCGGCGATTATCTAAGCCATGCGGTTCCGCTCATTGAGCCCGCTGGACGACCTTATCGGAGGGCTCGCCGCCGACACGCGGCGCGAGATGCTGTCCAGCCACGATCCCTTGGCACTCAAGACCCCGTACGAGAGGCTTTTCCAGACTTCAGCAAACGCCCTCGCTCAAGAAATCGCACGGCCAGATTCGTTCCTCCCAGACTTCATCTGTCGTCGAACCAACTTCGGCGAGCGCACGAAGCGAGCGCCGCACGAGAACTTCTGGGGCGTCCACCTGAGCGACGGCAAGTTGCGCACTCGTCTGCCTGTGGACGACGGCTACAACTGGGCACGCGCTTTGGGTTGGGCGCACGAGACGATCATCGAGTCGGTCGTGGCCGAATTTCGGGAGGAGGGCGTCCTGTGAAGCTGTGGGAGATCGACGGGCGGATCGCCGAGCTTGAGCGGGCCATGGCGGACCTGGAGGGAGAGGACGAGTCGATCCTCCGAGCGTTCGAGCAAGAACTCGACCGCGCCGAAGAGCAGCTAACTTCAAAGATCGACTCCATCGCGGCGCTCATCTCGTCGCTCGAAGCGACGGCGAAGGCCAGAAAGGAAGAGGCGGATCGGCTGGCGAAGCTGGCTAAGTCCGACCTGAACCGCGCCCAGCGCGTGCGGGAGTTCCTCCTCGGCTACCTCCGCTCGCGCGGGGTGGATCGGATGGACACTCCGCGTTACCGATTGTCGGTCGCAGCGAACGGTGGGCTCGCGCCGATCCGAATTTCTCTACCTGCCGACGAACTTCCCGAGGAGTATCGGCGGACGCAGTACACGGCTGACCTCGACGCTATCCGCAATGCACTAGAGCGCGGAGAACAGCTTCAATGGGCGATGGTCGGCGAACGTGGAGTCTCTCTGCGAATCCGATGATCAGATCGAAATTTCATATCGTTGCCCACTACGGCGACTATAGAATCAGGCGCTATGAACGGAGCGCCGAGGAGGTAAAGGTGAGAATGTATGAGTGCAGTGCGTGCGGCGAGAAGTTCTTGGACGCCCACGGTCTGATTATCTACATCGACGGAAAGGCTACGTCGGTTGACGAGGGAAAGCCCGCCGTCTGCGAGCTTTGCGGCGGCGATCTACGACCCGAACGAGAAACGCCCGACTAGCCGAAATTTCATATTCTTGTTCTGCTCCGCTGGCTATATAGCTATGAGCGAAAAGATCAGATTCGCGCCCGCCGCGAGAAGCATCTCCCACGTCAAGATCGCCGTCGCTGGCGTCTCGGGCTCGGGCAAGACCACCGCCGCGATCAAGCTCGCCCTCGGCATGGGCGGGCGCTGCTGCGTCATCGACACCGAGGGCGGCGCGTCCAACCTCCTCGCCGACCTCGGCCAGTTCGACGTGGCCGTCCTTGAGCCTCCGTTCACCGTGGGGAAGATTCTGGAGGCGGTGGAGGAGGCGATCCGCGAGGAGTACGCGACCGTCGTCATCGACAGCCTCTCTCCCGTCTGGACCCAGCTTCTCACGGAGAAGGCGGCGCTCGACGCGCGGCCAGGAAGCAACGGCTTCTCCAACTGGAAGCCGATCTCCTCCGAGTACGACTCGCTGGTGAACGGTCTCATGCGAGCGCCGATCAACGTGGTCGCCACGCTCCGCTCCAAGACGGCCTACGTGCAGGTAGTCGAGGCGGGAAGAACGACCATCAAGCGCCTCGCCGAGCAGCCGATCATGCGGGACGGCTTCGAGTTCGAGTGCACGACCGTCCTCGAACTGGACCGCGACACCCACATCGTTTCCGCGACGAAGGACCGCACCAACCTCTTCTCGGATTGGCGCAAGCCTCTCGACGAGGAGGCGGGCAAGCTACTCGAATCGTGGCTTAAGGGAGCGGCAACGGGCATGACCAACAAGAGACTGTGCGTCGAGGGCCAGTGGCTCCGTGAGATCATTACCGCCGAGGAGATGGAGGAGTTCAAGCGAATCTGTTCCGAAGGCGGAACGGATTGGAAGCGGGCCGCTCGCGCCGCGATGAAGGCAGGGGCATGCGACTTCCAGACCCTCAAAGAGCACGCGCAGAGCGCTCGACCTGACTCGGCCCAAGGGCAGTGATCTATCGGCATATAATGGCGTCAAGTCGCCGAAGCTCCATAGGAAAGCCCGAGTTCCTTCTGGGTCATGGCGTGCGGTCAAAGGTTCGCAGCGACCGAAAGCCAACTCGGGCAGCAGCAACGCCTGTTTGCATCGACATAAGCCTATCGACTTGGCATAGAGAACCTGCGAGCATGACGACTGACCGCCGAGGGACGACGATGGAGCGAGCAAGATGATAAGGGACGGGTGCGGCTTGATCGGCGTCTGTGTCGCCACAAGCCTCGTAGCGCTTGTCCTGTCCCCTTGGCTCATCTTCGCCCCGCACCACGGCTGGTTCTTGTTCCTATTCTTCTTCCTTGGGCCGATGTTCGTGATCTGGTGCGTGGTAGGAACGGCCAAGGACGTGGCCGATGTCGCCGCGAGCTACCGACAACTCTCCCTCAACTCGATGAGGAGCAAGTACAACTCGAAGGGAGCGGGCGGAGCGTCCACGCCTTCCCAGAATGCCATTCCACTGGCGACGCCTTCGAGCCCCAGCTTTGGGGCATTTCCTTCAGCTTTTCAGACAACAGCGTCGGGATCATCGACTCCAACTCCGAACTTCCCCACGCCCTCGCTCGACGACGAAGAGAAGCAGATCGCCGACGCACTTACCGCCGCCATCGACCTCCTGAGAGCTTCGGGCGATCTTGTGGCGATGCACGCAGACACTATCGTTCGTTGCGCGAACGGACACAGCTACAGAATGGGTGCCGTGGCAACGACTCCAGCGTCTTCGGTGGCTCGCCCGAAGCAGTCGGAGCCGAGACCCGAAATTCGCTGCCCCGCCTGCGGCATCGATGTTATTAGCGCGGATGCCTCGGCGCTGTCGGACTACCAGCTATGCGCGTTCTCGACGAGAAGGTACGACCACGCCGTCTTCAGCGCCGCTCCTCCCCTGCACGCCTTCCGCAGGAGCCTGGGGCGCTGTCCTCTCTGCCGAGACATGGAGTCTGCCGAGGCGACGCTCCGAGACCTCTTCGTCAGGCGGTTCTCGCCGTCCCCGCCTTGATCGGCCTCGGTTCCCCTTCCCCGTCTACGAATCCTTCTCTCCCCCACCGTCCAAAATGTCGAACCAACCCCGTCAACCGAGCGGAGGAACCCCGCGCCCCAATCAAGCGCAGGGCGGTCCGCCCACCGTCAATGATCCTATCGCTGGCTGGACCTCTTCCAGCGTAGCGCCTTCGACACCGACGAGCCCTCCGCCAGACCCGATGGCGGACTGGAACCAGCGGGTGGCGGCTCAGCAGAAGAGCCTCCAAGACCTCCTCGCGTCGGGCCTAGCGTTCCTTGAAATTCCTCCTGACGCGGCCATCGTCTGCGACAACGGCCACAAGTACCTCTACCGCGATTTCCGCTGCTCGACTGGCTACTACTACAGCGAGGAGGTGCAGTACTTCGACACGGAGAGCATGGGCAGTTCGACAAGCGCCAGCGAGTCTTGGGGCTCCCACACGAACTTGGGTAGCAACACGGTTGGGGTCGGGACGTTCTCCACCAACGGGGTCCAACCCGTGGCGGTGGGTCGCGGCGACACGACGTTTAGGTTTGGGTGCCCACTGTGCTTCACGTCGCGGTTCGCCTTGGAGGACCCAAACCTAATGAAGTTCGTGAAGTGCCCCAACGGACATTATCACGATCCGCAGTTCTCGTCCTGCCCCGTCTGCCCGCTCCTCGTTCCGATCCCTCAACCGCAGCCCGCGTACAACCCGTACGGGGTCCAAGTGCAGGGAGGAGCCGCGCCGATCTACTACCCTCCGCCACCACGCCCTCCCCTGCTCAAGTCTTCGGGATGCCTAAGCGTGATTGGGTTTGTTCTCTTGGTCGTCCTGTACTTCATCATCTAGCGAACCCGATCTGGCGCTTCCGTCCGAAAGCGGTAGACGGCTCTTGAAGCAAACTTGGAAAGCACTCGCCGCCAGGAGCAAGAGCCTGCCCAGAGACATGCGCACCAAGAACAAAGAAGGCCGAATGGAAATTATCCACCTCGGCCTTCAACCTTGACTCGCCTCGCGTTGCCGTGCGATGACACGACATGCGATGCCGCGACTCGACCTGACGCGCCGCGTCATGGCCTGCCTCGCAGTCAGATTGTACCGCCACTGCCAGTTACCAGCGGCGGAAGCGTTTGCCCAGTTCGTGGTGGCGGCTTGCGACCCAAACTCCTCGTTCCCTTAGCGGGATCGGGCGCGTTTCGTCAGGTGATCCACCACGCCACAACGCTTGTGGACCTCGGCAACGTCCTGCTCCGTTTGGGCCAAGTACTTCTTCAGAGTCGCCAAATCGGAGTGCCCCATAAGGTGCTGGAGCGAATAGATGTCTGCTCCATTTCTCAGCATCTGGAGGGCAGTCGTTCGGCGAGCGCGATGTGCGTGGACGTGCACGCCTGTTTCCTTGGAGAGCTTCTCGAACAAGCTACGAATGCCGTGCCGCGTCAATGCGCCCCGTTTTCCTATCCATAGAGGATCGTCGGCGTCTAGACCCGCCGCGCGGATGTATCGCACAAGAGTGCACAGCGTGGTCGATCCGACCCGTGTAATCCGATCCTTTCGGCCCTTGCCCAAGCGGATCAACAATGCGCCCGTGTCCTGGTCGAGGTCGGAGACCTTCAAGCTCGCCGACTCTGCGAGCCGAATTCCCGAGTCGAGCATCGTGTAGACGAGGGCACGGTTACGGAGGCTCTCCAGATCGTTCCCCTGCAACGCTCGGTCGAGTACAGCGATGTCGTTGGGTTCGAGAGCGGGCAGAAGGGCCTTGTCGAGACGTGGCGGGCTGAGCCGCTTCATCGGCGAGACTTCGATGTACTCCTCGCTCTCGCACCAGCGGAAGAAGGTTCGAAGCTTTACGAATATTGTGTGGACGGCCTGGACCTTCATTCTCTTGCCGTTGCGGGTCGGAGTGTCCTGGACTGTAGCTAAGAACGCCCGCATGTCGGAGGCGGCGATCTCCGCCAAGGGAGTCTCGGCACCGAGGAACGCGATGAGCTTCCCGACCGCATACTTGAACATGTAGCTCGTCTTCGGGTCGCTCCCCTTGCTCTTGTGGTGAAGAAGGAAATCCTGAAGGGCGTCGTCGAGGCTCGGCATGAGGGGCGTTTTCTGGCCCGAAATCCGCTTATGGAAGCGCTGAATCGGCATGTCGTTCTCCTGGCTTCCATCCGATTGCCGCCTCTCTAGGTTCAGATTCGCCTCTTCCATGAGAACGGTCGAGGCGGTCACCTCGGTCATTCCATGGGGTGGAAGAGGTCGCACGTTCGAATCGTGTCGCCCCGACCAATTCGCGGCCGCGGGTCCGCTCCGCCTCCAGTTGAGCGATTTCGAGCGGCTCCGGCCCACGTTCCCTTAGTCGTCCCGAGGACCGCTACGGCGATGCAATGACCTGTCGTTGCCGTATCACAGTCGATCATCGCGGTGTCGGCATGGTCGCGCGCGACGAACTTGCCGGTGCACGCAAGTCCGCATCGCATCGCTCGAGCGCCCAGTTTCCACGGATGCCCGTGGCGGAACGCACCGCGCCGCGCACCTCACTATTGTGCCGACTCGACGATGATCTTGATCATCTCCGAATCCTGCGGCGCCCCCGACGTGCGGTTGAAGAGGCCGGACGCATAGCCCACGTCCCAGTACATTGGCACCAGGCCATGCTTGAACGCCGAGCGCGTGACGTGCCGATTCCAGTCGCTTTGAAACGGCCTCATGCCGGGGAAGCGCGCCTTGAGGCCGGCGCAGTATTCGCCCAGAAGGACCGGCACCCCCTTGTCCACGAACGCTTCCTTCATCATGCGGAACTGCGCATCGGCGTAGGCCTCGTTGGCCCAAGTCTCCGTGGCCTTGGGATCGGTCGCCTTCGCGCCCCACTGCCAGATCTCGCTCTTGTCGTTCAGGGTGAAGTTGTAGGGCGAGTAGTAGTGGACCTCCATCATGAGGCGACCCTTGACGACGTCTCGAGGCATGGTCGCGTTGTACTTGACCGCGTCCTCGATGTTCGTGTTGTAGCCTTGGACCACGAGCCACCGGCTCCCGTTCTTGCCGCCCGTCGCCCGGACGGCGTCGACAAAAGTCTGGTTGAAGCCGTTCTGGACCTCGGCGTTCTCGGGCGTCGGCGGACCGTACACGCCTTCGACGCCGATTTCGTTCGTCCCTGCGAACAGCAACTTCTCGTCGAAATCTTTGAAGTGCGTGGCGATCTGGGTCCAGAACGCGGTCAGTTTGGCGTTTACGGCGTCCCGTTTGGCGTAGGTCGCCTGAATCCAGCCGCCGTCCCAGTGGACGTTGATCAAGGCGTAGAGGCCCGCCCGGTTCGCCATGCGAACCACGTCGGTCACGTGAGCCATCCACTCGGAACCGATTCGGTGGTTCTTGTCGGCGTACTGCGACCATGCCACCGGAATGCGAACGCTTTTGAAGCCGGCCTTCCGGACCGCCTGGAAGTAGGCGAAGGTCGGCTTGGGGTTGCCCCAGGAGGTCGCGGTCGGGATCGCCTCGAGCGTGTTGCCCAGGTTGATCCCGGGTGACAGACGTTGGAGGTAGTTGTTTGCGGTGAGGGGTTCCTCGGCGCCCGCCTGGGTCCATGCCAGGAGGACGGCCAATGCGAGGCAAGTTCGGGGTATCGCTGCGAGCCGTGTCATCGGAATCCGGACCAGTCTCCCCATCGTACTCGGCACGGAATGGCCGGTTGGCGGGACGGTCCCCCTACTTCGTTTTCCAGACCCCAGAACGGGTAAGCCGGTAGACGTCCATGATTTGCGCCTTGCTCGGTCTATCGCTTGCGACGGTCGGCGAATCGCCCGGGACTTACCGAAACCCGGTCTGGGAGCGGGATTTTCCGGATCCTTTCCTCGTGCGCGACGGACGCGACTTCTACGCTTACGCGACCCACAACGGTCCGGAGGGGTTCCAACTCATGACTTCCCGCGACCTCGTGCGTTGGACGCACCTCGGTGGGATCGGCAAGCCGGATTGGTCGGACGGCCAACTCTGGGCGCCCGAGGTTGTTCACTGGCGCGGCAAGTGGTACCTCTTCTTCTCAGCCCGGGACCGCGAGACGGGCAAGCGCGACCTGGCGGTCTCGGTCGGCGAGAGTCCTCGCGGTCCTTTCCGCCCCCACGCAAAGCTGGTGACGGGACGATCTGAGAACCCCGGCGATGATGACAACGGCGCGATCGATCCGGACGTCTTCATCGACAACGGGCGTCCGTACCTGCTCTACGTTCGGGAGTCGCCGCCACGCGCGATCAAGATCGTCTCCCTGGGTTCGGACATGCGTCGAACCGAGGGGGAAGCCCGAACGATTCTCCTGGCCGACCGGCCGGAGGAAAAGGGAATCCTCGATGCCCCGACGCTCGTTCGCCGGGGCCGGACGTATTGGCTGTTCTATTCGAGCGGATGGTTCCAGTCAAGCAAGGAGGACGCCTGCTACCGGGTCTGGGCGGCACGTTCGTCGAGGCTGTTCGGCCCCTATGCAAAGCCCGTTGCCCCTTTGCTGGAGACGCGGCCAGGCGAAACCTACTCTCCTGGCCACCAAGCCGTTCTGGAACTGCCCAGCGGCGAGTGGTGGATCGCCTACCACGGCTGGAATACGGAAGGCGATCCGATGTACGGCCACAATCCCGTCGGCCGAACCCTGCGGTTGGACCGCCTCGCCTGGACGAAGGGCGGCCCACGCACTCCCGGCCCGACCCTCTCCGCTCAGCCGTTGCCCCGGATCGAATGGCAGGGCTCGGCTCACGGTGAACGCGCTCCTGGGGCAAGGTCGGCGGCTCGTTGAGCGGATCAGCGTCCGTCTGTCCTCGTTCGTCCTTCGCATGCCGAGAGGCGTGACGCCCGCTGCGTCGGGCGTCACGCGGGGAAGGGGTTAGCCGCCGCCCTGGTTGTGGCAAGCCTCGAGGCACGCCGCGTGGGCATTGGACGCGAGGTTCAGCGCGGAGTCGCGGATGGTGTTGCAGACGCCCGCTCCGCCCACCGGCGGGTTGAGGACGCAGAGGCCGTACGCGACGGTGATCGCACCGACGGCGGCGTAGTAGGCCGCGTCGCACAAGTTGGTGCACAGGCTACGGGTCGGGACCTGGGTGGCCAGGTAGTGCGTGAGCATAAACGCCTGGATCGGCGAGAGTCGGGTGTCCGTCGCCAGGGTGGGCGCAACGAAGGGCATTTCGCCGGGCCGTGAGGAGAGCAGGACCAGCACGGCGTTGGCAGGCTCGTTCGGGTGCGCGTAGGCGGCCGGGAGAAGCGCGTTGATCCGGGCGACCAACTGGTCGGCGGTCAGCGCGAACCGGATTCCGGCGAGGAGCGGGTGGTCGTTCACCGTCCGGTACGCCTCCGCCAAGGTCGGGTAGGCGCCCTCCTGCGCGCGAAGTTGGGCGGTCTCGAGTTGCGCGCGCACCTCGGGCGGGGTTTGCGCCCCATAGGGGAAGAAGGGCGAGATCGCCCGATCGGACTGGGTGATGCGGAACGCGCCGGTGAAGGCGTCGCTCATCTGCCGGTCGGTGGTCGCGGCGGCGAGCGCGTCGCTGACGTTGCGGGTCGTGAGGCCGGTCTGGTCGTCGTTCCCACCACAGGCGAGGGCGAGAAACAGGCCCTGAAGCACGAGGCATCCGACGGCGACCGCCGTGAACGCTCGGTACGGACGGCAAATCAACGCACACCTCCATTGGTCTGCGTGGGACCGGTGTCATTGTAAGGCAGGTCGTCCGAATTCGGAAGCCTTCGGCGGGACCTAACCGAGTTCTTCGTTCATCGCCGCCACCTTGTCCTGGAGCGACTCTGCGTAGGTATCCAGCGAGGCGGAAAGGGCGGGGTCCGAGGCACTCAGAATCCGCACCGCCAAAAGGCCCGCGTTCAGCGCGTTGCCGATCGCCACCGTCGCGACCGGAATGCCTCCGGGCATCTGGACGATCGAGTAGAGCGAGTCCAACCCGCCCAGCGCCTTCGTCGGCACCGGGACTCCGATCACCGGTAGGGTCGTCAGCGAGGCGGTCATCCCGGGGAGGTGAGCCGCCCCGCCCGCTCCGGCGATGATCACCCGCAGCCCCCTCGCCCGCGCCGTCCTCGCGTATTCCACCATCGCCTCCGGAGTTCGATGGGCGCTGACCACCCGCATCTCGAACGGCACGCCGAACTCCTCCAGAATCTGGGCGGCGGGAGCCATCGTGTCTCGGTCGGACAGGCTGCCCATGATGATGCCGACGAGGGGGGTCGTCATATCCGGAAGGTTACTCCGCCCATCGATCCGCGAGCCGCGCGCCCGGGTCGGGATCGGCGTCTTCCAGCAGGTCGCGGGCGTTCTGCAGGGCCGACTCGGTCAGGCGATCGCCGACCAGCATGCGGGCGACCTCCTCGATGCGCTCTCGCGGGCCGAGCAGGCGGACGTCGGTCACCACCCGACCCCCCTGCTCCCGTTTCTCGATTCGAAAGTGGGTGGAGGCCCGGGCGGCGATCGGGGGCAAGTGGCTGATGACGACGACCTGATAGTGCCGTGACAGCTCCTCCAGTTTCCGCGCGACTTTGGCGGCCGCCCGTCCTCCGAGGCCGGTGTCCACCTCGTCGAACACGAGGGTCGGCACGCCTGCCCGGCCCGCCATCGCCGACTTGATCGCGAGCATGACGCGGGAGAGTTCGCCGCCAGAGGCGATCTTTCCCAGGGGCTTGGGCTCCTCACCAAGGTTCGCGCTGAACAGGAACTCGACCCGATCCGCGCCCGTCGCCTCGGGCTCGCGCGGGAGGACGGCGACCTCAAAGCGGGCACGCTCCATATCGAGGTCCTTGAGTTGATGCTCCACGTGGGTCGCGAACTCGGCCGCCCGTTCCCGACGCATTTCCGTCAGGCGCCGGCAGACATCTTGGAGAATGCGTTGCGCCTCATCGAGTTGAGCGGCGAGGGTCTCGGTGGTGCTTTCGCCGTCTTCCAGCTCGGCCGCTTCCTGGCGCGCCCGCTCAAGGTGCTCGAGGACGGCGTTTTCATCGTCGCCGTATTTCCGGCACAGGCGTCTGAGCGAGTCGATCCTCCCGGCCACCGTCTCCAGACGTTCAGGGTCGCCCTCGAGGCGTTCCAGATAGGCACCGAGGGCGCGGTCGCCGTCTTCCAGCGAATAGAGGGCGGTGCGCAGGGGATCGAGGACCTCGGCCAAGGCGGGGTCGAGCCGCTCGGCTTCCTCGAGGGAGCGCACGGATTCGCCGAGGAGGTCGCGGGCGTTGGTTTCGCCCGAGGCGAGGCGCTCGCTCGCGGAGGCGCCCAGTGCCGTCAGGCGCTCAAAGTTGCGGAGACGCCCAAGTTCCGATTCGAGGGTCGCGAGTTCGCCGGATTGGGGGGCGATCGCCTCGATCTCTTCGACCTGGTAGCGCAAGGTGTCCAGCCGTTGCTCCCGATCCCGCAGGTGCGCCTTGAGGTTGCGGAGACGACGGTCCAAGTCGTTGCGGCGGGCGAACACCTCGGCGGTCTCTTCGAGAAGCGCGGCGGCAGGCTCGCCGATCCAATCATCGAGGAGCCCCAAGTGACGTTCGGGGTCGAGCAGGCTTTGGTGGTCGTGTTGGCCGTGGAGGTCCACCAACCACTTGCCGATCCCCCGGAGGGTCGCCACGGGAACGCTTTGGCCGTTCGCTCGGCACAGGGAACGCCCGGAGGCGAGCACCTCTCGCTGGAGGGTGAGTCGGGCGTTCGGGGCCTCGATGCCGGCGTCGCCGAGTTTCGCCCTTACAGCGGAGTCGATCTCGACCACGACGCGCACGATGGCCCGGTCCGCGCCCGTTCGGATCAACTCCGTGTCCGCCCGTTCGCCGAGGGCAAGCTGGATGGCGTCCACGAGGAGCGACTTTCCGGCGCCCGTTTCGCCGGTCAGGACGGTGAAACCGCCGCCGAGGCGTATCTCGGCTCGATCGATGATCGCCACGTTCTCGACGGTCAGTTCCAGCACCATGTCGTCATTCTTCCAGACGGAAGGGTGCGCCGACCCGGTGCGCGAGTCAGCCGCGGGGGATTCGTACGTCCACGCGAACCGTCGCTCCGTCGCCGGGGCCTTGAATCGGTCCGGCGACCCGCCTCTCGTCGATCCAGATTCCGTGGTCGGCGTCCGTCCGCTCAAAGGCGATAGCGTACGCGTCGCCACGAAAAGCCCTTCGAACCCGGGCTCGTGTCCACGCGGTGGGCAGGGAGGGCTGGATGTGGAGTCCGGAGCGGCCGGCGCGCACCCCCAAGATCCACTCGTGCGCCATGCGGCGCATCCAGGCAGAAGATCCGGTGTACCAGGTCCATCCCGCTCGACCCTCATAGGGAGAGTCCGGCCCGTCGGCGTTGCCGGGCATGACGTAGGGTTCGGCGGCGTAGAGGTCGGCGTCGGCCTGGGCGCGAAGGGCCGGGTTCATTCCCTGATAGATCGCGAAAGCGGTTTCCGGGTCGCCGTGCATCACGAACGCTTGGACGGCCCAAGTGGAGGCGTGGCTGTAGACGCCGCCGTTTTCGCGCAGCGCGGGGGCGTAACGGGAGATGTAGCCGATGTAAGGGTCCACCTCGCGGTACGCCGGGTCGAGAAGCACGGCCCCGTACGGCTTGACGAGGCGATCCTTTGCCGACGCCATCGCGCTGCGGTCGCGCTCGGCGTCGCCGATCCCGCTGATGACGGCCCAGGTCTGGGGGTTCAGGTAGATGGACCCGTACCGGCACGACCGGCTCCCAAAGGGGGCGCCGTCGTCGCGGGTTCCCGCGATGAACCAGTCGCCGTCCCACGCATGCCGGTGTACCGCGTCGCGCAACTCCTGGGCCGCACGGTCGAACTCCGCCTCGACGTCGCCCAAACCGAGTTCGCCCAGGTATGGCCGCCATCGAGCGAGGACGTCGTAGAGAAACATCGCCAGCCAAACCGATTCGCCTCTGCCGTCGATCCCGACGTGGCTGAGGCCGTCGTTCCAGTCGCCGCCCCCGATCAGGGGCAGCCCCCGTTCCGAACGGCGGTCGAGGGCGCGTCGCACGCCGCGAAGGGCATGCTCCAGCAGGGTGCCGACGGTGCCGGGCGTGTTCGTCTCGCGGCTGACAAACCGATAGGACATCGCAAGCGAACCGAGGTCGGCGGTCTCGTCGAGGTACGCGAGCAGGCCATGGGCCAGCCAAACCGAGGTGTCGCTATGGTGGCTGGCGACGGCGATGTCCGTGTTCGGGTGCCACCAGTGCCGGACCCCGCCGTCCTCGAACATCGCTTCCGCGTGTCGGCCGAGTTGCCTAAGGGTCGTCTCCGGTTCGCTGGGGAGCAGGGCGAGACTGTCCTGAAGTTGGTCGCGAAACCCGAACGCTCCTCCCTGTTGGTAGTAGGCGCATTTGGCGAGCAGACGACCGGCGATCGTCTGGTACGGCAACCATCCGTTGTTCATCAGGTCGAACGCGGGGTCGGGCGTCTCACAGGAGAGTGCTCCGCACCGATTCCTCCAAGCGGTGCGGGTTGCATCGAGCGAGGCGCGTGCCTCAGCGACCTCGAACCGCGCGGCAAGGGTGCGGGCGGACGTTGGGTCGTCCGAGGCCCCGATCACGACGGTGAACGTCTGTGTCTCGCCCGGCCCGAGCGACAAGGACGCGAGTCCGCCCGCTACGGGATCGTCCCAACGCGGGGTGGCCGACGCTTCCCGATGGTCCCACAGGGCTTCCGGCCTCGCGGTCGTCCCGATTCGCCCTAGAAAGGCGGACTTGTCGGTGATCCACCGCACCGGGCCGACGCCGTGGACGGCGAGGAACGCTCGGATGTTGCCCCCCACGACTTCACGACGTCCTTCGGGGAGGGCGGCGTGCTTCCAAGCGAACAGCGCGTCGCCCGACGCCTCGGATTCCATGAACAGCCGGTGGAACTCCCGGTGCCACTCACCGGGACCACCAAGGTGCCACTCGAGGTACGTCCCAAGACCGAGACGTTTGGGTTCAGGGGTACGATTCTCGATCGTGACGATCCAGACCTCGCAGGTCCCATCGATCGGCACGAACACCGTCTGCTCAAGGGACAACTCCGGGTAAGCGCGCCGAAAGGTCGTATAGCCCAGGCCGTGCTCGATCTCGTCGATCGTAGCGAGGCGACGGGTCGGCTGAAAAGTCGTGGAATAGAGTTCGTCGCCGTCCTGTACGTAGAGGAACCGCCCATAGGCGTCCGTCACGAGGTCCTGTTCCCATCGATTGAGGCGGAGGAGCTGGCAGTTGTCCAGCCAGGAGAACCCTCCTCCCGCCTGGCTCAGGACGAGTCCGTACCGCTCGTTCGCAAGCACGTTGACCCAGGGCCGCGGTGTGCGAGGATCGGTCACCACGAAGGCGGATGTGGCCGGGTCGAAGCGGCCGTACGGGTTGGGAAGGAGGGGTTCGGAGGTCATGGTTGGACCCGGAGGCTCCGGCCTTCGCTGGCTCCTTCGGCGGTCTTACGGAACCCCGCGCGCTCCATGCCTCGCTTGTTCACCGGGTGCGAGAGGGCGAGGCGTTGGGGCAACCCGTCGCGGTAGTTCTCGATCGCGAGCATCATCTGCCCGAGGTCGATGCCGATCACGTCGGGAGACTGCCACTTGCGGGTGGGATTGAAACCGGTCGTGAAGCCGTACCGCCCGAGGGTCTCCGGGTACTTGCGCCTGAACGCGAGCGCCGCTTCGGTGCTTTCTTTGGGTGTGAAGGGAACGCTGGCCACCGCCGCCGCGGGCGCGAGGGTCCCGTTGTCGGAAATCCAGTTCGGGGCGCCAAAGGCGTTGTAGCCGTCCGGCCCGTCGCAGGCGGAGAGCCCCCAAATGTTCGGCCCATAGCCCTCGAACTTCTGAGGATTGTCGATGCAATACCGCCGGTTGGCGAGGGTCGCGTTGCGCGAGGCCACCCAGTAGTCGTAGCCAAGGACGTCACGCTTGTCCTTGAAGTCGTAGAACCCGTGGGACATCTGATGGAGGAACAGGGGGCCGCCCGTGAGGAGGCGGATTCCCGCGTATTCGACCTCGGGCCGCTTGAACGCTTTCCACGTTGCCGTTGGCACCTTTTCGGACGCGCCGAGGGCGATGATGTAGAGCAGCATCTGCTCGACGTAGCCGTCCCAGCGGGCGCCGATGAATCCGCTCTCCGGGTGCCAGCCCATGGTGAAGGTCAGCGAGTCCTTCTTCGCGCCGCCGTCGGTCAGCATCCAGTTCCAGTCGATTTCCTTCACGATGCGGTTCGTACCGGAGGTGATCTCGGCGTCCTTGAATCCCCGCTCCGCGAGCAGCAGCCCGGCGAACAAGATGCCGGAATCGATGGTGGACGTCTCGCTTTTCCACAGCCGTTCGCCCGTCTCCCAGTCGACGAAATGGACGTACCACCCACGGTTCCGGAGGGGAAGGTCGAGCAGGGCGCGAACGGTCGAACGCGCACGGACGAGCGCCTTCCGCCGTTCGATCCAGCCTCGCTCCGCCCCGATCGCCAACGCGGCGAGCGAGAAGCCGGTCGCCGCGATGCTCGCGACGTGATCCGCGCGGGGGACTTCCTTCGTATTGTTCGCCCGATCGAGGGTGAGGCCGGTTCTGGGGTTCGACTGTTCCCAGAAGTAGCGGAAGGCCCGTTTGGAGAGGTCGTCCAAGAAGGGGTCGAGACTCGGCTTCGGGGCGAGCGTAACGGCGAGGACGAGGGCGGTCAACATAGACGGGTTACGGACGATCCGTGTCGTTCGTCCGAGCCTCCTGATCGTAGTAAACCCGGTTTGGGAGGCGGTTTCGACGCGTTCGGGACGTTGCTGAAACGATTCAGGTGGAGCCGGGCCCGGTGGGTGCGTTGGGCGAGTCCTGTATACTTCGGAATTCATGACCCAGCGGTTGCCGGAATGGCTGAAGATTCGGCTCCCTCGACCAGAGATCATCACCGAGGTCGAGACGATGATGCGGCAGAAGAACCTGCACACCGTCTGCGAGAGCGCGCGGTGCCCCAACCTGCCCGAGTGTTGGAGCAAGAAGACCGCCACCTTCATGATCCTGGGTGACACCTGCACCCGGTCGTGCGGCTTCTGCGCGATCAAGGTGGGGCGTGGCCTTCAGGTGAACGCGGAAGAACCGACCGACGTCGCCCGAGTTTCGAAGGACCTGGGCCTCAAGCACGTTGTCGTGACGAGCGTGGCGCGGGACGACTTACCGGACCAAGGCGCCACCCAGTTCGCCAGGACGATCGAAGCGCTCCACGCGGAGAACCCGTTGACGATCGTCGAAGTGCTGACACCCGACTTTCAGGGTCGACGGCATTTGATCAAGACCGTCACCGACGCGCACCCCGAGATATTCAACCATAACATCGAGACCATCGAGCGGCTGCACACGATCGTACGGCCGCAGGCGCGGTACGCGCGGACGCTCAAGGTCCTCGAAACGGTCAAAGAACTCGACCCGACGATCCATACGAAGTCCGGCATGATGCTCGGACTGGGCGAGACGCAGGACGAGGTGGTCGCCACCTTGCGCGCCCTGCGCGAGGTGGGAGTCGACGCCGTCACGATCGGCCAGTACCTCCGTCCCACGATGAAGCATCTGCCGGTGAGCGAGTACGTCACGCCGGAGGCCTTCGCGGAGTACGAGCGGATCGGTAACGAACTTGGGTTCGCCTTCGTCGCAAGCGGGCCGTTCATCCGAAGTTCGTACAATGCGATCGAGTTCAGCAAGAAGGTCATGGCCGAACGGCTTGCCGCCATCACCTAGAATCGAGGGCCGGTCGGCCGTCGTTTGAGGAAAAGCAGGATGGGTGTTCCATATCGCAGTTCCGGCGGCAAAGCGGTCGGGGGAGTCCTCGCCGTTCTCGCCGTGATTGGCCTGGCGACCCCGATCGCCGCCCAGAGCGTGGAACTTCGCTTCCCGGTCCAGGGAGCCCGGGCCGCTTGGATCGCCGAGTCCCTCGGGGACGCGATTCCCGAAACGACCATCGAGTTCACCGGCCCGTCGTTCAAGTTCCCCCTAAGCGGAGCGGGTGACAAGGCGCGGCTCTTCGTCTGGGACAAGACGACCGGCAACATCGCCCAGCGGCCGACAAAGGGTCTGAGCGGACGGTGGGAGGTGAAGCCTGAAGAAGCCACTCACCTTGCGCAGGTCAAGGTGAAGGTCGAGCACGAGGGCAAGCCCGTCGGGGCGGCAAGCATCGTGTTGGCCGACCCTAAGCGCAAGGCGACCGTGATCCTCGACCCCTCCATGCAAGGCACCGGGACGTTCGTTGCCGTCGCGCCCGGACCGGCCAGGGTGACCGTCACGTACACGAGCGAGGGCAGGACCAAGACCACGCCCGCCCAGGTGTTCGAACTCGCCCTCAAACGAAGCGATCCCGTACCCACCCTCTCGGTTTCGATCCCCGATCCCGTCTCGACCGCCACCCCGGTCGCCAAGGAGGAGGGGAGTCCGAAGGTGGAAGCACCCAAAGGCGCGTCCACCCCTTGGTTCGCCAACGTCCTCGGGTACCTGATGGCGCTCGCGGCGGCGGGAGGGGCGGGGTACCTGATCCTTCTTTACGTGAAGCGCAACCCGGAGCGAGTCGCCCAACAACTGGGCAAAGTCGGGGTCAAGATTCCGACGTCCGACGACCCGCTCGTTCTCACCGCCGAGGAACCCGACGCGCCGTCCCCGACTTTTGCGAAGCCCGAACCCCCCCAGCCGATCCTCCTCGACGACGCCAAGCCCACGCCACTTGCAGCGACCCCCGCTCCCATCGCGTCCGTTCCGACGCCGGTTCAGCATCGGCTCATCCTGCCGAGCGGCCACCCGTTCGTGCTCGAGGAGGGCACGACGACCGTCGGCCGCGAGTTTGCGAGCACGCTCGCATTCGGCGACGAGTCGAGCGTCTCGCGACGCCATGCCCAACTCGTTCGGTCGGCTGGCCTCGTGACGGTTCGCGATCTGGGCAGCCGCAACGGGACGTTCGTGAACGGCGTCAAGGTGGATGGCGACATCCCTCTCCGGCCGGGCGACTTCCTGCAGTTCGGCACGGTTCGGTGTCGTTATGAGGTTTGATTCATGACGGCGGTGCTCTTCTTGGCGTTTGCGGGAGGCTTGGCCGGCTTGGTCGCGTGGATGATCATGGAGCCGTCCGCGCCCGCCCACTTTGCCGATCCTCGCTGGGTGCAGTGGAGCGGGATGTTCACGCTTCTCCTCGGTGCGTTGGTGGGCGCAAGCATTGGAGCGGCGTACGGCAAAATGCTCGGGAGCCGGCGGCACCTCCTCAACGGCCTTGGGGGAGGCGTCGTGCTAGGGGCGATCGGTGGTTCGCTCGGCTACCAGATCGGCGGGGCGATCGTAAAGGCCCTGATGCCGATGGCCCTGCAACCCAGTTCTCCGTTGCCGCTGAACGTTCTCGCGAGAACGATCGCCTTCGCCCCCCTGGGCGCGCTCATCGGCGTGGTCATTGGCATCCCCTCGCGATCCAAGGTGCGCGCGGTGCAGGGGCTGATCGGCGGCGCGATCGGCGGCGCGATCGCCGGGGCGACCTTCGACATCGTCAGCATCGTCGTCTCGGCGCCGCGTCTGGCGATGGCGGCCGGCGAAGGAACCGTCGAAATCGGCGGGCCGGGACGAGCGGTGACGAGCGTGATCATCGGTGCGGCGATCGGCCTGTGCGCGGCGATCTTCGAGCGTCTCGGACGCAAGGCGTGGATTCGGCTCGTGCTCGGGCGCAACGAGGGCAAGGAGTGGGTCGTGGACACGGGCCAGGCCTACCTCGGTTCGAGCGAGACCGCCCACGTCCCGCTCTTCGGCGACCCGAACGTCATCCCCTACCACGCGTGCGTCGTGCGGCAAGGCGGCGGCTATTCGCTGGTGGACGGCGGATCGCCCGCCGGGACCTACGTCAACGGACAGCGGGTCGCCCAAGTGGCCCTCGCGGGCGGCGAGCAGATCCAGATCGGCGGCTTCCTGCTTCAGTTTCTGCTCCGTTCGGGGACGGCCCCCGCCCGTGCGGCAGAGGGTCGGACCGCACCCATACCGATGTCCCAACCCGTTCAACTCGCCGCGATGGCGCCGACTCCGATCGGGCCTCCGACGACGAGTGCCACGATCTCGGCCTCGGGGATGACGGCGGCCACTCCGTCGATGGGAACGCCGACGCTCGTCGCGCTGGACGGTCCCCTCGCCGGCCAGCGATTCCCGGTGTTCGCGATGCTCGAGATGGGGCGGGAGAGCCGGGCGGTTCCCCTGGGCTTCGACAGCATGGCCTCGCGCCGACACGCGAGTTTTGGCCCGGCTTCCGGTGGTCTTCAGGTTCAGGACCTGGGCTCGACAAATGGCACTTTCCTGAACGGCCAGCGGGTGACGACCGCCCTCGCGAGGGCCGGGGACGTCGTCCGGGTCGGCGCAACCAGCTTTCGGGTCGAGTGACCCGGCCCGCGACGCGCAGGTTCGTAAGGGCTATCCTGGGTTCGAACCATGGGAACGATGCTGACCCTCTCCTTGGCGTTCACCCTCCTGGGGCCGAATCTCGCGCCGACCAAGCCCCTGATGCGCGACTTCATTGGGCTGAACGTGCACACCGTTCTGTTCAAGCCCGACCTCTACGCACCGGTCGCCCGCGTACTCCGGAACTACCACCCTGTCGAGTGGGACCTCGGTCAAGATCCTGGCCAACCCACCACGTTCCCGATGGCGCGCAACGGCGTGGATTGGGCCTCCCTCTATGGCGGATGGGCGAAGGCGGGCTACACGATCCACGCGACCCTACAGGTTGAGAGCGTTCCCGCCACCAAGTGGAGCGACCCCGCCAAGCAGGCTTTCGCTTACGGCAGAGCCTTCGCGGAGACGTTCGGCCCCTCGGGCAAGGTGCCGTCCATCGCGTCGGTCGAGATCGGGAACGAACCCGTCGAGTTCGACGACGCGACTTACCGGACGGTGTTCGAGAGCATGGCGAAGGGCGTCCACGCCGGCGATCCGAAACTGAGGATTCTGCCCTGCGCGGTGGCCCTCGGCAAGGAGGACAAGTACGCGCGGGACATCGCGGCGCTGAAGGGCCTGGAGGGGCTCTACGACGCCCTGAACCTCCACGTTTACGCGTTCAAGGAGCTTTGGCCCAAGTGGACCCGCAGTTTCCCCGAGGACCCGTCCATCGACTACCTGAAACGGGTTCGGGCGATGATCGCTTGGCGCAACAAGAACGCATCCGGCAAGCCGGTCTGGGTCACCGAGTTCGGATGGGACGCGAGCACGCAGTCGCCGCCCGGAACGGGTGAAGGCAGCGGGTTCGTGCAGAACACGGACCTCGAGCAAGCGCGCTACCTCGTCCGTTCGCTCCTCGTGTTCTCGGCGATGGACGTCGAAAGGGCGTTCGTGTTCTTCTTCAACGACGACGACGCGCCCTCGCTGCACGCGGCGTCGGGAATCACCAGGAAGTTCGTGCCCAAGCCTTCTTTTCACGCCCTTGCGCACCTTCAGCAGACTCTGGGCGATTACCGGTTCCACGCCAAGGTAGCCGAAACGCCGAACCAAGTCTATGCCTACGAGTACCGCGCCCCGGGGAAGGACGCGGTTCTCGCCGTTTGGTCGCCGACCGGATCGGAGCGTACGGCGGAAGTCAGGCTCAACATAGGGAAGCGCAAGGTGGTGCGGGCCGAACGGATGGCCCTCCGGGCGGGCGAACCGGAGCGGGTCGAGGCGAAGGTCCTCTCGGACGGGCGCGTTCTGATGGTTGCCGGCGAGTCTCCCATCTTCCTCTGGGTTCGGTGAGGCGAGGTCCCAGGTTGGGGTCTCGCCCCAGCGGTCAGAATGGGGATGGTGACGGTAGGTCCGTCGCAAAGGAGTCGTTGATTTGAGTATCGGTGCCGCCATCATTGGCGCGGGGTTTATGGGCCCCGCCCACCTCGAAGCCCTCCGCCGCCTGAACATCGACGTGCGCGGCATCCTCGACATCACTCCCGAGAAGTCGCTCGAAGCCGCCGCCAGGATGGGGCTTCGTCAAGGCTATCCGGACTTGGAGGCGCTCCTTGCGGACGACGCGGTCCAGGCCGTCCACGTCACCTCCCCGAACCGTTGGCACCACGGACACGTCCTCGCGTGCCTTGCCGCCGGAAAACACGTTTTGTGCGAAAAGCCCCTTTCGATGAACTCCACCCAGTCCGCCGAGTTGGTGGCGAAAGCCGCGTCGACGGACCGGGTCTGCGCGGTGAACTACAACATGCGCTTCTACCCACTCTGCCTCGAGGCGAGGGAGAGGGTGCGCTCGGGTCAGATCGGACTGGTCCATGCGATCCAAGGATCCTACGTCCAGGATTGGCTGCTCTTTCCGACCGATTACAACTGGCGGGTTCTGGCCGAGGAGGGGGGTTCTCTGCGCGCGGTCGCCGATATCGGCACTCACTGGCTGGACCTCGTCCACTCCATCACCGGCCTGGAAGTGGCGGGGGTGTTCGCCGAACTGACGACCGTCCACAAGACGCGCCTTCGGCCCACCGGCGAGGTCGAAACGTTCAAGAGCAAGGAATCGGGCGCACCCGCCGCGACCGAACCGATCGCGATCACGACGGACGACATCGGCGCGATCCTCTTCCGGTTCCGGGGCGGCGCGACGGGTGTCCTGTGGGTTTCGCAGGTGACCGCCGGCCGCAAGAACCGGCTCACCTTCGAGATCAGCGGCGCCTCGAACGCCCTGTTCTGGGACAGCGAGTCGCCGAACGCTCTTTGGATCGGCTCGCGAACCGCGCCCAACCAGGTGCTGGTCAAGGACCCGAGCCTGCTTGGCGACCTTGCCCGAACTTCGGTCGGCTATCCGGGCGGTCACGACGAGGGCTATCCCGACTCCTTCAAGCACAGCTTCAAGGCGTTCTACGCGGCGGTGCGCGGCGACGCGGGCGGCCCTTACGCGACGTTCGAGGACGGCCATCGCGAGGTCGTCCTCTGCGAGGCGATTCAGCGCAGCGCCGCCACCGGGCAGTGGGTGAGCGTGGCATGAAGCTCGGCTTTGTCAGCGCGATCCTGCCCGACCTTACCCTCGAAGAGGTTTTCGCCTTTGCGGCGGACACGGGTTACGACTGCGTCGAGGTGATGTGCTGGCCCATCGGCAAGGCAGATCGACGCTACGCCGGCGTGACCCACCTCGACGTCACTGACTTGGTCTCGGCGGGAGTCGCGCGAGTGCAGCGCCTGGTCGCCGAGACGGGTGTTTCGATCAGCGGCCTCGGTTACTACCCGAATCCCCTTTCGTCCAATCCGGAGGAAGCCAGAATCGCGGTGGACCACCTTGGGAAGGTTATCGAGGCGAGCGCGGCGTTGGGCGTTCGGGTGGCGAACACGTTCGTCGGCCGCGATCCCGCCAAGACGGTTGAGGCCAACTGGCCCAGATTCCTCGAAACGTGGCGACCGCTGGTCGCCCACGCGGAGACCCTCGGCGTGAGGATCGGGATCGAGAACTGCCCGATGC
Organism: Fimbriimonadaceae bacterium; assembly: GCA_026129685.1. GTDB lineage: Bacteria > Armatimonadota > Fimbriimonadia > Fimbriimonadales > Fimbriimonadaceae > UBA2387. The sequence continues at coordinate 128,731 of JAHCHO010000001.1, forward strand.
TGTTCACGAACGACGAGTGGCCGGGTGGAAAGAACCTCGCCCATTCTCCCGCCGTGTGGAGGCGGATGTTCGCCGCCATTCCGTCTAAGAATTTTGGGTTGAACTACGATCCATCGCATCTCGTGTGGCAACGAATGGACCCGATTGCCCCGCTATGGGAGTTTCGAGACCGGCTCGTCCACGCCCATGCGAAGGACGCGCGGGTGGATGCCCATCGCCTGAACGAAGAAGGAATCCTCGCGACCCCCCTTCAGTACCACACCCCGAAGTTGCCCGGCCTCGGCGACGTGGATTGGGGCCGGTTCTTCTCCGTCCTTCAGGATTCCGGTTACGGCGGTCCGGTGTGCGTCGAGGTCGAAGACCGCTCGTACGAGGGTTCGCTCGAGGGGCGCAAGGCGGCGCTACGCCAGAGTCTGGCGTATCTGCGTAACTTTGTTGCCCGATAGTTGGAGACAAGACCATGGTCTGGACTTACCGCGACTTTGCGAAAATGATCGACCACTCGTTGTTGCACCCTACGATGACGGATGTTGAGATCGCCGACGGTTGCGACCTGGCGCGCCGTTACGACGTCGCGACGGCCTGCGTCAAGCCTTATTCGATTGCTCAGGCGGGCGAAATCTTGGCGGGTTCGGACGTTCTCGTGTGCGCGGTGATCGGCTTCCCTCACGGGAACTCGACCACCGCCATCAAGGTGGCGGAAGCGCGGGCGGCGGTAACGGCGGGCGCACCGGAGATCGACATGGTCGTCAACGTCGGGAAGGTCCTCGGTGGCAACTGGCCCTACGTCGCCGACGAGATTCGGGCGATCAACGAGGCGGTCGTCGCGGAAGGCGGACTCCTCAAGGTGATCTTCGAGAACGACTACCTCGGCGATGCCGAGATCGTCCGCCTCTGCGAAATATGCTCCGAGGTCGAGGTGGCCTACGTGAAGACGTCGACCGGATACGGCTTCGTGAAGCAGAGCAACGGCATGTACTCGTACCAGGGGGCGACGGAACATCACCTGCGGCTGATGCGCGCCTATTGCGCCGACACGGTGCGGATCAAGGCGGCGGGGGGGGTGCGGACCCTCGATGATTTGATCAAGGTGAAAGGATTGGGAGTTTCACGAATCGGCGCTACCGCGACGCAGACGATGCTCGAGGAGGCCAAGCGGCGCCTTGGCCTTGCACCCGATGGGGCGCCGGCTGTGCCCCCGCCCGGATACTGATGGCGCACCCGCCCGGCGAGAGTTGGCGCAAAGCCGCACGGGGTGCGGGACGAGGAGTTCGCGAACAGGCCGGCTGCGCCCCGAGGTGTTCGCCGAGTACCTCGCTTGGCCTCTGCGGGCGTTTCCACCCTTCGAGGGGGAGGTCGAAGCAGGCTAACTCCTGCGGACGATGAGCACCGAGCAAGGGGCTTCGGTCGCCACCTCGTAGCTGACGCTTCCGATCAGGAACCGCTCGATGGCACCGTGCCGAGTGGCACTCATCACCACCAAATCTGCGTGCGTCCTCTCCGACACCTCGATAATGCCGTGGGCCGGCCGGGCGAGGATCGTTTGAGATTCCACCATGTCGGCCATGCCCATTAAGGCTTTCGCGGCGTTTTCGGAGATCTTGAAAGCCCGCTTTTCGTCGTCGTCGTAGGCGTCTTCGAACACCGCCGGCTCGATCCCCGCCGGAACGACCACCATCGGATGGACGCAGAGCGTCGTGATCTTGTCGAACGCCCCATGGCCGTTTGCCTTGATCCACTCGAGCGTGAGTTCGGACCCGACCGAGCCGTCGGCGGCCACCAGGACGGTGACCTTCGTCCTCGACTCCAGGCGATTCCAAGCGACGTTCGGGTCCTCGTCCGGACGCGCCCTCGCCACTAGAACCGGGCGGGGGCAGTGGGCGATAAGCTTGCGCGCGACCGACCCGAGGACCAAGCTGCGGAACGCGCCCTCGCCCCGGCTCCCGACGGCGACGAGGTCGTAGGCTTGTTCGGCGGCACGGTCGAGGATGGCGTTGCCGGGGTCACCCTCGATCACGGCGGCGCGAGCGTCGAACCCTTGGCTTCGCAGGCGGGCAGCGGATTCCTCCGCGATCGCCCGGCCGGCTTCCCGCGCCGACTCCCAGAGCGCGGTCGCCTGGTTGGCGATCGCCACGCCGCCCAAAGGGGGCGACATCCCCAGCAGGCCAAACGGTGGCGCGACGGCGTGGACGCAATCGACCTTGGCCGAACCATAGACCGGGAGTTTGGGGAGCATCGCCTCGGCGAGTCGCGCGCTCGGAGATCCGTCGGATGCCAGCAGTACTTTCATCGCTCGATTCCTGGGGCGGGCGTGACGCGGCCGCGACACTCGCCGAATCCGATTCGGAAACCGTCACCCTGACCATAGCCGGTCATGACGACCTCGTCTCCATCAATTAGGAATACGCGCGTTTCGCCTGAATCGCCCACCGAAACGGGACGCTCGCCGCGCCAGGCCAGTTCTAGCAACGAACCATACGAGTCCGGCGCGTCGCCGCTGATCGTCCCGCTGGCGTAGAGGTCACCCACCTGGACGTTCGTGCCGTTCACGCCTTGGTGGGCCAGTTGCTGGGCGCACGACCAGTACAGGTGACGGGAGTTTGTGCGCGAGGTCGGGTAGCGCGCGCCCGAGACCTCTAGGTCCACTCCCAGATGCAGGTCGAAATGCCAGGGAGTCGGCGTCCGCAGGTAGGGAAGGGGCAACGGGTCCTGGGTTGGACCCGCAGTGCGGAAGTAGGAGAGGGCGTCGACCGGAACGACCCACGGGCTCACCGTCGTGGCGAACGTCTTGGCGAGGAACGGTCCGAGCGGGGCGTACTCCCACCGCTGGACGTCGCGCGCGGACCAATCGTTGACCAGCGAAAAGCCGAAGACGAAGTCGCCCGCGTCCGCGATCGCCAACGGCTCGCCCAACGGGTTGGCGCGACCGGTGTAGAAGCCCATCTCCAACTCGAAGTCCAGTTGACGGCTGGGTCCGAAACTGGGCGGCCCCTCGGCGGCCTTGACGGTCTGGCCGTTGGGCCGACGAATCGGGGTACCGGATACGACGACGCTGGAGGCGCGCCCGTTGTAGCCCACCGGAAGGTGCTTCCAGTTCGGCAAGAGGGGGTTGTTGGGGTCGCGGAACATCCGGCCGACGTTCGAGGCGTGTTGTTCGCTCGAGTAAAAGTCGACGAACGCGCCGATCTCAACCGGAAGGTGCAACCTGGCTTCCGCAAGCGGCACGAACGCCGCGCTGGCTAGGATGTCATCGTCCCGCAATCGCGGACAACTCGCGTCGAGCAACTCAGCAATCCGTCCGCGCAGTTCCGTCCAGTACGGCCGCCCCCGCGACATCAGGGAGTTCAGCGAGGACCGATGGAACACGTCCGGCCCGGGTAGGAAACCGGCGTCGAAGAGCACGCTCAGGTCGAGGAGGCGGTCGCCAATCGGCACGCCGACCCGAGGTTCTGGAGTCCGTGCGGTCGAGAAGATCCCATAGGGCAGGTTTTGGATGGGGAACTCGCAGTCCGCCTCGTAATCCACCCAGCTTCGCCGATCGAGGGGGACGAGGTGCTCGCTCATAGAAGCCCCGCCGCACGCAGGTCGGCGATCGGCTCGTCGATGGAGCACGATCCGATGCTTCGGAACAACTCTCGGGTCGCCTCGAACTGCTCTGCGGTAAGGGCGATGTCGCCGTTGCCGCCCATATCGCCGACGAACTCGAAGGGGGCCACACGTTCGAGCACCCGACAGGCTTCCTCGCGGGTGTAGTCGGCGTGGTCGAGAAGCGCGGTCGCCATCACGACGTTCAAGAACCCGTGCATTGTCGCGGTCTCCGAGCCTGGCCCGTCCGTCGAGTAGACCCCGCGCGCCAAGTGGTGAAGGCCGGCGGTCATCTTGAACTCGAGGGCCAGATCGACGGCTTCGGCAAGGAAGTCGGCGAGGTCGAGAGCGGTGGGAAAGGCCGCCGCGCGCAGGCCACCGGTTCGAACCTTGGCCCCCGCTCCGGCGTCGACGAGGGCGTCCATCGCCTCACGCATGGCGTCTCCGCCGATAGGGATCTCGAAGAAGACTTCGATCTCTGGCAGTTGTCGTCCGACCGACTGGGGGGTAAGGGAGGGGGCGTATGGGCGCTCGTAGGCCTCGATGGCGACCCGGTCGTCCCCCGCGAATTGGGCGATCGCCTCGGCGTCCCGCTTGAAATCGAGCTTAGGACCTTCATCGACGGTGCCGATCGCCGCGAGTCGCAAGGTCTCCTCCGGGTCGAGGCGCTCCCAAGCTTCGGCAACCTCGGCGATCTGGAGTGTGGGACACACGAATCGATCCACGAGGTGCGCGGCGACCAGATCGTCCTCCATCGCTCGGTAGCGGCCAAGCGCCTCCACCACCGAGAGCCGGGCGGGTGGGAACAGCCCCGCGTAGTCGAACAGCCCCTCCGAAAGGGAGCGCAGCGCCGCGTTCATGCGGTCAGTGTATCCGCATTGAAGGGCCCTGGCCCGTATGGCCCGAACCCCAACTCGCCGAACGATCCATCGCTTGAGGCTGGCTCGCCATGCCTAAGGGGAGGTCCCCGCCCGAAGCTCGGACCGGCCACATCCGGCCCACACGATAGGATCCATGACGTCGTCCGTGGTTCGCCGGACGGCACAATGGAAACGCAATGGCGTGCGAGGAGCGCAAACTCTACGGGCTAGACCGTCTGCGCGAGACCTTGGTGGTCGCGGAAGCGACCGCCAAAACGATGCGGGCGAACCGTTCCGAGGAAACCGGCCTCGAACTGCGCCTTCGCCGGGCACTCTGGGCGGCTGGCCTGCGCGGCTACCGCAAGAACGACCGCCGGCTTATCGGGAAGCCGGACGTCTATGTGCCGAGAGCGCGGCTCTGCGTGTTCGTCCACGGTTGCTTCTGGCACGGTTGCGAACGGTGCGCTCGGAAACTGAAGCCTGCCACCAACCGCGCCTTCTGGGAGGCAAAGATCACGCGCAACCGGACGCGCGACGCCGAGGTGCGCTCGATGCTGGAGGCCGACGGCTATCGGGTCCTCGTTTACTGGGAGTGCGAGGTCAAAGAACGTCTCGAAGCCATCGTCGCCGAAGTTCTGACGGCTACGGCGGGGTGATCTCGCCGTGGGGGTCCCAGAGGTCTTCCCAGGTCTGGCCTTCCTTCCATAGGAACACCTGGCCCTTGATGAGGCGGCACCCACGGTCGATCGCCGCCAGGGCCGCCATCTCGCCCTCTGAAAGGGGGTCGGCGATCGCCGCCCGAAGGCTGTCGAGATACTGAGCGCGCTTCACCGAGAACGGGATCGGCACCTGCCCTCGCTGGATCGCCCATCGCACACAGACCCACGCCGGGGTCACGCCCCGTCGGTCGGCGATCTCGAGCACTGCCGGGTCGTCCATGTCCGAGGTGTCGTTCGGGGTGCGGTCGCGCTCGGGTCGGCTCGGTGACCCAAGCGGGCAGTACCCGACGGGCAGAATCCCCTCGGAAACGACGTAGTCGAACAACTCCGGTTGCTGGAAGTGAGGGTGCAGCTCCATCTGATCGACCACCGGGCGGATCGCCGCGTCGCGCAGAAGGAGACGCAACTTCGGGATCGTCATGTTGGAGGTCCCGATGTGGCGAACCAGGCCCGACGCCACGAGTCGCTCCATCTGCCGCCAGGTCGCCATGAAGGCCTCGTGACGGTAGGGTTGGGCGTGGGGGTCTCGGGCCGAGACGTCCACCCCAGGCGCGTGGTAGTTCGGGAAGGGCCAGTGCACCAGATAGAGGTCGAGGTGGTCGAGGCCCAAGTTCGCCAACGTCTGTCGGCAAGCGGGCACCACGTCCTCTTCCGCGTGGCGGTCGTTCCAGAGTTTGGAGGTCACCCAGAGGTCGTCGCGGCGCACGCCTTCGGCGGCCAGATCGCGCAGAGCGCCCCCGATCTCCCGCTCGTTGCCGTACACGGCGGCGCAATCAACGTGCCGATAGCCAGATCGGACGGCGTCCCGGACCGCGTCCGCGATCTGCTGGGGCGAATACTTGTCCGAGCCGAAGGTGCCAAGGCCGATCTTGGGCATCGTGGCCTCCGTTGGGAATCGGTAGACGGGAACAAGGGTCGGATCGATGGAGTCGGGCACGAAGCCACTCATATCGTCCTAGTTGGCGAGCGGGCAGGCGAATTCCTGTCCCGTCCCCTACCTGGTCTTCTTCCGAGCACGACCGGCGAAGCGCCCCTTCTTCGGGCTCGGCCCCCTTTCGATTTTCGCCTGAATCAACGCCCGGGCTTGTTCGACCGAGAGCGCTTCGATGTCTTGGCCCTTCGGGATCGTCGCGTTGTGCTTCCCGTCAGTGACGTAGGGACCGTAGTACCCGGTCAGCACCTTGAGGGCGGGGGCCTCGCCAACCGCGGCGAACTCGCGCAAGACGGTCTTCACGGTCGACGCGCCACGGGTCGGCGCTTGGGCGAACACCGTGAGAGCCCCATTCAAGTCAATGTCGAAAGCACGATCCCAGGGCTCCAAGGTCCGGTTCGTTTCGCCTCGCTTGAGGTAAGCGCCGTAGCGCCCCACGTTTACGGTCACGTCCTCACCGGTTTGCGGATCGACCCCCAACGATCGTGGCAACGTCAGCAACCGCTCCACCGTCTCCTGGTCCAGATCCTCGGGATTGAGGGCGGGAGGCACGGTCACTCGTTTCGGGGTCTTGGCACCGGGCGCTTCGGTTTCGAGGTAGGTCCCATACGGGCCCTTCTTGATGAAGACGTCTTCACCCGTGGTCGGGTTGACGCCGACCCTTTGCGGTCCTTCCGCCTTGCGCGCCAAGATTTCGAGGGCCTTCTCGAGGCTCAGGTCTCCCGGCACCGTCTCGTTCGGGATCGTGGTGCGGTTGCCTTCGCCACCTTCTCCCCGCTGGACGTAGGCGCCGAACTTGCCGACGCGCACCGTCACCGGTTCCCCGGTGACCGGATCGGTGCCGATCTCGATTCGGGGATAGGGAATGTCGTTCTTGCGCTGCTCGACGGCGAGCGAGATGCCGGGCTTGCCCTCCGTTCCTACGTAGAACGCTTCGAGGTAAGGCACCGACTCGCGGCTGCCGTTGGAGATTTCGTCCAGTTCCTCCTCCATGCGGGCGGTGAACTTGAGATCCACGAGATCGCCAAAGTGGTTCTCGAGCAAGGCGATCACGCTAAAAGCGGAGAACGTCGGGACGAGCTCCGCGCCCGCTTTGAAGCAATAACCGCGATCTTGGATCGTGCCGATGATCGAGGCGTAGGTGCTGGGGCGGCCGACGCCCTCTTCTTCGAGCTTCTTGACGAGCGACGCCTCGGTGTACCGGGCGGGCGGCTTGGTGGTGTGCCCGTTTGGCACAACCTCCTTGGCCTTGAGGTCCACGTACTGCGGGGCCACCGCCTGATCGTCCATCACCAACTTGGGCAGGATTCGCTCCCGTTCGTCGAGATCCGCTTCGGGGTCGTCGGAGCCCTCGACGTAGGCGCGCAGGAACCCGGGGAACACGATCCGCTTGCCTCCGGCGGCGAACACCGCCTCACGACCTTGAACCAGGACGGTGACCTCGACCTGCGTGCGCTCGACCCGCGCCGGCACCATCTGGCAGGCGATCGTTCGCTTCCAGATCAGCTCGTACAGCGCGAACTGGTCGCTCGTGAGATAGCGCTTGACATCTTGGGGCCGCCGGCCGAGGTCGGTCGGACGGATCGCCTCGTGGGCCTCCTGGGCATTCTTCGACTTAGTCCGGTACCGGACGGGCTTCTCGGGCAAGTACTCCGGCCCGTACAGGTCCCGGATCACCTCGCGCGCTTCGCTCAGGGCCCTTTCGGCAAGGGTCAGACTGTCCGTACGCATGTAGGTGATCAGGCCGACGCGCTCCCCGTCCAGGTCCACGCCCTCGTAAAGACCCTGGGCCACCTGCATGGCCTTGCGCGCGGGCATCCGCAACTTGCGGTTCGCCTCTTGCTGAAGGGTGGAGGTCATGAAGGGCGGGGGGGGCGACTCCTTGCCCGGATTGGTCTCCAGCTTGGTCACGCGCCACGGCTCGGATTCTTCCGCGGCCGGGGCGAGCGCCCTGGCCTCCGGCTCGAGCAGGTGGTACTCGTTCTTGGCCCTCAGGGTTCCGGTCTCCGGGGCGAAGCTCTTGCCGGTGGCGAGTCTTCGACCGTCGAGCCGGGCCAGCGTCGCGATGAACGTCCCTTCGGGCGCGGCGAGCGTCGCCTCGAGGTCCCAGTAGGTGGAGGGCACGAAGCGCATCCGTTCCCGCTCCCGCTCGACGAGCAAGCGAACCGCCACGCTCTGGACTCGACCTGCGCTCAGGTTGGGCGCGATGCGTTGCCAAAGCACCGGCGAAAGCGTGTATCCGTACAGGCGGTCCAAAACTCGGCGCGCCTCTTGGGCGCGAACCAGGTTCTGGTCCAAGTCGCGAGGATTGCGGAGGGCGGCCTGGATCGCTTCCGGCGTGATCTCGTGGAACACGATGCGACGTACCGGGACGCTTTTCTTGGGCTTGAGCAGCTCGAGGACGTGCCACGAGATGCTCTCCCCCTCCCGGTCTTCATCCGTGGCGAGCAACAGGGTGTCGGCGTCCTTCGCCGCCTTACGCAGGTTCGCGACGCTGCGCGACTTGTCGCCGGGCACGATGTACAACGGCTTGTATCCCTCGGCCACGTTGACCCCGAGCTTGCCCCAGGCGGTCTTTTTGAACTCCTCGGGTACGTCCTTTGCGCTCTCGGGAAGGTCCCGAACGTGGCCGAAGGTGGCCTCGACCGCGTAGCCGGAACCGAGGAACCGAGCGATGGTCTTCGCTTTCGCGGGGGATTCAACAATGACGAGGGTTTTGCCCATAGGAGAGATTGGGGTCGGACGGCGCCGATGCCGCTCCGGCCGGGGCCACGGCATCCTACCTAAAGACGACTCCCGACTTGGAGCCTAGCAGGCGATTCCGATCGGCAAGCGCACCCTATCCGTGTCAAACGTACTTGGACTCGGCGACGTTCGGGACTTTAGTCTCGTTTCTTGGCCGACGCCATGGAGTTGCCGAACTGGCCACGACGCCATCACCATGTGCGACTTGCATTTTCGCTGGAGATGAGTTAGAATGGCGGTGGCTCGGAGTACGTCCGAGTCTGGAACGCGCAGGAAGCAAACGCAGAGGCTAAGGACTAGCATGGCGGTCGCAGGAAACTCAAGGATAGTTGCGGCGCCGGGCGACGTTCAAGCCCTCGCAGAGGCTTCGTGACGCGATTCTCACAGGAGAAAGCTGAACGGAATCATGAAGCGAACGCTAAAGTACGCGCTGAGCGCGGCTCTCTGCTTTGGTATCGTTGCTCCCGTGCTCGCTCAGGAAGGACGCCCGGTTCCGCCGGACGTCGCCGAGACGCACTGGGCCTACGATGCCCTCAAGAACCTTTTCGAGAAGGGCCTGCTGAAGGGCTACCCGGATGGATTGTTCCGCGGTCCTCGCCCGGCCAGCCGCTATGAACTGGCGGTTGCGGTCCACTCGGTCTACCAGTACCTGATGGGCCTCCACGGCGCCCAGCAGTCCCAGATCGACGACCTGATCGCCCGAGTCAAGAAACTCGAGGGTCAGGGCGGCGACGACATGTCCGGTTTCGCGACCAAGGCCGAACTGCGCGCCCTCCAGGATCAACTCAACCAGTTGAAGAACCAGGTCGGCGACATTGCCAAGTGGCGCGGCGAGATCGACACGGTGAAGCGCATGGCGACCACGTTCGAGCGCGAACTGAGCCGCCTCGGCGTCGACACCGAGCAGATGAAGAAGGACCTGAGCGGCTTGGCCGGCCGGGTCACGAAGCTCGAAGAGATGATGAAGGTCGCCATCAGCGGCCAGATCGACTTCGCGCTCTTGTCCGGCGAGAGCCAGAGCGGCTTCATGCCGATCGGCGTCGACGGTCGCATGCCGGGTCGGGTCGGTACCGTTCCTTCCGCCACGGGTTACATCCGCAGCGCGGTGGCCTTCCATGAAGCCGCCATCACGCTCAAGGGTGTGAACGAGGAGGGTCCCAAGTGGACCGGCACGTTCGTCCTCGGCAACATGCTGAGCGCGCCTCGCGTGCAGAGCGGCGTGGTCGTCAACGGCCTCGGCAGCCAGTCCGGCCTCACCCCCGGCGCGGGTTACCGTGAGGGCGCGGGCGACGTGTACATTCAGGATCTGAACGTCACGTTCGACCTCTCCGTCCTCGGCAACAAGTCGACCGCGAAGGTCGGCCGCATGGGCTACAAGATCAGCCCCCTGGTCTTCCAGCGCGGCGACAACACCCCCTACTTCTCCAACGAGCGGTGGGACAACGGCGACTACACGATCACGGGCACGATCCTGGGCTTCAAGTTCGGCGGCGTGAACCTTGATTTCGTCTTCGGACGGACGAACGACCAACTGAGCACCAACGGCGTCGAACTGACCCCGATCTTCGCGGGCCAGGTCGGTCACGCGGTGGCGGGTGCGACCCGGCCGCGTGGTTACACGCGCTACAACGAGGGCGGCCTGCCGATCGATCGGATGATCGCCGCCAACGTGAACTTCCCGCTCTCCGACAAGGGCAAGGTCAACCTCGCTTACGCGATCCTGACCAGCAACACCGTGCTCTACGGCGGCACCAACAACATGATGAACACCGTTCACGTGTTTGGCGCCGATGTGGACTACAAGTTCGGCGACCTGAAGTTCGAGGGCGCGTACGCCAAGTCGGTGAACGCCTACAACAACACCAAGAAGTTCGACACGCAGAACCAGGCCTACAAGGCCGGCCTGTCCTATGGTAAGGACAAGTACGGGCTGTACGCCAACTACATGCGCATCGAGCCGCAGTTCGGCGCTCCGGGCGACTGGGGACGAATCGGCATCTGGTGGAACCCGACGGACGTTGACGGCTTCACCGTCGGCGGTAACCTGAAGGTCTCCGAGGATGTCTCTTTGGACGCGTCGGGCACCTTCCTGAAGGGCCTCGGCAAGGCCGTCAACACGCCTGCCGGCGGCACGACGGGTATGCCGACCAACGCCAAGGTCAGCAGCCTCAAGGCGGGTGCCAAGTGGCACTTCGCCCCGAACTGGAGCCTCATGGCGGGCGTCGAGCGCGTCGAGTGGAACATCACCGGTCTCGGTGTGAAGCCCCTTGAGCAGTGGTACAACGTGGGCGTCGGCCTCCGGCTGAGCGACAGCGCCAAGTTCTCGCTCATGTACCAGTACAGCGACTACGACAGCAAGGGCGTCGGCTACTTCAACCCGTTCGCGGGCAGCGCCGCCACCCGCGCCAAGGGCGGCTTCATCTCGAGCCAACTCTCGGCGAAGTTCTAAGGCCCTCACGGTCCTCTGAACGAAAGAACCGGCCCGCTTCGGCGGGCCGGTTTTTCTTTTGGGAGGCGTTGCATGGTGCTCGGGTCGGGTAACGTGCCGAGGAATCCACCCGGTGGGGTCCGGAATCCCTCCCGGGTGTGAGGCCGTATGGAGGCAAATTCACAGATGAACCACGGTCTTCGAACCACCCGTTTCCTGGTCGTGGCGATGTGCCTGCAGGCCGTCGCCGCCAACGCGGACGTTGTCCTTGGAGGAAGCCGGTCCGCCGGTATGGCCGGGGCCGGACTCGCCCTGCCCGGCTACGGCGGCTTGTCGGGGCAGGTGAACCCTGCGGCCTTACCGGGCTATCCCAACAACCGTCTCTCCCTCGGATCCATCGGCCTTCACGTGAGCGGTCTCGACTTCGGAGACCTGCGCGATCGTATGAAAGGTGGCAGCGGCAACGACAAGAACGACTTGGGCAAGTTCGCTCGGGAGTTCGGCGGCGGGAACACCGAGTTTGGGGCCAACTACGACCTGGGAATTCCCGTCGGACCGGTGACCATCGGCTTTTCAGCCCAAGCTCGCGTTCGCTCGATCCCGAACGCCTCGTTGCGGGCCGACGTCGCGCGGAACGACGGGACCTACGGCGCGGGTTCCCAACTCGACGCTTACGGTTTCGGATACCACTCGCTAGATATCGGTTACTCGAAAGCCCTTCCCAAGTCGCCCACCGGCGACTTCGCCGTTGGCGCGCGCGCCCGGTTCATGCGGGGCTACTTCGCGCACCATATCGCGAATTCGGGGACGATCGCCGCGGGCGGCGACGGCGCGCCCGCCCCGGAGATGAACGGCGACAACGTGATCTCGCACAACGGCTTGGCCTTGGACCTCGGGCTCCAGGGCGTCGTCGGCGCCGAGAAGAACGTGTTCGTCGGGGCAGTGATCGAGAACGCGATCCGGCCCAACCTCGGGTTCAACGCGACCGAGCCGGCGGACATGGCGCCCGGTCGTTCGTCGGTCGATCCGTTCCGCCGTCGTCTCAACCTCGGCGTGGGCACGATGACAAAGACCGGCACCACCGTCGCCTTCGACATCGCCGATACCTTCGGGGGACGAAGCCGAGAGGCTCGCTTTGGCGTGAACCAGGTCCTCGGCAAGGGGTTTGAGGCGCGTCTCGGGTATTCCTCCGCGACCAAGTTCACCTTGGGATTCACCGTCCTGGGGATGAACATCGCGTTCTCGCGCGACACGCCCTTCACGGTCAGCAAGTCCTTCCCCTTCTAGGGCGGTCCTTCTCCACCGCGTTTCGCCCGAACCCGCACCGCACGCGGGTTCGGGCGATGCGCTTTACGGCATCGCCATTGGTACGGCCCAATGCGCGCTCAATCCCGTAGAATACGACTATGAGTTTCTCGACCATTCCGGAAGCCTTGGCCGATCTCAGGGCGGGCCGGATGATCGTCGTCGTGGACGATCCCGACCGGGAGAACGAGGGAGATCTCGTCGTCGCGGGCGAGGCGTGCACCCCCGAAATCATGAACTTCATGATCGTTCACGGGCGCGGGGTCCCGTTCATCCCTACGACCGCCGAGCGCCTGATCGAGCTTGGGATCCCGATGATGACCAAGCAGAACACGGCAAGGCACGGGACCGCCATGGCGGAAACGGTGGATGCCATCGTTGGCGCCACCACCGGAGTCTCGGCCTTCGACCGGGCGCGAACCGTCGAGGTGTTCTGCGATCCTCTCGCCCGTCCGGAGCATCTTGCTCGACCCGGCCACATTATCCCCTTGCGAGCCGAGAAGGGCGGTGTGTTGCGCCGGGCCGGCCACACCGAGGCCATCGTGGACCTCTGCGAGCTTGCCGGGTTCATGCCCGTCGGCGTCGGTTGCGAGATTCTTGCCGACGACGGGACAATGCTCCGGATACCCAAACTGCTTGATTTCGCCGATCAGCACGGCCTTCGCATCGTGACGATCGCCGATCTGATCGCCTATCGCCGAAAGACCGAAAAGTTGGTCCGCCAGATTGCCGGGCCCATCCACTTCCCGACGCGGTACGGCGAGTTCTCGCTCTACGCCTACGAGCCTTCCGTGGAGCCGACGCCCTACATCGCGATCGTCAAGGGCGATGTCTGCACCGAGGACCCCGTGCTGGTGCGGGTGCATTCGAGTTGCCTGACGGGCGACCTGATGGGTTCCTTACGCTGCGATTGTGGCGATCAGTTGGCGATGGCGCTCGAAGCCATCGAGCGGGCGGGTCGTGGGGTCGTGCTCTACGTCGCCCAAGAGGGACGCGGCATCGGCATCCTCAACAAGCTGCGAGCTTACGAACTGCAAGATCAGGGACTCGATACCGTCGAGGCCAACCAGGCGCTCGGCTTCAAAGCCGATCTTCGAGATTACGGCCTTGGCGCCCAGGTGCTGGCGGACCTGGGGCTGCGCCGCCTGCGTCTGATGACGAACAACCCGGCGAAGGTCGCCGGTCTCACGGGCTACGGGCTCGAGATCGTCGAACACGTTCCGCTCGTAGCCGCTCCGAGCAAGGAGCGCCGCCGCTACCTGGAGACGAAGCGGGACAAGATGGGCCACCGTCTGCCGTGAACGACCAGGGAGGACCGGCGACGGGCCCGGGCGCTGTGCTAAAATGGTCTTTCGCTACCCGGTAGCGGAGGACAATGAGCGAAACCCCTGACAAGTCGATGATGGACGACAAGGCGTCGACAGCCGCCGTCCTGCGTGAGAAAGAAGAGCCGAAGACCCGTGGCCGTCGGCGACGCAAGGTCAGCTATCTCACCATCAACAAGATCGAGTACGTCGACTACAAGGACGTGCAGACCCTGCGCCGCTTCATCAACGATCGCGGCAAGATCATCCCCAGCCGGCAGTCGGGCAACACCGCCAAGCAACAGCGGATGATCGCTCGCTCGATCCGCCGAGCCCGGGAGTTGGCGTTGTTGCCGTTCGTGGTCCGCGAGCAGGTGGATCGTGGTGGCGGGCCGCGTCGCGAGCGCTACCAGGGCTATGACCGTCGCGAGCGAGCGCCGCAGCCGTCGCAGGCGCCTCAGGAAGCCCCCGCCGCGACCGAGTCTTCCGCCGAATAGTCTCAGCAAGGACGTACGCCAGAACGGGTCGGCCCGAAAGCCGACCCGTTCTGGCGTACGGGTCTTTCAGACGGTGCAGAGTTCGTAGGCGCGCGCCAGCGAGGCCATAGGGTCTTTTTTCGGGATGAACTCGTGGGCGAAGTAGCCGGTGAAGCCCGTTTCAGCGATCGCTTCCGCGATGCGGCGGTAGTTCAGCTCTTGCGTTTCGTCGATCTCGTTGCGACCCGGGTTGCCGCCCGTGTGGAAGTGGGCGAGCGACTCCTTGTTGCGTTGGATGGTGCGGATGACGTCGCCCTCCATGATCTGCATATGGTAGATGTCGTAGAGCAAGCGGAAGCGCGGAGACCCGACCTTCTGGACCAGTTCGACGCCCCACGGGGTGCGGTCGCACTGGTAGTCGCCGTGATCGACCCGGCTGTTCAGGAGTTCCATGATCACGGTGACGCCGAGCTTCTCGGCAAGGGGCGTGATCTGCCGAAGACCCTCGGCGCAGTTGGCGAGGCCCTCGGGGTCCGGTAGGCCACGGCGGTTGCCGGAGAACACGATCATCTGGGGAATCCCGGCGGCGGCGACGAGGGGAAGCAACCGTTCGGACTCTTTGATCAGCCGTTCGTGGTTCTCCTTTCGGTTCCAGCCTTCGGTGATGCCGCCGGGGCCGTTGGCGATGGCGCAGGTCAGCCCGTGCGCCTTGGTCGTCGCCCACTCGTTCTCGCTCAGAAGTTCGACCGACTTCAGGCCGATGCGGGCGGCGTTGGCGCAGAGGTCCTCGAGGCTCATGCCGCCGTAGCACCAACGGCAGACCGATTGGTTGAGACGGCCCTTGGGCGCGGGCACGGCGACCAGTTGGCCGCGCGACTGGGCCGTAAGCCCCACAGTAACGGCGGTCGCCGCCGCCAATGCGATCGCTTCTCGACGGGATACGCGTTCGTTCGCCATGTCGCGAGTCTAGCCGACTCGGGAGGGTCTTGTCGCATCGTGGAGAACGTCGTATGATCTAGGCATGAGGCCGACGATTGGCGTCGTTCCCTTGCGGGATCCGGCCCGGGCATGGGCCAACGACCTGTTGGCGCACCGATGGGGCGGGCCGCGGATCGAACGGTTGGGAGAGCTGATCGACGCCTCCACCCTACCGGCCTTTGTGGCGTTGCTGGAGGACGAGCGCGTGGGGCTCGTCACCTATCAGATACGGCCGGACGAACTGGAGGTCGTGACCTTGGACAGCCTGGTGCCGGGATGCGGGATCGGGTCGGCGTTGTTGCACGCGGTCGAGGGGGTGGCCCGGTCGTCGGGTTCGCGGCGGGTGTTCCTCTACACGACGAACGACAACCTGCCCGCCATGCGGTTCTACCAGCGACGGGGCTACCGGTTCGTCCGGGTGTTCCACGACGCGATGACGAAGGCACGGGAACTCAAGGCCTCGATCCCGGCGATCGGCCTGCAGGGCATTCCGTTGCTCGACGAGATCGAGTTCGCCAAGTCGCTCGACTAGCCGTTCGGCCCGGTCGTTCCGGACCGCACGACGATCCCCGGTTCCCCGGACACCACCCGGCCGATCCGCACCGAGCCTTCGATCGGGGTTGCCGAGAACAAGGCCAGCCCTCCGCTCGTCTGCGGGTCGAGCACCACGTCGCGCAACCACGGGGGCACGTCGTCGTCGAAGGCGAGGGCCTCGCCGAGGAACTCCTCGTTGCGCCCGGCGCCGCCGGTCATCATGCCCTCCGCGACCATGCGTTCGACTCCAGGCAAGACGGGGAGGCGACCCGCTTCCACCTCGATGCGGACTTTGGAGGCTCGCGCCACGTTGAACAGGTGGCCGGCCAGTCCGAAGCCGGTGATATCGGTGGCGCACCGAACGCCCGCTTCGAGGCCCTGGTC
Organism: Fimbriimonadaceae bacterium; assembly: GCA_026129685.1. Taxonomy (GTDB): domain Bacteria; phylum Armatimonadota; class Fimbriimonadia; order Fimbriimonadales; family Fimbriimonadaceae; genus UBA2387. The sequence continues at coordinate 144,980 of JAHCHO010000001.1, forward strand.
GGCCGCTTCGCGGTTGAGGGCGGACATCGCGGCGATCGCCGCCGACAGTTCGTCCTCGGAGCAGCGATCGAACTTGGCGGCGGTGGTGACGATGCCCGTCCCAAGCGGTTTGCTCAGGTACACCCCGTCGCCCGGTTGTGCGTTCGTGTTGGCGAACATCCGGGACGGGTTCACGATGCCGGTGACGCTCAGACCGAATTTCGGCTCGTTGTCCTCGACGCTGTGCCCGCCGACGACGACGGCGCCGGCCTCGGTGACCTTGTCGTAGCCTCCCCGCAGGACCGCGGCCCAGACTTCGGGGGGAGCGGCCGCCGGGTTGAAGCAGGCGATGTTCATCACGGTCAGGGGCCGGCCCCCCATGGCGTAGACGTCGCTCAGGGCGTTGGCGGCGGCGATCGCGCCGTAGGCGTAGGGGTCGTCCACGATGGGGGTGAAGAAGTCCATCGTTTGAACCAGGGCTTCGGTTTCGTTCAGGCGAAAAACCCCGGCGTCGTCTCTGGTCTCAAAGCCGACGAGCAGGTTCGGATTGGCCGAACGGGGTATGGCGCGGAGAACCTCCGCAAGCTGGGTGGGTCCCAGTTTGCCGGCTCAACCCGCGCAGTGAACGAGGTGCGTCAGTCGCATCGGGAAGAGTGTACCGGCGGGTCGGGGCGGGGGCCGGTGGGCAGCCCGTCCCGGCGGATCCCGTCATTCCCGTCATTCCCTTGTGTCCCCCTTCCCGTCATTCCCGTCATTCCCAACTCCTCGTGCGCGCCCCTCGCACGCCCGGCCCCAAGGCCACGGTCACGGCCGGTTCAGGCCGGTCCAGTTCGCGCGTTCCCGATCCGTCCCGATCGGCAGGGAGGCGGTAGTGCGCGCAGCCGTTCCGGACGGCATGGCAGAGAACCCGTTCCTCCCGGTACAAGCGGGTGAGGCCGTTGCGGACGGTGCCGACGCGTGCGCCGATTCGGTCGGCGATCTCCTGGGCGGTGAGGGGACCCGAACGTCGGAGGCAGTCCACGATCTGGGCGGCGACGGTGTTTGGCCAGGTCGGCTGGGGCCGGCCGGGATCGAGACGGTGCACGCGTTCTTCAAGGTCCACCTGGTAGTCCAAGGGGCCAGTGCTGAAGAGGCGGACGCACTGGTTGCCGTCGGGCCGACGGCTCCGGCAGTCGAGGGTGACCAAGCGTCCGGACTCGCGCCCGGACTCGTTCGCGAGGGTCGCGGGTTGGGCGGCCATCACGATTCCCGTGGTGCAGACGGCCTCCAGTTGGGCGCTGCCCGCGATGCGGCCTCGTTGCCCGGCGCGAGCGCGGGACTGCTTGTGGTGAAGGACGAGGGTGGTGGCGGCGCGCGAAACCTCGCGGAGGTTCTGCATCACGCGCCGGGCGGCGGCGGGGCGTTCCAGGTTGCAGTTGGCGGCGGCCTGGAGGGGGTCCAGGACGACGAGGCGGGCCTCGGTTTCGGCGATCCAGGTCGTGATCGCGCCGACGAACCGATCGTCGTCGATGGGGATGCGTTCGAAGCAGGAATAGAGGGGGAGGTGAGCCTGAGCGAGGGGCGAGGACCACAGGAGCCGGCATCGTTCGGCGAAGTCCTCTTCGTAGCATAGCCAGAGGACGGCGCCTTGGACGGTGGGCATCCCGGCGAAGGGGGTTCCGGTGGCGACGGCAAGGGCGATGGCGCTGGCGAGGCAGGTTTTGCCCTCTTTGGGGTTCGCGCCGATCAGGACGAGTTCGCGGGTTTCGAGGAGGCCTTGGACCACCCACTCGCGGGAGGCGATGCAGGGGAGTTGGTCGAGGGGCAGGAAGAGGCGACCGACATAGGCCTGCCAGCGCTCGACCCGCTCGTCGAGGGTCTCGCGTTCGTCGGGCGATTGTTGACGCATCGTTCCTTTGGCGGAGGGGGAGCGGTTCGTCAACCGCTTTCGGGTCGAGCGGCGCTCGCGGGGGTTCTTCGCTTTGCTCCGTACGATGGGGCTTACCGGACGGGGTTCTTCGCTGCGCTCAGAGTGACAGGGTGGGGGTTGTCGGCCGGGATTCTTCGCTGCGCTCAGAATGACAGGGTGGGGGCGGCACTCAGCGGATGTTGAAGTACTTCGCGTCCGGGTGGTGGACGATAATGGCGGAGGTGGACTGTTCGGGGACGAGCATGCACTCCTCGCTGAGTTCGACGCCGATGTCCTGCGGCTGGAGGAGGTCCATCAGCATGCGCTGGTCCTCGAGGTTGGGGCAGGCGGGGTAGCCGAAGGAGTAGCGGGCGCCGTGGTACTTGGCGGAGAAGAGGAGGCGCATCTGGTCCGGCTCCTGGTCGGCGATGCCCATCTCGAGGCGGATTTGGCGGTGCCAGTATTCGGCGAGGGCTTCGGCGGTTTCGACGCCCATGCCGTGGATGTAAAGGTAGTTCTGATAATCGCCGGCGGCGAACAGGCGTCGTTCGTGCTCGGAGACCTCGGAGCCGACGGTGACGATGTGGAATCCGACGACGTCCATCACGCCCGACTCGACGCTTCGAAAGAAGTCGGCGAGGCAGAGACGGCGGTCGGTGGACTGGCGGGGGAAGCGGAACCGGCAACGCTCGGTGCGGGCGTCCTCGTGGTAGGCGATCAGGTCGTTGCCCTCGCTCTGGCACCAGAAGTAGCCCCACTTCACGCGCGGTTTCAGGACGGAGGCGAGTTCGCGCTGCATCCGCTCGAAGACGGGACGCGCGTTCTCCTCGAGCCACGCGTCGAAGGCTTTGTTGTCCATCCCCTCTTGGCGGCGAAACTGCCACTGGCCTCGGAAGAGGGCGATGGGGTTGACGTACTTGTAGAGTTCGAAGACGTCGAACTTGGTGTGCCGACGCGCGCCGTAGAACGGGAGGGCGGGGACGGGGGCGTCGGTTCGGACGTCGCTCTTGGCGCCGTCGAAGACGTAGAGGTCGGGGGGCGTGTCGCCGAGGCGGTGGCTCGTCGCGCGCGGGACGGCCGGTGGCTCTTCCTCGACCTGCGCGTCGTCGCCGCAGAGCTTGCCCATCAAGGCGAGTCCCTCGAAGGCGTCCTGAGCGTAGAAGACGCGCCCGTTGTACAAGGCGCGAAGGTCCTGCTCGACGTAGGCGCGGGTGAGGGCGGCGCCGCCGAGGATCACCGGGTAGTCGTGGAGTCCGCGCGCGTTCATTTCGAGCAGGTTGTCGCGCATAACGAGGGTGCTTTTGACGAGCAGACCGCTGAGGCCGATGACGCGGCAGTCGTGGGCCTTGGCCTGGTCGAGGATGGCGTTGATGGGTTGCTTGATGCCGATGTTGACGACGCGGTAGCCGTTGTTGGTGAGGATGATGTCGACGAGGTTCTTGCCGATGTCGTGGACGTCGCCGGCGACGGTGGCGATGAGCATGGAGCCCTTCGCGTCGCCGTCTGACTTTTCCATGAACGGTTCGAGGTGGCGGACGCTCGCCTTCATCACCTCGGCGCTTTGGAGGACGAAAGGGAGCTGCATTTTGCCGGCGCCGAAGAGCTCGCCGACGGTCTTCATTCCGTCGAGGAGGACGTCGTTGATGATGGAGAGGGGGGACCGGGCGGCGCGGGCCTCGTCGAGGTCGGCCTCGAGGTTCTTCTTGATGCCGTCGACGATGTGCTTCTTGAGCCGCTCCTCGACGGAGAGTCCGGCGAAGGGGTCGGCGGCGGCGTCGGCGGCCTTGACGTTCTCGAACCGCGCCATCAGTTCGATGAGCGGGTCGTACTCGATTTCGCGGTTCGTTTCGTCGTTCATTCCGGAGGACCGAGGGGACGATACCTGCCCTTCGGCGGCACGATTCTGCGGGGAGGGGCGGCGGCGAGCTGAACGCGCAGTGAATACGCGGTGAATACGTATGCGGATCGCCCTGGCGTGCCGATACCTAACGGTAACGACGAGGCGTCCGTTCACGGGAGCGCCTCGCGAGACGGGTGGCCAGCGTGGGCCTGCCCGCGACGGATTCCGGAATCGTGCGCTATGGGGCTTTTTGACGTTTCCTGTTTGTGCAACCCGCTCTACGACATCCAGGCCGAAGTGTCGGAGGCGCTGCTCGGCTCGCTCGGCTTTGCGAAAGGAGGGACGTACCTGGTGGACCACGGTCGCCAACGCGAGCTCGTTTCGCAAGTGTACGAGCACATCGTGAACGCGGAGCCGGGGGGATCGGGCGCGAACACGGCCATCGGGGTCTCCCTGCTCGGCGGCAAGGCGAGTTACACCGGACGGGTGGGGAACGACGAGCACGGGCGCCTGTACCGTGAGGGCCTTTCGCTCAAGAAGGTGAAAGCCAACTTGGGGGAGAGCGAGGGCGACACCGGCATTTGCATCGTGCTGGTCACCCCCGACTCGCAACGCACGATGGTGACGTACCTTGGGTGCGGGTTGGAGCTGAGCCCGACCGACCTGGTTGAGGACGACCTTGGCCGATCGCGCTTCGTCCACGCCACCGCCTATCTGTGGGACAGCCCCGGCCAGCGGGAGACGGTGGAGCGGGCGGCGACGATCGCGAAAGCGCGCGGCGTCCGCGTGGCGCTCTCCCTGTCCGAGTCGCGCTGCGTGGGTCGGCACGCGGAGGACCTTCGCCGCTTTGTGGCCACGCACGCGTCGGTGCTGATCGCCAATCTGCCGGAGGCGACGGCCCTGACGGGCGAGACGGAGCCCAGGTCGGCGGCCCTCGCGCTCGGGCGGGACGTCGAGACGGTGGCGTTGACGCTTGGCTCCGAGGGTTCGTTGCTCGTTGCGGGCGACGTGGTCATGGAGGTTCCGGCCCACCCGGTTCGCGTGGTGGATCGGACGGGGGCGGGGGACATGTACGCGGCGGCGTTGTTGTACGGGATGGCGAAGGGGTACGACCTAGGCCGAACGGGCCGGCTCGCGTCGGTGGCGGCGGGCAAGGTGGTCGCGAACCTGGGGCCGCGTCTGGCGGACCTCGATTCCGAGATCAAGCAGGCACGAACGCAACTGGCGGCGTAGAGACTGGGGCTTGGGCCTTGCATGTCGCGCGGATAAATGCAATACTATTGCAAGATATGAGCGCATCGCACGGTACCGTCGAGAACAGCCCTTCGCCCGGCCTGGGCGGGGTTATCCGTCCCGCGTTGACGGCCCTGGCGACGGGTCTGCTCTGCAACGCGTGTTGTTGGTTGCCGCCGTTGGCGGTGGCGGTCGGCGGGGCAACGGCGACGGGCTTCGCGCACGCATTCGAGCCTTGGCGACCGTTGTTCTTGGCGGTGGCGGCGGTTCAGTTGTTCTTCGGCTTTCGCACGGCGTACCGGCCGGTCGGGGCCTGTTGCCATCGTCACCACGGAGATCACGCCGGGCACGACCCCCGCGTGTTGCGGCGGGTGAACATCGGGGTGTTGTGGACGGTCGCGGTGCTCGTCGTCGTCCTGAACCTTCTCCCGACGCATCACTGATCCAGCAGGTCGAGGAGGACCTCTTCGAAGGGGGGCCGCCGAAGGACGGCGTATTCGACGTCGCCGTATCCCTGGATCAGCAGACGGGCGGCGAGTTCTTGGCCCTTGGGGGCGACGAACTCCATTCCGTCCGGTAGTTCCTTGATCTGGATCGCGAACGGCTCGACGAGGGCGCGAACGTCCGGGGCGTGGGCGGTGCGGACCCTCACGACGGCGGGGGCGCTTTCGGGCAGTTCCGAGGGTCGGCCGACGAAACGGAGGTCGTCCCGGTCGCCGACGAGGAGGCGATCGCACGCGGCGGCGAGTTCGAGGCGATGCGTGTGGAGGAGGACGGTGCGTCCGCGAGCGACCTCTAGGGAGAGGGCTCGCCAGACTCGGCGGGTGGCCCACGGGTCGAGACGATCCAGGGTCAGGGGTAGCGCGACGATCTCCTCGGGACCGAGAAGGGCCGCCAGCACGGGCGCCAGCGCCTCGTGGTCGGTCGCCCGCGCGGACCGCTGCTCCCAAAGACCCAACTCGGTGAGGGCGGCGGCGATGCGGGTGGGGTCGCCGTCGCCGAGGAGGGATCGGCAATAGGTTTGGAGCGACTCGCGGCGCCGGGGCGGGGGACCGGGAGGATGCGAGACTCGCCCACGGCGTTCGACCGTTCCTCGCCGAAACGTCGAGGTTCCGCGTAGGAGTTCGAGGGTCGGCGGCACGACGCGGTCCGGCTCGATCACCGCGACGGTTTCACCCGGGAAGAAGGCGGCGTCGAAGGTCGGACCGCGCTCGCGTCGCGAGCAACCCTTCAGTTCGACGAGCGGCTCATGCATGGCGCTTCAGCGCGGGAGGACGAGCAGCTCGCGGTCAAAGTGGGTGAGGATTTCGGGGCCGGATTCGGTCACCAGCACGTCGTCCTCGATGCGGACGCCGCCGAAGCCCTCGATGTAGACGCCGGGCTCGACCGTCCACACCTGACCGACCTCGATGGGCTGGTCAGAGGTGGGGCCGAGGCGGCCGGAGTCGTGGACCAGGCGTCCCAGGCCGTGCCCGAGTCCATGGCCGAAGTAGCGGGCGAGGTCCTTTTCGTCCAGGATGCGGCGGGCCAGGGCGTCCACGTCCTTGCCGTTGGCGCCGGGAAGGAGGGCGGCGCAACACTCTTGCTCGGCGCGGAGGACCTGGGCGTAGATCTCGCGGTGGCGATCGGTGGCTTCGCCGACGACGAAGGTGCGCGTCACGTCGCCACAGAATCCGTCGACCATGGCGCCGAGGTCGAGGGTGACGAAGTCGCCGACGGCGAGGGTCTTGTCGCTCGCGTGGCCGTGGGGGCGGGCGCTGCGCTCGCCGCTGACGACGATCGGCTCGAAGGCTTTGTCGGCGCCTTGGCGTCGGAAGAAGAACTCGATCTCCATCAGCACGTCCCACTCGCGCACGCCGGGCTGGATCAGGCGGACCACGTGCTCGAGGCAGGCGTCGGTGAGGGCGCAGGCGCGGCGGATCTTGGCGATCTCGTCGGCGGACTTGACGGCACGGAGGGAGGCGACGAGGTCTTCGGCCGGGTAAAGCTCGATCTCGGCGAAGGCGCGTTGCCAGTCTTGGTACGCGCCGTAGGTGACGAACTCTCGCTCGAAGCCGACACGGGTGAGGCCAAGGTCGTGGGCGTTCTTGGCGAGGAAGTCGGCCTGGCGGACGGGGTTGGCGAAGGTTCTGACCGGAAGGTCGGACACTTCCTCGGCGGCTTGGAGGGTGTACCGACTATCGGTCATGAACACGCCGTCGGTCTCGGTCAGGAGCACGCTTCCCGCCGAGCCGGTGAAGCCGGTGAGCCACTGGACGTTGGGGACGTGGCTGAGGAGGAGGGCGTCGACTCCGGCGTCGGCCATGCGCTCGCGGAGGCGGTCGACGTTGTTCACGAGAAGGTCTCCCGGACGATGGTGTTGAGGGCCTGGATGGCCAGCAGGTAACCCGCGTGGCCCAAGCCGACGATCTGGCCGACGGTGACGGGGGCGATGACGGAGTGGCGGCGGAACTCCTCACGGGCGTGGACGTTGCTCAGATGGACCTCGATGACGGGCAGCCGCACGGCGACCAGGGCGTCGCGCAGGGCGATGGAGTAGTGGGTGAGACCGCCGGGGTTGATGACGATGCCGTCGGCCCAGGAACGGTGCTCTTGGATGGTATCGATCAGGATGCCTTCCGAGTTGGATTGGAGGATTCGAATCTCGCACTCGAGGGTTTCGGCGAGGGCGCGTATCTCCGCGTCCACTTCGTCGAGGGGCTTTTTGCCGTAGACGTCCGGCTCGCGAAAGCCGGTCATGTTCAGGTTGGGTCCGTGCAGGACGAGAATGCGCAAGCCTCTATCGGCCACTCAGCAACTCCTTGAGACGTTCGGGCGGGATGGCGTCCTCCGGCAACAGGTCCGGGATGCCGTCGACGATGGCGAAGCCGTGCCCACATTGGTCGCAGACGAGGTAATGGCCCTCGAGCCGCAAGGGCGGCCGATCGTCGTCGAGCGGGCAGGCGAGGATGGCGAGCAGGTCGGGATGGATCACGGGCGAGTCTCGGGGACCCCCGAAAGGATACACCGGTCGCCCGGTTCGCGGTCGCCGCTCGACCGTTCTGTTCCCGAAGGACCGCCGGGTCTTTCGCCCCAATCCCATCGCGTCTCTTGACAAAGGTGGTCGGGGGGGGTAGGAACGCGTCGTATTTGGTGGAGGGACGCCGATGAATCGTTGCTCTGGGGCTTTGAGATGGTTGTTGGCGGCGGTGGCCCTGGGCCAGGCCGCCCTCGGCTCGGCGATCACCGTCGCGCTCTGGGAGCGCGACTATTCCGACAACACCGTCGCGGCGGATCGCGTCTGGTTCTACAAGAACCAGGACGGGAGCGCGCGGCCCGCAGGGGGCGGCCAGTACCCCGCCGTCGAGTGGACGACGACGACGTCCTTCCCGGTCGTGTACCAACGGGGGGACTCGATGACGATCGTCCTGAAGTTCTACAACCCGAACTGCACAGCCGTGAGCGGAACGCTGACCCTCAACGGGGCGCGGCTCTACGCGCCCGAACCGCTGGCGCCCCTCGGCCAGACGCGGTACTCCTCGCCGTCCGTGAGCGGGGGCGGGAGCATGACGGTCCCGGCCACGCAACTCTTCCCGACCTACATCCCGGGCTACGCGACCAAGACGATCACGGTGAGCGGGCTGCCCGACGCCGTGACCCACGGCCAACTGCAGGTGGACGCGACCTTCGTCGCGAACGGCCAGACCGCCTGGACGACGGGCGGGTACCAGACCTGGGAGACGGTCTACGAGACGCAGAGCGACCCGGTGGGTCTCCAGGCGATCCCCTGGACCGACCTGCTCGCGCTGGCCTGTACCTGGGCCCACGCCGAGGACGGCGACGACGCGGACGTGCTGAAGGAACTCACCTTCGGGCTGTTCTGGTCGGCGCTTTGGGTTTACGACTATTATGAGACCTACTACACGGACATTGATACCGAAACCGGGGCCGTCTCTTACGATTTGACCCATGCCGTTCAGCATTCGATCTACAACATGGATTGCCAGGACGCTTCCGGGTTGCTGCACCTTGCAGCGGCGGCTAATGGCATCGAGTCGGAATTGACGGTACTCACGTCGGATGACGAGGGCTTCTGGTCCAACCTCCTTTGCGGACTGGGCAACGACGCGAGTCAGATCGGGCCCTATGAGAACTTCCCGTTCGCCTTTCACCAGGTCCTGGTGGCCGAAGACGCCGTCTTCGACGCTGCGTGCGCCCAACTTACGGACTGGTCCGGAGATTGGTACCGTAATCCGCCCGCCGGACCGGGATGGGACCTCGCCGGGTTTTGGCAGACCGAGGTTTCCAGGGGCGTCTTCTACGGACTTGCCTACAGCTACTACGCCGACCCGATGCCGGAAGATCCGGAGGAAGTCGGCCTCTACTACGGAGCGCGCGAACTGAGCGCGATCTTCTGAGGTGCCCATGTTTCTCACTCTCACCCTTATCGTGTGTTCGGCGCATGCACCGGGCGTCCCGCAGCAGTCGCCCTGCACTTGGGCCCCGCCGGAACTGAGGGAAGCGCGCTTCAACATGATCAGCGATACCGACCGCTCAGTGCTCGTTGAACGTGCGGCTGATCGCGTACGCCTGCTCATTAGGGCCACGCCCTCAAGCCCCGAAGCCGCGTCCAGGCGAATCCCGACCAGCGGAATCAACGAGCCGTTGGAGACCGTGCCCTTCTCCGGGATGCCCTTCGGCCGTCAACTGATCTGCCCGAGGCGACCGGGCGGTCTCGGCATTTGGACGGTCGGGACACGGGAGAGCGTTCACCTGTCCATGGATTCCCCGCTCGTCCGCGAGGGTCGGAACAACCGCAACCGTCCGGACGACCTTGCGGCGGAAGGCCGGTGGGCGGAGGCGATCGCCCGCAAGGCGTTCGCGACCTACGCCTCGCGTCGTCTCGGTCCCGCCGAGACGATCTCGGTGAACGGCCGCTCGGTCGCGAGCCGAAGGGCGGAGAGGTCGAACGCCGAGATGGTGGACCTGGGCGAATGGGCGTCGGCCGTCGGGACGGCGGTAACCCGCGACCCGAACGGCGACGCCTGGACCTTCGTCCGAGGCGGCGCCTTGCACACTCTCGCGCTCGGCGCGGACAAGGTCAAGGTCGGAACCGTCTGGAGACCGATGCCCGACGCGCCGATGCTCAAGGATGGCCGCGTCTTCGTCCCTCGCTCGGCGTTGCCGAACTGAGACCAGGCGGCGCGGACGCCCCTTCGGGTTTGGGACGACAGGCCAGACAGCGGGACGTCGAAGCCCCGGGAACCCCGGCGCAACGACCGCCCACCGACCGTCGTACCTACAGGCAAGCGGACTCCCGAACCGGAGCCCGCCGACCGGAGCCGATTCCGCTTGTCCGCCGCCCCATCTACCATCCCGAACTACCGCCAAACGTTGCGCCGCGCGCTTCCCGACCGGCTTTTTCAGCCCAGCGCCCGGAGCCTCTGGTGGGTGCCGTTCCATCTCGCCGTCATCGTCGGCGGATACGTCTTCCTGAGCCGCTGGTTCCAGCCCTGGCTCGCGCCCCTGGTCGCCCTCGCGATCGGGCACTCGTTCGCCTGCCTCGGGTTTCTGGCGCACGACGTTTCGCACGGGGGGGCCTTCCGCAACCGGACCGCACGGGACCTGTTCACCCTCGCCGCCTTCAGCCCACTTTGGATCGGACCGCTGCTCTGGCGCAAGTGGCACAACGCCGAGCACCACAACAACACCCAGATCGAGGGGGTCGATCCGGACCACCTGTTCACAATCGAGCACTACAAGCACAACCCCGTGCTGCGGTTCCTGTACCGGCTCTCGCCCCTGGCCCGCAACCTGGTGGTGTTCGGATCGTTCACGTTTCGCATGACCCAGCAGACGATCCGGATGCTCATCGCCTACGTCCGCGACCCGGCGACCCCGGTCCGCGAGAAGTCGAGAATGCTCGCCGAGACGGTCGGCCAGGCGGCTTTCTGGATCGGGTTGTCCCTGACCCTCGGAGGGACGGTGTTCGTGTGGGGCTACGTCGTGCCCCTGCTCGTGGCGAACACGGTCGTGATCTCGTACATCGCGACGAACCACTTCCTGAATCCCCTCGCCGACGAGCGGGACGTGCTCGCCTCCTCCCTGTCGGTGAGCCTGCCGAAGTGGCTCGGTTGGTTGGACGCGATGCACCACTACTTTGGCGCCCATGTGGCGCACCACCTGTTTCCCGCCGCACCTCCCCACCACGCGCGCGAAATCGAGCGGAAGGTCGCCGAGCTCTACCCCGACCGGTTCTACACGATGCCGCTCTTCACCGCTCTGCGTCTGCTCTGGCAGACTCCCTGGGTGTACGAGGACGGCGTGAACCTGGTCGATCCGCATCGCGGCGAGCGCCACCCGACGCTAGGGCACGGACTCGAGCGGCAGATCGAGCCCACGGTTGGCCGGTCGGTAGAATCCAAGTCGTGACTCGCTATTGCGGCGATCCGGTTCGGCCCGGCGGTCGGATCGCGGTCGTGTCGAACGACGCGCTCGGTAACTTCGTGGCGGTAACCCCCCTTCTCCAGATGCTTCGGCGGGAGGTCTCGCCCGCCTGCGTGGACTACTTCGGGGGCCATCGAGTGCAGGAGATGGCGGGCGCTTCCGATCTGCCCACCCGGGCGTATCCGCTTCACGGGACGCCCCTTCGCGACGCCCTGTCCTGGTTGCCCTCGGACCCGTACGACCTGGTGATCAATGTCGAATGGACGGCTTGGCCAAAAGCGTTCGCGGGCCTGCTGGCGGGCGAGTCGACCCCCGTGTGCGGGCCGTCCGTCGGCGAGGGCGGACGGGGGGACCTGCCCTTCGCGGACGATCTCCGAGGCGCGTTGTGGCAGGACCAGGGCTGGATCGCCGAGAGCCTGCCGGTTCGCTACCCGTTCCTTCGCTCGGGGTTCATCGGCGAGATCTTCGCGCGGCTGGCCTACCTGGAAGGCGCGGTTCCCCGCTACCGGCTTCCCCAGGCCGAACCGGATGGGAACGTGCCGGACGTGCTGATCGCGACCGCCGCCAGTCTGCCGGAAAAGCTCTGGCCGATCGCGAAATGGGTCGCCGTGCTCGAGCGGTGTCGCGCCGAGGGCTGGTCGGTCGGGTTGCTCGGCGCGAAGCCGAGCGCCCAAGGCAGGTTTTGGATGGGCGCGGCGGAAGAGGAGACCCTTGTCGAACGTGGCTTGGTCCACGATTTGCGCGGGCGCTTCACCCTTCCTCAGGTCGTCGGGGCGTCGGCTCGCGCACGGCGGGTTCTGTCCCTCGACAACGGCATTCTCCACTTCGCCGTCGCGGCGGGAACCCCTACGGTCGGACTTTTCCGCCACGGCATTCACCGCCTATGGGCCCCGCCGTTCGATGGACTGACCGTTCTCACGCCGGGCGAGGGCGGCCAAGTGGCGGACATCGAAGTCGATCAGGTCTGGAACTCGCTCCGCGACGCCAGGTAGTCGCCGAGCGCGCGCAGCACCTTGCCCCGGTGGCTCCTGGCGTGTTTCTCGTCGGAGGTGAGTTGCGCCATCGTCCGACCCTCGGGCAACAGGAAGATCGGATCGTAGCCGAAGCCGCCCTCGCCGACGGGTGCGTGCGCGATCGTGCCCTCGCACGTCGCTTCAAACACGCGAGTCGGTTCGCCGGGGATCGCCAGCGCCACGAAGCAGCGGAACCGGGCGCCCCGCTCCCCAGCGGACGTTTCCGCCAGCCGGTCCAGAACCATACGCATCTTCTCGGAGAAGGGAGCGTCCTCGCCGCCAAACCGCTTGGAATGCAAGCCGGGTTGCCCGCCCATCGCGTCCACTTCCAGCCCGGAGTCGTCCCCCACCGCCCATTCGCCGGTGAAAGCGGCGGCGGACTCCGCCTTGATGGTGGCGTTCTCGGCATAGGTCGCGCCCGTCTCGTCGGGCTCGGGCGCGCCGGGATAGTCGTCGAGCGTCGCCAGGACGAGCCCCGGAAATCGGGCGCCAAGAATCTGGCGCATCTCGTTGGCCTTCTTGCGGTTGTGGGTGGCGATCACGAGGCGCATGGCTCGGCATTATCGCCCCAAAGGGACCATCGTCGCGACTTTCGGCGCACGGCTAAGAAACCGAGACCCTGGTTCGGGCGTACAATCGATGCTATGCGAAGGCTCGTTCCTCTGTTGCTCGTCGCCGCTTTTGCCCTCGCAGGTTGCGGCGGGGGTTCGGGAACCACGAATCGAGTCGGTCAGATCGCGGGAAACGTCACGGACGCGAACGGAGACCCCGTCCGCGACGCCCTGGTTCGGACGGGGAGTCGCCAGGCGTTCACCAACCCCTCCGGCGCGTTCCTGCTCGACGAGGTGCCCGAGGGCCAGGTCGTCGTACGCGCCGAGATCACCCAGGACGGGGTGCGTTTCAGCGGCCAGAACGTCGCGCAGGTGTTCGCGGGCGAGCGGACCAAGAGCGTGAACCTGGCGGTCGTGCGCGATTCGCTTCAGGCCGCGGTGCGCGGCGCCGTCACCACCCGAGCGGGCGACCGGGTCAAGGGCGCCAAAGTTTTCGCGATCGGCGGAGGGCTGTCCAGCGCCATGGCGATCACCGATTCGGACGGACGATACCGGCTCGACGGCCTGCAATCCGGCATCGAGTACTACATTATCGCCAGTGCCCCGACCTTCGCGTCGGACGACGCCTTCGCTACCCTCACCGCCGGGGAGGTCCGCACCCTCAACTGGGTTCTCGGCAACGGCGGCGACCCGCTCCTGCCGCCGCCGACCATGCGCGAAGCGGTCAGTTGGACGACGCCGCCTTCCGCGACCCGCCAACCGAACAAGCAGGCGGCGTTCGAGGCGATCAAGAACCTGATCCGACCCGATCGCGCCTACGCGCGCCGTGCCCGGTCCGACTCGCGGGTCATGCCGGACGTGTTCCATGAGATCGACCTCTATTGGGCCTACGTGGACAGCCTGAACCTGCTCGGCTACGGCGTGTACCGATCCGGAGCGGCGGCCGGCCCGTTCACGGCGGTGGACTACTTGCGCGATCCGCTGGCGGAGTTCTACGCCGACTTCAGTGACGAACTGCGGGCCGGGTCTCGCTATTACTACCGGCTCACCTCGCTCAACACGCAGTACCCGGACAGCCGCAACGGCGAGAGCGACCCCTCCTCGGTCCTGAGCGGCCGTCTGCTCGGCGAGTTGGTCCTGCGTTCTCCGGACACCGGCCCCCTGTCCTTCCGATGGCAACCCGCCCAGGGTGCCGAGACCTACAAGGTCTACGTCTTCAACCGGTACCCGGGCGTGGGCGTGACCCCGTTTTGGGTCAGTTCGCCGACCACCTCGAACAGCCTCGCCTACGCGGGACCCAGTTTGGAGTTCGGGAAGGCGTACTACTACATCGTTCTGGGACAAGCCGACGGCGGGGCCGCGAACACTCTCAGCGACGTGGACATGTTCGTCAACGGAGGATAGGCCATCCCCGACCTGCCAGACTGAACCCATGGCCGCCTTTCGAGAGCACACCGGTACGCTCGCCGTCCTGAATCAGGACAATGTGGACACCGACCGCATCATCCCGGCGCGGTTTCTCACGATGGTCACCCGTTCGGGCTATGGCGAACTGCTGTTCAAGGACGTGCGCGGGGTGGGTTGCCCGCTCGACGACCCCGCCGCAAAGGGTGCGACCGTCCTCGTCGTGGGCACGAACTTCGGGTGCGGTTCCTCGCGCGAGCACGCCGTCTGGGCGCTCCAACAAGCGGGCTTTCGCGCGATCGTCGCCAAACGGACGCCCAGCGCGCCGGGCTACAGCGACATCTTCCGCCAGAACGCCGAAAACTGCGGCCTGCTTCTGATCGAGGTCGCGGAAGCCCATCATGAGGTGCTCATCGAGATCGGCTCGGGGGCATCGGTCACCATTGACCTAGAGGCCCAGACGATTCGGGTGGACGGAACGAGCCTGGTGTTCGAGATCGATCCCGTCACCAAGCGCGCCATGCTCGAGGGGCGCGATCTCATCGGTCGCACCCTCGTCGCCGAAGCCGAGATCGACGCCTACGAGCGTCGGATGCCCCTCTATGTATCTCCCGGCGGTTCGCCGCGTCTATAACCATTGCGAGAGGATCCATGTCCAAAAAGCCCCACCTGTCCGTCTTCCTGGCGTTCGCGCTGTTGCTCGGTTGCGCCGTCGCGCCCACCCCCACCACCGCCCAAGGCCAAAAGCAGAGGGACCAGGATTTCGTGAAGAACCCCCACCGGATGTACCAGCTCAATGAGCTCGCCCGGGTCGAGATTCAGATCGGAGATCACAAGCTCAAGACATGGGTGATGGACGAGAACTCCAAGCGCATGGAGGGGATGATGTTCCTCACCAACAAGGAGGTCCAGCCCGACGAAGCGATGATCTTCGTCTTTCAGGACGAGGAACCGCTCAGCTTCTGGATGCGCAACACCCTCATCCCGCTCGACATCGCCTACGTGAACGCCAAGAAGCAGATCGTGACGACCGCCGCGATGCGCCCGCTCGATGAGACAGGAATCCCGAGCCGCTACCCGGCGAAGTACGCGATCGAGATGAAGGCCGGCGCGTTCAAACGCCTCGGAATCAAGGCCGGAATGACGGTCAAAATCCCCGACACCCTCAAGGCCAAGGACTGATCCCGAACGCTCTGGCAAGACGGCCCGGCTCTGGGTCCCAGCCGTCTTGGGCGCGTGTTCAGTTCCAGGCCACGAGTGGCAGTTCGGTTGCGACGCGCACCGCGTCGTGCCGGGGGCGGACCCGGACGACATAGCCGCGCAGACCCGCCGTGCGCAGAGTTACGGTCGCTTCGTACCGGCCGATCGAGCCGTCGCGATGCGCAAGATCGAGTTCGACGCGTTCCGCGTCCTCGAGTTCGCGGTTCGCGCCGACCCTTCCGACGAGCGCCTCGACCGCCACGTCCTCGGGCGTAAGCGAACCGAGCGACACTTCGGCGACAAGACGAAACGCTCCGCCCAGGGCGTTCTCCGCCCCAAGATCGTCGGTAACGGAGACGACCTTGACCGCGTCCCATTCCGCGCGAACCTTCGCCTGCCAGTGGAACGCCTCCCAGGCCCGGGAAAGGTCGTCACTCGCCAGACGCATGTACGCGGCGTGGGCCGGCAAGTAGAACTTCGTGGCATAGTCCTTCACCATCCGATCGGTCGAGAACTGCGGCCCGAGGCGAGCCATGGACTCCTTGATCATCTCGACCCAGGCCCGCGGCGGATCGCCGTTCAGCTTCTGGTAGAAGCGGGGAACGATCTGATCCTCCAGCGTCCGGTAAAGGGCTTGGGCGTCGAGCCGATCTTGCTCGCCCTCGTCCCCGACCTGGCGCCGGTCGCCAATCGCCCAGCCGACGGCCGGGGAGTAGCCCTCGTCCCACCATCCGTCCATTACCGAGAAGTTAAGGCCCCCGTTCGGCACGACCTTCATCCCGCTCGTCCCGCTCGCCTCGAGGGGACGCCGAGGGTTGTTGAGCCAGAGGTCCACTCCTTGCACCATGTGCCGCGCAACCCCCATGTCGTAGTCCTCAAGGAACACCATCCGCGCCCGAACGCCCCCCGATTCGATGAACCGGTAAAGCTCCTGGATGAACCGTTTCCCCCCGTCGTCCCGGGGATGGCTCTTGCCCGCCAGCACGAACTGGACGCCACGGTCCCCGTTGAACAGAATCCGTTTGAGCCGGTCTCGGTCGGTCAGCAGAAGCGTCGCCCGCTTGTAGGTGGCGAACCGTCGCGCGAAACCGATGGTCAAGACGCGAGGGTCCAAGATCTCGTCGTAGCTCTGAACGGACAGCCGACCGCCGCGCCGCTCGACGTCGCGCTGGACCCGTCGCCGAACGTAGCGGACGAAGTCGCCGCGCTGACGCTCGCGCACCGCCCAGACGTCCTCGTCGGGAATGTCGCGCACCCCCCGCCAAACCTCCGGATTCGACGGATCGTCCCGCCACGCTTCGCCGAGGTGCCGGTCGAGCAGGTCGCACATGCGCGCTCCGATCCAGGTCAGAGTGTGAACCCCGTTGGTGATCGGATCGATCGGGACCTCGTTCTCGGGCACGTCGGGCCAACGCGCTTGAAACAGGCCTCGCGAAACTTGGGCGTGCAGCTTCGAAACACCGTTGATCCGATTGGCGGTGTTCATCGCCAGAACCGCCATGTTGAACCGCTCATCGCCCCCGTTCGGTTGCATGCGCCCCAGCTTTCCAAACTCTTCCGACCCCAGGCCGATCTCCGCCGCGATCGGACTCAGGTACTTGCGAACCAAGTCCTTGGAGAACACGTCGAAGCCGGCGGGAACGGGCGTGTGAGTCGTGAAAACGTTGCCGTTCAACGTGACCTGCCGCGAAACGTAGAACTCCGCGTTACGCTCGACCATGAACCGGCGGATGCGTTCGATCGCCAAAAACGCCGCGTGCCCTTCGTTCATGTGGCAAACCGTCGGCTTGCGCCCAAGGGCCTCCAGGGCCCGCATCCCGCCGATGCCCAGGATCATCTCCTGGCGGATGCGCATCTCCTCGTCGCCCCCGTAGAGGGTGTCGGTGATCGTCTGGTCGTCCGGCGCGTTCTCAAGGACGTTGCTGTCGAGCAGGTACAGCGGCACTCGCCCGACGTCGGCTCGCCACACCTGGCACGTGATCGTGCGGTCCGGCATCTCGACCTCGACCCGCAACGGTTGCCCGTCGGCCCCCCGCTCGAGCACAAGGGGCAACTGGTAGAAGTCGTACTTCGGGTAGTGCTCCTCCTGCCAGCCGTCCGAATTCAGAAACTGACGGAAGTACCCCCGCGAATAGAGCAGACCGACGCCGACGAGGGGCAGACCCAGGTCGCTCGCCGCCTTCAGGTGATCGCCCGCCAACACCCCCAGGCCACCGGAGTAGATCGGCAGCGCTTCCGCCAAGCCGAACTCCGCGCAGAAGTAAGCGATCGAGAGTTCGGGATTCGAAGCGGCGTGCTCGCGTCCGTACCAGGTGTCCGCCACGAGGTAACCGTCGAGGTCCTCGCTCGCCACGCGGAGGCGGGCCAGCAACACCTCGTCCTCCGCTAAGCGCCGCATGTCCGCTTCGCTGAGCCGGCGCAGCACTTGGATCGGGTTGTGCTCCACCTCGTCCCACAGCCGCTTGTCGATCGAGCGGAAGAGTTGGCGGGTCTCGGGGTGCCAGGTCCACCGGAAGTTCATCGCCAACCGGCGCAAGGGTTCGAGCGGTTCGGGAAGCTTGGCGATCACTTCGAACGAACGCGTGTATTTCGGGTATCGCATAGGACGTGTCGCCGGTAACGCGACCGCGTTGTCGGACCCGCGAACTCCTAGTATGGCAGGCGTCCGACGAAGCCCTCCTTGGCATATCGGTCGCGAACGGGCCGATCCGCGCCCTCCGGAACCCAAACTCGGCCCTTGGCGTTCTACACTTAGCTTTGGCGGACCCCCGACGACCATGACCCAAGCCCCCTTCCTCGCGCGCTTCCCGATTCCGATCGCCCTTGTGGCCTGGCTGGCGCTGGGCGCCGTTGCCCAGAACGTTCCCCCGACGGTGACCGTCAAGCTCGACAAGCCGACGGTCTCGGCGGGCAAGGCGTTCCAAGGCACCGCCACCGTCACCTTCGGCCCCGGGTTGCACGGCTACCAAAACCCTCCAAGCCAGGACTACATGATCCCGGTCTCCCTCACCCTGGCGAACAAAGAGTTCAAACTGGCAAAGGTCGCGTACCCAAAGGGGGTCGTGAAGTCGGTCGCCGGGGACCAAGCCGCCGTCTACGACGGGACGATCGCCATCGCCTTCCAGGGCACCGCCCCCACCAAGGTCGGCAAGTTCAAACTCAAGTTCGAACTGGGCTACCAGCAGTGCACGGACGAGAACTGCTTTCCGCCCGGAAGCGTGACGGCGGAGGTTCCGTTCACGGTGGTGAAGGCGGGTTCGGAGCCCGATCCCGAACCGGAACCCGCCGCCACCGTCGCCACTGAGAAACCGAGCGCGAGCCCGCCCACCGAGGGGCTCGCCGGATCGTTTCAGCGTTTCTTCTCCGAGGGCAACTACTTCCTGCTCTTTGGGGTGCTGTTCTTGGTCGGACTCGCCGTCAACCTGACGCCGTGCGTCTACCCGATGATCCCCATCACCCTGGGTTTTTTCTCCAATCAGGCGGCCGGTAGCCGGGCGACCCGAGTCCAACTCGGCCTGATGTACATGCTCGGCATTGGTGTGATGTACGGCCTCGTCGGCGGGATCGTCTCCGGACTCGGCCTCGGGTTCGGAACCCTCTTCACCCAGACCTGGTTCAACGTCGCTCTCGGGCTGCTGATGATCGTGCTGGCCCTGTCGATGTTTGGCCTTTACGAGATCGGGATTCCCGCCCCACTGCAGCGGCATCTGCACGGGCGTTCCGGCATCGTCGGCGCGTTCATCATGGGCATGCTGGTTGGGGTCGGGGCGGCGCCCTGCGCCGGCCCCGCGATCGCCGCCATCGCCGCGAAGGCCGCCGAACAGCGCAACGTCGTTCTCGGCACCGCGATGTTCACCACCGTCGGGCTGGGTCTCGGTCTCCCCTACCTCGTGTTGGCGGGCACGGCGGCGGGCGCGAAAGCCCTCCCCCGCGCCGGCGGGTGGATGACGGTCGTGAAGTCCATTCTTGGCCTGATCGTCATCGGGGTCGGCCTCAACTACCTGCTCCAAGCGTTCGCCGCCAACGGGCAGGTCGTCACCCTCGTTTGGACCGGGTTCGGCCTCGCGTCCGCCCTCTATCTCTTCCTCTTTGACAAAACGGACCTGACCAAGGTCGTGCTCCGAATCAAAGGGGCGGCGATTCTCGGCTTCGGGCTCTTCGGCGGGATGGCGTTTCAGCAGTACCAGCAGGTCGTCAAGGACGCCGAGTTGGCCCGGCTTGGCGCGGTGACCCGGACCAACTGGATCCCGTTCGACGACGCCTCCTTCGAAGCCGCCAAGGCGAGCGGCAAACCGATCTTCATCGACGCCACCGCCAACTGGTGCGCGGAGTGCCGCCACATCGAACACACCATCTTCGATACCCCCCGGGGCATCGTCGCCCTCGGCAAAGCCGTCACGATGAAGATTGACTGGAGCACCGGCGCGGACCAAGCCTACGTCAAGAAGACCGCCGACCTGTTCGACATCTCCGGCCTGCCTCACTTGGTCGTCCTGAAGCCTGGCGGCGAAATCCACGCCGTCAAGAACCAACTGAAAAGCGTTGACGAACTCGAGGCGGTCCTACGCGAGGCGGGCGCCGAATGAACCCGGTTCGGTCCTTCGCGGTTGGCGACGTGACCGTCGGGGGGCCGCGTCTGACTCTGATCGCCGGACCTTGCCTGGCGGAATCCTACGATGTCTGCGCGGGCGTCGCCGGGGTCGTCCGATCGCTGTGCGACGATCTTGGCTTCGGTTACGTGTTCAAGGCCTCCTTCGACAAGGCGAACCGCACATCCGCCGCTTCGGAGCGGGGAGCGGGGATCGACGCGGGTCTCGCGATCCTTGCCCGCATCCGGGACGAGTTCGGCGTTCCGGTGACCACCGACATTCACCTCCCCGACCAAGCCGCTCCCGTCGCCCAAGTCGCCGACATCCTCCAGATTCCCGCCTTCCTCTGCCGCCAGTCCGACCTCCTGGAGGCGGCCGCTGCGACCGGCAAGCCCGTGAACGTCAAGAAGGGCCAGTTCCTCGCTCCATGGGACGCCAAGAACATCGTCGAAAAGCTGGAGGCGTTCGGAGCCAAGGGCCTGATGCTCACGGAGCGGGGCACCACGTTCGGCTACAACGCGC
Source organism: Fimbriimonadaceae bacterium (assembly GCA_026129685.1). Taxonomy (GTDB): domain Bacteria; phylum Armatimonadota; class Fimbriimonadia; order Fimbriimonadales; family Fimbriimonadaceae; genus UBA2387. The sequence continues at coordinate 165,625 of JAHCHO010000001.1, forward strand.
TGATCGTGGACTTCCCCGGCCTCGAGACGATGCGCTCGTTCGGCCATCCCGTGTGCTTCGACGCGACGCACTCCGCGCAGCGCCCCGGTGGGGCGGGCACGGCGACGGGCGGAGTTCGCGAAAGCATCCCGGCGATGGTCCGCGCCGCCGTCGCCGTCGGGATCGACGCCCTGTTCCTCGAGATTCACCCCGATCCCGCCCGCGCGCTCAGCGACGCCGCCACCCAATGGCCCCTCGATCGGGCGCGAGACCTGCTCTCGGCGGCTTCGCGCCTGCGCTCCGCTCGGTAGGGTCAGTCGCCGCGCGGCTCGACCCCCAAGAGGTACCGGACGAAGTGGTCGAAGATGCGCCGATCCACGTACCAGCCGCCCAGGTTGTGGTTGCGACCCGGGAGCAGCATCATCTCGAACGACTTGTCCGCCTTCACGAGGGCGTCCACCAGGCGCATCGTCGCCGAGAACGGCGGCACGTTGTCGTCCTGCTCCCCGGCGATGAGCAGCAACTTCCCTTCCAGCTTCGCCGCGTTCGCGACGTTCGACTGGGCCTCGTACTCCGGCCCGACCGGATAGCCCATCCACAGTTCGTTCCACCAGGTCTTGTCCGTGCGATGGTCGTGGTTGCCGCAGAGCGACACGGCCGCTTTGTAGAATTCGGGGTGGGCAAGGAGGGCGCGCGTCGAGTCGTAGCCGCCCGCCGAGTAGCCGAAGATGCCCACCCGGGAAAGGTCCATTTGCGGGACCTTCTCCGCCGCTGCCCGAATCCAGGCCATGTGATCCGGCAGTCCAGCGTCACCGAGATTCTTGTGCGAGACGTCGTGGAACGCCTTGCCCCGCCACGCCGTCCCCATCCCGTCCACCTGCACCACGATAAACCCGAGTTCCGCCAGCATCAGCGTCCGGTCGTAGGGCCGGTACGCCTTCGGGACGTGGGCCGAGCGCGGTCCGGCGTAGATGTACTCCACGACCGGGTAGCTCGCGAACGCCGAGAAGTTGGAGGGCAGGTAGATCACCCCGTAGACGTCGGTCTTGCCGTCACGCCCCTTCGCCGCAAAGGGAATCGGACGACGGAAGCCGAGGGCCTCGAACCGGGCTACGTCCGCACGTACGATCTCCATGACCGCTGAACCGTCTTTCGTTCGCCGGAGCGTGTGGACGGTCGGCGCGTCCACCGTCGAGCAGGAGTCGAGCAGCCACTTTCCGTTCGGCGACCGCTGGACCTCGTGCTGCCCGTAACCGGGGGTGAGGTCGGTTAGGCCAGACCCGTCGAAACGCGCGCGGTACAGGTGGGTGAGGTAAGGGTCGCCCGGCTCGTGCCCACCCGCCGTGAACAGCACCTCCCGGGCCTTCGCATCGACCGCCACGACCTCGCGCACGTCCCAGCTGCCGGACGTGATTGCGTTCAGGCGACGACCCGTCTTGGCGTCGTAGCGGAAGAGGTGGTTCCAGCCTTCCTGGTTCGAAAGGTAGAGGATCTCGTTGCCGAAGAAGCCGGTGTAGTCCATGCCCGGATGGAACCGGGTATCGGTCGTCTCCTCGAACACGGCGCGCGCCTTGCCGTCGGGGGCGACCTCCCAAATGCGCTTCTTCTGGTATCCACGGCAAAGCTGTCGAAAGCGGAAGGCCCCGCTCGCCGTCCACGTCGGCTCGGGGCGGGACCAGTAGAACGGCTCCCACGGATCGACCTCGGCCTTGATGCCGACCCCGCTCGTCGCGTCGAACACCCAGGTCTCGATCTGGTCGAGCTTGTCGCCCGGAAGGGCGTATTCGATTTCCCTCACCTTGGCGCGCAGTCCCTCTCGCGGAACCGATTCCATCAGCGGCATCGTCAGCCGGTCGCCCGCCAGCACCCGAAACGCCACGAACCGCTTCGAGTCGGGGGACCAGGACCCCATCTCGTAGGCGGCCTTCTCGTTCCCGTCGGTGGTCAGGGGTCGCGTGGCGTCGCCCGCCTTCTCCCACAGGAACAGGTTGAAGTCCTTGGCGAACGCGCGCATCGCCCCGTTGGGCGAAATCCCTTCCGGCGAGCGCGTGGGGCGACCCTCGGCGGGAAGGGCGCTTACCGTGCATTCGGGCAAGGTCGCGCGCCACGTCTTGCCGAAGGCGCTGAACCGCATTCCGGCCGCTTCCATGGTCACGTCGTCGAACGGCAGATTCCTCGCGTCCACCTTCTGGTCCGCCGCCTTGGCGAGCGACTCCGCGAGCCGCTCGTGGTCGAAGAGTGCGGCCTTCGCCGCCCGGGCGGCGTCCACCACCACGAACGCCTTGGCCCCGGGCGACCGCTCGAGGAACCAGAACCGGTCGCCATTGCCGAACCAGTTGGCCCGGATCGTCCAGTTGAACGCGGTGTCGCGCGCCACCAAGGGAAGGGTTCGGGCGCGCTCGTAGTCGGCTTTCGTTCCCTGTCCGAAGGTCAGCGTCGCGGAAAGCAGGAGGAGGGCGGCGGCGAATCGTCGCATGGGCCGATTGTGCCACCCATTCGCTCAACCGCGCGGTGGGAGGTTACGGTAGACTCCCCGCGAACCCGGCTATGAGCGCGCCCCACACCTTCATGCCCACCACCGAGACGGTCTTCCAGAGGACCGGCGAGAACACGATGATCGTGAACATGGGGCCCCAGCACCCCAGCACGCACGGCGTTCTACGCCTGATCTGCGAACTGGAGGGCGAGGTGATCGTCCAGTGCAAGTGCGTTATCGGCTACCTCCACACCGGCATGGAGAAGGAGGCCGAGTACCAGCAGTACCACAAGTGCACGGTCATGACCGACCGGATGGACTACCTGAACGCCAACGGCACCAACCTCGCCCACGCGCTGGCGGTCGAGAAACTGCTCGGGTGCGAGGTCCCCAAGCGCGGGCAGTACCTCCGCGTCATTCTTGCCGAGCTCAGCCGCATCGCCTCCCATTGCGTCTGGCTAGGGACCCATGCCCTTGACCTCGGGGCGATGACCCCCTTCTTCTACATCTTCACCCAGCGCGAGCACATCCTGGACATGTTCGAGATGTTCGCCGGCGTCCGCATGATGCCGAGTTGGATCGTGCCGGGCGGCCTGCGCGGCGACATGCCGGACGGATTCGACATCAAGCTGAACGCCTTCCTCAAGGACTTCGTCGGCGAGTTGGAGGTGGTGGAGAACCTTCTCGTCGAAAACCCGATCTGGAAGGAGCGCACGATCGACGTGGGGGTTCTTTCCGGCAAGGAGGCCCTCGAACTCGGTTGCTCGGGTCCGATCGCCCGCGCCAGCGGCGTCGCCTGGGACCTGCGCAAGAGCAATCCCTACTCGAGCTACGAGGACTTCGACTTCCTCGTCCCGGTGGGTCGTACCGGCGACGTTTACGACCGCTTCCTCGTCCGGATCGCCGAGATGAAGGAGAGCTGCAAAATCCTGCGGCAGGCTCTCGACGGCCTCCCGGAGGGCGACTGGAACACCTCCGACCGAAAGATCGCCCCTCCGCCTCGCGCCGAACTCGACTCCTCGATGGAGTCCCTCATCCACCACTTCAAGCTGTACACCGAGGGCTATCGCCCGCCCGTCGGCGAGGCCTACGCGGGCGTCGAGGGCTCCAAGGGCGAACTCGGCTTCTACGTGATCAGCGACGGCACGAACCGTCCGTACCGCTGGCACTGCCGCCCGTCGTCCTTCATGAACCTCAAGACCCTCGAGGTCCTCGGCGTCGGGCGCCTGATCGCCGACCTGATCGCCATCATCGGCTCGGTGGACATCGTGCTCGGCGAGATCGACCGGTAGCTCGATCCCAGCGCCCGGCCATCTCCTAAGCGCAACGGCGAGGGCGGGCAGGATCGCGCTACACCTTGCCCGTACCCCGGCAGACGCCGCACTTCTTGATGCCGGAGCCCTCGCAGTGCTTGCACTCCTCCGAACTGAGGAATCCATAGATGCGCCCCTTCCCGTCGCACTTCGGGCACTTGACGTTGCCCGAGCCCTTGCACGTTTTGCACTCTTGAGCCATCGCTCTCCTATCTTCGTCCGGGTCCTCGAGCCAACGGGACCTAATGCCCGCCGAACCCTCGAACGACGTCCCCGCCCCGTTCCCGTGGGCATGCCCATCGCCCGACTCCCTGGATCGGCCAACCTCTGTCCTGGACCGAGGCCGAAATGACCGGACGCGAACGCATGATGATCGCCTTGGAGGGGGGCAAGCCCGACCGCCTTCCCATCACCGTCCACCAGTGGCAGGATTACCAACTCCGCCACCACCTACATGGTTGGGACCAGGTTCAAGCCTATCGCAACCTCGGCCTCGACGCCTCCGTGTGCGGCTACGACGCCTACTCGCTCGTCCCAAGCCCCGACTGGATCGAGTCGACCCGCGACCTGGGCCCTGTCCAGGGTGAACGTCATGTCCGACACACGATCGCCACCCCGACGGGTGAACTGACCTGGGTCACCGCCCAGAACGCCACCACCACCTTCAAGGTCGAGCACCCGGTCAAGACCTTTGCCGACGCCGAGCGCTTCCTCGACCACTACCCGGATATCGTGTGCGACCGGGCCAAGGTCGTCGCATGGCGGGACCAGACGGGCGACGGCGGCATCGTGCGCGGGTTCCCGCCCCTCTTCGCGCAAGCGGGCGCCTGGCAAGACTTCTGCGAGTTGGTCGGAACGCAAGAGGCGATCTACTGGGCGCTCGACGAACCCGACGAAGCCCACCACATCCTGGGTCGGCTCACGGACTACAAGGTCCGAAACACGCACCGCGCGCTGGCCGGCGTGCCGTGGGACCTGATCGAGTGCGGCGGCGGCGCGGCCAGTTCGACCGTTATCAGCCCGGCCATGTTCAAGGAGTTCTGCCTTCCATACGACAGGCGCTTGAACGACGCCCTCCGCGAGGCCGGCCACCGGACCGTCTACCACACCTGCGGCGGCATGATGGGCCTCCTCGATCTGATCCCTCTCAACGGGACCGACGCCTCCGAGACGCTGAGCCCTCCCGGGGTCGGCGGCGATATCCGTCCCGAAGACCGGGCGACGGTCAAAAGAACGCTCGGCGAGAAGGTGTCCTTGATCGGAGGGATCGACCAGCACCACGGCCTCGAACTCGGCACTCCCGAAAGCGTTCGGGCCGAAGTGCTGGCCTGCTTCGGGACGTTCGGCGCGGGCGGAGGCTACATCTGCTCGGCGAGCGACCACTTCTTTGGCGCGCCGGAGACGAACCTGCGCGCCCTCGCCGAAGCCGCCCGCGACTGCCTCTACTGAGTATCCTGCCGAACATGACCCCCGATCGACTCCGCGCCCTCGACTTGGCGCGCGGGCTCGAAGCGACCGCCGGGAACCTGGCAAAGGTCGGCGCCGTCGTCGGGCCGTCGGACGCCGCCTGGGCGTTCACCCAGTGGCGACTCCGCGCCCGGGCGAGGTCGAAGTTTTCGGAGGCCGATCGAATGCTGTTCGAAGCGGAGGCTCTCGAGCAGGCCACCCACGAGACGGTCGCCGCCTACCATGCCTCCCGCTTCCCGCAAGCGACTCTCGTCGCCGACCTGACCACCGGGATCGGGGGAGATCTGATGGCCCTGGCCCGTCGGGGTCCCGCCCTGGGCTATGACACGGACCCGTCGCGGGCCGAGTTGGCCGCGCACAACGCGGGATTGGTTCGGCCGACGGAGGTCCGAGTGGCGGACGCGCTCGGCGCGTGGAGCTTTGACCACGCCTTCGCCGACCCCGCGCGCCGCACGGGGGGACGCCGAACCCTCGATCCCAGCATGTTCGCCCCCGATCCTCTCGTCCTGGCCGCTCGCATGAGGGAGATTCGGCTCGGCGGCCTCAAACTCTCTCCCCTCCTGACCGACGCCTACCTCGCGTCCCTCGGCGGCGAGTTGGAGTTCGTCAGCTTCGGATGGGAGTGTCGCGAGGCCCTCGTTTGGCTGGGAAGTGGAGCCGGGGTGGGTCGCTGCGCCATCAAGGTGGAAACGGGGTTACGACTGGACGCCGCCCCGTCCTCCCGCTTCGCCGACGAGCCGGGCGCGTGGTTCTACGAAGCGGACCCCGCTGCCATCCGCGCCCACGCTCTCGGGTCGGTCGAGCAACTCGGCGACCTGGCGCAACTCGGCGAGTCCAACGGCTATCTGACGGGCGACGAACCCGCCGACTCGCCGTGGCTTCGCCGGTACCGAGTCTTGGAGACCGTCGCCGCCGACGCCAGGTCGGTCAAGGAGCGACTTCGTACGTACGACGCAAGGACCCCCGAGGTCAAGACCCGCGCGGTGAAGATCGACGCGGAGACGTTTCGCGACCGGATCAAACTCGCGGGCAAGCGCGATCTCGCCCTGGCCCTCTACCCCGCGAAGGGCCGCACCCGGTGCGCGATTCTCGAGCGGTCCTAGCGCGCGGGCTCGGCGGGAGGCGCGTTCGCCCGCTGGGCGGCGTCCGCCCGAGGCTTGAGGACCAGGCGCTCCACGTCCACCCACACGACCGACACGATGAGCAACCCGACCAGCGCGAATCCAAGCCCGTAAACCAGGTTCTGAACCTTGAACGAAAGCCGGCGGTTGCGCCGCAACATTTCCGTGAACGCGATCACCATTTGGCCACCGTCGAACGGAGGGATCGGCAGGAGGTTCATGAAGCCGAGGGACAAGCTGAGCAGCGCCGAGAACCGGAGCACCACGTCGAGGCCCCGCTTGGTGGCCTCCCCTGTGGCGGCGGCGATCGTGCCCGGGCCGCCCACGTTGTCCTTGAGTTCGCTCGGCCGAGCGAACATCGAGACCAGGCCGACCGCCATCTCGACGGGGGTGGTGACCGCTTGCCGAAGGGCCTCGCCGAACGGGACGCGCGTGTTCTTGACCTCGTAGAGCACGCCGAGCTTGGCCTGGACGCGTTTCTCCGGCGTGAGTTCCAAGTCCGGACCCATCACGGGCGTAGGCTCCTTCATCAGTTCCGGGGTGGCCACGACCGTCTGGACGGCGCCCGCCCGGTCGAAGGTGATCCGCAGGGGGGCTCCCTGCCCGTCGCGAACCGTGCTCAGCACCTCATAGAAGGTCTCGACTCGCCTCCCGTCCAGCGCCACGATGCGGTCGTTCGCCTTCAACCCCGCCTTCGCGGCGGGCGAACCTTCCACGACCAAGCCCAGCACGGGTTCGTTCGACGGCTTGGGCACACCCCAACCGAGGGTCACCCCGAGCAGAACGAGCGAGCCGAACAGAATGCTGAAGACCGGACCCGCGAAGAGGACGAGGAACCGCTGCCACGCCGGCTTGCTGTAGAAACCGCCGGGTACCGAGATCTCGCTGCCGTCCTGTTCGGGCACCATTCCCTTCACGCGCACGTAGCCCCCGAGCAGGATCGGGCGAACGGTGTAGACGGTTTCGCTCTGTCCGGGAGCGCGCGGCGGAATCCCTGGCCGGAGGTCTTGGCGAATCTCCTCATCCAGGTTGGCCGGCCCCTTCTGCCAAGGCCGGTGCGCCCAGATCGGCTTCTTGCCGAATCCGATCGCGAACTCCTCGACCGACATCCCGAACAGCCTGGCGGCGACGAAGTGGCCGTACTCGTGCGCCGCCACGAGGACGGAGATCATCACGAGGAACACGACGACGGCGAGGATCACGTTGGGATCGAATACGGCAAGCATCGGCATAGGCGCTCTTCGCTACATTACGAACCGGGAACGCGCTTCGTGGCGCGCCCAAGCGTCGGTTTCCAGCAAATTGTCGAGGGTGGGGGCCATCGGACGGTGAAGGTCCATCGTCCCCCCGACGACTTCGGCGATCGCGAGGAAGCCGCAGCGCCCCGCCAGGAACCCGTTCGCCGCCTCCTCGTTCGCGGCGTTGAAGGCGCAGGGCATCGTACCTCCCGCCGCCACCGCCCGGCGACCCAGGGACAAGGCCGGGAAGGTCTCTTCGTCGATCGGCTCGAACGTCAGGGTCGGCGAGTCGGTCGGGTTCCAGACGGGCCAGTCGCCTCCCACCCGCTCCGGATGCAGGAGCGCGATCTGGATCGGGAGGCGCATGTCGGGCCAACCCATTTGCGCCAGCACGCTTCCGTCGGCGAGCCGAACCATCGAGTGAACGATGCTCTGCGGATGCACGACCGCGCGCACCCGATCGATCGGCACATCGAACAGCCAGCGCGCCTCGATCGTCTCGAGCGCCTTGTTCATCAAGGTCGCCGAGTCCACCGTGATCTTCCCCCCCATGCGCCAGGTCGGGTGGGCCAGCGCCTGCGCGACCGTCACGTCGCGCAACGACTCTCGCGTCCGCCCACGGAACGGACCGCCGCTCGCGGTCAGTATCAGTTCCGATACCTGGTCGGGCCGGTAGCCGCGCAGACACTGGAAGATCGCGCTGTGCTCGCTGTCGATGGGCGTAAGGTTGACGCCGAACTCGCGCACCAGCGGCATGACGACCTCGCCCGCCGCCACGAGCACCTCCTTGCTGGCCAGCGCGATGTCCTTGCCCGCGCGGATCGCCGCCAAGGTCGGCGCCAGCCCGATCACGCCCGCCACGCTGACCACCACCAGATCCACGTCCGCCGAGGTGACAAGGTCCACCAGCGCCCCCATGCCGCCGGCCAGTCCGTAACGCGTCGCCGCCGACTCGTCGAACAGGGCAAGACGAGCGCCCGGGTGAGCCGCCCCCTGCTCATGGAGCTTGGGACCGTTCGACCGTGCGGCCAAGCCGACGACCTGCAAACGATCCGGGTGACGAGCGATCACGTCGAGGGTCTGGACGCCGATGCTGCCCGTCGCGCCAAGCACGACGACGCGACGCGGCCCGGGCGTTTCGGAAGGGGTCAAACCTAGCGGCTCTTGTGGGCCGTCTGCGTGCCCAGGACGCTCTGCTGTTCGCGCCGGCGACGGCGAAGCACAAGGGCCTCGCGGGCGATGTTCAGATGATAAAGAGCGGTCGCGTTCTCCTCGCAACTCAGGTCGCGACCCTGGAAGTCGAGCAGTCGCTCCACCAGCACGTCGATCACGTCCTCGATCCGGCACCCGTTGATCCCCACCGCGTCGGGCCGTCCGTGCTGGAACACGATCTTGATGTACGGCTTGTCGACCAGCGCCTCGCTACCGTCGAGGCTTCGGAATTTGTCCATCTCTTCGCTCATTTTGGGAATGCTCCGGGCGCGGCGGGCGCGCTTGGGTGTGTCCTAGTTTATCCTACGCCGACCCTTACGCCTCCTCGGCCCCCACCGCGTGCGCAAGCAAGGCGTCCAGATCGACGAACTCGAGGGTCGCCTCGTGGCTCGCTGCCAGCACCACCGGCGGCGCGTACCCCGCGAGGAACGCTTCCGCCCATCGGGCGGCGCACAGGCACCATCGGTCGCCCGGGACCAAGCCCGGGAACCCGTAGTCCGGTTCCGGGGTGGAAAGGTCGTTCCCAACGGACTTCGAGTACTCGAGGAATTCCTCCGTCATCACCGCGCAGACCGTGTGGACGCCAAGATCGTCCGGGCCGCTGTCGCAACACCCGTTTCGGTAGAACCCGGTCACCGGGTCCTCGCTACAGGGCAACAGGGGTCCACCGAACACGTTTCGTGCGGGTCGCCGACCGTTCATGCGCTCTAGGATACGCGGTTCGTCGAGGATAGGTGCCAAGCGGTCCGCGCCCAAGGACCCTCCGCTTTCTTCCCCGGGTCGCTTAGCCGCCGGCGATATAATGCGATTGGGTCGAACCGTGGAGGTGGGACCGTGGATTTCAAGGTCACGACGGAGTTGATCGGCGAGTACCTCAAGCGCTTCGGGTTCCCGAAGTTCGAACTTGAGGAGGAACAGGACGAGCAGGTGGGACTTGTCCGGACGGGTTGGACGGGCGACGCGGGCGTCTTCCTAGCCTTCATCGATCCGCAAGAACAACCGGGGCTGGTGAGGATGGTCGTGCCCACCGTGCATGTCGTCCCGGCCGACGCCGAGCCGGAGAGGGTCGGTGAGTTGTGCCGCTACCTGCTGCATCTTAACTCGACCATGCTGATCGGGGCGGCTTCGCTCCACGCGCCATCGAATCGGATCGCCTTCTCGATCCCCCTCGTTCTGCGCGAGACCGAGCTATCGTACGAGGTGTTCGAGTTCGCCTTCCGCGGAATGCTGCACATCACCGAGGACATCGCCAAGAACGCGCGCAAAATCCTCGCCGGCGAGGCGGATTTCGACGAAGGCTCGGGCGAACTGCAACGGATGGCGCCCCCCGAGATTTCACCCGAGTTGATGAAGGAGTTTCAGGCGTGGCTCGCGCGCCAAAATCGAGGCGAACATGACGCTTGACGCCCTTTCCGACCTCCTGAACCGCTTTGGCTGGCGCGACCACAAACGCTTCGATCAGAAGGGCGAGCGTGAGGGCTACCTGAGCGCCGGCTGGTCCAACGGACCGCTCGACAACGGCTTCACCCTCTACGTCGATCCCGTCGTCGAACAGGGGCTACTCGTGTTCAGCGTGCCCCGGCTGGCGTTCCTGCCGCGCGGCCTCAAGGACGACCTCAAGCTGAAAGCCCTCCAGGAGATCGCGGCGCGCAACCGCACCCTCCCCCTTGGCGGCTATTCCTACGACCCGGCGGACGGGGAGGTCGTCTACCGGCTCGGCGTCCCCCTCCCCTCGACCGAGTCGCTGAGTTACGAGCAGTTCTCGCTCTGCATGAGGGTCTGCGCATCGGCCGCCGAAGCCTGCGGATCGAGCGTTTTTGGGGTGCTCGACGAAGCGGGTCCGCGCCTTGCCGAGGCCGGCTCGGAAGTGGCGGACGGCTCGGCCGAGCTTTTCGACCAGTTCCAGCGGTTTCTGGCCGAACGCAAAGGTCGGTCGAAGGAGGGCCCCCCCGGCTAACGCGCCCGCCTCCCCGCCCCCAACTCACCCTTTCCGCCTTGTTGGGCGCATTCGGTCCCTCAGGCCCCCGTCCTCGTCGGCGCGCTTTCCCGTTCCCACTGCCTAAATCTGCGGTCCATCCTCTACAATGGCGTCAAGATGCCCGACCACGCCAAACTCCGCGCCTGGTGGGCGCACCGTCAAGGCTTGATCGAGCCGCTCGCCGCCGACCCGAGGGCCGTCCTGGGTCGTTGCGGGTGGGTGCGCTCGGTGGGGAGCGTCAACCCCTACCTCACCTTGTTCAGCCGGGCCGGGATCGGGCGGATTCGGGCCGAGTCCGCCGTGGCCGACCAGACCGTTCACGAACTGCCCGCCGCCCGGGGATGCGGCTACTACGTCCCGGCGGAAGACTTCGCCATCGCCCTGCGGCTCGGGGCGCGCTTCCACGAGAACTCCGCGATCCGTGTTGCGAAGCAGCATCTTGGGGTCACCGAACCGGAACTCGATCGCCTCTGCGAAGCGATCCTGCGCGCCGTCGAGTCCGGACCCCTTACCCCGGCCGAGATGAAGCCCATCCTCGGCGACGCCGTCCGTCACTTGGGCGACGAGGGCAAGAAGCGGGGCCAGACGACGACCCACTCGCTCGGGATCGGGCGCCTTCAGGCCCAGGGTCGCCTGCGGCGCGTGCCCGTCGATGGACGACTCGACCATGAGCGTTACGCCTACGCCGCATGGGGAAACGGACCCCTCAGCGACGGGGGTCCCACCGAGGACGAGGCCCTTCGAGCCCTGGCCCACCGCTTCTTCTCGTGGATCGGGCCGGCTCGCCTGTCGGAGTTCAGGGGGTTCGCCGCCGCAACGGTGAAGGACGCTCAGGCCGCCGTCGCCGACCTCGGTCTGGTCCCCCTGGACGAGGACTTCCTCGTTCTGCCGGAGGACCGGGACGCCTTCGAGGCGTTCGTTCCGCCCGCCGAACCCGCCTACCGCCTTGTCGCCTCCCTCGACTCCCACCTCCTGCACCGCCGCGACGCCGCTTCGCTTGTGGACCAAGCCGACGCCCAGCGCGCGATGTACGGCGAGCACGGGCCGGTGCTCATCGGCGGCGTTCAGGAGCTCTCGAACCACGCCATCCTGGATCGGGGCCGGCTGGTTGGGCTCTGGGAATACGACCCCGAGGCGCGCGAGATCGTGTGGGCCTCGTTTGTCGGCGTGAGCGAGCCGCTCCGCGAAGCGGTCGCCCGCACCGAGCGCTTCATCCGCGACGAACTCGGGGACGCCCGCTCCTTCAGCCTCGACAGCCCGAAATCGCGCCGCCCTTCTCTGGAAGCGTTGCGCGCGGCGGGCGAAGGCACAACGGCCTGACGGGCGTGGTCGCGGCGGACCGCCTCTCGGAAACCCAGTTCATCCTTGCAGGATGAACACCAGACGTTCAGAATGCGAGGAGGATCGCCCGTCCCCATGCTTGCGCTTCGCCGGTTCGGCCTCGGTCCCAATGCCGATTCCGGGAGACTTCCTTCGTCAGAGTGACGAGTCTTGGGGCGTTGACATCCTGAACGCAGTGGCTAATCCCGGCACGGTCGCTTCTGAGCGGTCGCAATGAGCGGGACGTCGAGCAGATGAGTCCGGGTGTTCCCCCGCCGAGTTACTTCTCCACGAACCGGTAGCTCGCGTGGCAATCGTAGTCCATCCCGTGCTTCACCTTGAGCTCCTGGATGTGGCGCAAAGTGCTCAAGGTATGCGGGCTCGCGACCCCGTCGCCGAACGGCTCACAGGTGTGAAGCAGAATCTCCTCCAGGCAACTCGAGAGGCTCATCCGCTTGTGCTCGGCAAGGTCGTGCAGAAGCCCCGCAAGGCGCCTCTCCAGCCGCACCGGCACGTCCACGCGCTCGATCTCGACCTTCGGGCCGACGCCGTAGATATAGTGCCCGAATCCCAGATCGTTTCCGTCCAGGTCGCGGACTCGGTAGTCGCGCATTTCGTAATCGCGGTCGCCCAGCGGCTCCAGGATCTCGACGCCGTTGGCGCGCTGAAACTCGAACAACTCGTCGGCATCGCCGACCACGAAAAACACGCGGGCGCCTCCGGGCGGCGGACCCTCGAACAGGTGTACCGACGTGCTGCCGAGCGTGACTCCCGCCATCGTCGGCGGCTCGCCCCACGTGAACTCAAGGCGAAAGCCAAGTTTCGAGGTGTAGAACGCGACGGCCACGGCGAGGTCGGCAACGGCCAACCCCGGGTGCAGTCTCTCGCAGTTAACGCGCGGGGCTTCTCGCCCGGTGATGGTTCCATCCATACAACGCACCGTTCGTCGGGCGGCGAGACACGGGTGCCGACCGACCTGATCGGCAATCTACCTAAAACCGTAGAGTATCGCGTCTCAGCCGCCCGTTTCGAGCAAGAGCAGGGCGTCCTCCCAGCCCTCGGGCGTTCGGTATTCGGCCGTACCCCGATTCGAGACCTTGCCGATCGGCCGGCCGGCGCCGGTTCGCGGGTCCAACCAGAGCGCCGTGCCCGGCGCCGCCAGTTTCCCGAGGTCCACCGTGACCGTCGCCGGTTCGGCCAAGTACACCATCACCCACTTGCCGTCTTTGTGCCTCGCCGCCAGGTTCAGGATGCGACCCTCCGTCCTACCCCCCGCGACGAGGGCGCTTTGGTCGGGGACCAAGTACCACCACTCTTTCCGTTCTTCGAAGATCTTCCTCAACACCCCCATCTGGGTCGCGCCGGGGGCGTCCAAGGCAGCCTTCCAGGTCGGGAGGACTCGCCAACTGTCGTTGTGCCCGTAGGTGTGGTGCGCGCCCGCGAGGTAGGAGTACCAGGCCTGCCGACGCACCCAAAGAGGGGTCACCTCGAACCCATACTCCGACCCGCTCTCGTACGCGCCTTCCGCCATCAGCACGGGCTTGGTCGGTTGTAGGCCGTAGTCCTTGGTTATGAACGGGTAGATCAGGTCCACGCTCGCCCAGGTCTGCATCGAGTCGAAGTCCAACCACTTCTCGTCGTGGATAAAGCTCGAGGAGTACGGCGCCGGATCGGGCTTGAAAGTGATCAGGTGCGCGCCGCCATCCCCCTCGCGCAAACCCGCCGCAAGCTCGCGCAACACGGGCACGTATTCCTGGTTGGCTTGCGGGGTCATCGACCAGACGATGTTGGGGGTCGCCCGGTAGCGTTGCGCCAGCCACCGGGCCCACGTGCGTGCGTTCCTCACCGTGATGAGGTTGCGCCAGTTCTGGTGGTAGAGGGTGAGCGAGATCACCACGTCGTTCGCGCGGGCCATCTCGAGGACGGAGTCCACGTTCTGGAAATAGGCCTCGTTCGGAGTGAGCGGGTCGTGGCTCGTCCAGGGACTCGCCCCGTAAACGTTGGGTTGGCTCCCATCGCCGACGCCGAGGAGCATCACTTGCGCGAAGGCGAATCCGTGCGCCTTAGACCGCTCGAGGATCGTCCGGGCATCCTCGCGCTTGTACTCGCGGAAGAGTTGCCACTGCGTCGTGCCGAGCCAGAAGACGGGCTTACCGTCCTGATCGGTCAGGTACCGCCCGTTCGGGCTCACTTTGGGTCGCATGGTCCCTCCGTCGCGTCTGGAGGTGGGCCCGGCCAGCGCACAAGCCAGGACCGTGCAACCGATCCCAACCAGAAGCCCTGCTCTGAGTGCGTTCGCGAAGCGTCGAGAACCCGTGAACTGCGAATCCATGGCGGACCACCTCCGGTGCCGGTGCCCTGGGCGCGCCAAGGCACCGGGTCTAATTTCCTTGGTGCTGGTGCGGTTCCTGCCGGCACGACGAGCCAGTCCTAGGCCCCGTCGTACGCCCGCTGGAGCGCCGCGATGTCGAACTTCACCATGCTCATCATCGCCGCCATCGCCCGCTTGCCGGCCTCGCTCTCCAGGTCGCGCAACATCTCCATCAGGCACGTCGGGTTGATCTGCCACGAAAGGCCGAACCGGTCCTTCAGCCAGCCGCAGGCTTGGACCTCGCCCCCCTCCGCGAGCGCGTCCCAATAGCGATCGATCTCCTCCTGGGTCTCACAGGCGACGGAGAGCGAGACGCCTTCCGAAAACGAGAAGCTCGGCCCACCGTTCAGGGCCACGTACGGTTGCCCGAGAAGCTCGAAGTTGACGACCAGAACGCTGCCGACCGGCCCCGGGCCCTGCTCGCCGCACCGGACGACCCTCACGACGCGCGAGTTCGGGAACAGCGAAACGTAGAGGTTAACCGCCTCCTCGGCTTGGTCGTTGTAGGTGAGGAAGGTCGTGATGCTCGGCATGCGCGCATCCTACCCCCCGCTCCGCGTTCGGCCGGTCCACGAACGCCAACCGCACCCCGGGTAAGGTCGGATCGCCATGCTGATCGCAATCCTCCTTGGCACCACCCTCGCGACCCAAGCCTCCGCGCCGCACGGCTGGACCCTCGTCTGGGGAGACGAGTTCGACCGCACCGGGCTTCCCGACGCCAAAAAGTGGGACTACGAGACCGGCCTCGTCCGCAACAAGGAACTGCAGTTCTACACCGCCCGTCGGAAGGAGAACGCCCGCGTCGAGGACGGCAAACTGATCGTCGAGGCCCGTAAGGAGCCGTTCCAAGGCGCGACCTTTACCTCGGCAAGCCTCATCACCCTGGGCAAGTTCGCCTTCCAGTACGGGCGCGTCGAGGTCCGCGCCAAGCTCCCGAAGGCGCTCGGAACTTGGCCGGCGATCTGGATGATGGGCGCCGACCGCTCGATCGTCGGCTGGCCCCGTTGCGGCGAGATCGACGTCATGGAGCACGTCGCCCACAACCCGGGGGTGATCCACGGCACCGTCCACCAACTCAAGGCCGAGGGCGCGGGGTACTGGAGCAAAGGCGACAAAACCGAGGTTCCCGACTGCATGGACGCCTTCCACGTCTACGCTCTCGAATGGAGCAAGGACGGTCTCGATTGGTTCGTCGACGGCCGGAAGTACTTCTCCTTCCCCTATGAGGGGCCCGCCAAGTGGACGTTCGACCGTCCCATGTACCTGCTGATCAACCTCGCCGTCGGCGGCACCTGGGGCGCGGCCAAAGGGGTGGACGAAGCGGCCTTTCCCCAGCGCTACGAAGTGGACTACGTACGAGTCTTCCAGCGGCGCAAATAGCGCGTTACCCTGTGCTTTGCATGGCGGCGGCGACCCCGGCGATCGTCTGTTGCACGGCGGGCAGATAGCGCTCGTCTTCTCCGAGCCTTTCCCGTAAGGCTACTTGGAGCCGGTTGAGCGGAAAGACGACCGGGTTGCGCAGCGCGATTGTCGCGCGAACCACCCGACCCGAATGCAGCAGGTCTTCCTGCCCGGAGAGGGCCAAGATGGCGGAGCGGGTGCGGTCGAACTCCTCGGCGATCCTCCGGTGGAACCGTTCCCCCAACTCGACCGGCCGAACCGTCGCGGCGTAACGGGCGGCGGTTTCAAGGTGGGTCCGCGCCAGCTCGAGCTCGGCGTTTTCGAGGAGGTTGCGGAAGAAGGGCCAGTTCTCCGCCATCTCCCGCACCACGTCCGGGTGTTCGGCCATGGCCCGAGAGAGCGCGGAACCCAACCCATACCAGCCGGGCACAAGGTAACGAGACTGCACCCAAGCGAAGTTCCACGGAATGGCCCGGAGGGCGTCGAGACCGGTGATCGTCGACCCGCTCCGCGAAACCGGTCGGCTCGCGATCGGCAGGCTCGAAATCTGCCCGATCGGCGTCGCCTGCACGTAGAAGCGAAAGAATTCCGCGTCCTCGTGCACGAGCCCTCGGTAGGCCGCCCGCGAGTCGTCCGCCAGCCGTTCCATAGCCCCCCGCCATGCCTCCGGAATGGGAGGCTCGTCCTCCCGGGACGCGGACACGATCACCGCGTTGACGATCTGCTCCAGGTGACGGTGGGCGATGGGAGAGAGGCTGTACCGGAAGCTGATCACCTCGCCCTGCTCGGTGAACCGGATCGATCCGTCAAAGGAGCCGGGCGGTTGGCAGAGGATCGCCCGATTCGCCCGGCCGCCCCCCCGCCCGACCGTCCCTCCACGACCGTGGAAGAAGCGGAGGCGAACACCGTGCCGCCGCGCCAGCTCGCCGAGGGTCTCCTGGGTGCGGTAGAGCGCCCAGTTGGCGGCAAGGTAGCCACCGTCTTTGCTCGAATCGCTGTAGCCGAGCATCACCTCTTGCCGGTCGCCCCGGCCCCGCAGGTACCCCCGATAGGCGGGCGACGCGAAGAGCCCCTCCAGCAAGTCCCGAGCGTGTTGGAGGTCCTCGATCGTCTCCAACAGGGGCACCAGGTCGAGCGAACCCACCGGCCCGCCATCCGCCACACGGACGACCCCCGCGTCCTTCGCCAGGAGGAGCACCTCGAGGACGTCGCTCGCATGGTGGGTCATGCTCACGACGTACGCGCGGATCGATTCCTGTCCCAACGATTCGTGGGACCGACGGATGACGCGGAACACGTCGCGGATCGCTTCGACGTCGGCGGCGGCGCGCCACCGCTCGTCCGCAAGCGGGCGCGGGTTGCTGAGTTCGGCCTCTAGGACCGCACCCTTGTCCGCTTCCGAAAGGTCTGCGTATTCCGGTTCCACCCCTGCCTCGGCGAGCAGCGCGGCCACTGCGGGCGCGTGCGCGTCGCTGTGCTGGCGCACGTCGAGCGAGGCGAGGTTGAACCCAAATGCGGCCGCTTGGCGACGCAAACGGACCAGCGCCCCGGTCCCCGCGGATTGCGCGCTTCGGCTCGTGAGCAACGAGGCCGCGAGCACGTCGAGGTCGTCGCGGAAGTCGCGCGCGCCCGGGTAAGCCACGGCATCCGGGAGAGCGTTTCCACCCGCGATCAGGTCCTCGATGCGCGCGAGGTTCGCCTCCAGCCGGCGCGCCATCATGAGGCACTTTCGGGCGAGCGGTTCGGCGGCATACCGCGCCGCTTGACGGTCGCTCAGCCGGATCGCCTCCTCGTCCCGCCGTAGGGACTCCCATACCGGTGCCTCCGGCGGAATCCGGCTCGCATGATGGGTCAGTTGGCGTCGCAGCGCCCGCACGCTCTCGAGGTGCAGGCTGATGGCTCGGCTGGCGTGCCACCGAACTGTCGTCCACGTCAGGTCTGGCGTCACGCGCGGGTTGCCGTCGCGGTCGCCACCCACCCAGGATCGGTAGTGCAGACCGATCTTCGGCGCGTCCGTCGCGTCGGGATAGGCCTCGGTCCAAGCCACCGCGAGGTCCCGCTGCAGCCACGAAACGACATCGAAGATCGAGTGCTCGAAGAAGAAGAGCACGTTCTTGACCTCGTCCTCGACCGTCAGATTCGACTCGCGGAGTTCATCCGTCAACCACAAAGCCGCCAGATTGCGGCGCACGTTGACCAGCGCCAGGTCGGCATTGTCGAGCGGGCGATCGAGCCCGAAGTCTTCGTTAGCGCGACCGACCTCTCCGAGGGCCAAGGCGATCGCGTCGAGCTTGTCGAGAACCGCTCGCCGGCGCGCCTCCGTCGGATGAGCGGTCAGCGTCGGACAGACGAACAAGCCCTCCACGAACCGCGCCGCCGCCTCCCCATCCGCGAAGATCCCGTGGAGGTGACGCACCGCTTCGCGAATGGACTCCTTCCGGTCGGGACGGGAACGATTCACGCGCACGATCTCCTTCTGCTCGGCGATGTTCAGGAGCTGGAAGAACACCGTGTAGGCCCGCGCGACCCTTCGGGCGACCTCCGGGTTGGCCAGCGTGGGCACCGCTTCAAGGAGGTCCCCGTCTTCGTGAGCGTGGGCGAGCAGTGCCCGCACCGTCGCCAGCACTTCCGGACCCTCTTGCTCGACCAACGTCTCGCCGAGCAGACGGTCCAGCAATCGGATGTCCCGGCATAGCGGCTCGGCCAACCCGAAGGCCTCGGGTTCCACGCCAAGAAACGCCCGGGACGATTCCATCGTCTCCATGCTAGCCGACATCGACGCCTACCGCTCGAACCGGATGGACGATCCCCTCCCGTGCATCGGGAACCCCTCCAAGCTCCCGAACGTCTCGATCGTGTCGCGCAACTTCCTCAGATCGGCATGCGTCAGGGCGCTCACCGACTGGAATTTGAGGAAGTCCATAACGTTGAGCGGGCTCCCGAACCTCGCCGCCCGGCCTGTGGGCAACGTGTGAGAAGGACCGGAGACGAAGTCGCCCGCGCTCTGGGGCGTGTCGTTCCCGATCAAGATGCAGCCCGCGTTCTCCATCCGCTCCAGCCACCACGCGGGTTCCCGAACCATGAGCGTCAGATGCTCGGGCGCAAAGGCGTTCACGGCGGCGACCAGTTCATGGGGCCGGCCGACGACGACCTCCCCGTGCGCCTTGAGCGCCTCCCGCATCGTGCGCTCGCGCGGCGACCCTTCGAGCAGGCGCCCCGCGGCTCCCACGATCGCCTTCGCAACCGGAATTGAGGTGGCGTACAGCTTGCCGACGTTGTCCTCCGCGTGTTCGACCTGCGTCAACCAGTCGGCCGCCGCATACGCGGGGTTCGCACCCTCGTCCGCCACAACGGCCACCTCGCTCGGACCGGCGAACGTGTCCAATCCCACCTCGCCCCAAAGCTGCCGTTTCGCCTCATTGACGTACCGATTGCCCGGCCCGACCACCTTGTCCACTGGATTGAGGCCGCAACCCGAATCCCCAAAAGCCATCAGCGCGATCGCCGAGGCGCCGCCCGCCTTGGCGATGACCCGAATCCCTAGTTCGCGGGCGGCGACGAGAATGGCGGGCGAGACCGACCCGTCCCCACGGGGCGGCGTCGCGATCATCAGTTCGGACACGCCCGCGACCAGCGCAGGAACCGCCGTCATGATCACCGTGCTGGGGTAGCTCGCCTTCCCACCGGGGACATAGAGGCCGACCGATCGCAACGGTACGAGCCGCTGCCCTTCCTTCCCTTTTGAGCCAGGGTGAGCAGGCATCGTCCAAACGTAGGCCCGCCGATCGTGAACCGAGGTCTCGTCCCACCCTTGGGTGAGGGCGTCGAGTTGCCTTAAGTGAAACTCGCGGACGCGGGCGATGCTGTGGCGGATGGCGCGCAGTTCCTCGTCCTCGACCTGCGCCGATTCGATCTCGTCGTCCGTAACCAGAAAGCCCGCGTACCTGAGGTCCGGCGCGTCGTACTTTCGTGTCGCGCGCCAAGCCGCCCTGGCCCCGCCCTTCCGAACCGCCGCCATCTGCCGAGCGACGATTCGGGTCGGGCTCGGGGCACCCTCGCGCGTCGCGCGTTCGTTTGCGGCCGCGGTCGACAGCCACGCGAGGCCGCCCTCGCCACGGATCAGGAAAAGGGTGCTCGCGCAAAGCCCGTTGGCGGCCTCCAGTTCTACGAAAGCGCCGCTAACATCAAGATCGTTCATGGCGCGATCTCGGCCAACGCCCGATCCAGCCGGCGAGTCATCCGCTCCGGCCCGAGCAGGCTCATGAGTTCGAACAGCCCGGGTCCGACCGTTTTGCCGGTCAACGCGACCCGCGTCGGATGCACCACCGGGCCGATCTTCTCCAAACCCAGCCGTTCGCCGAACGCCCGGAGAAACGCCTCGCACTCCTCCACGGTCACCGACGAACGTCCCCCGAGCCACGCCTTGAGCTCGGTGAACAGACCCGCCGCGTGGGGCACGGCGAACCACTTGGCGACCGCCTTCTCGTCCATCGGCGGCTCTTCCTGGAAGAAGAACGCCGTCGCCTCGCCGAAGTCGGCCAAGGTGACCACCCGCTCTTGGTCGAGGGCGATCGCCCGGTCCGCGTACTCCCGGTCCGACGTGATACCCCCCCGGAGTAACGCCAAGGCGCCCCACGTGGCCTCGTTCTTCTTCCGACCCTCGTCGTCCGCCACGTCGCGAAGCCAGTACGCCTCGGTCTCGGGATGCCCCACGTAGGCCTCGACCGCCGAAACCAGGTCGGGCACCGAGAGTTGCCGGATGTAGGTTCCGTTCATCCAGCGCAACTTCTCCATGTCGAAGACCCCCGGGGCGGGCTGAAGACCGGGAATGTCGAACGCCTCGACGATCTCCTCGTCCGTCATCAGTTCACGGTCGCCCCCCGGTGCCCACCCGATCAGCACGATGAAGTTCTTCAGCGCCTGGGCGAGGTACCCGGCGCTCCGGTAGTCGAGGCACCTGGTGTCGCCGTGGCGCTTGCTCAGCTTCTTGCCGTCCTTGCCGTTGATGACCGGGCAATGGACGAAAACCGGTCGTTCCCAGCCGAATGCGTCGAACAGCACGGCGTGCTTGGGGGCGCTGCTGATCCACTCCTCGCCGCGCATGATGTGGGTGATCCCCATCAGGTGGTCGTCCACCATGGCCGCGAAGTGGTAGGTCGGCATCCCGTCCCCTTTGATGAGCACCGGATCGTCCACCGTGTTCGAGTCCCACTCGATCCGGCCACGGATCGCGTCCTGGATCACGATCGTCTCGTTACGCGGGATCCGTAGCCGCACGACCATCGGCTTCCCTTCCCGTTCCGCCGTCTCGACCTGGGCGGGCGTCGCGTCGCGCCACATCCCGCCGAAGTAGCCGATGGGCCGCTTGTTGATCTGCTGGAACTCGCGCATTTCGGCGAGTTCCTCGGACGTGTCGAACGCTTTGTAGGCCGCTCCCTTGTCGAGCAGCACCTGCGTCCAATGGGCATAGATGCCCTGCTCCTTGCGCTCGCTTTGTCGGTACGGCCCGAGGTCCCCGCCGATCCCGTAGCCTTCCTGGAACTCGATTCCCAGCCAGTTCAGGCTCTCGACGATCTCCTCCTCGACCCCGGGCACGTACCGCGTGCGATCGGTGTCCTCGATGCGGAGAATGTTCACGCCCCGATGGTGTTTGGCGAAGTAATGCTTGAAGAGCGCGTCGCGGATGTTGCCGACGTGCGGACTCCCGGTGGGGCTGGGCGCGTAACGAACTCGAACGGACATGGGGGCCATCAGGGTACCCGCCTGCTCCCTCTCTGGCGAGGCCGGTCCGACCCGACACCCCGTATCGCTGAACCGCGCGACAGTGCTCTCGTGAGGGACCACCCAACATGAACGGGCTCGTTGTCCTGCAGTTCGACGAAGTGTCCGACGTCATCGCCGACGTCTAGGCGATGGTTCGCAGCTACCGGTTCCTTTGCGAACGAGTGGCGAGCGTGTTTCAGGCAAGAGCAAACACATTCCGTGTCCATCGGGGGTGGCGGTCGTCCCCGAGTAACCGTCGGCAACGGGCCATGACCCGGATTGGCAGGGCACTCTGCGGGTTACCGCCTCGGCGAACGCCCTCGAACCGTCGGACGAGCTTGCGGGCTCGTTGCGAAAGAAGGCCAGCCGAGGCCCGCTACAATGCCGTTGTGAAGATCGTTGCCGCTGACGAGGCCGAGGCCAGGTTCGCACGAATCTTGACCGAGGTGCGCGCGGGCGAGTCCTACACCATCACGCTCGACGGCGAGCCGGTGGCGATCCTTGGACCGGTTGCCGAACCCTTGTCCCGTCGCGACGAGCTTCGGGCAGCGATTGGACGACTGATCGAGTTTGGCCAATCGCATCCGTGCCCGCGCGAGGAACTCAAGGGCCTCATCGAGGAGGGCCGTCGCTTCTGACCGCCTTCGTGCTGGACGCGTCGGTTGCGTTAGGAATCTTCTTGCCTGACGAGACCGACGATTATGCAGTTCGGGTCGCCGAGTCCATGGTAGAGTGCCTGCCGGTCGTTCCCCCGCACTGGGAGTTGGAGGTCGTGAACGCGGTCGTTACCTCGGTCCGCCGGAAGCGGTTCGGCGCCCCCGAAGCGATCGGTCTGCTCGAGGACTTTGCCCTGGTCCGCCTCACAGCCGAGGTCGCAAGCACCGGAGCACCGGAAAGGACCGCACAGATCGCCTTCGACTTCGGCCTTACCCCGTATGACGCGACGTACCTGTCGCTCGCGATCAAGCGAGAACTTCCGGTGGCGACCTTCGACCGACGAATGCTGGCGTGCGCCCAAGCGCTTGGCGTGGCCCGCTATGAGCCGGCACCGATCTAGGGCAGGAAATACCGCACGTTCGTGATCACCACCTTCGGTCGGCTCCCGAGCTGCTTCTTCAGCCTCTCCGCCACGTTGTTGTGCAACACCGCGTGCCAGGGATACCTCGGCACCGCCTCCGGCACGATCACCGTGATCATCACGTTCGGATGCTCCGCGATCGTCTCGTCCACGTACTGAAGGATCGGGTCCGTCAGCGAGCGGTAGGGCGACTCCAGGATGACCAGAGGGAGGTCGGGCGCGAAGTTGTTCCACTGCCGCTTGATCTCTCCCGTCGAACGCGAGTCCACTGTCACGTGCAGCGCCCGGCAGTCGTGCGCCATCTGCTTCGCGTAGGCGATCGCGTGCAAGATGCCCCGATGGACGGACGGCACGAGCAACAGGACGGTCATGTCCGGAAGGGCCACCGACTCGTCCGGAGCGGGCTGCAGGGCCTTCTCCAGGTAGTTGTAGTGCTTGCGCACCCGGGCGAAGACGTAGAGCAGGACGCCGAGGGCGACGACGATAAGCCATGCGCCCTCGCTCCACTTCGTGACCAGCAAGATGCCCGCGACGATCGTCGTCGTCAGCGTCCCCACCGCGTTCACGATCATCTGCCAGCCCCACTTGCCCTGCCGGTACCAGCGCACCGTCATGCCCGCTTGGCTCAAGGTGAACGAAACGAACACCCCCATCGCGTAAAGCGGAATCAGGGAGTGCGTGTCCGCCTTGTAGACCACGATCAGCGCGATCGCGAAGGCGGCGAGGGTGAGAATGCCGTTCTGAAAGACCAGTCGGTCCCCCAGGTTCGTGAGCTGCCTCGGCAAGAACCCGTCCCGTGCCACGAAACTCGACAGGCGCGGAAAGTCGGCGAACGCCGTGTTCGCCGCCAAGAACAGGATCAGCGCCGTCGCGACCTGGAGCAGGTAGAAGCCCGGGCCGATCCCCCAGAGCTTCTCCGCCAATTGCGCGACCACCGTTTTGTAGCCGGCTTCCGAGACGTGCATCGGTAGGATCGCGAAGTGCTGGGCGCACCAACTCAGCCCGACGAACATCGTCAGTAGGAGCCCGATCATCCACACCAGGGTCGCGGAGGCGTTCCGCGCTTCCGGAGGCCGAAACGCCTGGACGCCGTCGGCGATCGCCTCCGTTCCCGTCAACGCCGTGCACGAAGCCGCGAACGCGCGCAACAACAGAAAAGCGGTGATGGCGTGCAAGGGCTCCTGGAAACTGGACGCGGCGTACGCGTGATGCGGTTCGTTCCAGCCGCGCGCCAGACCCGTGAGCACCAGCGCAATGATCGCGACGACGAACGTGTAGGTCGGGATCGCGAACACCACGCCGCTTTCCCGAACCCCGCGCAAGTTCACGAGGGTGATGATCGCCACGCCCCCGACCCCGATCAGCACGCTCACGTTCTGAGCCGGCGGATACATCGAGACGATCGCGCTGACCCCGGAAGACACCGACACCGCGACCGTCAGGACGTAGTCGAGCAACAAAGCCGCGCCCGCCGTGCGCCCCGCGACCGACCCGAGGTTCTCCGTCGACACCATGTAGGTGCCGCCCCCGTGCGGGTAGGCATGGATGGTCTGGTAATAGCTGAAGCCCACGATCAGCATCAGTACGCCGAGCCAGAGCGAGGTCGGCAACAGGAATCCCAGGCCGACCGCCCCCGCCGCCACCAGTACCAGCATGATCTCCTCGCTGGCGTACGCCACCGACGAGAGGGCGTCGGAGGCGAACACGGGCAAGCCGAAAATCTTCGGGAGGCGTTCGTGATGGGCGTGCTTCGTCGCGATCGGGTTCCCGACGAAGGTTCGCTTGAGCTTGCGGAGGGAGATCATGGGGCGTTGCACACACCGGCGACCGACGCCGGCGCGGCCGGAACCTTACCGTTGGTGGGAGGGACCTCCACGAGGCTGGATTATACGCCTTCGCCGGTCTCGGTGGAGGGAGCGCGATGGCATGGCCCGCCTCCCGGACGGCGGAGAGCGAACAGCTCGAGGCGTTCTGCCTTGCCCTTGAGCGTCTGAAGCCCCATGGACTCCGGCAGGAACCCACCCTCGCCTGCCAGTGCGTCCACCAGCTCCTTCGAAACGAGGAGGTCCTCACCGAGTTCGGAGCAGAGCCCGGTGATGCGGGCCGTCGTGTTCAGAACGTCTCCATGGAAGACGATCTCGCTCTTCGCCGTGCCGATGTCCGTCGCGACCACCCGCCCCAGATGAACGCCCGCCTTGAACCTCGGCACGAGGCCGTACTGCTTCCGGTACCAGTCCGACTTGCGCTCGAAGGTCTCGAGCGCCCGGAAATAGCATCGAACGCAGTTCGCGCGGGCCAACCCGTGCTTGCGGCGCCAAGAGATCACCGCTTCGTCCCCGATGTAGTGAGAGACCTCGCCTTTGGTCTCGAGGACCGCTTCCGATACGTCGTCGAAGAAGTCGCGGACCAACAGACTGAATCGAAGGGGGCCGAACCGCTCGGCGAGCGGCGTCGAGTCTTTCAGGTCAAGGAACATGAACACCCGATCCTCTTCGCGCGGTTGGTGGTAACGCCCGAGCACCCAGGCGAGGAAGTTGCTTCGGCCCACCTTCAGCGCCACTTCGACCAAAAGATTCCCCAGGAACAGCAGGACCACCGCGACCTGGAACGTCGTCTGGACCCCCGGGCCGGTGAAGATCGTCCAAGCCCGTCTCCACGTCTGGGCTCCCATTCCGATCCGCTCCGAGAACGCCACGAACGACGCGATCCCGCAGACGAACGACACCCCGAGCACCAGGACGTACCCCGCCAGTCGGGCTAGGAACGCCTGGTAGAAAGGCCGACGGCGGAATCGCGGCAACAACCCGAACTCGACCGCGTTGATCCCGACCGCGCCGGGAACCGCGCTCACGGCGGACTGCAGCAGGATCGCCGGGTGGAATCCGCCTCCAACGATCCACATGGTGCAGAAGGGACCCAGAAACGCGGGGATGAGGCTGTACAGGCACACCCGGAGGTGGTATCGGTGGGTCTCCGAGAGGGCCATGCCGTATGCCGTTTACGAGGTCCGGTGGCCGAGCTCCATAAAGATCGCCCATTCCTCGTCGGTAACCCGGGACACGCTCAACCGGTTGCCTTTGCGGCCGACTTGCGAGACGCTCAGGACGGGGTGCTCCTTGATCTCGGCGAGCGTCACGACCCTCGGGAAGGTCTCGACGTAACGAACGTCGCGCACGTACCACTTGGGCTTCTCGGGCTTGCTGGTCGCATCGTAGTACTTGCTGTTCGGGTCGAACTGGGTTGGGTCAGGGTAGGCCTCGCTGACGATCTCCATCACCCCCACCGCACCGATCGGAGGCACGTTCGAGTGGTAGAACAGTGCCCGATCCCCGACCTTCATCTCGTCCCGGATGTAGTTGCGAACCACGAAGTTCCGGCACCCCTCCCACATGTTCGTGCCATCGGCTCGAAGATGGTGAATGCCGTACACGTCGGGCTCGGACTTCATCAGCCAATGCGCCATGGGGCGCATTATGGACCGATGGGCGCGACGACGAACCCTAGTGCGCGCCCAGCGCTTCCGCCAAGTTGTGGTCGAGTTGCACGAACGCCCGATCGCACATCGCAAACAGCGAATCGACCTCCTGATCCAAGCGGGGGGCAAGCCGGCTCTTGCGGATGGCCACGTAGGCGCCGACCGCGCCCGCCACGGCGAGAGCCGTGAGCCAGACGGTCGCGTTGCCAAGGGGATTGCGTGGGACGGGTTCTTCCGGGTTCATATCGGTTCTCTTCATTGAGACGCTGTAACCTATTCTCGGGTTTGAGGGACTGGGTCCGCAGACCCCGTGTTCCACCTCCAGAATCTGCGGAACCCTTACGTCCCGGTCCTTCCGACTGACGGGACTTCCTACCCAGGACGGGGCCCCGCGAGGCGATAGCATCGGGTCCGTGGTCGGCGAAAGCTCGGCCCGTGAGCGACCCGTCAGAGGTCGCCGAAGGAGGACAATAATGAACTCTCGTCGCGCGCTCGCGCTCGCCCTCTCGGTCGCCCTAGGCTCGACCGCATCCGCCCAAATCGTGATCGACGGTACGAAAGACGCCGCTTACGGCCCCGGTCTGGTCTGGCAGACCACGCCGACCGGGTTCGGCGACAGCAACCTCGGCCAGACCGGAGCCGCCAACGGTTCCGAGTTGGACACGGTCTACGCCATGCGGACGCCGACCACGCTCTACCTCTTGTTCGCCGGGAACCTCGAGTCGAACTTCAATAAGCTCGAGATCTTCCTCGACACGCGCTTGGGCGGGCAAAACCGGCTACGGGGCGACAACCCCAACGTGGACTTCAACGGCTTGAACCGGATGGGCGACGACGGCAGCGGAAACGGCATGACCTTCGACGCCGGATTCGCCTCCGACTACTGGATCGGCGTGACGGGCGGGGGAGCTCCCTACCAGTTGTTCGCCAATTTCGCGGAGACGAACACCTCCGGCGGCGGCATTGGGCGCTATCTGGGTCAAGGAGCGGACGTTACCAACGGACTCCTGACCGGCGGGGACAACCCGGACGGCATCTTCGTCACGATCAACAACAGCAACGTCGCCGGGGTCACCGGAACCACCATCGACGGGGCGGCCGACGTCCTGACCGGCGTGGAAATCGCCGTTCCGCTTGCCGTCCTCGACGCGGCCGGCGACAGCCCGATGTTCGTCACGGCGATGATCAACGGTGGCGGACACGACTTCGTGTCGAACC
Source organism: Fimbriimonadaceae bacterium (assembly GCA_026129685.1). GTDB lineage: Bacteria > Armatimonadota > Fimbriimonadia > Fimbriimonadales > Fimbriimonadaceae > UBA2387. The sequence goes on from JAHCHO010000001.1 coordinate 193,035, forward strand.
AGGTCCTCAACACCCTGCCGTTCGGGGCTTCGAACCTCGGTGAGCCGCGAGGCATCGACTTCTCGACGATTCCCGGCGGGCAGTACTTCCAGGTCCCCGATGCGGTGCCCGAGCCCGCGTCGATGGTCACCCTCGCCCTCGGCGCCCTGGCCCTGATGCGGCGTCGCAAGTAGGTATCGCCGTTCGCTCAAAAAACCGAGGCTCGATCCCGTCCGGGATCGGGCCTCGGTTCGCGCTGGGACGTCCGGGTCCCCTTGCATTCCATCGGCGAATCGGGTATCGTTTCCCCTTGACAAGAGTCCTTGAGGCTCCTGTCTCGCGATGGCTTCGAGTCGTCGGCGTGTCGCCCCGCCTTGCGCGGGCAACGACTTCCGAAACGCCGAACGGGCGGTGAAGCTGAACGCGATCATCCTTGTCTTAGCGCGAACGTGCGCGAAGGTCCGTCGGGCCTCGGTGCGCGTTCCGCTTCGGAGAACACAAATCGTTATGCTGCCGGCAATACTAGGCACGAAAATCGGGATGACCCACCTCTACACCGAGGAGGGCAAGATGGTGCCCGTTACCGTCATTCAGGCGGGCCCCGTCTACGTGACGCAGATCAAGACTCCGGAAACCGATGGCTACTCCGCCGTCCAGGTCGGCTTTGGCGAGGCGAAGGAGAGCAAGCTCACCTTTCCCAAGTTCGGCCACCTGAAGAAGGCCGGCCTCACGAAGAACGTCAAGACGCTTCGCGAGTTCCGCGTGGAGAATCCGGGCGCCTTCGAACTTGGCCAGGAGATCAAGGCCGACGTGTTCGCCGAGGGCGAGGACGTCTCGGTTCAGAGCACGAGCATCGGGCGCGGGTTCCAAGGTGGCGTCAAGCGGCACCACTTCAAAGGCCAGCACATGACCCACGGCTACATGACCCACCGACGGCCCCTCTCCAGCGGCGCCACGGGTCCGCAACACGTTTTCAAGGGCACTAAGAAGCCGGGCCACATGGGGCACGAAACCGTGACCCAAAAGGGCCTCCGCGTGGTCCGCGTCGATTCCGAACGCAATCTGCTCCTCGTCAGCGGCAGCATCGCCGGCCCCGTCGGCGCCGTCGTGATCGTGAAGAAGGCCGGGAAGTAAAGCCATGGCGAAGTTAGAGATCAAGAACAAAACGGGCAAGAAGGTCGGCGAGCACGAGCCAAGCTTCGGCGAGGTGAAGGCGTCGAACCACGTCCTCCATCGCGCCGTCGTCACGGAAGAGGCCAACAAGCGCCAGGGCACCCAATGCGCCAAGACCCGCTCGGAGACCCGGGGCGGCGGCCGCAAGCCTTACCGCCAGAAGAAAACGGGCAACGCCCGCCAAGGCTCGACCCGATCCCCGCATTACGCGCACGGATCCATGGCCCTCGCCGTCAAGCCGAGGGACTATGACAAGAAGCTCAACCGCAAGGAGCGTCGCCTCGCGATCGTCGGCGCCTTGAACGCCAAGATCGAGGACGGCGACGTCACGATCGCCGACGCGATCAAGTTCGACGCGCCGAAAACCAAGGAAGCGGCCGCCATCCTCAAAGCGTTCGGCCTTGACGGCGTTAGGAGGGTCCTCGTGATCCTCCCCGAACACGACGAGCCGACCTACAAGAGCTTTCGCAACATGCCCAACGTCGAGGTTCGCACCGCCCCTGCCAAGGCGGGCGACGACGGCGCGACGGCCAAAAGCCAATCGTTCTCGGCCCGCGATCTGCTGGTCGCCCACAAAATCCTGATCGCCAAGGAAGCCCTTGCGCGCATCGAGGAGGTCTGGTCGAAGTGAGAGACCCGTACAGCATCATCATCCAACCGCACATCACCGAACGATCGGTTCAGTTGTCCTACGGCGATCACCGCGTGACCGACGAAAAGAAGCTGGTCCGGAAGTACACCTTCCGCGTCTCCACGAGTGCGAACAAGATCGAAATCAAGCAGGCGATCGAGACCATCTACAACGCCGGCAAGAAGAAGAAGTCCGGTGACGGAATCGAGGTCGCGACGGTCCGCACGATCAACATGAACGGCAAGGTCAAGAGCCGCAACATGCGCCCCGTCGGCAAGAAGGCCGACTGGAAGAAGGCGATCGTCACCCTCAAGCCCGGCCAGATGCTGGAGGATTTCGGAGTCTAACATGCCAACCCGACAGTACAAACCGACCTCCCCCGGCCGACGGTTCATGGCGGTCTCGGACTATGCCGACGTCACTCGGCGCAAACCGGAGAAGTCGCTCACCGAGGGCAAGCCCGCCAAGGGTGGGCGCAACCATACTGGCCGCATCACCGCATTCCACCGGGGCGGCGGACGCACGCGGTACCGCGTGGTGGACTTCAAGCGCAACAAGGACGGCGTGATCGCCCAGGTCGCGACGATCGAATACGATCCCAACCGCACCTGCCGCATCGCCCTCCTGCACTATTTCGACGGCGAGAAGCGCTACATCCTGGCGCCCAAGGGCCTCAAGGTCGGCGACCGCGTCCAGAGCGGACCCGGCGCGGACATCCTTCCCGGCCACTGCCTGGAACTGAAGTCCATCCCCCTCGGCACCCTCGTCCACAACGTCGAGCTGAACCCCGGGCGGGGCGGTCAGATGGTCCGCGCCGCCGGCATGTCCGCCCAGGTGATGGCGAAGGAAGGCTCCTACGTCACTCTCCGCTTGCCATCCGGCGAGATGCGGATGATCCACAACACCTGCCGCGCCACCGTCGGCGAGGTCGGTAACAGCGATCACGAGAACGAGCAGATGGGCAAGGCGGGCAAGAACCGTGGCAAAGGCCGACGCCCGCACGTCCGCGGCGTCGTGATGAGCCCCCGAGACCATCCCCACGGCGGCGGCGAGGCCAAGTCCCCGGTCGGCCGTAAGAAGGGTCCCGTGGACCGATGGGGCAACAAGTCCCTTGGAACCAAGACGCGCTCGAACAAGCGCACCGACAAGTTCATCGTTCGCAGGAGGAAGTCTTCCTAAGCCGTTCGCCGCGAACGACGACACAGACGATACACCGCAATGGCTAGAAGTCTCAAAAAAGGATTCTTCGTGGACGAGCACCTGATGAAGAAGGTGCTCGACATGAACGCGAAGGGCGAAAGGCGCCTTGTCAAAACGTGGTCGCGCCGTTCGACGATCACGCCGGACATGGTCGGGCACACCTTCGCCGTGCACGACGGGCGAAAGCACATCCCGGTGTTCGTGACCGAGAACATGATCGGACACAAACTCGGCGAGTTCGCTCCCACCCGAACCTACCGAGGTCACGGCGGATCGCTCCCGGAGCGAGGGGTGAGGCTCCGCTAAAGGCCCGGACCGAGCCCCGGCACGGGTATAATCTCGCGCCCGCTCGAACTCGGTGAAACGAGACGAATCTCATGGAAGTACAAGCCGTACTGCGAAACGTTAGGGTGCAGCCGCGCAAAGTGCGCATCGTCGCCGCCAAAGTCAAGGGTAAACCCGTGGCCTACGCGACGAACGCGCTCTATTACCACCCGAGCAAGGGCGCCCACCTGTTGCGGAAGACGCTCATCAGCGCGATCGCGAACGCTCAGGAGAACCACGGCCTCGCCGCCGAGGACCTCCGCATCGTCCGCATCAGCGTGGACGAGGGCCCCGTGTTCAAGCGCATTCGCGCTCGGGCCATGGGCCGCGCCTACCGCATTCTGAAGAAGACCGCCCACATCACCGTCGTCCTCGACGACGAGGTCGAAGTGGAGCAGAAGGCGGCCGGCGGCACCAAGGCTAAGCCTCGACCGACCTTTGCCGCCCCGAAGAAGAAGTCCGGCGGGAAGGCGACCAAGGCGGTCGCCGCCCCCGCCGAAACGCCGATCGAGATTTCCGAGGAGACCGCTCCCGAGGCCGATCCGGTGGCCGAAAGCACTCCCGAGCCCGCGAACGATGCCCCCGCCGCGAGCGATCCCGTACCGTCTTCCGAAGGCGAAGACCAGGGGGCCAACTAACCATGGGTCAAAAGATTCATCCGGTCGGCTTCCGCGTCGGCGTCATCCGAGGTTGGGACAGCAACTGGTTCGCCGGCAAGAAAGGCTACAGCGACAATCTCGTCGCCGACAGCCGCATCCGGCGGGTCGTGAAAATGAAGTACGGCCTCGGCAACATTGCCCGGGTCGAAATCGAGCGCGCCGCGACGCACGTGAAGGTCAACATCTTCACCCCCCGCCCCGGCGCCGTCATCGGCCGAGGCGGACGCGGCATCGACGAGTTGACCGGCCTCCTGATGCGCATGGAGCGCCGACGCGACAAGACCGCCATCGTCCAGGTCAACGTCACCGAGGTCCGACAGCCCGAAGTGGACGCCCAGCTCGTTGCCGAGAACATCGCCGCCCAACTCGAAAAGCGCGTCTCGCACCGACGCGCGATGCGCCAGGCGATGACCCGTTGCATCCGCATGAACGGGCGCGGCATCAAGATTCAGGTGTCGGGTCGTCTGAACGGCGCCGAAATCGCCCGCACCGAAAAGGACATGAACGGCAAGGTGCCGCTTCACACCCTCCGCGCGGACATCGACTTCGGCCTTGCCGAGGCCCACACCATCTACGGCTCGGTGGGCGTAAAGGTCTGGGTCTACCGAGGCGAGGTGCTCCCCGAGCGCCGCGTGACCCAGGAGCAAGCCCCGTCCCGCCGTCGGCGCGGACGCGACGAGGCCACCCCCGTCGAAATCCCGACGGTCCACGCCGAACCCCAGGAGGCAGCCACCCATGTTGATGCCTAAGCGAACGAAGTATCGCCGCCAACATCGCGGACGCATGCGCGGTCTCGCCACCCGAGGCAACACGATCGCGTTCGGCGATTTCGGCCTCGTCGCCGACGACTGCGCTTGGATCACCAACCGGCAGATCGAAGCCGCCCGTATTGCGATGACGCGCCACATCAAGCGCGGCGGCAAAGTTTGGATTCGAATCTTTCCGGACAAGCCCTACACCAAGAAGCCGCTCGAAACCCGAATGGGCAAGGGCAAGGGCCCCCTCGAAGGATGGGTCGTCGTCATTAAGCCGGGCCGCGTCATGTTCGAGATGAACGGCGTCACCCAGGAACTGGCCAAAGAGGCGATGCGCCTCGCTGCCCACAAACTGCCCATCCGTACCAAGTTCATGACCAAAGCCGAAGTGGAAGCCCACCTGGCGTCCCTTGCCGGCCCCGCCGGAGAACTGTCTTAGAATGAAGGAAACCAAGGCCATCGACCTGCGCGAGAAGAGCGTCCCCGAACTCGAGGACTTGCTCACCCAAGAGCGCGCCACCCTGTACAAAGCGCGACGCGACCTCGTGTTCCGGCAGATCACCAACACCCACGTCGTGAAGAACCATCGACACAACATCGCTCGGATTCTGCTCGTGATCGCGGAAAAGAAGCGCGGAGGTGACGCGTGAGCGAACAACCCGTGAACGCCGCCGAAACCGCCGCTCGCGGCCGACGCAAAGTCCGTGAGGGCATGGTCGTCAGCAACAAGATGGAGAAGACGGTCGTCGTCCTCGTCGAGCGCCGAATCCAGCACCCCCTTTACGGCAAGATCATGCGCCGAAGCGAGAAGTTCGTCGCCCACGACATCATCGGGTGCGATCAGGGCGACCGCGTCGAGATCATGGAAACCCGGCCGATGAGCAAGACCAAACGCTGGCGGGTCACGCGCATCGTCGAGAAAGTGAAGTAGGCCCGTCGAAGAACCCTCGACGAAAGCCGAACGAGACCAAACCGATTAGCGAAGATGATTCAGCAATTCACGAGACTCAAAGTAGCGGACAACTCCGGGGCGCGCGACGTCATGTGCATTCGCGTGCTCAAGGGGTCTCAACCCCGCTACGGCGGCATCGGAGACGTGATCGTCGCCTCCGTCAAGGCCGCCACCCCCAACATGCCCATCAAGAAGGGCGACGTGATCAAGGCGGTCATCGTTCGGACGAGGAAGCCGGTAAGGCGCGTGGACGGTTCCACCCTCCGGTTCGACGACAATGCCTGCGTGGTCATCAACCCCACCACCCTCGAGCCCCGAGGAACCCGAATCTTCGGCCCGGTCGCCCGCGAACTCCGCGACCACAACTTCATGAAGATCGTCTCCCTCGCGCCGGAGGTCCTCTGACATGCCGACCAAAGCCGAACTCAAGAGCCAGAAGAACCCGCCGAAACTGAAGGTCCGCCGTGGCGACAAGGTCGTCATCGTCGCCGGCAAGGACAAGGGCGAACAGGGCTTCGTCTACGCCATCGACCCCGGTCGACAGCGCGCGATCGTCCTAAAGGACAACGACGAAAACCCCGACCAGCCCCTTCCCCTCAACGCCGTCTGGAAGCATCGCAAGGCTCGCCGTCAGGGCGAGCGTTCCGTGAAGTTCCAGATGCCGTCGCCCATTCACATCAGCAACCTCATGGTGCTCGACCCCAAGTCGGGCGTCGCCACCCGCGTCGGCCGACGCGTCGAGGACGGCAAACTGGTCCGCTACGCCAAGAAGAGCGGCGAGACCCTGGCCGACGCCAAGATGCCCCACGAGAAGTAAGGAAACGATTCGCAGATGGCACGCAAGACTAAGGAACAGCCCGCAGCCCCGGTGGGCGCCCTCCCCGCCCCCCGGTTGAAACGCCACTACAGTGACGTCGTCCTTCCGAAGCTCAAAGAGCAGTTCGGGTACACGACCGTCATGCAGGCGCCGAAACTTCAGAAGATCGTCATTAACATGGGCGTCGGGAACAGCGAGAAAGACCCGAAGGCCCTTGAGAACAGCTTGCGCGACATGACGCTCATTGCCGGCCAGAAGCCGGTCGCGACCGTCGCCCGCAAGGCCATCTCCAACTTCCGGCTTCGCGAAGGCATGAAGATCGGGTGCAAGGTCACCCTCCGTGGCGACCGCGCCTACCACTTCTTCGACCGCCTCTCGACCGTCGTACTGCCCCGCATTCGCGACTTCCAGGGCCTGAGCCCCAACAGCTTCGACGGGCGCGGCAACTACTCGCTCGGCCTCAAAGAGCAGTTGGTCTTCCCCGAAATCCCATACGACACGTTCGACAAGATTCGGGGCATGGACATCACCATCTGCACCTCGGCCAGGACGGACGAGGAGTCGCGCGTCTTTCTCAAAGAGATGGGCCTTCCTCTCCGCGATAAGTGAGTCCTTTCAGAGCGTAACGCGATGAAGGCCGTGCCTCCGCGGGCGCGGCCTTCCTGCTTCCGAGTGCAGGATCGGCGGGGTCGCTCTCGAATCAGGGCACGTTCGCCGTGGGCGACTCACCCGACATGCCCGAGCCTCGTCTCCAATCCCGACTCGACACGGCGCGCGAAAGGCTCCTCGACCTCTCCCTTCGCAACCGCTTGCTCAACCACCGCCCGTCGAAGCGGCGCGGGTTCGTCGCCGTCGGGGAGGACCCCGCCGAAATCTTCTTGCTCCTCCGGCTCGGGAAGAAGCTGTCCATCATCGGTCGGCCCGACGCGTCGCCTCCCGATGCCACCGCCGAATCGCTCCGCCAAGCCCAACTGACCGGGCTCTACGACTTCGGCGACGCCGAGAGCCTGGCCCGGCTGGAGCGGGAGGCGCGCGAAGAACTCGAATCGGCGCTCGGCCCCGAAATCCGGACGGGAGACCTCGCGCTCTCCACGAACCTCCCCGATCCCGTTCTGCGAGCCGTCCTCCGCCAGACCTACCGCGACCAAAGGGCCGGCCTCGAAGAACTCGGCGTGAACCTCCTCCACGTCGCCCTGGGCGCCCTCGAGTGGTACGAGGCGGATGACTCCCAAGAAGCGCGCTTCGCCCCGCTCGTCCTCCTTCCCGTCGAACTCCAGCCCTTGGCGAGCGGCGAGTTCAGGCTGAAGCAGGGCCAGGACGACCCCGAGGGCAACCTCTCCCTCGCCGTCAAACTCCACAAGGAACACCGTCTCGATCTCCCGGTCCTCCCCGACGAGATCGAGACGCCCGAACTCGACTCGCCCGCCGCCCGCTCCCTCGTCGAAGGGGCTTTTCAGCGGTACTTCGATCACGTCGCCGGCCTCGTCGTCCGCCGACCCCGCTGGAAGGTCCACCGCGATCGGGTCGCCGTCGACTTCTTCAGCTTCGCCAAGTTGGCCCTCTACCGGGACCTCGGCGGGAACGGCTGGCCCGATGGGAACCCGCCCCTTGACCAGGGGATCGTCGCCGACCTCCTCGGCGAAGAAGGACTCTGCCCGATCGACCCCGTCGTCGGTGAGACCGATTCGGTGGACCCCGTTCGGCCCCTCGCCGACAACGTGGACGTCGTCGACAGCGACTCGTCCCAGGCGCTCGCCCTCCTCGAAGCTCGGCGCGGCCACACCATGGTGATCGAAGGCCCCCCGGGAACCGGGAAATCGCAGACCATCACGAACCTCCTGGCCCAAGCCGTGTTCGACGGGAAGCGGGTACTGTTCGTGGCCGAAAAGCGCGCCGCCCTCGAGGTCGTCCTGCGAAACCTGAGTCAGGTGGGCCTCGGGGAAGCCTGCCTCGACCTCCATAGCGACAAGACGACGAAGCGCGCGTTTTTCGAGGACCTGCGCGAGACCGCCGCCCGCGCCGCACCGATGGCAAGGGACCTCGACGACGAACTCAAGGATTGCGAGGCCAAGCGCTTCGAACTGAACCGCTACGTCGAAGAGGCCAACGATCCGCTTCCGGGCCGTGGCTTCGCCCCCGTCGAAATCATCGGGAGGCTCGTGCAGTGGGACGACCGAACGGCCGCCGACGGAAGACCCGCCCTCGCCCCGAACGATCGCCTCGGCCCGGTCGGGCTAGCGTCGATGGCGCGCCCGGACTTCTTGGCCGCCGGCGATCTTCTCCGGCGGGCCGAGGCCGCCGTCCGCGCGCACGGGTTGCCCACTGCAAACCCGTTCTTCGGAGGTTCGCGCGTTCAGCCCCTTCTCCCGGTAGACCGCGTAAGGGTCGCCGAAGACCTGGCCATCGTTCGGGAAAAGGTCGAACGAGCGATCGCTTTGCGGGACAACCTCGCCGGCGATCTTCGACCCCTGCCCGGTGACGAGCCCAAACTCGCCGCCCTTGCCGAAGCGCTGGAATCGATGCCCGACGTTCCGGGGGTGCGTTGGTCGGACGAGGCATGGACATCCTCGGATGGCAACCTCGAGTCCTTCGTGGAAGCGCGGGCCCGCCTGGAGGTCGTCCACCAGACTTGGGACGATCGCCTGAATGGCTCGGCGTGGAACGAGGATCGTCGGGAGACCCTGCGCCTTCTCCGCGATCTTGAGCGCGCGAACCCGATTGTCCGGTTCCTCCGGCGGCTGGGACCGGTCGGCCAGGCCGTTCGCGCGGCGGAGAAGCTCTTTGCGTTGCCGGCCAGGCGTACGCTGGGAGAACTCGCCGAGGCCCTTGAAGCCTTGGCCGAGGCTCGCGAGGGGGCGGCCACCGTCGATCGCAACCACGCCGTCGCGCGACGAGCGTTCGGGAGCGCCTCCGAGCAGTCGGCGGACGTTCTGCGCGACGCCCTCCGGTGGCGTCGGCGGGTTGCCTCCGAAATCGCCTGCCGCGCGCTTCCCGACAACCTCTTCGAACGGCTCGAACAAGGACTTGCCACCGCTGGAAGCGCCGCCTCCGCCCGCCGCTTTGGCGAAGCGCGACGGGACGCCTACGACGCCCTTGAAGCCTGCCTCGGGCGGATCGGACTCGATGCCGCCTTTGACGACCCCCGCCACCTCGCGAATCTCCCGAATGCGCCTCTCGACGAGGTGCTCGCCAGGCTGGACGCCATGGGTCGACGCATGGACGACCTGGACGACCTTGTCCGCGTCAACCAGGCCCTGGCCCCGCTCGAAGCTCTGGGCATCGATGATCTTCCCCGCCGCGCGCGCGCGTGGGCCGATGCCGGGAGTCGCCTGGTCGAGTGCTTCGAGCGCTCGTACTTCGAACTCCTCCTTCGCGAGGCCTTCGCCACCCGCCCGACCCTCGCGGCATTCGACCGCGCGCAGCACGAGGACCTGCGCCGCCGCTTCATCGAACTCGATCGGCAGATTCTCGCCCACAACCGGGCCCGCGTGGCCCGCGCCCACTGGGACCGGGCCCGCTTGGCCGGTAGCGGGGCCTTCGGCGCCGCGAACGAGCTTCGAACCCAGTGGATGGCGAAGCGGCCCAAGTGGACGGTCCGGACCGCCATGGCGAAAGCCGGGCCGCTCGTTCAAGACCTCAAGCCGATCTTCATGATGTCGCCCCTCTCCGTGGCGACCTTCCTGCCTCCCAAAGCCATCGCGTTTGATCTTGTCGTGTTCGACGAGGCGTCCCAGGTCAAACCGGAGGACGCCCTCTCCGCCCTCGCCCGAGCGTGCCAGGCCATCGTCGTCGGCGACTCCAGGCAGATGCCGCCAACCACCTTCTTCGAGCGTCTGGCCGGCGACGATGAGGACGAGGAGACTTACGACGCCGGCGGCGCCACCGTCGTCGAGAGCATCCTGGCTCTCCTTCGCGCCAAAGTGCCCGACCACTCGCCAAGGTCGCGCGATCTTCGCTGGCACTACCGCAGTCGGCACGAGTCGCTCATCGCGTCGTCGAACCGCCTCTTCTACAAGGACCGGCTCTTCGTCATCCCCCATGCCGAACGCAGGCCCGCCGACTTGGGACTGCGCTACCATCCAACGGACGGCGTATACCTCCGCTCCCGGTCGCGAACGAACCCGCAGGAAGCCGAGGCGGTCATCGAGGCCGTGGCCCGACACTTGGAGACCACCCCCGAACTCTCTCTCGGCGTCGCCGCCTTTAGCCTCGCCCAGCAACGCACCCTCGAAGACAAACTCGACCTCCTCACCGAGCAACGTCCCGAACTGATGGCCGCCTACCGTGCGCACCACCCGTTCGAACCCGTCTTCGTCAAGAACCTCGAACGGATCCAGGGGGACGAGCGAGACGTCGTCCTAATCAGCGTCGGCTACGGCAAGGACGAGTCCGGTGCGCTCTTCATGAACTTTGGACCCCTCAACCAAGACGGGGGCGAGCGCCGACTCAACGTGCTCATCACGCGAGCCCGTCGCCGTTGCGAGGTGTTCGCCAATTTCCGAGGCTCCGAACTCCGCATCGAGGAGTCGACCCAAGCGGGCGTCCGCGCCCTGCGCACCTTCCTCCACTACGCGGAAACCGGCGAGTTGGACCTCCCCGAGGCCACCGGCCGTCTGCCCCAGTCTCCTTTCGAGGAAGCCGTGGTCGAAACGGTGCGCCGACTCGGCTACGAGGCCCACCCCCAGGTCGGATCCGCCGGGTTCTTTGTGGACATCGGGGTGCTCGACAAAGAGGAGCCCGGTCGCTACCGGCTCGGAGTCGAGTGCGACGGCGCTTCGTACCACTCGTCCCGCAGTGCGCGCGACCGGGACCGTCTGCGCCAGTCCGTCCTCGAAGACCGGGGCTGGCGCCTTCACCGAATCTGGTCCACCGACTGGTTCAGCCATCGCGAACGCGAGACGGAGCGACTGAGGGCGGCGCTGGAGGATCCCCCGATCGGTCGGTCCCCCGTCGTCCCGGAACCCGACCCTCCGATCCCCACCGAGACCGTCACGGTTCCGCCGATCCGTCCCGCCGACTATGTGCGGGCCGATCTGTCCGGGCAACGAGTCCCCTACCGCTCGGAAATTCAGCCAACGGCCTATCTTCCCGCCATCCGCATCGTCGTCGCCGCCGAGGCGCCGATCCACCGCGACGTGCTCTACGAGCGACTCAAGACCGTGGCCGAGGTTGCCCGCGCCGGAAGCCAGGTTCGACGCGTGTTCGACCTTGCGCTCGCCGCCGCCCGCATTCAGGGCGTGATCGAGATCGACGGCCAATTCGTGCTGTCCCCGGCGCAACGCCACTTCCCTCCCCGAACCCTCGGCGACCGCTCGCCCGCCCAGACCTACCCGCCCGAGATCGCGACCCTTGCCTCCCAGATCGTGGCGGATGCCTTTCGAATCGACGAGGCCACCCTCGTCCGCAGCGTGTGCCGGCTGTTGGGCGCCAAGGCGACCGCGACCGCCGTCGAGGCGGTGACGCAAGCCCTGCGCACCGAGACGTTCCACAGGCGCGTGAAGGTGGCTGACGGCGCTTACGAGCGCCTCGGCGATCCCTAATTCGTTCGCAGTCGTTCCTGGGATTCAGACTCCCGAAGAGAGTCGTGAACCCCGCCTCGCCTTCGACAACGACCAAACTAGCCCTTGACAAGACCGATCTCGCTTGTTATTGTTGACTCAAATGTCAGAATACTGGCGTCGGCTGATCGGGCTCATGCGACGTGCCGCCCGCTGGGTTGCGATCCTTGCGGTTTCGATCGTGGCTCTTAGCGCCCGCGCCCAGCAGGAGCTCTGGCGTTGGGGTGCGGCTCACTCGGGGGTCTTCGCGTCCCCCAAACTGGCTCCCGAGTTTTGGTCCCAGACCGAAGCTTGGGCGATGGACGCCGGCGGAAACGTGTTGCTCGTCCTGAATGGCGACGGGCGGGTGCGCCAATGGGGAGCATCGCCGCTCTTGGTTCCCTTGACCGACGTCAAGGGAATCAGCGCTGGCGCAAATCACTACCTTGCGGTCCGGGAAGACGGGACAGTCTGGGCGTGGGGTAACAACACCACGGGGCAACTCGGGAACGGCACGACCACAAACAGCACGACCCCGGTTCAAGTGACGGGTCTGACCGACGTTGTGGCCGTCAGTGCGGGGTCCGGCCATAGCCTCGCCTTGCGTCGAGACGGTACGGTCTACGGGTGGGGCGCCAACGCGCAGGGCCAAGTCGGCAACGGCGCTCGGCACGGGGTTGGCGGCCCGCTCATCCAGGTCACGCCGACGCAAACGGCCATCAGCGGCGTCCGTTCGATCGAGGCGGGGCCCGCTTGCTCCTTCGCCATCAAGCAAGACGGTTCGCTCTGGGCTTGGGGGTCCAACCAAAACGGCATCCTCGGCATCGGCAAAGACGAACTGCGCGTCTTCAACCCGGGGCCCCCGCCCACCTACTCCTATTCCTACCCACGCCCCGAGCGTGTCCCTGTGCCAGCCGCTGTCCGTGCCGTCGCCGCGAGCCTCAACGGGAGTATGTGTCTCGCGCTGGCGGAAGGTGGTTCGGTATGGGCCTGGGGCCGCAACCAGTACATCTGGTGGGAACAGCCGGGGAACCAGACCTGGCGGTTCGTCGGCGTCCTCGGTGAGGGCACTTTCGTGTGGGGTCGGTTTCGTCCGACCCAGGTCAGGCGCCTGTCGAGCGCCACCGCGATCGCGACGGAAAAGGGACGTTCCTACGCGATCCAGGGTGGCAAGGTTTGGGCCTGGGGTGGTGAGCGCCACCCAACGGAAGAGACCATGCTCCGGGCCGAGCAGTACCTGGGCGACGGCACCATCTTCCCTAGTTCGCTCCCAGTCCCCGTCGCCTCGCTTCCTCCGCCGAGTCCCGCCCAGCCCTACTTCTGGCAGATAGCCGCCGGCGGCGGCACTGGCCTAGCCGCTTCCGGCTTCACCTATGCCCTCTCCGGGGCTTCCGGACCCGACTCTTTCGCCCTGACCGTTTCCCCGAGCATCGTCGAACCGGGAACTCCGCTCACCATCAGCGCGATCCTGGGCGCAAACTTGGAGGGACCGGTCTACGTACGGACGGCCGCCGGGGCCCTCGAGGCCGCGCCGCTCGAGTTACGCCTCGTAGAGGTCAGCCCGGGGGTCTATGCTCAGACGATTCCGAGCGATTTCCTGAGGGTCGCTCGCACCAACCCCGTCCAGCTCCAAGGGACCGCCTACCACAAGGGACAGACGGTCGAGGCGTCCGCACCGATCGTCATCGCGAGCACCGACGAGACCGGGCGGCAGGTGAGTCCGCGCTTGGCCCTGTCGCTACAGCCGGCCGGTTCCGTTCGCGTTGGCCCTGGGCAGCTCCGAACCGTGAGCCTATCGGTCACGAACCCGCACGACGTTGGTCTCGGCGGGGGCACCGTGACCCTCACGCTGGCGAACGGTCTGGCGTTGCAGGGCTACCGAGCGGATCCGACCGACCAGGGAGACTGGGCCTACGACCCAACAAACCGGACGCTGAAGTTCACCGGCCTCTTCCCGGCACACAGCCTGCTTCGGGCGTCGCTTCAGGTGAAGACACCCTCGCAGGGAGGCGTGACGCTACCGGTTACGCTGTCTGCGGTCTCTGATGCGGGACCCCAGAACGTCCAATCGAGCCTTTTTGTGGATACCCAACCCCCCGGTGCCCCCAACGATATCTTGGTGGACGACTCGAACGGTTACGCCGTGTACACGGGAAAGATCCTGGACGGAACCAAGCAGGTCTTGCCGAACGGCATTGGCGGCTCCGCCCAGCCGCACTGGCTGATCTACCATCTGACCGTCGGTTCGGGCATCGGCAATCTGAAACTATGGACCAAGCTTCGGACGAGCGGAACGCCGATGGCACCCCTGAATCTTCCCGCCTCCTATGGTTACGGTCCACCAACGACCCTGCCGTTGTATCGGGCGGAGTTCACCGGCCTTGACCAGAGGTCGACGGTTACCGCCTATGTCGACACCGAGACGACGTTGCTCACCCTTCTCGACCTGATCGTCGAATTCGTGGCCGGTAGGTTATCAATTCCGCCACCAACCCTTGACAACGTCGTGACCCTCTACGACCAGTTGAGATCGGGTGGATTCCTAGGCAACATGCTCGGTCGGTTCAACCCGATGCCCAGTACGTTTTGGAGCATGTTCGGCGCGATCGGCGCCGCCGTAGGTGATCTGTACCGTAGCGACTTCGTGACGATTCTCAAAAGGGTCGTGTTCGCCGGCGTCGAGGAGAGCCGCATCTTGAGTATCTTTGAACTCGCCGACAAGATCCTGCCCATCTGGACCTTTGCCGACGTAATCCAAGACTACCTGTACTGGGGAATGGCGAATCGTTGGCAGCCCGTGTCCGTTTCCTTCTACCCCGTCCGCAAAGGTGACGATTGATGACGATGATTGGCCGATCTGCCGCGCTATTAGCGACCGTCGCCGTGTTGGCCTGCGTCGTGCGCTCCCAGAGCTACCGAGTCGAGACAACGACCGAACCGGTGGGGTCCGGAACGCACTACGCCTTTCGGATCGTGTACGAGCATGGTCCCTCGACCGCCGTCGCCTCGCTAACCAACCCCGTATGGCAGTGGGGGTTCTATCTGCCCGACATGGCGGAGTCCTTCGAAGAAGTGACGACCCCGGCCGGCTGGAACTGGACCTACGACCCTACTACCGGTCTTCTATCGTTCTTTACGGGAGGGCCGAACGGCTGGGGATCTGGCGATTACGGCAACGCGACCCTCGCGCCCAATGCGAGCCTCGACGGATTTGGGCTGTGGTCCCGGTTTCCCCCCGCGCAAACCCTCGGGCTGGCCTACGACACGACGTGGCACCGTGAACGCGCATACGTGACGGCCCCCGCCGCGCCAATGGCACGATTGCCCCTGATGCTCGGGCCGCTGGCCTTCGGAGAGGGCATCGTGTTCCACCTCGACACCTACCGACAGGGCGACCAAGCGCCAACGATGTCGATTGACACGCCCTTGCTCGGCAATAGTATTGGCTTCGGGCTGCAAGACCAAGTTCCCGTGACCGGACGCCTTCAGGGGGGAACCTGGTTGGCTAGGCGCTTCACGATCCCCCAGCCTTCTTCGGATCGGCTCGACCTGGACCCGCTCCTCTTGATCAACGGCGACGTTAACGGCGACAATTCGGTTAACCTTGCCGACTTTCTGGCATTGCGCGGTGCGTTCGGTGCGACGACCGATTCGCCGAAATGGAATCCGGGCGCGGACCTGAACCGCGACGGGACCGTCAACGTGATGGACTTCCTCGTTCTAAGAAGCGGCTTCGGACAGATTGGCGACCCATAGAAGCCCCTGGCTAACTACGATCGGCAACAATGCCCTAGGTGGCACCGAGCCGATGCCTTAACTCCTGGTCCGGAACCCCGTCCACGCGCAAGCGCTTGGAGCGCGAAGTCTGCCCCCGAACCACCGAGACGCTTGATTTCGGCACGCCCAGCGCCTTCGCCAGAAGCTCGCACACCGCCGCGTTCGCCTCGCCGTCCGTCGGGGCGGCGTTGACCCAGACCCGCACCGTATCCCCGTCCGCCTCCACGCGGTTGCGGCTCGATCGGGGCGTGACGCGAACCGCGACCTCGCCCATCACGCCCCCGCGAGGCCTTCGGTCGGGTCGGCGAGCGCCTTGAGCGTTTCCTCGAGTTCGGCGCGCATCCGACGGCGGAAGCGCATGCGGTCGAGTTCCAGTTGTTCGAGCTGCCAATGAAGCTCCTTGACCCGCTCTTCGGCCGCCCGCGTTTCCTCCGCAAGGCGCTGCCGAGACTCCTCGCGCACCACCTCCGCCTCCCGGTGGGCGAGGGCGCGCGTTTCATCCGCCATCTTCTGCGCGAGCAGAATAGACTCCTTGAGCGTGTGCTCCTGGCTTCGGAACCGCTCCAACTCTTGCTCCTGAAGGGCGAGCTTCTCGTGCGCGGCCTTGAGTTCGGAGAGGAGACGCTCGATCTCCGCCGAGGCCCGAGCAAGGAGGGCGTCGGTGGCCTTGCGCTTGTAGCCGCGCAACGCGAGCGGCAGGCCGGCGTGGTCCAGGTCGATCGGTAACAGGCGATCCATGCGTACCTTGATCCTCCGTGATCGTTTCGATACGCCCTTAGGATACGTCGCTTTCGGCCGAAGCGCAACGGAAAGTGCCTACGCCGATTCGGAATCGGGCGCCTTTGCGCGAAAAGCGTTCCACGCGAAGGAAAGCCATCCGGCGATGAGGCACGCCCCGCCCAAGGGCGTCAGCATCGCGACCGCCGGCACCGCCATCGTCGCCGACGCCCAGTCGCCGAACGCCAAAGCGTACAGTGATCCGCTGAAGAGCGCCGTGCCGACCACGAAGAGCCAACCCGTCGCCCTGGTCCGTCGATCGCAGTCCAGCCGGTCGTGCAAGGCCGCGAGGAGAAGCAGGGCGATCCCGTGCCAAAGCTGGTACTCCACCCCCGTCCGATAGGTCGCGAGTCGTTCCACCGATAGCTGGTTGCGCAAAGCGTGCGTCCCGAACGCCCCCAACATGACGGCCGACCCTGCAAAGAGCGCCCCGAGCGTGGCCTGAAATCGCATGGCCAAGCGTACCGGGCGCCCAATGGAAAACGGCGGGAGCCCGCAAGGGACTCCCGCCGAATTCGGTTGGGGTGCCGTGAAGAGTCGGGACTAGCTGCCGTCGCAGCCCGGGGTGTAGCCCGCGCCGCAGGGGCCGTCGGCCTCTTCGAAGTCGGCGATCGTGCAGTGCACGGTGAACGGAGCGTTGCTCAGGTCCACGAAGTACGTGCCGCCTCGCGGGCAGATCGGCTCGTTCTGCAGGTCGGTGAGCGTCGCGGAAACGGGGCTGGCGATCGCCGCGTAAGCCGACCCGGACTTGATCTTCCAGGCCTGGACCGCGTTCGCGATCGTCTGCATGTTGGAGCGGGCCGTCTTCTTCTCGGAGTCGGCCACCGCGCTCAAGTAGAGCGGGAGAGCGACCGCCATCAGGACGGCCAGAATGAGAACCGTAACAAGGAGTTCGACGAGGGTGAAGCCCTTGCGCGTCTTCTTAATCGTAACCATGGTTTGTGACTGATTCCTCCTCAACCGCGCGGCGCGCCGGTCGTGATCGTCAAGTCTCATATCGGCTGGCGAACCTCGGTTACTACAGGCCTCCCAGCCGATAACCTTGCCGGTTTGCGCTCGGGAACCCCTCCCAAAGGGCGAATAGGCCCTTCGCGCCGGTCCCTCCCCGATTCCCCCGAACCGTCGTATCCTTGAACCGTGAGAAGAATCGTCGGGTCTCACGCCGTCTGCCTCACCTTGGTGGGCCTCATGGCCGCCGGGTGCTTCCCCACCGCGCCCCCTACGGGCGTCCCGCCGCCGAAGACCGCCGCCGCTTCGCCCGGTTCGAACGGGCTGTTCGGCAAGGCCGCCCCGAAAACGACCGCCGAGGGCAAGAACATCCTCTGGGGCTCGAAGAAGGCGCCCGAAGAGCCCGTCGTCCCCGACGAGCCCGCCCCCGAACCCGAGCCGACGGTGACGACCCGACCCAAACCGACCTCCGATCCCGCCGACCCGCCGACCCGTCGCGAGCCTCCGATCCGGCGCAACCCGCCCGCCGCCCCGACCGGGTCCGATCTGCCCGCCGTCTCGGGTTCCCGGCTCAGCGACGCCGACCTCGCCGGACTCGACGCCCGGACCCTGACTATGATGCGCAACGAGCCCTTCGCCCGCCGCGGCTACACCTTCAAGCGCGCCGACCTCCGGGCGGCGTTCTCGGCCTACGATTGGTATTCGCCCGTCACGAGCGACCTGAACGCGATCCAGAAGACGATGTCCGCGAACGAGAAGTACAACGTGGACTTCATCCGCCGCTACCAAGAGCGAACGGGCCGGAAGTGGTAGCTTCCGGCCCGCTTGTCGAAGATTGAGAACCGCCTTACTTTGCCGGCGACTTCATCGCCGCCACGAGCCCAGTGCCCGCCCGAAGCACGAGCTTTCCAACCCGAACCGTGCGCGTACCGGGCCGGTAGAACGCGCGCACAATCAGCCCGTCGCCGACCAGCGCACAGGCGATTTCGGCGTCGTCCGCCTTGGCGGGCGTTTCCGGTCCCAGGCTGGGTCCGGCGATCGTTCGCCGCCCCGCCGCCGTCTCGACGGTGCGGAACGTCGCGTCCCGCCAGTGCGTCGTTAGGCCTGTTCCCTTGGGGCCGCCACCGGGCACGACGCCGACGCTGATCACCGTCCCGTTCGCCGCGTCCACCAGCGCTTCGCACACCGGATACTCGCCGCCGAGCCCGGTCTCCGGGTCCACCGACGCGAACCGAACCAGATAGGCCGGGATGCCACGGTAGGTCCTGGACAGCGTCGCGTACGGCTCCGCCAACGGTTCGGCGCCCTGCATTCTGCCCGGCCGAGCGTAGACCGCGGATTGCTCGTACGGACCGGGCACCATGCTCAGCACGTCCCAGGCCGTTGCTCGGCCGGTTCCCTCGCGAAACCGCAACGCCGCCGATCCGGCAGGTCCGACCACGGCCGCGAAGTCCCGCAGACCCTCCCGGGGTTGCGGGGTCGGAATGGTATCGGTGAGGTATTGGCGAAGGCAACCGGTCCTACGGTCGAACTCGTAGTAAGGGCCGACGGCGATCAATAGGCCGCCGAATCCGATGCGGGCGTTTCCCCGCACGCTCGTTGATGACGCATCGTCCAGACCCCGCAGTCGTATGACTCGCGACACCTCGCCGGGCGCGCCAGTCGCCGCGTGAACGAGCCGAACGCGACGCCCGTACGCCTCCTCGTCCCAGCCTTCCGCAATCGTGCCGGTTTCGCTCGGCACGAGATCGAGGTCGGTGAAGCCGTAGACCTGGCTTACGGGCAGGTCCACTGCGACACTGTAGCGTTCCGCGACGCGCACCGACACCACGTTCGGCCGTAACTCGTTGCTCGTCAGGGTGGGCACCTCAGGGAGCGCACCGTCCAGGAGTTGGGCCGCGTCCAGACGCTTCACGAAGGTGAGGGCAAGGTTCTCGGCGTCGGACAGGGCCGTGCCGAGCAGAAGAAGGGGTGCTAAGGCAAGCAGTACCATTGGTTTCTCCACTGATTGAGCTTCGCGCCGTTTTCGGCGTACACGCCAAAAAGGCGGGTGTAGGGGTCGCTGCCCTGCGCAAGGGCCAAGTTAACCGTTACGCCACTCTGGTTCTTCGGGCGGTAAACATAGTTGGCATCGCTAAGCGCTTCCGCGATCGTGCTCAAGGCCACGAGTTTGGTCAGCACCAGATTGGAGTGCTGACTCAGCATCGCGGACTCGCCACCTAAGTCCACGGCACAGTACACGGCGTCGTCAAAGCCGGCGTAGGCGCGACACGCGCCCGAGATGCCGAACGCCTGCGGCGGAGACGAGCCCCCGTCGAGCGTTTCGCACGCGTACATCAGGACCAAGTTCCGGCCCGTCGTCGTGGTGCGGGTGACGTTCTGCACTTCCGACCACGTTAGGATATCGTCGCCGTTCGAAGGGTTGCCGTCGCTGTACGACGCGCTGAACCACGCGCTCGTCCCGTGCGTGAACGCGAAGGTGACGTTGTCGCTCTTCAGCTGGTCCGTCAGGGTAGGCTCGATCAGATCGTTGACCGTGTTTCGCACGCTCGGCTGAACCGAGTGCTTGTTCGAGCTGAGGGTGTCGAAAGCGCCGAGCGCCCCGTGCCACGCGCTGTACGAGTAGTCGCCGGACACCGGGGTTTGCTTGTAGACGAGAGAGAAACCCACAGCTTCCTCGTGGGTCGCGTGAATCGAAACCCGATTGTGCGCGACGACGTTGAACTCGACGGGGCAGTCAATGGTCGCGGCGATCACCTGTTGAGGCGGATAGCCCTGCCAGTTGTAGCAAGCCAGCCGCGCATCTACTCGGATGGCAATGCTGACCCCATCGTCGAAGTGGGTGCTGGCGAACCGAACCGCCTTAGTGCTGGGAACCTGTTGGCCAGGAGCGTGAACGATGTCGTACACGGCCTGGCCACCAATCTTGACGTGCAGTTCCTGAAAGAACACCCCGGCGTAGTGCGGGGGCTGCGGCGATTGGGGGGCGAAAGCCTCCAGTTGAACGTTGAAGTTCACGTTGGTCCCCGTAACCTGCTGGTTCGCGTTGAGGCCCGTGACCTTGACGCGCAAACCCCTGCTCGTGTTGACCACCTCGTCTTGGACGTCAGCGTTCGCCCAGGGCCCAAGGAGCCCGAGAACGGCGACTGCTCCGAACAATGAGACGCACTTCATTGCGTGACCTCCGCAATGCATGGTACGCCCCCCCCCCCCACGCCCAACCGACAACGAGGGCACAAAGGCCCATCGCAAAGAAGAGATGAAGGCGAGCGCGAGACCCTCGCCTTACGCCCGCCAGCGCACGTCGAGGTTCTTGACCGCCGCCGTCTCGTCCAGCCGCCCCACGATCTGGGAGATCGGCGCGGCGTGCAGGAGGTCGGGGTCGGTCTCCGCCTCGTGGCAGATCGCGATCATCGCGTCGCAAAACCGGTCCAGCGTGTCCTTCCCTTCCGTCTCCGTCGGCTCGATCATCATCGCCTCCGGCACGATCAGCGGGAAGTAGTTGGTGGGCGGATGAAACCCGTAGTCGATCAGCCGCTTGCTAATGTCCAACGCCCGCACCCCGTACTGCTTGTACCGCTTCGCCGTTAGGACGCACTCGTGCATGCAGAAACGGTCGTGCGCCGGCGGCAGGACGTCCCGCAACCGCGCCATCACATAGTTCGCGTTGAGCACCGAGTAGCGCGAAATGTCCGCCATCCGTTCCCGCCCGTAGGCCATCAGGTAGGTGTACGCCCGCACCTCCATCAGGAACTGACCAAAGAACGGCGACACCCGCCCGATCGACTGCGGTCGGTCCTCGTCCAGCACGTACGCCTCCCCCTCCTTCCGCACCACCGGGGTCGGAAGGAACGGCGCGAGGTGCGCCTTGAGGCCGATCGCGCCGCAACCGGGGCCGCCGCCCCCGTGCGGCGTGCTGAACGTCTTGTGCAGGTTGAGGTGCATGCAGTCGAAGCCGTGGTCTCCCGGGCGCGTCGTGCCGACCATCGCGTTCATGTTCGCGCCGTCGCAGAACACCAGTCCCCCCGCCCGATGCACCATCGCGCAAACCGCCTCGATGTTGGGTTCGAACAAGCCCAACGTCGAGGGGTTCGTCAGCATCAGCCCCGCCACCGAGTCGTCGAGGGCCTTTTCGAGCGCCCCGAGGTCCGTCACGCCCTCCGCGTCGGTCGGAATCGAGCGCACCGCGTAGCCGCACCGCGCCGCCGAAGCCGGGTTCGTCCCGTGCGCCGAGTCGGGGATCAGCACGACCGTCCGCTTCGCGTCTCCGCGCGCCTCGTGGTACGCCTTGATCAGCATCAGGCAGGTCATCTCGCCGTGCGCGCCCGCGACCGGCTGCAAGCAGATCTCGTCGAAGCCGGTGATCTCCTTCAGGATGTCCTGCACCCCGACCAGTATCTGCAGCGCGCCCTGGATCGTTTCGACCGGTTGCATCGGATGCAGGTGGGTGAAGCCGGGAATCTGGGCCGTCCGCTCGTTGATCCGCGGGTTGTACTTCATCGTGCAACTGCCCAGCGGATAGAACCCGGTGTCGATTCCGTAGTTGATCTGGCTCAGGTTCGTGAAGTGGCGCACCGTGTCGAGTTCGGAAATCTCGGGAAGCACGAGGTCGGCCCGCGTCTCGCCCAGCACCGCCTCCAGGTCCACCGGTGGCGTGTCGGCTTTCGGCAGGTTGCAGCCGGTACGACCGGGGACGGATTTCTCGAAGACGAGGGTGGGGGTGGGGACGTTCCGACGGGGCATCGGGAACCAAGTATACAGTCTGGTGGACGCGGGGTACCGGTTCGGATCGGACGCGGTCGGGTGCGACGGGTTGGTTCGTCTCACTGCCTCGCCCCGGGGCGGTTCACGAGTCGGATCAACGGGTCGGAACCGTCGTACAATGGCTGGGATGATCCCGAAGGAACTGGAATCGATCCTGGTCGCGACCCCCGACACGCTCCCGGGCGCTGTCCGCTTTCGGGGCACCCGCATCCACGCGCAGATTCTCTTCGATTACGTGCTGACCGGGGAACCGCTCGACGAGTATCTCGACAACTACCCCGAGGTGTCCCGCGAGCAAGCCCTCGCCGTGCTCGAATGGGAGCGCAAGCGCATGGGGCGGAAGCTCCAACTGGGGAAGGCGTCCTGAGAGTCCTCCTCGACCACTGCGTCCCTCGAAAGCTTCGCGGTCACCTGGTCGGCATGAGCGTCAGTCTCGGACTGACTGAGACCTCTTGGTACTCGCCCAACCTCCGCTATACTGGCGGCACCGGAGCGTTCGCGCGACGGGGAGGCGACTGGTGATGGCGAGCAACATGGAAACGACGGAGTCGGGCAATGACCCGATGCTTGAGTGCGCGTATGGTGCCGAGACGCCGGACGACGACCCTCCGGTGGAAGACCCCCCCCCCCGAGGATGAGGAAGAGGAACCGGGCGGCGGTGCGCAACCGGAATACCCCGGACCGTCGTTCTGCCAGGGACCGAATCGGGTTCAGTACCCGAACCCGCTTATAAATCTTGCCCCGAATCTGTCGGCGGGCGTCACCGGCGTAACGGTGCCCCCGCTTGATTGCACGATCTGCAGCGGCCAGTCAGGCGGGAGCGACCAGTTTCTGACCCACAACGTTCCCGCGACGTACGTCGCCTTCGCCCCGGCGTGGACCGCGGGCGCCGATCCGCCCGTCGGCGCGATCGTCGTCCACCAGGGCTCCTTCTTCGCGTACGCCGGGGGCGTCGGGGGAGGGATGCTGGCTCCGAGCGGCAATCCCTCCTTCTGGACCAGCCTGGGGCAAACGACCGAGGCTTTGATGTGCCTGCGGAGCCTGTCTCCCGGCGGAGCCCCCGTCTATCGGGTGCGTCCGTACCGCTCCGACCGGTTGTTGCCCCGAGGGGACGAACTCGACGTGCTGTACCTGTCCCTGGTCGTCGTCGGTGGGGTGGGACAGCTGGCGTACGCTCGACCGTCCTACACTTGGACCGAAAACGCACTGGAGAGCGACGCGGGCACGAGCTCGTACGCGACGAACGTGCCGAACGCCGCGAACCGCGCCTGCTCCGGCCTGCCCGGTAACGACCTGACCGGCTTGGTGCTGCCCCGAAAAGCCGCGCAGACCGACGCGTTCGACCCGTACTTCTCGTGCCTCGCCTGCCTCCTCGCCGTCGAGAGCGCGCCCGTGATCGTGCGCGACAACCTCGACGCGCACGTGCGGCTGTTCTATGGCCCGGGGGGCACGACCGACACGCAATACCCGCCCTTGCCGGCTCCCTCTGGGATTGAGAGTGGTGAGGTCGCCCGCTTTCCGACCCGCGTGGTAGCCGAGGCGATGTTCGACAGCACACAACCTGCGAATCCCGTTCGCGCGGGAGCCGACTCCCACGACGCTTCCGCCGCGATGTTCGCCCTCCTCGCCTATCGGTACGCCGTCTTCGGCGGAGCGACGGGACGAGACTGGATGGCGGCCAACCGCGAGGCTGTGTTCAGCGCCCTCCTTCACAACGTCGCCAAGCGGCGGCGGGCGGTGTACCGCTCGACCGCCTTTGGGCAAGCGAACGGGCTTTCGCTGTCCGGTCCCTCCAAGCAGGCCGGACCTATCCTCACTTGGAAGGTCGGTCGCGCCTACGCACCCGACGACCTTGTGTGGAACACCTCGACCGTCGGCTTCGATCCGACCCTCCGCCGCAAGCGATTCCGCTGCCTGTCCGCGCACACCTCGACCGCGACGAACCGACCCGGCACCGGGTCGGGTTGGGGCGCGGTCTGGGCGGCGGCGGGAAGCGAGGCGGAACCCGCCGGCTTCCTCACCGAGACCTTTCAACTGAACGAGTCGTACCCCGTGCTCCAAGCCTTGGACGCGATCGAGTCGTTCGTCGCCCTGCGCGAGATTTACCGGTTGTTCCGGCTCGCCCCGTGGTCCGCGACTCGCGGCGAGTACCTGCGGTTCGAGACGGTGTCCCACAACGGGCAGTTCTGGGAGTGCCAGGACGACCACATTGCCGCGAGCGGAAACGCGCCCGGTGCGACGAACGCTCCTTGGACGTCCCTCGGCGGGGGGTACTTCTCCGGGATCAGCGCCGACGCGATCTTCGGCACTACGGCGGGTCAGGCGATGCGCGCCCGCGCGGACGAACTCGCCTCCTGGTGCCGCCCGGGTGACCTCGAGAACGGTATCCGCGTCCTGTTCAAGTACGACGCCTCGGAGGCCAACGCCCGCAACGAGACCCACTGGATCGCCCCGCGTTACGACGCCAACCGCGATTCCGCCGCCAACGGCGTCGCGACCGCCAACGAACTGGACCGGTGGTACCCGGAGTTCCTCGCGCTTCCCTACCTCGCGATCTGCGACGTCCGCCTGAGCAAGGTCCCCGCCACCGCCGCCGCCAACCTCGACCTCGCCTTCGCCCGGTGCCTCACGCGCTGCCCGCACGGCCACCGCTCCCGAAACTACGGCGTGATCGCCACGCCCTGCGCCTGGGCGGCCGCGTTCGCAAAACGGGGCGACACGACGAGAGCGGACGATGCGCTCAGATTCGTCCGGCGACACTGGCCCTCTGAGAACGAGGTCTACCGCGAGTACAACCACGAACTCGCCCTGCGGCGACTGGCCGAAACCTGGCTCGCCAACCCCTCTTGGAGGTTCCTGTGAGACGCTTCCTCGCGCTCGCTGTGCTCCTTTGCGCGCTCGTCGGGTGCGGCGGCACTCCCACCGGCGGCGCCCCGCCCCCGACCGACGTCCGCCTCGTCGCCCGCCTCGAACCCGGGTTCAGGAAAGTTGCGGATTCATCCGACGACGGTCAAGTGCTTGTGGGTACGGCTTCTGGCGACGGTCCAAACTTAGGCGTCGCGACCGTGCGCGGCGCCCAGCGCGCGTTTCCACTCGCCATTCCCGGAAGCAGGAGCAATCAACTCGACGAGGTGACCCCGGACGGCCGTGTTGCCGCAGGAATCTACGATATCGAAGACTCGACGTTCCGTCTGCACTCCGAAGCCTTCATGGTGGCCCTGTCGCACGGCGACGAGGCGAGCGCCCATCCTGCCGAGATCAACGGCAGGAAGAGGCTGTCGAGGCTCGTCGCCGACGGAACCCTCCTTCTCACCTGGGATGCCGCTCCGATGGGGTTCGACCGGAAGTACTCGTGGCGCGATCCCGGCCCCGTCCAACCCGGGTGGCCCGCCCCCCTCGAACCGTACGCCCAGGAACCCAAATTGCTCTTCGGCCAGACCGGGGCGGCGATCGGCGTAGGACAGAGCGACAACGGGCGTTGGGCGGTTGGCTACGCCTGGAAGACGAGCCGAGAGGCGGACGGCGAGCCCTTCCTCTATGGACCCGACGGCACGCCGGAGCGGCTTCCCGAGATCGGAAACTATGGCAACACCGCCCTAGTCGCCGGCGACGGCAACACCGTGGCCTGGAACCAGGGTCCCGACGACCAAGCGACCCGTCTGTGGATTCGCGGGCGCGGCGTCGTGCTCTTGGAGGAGGCCCTTCGCGAGGGGGGGATGACCGGCTTCGAGCTTCCTCGACCCTCGCGCTTCTCCGACAACGGGCGCTTCCTCGTCGGCACCGTCAATGGCGCAGAGCGCTCGCGATTCGGCTTCGTCCTCGAGATCATCCGTCCGTAGACCACCGACCGCACCGGAGCGTTCCGCCCAAAGACGGTCGGCCTCATCGCTGACACCGGAGGCAGGAGGCGAGGTGTTCGTGACGAACCAAGAGAGCGACCATGCCGCGCCGCCCGCCCCCGAGCCTCGCCCTCGCGGCGCTCGCGTGCCTGGTCCTCGCGACCCCCGGTTGCCGCAGAGCCGACGGCTGCCCCGCCGGTAAGGTGTGCCTACGCTACATGGCCTGGGGAAACCCCGAGCAACTCGCCGTCGAGCAAGAGATGATCGAGGCGTTCAACGCCCAGAACCCGGACCTGCATGTGCGGCTCTTCCGCGTCCCCGGCAGCGCCTACGCCCAGAAGGCCGTGCTGATGCTCGCCTCGCGCACCGCCCCCGACGTCATGCGCGTGGACCACTACAACTTCCCCCAGTTGGTCGAGCGCCGCTACTTCCGAGACCTGACCCCCTACCTTCAGAAGGACCCCGACGTCGGCCTCGACGACTTCTGGCCCACCGCTATCGAGGAGTGCACCGTCGGCGGTCGACTCTACGGCCTCAACGTGCTCTTCGGCGGCATCCTGATGTACTACAACAAGGACCTGTTCGCCCAAGCCGGCCTGGAGGATCCCTACATCCTCTGGAAGCGGGGCGAGTGGACCTGGGAACGGATGCGCCAAGCCGCTAAGGCGATCACCAAACGCGACGAGAAGGGCCGCCCCAAGGTCGTCGGCCTCACGATTCCCCCCTTCCCCAACACGATCGTCGCCGCTTGGGGCCACGGCGGCGAGCTGCTGTCCGCCGACATGAAGACCAGCCTGGCCGACGACCCCGGCACGATCCAGGGCTACCAGTACTGGGCCGACCTCGTCTGGAAGGACCGCGTCGCCCCCACCCCCGCCCAGGGCGCGAACGCCGCCTTCACCTTCGAAAGCGGCAAGGTCGGCTTCGTGTTCGATTGGATGGGCATGACCCCGCGCTACCGCGCCGTCGTCAAGAGCTTCGCCTGGGACGTCTGCCCGATCCCGCGCGGCCCCGTCGGCGGCCAAACCTGCATCAAGGGCAACCAACTCGTCGTCTCCGCGAACTCCCCCAACCCCGACGCCGCCTGGCGCTTCGTCAAGTACCTCACGAGCGCCCCGAGCGAGAAACGCCTCTACGCCGAAATCCGCCGGTGCTTCCCCACCCGCAAGTCCGTCGCCACCTCCCCAACCTACCTGGAAACCGACAAACCCCCCTTCCAGATGGACGCCTTCCTTCGCTCCGTCGAAACCGGTCGCGTCCTCCCCATCGACGAACGCTGGGGCGAGTGGACCCAGATCTTCAACTCCGAAGTCGACAACCTGATGGCCGGACGGGAACGCGATGCGGGCGTCGTTCTCCGCCGCGCCAAGCGCCGCATCGACGAGGCCCTGGCCGAGGACCCGGGGTTCTGATGGCGGCCCGAACCCGCCGCCGCCTGACCGACCGTCCCGACTTCTGGGGCTTCCTGTTCATCACCCCCTGGCTCATCGGCTTCCTTCTCTTCACCGCCGGTCCGATGATCAGTTCTCTGTGGCTGTCCTTCCAGAAGTACAACCTGGCGGACAGCGAGTGGGTCGGGCTCGAGAACTACCGCCGACTGCTCTGGCACGACCCCCTCTTCTGGACGGCCCTCCGCAACACCCTCCTGTACGCGCTGTTCTCGGTCCCCCTCGGCATCGTCGGATCCCTCGCGATCGCTCTCCTCCTCAACCAGAAGGTTCGCGGCATCCCCGTCTTCCGCACCCTCTTCTATCTGCCGTCGCTGGTCCCGAGCGTCGCCTCCGCGATCCTCTGGTCCTGGGTGTTCAACGCCGACTACGGCCTCCTGAACATGGGTCTGTCATGGGTCGGTCTGCCCACCCCGCAATGGCTCCAAGACGAGCGCTGGACCCTCCCCGCCTTCGTCCTCATGTCGCTCTGGGGGGTCGGCGGCGCGCGCATGATCATCTTCCTCGCCGGACTTCAGGGCATCTCGGAAACGTACTACGAAGCGGCCCGAATCGACGGCGCCACGAACGCCCAGCAGTTCCGCCATGTCACCCTGCCTCTGCTCTCGCCGGTGATGTTCTTCAACTTGGTGCTCGGGGTGATCGGCTCCTTCCAGGTGTTCACCCAGGCCTACGTCATGACCGGCGGCGGTCCCAACAACGCGTCCCTCTTCTACGCGCTGTACCTGTTCCGGAACGCCTTCGAGTACTTCAAACTCGGTAAGGCGTCCGCTATGGCCTGGATCCTGTTCGCCATCCTGCTCGCCCTGACGTTGATCCAGTTCAAGACCTCGAAGCGATGGGTCCACTACGAGGGGGGCGACGCGTGAGGCGAGTCCTCGTCTGGTGCGCCCTTCTCGCCGGGGCGCTTCTCTTCACCGTCCCGATGTTGTGGACGATCGCGACCGCCCTGCGCTCGCAAGAGGAGATCGCCCGGGACCCGGGTCGCCTCTTGCCGGAGGCCGCCACCCTTGCCAACTTCCCCGCCGCTTGGAACGCCCTCCCGTTCCCCACTTTCGTCGCCAACACCGTCTTCGTGACCCTGGTCTCCACCCTCGCCCAGATTCTCACCGGCTCGCTCGTCGCCTACGGTTTCGCTCGTTTCCAGTTCAGAGGCCGAAACACGCTGTTCTACACGATGCTCGCGACGATGATGCTCCCCGGCCAGGTCACGATGATCCCGGTGTTCCTGATCTGGCGCGAACTTGGCGCGATCGACACCTTCGCTCCCCTCACCGTGCCCGCGTTCTTCGGCGGAGGGGCGTTCTCGATCTTCCTGCTTCGGCAGTTCTTCATGAGCATCCCACGCGAACTGGACGAGGCGATGCTCCTCGACGGCGCGAGCTACCTCCGCATCTGGTGGCGACTCATCATGCCCCTCAGCACCCCCGCCGTCACCACCGTCGTCGTGTTCTCCTTCATCGGCAACTGGGACAACTTCGAGGGTCCCCTCATCTACCTAAACTCGACCGAGAACTACACCGTCTCGATCGGCCTGCGCATGTTCCAAGACTCCTTCGGAACCAACACCGGCCAGTTGATGGCCGCCTCCCTCATCCATATCGTCCCCACCATCGTCCTCTTCTTCGCCGCCCAACGGTACTTCGTCAAGGGCGTCAACCTCAGCGGCCTGGGCGGACGCTGAACCCGTGCAATTCGCGCCCGAACCTGGGTCGCGAGACGCCCCGGACGGGTATCGTTACCCTTTGGTGAAAACGATGGCCCGCTCTTTGACGGCGGCCCTTCTCGTCGGCGTGCTGGTGGCGCTGATGGGATGTGGCGGCAAATCCTCCAGTTCCACCGCCCCCGATCCGCTCGTGCGCTTCTTCAACGGGTCACCGGACTCCGTCGCGCTCGATCTGCTCTTCGACGACTCCAAGGACAACCGTACCGTCCGGATCGGAAGCGCCGTGCCGTACGCCTCCGCCGGACCGAATTTCGTCGAAGTGCGCAACGGTAGCCACGATCTCATCCTGAAGGAGACCGCCGATCCGTTCGAACTGTGGGCGCAGGTCATCGACGCCCAACTGGACAAGAGCTACCTCGCCGTCGCCTTCGGCCTCGCGAACTACGGCGCCGAGTACGAAAAGCGCTCCCGGTTCGTCACCTTCGAGGTCGACCGAACCGCCCCCAACGGCAACAAGGCTCGCCTCTACGTCTTCCACGCCTTCAACCGGGGAACCGGACTGGACACCCCCGCCATCGACTTCCAGACCCCCGGCGAGAACCCGCTCTTCCGCGTCCAGGATGTCGCCTACGGCAGCCCGAAGGAGTTGACGGTGGACTCCGGAACCCATACGTTCCAGGCGCGCAACAAGGGAACCGAGTTCGTGTACGTTCAGCGAACCGTCACCGTCGGCGCCGGGAAGATCTATCTCGTCCTCGTGTCGGGCGTCGAAGATGGCGCGGGCGCCCTCGCCCCCCGCATCGAACTGATCGAGGTCCAACCCCGCCGTTAAGCCCAGTTCCCGAATCGCGACCCCGTCCGTTCCACGGGCGGACGTTTCCACATGGTCGCACCAAGCGGGCGAAGTACGGTTAAACTAGTCCCGCCGGTCGGCGCGCATCGAAAGGGGACGCGCGCACGTCTTTGATATGCCAAGAGAGGAATCGGACGACAGTCTTGTCGAGAAGCGCTGGCTCGATGCGCTCGCCCGGGGCGACCATGCCGCCCTGGGGGGGTTGTTCGAGTTGTACGGTGAGCGTGTGTTTCGCTACACCCTGCGTATGCTCGGCAACCGGTCCGACGCCGAGGACGCCACCGCCGAAACGTTCCTGAGAGTGTTGCGGCGGTCGGGCGAACTCCGAGCGGACGGCGCGTTCCGAACCTGGCTCTTCCGGATCGCCCGGAATCTGTGCATCGACCGGATGCGGCAACACAAATTGCTCGACCTGCCGACCGATGCTCAGTACACGGGCACGGAGGACCGCACAACCCTACGGATCACGGTGCATCAGGCGCTGAGCGAACTTCCGATGGAGTATCGCGAGCCGTTGGTGCTCTGCGACCTGGAAGACATGCCCGCGCGGGAAGCGGCGGAGGTGCTCAAGATCACCGTCCCCGCCCTCAAGTCGCGCCTCTACCGAGGGCGACGGGCCTTGCGCGACAAACTTGGAGGGTCGATGACGAAATGAACGACGGCGCTTTGTATCGAAAACTCGTGGACCTGTACGCGGGCGGCGAACTGCCCGCCGAACTCGAAGAGGAAATGGAGTGGGCGAGCATCGCCGACCCCGATCTCGCCCGCGATATGGTCAGCCTGCGGCGAACGGTCGAGGCCCTGCGGGCCGCCCCGATCCCCGCCTACGGAGAGGAATCCATGCAACGGGTGCTGATGAAGCTCTACACCCGCGGCCTGGACCTCCAGCCCCGGGCCCCCGAGCCCACCCACTTGCAGTATCACCTGCCCATCAGCGGCTAGGTAGAAGGAGTCATCTAGGTTGAAGGTCGATTGCCGAAGAGCGGATTTGAACGAAGCGGTTAGCCTGGCGAGTATCGCCGCCACCGGGCGCACCCCCCTCACCATCCTTCAGAACTTGCGGATGGATGCCACCGGCGCCCATATGCGCGTCCTGGGGTGCGACGGGGAGATGTGGGTGCAGCGCACCATTCCCGTCACCATTCACCAAGAGGGCAACATCTGCCTTCAGGCCAAGCTCCTGAACGACATCGTCGGCTCCCTCCCCGACGGCGACGTCCATCTCGACGTCACGGACAAGGGCGCCCTCCTCACCGAGGGCAACTCCGAGTACCGCATGATGACCCTCGAGCCCGAGGACTTTCCCGAGCCTCCCGAGACCGGCTCCGAGGCCACCCTCAACCTGCCGATGCGGCTCTTCCGCGAGGCCGTCAACTCCGTGGTGTACGCCGTCGCGACCGACAGCCATCGCCCTGTCCTCACCGGCGTCCTGTTCACCTACGACGGCACCAACCTCACCCTCGTCGCCACCGACACCCACCGCTTGGCCCACCGCAAGGTCGCCGGCGAGGGTCTCGGCAGCCCCGTCACCGCGATCGTCCCCGAAAAAGCCCTCAGCGCCATCCTCCGCATGCCCATCGCCGACGACCAGGAAGTGAAACTGCAGTTCGGCGAAGGACGGCTCGGCGTGGAAGTGGACGGCGCGAAAATGGTCTGCCAGCTCCTTCCCGACCCGTACCCGAACTGGGAGCGCGTCGTCCCCACCGAGTTCACGCGCACCTGGTCCGTCGAAGTCGATCAGATGAAGGACAAGGTCAAGCGAACGCTGATCATTGCCCGGGATGCCGCGTTCCGCGTCATCTTCAGCGGCCAGGCCAACGAAATCCTCATCTCGGCCAAGAGCGAGGAACGAGGCGAGGCGAAAGAGGAACTCCCGATGGTTGGCACCGGCGGCGACATCAAGATCGCCTTTAACGGCAAGTACGTCCTCGACGCCCTCGAGCCGATCAAAGCTCCCGGCGCGCGCGTCGAACTGACGGAAAGCTCCCGCTCCGCCGTCATTCGCTCGACCGAGGACGACCAGTACTTCTGCGTGATCATGCCGATGGCCCTGGGTTAGCCCCCGAGTTGTCATCCTGAGCGAAGCGAAGGATCCCTGGATCGCCATCAGGAGCAAAGGGGCATCCGCGGGCCCGCCATCCTGCGAGCCTGTCATCCTGAGCGAAGCGAAGGATCCCGAGACCGCCATCCCGAAACAGGAGGCATATGCGGGCCTGTCATCCTGCAGGTCCGTCATCCTGAGCGAAGCGAAGGACCCCGGATCGCCCATCCCCTGAGCCCCCGATTCGGGTAAACCCTCGTCGAGCCATGAAGATCGCGATCGAATTCTGCGTCGTCTGAAACTACTTCCCGCGCGCCGCCGGTCTGGCGGAGGCCCTGGTCGAAGCGTTCGCGAAAAGCCCCGATCCGGCGGACGCTTTGGAGTCCGTCACCCTCCTCCCCTCATCCGGCGGCGTCTTCGAGGTCACCGTGGACGATCGCCTGGTCTACTCCAAGCGCGCGACGGGCAAGCACGTGACCCCGAGCGAGGTCGTAGCCTTGATCCACGAGCGGCCGCGCTGAGCCTCGGCCCTATACTGGGGGCCAGATCAGGCTGGGCTTTCCCGAGGTTGCCAGAATCGGCATGGATCGGCACCGAAAGCGCGTTCCCGGGACCTGTATTCCACGAGATGCGTCCCGCATCACCTTCCTGCCCGCGCGATCTGCCCATAGATACGCGCCGTCGGCTCGGGCACCAGCCAGCCGCGCATCGCCGCCGCCGCCCGCTCGCGCCGCTCCGGGTCGCCGATCCAGTCGTTCAGGGCCGAGATCAGGCACTCCGGCGTCGCGTCCCGCTCCTGGATCACCGTGGCCGCCCCGAGTTCCGACAGCTCCCGCGCGTTGTGCGTCTGGTGGTCGTGCATCGCGATCGGCAAAGGCAACACGACCGCCGGAACCCCGAAGTGCGCCAGCTCGACCAACGTGCTCGCCCCGCCGCGACCCAGGAACACCGTCGCCCGCCCGAGTTCCCGCGCCACCGCCTCCTCGTCCAGGTACGCCACCGCCTCGTAACCTGCGCCGAGCCCAAGTCGCGCCGCCTCCGCCCGGTTTTCCTCGTAAGCGCCCCGCCCGGTGGCATGGGTCCAATCGAGACCCTTCCCGAGCGCCGCCGCCTGCAACACCCGCCGGTTCACGCCCCGAGCCCCCTGCGAGCCGCCCATCACCAGCACCCTTCTCGCCTCGGGTTCGCGCCCCGACAGGGCCTCGAGCAACCGCGCCCGGATCGGCAGACCCACCCGATCGACCTTCGCCCCCGGAAACTCGGTCAGACTCCGCTCGAACGTCACCCCCACTGCCGCCGCCTTGCGCGCGAACAAGCGGTTCGACCGACCCGGTACCGAGTTCTGCTCGTGGATCACCAAGGGAATCCCCAGGCGAGTCGCCGCGTTCATCGCCGGTGCCGCCGAATACCCGCCCGTCGAGAACACCACGCTCGGGCGCAAGGTCCGCAACGACCTCGCCGCCAACACGCTCGCCCGCAGCAGGTTCATCGCCGCGATCCAGCCGCGCGGGCGACGCAGACTCGTGAGCGGTTCGGCCGGGAATCCCTGGAATGCGAAGCCGTCCGCCGCGCAAGCCGCCGACTCTTGGCCCCGCAGGGAACCCAAATACGTGACCTCGTCCCCGAGCGAGCGCGCGTGCCGCGCCACCTCGAGCGCCGGGAAGATGTGCCCCCCGGTCCCGCCGCCCGTCACCACGAGCCTCATCGCGACCCCGAGACCGAAACCCGCCCGGTCGGCACCCCGACCCCCGGGGTCACCACCGCCGCTTCCGGGACCGCCCGGACCGCGCTCTGGCAGAGGCCGATCGCGAGCCACAGGGCGAGCAGACTCGAACCGCCGTAACTGACGAACGGCAACGGCACTCCGATCGCCGGCAGCGTCCCGTTCGCCGTCAGCACGTTCACCGTCGTCTGCAGGCCGATCCAAACCCCGACCCCCCCGCACACAAGCGCCCCGAAGGGCGTTTTCGCCCGGCGAGCTAGGATGAACAACCGGAAGACGACCCCCCCGAGCGACACGATGACGAGCGCCGCGCCGACGAACCCGAACTCCTCCGCCAGCGTCGTCAGAACGAAGTCGGTCGTCGCCGCCGGAAGGATGTGCTTGATGCGACCCGCTCCCAGTGACACCCCCGTCGAGCCACCGATCGCCATCGCCAACTCGCTCTGGGTGCTCTGGTAACCCGTGTCGTCCACGTGCTCGTCCGACCAGCGCTGGAAGTGGCGGGCGATGCGGTCCCAGCGGTAGTCCTGCTGCTTGACGAAGAACAGGCCCCCGCCCAAGCCGAGCGCCGCCAGCGCGACGAGCGACGCGACGCTCACGCCGCCCAAAAGCAACATCCCATAGGCGATGCAAGCCAGGACCGACGCCGTGCCCAAGTCCTCGACCGCGACGACGCCGAGCATGATCGAGACCCAAAGGAGCGGTACCGCCCGCGCCGCCTTCGGGACCAGCACGTTGTCCAGCCAACTCGCCACGTCGGTGACCCGCCCCAGGGGTCGAAACGCCGGTCGTGTCGCGAGCACGCCCGCCAGGTAGAGGATGAGACCCACCTTGGCGAACTCGCTGGGCTGGATCGTCACGCCCTTGACCCCCAGCCACTGCCGCGCCCCGTTCATCTCGACGC
Organism: Fimbriimonadaceae bacterium; assembly: GCA_026129685.1. GTDB lineage: Bacteria > Armatimonadota > Fimbriimonadia > Fimbriimonadales > Fimbriimonadaceae > UBA2387. The sequence goes on from JAHCHO010000001.1 coordinate 227,802, forward strand.
CGAAGATCGGAACCGCCAGGACGAGGACCAGCATGAGGAGCCAGAAGACCTTCGCCGACCGTTGCCAGGTGTCGATTCTCGCCTTCGACGCCGCCACGAACAGGACGAGCCCGCCCGCCAGGCACCCGATCTGAACGAGGAGCTCACGCCAAACCCAACCGCCTCCATCGTCGATCGCCTTGACGTACCCGGCGTCGTAGACCGCGAACAGCCCGATCAAACTGGCGATCCCCACCAGGATGAACAACGGGCGATCCACGACCGATCCTTGGAGCAGGCGCCTCACGCCGCCCCTCCGAGGTTCAGAGCCCACCAGATCGCCACAATCGCAAAGACGAACTGGGCAAGGGCGAAGCACCACACCACCCGTGACTCCGGCCAGCCGACCGTCTCGAAGCCATGGTGGATCGGCGTCATCGGGAACAACCGCTTCTTCGTGAGCTTGTACCAACCCACCTGAATCGGCACCGGCACCAACTCCGCGACCATCATGAGGCTCAAAACCACTAAGGGTCCGAGCGAAGGTCCGACTCGCATTTGGCCTGCCGGTCCCACGAAAAACGCCAAGGTCGCCAAGCCCATCAGAGCCCCCAAGGCGAGCGAACCCGTGTCGCCCATGAACACCTTGGCGGGCGGAGCGTTCAGGAACAGGAACACCGTCAGCCCGCCCACGGTCGCCCCGAGGACGGCCGCCGGCAACGGAACCCCGAGCACCGCCGCCAACGCCGCCAACGCCGAGAAGTGAACGAGCCCCAGCGAACCCGCCAGCCCGTCCAGCCCGTCCGCGAAGTTGTAGGCGTTCACGAAGAACAGCACCGCCACCACCGAGACCGCGACGGAAAGCGCGCTGAACGAGAGCCCGATCAGACCCGGAGCCGCCGCCGCCGCCCCGACCTGCATCGCCAGCTTCGGCAACCAGCCAAGGCCCCGTTTCCCGGGCATTAAGCGCGGGACGACAAAGTCGTCCACGAACCCGATTAGTCCGAACAGCAACACCCAACCGACGACCGGGGCGGTCTCCGGTCGGATCGCCGCCAACCCCGCCAGGCCCGCCAAGACGACGAAGCCCCCCATCGTCGGTGTGCCCTGCTTCGCCTGGTGCGCCTCCGGCGCAAAGCGGTTGATCGTCTGGCGCGCCTTCAGCAACCGGATCAGACTGAGCACCGGATAGGCGCATACCGCCGCGACGAGTCCGCCGCTGACCGCCCCGTCCAGGAACGCCCGGAGGGTCATCGCGCCCGCGCCTCCGCTGGAACCGCCCGTTCGAGTTCGAGCGCCCGACTGCCCTTCACGAGCGCCGCGTCGCCTTCCCCCAGGGTTGCCAAGAAGTCCTGGACGTCGGCGATGGTCTCCATCGGGTGCAAGCGCGACGAAGGGTAGCCCCGTCCGATCGCCTCGTCCGCCAGGAAGCGGGTGGACTCGCCGATCAACACCAGACCATCCGGCCGCATCGCCGCGACCGCCCGCCCCACCATGCGGTGCCCCTCCTCCGTCGCCTCGCCCAGCTCGCGCATTTCGCCCAGAACGGCGAAGCGACGTTGGGCGGGAAGTTCGAAGAGGGTCTCGAGCGCGTAGACCACGCTCGGAGGACTGGCGTTGTAGGCGTCCAGCAATAGGGTCGCCCCCCGATACCCGAGCGTCTGCGTGCGCATCGGGGGAATCTGCGCGTCCTTCAGTCCATCCGCCGCTGCGCTCAACGGCGCGCCCGTGGCCGTGGCCACGAGCAACGCCGCCGTCGCGTTAAGTGCATTGTGACGCCCGATGGTGGGCAGCGTCGCCTCGAAGCGCTCGCCGTTGAGCGTTCCTTCGATGACGCTTCCGCCCGACTCAAGTGGCTGATATCGCAGCAACCGGCCGTCGGCATCGTCGCCCATCCCGAACGTCAGCACTCGGCTGGGTGAACCGTACACTAGACGTTGGAGATACTCGTCCTCTTGCCAGACGACAGAAATACCTGATTGCGGGTCGAGCGACCGCAGCAGCTCCAGTTTCGCCTCCGCGATGCCCTCGCGCGAGCCCACCTTCTCGATGTGCGCGTACCCGATGTTGGTGACCACCCCGATCGTCGGCCGGTGCAACCCCGCCAGGTGGGCGATCTGGCCAAACCCGCGCATCCCCATCTCGACCACCACCGATCGGTGCGCTCCCTCGAGTTCCGCCCACAGAATCGGCGACGTGTACTCGCTGTTGCGGTTCCCCGGATTCTTCAGGACTGGCCCCGCCGACCCCACCGCCGTCGCCGTGAACTCCTTGGTCGTCGTCTTGCCCGCACTGCCCGTAATGCCGATCACCGGTCCGCCAAACTCGGAACGGACGCTCCGCGCGAACCGGGCCAAAGCGTCGACCAGATTCTCCACCTCGATCCGCGCGCCGGACACCGGCCGTTCCGCGAGAACCGCCGTCGCTCCCGCTCCGAGCACCGTCGGCGCGTACGCGTGCCCGTCGGCGTTCCCGCCCCGAATCGCCATGAACAGCTTCCCGGACTGGGTCTCTCGGCTGTCCGTCGTGAATCCGTCAAACGTCGCGTCCGGTGGAGCGTCGCGCACGATGCCTCCCGCCCGCTCCGCGAATTCGGCCAGCGTCCATCGCCTCACCGGGTTCCCTCCAGCGCCGAGCGCACCAGCTCCCGGTCGTCCATCGGGTACTTGGTGCGTCCGATGATCTGGTAGTTCTCGTGGCCCTTGCCGGCGATCACGACGACGTCGCCCGGGCGCGCCAGCCCGATCGCGAGCGCCACCGCTTCGCGCCGGTCCACGATCGCGTGACTCTCTCGTCCCGCGACCAAACCCGCCTTCGTGTCCTCCAGGATCGCCAGCGGGTCTTCCGTGCGCGGATTGTCGCTCGTGACCACCGTGACGTCGCTCCTCTCCGAGGCCGCGCGCGCCATTTTCGGTCGCTTGGTTCGGTCTCGGTCCCCGCCGCAACCGAACACGGTGACGATCCGCCGGGGATTCAGCGCGCGCACCGCGTCCAAAAGCTTCTCGAGCGCGTCCGGAGTGTGCGCATAGTCCACCAGCACCCCGAATCCCCGGTCGTTCGGCACCGCCTCGAACCGTCCCGGCGCCGGCAGAACCCGTTCCATCGCCGCCGCCGACGCCTCGAGCCCATAGCCCAGACCGAGCAGCGCCCCCATCGCGGTGGCCGCGTTGTCGACGTTGAACGTCCCTCCGATCGGCACTCGGCTGGCCGCCGTCGCGCCTTCGAACGTCCAGCCCAACTCGAGGCGGTCCACCGTCACCTCGTGTGGCGACGCCGTCAGCCGACGGTTTCCGGCGACCGGCGCGGGCGCCGACCCCGTCGCCACTTCGATCGCCGCGAACTCTCGCGACCAAGCCGCGCCCGTCGGATCCCCCACGTTCAACACGGCGACGAATGGCTTCGTCTGGCGCCCGGGTGCCTCGAACAGCCGCCGCTTCGCCGCCGCGTAGGCCTCCATCGTGCCGTGATAGTCAAGGTGATCCTGGGTTAGATTCGTGAAAACCCCTACGTCGAACGAGATCCCGGCGACCCGGTCCTCTTCCAGCGCGTGGCTGCTCACCTCCATCGCCAGCGCGCGCGCCCCGTCGCTCGTCGCCTCGCGGATCATCCCATGCAGTTCGACGCTGAACGGGGTCGTGTTCGCAATCTCGCGCATCCCGATCGGCGTCGCCAGTCCCAACGTCCCGAGGTAGGCCGCCGGCTCGCCCAAGGCGTCCAGCGCCGCCCGAACCAACCAGGCCGTCGTCGTTTTGCCGTTCGTCCCCGTGACCCCGACGACGCGCATCGTCGCGGTCGGATCGCCGAAAAATGCCTTGCACAGAGCCCCGACCGTCGCGCTCCACCGAACCCCCGTGTCCGTGGCCAAAGCGGCCGCGAGTCCCGTCCTTTCGGCCTCCGCGAGACCACCGGACGAGTGGACGAGCGCCGCCACCGCCCCTCGCTCCCGCGCCTGCCCGAGGAAGCCGTGGCTGTCCTGACGGTGGCCCGGCATGCAGACGAACAGATCGCCGGGCTTGGCGATCCGCGAATCCTGCACGATGTCCAAGACTTCGGCGTCACCAGAGATCGCGTCGAACGGCACACCGGCCATCTGGCATAGCAGGGTCAGTCTCATCCTAGATTCGCGGCGCTAGGGCGCCACCCGCGTCTCCACTTGCACGCGCAGGGGCGCCTCTTTCGCGGCCGCATGCGTCGCCGGCCCGACGCGCGTCGGCGCGGCCTCCGGCGAAACCCCCAACACCCGAATCGCCGCCTTCGCGATGTCCACGAACACCGGACCCGCGACCGAGCCGCCGTAGTACTTGCCCGCCGTCGGATTGTCGATCATCACCAGCACGACCGCCTTCGGATTCTCCGCCGGCACAAAGCCCACGAAGTTCGAGACGTAGCCCTTCATCCCGCCCTTCTGGATCTTCTGCGCCGTTCCCGTCTTGCCGCCGAGTCGGAACCCGGGGATTCGGAGCGTCTTCCCCGTCCCGCGGTCGGAATCGATGACCGATTCCATGTACCTGAGCAAAGTATGGGCGGTCTCCGGTCGGACGATCTGACCGATCGGTTCCGACTCCAGCTTGCGCCCCCCGATCTGCCGCACGATTCTCGGCTTCATCGCCACCCCGTCGTTCCCGAGCATCGCAAAGGCCGTCGCCAACCGGAGGGGCGTCACGTTAACCGCTTGCCCGAACCCGAGAACCGCCGTCTGGTGGCGCTTGTCGTAAGCGTTCCGATCGAACAGACCCGTCCGCTCGCCCGCAAGCGAAAGGCCCGGCTTGTCGAGCAGATGGAGCTTGTCCAAGAACGCCGTCATCCTCTCGCTCCCCACCCGGAGGGCCCACTGCGCCGCCGTGACGTTGCAGCTCACCGCGATCGCCTTCTCGGGATCAAGTTGCCCGTGCGCCCGGCTTCCGTTGTGGGCCGCGCAGTGCACCGTCCGATGGGCGTTGATCGGCATTTCGCCCCGGCAGTAGAACGCGTCGTTCGGACCGACGACCCCGAGGTCCATCGCCTCCGCCAGCGTCAGAATCTTGAACGTCGAACCGGGCTCAAAGGCCGCCATGTAGGCCGGGTTGAAGTCCGTGGCCCTTCGGCCCCCGATCGTGAGATCCTGGCTTGCGTTGGGGTCGAAAGTCGGCCAGTTCGCCATCGCCAGAACGTCGCCGCTTTTCGGGTCCAGCACGATCGCGACGCCCTGATCGGCTCGGTTCTCTTCGACCGCCTTGCGGACCGCGTCGGCCGCGACCGTCTGGAGTTCACTGTGGATCGAGAGGATCGCGTTCTGTCCGTCGACCTTGCCGCGGGTCTCGTCCGAAATCCGTTGCGGCAGAAAGTCACCCTTCCCGTCCACCAGCCCTACCGTCACGCCATGGACGCCGACCAGTTTCTCGTTCAGGCTCAGTTCAAGGCCGCCCGACGGGACGAGCGCGTACTTGTCCGGTGCGTCGCCGCGGCTCTCCACCTCCTTGTTGGTTGGGCCCCGCATCCGACCCACCAGCCCCGCCGAAGCGAAGCCGAGAGGGTACACCCGTCGCCCCGACCGCTGCAACGACACCCCGTCGGCGCGCCAACGAATCCGCACCTCCTGAAGCCTTCGCGTCTGCTCGGGAGTCATAACCCGGTTCCACACCTTCCGCCGAACCCCCGCCAGCGCCAGTTGCTCGAAGTCCGTCGCCGGAATGTCGGTCGCTTCGCTGAGGGCCGCGAAAAACCCGGGACTGCTCGGCAGTTGCGCGCGGCGCTCTCCGTTCTTCATCCGGAAAAACTCAAGACCGAATTCGTAGGTGTCCTGGTCTTCCGCGACCGGCTTGCCGTCCACCGTGAACAAGCCCCCGCGCTTGGCGTATTCGAGCCGCCGCTGGTCGAGGCGCTTGGTCTTCTTTCCGAGTTCCCGCACGTCCGAAGCGTGGAACACCTGAAGGTTCGCCTGGGCGAGCAGCACCAGGCCGAACAGGCACGCGACCGAGAACGTCATGAACCGGTTTCGGCTCTCGAACGTCGCCGGATTGAACCCCGGTTTTGGGGGAGTCCTCCGAACCCGCGGCTTTGGGGTGGGCTTGGCGCGAGGACCCGGCGACGCTTTCGCGCCCGGCGGAGCGGACGCCGTCCGCGATTCGTACAAGGTCTTGTAGCCCGGCTCCTTTGGCGGGGTCGTACTACCGGAGTGTCGAGCCATGCTCGTCTACTCCAGACGATTCGAGAAGGGCGACCGCCTCCGGAGAAACCGACGAAACAGCGGATTCCGCCGCGCCGGAGGACGATCGCGTGTTCGCTCTGATGGTCGAAGTCGTGGAGAAGGTGAGCGCCGCCAAACGCTCGGGAGAGGCGAATCCGTGCTCGAGCGCCCATTCCTCGATCGCGCCCGGGTTCGCGATCGTTTCCAGCCGCTGACGCACGAGAGCCTCCCGTCGCGACGCGTCGCGGTAGCGCACTTCGGCGTCGCGCCCGGCCTTTCGGGCCCGCTCCAGCATCCCGTGACCTGCCATCCCGCTGAGGAGATACGTCAGCACGGCCACCGCCAGGTACAGGAGGCCGAGCGACAAGACAAAGTCGAGGCGGATCGACTTGGTGCGCGAGGTCGGAGGGGCCGTCGGTCGGCGGTCAGGAATATGGAACGAACCGGGTGCGGAAATGGCGCTCATGTCGAGGAAGCTCCGAATTGGGGGCGTCGCCGCAACGCGCGCAATTTCGCGCTGCGGCTCCGAGGGTTCGCGGCCCGCTCGGCCTCCGTGGCCTCGAGCGGCTTGCGCGTGATAATGTCGAAATCGCCATCGGCAAGGGTCAGGAAGGCGCGCTTGGCGGCCCGATCCTCGCCGGAGTGATAGGCCAGAGTGACCATCGTGCCGCCGGGGTTCAGGACCCGCCCGATCCGCACGAGGGCCCCCTCGAGCCCCTCCAGTTCCTGGTTGACCGCGATGCGCACGGCCTGGAACGTGCGCGTCGCCGGGTGAATCCGCTTGTCCCGTGCTCGCGGCGGAATCGCCCGCAGGACGCAGTCCACTAAATCCTGGGTCGTTTGCAGGGGACGCTCCCGGCGCCGATCGCAAATCGCCTTGGCGATCGCCCGCGCCCAGCGCTCGTCGCCGAGGTCCTGCAGCATCGTCTCGATCTGCCCCGGGGCGAGCCGGTTCAACAGCGCCGACGCCGGTTCGCGACGATCGCGGTCCATCCGCATGTCCAGGGGGCCGTCCGCGTTGAAACTCAGCCCACGCTCGGCGTCGTCCAACTGCGCCGAGTTGAGGCCCAGGTCGAGCAGAATCGCGTCCGCCCCCGCGCAACCCAGGGCCGCCAACGCTTCCGGAATCTCACGATAGTCCGCGTTGACGAGCCAGAGGTGGCCTCCGCCTTCGGAAGCCGCCGCATACCGCAGGCCGCTCAAGTCCCCGGAATCGGTGGCCGATGCGCGGAGTCGCTCCGCCGCCCGGCTGAGCATCGCCGCGTCCCAGTCGAACCCGATCAGCGTTCCCTTCGGGCCGATCCGCTCGCACAGAAGGGCGCTGTGCCCGCCCAGCCCGATCGTGCCGTCCACCACCACGTCTCCCGGCGAGGCGCCGAGCAAATCGAGTACCTCGGTCGCCATCACCGGCACGTGGGTCGGCGCGATCGGGACCGGCGCGGAGCGCCGAAGCACGATGGGCCGGATCGGCGCCAAGGCGAGGCTAACCCGCATACGCGACCCCCGTCAAGTCTCGATAGGCCTGCTGGATCGCGTTGTACCGCTCCTTCTTGTAGTCGCCAAGAAGAGCCTTGTAGGCGACATACTCGTCGTTGTCCCACAACTCGACGCGATTGCCGCAACCGAGGAGAACCACCCGGCTCTTGAGGTTCGCCTCGTCCCGAAGTCCGCGCGGCAGCACGAATCGGTACTCCTTGTCGCAAGTGACGCCGTACTCGGCAAGGCCGAACACCTCGCGCGATAGGAGGTCAAAAGCGGGATTCAGCGTGTCCACCGAACCCAGTCTCGAAACCTGCTCCTCCCACACCTGGCACGAGTACAGGGCTAGACACCCGCGCGGTCCCATCGCGACCACGAAGGGATTGCCCAGGATTTCGCCCTTCTCCTTTCCGAGCAGGATCCGCCCCTTGGTGTCGATGGACACCTTGTCGATACCCGCGAGGGCTTTCTTCGGGTCGAATCCTCCTTGCATCACAGCCGCCGAGACGTGCCCTGTCGTGGGGTGGAAGTGTTCGCGTCCGTGCGGCGCTCCCACCCCGAAGTCGGCAAGGCACCCCTGCCCATCCGAACCCTCGACTTCCATCCATAGAAGCTTCGGTCCAAACGATTGGGATTATGTGGGATGAATTGGGCAAATGCAAGACGTTTCCGGGAAATCGCCACACCATTTTGTCCCCACCTAGACTATCTACCTCCTCGCCCGTAGACACTAAGTAGTATAACTGTGTCCACTACCGAGTGGACGTCGACTTCCCGCCCGAGACGCCCTCTCACGACCGTGAACTGGGACCAACGTCCCGAAACGCAATCCCGATTCCTTTACCTGGATTCGGACCGGCGAACCCGCGCTATCACAAAGGTGGGGAATCCGGTGGACGGATGGTCGCGACCGCGAACGGACGGCGGTTCGTCCGCAGACGCAGAGTCCTCACCGGTCTCCTCGCTCGAAGTGGTTGTTCGCGCAACCCGGGAACACCCACCATCGGGCGGAGCCGACGCGACGGCGCGTTCGGCTCGAACGAAGATGCTCGACGACTCTTCATGGAGTGCTCGCCCGGAAGCCCGACGCGTCGCGCGTCGGGCCCCGGGGTTCCATCGTCGGGCACCCGCGAGCGTGTCCGCCATGGCAATACCGCGACCTTTACCGCACCTCGTTTGGGCGATCCTCGTCTTGGCTCCCAGCCTCGCCCCCGCAGCAACCGAGTTCGTTCTCCGCCACAAGAACAGCGAGTACACCGTCCAGTACGAACCCTCCCAAAGACGATTGGCGGTGTTTTCCAACAACGCCAACGCCGTCTGGAACCGGGACGTGTCCCGAAAGGTGCCGTCTTTGCGCGCCGTCGCCGGCGTCGCCACCGCGGCCGGACCGGTCCTGGTCTACGACGACGGCGTCAACACGTACTTCTCCCTCGTTCACTGGAAGAACGGCGGCAACAAGGTGGACCAAAGCGGCGAGCCTCTCGACGGGAACATCGGCCCCGGCGTCCTCCTGAACTGCATGTTCCAGCCCGGCCCCTACGGCGCGAAGGTCATTGCCCGCACGCTATCGGGCGGAAACGTGATCGAGCACAAATGGGACATCAACCTGGCGGGCAACCATGCGATGAAATCTCGGCAGACCGTCGGCAAACACCTCGCCGGCAAGGCGAGTCTCTCCACCAAACTCGTCAGCGCGCCCCTCCGCTTCTCCGTCGACGTTCCGCGCGGCTTTCGAGAGGTCCCGGTGGATCAGGACTCGATCGCCCTTTACGGCCCGGTCCCCGACCTCTTCGTCACCCTCGTCTCCCAGGCCGCCGACCACTCCGCGAAGGAGCTCGGCGACGCGTACATGAAGGAGTTGGGACTCAAGGTTCAGAGCCTTTCGAACGAGACCCTGGACGACGGCACCCCTGCCCTCCTCTACATTGGGCAAGGAGCCGTCAACGGCGTTCCCTCCAAGCACGCCGCCCTCGTCTTCGCGTCCCAGAACAAGAAGCGCGTGTACGTCGTGTCTCTGACGACCGCGACCGCGTACGAAGGGACCTTCATGTTCGCTCTCGAAGAGGTTCTCCGCTCCCTCAAGCCCACCGGATGACCTCCCCGGTATAACCGGCTTGTGATGAACCACCTCGAGTGCTCCCTCACCGGGGAGCGGTTTCCCGCCGATCGAGCGTGGAACCTCTCCCCGGCCGGGCGCCCGCTCCTCGCCCGCTACGACCTCCGACCCGACACCATGCCGCGCGTCCGCATCCGCGACCGCGAACCGAACCTGTGGCGTTACCGCGAGGTCCTTCCCCCGTGCGAGCCGCTCACCTTGGGCGAGGGTCTCACGCCGCTCCATTGGACTCCCCGCCTCGGCCCCCGCTGGTACGTAAAGGACGAGGGCGTCAACCCCTCCGCCAGCTTCAAGGCTCGCGGGATGGCCGTCGCCGTCGCGGTGGCACGCCACCTCGGACTCCGAAAACTCGCCGCCCCGAGTGCGGGCAACGCGGCGGGCGCCCTCGCCGCCTACGCCGCAAAGGCCGGGCTCGAAGCGTTCGTCTTTATGCCCGCCGACACTCCCCGCGCGTTCGTCGTCGAGTGCCGGAACCATGGCGCCCGCGTCGAGTTGGTGGACGGGCTGATCACCGACTGCGGCGCGATCGTCGCCGCCCGCAAGGAAGCGGAGGGTTGGTTCGACGTCAGCACGCTCAAAGAGCCGTACCGCCTCGAGGGCAAAAAGACGATGGCTTACGAACTCGTCGAGGACCTGGGCCGCGTCCCCGACGCGATCGTCTATCCGACGGGCGGCGGCACCGGCCTGATCGGCATGTGGAAGGCGTTCGCCGAGATGGAGGCGCTTGGCTGGATCGGTCCCGAACGCCCCAAGATGATCAGCGTCCAAGCGGAAGGTTGCGCGCCGATGGCCCGCGCCTTCGGCCGGGGCGAGCGTTTCGCCAAGGAATTCCCCAACGCCCGCACCGTCGCCTCGGGACTCCGCGTTCCCAAAGCGGTCGGCGACTTCCTCATCCTCGACGCCGTCCGATCCTCGGAGGGCACCGCCCGCACCGTGACGGACGACGCGATGATCGCCGCCGCCAAGGAAATGTCCCGACTCACCGGAGTCTTTGCCTGCCCCGAGGGTGGAGCCACGCTCGCCTGCGCCCGCGACCTCGCCGAGGAGGGCTTCCTGAAACCGGACGACCTGGTCGTTCTGTTCAACACCGGCTCCGGGGTCAAGTACCTCGAGGCGCTCGCCTAACCCGCCTGCACGATGATCTCCTCGGTGTACTCCCTCGTGCCCGCCTTCCCCCCAAGGTCGATCGTCAGGCAGTGGCCGTCCGCGCACACGCGCTGCACACTGTGGGTGATCCGGTCCGCCTGCGCGTTGAACCCCAGGTGCCGTAACATCATCACCGCGCTCAGGAGGAGCGCCGTCGGATTGGCCACCCCCCTCCCCGCGATGTCCGGCGCCGAGCCATGGACCGCTTCGAACACCGCGCAGTTTTCCCCGATGTTCGCCCCCGGCGCGAGGCCCAGCCCGCCTACCAAACCGGCGCACAGGTCGCTCACGATGTCCCCGTAGAGGTTCTCCGTCACCAGCACGTCGAACTGCTCGGGACGCGTCACGAGCTGCATGCAGCAGTTGTCCACGATGACGTCGTCCGCCTTGATCTGCGGGTAGTCCTGGGCGACCTTGTAGAACTCCTCCAGGAACATCCCATCGGTAAGTTTCATGATGTTCGCCTTGTGAACCGCCGTCACCCGGTGGCGCCCTTGCCGAACCGCCAACTCGAACGAATACTTCACCAGTCGTCGGCAACCGGGGCGCGTGATGACCTTGATCGCCTGCGCCACGTCCGGATGAGCTTGGTACTCAATTCCCGCGTACAGGTCTTCCGTGTTCTCCCGCACGATGATCAGGTCGATGTCCTTGTCCGCGAACGGACCCTTCACCCCCGGCAGGGTCTGGGCGGGACGCACGTTCGCGAACAGGTCGAGCCGTCGACGCAGCGTCACGTTCGCGCTCGAGTGCCCCCCGCCGCTCGGCGTCGTCGTCGGTCCTTTCAGGGCCACCCCGATCTCCCGGACCGCGTCGATCGTCGTCTCCGGCATCGCCTCCAGGCCCTTCTCGATCGCCCCGAGCCCGGCATCTAGGTACGTCCACTCCGCCTCGAAGCCCGTCGCCTCCAAAATGGCGATCGTCGCCTTCGTGATTTCCGGTCCGATCCCGTCGCCCGGGATGACCGCGATCCGTCGCTTGCTCATAGGGCACGATGATGACAGGCCACGCCCCTCGCGAACCAACCCCGCCTAACCGTCGTTCTGACCTGTGTGATCGCCGCGATCGGCGTGATGTGCACAATGGCTCTCGGTGCGGACGAAGCCACGACCGCCCGCCTCCTAACGGCGGGACCCACTCTCGCGCCCGGCACCCCTCTCGCCGTGGGCGTCGAGATCGCGCCCCCGAACGGTTGGCACACCTACTGGAAGAACCCCGGCGACAGCGGCTTGCCCACGACCGTCGAGTGGGTCCTCCCCAAAGGCTGGAAGGCCACGGCCCTCGAATGGCCCACCCCCATCGCCTTTGAGGCCGACGGCATCGTAGGATTTGGCTACGAGGGCAAGGTCGTCCTCCTCGCCTCCGTCGTCCCCCCGCCGAACGCCAAGCCCGGCGAGTACCCCCTGCGCGCCGAGGTGACCTGGCTCGCCTGCAAGGACGGCTGTTACCCTGGCAAGGCCACCCTCACCGCGAAAGCGTCCATCGGCGGTGCGAACCTCCAGAGTCCCGATGCCAAGATCCTCCAAACCTGGCGAACCAGGGTTCCCGCCACCCCCCTGCCCGGCGCCCGTGCCCGGGCCAACGCCGAAGGCTGGAGCCTGAGTTGGACCGGCCCCGCCAAGGACGGTCCCCCGCGCTTCTTCCCCGACCAACCCGCCACCGTGGACCACGCCGCCCTCGTCGGAACTTCGTCCGGCGGTCAAACAACGATTTTCCTCAAGCGATCCGACTACCTGCAGGGGTCCCCAAAGCGTCTTCGCGGGGTCCTTGCCTTCCGAGATCGCGCCTTTCTCGTCGACGTCCCCATCGAACAAGCCACGAAGCAAGAGGTGAACCCATGAACGCAATCATCGCGGCGCTCGCCGTCTCCCTGTCGAACTCGCCCGCTCCCGAGGCGGCCCCGACCTTCTCGCTCAAAGGCGCCGATGGCAAGGAATACCGGCTCGAGGACTATCGCGGCAAATACGTCGTCCTCGAGTGGTGGAACCACCTGTGCCCCATCGTCGCCCGCCACTACGCCGCCGGCAACATCCAACGTCAGCAGAAGGACCTCACCGGCAAGGGCGTGATCTGGCTCACCATCGCCGGGTCGGCCGAAGGAAAGCAGGGCTTCGTCACCGCCGACGAGGCCAAGAAGATCATGGCGGAGAAGGGAGGCGCCCCCACCGCCATCCTGCTCAACCCCGCCGGCGACGTCGGCATGAAGTACAAGGCCAAGACCACCCCCCACATGTTCCTCATCTCGCCCAAGGGCGAACTGCTCTACGACGGAGCGATCGACGACAACCCATCCGGTCGCAACAAGGAGGTCACCGACCTTCTCATGAAGGCCTACGCCGAGGCGTCTTCGGGCCAGCCCGTCTCGACCCCCAAGTCCCAACCCTATGGTTGCGGCATCAAATACCCGAGCTAGGAACGGATCGTCACGCCGACGACCCTGTCATTCTGAGCGCATCGAAGAATCCCGGTATGGCGGCCCGATACCGGGATTCTTCGCACGTCCGGTGGGCGAACCCCTTGCCCCGAGGAACCGAAGGCCCAACCCCGCCAGACGACCGAGGAAGCCCCGATAGGTAGACTTGCCTCTCGATGCGACCCGACGGACGCCAACCCGACCAACTCCGCCCCGTGACCATGGAACGCGGCTTCGCCAAGTTCGCGGAGGGGTCGTGCCTGCTCAAAATCGGGGACACCCACATGCTCGTCACCGCCACCGTCGAGGACCGCGTCCCGCCCCACAAGCGGAACTCCGGTTCGGGCTGGGTCACCGCCGAGTACGCCATGCTCCCGCGATCCGGCCGTCAGCGCAACCAGCGCGACCTGATGAAGCCCAACGGGCGGTCGATGGAGATCCAGCGCCTGATCGGTCGCGCCATGCGCGCCATCGTGGACATGTCGGCGATGGGGGAGCGCACCATCACCCTCGACTGCGACGCCCTCCAAGCCGACGGCGGCACCCGCACCGCCGCCATCACCGCCGCCTACGTCGCCACCTACGACGCCATGCGCTGGATGATCAAGCAACGCATGATCCAGAAGGTGTTGATGAGGGAACCCGTCGCCGCCATCTCCGTCGGCGTCTACAAGGGACAAGAGATCCTCGACCTCGACTACGCCGAGGACAGCGTCGCCGAGGTCGACATGAACGTCGTCCTCACCGCTTCCGGCAAGTTCGTAGAGATTCAGGGCACCGCCGAGGAGTCCCCCTACGGCATCCAGACCCTTCAGAAGATGCTCGTGCTCGCCAAGAAGGGCGTGGACGAACTCGTCGCCCTCCAGAAGGAGACCTTGGGTATCGAATAGCGCAAAGAGGGCGCGACCGGCGAACCGGCCACGCCCATCTCGTGTCGGAGGCAAGCGAAAGACGTCTAGCCGCCGGCGGTCGGCGGATCGGTCGGAGGCGGGTCGGTCGTTCCCGTTTGACCCGTTTGCCCGGTCTGACCGGTTTGGCCCTGGGCGCCCGCCGCTCCGGCGGCTCCTTGAGCTCCCGTCGCCCCTGCCGGGGCGGCCGCTCCCGCCGCTCCCGCCGCACCGGCGGGGCCGGCGGGGCCGCTTACGGGCACGATCACTTGCGGATTCTGAGCCGGTCGGATGAACGCGAAATAGGCGACCGCGAACACCACCATGATCGTGATGAAAATCATCATGATCGCGATCAGCGAGATGCCCGTCCTCTCCTCCGAGTCGGAAACGTAGCGTGTACCCATGCCGACAGCTTGCACTCACCGGATGGTCAGCGCCAAGTCGCCTCTTTCGTGTCTGTAAGTCTGTGGACGCGCGGATTCAGACTTGCTCCGTGCCCTCCGCTCGCGCATGATGGACAGCAACCGACACATGATGACACCCTCCAATCGACTCGCCAAGACGTTGCTCGCGAGCCTCGTCGTCCTTGCGATGTCCGTTCCGTCGCTGGCCACCCCGTCGGCGCCGCACGGCCAAGAAGGCGGCCACGGAGTGGCCGTCTCCTTTCCGTGGGTCTTCCAGAAAGGAACCCCGACTGCCCGTCAGACCGCCCAAAGCACCGCCGAGGAGATCGCGCGGAAAGCCGACTACGCGTCGGTTCCCGCCGACGTGGCCGCCGCCGCGTGGACCAAGAACAGGCTCCCGACGCCCAGATATGGGAGCATGCCCTCCCGGGCGTCGCTCGTCAAGCTCGGCAAATACCTCAAAGCGAACACCGTTACCTACGGTTCGGTCGCCTGGCACACCCGGAGCATCTGGGTCAACGCCGGTCCCAAGACGATCTCGACCGCGACCGTCAGCGTGTACGTGCTGGACGTAGCCTCGGGCAAGGTGGTTTACAGCAAGAGAGGCGTCAAGGGCCGTAGCGACGAGAAGTCGAACGGCTACAAGATCGCGGCCGCCATCCTCTTCACGCCCTTGGTCACCGCCGTCAGCGGCGGGCCGGCCACCCCGCGCGAACAGCGTGCCTCCCAGATCGCCCTCGGCCTCGCCTTCGCTCCCTGGGTCAAAGCGGTTTCAGCCGCCAGGTAGTCTGCGACAACCCGTGGGTCCGGCGCTGGCTTCGCTCTCCGAGAGAAACCAGAGTCGGCCCCCAGGGCGGACCGCTCACCGTCGCCCTTGCTCGAGTTGCTCCGCGATCCGGTCCAGCGTCGGCTTGAGCATCTCAAGC
This sequence comes from Fimbriimonadaceae bacterium, assembly GCA_026129685.1. Taxonomy (GTDB): domain Bacteria; phylum Armatimonadota; class Fimbriimonadia; order Fimbriimonadales; family Fimbriimonadaceae; genus UBA2387. The sequence goes on from JAHCHO010000001.1 coordinate 243,321, forward strand.
CGCTTCAGCGGTTGCACCATCCAGAGCAGCAGCGACACGAGCAGCGTCGCCCCGATCACCCCGCCCAGCCCCGCGAGCAGACCGTTCCTAAGGGCGAAGCGCCAATCCTTGTGGAAACGGATCAGTTCGGCGGTGAGGTCGTTCCCCCGCTTCATCTCGGCCAGCCAATCGGGCGGGAATCCCTCGGCGTTCTTGACGTCCATGCTTGATACGACGTAACGGATGGCGATCCGTCGCGAGAATCGGCCTCTGCAACGGACGCGATTCTCGAGGTCCGTTCCCATGGGATGATTGGCAGCGGTAATGTCGCCCCATGTCCCGCCGCAAGAGACTGACCGCCCAGCGCGCCCAGAAGCTGCACGAGGAGTTGCTCCGGCAGAGCAACGCGGAACTCGCCGGCGTTATCGAGCGCAACATTGACATCATCGAGTTGCTGCGGCGCCACGGTGCCGCCGCCCGTTCGCGTCAGGAGAGGTTCGCCGACACGATGACCGCCTGGTCGGGAAGCATGGCGTTCCTGTACGCTCATGCCCTCTGGTTCGGCCTTTGGGTGGTGACGAACCTGGGTTGGGTCCCCGGCCTCGCGCCCTTCGACCCCTTTCCGTTCGGGCTCCTCACGATGATCGTGTCTCTGGAGGCGATCTTCCTCTCGACCATCGTCCTCGTGTCCCAGAACCGCCAGGCCATCCTGAACGAGCGCCAAGCCGACCTCGATCTCCAGATTGATCTCCTCGCCGAGTACGAGGTCACCCGAATGCTCCGACTCGTGGACAAGATGGCCGAGAAGATGGGCATCGAGGACGCCTACGACGCCGAGATTGACCAACTCTGCCTCCCCGTCGCCCCCGACGTCGTTCTCAGAGAGATCGAACTCCGCCAGCACACCGCCGGGTAGCACCGCCCAGGTGAGGCAACCCTACCGCATGACAGTGCGCTCTTCGGCAGCATTGGTCGAATTGGCATCGTAAGTCCGCTCCGGGAACTCCTCGAATGTCGTCCCGTCGAGCAGGCGTCCTGTGGAGTAACTATCGAGTCCCCACATTGTTCGAAGAAGAAAGCGACCCGTGCTCCCGCCCCTGGGTCTTGCCAGTACGCTGCCATCCTCGTATCTACCGTTGCTTCTCCCGAGCCAGATCACCTTCCCCGATAGAAACATTCGAACTCAGTTGACGTCCGTCTTCGCGCCAGCGAAAGCAGCGTCGCTTTCAACCGACAAACCTATGCGATCGACCCGGACTTCCGTCACGACCGAGGACCATCGCCTTGCCACAACGCGTCGGACCTAACCTTCCGTCGCCGCCCGGACGAAAGCGCGCATCGCCGCGTCCACCTCCGCCGCCGTCGCCGCCATGCTCGGCCCGTCGTACATCGTGCCCAGCAACCGCGCGTCGAGCGTCGTCACGAACGTCTTCCCCGCCTTCTCGTACACCGCGATCCGGCACGGGAGCATCGCCGCGATCCGCGGATCTTCCCGCAATGCCGTCGAGGCGTGCCTCGCGTGGCACACCCCCACGATGAACGTCGGCTCGGCCGAGAACCCTTTGCCCTCGACCGTCTTCTTCACGTCCATCTCGAACGGCATGCTCCACTTCGCCGCCTCGATCGCCGCCTTCAGGCGCTCCACCGTCTCCGCGAAGCCGAACCGCGATGCCGCCACGATTTCCATCCGATCCATCTTCTGTTCCTCCGATGACGCCATCCTCGGCAACGGGGGACAAGGGCCGGCGCAGACCTTCGACGAGCGTTCGCTTCCGCCAAACGCCGCTGCCAAGAGAAAGACCGCCGAAACCACCCAGCCCAGCCGACCGACCGTGAACGTCGCCATCCCTACAAGGGTGGCACCAAACCCGGTCGAAGATTCGGACCGGCCTTTCCCGTGCAAAGGGGAAAACCCGGAAGAACCGGGGAGGCGCCGCGAACGCCATACTGAATCCCCGATCCATGCGCAACCCCGAAGCCGGCGTCCCGCTCCACGATCTCGAGGCCGAAATGTCCGTCCTCGGCTCGATGCTGCTCTCCGAACGAGCGACCGAGGAGATCGTGACGATGCTCAAGGACGAGCATTTCTACCGGCCCGCCCATCGCGAGATATTCCGGGCGATGCGCCAGTTGGTCCAGGACTCCAAAGCGATCGACCTCCTCACCCTCCGCAACGAGCTTCAGCAACGACAGAAGCTGAGCGAGGTCGGTGGGGTGGATTACCTCTACCAGATCGCCGAAATGGTCCCGAGCGCCGCCAACGCGATCCACTACGCGAACATCGTCCTCGATATGGCCACCCTCCGCGCCCTCGAGGACGCCGGCCGGGACATCGTCGGCCTGGCCCGGGGCGACGAAGGATCCGTCAAGGAAAAGGTGGACCGCGCCGAGCAGCAGGTGTTCCTCGTCAGCTCGGATCGCCTCGGAAAGTACTTCGAGTCCGTGCGCGACCTCGCCAAGGACTACTTCGTCGATATTGACCGCCTCTACGAAACGGGCGTTCCCCAACTCGGGACCCAGACCGACTTCCCCGACTTGGACCGGGTCACCACCGGGCTGTACCCCGGAAACCTGATCATCATCGCCGCCCGCCCTGCAATGGGCAAAACCTCGTTCGTTCTCAGCTTGGCCGTGAACATCGCGAAGCTCAAGCAGGGCAACGTCGCCTTCTTCTCGCTCGAAATGAGCGACAAGGAACTGGTGCGTCGCATGATCGCAATGGAAAGCGGCATCCCCGCCCAGGCCCTCAAGCGCCCCGAGCTGTCGCACCGGGACTACGAGAAGCTCGTGGACGGCGCCGAAAGACTCTACGATCTCCCGATCTACATCGACGACTCGTCCGACGTGAAGCCCCTCGAACTCAAGGCGAAGTGCCGACGACTCAAGGCGAACGGCGGCCTGGCCCTTGTCGTCGTCGACTACCTCCAGCTGATGAAGACGGATCGGCGCAACGACAACCGTGTCCAGGAGATCAGCGAAATCGCGCGCATGCTCAAGGCGACCTCGAAGGACCTTGAGGTGCCCGTCATCGCCCTGAGCCAACTCAACCGAGGGGTCGAGTCCCGCGAAAACAAGCGCCCGCTCCTCAGCGACATCCGGGAGTCCGGCTCGATCGAGGCCGAGGCTGACATCGTGATGATGCTCTACCGCGACTCCTACTACGCCAACAAGGATCGCGACTTTCACGACGACCTCGACCCCCTGACCGCCGAGGCCGCCGAGGTGATCATCGCAAAACACCGCAACGGCCCCGTCGGCACCGTCGTCCTCGGCTTCCGGCCCGGTGTCGCGCAGTGGGTGTCGTTGCGCCGTGAGGACGTGGACGCCTACTGGAAGAGCATCCGCAACCGAGATTCCGACTAAGATCCGGAGGTCAGGTCTCTCGCCATGGTGACCAGAGCCTCCGCCGCGACGAACCCGAACGACTCGTTGATCGCCAGCATCGGCGCGTTGCGCGCATCGTTGTCCGTCGCGATGGTGGCGTACCCCGCCGCCTTGGCGCGTCGGATCACCGCGACCTTGAGCGCTTGAGCGATCCCACGGCCGCGCCATTCCCGCCGGACTGCCGTCAAACCCTGATCGAGGCGTCCGGCCATGAGCCCACGGTAAACCGTCGACATCCCAATCAAGCGATCTCCATGGAAGGCAAGCACCGACAATTCGGCGTCGAAACCAGGGTCGCCAAGAACCTGCTCCTCGAAGAACGCATACGACAGCGGGGTGGGGGGAGCGAGTCGCGGGATGTCCACCCGGACCTCTTCGAACAGGGCGTGCAACCGGAGGCGAAGTTCCGGCGAATCCACGGTGCCAAAGGAAACGACCCGGCCGCCTGCGGGCAGCGGCGCTTCCCTTTCCGCCAGGAAGGCGTCCGACGTCGCCTCAAGGTCGAGGACGGAGACGAAGTCCCGCTTGGTTTCGCGGAACCCGCGCGACTCGGCGAAGCGCCGTGCGTCGGCGTCGTGTTCGTAGATCCTCGCATAAACGGACGACGCCCCCTCCGCCGCCACCATGGCGAAGGCGCGCTCGAAGAGCCCGGAGCCCGTTCCTCGCCGCCGATTTTCGGGGAGCACCACGACCTCGATCTGCCAACGAAGAGGGTCGAACGAACCGAGGTCGTGACCGACCAGCGCAAGACCAACGTCCTCCGAACCGACCTCCGCGAGGAGCCAACGATCCTGCTTCGCCGGCTCGAGTGTCTCCCGGTCGCGCGCCACTTCCGCCGGGTCGGTCGGCCGGAGCGGCCACACCGCGTTCCAAATACGGCATACCGTATCGTCGTCCTCGGGTGTCGCCGGTCGAATCGCCGCCATGGTCGCCTATTCTGCAACGAAACACGACGAAACATCCGTCGGCCCGGCGGCGTCGAAACCAAAGAGGGTGGCCGATAACGCCCGGCGCAGGACGCGCCGAAGTCCCATCCGCACTCCATCCAATCGGCCCCCTCGTTGCCTCATCCATGATGCTTGGTGCGACGGTCGCGCTCGGACTCGCCTTGGCCCAGTACGGTCCAAACCCTTCGAATCCTCCCCCGGTCCTGCGCGAAGCCCGCGCCGTCTGGGTCGCCAGCGTGGCCAACATCGATTGGCCCAGTTCTCGCACGCTCACCGTCCAGCAACAGAAGGATCGCGCGGTGGCCATCCTTGACCGAGCGGTCGAGCTGAACCTGAACATGGTCGTCCTTCAGGTTCGGCCCGCTTGCGACGCCCTCTACGCCTCCGCGATCGAACCGTGGTCGGAATATCTGACCAACGTGATGGGCACGCCGCCCAGTCCGCTCTACGATCCTCTGTCGTTCTGGATCGACGAGGCTCACCGTCGCGGATTGGAACTCCACGCCTGGTTCAACCCCTACCGCGCGCTGAACTCATCGCATCGCAATGCGATCGCCTCGAACCACGTCAGCGTCACCCATCCCGATTGGGTCAAGGACTACGGCAATGACAAGTGGCTCGACCCCGGGCGTTACGAGGTCCGCGAACACTCGTTGGGGGTCGTGATGGACGTCGTGAACCGCTACGACGTGGACGGGGTCCACTTCGACGATTACTTCTACCCCTACCCCATCAGCGGTACCCCGTTCCCCGACGACGATAGCTTCGCCGCCTACCAAGCGGGGGGCGGGACGATGAGCCTCGCCAACTGGCGCCGATGGAACGTCGACACCTTCGTCTCGACCGTCTACCAAGCGATCAAGGCGGCCAAACCGCGCGTCAAATTCGGCATCAGTCCGTTCGGCATCTGGCGGCCGGGAAACCCACCGGGCATCACCGGACTCGACGCCTACGCGTCCTTGTACGCCGATTCGCGCAAGTGGCTCAACCTCGGCTGGGTGGACTACCTCACTCCCCAGCTCTACTGGCAACTCGGCTCGACCGGCCAGAGCTACACCAAACTGTTGGACTGGTGGATCGGCGAGAACCACCAAGGTCGGCATCTCTGGCCCGGCAACTTCACGAGCAACATCGGCTCCCAGTTCGGCGACTGGCCCGCCACCGAGATCGTCGGCCAGATCTACGAGACGCGTCGGCGTTCCGGCTCGACTGGCAACGTCCACTTCAGCGCCCGCGCCTTCATCGGCAACTACAAAGACATCGTCACCATCCTCAAGACGGGGATGTACTCGGATCAAGCGCTCGTGCCCGCCTCGCCCTGGCTCGACCGTCGGCCCCCCGCTGCTCCCGTGCTCGGCGCGACCCTATTCGGTGACCTTTTGCGTGTGTCGTTCGACGGCGGCGGCCACGAACCCGCCTTCCTCTGGATCGTTTCGGCCCGCTACGGACGGGAGTGGACAACCCGGGTGATTCCCGCCGCCCAGCGGAGTTTCGACGTTTCCCGGACGCTCGACGGCGTCGTCTTGGCGGAGGTACGCGTCTCGGCCGTAGACCGCACGGGCAACGAGTCCGAACCCGCCCGATGGCCGGAACGCTCCCGGTGGGGTTCGGGTACTCTTTCGAACCGCTCGCGGACGTAGCTCAACGGATAGAGCATCAGTCTTCGGAACTGACCCGATCAGGTTCAAACGGAGGCTTCACCAGACTTTCCGAGGCCGATCACACCAGAGATTCCAAAATCAGAGCGTCAAGATCACGCCGCCGATCCGCTCGGGAGCCACCTTGCCCCTTACGGGAGGGTATCATCATCGGCGGCAACCGCGCGTAGCTCAATGGATAGAGCATCAGTCTTGACCGTTGAACACAATCAGGAGTGCCCGAGGGGAAACCCTCGGTGTAGAACGACGTAAAGTCGGCGAACCCTTCACCTGGGAACGCCGAGCCAAGCCCCGCAAGGGGAAGGTGTAGAGACTCGACACGTCGCGCCTACGTCGCTTCGGCGATATGGCGAAGGCAGAGTCCAGACCACGAACGGCCCGAGGGTCGGCGGCGAAAGTCGAAGTGGTAAGCGGAACTGAGGGTTGGGGGTTCGAGTCCCTTCGCGCGGGCCATCCCACCTTTTTGTCGCCACCCCTATGTAAGGAGTAGGTGATCTTCCCGCCGACGCAGAAGAACACTTTGGGACAGGCGCGACGCGCCCGCAAGGGGGTCGGCCTCCCGAACCTGGGGACATCCGAACAGCGTGAACACGTCGGTGTACAAGCCGACGACACCATGAAGGCCGTGCGCGACTCCCCAGGGTCGCGGCGGCCTTCTCCCTTGGCCCAGGGAGTACCAACATGGTGAACTATGAAGATGAAGACGAACTGACGCTCCACGAGCGTCTCCAGCAGGCCGACAAGGCCCTGCGCCGCGCCACCGACGATCTTGAGTCGGAGCGCATGTACTACTACGAAGACCCCTCGGACGCCAATCGCGAACGGATGAAGAAGGCGAAGAAGCACGTTCTGGAGGCCGCCGAGGAGCGCGACGCCGTTCTGGATGAGATCGCTGCCGAAGACGAAGGCGAAGCCATCGGCTGGTAGGACAAACTGCTACCGATGTGGTTCGATGCAAGCGAACCCCAGCGGGCCTTCGAGGACGGCATCTTCGGCTTCAACCCGTGGGGGTTCGCCTACTTTTTGGAGCCTGACGGCTTCCGCTCGATCCAGGCGCTCCGAGGCCCGCGCCTGGATCAGTACGAGAAGTTCGTGCCGAGGACGTTGGGGATTGCCAGGGCCATGTACGGCACGATCCACCAGCGGCACACCTGGGGCACGCAGATTGCGCCTGGTCGCTGGTCTTACGAGCGTCTCAACGCCGAGATAAAGACCCCAAAGGGCACCCGAAGAGGCAACATAATCCAACTCGGCGACGTGCTCAAGCACCTTTGCGGACGCAGCCGCTATGCCCGTGGCACGACCGACGTTCCTGTGCAGTTCTACTCGTGGAAAGCTCAGGAATCGGAGTGGAGGCCGAACTTCGTGCCGTGCTTGCGTCTGGACATCGACCTCGACCGAGCTTGGTTCGCCGAGGACGACAGCGAGGTGGTGCGGGAGCTTGTGTCACAGCGACAGGTCGTCGAGGCCACGAGCCTGCCCTACCGAGTCTTCAGGACGGGATCGCGTGGCGTACAGGTCGTAATCCCCCTTCCGCTGTCCGTCCCCCCAAGCCTCGCTTCGGCGCTCATGCACGGGATTAGGTCGGCGCTGGAAGAGCGCGGGCGAGGCTTCACCAATCCCGACAAGGATAATCTGCACAGCCTGATGCGGCTCCCTGGCGGGCTACACGCGTCGAGCGAAAACCTCGGCCTGTGGATCGACGTGGACGAGGGCAGGCTGTATCCGCTCGAAGTGCAGGCCGAGATGATGGCGGCGGGCTTCGGCTACCCCGACGACCAGGACGTGATGACGAAGGAGACGTTCCAGAAGGCGGGATCGGCGATGCTCAACCGCATCACGGCCTCGGGCGTCGCGATACACGAACTTCTCGACCGCGACGCCGCCATGCTCCACCTACGCGCCCGCCCCGCCAATCCCATCGCGCAGGCCATCGAGGCCGCGCACGAGGAGGCTCGGGTTATCCGTGCGGAGCGGGAGGCGATGATGGACGAGTGGCGGAAGACGTGGCTCGCTCCTTCACCGCCACCGACCGAGGCGGCGACCGAACAGCAGGAGAAGGAACACGCCTCCGAGGTCGCCGAGACGATCCTGGAAGGCAACGAGGAGGCCGTAGAAGTTCGTGCCGACGCCGCCGCCCCTGTGGGCACCGTCGAGTGGGCCAAGGCGGTGTGGCTGGAGGCGTACCCGCAGGGAGGCCACTGGGAGTGGGTGAACATGGGCGGCAGGAAGGGCATTCTCGCCGCCGTCATCCTTTTCGGTTCCGACCGCGCGGAGGAGGCGATGCTGACGCTCTCTCGGCAGATCGGCGCGAGGAGCGCCACCGAGATGCGGGAGCGCGAGTTCACGATACGACGCCTGTGGGAGACGTTCGGCATGAAGAACTTCGTGCCGTACAAGGAGCGGGAGGCGTTCGTGCCGCCGTTGGTTCTGGGGCCGTCCACCCCCGAGGTGGAGGAACTCGCCGACCGCATCCTGGCCCAGATGCTCGCGGCGCAGCCGAAGCCGCGTTGGAACACGGCGCTCGCGCGGAAGCTCGCGCTCGTGCTGCTCATCGGCATCAGGGACTCGGAGACGGGCAGGCTTAGAGCGTCTTTCGGCACCCTCTCCGCCAGCGTCAACGAGCGGTGGCCCGAGGTGCGGACGAACCGCCAACGGGTCTCGGAGATGATCCCGAGAATGACGCAGGGCAAGGCGACCCTGGTGAGGGGCTTCTTCAGGGCCAAGGGCCAGAAGTGGAAGTCGGAGGCCGACGAGTACGGCTGCGGACTATTCCTTCGGGGGACGCCCCTCCAGCAAGAGGCGTCGCGTAAGCTCGCCGAGATCATTGAGAGGCAGGCCGTCGAGTTCGGCGACGACGATCCCGTGATCGGGGAGCATGACGCTCCAGCAGAAGCTACGCCTGACGCTCTTGCCTGGGACGGGGCCGATGACGCCTCCGTAGAGGGGCCGCCTTCCCCCTAACGTATAGGTGTAACGGTTCAGGGGGTGTCTGATGCCATTCTCTGGCGCAACCGCTTCACGATCTCGTCTTTGGACGGAACTCCGCCCACGTACAGCCTTCATCCAGGTTCGGCGCTCGGAGACGGTTTGGGCATCCCCATGAGATCGTTGCCGCCCAGGAGCACTGTAGGCGTCCCATAGCCTCGCCTCAAGTCAGAACGAGGCAGATCACCCACGTCGATCACCTTGTAGTCGGTGTCCCCCCTGATCTCTCTCAATGCGGAATCGAGGTTGTGCCGCATCTTCGGGGTGTTCACGCAACCCTGCCGAGACAAGAACTCTAGGGACATCGCGCTTCGCTTGGTCATCCTATCCTCCGACCGCTCAGGCTGGCCCTTGCATCCGATCACGATCAGCCCGAGCAGTAGCCCGATCAGGGAGGCCGATCTGCTTGGCATGGTGCCATTCTACACCCCCTGTATCGAACACAAGGTTGAGATGGCTTCATGGAGTGTGGCTGCACCCCAACCTTGGCATGTGGAAGAACAGCGGGTTCCCATCTCGGTGGAACGATCCACTACCCCTATGGAGAGTCCTCACCCGCGATTTGACCCCCACCCCCATCAAGCTCCTGCGCGAGGGAGGCGATGCGGTCGGAGAGTTCGAGCGCCTCAGCAACACTGAGCGTCACGCCGATGTGCCGCCCGTCGTGGAGAAGCTGGACGACCACTCGCGGTTCTCGGTCGCTGAAGATGTGGCCTACGACGAGTGCGGCGGTGCGGGCGACATGTGGGGGAATCTCTCGGCTCATGCCGACTTTATACAGGACTACTCCACGACTGATACCGCAGGAATAGTAGACAAGTTTCTGCTTTCCTTAGGAGTTCATCCAGAGTGTGGTGCAGGTTCGGACGATGCACAGTCAGGTTCCCGCGCGGCGGCATCATCTACGACTTCTTATAATGGAACAGGCGCTCTCGACCAAGCCCACCGAGTGCTCGGCCTTAAAGGCCGAGCTTGCTCCCAGCGTTGTCGTCGAAGCGGCAGGCTGCGCGGATGTAGGAGCGGAGCACCTGGACGCTTCGATGGTTGCTCGTCTTGGCGATGCTGTGCTCGGACGCGCCGTTCGCCGCCGCCGAGGTGATGAAGCCCGCGCGGGTCGAGTGCGCTCCGAAGTCCTGCGGGTCGCGCCCCGTCCTCTCCACCGCTCGCTTGACAATCCGTCCCACCGAGCCGCCGTCCATCCTTCCATCCGACACGCGCCCGTGCCTATCCACCGAGCGGAACAGCGGGCCGCCTATCAGCCCAGCCGCCTCGATCCACGCGCGGAGCGCACGAATGGGACAGGTGCGTTCGGCATTGCCGTATGGGACGGCGACGACGTGCCCAACGCCCTCCTGATCGACCTTGCTCCTCCTCACGGTGATCTCCATGCCGCGTTCCACGTACCGAACGTCCTCGAAGTCGAGGCCAACGATCTCACTGCGTCGCATCGCGGTCGCGAACGCTACAAGTATGAGGGCACGGTCACGAACGCCGATCAGGCTATCGGGAAGCTCTTCGAGCATAGCTTTTACGACCTCGGTCGTGGCGGGGGCCTTCTGCTCTCTGGGAGCCACCCCGATGGTGCGGCGGATACCTCGCCAGACTTCTCGGAAAGCAGGCGTCTGAGTGGGACTCGCCAACCTTACTGCCTGATGCGCCTGCGAGATCGCCGCCACTGCGACGTTCATGCTTGCCACGCTTTGCGTCCGAGAAAGCGCCGTCACGTACAGGGCGACGATTTCTGGATCGGCAGGGAGCGCGTCGAAGCCGCCCATCGAACACCAGCCGACGAACTTGCGCCACTCTCGACTGTACAGAGCGACCGTCCCGCTGCCCTTGCTCCGCCGCGCGTACTCCCTCGCTTCGTCCCGCAGACCACCAAGATCGAGCACGTCGAGCGGGCTTTCGGAGGTCTTCGCAAGGGTGCTTTCCATGTCAAAACGATACCATTTCTGACGCCCGAAAATCAACGCTTTTCGTGCGTCAGCATGGCAATACAACGTCAGCTCCGAAGGTGATCTTCTTCATGGCCTCCACCTTCGACTCGGTGCTCGCCTCCAGGTAATATTGCATGGTTGTTGCTACAGAAGTGTGGCCCGCTATGGACATCAACGTCTTCGGATCGGTGACGCGGCTGAGCGCAGTCAGGGCCGTCTTGCGGCAGCAGTAGATGGAGAACTCCTCGTAGACGGGCCGCTCCTTCTGCGCCATCGCCGCCTTCATCCGCACGATTATCTTGTCAAAGATGTCCTGCGCCCGTCCAGGGGACAGGCTCCCGTCGAGGTCGGTCTTCTTGCCGCTCTTCGAGCGGTAGCCGCCTTGGAGCACCCAGGCATCGCCCTTGGCGTTCTTGGGGCGCACCGCCTCGATGAACTTCGCGAGGTGGGGAGGGATCGGAACATCGCGCACGGTGCGCGTCTTCGTGTTGGTCATGATGAGCTTGCCGTTCTGGTCGCGGTGTTGTTTCTCAACCTGGATGATCCCGCCGCGTATGTTGCGCCACCTGACGGCGACGACCTCGCCAGGAGCGCGGAGAGAACAAAGACATAGAGCGACCAGGGCGCGTTCCTGGTCGTCCTCGCAGGCCAGGAACAACTCCCTCACAAGCTCATCTGAGAAGAGCGCCTTCACCTTGTGGACGGGCTTGGTGATGCGGATTCCGCCGCGACGTTGATCCCAGAGAATCGTCTTTACGGGCTTTCCAGCCGCCTGGGCCTGGTAGTACACCATACGAACGAAGCTCCTCAAGAGCTTCTTCGTCTGCGCGGAGTACGGCTCTCCGTTCGGCTTCTTCCGACGATCCACGGAGTCGAGCCACTCCTGAACGTGCTGCTGAGTCATCTCGCCAAGGAGTAGCTCGCCGATCACGAAGGGGGTGACTTCCTTCCCCCGCTCGGCGGTGACGGTGGGCAAGAGCATGTGGTTCTTGATGTAGCCGAGCGCGTTGTTGTACTGCCCGATGTACCCTGGGTCGGAGTTGAGCTTCGCGTCGATCACCTCCTGCCCGTAGGTCGCCCAGGTGATGCCGCCGAGTTGGCGCTTCCGCTCCTCCTCCCAGGAATCCATTTCCACCGCCACGCGGTTGGTGTGGATGGTGCGCTCCTCGCTCTCTCCGAGCCGCTTCAGCTTCGCCTCGTCCTGCTTCTTGGCGATGTTCCTCTCGATGTTCTGCTCGCACTCGGTTCGGGTGCCTCCCCGCGCCCACACCTGCTCTTCCATCGGCGGCCCCATGAAGTACCAACTGATCTTCGTCCACCCATACCCCTCGAATAGCGTCTCCCTGATAGCCCCGAACGTCGCACTCGGGTTCTTCGCCTTGAAGTCCGAAACGAGGCGCTCGATTCCCTTGCGGGATTTGTGGGTGAGGGTCTTTCGCTCGCGGCCCACACGGGCCGTCACGGTATGTTCGATACACACAATAGAGCCTTGTTTCTTGCGTGGCACCCCCGTATTATGAACAGGTCACCAGAGATTCGACCAGACTTTCAAAGTGGCTCTACAAGCGATTTGGAGGTGTTGAACCTACCTATGCTCGATTCCAGTGGCTTCAAGACCCCTCTATGGGCTTTTCGATCAGTCTTCGGAACTGAGGGTTGGGGGTTCGAATCCCTTCGTCCGCGCCAACTCCCTCCCAAAAACCCATCCGCGCCATCGCGTATTCTGGGGACGTGAAGCGTTCGATCTCCATCGCCCTGCTTGCCCTCGGCGGAGTCCTCGTTTCGGGCGCCCGCCCCGCCCAGGATTCGCCCCGGCTTGTGGTGACCCGTTCAAGGCGTCGGGCATCTACAAGATCGGAGAGCGGGTCGGGTGGAACGTCGCCTTTGCGGGAGGCATTACGGGCGGGTCCACCGCTTTCCCGCGCTACGCCTTCTCGCTCCGAAGGAACAACGAGGTCGTCCTCAAGTCCGGCGAACTGCCCGCCGACGGAAGCGCCACGACCATCGAGACGACCCTCGCCGAGCCCGCGATGCTCTACCTCGAGCTCACGACGCGCAACGGCCGTCCCCTGGCCTATGGCGCGGCGGTCGCCCCGACCGATCTTCGGCCGGTCGCCCCGCGTCCCAAGGACTTCGACGCCTTCTGGGCCGCCAAGATTGCCGCGCTGCGCCAAATCCCGGCGAACCCCGTCCTTAGCCCGGCGGACAGTGGCAAGCCCGGAGTTGCGTACGCCACGGTTCGCATGGATCACGTCGACGGCACCCGCGTCTACGGGCAGATCGCCAAGCCCGCTAAGGTCGGCAAGTACCCGGCGGTCCTCGTGCTCCTGTGGGCGGGCAGCCCGTACCCGGTTCAGAAGCCATGGGTCACCGATCTCGCCGCTCAGGGTTGGCTGGCCCTCAACACCGAGCCGCACGACGTCCTCCCGAACGAGTCCCCGACTTACTACCAAAACCTGCCGGAGAGACTGCGGAACTACCACAACGTGGGGCAAGACGACCGTGACGAGTGCTACTTCGTCGAGATGTACCTCCGCGGCGTCCGCGCCGTGGACTACCTGGCCAAGCATCCGGAGTGGGACGGCAAGACGCTGCTCGTTATGGGCACCAGCATGGGCGGACAGCAGTCCCTGGCCGTCGCGGGTCTGCACCCAAAGGTCACGCACTTGATCGTCAACGTGCCTGCCGGATGCGACCTCAACGCGGGCCTGCACGGACGGCAACCCGGATACCCTAACTTCACAAAGGACAACCCGAAGGCGATGGAGACCGCCCGTTACGTGGATTGCGTGAACTTCGCATCGCGCATTCGCGCCACGTCGCTGGTCGCGATGGGGTTCGTGGACACCGTCACCCCGCCTGCGGGTATCTGGACGGCGTTCAACCTGATCAAAGGCCCCAAAGAGGTTGCGCCGATGCCTGAGTCGCCCCACAACCATCTCGCAACGCCCGAGCAGCAGCGTCCCTACACGCGACGCGCCGCCGAGTGGATGGACGCCCTCGTCCATGGCCGCAAAGTCGAGGTCCGGAAAGGCTAGTCCGGGCAGGGCCGAGCGCGCCGCATCGCGAACTCGGTGGCGATGCCGTTCGATGCCGTCCTCGCCCTGACCCTTGCCGCCTCGGTCGGCGGTGTGCCAACCGCTTGGACCCCGGACGAGCGCCGTCTCGACGAACGAGTCCGCCAACCCGGCCCCTACTACGAACTGCTGAACCTGGCCTATGAGCAAGACCCGGTGGCCCTTGGTCTTGTCTTCGCGACGCCGCAGCGCATTGCCGAGGCGAGTTTCGGGTTCTCGTCGCTGGGTGGGCGCGTGTACGAGCCAGGGCACGACAGCGCGTTCCTCGAGGTCCGCGTTGCCGGTCGGTGGCGCGCCGTGGTGGCGCACCGAACGCGGGACTACACGAGAATCGGTGAACTCGCGCCCGCCCAGGGCCGCGGCACGGCGTACTGGATCTACCGGTTCGCGCCGATGGCGGTCGAGGGTGTGCGACTCCGAGCGGACGCTCCCGCTCACCTCGACCCCGGGTACCGGTGCCTAGCCCTCGCGTACCTCGCGGCTGCGGATGGCCCCGCTCCGCGATCGCCCCGAGGCGAACGGGTCGTCGGCGACCCGCCGCGCGATGCCCCGGACTTCCTCCGCAACGGGGCGAACCTCCTTGCCAAAGAGACGGGGGCGCGATGGACGAGGAGCGGAATGAGCCGCGAAGTTAGGTGGCCGAGGCCGATGATCGTCAACCGAGTGGACGCCCGCGAAGGGACCTCCGGGCTGACCGTCCAGTACCGCACCCGTAGCGGCTGGCGAGACGCGACCGTCACTGCCGAGCGCCCGCTCCGGTTTCTACCCGTGGCGACGGACGGGCTCCGCTTCAAAGGAGGCGAACCGGACGCCGTCATGCTCGATACGGAAGGGGAGCGCTACTTCGAGCGACTGAGGGTTGGGCGAAGCGATCTCCTGGGCAGGCGGTTCCGGTCGAGCGAACGGCCCGACCTGGCCGAGATGGAGTCCTACCTCCTCCCCATCGACTTCTCCATGGGCGCCGTCGGAAGGCCGGCCGACCTCCACGAAACGATGACGTTCTGGAACGGCATGTTCTTGATGGTCGAGGGCGGCGAAGGCGCTTACCCGCGCGACGGAGCCCCCGCCCCCGCCCAAGCCCTCGACCGCTGGTTTCTGCCCCTGACGAACGGCCACGATTGGGGAGAGGACCTCAACCGCACGAAGGCCCGCCTCGCCGAGGGCGGGCTCCCTGCGGTCCGCACGACCCATGATCGAGACGGGATTCGGTGCGAGCAAACCCTGTTCGTGACCGCGCCGGACGATCCGTTCTACACCAACGTCACCCGCGTCACCGTCCGCAACTCAAGTCGCCGACGGAAGGCGGTGACCTTTGGCTACGCGATGGGTCGCCGACCCGTCTGGCAACCCGAGTGGACCCCGTTCCTCCAGGATCCGTGGCCGACGGGCTACACGCTCGACCGTGATGGCTGTACGGTGCGGAACGCGAAGGGTGAGATCGTCTTCGCCTCGACGGCTCCGGGCGTCTGGGAGGGGACCGAACGCGAGAACAGGTTCCTCGTCCATCTTGACCTGGCTCCCAACGAATCGAAAGAGCTGGCCTTCGCCTTTCCCAATGTGGACGCCCCGATCGCCACGATGCCCCCGTTCGACGCCGGATCCGCCGAGGGCCGTTTCGCCGCTTGGTGGACCAAGGCCCTCGGCGGGCCCGGGTCGATCTCCGTCCCCGAAGAACCGCTGAACGATGTGTTGCGGAACCTCGTCGCGCAGTCGCTGATCATCGCCCTGGACGGAGACGAGGTGCGCTATGGCGCCTACTTCTACGAGACGTACTTCGGGGTCGAAGAGGGCTGGCCGGCCGTCGCCCTCGCCCAGTACGGCCATCCTGAACCAGCCAAGAAGATCGCGGAGATCATGCTTTCCGACGTCCACATGGACAAGGCGAACCACCATCACCAGTACCGCAACGGTCTCGCGCCCTGGTACGCCGTCACCGTCGCGCGCATCACCCGCGACGATGACTGGTTACGCCGAATCTGGCCAAAGCTCGAAGCGGCCGCAGAGTGGACGATCCGGGTCACCTCCGAGAACAAGGACCCCGCCTACGGCGGAATCCTGCCGCGCCACGTCTACGGCGGCGACATCGGCAACCCAGCCTACAGTTTCTACTCGAACGCGACCTGCTGGCGTGGCCTGTACGACACCGCTATCGCCGCGGAACGTCTCGGCTTGGCCGACAAGGCCGAGCGGTACCGCTCGGCCGCCGATCGCTACCGCACCCGCCTCCTCGAACTCGCCGACAACCTTGTGGACCGGAGCACCGGTCTGCCCTTTCTGCCGATGGCGTTCGAGGTGGGAGCCGGCGCGACCTACCGCAAGTCGGAACCTCCCTATGCCTTTCTTGCCGCCCACGTCCTCATCGGCGACCTCTGGACCTACCTCGGAAACTACTGGAACCTGTTTGCCCCCTTGCTGCTCGAGGTGCGCTTGTTCCCCGAGGGCGACCCCCGTGGGCGCTGGATTCCCGACTACATGGAACAACGGGCAGGCGTCTTGAACGGGCTGGTTCGCTTCGACCTCGGCTATGACAGCGTCTACGGCAAGGGCTACACCGAGAGCCTCCTCGAGCAGGGACGACGCGACGAGTTTCTGACCGCCCTCTACGGGTTGTTCGGGCACGCGCTGTCACGCAACTTCGCCGTGATGCCGGAGGTTTCGAAGGTCTTCGATCTGCGCACCGACAACGTCGCCATGTACCGGGAGTACCGGCGCATGCGCTGGAACTACTTCTACCGTTTTGTCGGTCCCTGGCTCGAAGGGTGGCAAGGCCAAGAGGGCGATCCCCTCGCGGCGGGCGCCGGTATGGCGTTACAGGTCATGCGGATGGCGGTAGTTCGCGAGGACTACGTCACCGATCCGCCCGTTGCCCTTCGGCTGCTCGACGGCGCGCCCCTCCAATGGTTCGAACCGGGAAAGCGGATCGTTGTGAACGAGACGAACACCTTCTTCGGCCCCGTCAGTCTGGACTGCCGCGCCTCGGCCAGGGGGCTTGCGCTGGTCGTCACCGTGCCATCGGAAGTCCCTTATCGTCTTCGCCTGCCCTCCCCCGACGGAAGGCCGACGACGATCCGCGTCGACGGTGAAACCGTTCGCGCCGACGCGGACGACTCCGTCTCGCTCAAGGGGACCGGTGGTCCGACCAAGATCGCGGTCGCCTTCTGAGTCCTACTTCGCCGCGAGCAGCCCCAGCGAGGTGCGTCCCTTCAACCGCGTCTCCAGGATGGGGTTCGTCTTCGAGTAGTCGGTCACGAAAAGCTGGAACCCGCCCTCCGAGGTCGCCCTCGCCGCGAGCGTCCGCCGTGTGGCAGGATCCAGGTCGAACTCGATCCCCGCCTTAAGTCGCAACGGTAGCCGGAAAAGGCCGGACTCCTCGGGAGTCGTGCCGTAGAGTTGGTTGGCGAACGCCGCGACGTCGGTGTCGAGGTCGAGGTCCGCCGTCACCCGCAGGACCGGCTTGCCGTTCGACGTGGTCGGGCCGCGATAGGTGTACGTCAGGTCGAGACGCTGGACGGCGCTCTTGCCGGAGCCTAGACGCTGCGGTTGGTACCCAACGGTGCGCTTCCACGTCGCCCCCGGGGCGACGTCCTCGAAAGGTAGCTTGGGCGCGAAGTCCAGGGAGCTGTCGAGCGAACCCAAGAACAACGCGAGACGGTGGACCTCCAGGACGAAGTTCGCCACCATGTCCGGTTGCCGCATCAAGGGTCGGTCCGCGACGAGCCGGATCCCGTCTTTCGGTGGCGTCTTCTTGCCGAGGTCCTTTACGTTCAGCAACTCGTTGATCGGGCTCAGCCTGACTTCCAGGTCGAGGTTCACCTTCTCGACTTTGCGCTCGGGCTCGCCCTCGCCGTCCGACTCGGTGATCGTCATCGTAGGACGCTGGTATTTCGCGAGCGCGATCCCGTCCGCCAAGAGGTCCGTCACCTGATAGGCGAAGCGGTACTCGAAGTCGGTGTCTTCCGGCATGAAGGTGCTCAGTCCGCCCGCGCGCGTCTCCGCGAGAAGGTGCGAGTTCACCTCGTACTGCACCCTCTCACCCTTCCGGAACACGCGCGAAAGGTCGGTCGTGACCCCCGGCGAGTTCACGCAGAGAAGGGATGTGAGCACGGCGAGGACCATAGGAACGTTATTTATACGACCGGCAGACCGTCCTCGTCACGCTCGCCAACGTCAGAACCGGCCCGACGAGCGGGACCAAAGTCACACCGGGCGGCCCATCAATCTGCACGCGAAAGGAGAGCATCCCCGCACGTGGAAGTGCTTTTCCAGTCCACAGAGGCGGCGACCGCTCGAGGGTGCGCGGGTACGTTGCTCACGCCATATCGGAAGGTCCCACGCCTCGGACGACGAGGTGATTCGGTTGCGAGTGGGAATACCGTCGGAAACACGTCCCGGCGAACGTCGCGTCGCGCTCTCCCCGGAGGGCGTCGCCAGTCTGGTCGCGGTCGGCTTTCAGGTTGCCGTCCAGGCCGATGCCGGCCATCGGGCCTTCTATACGGACGAGGAGTACCGCCACGCCGGCGCCGAGATCGTCCCCGAACCTGGGGCGGTCTGCGGAGAGGCCGACATCGTGTTGCGGGTTCTCGGTCCGAGCGACACCGATTCGCCAACCGAGGTTTGTCGGTTCAAACCGGGAACGACGCTCGTCTCGTTCCTTGCCCCGGTCAGCAATCCGCGCACCGTCAAGGCCCTTGCCGACGGGGAGGTGACCGCGTTCTCGATGGACCTGGTTCCTCGCATCACGCGCGCCCAACGCATGGACGCCCTGAGCGCGATGAGCACGATCGCCGGCTACAAGGCGGCTCTGCTCGCCGCCTCGCGACTGCCGAAGTTCTACCCCCTCCTCATGACGGCGGCCGGCACGATTCCTCCCGCCCGGGTCCTTATCATCGGCGCGGGCGTCGCCGGTCTCCAGGCGATCGCCACCTGCCGAAGGTTGGGTGCCGTCGTCGAGGCCTTCGACGTCCGGCCGGCCGTGAAGGAACAGGTCGAGAGCCTCGGCGCCAAGTTCGTCGCGATGGACATCGTGACCGATGACGCGCAGGACGCGTCCGGCTACGCCAAGGAGGTCTCCGGAGACACCCACTCGAAGGAACTCGACCTGATCGGCAACCGCATGGCGAAGAACGACGTGGTCATCACGACCGCCCTCATCCCGGGCCGCCCGGCGCCGAAGCTCATCACGCGGGACATGGTGCGCCGGATGCCGCCCGGCAGCGTGATCGTGGACCTGGCCGCCATGAACGGCGGCAACTGCGAGGCCACCGTGCCCGGCCAAGAGGTCGTCGTGGACGATGTCCTGATCGCCGGTCCTCTCGACCTGCTCTCCGACATGGCCCACGACGCCAGCCGGATGTACTCCAAGAACATCGTGGAGTTCCTGCTCAACCTGGCTCCCGAAGGCAACATGAAACTCGATCTCGAAGACCCGATCCTGCGCGATACCCTGGTCACCCACCAGGGCAAGGTCGTCCACGAGCCCACGCGGCTGGCTCTTCAGCGGGAGGGACAGTCATGACCCTGGTCGCCATCGCCACCGTGTTCATCCTCGCGGTCTTCGTCGGCCTCGAGGTGATCTCCAAGGTCCCCCAGACCCTCCACACGCCGCTCATGTCGGCGACGAACGCGATCCATGGGGTCATCCTCGTCGGCGGCATCCTGGTGCTCGGTTCCTCCGAGGCTCCGCCGATGCAGGTCA
Organism: Fimbriimonadaceae bacterium; assembly: GCA_026129685.1. Lineage (GTDB taxonomy): Bacteria > Armatimonadota > Fimbriimonadia > Fimbriimonadales > Fimbriimonadaceae > UBA2387. The sequence goes on from JAHCHO010000001.1 coordinate 262,986, forward strand.
TCGGGGTGACGGCGGTCCTGTTCGGAACCCTCAACGTCGTCGGCGGCTTCGCCGTCACCGACCGGATGCTCGAGATGTTCAAAGCGAAGAAGCGCGAGGTGAAGAAATGAACGCCGAGCAGCTCAAACAGACGATCGATCTCGCCTATCTCTTCGGAGCGGTGTGCTTCATCCTGGCGATGAAGCTGATGAACTCCCCGGTGACGGCGCGGCGGGGTAACCGCCTCTCCATGCTCGGCATGGCCGTCGCGATCGGGGCGACCTTCTTCAACCCGGCGATCCGTCCGGAAAACCTGCTTCTGATCGGGGCGGCCGTGGGCGTCGGCGTCGTGGGCGGTCTCATCCCGGCATACCGCGTTCAGATGACCGCGATGCCGCAGATGGTCGCGCTCCTGAACGGTCTCGGCGGCGGCGCGGTCGCGCTGGTCGCGCTCTACGAGTTCCTCGACGCTCTTCAGAAGGCGCACGTGCCGGAGCCCGTCCAGCGCGTCACGACCGTCCTTAGCGCCATTATCGGCACCATCAGTTTCTCCGGAAGTCTGATCGCGTACGGAAAACTCCAAGAACTGCTCCCCGGGAGGGCGATCACCTTCAAGGGCCACGGAACGGTCAACATTCTGCTCGGGGCGTTCACCCTGGCCCTCGCCGCGATGATCCTGATGATGGGGCAGGTGACCGCCGCCGCTTTCTTCGCTCTCATCGGCCTTTCCTTCGTACTCGGAATCTCCGCCGTCCTCCCGATCGGCGGCGCCGACATGCCGGTCGTCATCTCGTTGCTGAACTCGTTCACCGGGTGCGCGGCGGGTCTGGCGGGCTTCGTCCTGATCAACAACTCGCTGCTGATCGGCGGCGCGTTGGTCGGCGCGAGCGGTCTCATCTTGACCCTCCTGATGTGCCGCGCGATGAACCGCACTCTCGGCCACGTCTTGTTCTCCTCGGCGGGCCACGTGCTCGTCGCTGGGACCTCGACCAAGGTGGCTAAGCAGCCCAAGAGTTACTCCGTTGAAGACGCCGCCATCCTGATGTCGAACGCCAACCGCGTTATCGTCGTGCCCGGCTACGGCATGGCGGTCGCCCAGGCGCAGCACCAAGTCAAGGAGATGGCGGGCAAACTCGAAGCGATGGGGGTGGAGGTGATCTACGCCGTCCACCCCGTCGCCGGCCGCATGCCCGGCCACATGAACGTGCTCCTCGCCGAGGCCGACGTCGCCTACGACAAGCTCTACGAGCTGGAACAAGCGAACCCGCTCTTCCCGGAATCTGACGTCGCCCTCGTGATCGGCGCGAACGACGTTGTGAACCCCGCCGCCCGCACCGACCCCAACAGCCCGATCTACGGCATGCCCATCCTGGACGTGGACAAGGCCCGGACCGTCATCGTCAGCAAGCGCAGCATGAACCCCGGCTTCGCCGGCATCGAGAACGACCTGTTCCTCAACGACAACACCGTCATGGTCTTTGGCAACGCCAAAACCACCATCGGAAAGATCACGGCCGCGCTCGACAACTACTGATCTGCCGCTCCGACAACCGCCCGGGGTGCCGTTCTGCCATTGGGACGGCGCCCCGTTCTTGGTTCTGGCTGGATGCGGTCGGCCCCGGAACCAAGCTTCGGTCGTCGCAAACCGTCGCGACCGGGTTAGCCAAGCGATCGCCTCCTGACCGAGAAAAAAAGTGAAACAAGCACCGGTTCACTTGCAACAAGCGCTTGTTCATTGTATCGTGACCCTGTGGACGCAAAGGAGCAGTCCCTGTTCGCGGCGACGCAGCGCAGATCGACGACCTTGAAGGACGTCGCGAAGGCCGTGGGCCTCAGCGAATCGACCGCGTCGGTCGTCCTGAACGGCGCCCGCTCGGGAACCCGCGTGTCCGAGCGGACGCGCAAGCGCGTGTTGGACGCCGCCGACCGCCTCGGCTACCACCCGAACGCCCATGCAAGGGGCCTCTCGACGGGGCGATCCAACCGAGTCGGCATCTACTCGGGGCGAGCCCGGGTGGACGCCCGGAACCACTTCTTCGCCTCCATCCTCGGCGGCGTCTTGGACGGGGCCGAGACCCTAGGACTCAATTGCCTGGTCCACGGATCGAGCTCAACCCCCGCCGACCTCAGGGATCTGGTCTCGAGCCAGTCGGTGGACGGACTGCTCGTCCACCTGCGGCCGAACGACCCGATGCGGTCCATCCTCGCCGACCTCGGGGTCCCGGCCATCACCTTGGCGGACCGCTTTCCGGAACTTCCCGCCGTCTGCGTGGACGACGAAGCGGGCGGGCGGCTGCAGGCGCAACACCTCGCCCGTCTGGGGCACCGGCGCGTCCTTTTGCGCGAGCCCACCGCGTTCGCCCAGTCGGCGCGAGACCGAATGGACTCCTTCCGCCGGGTCGCCGAGAACCATGGAATCGAAGTCGTGTCCTTCGTGTCGCCCCATTCCGATTCGCCGAGCGCCGACGAGATCGAAGAGATCACCCGACCGAGAGATCGCGCCACCGCCGTCGTTTGCTGGAACGACGCGACCGCCGAACTCACCTGTCGCGCGCTGAGCGCGATCGGTCTGCGGGTGCCGGAAGACGTCTCCGTCGTCGGATTTGACGGGTTTCAGACGCGGTTTGCCCTCCGGTGGGACCTCACCACCATCCGCGCGCCCTGGGAAGAGGTCGGTGCGACCGCCGTTCGCGTGCTGCACCAGTTGATCCATGGCGAGCCGGTACCCCGCCTGACCGTTCTCCCCGTCGAGTTCCACCGGGGAGCCACCACCGATGTTGCGTTCTGTCCGGCCGACCGCCGGAACCGGGCCGAAGGAGGCCATTGACACATGAAAAAGCAAGCCTTTACCCTCATCGAACTCCTCGTTGTGATCGCGATCATCGCGATCCTTGCCGCCATCCTGTTCCCGGTCTTCGCGCAGGCCAAGGTCGCCGCCAAGAGTGCGGGCGACCTCTCGAACATCAAGCAGATCGGCACGTCCATGGCCATGTACGCCGCCGACTACGATGATCGGTTCACCTACGGCATTCCGGACGTATGGTCCGGCGCCCCGGCGTGGGGCAGCCCGTCCCTCGGATGGTCGCTGAACCTCCAGCCGTACTGCAAGTCGCTCGCCCTGCATCGCAGCCCGCTGGAGACCGACCCCACCATCGGCAGTTGGGGCGACTGGATGGGCATCGCGGTCAGCTACGGCATCAACGCGTTCACCGTTCCCAACGCGGCCGCCGCCGTGAACTTCGTCGGCATTCCCCCGTCGGCGTGGCAGGGCCGGTGCCAGGCCGATTCGTTCACCAACAGTCCGGACTGCACCGTCCGCGGCATCGCCGCGCCCTACGCGCAGGTGTACGGCGAGAACGGCGGCGGGCAGCACAACACCGCCTCGCTGTCCGTCACCCAGGTCACCAACCCGGCGGACACGATCGCGCTGGCGACCAAGTTCAACGGCGACGCGAAGCGCTACAGCGGAGGCGGTACCGGGAACGTCACCCAGTTCCAGTGCGGCGGCATCTTCGAAGCGGTTCCGGCGACGGACGGGTCCGATGTGTACGACATCGACTGGTGCGGCGGCGCCCAAATCCCCAACGGTCTTCGCGCGATCGACCGCAACAGCCCGCAGGGTCGCTACGGAGCGGTGAGCCAGACCGGCGACGGCAAGTCCAACTTCTCGTTCGTGGACACGCACGCCAAGTCCCTGGCGATCGCCGCCACCAACCCGAACCCGGATTCGGACTTCGCCAAGAACAAGTGGGACGCGTTGCGCCCCTGACTTCCCGCGACCAGGACCCGTCCGGTACGGGTCCTGGCGCTTCATCCGCCATGAACAAAACGACCGTAGCGCTGGTCCTTCTCGTCCTGATGGGCCTCGTCGGGTGTGGCAACGACCCGGGGATGACTCAGAAGGAGATCGACGACATGAAGAACTCGCCCCGAATGACGGAGGCCGATCGCGCGAAGGTCGCCGAAGGCTTCCGCAAGGGCGCCGAGGCGACAAGAGCGCAGCAATCCGAATGGGCCGCCGGCAAGAGTCCCGAGGAAGTCGCGCGGATCAACGCCGAGCGAGCGAAGTTGGGCCGCCCGCCTTTGGGCCAGTAAGTCTCTGAGCGATGAACGCAAGAAGTTGGGGCGCGGTCGAAAGGCCGTGCTCCTTCTTCACTTTGCGCCAGATTCGGTTTGACCGTGACATCGACGGGGTTCCGTCGAACAGAATGGTGCACGATCATGCTCGTTCCGTTGGCCCTCGTCCTCGCCTCGGAAGCCCCGGCCGCCATCCTGCGCGAGCCCGACGTGTTCGGCGACAAGGTCGCGTTCCGTTGCGAGGGTGACCTGTGGATCGGCGACCGGACCACCGGAAACGCGACGCGGCTCACTCGCCACGAAGGTCTGGAACGCTTTCCGCGGTTTTCGCCGGACGGCAAATGGCTCGCCTTCACCGCCGAGTACGATGGCCCCCGCGAGGCGTACGTCATGCCCGTCGAAGGCGGACCTCCCCGACGCCTGACCTTCACCGGCGATTACGCCCAAGTGCTGGATTGGACCCCGGATGGAAAAGGCGTCCTGGTCCAGACCCGCTCTTTCCCCCGGAGCTTCGCGCTCAAGATGATCCCGCTGGACGGTGGCCCGCCAACCCGCCTGCCCCTTGAGTTCGCTTCGCACGGGTCCCTCGCCCCGGACGGAAACCGACTCGCCTTCACCCGTTTCAACCGCTACGAGGACGCCTGGTTCCGTTACCAAGGTGGCCTCAAGAACGACGTGTGGGTCGGCGACCTCTCGCGGAAATCCTTCCGCAAGGTCGTTTCGACCCGCTTCACCAACGAGTTCCCGGTCTGGGTCGGCGACCGCGTCGCCTACGTCGCGGCGAGCGACCGAGGTTTCTCCGTCGCGACCGTCGGCGCGGCGGGCGGTTCGCCCCGACGTCTCGCCGGTCCTTTCGATCTCGAAGTCCGCCACCTACAGACCGACGGCACCCGCCTGGTTTTCGAACTCGGGTTCGGCGTCGCCATCGTCGATGCCCGAACGGGGGCGCGAAGCGACCTTCGGTTCGACCTGGGGTCGGACCGCATCCACGCCCGTCCGTTTTCGGTGACGGTCGGTTCGGGCGTCACCGCCCCCACCATCGGCGGAACGGGAGCACGGCTCTTCGGCGAGGCCCGGGGTCGCATCGTCTCCTTTCCGGTCAAGCAGGGGGAGGCGCGAGTCCTCCTCGGGAAGGACGGCGTCCGCTACCGTTATCCCGCCCTATCGCCCAACGGCAAATCGCTTGCGTACTTTGGCGACGAATCGGGCGAACCGCGCCTCTACGTGGCGGACGCCGAGGGCACGAACCCGACTCCGATCACGCCCGCTCTACCGCGCCAGCTTCGCCGAGTCGCCTGGTCGCCCGACTCGAAGTGGCTGTCCTATTCCGATAGCACGTACACCCTGCGCATCGTGAGGCCGGACGGGACCGACGAGCGCACCGTCCATCAGGGGGGCGGTTCGCGTCCGTGGGAGGGCATGGCCTACGACTGGTCGCCCGATGCCAAGTGGCTCGTGTTCGAGAAACTGAACCCGAAAACCTACTTCACCTCCCTCGCGCTCTACTACGTCGAGACCAAGGCGACCACCGACCTCTTGGGACCTGCCGCCGACCGCGCTCCCGTGTTCAGCCGGGACGGCAAGTGGCTCGCCTTCGCCTCGATGCGCGAGGCGGCGCCCCGTTGGGACGCCTGGATGAACCAGCTTTTCACCGAAAAGCCCTGGAAGGTGTGCCTCCTCTCCCTCCGCAAGGCCGAGGCCTCGCCTTTCGCCGCCAAAGACGACGAGGAGGAGCCCGCCAAGAAGCCGGACGAGACGAAGCCCACGTTCACCATCGAACTGGACGGCTTGGCGGACCGCATCATCGAGGTCCCGCTACCCGCCGGCGACGCGAACCACGTCGAAGTCGTCGGCGATCGCGTTCTCGTCCAAGACGGTCCGACGATCCGGTTCTTCGATCTCAAGGCCAAGCAGGGCGGCGTCCTAACGACCGGCCCCGAATTCGAGGTGAGCGCCGACGGGAAAAAGGTCCTGATTCGCGGCAACCCTCCCCGCGTCGTCGATCCGACGTCCGCCGACCTTCCTCCGACGGCGGGAGCCGTTGCTTTCCCCAACCTGCGCTTCACGGTGGACCCAATCGCCGAATGGCGCCAAATCTACTGGGACGCTTGGCGCCACCTTCGCGACTACTTCTACGTCCCGAACATGCACGGGCTGAACTGGCGCGCCGTCGGCGACAAGTACGCGCAGTACCTTCCCGCCGTGCGCGAAAGGAGCGAACTGACCGAACTGATCCGCTGGCTCCAGGCCGAACTCGGCACGAGCCATATGTACCGCGACGACGGCGATACCCGGCGCAACGTTCCCCCGATGCCGATGGGCTACCTAGGATGGGATCTCGCCCCCGATCCCTCCGGTTTCCCGAAGATCGCCCGGCTCTTCCGTGGCGACGGCTTCAACCTCACCGATCGCTCGCCCCTCCTCGAGGCCGGCCTTGAGGTCAGAGAGGGCCAGTTCGTGATCGAAGTTGGAGGCGTCTTCGCCAAGAGCCCGGAGTTCCCCGCCGCCCTCATCGGCAAGGTTGGCGCGACCGTCTCCGTCACCGTGAACGACAAGCCAACCGCCGAGGGTGCCCGAAAGATCTACGTCAAGCCCGTCGCCAACGAGAACACCATGCGCTACCGCGAGTGGGTTCGCGGCAATCGGGACGCCGTCGCCAAGGCCTCCGCCGGACGCGTCGGCTACCTCCATGTTCGCGCGATGGTCGAGCCCGATATGGCCGACTTCGTCCGGCAGTACTTCCCGCAACGCGACAAGGAGGCGCTGATCGTGGACGTCCGCTTCAACAACGGTGGCAACGTATCGAACAACATCGCCGCCATCCTGAAGCAAAGGCCCGTCGCCTTCTTCAACCAACGCAACCTGCCGGACTGGACGCGCCAAGGCGAGTTCTTCCCCGGCCCGATGGCCTGCCTGATCAACGAGTTCTGCATCTCCAACGGCGAGGAGTTCCCCCACCAGTTCCGCGCCCTGGGGCTCGGTCCCCTGATCGGGCGTCGCACGACGGGCGGCGAGGTCGGCTCGGACCCCGGCTGGCCGCTGATCGATGGCGGATCGATCTCCGTGCCGAACTATGGCGCCTGGACACCGAAGAACGGCTGGATCATCGAAGGACCCGGGGTGTCGCCTGATCTCGATGTCGAAAGCGACCCCAACCTTTGGGCGCGAGGCGAGGACGCCCAACTCAAGAAGGCCGTGGACGTCCTTCTCTCGAAACTGGCCAAGAAGCCGACGCTGTGGCCGAAGACGCCTCCGCCGCCCGTCCGAACGGGCAAGGGCTAGATTCCGAGATTCCGGCGGTGAAAGGAAAGGGACTCGCGGATGTGCTCGTCCCAGTAGCTCCACTCGTGCGAACCCGGAAACTCTTCGTACTCGTGAGGAACCTCGTTGGCGACGAGGTGGTCGCGGAACGCCCGGTTCGCCTCGAGCAGGAAGTCCTCCTGTCCGCAGTCGAAGCGCAAGGCGGGAAGCGGCTCGGCTCGAAGCACCAAATCCAGGAGGTCGTTGGCGCCGCCCGCCGGCTCGGGGCCGACGATCCGTGCGAATTCCCGCGTCGTGGGCTGGGAGAGGTCTCGGAACGGGTGGTGGCCAAAGAGCAGCGCCCCCGAGTGGGACGTGGCGGATAGGAATCGGTCCGGATGATCCAACGCGAGGCGAAACGCGCCGTACCCACCCATCGACAGGCCGCTGACGCACCAACCGGGTCGCGTCGAAAACCAGTGCTCGACCAACGTCGGCAACTCGTCGCCGAGAGCGGTCGCGTAGGCGTACCCTTCGATCGCGTCGCAGTAGAACCCGCGTCCGCCGTCCGGCATCACCACGATCAAAGGCAAGCCGTCCACGTACCGCTCGATGCTCGTTCGCCGCAACCAGATCGAGTGGTCGTCGGACAACCCGTGCAACAGGAACATGACGCGGTAAGGCCCGGGAACGCTCGGATCGGGGAGGATCGCGAACACGGACGTCTGTTTCTCGAGCGCATTGGAGAAGTACCGGACTTCGCACAGGGCCATGACCGCACGCTACCCGGTGACCCGACCGGCCCGCGTCCGCGACAGGACGCTGGGACGTTCGTCCCGGGTGCTCGCACCCTCCGGCTCAACACGAACCTCTCCTGAATTATGCGGATCGACGCGACCGCCCTGACCCAGACCCGGCAAGAACCCGCCAGGTGCGGCCGGTGAGCAGGTTTCCCCTTCTGATCCTCGCCCTTGGGTTCGTCGCCATGGTGGTCAGCGCAACCCTGTCGACCAAGTCCACGGAAGACGCTCCCCTCGCGAAGCTCAAAGCGGAATTCGCCGCAAGACCATCCGTCCCCGTCAACCATTCGAAGTGCTCGGCGTCCTGATTGGCGGGTTCCTGTCCGGGCTGGTCGCCAACCGTCTTCAAGTCGCAACCGAGAAGGGCCCGCGCATCGGAACCAAGACCCGATGGGTGTTCGCCATGATCGGCGGCGCGCTCTTCGGCATCGGCGCCCAGTTTGCGCGCGGCTGCACGAGCGGCGCGGCGTTGAGCGGCATGGCGGTGCTCTCGACCGCCGGCTTCGTCACGATGCTCGCGATCTTCGGATCGGGCTACGCGTTCGCCTACTTCGCGCGGAGGCTCTGGCTATGATGGGTCCCTTTGTTCCCGAGCCGATCACCGACCAGCTGAACCTTGTGGTCGCGCTCGTCCTCGGTGTCGCCTTCGGCTATGTTCTCGAACAGGCCGGCTTCAGCTCGTCCCGCCGTCTGGCCGGGCTGTTCTATGGCTACGACTTCACCGTTCTGCGCGTGTTTTTCACGGCGGCGATCACCACGATGGCCGGCGTCGCCTTGCTCGGCTACTTTGGCTTCCTAGACCTCTCCGCGATCTTCGTCAACCCCACCTGGCTCTGGCCCGCCGTTGTCGGCGGGATCGTGATGGGACTCGGCTTCGTCCTTGGGGGCTACTGCCCGGGAACAAGCGTGGCGGCCCTTTCGATCGGCAAAGTGGACGCGCTCTTCTTCGTCCTCGGCGGACTCCTCGGCGTCTTTGCCTTTGGGGAGGCGTACCCGCTCGTGGCCTCCTTCAACGATTCGTCCTCCCTCGGTCCGCAAAAGGTGTACGAGGCGCTCGGGATGTCGGCGGGAGCGTTCGCGTTCCTGCTGATCGTCGTCGCCCTCGCGGCTTTCGCCGCCACCGGCTGGATCGAACGGCGCGTCAACCCGCAAGCGCCCTCCAAATCCCACGCCGTCCTCCCTCACCGTTTGGCGGCGGCAGGTCTGCTCGCGCTAGGCTTGGTCTTGCTGGTCCTTCCCGAGCGCAAGGCCGCCGTTCTCGCCTCGGTCGCGCGACCCGAGTACGCCGCCGCGCACCCCCTCGATTCGATCGACGGGGACGAACTGGCGTACCGACTGATGGACCGCGACCCGAACCTCGCCGTCTACGATCTTCGGTCCGAGGACCGCGCGAAGGCCCGCCCTTTGCCTCGGGCGACCGCATTGACCATGGACGCCCTCTTTCAACGGGACCTCGTCCCCGCACTCTCCCGCCGACACGTGACCAAGGTCGTGGTGGGGGAGACTGCCGACGACGCCGCCAACGCCGTGCGCGTGATGCTCAAGTTAGGCTACGTGAACGTCCGGCCCCTGTCCGAGGGGTTCGACGCCTTTGCACGGGACATCCTCGCCGCACCGGACGCCCCCCCGACCCGCGAGATGCGCGGCCCCGCCCTCGTCGCGTCCTTCCGGAGCCAAGCCCGCCAAGCGATCCTCGCCCAGTTGGAGGAGGAGAAGAAGCGCGGGACGGTCAAGAAGGCGACGAAGAAGATCGCCGGCGGTTGCTGACGGGGGAGCCCCGCTAGATCGCTCGACCTCGGATCGGACCCGGGTCGGCAGGCATCACGAAGCCGCAGTTCCCTTCCACCTTCATCGTCACTGCGTCGCCGTCGAGGGTCAGGACGAGGGTCGGATGGAACGGCGTCTCGTCGTAGCACAGGGTCGCTCGAAACTCGTTCTCCGAAACCCATCCCCCCCGTGCCCGCAACCGCTTCTCGCCGCGCATGCGGAACCAGGACCGACCTTCGCACCATTCCTTCGCCCCGATCTCGATCCGTTGGTCGCCGCGCTTGTCGGTGAACTCGAAGGCGAAACCGCACTCCGCCGTCCGAAGCCCGATCTTCGTGATGCCGAGCGGATTCCCGTCCATCGCGTAAGCCCGCGCGAAGCCCGGACGAAGGGCGGAATTCCCGGCCGCAAACGGAATCGAACGCGGGGCGAAGAACTCCCAAACCGTGTTGAGCGGCCGCTGCATGTCCGGCGTGTTCGAGAAGATCGCCACCACCGTTTCGCGCTCCGGCATCACGATGCAGTACTGGCCGAACGCCCCGTCCCCCCGGAAGGCGCCGTGCTTGCATCGCCAGAACTGAAACCCGTAGCCCTGGTTCCAGTCGCTGTTCGGATCGGTGCCGTTCGAAACGTGGGACGACGAGGCCAAAGACACCCAACCCTCCGGCAGAATCCGTCGGCCCTCGAACACCCCGTCCTGGAGCAGAGTCTGGCCGAACTTCGCGACGTCCTCCAGCACCAGGCTCAACCCGAAGCCACCCATGTCCACCCCGCCCGGCGACTTCTCCCACTCGGTCGAGGCGAAGCCGAGCGGCTCGAACAGGCGCGGGGTGAGGTACTCCGTCAGCGTCTTGCCCGTCAACTTCTGCACGAGCGCCGAAAGGACGAAGGTCGCGCTCGTGTTGTAGAGGAAGTGGGTCCCGGGCTTGTGCGGAACGGGACGCGCGAGGAACCCCGCCACCATGTCCCCAGTCGGGTGGTTCCACAAGTCGTTCATGTCGTCCGCCTCGTGGCCCGTCGCCATCGCGAGAAGATCCTGGACGCGCATGGCTTTCAGGTTGTCCGACGGGGACGGCGGGACCGAACCCGGGAAATACTCAACGATCGGCCGATCCAGCGAAACCAGCCCTTCCGAAACCGCGAAACCCACCGCCGACGATGTGAAGCTCTTGCTCAAGGAGTACAGTTCGTGCGGCTTGTCGGGGGCGTAAGGGTGCCAGTACGCCTCGCCCGTCACCATCCCGCGTTCGACCACGATCGCGCCATGGGGCAGGTCGCCGCGCCGCTCGAGTTCCTCGATCATGCGCTGGGCGGCATAAGTGGACTGTCCTCGCGGAAGCCGTTTCACGCCCTCCATTATGCCGAGCCGTCCCCCGAAACGCCCGGACCGAACCGTCGGATCATTCGGGCGCGACGGTAACCTGGAAACCGTGGGAGTCCCCCTCTTCATCGCCCTTGCCCTTCCTTTCCTAAACGCTTCGTCCCAGGAGACGTGGCGGGGGCCGGCCTTCCTCGACGCCTTGGACACGGTGACCGTTTGGCTCCCAAAACCCCAACCCGATGGCTTCCTGGCAGGGGTCCAGTCTCACGTGACCGTGGACGGCAGTCCGGTGGCGGTCGCACGAGTCGAACCTGGTGCCCTCGCCGAGGGTCAGGACGGCTCCGTCTACTTTCCCGGAACCTTCGCCGCCGCCCTCGGCGGCCGCAACTGGGATCCCGCCGAGTCCCACGTTCGCGCCACTTACGTGCGCGACGACGTCTACGAGCTGATCGTCCCCCTGCCGAAGGGCCGCTACGAATACAAGGTCGCGCGCGGAGGGACGTGGGCGCTGAACTACGGCACCGGTTTCGAATCCGGCGGCGCAAACCTGTCACTCGGCGTGCCACGGGATCAGCCCGTGAGGTTCGTCGTGGACTTCGCCGCGCGGACAATCCGAAACTCCGTCGAGCATCCGACCGAGGTGCCAAAGCCGACGACCGTTCCGCCTCGCCCGCCCGACGTACCGCAAACGGAGCGCTCGCTGTACCAGACGTTCCGTGTCCGGCTCAAATCGCCGCTCAAGCCCGCGCAGATCTCCGTTCCGATCCATGTTCGGCTTCGCGGCGGACCCGAACGACCGGTGATCGCTCGTGGCGCTCTCGACGACCCCGCCTTTCGATACGAGACGAACGATTTGGGACCCGCGTGGTCTCGCGATCGGACCGTCTTCAAGGTCTGGAGCCCCGTCGCCGCGCGGGGGGAGATCGTGTTCTTCGCGACGGCGACCGGACCCGAAACCCGGCGCCTCCCTCTGCGCCGGGGAGCGAAGGGAGTCTGGTTCGCGACCGTCCCCGGCAACCTTGACGGCGTCTTCTACCGCTACGAGTTCGAGTCCTACGGTCAAAGGCGCGTTGTCGCCGACGTCTACGCCCGGGCCGCGAGCGCCGATTCGTCACGCTCGATGGTCCTCGACCTCGCGCGGACGAACCCGCCTCGATGGCCCGCTCCTCGTCCGTTCCTCGGCCGGCCCACCGACGCCGTCGTCTACGAAGCCCATATCCGCGATTTGACCATTGATCCCTCCTCCGGGGTCCCGAACGCCCTTCGAGGCAAGTACCTCGGGGTCGCGCACGGCGGGTCCAGGGTCCCCGCCTCCGAATTCCCTACCGGCTTGGATCACCTGAAGCGCCTTGGTGTCACCCACCTTCACCTGCTGCCGTTCCAGGATTTCAACCCCGCCCACTCGATGAACTACAACTGGGGCTACGAGACCACCCTCTTCAACGTGCCCGAGGAGCAGTACGCCACCAACCCGACCGACCCGATCGCCCGCATCCGCGAGGTTAAGAGGATGGTGAGCGGCCTTCAACGCGCGGGCATCGGCGTCGTGCTCGACGTGGTCTACAACCACTCCGTCCCCAGTCAGGGCGAGGGATCCGCTTTCTGGGAGACCGTCCCCTACTACTGGTTCCGCACCAACGACCGAGGCGACGTGTTGAACGAGTCGGGCGTCGGCAACGCCCTCCACGACGGTCGCTTCATGGTCCGCAAGTTCGTCCGGGAGAGCCTCCGCTATTGGGCTCGCGAATTCCGCTTGGACGGCTTTCGCTTCGACCTGCTGGGCATGTTCACCAAGGAGACGGTTGCCGACCTTGCCAAGGCGATCCGCGCCGAGAATCCGTCCGCCCTCGTCTACGGCGAGCCCTGGACCGGGGGCGGTCCCCTGCGCTTCGGCAAGGGCGACCAGCAAGGCCTCGGGGTCGCGGTGTTCAACGACGGGTTCCGAAATCTCGTTCGCGGCGATCTCGACGGCACCGCGCCTGGGTTCGCGATGGGCGGCCCGGTCGACCGCGCCGCCCTCGAACGAGCCCTATCCGGCTCGATCGCCGACTTCGCGGCCACCCCCGCCGAGTCGGTGAACTACGTTTCCGCCCATGACAACCTCTCTTTCTGGGATCGGGTCGCCCGTTCGCTTCCCGAGGCCGGCCGCGCGACGCGTGCGGGCGCCGTCGTCCTCGCCCACGCGATGGTCCTGCTCTCGCCGGGAATCCCGTTCATCGAGGGCGGCGTCGAGATCGGACGCACCAAGGGAAGCAACCACAACAGCTACAACGCCGGAGACCCCGCGAACCGCTTCGACTGGCGGCGCGGCCTCGAGTACGCCGACGTTCGCGACCGGTTCAAAGCGCTGATCGCCCTTCGGAAGGCCCACCCGGCATTTCGGTTGCCGACGGCCGAGTCGGTGCGCGCCACCCAGACCTTCCTTCCTGGCCAAGCTCTGCCGCCGAACTCCGTCGCGTACCGATTGCGCGGGGATCGGGTGGGCGATCCATGGCGAGAAATCCTCGTCGTCTTCCACGGGGGTATCCGGCCGGCGTCCCTGAACCTGCCGGGCGGGCCCTGGAAGCGATGGCGCGACGGAGTTCCGAACCGGCCGATACCGGTAGATGGTGTCGCGATCCTCGAGCCCCTCTCGGCCAACGTGTTCTTCCGAACTTAGCCTCTCACAAACCTGACTAGGGAGGGAAGGTCGGTGAACCGGTGCGCCTCCAGCCCCGCCGCCCGCGCGCCCGCCACGTTCGCCTCGCGGTCGTCCACCATCAGGGTCCGTTCGGGCGGCGTGCCGAGGAGTTCGCAAGCGGCGACGAACACGCGAGGATCGGGCTTGCGAGCGCCGAACCGCGAGGAGCACCACAGATTGCCGCCGAACACCGGACCCAACTCGGGGAACACGACGCCGAACTCCCTCTCCAACAAGGGGCCGTTGTTCGTCAGGACCCCAATCCGACATCGGTCGGCGAGCCGCGAGGCGAAAGCGAGCACATCGCCGTGCGCCGTCATCCCCGAGGACCGGTAGGCACACCACTCCTCGACCGTGATCGGCCAGCCCGCCCGGACTCCGAACTCGAAAAGGTACGTCTCGGCGTCGTAGCGCCCCTCGTCCGCTTCGTCCTCGAATCCCGATCCCCAGATGGCCTGCCGCAACGTTTCCCGGTCGCGCCCTCCCCGCGCAATGAGATAGTCCAACCGCGCCTCGTCGTCAAGATCGCAGAGGACCCCGTCCATGTCGAACAGGACGCCGTCGTACCTCAAGGCGCTCATCGAACGGACCCCCCGATCTCGTGGATGCCGGGACGGCGCCTCCTCATGTGTTCGGTGGTTTTCAACGGCATCGCCTGTCGGAACGCCCAATTGTACGCCGAAGCGGCTCGAGTGTACGATTGGGTCGTGCCGCCGCATGCGCCGAATCCCCTTGCCGTTCGACTTCGGCCGGTTCAAGACGAAGACCTGCCGGTCTTCTTCGACCAACAGCGCGACCCGGAAGCCGTCTGGATGGTCGCCTTCACCGCCAAGGACCCGTCCGACCGAGGCGCCTTCGATGCGCACTGGGCTAAGATTCGCGCCGATGACGCTAACCACAACCGTACGATCGTCGTCGGCGAAACGGTGGTCGGAAGCGCGGCGAGTTACGTGATGTTCGGCGAACGCCAGGTGTGTTACGGCATCGGTCGCGAGTTCTGGGGCCGAGGCTATGCGACCCAAGCCCTCGTCGCGCTGCTCGCAGAAGTGACCGAACGCCCCCTGTTCGCCCGCGTCGTCGCCGACAACGCCGGCTCGATCCGAGTCCTCGAGAAGTGCGGGTTCCGGGTCATCGGGCACGAGCGAGGGTTCGCCGAAGGACGCGGCGAGGAGGTGGACGAGGTCGTCTTCCGTCTCGACTAGCCCGTCCCTATCGGCCAGCCAGATTGGGATCGGCGGTGTTCGGCTCCGACGGCAGTCCCGCGACCCCCGAGCAACCCGTCCCGTCGCGGTCCAGCCAGTCCAGCATCCGGCGGATGCTCCCGGTGGCGACGCAAATCGTGGTGTCCGCCGCGCCGTAGTAGACGCGAATCGTGTCGCCGTCTTCCGCGATCGTGGTGCCGCAGGGAAACACCGCGTTGCTCACGTCGCCGCTCGTCTCATAGGGTTCTTCTGGTCCGAACATCCACGTCTGGCCCCGGCTGATGCACACGCGAGGATCCTCCAACTCGAACAGCGCGAGCCCAAGCCGGTAGAGCGAGCCCGACGCGTGGTGCCGAACCCCGTGGTACATCACCAGCCAACCCCGGTCGGTCGCGATCGGAGGAGGCGAAAGGCCGATTTTGTTGGCGTCCCACCACGCCCCTCGGCGCGCGGGCATCAGCAGCATGTGCCCGCCCCAGTTGCGTAGGTCCGGCGAGAACGACACCCACATGTGCGCGCCCGACTCGGTCGAGGGTCGGTGGATCAGCGCCCAGTCGCCGTGAATCCGATGCGGAAACAGGGCCGCGTCCTTGTCGTCCGCCTGCATGATCAAACCGAGACGTTCGAAGCTCCGGAAGTCCTTGGTTGAGGCGAGGGCGACGCCCGGCCCTGACTTGCCGAACGCGGTGTACACGATGATGTACTTCTCGAGTTCGGGCACGTAGGTGATGCGCGGGTCCTCGATTCCCCAAAGCTCCTCGGGGCAGTTCAGAGGGTCCGACACGAACGTCGGCTCGGCGTCAATCACCCAGCCGTCAATCCCGTTCACCGATCGCGCCGCGCATAGGTGCGAAATGCCGCGACGATCCTCCGCCCGGCAGAGCAACAG
The DNA here is from genome assembly GCA_026129685.1 of Fimbriimonadaceae bacterium. Taxonomy (GTDB): domain Bacteria; phylum Armatimonadota; class Fimbriimonadia; order Fimbriimonadales; family Fimbriimonadaceae; genus UBA2387. Next base: position 278,941 of record JAHCHO010000001.1, read on the forward strand.
TGTGGAGCCGTCCTCGAGCAAGGTCGCCCCCGGGTTGAACACGGTGTGAACCGGATAGGGCCAGTCCTCCGCCGTGAGGATCGGGTTCTTCGGGTGGCGATCCAGCAGCACCTCAAACTTCGTTGATTTCATGGACTCCTGCCTTTGCCGTCGCGGGCTCGACCCGCGTTCCTGCTAGCCGTAGCTCTGCGAGCGCGCAGAGGAACGAAAGCGTTGATTCGGCCCCCTGGTTGCGGTTGACGCGCTTTTCGTGCAACCCATCGTAGCAACCGCCCGTCGTCGGATCGTAGAGCGCCTCGCCCAAGGAATTCTCGCCGAGGAACCAGGCGAAGACCCGATTGGCTTCCCTGAGCCACTGCTTGTCGCCCGTGGCACGGTGAGCCGCCAGACATGCGGACACTCCGGAGGCCGCCTCGACGGGTTGCTGATCGAAAAGGGCGCGCGACTGGCCGCGCGCGTAGAAACCGTTCGTGCCGATCGGAGAGAACGCGCCTCCGCAACCCGTCTGGACCCCCATCAACCAGGATAGCGACTTCAGCCCCACCTCGAGCATCGCGGGACTCCCAAGGGCGGCGCCCGCCACGATGAGAGCTTGGGGAAGGCGGGCGTTCGCGTAAGTCAGACTTTCCTCGAACCAGGGCCAGTCGTCGCGTTGAACCGCTTCGTACGCGTGCAAGAGCCGAGACGCCATCGTCTGCTCCAACACCCTCACCGCAACCCCATGCGGCGAGCCTAGGAGATACTCGTCCGCCGCCAGAACCCCATAGGCCCAGGTCCGAGGACTCGTGGTCGCGAACATCCCGGCGGCGGCCTTATCGAACAGCATTTTCGCGACTCCACGGCGTCCACGGTTGTGACAACGGTGGATCATCGCCCCCAGCGACCACAGCGAGCGACCGTGAGAGTCCTCCGACCCCGCGTCCTCTAGCCAGGCTCTCCCATAGCTCATAAAGTTACGGAATCTGCCCGTCTCCGGATTGTAGGCGTCCAGCACAAAGCTAAGGTAGCGGCTCTGCAACAGCGCCAAGTTTCCCCCCGTGATGCCGAGACTCTCGTCGTACGCCGTGAACAGCAACGACCGGGCGTTGTCGTCCACGCAATACCCTTCCGAGCGATTGGGCACCGTATAGGTCGCGTGCTGCAGGATGCCCGTATCGTCGCTAAGGTCGAAAAGGTGATCGAGCCGCGGTTCGGGCAACGCGTCTACCGGCGGAACGAACGGGGACACCCCGCCGACCAAAGCTCGCAATCGTACCGCACTGTCCCTTTTGGCGCGCGCGAACGAACTCAGGTAGCTCTTACCCACCTCGGGCCAGAGCATCTGCCTACCGTATTCCGCGGCGCGCCGGCCCATTTCGAGCATGGCTTCCGGCTCCGACTGCACGTCCAGAATCGCGTCGGCGATCGCTTCGGCGTCCCGGAACGGCACCAGCCGCCCGCGGCCCTCGGCGAGCAGTTCCTCCGCGTACCAGTAGGGGGTCGAAATCACCGCTTTGCCGGCGGCGACCGAATAGGCGAGCGTTCCCGAAGTGATCTGGTGGGGGTTCAGGTACGGCGTCACGTACACGTCCATCGCCGCCAAATACGCCACCAACTCCTCCGTGGCGACGAACCGATCCACGAAGCGAACGCTTCCCGATACGCCAAGGTCTCGCGCCAACGCGACGAGACTCTCGCGATACGCCTCCCCCGCCGCCGCGCGCACGTGGGGATGGGTCGCCCCGACGACCACGTAGGTCGCTCCCGGATACTGCCGCAGAATCTTGGGCATCGCGGCGATCACGTACTGAATGCCCTTGTCCGGCGAGAGCAGGCCGAACGTCAGAATCATCGGCCCCTCGATCCCCAGTTGCTCGCGGAACTCCGTTCCGACGCACTGAGGAATGTCCGGCACCCCGTGCGGGATCAGGTCCACCTTCTCCGCGGGGACGCCGTGAGCCTCCGCCAAGAACCCGACCGCCATCTCGCTCATCACGACGATGCGCTCAGAAAGCTCCAACAGCTCGTCCAGCACGAGTTTCTGGGCAACCGAGGGTTCCCGCAAGACGGTATGGAGCGTGGTCACGATCGGCATCGCCGCCTCGCGCACCAACTTTAACAGGTAAGCGCCCGCTTCCCCGCCGAAGATGCCGTATTCGTGTTGAACGGACAACACGTCGTAGCCGCGACGATTGATGAACTTGGCGGCCGATTCGTACGCCTCGTGATCGTGCGCCGCTATCTCGTAACACACGCGTCCCGAATAAACGTAGTCGTCTCGATCGCTCATCGCGATCGCGTCTATCGTAAGCTCGGGATCCAGGTCGCAAATCGCTTGCGATAGATCGGAACCAAAGGTTGCGATACCGCACTGCCGTGGAAGACAGCTACCAAGGATCACGATCCGTCTGGGCGAACTCCTTGGCCCGGGATCATCAAGAGGTTTATACGTAACGCTATTGTACCACCTTTCGCGGCGATCGCCTTGTCCGTAGGATTGTGGACAGCGTTGCTCGGACGCGCGCCATGGTGGCGATCCGGGCACGAAAAGCCGGACAACGACCGGGCCTGCACGGTTTCGGAAAGCGTTCGCTTACGATCGGGGGCCGACCAAGGAACCCGAGGCGCGCGGCGGGCTTTTGGGGCCTTCCCCCCGTCCCCCAGGGAGGGGAAGGCGAGCGACCGACGAGCCTCCCCTACTCCCAGCCCTTCAGAATCTTCAGCGTCTCCTCGTAGTGCGTCGTTTCGTCCTCGACGATCGTCTCGAGCCGGGTCGAGAGGCCCTTGTCGCCAAACTCCGAAGCCTGTTCGGCGCGCTTCTTGTAGTCGCTTATGGCCTGCGCCTCCGCCTTGAGAACGTTTTCGAGCATCTGGCGAGACGTCTCCGCCGCCGGAACCTTGCGCGGCGCGGACGTGGGCTCGCCCCCCAGACTGCAGATTTTGTCCGCCAAGAATTGGGCGTGACCCGTTTCGTCCGGGATTTCCGCCATAAAGAACTGCCGCAACGCGGGCCGGTGCGGTCCCGAGACCTTCGCCGCGTATGTGAGGTACATGACGACCGCCTGCAACTCGCCCGCCAAGTCGTCGTTGAGGCCCTGGATCAGTTTCGCTTTGTCCATGCCCTATTGTGGGCATGGCGGCGGGCTCCCCGGCGGGCCACCCGTCCGGCGTCTCGAACCGTCAGGAGCTACTTCTTCCGGTCTTTCCCTTTGGGCGCGTCTCGTGCCGGCGTTGGCGGTCGCTCCGCCCGGTCCTTTGCCTGTTTCGCCTTGTGCGCGTCGCTGTTGCCCGACGAGGTTTTCTTCGGTTTCTTGTCGCCCATGCTGTCTAGACCCCCTGCTTGCGAATTCGCAGACTGGATTTCTTGTCCGAGAGTTGACCGGTGGCGGGTTCGTTGAACCGGGACTCACCGACCGTCTTATCCTTCAGTTTGTCGACCGCCGCCTTGATCTCTTTGTTGGTGGGACGCTTCACGGTTCAAGGTACTCCATTCTCGCCTCGCCCGTCCGTGCTACGATCCAAGCATGATGGTCAGCCTTGCCCTCGCGGGCGCGATCGCCGCCGTCTCGGCCCCCGTCGCCCCGTTCTTCTACGCCGGCGGCGACCCCTCCGAAATCCCGGAGGTCGAGGCGAGCGGCGCCGTCTTCCGGGTCAAGGGCAAGTCGGCCGACCCCCTCAAGGCGATGAAGGAAGCGGGGTGGACCGCCATCCGCCTCCGGGTCTGGAACGAGCCAAAGGACGGCTACTGCGACATGGCGCACACCCTCGCCCTCGCCAAGAGGGTCCACGCCCTCGGCATGAAGCTGATGATCGACTTCCACTACTCCGACTGGTGGGCCGATCCCGGCAAGCAGCACAAGCCGGCCGCCTGGCGAGACCTGCCCTTCCCCGAACTCAAAGCGGCGGTACGCAACTACAGCCGCGACGTCATCAAGGCCCTTGTGGACCAGGGCACCCCTCCCGACGTCGTTCAGGCGGGCAACGAGGTCGTCGACGGCATGCTCTGGCCGGATGGACGCATCCACGGCCAAACCAACGGCTGGCCCAAGTTTGTCGAGCTGACCAACGCCGCCATCGAGGGCATTCGCGAGGGGGCCGGCAAGACCAAGCCCAAGATCATGGCGCACATCGACCGGGGCGGCAAGATCGAGGTTTCGAAGTACTGGTTCGAAAACTACTTCGCCCATGGAGGAGAAGCGGACATCCTCGGCCTGAGCTACTACCCCTTCTGGCACGGCACGCTCGACGATCTGAAGGCGAACCTGGAGTTCCTCGCCAAGACCTACAAGAAGCCGATCCTCGTCGCGGAGACGGCCTACCCCTACGTCGGCTGGAACGAGAAGACCCGCCAAGCCGACGAGAACGCCGTCCCGATCCCCGAGTACAAAGCGACCCCCGAGGGTCAGGCCGCGTACTTCCGCAAACTCATCGAAGTGGTCAAAGCGACCCCGGATGGCCTTGGCGTCGGTGTCCTCTGGTGGGCCCCCGCGTGGATCGGCGAACCTGGACGCAAGGGCGGTTGGAGCCGCAACCTCCTCTTCGACAGTGACACGGGCGAGGCGCTCCCGGCGCTGTGGGCGTTCCAGAAACGGCCGCCAAAGTAGTTTGGCCGCACCACCGTCAGTCGGCAGACCGAACCCAGATCCGTAACAGACCGGCTTCCTCGAAGCCCGCCGAGACGGCGCGTTCCAGGTCCTCTCCCCGCTCGTAGCCGACCACCGGCCGTCCCGGCCAGACCGTCGCGATCGCCGAGGAGAACTCCGGCCAGGGATCGAGTTCGTCGCGCAACGCGAAGGCGTTGGACAGCCCGACCACCCGCCCGGTCGCGTTCAGCGCGCATCCGGCCACGGGCACCGCGCCGTCGAATCCGAACAAGAAAGCGACGCCGCAATCCTCGAGCAAGCTTGGGGGAAACTGGCGCGGATGGTGCGCCGCCTCGTCGTCCCCGGCGCCCCAGCCGCGCTCCCACTCGAGCAACTCCTCGTCCGACCTGACGCGGCGCCAATCGAGGCGCGTGTTCCCGGGCTCCGGTGCTTCGCCCCAAATCCAGGAAGCACGAAACAACTCACGGTACCCGAGCGCTTCGCCGTCCACGTCAAAGAAGCTATCCTTGAACCCGGTAGGGCCAAGCCTCTCGATGGCATCGCCTGCCCCCGGGCGCAAGGTCGTTGCCGAAGGGTAGAAGCGTGGCGGACGACCCCGACAGACCCAGAGGTCCTCCGTCGTTTCCGTGTCCCGTCCGTGCGCGCGGCAGACCGCCTCGCACCAGAGGGCACTGTTCCTCGCCGCCAGGGTGACCCGAGCGAACCGAGCCAACGGATTGGGAGTCGTGTTCCATGAGGTCACTTCTTGCCCGGCTTCGGGCCGGCCTTCTTGGCCGGGGCCGTTGGTCGATCCAAAGTGGCCACCGACTCCGCCCGAACCTTCAGGTACAGCGTGAACTGCACGACCGGCTCCAGGACGACCGGGTTGACCACCGCGTCGAACCCTCCACCGTCCAGGGGGTTGTAGTAGAACGTCCGTGGCTTGCGCGCGCTCTGAACCATGCGATTCTGTCGGTAGTACGACGTCGACACGTCTTCCGACTCCTGCGCCACGTACGAATCGTACATCTCCGTCGGGTAGTACGCATGGTGCCGCTCCGCGAGCACCTGGGGCGCGGGCCGGAGCGTAACCCCCAGCAACCGCGCATAGTCCCCCGATTTGCGCCGAACCACTCGCGTTGCTTCCTCCATGAGCCTCGACTGGATCGCACCGATGTTCTTGACGACGTAGTCCACCTTGACCAGGTCGAACACCTCGACCGCCGAGGCCGCTTCGATGCAACGCTCCATCAGCGCGCGCGACCCACAACGAACGGACACGTTCTTCTTCAGTTCGTAACCCGTCATCTTCTCCCGGGCCAGATCCCCGGTCACCTCGAACCCGTAAACCCGGTTCTGGACGACGAAGTCCACCGTCACGTCCCTCTCCGGAATCACCAATCGGGCGAACGCCTCCCTCACCTTGGCGACGCGCGCCTCAACCTTGGCCCCGCACTCGGCGACGGTGGGCGCTTCCTCGGCGATGGCGAACACCGCCACCATCTCGTCCGCCTTAACGTTCATCAGAACGCTCGCGTCCAGAAACACCGACGTGGGCGAGGCCGGCAACTCGGCGGAGGAAAACGACCGCTTGGCCTTCTCGTTCGCCTCGGCCTTCTCCCGGCCGCTCTCGCGGCGTCCGTAACCCGCCGAACCTCCGGCTACTTGGGACGACCCAACGGACGCGCAAAGCGTCGCCACGACGAGAGCCGCGATCAGTTTTCTCATGCTTCCACCGGATGCGGGTCTGGTTCCGACCCGTTCCCGGTCAAGCTGACGTGTTCGGCGAGGACGACGTTACAGGCGCGGCCCGACCGCGACGCTTGAGCGCCAACGCACCGAGGCCAAACGCAACGAGGGTGGAAGGTTCGGGCACCGGCAACACCTGGAAGTCCGTAAACGGATTCCCGTTCTGGTCGAGGGCCCGGAACTCGAAACCGCCCGTTCCGCTGAAGTCGGCGATCGCCATCAGGCCGTCGGGCGATGGGATCACTGCCGAGGTCTCCAATCGGTAGAGCACTTGGAAATTCAGGACGGTATCGGTCGGAATCCAGCCCAGATCCAGAATGTCGAAGCTGTTGAGTTCGACCCCTGCTCCCGACCTTGCTTCGCCCGTCGGCAGTTGCAGCGTCGTTTCCTGAACGTCGCCCGCCCAGTCGCCCGTCGCGCTCCACGTGAAGGCGCCGAAGCCGTTGCCGTCCACCTGCAAATCCGCGGAACTCCCGTCCAGAAGCGCGCCACCGGCGTCGAAGACGCTCACGTCGAGCCCCGCCGAAGCGGAGCCGTTGGCACTGGTACCCCCGGACGCGGCCAAGAGTCCGTGCATGGGTACCGCGAGCTGCATGTTAACCAGGAAACCGGGGAGATAACCCGTCCGCACCGCGACGTTCTGGGAGAGCACGAACGTCGATTTCGCCTCGTACCCCAGGCTCGAGCCGGTCCCGCTGTAATCCGACAGCACGAAGCTTATCGCCCGGAGGGTCGCATCGCCCAAGTTGCTGGGTTGGGTGAATGCCGACGATGCGGTGGCGATGTTGATCGGCGGATCCCAAGGGTGGCTCTCGGACGTCGAAAACACGCTCGAGACCTGGCCCGCGCTCTGCCAGTCGGCCCAGGTTGGGATGAGCTCCCAGTCCTGGTCCCACGCGGGATCGTAGGCCTGCGCGTAAGTGAGGTTGGAGATCAGGAGTTGTGCCGGAGCCACGGCGGCCGTCACCAACGTGAGGGCAAGGGCAAGGATGCGGTGGATTCGGTGAGTCATGGCCTTCTTGCGAAACAGTGTGCGACGGCACCGTTACACATTCGTCACAGAACCCTGCCGCGTCGTAGAACCCCCTCGGTAAGCTGGAGTCTATGCTCGTAGCCCGCTTCGCGACCGAGCCCCCGGTCCTGGACGGTTCCCTCGACAATCCCGCGTGGCGGTCGGCCGATCGCTCGGACGCCTTCGTGGACATGGCGACCGGTGCGCCCGCCATCCTAAAGACCGAAGCCGCCGTGCTCTGGGACGACGTCCGCCTCTACGTCGGGTTCTGGATCGAGGACCCCTTCCCCACCGCCCACCAAACCGAGCGGAATTCCCTCGTCTTCCGCGAGAACGATGTGGAGCTGTTTGTCGACGGCGGCGACTGCTACTACGAGTTCGAGGTGAACGCCCTCGGAACGACTTACGAGGTGTTCTTCATCTGGCGCGACGCCTACCACCGCTTCGACCCCGCCGAGTTCGACGTTCACCGTCGACGCGCCTACACCTTCGGCGGCGACTTCGACCGAACCCCCGAGTGGTTCTGGGACGGCAACCACCCGCGCGGCACGCGCTGGGCTTTCCGGGACTGGGACATGCCCGGGCTGGAGTGCCGAGTGAACGTTCAGGGCGTCCTTAACAAGCCGACGGTACGGAGCACCGGCTGGACGGTCGAGTTGTCGATCCCCTGGGCGAGCCTCGCCATCCTCGCCAACGGACGGACCGTGCCTCCGAAGGAAGGGGACGTCTGGAACCTGTTCTTCGGCCGCTTCCAGAAGATTGCGGTCGGCGACCGAGAGGTCCAAGCCGCGTGGTGTGTCACCCCCCACGGACGGTACGACACGCATATGCCCGAGCGGTTCACCCCCGTCGTGTTCCGCCGGTAACCACGGCTCAGGCCACGCGGTTGAGGTTGACGCGGGCACCATTCCCCCGGTACCGTGCGGCCTATGAGGAAAGGCGGCCCCACGACCGTGGACGAGTATCTGGCCGAAGTGCCCTCCGAAGACGCGCGCCGCACCCTCGAACGCCTCCGAGCGATCGTGCGCGACGAGGCCCCGGATGCCGAGGAGACGATGAGCTACGGCATGCCCGCCTACACGCAGAACGGGCCGGTGGTCTACTTCGCCGCCTTCAAGAACCACTGTTCCCTCTTCCCCGGAACGACCACCGAGGAGTTCGCGGACGCCCTCGCCGGCTACAAGACCTCCAAGGGCACCATTCAGTTCACTCCCGACCGGCCGCTTCCCGAGGACCTCGTCCGCACGATCGTACGTCGGCGCCTCGAGGTGAACGCCGAAGCCGCCGCCAAACGACCGGCTAGGCGGTCTCGCGGCCCCGCCCGGTAGCGCGACCTGGCCTTCCGCGACGGAACAGGGGAGCGCCTTCTCGTTTCCGGACCGCTTGCGCGGCCCGATCGATATGCTGGTCGAGCATTTCCCGACGCCTTGACCACGATCTTTCACCCGGCCAAGACCAGGTCGAGGATCGCGTCCGCCCGTTGTTCGGGCGAACCGAACGACACGGCCACCGGCGTGAACCCCAGCGCCTCGTACCAATCTCGAACCGCCGAACCCACTCGGACCGCCTCCTCGAACGACTGGTCCCGCTCCTCGTCGCGCGCGTAGATCGCTTGCCAGGGCGGGAAGTACAACACCCGGCGGTCCATCGGGCGGGCGCGAAAGTGCCGCAAGGTCTCGTGCCGGCTGACCGCGCCCACCTCCCAGAGCATGCCAAGCACGTCGCCATACCCACGGTCGTAGAAAACCGGGCCGCCCTTTCCCCGATGGCGGTCGTATTCGCGGACGTCCGCCTGGTAGATCGCTCGCGCGAACGCGTACGGTCCGGGACGCGGACTCAATCCTTGCTCGCGTCGCTTTCGGATGATCGCCCGGGCCGAATCCGGCGCCACCGAAAAACCTCGCTCGGCGAGCACGCCCAGAACGGTCGTCTTGCCGGCACCGGGGCCGCCCGTTAGGACGAAGCGTCGTGGTCTCACTGGCTCGTCTTGGTGGTTCGAGATTGCCCAATCTACCCCCGCCGATTGACAGCCAGATTGTCGGCTTGTACACTTTCTTGACGGCTGGGGCAACCTGCCCAGGGGCCCCCAAAGACGGCCCGACGAGACATGAGGAACCCTGCGACGGTCGAGGTCCGCATCGCCAGCGACGATGAGCTGCCGCTGGTCTACGAGATCATGCGGGCGGCGTTCGAGGAGTACCGTGGCGTCCTCGACCCGCCGTCCGGTGCGCTCGTCGAGACGCTGGACGACGCCCGTCGAAGCACGGCTAAGGGCGGGGCAGTCTTGGGCTTTGTCGAGGATAGAGCGGTCGGGTCCGCGCGGTTCGAGCGGCGAACCGGCCACGTCTACTGCTGGCGAATCGCCGTGCTTCCGGTCGCCCGAGGTCGGGGGGTCGCCACCGCGATGCTGGAACACATTCACGGCGAGGCCCGGCGCCTCGGCTACCGCGAAGTGCGGCTCGCCACCCGTGAGGTCATGGAGTCGAACTTGCGGTACTACCGGAAGCTCGGCTACGAGGTCGTCTCCCGGGCACCGCACCCGAGCGGTGGCGGGATCGTCGTGGAGTTGGCCAAGCGGCTGCTCTGATCGACCGGCGTCGCGCAATTACGTCAACCCGTAACGCATCTTCCTAAGCCGCCAACCCGGCATCATCGGCGGCTCCCAATCGTGTTCGCTCACCGTCACGGCACCCATGTGAAGATAGAACGCCTCCGCGTTGGGGTCGGCGTCCAGCACAAGGGACGAAGCCCCCAACCGAGCGGCGGTGTCGACGGCGTGACTCCAAAGCTGGCGACCAAGACCTGCGCCGAGCGCGTCCGGCTCCACGAACATCCTTGAGAGCTCCAGCTCGGGCGGCTCGCCGCTCAAGACGTAGAAGCCGAGGAATCGGCCTTCTTCCACGAGCACCCTAACCGTGGTCCCCGCGATCATGCCCGGCGAAACGGCGATGGCTTCCGGTTCCCACGCCATGAACTCGTCAGAGTAGCCCCAGCATTGCCGAGCGGATCGGAACGCCAGATCCGTCAAGTCCACCTGCTCGCCCTCGCGGGCCGGCCGGATTTCCATCTCGCGATAGTATGCCGTCGCGACCCGTGCTGGAACACCGAACGCGCGCTACAATGCCGCGATGACCTTGGAGTTCGACGCCGTGACGATCGAATGGCGCGGACCGGCCCCCTTCCTCTTCGCGCCCGTCCCTCCGGAGCGGTGCGCCGACATAAGGGCGATCGCCCCGCGAGCGAGCTATGGTTGGGGTGTCGTTCCGGTGACGCTCCGGGTCGGTCAGACGACCTGCACGACCTCCCTCTTCCCCCGCGACGGCATCTACCTCGTACCCATCAAGGTTGCGGTTCAGCGCGCCGAAGGTGTCGCACTTGGCGACCTCGTGAGAATCCGCTTGGAAATCGTCGTCCCGTGACCTAACGGACCGCTTCCCGCAACTCCCAGAGCGTAAGGGTTTCCCAGGCTGGCGGCTTGCACAGGAGCGACCTGCGACAACCAGAACTTGCGCGTCCCGTGCATATGGGCCAAGTGCCTGTCCAGCGACCAACCGTCCTCCGAAGGCTTCGCGTGGCGGTTCGACTCGTCGATCCGCGACGCGACCGCCTCCACGATCCGACATTGGCGGTCCCAGGAATCGAGCAAGGCCTCGGTGACGTTCATCGCGCGGATACTACCGCCTGGCGGCGTACCCCCTAACCTTCAAGAGACGTGAGATCCAGCAGATCCTGGGGCCGGCCGCTCGCCCGCTTGGCTCGGATCAGCCACTCCTTCGATATACAGGAAGCGATGTAGTCGCCCAAGGGCAACCCCACCCGATCTGCGTAAGCCGACTCGAAGTCCACGCCCGGAACCGAGGTCAGGACGTCCACCCGCCACGGTGGCGAACCGAAATGGAACACGAAGTCCTCGTCGAGGAACTCCTCGGGCGCAACCAGCCAAACCGGGGCGCCGAATCGTCGGAGGGCCTCGAACAGCCGTGTATGGTCGGGTGGAGCGACCGTGATCAGGAGATCGAGGTCCTTCGTGTAGCGCGGTTCACCATGGAACGCCACCGCGATGCCGCCGACGACCAGGTACCTAATCCCGGAGGCGTCGAGTTCCGCCAACAGATCGATCCAGTCTTGTAGGCCAGTTCCCAGGGCGGATCACCTCGTGATAGAGCTCGCGCAACTCGAAAAACGCCCGCACCCGCTCCTCGGGGGTTGCCGCACGCCAGAACGCGAGATCGAAAGCTCGGTCTCCTTCGGAGACCTTGCCCTTGGCGCCGAACATCCGATCCGGGCTCCTCACCGAAACATTATACGCGGACGGGCAGAGGTTCCCCCAACCTTCGGCATCGGGACCGGACCGTGACGATCCCGGGCGCAAACGGTAGCCTAGGACCATGCTGATCGCCTCGGTCGTTTGCCTGGTCGCCCTCGGCACCCTTGCCTGTGTAACCAACGAAGCGAACCCCACCCGTACCATCTCCGTGGACGCGAAGGCGGTGGTCGGACCTCTCGGTAACCTTCACAATCACTGTGTCGGTGCCGGCCGCGCCAACGAGGGTCTGCGCGCCGATTGGCAGAGTCAACTCCGCCGGGCCAAGCAAGCCTGCGGATTCGAGTACGTGCGCATGCACGGACTTCTGTGCGACGACATGGGCGTGTACCGCGAGGAACGCGGCAAACCTGTCTACAACTGGCAATACATCGACGCGCTCTACGACTTCCTCGTCGAAGTCAAGGTCAGACCTTTCGTCGAGTTCGGCTTCATGCCCGGCGCCTTGGCGAGCGGTGACAAGACCATCTTCTGGTGGCGAGGCAATGTCACGCCGCCCAAGGACTACCAGAAGTGGTCCGAACTCATCGGCTCCCTGGTAAGACACTGGGTACAACGCTACGGCATAGCCGAGGTCCAGAAGTGGTACTTCGAGGTCTGGAACGAGCCCAATCTGGACGGCTTCTGGGCGGCGGACCAGAAGGAATACTTCCGACTCTACTCCGTAACCGCCAACGCGGTCAAAGGCGTCTCACCGAAGCTCCGAGTCGGCGGACCCGCGACCGCCGGGAACGCGTGGATTCCCGAGTTTCTCCGGTACTGCCAGGAGTCCCGATCACCCGTGGACTTCGTTTCGACCCACACCTATGGCGTGGACGTCGGCTTCCTGGACGAATATGGCGGAAGAGGAACGGTTCTCAGCCGGAACCCGGATTCCGTCGTGGGCGACGTGAGGACGGCCCGCGAGCAGATCGCGGCGTCTGCGACGCCGAAGTTGCCCTTGTGCTACACCGAATGGAGTTCGTCCTATACTCCCGCCGATCCCGTACACGACAGCTATGTGAGCGCACCGTACATCCTGGAGAAACTGAAGGGATCCATGGGCAAAGCCGATTCGATGTCCTACTGGACGTTCACGGACATCTTCGAGGAGGCGGGACCAAGATTCACCCCCTTTCATGGCGGTTTCGGGCTGATCAACACGCAGGGCATCGAAAAGCCGGCCTTTCGCGCGTACGAGTTCCTGAATCGCCTCGGCCCGACCCGTCTCGCCTGCGCCGACGATCGGACGTTGGCCGCCACGAATCGGCAAGGAGGCGTCCAGGCCCTCTTCTGGAACTTCACCAACGATATCCCGAAGGACACCAACAACCAAACGTACTATATTGGCGACAACAAGCCTCGAAACAAGGAAACCGCGACGTTGAGCGTGACGAACCTTGCGCCCGGCCGGTACCGCATCGACGTGTATCGCGTCGGTTACCGGATCAACGATCCGTTCGCCCTGTACTATGACATGGGCCGTCCCGACCAACTGACCCGCGAGCAGGTCGCCCGGATCAAGAAGCTCTGTGACGGCCGTCCCGTGCATACCGAGACAATATCGGTCGCCAAGGGTAAGCCGCTTTCGAGACCGTACGAGGTGCGGGACAACGATGTCTACCTTGTGACGATCGAGCGATTATCGGCCCGAACGAAATAGCCCGGCTCCCTTCCGGGCACAACACGATCATAGGTCGGTTGCGCACGACGGCAGCACTCTAGTTGTCCACCGTCTCGTGCCCGAGCAAGTGACGTGCGGAGTAGATTTGACCCGTGTGGTAGGCGACGTGGAACACCATGTACTCGAGCGTTTGGCGCCAATTCCAATCGGGCCGGTGAGGGTTCACCGCGTCGCCGTCCGGTGGGTTCGCCGCCAAGATGGCCTTCACCGCCGCGTGCACCTCCTCGACCGCTCGATAGAGCGCCTCCGCCCCAAAGTCCATCACGAGCGGCTCGTCCTCGAACGGCTCGTAATACCGTGCCGACCGGTACCGAAACGGGTTGCCCTCGCTTCCGCCCGTCACGTTCGTGTCCTCTCCGTACGCAATGTGCGCCGCCAATTCGCCCACGCTCCAGAGCCGGGGGTGAGGCCGCCGCCAAACGTCCTCGTCCGGAAGACCCTTGAACGCCTCCCCCAACTCCCAATGCGCCATGTCGAGCGCCGCGACCAGCAGATCCAGGTTCGCCATCGCCGAATCATGGCACGGCCGCTCGTCCCCCGCCGCGTCCCCCGGGTACCGTCGCTGCATGTCCGAAGGACCGGTGATCTTCCTGACGGGCGCGCCCGGGGTGGGCAAGAACACCGCCGGACGCGCCCTCGCCGACCGCTTCGAGCGCGCGGTGTTCCTCGACCTCGACGCCTTCCGGGCGAACGTCGTGAAGGGCGTCGCTCAACCCAGCGCCGGTTGGTCCGAGGAGACCACCCGCCAGTTCAACCTGGCCCACGTCGCGGCCGGTCGCGTGGCCAAGCTCTACTCGGACGCGGGTTTCGCCGTCGTGATCGCCCACTGCTCCAACGTGGACATGGTGACGTTGTTCCTCTCCGAGTTTCCCGAGGCGAAGGTCGTTTGCCTGCGCGCCGATCTGGACACAAATCGGGAGCGCAACAACACCCGGACGAACAAGAGCTTCGATCCCCGCGAAATCGAGTACCTCGTTGTTGAACTGGGAAAGGTGTTGCCCGATGCGTTCGCCCAAGCCGGATACCCCGTCCTCGACACCACTCGCCAGACCGTCGCCGAGACACTGTCCGCCCTCGTGAACATGCTAGCCTTGGGGACGAGGCACGATCCCGACAGCGACCTTCCGATTCACAACCGGCTTCAGTGAAACGCACGGACCTCGACCGGCGCTCTGCAGGCGATCGCGGCCTTTCTCCCCCACGCCAGCGCTTCGGTCCGGTCGGCCACGTCCAGCACCCAAAAGCCACCGACGTGCGCGCTCGTCTTTAGGTAGGGCCCGTCCGTGCCAAGCACCTCACCCCCTGGTTGCGGGACCAGCGACATCGCGCTCCTTGCCGGATGGAGGCCGCCGACGAAAACCCGGACCCCGGCCGCCACCATCTCGTCGTTCAGCGCGTCGATGTCGCGTCCCATCGCCTCGTCCTCGGCGACAAAGGGATCGTAGTCCTGGGGGTGATGAATGGCGATCAGATACCGTGCCATAGCGCTTCATTGGGCAACCTTCGCCCGGCGATCAGCGTACCAGTCACGTTCCCTCCGGTGACCCTTGCCGCACTCCCTTACGGACACCCGATCTCGCCAAGCATCGCGTCGCCGGCCATAGACCGATTCGGCTATATTGTTGGAGCGATGGAACCGATCGAGTCGGCAAAGCGGGCGGCCGTGGGCGGCATGGAGTACTTTCTGCGCAACTTCTCCCACGTGCCCGACGACAAGTTGCACTGGACCCCGACTCCCACCGCTAAGTCGGCGATCCGGATCGCGGCTCACACGGCTCTCTATGCGGCGCGCTTCGCTCGCATGATTCGTGATCGTCGGCTGCCTGCCACCGGCAACCTGACGGAATGGCTGGCGCAACGGGACGCCGAGGAAAAGGCGGTCACGACCCGCGAGGAGATGGAGAGGGCCTTCCGCGAAGGCACCGCCGAGGTGCTTGCCGCCCTGGACACCTGGAAGCCCGAAGACCTCGAGGGGTCTCTCGACTCCGGCCAGGGATGGTCCATGCCGTTGACGCAGTTGATCGCCTTGCCCGGCTGGCACGCCACCCTCCATGCCGGCCAAATCGACTACCTTCAGACCTGCTGGAACGATCAGCAAGTGTACGTCGGCTGAATCCGGGCTGCCAGATCGTGATTCTACGCGCGCTCCGTGCGGAAACGCGGGGCCCCGCCACCAAGTCCATTGGGTCCCGCTCTACCTTTCCGAACATGGACTTGCGGACGGACCCTACCGATGAATCGGCGTCGGACTATGGAGCGACCCGGACTCGGTACTGCACACGAATACCTGACTTAGTCCGCTGTGTGCGCGAACTTCGAACCGAGAACCTGTCGCGCGTCGGGCAAGCCGAGAAGGCCGTTCGCGTCGATTCGCGGGTGAGGAGCCGAGCACAAAGGACCAAACGCCTAACCGAACCTGGGGTGGGGCTGGTACTCCGGATGGGATTCGAACCCACGATCTTCGCCGTGAGAGGGCGATGTCCTGACCGCTAGACGACCGGAGCGACCGAGTGCGAAATGTACCCCGCCGAACTCGCCAGGGTCAAGCCGCGCGCCGCTCGGGAAGGGCCCTTCGCATCATGCGAACGAACTGCGGAGCCAACTCGGGGTCGAACTGCGTGCCCGCGCATCGCTCGATCTCCGCCAGTGCCCGCTCGGGGTTCATCCCCGGCCGGTACGGCCGGTCGCTCGTCATCGCGTCGTAGGTGTCCGCCAGCGCCAGATACCGCGCGGTCAGCGGAATCGCCTCCCCCGCCAGCCCGTCCGGATAGCCGCCCCCGTCCCAATGCTCGTGGTGGTGGCGAACGCCCGGCAGGGTGTCCGCCAGTTTCGGCACCTTGCGCACGATCACTTCTCCCAGGACCGGATGGGTCTCCATGACCGAGCGCTCCTCCTCCGTCAACTTGTCCGTCTTCTTCAGAATCGCGTCCGGAACCCCGATCTTGCCGACGTCGTGAAGCGTGCCCGTCGTGTAGACCAGTTCCACGAAGTCGGTGTCCCGTCCGGTTTCACGGGCAAGGTCGGCGGCGATCTCCGCCACTCGCAGGCTGTGGCCTCGCGTGTACGAGTCCTTCGCGTCCACCGCCGCCGCGAGCGCCTGCACCGCCGCCAGGCTTTGGTCGCCGTTCAGCAATCGACTCAGACGAAACGGATCGCTCGTCTCGTCGGCGCCCGGCACGTTGTCGAACCGGCACACCGTGTTCCGTCCCAGTTGCTTCGCCCGTGACAGGGCGAGTTCGGCGGCCAGAATCAGCCCCTCGGCTTCCCCGGTTCCGACCCCAAGCGCCGCAAAGCCGACGCTCACCGTCGCCGGCGAACCCGCCTTCAGCGAGGACGCCTCGAACAGCCGCCGCAGTCCCTCGGCGTACTTCTCGACGAACTCGACCGCCACGTTGGGCAGCAGGATCGCGAACTCCTCGCCGCCGTACCGAGACGCGACGGAGAGGTTCGGCGCGGTCTCCCGGATGATCTCCGCCAACTCGGTGAGCAGCCGGTCCCCCTCCCCGTGACCCCGCCTTTCGTTGAAGTCCTTGAAGCGGTCGACGTCCACGATGAGGAGGGCGAGGGCGCTCCCCAACTCGTGGCTCCGTTGACACTCCTCCTTGACCCGCTCGTGGAACTTGCGGTGGTTCAGCAGCCCGGTCAACGGGTCCCGGTCGAGCAAGCCGAGCAACCGATCCTGGCTCTTCCGCAAGGATTCCGACATCTCGTTGAAGACGAGCTGCAACAGGCCCAGTTCGTCGTTCCGCGTGATCGCGATCGGCTCCGGCCATTTCCCGCCCCGGAGCGCTTGAGCCGCCTGAACGACCTTGTCCAAGGGCTTGGAAAGCCCGTTGGCCACCGCCCTCCCCCCCGCGAGGGCAACCAGGAGCCCCACGACGAACAGCGCCAGCACCGCGTACCGCAGCGGAACGTAGACGGACTGGGCGCTCTCGTACGATCGGAGGGTAACGAGTTCGAGGCGGTCGCCCGGTCTGGCGTTGGGCATCGGCGCGGATTGGGCGTAGTAGGCTTCGCCCGCGATGCGGATGATCGCCGGGTGGTCCGAGGGCGCCTCGACCCGTTCGACCCCCCGCAATGACCCCTCCAAAACCGACTTCGCCTCCGTGAAAAGAACGTCCACGTTGAGCACGCTCTGCAGCTTGGCGGCCAGCCGAACGTCCACGATGCGGAAGGCGTGCAACGAACCCTCCAGATTGCCGAACGGTCGGTAAGGGACCGCCACGCCGAGCCAAAGTCGGCCTCCTCGCACGAAGAGACCGACCCAATCCTCCGCCCTCTGAAGGACCTGCCGTACCCCGGGGGGGTCGCCCCCGATGTCGCCGTGTTTCGCCACCACCGTTCCGGTGTAGTCGGTGATCCGGAAGGCGTCGAACTGAAGTTGCCGGCACAGGTCTTCCGCGTAGGCGTTCCGCGTGCTGGCCGAGGCCGGGTCCGACCGCAGATTCATGATGACGTTGGGACCGCCGACCGTCGCGAGAATCCGGATCTGCGAGCGCATCGAATCGCCTTCGCTCTGAATCAATTCGCGCGACATCTCGGCGTTGCGCGCCACATCGTCGCGGAGGCGGCGGTCGATCTCGAGGTTCCCCAACAGCACCAGTCCCACGAAGATGAGCGCGGACAGGCCGGTCACCGTGCCCGCGATCAGCGCCAGTATCTTGGTCCGGAGGGTCACCCGCATGTCATTGGCGGCGCGGCAGGTCGATCTGAAGCTTCGACTCGCCGTTGCCGATCGTCACCCTTGCCTCGTGCGTCGCCCCCGACTCGTGCCAAGCCTTCAGCGTGTACTCGCCCGGAGGGACGTCCTTGATCCGCATCCGTCCCTGCCCGTCGGTGACGGCATAGTGCCGCGAGGCGACGACCACCAGGTAGGCGTTCATTTCCGAGTGAATGCGACAGAGGAATCGCGCGATCCCCGGTTCTACAAATCGGTACTGTCGACTCTGCCCACGAGGGTAAGTCCCCAAATCGATCGTACGTTCGTTGAACAGGAAGAACACGTTGTGGAACAGCTGATCGCTGTTCGGAAACCGGACGGTCGTTCCGACCGGCACGACCGATACGTGCGGCGTGAACGCCCGATCCCGCTGGTCGATCATGGCTTTGGTCGAGGCGGGTCGTCCCTCGCCGACCAACCAGACGGCGACGTTCGAAACCGGGCGCCCGCCCATCGTGACCACCCCCACCGCCTCCCCCCCGAACGACCGGAGAGCGAGGGACAACGCCAGCAGCGAGAGACACGACTTCAGCACGGTTCAGAACCTCACAAAGGACACGATCTGGAAGCTCCAGCCCCGCAGCGGAGCGGCGGGGCCGGATGAAGGACCCCAGGTGTGGTTGGCCTCGAGCACGAGGTCGCGATGCACCGCCACGCGCAGACCCGCGGTGAAAAGGGTGGCGCGCACCGTCTTGGACGCGGCGAACTCCTCCCAGCGTCCGAGCAACGTCGCTTGGCGCGCGAACGCCGGGAAGTAAAACCCGTCCAGGTAGTGTCCGCGCGTCTTGGATCCCCGCGCCTCTCCCCAGACGTATTCGCCCCGAACGCTCGTGTTCGGACCGCTCCATCGCACGTCTAGCCCGTTCATCGCCGTCCGATCCTTGGGATCGCGATCGGGACGGTGAAAGCCGCTATAGCCGAGCGTGGCCTTGCCCACCGGGATCGCGAGGTGCAGGGACAGGTGATCGAGGCGCTTCGGTCCGACCTGCCGGTTCGTGCTCGCCGCGTCCAGCAGTCCCGCCTGAATCGTCGCCCCGTGGCCCAAAGGTGCCAGCACGTCGAAACCCGTGTCCATCCGGCTTAGGCTCAGGCCGGGCGCGTAGTTCCTCGTTCGCACCTGGGCGCCCCGAACGAACCCGGTGTACCAGTTCTCCGACCAGTCCCAGAAACCAAACGCCTTTCGAACACGACCCGCCCGCACCTCGGTGCCGCGTGAGGCATCGGTGTAGGTGGCATAGGTCTCGTCGAGCATCTCCCGATCGGGGCGATCGAACGCCGGTCCGCCCATCGTGAGCCACCCCGTGGTCAGCTTCCACTGCTCGCTCAACCGACCGTCCACCCACACCCACCACGCGCGGTTCCGCAGCCGGCTCGGAGTTAGGTTCGGGACCGACCAATGGTAGTTCTCGACCACCCCCGTGATCTGCGGGTAAGGCCGTGCGGCGGCGGCCTGATCGGCTTGGATCAGGGCGAGGCACATCGGCAGAACTGGCGCAAATCCCATTGGGTCCCGGTCAATCTTTACAAAGATTTCCAGGCAATAGTGTTGGCAACGGTAAGCGCGATCCTCAGTCTCGCGCGAGGATTCACCCCGCAACAGGCCTAGCCGGCGACGGCGTTGCGGAACGTCGGCACGTATCCGGGGAACACCGACCCGAGGTTCGTGTTGTGAAGCCGCTTCAGAACGATCTCGGCCAGGATATCGCGGTAGTCGATCGTGATCGCCAAGTCCCGCTGTTCGAACAACTGCTCCGTCTGCAATCCGGGCCAGTTCCGGATCACTTGACCCCCGTTCACGCCGCCGCCCATCAGCATCAACGCGCCACCGTGACCGTGATCCGTTCCCATGCTTCCGTTCTCCGCGACGACGCGCCCGAACTCCGTCAAAACCACCACGATCACCCGGCCGATGTGGCCCGAGGCGTTCATGTCGGTATAGAAGGCGAGCAGTCCGGCGGCAAGGTCTTCCATCAAGAGCGCCATCGTTCCCCCAAGCACCCCTTGCCCCGCGTGGGTGTCCCAACCGTTCTTGTCGACGTGGACCGCCTCGACCCCCACGTTCGCACGAACAAGAGCCGCCGTCGCCTCCAAGGCCTGGCCAAAAGTCGAAGCGGGGTAGCTCGCTCCGCCCGCCGGCGAATAGCCGGCGAAATCGATCGCCTCGAGCAACGCGATCGTGTTCATCGTGTTCTGAACGGTGGCCCGGAGCGCCGTTTCGTCCGCATAGAGGTCGAGCAGTACCTGCGACCGTTCGTCGGTCGAAGACGGAGTGCCGCTCAGTCCGAATGCGCCAGGGTCCTGGATCGGCAGCGTGAGGGGTGCGCCGATCATCGTCACCGCCATCGCCGAGCCGAGCGACACCCCGCGCAACACCGCGTTCGAGTCCATGGGCGACACCGTCGCCAAGTGCCTTCCGAGCCACCCGGAAATGTTGGTCGTCACCCCAACGTTACCGACCTCCATCCACCTCTGCGCGTCAAAGTGCGATCGGCTGGTCGAAGTGAGTCCGGTTGCATGGACGAACGACAGATGCCCCGCCGCGTAGACCGGCGCCAAGGGCGACAGAGCGGGCGGCAGGCCGAAAAAGCCGTCGAGATCCGTCGCCGCGCTCGAACCGGCGCCAGGAGGGGCGATCGCGAGCCCAGGGCGCTGGGAGTAGTACGCCGCATCGCCGTGGGGGACGCACAATGTCAGGCCGTCGGCGCCGCCCCGGAGGTACACCGATACGACAATGTCGCGATCCGAGTCGTCCGCCGCCGCGTAGGCGACCTTGGGCAACCAAGCGGGGGCGAGGGTCGCCAGCGCCGCCATGGCGCCTCCCTGTTTGAGGAGGGAGCGACGCGAGAGCGACCGGTATTCCGAACATCCGTTGGCTTCGATGAGGGCCATCGTAGAAACTCCTTGGTGTGGGGGGGTCAGAACCAGTGGAACTGGGGGGAAGCGACAGCCAGGGCGAACGCCTCCTGAACGCGGTTGGCGTCCATCCGGCCGCCGCGCAGGTACTCGACGATCCGTGACGCGTCCACCCGATCCAACGTGCCGTGGAACAGGTTGTGGTCCAGACGCGCGACGATCTGCCGACCGTCGCGCATTCGCCCGCCAAGGTCGTTCACGTTCGCCGAAAGCCCGGCGATCTGCCCTTTCACCAGCAAAAACGAGAAGTTCCAGCGTGGCAGAAGCAGCCCGGACCAGTATTCGAAGCGATCCGGGTAACCATCGGGTGAGGGCCACCGGTAGGGCTCCTGTCCCGTCTGGCCAAGGTAACTCCCCGCCACCGCGTTGACGCTGGTGACCGAGGCGTTCAGCGCCCGCAACACGGAGGCGAAGTAGTGGAGAGGCCGCTTGTACTTGAGGGGCGCCGACGGCAGGTTCCCAGGGGTCAAGATCGCCCGGATCACCGACTTGATGTCGCCTTGCGTCGCGGTGAACACCGCGGCCACGCTCGTAACGAGCGCGTCGGACGGGTTCTCGTCCAGCAACCAACGGATCAGCTTGCGGCTGACGAATCGAGCGGTGCTGGGGTGGTTCGCCAGGATGTCCACGACCGTCAATCCGTCCTGCATCCCGCCGCCCGCCGCGATGGGGTGCCCGAGTACCACCTTAGAACCGTTGTCGTGGCGGTTCGCGCGGTACCGGAAGGTCCCGACGAGATTGCCGTCCGACGGGGAGTTGTAGATGGTCCAACCGGTGAAACAGCGCGCGACCTCCGTGACGTCTTGTTGCGTGTAACCGCCGTCGACCCCAAGGGTATGAAGCTCCAGCAGCTCGCGCGCGTAGTTCTCGTTCGGCCGACCGACGACATTGGTGTTGCCGTCCAGGTAAACGATCATCGCCGGACTCGTCGCCGAAGCGGTCAGCAGGCTCTTGAAGTCCCCCAAGGCGTTCGCGCGGATCACGTCGCGATCGTCGATCGTTTTCAGGCCGGCGACGTCGTCGTTGGTAATGTTGAAGTGGTCGGTCCAGAACTCGACGACCCGCTCGAAGAACTGCCGGTTCGTCAGCACTGCCCGCGCCACGCAAGCGCGCTGCAACTGGATTCTGGCCTCTCCCGACAGTATCTGGTAGATCTCGTGAGGTTGCTGAAAAAGGGTCGGGTACTGAAGCAGGAACGCGTCGCAAGCGTCGTCGGCGATCGCCCCCGGGTTCAACTGGTACTCGAGGTAGCCATCGTGGCCAAGCGCGTTGAAACGTGAAAGGTCGGCCTTCGTTGGCCATAGGTTCGTGCGCCATAGCAGACGCTGCGACGCTTTGATCGAGACGGGAAGCGGACCCGTTCGTCCTCCGTTCGACTGGGCCGTGCCTGTCGCGGCGCCCGCCCATAGCCCTGCCAAGACGGCGTTACGGAGAAACGCGCGTCGCGATGGGGCCGCCCAACCGTCCTGGGCTTCCGAGCCCTCACTCGTCCTATGCTTTGGGGTCATGGGTTCTGCGTCCGTTGTTCCGACAGACGCCACCAAAGCGCACTTCTCGTCGTAACGGGTCGCTGGGCGTTTTGTTCAGTCGCCTTCCAAGCCGCGTTCCCGCCCCACGGGCAGGACCGAACGCCTCCCCGACGAACCAAGATCGAACATGAGCGAGATCGATCGCCTCCTCGTCCGCCGTCGGGATGTCTTGCGTTACCTGGGCGTCGGTGCGGCGACCGTGCTCCTCACCGATGCCCGCGCCGTCGCCGGCCCCTTCGCGCCCCAAGACGCGACCGACCACTTCGTGCCCGCCGACAAGAGGCTGAACCCGGACTGGGTGAAGGGTCTCTACGCCTCGAGCGGCCAATGGACGCATACCGGTCCGACCCCTTGGGTCGGAATGCCCGTGGGTGGGCTGGCGGCCGGTCAGGTTTACGCCCTGAACGGATCCTTCTGCTTCTGGGACGTGACCAACCAGGAGATCAACAGCGGGTACGGCGGCGACAGCTACCGGCGCGAGCGCCGCCCCGAAGAGGTTCGACACGCCGGTGTGCCGCGCACCCCCGCCCGAACCGGGTCCGTGTACCTGGCGGAAGGCGACGCGCCCCTGCCGATCGAAGACCGAACCCGTCGGTTCTGCGGCGAATACCCCTTCGCCGATTCCCGTTGGGAGGCGGGCAACTGCACCGTCGAAACCCGCGCCTTCTCCCCTCATGTCCCCCTCCGGCCCGAGGACTCGAGCTACCCCGGCGTGGTCATCGAGGTCACCGTCCGTCGTCGCCCCGGCCGGGTCGACGGGAGGAACCTGCGCCTTGGGCTGTCGATCCCCGCCCTCATCGGCCAGTCCTCCCACGAACGCTATGGCGATCGACTCGAGACGAGGACGTCCCGGTTCGCCACGTCGGGCTCCCAAGGGGTGTCGTTCCACGTGGTGGAGAAGGCGCCGCCCAGGAACGACGTCCGTCCCCCACGCGTGATCGCCGACTTCGAGGGCGCCGACTATGGCGAATGGCGGGTCGAGGGCGAGGCGTTCGGACGCGGACCGGCCAAGGGCGCCCTCCCCAACCAGCAGGTCGTCTCGGGTTTTCGCGGGAAGGCCCTGGTCAACTCGT
This sequence comes from Fimbriimonadaceae bacterium, assembly GCA_026129685.1. Taxonomy (GTDB): domain Bacteria; phylum Armatimonadota; class Fimbriimonadia; order Fimbriimonadales; family Fimbriimonadaceae; genus UBA2387. Next base: position 302,486 of record JAHCHO010000001.1, read on the forward strand.
TTCTGGGCGGCAACGACGGTCTGCGCGGGCGACTGGTCTCCCCCGAGTTCGTTCTCGATCGACCCTATCTGGGCTTTCTCGTCGGAGGTGGGGAGCGCGACGTCGCGATCGAACTCTGGGTGGACGGCAAGTTGGTTCGAACCGCGGCCGGGAAGAACAGCGAGAAGTTGGACCCCACGACCTGGGACGTTCGGGATCTTGCCGGCAAGGCCGCTCGCATCGTGATCCGCGACGACTCCTCCGACGGCTGGGGCCACATCAATGTCGACCAGATCGAGTTGCGCGACGAGCCAATGGCGGACGAACTCGGCCCCTTCTCCTCCCAGCCCGACGCGGGCACCATCGCCGTTCTCGGGTCCCTCCCCGGCGAGCCTTCGGTGCGCGCAAGCGGTTCGGTCGGCGAGGGCCGTTTCGACGTCGAGTGGCCCCTTCCCATGAAGCCGGGAGAGGCCATGACGTGCCGATTCGTCGTGGCTTGGCACTTTCCGAACCTGACGTCGATCGGAAGACCGGTCGGCCGTCGTTACGCCGCCCGCTTCAACGACGCGCAGGCGGTCGCGACCCACCTTGCCCGCCACGCCGAACGGCTGACCCGCGATACCCGCGCCTGGCACGAGGCCTTCTACGACTCGACCCTTCCCCGCTGGCTCCTCGACCGCATCGGCTCGACCGTCAGCATCCTCTCCACGAACACTTGCCAGTGGTGGCGCGAGGGTCGATTCTGGGCCTGGGAAGGCGTCGGATGTTGCCACGGCACCTGCGGCCACGTATGGAACTACGCCCACGCGCTGGCCCGGCTCTTCCCGTCCCTGGAGCGCAACGTCCGCGAGCGTCAGGACTTCGCCCCTGGCGTCGGTTTCCAGGAATCCGGCGCCATCGGCTTTCGCGGCGAAGGTTGGTCCCTTTGGGCGGGCGACAGCCAAGGCGGCTACATTCTCAAGGCATACCGCGAACACCTCACGAGTCCGGACGACGCCTTCCTCAAACGGGTTTGGCCCCGCGTGATGAAGGCGACCGAGTTCCTGATCGAGCAGGACGGAAACGCGGACGGCCTCATCGAGGGCGTCCAGCACCAGACCTACGACGAGAACTACTTCGGCGCGAACACCTTCGTCGGCTCGATGTACCTCGGCGCCCTCCGCGCCGCCGAGGAAATGGCGAAGCTCATGGACGACGATGCCTTTGCCAAGCGGTGCCGCGCCATCTTCGAGGCCGGCTCCCTTCGTTCGATGGAGACGCTCTTCAACGGCGAGTACTTCGAGCAGCGAGTGGACCTTGCCAAGCACCCCGACTGGCAGTATGCCAATGGCTGCCTCGCCGACCAGCTGTTCGGCCAGACCTGGGCGCACCAGGTCGGCCTAGGTTACCTCTACCCGAAGTACGCCGTCGTCGATGCCCTTCGCTCGATCTGGAAGTACAACTGGGCGCCCGACGTTGGCCCGCAAAACAAGGCGCACGCCCCCGAACGCTGGTTCGCCTATCCCGGCGAGGCGGGCCTCTTCACCTGCACCTGGCCCAAGAGCAAGCACATGGGACCACGGTCCACCCGCTACCGCGACGAGATCTGGACGGGCATCGAGTACCAGGTGGCGAGCCACATGGCCCACGAGGGAATGGTCGAGGAGTGCCTCGCGATCTGTCGCGCGATCCACGAACGTTACGACGCAGACAAGCGCAACCCCTACAACGAGGTCGAGTGCGGCGACCACTACGCCCGAGCCCTCGCCTCGTGGGGCGTCCTCCTTGGCCTCAGTGGATTCGAATTCGACGGACCCGCCGGTCACCTCGGCTTCGCGCCGCGAATGAACGAGGAGTCGTTCCGGTGCGTCTTCACCGCCGCCGAAGGCTGGGGCACGCTCGCTCAGACTCGAACGGCCGGACGACAGACCAACGAAACGATCGTCCGCTTCGGCAAGGTCCGCCTTCGGTCCTTCGCCACCCAGGTCCCTTTCCACGTCTCTCGCGCGACCGCGCGGGTCGGTCGTCGTGCAATGCCCTGCGAGCACCGTCAGGAAGGCGACCGAGTGATCGTGAACCTCGAGGACAACATCGTGATCGCGAAGGGCTCGACCTTTCGGGTCGAGCTAGCGTAGCCGGCGAACCCATCATAACCCGTTGCGCCTATCCTTGGGTGCCCTGGCGATGGCTATGCCCCGACGCAGGATCGTACTCCACGATGTCGAGCCGACGATCCGCGCGAACTTCGCAGAACAGGGTCCGCACCTTCAGCCGGCGAAACCCGAACGCCCGCCGCAGAACCTCGTCCGCATCCTCCTCTTGCTGCGCTCGGACTCGCCCCGCGTCGCATTGACCGAGCTTTCGGACGTAGTCGGCGCACACCGCGTCTATGGGACCGCCCTCGCCCGGGCCGTGGAACAAGAGCAGGACCTCCTCGATCCGGTGCGCGTCGAGCAAGAACGACAACTCCGCGATTGCCCGGTCCGCTCGCGAGTAATCCAACCCGCTCGTCGCCAAGGCCCCCGGACCCCCCGGCAGGTACAGCCGGTCGTACTCCGTCACCCCCAGACCCTGCGCCAGGAACTCGTCGATCTGCATCTGCAGACGCCCGTCCGAGCAGGCCACCACCAGAACTCGGGGCCGTTCGATCCTCCACTCTGACCCGGTCGAGAAGATTGGCATCGCGCCAAAGCATACGCCGACCGAGAGGAGGGAAACCGGTCCTCGCCGCTGAACCGGAGTTGTCGTGCGCGTCCTCTACCTCGACGTTGACTCCCTGCGCCCCGACCACCTCGGCTGCTACGGATACCACCGCAACACAAGCCCGAACCTGGACGCCCTCGCCCGGACGGGCGTTCGTTTCGAAAACCTCTACGCCACGGACACGCCCTGCCTTCCGAGCCGAACCGCTTTCTTCCTCGGCGACTTCGGCACCACGACCGGCGTCGTGAACCATGGTGGGCGTTTCGCCGACCTCGCGCCGACCGGTGATCGGGACTTCCGCTCGACCCACGGTGCGAATGCCCTTGCCGCCGTGCTGCGCCGAGCGGGAGTCAGTACCTGTTCGATCAGCCCTTTCCCGTTCCGCCACACCGCCTACCAGGTCTGGTACGGCTTCGAGGAAACCCACGACACCGGCAAGGGCGGGCTCGAAAACGCGGACGAGATGTGGGTTCCCGTCGAGCGCTGGCTCCGCTCCAACGGCGAGCGAGACGACTGGTTCCTCCACGTCAATTTCTGGGACCCCCACACGCCCTACGACACGCCAACCGAGTTCGGCAACCCCTTCGAAGGCGACGACATCGACCCCTGGATCACCGACGACGTCCTCGCCCGGCAGAACGAGTCCTTCGGACCCCACAGCGCCGCCGAAGTCCCCGGATACGACGATCGCCTGCCCGCCCGTTGGCGAATGGGGACGGGTCGCCTCCAGAACCGCGCCGACGCCAAACTCCACATGGACGGCTACGATACCGGCATCCGTTACGCCGACGCCTACCTCGGCCGGATTCTCGACCTCCTCGATTCGCTCGGTGTGCGCGACGAAACCGCCATCGTCGTCAGCGCCGATCACGGCGAAAGCCAAGGAGAGCTCAACGTCTGGGGCGACCACCAGACCGCCGACCAGAGCTGCAACCGACTCCCCCTCGTCATGGTCTGGCCCGGCGTCACCGACGGTCTTGCCGGACGCGCCTTCTCCGGCCTTCACTACCACTTCGACCTGGCCGCCTCGTTCGTCGAGTGGCTCGGCGGCTCCTTGCCCGAAACCCATCAAGGCGTTCCCCTGACCGAGACCCTTCGGGGCGGTCCCGGAAGGCCGTACCTGGTCCTCAGCCACGGCGCCTGGAGCTGTCAACGATCCGTCCGTTGGGGCAACTGGCTCTTCTGCCGCACGTACCACACCGGCCTAAAGGACCTCCCCACCTGGATGCTGTTCGACCTTGAGGCCGACCCGCACGAGACGACCAACCTTGCGGGCAAACGACGCGAAGCAATGGGCGAGGGGCTGCGCCTGATGGACAAGTGGCTGGGCGATCAGATGCCGCGCGCACCCCGCGGCGATCCGCTATGGGGCGTCGTCCAGGAGGACGGACCCCTTCACGCCAACGAGCGATCCCCCGAATGGGCCGCCTATCTGGATCGCCTTCGCCATACCGGCCGCGCCTATCACGCCGATCGCCTCGCCACGTTCGGCGGTCGGCCGATGCGGTCGGGCCTAGAGTGACTCGCCCCGTTCCCCGTCCAGCACCATCCGCGTGCCCCCGATCACGAACGCCGGCAGCAGCAACAGATTGAGGAACGGCACGAGTGAAAGCAGGCCGACCCCGGTCGCAAACCCCAAAGCCCCCGGTAGCCGACACACCCGCCGAAACTGCGGCCCCAGCGTCAGGCCTCGACGCGACAGCGCACTCGACGTGGTGTCCAGCAACGCCATCGTCCCCGCAACCGCCACCGCGAGCGCCCCCGCGAACGCCCACCCGAACAGGGTTCCGAACAGCCCCATCGTGAACCCCACGACGATCCGCGCCACCAAATCCAAGCGTTGCCGACCCCTGGACAGCGGGCATCGAGCCGGCGTATGACCCAGCGACCGCTCCGTCTCCTCGCTCAGCCGATCCCAGAGCAACGACGAGAAGAAGAAGCAGAGGGTCACGAAGATCATCCCCGAAGCAAGAACCCAAATCAGGCCGAACGCCAACCCCCCGATCAACAGCCCCCAGCCCTGAGCCACCCCCCAACCCGCCAGCAACGTGGACACGAGTGGCGCGACCACGAGCAATCCTACAACGAACGCAACCGCGTACAGCCCCGCCGCGCGGATCAACGGCCCCACCGCGAAAGGCCAGAGCCGGTGATCCGTGAACAGACGTCCGAGGCCGAAGGCGAGGTACCGCATGGCGCACGGGTAGGAACGGTCCCGCTCCGCGTCCGGTTGCGGTTCGAACCCCAAGCAGTAACATAGGCCCATGCCGCTCGCGCTGATCGTATGCGCCGCGCTCGGACTCGCCATGGCCGACGATTGGAAACCCGTCCCCGGACGCATCATGACGCGGTGGGCCGCCCAGGTCCGCCCCGAAGCCCCCCTTCCCGAACACCCCCGGCCCCAGTTGGTGCGCGAGAAGTGGCGGAGCCTGAACGGACTCTGGGACTACGCGATCCGCCCCCCGGCGACTCCGCCCAACGACGCCTACGACGGCAAGATCCTGGTCCCCTACCCCGTCGAGTCCGCCCTGTCCGGCGTCGGGCGGGCCGTCGGCCCCGGCGATCTCCTCGTCTATCGCCGAACCTTCGACCTTCCCAAAGGTTGGGAGGACGACCGTACGCTCCTCCACTTCGGCGCGGTGGACTGGGAAGCGCGCGTCCTCCTCAACGGCCGCGAAGTGGGCCGCCACACCGGCGGGTACGACCCTTTCACCTTCGACCTCACTCCCTTCCTCACGAGCGGTCCCCAGACGATCGAAGTCCGGGTCACCGATCCCACCGACACGGGCTACCAGCCTCGGGGCAAACAGACCCTCCGCCCTCAGGGCATCTTCTACACCGCCGTCACCGGCATCTGGCAGACCGTCTGGCTCGAGAGCGTTCCGAAGGAAGCGCACCTCACCGCCCTCAAGCCCGTCGCCGACCTCGATGCCAAGGTCCTCCGTCTCCGCCCCATCGCCGAAGGACTCCGTCCCGGCGACGTGCTCGAAGCCACCCTCCTCGAAGGCAAGGCCGTGGTTGCCGAAGCAAAGGGTGCCCCATTCTCCGAACTCGTCCTCGCCGTAAAGGAACCCAAGCTCTGGTCGCCAGATCACCCGTTCCTCTACGACCTGAACGTCCGCGTCCTTCGCGGCGGCAAAACCCTGGACGAGGTCAAGAGCTACGCCGCGATGCGTTCCGTCGGCCTCGCGAAGGACGACCAGGGCGTCCCGCGCCTCACCCTCAACGGCAATCCGATCTTCCACCTCGGGCCCCTCGACCAAGGCTGGTGGCCGGACGGCCTCTACACCGCCCCCACCGACGAAGCCCTCCGTTTCGACGTCGAGGTCACCCGCCGCATGGGCTTCAACATGGCGCGCAAGCACGTCAAGGTCGAGCCCGCCCGCTGGTACTACCACTGCGACCGCCTCGGCCTCATGGTCTGGCAGGATATGCCGAGCGGCTGGGAAGCCCACGTGCCGACCGGCGGCGCCGACTCCCTCCGCTACCACCACTCGGACGCCTTTCGCGCGAACTACGCCGCCGAACTCCGCGCAATGGTGGACGCCCTCTTCCCCTTCCCCAGCATCGTCATGTGGGTCCCCTACAACGAGGGCTGGGGCCAAGCCGAGACCAAGCCGATCGCCGCCTGGCTCAAAGCCTACGACCCCTCCCGCACCGTCGACTCCTGTAGCGGATGGGACGACCACGGCGTCGGCGACGTCCACGACGTCCACGTTTACCCCGGCCCCGGCATGCCGCCCGTTTCGGCTTCACGCGCCGCCGTATTGGGGGAGTTCGGAGGACTCGGCTTCCCCGTGAGGGGCCACCTCTGGAAGGACGACGGCAACTGGGGCTACCAGACCTTCGCCACCGCCGCCGACCTTGAGGCCAGGTACCGCGAGATTCTCGAGCGCCTCCTGCTCCTCAAGGGCAAGGGCCTTTCCGCCGGAATCTACACCCAGACCACCGACGTCGAGGTCGAAACCAACGGCCTCCTGACCTACGACCGCGCCGTTGAAAAGATGCCCGCCGCCACCCTCAAGGCGATCAACGAACGGCTCTACGGTCCCGCGCCGACGCTGACCTACGTCGTGCCGACGAGCGAGGCCGAGCCCCAGACCTGGCGCTACACGATCAACGAACCACCCGCAGGTTGGGAAACGCTCGACTTCCGTGACGCGGCCTGGAAGTCCGGTCCAGGCGTGATCGGGAGCGAAGGCACCCCCGGCGCGAACGTCCGCACGCCCTGGACCACCGACCGCGTCTGGCTGCGCCGCGAGTTCACCCTCGCCGCCAAGCCCGCCGCCGACCTGCGCCTCTACGTCCACCACGACGAGGACGCCGACGTCTATCTCAACGGGGTGCGCATCGCGTCGCTCAAGGGTTATACGACCGACTACATCGCCGTTCCCCTGCCACCCGACGCGCTGGCCGCATTCCGGACCCGCCGCAATGTCCTCGCCGCTCACGTCCGCAACACGCGCGGCGGGCAGTGCTTCGACGCGGGCTTCGTGCGCATCGTCGCGAAGTGACCCCGCGCCGACGGGAAGTGAGGGCCGAGGCCGCAACTTGACCTGGGCCACCGGGCGTCCCCGAAAGGGAAGAAATCACAGGGCCGCCCTCTCAACGAGAGGACCGGCGGCTTGTCGGGGCTGGTGACTTCACCAAGGCGTAGAGTCGGAGGAGCGGTCCGGTTCGCTGCCGGGCGTCGTGCCTTGCGCCTTAACGGTCTTTCGGGGTGACTCTCCAACCTTGCCGGGTGACGATCGGCACGTAGCCAACCTCCAGCCCCCGGGGAGGCTTTACCAGAAGGGCCGGATCGAGACTCGCCAACCGGCCAACTGAATTCGGAGGCAGGTAATTGCGATTCGGCTTCCATCTTCGGTGAATCTGTTCGACGCGTTTCTGTATCGCTTCGCGCTCGGCTCGCGTCATGTCGGCGTTTTGGAGAGCAGGCTGGTCGGCGAACCGGTACCAGAAGTAAGTGACTTCGCTGCCATCGCCCAGAACACGCTTGAAGGGTCCGGCGACGGGTCCGGGTTTCTTCCAGGATGAATCGGGTTCGTTAGGCGTCACATAGGGATCCGTCGTCCGTTTCGGCACCGGAAACTTGGCATCGCGCAACCCAGTCTCGGCGGGAACCTCGCCTGGTGTCACAACCACCCAGCGTTCTGGGCCGTTCGCGTTGGTGGTCAGTCGATAAAACTCGGGCAGGGTCACGAGCGAGGCTGATGCCCCGGAACGGCTGAGTAACCCGCGATTCCACCGAATCCCATAGGTCGAGTCATTGAGGGCGACCGGCGTCGCGTAGGATGCCCAATCAACTTCGGGAGCCTTCGCTCGGTCTTCTCCTGGCAGGTAGATCTTCCATGTCGAATAGCCGCCACCCTTGAACGTATGGACGCTCGAGGACGATTCCGAAACCAACCCCGATGCCGCCGGTCCACCACGGAACCACCGGTCGACGGAGTGCCAGAGGGCGTCTTTCGAGTAAGCCGTGATTCGGTGGATGAGCGGAGCCTCCTTTCCGATCGCACCGGGGAATTGTGTCGGTGCGATGCGGGCGTAGGTTATCCCGGCTCGATCCTGGGCGACCATCGCCGGGATGTGCTGAGTCTCCATCTGCACGGCTTTGTTGGGCTCGGAAGGACGCGTATCCAGAAACTGACCGGCTAGTTTCGGGTTCTCCGCCGACGCCTTCGCCCAGAAATGGGGCAGGAAGAACGCGACGGGACCCTTGAAGTTCGCCGAGTTCAAGAACAGAGTCCAGGAGTGGTTGCCCGTCGGCACTTCTCTTCCGGCGGTCCTGGTCTTAGGATCGGTCAAAGGTAAGGGCAGGTATCCATAGCCAAAGAGTTCACCTTGGGTCCCTTGCTTAAGGTTTAGACCATCGGGTGGCCAAAGCACCCACGGGCTGAGTTGGGCCACACCGTAGAGTCCCGTCGGGTTTTTCCAATCTCTTCCCTTGCCCGCGCCGGGGCCGTTCGCCCACTCGCTAAAGTTGAGTGCGACGCCCCCCATGATGAACTTGGGCGTCTCCGTCGCGAAGCGCGTGTCTCGCCACCAGCCGAGACCGCCTTCAATGTCGGTGTAATGATCCTTTGGGGCCTCTCCGTCGAACTGAGGGAACATCCAGGTTCCGAACAAGCCGCTTTGGAAATCCTGGCCCGGGTAGGACCTTAGCATCGGCCATGCCGCGACGTACATCGAGAATCCTCCGTTGTAGCTCCTGTCCACCCGTTCGTGCGGCACGATGAGGTAGCCCGCCATCTCGGTGAGTTGGGGAGTTTGCGCATGTGCGAACATCGTCGCCGCTAGAATCACGTGGGAAGAGAGGAGGAGGGAGGTCATCTTGAAGCTCGCTTCAGAAGACCCGCCATCGCACGCCCCATCCCGTCGCCGATGAGATAGTAGGTCTCGGCGTTGCTGTTCCAGTGGTAGCCCTGATCGCTGGGAGAGACTTCGGTAGGTCGCCAAAAGGCGCGGGTACCGACAAAGGCCACGTTCCCTTTGAACTCCTTGTACTGGGCAACGGCTGCCTGTGCCTTCATCAGTTGAAGCGCGAGCTCGTTCTCTTCGGCTTCGCCGCCCATACCGGTCTCAGCGATCACGAAGGGCAAGTTCGGCTTGCGCAGATCCTTCCTCACGTCTCGGATGAAGTTGGCCATGTTCTGCTCGTACTCCTGCACAAAAGCAGCGTTGATGCGGTCATTCCACCCCTGGTGCCAACCGAACCCGACCAGTTGAACGGGGCGTCCTCTCAACTCGGGGAAATGGGTGCCCAGGTTTGCCATGACGTCCTGAGCCTGTCGAACCACCTCCGTGTAGAAGGGGCCCACTTTCCCGCCCGAGCTTGGTGGTCGGAAGTCCTCGCCAAGGCTCTTTCCACCCCAAGCGAGCTTGATAAGAACAACCGGCTCACGAATCGAATCACCGACCACGGTGCCGAATCCTAGCTCGGGTCCGATGGTATCGGTTCCAGCTCCGTACCCAACGGTGAGTCGCCCCTTGCGATCGAAAAAGTGGATCCAGACGTCGTCGCGAATCCGCCAGCTCCCGTCATTGTTAAGCAGTTGCTTGAACTTTCCATTGCTCTCGGGACTGAGGGCGATCTGCTCAAGGCTGCCCTTTCCCTCGTTACGATTGGGGTCGGCCGAGATGAAACCGTGTCCAACCATATTCGACTGTCCGGCTAGGATGAAAGCCTTGACCGGTGGATCCTGCGGCAAGGAGGTAACCCCAACACGGCAACCCAACACCGTGAGAACAAGGGAGTGCAGCATTTCGGCCGAATTATACTGGCGACTCACGGCGGTGAACTCATCGAGATCCCCCAGAATGCCCCGACCGTGGCGAGTCGCGCGCCCCTACGACCCTCCGCCCTTCACTCGCCCTGGCGCGTCCACCGGAGGGAGGAACGTCCCACCGTCGCCCGCCCGCTTCGCCGCCCCGTCGGTACACTCGGAAGGGTCCAGCCTGCCGCGCGACGAGGCCCGGCGAACCCCGCGACCTGAACGGAACCGAACCATGGGACTCAATAAGAAGACCGTCCGCGACCTCGACGTGACCGGTAAGCGCGTCCTCGTGCGCTGCGATTTCAACGTGCCTCTTGACGGAAGCACCATCACCGACGACCGCCGCATCACCGAAGCCCTCCCGACCATCCGGGACCTCGCCGCCCGCGGCGCCATCGTGATCCTTGCCAGCCACCTCGGTCGCCCCAAGGGCTGCCCCGAGCCCAAGTACTCCCTCGCCCCTGTCGCCGCCCGCCTCACCGAGTTGCTCGGCAAGAGGGTGCCCCTCCTCCCCGACTGCGTCGGCCCCGAGGTCGCTTCGGCCATCCAGGCCGCCAAGCCCGGCGACATCCTCCTGCTCGAGAACGTCCGGTTCTACAAGGAGGAGGAGGCGAACGACCCCGATTTCGCCAAGCAGCTCGCCGCGAACGCCGACCTGTACGTGAACGACGCCTTCGGCACCGCCCACCGCGCCCACGCCTCGACCGAAGGGGTCGCCCACCTGCTCCCCGGCGCGGCGGGCTACCTAATGGAGAAGGAGATCGAGTACCTGGGCCGCGCCGTCACCGACCCCGCCCGCCCCTTCGTGGCGATCCTCGGCGGCGCGAAGGTCAAGGACAAGATCGCCGTCATCGAGAACCTCCTCGCCAAAGTGGACACCCTCGTCATCGGCGGCGGCATGGCCTTCACCTTCCTCAAAGCCAAGGGCTACGAGATCGGCAAGTCGCTCCTCGACGAGACCAACCTGGAGTTCGCCAAGAAGACCCTCGCCGCCCATGGCACCAAAATCCTCCTGCCCGTGGACGCCGTCGTGGCTCCTGAACTGAGTCCCGACGCCCCGGCCGAGACCGTCGCGGCGGACAAGATTCCTGCCGGCGAGATCGGGGCGGACATCGGCCCCGCGACGATCGCCCTATTCACCGACGCGATCCGCTCCGCCAAGACGGTGGTCTGGAACGGCCCGATGGGCGTGTTCGAGATGGCGAACTTCGCGGAAGGCACCCGCGCCGTCGCCGAAGCCCTCGCCGACTGCGCGGGCACCACCATCGTCGGCGGCGGCGACTCGGCGGCGGCGATCGAGAAGTTCGGCTACGCCAAGAAGGTCAGCCACGTCAGCACCGGCGGCGGAGCGAGCCTGGAGTTCCTCGAAGGCATCGAACTGCCCGGCATCGCGGCGTTGCAGGACGCATAGGCACCGGTTCGGCCCGTCTGTCCGGCCTCCGTCTGGCTCGCCGCTTCCCGGAGGGCCGGATGGTCCGGGGTACCACGAAGGCAGTTGGCGGGGCCTGGGTCTTCTGGATGGCACCCCTTGGCATCGCCCCCCCCCCCACGCTAGGCTACGGACGTGAGCAACCGACTGGTTCGTTTCACGATGGGCGCGCTGGCATTCCTGATCCTGGCGGGAAGTGCGATGTGTCAGGAAGAGGATCCGCCCGAACCGCTTCCGCCTCCCGGCACGATCTGGCGAGACTACGGCCAGGTGCGGGTGATCCTGTCCGTCTCGAATCCCGCCATCCAGGAACCCGATCTGGGGAAGGTGAGCGGCACGAACGTGCGCTTCGGTCTTCTCGCCGCCGTCACTCAGCGGCCCATGCCCTACACGATCGAAAACCCCGCCACCGCGCCCACCCGGGGGGCAGGTCGTCCACTTCTGGTGTACGATCGGCAATGGGTTGATCTCGACCGCGCCCGTGTTACCGAGCGACGAGGTGTCGTTGGGCGTTCGGCTCGATTCGACCCGCTTCGCCCCGCGATCCGCGATCACGATCTATCTGGCGGCGGAGTTCCGGCTCGACACCCCCTCGGGACCCCAGTGGCGGACCGAGTACGTCCAAACCGGCGTGGAGGCCTACAACGTGGCGGCTTTGTTCGGCTTTGCCGAATTCGAGGCGGTCAAGGCCAGCAGGGCGCCCTGACCGCCAAGGAGTGGATGGCCGCCCTCCATCACGACGACTTCTGCTTCACCTATCCCACGTGGAACGCGAACACCGTGCTCCAGCACGTCGGGTCGGTCACCGTCTTCTACGAGAACTGCCACGGCGCGACGGGTCTGTTCCACGACAATGGCTACCCGGAACCGGGATCGGAGATCGACGCGCTGGCCCTCGGCCCGCCGCGCCAATCGGGCGTCTCGGCGGGAATTCCGCCCATGCACTTCGCCTTCATGGACTCGTGCGAGTCGGTGGCGGACCACGGCTACCCACCGGAGTTCTTCGCCCAGTTCGGTCGAAGCCTGCTCTACCCCTACCTACCCGCCGAGGCGCTGGAGGGGCGCGCGCTCCTGGGCTGGGCCATCCAGGCCGACGTCAACAAGACCGCCGACATCGGCAACGTGCTCTGGGGCGCTCTGGCGGGAAAGGCAACGGTGAGTCAGGCGCGCACAGCCGCGTGCCTCCAGGTGTATCCAACGCTAGACCCCACCTTAACGATGTTCGTCGTCGGTGACCCAAACACGCGGTTGCACGGCGTCTACACGGGTCACCCATGGCTACCAACGATCGAGGACTGGTACACATGGCTCTAATGAGTAAACGGCGTCTGGTTGCGTGCGGCCTTGGGGGCATCCTGGTGCTGGTAGCCGTTACTTGGCTGCAAGTGGCGGTGGCCGGACCTGCCAAACCGGCAGCGAAGGAGGTTGCGGTGGCGTTTCTGCGTCAGATCGGAGCGTACAAGGCGGGCTTTGAGTGGACCGAGCGGGCAGGCGGAAGCTCCGGTCGTAGGGTGTATCAGCTAGTTCCCGGCTCCCGACATGCCGGATCGGCGCCGATGATCGTGGTGGACCAGAACGAAGGCATAGTGGTCGGGTACGTCGCCCAACCCGACTACGATGGCCGGAGCCTTGCCGCCGCGCCAGAAGACGCACAGCGATGGCGAACGCGCCTCGGCCTACCGAAGGACTGGCGACGCCTCGACGTCTCCGACGGCTATCGCCTAAGGGGCGGCAAATCCACTGCCTTTCGCCTCGCCGAGTTCCCCTACGGCTACGAGCCGTTCGAAGAAAGCGACGGCGCGTTGATCGGACTGGACTCCTCCACAAGACTGGTGGTCTACTCCCGCGCCGTCGGCTATCGCGCCCTGCCCCCTCCCGACAAGCTCCTTTCCGTCGCCGACGGCCTTCGGATCGTCGCCAAGAAGCGAACCGACCCGAAGCACGAGGTCCGCTTCCACAAAACGATGTACGTCGTTCCCAACGACCGTTTCGGCGGACAACGACGCAAGAACCCCAAGGAGTTGGTCCTCGCCCGCGTGTACAAGCTCTCCGACCGCAAATACCTGTTCCTCGACGCGGGCGACGGCAAGGTCCTCGGCGGGTTCGAGGTCAGTCGGCGGCGGAGTCCGTGACCGCCGAACGCAACCGCGACCGGATCAGCCGCTCCCGGTGGTCGTTGAACAGGCAGATCGCCCGCACCCCCAGCACGTTCGCCACGTTCACCGCCTCCTCGTAGTGTTGCGGGTTCACCTTCCGGTCCTTGCACCGGCGCTCGGTTTCGTCGTATCGGGGGCAGTCGCGGCAGTACACTAAGTCCTCAGAACGCCATCATGACCCCGTTCCTCGTCGGCCTCGCGATGCTCGGCTCCTCCGGGGGCACGAATTCGGTCGTCACCAGTCTACACTTTGACGGCCAGAACTTCATCGTAGAGACGGCCCAAGGCGCGATCAAGTCGCCGCTTTCGCAGGACGCCGCCAAAGTCGACATCGTCGAGAAGAACGGCACCGTGTTCGCCGTCTGGGACGCCCGCGGCCTGACCGTGCGCGACGGCGACTGGAGCTTCTCGACCAAACTCGAGGACGCCGCCCTCTCCCCCCGGCTCTTCACCCCCGACGAGATCCGCGCCACCCGCGCCATGGTCGAGGTCGGTCAGCGCAAGCGCGAGGCCGCCGACCTTGCCGGAACCGTCCGCATCGGCGACCGCGTCTTCTGGCTTCCCCGTTGGCGCGACAGCGCGGGCAAGCCCTGGCTCGAGGCCCTCTTCGAGGTCAACCTCGCGGAACCGCGACCGAAGCCAAGGCTCGTCGGCCGCCTCCAGGGCTTCGCCGCCACCGGAAACACCAACGCCCTCGGCCGCTTCGGCGAGTCGGTCTTCGCCATTACGCGCGACGGCGGCGCCTGGGGTTTCGCCTTCTACACCCCCGTCACCGAGGGGTTCGGCTTCCTCGCCAAGGGCGACCGCCTCGTCTCCGCCGAACGGATCAGCGAAGAGGTCACTCTCGTGGCCGAAACGAGCCCCTACGACACCACCGTCGTGCGTCGCTTCCACCTCCCTTCCGGCCAATCGAGAACCCTCGCCGAAATCCGTGGCAAGGTGGAGTTCGTCAACGCGCGGCCGCCCATCGTCGATATCGTCGCGCCGACCGGCCGCTTCCTGCGCAATCTCGAGTCCGGCGCCGAGAAGCGCCTCTCGCCGGGGACCCCCGTGCGCTGGGTGGAGGGCAACGTTCTCATCTGGTCGCCCGCCGACCGACCTTCGTCCGCCGTTCTGTGGGACCCGGAACGGTGGCGACCCATCGCCCAGTGGACCGCCGCCAAGCAATCGGGGTGAGCCCTTTGGATGCCGACCCGGCCCGAAAGACGTCTAACCTTTCAATAAGGAGCCAACCGCACATGAGACGACTCTACAGAAACAAGCTCTTCCTCGCCCTGGTGGCGGCTCTGCCGATGGGCGGACTCGCGTTCGGTCAGATCGACATTGGCGACGTGATCAAGGTCCTCGGCGTCGGCGCGGCGGTGAAGCAGTTCGGTCCTGAGATCAACCGGGCGATGAACAAGCTCTCCGGCCACAAGGACACGCCCGCGATCACCACCAAGGTCGTCCCGATCCTGAGCATCAAGATTCTGCGCGGCGACAACGCCATCGGCGCGGCGCAGGTCAGCGGCCCCAAAGCCCAAGTCGACAAGGTTCAGGCGGTCGCCCAGCCCGAGACAAACCTCCTCGGTACCGTGCGCGCCCGCGTGTTCATCCCCGTCTCCAGCAAGGACGTCGTGAAGGACATCAAGAAGGTGGACGGCGTCGCCGTAACGGGCATCGTCGACCTCAAGCTCTGACCCCCTGTCATTCTGAGCGAAGCGAAGAATCCCGATCTCTTCGCCCGCCCACCGGGATTCCTCGTTCCTCGGGACGACAACCTGTGGACGACCGCCCCTGTCATTCTGGGCAAAGCGAAGACCAACCCCCACCGGGATCCTTCACTCCGTCCAGGATGACAAACCCTTCCCCAAGGGTTCCTCGTCCGGGGCCACGATGACGGCCTGTGCTCAGAACTCCAGGTCCACCGGCGGCTTGGGACGGTCCGGTCGGCGTGGCTTGCGCGTCGGATCGCCCCGGCCCGCCAAGTCCGCCAGGCCGTACCCATAGATCGTCAGCGCCACGAGGATCGGCGCGCCGAACAACGCCTTGTCCAGCAGATTGGACGCTGGGCCGAGGGCCGCCTTGCTCGTCTGAAGGGCGATCGCCCAGCAGACCACCCAACCGGCGATCAGCCCGAGTCCCTTTGCCGTCTCCCCGAGCAACACCTGCCCGAACCCCGGCAGCACCAGACTGAATCGGAACGCCGACGATGACGAGGCGACGGCCTCGCTCGTCATCGCCATGTAGCCCGACGCCATAAGTTCCGCTTCCGTCTCTCTTAGCACCAGTTCCGCCAGTTTGCGCTCGGCGGAGACGTTGTGCGGGTTCGCTTTCACCGCCCGCTGGTAGGTCTGCTTCGCCTCGATCGTCTTGCGCGTGGCGGCCAGCCGATCCGCGAGCGCTTCGAGCACCTCCGAGCTGCCCGGAGCGACCGCCGCCGCTTCCCGAACCAGGGCCTCCGCCCGATCCGCCTGGTTGCGCATCTCCGCGACCCGCGCTTCGCGCAACAACGCCTCGGCCCGCTCTTGCTGGTCCGGGGTCGGCGAAGACTCCCGTTCCGTTTCGGCCGGAGCCTGCACGGGAAGACTCGGCTCGGGCGCTGGACTCGCGTCCGGAACCTCGCCCCGAGCTTCCCGAAGCTCGCGGCGGAGCCGCTCGACCTCTTGCCGCAGGGCCTCGGCGTCTACGCGACCGGGGTCCCCAGCACGTCCGGGTTGGGCTTCATCGTTTTCCAAAGGGTCTCCAGGTCGTAAAACTGCCGCTGTTCCTCGCGCATCACGTGTACGATCACGTCGCCGTAGTCGAGGAGAATCCAGCCGCTGCGGACGCCCTCCGATCGGAACGGCTTCTGCTTCTGTTCGCGCATCTTCTCGAGCACCTTGTCGGCGATCGAATCCGTGTGCCGATCGCTCGTGCCCGAACACACGATGAAGTAGTCGGCGAGGGAGGTCTTGTCGCGGACGTCGAGCGTTTCGATCGATTCGCTCTTGATGTCCTCGAGGATGGCGATGATGGCTTGGACTTTCTGGATTGACGTCATGCGTTCGTTCGGCGGTACAGCTTGTGCCGCTCGACATATTCTAGTACGACTCGGGCGACCGTCCCCAGCGTCGTCTGTCCTTTTGATAGGCGATCCCGTATCTCGGTCGAAGAAACGGTGTTCGGCGGCATCGAAATGAAGTCGGTCTTCGCGAGGATGTCGGGATGAACCCGCGCCTCCAGTTGCTCCACCGTCGTCGGCGGCCGAAGCGCCACCCCGAGACGGCACAGACGCAACAGCCGCATCGGCTGGCGCCACTCGTGGAACGTCCGCAACGCGTCGCTTCCCATCAGCCACCAATACTCGGCCGGTCGGACTTCCGTGAAGTCCTGCATGGTGTCCAGCGCGTAGCTCGGCCCTCGGCGAGTCACGTCGATGTCGCTCACCGCGAACTTCGGTTCGCCGGCGATCATGAGCCGCACCATTTCGAGGCGATGACGTCCGGCGGCCGGCGCGTGAGACTGCTTCAGCGGGTTCCGGTTGTTGGGCAAGAACACCACCTCGTCGAGCCCCAGTTGCGCCAAAGCCGCTTCCGCAAGGGCCAGATGACCGACGTGCGGCGGGTCGAAAGTGCCACCAAAGACCCCGATCTTCTTTGCGTCAGGACTCATAGTTCGTCGGTGTACGTGAACACGAAGGTACCCGCGAACACGGTGTCGCCTTCTTCGGCGCCCAACTCCCGCAACCGGTCGATAACCCCGATCCGCACAAGCCGGCGGTGAAGGTACATGACCGCCTCGTCGTTCTCTAGGTCCGTCATCGAGACCATCCGCAGGATTCGCTTCCCGTAGAGTTCGTATCCCTCCGAGGTCCGCACGACTTCCCAATCGTCGGCGGGCTGAACCGTTACCGGGCGCAGGATGGCCGCCGGCGGCAGGCCCCTCTCCTCGACCTCGACGAGCGTCGAAGCGAGCGCGTCGAGCAACGCCGGCAACCCGTAGCCCGTCACCGCCGAAATGCAGAACACCGGCAACCCGAACGTCTCGAACTCGCCGGCCATCAGTTCCCGCAGTTCGTCGTCGACCAATTCGACCTTGGTGAGCGCCACCAGCCTCGGCTTCGAGCATAGGTCCGCGTGGTAGCGCTCCAGCTCCTTCTCCACGATTTTGAAATTCGCCACCGGATCGGTCTGATCCATCGGTAGAACGTCCACCAGGTGGACCAACACCCGGGTTCGCTCGATGTGCTTGAGGAACTGGTGCCCCAGTCCGACGCCTTCGCTCGCCCCCTCGATCAGGCCGGGCATGTCCGCGACCACGAAGGTCTGGTCCCGATGGGCCACCACCCCCAGGTTGGGGACGATTGTGGTGAAGGGGTACGCCCCGATCTTCGGCTTCGCCGCGCTGATGGCCCCGATGAGGGTGCTCTTGCCCGCGTTCGGGAGCCCGACGAGGCCGACGTCCGCGAGGAGCTTAAGCTCTAGGCGCGCCCGCAGTGATTCCTCCGGAGCGCCCTTCTGCCCGAACTTGGGCACCTGCCGCACGCTGCTGACGTAGTGCAGATTGCCGAACCCGCCCTTGCCGCCCCGGCACACCGTCGCCGTCATCCCGTCGGCGCTGAGGTCGAAGAGGAGGTCGCCCGTCTCGTCGTCGTAGACCAGGGTCCCGATCGGAACCCGTATCTCCAGGTCCTTGCCGTCCTTCCCGTTCTTGTTGCCGACCGCTTTCTCACCGTGCTCGGCCTGAAACCGCTTCTGGTAAGTGAACTCGTACAGGGTCCGCTTGTGGTGGTCGGCGATCAGGACCACGTCCCCGCCCCGCCCACCGTCCGCGCCGTTGGGTCCACCCCGGGGCACGTGCTTTTCGCGATGGAACGTGACCGCGCCATCGCCTCCCCTTCCGGACTCCAATTCGATTACGACTTCGTCGAGAAACATACGGACGAGGACACCGTACCCGAGTCCCGCTCCGCGACCCCGCCGCTTGCCGAACCCGGCGCCTTCTCGAACACCAACGCCAAATCGGCGGACACCGGACGGTCGTTCCAGCGTCTATAGTGGGTGGGGCGCCCGCCCCGTAAAAGCCCATGTTCGCACCCGTCCTTCTCCTTCTCGTTCCCGGATTGGGCCAACCCAAACTCACTTTCGCCGACGTCGAACGGAGCAAGCACACCGCGTATCGAATGCTCGGCGACTTTCGAGACCGGTTAACCGTCTCGGTCCAGGACGGCGACGATCCGGCCGAGAGCATGGAGATCGAGCAGCGCATTGCCAAGGCCAACCTCCGCGTGGTCGTGAGGATCGGAGGGAAAGTCGTTCTCGAGGGCGGCTACGATGGCGCGTCCAACTGGCTCGTCGCCCACCTGGACAAGGCGTACCAAACCACCAAGGGACCCCATCAGTGGTTCCGCGAACCCTACCAGGCCGCCGCGTATGCCTCCAGCGAGCCCCAGTTCGACATGAGCTTCAAGAACGGCTACGGCGTCCGGTTCGACTGCAACCCGCCGCTCGTCGTGCAATCGGACCAATCGGTCAAGCTCGACGGCGCCGACGCCCGCCTGATCGTCGCCAAGACGAGCGTTCCTGGCTCCACCCGGTCGATGGAAGTCCGTCAGTGGTTCTTCCCGGACCGTTTCATCCTTCGCCGGTTCGAGGTCAACGGCGTCCGCAAGGACGGCAAGAAGCTCAAGATCGTTGGCGCCTTTACCGAGGCGAACTTCAAGGCAAACCTGACCCCGAAGGACTTCGCCCTGCCCCCCGTTCCTGGCTACACCCAGCGCGGCTGATCCCATCTCGAAAGCCGTCGAATAACGCAACCCGGCCGAATTGGGTGGCGGATTGCCCGGTCCTCTGCGCCAAACTGTGTCCCTGCCGCCGCGCGCGGTGGCCGAGGACTCCGTTGATCATCCGCCCCACCCGATTCCGCTCCATCGCCGGCCTCGCCTCTTTCCTGGCGCTCGCCCTGGCCCTCGCGACCGCTTCCGCCCAGGAGCCGCCCAAACAGGACCCCCCGAAGACCGAGACCAAGGCGGAACCGCCGAAACAAGAGCAAAAGCCCGAGCCCCCGAAGCGCAAGCCCGGCGATCCCAAGCCCTATGACGAGGTGATCACCAAGGAGGCGAAGTCCCAGATCGGCGTCCTCAAAGTCCACGAGGTCGACGGCAAATGGTACTGGGAAATCCCGAAGGGCCTCCTTGGGCGCGACTTCTTCTGGTCCACCGAGATCGCCCAACTGCCCGCCGGCATGGGTTACGGCGGAACCTTCGTGGGAGACCGCGTCGTGCGCTTCACGCGTCGTCAGAACAAGGTCTTTCTCAACATCCCGGACTACTCGATCCGGCCCTACGACTCGGCCGACCCCCTCTCCCGGGCCGTCGCCGACGCCAGCCGACCCGCCATCGTGAACTCGTTCAACGTCGAGGCGGAGAGCAAGGACGGGGACCCTGTCATCGACGTCTCCAGCTTCTTCACCAGCGACCCGACCGACTTCTCCGCCCGTGGCATCCTGGGTGCCGGCGGCGTCGACCCGGGCCGCAGTTGGGTCGAAACGATGAAGGTGTTCCCCACCAACGTCGAGACCCGCTCCACCGTCACCTTCATCGGCGGCGGACGCGCCGCGAATCCCTTGGCCGCGCTCTTGGGCATCGGAACTCCGTCCGCGAGCGCGATGACCACCCTCCTCCACTACAGCCTCATCTTGCTTCCTGAAAAGCCGATGCGGGGCCGCCTGAGCGATTCGCGCGTCGGCTACTTCACCCAGGGCTTCTCCGTCTACGGAAGCCCGAAGAACCGCGTCGACGAGCAGGAGTACGTCACGCGGTACCGGCTGGAGAAGAAAGACCCGAACGCGGCCGTCTCCGAGCCGGTCAAACCGATCGTCTACTACATCAGCCGCGAGGTCCCGGCGCAGTACCGGCCCTACATCAAGAAGGGAATCGAAGATTGGCAACCCGCCTTCGAGCAAGCCGGGTTCAAGAATGCGATTCTCGCCAAAGACGCCCCCACCGAGGAAGAGGACCCGAACTGGCACCCCGAGGACGCCCGCTACAGCGTCATCCGCTGGGCGCCCCAACCCGTCGAAAACGCGATGGGACCCCACGTCCACGACCCGCGCAGCGGCGAGATCATCAGCGCCCACGTGATTGTCTGGCATGACATCCTGAAGCTCCTCGAAACCTGGTACTTCACCCAGGCTTCAGCCATCGACCCCCGCGCGCGACGCATCCCGTTCCCGCCAGACCTCATGGGTGAGTTGGTTCGCTACGTCGTGGTCCACGAGGTCGGGCACACCCTGGGCCTCCAGCACAACTTCAAGGCAAGCTCGTCCTACCCCGTCGCCCGGCTGCGCGATAAAGCGTTCACCGAGAAGTACGGTCTTGCCGCCTCGATCATGGACTACGCCCGCTTCAACTATGTCGCCCAACCCGGTGACGGCGCCGACACCATCGGCAAGCTCGGCCCCTACGACCGGTTCGCGATCGAGTGGGCCTACAAGCCGCTTCCCCAGGCGATGAGCCCCGAGGGCGAGAAGTTCTACCTCGACCAGATCGCCGCCCGTCAGGTCGCCGACCCGATGCTCCGCTTCGGGAACTTCCCGGGGATGGACCCCCTTGCCCTCACCGAGGACATCGGCGACGACGCGATCCAAGCCGCCACCCTCGGCCTCAAGAACATCGAGCGTGTGATGGGCTTCCTCGTCCCGGCGACCACCCGGTTCGGCGAGGACTATAGCCGCCTCTCCGAGATGTACGGCAACGTCCTCGGCCAGCGCTCGACCGAACTCGGCCATGTCGCCGCCCTCGTCGGGGGCGTCACCGAAACCGACTACCACGCCGGACGCGGCGACGCGGTGTTCAAGCCGGTCCCCAAGGCCAAACAGAAGGAAGCGGTCGCCTTCCTGATCCGTAACGGACTCCACATGCCTCCCGCCCTGGTCCCCGCCGCGCTCATCCAGCGCATCCAGCCCTTCGGCGTCCAAAGCCGTGTGTTGGGCACCCAACGCGGCCTTCTGAGCAGTCTGCTCGGCGAGGGCCGCGTGAGCCGGCTCTTCGATTACCAGGCCCTCCTCGGCGACCAAGCCTACTCGGTCAAGGAACTCGTGTCCGACGTCACCTATGGAACCTGGTCCGAGGTCTTCACCACCGCCCCCGTCATCGACATCTATCGCCGCAATCTTCAGCGCGCCTACCTGGACCTTGCCGACCAACGGCTGAACGGCACCGGCAAGACCACCTCCGAACTCGGCCTGATCTGGCGCAACAGCCTCCGGGGGCTGCAGAGCCAACTCGCGGCGAGCGCCGCGAAGACCGCCGATCCGGCGACCAAGGGCCACCTTCAGGAGGGCGTTCGCCGGATCCGGGACATTCTGGACCCCAAGACCGCGACCGCAGCGGGCGGGTCCTCCGCCCCGTCGCTCCCGTTCTTCGGGGACGACGGGCAAGACGCGCGAACGCTGCACCGGTGCTTCGGCCCGATTCGAGGGTGAGGTGAGCGGGTTTCGCGCCGTGGTGTTCGGCCGGGTGCAAGGCGTGGGCTTTCGGTCCTACGTTCGGCGCCTGGCCGAGCTTCACGGGATCACCGGGGCGGTCTGGAATCGGACCGACGGCGCCGTCGAGATTGAGGCATGCCACGAGGACCCGATCGCGCTGAGCGCGCTCTGCGATGGGCTCAAGAGCGGTCCCGGCCGGGTGGACCGGGTCGATCGGTACCCCGCGACGGTCGAGGCCGACGAGTTCCGCATCGCCGCCACGCGATCCCCGATCTGACACCCTCACGCCCTGTCGTTCTGAGCTTGCGAGGAATCCCGAAAACGCGGTCCCGACCGCCGGGATCCTTCGTTCCTCAGGGTGACACTAGACCTGTCGCCCTGACCTAGGACGCGACCCGCCCGAAGTCCAACACCGTGATCGAGTACGCCGGAAACGCCAACCGAATCGACCGCCCTCGCACCGCCAAGACCCCTGACGAGACGTCCGAAACCGCCGCATCCTCCGGTTGCCCGTAGCGGTACCAACGGGCGTACCCGACCGGCGTCGTTCCGGCCAAGCTGAGATCCGCCCGGATCGGGAGCGCGCGCGCCGTGTTCACCACGAGCAGCCGCAAAGTCCCGTCCGCCGCCCGTGCCCCGTACGCCCGCAACAACGGGTGCGACGAAGCAACCGGGAGCACACGGTCCCCCGGTCCCGCGAACCGCCGGATCAGTTTGTGCGAGTAGAACGTCGGGTACGGCGTGTTCACCGGGTCGCCCACCCCCTCGTTGCTCGGGCCCGCCGACAGCACCCCCCAGTCTCCCCAGTTGCGCCAGCCATAGAGGCTTGGGCTGAGATTCCCAGGTTCGCTCGCGTTGTGAAGGTCCCACCAGAGGTACGACCCGGCGCCCGCCCTCACCGCCTGCGCCCAGGCGTCCACATAGAACAGCCCGTTCACCAGGCTCACCATCTGCTTCCCGTTCCCGCCCCCGTTGTTCTCGCCGACGTAGATCGGAATCGTCGCGCCCGCCGTGCCGAAGTAGTCGATCAGCATCTGCCGCGTCTGCGGGAGGATCGTCGCCCAACGTGAAGCCGACTGCAACAGGTTCGCGTCGCTTTCACGATCGGGAACGATCGGGTAGTCGTGAATCTCGTAGAAATCGGGCACCACGCCGAGAGTCGCAAGCCGCTTGAGCAACACCGGCGACCACCCGTTCACCGACCGACCCGTCCTCGGATTCAGCACCGACGTGTCTTGCGGCCAGTCCGTCTCACGGTACGTACCGACCACCCCGATCTTGATGCGTCCGTCCTCCGGCTTCATGAGGGCGTAGCAACGCTGTACGAAACCGGCGTAGGTCACCGCGTCGTGCTTCTTCGGGTGAAGATCGTATTCCCAGCCACCGTAGCACTCGTTCCCCACGTTCCAGTAGAGCACGTTCCCGCCGAGCGTTCGGTTGGCGTATACCAGCCAGTCGCGCGCTTCCTCCGGCGTACCCGAGCCGTAGTTGATCGTGAACATCTTCTCGACCCCAACTCCGTTCGCCACCTGCAGAAACGCGGCGGTGTCCGGCCCCCATTGCCAGAACGTCCCGTCGTTGCGGCTCGTGTGGGTCCGCCAATCGTAGGTGTCCGAAATCGCCCCGCCCGGATAGCGAAAGATGCCGTAGCCCGCCTCCAACAACCGGTCCTTCGTGGCCGCGAGGGCAAACGCCCCGTCCCAAATTGCGGTGTTCATCCCAAAGTGCCGCTTCGAGAGGGTCGGTCCCGACTTGCGGGCGTCGAGCAGAATCGTCGCCCCCTTTGTAGGGAGCGGCCGGATCAGCTTCATGTCGTCCATCCAGAAAGGTTGGTCGGCGACCCCATCGTGGTCGAGCAGGGTGATGTCCGTCAGACGCTTGCCGACCGCGTTCAGGTCCGCCAACGGAACCCGAAACCGCTTCCACTGCCCGGCGACCACGGTGCTGTAACGATCCGAAAGAACGATGGGCTGCTCGACGCCGTCCGTCGCCACCCGAATCCCGAACCGCTGCCCGCTCCGCGTGCCGCCGTGCACCCAGAACTCGAGGTGCGTGAAACCGGTCGTGTCCTGTCCGTCAAGGTCGTTGTGGAAACTGAGCGCGGTCCAAGCCGCGAACTGGACCCGACACGATCGCGCGTACGAGCGAGCATAGGTGGTCGAACCGGTGTCGCGCGTGCACCATGACCAATCGCCCCATACCCCCGCCGGGTATTCCACGTAGATCTCGTGATCGGCGTTGTCGTCCGCCGCCGCGAACGCGGCGACCAAGGCAAGGAACGGCCAGACTTGGCGAAGGCGCATCGATCCTCCGACTATTCTACGACGGCCCGACCGTCCGAACAGCGGTCCCCCATCATATCCACCGGCCCTCTCCGGCGCCCGTCCCCCGGTCGCGGGACCCCGATCAAGAGGACGGCGCTCGTTGCAGGGCGAGCATCGTCACGTCGTCGTGCGCTGCGGCCTCCCCGACGAAGCGCCCCAACCTCGCCTCCACCATGTCGAGCGCGTCGCTCGCGCATGCCATCGCCTCGCCCAACGCCTCCGCCAGACGCGCGTCGCCAAAGAACTCGCCGTCGGCGTCCTTCGCCTCCGTCACCCCGTCGGTGTAGAGGTACAGCAGATCGCCGGGATCCAGTCGAACCGATCCGACCCCGTACTTGGCCTCCGCGAAAATGCCCACGACCGGCCCCGTCCGCCCAAGACGCTCGCGTACCGTGCCGCCGCCGAGGATCAGGGGAGGGTTGTGTCCGGCGTTGATGTACTGAAGCACGCCGGTCGAAGGATCGAGAACCCCGAAGAACACCGAAGCGAACATCCCCGAAAGGCCGTGGTTCTCCGCCATGTACCGATTGGTGGATTCGATCGCTCCGCTCAGCGCCGTACTCCCTGCCGACGGCAACGAACCGCGCCGCCCTTCGCCGCTTCCGAGCCGGTCCATCCAGCCCATCGCGTGGTGCTGCTGCGCGAAAGCTCGCAACAGGCTTCGGCACAGGGCCATGAAGAGCGCCGCCCCCACTCCCTTGTCGCACACGTCGGCGATCACCAGCCCGAGCCGACGGCCGTTCGACATCGGAAACGCGTCGTAGAAGTCCCCCGCCACCTCGCGCGCCGGCTGAAACCGAGCCGCGATCGAGTACCCCGGCGTCTGCGGCAACTCGCGGGGCAGGAAGCCCGCCTGAATCTCGCGGGCGACCGCGATCTCGTGCTCCATCCGGCTCAAGTCGCGAGCCCGCTTCTCCGCTTCGATCACGCCTAAGCCTTCTCGGCTTCCGCCTCCGCCTCGTGAAAACTCATGACGGCGGTCGGAAGGTCGGGATAAACACCGTACATCTGCATGAAGCCGAGCGAAGAGAACACCTCCTCCACCTTCGGCTGGAGGTTGGCGAAACGCACGTCGCCCCCCTTGCTCCGCGCCGCCATCCACGACGCCTGAAGCGCCCGGAAACCGGCGGAAGCGATGTACACCACCTTCGAGAAGTCGAGCACCACTTTGCCCGCGCCCCGGTTCAGTTTCTCGATCAGTTCTCGCTGCAGCGTCGGAGCCGACGAGGCGTCGAGTTCCCCCTCGATCGCCACAACGTCGATCGGCTCGTCCCCGTTCCGAAAACTCGCCAACCCCGCTTCGGCGGTTCCGTAGATCGCGAAGTCCGCACTGAAGCCGGTGAGGTCCAACAACTTGCCCACGCTCTCCGGGAGGCAGCAAAGCTTGAGGTCGCCGTTGTGCTTGCGGGCAAGGTTCTTCCCCACTTGCAGCGCCCGCAAGCCCGCCGAGGCGAGATACGTGACCCCCTGCAGGTCCACGAGCACCCGCGGGTTGCCGCCCTCGATCGCCTCGTGGAGCCGACGATCCAAAGCCGGCGACGTCGCCGCGTCCAAGCCGCCCACGACCCGCACGACCATGACCTCGTTCTCCAACGTCGTTTCGATGTTCATCACGCGGTAGTTTGGCCGAAACAGCGCTTCCGAAGCGTCACTTCGTTGCCGGTTTGACCGAGGGCACGGTGATTCGCCTCGTCCGTGAGCGTTCGTACAAGGTGGATTCCCAGACCGCCCGGTACCCGGTCTTCGAGCGGGGACGTCAGATCGGGCTCGGGCGCGTCGAGCGGATCGTGAACCGGCGCTTGGTCCGCCACCTTCACCACCAAGGAGTCCCGGTCGCGGTCCAGATCGATCGTCACGTCGCCCGGCCCATGCCGGTAACCATGCTCCACGACGTTCGTCACCAACTCGTCCACCGCCAGGATCAGATGGCCGAGCGGTTCGGCCTCCGCGCCCATACGACGGCCCCCCTCCGCCAGAAAGGTGCGGACGGTGGCGAGATTCTCAAACTTGGCGGCCACGGTGAGACGTCTCAACGAACCCGGCAAGCCTACCCTCCGGTACCCTTCCGTACATGAAGCCCTTGCTCGACGAGATCCGTTCCCTGCCTCTGAAGGGAACAAGCCTTCGTCGCGCGGCCATGGAGACGCTGGCCCGCCTGCCCGGGTACGACTGGTGCGGCGTCTATCGTCTGGAGGGCGACGCCCTGGTGCTGGACGAGTACGTCGGCGCGAAGACCGACCACGTCCGTATCCCCGTCGGCGTGGGCGTCTGCGGAACCGCCGTCGCCGAGAACGCCAACCAAGTGATTGCCGACGTCCGCAAACTCACGAACTACCTGGCGTGTTCGACCCAGACCCGCTCGGAGATCGTGGTGCTTGTTCGACGCGGGAGCGAGGTGCTGGGCCAGATCGACGTGGACGGCCACGAAGTGGGCGCGTTCGGCCATCGCGACGAAATCATGTTGGAGGAACTCGCGTCCCTCCTTGCCGAGCGTTGGGAGGATTAACGGGTCAGACCGTGGCGCG
Source organism: Fimbriimonadaceae bacterium (assembly GCA_026129685.1). Taxonomy (GTDB): domain Bacteria; phylum Armatimonadota; class Fimbriimonadia; order Fimbriimonadales; family Fimbriimonadaceae; genus UBA2387. The sequence goes on from JAHCHO010000001.1 coordinate 329,306, forward strand.
CGTCTTCTGAATCACGCTCTCCAAGAACACCGCGTTGTTCGGAGTGCGCTTGAGAAGCTTGATCAGCGCTTCCGTCGCCTCGACGCTGTTGCTCTGGTTCGCCAGGAGACGGTGCAGTTGCACCACGCCCTCCAACTCGTCCTTCTTGAAAAGAAGCTCCTCGTGCCGTGTCGAGCTCCGGCGAACGTCGATCGCCGGCCAGATGCGTCGCTCGGCAAGGTCGCGGTCGAGCACCACTTCCATGTTGCCCGTGCCCTTGAACTCCTCGAAGATCGCATCGTCCATCCGGCTGCCCGTGTCGATGAGCGCCGTCGCGATGACCGTCATCGAACCGCCCTCCTCGATGTTGCGGGCCGCGCCGAAGAAGCGCCGGGGCCGATAGAGCGCCGAAGGATCGAGGCCGCCCGACAAGGTCCTTCCCGAAGGGTTGATCGTGAGGTTCGAGGCCCGCGACAGTCGCGTCAGCGAGTCCAGCAGGATCACCACGTCCTTCCCCGCCTCCACCAGTCGCTTCGCCTGCTCGAGGCACAGATCGGCCACCCGCATGTGGTTTTCCGCCGGTTCGTCGAACGTCGAGGAGATCACTTGGCCCTTGACGCTGCGGCGCATGTCGGTGACCTCTTCCGGTCGCTCGTCCACCAAAAGCACCATGAGGTAGACCTCGGGGTGATTCGTGGTGACGGCGTTCGCGATCGTCTTGAGCATCGTCGTCTTGCCCGCTTTCGGGGGCGACACGATGAGCCCGCGCTGGCCCTTGCCGATCGGCGAGATAAGGTCGAGGATGCGCGCCGCGATTCGGTCCGGCGTCGTCTCCATCTGGATCCGCTCGTCCGGGTATAGCGGGGTTAGTTCGTCGAACGTCTTGCGGCCGGCGAGCACCAAAGCGGTGGCGCACAGGCCGTTCACGCTCTCGACGCGCAACATGCCCTTGTACTTCTCGCCCTCTTTGGGCAACCGTACCAGCCCGTAGACGGTATCGCCCGGTCGCAACGCGAACCGCTTGATCTGCGACTGCGAAACGTACACGTCCTCGTTCGAAGGCTGGTAGTTGTCGCGCCTTAGGAATCCCCAGCCGTCGTTCAGCATCTCGAGGACGCCCTTGGCGTAGCTCGCCCCCGCCTCCGCGTTCGTGTGCTCGAGCAACCGCTCGATCGCGTCGGATCGGCTCGTGCCCAACGTGATCTTGGCCGCCTTGATCGCCTTCGCGATCTCGGAGTCCTTCATCGCGTCGAAGTGCGCGTAGTCGATTTCGGGAAGTTGTTCGAGGTCCGACGGGTTGTCGGTCTTCGGCATGGGGTTGCCGCGCTTGCGGCGACGACCGCCACCGCCGCCGTCGGCGGACTTACGGGGTCTGAATTGATGCATCGAGTGCTCCGAACCCAAAGAGAGAAACGACTCTCAAGGGCAAAGGCTAGGGGGTGGGGGACTCGCGCAAGACGGCGACATACCGCAGATTCCGGTACCGCTCGGCGCTGTCCAACCCATATCCTACCACATATTCGTTGGGGATGTCGAATCCCACGTACTCGACCTCGACCGGAACCGCCCGGGCTTCCGGCTTCGAAAGGAGGGCGACGACGCGGAGGGACTTGGGCCGCCGGGTCCCGAACAACTCGCGCAGATGCGCCAGCGTCCGGCCCGTGTCCACAATATCCTCGACAAGAAGGACGTTCCGACCCTCGAAAGAAGTGTCGGCGTCTTTCTTGAACTTTACGACGCCCGAGGACCGGTGTTCGTCACCATAGCTGCTCACCTGAACGAAATCGACTTCGATGTCTTCGCCCAACCGGCGGCACAGGTCCGCGACGAACACGAACGAGCCCTTCAGGATCGCCACGAGGAGGATGCTCTCCCCCGAGTAGTCGGCCCGCAGACGCGCCGCCAACTCGTCGATCTTCGCCTGAATCTGATCCTCGCTCAGCAACGCGTCCAAGGTCGGCATGGGGTGTTTCAAGGTTAGCGGAATCGACCCCGCACCGTCAACCCGACCCCCCTCCGCGAACGAAGTTGGGCTCTTCGCGGTTACGGGCACCTCCCCGGCACCACGCGCGAGAGAGAGGGGAACCGGCCCCGCCCCGGGGTCCTTGTGCCGTGGCGCGGCGCCAAGCGCGCCGCGTCTGTGGTACAATGTCCCCTAGGCGTATACGGTGATTCTGAGGTGGCCTGGCGCCGCCTTTTTTCATATGTAGGCGCGCCAAAACCTGGAGACGAGCGGCGGAAGGGCAATGGACATCGCACAACAACTGCAACAAATCGCCCTCGAGAGGGACGTCCCCCTCGAGGAACTCCTCCACGACCTGGGGGAGGCGCTTGCCGTTGCCTACAAGAAGTACGTCGGCGCGGAGAGCCGTGGCACCGGTCGGGACGACGGACTCATCACCATCCATCTCGCCGAGAAAGGAGTCACCGCCGAGGTCAACAAAGAGGTCGTCGGCATCGTCACCGACCACAACTTCCAGATCGCGATCGAGACCGCCCGTCTTCGCAGGCCGGACGTCGAGATCGGGGACATGGTCCCCATGCCCATCGACCCCAACGTCTTCGGCCGCATCGCCGCCCAGACGTTCAAGCAGGTCCTGAACCAGAAGTTGCGCGAGGCCGAATCCCGCCACGTGCACGACGTGTTCTCCTCCCGCATCGGGGAACTGGTCAGCGGCACCGTCACCCGTCGCGAAGGATCCAGCGTCTACGTGCTCGTCAACAAGGTCGAGGCCGAACTGCCCAAGCGCGAACAGGTCCCCACCGAGCCCTACCGCATCAACGACCACGTCAAGGTCTACGTGCTCAAGGTCGACGAACAGGGCAAGCGCCTGCGCGTCGTGGTGAGCCGAACCCACCCCAACCTGCTTCGCAAGCTCTTCGAACTGGAAATTCCTGAAATCGCCCAGGGAATCGTGCTCCTGCGCGGCATCGCCCGCGAACCGGGCCAACGCTCCAAGGTCGCCGTCATAAGCACCGACGAACGGGTGGACGCCGTTGGCTCCTGCGTCGGTCAGCGCGGTTCGCGCGTCCAGGCGATCGTCGACGAACTGTACGACGAGAAGATCGACATCGTGCCCTACAGCGACGATCCCCGCGCCTACATCACGAACGCCCTGAGTCCCGCCAAAGTGAACAAACTCACCCTCAACGAGGAAGAGCACAGCGCCCTCGCCATCGTGCCGGACACCCAGCTCTCCCTCGCCATCGGAAAGGGTGGCCAGAACGTCCGCCTGGCCGCGCGACTCACCGAGTGGAAAATCGATATCCGTAGCGAGGGGCAATCGGGGGAACCGCGCGGTCGGTAAGCCGGCGCGTGTTCCCGTACGGTCCTGTGCGGTCTGCCGAACCCGGCGGCCGCAGAACGAATTGCTTCGCGTGTGCTTCGTCGGCGAGGAACCGAGGGTCCTCGACGATGCGACGATCAGACCCTCGAACTCGCGCGGCCGCTCGGCGTACGTCTGCCCGGAGCGCGAGTCCATCGAAAAGCTGTTTGAGAAAGGTCGAATCGAACGCGCCCTCCGGCGTCCCCTCGATCCCGACCGTCACGTGGCCCTGTGCCAAGCGCTGCTATGCAAACTGAGGTAAAGAACAAAGGTATGTCGGTCAGCATCCCCGAAATCGCGAAGGAACATGGCCTCGTCCCGGGCCACGTCTACGGGGTCCTGGCCGAACTCGGCATCGAACACGAAGGCGACCGGTTCGAGGTCGACGCCGAAGTCCTCGAACTGATCCGCGTCAGCCTTGGCGAACTCGCCGGTTCGAAGGAGATTCGGCTTCCCCATGGTCGAACGCCTCGCGACGTCTCGCTCGCGCTCGGCGTCCCGCAACCCGAAATCCAGAAGTGTCTGATCCAAAAGCTGAAGACCATGGCCAGCGTCGCGACCGTCCTCAAGGACGACGTCGCCGAAAAGCTCGTCGCGAACTTCGGCTACACGGTCCACTGGGGAGAGGCGCCTAAGCCAAAGCCCAAGCCCGCCGCCGAGGCGGCGTCGGCCAAAGCCGCCCTCGCGCGTCCGCCCGTCGTCACCATCATGGGTCACGTCGACCACGGCAAGACCTCGCTCCTCGACTACATCCGAAAGACCAACGTGGTCGCCAAGGAGTTCGGCGGGATCACCCAACATATCGGCGCCTACCAAGTTGACCTACCCGAGGGCCGAATCACCTTCCTCGATACCCCCGGCCACGCCGCGTTCACCGAAATGCGCGCCCGAGGTGCCCAGGTGACCGACATCGCCGTGCTCGTCGTCGCCTCCGACGACGGCGTCATGCCGCAGACCATCGAGGCGATCAACCACGCGAAGAACGCCAAGGTCCCCATCATCGTCGCCGTCAACAAAATCGACAAGCCCGGCGCCCGCCCGGATAAGGTCCTTCAGGAATTGACGCAGTACGAGGTCATCCCCGAGGCCTTCGGCGGCGACACCATCACCTGCAACGTGTCCGCCATCACCGGCGAGGGCGTCCCGCAACTCCTGGAGATGATCCTCCTCCAGGCCGAGGTGATGCAGCTGACCGCCGACCCCAAAGGGGCCACCCGCGGAGTGGTGGTGGAAGCCAAGCTCGAAAGGGGCCGTGGCCCCGTCGCCACCGTCCTGGTTCAGGAGGGCACCCTCCGTGTCGGCGACGCCGTCGCCGTCACCGCCGCGTACGGCAAGATCAAGGCGATGACCGACTACAAGGGCGAAAAGGTCGATGCCGCCGGACCCTCCGCACCGGTCGAGATTCTCGGCCTCAGCGAGGTCCCGATGGCGGGCGACACCGTCATCGTGGTCAAGTCCGAGCGCGACGCCCGCGAAATCGCCGAGCAACGCAAGGATGACGACCGACTCAAGGACATCCGACAAGCCCACAAGCCCCGCATGACCCTGCGCGGAATCCGCGAGAAACTCACCCAGGGCGAGAGCAAGGAACTGCTTCTCGTTATCAAGGCCGACGTCCAGGGCTCGGTCGAGGCCGTTCGGGGCCTGATCGAGAAGATCGAGAACGAAGAGGTCGAGGTCAAGATCATCCACTACGGGGTCGGCTCCGTCACGGAGAGCGACGTCCTCCTCGCCAGCGCGTCCGACGCGATCGTGGTCGGCTTCAACGTCAAGCCCGAGGGCAAGGCGAAGGCCGAAGCCGAGCGTCACAAGGTCGAGATTCGCACCTACAACATCATTTACGAACTCATCGACGACATCCACAAAGCCGTCAAGGGCATGCTCGAACCGAAGTTCGAGGAGATGTACCTGGGCACGGTGGACATCCGGGTCAAGTTCGACTTCTCCCGCAAGGGCGTCATCGCCGGCTGCTACGTCACCGACGGCAAGGTCACCCGAAACGCCAGGTGCCGGGTCAAGCGCGGCCGCGAGGTCGTGTTCGAAGGAGCCATCTCCAGCCTCAAGCACCTGAAAGACGACGTCCGAGAAGCCACCGTCGGCTTTGAGTGCGGAATCACCTTCGACGGTTGGCAGGACTTCCAGGTCGGGGACCAGATCGAGGCCTACGAGATGGTCCAGATCAACGACTGAGAACGGGCTCCCGGCCTCCCGCCGAGCTAGCTCTTTCGCACGAGAAACGGCGCGTTGGCCGTCGCCGCACGACCCGTCCCGTCGGTCACATAGACGTAGATTCGATAGGCGCCCGGCTCCGCCGGTGCCGGGAATTCGTAACTGGGCACCGCCGCACTAGAAAACTCCCGCACCACTTCGGGCCGCTTCTCGCCCTCGCCCGCGAACCGCGTGTCGGTCACTTCCCGCTTGAGAACCCAGCGATACTGGAGCGGGTCCCCGTTCGGGTCGGAAGCGAACGCTCGCGCCGCGAACGTCTCCCCTGGCGCCAACTCCCGACCGGCGGGCGCAACGTCGAAAGAGCGCAACCGAGGCGCCCGCTGCTCGGGCATCCGCCCGGACCAGACGAGGGCCATCGCGTCCACCGTCTCCAGCGCCTCGCCCGATTGCAGGAACATGCCGAACCAGGTCGGGGTGGTCTCCTGCTTCTCGCCCCAAAGGAAAGCGTACGACCCGAGGCAACTCCCGAGACTCGGCTCGATCGCGGAGCGGTAGTTCTGCAGATAGAAGTCGGCCTTCTCGCTGCTCGTCTGCTCGATCGCCGCCCCCCACGGCGTCTTGGGCATCTCCCAAGGCCCCAGCGGACCGAACTCGGTCACGATCCAGGGCTTCGTCCAGCCGAAGGCGCGCAAGCGGTTGGGCAACGACGCAAGACCCCCATAGCTGTTGATCCCCAAAATGTCGATGTTCGGGGCGTAGCGCTGGATGTTCCGGATCTTCTCCGCCGAAACCTCGGAGACCACCGTCATCGTCGGGTGGTTCGGGTCGAGCGATTTGGCCATCGCCGCCATGTCGTCCACCGCCTTCCAGAGTTCGGGAGTGTCGTTGTCCCGCTCCATTTCGTTGCCGAGTCCCCAAACGAGCAGGGCCGGATGATTGCGGTGGGCCTCGATGACCCGGCGCACGCCCTCCTGTTGGGCCTTCACCTTGGCGGCGTCGGAGTAGTCGAAGTACTCCTTGTGGCCCAGCCAAACCCCGGCCGCGACCGTCAGGCCGTGCTTCTCCGCGAGGTCCAGGTCGCGACCCAAGTTGTCGGCCCCCCAGGTGCGAAGCGAGTTCGCGCCACAGGTTCGGGCGAGGTCCGGCCGAAAGGTCCCGCCGACCCCCTTCACCAAATACGGCTTACCGTCCCGCAAAAGGGTCCAAAGGTCGCCCGCGCGACGCAACTCGACCTTGATCGGGGCGGCGAGGGCGACGGCGACCGTGGCGGCCAACAGCATCGCGGTCCTACTTGTTTCCGCCCAACAGCGCGTCCTTCGCGGCGGGAGGAAGGTTGGGGTTGTCGCCGACCGCCTGCTGAACGTTCTGAGGGGACTGGCCCGCCTCGGGCTTGGCGGCGTCGGTCTTCGTGATCTCCATCTTCTCGACCGGAGTTTCGCCCGCCCCGCAACCGAAGGCGAAGACCAGAGCGAGCGGCAACAGCGAAAGCGTCTTTCTAAACATGGTGAATCGGAGTCTGGGGGAAGGGCGCGCGGCCGATGCGGATCGGCCGCGCGCGGAGCGGTTACTTGTACTCGGGCCAGGCGGTGTCCACGAAGCCCTGCCGATCGGCCTGGGTGTAGATCGCGCCCGTGCGCGGATTGATCGCGTACTGGGAACCCCAATCGTCGCGGGTCGCGTTCGAAGCGTCCAGCGTGGCCAGCGGAGACTTCGACTTGGCATGGCCGTCCGCCCAGACGAAAGCGACGTTCTTGCCCACCGCGTGGACCGGACCGTTGCCGCCGCCAGGACAAACCGCCGAACCGCCGACCTCGATGCACCAGCCCGGCTTCTCCTCGATCGTGCTCAGGAAGCTCGGCTTAAGGTCGAGCCACCTCGCCCGGCTGGGCAGCATGAGCAGGGTGTTCGCCGGCTCGTCGAGTTGGCTGAGCGTGCTCAGACCCTCGGGAGTCCATTGACCGGCGCATCGCCCGTTGGCGAACCCGATCACGTTGTTGTTGACCGCGAAGTTCGTCGGATAGTTGTGCACCACGCCGTTGCGGTCGGTGTACGAGTCCACCCAGTAGTTCTCCGCCGCGAAGGGGTTGGTCGGGTCCTGCAGCAGCCCCTTGCTCTTGGCGACGTACGGTTCGAACACGTAGCGCCAGCCGTAGTAGGCCCAACCGTCGCCCGGCCAGCTCGAGCAGTCTGCCGGGAAGCCGAAGAACTCCTTGATCAGGGCGTCGTCGTAATCGCTCATGTAAATCATGTTCGCGATCGCGATTTGCTTGGCGTTGCTAAGGGCGACCGTCTTCTTCGCGGCGATTTTGGCCTGGGCGAAGACGGGGAAAAGGATCGCCGCCAAGATCGCGATGATCGCGATCACGACGAGCAACTCGATGAGCGTGAATGCCTTGTGCTTGGTCATGAATCAGACGTCCTCCTGTGGACGAGATGTGCTCGAACGAACGACGAGCTCGGTGGGGAAAACTTTGTCGGGGGCGACCGGTCCCCCTTCGATCATCGCGAGGAGCGCGACCGTCGCCGCCTCCGCGATCTCCACGACCGGTTGGTAGACCGTCGTGATCGGAGTCGCGACCGCCGCTCCGATCGGCGTCATGTCGAACCCGGTCACGCTCAGTTGCTCGGGAACCGCGACGCCCAACTCGCTCGCCGCTCGCAACGCCCCGACCGCCATTTCGTCGTTGGCGCAGACCAGCGCCGTCGGACGATCCGAGCGCGCGAGCAGGTCGCGGGCGACCGTCTCGCCGCCGATCATCGTGAAATCCGACGCCTCGAAATCTCCCGCCTGGTCGGGCAGACCGACCGAACGCACGAACCGCTGGTACGCCTCCAGCCGCAACCGGGCGTCGTCCATGTCCAGCGGGCCCGCAAGGTGGAAGAAGCTTCGATGGCCGAGACCGTACAGGTAGCTCATCACCTGCTGGATGCCCATCGCGTTGTCCGTCGTGAAGGTCGGCATCCCTTCGTGGTGGACGCTGGAGACGCACACGCAAGGGATTCCCGTCGCACGCAGCTTTCCGAGCGAGTCGTCGTCGAGCCTTGGGGCGATCAGCACCGCGCCGTCCACTCGGCCGTCCGCCAAGTAACACGCCATCGCCTCCGCGTCCGACGCCGAGAATCGGGTGAAGATGACGAGGTCCTGGTGCAGATCGTTCGCGCTGTTTGCGATGCCACTGAGCGCCTGCTGGAGGTAGGGGCTCAGGAAGACGTTGTGCGTCCCGCCCATCGGAACCACCCCGATGGCGTTCGCCCGCCGCGTGATCATCGAACGGGCCACCCGGTTCGGGCGGTAGTTCAACTCCCGAGCGACCTGCAGGACCCGGTCGCGAACCGTCGGCGGAACCGGGCGCGGGCCACCGTTCAGCGCGTAGCTCACCGTGCTCACGCTGATGTTCAGTTCGCGCGCAATGTCCTTGATCGTCGTCGCCACGGGTAGTCCGAAACGTTTCGCGAAACGTTTCTTACTATACTCCGAAATGCCGCAAAAGCAAGGGCCGCGCTCGAAAATCAGAGGCGTTCGCGAAACCCGAGGATTGTCCGGGCTCGCCCGAACATACGTTCTTGGCGATCACCGGGCGGACCAACCCGGACGACGATCCGACCCCGAGGTTTACGATTCGCCTAAGGCGTCAAGGTCGGCGAGATCTTTGGGACGACCCGCCGCCCGCTTGTTCGCGACGAAGTCCTCGAGCGAAAGGAAGTGGACCGGGACGCCGTCGAGCGCCCCCGACACGCGGCGTTGCCAAGCGTCTTTGAAATCCGTCCCATCGATCGCAGTCAAGATGTCGATGCGGTAAGGGAGCCGCCCGAGCATGAACACGCGCGGGGCCGCTGTCAACGCCGCCGCTGACTCGATCGTCGCCCCGAAACCGAACTCCCGCAGGACCGCGTAGAGCCTTTCGGCATTCGCCTCCGAGATGCCGACGAAGAAGTCGATATCGCCGGTCAGCCTTGGATGGCCGTACCTTGCCAGGGCGTGGGCTCCGATGATCAGGTACTCAACGCCGTGGGAGTTCAACAATCGTAAGAACTCTTTCCAATCGGGATGGAGGTCCATAGTAACGCCGCATCAGGTCGGCTTGGATTTCCAGACGTTCCTCGGGGGTCAGCGACGCGTAGTAAGCTCGGTCCGCCGCGTCCGCCTCCGCGGGCGTGCTGACGGTCAGGACCCGTTCGAGTCGGGGAGCGTTTGCTCGGTGCGGTTTCGAACCCATGTCTTGCAGGAGGCGGACCCGAGGCTACCCGACGCTCCCCTCCAAGCTCACGGCGAGCAACTTTTGCGCCTCGACCGCGAACTCCATCGGCAACTCGCGAAACACCTCCTTGCAGAAGCCGCTCACGATCATGTTCACCGCGTCCTCCGTCGAAATGCCGCGCTGCTTGCAGTAGAAGATCTGGTCCTCGCCGATCTTGCTCGTCGAAGCCTCGTGCTCCACCGTCGCCGTCGGGTTCTTCACCTCGATGTACGGGAACGTGTGCGCCCCGCAACGGTCGCCCATCAGCATCGAGTCGCACTGCGAGTAGTTCCGCGCCCCGTCCGCCCCCGGGTTCACTCGCACCAGGCCCCGGTACGTGTTCTGCCCCAGCTGCGCCGAGATGCCTTTCGCCACGATCGTCGACCGGGTCCGCTTTCCGATGTGGATCATCTTCGTCCCGGTGTCCGCCTGTTGCCGACCCGAGGTCAGCGCCACCGAGTAGAACTCGCCGATCGAGTCGTCCCCCTGCAGGATGACGCTCGGATACTTCCAAGTGATCGAAGAACCCGTCTCCACCTGCGTCCACGTGATCTTCGCTCGCGCCGCGCACCGGCCCCGCTTCGTCACGAAATTGTAGATGCCACCCTTCCCCTCCTTGTCGCCCGGGTACCAGTTCTGCACCGTCGAGTACTTGATCGTCGCGTCGTCCAGCGCGACGAGTTCGACGACCGCCGCGTGAAGCTGGTTCTCGTCGCGTTTGGGGGCCGTGCAACCCTCCAAGTAGGAGACGAACGCACCCTCCTCCGCCACGATCAGCGTCCGTTCGAACTGCCCGGTGTTCTGAGCGTTGATCCGGAAGTAGGTGCTCAGTTCCATCGGGCAACGCACCCCCTTCGGCACGAACACGAACGACCCGTCCGTGAACACCGCGCAGTTCAGCGTCGCGTAGAAGTTGTCGCTGTACGGCACGACCGACCCGAGGTACTTCCGAATCAGATCCGGGTGCTCACGGATCGCTTCGCTCATCGAGCAGAAGATCACCCCCGCCTCGCGCAACTTGTCCTTGAACGTCGTCGCCACCGAGACGCTGTCGAACACCGCGTCCACCGCCACCCCCGCCAGCAACTTCTGCTCCTCGAGCGGGATTCCTAGCTTTTCGTAAGTTCGCAGAAGCTCCGGGTCCACTTCGTCCAAGCTGCTCAGCTCGGGACGTTTCTTGGGGGCCGAATAGTACGAAATCGCCTGGAAGTCGATCGGCGCGTACTCGACGTTGTGCCAGGTCGGCTCGGTCATCGTCAGCCAATGACGATAGGCCTTGAGGCGCCATTCCGTCATCCAGTCCGGCTCGCCCTTGATCTTGCTGAGCGCGACCACCACCTCCTCACTCAGTCCGACCGGAAAGGTGTCGGCCTCGATGTCGGTGACGAAGCCCCATTTGTAGTCGCGTTCCGCGACGTGTTCCAGCAGTTGCGTGTCTTCCATGCGATCCTTCTCGGCGGACCCTCCCGGCGTCACCGGCTACGTCCGACCGTGATTGGTTCTACGCCCCGAGCCTACCGCGAATCCGCACCGAATCGGCATGATTGAGGGACCGAACGGGTCAAAGCGAGGCTTCGCCCATCGTCGCCTCGACCCCAACGGCAACCCCTCGCGCGACCCCCGAGTCTGGCCGTCTCGCCTCGCCCGCTCGCGTCCCAAGGAAGGACTCCCCGGTCCGACGAAGAACACCCCGGACGTAAGGGTTTTTGAGATGTTCTACGTGATCGGACCCGATGGGGCGCGCTATGGACCTGCCGACACGGCCACGCTGAGGCGGTGGTGTTCGGAGGGGCGTGTCCGGCACGCCACGCTCCTAGAAGACCCCCTGACCCAATCGCGTTTCGGGGCCGGAACCCTCCCCGAGTTGGCCGACCTCCTCGCGAGCGTTCCGCCGCCCGTGCCCCCGCCGACCGCAATCTCGACGACCTTCGTTCCTCCCCAGGCTCCGTCGGGCGGCCAGCAGATTCACATCCACAACTACGTGACCCCCGCCCAGCCCGCGAACCTTCTCGCCGCGACCCCGGGCCGGCGAAACCGTTGGGTGGCGGCCCTGCTCGCATTCTTCCTGGGCGGATTCGGCGCCCACCGCTTCTATCTGGGTCACATTGGTTCCGGGATCGCGATGGTCTGCCTCGTCGTGCTCACGTGCGGCTACGGCGCGGTCATGACGGGCATCTGGGCGATCATTGACCTTGTCTTGATCCTAACCGGGTCTTTGCGAGACGTGAACGGCAACCCACTCGAAGGCTAGACCCGTCGGGACGCGTGCCACTTTCCGTCTCGTGCGGTTCCCCTCCCCTGGAGGGGTGGCCGAACGAGTTCCCCTCCAATGGCGGGTTGCCGAACGAGTTCCCCTCCCCTGGAGGGGTGGCCGAAGGCCGGGGTGGTCCCCTACACCTGCCCCCACCCCGGTCAATCCAAGTCCGACCGCCGTGCCGTCACCGTCGGCAACCACGTGACCGAACCCGAAGCCAGATCGTAGATCGCCCCCGCCATCGCCAGCCCGTGCGAGGGCGAAAACTCCTGCAGCACCTTGCTCTGCGCACCCATCCGAGCCATCTGCAGACCCACGTTGTGCCGAACCGCCGAGGCCACCAGCCCCGCCTTGTTCCTTGGGCCCTCCATCTTCGCGCGCCACCGCCGGCGAAATCAGGTCCACCAACTTGCCGAGGTTCCCGTCGCGGCGCCTGGCCTCGCAGGCGGCCGAAACCGCCTCGCATTGATTCGGCGAGATGCGTTCATGGCTGCTTCCTGGACTCCGAATGCCATTGCCCGCTGAATGGCCGGACGCGCGGACAACTCCCGCCCGAGCCCGAAGCCTCCGGCGGGCCAGACGCTACCCCATGACGAATCCGACAATTTTCGACGAACCTTCACACGGGGCGGACGGAAAGCCCTATGATAAGCTTCGACACGAAGGACGCGTCATGAAACAACCTCTCCTCAGGTCAACTCCGACCGCCCTGATTCTTCTCGCCCCTGTCCTCGCGCGCGCCCAGGACGCCAACGAAGGCGGCGGCTCCAGTCTCCTCGTCCCGATCCTCGGCGGACTCCTGGTCGTCGCCATCGCCGTGATCGCGTACCTTGCCATGCGGTCCAAGGGCGCCTCCCCGTCGTCGTCTGTACCCGCCCCCCGGCCGACGTCGGCCCCGGCTTCGGGCGAAGAAGAGGGCACCCAGGTGCGCGTCGTCGGCCACCGCCTCGTCCGTCTCCACGGCGGCGTCAAGGTCGGCGCCGAGTACCCGGTCATCAACACCGTCACCGTCGGCCGGGACAAGACCTGCACCATCTCGCTCGCCGACCCCGAGATGTCGGGCGTCCACGCCGAAATCCAGGTTGTGCACGGCAAGGCCTACGTCACCGACAAGGCGAGCACCAACGGCACCTTCGTGAACGACGGCCGCATCGACCCCGACGTCCCCGTTTCGCTCGTGGAAGGCGACAAGATCAAGTTGGGCGGTACGATCCTCCTGTACCAAGCCGGTCGCTAGGTCGCCGATGATCGTCGATGTCGCGGGCGCGAGCCACGTCGGATACAAGCGCAAGGAAAACCAGGACGGCTTCCTTGCCGAAACGGTGCGCCGGGCCGAGGGATCGCCCCTCGTTTGCCTGGCCATTGCCGACGGCATGGGGGGCCACCACGCCGGCAAGGAAGCCAGCGACCGCGCCATCGAGGCCGTCCGCCACAACTTCCCCGCCTTCGCCGACCTTGAGACCCTCCCTGAAGGGTGTGTGCGCCAGATTCACGACGACGCCCACGCCCGCGTCGCCGCCATCGGAAACGAAGGCGAAACCGTCGGCACCACCCTGACCGTCGTCCTTCTTCGCGACGGCGAGGCGGCGATCGGCCACGTCGGGGACTCGCGCGCCTACCTCCTCCGTGGCGGCCGGCTCCAGCGCCTCACCGAAGACCACACCTGGGACGAGTACGCCCACAAACACGGCATCGAGAACCCCTACGGCACCGAACTCCGCCAGGCCGTGGGCGTCGGCGTCTCCGTCGAAACCGAAACCCACCACCGGCCGGTCCTGAACGGCGACCGACTCCTCCTTTGTTCGGATGGGCTCTTCAAGGTCGTCGACGACGACGCGATCCGAACCGTCCTGAGACGCGCCGCGAACGCCAAGGCCGCGTGCGACGAGTGCGTCGACCGAGCCCTGAAAGCCGGCGGCCCGGACAACATCGCGGTAGTGGCCGCGTTCATCGGAAGACCCCGGCGCTTCGGGTGTCTGCCCGGGGCTCGCCTCTTCGGGGCCCTGACCCAGGGGGTTCGCGGATGAGCGAGGAGAAAGACCCGACCGCCAACTACGCGTTCGACCCCCTGACCGGCGACCCGAGCTCGCGCTGGGGCCGCCGCGGATCGGAAGGTCGCGAACCCGTCCCTGAAATTGCCGGGTACGCGTTTCGCGACAAACTCGGCGAAGGCGGGATGGCCTCCGTGTGGACCGCGATGTACGTCCCCCTCAACCAACTGCGCGCGGTCAAGGTCCTCACCCCCGAACTCGCTCAAGACCGCGACTTCGTCACCCGTTTCTCCCAGGAGGCTAAGGCCCTCGGCCGCCTCGAACACCCCGCCATCGTCAAGGTCTACGACGCGAACGCCGAACACGTGCCTCCGTACATCGCCATGCAGTGGGTCGAGGGCAAAACCCTCGCCGAGCGACTCAAAGCGGGTCCCCTCGCCCCGAACGAAGCAATCCCCCTCTTCGAGCAACTCGCCGCCGGACTCGACTACGCGCACAAGCTCGGCTTCACCCACCGCGATATCAAACCGTCCAACGTGATGATCACCCCGGCGGGCAAGGCGCTCCTCATCGACTTCGGTGTCGCCAGCATGCTCGGCAACGACCACGGCGACGGACACACGCTTACCGGCACCACCCGCTACCTGTCGCCGGAAGTCGTCTCCGGGCGGATGGCCACCGCCGCCAGCGATCTCTGGTCCTTCGCCGTCATGATCTACCGATCGCTGGCGGGACACCTCCCGTTCGACGATCCCAACCCCGACTCGGTCCTTCGCAAAATCGCGCACGACGCCCCCGCCGCCCCGCGCAACGTCTCACCGCGGGTTCGCGCGTTCCTCCTCAAAGCGCTCGACAAGGACCCCAAGCAGCGCTTCGCCAGTGCGACCGAAATGGTCTCCGAGCTTCGCCGGGCCGCCGTTCCCATCAGCCTTCCCATCGGGAAGGAGGGCTTCCGGCTCGGTCTGGCGGCGACCCTCTTCGCGGTGGTCGTGGTCGTGGCGGGTGGATTGGGCGCGTACCTGGTCGTCGCCGGCCAGAACAAGGCCGCTCCCGTCTTCGTGGCGAACCCCACCCCCGCCGAATCGCCCGCGCCCGTCGCGCTGGCCCCGCGCACGGCGGCCCCGCCGCCAACCGAGGCGATCGACCCGCGGGTCACCGAGGCCAAGGGCGTCTGGTACGGCGCCTGCGGCGACGACAAGTACCTCGAGGGGTTTCTCGATCCCCTGGGCGGTCCGCGCTTTCGCTTCGTCGCCAACGTCCGTAGCACCGGCGGCTTGATCCCGGTCGAAGCCGAGGGGGAGTTCATCGACGCCGGCCGAACCTTCAGCGTCAAGGGGCCGGATGGGTTCGCCTTCAACGGAGACCTGAGCGAGGACGGCTCCCGGTTGTCCGGCGATCTCGCGCTCGGCCAAAACCCGAACCGCGCCCTCTTCACGCGGGGTGAGGACCTCCCGACCACCCCGTACGACAACGCCGAACGCGGCTACGGCTTCGACGTCCCCAAGGGATGGACGTTCACCGAGTCTCTCGACGGCGACGCGAGTCGTCTGCTGGTCGCCCCCGTCGGCTACCCCGGGGTCCAGGTCCTCGTGCTCGTCGCCCCCGACCCCCAGGGATCGACGGTGGCGTCCGTCCTGGAAGCTCGCGCTGCCGCTCTCAGCGAGCACGGCCGGTACGACCGCCAAGCCACGAACCCGAACGCCGCCCTCGGCGACCGCAAAGCCGTCCAGTGGGACTTCCTCTACCGACCGACCGAGGGCCGGACCGTTCAAGGCTCCGCCGTCGCCCTGTTGCGCGGCACGACGAGTCTTCTCTTCGAGGTCACGATGCCGGTGGGCGAGGAACGCGTATGGGCCGCCCCCGTGGAGCGCCTCCGCCGCAGTTTCCGCTACAAGGACGCTCTGGACTAAAAGCGGCTGATGGTGATCGTGCCCACGTTCTGGTAGGTCCCGCCCCCCGCCCCCGGCGGCACCGTCACCCGTCGCGTCAGATTCAGGTAGAGCGTTCCGCCCGTCTCCTCCGGAGCGATCGGACGCCCGCCGAACGTCCCGTTCACGTGGTTCGCGGGCACCAGGCTGGTGTCAATAAGGGTCGCCCCCGACGCCACCGCCGTGAGTTGGAGCCACAGGGGCAAGGACTGCGCGCCCGAAGCCGAGCCGCTCGTCTTCTGAAGGTCGCCAAAACCATCGAGTTGGACCAGCACCGGTTGGTTGTGCAGCACCGTGAGCGTCTCCGTCCGCGTGTCCTCGCCCGCCCCAAAGCCGTCCACGCTCCATTGCACTCCCAGATTGCCGCGCACATAGAGGAACGGCGCCTCGTACTTTGGGGGCGGCCCGCCGGGCGAACCTTTCGCCGCTTTGGGGAGGGACTGCGCCGACGCCGAGCCGACCATGACCCCAAGGGCAAGGCTGGCGATCAGGCCTCGGACCGTGCGCGTGTTCATGGCGTTAGTATCGCCGTTAGGCTCCTCCCTCAAAGTCCCACCTTACGGGCACGTGTATGTACCGGCCCACCCAATGCAAGGCGGGGCGTCCCGAAAGGGACGCCCCGCCAAAGACAACCCTAAGGGCCGCCTAGCCGCCGAGCAACCGCAGGAAGCTCTGCTCCTGGAAGAAACGATCGAGGAAGAACAGGGTGCTGGCGATCGTGCCGACGCGCTGGATGTCCGGCGTGGCCGTCTCCGGCACGAAGATCATGTCGTTCGCCTGGAGGACCAGGTTCTGCGTGCTGTCGCCCTTGTTGATGAAGTTGACCAGGTTGCAGCGAATCCGCATGTACTGGCCCGGCATCCCCGGCAGTTCGCGGATCACGAACACGTCGCTCAACTTCGTGATGTAGCGGACCGAACCCCCGCCCAGCGTCACCGCGTCCATGAGCGTCATCGGCTCTCGGAACGGGAACGCCCCCGGTCGGTTCACCGCGCCCAGAACGACGATCCGGTTCTTCACGTCCTCCGGCACGACGAGTTCGTCGCCGTCCTGAAGCTCGTAATTCTGCGACGTGTCGCCAAGGCGCAACATCGCATAGAGGTCGATCGGGATCAACTCGGGAGAGGACGACCGTCGGAGGTACGCGTGGCGCAGGTCCGAACGATCCGGCACCGGACCGCCGCCCGCCGCGAGGAGCGTGAGCACGGAGTCCCCGGCGCGGAAGTTCTCGACCACGTTCGGGCGAGAAACGAATCCGGTGACCGAGGCACGGATCAGCCGGTACTGGATGATCGTGACGGACACCACCGGGTCGCGCAAGTTCAACTTGACGCGGTACAGGTCGGTGAGCTCTTCCTCGAGCTCCTTCGTCGTTTTTCCGGCGGCGCGCACCGTGCCCACATAGGGGGCGCTGATGTTGCCGTCGGGGCCGACTGGGATCTGGATGTTCGCGGGCGTCTCGCCGTAAACGAGAATGAGCACGACATCGTCGGTGCGCAGTCGGTAGCTGCCTTCCTTGGACTGGGCAAAGCTCGCGACGCTGAGGAGAAGTGCGAGCAAAGCCGCTAGGATTCCTTTGACCATAGCTTCCAACCCGATTTTAGCGACTCGGAGAGTCGAATCGAAAGAGACCGCCGCGATTATACATGAGAATCGGCGGCCCACCCCGCCGATTCCTCGCGATCGCCGCGCCGAAGCCCCTCGAAAACCACCGTCAGTTCACCCTTCCGGGGCACCACCCCCGCCGAAGGCACCATCGGCAACCGATCGCGGTACACCTGCTGATGCGCTTTCGTCATCTCTCGGCACAGGGCGTAGCGCCGCTCGCCCAGGCAACGACCCGCTTCCACGAGCAACCGGTCCAGACGAAACGGCGACTCGAACAGCACCAGCGTGAGCGGCGACTCGGCGAACGTCGTCAGTTGCTCCCGAATCGCCCCCGGCTTTCGGCCAAGAAACCCCAGGAACGCGAACCTCTGGGCGTAAAAACCGCTCAGCGCGAGCGCCGTCGTGACCGCGCTCGCGCCGGGGATCGCATCGACCTCAAGGTCGGCCTCGCGGCACAGATCCACCAGCCGAGAACCGGGGTCGCTGATCGAAGGCATTCCCGCGTCCGTCAGGGCGGCCAAGATCTGCCCCTGCCGGATGTCCTCCACGAACGACGCGATCTTGGCATCGACCGTATGTTCGTTGAGGACGCGCATCGGCTTGTGAATCGCCAGCACGCTCTGGAGTTTGCCGCTGACGCGCGTGTCCTCCACCAGCCAACCGTCCGCCTCGCCAAGCGCCGCACGCGCCCGGTCGGTCAAGTCGCCCAGATTCCCGATCGGGGTCCCGACGACGATGAGACGACCCGCGTCCGACATTCGCTCAGATTACCGGCCCGCGGGGCTACCAGCGGATCACGTTCGCGCCCCACACAAGTCCCGCGCCGAATCCGACCGTCAGTACCGCCATGCCCTTCTGCAGGCGACCCTGTTGCTCCGCTTCGTACAGGCCGAGGGGAATGGAGCCGGCGCTTGTGTTGCCGTAGCGGTCCACGTTCACGAACACCTTGTCGTCCGGCAGCGCCAATCGCTTGGCCGCCGACTCGATGATGCGCAGGTTCGCCTGATGCGGGACGAACAGGTCGATGTCCGTCGTTTTCAGACCCGCCTCCTCGAGCACGCGCAGGCACGCGTCCCCCATCGCGGTGACCGCGAATCGGTAGACCTCGCGCCCGTTCATATAGATGTATGGGTTGTACTTGACGGAATCGGGGTGGCCGACCGGATGGAACGAACCTCCGACCTCGAGCCGGATGTGTTCGGCGCCCCCACCGTCCGAACGCAACACCGTCTTGATCACGCCACGCTCCGACTCCTCGCCCTTAAGGACGACCGCCCCCGCCCCGTCGCCGAACAAGATGCACGTCGAGCGGTCCGTCCAGTCGCAGAACTTGCTGAGCACGTCCACCCCGATAACCAACGCGGTGTCGATCGCCCCGTTCTCGACCATCGCCGCCGCGTTCGCCAGCGAGTAAATGAAGCCCGCGCAGGCCGCGCCCAGATCGTACGCCCCCGCGTACTTGGCCCCGATCGCCTTCTGGACGATCGACGCCGTCGAGGGAAAGTGCATGTCGCCCGTCACCGTTCCCACGACGACCAACTCGATCTCCTCGGCCGAAACACCGGCCCGCTCCAGCGCCTCCACCGAAGCACGGGCCGCCAAGGTGCTCGCCACTTCGTCCGGCCCACAGATCCGGCGTTCCCGAATTCCAGTCCGTTGGACGATCCACTCGTCGTTCGTGTCCACCATGGTGGAAATCTCGTCGTTGGTCAGGATGCGGTCGGGGACCGCATGGCCGATGGCTTGGATGACGGCGCGTCGTTTCATGGGGCGGGCTCGGAGGCTTGGAAGCTCTCACGGATGGACTCGACCAGTCGGTTCTCGGTCGCGCGATGCGCGATCCGAATCGCGTTGCGAATCGCCTTCGCGTTGCTGCGCCCGTGGCCGATCACGCACAGCCCGTTGAGGCCCAGCAAGGGCGACCCGCCGGTCTCGGCGTAATCGAGCTTCCTGCGGAGGGGGGCCATCACTCGCTTCATCGGATAGAAAAACGCGCGCAGAAACGGATTCACGGGAATCTGGGCGCGGATGGTGTCGATGATGAACTCGCCCACGCCTTCGCTGGTCTTCAGGACGATGTTCCCGACGAACGCGTCGCATACGATGACGTCGCACTCCGTCCGAAACATGTCCTTCCCTTCGATATTGCCCGCAAACCACGAATGGGCGCTGAGCAGCTTGTAGGCCTGTTTGGCGAACGCGTTGCCTTTTCCGGGCTCCTCGCCGATGTTCAGTAGGTGCACCTTGGGATGGGGCCGGTCCATGACCTTCTGCGCGTAGCGCCTCCCCATAATCGCAAACTCCACCAGATGCTCGGGGTCCACGTCCGGACTCGCCCCCGCGTCGAGCAGCACGAACCCGCCGTGGTGGCTGGGGAACACGCTCCCGATCGCCGGCCGATGAACCCCCGCCACCTGACGCCAGCTGAGCAGGCTCGCCGCGCTCGCCGCCCCCGTGTTCCCCGCCGAAACGAGACTCGACGCCCTGCCCTGCTTGACGAGTTCGGCCGCCACGACCAGCGACGAGTCGCGCTTCTTCCGAATTCCCTCGGTGGGCGACTCGTGCATCGCGATCACCTCGGAGGCGTGATGGAGGTCAAGATTGGCGGGAAGCCGTTTCGGAAGGTACGGCTCCATCTGGGCAAGGTCGCCGACCAAGATGATCCGTCCCGTGATCATCGCCGCCGCTTCGACCGCCCCATGGACGATTTCCCGGGGAGCGTGGTCTCCCCCCATCCCGTCCACCGCCACGATCACGCCGAGTCGTCCTCCAGCAGGTTCTTCAGTTTCTGAAACTCGTCGCGTCCGTGCGCCTCCGAAGCGTCCGCCCGCCTCTTGAGGGCAACCGGGCAGTCTCCGTCCCACCCGAACTTGCAGATCGGTTGCATGGGCAGGCTCACGATCAGCGCTTGGCGCAACAAAGCGTCGACGATCAGCGAGTTGCCCTCGAACAATTGGTACGGTTCGTCGGGCACGACCCGGGCGAAGTCGGACAGGCCATAGGAACTGGGAACGCCTTCTACCGGGAATTGCTCGCTGAAGTCGAACGAGACGTCCAGTTCCAGCGGCCCGCCGCACCGCGCGCACTCCACGACCGCCCGCGTCTTGAACTCGCCCTTGATGAGCAACAGGTTTCCCGTGCTGACCGCCTCCAGGCTCCCGTCCAAGGGCTCGAGCAGGTCGAGGTCCTCTTCCTGGTTCAGTTCGGTCGACAACTCGAAAACGAGCGTCCGACCGGGGTGCTGAAGCGCCTCGTTCAGGTCAAGGAGGCCGTCGCGCTTCATGGGTGGCTGAAAAGAATACCCATTGGCCACTCCGTCATCGAGTCAGTTTCGCCAGCCTCACGACGGTGTTCGTGCCGTAGGGATAGCCCGTCGCCTCGACCACCACCGCTTCCCCCTCGCGCCTGACCGCCAGCGCTTCCCCGGAGTCCAACCAACGCGCCTCACGGTATCCCCCCGGAACCCCGGTGAACCGGCGCGGCCCCGGTCCCTGGCACCTCGGACCTCCCGAGGCGTACGTCGCCGCCGTCGCCGTAAGGTCGTGCACAAAGAGCAGAATCTCTTCGCCGAGCCTCAAGCCAAAGTCGGAACCCTCGCCCTGGACGCCGCACGGCTTCGCCTCGAAGAACGCCTCTCCTCCGTGAACCTCCAGCCAGTCGCCCACCTTGCGCAGCAACGCGCCCTCGTATTCGGGAATCCCGCCCTGCGCCAGCGGCCCGACGTTGAGCAAGAAGTTGGCTCCCGCCCGCCGACAGGCGCACAACTCCTCGATGACGTGCGCCGGCGATAGGTAGTTAAGGTCGCGCGCCGCCGTTCCCCAATGGTAGTTCAGGGTATGGCACATCTCCGCCGCCACGTACCGAGGGTGCCCGGTACGGTCCATCGGTTCCGGCCGGCCGCGCTCGAACGTCACCGCGTCGATCTCCGGATTCCCGAGCCTCCCCGGCTCTTCGATCCCGGTGTTGTTCACGATGATCGCGTTCGGCTGGTGTTTCCGAATCACCGCGTACAGCGCGTCCTCTTCCCAGTCCGCGTCCTTCTTGGACCAGTTGCCGTCGAACCAAAACCCGCCGACCTCACCGTAATGCCGACACAGAACCTCGACCGACTCTCGAAGGTAAGCCAAGTAGGCCGGAAAGTCGCTCTTGAAACGGGGCTCGTTCCAGTCGAGCGTGGTGTGATAGAAGTGAGGACGAATCCCCTCCGCGCGACAACCGTCCACGAATTCCGCGATCAGGTCCCTCCCGCACGGCGTGTGCGTGACGTCCCATCGCGACAACCCGCGCGTATCGTAGAGGCTGAACCCCTCGTGGTGGCGGGTCGTCAGCGTGATGTAGCGCATCCCCGCCCGCCGCGCCAGCTTCGCCCAGGCCCGTGCGTCGAAGTCCTCCGCCGTGAAGGTCGCCATCAGCGACGGCAGGTAATCCTCCGTCGCGATCTTCTCCGCGTGCTGAACCCACTCGCCCCGACCCAACTGGGAATAGAGCCCGAAGTGAAGGAACAGACCGTAAGACAGGCGCTCGAACGCGGCGACGCGAGGGGTGGGAGTCGGAACCGAAGGCATCACCGCCGGAGGTTACACCGACGCCGCCGAACGCGACCGGTACCGCGAAGTTCCCCGTTGTTCCCTAGCGCCGAAAGCGCCGGTTGGCCTATCATGGAGTCCATGCGCCGATGCCTCGCGTGGACCGCGCTCGCCGTCTTCCTTCTCACCGCCGGTTGCGGCGGCGGCGAGGAGTTCAACCAAACGCTCCTGACGGGCAACGTCGTTTCCGTGGGGAACGGCGCGGTTCGATCGTGGGGACTCCTCGACACCAAAGAGAAACCCGCGCAACTGAACGTCAGCTTCTCGACGGGCGCCGTCTTGGATCTCCCCACCGAGATCAACACGTGGGCGCTCGCGGTTCCGAGCGGCCTCAATTGCGGCTACACGCACCTCGTCCTCCAGTGGCTTCCCGCCGGTCGGAAAGGCGGCACCGCCTACGCCGCCCCGATGTTCGCCCTTCACGGCTTCACCATCCCCAACGCCGACCGTCTGCTGATCGACGCCGACGATCCCGAGATGTACGTCGCGCCCCCCGCCGACCGTATGCCCGCCGGCTTCAGCATGACCGCCGGGTCCGGCACCGACGACATCGGCGCCTACTGGGACCACGACGTGCCAGCGGCACCCGCTGGCGAGGGCCCCTTCGGCCACGACTTCACGTTCGGGTCCTACGACGGCAAGGCCGCTTTCACCGGCTTCTTGGTCGGGCCCGATTTCCTCGCCTCCCGCACCCCGATCGACGTCCAGATTCCTCTCCCCGCGCAAGTTTCGCGAACCGGCTGGTATCCAACCCGCCTCCAGATCGTCGTCGAGGAGGGTCGGGTCGAGTACACCCTGACCTTCTCCGACTTCGTCTTCCGCACCGCTCCCACCGGCTAGCGCCGCCGAAGCGGGAGCCTGCGCGTAGAGAATGCGATGCCCACCGGAAAGCTCGTCGTCGGAGTCACCGGAGCCAGTGGCGCGATCTACGCCCAACGGTTCCTGCGCCAGGCGATCCGCTACTACTCGGAGGTCCTCGTGACCCTCAGTCCGCAGGCGATCCAGGTCGCGGGCACCGAACTGGGGCTCTCCCTCAAAGCCCGGCCCCTCGACGTCGAGGCGTGGCTGGGCGCCCCCGCGCCCGGTGTCCGCCTCCTGGACGAGTCCGACTTCTACACGCCTCCCGCCTCCGGCTCGTTTCGGCACGACGGCATGGTGATCGTCCCCTGCTCGATGGGCACCGCCGGCCGCATCGCCAACGGCATCAGCAACGACCTCGCCACCCGCGCCGCCGATGTCTGCCTGAAGGAAGGACGCAAGCTGATCGTCGTTCCCCGGGAAATGCCGTGGAACCTCATCATGTTGCGGAACATGACGACCTTGGCCGAAGCGGGCGCGACGGTGTTGCCCGCTTGCCCCGCATGGTACGGCCGACCGACGAGCCTCGAGGACTTGGCCGATACCGTCGTCGCCCGCATCCTCCAGAATCTGGGAATCGAACAGGACCTGCAAACGCAATGGATGACCACGGAACGGAACTAGGGCGCGTCGTCGTCGGCGGCGGGTCGGGCTTTATCGGTCGCGCGCTCGTCGCCGAACTGGCGAACGCGGGTTACGAGGTCGTCGTCCTCTCCCGAACCGGCAAGCCCGTCCCCCGCGCCCGGGTCGCCGTCTGGGACGCCGGGTCCGTCGCCGACTGGGCCAAGGAACTCGACGGAGCCAAGTCCATCGTCAACCTGACCGGCGAAACCATCACTGGACTCTGGACCGAAGACCGCAAGCGATCGATCGTCGCCTCCCGCATCGAGAGCGCCCGCGCCATCGGCGAAGCGATCAAGGGATGCGTCAAACCGCCCGAGAGCTGGGTCAACGCCAGCGCCGTCGGCTACTACGGCGGAGACACCGGGGACCGCCCCCTGAGCGAAGCCTCCCCTCCCGGCGACGATTTCCTGGCCCGCGTCGCCCGCCTTTGGGAGGGCGCGGTGGACGCCTTCGACCTCCCCGCCACCCGAACCGTCAAGGTGCGCGTCGGCTTCGTGCTCGACCATCAAGGCGGCGCCCTCCCGCCGCTCGCCCTCGTGACCAAGATGTTCCTCGGCGGGCCCGTCGGGTCGGGAAAGCAGTACGTAAGCTGGGTTCACCTGCGCGACGTGGTGCGCCTCTTGCGCTTCGCCATCGAGAAACCGGTCAGCGGACCCCTCAACGCGACCGCCCCGAACCCCGTGACGAACGCCAAGCTGATGGCCGAACTCCGCCATGTCTTGGCGCGGCCGCCCGTCCCCGCCGCCCCCGAATGGCTTTTCTCGCCCGTCGCCAACCTTCTGAGGATCGAGCCGGACCTGATTCTCGGCGGACAGCGCGCCCTGCCCGTGATGACCCGGTTCCACGGCTTCGAGTTCGAATACCCGGACCTCCGCCGCGCCCTGGAGAACGCCCTGAAGTCCTAAGCTACTCCAGTATCGTCCCGTTTACCTTGATCGAGAACCGGTAACCAAGGAAGTCAGCCGCCTTGCGGCACATCACCATGCGGCTCAAAAACGTCTCGAAGTACTCCATCACCGAGGCGAAACCCGTGTCGATCTCCAGTCGCAGTTCCAAGACGCGCGGATTCTCCGACGTGTGCAGCTTGCTTGAACGCGTCGCATAGTTCACGCGGTCGTGGATGTCGAAGGTCTCCAACGTGGGATTCTGCACCCGCGTATAGTGAACGTCGCTCTTGTCCGCCAAGATCAGCGCCGCTGAGATCGCGCTCACCACCGACCCCACCGACTCCTCGTGGTTGCCGATCGCCCCCAGAATCGCCGCCGTCTCCACCGGATCCATCCCCTTCCGATCCAGAATCGAGAACATGATCGACGCCCCGATCTGCGCGTGCTCGACCCGATTCACCGCGTTTCCGATGTCGTGCGTGTACGCCGCGATCATCCCGAGTTCGACTTCGCGCAGGGAGGCGTTCGTCGCCCGCAGTACGTCGCCCGTGCGCTTCGATACCACCCCGGCGTGGCGGTGACCGTGCTCGGTGTAGCCCATCGCGCTCATCACCGAATTGGCCCCATCGATCAGGGCGCTGACCGTCGGATCGGTCTTGATCGCGTCAAAGGTGACGAAGGCGTCGGCCACACCCCAAGCTTACTCCCAAGCTCCGCGACCCGTGACAGGTACCCTCCAGACCGCCGATGATCGACCGCTACTGCACCCCTGCGATGGAAGCCGTCTGGAGCCGACGAGCCAAATACGCCCGCTGGCGCGAGGTCGAAATCGCCATCTGCCAAGCCCACGCCGAGGCCGGAACGATCCCCCAGGCCGATCTGCGCGCCATCCAAACCCGCGCCGCCTTCGACCTGAACCGTTGCGACGAGATCGAGAAGGAAACCCGCCACGACCTCATGGCCTTCGTCCGAAACCTCTCCGAAACGGTGGGCGAACCCGGACGGTGGATTCACTACGGCGTCACCAGCTACGACGTGATCGACACCGCCCTCGGCATGATGCTGCGCGACTCGTGCGACGTCCTCATCGAAAGCGCCGAGGCTCTGGCCGCCGAGATCGCCCGCCTCGCCCAAGCCCACATCGGCACCCCGGAGATTGGGCGCACCCACGGCATCCACGCCGAACCGATCACCTTCGGCTTCAAGGCCGCCAATTGGTACGCCGAACTGCAGCGGAACCTCACCCGCCTCCGCGTCTGTCGGATCGATGTCGCCGTCGGCAAAGTGAGCGGCGCCGTCGGCATCCACGGCGTGGCCGACCCCGATCTGGAGGCCCGCGTCTGCGAAATCCTTGGCCTCCGTCCCGACGAGGCGAGCACCCAGATCGTCAACCGTGACCGTCACGCCGCCTTCCTCAATGCCCTCTCCCTTCTGGGCGCCGGCCTTGAACGCGTCGCCACCGAGCTCCGCAACCTCCAGCGCACCGAAATCCTCGAGGTTCAGGAGGCTTTCGCCAGCGGCCAGACCGGTTCCAGCGCGATGCCCCACAAGCGCAACCCCTGGAACAGCGAGACGGTCTGCGGCCTCGCCCGCCTCCTCCGCGCCAATGCCCACGCGATGCTCGAAAGCGTGGCCACCTGGCACGAACGGGATCTCACGAACTCTTCCTTGGAGCGCGTCGTCTTCCCCGACTCCTGCCACCTCGCCGACTTCATGCTGAACCGGATGACCCGTATCCTCTCCGGCCTGGGCGTGTTCCCGGAAACGATGGCTGCGAACCTCCGCAAGATGGGCGACCTCGTCTTCAGCGAGCACGTCATGATCGCCCTCATTGGCAAGGGGATGTCCCGCGAGGCCGCCTACAAGGTCGCCCAGCGCAACGCCGCCAAGGCCTGGAACGGCGAGGACTTCAAGACCTGCGTCGCCGAAGACGAGGACGTGCGCGCCCGACTGAGTCCCGAGGAGATCGACCGCGCCTTCAGTCTCGACCACCACCTCCGTAACGCCGAGCACACCCTCCGCGCCGTCGGTCTCTAGAGCCATATCGCTCCACCCAAACCCCGCGGTCGAGACATCGCGTTTCCAAGGTGCAAGCGCGTCGCGACGTCCGGAGTTGTTAACGGGTCCTTTTCACTTCGTTCCGGCGAAGGCTAACGAGCGACTGCCCTGACATCCTGCCGCTTAAGTCGCATCTCGAACACCTTCTTCAGCGTGCCGTCCGCCTGCTTGACCTCGCCCGTTTCGACCCACTCTCCGTCAACGAGCCGCATCGCGTAGTGCATTTTGCCGAGCATCGGGTGGAGAACCTCCCACGTATAACTCAAGTCGCTTACCGTGAGCGAGAAGTCGCCCTTCAGCCCGTTCGCCAGGTGAGACTCGATGCGGTAACCCCCCTTCGGATCCCACGACACAATGCCGAACGCGCTGTGCACGGTAACTTCCTTGCCCTGGATGCTCGCCGCGTGCGTCCCCTCGACCGCCAAGATCGTGCCGTCGCACTTGAACCGCACTTCCTCGCGGCTCTTGAACTCGGACCGGCGTCCGCCGAACTCTATCCATCCCGAACCGCGTCATTCGCCTTCGAGGAACGCGAGCTTCTTCATCGCGTCCCTCTTCTTGGCCGCCCCGAAATCGGGCGCTTGGGCGAAACACGCCGTGGCGGCGACGATGGCGATGGCGAAGAAGGCACGCTTCAACATGGGCTACATCCTACGGCGGCTTCCCGGCGACCCGTGCCCTTCGGCCCACCGCGCGCTATTCCGAGGCGTCGGATCTCGGCCTTTGCGCAGCCAAAGCGTGACGCGATATATTCATTCTATATTCATGCTAGACCTTGACAAGCCCTGCCACCTACCGTAGAATCAAGCCATGTGGAGCCGGAATCGCCCCTTCCGAGAGTGGGCTGTAGCCCTGCTCGTTTTCATCGCCACGTTCTGCGTTGCCTCGCTCGCCCTTGCCGTCGAGTGGCCTCCCTGCTCCAAGAATTGCCGGCAGTACGGTCCCGGAGGGGGTTCGCCCAATCCTACGATGTGCCAGGCCTGCTGTCTGCAGGACTGCAGCACTCCGATCGCCCATCGGACGCAGTGCCTCAACTGTTGCGTGACCGCTCCGCCCGAGCCGGACTGCACGATAGACGGATGAACCGGACCTATCAGATCGCACTGGCTTCCGGCTTGACGGGGGTGATGGCGGCGGGTCTGTGGTTCGCCTTTCGCCCCTCACCTCCCTTGCTCGCGACGCCGGAAGCCGCCCAGAAGGCCGGCTTCTCCAGTGCCGAAAGCTATAGCCGCTCCCTCGCCCTTATTGACGAGATGCACAAGCATGGTCGTCTCTCACCTTCGAGTCTGGAAGCCTACCGGCACATGGCTGAGAACGAAGGCGAGAACGGCGAACTGCTTTCCCTGACCATCATGCTCGACTGTAAGGACCGAGAGCAGCGAAAGGCGCTACTTGCCATCGCCACCAAGGCCTTGCTCAACTCGGACTACCAGCCCTTGCCCGCCCGTGTTTTCGCCAACTACCGAATAGACACTCCGGACCTGGTCGATGGGTTCATCGCTCGGCACCCCGAAGGGCGTCAACGAGCGGAGGGAAAGTAGAAAGTGCAAAAGCGTACCGGCTGGTCCCTCGTCGAGCTTCTTGTGGTGATGGCGATTTTCGCTCTGTTGGCAGGGCTGCTTTTCCCGGTGATGCATTCCGCCGAGAAGTCCGCAAAGAGTGCCGCCTGTCTCAACAACCTGTCTCAGATCGCCCGGGCAACGAGCCTCTACGTCGCCGATTACGACGACTGGTACCCGGCTTCCCTAGACGCTTGGGACAAGGCACGCACGACCGTCGGCGAGCGCTACCCCAACGTTCCCGCCTTTCAGGACGCCGTCGAACCCTACCTAGGGCACAGGCTGGCGTTTCGCTGCCCGGACGACCATGGGACGGTGGACCAGGACGGACGGCCCGTCGCCACCCCCACCATGTTCGAGGCCGTCGGCTCTAGCTACACCTCCCATAGTCTGCCCCGGGGGTTCCCCCTGTCGAGCGCGCTTCATTGGAATTCGACCTTGGTCTGGCAGGCCACGGGCCAGGTTCATCGCGAGGCGCCAACCTACTCGCACGTCCTGTACTACCAGGTCCATGCAGATTGGCACGTGAGCGTTTCCAAGACCGTGAGGTTGCGATGAGTCGCGCGCGGTTCCTGCTCTGGATGCTCCTCGGGCTCGCGGCCCTCGGATCGGTCGGTCTCGCTCTTCAACGCGCCGAGCGTGAGCGGAAGCCCTGTTGCGCCGTTGCCGGCGACCCCGTGCCGCCGGCGATGCCTTCTCGAGCAAACGCCCAGGGTTGACGAACCCCCGCGCCGCCCTCCCTAGAGACGGGATCGCGCCAACTCGCCGGTCCGGCGGGAATCCCACCCGGAAATCCGCGCGCCCTCCAAGGATCATTCGATGATGAAGAGCGTCTATGACCCAACCTGGCCTCCCAAACCCGGGAATCCGACCACGCACGAGTCAACGCACCTCCGACTCGTCTTGCCTCGTCTGGACGAGTGATGCTCCCGTTGATTCTCGCCACCATGACCGAAGCCCCCCAGATCGCCGACGTCGCCGAATTCCGTGCCCCCATCGTGAGGCGACTCGAGGCCGAGTGGCCCAACAACCGCACCTTCACCATCGTCTGCCACGGCCACAGCGTCCCCGCCGGCTACTTCAAGACCCCCGAGGTCCGGCCGTTCGACAGCTACCCCCACCTCCTCCACCGCGCCCTGAGCGCCAAGTATCCGCACGCCGTGATCAACGTGATCGTCACCGCCATCGGGGGCGAGGAAAGCGATCGGGGCGCCGCCCGCTTCGAGGACGACGTGCTGTCCTCAAACCCGACGTCGTCACCCTGGACTACGGCCTCAACGACCGTCGCATCGGCCTCGACCGGGCCAAGCTCGCCTGGGAGGCGATGATCGAGCAAGCCAAGGCGAAGGGCGTCGCCGTCATCCTCCTCACCCCTTCCTGGGACCTCGGCGTGAATATGGCCTCCTCGTCCGACCCCCTTCCCCAGCACGCCGACCAGATCCGCCAACTCGCCCGCAAGCACCGTGTCGCCCTCGCCGACTCCCTCGAGGCCTTCGTCCAGGCGTTCGCCGACGGCACGAAACTCGAATCCCTGATGTCCCAGGTCAACCACCCGAACCGTGCGGGCCACGAGCTGATCCTCAAGGGCCTCCTTCCATGGTTCGGCGCGTAGAAAAGGGCGGAATAGGCCCGTGAATCGGCTAAGATTCGCGCATGACGACCCTTCTTGCCGTCTCGATCCTCGCCGCCTCCGGCTTCGATCTCACCTTCGTGCCCAAAGGCATGACCGCCAAGATGGGCGGCTACTCCCCTGTTCGCGCCGAAATGACCGTGGAAGCCGCCGGCGTCAAGACCAAGCCGGCCGGCCTTACCGCCGCTCAGTTCGGCACCATGACTTTCGGCAACGCCAAGTTCGCTTTCGCCCTTGACGAGCCCGAGGGTGGCCAAGCCCGTCTCTTCCTCGACTCGAACGGCAACGGCGACCTCACCGACGATCCCGCCGCCACCTGGGAGTCTCGCAAGCAGGGCGACTTCACCATGTGGTCCGGTTCCGGAGTCGTCACGCTCAACGGCAAGGAAGCGACCGTGAACGCCTACCGATTCGACAAGAACGATCCCCAGCGCGCCGCCCTCAAGAACACCCTGCTCTACTACGGCGACTTCGGTTACGAGGGCACCGGCACCATCGGCGGACAAACCTACAAGATCGCCTTCGTCGGCGGCCTCAGCGCCAACGCCCGCGTCTGGGTGGACCGCAACGGCAACGGCAAGAACGACGGTCGGAGCGAATCGGTCAGCGGTCCCTTCAACTTCGGCGGCACCACCTACGAGTTCAAGGTCGTCGGCCAGTCGCTCGAGGCGGTCGTCTCCGAAAAGTCGGTGGACGAGATTCCGCTCCCGCCCGACCTCAGCGTGGGCAAGCCCGCCCCCTCGTTCAACGCGACCGACCTCGACGGCGAAAAGCTCGCCTTTCCGGGCGCCTACAAGGGCAAGGTCGTGATGCTCGACTTCTGGGCGACGTGGTGCGGCCCGTGCATCGCCGAGCTCCCGAACGTCGTCAAGGCCTACGAGAAGTACCACGACCGCGGTTTCGACATCCTGGGCATCAGCTTCGACCAACCCAACAAGGCCGAGGACGTCGCCAAGTTCCTCAAGGAGCACAAGATGCCCTGGCGGCAGGTCTACGAGGGCAAGTTCTGGTCCACGACGATCGGCATGCAGTACGGCGTCGAGGCCATTCCCTTCGTTCTCCTGGTCGACGGCTCCACCGGCAACATCCTTGCCACCGTCCGGGACCTGCGCGGCGCGAACCTCGACAAGACGCTCGAACAGGTCTTTTCTTCCCGCGCGAAGTAGGCTTCGGCGGGCAGGAACTGGAAGGCGGCGCCCGGTTCGCGCCGCCTTTCGCCGTTCTAGGTAGAATGAACCCTCGAAGAGGCACCCTTTGGCAAGCGTGGACATCAACCTAACCGCCGGGAAATCGCACGTCGGCGAACCTTGGATTTGGCGGCTTTCGCGCGAGTTCAACGTCAAACTCACGATCAAGAAGGCCAACATCGACGGCGACTTCGGCTGGATGCAGATCGAACTCGACGGCCCCGTCGAGGAAGTCCAGCGCGCGACCGCCTGGCTGATGACGACCGGACTTCACGTCGAGGCCCTTTCGCGCGCCGTCGGCGCATGAGTCTCTTCGATCCCTACGTCCCCGAGGACTTCGACGCGTTCTGGCGCGAAGCGTGCGACGAGGCCGCCCGTGCCCCGCTCGACTTCCACCGCTCGATCCAAGACGAGCAAGTCCTCCCCCGCCACTTGGTCGAGCGACTGACCTTCCGTGGACCCGGCGGCGAGAAGCTCCACGGTTGGTTCGCTTACCCCGAGGACGCCCGGCGCGAGCCCGCTTTCCTCTGGATTCCGCCGTACGGGCGCGAGTCGCTCCTGCCCAACGCTTACGGGACCCGCGAGGGCATGGCCTCCCTGAGTTTCAACCTTCACGGCCTCGACGCCTTCTACCAGGAGAAGTACGTCCCCTCGCGCGGATACTTCGCCGAAGGCGCGCTCGAACCCGAAACCTGGGTCTTCCGAACCCTCGCCCAACGGTGCCTCGTCGCCTTGCGCGTCCTTCAAGCCCAGATCGAGGCCGACGAAGACCGGATCGGCTGCATGGGGATGAGCCAGGGCGCCGGCCTATCCATCTGGATGGGCGCCTTGAGCCCCATCGTCCGCGCCGTCTGCGCCGACATGCCCTTCCTCTGCGCCATGCGCGAAACCCTCTCCAACGACCTGTACCGATACCCGCTGAAGGAGCTACAGGACCTCTACGAGGGCATCCCGTTGGGGCGAGAGCGCGTCCTGAACACGATCGCCTACTACGACACCGTCAACTTCGCGACGCGATGCCGAAAGCCGACCCACGTCTCGCTCGGACTGAAGGACCCCTCCGCCCGACCGGCGCACGTCCGCGCCGCCTACGAGGCGTTAGGCGGCGAGCGCACGCTGGTCGAATACGATTTCGGCCACGACTGGCACCCCGGCATGGTGGACGCCAACCGCCGCTGGCTCCTATCCCACCTGTCATTCTGAGCGAAGCGAAGAATCCCGGCTACGCCCTCTTTCATTGTCTTTCTGAGCGAAGCGAAGAACCCCTCAAGAACATCGCTCCCTACTTCGTGATCCCCCATAGAGTCAGCAAGAACGCGTAATCGAACGCCGTTTCCTTGATCGCGTCGTACCGCCCGCTCGC
The DNA here is from genome assembly GCA_026129685.1 of Fimbriimonadaceae bacterium. GTDB lineage: Bacteria > Armatimonadota > Fimbriimonadia > Fimbriimonadales > Fimbriimonadaceae > UBA2387. The sequence continues at coordinate 361,551 of JAHCHO010000001.1, forward strand.
GCCTCCGTGCCCGGCGTCCATGTTCGTCCTCAGCAACAGAACGCGGTCTCCCCTCTTACGGTCGCGCAGCCTTGCCGTCCACTTCGCCGGCTCGAAGTACATGACCTGGGAGTCGTTCAGCGACGTGTCGATCAGAAGGTTCGGGTACTCGTGGGCGCCGACGTTGGTGTACGGGCAATAGCGGCGCATGGTCGCGTATTCGGCCGGCTTGTTCGGGTTGCCCCACTCCAGCCACTCGCCGGTCGTAAGGGGAAGGGAATCGTCCAACATCGTATTGAGAAGATCGACGAACGGCACCTGGGCGATCGCCGCTCCGCAGAGGTCCGGGCGGAGGTTCAGCACCGCCCCGATCAGCAGTCCTCCCGCACTCCCGCCCTCGATGGCAAGTCTTTCGCGCGAGGTTGCTCCCTCGCCGACCAAGGCGTCCGCGCACGCGATGAAGTCGGTGAAGGTGTTCATCTTCTTCATCATCTTGCCGTCGTCGTGCCACCGGGTGCCCATCTCGCCGCCCCCGCGCACGTGCGCCGTCGCGTAGACCACTCCCCGGTTCAACAGACTGAGCCGCGAGGTGCTGAAGTACGGGAAGGAAGGAGCCCCGTACGCCCCGTAGCCGGTCAGCAAAAGGGGCGTCGTCGGCGAAAGGCGAGTGTTCCGGTGACGGACAAGACTGATCGGCACCTTGGTTCCGTCGCTCGCCACCGCATAGCGAAGTTCCGAAACATAGTCCTCCGGCCGGAAGCCGCCCAGCACGGGCTGCCGTTTCAGCAACTTGGACGATCCGGTGGCCGGATCGTAGTCGTACACCGAGTTCGGCGTCTGGTACGACGTGTAAGCGTATCGAACCGATTTTGGATCGTAGCTCGGGTTCGCTCCTAGGTCAATGGAGTAAACTTTCTCGGGAGTCGCGATCTTCTTGGTCGAGAACGTGGTCAGATCCGTTACCAGCAGCACCGGAAACCCACCCCGCCTCTCCGAGACCACCATGTACCTCTTGAAGAGGTCCACCCCCGCCAGCATCTGATCGTCGCGATGCGCGATAACCTGCTTCCAGTTCCTTTCCGAAGGGTCGCTCGCGGGCGCCACCACCAACCGGAAGTTCCGCCCTTTGTCGTTGGTTCGGATGTAGAACAACCCTTCGCGATGGTCCACGCTGTACTCGTGCTTGTCGCGTCGCTTCACCACTAGTCGTGGCGAGGCGGCCGGCGAGGCGCACGGGATCGTTCGCACCTCGCTCGTTTCTGCCGAACTCGACGTCAGAAACAGGTATTGCTTGTCGCGAGACCGGCCAATGTAGAACCAGTACAGGCGATCCTTCTCCTCGTACACCGGGGTGCCCTTGGCCCGGGATCCGACGCGGTAACGCCAAACCTTGTTCCAGCGTTTCGCGTCGTCTTCCGTCACGTACCAGAGCGTCTTGTTGTCGGCGGCCCACTCGACCTGGCTCACCTTGCCGACCCGGTCGGGGAGCAGGCGACCCGTCCGCAAGTCCTTGATGTAGAGTTGGTACTCGCGGAAACCGGTGGTGTCGATCGTGTAGGCCAACAGGTTGCCGTCGTCGCTGACTGCCGTTGTGCCAAGGTCGATGAACTTCCTGCCCTTGCCAAGCTCGTTCAGGTCGACCAGCACCTGCTCCTTCGCGGTCATCGCTCCTTTCCTTCGGCAGTAGATCGGGTAGGACTGGCCCTTCACCGTTCGCGAGTAGTAGTAGAAGCCGTTGTCGAACACGGGCACGTCGAGGTCGGTCTCCTTGATGCGACCGACGATCTCGTCGTACAGTCGCTTCTGGAGGGCCTCCGTCGGCTTCATCACCGCTTTGGTGTACGCGTTTTCGGCATTGAGGTAGTCGTTGACCTCCTTCGTACCTTTCTTCCGGAGCCACCCGTATTCGTCGACTCGCGTGTCGCCGTGAAGCGTGGTGGCCACGGGTTCCTTGCGAGCCTTGGGCGGCACGGCGACCCCGGGGTCGAGTTGGGCGAGGATCGGAACGGGGAGCAACCAGAGGGCAAGGAGGGACGACGCGCGCATCGGGAGGATTATGGCGGAACCTCGTTTCTCGAAAGCCGCTCGGGTTTGCCGAACTCGCCGACGACCAAGGCCAAAGGTACGATTCGAACGTGAACCCGCCCCCCTTCGAGATTCACGAGAACGTCCGACGGGCTTCGACCCCGCCCGCCCGCTTCTACCGAGACCCTGCTTACTTCGAGTGGAGCCGCGACGCGGTCTTCGCCCGGTCTTGGCAGTGGATCGGCGACGCCGACATGGCCAAGGTGCCGGGGCAGGTCCATCCGTTCACCCTTCTGGAAGGGTGCCTGAACGAGCCGCTCGTCCTGACCCGCGACACCGGCGACCAAGTCCACCTGCTCTCGAACGTCTGCACCCATCGCGGCATGACGGTCTGCGAGGGCGGCGGCAACGAGCGGTTCCTAAGATGCCGCTACCACGGGCGCCGGTTCGGACTGGACGGCAAGTTCCAGTTCATGCCCGAGTTCGAGGATGTCGAAGGCTTCCCCTCCGAAGCCGACCATCTCCGAGCCCTGCCTCTCCACCGGTGGGGCCGCAACCTGTTCACATCCCTCAACCCGTTGGTGGGCGCCGAGAATGTGCTGGGTGACATGGAGCGACGCCTCGCTTGGCTCCCTCTCGACGAGTTTGTCCACGATCCCGCCGCGAGCCGCGAGTACCTCGTGCGCGGCCACTGGGCGCTGTACGTGGACAACTACTTGGAGGGGTTCCACATCCCGTTCATCCACGCGGCCCTCAACGAGGTGATCGACTACGCCCAGTACGCGACCGAGCTGTACCCGTACTCGAACCTTCAGTTGGCGGTCGGCGGCGGTGCGGACGACGTGTTCGACCTGCCGACCTCGTCTCCCGACTACGGGCGGCCGATCTCCGCCTACTACTGGTGGGTCTTCCCGAACCTGATGTTCAACTTCTATCCTTGGGGCCTCTCGGTGAACGTGGTGCGTCCACTCGCCCCCGACCTCACCAAGGTGTCCTTCATTCGGTACGTTTGGGATCGGAGCCGCCTCGGCCGAGGCGCGGGCGGCGACGTGGACCGCGTCGAGCGTGAGGACGAGGCGGTAGTGGAACTCGTCCAGAAGGGAGTCCAGTCCCGCTTCTACGACCGAGGCCGCTACTCACCGACCCGAGAGACCGGGACCCACCACTTCCACCGCCTGCTCGCCTCCTCGTTCGGGTCGTAACCGAGGTACGGAACGGTCCGATCCTCTCTTTGATCACGACCCGTGACGAAAACCACGGGCGATGTGTGCATGTTCTGGGCGCCTCACCGGCAAAGGTCACGACAATGATCGTTGGGGCTTGCGCGCGTTTCAACCGTGATCTTGCGCGACCGGCCGTCCCTCTTTTCATGGCCCCAGGGGGACGGACGTCAGCCGGCATGCGACCGACGCCGAACGCCTCGGAACCTAGCCGGTGACCGTCCACTTCTCATCGACCGTACGGTCGCCGAGAGTGACGGTCACGCGGTAGTCCCCGGCGGCGATGTACACGCCGCGCCGCGCCGCGTAGGGGTCCCGCAACGCTTCTTCGACCGTCTTGGGCAACACGGTCGGCACCTCCCCGATGGGCGTCCCCGCTTCGAGCAAAAGGTCGAGCGAGAAAGCGTTGTAACCTCGGCGAAGCGGGACCCTTTTCTCGACCGCCGCCTTGCCGTCCTTGTCCACGATCCGAACCGTCGCCTCGCCCGCTTCAAGCGACCAGAGCCGGCCGCTCAGCGTCGGGCTTGGCGGAAGCGAGGTATCGAACGGCGCCCGACGCCCGAATCCCCAGTTCGTGCGACGCGCGGATTCGAGGGGCCAGAGCTTGAGGGGCGTCTCACGGAGAGACTCGTTCGCCTCCAGCATCGGCTTGAGATCGAACTTCCAGACGCTCCGCGCGTGCGAGCCGATCACCATCTCCATCTCGCGGGCTTGGATCGCAATGTCGTGGACGGGCGTACGCGGCAGTCCGCCCGCCAACGGCTCCCACGTCGACCCGCCATCGAAGGTGACCCAGACGCCAAGGTCGGTACCAACGTACAGAATCCGAGGGTTCTTCGGGTCCTCGCGCACGACGTTGATCGTCTCGTTCGGCAGGTTGCCGATGATCGAGGTCCAAGTCGCGCCGTAGTCGGTGGACTTCCAGAGGTAGGGCGCGAAATCGTCCTCCCGGTATCCGCTTTGGGCAACGTACACGGTCGCGGGATCGTGCTTGCTCGCGACGACTCGGCTGACCCACTTGTCCGGGGTGGGTGTCGAAACGTCCTCCCAGGTGAAGCCGTGGTTCTTGGTGACCTTCACCGTCCCGTCGTCCGCCCCGGCGTAGATCAGCCCGAACTTGAATGGGCTCTCGCTTAGGTCCTTGAGGGTGCTAAAGGGCACGTCTCCGTTCGGCCGGTCCTTCGTGATGTCGTCGCTGATGGCTTCCCACGTGCGGCCCTGGTTCAACGAGCGGAACACCTTCTGCGCGCCGAGGTACACGATGTCCGGATGGTGCGGCGACACGATGAGCGGCGAGATCCAGTTGTAACGCAGTTCGGGCTCGCCCCTTCCCGCGTTCGCCCGGGCGTTCCATCGCCTCCCCGTGGACTGCTCGAGCGCCGAGTGCGAGCCGAACTGGGACGCCACGTAAACCACGTCGCCCCCGTTGCGCGGGTCCACCGCGACGGCGCTCCCGTCGCCGCCCCCGATGGAAGTCCACAGGCTCGGCGCGCTCCGGCCCGGAACGTAGTTGCTCGGCCCGCGCATCGTTCCGTTGTCCTGCAACCCGCCGTAGATGTTGTACGGGACCTTGTCGTCCACCGCGATCGTGGTGAACTGCCCGACGGCGAGGTTGTTCCAGTGCCGGTAGTTCTGCCCTCCGTCGCCGCTCACGTAAAGGCCGCCGTCGTTACCCACGGCGACGCGTCGAGGATCGCGCGGATCGAAGAACACCGCATGGTAGTCCGAGTGCATGCGCTCCGCCGCGCGCTTCCACGTCTTCCCGCCGTCAAGGGAACGGATCATGAGGACGCCCGTCACCCAAACCTCGTCGGCGTTGTGGGGCGACACTTCGATGCGCCCGCAGTAGTAGCCGAGAATCTCGCCCAGGTTGCCCGGATGCGGCTTCGTCCAGCTCTTGCCGCCGTCGTCGCTCCGCCAGACCTGAGAGTTCACGATGTCGTACTCGAAGGCGCGCGGATTGCGCTCCATCAGCGTCCGCTTGAGGTCGGCGAAGCTCGACTTCCCTTCGTCCACGTCTTTTTTGACCTGCTCGGCGTCGAGCCTCGGCGAGCCGAAACTGCTCAAGAAGTCTTGCAGCACGCCGGTGTCCAGCGCTTTGAGGAGATCGTCGTTCAGCATGGCGAAGCGCGACGGCGTCAGGACGCCGCCCGGCCGTCCCTCGTCCCGCCAGGGCGTCGCCAGGTCGTCGCCCTGGTTGTCCACCAGCAGGTACACGCGGTTCGGGTTCTGGGGGCTGATCGTGATGCCCGCGCGACCCATCGCGTCGCCTTGGGGCAGAACGCCGGCCCCCAGTTTGGTCCAAGTCATGCCTCCGTCCGTCGTCTTGTACAGGGCGCTTCCTGGGCCGCTTTCGCGGAAGTTCCACGCGCGCCGATCCCGATCCCAAGCGACGGCATAGAGCGTCTTCGGGTTCTTGGGATCCACCTTCAGGTCGATCACTCCGGTGTGCTCGTCGAGTTTCAGGACGTGCCGCCAGGTCTTGCCGCCGTCCGTCGTCTTGTACACGCCGCGTGCCGGGTTCTGGGAATAGAGGGACCCCAGGGCCCCCACGTAGACCACGTTCTCGTCGTGAGGGTCGATCTGGATGCGCCCGATGCGGTGCGTTTCGGCAAGGCCGGTGTTCGCCCACGTTTTGCCTCCGTCCGTGCTCTTGAACAGCCCGGTCCCGGAGTAGCTCGTCCGTTGGCTGTTGTTCTCCCCCGTGCCGACCCAGACCGTCTTGCCGTCACGACTCACCGCCACGTCGCCGATCGCGAAGGCGCTCTCCGTGTCGAACAGCGAGGTCCAGGTCGTCCCCTCGTCCTCGGTCACGTGAAGACCGCCGGTGGCGAACGCCACAAACAGCCTTTTGGGGTCGCCCGCCGGGCTCTCGATGTCCACCACGCGCCCGCTCTGGATCTCGGGGCCTACGCTGACCCAGTTGAGGCCTCCCCAAAGCGACTTTGCCTCCAGGTCCAAGCGTTTCGCGTAGGCCTCGAGCCGCTCTTCGGCCGACATTCCCCGCACATCGGGTCGGTGGAACTTCCGCGCCTCCTCCGCCTTCGACATCGGGCGCGCGAAGATCTCGGGTTGGGCGAGCAAGGCCGGGGCGGCGAGCGCGAGCAGAGCGACGAAGAGGGCGCGCGGCATGGGCGCTACGATACTGGGCGAACGCGCCGAATTGCACGGCCCGAACGGAGCCTCGTACGCCGCACGACCGGTACGATTCAGCGAGCCTTCATGACGCCCGCGAGAAGTCGAACGTAGGCCGCTTGGTAGTAGATCGCGTTCTCGGTGAGCTCCCAGCTGTTCATCGGCCAAGGCTCGTTGAAGTCCGCGTACGCCTTGGCGCGCGGTTGTGTCCTGATCCAGTCCACCTCGCCCGCCCGGTTCCCCTTTGATCCGCCGTAGCTCTGGTTCGCACCGCCGACCACGTAACCAGGGGGCGGGTTCGCGGCGAAGGGGGTGTCGTAGTTGAACCGCTCGTGCCAGATGCGCTTCATCGAGAGGGCCGCGCCGTAGCGCTCCATGTTGGTCAGGAGCACCGCGCTGAAGGGGTTCACGCCGTGGAACGAGTGCAACAGGTCGCTCGCCCGCGTTCGAAGACGTTCACGATCTTCCGGCGCCACGCCCCCGTGTTGCGCCGCGAGCAACGCTCCGAAACCGAAAGACGCGCGCACCGTGTTGCTTCCCCAGTGGTAAGCCTCCGGGTTCATCCACGCTCGATAGAGGTCGGCCTCGGCGGAGGGGGAGAAACGGTCGTTACGGGCCGAATCGCGGAGCTGTCTGCGAATCCGGCCGCAGAGGGCGGGGTCGGCGTTCGGCAAGGACAGGTAGTCGGTCAGGGCCTCGGTCATTCCCGTCTCGTACGGGCTCCAAATTCCCTCCGACAGCTGGCGCGTCTTGCCCGCTTGCTTGAGAACCGCATCGTGGTACTCCTTCTTTCCCGTCAAGGCGAACAGGTGAATCCCGGCCATGCCCTCGAGCCGATCCTGGTCCTCGGCGCTCCGGCTGGCGTTGCCCGCCCGGATCTCGCCGGTGTCGGATCGGACCGTCTGGGGATGGGAGTGGTAGTATCGCCAGCCCTTCTCCGCCCTTGCCCGCAGGCCGTCCGCGAACGCCTTCCACTTGGGAAACCTGGAGTACACGCGGGCAGCGTGGGCGAAATTCATGACGGTGGTGATCGTCGCGCCGGTGCACTTGGGGCCGTAGTAGCGCGGTCGGGTCGGGCCGCTGTTGTCGACGTCGCCCATCTTGACGAACACGCCGCCGTCGGCGTCCTGCATCTTGACGAGCCAGTCGTACTGGTACTTGACCTCGTCCAAGAGGTCGGGGAGGCCGTTCCCGCTCTCCGGGATGCCGAAGTCGTCGGTGAACGCCTTCGGGTTGTCGCGGTAGGCGTAGAGGAGCGAACTCAGGACGTCCGCGTTGAAAGGCGGGTACTTGTTGGTGTCGCCCGCGTCCATCCAGCCGCCAGAGAGGTCGCGCTCGGTGCTCGGATCGTTCTTCGCCCAGAGGGCCCGAGCCTTCCGATCCTGGTCCATGTACGAAGGAAGCAACCAGGGCTTTTCCGCCGAAGGGGCCTCGAAGCGCCAAGAGAGACGCTGGTAGAAGTAAGTCTTGACCGCCGCCCGGAGAACGTCGCGGTAGACGTCGTCCCCGATTCGGAAGAGCGGCGACCGCCGCTTGGTCGAGGGGTCGAACACGTAGAACTCGCCCTTCTCCTTGAGCGGGCTGAAGTCGAACCACCAGCCCCGGTCGCCGGAGTCTTCGTGCACGGCGCCCGCTTTCCATGCCTTTGCCGGCCCCCGGAGGACGGTCTTCCCGTCTTTGCGCCGCTTGACTTCAAGCACGTTCCCGGGTGTGTAGGCGTCCCCCGCGTTGTAGCCGGTTACAGGATCGGTGATCACCGCGACCTTGCTCTGCCCTGGGAGGTAGCCGAACTGGTCGACGTGGATGCGGCCGGTCACCGCCGGGAGCCCGGCGATGGTCACTCCGTCGAGTCTCGGAACGGCAAAACTCGGATAGCTCGTGGTCTGGGGCGCACAGGCGGAAACGCTCGCCAAAGCGCACGCGGCGGTCAGCGCGAAAAGAGGAGCCACCATACGGTGGGTCTTACCTCTTCCCGGAAGGACCGGCAAGGGTCCGCCCGCCTAGAAGTCGTACTGTCCGATGTTCTCCTTGGTGAACGCGATCGTTCCGCCCAGCATCACGTTGTCGCCGACGACCGCCTTCTCGCCCAGGCGGCCCGCCATGAGCGTGGTGGCTCCGGCCTTGAGGTCGCCGTCCACCAGCGCCCGCGCGGCGAACACGGTGAGATAGCCGAGGTCCTTCGTGTTCCAGAGGATGACCGACTTGACGACCCCCTGCTCGACGTACGACCGCATGTCGTTCGGGGTCGAGAGGCCGGTGACGACCACCTCGCCCGTCTTGCCCGCTTGTTTGATCGCTTCCGCCGCGCCGGGAAACGCGACGCTGCTGATCGCGAACACACCTTTGAGGCCAGGGTAGGCCTTCATCAGGTCCTGGGTCACCGAGAATGCCAGCTTCTGGTCCTCGTTCGAGGGCTTGGTCGCGACTAGGTTGAGTCCCGGGTACTTCGGCAACCGGGCTTTCATGAACTTGATCCACTCGTTCTGATTGGCGGCGGTGAGTGAAGCGGTGACGATCGCGACCTCGCCTTTGGCGGCGTCTCCACCTAGGTCCTTGGCCATCGCGTCGACGAGGGAGTTCCCGATCTCCTCAGGGGTCGCCTGGTTCACGAGGAACTCGCGCGTATCGGGGGCGGCGTCGGCGTCCCAGGTGATGACCTTGATCCCGGCTTCTCGGGCGCGCTTCATCGCCGGGGCGAGCACGTCCGGGTCGTTGGGCGAAACCGCGATAACGTCCACCCCTTGCGCGGTCCACTGGTCGATGAGCTTGACGGCGTCGGCGGCGTCCCCGCTGGTGGGGCCGTCGTAGATCAACTCGACGTTTCCGAGCTCCTTCGCCGCCTCCATCGCCCCCTCCGAGCAGCTGGTGAAATAGGGGACGCCCTTCTTCTTGGGCAAAAGGCAGACGACGATCTTCTTGGCGGCGCCTTCCTTGGCCCCGGGCGCGGCGGCCTTCTCGCCACAACCGACCAACGACAAGACGGCGAGCCCAACGGCGAGTGCGAACGGTGCGGTCTTCATAGCCTCGATGGAACCGGATTCGGCGCCGGGCGCGCGCCTCCTGTCCAACCTTAGCCGGACGCGGCGACGGGTTCGGGTCTCGGTCGGCGCGTTCGTCCGATGAGACGTTCCAGAAGCACCGTTCCGACCAGCAGGGCTCCGATCACGATCAAGTTCAGCTCGTTCTGCTTCCAGTGCCAGCCGACGAACTCCCGGGTTTCGTGGATCAGGGCCAGGCCGAGCACCAGCCCGAGCACGTTGCCTCGACCGCCCTCGATGCTCGCCCCGCCGAGCACGACGGCGGTGATGGCCTCCAATTCGAGGCCCGTGCCAAGGTCCGCCTTGGCGGTGTTGTTGCGCGCCACCAATAGCACCGCCGCCAGGCCGCAGCACGCCCCACAAGCCGCGTACAGCCCCTGCTTGACGCGAGCGACCGGAATGCCGGAGAAGCGGGCGGCGGTCTCCTCGGTGCCGATGGCGACGAGCCACAATCCCACCAAGGTTCGGCGCAGCACGAAGGCCGTCGCGACCGCGAGTCCGGCGAACACCAATCCCGGGACGGGGACTCCTAGGATCGTGCCCTGGCTCCACCAGAGCAGCGAGTCCGGGTAGCCCGAAATGGGTCGCGCGAGGCTGACGCCTTCCGCGACTCCCCGGAACGCCGCCATCGTCGCGAGGGTCACGATGAGCGGATGGACCTTCAGCCGCGCGACGAACCAGCCGTTCGTCGCGCCGAGTGCTCCGCCGACCCCGACCGCGAGCGCGGCCGCCAATGCGGGCGGCGCACCCCGTTCGTGCGACAAACCGAGGACGACGGCGCTCAACGCCAGGGTGGAGCCCACGGAGAGGTCGATGCCGCCCGTCACCACGATGAGCAGCATGGGCAGGGCAACGATCGCGAGTTCCCAGGCATGGCCGGCCAGGAGCCACTGCGCCTTGGGTGCGACGAAACGTGGCTCCAGAACGCCTGCGACCAGGACCAACCCGGCGAGCAGAATGGCGAGCACGAACTCGCGCGACCGCAACGCGGGGTGCGGCCAAGGGGTCGAAGAGCGCCGATCCGTCGGAGCGACTTTCAAGCCGTCGGGGGCCACCCGTGCATTATGCCGGGGTTGCCGCGCGTGTTCGACTTGTGCATACTGGTTCTTTCTGGCGCGCCGGGTTGGGTTCCGATCCGCCAATGATCGGTCGCTCCGTGCGGGGCCTCCGGCCTCTCCCGTCGTGCCGACGGAGAACTCGATGAACGGTCCCACCTCGTCTGCCTGGCGATCGCGGCGTTCAGCCCGGTCGTTCCCCGCCTAGCAGCGAACAATCGGAAGCACGTCGGGAAGCGCCAGCTGGAATCCGCTCGCCGACCTTGACAGGAGCGGAACGGTCAATGTGGTCGACTTCCTTCGGTTGCGCGGCACGCTCGGAACGTCTGGAGACGCCTAGGCGGAAACTCCTCGGCCACGACGGGACAGGTGGTCGCCCAAGACCGCCAGCAGGATGAGCCCTCCTTGGATCGCGCGCTCCCAGTAGGTTGCGGACTCGCCGAGCCGCAGGAAGATGAGCACGGTCGCCACGATCCCAAGGAGGGTCGCGCCAAGGACGGTGCCCAGCACGGTCCCGCGACCACCTCGGATCGACGTGCCTCCCACGATCACCGACGCGACGACGACCAGCTCAAAGCCGTTGCCGAAGCCGGACTCGATCACCTGAAGCTGGGTCGCTGCGAACAGCGCCGCCACCCCTGAGCCCAGCCCGGTCAGCGCGAACACCGCCATCTGAACGCGGTGGACGGGCACCCCCACCAACTCGGCCGAACGAGGATCGCTGCCGAGAGCGACCACCCGCCGCCCGAACGGCGTCCTCAAGGAGAGCCATGCGGCGATCAGCACGACGGTGCCGGCCGTGAGGACGCCATAGGGTACGCCAACGAACGCGCCCGTGCCGAACGCGCGCAGCCCGTCCGGTAGGTTCTCGATCCATCGGCCCGCCATCAGCCGCTCGGTCGCGCCTCGATAGACGGTCAGGGTGCCCAAGGTGACGATGATCGAGGGCACCCGCCCATAGGAGACGAGAACACCGTTCAGCAGCCCTCCGACCAATCCGATCCCGAGGCACACCGCCACCCCCGCGTAGACCGGCAGGGCCAAACGGTCCTCCGAGCACGCGATCCCCAATCCGGCCGCGCAGAGGCCCATCAGCGAACCGACCGAGATGTCGATCTCGCGCGCCAACACGACCAGCGTCATCATCGAGCCCACGATCAGCGCCGGGGCGACCTTGACCGCCATGTCGCGCAGATTGTCGAGTCCGACGAAGCCCGGGTTCACCACCGCCGCTGCGACCAGAGTCAGCGCGAGCAAAGAACCGACGGACAACTCGCGGCGAAGCCTTCGGCGGGGCGGGGCGGAGACGGCCGGATCGGTCTCGCGAGGTAGTGCCAGTTCCAGGATGCGCTCTTGGGAGGCCTCGCCGCGCGCCAACTCGCCCGCCACCCGACCCTGCCGCATCACGACCACCCGATCCGCCAGGCGCAGAACCTCCGGCAGGTCGGACGAGACGACGAGGATGGCGACGCCGCGCTTCGCCAGGTCGCCGATCAGCCGGTGAATCTGCTCCTTGGCGCCCACGTCCACCCCGCGCGTTGGCTCGTCCAGAAGAAGGACGCGGGGATCGGTCGCCAGCCACTTGCCGAGCAGCACCTTCTGCTGGTTACCGCCCGAAAGCGACGCGACCTCCGCCAGGTCGGAAGCGCATTTGATGGAGAGGGCGCCGATCGTGTCGCTCGAAAGGGCGGCTTCCGCGCGGCGATCCCGAACCCCCAAGCGCGCGGGACGCTCGACCATCGCGAGGTTGTCGCGGACGGTCATCGGAAGGTGGAGCCCTTCGTGCTGGCGATCCTCCGGCACGAGGCCGAGGCCCTGCCGAACGGCCCCCGGCGCGTCCGCCGGAACGGCGACCCCGTCGATCGTGATCTCGCCGGCGTCGTAGGCGTCGAGTCCCAGTATCGCCCGCGCGACCTCGGACCGACCCGCCCCTACCAATCCGGCGAGAACGACCACCTCGCCCCGGCTCACCTCGAGGGAGACCTCGTCGAAAGCGCCCGTCCGGGACAGCCCGCGCACCTTGAGGAGCGGCTCGCTCGGCGCAAGACGGGTCCCTCCGTCCTCCGCGACTCCCAGTTCGCGTCCCACCATTCGGCGGATCAAGCCCTCCCGGTCGGTTGCCCCCGTGCGAAGAGTCTCGACGAGGCGCCCATCCCGTAGGACGGTCACCCGATCCGCCAGCGTGAAGACCTCGTCCAGCCGGTGGGTCACGTACAGCACGGAGACGCCCCGGTTACGCATCGCGCGCACGACCGCAAAGAGAGCGTCCGTCTCGCGAGCGGAGAGGGACGCGGTCGGCTCGTCGAGGATCAGCAGCCGGCAGTCGCGGGAAACGGCTCGCGCGATCGCGACCATCTGACGCTGGGCAGGGCTTCGTTCTTCCAGGGGACGCTCCGGGTCGAACGACTCTCCCAGCGAACGGAGCGCCTCGACCGTGCGTCGTTTCATCTCCCGTCGGTCCAGCCACCACCCTCCGAGGCGAGTCGGCTCTCGCATCAGGGAAACGTTGTCCGACGCCCCCAAGTGGGGGAACGCGGCGGACTCCTGGTGGACCATTGCGATGCCGGCCGCCTCGGTGGCCGGCACCGATCCGGTGGTCAACCACCGATCGCCGAACAGGAGTTCGCCCGCGTCCGGAGCGAGAACGCCCGCGAGGATACGGTTCAGGGTGGATTTGCCCGCCCCGTTCTCACCGCAGACCGCGTGAACCTCGCCCGCCGATACGTCCAGGCTCACGTCGTCGAGCGCCCGGACGCCGCCGAAGGCCTTGCTCAGTCCTCGGATCGACAGCAACGTTTCGCTCAAGGCGCGTAGGGAGCCTCGAAGGCGTATTCGCCCGAGCCGACGTCGTACACCGTCGTCGCCGATTCGCCCTCCACCGGGCGCGGCGAAAGGGACGGAACGGACCGAATCGGCCCCCGGCTCGGCACGACGATCTCGGCGCGGACGTTGGGCGGCACGACCACCTTCATCGTCAGGCGACCCTTCGCCACCTTCCATTCCGAGACGACCGGGCCCCGGATCGAGTCATAGCGCGACCGCAACCAACTCAGGTTGGGGTCGATTTGCGGCGCGATCCGAACCGCCCCGAAACCGGGCTCGGTGTTGACGATGCCGGCCGGTTGGGCGAACATCCAGCCGACCACCGCGCCAAAGGCGTAGTGGGCGAACGAGTTCATGCCCGGGTCCTGGAAGCCCTTGTCCGGAGTCCATCCGTCCCAACGCTCCCAAATGCTCGTCGCCCCGTTGACGATCGTGAAGCCCCAACTGGGGAACGTCGTGTTGTGGAGCAACCGGAAGGCGACGTCGTTGCGGCCGATCTTGCTGAGAACGTGCATGATGTCCCGCGTGCCGACGAACCCGGTGGAGAGGTGCCCGTCGCGCTTCTCGATGTCGGCGATAAGCCGGTCGGCCGCGATCTGGCGCTTCGGCTCGTCGAGAAGGTCGAAGCCGAGGGCCAGCACATACCCGCACTGGGTATCGCCTTTAACGACGCCGTCGTCGGCGACGTAGGCTCGGTTGAACGCTTCGCGCACCTTGGTGTAGAGGTCGCCGTAGACCTCGGCATCGTCGTCGAGGCCCAACGCTCTCGCCGCTTGCGACACCAGCCGCGCGCTGCCCGCGAAATAGGCGGAATAAATCACTTCGTTCGGGGTCGGCGCATTGATGTTGAGCCAGTCGCCAAAGCAGTGGAACTGAGCGGGCGGAAGGAGGTCCGGGGTGCTCCGGTTGCGGCAAAACTCGACGAACTTCCTCATCGCCGGGTAATGGCGGGCCAGCAGAGCCCGGTCCCCGTACACGTCATAGGTCGTCCACGGGCAGATGACGCCCGCGTCGGCCCAGGCGGGTCCGCCGTCGCTTCCGGCGACCTTGACGGGCGCGACCATCGGGAACTGCCCGTCCGCACGCTGAGCGTCGTCCAGCGAGACCAACCACTTGGTGAAGAACGGATGGACGTCGGTCAGCATGCAGGCGGTTCGGATGTAGGCTTGGGCGTCGCCCGTCCAACCGAGGCGCTCGTCCCGCTGGGGGCAGTCCGTCGGGATGTCGATGAAGTTCATCCGTTGGGTCCACCAAGCGTTGCTCACGAGTTTGTTCAGCATCGGGTCGCTGGTCTCGAGGGTGCCAACCGTGGGGGTGTCGGTGCTGATCGCGATGCCGACCACCTCGTCCGGTCCCGGTTTGCGGCCCAAGCCGGTGACCTCGATGTACTGGAAGCCATGGAAGGTGAAGCGCGGCTCCCAGACTTCGGTCCCGCCGCCTCGACACACATAGGTGTCCACGCAACGCGCCATCCGAAGGTTGGCGGTGTAGAACGACCCGTCGGGATTCAGCCGCTCGGCGAAGCGGAGGGTGATCTTCTGGCCCGGTTCGCCCTTCACCCGGAGCCGGGCGAAGCCCGCCATGTTCTGGCCGAGGTCCAGGATGTAGGTGCCCTTGGTCGGCTCGGTGACTCGCTTCGCCCGTAACTCGGCGTACGGACGAACGGGTTGCCCGGGGAACATCTCGACGGCCGGACTCATCTCGGCGCCGGTATCGACCCGTTGCCAGCCCGCCATCGAGGCGCCCGGCGACGTCCAGCCGTCTCGCTCCTTGCGCGCGTCGTAGGCCTCGCCTTGCAGAAAGTCGGACTCCAGGATCGGCCCGGTGGCGGCGCGCCAGTCGCGCGAGGTGGTGATCGTCTGCCGGGTGCCGTCCGCGTACTCGATTTCAAGTTGGGCAAGGGCTCGCGGCTTCTTCCCGTAGTGTTCGCGAATCCCTCCGTAGCCGACGTAACCCGCGTACCAGCCGTCTCCCAGGATCGCGCCCAGCGCGTTTGGGCCTGCCTTCAGCCGCTTGGTGACGTCGTAGGCGCGGGCGTAGACGCGCTTGGCGTAGTCCGTCCAGCCTGGAACGAACAGCTCGTCGCTCACCCGTTGCCCGTTCAGGTGGAGTTCGATCAGTCCGAGCGCCGATCCGTAGAGCACGGCGCGCCGGACGGGTTTGGCCAGCGAAAACTCGTGTCGCAGAAGGCGCGGCGGCGGAAGTCGCAAGGCCCCTTGCGTCAGCTTGCCCCAAGGAGCCGCGCCGAAGGGCGCGATCACCACTACGGGCGACCCCGGCCCGCCTTCGACCTCCGATACGCTCCACGAGGAGTCCGACATCACCGTTTCCTTGGTTCCGCTCGCGTAGCTCAGATCGAGCCGCACCAGAAGGCCGGCATCCCCGCCCGTGTTCTCCGCCCGCACTGCGAAGGTGTTCTCGCCCGCTTTGAGGGCGCGGGTCAAGTCGGCTTCCTTCGGTCGGGACCAGGCGTCCGTCCCTTCGTCGCTCTGGGAAACCGGCGAACCGTTCACCGAGAGGGCATAGCGGTCGTCGGCGGTGACGTGCAACGTCGCTTTCGTCAGGTTGGGACCCACCGTGAACGTCTTCCGGAAGTGACGAACCGCTTTCTCGCGATCGGCGGACCAGATCCAAGAAGCTCCCACGAACGCTCCCTCCTTGACGGGCGGGATCGGGGCGTCGAAGCCGATCCACTCGGCTTTCCAGTCGGTTGGCTCCAAGAGGCCGACCGAGAACGAGGCGGGGGCCGACCAATCCGAGGTCTGGGCGCGGAGATCCAGGACCTGAACCTTCCACCATGCCGCCTGTCCGGACTTCAGCGGCTCGCCCGCGTACACCACACCGTAGGTCTGGCTCGATGCGACGGTCCCCGAGTCCCACAGGTCCGCCCGCCCGGCCGCCAGCTTCCGGATGTCCGTCGCGACGAGGATTCGGTAGGCCGATTGGGCCAAGTTCCGCGCGCGCCTGTCGGTCGCTTCGAGCTTCCAACTTAGGCTTGGCGCGGCGGTCCCGATCCCGACCGGGTCGACGAGGGCTTCGCACTTGAGCTCGACCGGCCGGAGACTCGCGGCGACGGTGGACGCCAACATCATTGTGGCAAGGAGCATGACGCTTCCCAGTCTACAAACTTCCGCGCCGGCTTCGCCGGTTTTGAGCCCCGGCGTTACCGCCTCAGCGCTCGGACCAGTTGCCGTCGTAGCCGTACCCCCAGAACAGCGGCCCCGTCTGGAGATGCCACGACGACTCCTCCGCCGCCGTCATGCCCGCCGGGTAGACGTCCTTGCCACCGGTATCCAAGAAGACGCCGACGGACATCAGCCGATCGCGGAAGTTGCGCATGGGCGGGTACGGCGCGGCGCTGCCGAACGGCCGGTTGCCCATCTGCGCCGGATCGAAGGGCTGCATGCGCTTGTACGCGTCGTCGCCTCGGCGATCCCAGAAGACGGCGATGCTGTCGAGGTCGGCGTGGCCGCCGGTGAGGTTGCCCCACACGTCGTCGCCGTCGCCGTCGATGCAGATGGCGACCGAACCGTCGCGCCCGATCGCTCCCCACCGCTCGACCGCGTCCGGTCGGTCGTTGTACCGGTCGTCGCCCGACAAGTCGACAAAGCTGCCGATTGCGAAGTGCGCCCCGGACCCGAGGCAGTAGTGCGTGCAGCGATAGACGTCGTTGCCGCCTCGTTCTTCGAAGATTCCCGCCCCCCACCAGTAGCCGCTTCCGAGGCTGAACACCGACGTGTGGTACTTGTCGTCGCCCGCGCCTTCGATCACGATTCCGAAGCCGCCGCCTTGGTTCTGGCCATCGCCGGAGTCGCATCGCCGCCCGTACCCACAGCCCAGGCACATGGAGACGGTCTTGCCCCACGCCTTCGACTCATTGCCCGTGTCGGCGGTGTAGTAGTCGTCGTCGCCCGCCACGTCGACCAGAGCGCCGATTCCCCGGGTCCCGCCGAACCCCATCGACATGCAGATCGTGCGGTATCGGTCGTTCCCCGCTCGATCGAGCAACAGCCCGACGCCCGCGTAGGCCGCGCCCTGCGCCCATCCCTTCTTCGCCTCGTAGAGGTCGTCGCCGGCTTCGTCGATCACCATTCCGGTTCCATAAAGCCCAAAACCAATGCCGCCGTTGGAGACCTGGTACCGGTCGTTACCGCCCGTGTCGTGAACCAGCCCTAGTCCGAACAGCCCACAGCCGACGTTGCCGTCGGTCTTCGTGCCGTCGTAGGCGTCGTCGCCTCCCAAATCGAGAACCACGGAGATCGCGCGCTGCCGGTCCAGGGGACTCCCGATCAAGCCGGCGTAGCGGTCGTTGCCTCCCAGGTCGAGCGTCAGGAAGCCGCCCGTCCCGTGCTCGTCGACGCCCGCCCCGGCCAGTTCGACCCGGCCGAGGGGAGTCTCGATGGCGACGCGGTCGAACCGGGCGTCGAGGTTCCTGCTCTTCGCCGCGCGGAACTCGGCGAGGGCGGATTCGTAGTGGCGCAGGAACAACGCCGAGCCGACGGCGGAGTAGTTGGCGTCCCAGTTGCGCATCGCGTCATAGGCGCGGCGGTCGGCGACGAGGATCGTGTCGTCGTTGACGTCGCCGAGGTACGGCGAGACGAGCAGATCGTAGTAGGCGCGTCGCGAGGGAGGGCGTCCTGCGAACCAGAAGACCTCGGGGGATGCCGCCCGCAGGTACGGCGCGGCCTCGTGTCCCGCGATCGCCAGCCTCGCGACCAGGCGAACCACCGCTTCGCCCGCCTTCCCGAGGGCCTTGAGCGTGGCGGGCTCCAGTCCAAGCGGCGGTTGGGCCGGGCCGGACAGGGCGAGGGAAAGCGCTCGGGTCGGCGGCGTGCCCTTCGGAATCCAGGGGACGCCCCAATCGTTCGCGGCGGTGGGCGTTTTCCACTCGCGTCCGGCGCGGGCGTCGAGCTGGCTCCAGAGCATGTAGGCGACTTGGGCGGGCTCGCCGGCTTTGGCGAGGAGGTTGTCGCCGATCAGCCCACCGAGTTCCGCCGGATCTCGGACGTCGCGAAAGAGGTTCTCGACCGTTCTGAGTCGGAACTCGAACGGTGGGTACCCCAGCATCTGCTCGTACGTGTAGCCGAGGGGGCGGTCGGCGTGTCCGGTGTGGCGGCGGACCTGGTCCCAGAGGCCGCTCGGGAAGACGAGTCCCGCCCGGTCCACCCCGGGTCCCTGTCGGGTCATGAATCCGTCGGCAGCTTGGGCGAAGGCGAGGCCCAGTCCGATGAGCGCGGGGAGTACCATGCCTATCGGATTCGACGCTCGACCGGGCTCGCCCTCTTGGCTCACCGTGGCCGCCGGGCTGAACCGGCCCGGAAGCGCCCGACCGTCACCAACCTGAATTTCACGAGATCGAGCGCATCTTTTGGTGAAACCTGCTATATACTGTCTTTAGCTGAACGCATTCAGTAGGGCTCTCGGAGGTTGGTCACGACCGAATTGAACCTACGGACGAGTCAGCGGCAGGTGTTTGACAGCGATGGTGCTGAACAAGATGAATCGAATTCTCGCCCTTGCGATCGCGACCCTCGCGTTCGGGGCGCTCGTCGGCTGCAATTCCGGGCCGGGCAAGCCCGAGTCCATCGCCACCGAGGAGAAGGTGAGCAAGGCCGTCGAAATGCGTCAGATGTTCGACAAGGTCGGCGGCGACTGGAACAAGCTGACCGCGGACGAGCAGAAGCAGTTCACCGAATTCGCGGGCGACGCCCAGAAGGCCGAGTTCGTTTGGTATCGCATGGGACATCCCGGCGCGACCGACGGTCCCGGCGGTTCGGGCGCGCCCAGTTCGGCCGGTCCCGCCGGCCCTCGGTAGCGAGCGCTCCATGCCCACCCCTTCGCCGGACCGAACGCGCGCTGAAACGATTCCGCAGATGCGGCGCAAAACGCTGAGCGACGTGGCGAAACTCGCCGGCGTCGGTAAGGTCACGGTGAGCTATGTGCTGAACGGTCGGGCCGGGGAGGCGCGGATCAGTTCGGAGACCGCCGAACGGGTCGTGGCGGCCGCGCGGCAACTGGACTACCGCCCCAACGCGCTCGCCAAAATGCTGCTTCGGCAACGAACCGACAGCATCGCGGTGGTGTTCCAATACGCGGACTACTTCCGGGCCGCCTCAACGTTCACGTCCGAGGCGATGCGCGGCGTGTGCGACGGGTGCGTGGCGGTGGGATTGGACGTGCTGTTGCACACCAAGCCCCAGTCCGATCCCATCGCGGAAGCGGACGCGCTTACCGACGGTCGGGTGGACGGCGCGTTGGTGCTCCGCGACGCGAACGATCCCGCGATGGAACTGGTGATAGCGCGGCGCCTGCCGGTGGTCCAGTTCTTCTCCCGGTCCGACGATCCGACCGTGCCCTTCGTGGACCTCGACAACTTCATGGGCGGCAAGATGGCGGTCAACCATCTTCTGGACTTGGGACACCGCAAGATCGGGATGGTTCGCGGTTCGTCCGGATCGGTCGCGTCGAACGACCGTCACAGCGGCTTTCGCCACGCGCTCGAGGCTCGCGGGGTGCCCCACGATCCGCAATGCGTCGTTCCCGGGGTGCTGGATGGCGCGAACCCGGAGCCGCTCGTCGCCCTGATGCGCCGCCCCGATCGACCGACCGCCCTGTTCGTGTGGTCCGACGACGACGCCTTCCTCTGCATGAAAATCCTGTCCGACCTAGGCCTGCGAGCGCCGCGCGATCTCTCGATCGTCGGTTTCGACAGTTCCGCGGTTTGCGATCAGACCTCGCCCCCTCTGACCAGTGTCCGCCAACCGATCGCCGAAATGGCACGGCGGGCGACCCAGGTGCTCTTCGACGTCATCAACGGAACCGCCGAGGCCGACAAGCTTCGCGTCGTGTATCCCCCGACTTTGGACGTTCGCGGCTCGACCGCTCGTCTGTCTGCATCGATCAAGTAAGGAACCCCACCATGAGTCATCGCAAAGGCGCATTCACGCTCATCGAACTCCTCGTCGTTATCGCGATCATCGCGATTCTTGCCGCCATCCTCTTCCCTGTGTTCGCGCAGGCCAAGGAGTCGGCCAAGGCCACCCAGTCGATCAGCAACACCAAGCAGATCGGCATCGCCCAGCAGATGTACATCGCGGACTACGACGATGTGTTCCCGATCCGGCGCTTCTGCACGCAGACCCTGCCCCTTCCCACGATCTACTCGTGGAAGCAGGCGATGCACCCGTACATGAAGAACACGGACATCTTCCGCGATCCGGTGAACAACTCGTCGCGCTTCTTTGACGACACGTCCGAGCCCCTGATCCTCGCGTTCAACGGCTTCACGCTGCCGTCGGTCTCGCGCATCCCGCAGTTCGCCCGCGGCTACGCGATGACGAACATGGGCTTCTACCTGAACGGCGCCTGGGACTCCTTCGGCCCCTGCTCCACCGACCCGGCCCGAACGTACAACTCGTTCAACCAGAGCCAGCTCGAGTCCGTCGCCCAGATCGCCGGCATCCTCGAGACGAAGCTGCAGTGGACGGACATGGGTTCGTACATCAACTGGGCGAACGGCGCCAACGACTACAACGACGACGACGGCGTTCACCGCTTCAGCGGCTGGAACTGGGGCGGCGGCAAGTGGGGCGAGAAGGCGATGGCCCTCGTCTTTATGGACAGCCACTCCAAGCGGACCGGCCACAGCGCCATCTGCGGCACCCCGGCCGACCAGGTCAACGTGTTCGGTTGGGTGCGAAGCCGCCTGACGAACATGGCCCCCGGCGGCGACATGAGCTGGCTGGACACCTACTGCCAGACCATGCCGCAAGCGGTCAAGTAACCGGTCTTCCGGCTCGACGAACGTGAACGAACCCCGCCGCGAGGCGGGGTTCGTTCTTTGTACGGCCGTGCGCGGAGCGACGACCGGTGGCTCCGAACAACGCGCCGCGCCGCACCGAGCGAACAAATCCCCGGGCAACGCGGACTAAATGGATATGCCGCTCGGCTGCCCGACCCGTTACAATGACCGAATGAAGCGCGTTCTCCTGTTCGCGATCGCGTCCGTGTCGTCGGTCACGGCCTTCTCCCAGGTTCCCTATACGGTCACCACGTCCAACACGGGGGCCTGGCTGGGTTCGAGCCCGACCGGCCAGTTCGTTCAGGACGGGCCGGCCAACCGCTTGACCCACGCCGTGAGCTTCTCCAACATGACGATCGGCGGGGCGGGCTCGTCCGAAGCGAGGATGGAGGGCTGGGCCAACTACGGCGCGTTGCGCGCGCTGGGCAACGTGACCGTCGATACCGCCGACGGGGGCGCGATGGTCGGCTCCACGTTCGCGGACGACCCGGACACGATCGCCGCGTTCGAGGACAACATCCTCATCGGGGGTCCCGCCGGTCCGCACACGTTCCGGCTCTACTACCGGCTCGAGGGCTTCGCGGGCATGAACGGTCTTGGCACCCTCACGTATGGCGCCGACCTCAGCGCGCAAGTCGTGGGACTTGGCGTCACGGTTCTCAACTCGCCCCAGATTCTGCGCGTGAACGGTACCGTTGGGGCGCCGTTCTCGCAGACCGACTTCGTCCAAATCCAGGCCAACAGCGGCTCGACGATGAACGTCCTGGCGGCGATGGGAGCCTTTATGATGGTGAGTCGCATCGCCCCGGCGGGAGTGACCACGGCGACGCTGGACATCAGCAACACCGGGGCCTTCTACATCGTCCCCGACAGCCCCGATACGACGTTCACCGCCGCGAGCGGCGCCAACTACCTCGTGCCCGAGCCGGCGACGCTGTCGGTTCTGGCGCTGGGGCTGTTGCCGCTTCTCCGTCGCAAGCGAAACGCAGCCTAGCTTCGGTCCTTCGCCTTGTCGGTTTCGCCCGCGAGGTTCGAGGCGGCTTCCCGGTCGGCCTCCATTTCTTCGACCGACTTCGTTCGGAGACGCGCCGCCCCTTCCCAGGCGTGGGTGGGCACGAGCGGCCCCGTCGCCAAGCGCTGACGGGCGCGGTCGATCTCGTCCTGCCATTGGGGCAGCCATGGGGATTGGGCGACGAGCATCTCGTCTGCCATTTGCCAAATCTCCTTCGGGTTGCAGACCGCTCCGGTAAGGGGGTCCATCATGAGCGCCTGCTTCAGGAGTTGGGCGTCGGCGCGCACGGACGCCTCCACCGCCAAGCGTTGAACCGAGATCGAAACGTTGCACACCGCCGCGCAACCGAGGGGAAGGTCGCCGACGATCGGGATGCCGATGCCGTTGCGGTCCACGTAGCCGGGAACCTCGACGATCGCGTCGTCGGGCAGATTCGGGATAGACCCGTTGTTCACGACGTTGAAGTGGCCCCGGTACACCCGGCCCGTCTCAAGCCCCTCGATGATGTAGGAGCCGTGTTCCTCGCTTCGGTTCTCCGGCGCGTAGACGAGCGGCGGCTGGGACATCCAGTTCGGAAAATCGTGTTCGAACCAGCGGCGACCCTCGGTGCAGACGCGCAGATAGCCGCCCGTCTCGCCGTTGATCCAGCATCCGAGATCGATCCAGTCGGCGATCTCGTCGGGCCGCTTGCGGTACCAGGGCACGTACTCGCTCAAGTGCCCGTTTGACTCGGTGCTGTAGTAGCCGAAACGACGCAGCATGTCGATCCGCACCTTTTCGGTTCGCCGGAACTCTTCGACCTCTTCAAAGGCCTCGAGCAGGTGCGGGACCATGTCCCGGCCCCGCCACCGAATCTGGACGTACCAGGTCTGGTGGTTGATGCCCGCCGCCACGATGTCCACGTCCCGCTTCAGGACGCGATCCTCGGGTCCGATCTCGCCCTGGTCCCGTGCCCAGGTCTCGATCGCGCGGGCGATCTGGTGATGGCCCCCCTGGACCCCGTGGCAGAGGCCGATCGTGTTCACACCTCCGTACCGATTGCAGGCCCAGGTGAGCATCGCCATCGGGTTCGAGTAGTTGAGGAGCAGGCACCCGGGCGCACCCACCTCCCGAATGTCCTTGCAGAAGTCCAGCAGGGCGGGAATGCCGCGCTGGGCATAGAAGACGCCTCCCGGACCAAGGGTGTCGCCGACGCACTGATCCACGCCGAACCTCAGGGGGATGTCCACGTCGGTCTGGAAGGCCTCCAGGCCGCCCACGCGAACGAAGCTGAGGACGTAGTTCGCGTCCCGAATCGCCTCACGGCGGTCGAGGGTCGCTTCCAGGGATGCCGAAACGGCGTTGGCCTCGATGTCCCGCCGGACGAGGCGCTCCACCATCTCGAGGTTATGGGCGTTGATATCGGTCAGAGCGACCGTGGCATCGGAGAGTTCGGGAACGGAGAGGATGTCGCGGCAGAGAGTTCGGGTGAAGCCCACGCTCCCGGCGCCGATAATGGCGATCTTGATCGGCATGGTGTGGTTCCTTGGCGGTCGCTCCATGTTAGCTTGGCCGCGCAAGAACTCGTCCGGCCCATCGCGGGACTTGAACGCTCGCGCCGGGGTTTTCCTCACCGAACTCACCCCTTTCCGCGCCACGCTCCCCGGCGAAGGGAGAAAGAGGGGCGGGTTCGCGCGAAACGACCGTCTCCCACCGAACTTTTCGGGATCGGTTCGCGTCCAACGCTATGACACCGGTCGAATCTCTTGCCTCGGGCAAGGGAACGGGGGACCCACGTCCGGGGTGAATGTCGTCGCAAGGCGACTAGGGTAACTCTTGGCCCGAACCCGTCAGCTAACCCCGTAGACACAGCGAGGGTCGTGCCTGGATGCACCAGTCGCGTCTAGGAGTAAAGCACTGATCTTCCGATCTTTCGGTCGGTTCTTGGTTCCGCTGGGACCTCGAACGGACTCGTCCGCCATGCGCGGGCGCAACGTTCGCCCTGTGCGAACCGGCGGGGAGCCCGGGTGCCTCCATGGGCTCCCCCGCCGCAAACAAGAACCGACAAGGGTCCGCCTCGGCGCGTGGACCCGGCCCCTCGGAACCCTCCGCAGGTATAACGGCGCGATATGAGCAAGGACGCACCCGGCGTGCGCTACGCAGAAGTCGATCGCGACACCAACGAGACGCGCATCCACCTCGTGCTCGACCTTGACGGCGGCACTCGGCGCGATATCGCCTCGGGCGTCGGCTTCTTCGACCACATGCTGGACCTCCTCGCCTTCCACGCGCAGATCGACCTCGGAGTGCGCGCGGAAGGCGACCTGCGCGTGGACGACCACCACACGATCGAGGACATTGGGATCGTGTTCGGGCGGGCGATCCGGCAGGCGATGGCGGAGACCGAACCCGTCGTGCGCTACGCGAGCAACCACCTGGTGATGGACGACGCCCTCACCCTCGTCGCGATCGACGTGTGCGGGCGCGGCCAGCTCCACTGGGACGTGACCTTCCGGCGCGAAAACCTGGGGGGCATGGCCACCGAGGTCGTGAAGGAGTTCTTCCACGCCTTCTGCGTCAACGCGGGCATCGCGATGCACGTGCGCAACCTTGTCGGCGCGAACGACCACCACGTCTGCGAGTCCGTTTTCAAGGGGGTCGGCCTGACCCTCTACCAGGCGCTCCAGCGCTCGGATCGGCGTACCCCGCCGAGCACCAAGGGGAAGTTGGATTGATCGTCGTTCTCGACTACGGGATGGGCAACCTACGGTCGGTCGAGAAAGCCATCGATTTCCTTGGTTACCCCTGTTCGGTCCAACCGACGCTGACGGGCGCGACCAAACTGGTGATCCCGGGCGTCGGGGCGTTCGCCAAGGCCATGGAGCACCTGGGGCCGCTCGCCGATGAGATTCGCGCCTTCGCCCGATCCGGCAATCCCCTCCTCGGAATTTGTCTCGGCCAGCAGCTTCTCTTCGACGAGAGCGAGGAGATGGGGCGAGCCCGAGGCTTGGGACTCCTGCCGGGGCGCGTGCGCTACCTGCCGAAAACCGAAGGTCTGAAGGTGCCCCACATGGGGTGGAACGCGCTGAAAGTGCGAGACAAGATCTTCCTCAGCGGCATCGACCCCGGAAGTCAGGTGTACTTCGTCCACTCGCTCTACACGGACTGCGAGGACCCCGATTGCGTGGCGGCGACCACCGAGTACGGGATCGAGTTCCCCGCCGCCGTTCGGCGCGACAACGTATGGGGCACCCAGTTCCACCCGGAGAAGTCCGGCATCATCGGCCTCGCGATCCTGCGCAACTTCCTGGCATGGTGATCTTCCCCGCCATCGACGTGCGCGGCGGCCGATGCGTGCGACTGACCCAGGGCGACTACGGACGAGAAACGATCTACGCCGAGGACCCCGTCGAGCAGGCGCATCGCTTCGTGGACGAAGGCGCCCGCTGGCTCCACATCGTCGATCTTGACGGCGCGCGCGAGGGCCGGCCCGTCAACGTCGAGCCGATTCGCCGGATCGTTCGGGAAGGAGGGGTGCCCGTCCAGGTCGGTGGCGGGATCCGTACCCTGGAATCTGCCGACGAATGGCTGGCCGAAGGGGTCTCGAGGGTGATCGTCGGAACCGTCTTGGCTCGAGACGCGGGCCTGGCGGCGCGGTTCTTCGAGCGGTACGGCGAGCGGGTCGTGGCCGGAATCGACGCGCGCCAGGGCCTCGTGGCGGTCGCCGGTTGGCGCGAGGGAACGAGCGAGGACACGGTGACGTTCGCCCGGCGCATGGTGTCGCTCGGCGCGCGGCGCGCGATCTTCACGGAGATCGCGGTGGACGGCTCGCTCGACGGGGTTGCGATCGAGGCGACCCGGGGGCTGGCGGAAGCGCTCCGCATCCCGGTGATCGCGAGCGGCGGGGTGGGGTCCCTCGCCGACGTCGTCGCCGTCCGCGAATTGGCGTCCGTCGGCGTCGAGGGTCTGATCGTCGGCAAGGCCCTGTACGAAGGGCGGTTCCGGCTCGCCGATGCGATCGCCGCCACCCGGTGACCCCGGAAGGGTCAACGGTCCCGCCGGTCTTGTCCGCCCGGCGCAGAACCTGTACAATACGCGCACCCGCCCAGAGGTCGATCGCCCGTGCTCAGAGTCGAACAAATCGCCGTCTTCATTCCCATCATCGCCCTGCTCATCCCGATCGTGGCGATCCTCTCGGCGCACCAGCAGAAGATGGCCCGAATCTTTGCCGAACGCCAAAACGCGCCGCAGAGCCTCGAGGAAATCAGCCGGTTGCGGGCCGAAGTGTACGAACTCAAGCAACTCGTGCACCAGCAAACGATTCAGATGGACAGCCTCTTGTCCCTGTCCACTCGGCCCACCACTCCCTCGGAAGACGTGCCCCAGCGAATCGGCTGAGATCGAGCCGTCGGCGCGAAACCTCGGCCCCGCCCGAACGTTCTGGCTGTAGGGGCGCCGCGCCCGGTGAGTGTGACCGGAGACCCATTCGGGGAACCGTCCCCGATTCGCCGATGTTTCCCCAGTCAGACGCCGTTGGTTGGCCGTTCACCATTCCCCGATAGGAGGTGCATTCATGTTCGCCGAGGAAACCACCCGTTACGGACCGGAAATCAACGCCCGGTTCGATGAGCTCAGCAAGGCGACCTATCGCAAGGTCTACAACATGGCGTTTCGCCTCGCCGGGAACCGAACGGACGCCGAGGACCTCACCCAGGAGGCGTTCTTCCGCGCCTACCGGTCGTTCCGCGACTACGAGGGCGACCGACCCTTCGAGAACTGGATTTTCCGCATCGTGTCGCGCCTGTTCTTGGACCTGCTCCGGAACCGTCGTCGACGCGTCACCTCGGTGTCCCTCGACGCGCCGCTCGCCAACGGGGTGGGTGACGACAACCTGATGCTCGAAATGGCGGACGAACGACCGGACCCCGAGCAACACCTTCTCAACCGGTCGATCAACGAGCAGCTTCAGCAGGTGCTGGCGACGCTGAGCCCCGAACAGCGTGTGCTCATCACCCTCGCCGATATCCAGAACGTCCCCTACCAAGAGATCGCCGATCTCGTGGGCAAGCCGGTCGGCACGATCCGCTCGCGCCTCCACCGCACGCGGATGCTGATCCGGAAGCGCCTCCAAGCGCTGGAGGGACAGGAATCCTCCCTTACCCGCCTCGACCTGGGCCTACGGCCCTGCTAGGTCGCGGCCCGGGTCCCCAGCCCGAAGAACCGCTCCGCGTTCGTCGTCGTCAACCGTGCGCAGGCGTCCACATCCAGACTTAAGGTTGCCGCAAGGCCCGCGTTGACGAGGGTGACCATCGCCGGCCGATTCGGCTTGCCCCGATGGGGGTGCGGCGTGAGATAGGGGCTGTCGGTTTCGACGACCAGTCGTTCGGACGGCAAGGTCCGAACGACCGCCCGGAGTTCGTCCGCCTTCTTGTAGGTGATCGGGCCGTCCACCCCGAACCACGCTCCCAGCGCCACCGCCCGCCGAGCGTCGTCGGCGTCGCCCGAAAAGCAGTGCAGGAGGATGAGCGGCAAGTCCTTCCTCGCCTCCAGAACGTCGAGCAGTTCGGGATAGGCCTCGCGGCAGTGGAACACGATCGGCTTGCCCAACCGGGTCGCCAGATCGAGCTGCTCGACCAGCGCCGTCCGTTGCTGGGGCTTGGTGGCGAAGTCCCAGTGGTCGTCCAGTCCGATCTCGCCAAGGGCGACCACCTTCGGGTGGTCCAGCATCGCCTCGATCTCGCCGAGGCCAATCGCGTCGAAGGTCGCCGCGTGGTTCGGGTGCCAACCGACCACCGCGAACACCCCCTCGTGACGCTCCGCGAGGGCGACCGCTCGCCGGCTCGTTTCCGCGTCGCAACCCACGACGATCACCCGGTCCACCCCCTCTCGCGCCGCCTCCTCGATCGCCGGATCCGGTTCGGGAAAGAGGTCGGGGAAGTTCAGATGGCAGTGCGTGTCGACCAAACGCGTCATGGGCGGTTCCCCACCGCCCGCTCGGCCTCGTCCTCGAGCCGGTGCATTTCCCGCTCGAAGGCCAGTCGCACCGTTTCGACCTCCTCGGGGGACGCGTCGTGCTCCACGTACATCGGCTCCCCGAAGACCATGATCGCCCGGCCAAAGGGAATCGGGACCAGATAACGGTCCCAGGTCGGGGCATGGTAGCAGGGGCGGGCGGCGACTCCCACCGGGACCAAGGCTGCGCCCGACTTTTGCGCCATCACCATGATGCCGTCTTGCACCACTCCGGACGGGCCGCGCGGTCCGTCCGGAGTGAACGCCATCGTTCCACCCTTCCTGAGAATGCGAATAGACTCCACCGCCGCGCGGACGCCGCCCCTTCCGGTGCTGCCACGGATGATCTGGAAGCCGAATCGCTCGAAGATGCGCGCCTGCATCTCGCCGTCGCGGGAATGCGAGATGATGGTCCAGACGCCCTTCCCCCGAAACAGGTGCGCCCCGAGGAGGGTACGACCGTGCCACCCTGCGAAGATCCGGCCCCCCTCCATCGCCTGAAAGCGATCGTAGCCGACCAATTTGAGTCGAACCGTCATCCCGATGAAGCGGGCGACCCCGTAGACCAAGTGGCTCAGCACATACGGCCGCGCCGCGCGCCATCTCTTCTTCAGTCGGTTCTTGCTCACTTCGCCCAGCCCCGGTTGCGCGCAAGGGTGGTGGCGGGATGGAGAGGGTACCGTTCGATCAGTTCGCGAAGGAGGGTCTGCGCTCGCTCGGGCGCACGGTCGCGTTCGAGGCCGGCGAGGGCGAGGAGGGCATCCGGACGCTGGCCGTCGTCCGCCCCGCCGTCGAGCACGCTCGCGAGAAGCGCCCTCGAAAGATCCGGACTGGATTCCTTGAATCGCTCCGCGTAGAGCGTGCGTTTGAGCGGCTCGACCCGGTCGAGAGCGCCCAAGTTCGCCAACCGGGCGAGGCATCGCTCGCACTCGCGGGGCTGTTTCCGGAGGACGGCCAGCACGGCCTCGACGAGGTCCTCCTTCTCTCCGAGGCTCTCCAGTGCCTCGATGCGTTGTCGGCCGGCTTCCGTGTGGTCCGGATCGTGACGGAGCACCACCTCGGCGGAGGCCAGGGCGGCGCCCGGACTGCGGTCGCGCATCGCGCGGACGACCTCTCGCCCCTCGTCCCGGGCGGAGAGTCGCGGCACCCGGTAGGCAAGGCTCAGGACCAGCCCGCCCGCCAGACCACCGAGGTGCGCCCAGAAGGCGGTTCCGCCCGACCCGTCACCCAACCGGACGACGGCGCCGAGGGCCTGGAGGGCGGCCCAACCGGCGACCACCCAGCCGATCGAAACGGTGATCCGGGGGGCGACGGGCACCTGGACGCGCGCGAACCGAACCGCATAGTAGCTCACGCATCCGGCGACGCATCCGCTCGCGCCAACCAGCGCCGCGGGCTCCACCGCCTGTCGGGCGAACAGCCAGTGGGTCGCCACCCCCAAGAGGCCGCTCGCCACGTACACCAAAAAGAACCGACCCGATCCCGCCGTCCCCTCCACCGCGGGCCCGACCGCCGCCAAGAAAACCATGTTGCCGAGCAGGTGGATCGTATTCTGGTGCAGGAACAGGGAGGCGAACGCGGCCACGACGGTCGGTCGGCTCGCGTCGAATCCGAAGCGTTCGACGATCCCAGGGTCGTACAGCGTCAGGAACGCCGCGAACAGGTTCGCGGCGATCAGCAGAAGACAGACGACCGGCGGACGCTCCTTCACCCTTACTCTTCGAAGAACTCGTCCGGCACGTCCACGTTCATGTAGGTCTGTTGCACGTCGTCGAGGTCCTCGAGGGCGTCCAGCAGTTTGACGAGCTTGCGCATATCGTCGGGAGAAAGCTCGCTTTTGTTGGTCGCGAGGTACGTCAGACCCACGTCTTCCGCCTTCACACCCTGCTTGTCGAGCGCGTCGTTCGCGGCGTGCAGGTCCTCGCGGGCGGTGACGATGTAGAACGCGTCGTCGTCCGAGGTCACGTCCTCCGCGCCCGCTTCCAACGCCTGCATCGTGAGTTCGTCCTCGTCGCGGCCTTCGCGGGCGACGGTGATCTGGCCGACGTGTTTGAACTGCCAGGCGACGGAGCCGTTCTCGGCCAGGTTGCCCCCGTGCTTGCTGAACGCGTGCCGAACCTCGGCGACGGTGCGGTTCTTGTTCTCGGTGAGGACCTCCAGAATGATCGCGGCGCCGCCGGGACCGTACCCTTCATAGGTGAGCGACTCGTAGTTCTCGCCCTCGATCTCGCCCGTGCCGCGCTTGATGCTGCGCTCGATGTTGTCCTTGGGGACCGAGTTCTCCTTCGCCTTCTGGACGGCGATGCGGAGCCGCGGGTTCATGTCCGGGTCGCCGCCCCCCTCGCGCGCGGCGACGATGATCTCTCGGCTCAGCTTCGTGAACACCTTCCCGCGAATGGCGTCTTGCTTACCTTTCCGGATGCGGATGTTCTTCCATTTCGAGTGGCCTGCCATGGGTGCCATTTTGGCAGGTACCTCGAACTCCCGGCATTGCCCGCTTCACGGGACGGCTCTTTGGGCGAGACGCCAACCTGCGGTTTCAAGCGGTTGCCGTTCGCGGCCCTTTCTGTGTTCATCTTATTTTCATCTTGCCCTCCCCCCCGGCGACGGGTGAGGGGGTGTTATCCTGTCCTCAGCGGAGGAGATTCCGCCTTTGAGGAGCCACGTATGAGGAAACATCGATTCGTTCTGACGGCCGTTTGCTGTCTTGGGGCCGCGCTGGGGAGCGCGCAACCCTACGACCAGCCCAAGTACCTCGCGATCGCCGACTGGTGTCAAGGTAGCGGATGCCCGCTCGATCCCAACTACTTCCCGACGGTGTCCGGCGGTGTGACGCTCACCGTGCAGGCCTCCTACGAGTACACCTCGTCGACCGCGTGGGTCCACCATTCGGGGTCCTCGACGATCAACTACACGTATACCTTTGCGGCTCACGAGCGCGGGAAAGTGAGGTTCTACGCGAAGAACGCGAGCATCCCGCCCGGTTCGCCGATCCAGAACGTGATCTACCCCTATAACGACTACGTGCCAGAGGTTGTCATCGAGGTCACATGCCACGGTAGCGGCGATGAGTAGCGCGCTGCCCGCGTTCCTCGCTCTTGTCGCGTCATTGCCAGGTTCGCACCAGGCGACCCCTTCCTCGGGCCAAAGCGTGCCTGAACGAACGGCGCAGTTCCGGGCCGCCCTGGCGGAAGTGCCGATGCCGCTGCTGGTGGACTTGGCGGGCGTCGAGACCGTACCGGCCCACCTCGGGAAGACGGGCGCGACGATCGAGGCGGTGCGCGTTCTCGCGGCGAGCCTGCGTCGAGAACTCGTCGAAGTGGGCGATGCCCTTCTCTTCGCCCAGTCCCTGGCACCGGGCCTTGGGACGCGACGCCGGGAGCGCCTGATGATGGAGTGGCTCGCCGAAGAGAAGCCCGACCTCGTCAACCGGCTCAAAGACAGCCCCGTGGACTTGCGCGAGGCCAACCCGAAAGGTCGTCTCGCCCTCGCCGGCTTTCTCTCCGGCATGGAGGCGCTCGTCTACAAGCTGGCGGCCGGCGATCCCGTGCTGATGAAGCTCGCGCCTGCGATGATGGCCTATGCATCCGACCCCGTCACGGGTCGCCGTCTGCCGGGTTCTGCTTCGCTGACCGTGGGAGCCACTTACGACACGCTGTTTCCGGACTACCACGCCCCCGATGACCCGACCCCATTACCCAGCACACCGCTGGCCAAGGTGGACGACGGCGACCTCGACTTCGGCGAGGGCGAAGTCCTGCCCCTGCAGGAGGTCGTGGATCGGGCGTTCGCGCTCTGGAAGTGCCGCTACCGGGCCGACGCACGCTTCCTAACCCAGCCGGTCTTCGTCAAGGGGAAGTTCACGCGCAGCCGTTTAGACGAGACGCTCAAGCGACTGTGCGAACCGATTCGCTACCGGGAGATTCCGGAAGGCGAGGACCCGGTGGCGATCGCCGAGAAGCAGAAGGAGGCGCTCTACCGGGAGCTCGTGGACCGGGCCGCGCCGGCACTCAAAGACCTTTACGAGCGCGCGCGACAAGGCCCCTTCTCGATCACGGTGGACGAACTCATCCGACGCAATCCCGGCTGGTCGGACGAACTGCTGAAGGGTCTGCGCGTTCCGCGCGACGCGACGATCCGGATTGAGCGGTTCTCGATTCGAGCGACCTTCGGCGGAGACCCGTACACCGTGCCGAAGGAGGTGAAGGGTCCGCTCAGCGCCGCGATTCACTTCTAGCCAGGGTGTATCCTGGGCCATGAGTCGTCTCACGCGTCGCGACGTCTTGCGCGCCGGAGCGGGGCTTGCCCTGGCCCCCGCCCTTGGTCGCCTCGCCCGATCCTCGTCGGGCGCCGAGTCCTTCGACTTCGCCTACTTCAGCGATACCCACGTCTCGCTCCAACGGAACGCCGCCGAGTGCGCGAAGATGATGGCCGAGATGCTAGGGTTCTTCCGCCCCGCCTTCGCCATCAACGGCGGCGACGTGACCGACTACGGCTGGGCGGGCGAGTACGACACCTACGACAAGGTGCTCGGGGGGTTCGGCGTCAAAACCCACCACGTCCCCGGCAACCACGACGTTCGGTGGTCGCCGCTCGGACTCAAGATCTTCCAGGATCGGGTCGGCGTCCCGTTCAAGTCCTTCGATCATCAGGGCGTCCACTTCGTCTTGCTCGACAGCACGGTGCCGCTCTCGCACTGGGGGCACTACGAAAGCGCTCAGTTGCGATGGCTTGAGGAAGACCTCAAGAAGGTCGGACGCGCCACCCCCGTCATCGTGACGACCCACCACTGGGTTGGGCGCGAGGCCGAGATGATCGACAACGAGCGGGCGCTCCTCGCGGTTATCGAACCCTACAACGTGCCTATGATCCTGACCGGCCACGGGCACGGCGACCTCCTCTGGGACTGGGAAGGCCACCTCTGCACGATGAACAAGGGCCTCTACCAGGGCTCTTACCAGCGGGTAGAGGTGGACTTCGCGAAAAGCGAGGTCCGGCTGAGCCGTCGCACCACCGATAGGCCGGAGCCGACGCTACTTGCTTCCGCCTCGCTCAAGCCCGCCGTCGAGAAGCGGCCCGTCTGGGCGCTCGGGGTGGCGGCCATCGCCAAGGGACGGCCCCTTCGCGTGACGATCCCCGAAGCCAAGGAAGCCCGCTGGAACGGCGAGCCCTACGCGCCGATCGTCAACGGCCAGGTCGCGACGGTCGCGCTGTTGCCCGGCGACAACCGCCTGAGCCTTCGGGACCCGGCGTCCAAGCAGGAGCGGACGTTCATCGTCTCGGTCGTCGAACCGGAGGGAAGGCTGATCCCCAAGTGGAACCGCAAGTTGCCCGGCGGGGTGATGAGCCACCTTTGCCTGGCCGGCGGAACGCTCTACGCGAGCGCGATGGACGGTTCGGTCCTGGCGCTCGAACCCAAGACGGGACGGGTTCTTTGGACGGCCAAGACCGGCGGGTACTGCCATTCGTCGCCCGCCGTCCACGAGGGCCTGCTCGTGGTCGGCAGCGCGGACGGCAACGCCTACGGGTTCGACGCCAAAACCGGCAAGGAGCGGTGGCGCTTCGCCACCCAGGGTCCGGTCTATGCCAGCGCGGCGTTCGCCAAAGGCGTCGTCGCGATCGCCTCCGGCGACGGTCAGGTGTACGGGATCAACCCGACGACCGGAAAGCCCGTATGGACCTACGCCCTGCCGAAGTCGAACACCGCCTTCGTGCAAAGTCCCGCCGCGACGGACGGCGAGCGCTTCTATCTGGGCGCATGGGACAACTACCTGTACGCCCTCGACGCGAAGACGGGCGGGCTGGCGTGGCGCTCGATCTGTTGCGAGCGGACGTTCGCCTTCTCGCCCGCGATCGGCGGGCCGGCGGTGGCGGACGGTCGGGTCGTGGTCCCGGCGAACGGCAACGTCCTGTACTGCTTCGACGCCAAGACGGGCAAATCGATCTGGGAGTACGCCTCTCCCGGCGACAAGGTGGGCTATTCCGGTCCGACTATCGCGGACGGGCGCATCTACATCGGATGCCTCGGCGACATCGGCCAAGCCCGCTGCATCGGCCTCGACGATGGCAAGGAGGTTTGGTGCGCGACGCCCGGCAAGGTGATCTACGACTCGACCCCCTCGGTGGCGGACGGCTTGGTCGCGGTTGGCTCGGTGGCGGCGCTCCTGAGCGTGTTCGACCAGAAGGACGGCTCGATCTTCGCGCAGTACCGGATGCCCGCCGGGCACTTCCTCTCC
Organism: Fimbriimonadaceae bacterium; assembly: GCA_026129685.1. Classification (GTDB taxonomy): domain Bacteria; phylum Armatimonadota; class Fimbriimonadia; order Fimbriimonadales; family Fimbriimonadaceae; genus UBA2387. The sequence goes on from JAHCHO010000001.1 coordinate 395,866, forward strand.
TCGCCGGTCGCAAGGGACGGGTGGATCTGGGCGGCGACCTACTCGGACTATGTCTACGGGTTCGAAGTCCGGCGTTAGGGCGAACGGGTAGAGTCGGGCCAGGTTACGAGGTCACCAGGATGGGTTGGCGAATCGCGCTTTGGGTCATGGTCGTCGGGATCGCGGTCTGGTTCCTCTACCTGGTCCGCGCGATCCTGCCCCCCTTTGTGCTGTCGGTGATCCTGAGCGTGCTGCTCGACCCGACGATCCGTCGACTCCGGCTCCGGGGGTGGCCGCGTTGGGCGGCGGTCAGCTCGGTCTTTCTTGCGTTCTTCGCGATCGTCAGCATCGTGATCGTCCTCCTGGCCCCCGTCGTTTCGGGTCAGGTTTCGCTCATGCGCGGACGTCTCGACACGATCAGCGCTCAGCTTTCCGGGGCGAGCGAATTCGAAACCCTCATTGCGGGCCGCCAGGCCGCCCTCAAGGAAGCCGGCCTTCCGACCACCGCCAAGGAATGGCGCCTCCTCCTCAAGGAGATCGCCGACAACGAAAACAAGCGGCTGGAGGGCTCCGAGCCAAGCGGCATGAGCCGCGCGGAGTTCGACGACAAACTCGCCAACTGGTCCACCACCCTCAACGACGCCGGACTCCCCTACACCTACGCCGAGTGGCAACGGGTCTTCACCGAAAAGTCACGATCGGGCATGGACCGCACCCGCGACGACGCCTACGTTCGGGTGGACGCTTTCCTTGCTTCGAACAAAGGAATGCTCGAGCGGCTGAACCTCCCGCTGACCCGAGAGGCCTGGGTGCGCCAGTACTTCGACCCCTATAAAGAGCAGTTCGCGAACGGTCTGCAGAGCTTCCTCGGAGGCTTCCTGGGCATCGTCTCGACGGTGGCGTCCGGCTTGTTCCTGCTCGCCTTTACCCCCCTCATCACCTTTATGATGCTCTGGGACATGGAGGACTTTAAGCGCCGAAGCGCCTCCTGGATTCCGCCGTCGATCCGGGCCAGTACGATGGACCTTCTGCGCGATATCAGCGAGGTCTTCGTGAAATACCTGCGCGGGATGACGATGATCGTTCTCGTCTACAGCTCGGTCACCTCGATCGTGCTGTCGATCATGGGGGCGCCCTACGCGATCATCATGGGACTGTTGATCGCGCTGCTCGGCCTCATCCCGACCATCGGCGCCTTCATCAGCTACTTCGTCACGCTCATGGTCGTTGGGGTAAGCGGCAAGACGGGCAACTTTATGTTCGATCTCGGTTCGCCTTGGGCCTTCGGATTGGTCGTCGTCTTCGTCCTCTTCCTCGTGTTGACCACCATGGATCAGATTCTCTATCCGAAACTGGTCGGGACGGCGGTCGGTCTGACGCCCGCCGTCAGCATGTTCGTGCTGTTCAGCGCGGGCGCGTTGTTCGGCCTGGTCGGGACCATGATCGCGTTCCCGCTTGCGGGGGCGGCGAAGGTCGTCTTGGACCGAATGCTCCGCGTCGCGACGGGGGGCGAGGCGGCGCTCGCCCTGCCCCGGGTCCCTCTTCGTCACCGAGAGACATGATCGAGTTCTCGGACGACGTGCTCCTTGCCATGACGCCGTGGGTCCGACGGACCCGCTTCGTCGCTTTCGACTTCGACGGCGTGTTCACCGACAACGCCGTGTACGTGGATCAGGACGGGCGCGAAACGGTGCGCTGTTCCCGCTGGGAGGGATTTGGGCTCCAAGCCCTGCGCGATCGGGGCGTTCTGCTGGCCGTGATCAGCACCGAGGCGAACCCCGTCGTGGGCGCCCGCTGCGCCAAACTCAGACTCGATTGCCACCAAGGCGTCGAGGACAAACCCACGGTCCTCCGCGCCCGGTGCGCCGAGGCGGGGATCGCCCTCGCCGAAACCGCGTTCGTGGGCAACGACGCCAACGATCGGGGTTGCCTCGAGATCGTCGGCTTTCCCATCGTCGTCGCGGACGCCCACCCGAGCGTCGCCTCGCTCGGTCGGTATCGGACGAAGACCCCCGGCGGCCACGGCGCGGTGCGCGAAATCTGCGACCTTTTCGTGGCAGTATGGAACCGGTGACCCCGGACCCCCTCTTCGACCTTACCGACCGCGTCGTCGTCGTGACGGGCGGGCTCGGCCAACTTGGCCGAAGCTACGCCAAGGCCCTCAGGGAACGGGGGGCACGGGTGGCGATCCTCGACCTCCGAGCCGAACCCGCCGAAGCCGAGCGAGTCCTGACGATCCCGGCCGACGTGGCCGATCGGTCTAGCCTGGAGCGCGCGCTGGCCACGATCGAGGCGGCATGGGGGACCCCTTACGGTCTGGTGAACAACGCGGCCCTCGATTCGCCACCGAACGCGCCCGCCGGCGAGAACGGCCCGTTTGAGGAGTACCCCGAGTCGTCTTGGGACCGCGTCATCGAAGTGAACGTCAAGGGAGTGTTCCTTTGTTGCCAGGTGTTCGGTGGGGCGATGGCTCGCGTCGGCGAAGGCTCGATCGTCAACATCGGCTCGATCTACGGCCTGGTATCGCCCGTGCAGGACATCTACGAGTACCGTCGGGAACGCGGCGAGACCTTCTTCAAACCGGCCGCCTACGCCACCTCGAAGTCCGCCCTGCTCAATCTGACTCGCTACCTTGCGACCTACTGGGCGAGGAAGGGCGTGCGGGTCAACAACCTGACCTTGGCCGGCGTGTTCAACGATCAGGAGGAGGCCTTTCTCGAAGCCTACCAAGAGCGGATGCCGATCGGCCGGATGGCGCGGGAGGACGAGTACGACGGGGCGGTGCTCTTCCTCCTGTCCCGGGCGTCCTCTTACATGACGGGCGCCAACCTCGTCGTGGACGGCGGCTGGACGGCCTGGTGATGAAGTTCCCCTACAAGCTCCTGCGTCGGCGACCCGACCACCACTACGTTCCCACGATCTACGGGCGGACGGCGGGCAAAATGCGCGACATCCGGGACGACGCGGTCTTCAAGCGCTTGGCCGACCGCGTGATGCTCACCGAACCTCGACGGACGCTGCTGTACTACGACCGGTTGCACACGCTGTACCAGGCCTTTTTGAACGCTCGGGACCTCGCGGAGGACGGGCCGCACATGGCGGAGATCGGCGTCTTCCGAGGCGGCGGTTCGGCGTTCCTCGCGTCTCTTTGCGCCGAGTTCGGCCGGGATCGGGCGAGCCTCGTGGCGATCGACACCTTCGAGGGCCACGCCGCCGCCGACCTGCCCGAGGGCGTCGAAGCCGCTCACGAAACGGGCACGTTCGACGAGACCGCCTACGAGGACGTGCGCGGTTATCTCGCCCCGTACCTTTTCGTCGAGGTCGTTCAGGGTCGGGTGCAGGACCGGACCGACTGCATCGACCGGCACGACTACGGACTGGTTCACCTCGACGTGGACATCTACCTGCCGATGATCTTCGGCCTGCGGCACTTCGGGCCGCGCATGCTCCCAGGCGGGATCATCGTGTGCGACGACCACGGGTTCGTCACCTGCCCCGGCGTGCCCAAAGCGGTCGACGAGTTCCTTGCCGAATCGCAACGCCGATTCACTCGCCTGAACCTGATGACCGGGCAATGCGTGCTCATCGCCGGGACTACCGCACCTTGATGAGCCGCCACTGGGTGCCCTCGACCACGACGGTCCCCAGATGCGTCACATCGGCGATTTGCGGATAGGCCTCGGGGACCGGCACCACCACGAAGTCGGCTTGGGTTTCGGCGAGGATGGCGCGACGGGTTTCATCGGACGTCTGCGGCAGAAAGAAGCGCAGGGCCAGGTCGCGGCGTCGCAAGTAATCGGGCGTCTCGCTCCAATGCCCGGCGTAGGTGTACGAGCCGGTCAGACCCGAAACGACCGGGTTCAGGTCGGGCAGATACGGGGTCGAGAACGAATCCTTCGAGTTTTCGTCCGGGCTCGGCACCCCGGGAATGGCGAGCACGACCTTCCTTCCCGGCTGGGCGTCGAGATACTCCAGAATGCGAACGGCGTCGCTGCTGACGTAGGGAGAGTGCACGGTTGTGCTCGCCACCTCCCTTCGAATCAGGTCGAACTGCCGCACCAGCCACCGGAACGAGGTGGCCGAGACGATCACGATGGACAGGACGGTGACCAGATTGCGCGTGCCCCGGTCCTTGAGCCGGTGCATTAGGTGCGCCAGACCGAGCGCCGCGAGAATCGCCCACGGAATGCTCAACCCCATTAGTAGCTTCCGCTGGAACAGACCCGGAAAGTAGGGCGCCACCACCCCGACGATCGCCCAGGCCAGAATCAGGTTGCGGGCGGGCGACTCGTCCGCGTTCAGCGCAACGATCGCGACGGCAAAGGCGAACAACCCGAGCCACGAGGGCAGGGTCATCCAGAAGCCTTCGGTGTGCCCTCGTGCCCCGATCAGCATCCCCACCGGCATGAGGGCCATCAGACCGACGCCCAACCGACGGCGTACCGGGGACGAAGCGGGCAGGGCGCTCCACGCGCCCCACAGCCCCAACGCCAACAGCGGCAGGTACCCCCAGAACACCTGAAGAAAATTGGACGTGTACGTTTCGGTCTCCGCTCGCTTGCGGAACACCGGATCGGCGCTGAGGACGTGCAGGAAATACAGCGCTGTCGGAATCGCGCCGCAACCGATCAGGACGGCCCGGCCCAGCCAAGGCAACGTCAGGGTCCGGGAGACGAGCGCCGCCCCCAGAAATCCCATCATCACCAGCGCGACGAGCAAGGCGTCGTAGGCGTGGACGTTCATCAGAACGAGCATCGCCAGCCCGCCCTTCCACACCGCGTTCCAGTCGTCGCGCGCGTCGAGAAAGGCCGAAAACGCGATCAGAATGAGGCTGAGGCTGGCCATGAACAGCCCGTTCGTCAGCATCGACGGGAACACGAAGCCCTCGGGTTGCCACACGTCCGTCGGCTGCATGCCGCCCATCCAGCCGCGCAGGAACTCCGGCATCGGGTTCACGAGGGCCCGCCCGAAGTTGTGCCAGACAAGGAACCCGAATCCCGCGCCGAAACAGACGAGGGCGAGCGCGATCTTAATGGCGAACACGTCGCGCGTCACCCGTCGAATCAGCCCGTAGGCCAGCCAGACGAAGACCGCGACGAACCCGACCTTCGCCAGGGTCGCCGCCCAGAAGAGCCCGACGACCTTCGCGAACCAGCCGACCACCAGGAAGTACAGATGGATCGTGATCCCCGGCTGCGGGTCGATCGCGAACCGGTTGTCCATCAGGATCCGGCCCTCCATCGCCTGCCGCATCCATGCGGCGTACACCATGTGGTCGTCGAAGGCGAAGGGATGGCCCAAGAAGCGGAAACCCTGCTGCGTTGTGAGGATCCCGAACAGGGGAGGCAACAGCGACAGCAGGGCGCACACGCCCATCATGTTCCGCACGTACGGAAACTCGACCCGGTCCCGGGTGCGTTCCGGGGCCCGATGGATGGGCGCTTCTTCGGTCAAGGTCTACTCCGGAACGGGCCGACCCATCTGTTTGTAGATCGCGACGATCATGTCGTGCGCTTCCTTCGCCCCTTCGTTCTTGGGATCCAGTTTCAGCACCTCGCGGTAGACCTTGAGCGCAGGCGCGTACTTCTCACGGGGCGGCAGGTTGGCCTTGAACGTCCGGTAGTCCGCGTAGGCGACGCCCGCCTCGACGAGCGCCTTCTTGGTGGCCTCGTCCTTGCTCTTCTCGTAGGCCGCCTGGGCGTCTTCGTACTTCTTTGTGAGCTCGGCAATTTTCGTCGCCGTCGCTTCGGGCGTCTCGGTGGATCCTTCCGCCATCGGCGGCGCCTTGGGGTCGGCGGTGGTGGTCACAGGCTTCTCGCCTTCCTTGGCGGCGGGCGTCTCGGGCGGAGCGCAACCGAACGAGGCGGCGAGGACGGCAAGGGCGAACAGGAGCGGCAATCGCTTCATTGCGACGGTTATACCGCCCGGGGCCGGTCGCCGACCCACCGGTCAGTCCATGCGCAGCTCGCCGCCGAACGCCCTCAGGTAGATCATCGCCGTCGCCATCCAGATCACCGGGTAGGTGAAGAGCAAGCCGACCAGGCAACAGAAGGCGCCCACGACCTGCAGGAAACCAAGCGCGAGGATGAACAACGACATCGCCAGCCACTCCGACTTGAGCGCGTTCACGCTTTCCATGATCGCCTTGAAGGGGTCCGTCTGGCCCGCGACGATCCTCGGAACCGCGAGGCTGAACAAAGCGGTCAGAACCAGGCCGGGAAAGCAACAGGCGAGGGTGCCCATCGTCGTCGCGACCGTCGTGATCACCGCCACGATCAGGAGCGGCACGATCCGGTGCGTCACCGCCAGCATGTCCGTCAGTCGAATCGCCCGGCCGGACAACTTCATCAGCGCTAACCGGGTCAGACCGGCCGACACCAGGGTGCCGATGACCATGCTCAGGACCTTGAGCCAGAGACCGACTCCGACCAGAGCCAAGATGCCGGTGATGCCGATCGGGCCGGGGATTCCCGTCCAAGGCGTATCCCCTTTGCCGTCGAAGCGCAGGTCGAAGCCGTTTGGGACCCCCGCCAGGAACAGGCCGATGAACGCCGCCGGCACCCAGACGTTCAGGTCTTCCTTGACCTTGGTCCAAGCGTCGCCGATGGTTTCAAATTGAACGAGAGGAGCCGAAAGAGGATCGCGCATATCGTGGCCGTGCCTTCTGCACCGAACAGGATAGGGCCATTTCTGTCCAAGGACCGCCCTTAGGCCCATAGCCGGGCTCTTGTTTCCCTCTCCGTCTACAGGGGTGCGAGCCGGTGCGACGTTATGCCGGTTCGAGAAAGGCGATGGACGTCCAGTTGCACGAGCTTCCGCTCCGCGAGGCGTTGCACCTGGAAGGGCGCCCCTTGTGTCGGCTTGCCGAAGAGCACCGGCGGCTACGGATCGCCGCCTTGTTCACCGAGGGCGTCAACGACGTCGGTTGGAGAGCGCGCATGCGAGAGGGCGGACTCTGTCGTTGCCATGCCCGCCTGATGCTCGAACAGGGCGACCCCCTGGCCCTCTCCATCGTGGCCGCCGACCTCGTCGCGACGCGGCGCGAACCCTTCGATCGGCGCGTCTTGGCATGTTGGCTTTGCGAACAGGACTCGGCCGACGAGTCGTCGCTCGTAGGCACGCTGGCCTCGGCGCTTCGCCCTCTCCCACGCCGCCGCGCTCGCCAAGAAGCTCGCGCCCGCGACCCGGACCTGGTTCGAGCAGATCGAACAGGACCGCCTGGCCGCGCTACAGGAGCAGTTGGCCGCTTCGATCCGACACTTCGACCATCGCGACCAAACGCCCTGGGGCGAAGAGCGCGGCAGTTGGGAACGGGCTCTGCTCAAGGTGAGCGACCGTTGAGGCCCGCCGCGTGCTGACGTGGTTCTGTCCCTACTGCTGGGCGGAAATCGGCGAGCGGGACGAGCGTTGCGGCCATTGCGGCGAATCGCTCGCGGAGTACGGGAACCTGCCCTATGCCGACAAACAGATGCTCGCCTTGCGTTGCCCGACCACGCCGACGCGAGCGAGCGCGATCACCAATCTCGGCAGGATGCGCCATTACGCGGCGACCGAAACCTTGTCCCGAATCCTCGACGAGGAAGAAGACGTGTCGCTCCTTGCGGCCGCCCTCGAGGCGCTACGCGACATTGGAAACGACGATGCCCGGGATCGCCTGCTCAGGGCCGCCGACCGACACGGCAGTCCGGTCGTTCGCCGCATAGCCCGGTCCTTGCTCGAGGCTACTTGACGACGAGGGTGCTACAGGGTGCGTGCATCACGAGGGCGCTCGTCGTGCTGCCGAAGAGCCGCTCCGAAATCGCGGAATGGCCGTGGTAACCGAGCACCAGCAGGTCGAACCCGCCCTCCACGGCGAAGCGAACGATCGCGTCCACCTCGTGCCCAACCGACAAATGGGTCGCGATTTCGATCCCCTGCTCGCGGGCATATTCCTCGGCCTCCCTGAGCACAGACCCGAAGTAGCGGTCGCTGCGCTGCTTGACGTCGTCGAGTTCGATCAGGGTCTCGGCATACTTGGGCAGGTCCTCCTGAACGCAGAGGACGTGCAACGAACCACCCGTTGCTTTCGCGAGTTCGACCGAGACGCGATGCGCGCGGCGCGCCCCGTCCGAACCGTCGTGAGCCAACAGAATCTTCTTGAACACGGGCTAAGCCTCCTGAGTGCCCGCCCCAACGTCCGACGGGCGGGGACGGAAAAAGCCTTGGGCGATCATCGTGGGCACCACCGCGCTCCCGATGACCACCGATACCAGGACGGTGTACTGCTGTTGCGTGATGTACTTGTGGGTGAGCCCGAACAGCGCCGAGATCGTGCCAAAGGTCAGACCGGTCGCCATCAGGAGAGTGGTGTATGAACTGACCCGGTGGTCCATCTTGAAAGCGCGACACACCGGATAGGTCCCGAGGCACTTGGCCGCCAGCTTCACCGCGAGCAACGCCAGCGTGAGGGAGAGCCCGGACCAAGTGGCAAGGATGGGCAACGACACATAGCTGCCCGCCTTCAAAAAGTAGAAAGGCGTCAACAACCGTGAACACCGTCGACCTCATGTTGCCGACGATGTCGCGATGCTGTTCCAGCACCTAGGCCACCACGAGTCCCAAGAGGTAGGCGGTCAGGACGGCTTCGGAGTTGGCCTGGGCCGCAAGGCCCCCTAAAAAGAAAAGGAGCAGGAAGATCAGCTTGATCTCTGGCTGGCTCACATGGTCGCCGAACCGTCCGAAAAACCAGCGGGTGAAGCGGGGAGTCACGATCAGAACGCCGGAGGTCACGATGGCGAACAGGGCCAGCCAAACGTTCGCGTTGGCAAAAAGCACGCCCAGGGCCAAGACGGTGCCCAGGTCTGTGACGAAACAAGCGGCCAGGATGACCTTGCCCAGTTCGGTTCGGTTGAGCCCGGACTCGATCATCACCGCGTAGACCACCGCCACCGACGTGGTCGACAGCGCGATCCCACAGATCTTCGCCCCCTCCGAGGACCAACCGGCGACGTGCTGGGCGAACGCCCACGCCCCCAGAAACGGCAGCAGAAACGACACGAAACCGATCGCCAGAACCGGACGCCAATGTCGGCGCATCGTCCCCGCCTCGATCTCCGCTCCCGCCAAAACGTGAGCATGACGCTTCCAAGTCCGGCGAGGAAGGTCACCCACTCCGTCACATCGAGGTGAAAGACGTTGCCGCCGATCACGCCAAACAGAATCTCCGTCAAGGCGACCGACACCGCAAAGCGAATCGAAACGATCGACGCGCCAAGGGCCAGCGCCATCCAAAGCGCGGCGGTCAACCACTGGTTCACGGAACGCCCCGCGCGAGGGCGACGAGGAGGTCGGTCGTACCCTCGATTCCGAGGCGAGACGCCGCGATCGTCGCATCGTACTGTAACGGGTCCGTCCAGTCCAGATCGAAGAACCGGCGATGGTACGCGATGCGATGGGCGTCGCTCTCCCGAATGATCGCCTTGGCGCGATCCTCGCTCACCCACCGGACCTCCATCACGCGCCGAATCCTGAACGGCATATCGGCGATGAGGCGGACGTGCAACGCACCCTGCTCGCGCAGCAGAAACCCGGCGCCCCGGCCGACGAGCACGACGTTCCCTTCTTCGGCGACGCGCAAGACGACCCGACGCAACGCCCCGAAGAACCGCTCTGCGTTCTCGGAAGCGAACCACCGGTCCGTCCACCGGGGGGCTCGCTCGTCGTGCGCGGCCACTTCCGGCAACGGCGCCCCCAAGTCCGCCGCCTCACGATCGAGAAACTCGCGGTCGAGCAACCTCCAGCCGAGCCTTTGGGCCACGACCGGCGCGATGGTCGTCTCGCCGGCGCCGATCTGTCTGCTGATGGCGAGGGTGCCCATCGCGCGTCACCTCCGGGGGTCGTCGTGTGCGTGGACATACCGTTCCACGTTGACCTCCCACGTCACGACGAGGCCCTCGCTGACCATCGAATCCAACTGGGACAGCAGGAGGTCCACCCGTTCGTCCACGTCGAACACCTGGATCACCACCGGCAAGTCCTCTGACAGACGCAGAATTGCGGTCGTGTGGATGCGGCTGTTCGCGCCGAAGCCCATGATCCCGCGCGTCACGGTCGCTCCCGCGAGCCCGAGTTCCCGGGCCTTCTCCACGATCGCCGCGTAGAGCGGACGGCCCCGCCATTGATCGGTCTCGCCGATGTAGATCGCGAGCGCCTTTGCCCGACCTTCGATCTTCACGTCACACCTCCGAGAAGCAGCCTGGAGGTCACCAAACCGAGCCACGCGCCCACCACCGTCAGCACCGCCGTACCCTCGACGTACAGCAACAGCGGCAGGTAACGACCGTCGCCCAACATGGCCACCGCCTCGTACGCGAAGGTCGAGTAGGTGGTGTAGCCGCCGAAGACGCCGATCGCGAGGAACAGCCGCCAGTTGGGCGACCAATCGAGGCCGGCGAAAAGACCCATGAACAAACCGATCGCGAGCGAACCCGTGACGTTGATGAACATCGTCTGCCACGGGAAGGCTCCGCCGGTCCGATCCTGAATCCAACCGCCGAGCCAATAGCGGACGTTGGCTCCGAGGAACCCGCCCGAACCCACCAGTGCGATCTTCGTGATCGTTTCCATTGCGCGCACGGTAGGAGTCATCGTCCCCGCGACGCGGGGCGGTTGAACGGGCGAACTCCAGGCCCGACCCATTGTAACACGGCCCCTTTCGTCTCGCGGCGAACCAAGGACCCTTCTCTACTTCTGAATCTCGTTCGCGCGGGCGCGGATCGCTTCGGGGATGGCGATCCCGAACTCACTTGCCGTCTTCTCTCCCAGAACGAACCGCACCTTCGTCGGAATCTGAAGCGGCAGTTCTTTCGGCTTCTCGCCCTTGAGGACGCGCGCGGCGAGCAACCCCGCTTCGTGACCCTCTTCCGAGAAGTCCCAGCCGATCGCGCCGACCAAGCCTTGCTTCACTTGGTCGTACTGCATCGAAAAGGCGGGAATCCGCAGCTTCTTCGCCTCCGCCACGAGCGCGTCCATCGTCGAGTTGAGTTTGTTGCTCGGCAAGTGCACCATCGCCTGAACGCCCCGGCTCTGGAGGGCCTGGACGCCGGGGATCGCGTCGGTGACGTCGCTGACCGGCACCTCGACCCAACGGAGGCCGTGCTTGGCGCAGGCTTCCTTGGCCTGCTTCTGGAGTTGAGCGGTGAACGGCTCGCCAGGATCCACGAGGGAACCGACGGTCGTGACGGACGGCATCAGGTCCTTGACGAGGGCGACGACCGGCTCGACGTCGAACGGGTTGTACACGCCCGTCACGTTCGCGGGCATCTGATCGAGCGAGGGCCCGCCGCCCGCGACGACGGGATCGATGACGCCCGTGAACACCACCGGAATCTCCTTCACGTTCTGCAAAGCCGCCTGAAACGCCGCCGACGAGACGGTGCCGACGAGGTCCACCTTCTCGTCCACGAAGCCCTTCATGATGAGCTGAAGGCTGGCGATGTCGCCCTGGGCGTTCTTCTGGAGCAACACGAGGTTCTTCCCTTCCTCGAACCCACCGTCCTTGAGGCCCCGGATGTAGCCCTCGCGGAGTTCGTCGAGGCTGCTGTTCGAGATCTGCTGGGCGAATCCGACCTTCTTCTTGCCTTCCGTGGACCCGGTCGCCGTCTTGCCGGGTTCGCCACATCCGACCAGGGCAACCAATCCGACCGCCACTATCACTTCGCGCCACATCGTGCCGCCATTGTACGCGCTTGGGTCCGGTTGGACGGCGCTCCGTTCCGACGCGGGTAAAAGGGGACATGAACGGATTCCGCGTGCGCCCCTATGAGGAACGAGATTGGGAGGCCTACGCGGCCGTGCGCTCCGCCACCTACCGGGGCGGGAAGCCCGTCGAACCGGGCGCCAAATTGACGCCCGACGACTCGGTCGGCTACGTGGTCGAACGGGAAGGGCGGGTGGTCGGGTCAGGCATTTCGATCGAGATGACCGCTTCCCTCGCCGGCGGGGGCGACCTCCGGAACGCGGGCATCGGGAGCGTGGCCGTCCTGCCCGAGGAGCGGCGGGCCGGGGCCGGTCTCGCCCTCATGCGGGACTGGATGCCGCTGTTGCGCGAGGCGGGCTTCGAGTTCACCTCCCTCTACGCCTTCCGCGAGTCGTTCTACCGAAAGGCGGGCTACGAAACCTGCGGCGGAAGAACCCTTGTCACCGTTCCCGGGCACCTGCTTCCCCACTACGCGGGCGAACTCCAGTCCAGGGACCTGCCGCTAGCGGAGTGGCGGGCGCTCGAGCCGTGTTACGAGGCGTTTCGCTCCCGGTACTCGGGAATGAACAAGCGGCTCGAGTCGCAATGGCGACGCTCCTTCCGGGGCGATCCGCCCAAGGTCTACGCGATCGGTGAACCGGTTGAGGCTTTCCTCGTCCTGTCGCTTCAGGACACTTTCTGGGGCGAGCAGTTCGTCTCCGACTTCGTCTGGAGTACCCCCGAGGGGTATCGGGCAGGCCTGGGCCTCATGCGCGCTCTCACGATCAACCAAGAGCGCGCCGCCTGGTACGAGCCGCCCGACCTGCCCTTCCTGATGCGGCACCTCGACCACGGACCAAGGTTCGAACTGACAAAGTGGATCATGTTCCGGTGCCTGAACGTGCCCGCGTCCCTCGAGAAGATGCGCCCCGACCGATCCGGCCACTTCACGCTTCGGGTTCGCGACGCCGAAGTCCCCGCGAACGTCGGCCCCTGGCGCGTCGAATTCAACGAGGGGGGTGTTCGCGTCGAACCTTGTTCCGGCCACGAGGTCGAGATCGACATCCGCGCGCTGACCCAGGCGATCCTCGGCGCGCTGTCGGCGGAGGAGTTGGCCGCCCAGGGTCACGTGTCCGCCGATCCGGACGCCCTGGCGCGTCTGGGCCGTCTCTTCACTCGCCGCCCGGTCTACTGCATGGACGACTTCTGAGCCACGCGCTAAGCGTAGGACCGGTAGAGCACTTCCCCGCTCTCGGCATCCACGATGATCGTCGTCTTCTGGGTGTCATCGAAAACGAACTCGTACCCGAGCCGGGCTCGAACCACGCCCACGTAGTCGGGGTGCGCCTCGGCGTCGCTCACTCCGTAGCCGTATCGCACCGTAAGCGGCGTCGGGCTATCGCTCGATTCGAAGATCTTGTGCCGATCCGCCCGATAGGTCGCGATCGCCGTGAGGCGCGCCTCGTCCTCGGGGACGCGACGCTCCGTGGTCTGAACCTCAATGTCCTGCCGAATACTGAAGTGAACCAGTTGGCCGTCGCCGGGATCGAGATAGATCAGAGCGCGGTTACCTTTGTTCAGGAACGGGAGCCCGTTCGGGTGTTCTTCGTACCGGCCTCGGGACCTGCCCCATACGCCCTTCTCCTCCGGGTACAGCGGGTTACGGTCCAGCACGTGCTCGACCGGACCCTCCATCCAACCGGTCGGAACGCCCAGGCGCATCCGCCATCCGCGCACGCGAATGAGAGCCTCTTCGGGCGTGGTTAGGGCGAAGCTCGCACGTGGCTCATGGGAGTCCAGAAAGGCCGATTCCTTTCGCCGATCGGTCAGCCCGTCCACCGTGCATGTTCTTCGGCGAACCGACAGATGGTACGCCCCGTTTTGGATGAACACGTACTTCCCGACAAAGCTCGAACGCTCCATGCGGAGATCGCCTGACCCACCAACGTTGAAGCCGATTCGCGCCAGAAACGTGCGCGCAGCGTACAAGAAGGTTTGGTCGCCATCCCCGTCGCTTGAAGCGACGGGGGCGAACAACGACGCAAGGCAAAACAGCGAGCCGATAACCATCATGACTCCCACGCCACTGCAAACCACACCGTCGAAGCCGATCCGTCGGGGTTCCCGTCGTAGGCGCCGTAGAGCTTTGCCGCTTGGTCTCCGTATATGGCGACACTTGACTCCCATGCAGGATCGTCGAAGGTGCTGGTGTACGCTTCCTTCACGGCCATCTTGAGCGGCTTCCCATCGGCCAAGTTGACCATGAGCTGGCTGCCAAACCCAACACCATCTTTGGCGCTTACTTGTACCTTGAAGCCAACCGCAGCGCGACCCACGACGGACTGGCTTCCCGCCAAGTACGAGTTGCCAAAGGTCTCGTTCGCAAAGGCGTCGCAGGCGACGATCACCGCGAGGTTCAGAGGGGGCCTGCTTGTTGGCTGTCCCGTTGTGACCGCCGTCTCGACATGGCTCGCCTGAACGTACTGCCCTCCCGGGGGCGCCAAGAGCCCGGAGGATGCGCCGTGCATGGCAGAAAACACGATGGTCCCGTTGATGATGGAATCCGAACCAAAGCGATAATCGTTGGCGTTGAACGTTCCGTTGGTCACATACGCTTCTTCCGAGTGTTTGGGCGGGTTACCCAGGCGAAGCACGCCTTTGGCGAGTGCCGCCGCTAGGAACGCGTCCGCGATGCTTGTGTCCGCATGGATCGCGTACCGATTGAAAACCGTCCTGGTCGCCGTCTGCTCCGAGAACGCCTCGTCGCCACCCCCAAAGTTCCTCAACACGTAGTTGACCTGGACCCCAACGCTCGAACCAGCGGTGAAGTGCGTGCTGTCGAAGACGATGTCCGATTGACACACGACCGAAGGCGTCGCAAATGAACGACCGTCCACGAACTCGCCCCCGATTCGGATTTCGTAACTCCGTACGCCCGCGTATCCGAGAGGGTCAATGCGTACGTTCACGTTGTTCCGACTTCCGCTCCAGAAGTTCGGCAACGCGGAGAAGGTAACCCAACCTTCCGGCGGATCCTCGACTTGGGCCGCCCCGAGTCCGGCCAGCACAATCCCGAGCAAAACAAACCCTTGTTTCACGAACGACTCCTCCTGTCGGATACGTTCTTACCCTCCGGGGGGGGGAATCAAGGGTCTTACGCCCGGTCCGCGTCCTTCTGCCAATTGGGCCAAAAGATCTAGCCGGCAAGGTCGAGTCGGTCGCCGTGATCGGCAAACGAGGAACCCCGGCAACTCCCTTACCGGAGGGTGGGCGCGCATCGGGGCCCGCGAAGGGGCCGGCCGACACGTTGACGCCGGGCGAAACCTGTCCGGCGTCGCACCGCCCGGTTGACAAAACGCCGTCCGCACGGGCAAGTTGGATAGGGCCGCGTGCATCGACCCTTCGGTCGGATCTCTGAGCAGATCCCCGGTTGTTCAAGTGAGCGCAAATGACGGGAATGACGGGAAAGCCCATTCTCGGCAACCTGAAGAAGACCGCCACAGGGGTGGCGATGCGCGCGAGACACAAGGAGCGACGGGAATGACGAGAACGGCCGCCCGCGACGGCCGGAAGAAGCCCGAAAGGGAACGCCGACCCCGACGCCGAATCGAAGGGCCGGATGGAACTCCCACGATTTCGATACCGAGGCGTCTGGTGCGGCGCGTCCGATGCCGGCATGTCCGAGCAGAGCGTCGAGGCGTACGTGGATCGCGTTCACGCGATGGGCATCAACGTCATCCTCGTCGAGGTCAAGGGCGGGCACGGGCTCCTCTCCTGGCCGAGCGAGGTGCGTCCGGAGGCGGTCGCGCCCGGCTACGAGTCTTTCGACCTCCCCAAGGTCTTCGCCGCCGCCTGCCGAAAGCGCGGCATCGAGTTCCACGCCTGGTTCATCGACTTCTACGAGGGCGAGAACTCCCCCGCCGCCGTCGCCCACCCGGAATGGCTCCAGCGGGATCGAATGGGCCGGACCACCGCCGAGGAAGCCCTGCGCGGGCGGCGCTTCGCGTCCGTGTGGATGTGCCCCGCCCAACGTCCCGGCTACGCCGACCAATGGCTGATCCCCCTGATGGCGGAGTTCGCACGGCGGTACGACGTCCACTCGATCCACCACGACTACATCCGCTACCCCGGGGACCTGGCCCCGGACCAATACTGCTTCTGCGACCGCTGCCTCGAGGACATGCCGCGCGCTCTCGGCTACTACTCGAAGCGCTTTCCGGGCGAAGCCTTCCCCCATCCCCTCTACGATCGTGAGTACCTGGAGGCGCACTGGGAGCCGACCCCGCGCGTCTTACCCGAGAACTGGGCGACGCTACGGCGGCACATGAAGGCCGACTTTCTGCTCGATGGTTCGTTCTTCGCGGGCGGTCGCTACGACCTCGACTACTTCTTCTACCTCTACCGGACCGACGCGATCCGCCGATTCGCACGCGAGGCGCACGCGGCGATCAAGGCCGCCAACCCCAAGGTGGGGGTCTCCGCCGCCGTCTTCAAGAACCCCATCCATAGCGGCCGCTTTATCGGTCAGGACTGGCGCTACTTCCCTCCCTTTGTGGACACCTGCATCCCGATGAACTACGGAGCCCACATTCCGGGGACGTTCGAGCAACAACTGGTCCTTCATCAAGAGACGATCGAGGATCAGAAAGTTTGGGCCGCCGACTACCCCCGTTACTGGCCGGGCATCTCGGTCGGCGACGTGTTCGCGGAGGACGCCGGTGGCCAAAGAGATGTTGGGACCGAGTTCTGGCCGCAGGACAAGCTTCGCCGTGCGATCGAGGCGGTCGCCGAAACCGGGGTCGAAGGCATCTGTTTCTTCAGCGAAGGCCTCGTCCGTCGGTACGGGGGCGCCGAGACCATCCGCAAGGCGACCACGGGCTAGCCGAGCCAGAGCCCCACGCGGTGGATCGCCACCGCCGCCACATAGGCCAAGGCGCTCATGTAGGCGAACACGAAGAGCGGCCACTTCCAGGTGTTCGTTTCGCGCTTGATCGCGGCGAGCGTCGCCATGCACTGGCAACAAAGGGCGAAGAACACCATCACCCCGACCGCCACCCAAGTCGTGACGAGCGGGCGACCGTCCGGCCAGGTGGCGCGGGCGAGGGCGTCGCGCAGATCGGTCGAGGATTCGTCGGTATCGGATCCCAGATTGAACAGGATGCCGAGCGAGGACACCACGACCTCGCGGGCCGGAAAGGCGGAGAGGATCGCCGTCGAAATGCGCCAGTCGAAACCGGCGGGGGCGAAGACCGGTTCGATCGTGCGGCCCGCCCGTCCGAGAAAGGAGTTCTCGAGTTGCCTCGCTTGAACGTGTCGGCCAATCGCCGCCTCGCCCGCACCGGGGTTCGCAGCGACGAACTCCCGTTCGTAACGCCTCGTCTCGTCGTCGGACCTCGGGAAGTAGCTGAGCGCCCAGATCACGAGAGACAGCGCGACGATGATCGTGCCCGCCGTCTTGAGGAACAACTTGCCGCGAAAGTAGACGGTGATCCAAACGTCGCGCGCTTTCGGCCACTGGTAGGGCGGCAACTCCAGCACGAAGGGCAACCGCGTCCCCTTCAACAGCTTGCGGTTCAGCAGGTAGATGATCGGGATCGCCACCGCCAGACCCAGCAAGTGCATCGCGAACAAGGCGAAGCCGGCCCAGAACGGCCCGAACCGGGGTTCGATGAACGCGCCGATCAAGACCAGGTACACGGGCAGCCGCGCACTGCAACTCATCAGCGGAGCCACAAGGATCGTGGCCAACCGGGACTTCGGGTCCGGCATGACCCGCGCGGCCATGATCCCCGGGACGGCGCAAGCGAAGCTCGAAAGCAGGGGGATGAAGGCGCGTCCGTTCAGTCCCGCCCAGCCGAGCAGGCGATCCATCAGAAACGCCGCCCGCGCCAGGTAACCACTCCCCTCCAGCACCGAGATGAACAGGAAGAGGATCAGAATCTGCGGAAGAAAGACGACCATCGAGCCGACGCCGGTGATCAGCCCATCCACCACGAGCGACTCGAGCACGGGCCTCCCGGCCAGGGCCGGACGAACGGCCTCCCCGGCGCGCCCGAACGCGCCGTCGATCAACTCCATCAGCGGCGTCGCGAAGGTGTAGATGGACTGGAACACCAGGTACATCACCGCGACGAACACGGCCAGGCCGAACACCCGGTGGGTGAGGACGAGGTCGATCTTCTCCGTGGTCGTACGTCCGGTGCGCGCCTTGGCGAGGACGGCCCGGCTGACCATCCCGCACCAGTCGTAGCGCCGCTCCATATCCAGCGCCGGACCCTCGATCCCCTGTTCGGCCAGTTCGCGGCGTCCGTCCTCGACGTAGCGGCGCAACTCGGGCAACTCGGCCAACGTCTCCTCGAACGGCGAGTTGGGGTTCAGGAGGGCTTGGCGGACCTCGTTCTTAGAGGCGTCCACGCCGATCCGCGCCATCCGTTCCGCCATCGAGGCGACCTTCGCTTCCAACGACGTCGGGAAACCGAAGTCCCGATTCGGACGTCGCGAACCACCCAGGTTGCGCTCGAGGGCTTCGCGCAGTTCGGCCAGGCCGGTCCGTCGGTGGCCCACGACCCGAACAACCTCGACCTCGAGCAACCCCTGCAGCCGCTCGATGTCCACCCGACCGCCGTTCTTCTCGACGACATCGGTCATCGTCAGCGCGACCACGACGGGCAGGTCAAGGTCCGCCAGTTGGCTGAAGAAGTAGAGGTTTCGCTCAAGGTTGCCCGCGTCCAGCACATAGAGCAGAAGGTCGGGCCGGCCCTCCCTTCGGCCGCGCAACACCTCGATGGCGACGCGCTCGTCCTCCGAGTTGGCGGTCATGCTGTAGAGGCCGGGAACGTCGAGGAGGTCCACGTCGCGGTCGCCCAGGCGCATGGTGGCTCCGACGCGCTCGACGGTGACGCCCGGGTAGTTTCCCACGTGCTGGTGGGAGCCGGTGAGGGCGTTGAAGAGGCTGGTCTTACCCGAATTGGGGTTACCGACGACCACGACCAGTGGGCGGTGGTCGATCTTGGTCTTCGCCGACGAGGCGGTGGGCGGGCTCACTCCACGATCTCGATCTCAAGGTCCAGCGCTTCGCGCCGCCGGACGCAGAGCCGCGATCCGCGCACGCAGATTTCGATCGGATCGTTCAGGGGCGCAACTTTGGTGACCTCGAACACGGTTCCGGCGGTGAGGCCCAGTTCCTGAAGCCGCAACCCGTGACCGCACTCGCTGCAGGACCGGACGATACGGGCTTTCATTCCGGGCTTCAGGTCCCAGAAGGTGAAGGTCGGTTGAAGAGGGATCGCTTCCATGCGAAATCGCGCTACCTTGACTTGATACCCGAGTCGGCGTCGGTTCGCCTCTGTATTCTGACGCGTTCATCAAGAATGGACGAGCCGAGGGACCCAAGACCGCGCCCCGACCGAGCGAGCCGCCTTCGCCCAGGGCATCTGAAGGGAGAGAACCGGAATCCTCCCCGGCATTCGGGTTGAAACGGACCTGGTGCCCAGGAAAGGACTCGAACCTTCACTCCCTTGCGAGAACTAGTACCTGAAACTAGCGCGTCTACCAATTTCGCCACCTGGGCAGGTCGCAAGGAGACATTATACAGGCTTCTCGCCCGCCGTGCGTTCACTCGGGAGGGACGAAGATCCTCGCCGGTGACGAAATCCACGGGTCCGAGATCGTTGCCCCCGGTTCAAGTCCGTTTTGGACATCCCGATGATCATCACGGGCGCGCGCTTTTCGTTTAAGACCGCTGCAACCGGGCTCCGGGCCGTTTCCCGTCCGTACCAAGGGTTCTCCGGCGGGTCGAGGCGTCAACCATGTCGAGCGACCGAGCCCCCATAATGTTTGCGCCGATGCAGGATGCGGTTCACGAGACGACATGTCGGGCGTTCCGCGCCGCTCTGTCGCTGTGCCACCCGGTGACCCCCGCGCTGCCCCTCGGCAGACTCCTCAACAACCTGGATCGGTATGCGCTCCAAGGCACGTTCTACGTGTACCCGGCGGTCGCCATCGAACGAGCGAAGCTGCTCCGCACCGCTGCCATCGCGGGTCACGAGTTGGGGAACGGCGCGCTCACGGGCCTTGCGGACGAGAACGGTCTCCTCCTCCTCGAGGACGACGCCCTGCTCGAGGAGGAATTTGCCGAGACCGAGCGCTTCTTGTCGGAGGTCCTGCGTTCGAGCGGCCCACGCTCGTTCTGCTACCCCCTCCCGGCGATGGTCGAGGTCCGCGCGGGCGCCGCGCTTGCGGAGATGACGCAACGGCACGGGGCAGCGATCGTCGAGAACGTCGCGAGCCGTCGATTCCGATTCGGACGCGGTTCCGCCCACGGTCGGAACGACCCCCGCGATCTGGTTCCGCTTGCCCTGCGCACCGTCCCGGTACCGGAATCCGAACCGGAAACCGCGATCCTCCTCGCCGAAGAAGCCGTCGAGGCGGGTGCATGGACGATCCTATCCTTTCAATGCGCGCGCAACCGTGCTCGAGGACCCCTCGTCGAAGCTCACGAGCGTCTATGCGGGCGGCTCGACTCGCTTCGGAGGTCGGTGCTGGTTGGAGGCGTCCAAGAGGTTGGATCGGCCCTGCTAGACGGAAAGCTGCGTCTCGGCGGGTAGGAGTTCGGACGCGCGCGCCGAAACCGAATCGTCGTGACCCCGACACGAAGCGAGTTTCTCCACTTTGCCCCGTGGGAGAAGGCGCTCTTCTATGTACTCATCGCGGCCGCCGTGGCGACGATGGCGTGGCAGATATGGGATCGCCGCCGCCTATGGATGCAGGGCCGACCCGTCGGGTGGAAGCAGGATCGCTTCGGCAACCTGGTGCGGTTCGTGCTCGGTCAGAAGAAGGTCCAAGGCGCCCGCCCCACCCACGGCGCGCCCATGCATCTCGGCCTGTTCTACGGCTTCCTCACCCTTTTGGTCGGGACGACGCTGCTGGCCATCAACACCTATTCGGAGGCCTTGCTCGGAATCAAGTTCCACCAAGGAGCCTACTACCTCGTTTACGAGACGGTGCTCGACGTCATGGGGGCGGTGTTCGTGATCGCGGTGATCTGGGCGATCGGGCGGCGCCATCTGTCGCGCCCGAAGGGAGCGTCGCACGCCTCGTCCGACACCTACGCCCTGCTGCTCCTTCTGCTGCTCGGTCTGACCGGCTTTTGGCTCGAAGCCGCCCGAATGGCGAACGATCCGCAGTCCTTTGATTCCTCGGCTCCCATCGGCTACGCGCTGTCCCGGTGGATGGGCTCGGTCGACGTCGGGCTCTACAAGTTCGTTTGGTGGTTCCACATGGCATGGGTGGCGGCGTTCTTCGTCCTCCTTCCCCGGATGCGGATTCGCCACATCGTCCTGGCCCTTTTCAGCACCGCGGGGACACCACCGCGCGCCTTCGGCCACCTGACGCCGATCTCAATGGAGGAGGTTGAAGCGACGGGCCGGATCGGGGTGTCCGAGGCGAAAGACTACTCGCGGTGGCATCTGCTCTCGACCGACGCCTGCATGGAGTGCGGCCGCTGCACGGAAGCCTGCCCCGCTTGGAACGTTGGCAAGGTCCTCAACCCGAAAGAGGTCGTGCAGGGCGTGCGCCGCGCGATGGTCAGCGGCGAAGGGATCGTCGACGCGGTCGGCGTAGAGGCCCTGCTGGACTGCACGACGTGCGGCGCGTGCGTCGAGGCGTGCCCGGTCAACATTCGCCATCTCGACCTGATCGTGGACGCCCGCCGCAGCATCGTTGCGGAAGGTGGCCTGAGCGGCACGGCGGCCACCATGCTTCGCCAGCTATCGGGAACGGACAGCGCCTGGGGACAGAATCGCAGCGACCGTGAGGCCTGGATGAAGGGGCTCGAGGTACCCCTCTGCCGGGAAGGGGCGGCCTTCGACGTGCTGTTCTGGGTGGGATGCGCGGGCGCGACCGATCCCGCCGCCATCCGCACGACCAAGGCGATCGCCCGGCTCCTTTCCAAGGCAGGGGTGCGCTTTGCGTGCTTGGGCCGCGAGGAGGCTTGCACCGGCGACCCCGCGCGACGGCTCGGCGACGAGTTCCAGTTTCAGGAACAGGCGGGCAAGCTCGTGCCGCTGTTCGAGAAGTACGAGGTCAAGACGATCCTGACCGCCTGTCCCCACTGCCTCAACACGTTCCGCCACGAATACCCCGACTTTGGGGGCCGGTACGAGGTGATCCACCACACGCAGTTCCTGGCCCGCCTGGTCGAGGAGGGCAAGCTCCAAGCGTCGACAGCGGGCAACGTCACCTACCATGACCCGTGCTACCTGGCACGGATGAACGGCGAAAGCGATGCGCCCCGACTTCTCCTCGGCGATCGAACGAACCTCAACGACGACGCGGCGGCGCTGGTCCACTGGATACAGTCCGAACCCGGATCGCCCTTGCGCCGGGTGCGGGAACCGGCAAACCATGGGCGCAAGACCCTCTGCTGCGGCGCGGGCGGCGGACGCATGTTCATGGAGGAGCCACGGGAGAAGCGCCCGGGCGTGCGCCGCGCCAACGAACTCATCGAGACCGGAGCGGCGACGGTGGCGGTCGGATGCCCGTTCTGCCGCATCATGCTCGACGCCAGCCTCGGCCAGGCGAGCGACGCCCCGCCCCGGCTCGCCGACGTCGCCGAACTCCTCAGCGAGGCCAACCCATGATTCTAAGCATTGGTACGGACGTTGTTTCGGTCGCCCGAATCCGGCGACTCATGTTGCACCCGCGCTTCCTGTCGCGCGTTCTCAGCGAGCGCGAACGAACGGGACTCGACCCGACGGCTCAGCGGGTGGCGGGGCGATGGGCGGCGAAGGAAGCGGCGGCGAAATGCCTCCTGCCCCTCGGACTGCACCCGGGATGGCACGATGTCGAGGTCCTGAACCGCGCGGACGGGAGCCCCTACCTGGTGTTCGCCCCGTCGCTTGACCTGGACGAGCGATGGCGATTCCACCTCTCGATCAGCCACGAGCGTGAAACGGCGGTGGCGTTTTGTGTCGCGGAAGCCCCGTAGGCTAGCCGAACACGTCGCTACGCTCGACGACGCGAACGCGATCGTCGTCCACCCCGACGATCACCACCGGCGTACCGGCGGGGAGGGCCTTGGCGTCGTCGGAGATCGCCAGGAGGTCCACGATGTCGCCCTTGGTCTCGATTCGGACGCGGCCGAGTTGCCCTTCGCGCGCCGAGACGAGCAACGTGCCCTCGACGCCCACCAGGTCCTTCGTGCTCACGTTGCTGTCGATCTCGTTGCGCTGCACCAAGCGCATCGTCAGGGCGATGGTAAGCCCGGCGATCAAGCCCCCGATCCCTGCCACGCTGCCGACCATGGGCTCGTGCCACGAGGTTCCCACCGTCATGATCACGCCCAGGATTCCGAAGAACATCGCGAAGAAGGTCCAGAACCTCATGCTCAGGAAGAGGGTCCAGGCGGGGTCGGAGGTACCCGCGTCGGAATCCCCCTCTTGACCGCCGGATGCGCCGTGGCCCGCATCGCCATGCCCCATGTCCCCATGTCCAATACCGCCGTGATCGACGCTTCCGGCATCGCCGCCGTGTTGCGCACCCATGATTACGGAGTACAGCACGAGTACCAACCCGATCACGCCCGTCCAGATGTAGATCGCAAGCATGGGAATCGCCGCCGTCGTCCCATTATGCCCGGGCCGCTTCGGCGACCCGTCGAAGGGGAAATCGACGCCCCTCCGCCGCGCACCGCCACAGCCATTCGACCGGCCCCATCACGTGGTTTCGAAGCCACCAGCGGGTGAAAGCGGCATTCGCCACCCAGACACCGAGCACGACCGCCGTCAGCAGGTAGCCGTGCCATCGGTCGAAGCGGGCGAAGCCCCACGAGTAGAAGAGGGTCGTGCACAGGACGGACTGGAGCAGGTAGTTCGACAACGCCATCCGCCCGATATCCTGGATCCGGCGGCGCAGCGCGGCTGCCCGGCCCGACCACACCCATAGAACGATCGAGGCGAGGTACCCGACGGACAGGGTGGGGCCGCCGATGAACTCGACCATCAGTTCGAGGGCGGACGGGTGGGGAGTCCAGAACGGGAGGAGCAGGCTCGCGTTCAAAGGGAGGCCGACGCCGAGACCGAAGACCGCCATGGCGCGAACGATCTTCCGACCGCGCTCGCGGTCCGCCAGAATGCCGGAACGACCCAACTCGAAGCCGACCAGGAACAGGGGGGTCACCGCGATCACCACGAAAAGGTAGGAGAGCCAGATCGCCGGGAGGGTCTCGATCCGGTACGCGATCTGCTCGGCGTACGAGCCACTTTGGAAGACGCGAATCTCGCGGGCGAGTTCCTCGGTCCCCTTGTCGGCAAACATCTTGGCCAGTTGCTCGGAGACGATCGTCAGCACGACCAAACCCAACATCAGACCTCCGCTGAGGATGACACCGATCAGCGTCAGGACCCGGCGAACGGTTTCGGGCATGAGAGCGAAAACCGATACGATGGCGGCGACGATCGCGTAGGGGAACAGGATGTCGCCGTACCAGATCAGAACGTAGTGGAAGAGGCCGATGAGGGCGAGGAGCAGGGTCCGCCGCAGGTAGCTCCCGGGCCAGGAGGCGCCCGCCGCCTCGCGCTTCGCGAACTGCAAGGCGACGCCCGCGCCAAAGAGCATCGCGAGCATCGAACGGAACTTGCCGTTGACGAAAACGACCGTGAACGCCTCGACCGGGTGGCGCCCGACCTCTTGGATTCCGCTCAGACGCGCACCGAGTTCGGGTCCGGAGAAGGCGGCGATGTTGGCGAGCAGGATTCCTAGAATCGCGATCCCGCGGATCGCGTCCAAGGTCTCGATCCTCCCATCCAGGGTCGGGGCGACGGGCGCCTTTGCCATTGATGGGCCATGTTACATCGGGCCCCGGGTTCGCGATGGGTCCGGAGGGCGCGCCGGAGGTAAGGTGGCGACCAGATGCAGGAACCGCGCCGCGTCCGCGTCATCCTCAACCCCGCCGCCGGACGGGGCCAGGGAGCACGCCGGATCGACGCGATCGGGATGGCCCTGACCGAGGCGCCCAAAGCGCGGATCGCGGAATGGAAGCTTTGGGAGACGCGGGGACCCGGGCACGCCCGAGAACTGGCCTCGCAAGCGCTCGCGGAGGGCGCGACGGTGTTGGCGGCGGCGGGGGGCGACGGCACCCTCAACGAAGTGCTGAACGGCGCGTGGGCGGGTCCCGCCGAGTTCGCCGTCCTCCCCATCGGCACCGGCAACGACTTCGCGCGCGCCCTTTCGTTCGGCACCGACTTCGACGCGGCGTTGAACGCCCTCGTGAACGGGGAGCCCCGACCGGTGGACGTGGGATTCGTGAACGATCGGGCCTTCCTCAACATCGCCGGATGCGGCTTCGACGCGATGGTGGCGGACCGCATCAACCGGGGCTACCGCTCGTTGAGAGGGACGGCGGCCTACGTCGCGGCGGTCGTCGAGTGCCTGTGCCGGTACCGGGCGGCCGAGTTCCGCATCCTCTGCGGTGACGAGGAACTCGTTTTCCGCGCGATGCTTTGCTCCGTGGCGAACACGTGCAGCTACGGCGGCGGCATGCGCATCGCCCCCGACGCCCAGATCGACGATGGGCTGTTCGACGTGGCGGTCGTGCGGGAGACGAGCCGGTTCGAGTTCCTTCGGGCCTTCCCTTCGGTGTTTCGGGGGAAGCACACGGAGCACCCGAAGTACCTGCACCGCCACGCCCGCTGGGTGCGGGTCGAGAGCGATCCGCCGATGCCGGTCTTGGTGGACGGGGAGGTGGTCGGCACCACGCCCGCAACCTTCACCATCCGGCCACGAGCGATCCGGGTCCTGACGTGAGGACGATCGGGAGTCGCACAATGGGTCGTGCTCTTTGAGCCGTTTCGCCTGCCCTCGGGCCTCGAGTTGCCCAACCGCGTCGTCGTCGCCCCGATGACCACCTACTCGTCGCGGCCCGACGGTCGGATCGATCCTGAGGAACTCGAGTACCTGGCGCGCCGCGCGCGAGGTGGTTTCGGCACGGTGATCACGGCGGCCTGCTATGTTTCGCCGACCGGGCACTGCTTTCAGGGCCAATGGTCCTGTGCCGACGACGCGACCCTGCCTTCGCTGACGAGCGCCGCCCGGGCGATCTGCGAGGGAGGGGCGGTGTCGGTCCTGCAGATTCACCATGGAGGCCGGATGTGCCCCGACCACCTCTGTGGGGGACGGGGCACATCCGCGAGCGAAGTTCCCGCCCCTCGGCCAAACGCGAGCACGCCCCGATCTCTGACGAACGAGGAGATCGAGGAGTTGATCGCCGCGTTCGCTTCGGCGGCCGCACGAGCGAAGTCGGCGGGATTTCATGGGGTCGAGATTCACGGCGCGAACACCTACCTGCTTCAGCAGTTCGTCAGCCCGCACAGCAATCGCCGGACCGATCGTTGGGGGCAGAACCGGCGGTTGTTCCCCTTGCGGGTCACCGAGGCCGTCCTCGACGCGGTCGGCCCCGGATACCCGGTTGGGTATCGGTTTTCACCCGAAGAGGCCGAAACGCCGGGTCTGCGCTGGGCCGACACCGAGGACCTCGTGAGGGCGTTGATCGAGTTGCCCCTTGACTGGTTGCACGTCTCGCTTCCTCGGTACGACCGGGCGAGCCTCGTGGGCGACTTCGCCGAGCCGACGCTCGCCCGGCTCGCCCGCACGATCGGGCGACGGGTCCCCCTCATTGGCGTGGGCGGCGTCAAGACACGGGCCGACGCCGAGGCCGTCCTCGCCCTCGGCGCCGACCTGGTGGCCCTGGGGCGCGTCGCGATCTCGGAGCCCGAGTGGCCGATCCGCGTCGCGGAAGGCCTCGCGCCCCGGCTCACGATCCCGTGCGCCGATGCCGGATCGCGGCTCACGATCCCGACCGGCCTCGAGCGGCGAATCTACGAGGTCAAGGGCTGGTTCGACGTTGACGACGCATAGGGCCGTTGCCATGAAGGAGGCGTCCCGGGCGAACCCGAACGAGAACTCCGTGATCACCGTCCTGTTCGACGAACCCGACCTGAGGGCCGACACCCTCTCGGAGAAGGACCTCGCCCTTAAGCGCATCGTCGAGCAAGCCGTGGCGGGCCTCGTGGCGGACCTCGACTGCCCCGCCCACCGGGCGGCGAAGCACTTGACGATCACCATATTCGGCGATTGGCGGGCGGGCGACCTCTCGTGCGACGTGGAGGGTTGCTGCCCGGCCTTCGAGGAGCAGGCACTGCGCGCGCTCGCCAAGGGCTAGCAACGCTTGGGCCTCAATAGCGTCTGACCTTGGAAAGCCCGTGAAGCCGTCCCGCTCGCCCTCTTTGCCATGATCGCCCTGGGCGCGGCGCATGATAGTCGCGCTTCGCGCGCCCGTCGGGCGCCCCGAGATCAGCCACCGCTGCCCAGTCGCGGGCAATCGTCCTGCCCTCCGGCCATGCCGATCGGTTGTCCCGGCGGTAGGACCGGTGGCGCCGACCTCGCCGTCGCCGAGAACGGCCGCTCCATCCAGCGCTTGATCTCGGCGCCGAGGCGCCGTGCGTGGGCCAACTCCTGCGGGTCGGCGGTGGAGCCACGGCTCGAAAGGCGCTCCTGCATCCGGACGAGCGCAGCCTCCGCCCCCGCGCGAACCGCCGGCGAGGCGTCGGCCCCCGCTCCCAGGTCCATCAGTCGGGTTGCCACGACGCTCTGCACGGTTCGTCCGAGTTCGCCGCTCCCCGCGAACGCGCGATCCACCAACGCGCCCAAAGCCTGGTCCAGGGATGGCATCGCACGGTCCCGGCGATGAAACTCGACGAGGCGGGCGCACCGTTCTGGGTTCGTGAGCAAGCCGACGACGATATCCGCTCCGGCGCCCGCCGCCGCGAGCGCGTCGAACGTTGCCCCGGTCTGATTCGGGAACTGCTCACGGTTCCGGGCAAACCCCGCCGGGCGGGGAGCGAGGAGGCGCAACACGCTCTCCGGAATGTCCAGAAAGTCCGGGTCCAGGCAACGCAGGACGAGGGCGAGGGCTTTGGTTTGGCGCGCACCGGGGACGGGCGCGGTCGGAACCTGACCGTCGCCGCGGAGGGCGAACGCGTACTCCATGCCCCCAACGAGTTTGGCCGCCGCCTCGAGCTGGTAGCGGTGCCAGTAGTAGACCGGGGCCAAGACCTCTTCGAGGCTGGCGAGCGGTTGACCGGGTTCGATGTTGCGCTCGCCGAACTTGAGGAGGGCGATCTGTCGAACCTTGATCGCCTCTTCCAACGCCGCGAGGGGGTCGGCGCCGTTGTCCCAAAGATGGGCGGCCGGGTGGGCCGAGCCGGGACTCCGCGCATCCTGGTCGGAAAGGAACAGGTAGCCCTGCTTGATCCCCTCGCGAACCAGGTCGTCTTGGGCCTTGGCCTCGTCGGCGCCCGCAGGGTATTCGCCATACGACCAGCGGACGGTGTGCAGGTCCCATTCGCCGATCCCGGTCCGATACGAGCGTGCCACATCGAGCGTCCCGTCTTCCCGAGCCAGCACGAGCGGAGCCGGGTAGTCCATCACCGACGCGCGGTTGTTGACGCTCGCCGCGAAGTTGTGGGAGAAGCCGAGGGTATGGCCCACCTCGTGCGCGGCCAATTGCTTCATCCGCTCCAGCGAGAGCCGGACCGGGTCCTCCAGATCGCCGGAACCGGTCTTGTCGGTTCCGAGCAACCCTTCGAAGAGCAGACGGTCTTGGCGGACGCGCAACGATCCGAGCGTGACGTGGCCCTTCAGGATTTCGCCGGTACGCGGGTCCACCACCGAGTTGCCGAACGACCATCCTCGGGTTGCCCGGTGGACCCACTGAATCACGTTGTAGCGCACGTCCATCGGGTCGGCGTCGTCGGGCAGCAGTTCCACGCGAAACGCGTCCTTGAACCCCGCCTTCTCGAAAGCCTCCGCCCACCATCTGGCCCCCTCGACGAGGGCGGTGCGAACGGGTTCCGGCACCCCCCGGTCCACGTAGTACACGATCGGCCTCTTGACGGGCGAGATCGCCGCCGATGGGTCGGTCTTCTCGAGCCGAAAGCGGCAGACGAGGCGCTTCTCGATCGGTTCGTCGAGCGGCGCCGCGTAATCGAAGAAGGCGACATGGAAGGCCCCGATCCGCGGGTCGTAGGTTCGCGCACGGTACCCGGGAGCGGGCGGGCGCACCAACGAGACGTGCTGCGTCAGGGTCACGGAGGTCGGTTCGGGGGTGGTGGCCCGGACGAAGGCACCAGGGGAGGCGTCCGTCGCGAACGTCAGCAAGGCCTCGAACTCGAGGTTATCGGGGAAGGCGGGGCACTGGCCACTGTCGAGCACGCTACGGTTGGCGTCGAGCCGGTACGTCCCCTGTTGGGAGCCGCGCAGCGAGGCGACCACGTCGTGAGCGTCTCGCACGACGAACGAGGTGAAATCCACCAGGCTGGACCCGTCGGCGTCGAGGCCCGCGATCTTCCCCGCCCACAGGACGGACGTCGCGAAGGACTCGCGCACGGCCCGCCGTTCCTCGGGAAAAGGACTCTGGGCGCGGTACCGCAGATTTGGCGCCTCAACCAGCACGCGATCTCCGAGGCGACGCAGTTCGACGAACAGGGTCTGCCCCATTTGTCCCCGATCGAGACCCACGTCGTTGGACCCCAGGCCGGAGCGCAGGCCCTCTTGGTAGATCGCCTCGGCGCAAAGCTGTCGGTCCCCGGTCGGGGCGGGTAGCCGAAGGTAGACCCGAGCGTTGGCACGGTCGAGATAGGTGGTCAGAAACCCGTCGCGGCGCGCGAGGCCGGCGACCTTTTCGGCGATCGACGGCGTCTTGTCCTGGAGTCCGACTCCAAGGTTGAGGGCGCACACGAAGAGGGCGATCGACGCGGGCATGGGAATCCACGGTTCGTCGCCCGGAGTCGGGGTTCCTTCCGCTAGGACGAACCCTTCGGTTCGAGCGCCAGCCGCAAGACCTGGGCCGCGTTGTGGACGAAATGAACCTCGAGCCCCTTGCGGACCTCCTCGGGAACTTCCTCCAGGTAGTCCTTCTGGTTCCGCTCCGGCAAAAGCAGGATCGCGACGCCCGCCCGATAGGCAGCGAGCACCTTTTCCTTAATCCCTCCGACGGGAAGGACCTGCCCCTGAAGAGTCACCTCCCCGGTCATCGCGAGCCGCGCTTTGACCTTGCGGCCGGTAACGAGCGAGGTGAGGGCGGTGAGCATCGTCACCCCGGCGCTCGGACCGTCTTTCGGAACCGCGCCGGCGGGGACGTGAACGTGGATTTCCGACTCCTGAAAGAGCTTGGGGTCGATGTCGTACTCGGTCGCGTGGCTCCGCACGTACGTCAGGGCCGCGCTGACCGACTCTTTCATCACGTCGCCCAACTGACCGGTAAGGAGCAGGCCCTTCGTGCCAGGCATCAGGGCCGTTTCGATGAACACGATGTCTCCGCCGACGGGCGTCCAGACGAGACCCACCGCCGTGCCCGGTAACAGGTCTCGCTCGAGGACCTCCTCGTAAAGGAAGCGAGGCGCGCCAAGGGCCGTCTCCAGGTACTTGCGCGTGACGGTCAACTTGCCCTTTCGCCCCTCGGCGAACCGGCGCGTCGCCTTGCGGACGACGGAAGCGATCTCGCGTTCGAGATTGCGGACCCCCGCCTCGCGCGTGTAGTGACGGACCAGCTCGTGAATCGCCCGGCCGTCGAACACGATTTGGGACTTCCGAAGACCGTGCTCCCCGATCTGCTTGGGGATCAGGTGGCGGATCGCGATCTCGACCTTCTCCTCTTCGGTGTAACCGCCGAGTTCGATCACCTCCATGCGGTCCCGCAGGGGGGGCGGGATCGTGTCGAGCCGGTTCGCGGTCGTTACGAAGAACACGTTGCTCAGGTCGAACGGCGCGTCGATGTAGTGGTCTCGGAACGTGCTGTTCTGCTCGGGGTCCAGCACCTCGAGGAGGGCCGAGGACGGATCGCCTCGGAAGTCGTTCCCAAGTTTGTCGATCTCGTCCAGCATGAAGACCGGATTGCGGCTCTCGCACCGCCGCAGACCCTGGACGATCTGACCGGGCAGGGCGCCGATATAGGTTCGCCGATGACCGCGAATCTCGGCCTCGTCGCGCATGCCGCCGAGCGAAATGCGAACGAACTTGCGCCCCATGGCATGGGCGATCGAACGGCCCAGCGAGGTCTTCCCCACCCCCGGGGGACCTGCGAAGCACAGAATGGGCTGGCGGATCTTGCCGTCCGTCTTCACCTTGCGGACGGCGAGGAACTCAAGGATGCGGTCCTTGATCCTCTCCAGGCCGTAGTGGTCGGCGTCGAGGACTTCCTTCACCAACACGAGATCGAGCACGTCGTCGGTGGCCTTGGCCCACGGGAGGGCGACCATCCAGTCGATGTAGGTGCGGGCGACGGTGTACTCGGGAACGCCCGGCGACATGCGTTTCAGGCGATCGAACTCGCGATGGACCTCTTTGAGGGCCTCCTCGGGCATCTGGGCGGCGTCGATCTTTTGACGGAGTTCGTCAAGGTCCTCCGCTCGATCGTCGACCTCGCCGAGTTCGCGCTGGATCGCCCGGAGTTGTTCGCGCAGGTAGTACTCGCGCTGCGTCTTGCTGAGTTCGGTGTTGACCTCGCTCTGGACCTTCGAGGTCAGCTCGAGGACGCGGACCTCCTTGCTCAAGAGCTCCAGGAGCTTTCGAAGGCGCTTGTCCGCCGGCACCGTTTCGAGGACCTGCTGCTTTTCCTCGACCGTCAGAGTCATGTGCGCGGCGACCAAGTCCGCCATCACGTTCGGTTCTTGAACGGCCTGGGTGAGGGTACGAAGTTCGTCCGGTAGGTTGACGGACAACCGAATGGCCTGCTCGAAAAGGGCGGCGACGGAGCGACGCAGGGCCTCGACCTCCTCGTCTCGCTCTTCCGGCGTGATCGGCTCGTCCAGCACCTCGATGCGCGCCCGCAGATACGGCTGCTCGTGGATGCGCTCGACGATTCGAAATCGCGAGACCCCCTGCACGATCAGCCGGACGCCGTCCGGCATCTTGACGAGGGTGCGAATGATCACCGCGCAACCGTATTCGTACACGTCGTCGAAGCCGGGCTGGTCGATTTGGGGCTGGCGTTGGGCGATCGTCCCGATGACGCGGTTGTTGCCGACGACGGTTTCGTCGATCAGCTGGACGCTCGATTCCCGTCCCACGCTAAGCGGGGCGATCAGCATCGGAAAGATCACCGAGTCGCGCAACGGCAGGAGGTTCAGCTCGGTCGGGACTTCGGGCTTCCGTTCCTCTTCCGGCTCGTCGTCGAGCCGGGGCTGAGTCTCTTCCTGCGCCGCGCTCTCTTCTTCGACGGGCAGTTTGACTTCGGACATTAGGTGCGTCGTAAGACAACGGTTCGACGCCCGAGGACGGTCACCTTCTTCGGGATCGAGACCAATAGCATTCCGTTACGGTAAATGGCGTGCGTCTGTTCGACGTCGAGGTCGACGGTGGGCATCGCGACCTCGCGCTCGAATTCGCCGTAGAAAATCTCCAGTTGGTGGCAGGCGGTTCGCTCGTCGGCGGTGGCGTCCTCCTCGCGTCGGCGCCCCTTGAGGATCAGGACGTTGCGCTCCTCGCTGTAGCTGACGGCAAGGTCCTCGCCGCGCATTCCCGCCGCTTCACATCGGACGACGACCTCGAAGGGAGTCTCGAGGACGTCCACCCGGGGTTCCCACAGTCGGTGCGAGAGCATCCCCGGCGCGACGCGCACCATCTCGTCGCCCAAGCGCTGCAACTCGGACCCCACGTGGAAGATCCAGTCCTCGGTCTTTCGCCGCGCCATTCGTTCAGTTTACCTGCCGCCTCTCCCCCGCTCTCGCAAGGTGTCCACGAAGAGAAAGTGCTGGACCCATCCCGCCAGATTCCCAAACCGGGCGCGCAGGTGATCACCCACGACTCGGCTCCTCTGCGGGGTCGCCGCGACGCCGCGAAGGTCCGGGAAATACACCTGAACGGCGGCGTGCCACAGGTGGGTGTCGACCGGAACCGCCTCGGTGTGATGGAGCGCGAAGAGCGCGATGCAGTCGGCCAGCTTGGGTCCCACGCCCGGCAGATCCAGCAGGCATGCGTGCGCCTCCTCGTAGCTCGCCCGGCGCAGGTCGTGCAGCCAGGCTTCCCCTCCCCGCTCTTGGATCGCTCGCGCGGCCAACGGGATCGTCTTGGCTCGGTATCCGAAGCCCGCCTCCCGAAGCGCCTCTTCCGAGAGATCCGCAATCCGGTCGACACCGGGAAATCTCCGAACGGGTTCGCCTTCGAACTGGCCGATCACCGGGCCGAGGCCTTGGAGCCACCGTACCATGCCGCCGATGCGCGCCAGATGGTTGTTCGACGTGCAGAGAAAGGAGAAGGTCGCCTCGACCGGACAGGTCGGCCGCGCCATCCGGAGCCCGGGGCGACGGCCCAGATACGGCGCAAGTTCGGGACCCCGTTCGAGAATAGTGTTCCTCAGCGCGTCTAGGTCCTCGTCCAGTCGAAAGAGACGCCGGAACCGGGCGCCGAGGTCCTGGCCGTTCGCATCGCCAACGATCCGGAGACGGTCGGGGAGGACCTCGACGAGGAACCAGGCGTCGCCGTCCACTCCGAGCCATCGCCCGCCGGGCCGCCGCGTCCAGAGAAACACCTGGCCGCACGTGACGCACTCCTCGAGCGCCAAAGGCGTGTCGCGGAGGTTGATCTCGACCGGGTCAGACGTCGGCTTCGACATATCGCGCGAAGAAGTCGTCCTCGGAGATAACCTCGATTCCCAGTTGGGACGCCTTGTCCAGTTTGCTGCCTGCGCCCGGCCCGGCCACGACCAACGAAGTAGCCTTGCTGACGGTTCCTGCCGCCTTGCCACCCTGGGTCCGCACGTACGCCTCCGCCTCCTCGCGCGACCAGCGCTCCAACTTGCCGGTGAACACGAACGTGAGGCCGGCGAACCGCTCGCTTTGCGGCCCCGCCGCTTCGGTCGGCGCGACGCCGAGGATCAGCAGTTCGTCGATCATCGCGCGGTTCGCCTCGTCCTCGAAGAACTGCTCGATCTCGCTCGCGACCCGTGGTCCTACTTCGGGCACTTCTTTCAGCCGTTCGAAGTGGGCATGGCGAAGCGCTTCCAGCGAGCCAAACTCCGCCGCCAGGTCGGCCGCCGTCCGCTCACCCACAAGCCGGATGCCGAGGCCGTAAACGAAGCGGTCCAGCGACCGCCGTTTCACCGACTCGATCGCGTCGAGCAGATTCTGGACGCTCTGCTCGCCCATGCGGTCGAGGGCCACGA
Organism: Fimbriimonadaceae bacterium; assembly: GCA_026129685.1. Taxonomy (GTDB): domain Bacteria; phylum Armatimonadota; class Fimbriimonadia; order Fimbriimonadales; family Fimbriimonadaceae; genus UBA2387. The sequence goes on from JAHCHO010000001.1 coordinate 429,777, forward strand.
GTTCGTCGCGGCGTTCGTGCAGGCGGAACACGCTCGGGAGGTCGGTCAGGTGCCCAAGCTCGAGGAACCGGTCGATCAACTTCTCGCCGAGACCGTCGATGTCCATCGCGTTACGCGAGGCGAAGTGGCGGAGTTTGGCGCTGATCTGGGCGGGGCAGTTCCTGTTCGGACACCGAAGGGCGACCTCGCCCTCCTTCCTCGCCAGGGCCGTCCCGCACTCGGGACACTCGCTGGGTTCGATCGGGGCTATGGCGTCGGCGGGCCGCTGCTCGAGAACTGGGCCGAGCACCTCCGGGATCACGTCCCCCGCCCGTTGCACGATCACGACATCGCCGATCCGAACGTCCTTGCGCCGCATTTCGGGAGTGTTGTGCAGGGTGGCGCGGCTCACTTGGGCGCCTCCGACGAACACGGGATCAAGGTCCGCCACCGGCGTCACGGTGCCGGTTCGGCCGACCTGCCAAAGAACGCCGTTCAGCCTCGTGAACGCCTGCTCGGCGGGGAACTTGTAGGCGGTCGCCCAACGCGGCCCGCGGGCGGTGCTTCCCAGTTGGCGCTGGAGCCCAAAGTCGTCCACCTTGATCACCACGCCGTCGATGCCGAACGGCAGGTCCGCGCGCATCGCGCCGATCTCCGCGACCCGGGCGAGGACCGCTTCCATCCCCTCGCAGACGGTCGCCTCGGCGCGCACGCTGAAGCCGAGGTCGCGCAGGGTTCGCAACGTCGCGCTCTGCGTCGTCGCCTCGCCGATCTGACCATAGCCAAGTCCGTACGCGAAGAACGAGAGCTTGCGCTCGGCGGTCAGGCGACTGTCCAGTTGCCGGAGCCCACCCGCCGAAGCGTTGCGCGGGTTCACGAAGACCTGCTCGCCGCGCGCGGAGCGTTCCTCGTTGAGTTTCGCGAAGACCGCCTTGAGCATCAACACCTCGCCCCGGACCTCGACCGTCCCCTTGATGGGCGCATGGGTCCGGAGCGGGATTCCGCGCACGGTGCTCACGTTGGCGGTGACGTCCTCGCCGACCGCCCCGTCGCCCCGGGTCGTGCCGCGCACGAGAACCCCGTCCTCGTAAGTCAGCGAAATGGACGCGCCGTCGAACTTGAGTTCGACGAAGTAGGCGATCGGGCCGGGCGTCTCGAGGAGGCGTCGAACCCGCTCGTCAAAGGCACGCAGTTCTTCCTCGCCGAAGGCGTTGTCGAGCGAGAGCATCGGCGCGAGATGGGGGTGCTTGGCGAACTCGCTGACCGGCGAAACGCCAACCCGCTGGGTCGGGCTGTCCGGCGTGCGCAGTTCGGGGTGCTCCGCCTCAAGTTCGACCAACCGCCGAAAGAGCCGATCGTACTCGCTGTCCCCGATGATCGGGGAGTCGAGCACGTAGTAGCGGTAGTCGTGTTGCCGGATTTCCTCGCGCAACCGAGCCGCCTCCGCCGCTTGCGTCGCCGCGTCCATGGCGGGAATGTACCCAGAGCGCCGCGCTAGCGCTCGTCGAGAAGACGGCCCACTTCGCCGACCAGGTAGAAGGAGCCGGCCACCAGCACGACCCCTTCCTCGCCCGCGTCCTGGAGGGCGGCGGCCAAAGCGGTCTTCGCGTCCGGGTGAAGCGCGACGGGAAGCGACGATCCGGTGAACGCCCGACTCAGGGAGGCCACATCGTAGGTTCGGCGGAAGTCGATCGGCGTCAGGTGGACACGGTCGGCCAGTTCGCCCAGGGGACCCAGCACGGTCGCCGGATCGTGGCCCTGAACCATGCCAGCCAGCAGGACGACGGAGCGGGGCGGGTACCCCATGAAGGCCGATCGGAAAGTCTCGGCCAAGGCGCGCGCCGACTCCCCGTTGTGCGCCCCGTCGAGGATCACCCGCGTTCGGTCGACTCGTCGTTGCTCGAAACGGCCGGGCATGCGGGCGAGGCCGATCCCCCGACGGATCGTCTCCTCGTCGGGCGCCAGGCCGGCCGCGTGCAACGTCGCGACCGCCACCGCCGCGTTGTGCGATTGCACCACGCCCACGATGCCGGGAACCAGGCCATCCACGACGCCGACAGGGGTTTCGACCATGGCCTTTCCATCGACCCCGGCGAAGCGAAACTCGCGTCCGAGACGCCAGACCGGAGCGCCGACATCGTTCGCGATCCTCTCGATGGGGGCGAAAGCTTCGTCGGACACTGCGCCCACGACCAGAGGAACGCCGGGCTTCGCGATCCCCGCCTTCTCGGCCGCGATCTGCGGCAAGGTATCGCCGAGGATGCCCGTATGGTCGTAGCCGATGCTGACGATCGCCCCGGCGGCGGGGGTTACGATGTTCGTCGCGTCCAGCCGACCGCCCAACCCGACCTCGAGCGCGACCCAGTCGCACGCTCGCTCCTTCCAGAAGCGAAGGCCCATGGCCGTCTTGAACTCGAACTCGCTCACCTCGCCGAACTCGGTCCCGTCGAACGAAGCCGCGATGGGAGCGAGCGCGGCCACGAGCGACGCGAACTCCTCCTCCGAGATCAGTCGCCTTCCCAGTTGGATCCGTTCGCGAACGTCGTACACGAACGGGCTGTAGTAGCCTCCCGCGAGGAACCCGGCTTCGTGAAGCACGCTCTGAAGGTAGGCCGTCACCGATCCCTTGCCGTTGGTCCCTGCGACGTGGAGTAACCTCGGAGACGACATACCCCCAAGGGTATCTTCCAAGCCCGCTCGACGGGCGAATTCGCGCATGCGGTCAAGCCCAAGACGCCAGCCACGAGGGGCGAGGCTTGTCAGATAGGCCACCGCCTCCTCGTAGGTCATGGTCTCAGCCCAAGATGCCGCAGGTCGAGATGCGGCGGACGGCTTCCGCGATCCGGTCCCCGGCGGCGTCGCCCTTCACGGTGAGGGACATCCGCACGTAACCCTCGCCGTGAGCTCCGTAACCGATCCCGGGCACCGCCAGGACGTGCGCCCGGCGCATCAGTTCGGCGCAGAAGGTCTTGCTGTCCATCCCCGCCACCGGCACCCGCGTCCAGACGAAAAACCCTGCCTTGGGCTTGTCCATCGGCCAACCCGCCGCCGTCAGACCGTCGCAAAGCACGTCTCGTCGGCGAGCGTACTCGGCAAACGAATCGGCGTTCGAGACCCCATCGAGGGCGACGGCCGCCGCTTCCGCGATGGCCCCAAACTGCTTGCTGTCCAGGTTGGACTTTAGGCGGGCGAGGGTGGCGACGGCGTCCGGGTTGCCGAGGGCAAAGGCGATCCGCCAGCCCGTCATATTGAACATCTTGCTGAGTGAGTGGAACTCGAGGGCCACGTCCTTCGCCCCCGGAATCTGAAGCACCGTCGGGTTCACGAAGCCGTCGAAGGTGACGGTCGCGTAGGCCATGTCGTTCACGAGCAGGATGTCGTGATCGCGGCAGAAGCGGACGGCGTCCGCATAGAACTCCGAAGTGGCGACCGCCCCCGTCGGGTTATGGGGATAGCAGAGGTAGAACAGCTTGGCGCGACGGGCAACCTCGGTCGGGATATCGGCCAACCGGGGGAGGTAGGCGTTCGTTTCCGTGAGCGGGGTTTCGTACACGTCGGCGCCCGCCATGAGGGCGTTCACCTTGTAGACCGGATAGCCCGGATCGGGCACGATCGCCACGTCGCCCCGGTCAAGGTACGCCCACGCGAGGTGGGCCAGACCCTCCTTCGATCCGATGAGTTCCAGTAGCTCCCTAGACGGGTCGATCGCCACCCCAAACGACCGTTCGTACCACGCCGCCGCCGAGTCGAGGAACCGTGGCCACCCCCGGGGGGACTCGTCGTAGCGGTGCGTCTCCGGGTTCTCGACGGCGGTCGCGAGCGCCTCCCGAATCGCCGCTGGGGTGGGTATGTCGGGGTCGCCGATGCCGAGGTCGATGACGTCCGCTCCGGCCGCGACGGCATCGGCGCGGATTCGGGCGAGTTCGGCGAAAAGATAGGGCGGGATAAGGTCGAGTCGCTTGGACGGGGATGCCATCAGGAGGTCCCGATTGTACCGACCGGCGGTCCGTTCGCCCCGACGGCTCGAACTCGCCTCGTCCCATAATCCGTCCATGGCCCACAAAGTCGCCGTTCTTCCCGGAGACGGGATCGGTCCCGAAGTGACGCGCGAGGCGGTTCGAGTTCTCAAGGCGACGGGCGTGCCGATCGAGTTCGAGGAAGCCCTCGTCGGCGGATGTGCCTACGACCAGACCGGCCACCCGCTTCCGCAGGCGACCCTCGATCTGTGCAAGTCGGCGGACGCGGTGCTGCTCGGCGCGGTCGGCGGGCCGAAGTGGGACAGGCTCGAGCCCGTCGCGTTGCGCCCGGAAGTCGGCGCCCTCCTTCCCCTTCGCCGCGAACTGGGGCTGTACGCCAACGTCCGTCCGGCGAAGACCCTCGCCCCTCTCGCCAAGGCGAGTCCATTGAAGGGCAAGCGCGCCCTTCTGGATCTCGTCGTCGTCCGCGAACTGACCGGCGGCATCTACTTCGGCAGCCCTCGCGAGCGGCGCGCGAACGGCACTCTCGCCGTGGACACGTGCCTCTACCACGTCTACGAGGTCGAGCGCATCGCCGAGGTCGCCTTCGCGGTCGCCAAGACCCGCCGATGCGAGGTCGTCAGCGTGGACAAGGCGAACGTCCTTGAAACGAGCCGGCTGTGGCGCGAGACGGTGGACCGAATGACCCCGGCGCACCCCGAGTTGCGGATCGCTCACATGCTGGTGGACAACTGCGCGATGCAACTCGTCCGTGACCCGCGCCAGTTCGACGTGATTCTGACGGAGAACATGTTTGGCGACATCCTGTCGGACGAGGCGTCCATGCTGACGGGGTCCCTCGGCCTGCTTCCGTCGGCCTCGCTCGGCGAACCCAGGCAGGGTCGCCCTTTCGGCCTTTACGAACCGATTCACGGTTCGGCCCCGGATATCGCGGGGCAAGACCGGGCCAATCCGATCGCCGCCGTCCTGAGCGCCGCGATGATGCTGCGTCACACGTTCGCGGAGTCGGAGGCGGCGGAGCGAATCGAGCGCGCGGTCGAACGCGCCTTGGCCGATGGCCTCCGCACCGCCGACCTCGCGGGTCGCGACTCCATCGGAACGGCCGCGATGGGCGAGGCGATCCTCGCCCGACTCTGACCCAGGCCCGCGCGCGGAAGGGGGGTAAACACGAACGGTCGAGGTTCCACCGATGCAACGTTCGCGACGCGCCCGCTTCGTATTGCCGATCTTGGCCCTGCTGGTTCTGACTGGCCCATCCCTCTCGCAGGTCGCGCCTCCGGCGGGCGGGACGCCCGTCTTCCCTATCAACGCGCACCTGACGACCCCGGTGAGCGGTCTCGAGCGAACCAAGGCCACCGGCAACGTGTTCGTCGTGAAGGGACCCGGTTTCCAGCGGGCGTTGCACGTCGCGATCGGGACGACCTCCCCCGACACCAACGTCACCCAACTCACGGTTCTGAACACCGTCGCCGTGAGCAAGGGCGACGCCCTCTTGGCGACGCTCTTCATTCGCGGCCGAACCGCCACCGGCAAGCCCGCCCGCGCCGAATTCCTGTTCGAGCGCAGCACCGATCCGTGGACCAAGTCCGCGACGTTGCCGATCGAGGCGTACCCCGATCCGTTGCGATGGCGACAGGTTTGGGTCGCCTTCCGCTCCGTCGAGACCTACTCGCCGGGAGAGGTCATGACGTCGGTTCGCCTCGCGTTCGGACCGCAAACCGTTGAACTCGGCGGACTCACCGTTCTCAACTACGGCAAGAGCCGATCGCTGGACGATCTCCAGGGATTCACCATGAACGCGAGCCCGCTCGGCAAGGCGACCGTCGTCCTGAACCCGCGCAAGACCAAGCAGACGATGCGGGGGTTCGGCGGAAACTTTTGCCAGCCCCGCTACGGCGCGAACGAGCCGTTCGATCCGGTCGGGCGCTACACCCTGAGTAACCTCAAGGTGGTCCACGCGCGGGTCGGGGTTCCCCTCGAGCGCTGGGCGCCCGAGCCCGGCGTGTACAAGGACGATGGCCCGGCGCGCGCGTCACTCCTTCAGCTCCAGGAGTTCGCGCGCCGGAAGATTCCTACCGTGGCCTCGGTCTGGGAGGGTCCCGAGTGGATGTTGCCGGGACGGCGCGAGCAGAACGGTAAGGTGCTGCCGCTTAACCGCTACGAAGACTGCATCGAAGCGATCGCCCAATACCTGGTCACCGCCCGCGACAAGTACGGCGCACCGGTCGAATACTTCTCGTTCAACGAACCCGACTACGGGGTGAACTTCCGGTTCACCCCCGCCGCCATGAGGGCCTTCATCGCCAAGGCGGGTCCGAGGTTCGAATCCCTTGGCCTCAAGACCAAGTTCCTCGTCTCCGATACGGCCAACGGAAGCAACCTCTACGACCACGCCCGTCCGCTTCTCGAGGACAAGGCGATCGCACGCTACCTGGGCCCGATCTCGTTTCACTGCTGGGACGCCCTTGGCGCGAGCGAGGAAGCTTACCGGCGCATCGCCGAGTTGGCCCGCAAGCACGGCAAGGAGGTCTGGTGCCTCGAGGCGGGGCACGACGCCGCCCTGTGGCAGGCCGAGAACCCCTGGTCCGGTTGGGAGAACGCCCTCCGCACGGCCCTCGCCTATGCCCGTACCTTGCGCCTTACGGAAGCCAGCCTGATGGACTACTGGACCTACCAGGACAATTACCCCCTCGTGACCAAGGACGGCGCGACGCCCTATCCGGTGTTCGAGGTCATGCGTCAGATGGAGGCCGTATTCGTTCCGGGTTCGAGAGTGATCGAGGCCATAGCGACCGAGTCGGACGTGCAGGCCCTGGCGACCATGGGACCCCTGAAAGGACGAACGGCGGTGCTTCTCGTCAACCCGGTCGGGACGGGAACGGTCACCGTTACGGGCCTCCCGAAGTCGGCGATCGTGGCGATCACCACCTCGCGATCGGGCAAGATCGGCGACCTGCGCAAGGCCAAATCCGATGCGAAGGGCTCCCTGTCGTTGGAGGTGCCGGCTCGCTCGGTGGTGACGGTGGTGGCGGGTGACCACAAGGCCGCCGCTCGGGTTCCCTAGGCGTCCAGGTCCACGGGGCCGGCTGGCGCGGAAGCCGAAGGACGGATCGCGTCCCGCGCCTCGATCAGCCGTCGCATCCGGATCATCTCCGCAAGGTCGGGGCACCGGTCGAGCAGGCCGGAAAAGGCGGCGGTGACCCGACACGGGGTGTGGTCGAAGGCGCCGTGCCAACCGCACATCGCGCAACCCGCCGCGTGACGCGTGCTGAGCGATCCGCAGACCGGACAGAGACGCAGGTTTTCGACGAGAACCCGGCTCTTCGGGTCGTTCATGGGGTCCCAGAGGATGCGATCCACCACTGGGAATCTCGGCGTGCGGACCCCCGTTTGGAGACTCGTTTGCACCCTAAAGAAACCGCTTCATAGGTGCAGAATGCGCGACGCGGTTTCCATGTCCTTGTCGCCGCGTCCGCTGAGATTCACGAGGACGTGCTCGCCCGGCTCGAACAGGCCCTTGCGAAGCGCGGCAAGAGCGTGGGCCGACTCGAACGCGGGGATTAGCCCCTCGCATTGGGCGACCCACCGGAAGGCGTCGAGCGCCTCCGCGTCCGTTACCGACGTGTATTCGGCGCGTCCCGAGTCCTTGAGGAAGGAGTGTTCGGCCCCCACCCCTGGGTAGTCGAGCCCCGCCGATACGGAGTGCGTCCCGAGCACTTGCCCAAACTCGTCCTGCATCAGATAGCTGTACGATCCGTGCAACACTCCCGGGGAGCCGGCGGTCAAAGGGGCGGCGTGCCGACCCGTCTCGATGCCGTCTCCTCCCGCCTCGATGCCCACTAGGCGAACGCCAGAATCGGGGACGAAAGCGTGGAAGAAGCCGATCGCGTTCGAACCGCCCCCTACGCAGGCCACGCAAGCGTCGGGCAACCGGCCGTAGCGCTCAAGGTACTGGGACCGCGCCTCGATTCCGATCACCGACTGCAACTCGCGAACCATGTACGGGTAGGGGTGGGGGCCGGCGGCGGTGCCGATGATGTAGTGGGTGTCGCCGACGTTCGTCACCCAGTCCCTCATCGCCTCGTTGAGGGCGTCCTTGAGGGTTTTCGTACCGCTTTCCACGGGCACGACCTCCGCGCCGAGGAGCTTCATCCGGAACACGTTGATCTTCTGCCGTTCGCAGTCCTCGACGCCCATGTAGACGACGCAACGGAGGCCGAACAGGGCGCACACTGTCGCGGTCGCCACCCCGTGCTGGCCCGCCCCCGTCTCGGCGATGATGCGCCGCTTGCCCATCCGGCGGGCGAGAAGGGCTTGGCCGAGCGCGTTGTTGATCTTGTGGGCGCCGGTATGGCAGAGGTCCTCCCTCTTGATCGAGACGTGCAGGCCGGTGTCTTCCGAAAGACGCCGCGCCTCGGTGACCGGGGTCGGTCGGCCCACGTATTCGCGGGAGAGACGCTCGAATTCGGCGCGAAAGTCGCGGTCGGCCCAAGCGCGTTCGAACTCGTCTCGAAGCTCGTCAAGGGCGGGAACGAGGGTTTCCGGCACATACCGGCCCCCGAAGGCGCCGAAGCGGCCGCGCGCGTCGGGTGAGGTGACCATGGACGCCCTATTCTACGCGGTTGGCTTCTGACGGCGCGTCAGCGTGCGCATTCCTCGGCCTCTAAGGGTGTTCGCAGGTAGATTTGGACCTGGCCGTCGTCCTCGAATCCTAGGCGCCGGTAGGTCGGGTAGCCCATCTCGGACGCTTGCAGTACGCCGGTCTCGTACCCGAGGTCGCGCGCCCGCAGGAGGGGCGCCGCCGTCAGAGCCGCCCCCAAACCTTTCCGCCGGTGGTCGGGGACCGTCGCCACGCAATAGATGCCGGCGAGTCCGTGGACCAGAACGAGGAGCGAAACCCCGACGACCTCGCCGTCCAAGCAGGCCTGGAAGTACTGGAGGGGCGAGTAGGGGTCGTTCGCGATCGAGGCGCATACCGGGCTCATGGAACGGGCCGCCATTGGCGCGACCGGGTAACCGAGCGACAGGGCTTCCGCCCATCGCTGCCCGTCCATGCCTGGGCGGAATCGCTCGATCCGGTAGCCCTCCGGCACGGGTCCTTCGGCCACGGATTCGAGCGGGACCGACATCGCCGGAATGGCGCCCGCGTGGAGGAACCCGCACCCTCCCGCCATCTCCTCAAAGCGCGGATCGCGGTCGCCGGGCCGCATCGTACACGCCGGGGCTCGCGCCGGGATGCGGGAAGCGGCCGAGGACCAGTCTTCCAAGGGCACATCGATCAGCACGTTGCCGAAGATGTCCGGCTCGCCCGTGGCGAGTACGAAGCCGCCGCTGGGATAGCGCGCCAGGTTTGGCGCCGAGTTGTCCGCATAGACGAGTTTGAGCGCCTCGATCAGATGCTCGGCGGCGGTCACCGGACGTCGCATGCGGGCGAGGTTACCCAGGGCTCGCGCAAGCCAACCGTTCGTCGGATCGCGCCAACTCCCCTTCTCTCTTCCTGCCACATGTGCGATAATGCCGACCTAGGCGCATCGGGCGCCCCCGGGTCCGCGGAAAGGGTCTAACCCACCGAACTGCTTCGGCCACGCACGACCTTTGTGCGGCCCATCTGCGGACCATGGGCGATCGCATGGAGGTTCGTATGACGAAACAACTGCCCGAAAACGCCAACCTGGAGCACCTGCGCGCCCAGGCAAAGGCCCTTCTCCGCTCCCTTCGCGCCAACGATCCGGCCGCCTTGGACCAAGCGCGAGCGCTGAACCTGACTCCCCCGTTCCAACTGGCTCACGCCCACTTGGCGACCGCGCGCGCCTACGGATTCCCTAGTTGGACGAGACTCAAGTCGCACGTCTCCGGGTTGTCCAGACGTCGCGATGCCTTCTTCGACGCGATCCGCGCCGGCGACCGAATGACCGTTGCCCGATTGCTCGATCAGGATCCCGACCTTGTTCGGTCCTTGGACCCGCGCAACTTCATGGCGACGCCCCTCAACGCGGCCGCCCAACGCAACGACGTTGCGATGGCCGATCTCCTCCTGGAACACGGTGCCGACCCGAACGCCAGGTCGGGCTGGTGGGCGGGCGGTTTCACCCCCCTCGAACTCGGAGATGAGCGCTTTTGCACCCACCTCATCGAGCGGGGAGCGATCCTCGGCGCACACGCCTGCGCGCGCCTTGGGTGGGTGGATGAACTTCGCCGCCTCGTCTCGCAAGAGCCGGGCACGGTCCACGAGCGGGGAGGGGACGGGCAGACGCCCCTTCACTACGCGAAAACCCCGGATATCGTGGACATCCTACTCGACGCGGGCGCCGACACCGAGATTCGCGACCTCGACCACGAAGCAACCCCCGTGCAGACGCAAGTCCTGAACGTGCCCGTCGTGAGACGGCTCGTCGAAAGGGGCACGGTGCCCGACGTCTACACGTCGATCACGCTGGACGATCCCGCTCTGCTCGGCACCATTCTCGACGAAGACCCCGATGCGGTGGAGCGTCGGGTCAACGAACCCGGGGACCCGAAAATCCCGCCCGCGCCCGGCCGACACGCCTATGTGTACTCCCTGGGCTACGTCCTTCCGTTCCAGGCGGCGAGCAAGTTGGGCCGACCGAACGCCCTTCGGGTGCTGTTTGAGCGGTCGTCCCAAGAGGTTCGACTCCTGCAAGCCTGCTGGGAGGGTGACCGACCGGTGGTGGATCGGCTCCTCGCGACGGAACCTGGGCTGGTGAGCCGGCTCACGCCACGGCACGCCGAGGTGCTCGGGGACGCGGCCTGGTTCCGGCGAACCGAGACGGTAAGGCTCATGCTGGACATCGGGGTCCCCCTGACCTCGCAGGATCGAGAGGGCTTCACCCCGCTGATGCGTTGCGCGTTCTTCGGCTATGCCGAGTTGGTGGAAGCGATGCTCGCGCACCGGCCGGACCTCACGCCCACGAACGTGTACGGCGGGACGGCCCTCAACACGTGCCTCTACGGTTCTGAGAACGGCTGGCGACACGACGGCGACTTCCCGCGAACCATTCGACTCCTCCTCGAGGCGGGATCGCCCCGACCCGCGCGGGCGTTCGGCAGCGCCGAGGCACGGGCCGTCTTGAGGGAGTTCGGCGTACCGGCGTGACTCGAATCGTTGGCCCGCCCAAGGCAACCGCCTGGGCGGGTCTCGAGCTAAACATTCGACGCTTCATCGGGGGCGGTCGATGGCGCGCGGGGCCGACTCCGCTCGCGGCGGATGTACCAGTAGCCTCCCCCAAGCATGACCAAGCCGAGGAAGAGCATCACGACCACTTTGATCGCCTGGTCGATCATCGCAAGGTCGAGCAATACGATCTTCCCGGCAGTGACGCCGAGAAGGAGCAATGCCGCGTACCGCAACTCGGCGACCTCCCGCGCCAAACCCGTCGCGAGAAGCACGAGCGCCGTCGCCGTCCAACTCGTCGAGACGGACGCGGGAAGGCTCATCCCCAGCCCCACCGGCCCAAGCCAATGCTGGCCAAGTGCGCTCAGGTGCGCCCAGACCAAGGTCGACGCGACCCACACGGTGGCCGCGGTCGGACGGTGGGAGTGCATCGCCGAAAAGGCGGTCACGACCGTCGCAAGCGTGACGAGGATCGTCCAGGGTCCGAACCAAGGTAACGCCGGGAGCCGCTCGAGCCAGCGATCGAGCCAAGCGAGGGTGCCGAGGGTGGCGTACGCCGCCGCCACATTCGCCAGAACGGGCCGGCGACGCCAACGACCAACCCCCCACAACGCGAGCGCGGCCAGCGTCGGGCCCAGCGCGTACGCCGACGCCTCGCCGATCGGCGCGCGCAACAGGACGAGGTACAGGAAGCGGGCCACGAGCGCTCCCTCGAACACCCCGGCGAGCCCGAGATGGAACGATCGGTCTTTCTCGGCGGAAACGCTTTGGCCAACGCGCCCCAGCAGACCGACCACCAGGGCGAAGTACGTCAAGAGCGGCCACTCGACGCGAAACGGCAATCCCGATCCGGGAGCGACCGACGCCCACGTGCCGTCCTGCAGGTAGGTGTCTCCCGCCGCGAAGAGGAACGCCACCGCCCCGGCGGTGACGAGGACCCACGCCGTGCCCAAGACGGTCATCTCGCCGCGCCGAAGGGTGACGACCGCGCCGACGGCGGCGTAGGTCGCGAGGCCGATCGCGAACGCCAACTCGCCGGACGCTCCCAAACCGGGACGGATCAACAGATAGGAGAAGCGGAGGAACAGGGGCAGAACGAGGAGGTAGGTCCCGAATCCGAGCGACCCGAGCGCCGACCGCTGACGGTCCAATAGCGTCGCTTGGGAAAGCACCGCCAGCAGGAGCCCCGTCACCGTCGCCGCGTCTAGGTACCAGACGAGCGGAGTCCTCGACGAGGCGATCCCGAGGTACCCGATCACCGCGAGGACGAAGTCTCCCATGCCGAGCCAGAGCGCTCCGCCCGCGAGGCGAACGTACCGAAGACCGAGCAACGGGAGCACGAGGGCGAGGGCGGTGCAAACCCACAAGGACCAGGCGTCCGGGAGGCCCAACGGGGCGACGAGGAACGCCATGATCGAGGCCGCGACGTAGAACGGAGCCGACACGAGCCGTCTCGACAACGCGGAGCCGAAGAACGCGACGACCAAGCCGATGCCGAGGGCGATCCACCCGCCCGTCGAGGGGGTCTCGATCGAAAAGGCGGTGATTCCGCCGACGACGATCAGTCCGGGGACCGCCTCGCGAGCCCGGAGCGAACGCGGAACCTGCAGGGCCGGCGGGTCCTCGCCGCGCGCCTCGATCAGGGCGTGCACGACCGCCGCCATCACCGCCGCGACTCCGAAGCAAGGGGCGAGCATCGGCGAAGGGGTCGACGAGATGCCAAACGGCAGTCTCCCATCGTGAAACGTGAGGAGCAGGCAGAGGTACGACGCCCCGTACCCCAGGTCCATCGCCGCCTTCCATCGATGCCGGTGGCAAAGCAGGGCCACCGGCACAAGAATCAGAAAGTGCAACCCGAGCGAGAGGTTCACCTTCCCTTCGTCGAGCGGCATCAGCGACGCCGCGAACCCGCCGATGAGTCCGATCGCGAGGAAGGCTTGGCTTGCCCGCCACCAAGCGTACGCGAGGTTGACCATGCTGAGGCCGACAAAGAGACCCACCAGCAGTTCCCCCTCGTAGAGGTGCTGAAACACGTGGCCCGCCGCGAAGTTCAGGTACAGGCCGCACGACCCGATCCCGATGAGAATCTGGCCGAACTGCTCCCGCTCTTCCTGCTTGGCCAAACCAACCCCGATGAACGCGAGGCAACCGGCGCAGACCCCGCCGAAGAGCATCGGCGGGGTGATCAACCCGCGCGAGAAGCCCAGGCTGACAAGGAAGCCGATCGCCCCCAAGATGAACAGGGCCGCCACGACCGGCAACACTCGCGCCCCGATCTGGTATTCGAGGTCGGGGGCGGCCGCCTTGGCGACGGCGGGGGCTCCGAAAGCGGCACGCGTCGGGCGTCGGGCGTCAGGTTCCGGGACCGGCTCCCACCTCGGCAACTTAGCCGACTCGCGCTCCCTCTCTGGGGGTGCGGGGGTCACCAAGATCGGCGGGGGCGCAGGCGTCGGCAAGGGATCGAGAAAGCCGGACGCCCGGTCGAGCCGGTCGAGCCTTTCCTCGATCCGGGCCAAACGACGCACGATCTCGGCGCGATCTTCGTCCACGGTGCCACCCCCGACTTCATCGGGGCGAGACGGGTACCCTTTCGACGCCGCCGAGGCTCCTCCTGCCATGAATCGTTCCGCCGACATCGTGCTCTACGTGGGCCACATCGCGCGCGAACTCGATGTCTCCTGCGCGCTTCGGCACCTCTTACGGCGCGACCACGGCCTCGAACTGGCGATCCGCTCGATCAATTTCGAACCCTACGCAACGATCATCGCCCACGCCCCGCGCGTGGTCGCCTTTCCCTGGTTCAACGAGGACCAGGACGTGGCGATCCGAAAGACACGCAAGTACTGGCCACGCGCCCTCTACGCCAACTTGGCCTACGAGCAGGTGTTTCAGAACATCAACAAGGAGGTCAAGAAACCGCACGGCTCCTTCTCTCGCGACCTCGTGTTCCATCACGCCTGGGGAGAGTTCTACCGGGAATACCTTCTCGAGTTCGGCGTCACCGACGACCGGATTCGCGTCAACGGCAATCCCAGTTACGGCCTGTACCTCGAGCCCTACCGGCGCTACTTCGACGACCGCGAAACGGTGGCCAAGGAACACGGGCTCGACCCGGTCAAGCGCTGGCTGTTCATCCCCGAAAACTACGGCGCGGCGTTCTACCCCGACGCCTACATCGAGCAGATGGTGAAGTGGGGCGCCAAGCGGGAAGAGGCCCTCGAGTACCGCGCTTTTGCCCAGAGGAGCCTGAGCGCGATGTGCCGTTGGCTGAGAGACGCCGCCGACCCGGCGCGCCTCGAGATCGTCCTGCGACCCCGCCCGTACACCCGGTACGAGGCGTTTATGCAGAAGGTCTCGGAGGCGATCGATCCGTTGCCCGCCGGTCTGCGGGTGATCCAGAAGGGCACCGTCCGCGAGTGGATTCTCGCGAGCGATTGGGTGATGACCTCCTACAGCACGAGCCTGATCGAGGCGGCGATCGCCGAGAAGCCGATCCATATGATCGTGCCCGAACCCATCCCCGAGTTCGTCCACAACCCTTGGTACGACCTGGTGCCAAAAGTGGAAAGCGCGGAAGCCCTGAAGAACGTTGTGGCGGCCGAGTCGACGGCGAACCACGGGGCTTTGCGGGCATGGGCGACGCGGGAGATGCTGCCCGCCGGCGACCCGATCGCCAACATGGCGAACTGGCTCGCCGACCTCCATCGGATCGCCTCCGAACGCCAGGGCGCGGCCCCCCTAACGACCGGCCGGGACCGCCTCGACGCCCGGTTGCACAAACTCCTCCGAGACGTTAAGGCCTTGTCGAAAGGGAACGTGGACAAGGCGGTCGCCCACGACCGGTTTGGGCAGGACGAGGTAAACGCCCGCACCGCCCGCTGGTCGAAGGTACTAGGGCTCTAGATCAGTCTGGCGGACGGATCCGGATACGGCGCGGTTCAACCGTCAGGATCGCCCCTTGCCCGATGCCCTCGTCGTCGCCAAAGTCCGCTACGCGCGACACATCGTGTCCTTAGCCGCGCAACTCGGACGCGACTCCACCCCACACAAGGAGTCGAGCAGGAACCTCATTGGACGGATATCATGGGAACGACCCGCTCGTGACCCACCACTCGCTGGGAGTACGCCAGGCAAGCAAGGATGTCCTCGAGTTCGAGCCGGTCGTGGCCCTCCAGGATCGTCTCGATCGAGTCTCCCGCCGCCAGCATGCCCAATACGTGCTCCACTGCCAGACGGCGACCGCGAATGATGGGCTTTCCACCAAAGATGGCGGTGTTCACCGTGATCCTCCTCAGGAGCGCGTCCGGTTCGTGCATCAGACCATTTTGGTCTGACGCACTACCTCGCCCGCGACGTGCCGATCAGGAACGACACAGGACTCGAACCGGGTGTGATATCACCTCAATACTGGGTTGGCTGGCTGACCCCGCGCGCGGCCTTCATCAGGGCCTTGAAGCAGGTTGCCGCCTCTTTCGCCTGGGCGCCCGTTTCCTCGCCTCGGTACGCCTTGAGGAAGCTGCCGAAATCGCACCAAGTCGTGTGCAGGACGCCCAGCATGCGGTCGGCGATCGTCTTCGCCCCGCCCATGCGCACCGCGATCACCTGCTCCAACTGGCTCAGCGCGAAGCGCTCGTTCCGCCATGGCGAGGCCACGACCCGAAAGCCCTGGGTCGCAAACCAAGCGGGGGTCGGCGGCGCGTTCTCGTAGTGCCAGTCGCAGATCACGACGTCCTTCGGCACCAGGTTGACGGCGGGGGCGGTGTCGTTCGTGCTCGCCTCCCATTCGCCCAGACCCGTAACCTTTCCGTCGAGGAAGCGGTCGCCCCACATCCACATCTCGCGCCCCTTGCTCTTCAAGTGATCGCGAAGCTTGGTGACCTCGCCCGCGAACAACTCGGCCTTCGGCTTGCCCTTGCATCGGGGGCAGTCGTCGTCGCCCAGGATGAACACCTCGTCCATCCCGACGTGGAACGCGTCCGCCCCAAAGGCGTCCACCATCTCGTCGATCAGGTCGAACACGACCGCGTGGACGCCCGGATGCAACGGGCAGTAGCTTCGGCAGTATATGCCCTTGTTCTTCTCGTATTTGCCGGGCGTTTCGTCGAACTCGGGATGGACGGTCAACAGCTTGCCCGTGTTCTCGGCCCAGGATTGGTGCCCCAGGAGGTTGATCTGTGGGATCAGCCGAACCTTGGCCTCCTTGCACGCCGCGGCGATTTTTTGCGCGTCCGCGACGTCAAGCCCGCCCGGCTCCGCCATTTCGGGTCGCTTGGTGAACTTGAAGTTCCAGTCCACCTCGAGGACCAGCAGGTTCGTGCCCTCCTTCGGGAGGTCGTCGCGTATGAACGCGACCAGTTGGTCCACTTGGTCCTTGGAAGGTCCCATCAGGTGCAGGCCGCGAACGGGCACCACCGGCTGCTGAAACGTCGTCATCGTCATCACCGCCAACGCCATCGTGGTCGTCATGGTCCCTCCAGTCTACCGATGCCGCACGCGCCGTTAGGGGATCGCGAGGACCTCGGACTCCTCCGCTTCGACGACGACCTCGCCGTCGCCCGCCACCATGTCCGCGAGTCGCCTCACCGACTGGACCGCCACCGGCCGCGAACCGCTCACCGCGCACGCACCCACGGTCGCGACGTTCCAAAGGTCGTGGTCGTCAACCTCCGCGACACTGAGATTGAGATCACGACGCGCCCGGTCGAGCACGCTCCGTAACACCCTCCGCTTGTCCTTCAGGCTGTGCGCGCCCTCGATGCGCAGATGGAGCTTCACGGCGGCGACGAACATGCCCCATCAAACCTCAAAGCCCTGGCAAAACTGCCGATACTTGCGGATGCGGGACCTCCCGCACGGCGACACGATCGATGACCGTTCTGCAGCGCGTCCTCAAGCACACCGACCTCATGTTGGGCCTCGGCCTGTTTGCCGTGGTCGCGATGTTGGTCTTGCCGATGCCGCACTGGCTCCTGGACCTTGGTCTGGTCGCGGCGATGGCCTCCGCGCTGATCATCCTCCTGGCCGCCACCAACGTCTCCGATCCGCTCGAGTTCAGCGTGTTCCCGAGCGTCCTGCTGCTGACCACGCTCTTCCGCCTCTCTCTCAGCATCGCCGCCACGAAACTGATCCTCGGCACGGGGGCGGCCGGGCACGTCATCGAGACGTTCGGCCGCTTCGTGATGGGCGGCGACTTCGTGGTCGGGTTCGTCGCGTTCATCATCCTGATGATCGTCCAGTTCATCGTGATCACGAACGGCGCCGGGCGCGTCGCCGAGGTGGTGGCCCGGTTTACCTTGGACGCGATGCCCGGCAAGCAGATGGCGATCGACGCCGACCTCGGAGCCGGCCTTATCGACGAGGACCAAGCCCGCGAACGCCGGAAGCACATCAAGCGCGAGGCCGACTTCTACGGCGCGATGGACGGCGCCTCCAAGTTCATCAAGGGCGACGCTATCGCCAGTATCCTCATCACGATCGTCAACATCATCGGCGGTTTCGCGGTCGGTTTCATGCGCGGCCAAGGCGACCCGATGGTGGTGCTGAGCACCTACGCCCTCCTCGCCGTCGGCGAGGGCCTGGTGTCGCAGCTCCCCGCTCTCCTCATAAGCACCGCGAGCGGCCTGATGGTCACCCGGGCGGGCCAAGAACGGAGCATGGGGACGGAGGTCGCCGCCCAGATTCTGGGCCAGCCCAAAGCGATCGGAATGGCGGGCATCACGCTGAGCCTGATGGCGTTCGTTCCCGGCTTCCCCGCCACGATCTTCCTCGGCGCGGGCGGCCTGTGCTTCTTCGCCTACAAGGTCCTGAGCGTGAACCCGGGCAAGGTCCTGCCCAAGGACGGCAAGGACAAGTCCAAGCCGGGTCAGGAGACCAAGCCCTCGCCGCACGCCCCGGAGAGCCCCGTCGCCGTCCTGCCGCCGCTCAATCCGGTCGAGATCGAGATCGGCCACGGCCTGACCCGGCTAGCCGACGTTCGGGTCGGCGGCGACCTTTCGGATCGCGTCAAGGCCACCCGCAGCCAGATCGCCGTCGAACTCGGCTACATCATGCCGACGGTCCGCATCCGCGACAGCGTCCACCTCGCTCCCCGCGAGTACGTCATCAAGGTGCGGGGCGAGGAGGTCGCCCGGGGAGAGATCGTGCCCGACGGGTGCCTCGCGGTGGATTCGGGGGCCGTCCTCAACCCGGTCTCGGGAACGCCGACCAAGGATCCCGTGTTCGGCCTCGATGCCCTCTGGATTCCCGAGAACCGACGCGAGCAGGCCGAACGGTCCGGGTACACCGTGATCGAACCCAGTGCGGTCGTCTCGACGCACCTGAGCGAAATCGTCAAGCAGTACGCCGCCGAGCTTTTGAGCCGCCAGGACGTGCTCCTGCTCCTGGACAAGGCGAAGGAAGAGAACAAGGCGGTCGTCGAAGAACTCATCCCGAATGTCCTCAATCTGGGCGACGTCCAGAAGGTCCTTCAGCACCTCCTGCGCGAACGGGTGCCGATCCGCGACCTTGTCACCATTCTCGAGACGATGGCCGACTACGGCGCCCGGGTCAAGGACCCCGAACAACTCGGCGAACTCGTCCGCTCGGCGATCGCCCGCACCATCACTCGGCAGTTCATCGACCACGAGAACAAGATGTACTGCGTGACCCTCGAGCCGACCTTGGAACGCGAACTCGTGGACGCGGTCAGCCTCACGACGGGCGGGTCCGTCCTGGTGCTCGACCCGGAACGACAGCGGGACTTCGTTCACAAGCTGACCGTCGAGACGGAACGGGCGATCGGGCAAGGCTACAACGCCGTCCTCCTCTGCTCTTCTCAGTTGCGGTTGCCGCTGCGTCGGCTTCTCGAGCGCTACCTACCTACCCTACACGTGCTGGCCTACAACGAGGTCGCGCCCAAGGCGGACGTGGAGTTCGTCGGTCAGGTCCGCGCGGCTTAGGGCACCAGGTTGGGGTGAGACTTGTGGAACCCGGTCGCCTCTTGAACGACCCGGGCGCAGGCCAGGATCGTCGCTTCATCGTACAGCCTGCCGACGAACGAGACGGACCGTTGCCTTCCCTGCGCGTCGAGCCCGAACGGGAGTAGGAGTTGCGGATGACCCGTTAGGTTGGTGACGAAGAGCGTCGCGCCTCCCCGCTCGGGAGCGACGAACAGGTCGAAGTCCCCGAATCGTTCTTCGAACGACCGCATCGCCAAGCGACGGCCACGCTGGGCTTGGAGGTACTCGACGGCCGGAACGTAGCGGTTCGACCGATAGGTGAGGGGCCACGAGCTGTTGCGAAGCTGGTCGATCTCGTCGCCCCGGGTAAACGCGTCAAAGGCCGCCGCCGCCTCCACTCCGAGGATGACGCCCACCCCCTCCGGCAACGGATCGAACGCGATGGGAGCCAGTTTCGCCCCCGTCGCCCGAAGCGGGGCGAGGCACTCCTCGTAGACGTCGCCAAGGACCCCGATTCTCAGGCGCTTGAAGTCCGGGTCGGGGCGGTAGTGAAACGGCCGATCCACCGCGCTGATGTCTCGGGGGTCGCTCCCGTGCAGAGCGGCCAAGACCAGCGCGCAGTCCTCGACCTCCCGGCAGATCGTCCCCACCTTGTCCATGGTCCAACTCACCGCCATCGCCCCCGCTCGACTGATCCGGCCGTAGGTGGGCCTCAACCCTGTCACCCGGCACTGGTGCGAGGGCGAGACGATCGAACCCAACGTCTCGGTGCCGACCGAGAAGGCGCAGAGACCCGCCGCCGTCGCGCACGCGCTTCCCGCCGACGAACCGCTCGATCCCTGATCGAGGTTCCAAGGGTTGTTCGTTCGGCCCCTGAACCATACGTCTCCCATCGCGAGCGCGCCGAGGCTGAACTTGCCGAGCATGACGGCGCCGGCGCGGTCGAGACGGGTGACGACGGTGGCCTCGTCGTCGAGGATGCGCCCTTGATAGGGGTCGGCGCCCCACGTCGTGGGGACGCCCTTGGTGGCAAACAGGTCTTTGATGGCATAGGGCAGTCCGTGCAGAGGTCCGCGGTATTGGCCCTTGGCAATCTCGTTCTCCGCCGCGCGAGCCTGCCTCATGGCAAGCTCGGGCGTGAGGGTGACCACGCACCGGAGTTTCGGATCGTACCGTTCGAGCCGCTCCAGGTAGAGCCGGGTCAGATCGACCGGCGACAGACGCTTCGAACGAACCAGCGCGGCCACTTCGCGCGCCGAGAGGAAGGGCAACTTGTCCGCTTCGAGCGACAGCTTGCCGACATCGACCCTGGTGGTGCGGACGCCGGTACCGGGACGCCCCCCGGGAACCCTCCCTTGCGGCACAAACGGCAGGGGTGGCTCGACCGTGTAGTCGATCGGGAGCGAGCGCACGTTGGCGAATCCGCGACCCAAGCCCTGGACGCTCCGGAGGATGGCCCGACGCTCATCGTCCGTGAACTCAACGCCGGCGATCCGCTCGGCCCCCTTCAGGTCGTCCAAGGTGAGCGCACGGTCGGCGGGAGGGTCCTGAAGCGCCATGGCTGCCGAGGGGAAAGGAGCAAGGGCGCCCACCGCCAGCGCGGCGCGGAGGAACTCCTTTCGAGAAAGATCGCCGTCGAAACCCATGTCCCAGAGGTTTCGCGGCGGGACGGCGTGGTCCCTGCCCCGCCCTACTCGGACAACGACTCTTCCATCCGGGCTTCGAGTTCGTCGAGCCGGTCGTCCACGCGCCGCTGCAACCGATCCGGCTCCTGCGCCTCACGAATCTCCATGACGCGGCGGAACAGGACCACCGAGAGGAACGTGGTGAGGCCCGTCAAGAACAGGAGCTTCGGCGTAAGCTTCACGTCCTGCGTTGTACCCCTTCCGGGGCCGAGCGTGAAAGCGTGGGTGGGACCCCGGACGCGAAGAGGGGGCGTCGGCCTGAGCCGACACCCCCTCCGTCTGCGAGATGATTTTCGCTAGATGCGCCGTACTGCCAGCAAGGCCGAGGCCACGCTGTCCTTGTACCGCGCCGTCAGGCGAACCGTCAGGTTTCGCGAGACGCGCCCGGTGGTGACGGCGAAGGTCACCGACCGCTGCCCGGCGGGGATCGTGACCGCTCCGTCGACCGGTAGCACGCGCTCGTTGCTCGATTCCAGTTCGATTCGCAGACCGCCCGCCGGGGCGCCCGCGTCGATGGTGATCGTGCAGTTCACGACCGACCCGCCAAGCACGGTTCGCCGGTCGAACGTGACGCCGGTGATCTCGAACGGGTACTGGGCGAGCAGGTTGAACGTGGTCTGGGCGGTGAGTTGACCCGACGTCGCGGTGATGGTCACCGTGGCGTCCACCGTCGCCGCCGTGGTACGGACGACGAAGGTCGCGGAGCGTTGGCCCGCCGGGATGGTCACCGTCGCCGGGACCGTCGCCGAAGCGTTGTTGCTCTGCAGGTTCACCACGAGGCCGCCCGCCGGCGCGGGATGCGCCAGCGACACGGTGCCGGTGGCCGTGTTCCCAGCGACCACGATGAAGGGATCGACCGTGACCCCCATCGTCGTGCGCCGGACCGTCAGGTCCCGGGTCAGCGTGATCGGGCCGCGAGTCGCGGACAGGGTGGCCGTGGTATCGGTGTTCAGGGCGGTCGCCACCGTCGAAACGGTGAAGCTCACTTCCGTGAGGCCCGTCGGCACGAACACCGTGGCGGGCACCGTGACGACGCCGGGCTTGTTGCTGGAAAGCGCGATCGTCACGCCTCCCTGGCCCGCGGGCTTACCGATCGTGACCTTGCCGGTGGCCGTCTCACCGATCGCGACCGACGTCTTGTCGAGCGTGAAGGTGGTGAGGTCCACCGCGTCGATGAAGAGCACCCCACTGACCGTCTGCGCCGTCAGCGCGCCCTGGGCCGGGCGGTTTGCGGTGATGCGGCGCTGGGTGTCCTGCGTCTCGTACACGGTCGTCACCGTGAACTCCTTGAACGTATCGCCTTGGGCGAACGTCAGGACGTTCGGCGTGAGCACGTACCCCGCCGTTCCGGGGTCGATCGAGAGGTTGACGGTGAAGTTCCCGCCCGCCTTGCCGTTCAGGGTCAAGCGTCCGACCGAGGCGGTGCCGCCGGAGACGCGGCTCGGGGTGAAGGTCAGGGTCGAGAGATCGGGCGGGGTCACCGACAGATTCTCCGTACGACCGACTCCGAGAAGGCTCGCCGTCACCGTATAGGTGACCGGGGCGACCACGCCCTCCGTGTTGATCGCGAAGGTGGTGGTCTCCTGACCGGCCGGAACCGTGACGGTGGTGGGGACCTTGACGATGGCCGCGTTGTTCGTGGTGAGGTTCACGGTGACGCCACCGGGAGGCGCGGCCTGGAACAGCCGCACACGACCCGTCGCGGCGTTGCCACCGACGACCGAGGGCGGGCTGATCGCGATCGAAGTGAGCCAGGGCGCCACGGTGACGACGCCGATCTGGAAGTTCCCCTCCGCCGAGGCCTTGACCTGGACCGGGGTGAGGCTGGTGACGGCCTTTCCGTAGATCGTGAAGGTCGCCGTGGTGGCGCCCTCCGGAATCTGGATGACCGCCGTTGTGACGTCCGTCGAAGGCGAGAACGAGGCCGCCGCGCCGTTAAGGATGTTGAGGGTCACGTCGAGACCGCCCGCCGGGGAGGCTTGGGTCAACGTGACCGTTCCCGTCGCAAAGTTGCCGAAGCCACCCGCGATCTGAGTTGGGTTGAACGTGACGTCCTGGATCGAGGCCAGCCCGAACCGAAGCTTCACCAGGAATCCGTCGTGCTTGACGGAAGCGTTGATCGTGGCCGGGGCGGTGAAGGGGCTTTCTTTCAGGCCGTACAGTTTCGTCACCGTCGTGAAGCCGGCGGCGTCGGCCACCGTCTTGAAGGCGGTGGCGGAGATCCACTGCGACGGCAACGAGGCGCTGTTGCTGATCCGGTAGTTCGTGACCGCGCCGGTGGTCGACACCCGCTGGTACTCGCGGTAGTTCTCGGTGTAGCCCATCAGCCACACGTCGCCGAACTTGTCCGTGTACGGCGCGTACACCTCGTCGTCCAGGATGCCGCCGATGTAGGTGCCGTGCACGAGGTTCCGCGCGTTCGGGCTGAGGACCATGAGGCCGCCCTCGAGCGAACCCATGTCGGTGGTGGCCGGCTGAGCGTTCGCCGGTTGGATGGCGTCCGGCGACGTCGGGATCGTTCCCGGCGTGATCGCGTTCGGCTGGTTCGGGTCGCCGGCCGGAACCGGGAACGTCATCGAAAAGTCGACGAGCAGACTGACGAACGCGCGCCCCGCCTGGTCCACCGCGATACCGCGGGGCGACACGGGGCCGCCCGTGTTCAGGTGGGTGCTGTACAGGATTTGGCTCGCGTCCTGGTTGATCTTCGTCACGTACACGACGTTGCTCGCGGTGAAGTTCTCACCGTACACGTCGCGGGTGCGTGGGAAGTTGAACGAGCGGGCGATGCCCGTGACGTAGGCGTTCTTCGAACGATCGACCGCAACGCCGCCCGCCGAGTCGGAACCGTTTCCGCCGAGCAGGGCCGAGTAGAGCAACGTGCCCGAGCGGTCGTACTTGCGGATCCAAGCGTCGAAGAAGCGGAGCAGGCGACCGTTCTCATAGACGCCCGGGGTCGTCTGGAACACCGGATTGAGGGACGTGTCGATCACGCTCGTGGACGCGACGGTGCCGACGACGTAGGCGTTGCCCTCGTCGTCCACGTCGAGTCCGGTGGCCTGGTTGACGGCCGAGCTGCCCATGTAGCGGGTCGCGCCCGGCATCACCGTGAAGGCGTCGTTCGCAAAGTTGACGCGCATCATCCATCCGTCCGTTCCCAGCGGCGAGCCGCTGATCTCGGGCAAAGGGTTATTGGCCGAGGTGTAGCCCGAGAACACGAGTTCAACCGGGTCGGTTGCCGCTGGATTCTCCTTGGGCACGATCTTGAAGCCGGTGAGCGTCTCGTTGCGCTCGCCGCCAAAGATGAACGAGCGAGTGGGCAAGGGGTCGAGCACGGTGCTCGTGCTCTGGGCGAAGCGGATCACGAACAGGTCGTGGGGCTTCACCAGGGTGTAGGTCGGGTTGGGTCCGAGGCCGGCGCTATCGATCACGATCCGCGGTTGCGGACCGATGAAGGTCCCGCCGAAGATCATGTACATGCCAGGTTGGGCGAGGAACCCCCGCGCGAACACGTTGTTCTGACCGATGTTGGTCAAGCCTTGAAGGGCCGTCTGGTAGGCCGCCGCGGCCACGTTCCAGGCGAGGGCTGCCGTCGTTTGGTCGATGAACCGAGCGGTGAACGTACCGTTCGTCGGAATCGACTGACGGGTCGTGTCGGCGAACATGAATTGGTTCGAGACCACGTCCGCGAGCAACGTGCCGGTCAGGAGGGTTCCGTCGACGGTCAACGGCTGGGGATTGGCCTCAAGGTCGTTCAGGAAGCGGACGATGACGGGAACCGTCCCGTTGACCGGGCCGTTGATGGCGGCCACGTTGCCGAAGCCGACCGAAGGCAGGGCGGCGAGCGCGTTCGCGACCTGCGCCGCCGTCGCGTTGAAGTTGATCGGCGCGGTGGTGTCGCCGTTGTAGCTCAGGGTGAAGGTGCCCGCCGTCACGTTCGCCGGCGTCAACTGGACCGCCGAGCCGGCCGGCATTTCGATCACCGAATAGCCACCCTTCATCCCGGCGCTGTTGAGGGTGATGCGCAACGGGCGCGAATTGTCGAGCACCACGCGGACCTCGGCGTCCGGCAGCGGTCCACCCGTGACCTCCACCACGAACCCGGTTAGCGCAGGGATGGAGTCGAGCGCGGCGAAGATGTCGTCGGCGGTGGCGTTGAACGGAAGCGTCCTCTGCGTCCCACCGTAGCCGATGCGGAAGGTTCCACCCGTCGGCGTGTCTCCCGTGCTCTGAATGAACTGGATGTTGTTCCGGCTGTTGCCCGGGAAGTCGGAGGAGAAGGTGCGACCCGCGACCCACACGTTGCCGAACGGATCGAGTTGGATGAAGTCGCCCACCTCTTCGAGCGATCCCGTGATGTAGGTCGCGAAGTCGTGGCTGTAGGCGTCGCCCTGGAACTTCGTCACGAAGCCGTCCTGGGCGCCGGTCAAGTTGAAGCTATACGAGCCTTGGATCGCCGGGAAGTCGGTCGCGGCGGTGAGGCCGGTCAGGTACACCGCGTTCGCCTCGGAGACCACGGCGCGAACCTCGTCGAAGCCGCTGTCGCCGCCGTAGTAGCTGCCATAGACGACCGGGTCGATGACTAAGGGCTTGGTGGGATCGTAGACGCCCAGCCGGAACCGGACCGAGCCGTTCGCGTTGAGTCCAAAGCGCGAGGGCACCGTCACCTTCTTACCGTCGATCTCCTGGTACACGTGAAGATCGTTGTGCCGGAGGCCACCCATCGAGGTGCCGATGGCCAGGGCGCCCTGCGGGTCCACGTCCACCGACGTGGCTCCGTCGAACCGCATGGCGATAATCCCCGGATCGATTCCCGGTTCGACCACGAGGTCGTACCGCGGCCGGCCCTCGTCGAAATAGTGTCGAGCGGAGACGCCCGGATACACCCGGTTCGTCCATACCTCGCCGAAGCTGCGCGCTCCGTCCACCGTCTTGTTCGAATCGACGTTCACGAACGACGTCCGCGCCGTTTTCTGGTCGCGACCAACCGAACCGGTTGCTCCGACCGAACCCTCGAACCGCATCTTGATCACGTGGCCCGTCTTGGTCCGCTCGTCGCCTTTGCCGTCGATCCGGTACTGGTCCAGAACGACGCCGTCGCGCGTCACCCAGTAGTCCAGGTTCCGCGCGCGACCAAGGTACTGCGCCTCGGCCGGCCACTGCCCCTTGTTCTCGAGGAATCGACCCCGATCGCGCTTCGCAAAGCCTTCGATCTCAACCTTCGAAGCCGCGCGAGCCTTTCCCGCGACGTTGGCCGACGGCTTGGAGACCTTCTGAGGCCCCGGCCCCGCCCATGCGGACACGGTGAGGACGGTTGCCGCAAGGACCCCCGTTAGGGCCGTTAGCGTTCGTGTGAATCCGGTCACTGACACATACACCTCGTTGCGCAAGCATACAGGCAGACTGGAAGGGATGTCAAGGAAGCGACGCGCGCCGCACCCCTGCGACCAACGTGGGTCGCCGACCAGGTTCGCCTTCTCCGAACGAATTAGACGCGCCGCTCGACGGTCGCGATTCACTCATTTTGCCGGTCGTCACAGGCCGCCGAACTTGCGCCGGCGCGCCTGAAACTGCCGCACCGCGTCGAGGAGGACGGTCAGATCGAACTCCGGCCACGCGACCTGGGTCACGGCGAGTTCGCAGTAGGCCGACTGCCAGATCAGGAAGTTGCTCCAGCGCATCTCTCCCGCCGTTCGGATCATCAAGTCGGGGTCGGGGATATCCGGGTTGTAGAGGTGCGAGGCGACGGTGGCCTCGTCGATTTGGTCGGCCGGAATCCCTTCCCGGGTGATCGACCGGATGGCGTCCACGAGCTCCGCCCTCCCTCCGTAGTTGATCGCGAGGGTGAAAGTGATGCCCGTGTTGTCGCGGGTCGTCTCGATCCCGTCGCGCAAGGCTTCTTGGAGCGACGGGGGCACCTCGTCGATGCGACCCGCGACCCGCACCCGGACGTTGTTCCGGTGCATCAGGCGCAGTTCGTCGCGCGCGGCCCGCTCGATGAGCTTCATCAGACCCTCGACCTCGGTTGCGGGCCGTCGCCAGTTCTCCGCGCTGAAGGCGTACACGGTGAGGTAACGGACGCCGAGCTCGCTGCAGTCGAGGAGGACGGTTCGGAGCGTTCGATACCCCTCGCGGTGACCCAGAAGGCGCTGGAGGCCCCGTGCGGTGGCCCAGCGTCCGTTGCCGTCCATGATGACGGCGATGTGCTCGGGAAGGCCGCCAAGGTCGATACCGGCCTCGGTCGCCTTGCGGCGGGTCTCGTTCAGCGCGGGGGGGGCGCTCAAGGCCGCGTCACACCTCCATCAATTCGGCTTCCTTCTTCTTTCCCAACTCGTGCGCCCGAGCCACGAACTTGTCGGTCAGCTTTTGGACGTCGGTCTCGAGGTGCTTCAGTTCGTCCTCGGTGATCGTCTTGGCGTCTTTGGCCGCCTTGAGGTGATCGTTGCCGTGCTTGCGCACGTTGCGCAGGGCCACGCACGCCTGCTCGACGCGAGTATGGACCTGCTTGACCATATCGCGGCGCCGTTCCTCGGTCATCGCCGGGAAGGTCAGGCGAATGCCGCTGCCATCGGTGATCGGATTGATGCCAAGGTCGCTCTTGAGGATCGCCTTCTCGATCACCGGCGTCATGTTCTTCTCGTACGGTTGGATCAGAAGTTGGCGCGGTTCCGGGATCGAAACGTTGGCGATCTGGTTGAGGGGCGTTTCCGTTCCGTAGTATTCGACGTGAACGCGTTCGAGAACCGCGGGAGAGGCGCGCCCGGTGCGGTACGTCGAAAAGTCGTGCACCATCGCCTCGATGGCGCCTTCCATCTTGTGTTCGCTGTCCTTTACGATTTCCTGAGCTGTCATGTCGTTTCGCCTCCTACCAGGGTTCCCACCGCTTCGCCCTTCACCGCGCGCAGCAGAGCCCCGGACTCGTTGAAGTCGAGCACCACGATCGGCAGGCCGTTTTCCTGGCACATCGTGAAGGCCGTCTGATCCATCACCGCCAGACGCTTGCCGATGGCCTCGTCGTAACCCACTTCGCGGTAACGCACCGCGTCCGCGTGCTTGCGCGGGTCTTTGTCGTACACGCCGTCCACTTTGGTCGCCTTGATCAGACACTCCGCCTTGATTTCGAGGGCGCGCAAGACGGCGGCGGTATCGGTCGTGAAGTACGGGTTTCCCGTGCCCGCCGCGAACACCACGACGCGGCCTTTCTCCAAGTGCCTCGCCGCCCGGCGGCTGATGAAGCTCTCCGAGACCTCGGAAACGTCGATGGCGCTCTGCACGCGAACCGCCACCCCCTGTCGTTCGATCGCCGATTGGAGCGCGAGCGCGTTCATGAGGGTGCCGAGCATCCCCATCTGGTCCGCCACGACCCGATCGATCCCGCCTTGCGCCGAAAACGCCTCGCCTCGGATGAAGTTACCGCCCCCGACCACCATCGCGATTTCGCACCCGTGATCGTGAAGCGACTTGACTTCCCGCGCGATGTAGGCCAGGACGTCCATATCGAGCCCAAAGCCGACCCCGCCCGCGAGGGCTTCCCCGCTGAGTTTGAGCAGAATGCGCCGATACGGACGTCGTTTCGCCATTGATTAGGAACCGACCGCCAGCCGGACGAACCGAGTCACGCTCGCCCCGCCGCCGTCCTGCTTGAGGTACGCGCCCACCGTCTCGGCCTGGTTCCTATAGAGCGCCTGCTCGAGCAAGACGGACGACTTGACGAACTCCTTGTTGACCCGTCCACGGGCGATGTTCGCCGCCATTTCGGGCGTCTTGCCCTCGTTGACCGCGCGGTGAGTCTCGATTTCGATCTCCTTGTCGAGGATCTCTTGAGAAAGGTCTTCCTTCCGGACGACCTGGGCGTTCATCGCGACCACCTGGACGGCGATCGTCTTGGCGACATCGCCCGCCCGGTCGCCTCCGCCCTCGACCCCCGCGACCGCGCCTTTGGTGCGGTCATGGTGGACGTAAACGCCCTTGAGATCGTCCCCCGTGAGCCGAATCGCGGACGCGAGGCGGATGTTTTCGCGAATCTTCGCCACCGCTTCCTCGATCATCTGCTTCACCGACTTGCCGCCGTGCGCGACCGAGGTCGGGTCCTCGCCCGGTTCGTGGTGCAGGAACACGTTGGCGATCGCTTGCGCCATCGCCACGAACTCCTCGTTGCGGGCCACGAAGTCGGTCTCGCACTCGAGCACGATCCCGCCAACGGTCTTGGCGTCGTCCGATACGGCGAAGGCGACCACCCCTGCCGCCGTGCTCCGGTCGACGCGCTTGGCCGCCGCCGCTTTGCCCTTCTCGCGAAGAATCTCCTTCGCCTTGTCGAAATCGCCGTTCGCTTCGTCGAGCGCGGCCTTGCACTCCATCATGGGTGCGTCGGTGTCGGCGCGCAGTCGCGCCACGTCCTTTGCGGTGTAACCGGCCATGGTTCTTGTTCCTCCGTAATGAGTGGGTCAGGCGATCGCGTCGGTCTCGTCGGCCGGGACTTCCATTGCGGTCACCGGAGCGGGTTCGACGACGGTTTCCGGCGCCGCTTCGGCGGCGGGCGCTGGGGTCGGCGCGGCTTCGGCGAGGCCGAAGGCCAACGCCATTTCGCGGTCGATGAGCACTTCGCCGCCATCGTCCGCCAGATCGCCGGACGAGGTCAGGATGCCCTCCGAAAGCGCCTCGCTGACCGGACGCGCTTCGATGATCGCATCGCTGATCTTGTTGAGGACGAGACGGATCGCCCGGATCGCGTCGTCGTTGCCGGGGATGACGTAATCCACCACGTCCGGATCGCAGTTGGTATCGACGATCGCGACGATCGGCAGACCGAGAATCTTGGCCTCCTTAACCGCGATGTCCTCCTTGTTGACGTCGACGATGAAGAGGCAATCCGGAGGGCCGTCCATGCTGCGGATGCCCTCAAAGTAGCGGTTGAGCTTCTCGCGCTCCTCAAGGCGTTTCAGGCGCTCCTTCTTCGGGAGTCGCTCCAGATAGCCTTCCTCGTTCATCCGATCCAGTTCCTTGAGTCGACCGACTCGAAGCTGGATCGTCTTCCAGTTCGTGAGCGTTCCGCCGAGCCATCGTTCAGCGATAAAGAACTGGCCCGCGCGCAAGGCCGCTTCCTTGATCGCGGACTGCGCCTGCTTCTTCGTCCCGACGAACAGAATCCGCTTACCGTCCGTGGCCAGTTGCTTGATGAAAGCGACGGCCTTCTCGAACTCCGCGAGGGTCTGGTGCAGGTCGACAATGTAGATGCCGTTCCGCGCGCCGTAGATGTACCGCTTCATCTTCGGGTTCCAGCGCCGCGTCTGGTGCCCGAAATGCACGCCGGCTTCGAGCAGCTCCTTCATGGAGAGCTGTGAGTTGACTTCGATTGTTTCCAGGGTTGTGGCTCCTCCGGGCCTGGGTTGCGCGTTCCCAAATCGGGACCCTGGCGCTTGGCGGCCCGTGTGTCGTTCGTAACGGGCGGCAGTATACCCGGAGCCCCGAACCGGGCCCAGCGTCAATCCTCGATCACGATCAGGTCCGCGTACCGTTCGAAGTCCGCCCGGTTGAACGACGACACTCTGGCAACACCGTGAGCGATGGCGGTTGAGACCAGACGAGCGTCGTGCGCGCTCTTGCCGAGGACGGCCATTTGGCTGACCAAGCGACGCCAAATCGGTACGGCTTCGGGAAGGTCGTGCAACATCTGGAACGCCGCGAGCCAGTCGCCGATCTGGGCGGAAGCTTCTGACGGATCAAGCCCCATGCCGTTCACCGTCGTCGGTCGCGTGGCAACCACCCAGAACTCATACACCACTTGGGGGCAGATCGCCAACGCGCATCCCCCCGTTGACAAGCGGAGCAGCAGGTGCTGAGCTCGCTGCCGGAGCCCAGGGTCTGGGTCACAGAGGCGGGCCAGTACGCTGGTGTCAAGGAGCACCCTCTCACTCATCATCAGGCCCGTAGAGCGCCTCGCGCCGAAGCGACTCCGCGTCGAGACTGGCCCGGCCGAGCCGAGCCCGGTCGAAGAGCCGAGTGAGGTCCAGCCGTTCGACCGGCCAGGGACGTTCCTCCGACAATAGGCGCCGGAGAAACTCCGATCGACTCGCCGCCCCTGACGCGGCAACCCGTTCGTCCAACCGCTTGAGGACCTCGTCGCTGACGCCCGTGATCTTCACCGTGTGCATACGGCCCATTATGGGCCCTATCACGGCCCTAACCGGTCCCAGGACTCATCGCTCGTACACCAAGGGCTGGGCGCTCGCCTCGATCACCGACGATAGCTCGGCGAAATCGCCGAGCAGTCCCGTCGCTAAAAACTGCATCGCCAGATTCCCCAGGACGGTCGCCTCGGCGGGCCCTGCAAGGACCGGCAACCCCGTCGCCGAGGCTAGCCGTCGACAGAAGGCCGGACTCTGCGACCCGCCTCCTCCGACCCGAATCCGCGCCACGCGCCGACCGGTCACGCCCTCCAACTCCGCCGGCACGGCCGCGATCGCGTCCACCAGGCTCGAGAGCGCCAGGCCCGCCCAGTCCTCCCCCGATGTCGGGGATTCCGACGAACGCGCCAGGCACGTTTCGACCATCGAGGCGGGGTTGAAGAACGCCTCGTCCAGCACGTCGATCCGTCCCCGGAAATCGAGGTTCGCCGACGCCAGCCAACTCGGAACGGAGATCCCAATGCCCAACTCCTCGTGCAACCGGTTGATCACGTAGAAGCCGGGCACGTTCTTCAGCAACCTCACCCTTCCGTCCACCGTTCGTTCGTTCGTCAGGTTTGCCGCCCGCGACGCCTCGGTCACGATGGGGCGATCCACAACGACCCCCACGAGAGACCAGGTGCCGACGTTCACAAAGAGGGTCTGGTGGTCGAGCGCCCCCAGACCGCACACCGCGCTCGCGGTATCGTGCGTGCCCACCGACACCAACTCGACCCGGTCGCCGACCTGTGCCAGGATCCGACCCGGCAGGGTGGGAGGAAACGCCGGGATCGGCCACCCGGCGATCGCGAACGCCTCGTCGCACCAATCGCCGTCCAGGCCCATCAACTGCGTCGTCGAGGCCTGGGAGAACTCGTAGTGCTCCGGCCCGCCCAAGCGCTGCCCCAAGTGGTCGGACAAGAGGAGCCACGTTGCGCGTTCCGGCAACGAGGGATCTTCCGCACCGCGCGCCGCCAACTGGTAGACCGTATTGAAGGGCTGGCGTTGGATGCCCGTCAGTTCGTACAAGCGATCCCAGTCCGAACTCCGCGCCTCCATCGCCCGGGCGTGGGAGAGGTCGCGGTAGCAGACCGGGTTGCCGAGGGTCGCCCCGGTGTCCAAGTCGTGGAACCCGTGGTCCACCCCCCACGAGTCGATTCCCAGGCTTGCGCACTCGAACGTCGCCTCGGCGAAGCGCACCGCGTCCCGGCAGAAGTCGAACAGCCGGTCCCCGTCCCACTCGAGCCGTCCGTTCCGCTCGGTCGCCTGGTGAGCCACTTGCCGTACGATCTCGAACTCGATCCTCCCGTCCCGAAGGCGTCCTGCCGCAAAACGCGCCGAAGAAGCGCCCAGGTCCACCGCAACCGCACCGATGCCGCTCATTAAGCTCAGGATTCGTTGCGACCCGACCGAACTCCTAGGTCCTCGGGCCGGAGAGTCGCCGCACGACCCAGAACGGCCCACCGAGATGCCGCACGATTGGCCGGAAAGCGTAAACTCGGGCGGCATTCCACCCTCACGGAGACAGGAGCGAACCCATGAAAATCGGAATATTCACCGCTCTGTTCGGCGACAAGACGCTGACAGAAACGCTGGACATCGTCAAGGACAACGGCATCGAGGCCGTCGAGTTCGGAGTCGGGGCGTACCCCGGCGCGGCGCATCTGGCGGTCGACAAGTTGCTCGAGAGCAAGCAGGAGCGCGAGAAGCTCCTGAAGGAGGTCGAGAAACGCGGGCTGATGATCAGCGCTCTCAGTTGCCACGGCAACCCCTTGCACCCGGTCTCTTCGATCGCCGCCGACCACCACTGGGCGTTCGTGAACGCCGTCAAGCTCGCCGCCCTCCTGGGCGTTCCCTGCGTCAACGGATTCAGCGGATGCCCCGGCGACGGCCCCCGGGCGAAGAACCCGAACTGGGTGACCTGTGCCTGGCCGGACGAGTTCCGCGACGTCCTGAACTGGCAGTGGAACCGCCGCGTGCTTCCCTATTGGCGCAAGCAGGCCGCCTTCCTGAAGGAGCACAACGTCAAGTTCTGCATCGAAATGCACCCCGGATTCGTGTGCTACTCGAACGACACCCTGCTCAAGCTGCGCAACGGAGTGGGCAAGAACGGGGACGCGATCGGCGCCAACTTCGACCCTTCGCACCTATGGTGGCAGGGCATCGACCCGATCGCGGCGGTGCGGGAACTCGGCGCCGAAGGCGCCCTCTACCACGTTCACGCCAAGGACACGAAGGTGGATCCCTACAACTCCGCTCGAAACGGCAACCTTGACACCAAGTCCTACGGCGACATCCTGAACCGCTCCTGGGTGTTCCGATCCTGCGGCTACGGCCACGGCATCGAGTGGTGGAAGGACTTCTGCTCGAACCTGCGCATGGTCGGCTACGACTACGTGTTGAGCATCGAGCACGAGGACGGCCTCATGTCTTCGATGGAGGGTCTGCAGAAGGCGCTCGAGACCCTGAAGCAGGCGGTCATCTCGCAGAGCGCGGGCCCCATGTTCTGGGCCAAGGACTGATCGGGCGAGGACCATGTCAAAGCCCCGGCCGGCGATGCCGGTCGGGGCTTTGACTCGATCAAGCGACGGTTCCCTAGCGATCCTGCAGGGAGATCACGCCCGAAGACATTTCGGTGACGGTCACGTTGCCTCCCTCCACCACCGACTTGCCGGGACCACCCGCCGAGAACTCCCAAGAAACCCGCGCGTCCGGGTCGCCCGAAGTCAACTGAACGGCGCGTCGGTAGAAACCGGCCATCGCCCTCGCCATCTCGGCGATCGTGCCTTGACCCTTGGCGTCGCGGTTCCGCGCGGAGCCCGGTAGGGCCACGATCGTCCGATCCGCCTTGCCGAGGACGGAGATCGTGACGAGCGCCGCCTCCTTCGAGGGGTTCTCGAGCGGGCTGTTCAGCCGTTCGCCGTCCAAGCGGAAGCGCGACAGTTCCGGCCCGTCGAGGCCCGACTGAACGACCACCACCTCGGGCGACGAGGGGGCGTAGTCGAGGGTGACGGTTCCTTGGACGTCCCGAATCGTGATCGCGTCCGCCGACGGACCGGGGAGGACTCCGCCCGTGGCGAGGGGTCCGCTCGATTTCAGCGAAAGAAAGGCGCCGACAAGGGCGACCATGGCCACCCCGCCGAGCGCGACCGAGCGCCAGAGCCCGAACAAGCCCGGCTTCTGCGCTCGTTTCTGCTCCCAAACGTGGCGATCCACCCGCGCGGTGATCCGGTCGTGAAGATCCGGGGGAACCGGAACCTCGATGTGCTTCAGCCGATCGAGGCTGTCCATCGTCGCCGCGAAGGCGCGGTACTCCGCCTGAGTCTGGGCGTCGCTCGCGAGCGCGCGCTCGAACGCCTCCCGAAGTCCGGGTTCGAGTTCGCCCAGGTGATAGGCGGAGAAGTGGTCGCGTGCTTTCGTCTCGTTCATCGAACGCTCAAATCCTAGAGTGTCTTCCAGAATTGACTCAGCCGAGCCGGAAAAGTTCCTCGTCGCCGGACAGAATCTCGCGCAGGGAAAGCCTCGCCCGGTTCAGGCGGCTCTTCACCGTGCCGATGGGTAGGTCCAAAGCCTCCGCGATTTCCTCGTACGACAGCATCTCCACATGGAACATCGTGATCATCGAACGCTGGTACTCGGGCAGCTGCCCCACCGCTTCGACCACCCGGTCCTCTCGGGAGTTCCGTTCCGCCTCTTCGTAGGGGTTGCGGTCGGGGTCCTCGATCTGGCGCGTGACGTCTCCCTCGGGCGTCTGCAGGACCGCCTCGAGGCTCGTCGTCTGACGGTTCTTCTCCTTCTTTCGCAGGTCGAGGAAGCAGTTGGTCAGGATGCGATAGAGCCAGGTGGAGAACGCGCTTTGGCCCTTGAAGTTCTTGAGAGCGCTGTAGACCCTCACAAAAGCGTCGCCGACCACGTCGCAAGCTTCCTCCGTGTTGCCCGTCAGACGAAACGCGTACTTGTACGCCCGGTCCTGGTGACGACCGATCAGTTCGTCGAACGCGCTTCGGTCGCCCTTCTGGCACCGCTCGATCAGAACCGCATCGTCCAAATACGCCATGGTTCGAACCGCCTTACCGGCGCACCGCCACCCGGTCCTGGTCCCGCGCCCGACGAATCGCCTCCGCCTCTTCGGGCGCCAAGCCGCGCTCGCTTTCGCCGCGCACCAGGTTCTTGCAGAACACGCGCACGTCGGACCGACCGACCACCCCGTTGACGACGGCTCCGTCGCCCTTGTCGTCGAGAACGGCAAGGGCAAAGCTCTGGTGCCCGCCGACGTCGTCGAACGCGTCGTAGCGCACCACGCCCAGGTGACGCTTCGAACGACCCATTTCGTGCTCGACGACCCCGAGTCGACCCTCGACCCCCTCGAGGCGACCCTCGAGCCGAACCTGTTCGCGGAGGTGGCGATCCATCATCTCCTCAAGGTTCTCGCCGCTCACGTTCCGAAGCAGCGTCCCCCGAGCGCCCTCGATCCGCCTCAAACGCGAACCCGTCCGCCAAAGCGCACCGCAGAGCGCCAGGATAATGGCGGACTGGACGACGAGGATCGTCGGCGCTTCGCTCCTGATCTGGTCCATCAAGTCCTGCATAGGCGATACGGCGGGCTTCGTTAGTATAGTCCCCCGCATCCTCCCTCCGTTACGCGACCGATGGTTCACAATGGCCCCATGCGCCGTCTGGTCTCCTTGCTCCTACTCCTCGTGGCGACCACCGTGGCTTTCGGCCAAGGGTACGTGATCGAACGGTACGACACGACGATCACCTTGGGCAAGACCGACACGATGAGCGTCGAGGAGCGGCTCCAGGTGTTGTTCCAGGACACCCGGCGGGGAATCTACCGCCTGATCCCTCGCGACTATGAGACTGGCAAGGCGATCGGCAACCGACGCGTGGACATCGAGGGCATCGAGGTCACGGACGACGCCGGCAACCGCCTCACGACCAAGATCTCGACCGAGGGAGCCGACCTCAACATCCGAATCGGCGACGCCGATGTCTGGCTGCCCGCCGGGTCTCGGAAGACCTACGTCATCCGGTACCGAGCCACCGGGATGCTGAACTGGTTCGACCACGCCGAGAACTGGAACGCCCCCAAGTCCGGCGGCGTCGTCGAACTCTATTGGAACCTGATCGGCGACCGGTGGGACACCTCCATCCTTTCCAGCAGCTTTCGCGTCGTGTTCCCCGCTCCGGTCGCCAAGGGTGTCACCCGCGCCCGGGTCTACGCCGGGCCGTATGGCTCGCGCGACTACGACGAGGTCGACCTTGGCGCGCCGAGCAGTCTGGGCGAGCAAACGGGGGTTGCCCTACGGATCACGGATCAGGAGGTCGTCGGGGAACGCACGACCCCCCTCGGACCCTACTCCGCGCTGTCGCTGGTCCTCGACCTGCCCGAGGACTCGATCGCCAAACCGGACGCGACGACGATCTTCCTGCGCATCCTCAAGGCCAACCTCGGGTTGACCATTCCCCTCTGGATCGGTCTGCTCCTGTTCGCGGCGTGGCTTCGGTACGGGCGAGACCCCAAAGCCGGACCCCTCGTCGTGACTTTCGAACCGCCGGACAACCTCACGGGATCGGAAGCGGGCACCCTCCTCGACGAGAAGGTGGACACCCGCGACATCGTGGCCGGATTGGTCAGCCTCGCGGTCAAGGGCTATCTCGAGTTCCATCCAAAGGAGACGGGCCTCGTGTTCAAGAAGCGCTCTGCCGACATCCGGCTCACCGGGAAGGCACAGGACGTGGACCTCAGCCCGTTCGAGTCGGACCTCCTGCGGCACCTTCAAAAGGGCGGAGACCTGATCACCGAATCCGATCTGCGCGATACCGTGGCCCCCAACATCACGAGCCTCAAGGCGACGCTGTACCAATCGCTGGTGGACCGCGGCTACTATCGCGGCAACCCAAATTCTGTTCGCGCCGCCTGGATCGCCGGCGGCGTCGCCGTCCTGGTGCTGATGGGGTTCGTTTCCATCGCAATCTCACCGTTCAGCGGGGTCGCGCCCGCCGTCGTCGGCGGCATCGTCGGGCTTATCCTCGTGATCGCGTTCGGCATGCAGATGCCCAAGCGCACGATCGAGGGCGCGCTGGCCCATCGGCGCGTTCAAGGGTTCGAGGAGTTTGTCCGGCGCGCGAAGGGCAAGGAACTGGACTGGGCGCAGCGTCGCCAGCCAGACGCCCTGATGTTCGAGGAGTATCTTCCCCATGCCGTCGCCTTCGGACTCGTGGCTCAGTGGGCCTCCGCGTTCGACGGGATCGTGACCGAACCGCCTCGCTGGTACGTCACCCCCTACGGCTACGGCGGCCCGTTCTACATGCACTCGTTCGCGAGCGACCTGAACGACATCGGAAGCGCCGTCGGCTCGGCGGCGGTAACCCCGCCGCGTTCGTCGGGGGCGTCCGGTGGTTCGTCTGGCTTCGGCGGCGGCGGATTCTCGGGTGGTGGTTTCGGCGGCGGCGGCGGCGGCAGTTGGTAAGGGGACGCCGCTAGCCGGCCAGCGCGGAGCGCCACCGGTCGAACGCTTCGCTCGCGGCCGCCAACTTGGCTTCTTGACGACGGCGCTTGTCCTTAATGAACGGTTCCGGCATCGGGAACAGTCCCCAGTTCACGTTCATGGGCGCGAAGTCGCGGGGGGTCGGGTCCGTCAGGTGGGCGATCAGCGAACCGAACGCGCAGGCCGGGGGCGGCGCGATATCCGGCAAGTTCGCGAGTCTTCGCGCCACGCTCAACCCCGCGTAGATTCCCATCGCCGCGCTTTCGACATACCCTTCGACCCCCGTCAACTGCCCGGCGATGTAGAGGCCGTCCACCCCGCGCAAGGCGAGGCTCGCTTCGAGGACGCGGGGTGCGTCCAGGTACGTGTTTCGGTGGATGACCCCGTAACGGACGAACTCCGCGCGCTCCAATCCCGGCACCATCCGAAACACCCGCTTCTGCTCACCCCATTTCAGGCGAGTCTGGCACGCCACCAGCGAGTAGAGACTCC
The DNA here is from genome assembly GCA_026129685.1 of Fimbriimonadaceae bacterium. GTDB lineage: Bacteria > Armatimonadota > Fimbriimonadia > Fimbriimonadales > Fimbriimonadaceae > UBA2387. Next base: position 467,633 of record JAHCHO010000001.1, read on the forward strand.
GTTCGCGGTTTTCGGGACGCAGCTGGAGCGCGGCCCACGGACGCCGGCCCGTGCGCGGGTCGAGCAGGCCGACGGGCTTGAAGTTGCTGAACGCCAGACTACGCGCGCCCTTCTCCGCGATCGCCTCGATCGGCGTACAGCCGGCGAAGTAGCGAATCTTCTCCAGGAACGCCGATTCGACCTCGACGGCGGGCGCGTCGCGCTTCCCTCCCGCCTCGAAGGCATGGATCGGGGCACGCTCCGCCGAAACGAGCGCCGCCACGAACGCCTCGTAGGTGTCGCGGTCGAACGGGCAGTTGAGGTAGTCGTCGCCCCCCTTGTCGTACCGACTCTGGGCAAACACCACGTCCCGATCCAAGGACGACGCCTCGACCGTCGGGCTGACGGCGTCGTAGAAGTAGAGGTGCTGCCGCCCCGTGAGGCGCGCGAGCCACTCGGCGATCGGGGGACTGGTGAGCGGCCCGGTGGCGAGGACCACAAGTTCGCCGCGACCGAGGCACGACTCCAACTCGGCCGGCTCGAACGCGCGGCGCTCGAGCGCAATGTTGGGGTGCGCCCCGATCGCCGTCGTCACCGCCTCCCCGAATCGTTCCCGATCCACGGCGAGCGCTTCGCCACCGGGGACGGCGTGCTCCTCCGCGAGTCGGATCACGACCGACCCGAGGGCGCGCATCTCGTCCTTCAAACGCCCCGCCGGCGTTGTCGGCAACTTCGATTTGAACGAGTTCGAGCAGACCAACTCGGCGAGGTGGGGGGTCGTGTGGGCCGGCGTTGTCGCGACCGGCCGCATCTCGACCAATCGCACCACGACGCCACGCTCGGCGAGCGCCCAGGCGGCTTCGACTCCGGCGAAGCCGCCGCCGACCACCGTCACCCGGGGCGGGGTCACCAAACCCTAGGCGTCGACCGTCGTCTGGCCGTGGTCGCGTTGCCGCAGGACAATGTCGCCGTTGACGGCGCTCACGTCGATCGATCCGCTCCCGTCGCCAAGCCGACCCGTCACCCGCTGATCGACCCTCGAATCGTCCTTCAATTCGAGGTCGCAGGACACGGAGCCTCGGAGGGTCGAAAGCGACACGCGGCAATCGCTGCCGTCCTCGACCGTTACCGTCGCGTTGCCGTTGACGGTCCGGACCGAAACCGACCCGGAAACCGCTTGCGCGAGATCCAAGAACACGTTGCCCGAGACCGACTCGATCGACACCGTCTTGCCCGTGCAGTTCCGCATCGAGAACAAGCCGCTCGCGCTCCGAGCATTGACGTTGGCGTCCACGTTCTTCAGCAGGATGTCGCCCGTCTTGTTCTCGATGCTCAAGGTCGGCGACTTGACGTCCACGATCTCCAGATCGCCGCTATGGAGGTTGATCTCGATCGGTCCGTTCAAGCCCTTCACGCGCACGTCGCCGGACTGGCCGTTGGCCTTGAGACTCCCGCCCGTGTCCGTGACCGACACGTCGCCGGACTGGGTCTTGATCTCGACCGGCGTGTCCGAGGTCACCCAGACGTCCAGGTCCACGCTCAGTCCGCCCATGTCGGGTTGGCGGATCAGCACCAGACTGTCGCTCTCCTCGACGACAAGAGTGTAGGCCTCGGCCTTCTTCTTGGCGTCCTCGGCGTCCCGGCCCCGGATTCGCGCGGTGGCCTTGACACGCCCGACCGCCTGCTTGCCCGCAACCCGAACGGTCCCGGTCGGATTCTCGATGCGCAAGGTCTTGCCCTCGATCGTGAGCGGCAACTCGATCTCCTTGGTCTCTTGCGAGGAAAAGAGGCCCCAGTTGCCCTTGGCGATCTTCTCGATCTCCGCTTTGACGCCCTTCGCCGCGTCTTTGGCGGCCTTCGAGAGCTCGTCCCAAGGGACGTTCTCAAATTGCTTCTGGATGGTGTCGATGATGCTACGGAGGGGGTCCTTGTCCGGGTCCGCCGTGCCCGGTTCCCTGGTCTCGTTTCCGGATTCGCAAGTCGGCTCCTCGACGGGCGGGGGAGGCGGAACGGACGGCTCCTCGACCATGGGGGGCGGTTCGGGGATCGGAGCGGCGTGCCCGTTCGCGTCGGCGTTCGGCTTGGCGCCACCCGCCTTCGTAAACGCCTCGATCAGTTCCGCGGCGTCCTCCGGGCTGAGCTTGCCTTCTTTGACCAAATTGGTAATCTTGCGAATCTCGTCTTTCACCATCGGGACCTCACGTACCATTAAAGCGGCGATCCTCGGACTGTACCGATTTTTGGGTCGAAGGGACCCTTGGCACAGTTGTCGCCGGGACTTTGTGAACAGGAACTACGGTTTGGTACACCAATAGGCCATGGAAGTTCCTCAAGTTGGGCCCGATGCCCCACGAGATTGGGTCGGCAAGCCCACGCTCCAAGGTCGGGTAGTCCGTTTGGTCCCCCTCGCCGAAGCGCGTTTCGCCGAGCTGTGGTCGGTCACCGCCCCGGACACCTTCGCCTTCTACCCGAGCCTTCGACCCCGGGACGCCTCCGAATCCGCCTTCCGCGACTTCGCGGACCGAGTCTCGGCGCTTCCCGACAACGTGGCGTTCCTCGTCGAGGACGCGGCGACCGGACGAGCGTTGGGTTGCACGTCGCTCATGGACGTTCGACCGGGCGACCGGGGCCTCGAGATCGGGCGCACTTGGTACGCCGAGCCCGCACGGGGAACCGCCGTCAACCCCGAGTCCAAACTTCTGCTGCTGAGCCACGCCTTCGACACGATGGGGGCCGTCCGGGTGCAACTCAAGACGGACGCGCGCAACGAGCGAAGCCGCCGCGCCATCCTGGGCATCGGGGCGAAGTTCGAGGGCATCCTGCGGAAGCACATGGTGTGCTTCGACGGCTACGTCCGGGACACGGCGATGTACAGCGTGATCGCCGAGGAGTGGCCCGTCGTGCGGGCCATGCTCCTTGCGCGTCTCGCGCGCTGAGCGGCGCTAGGCCGGGGTCTTCGCCTTGGCGACGGCCTTCATGAGCCGGGACTTGCGTCGCGCGGCCTGGTTCTTGTGGATGACGCCACGCTGAGCGGCCTTGTCCAAGGCCTTCACGGCCACGATCAGCGCCGGGGACTCGGTTTCCGTCCCGGCGGCGACGCGCGCCTTCTTCACGAAGGTCTTGAGCGCGCTCTTGGTGCTCAGGTTCCGCGCCCGCCGTTTGGCAATGCGGCGGAGGTCCTTCTTGCTGGATTTCAGATTCGCCATAGGTTTGGTCTCGTAGCGTTCGCGAGGGGTGAATGTACCCGATTACTTGCGGATGAACCGCTTCTTGGTCTTGTCGAAGCCCAGGTCCACCTTCTTGGCGTCGAAGTGCCAGACGGGCGAACCGGAGCGCTGGTAGAAGCACTGGTAGCTGCTGAGCAAGGACGCGATGAGCCGACGCGAACTCCGCCTCACCACGTTCACCTGCGCCAGGATGCTCAGGAAGTCGGCGCCCTTGGGCCAGTGCCCCATCACATCGATCAGCACCTGGAGCGTGGATTTCCCTTCGCTCGCCGCTTGGAGCTCGCGCAGTTCCTCCATGCGTTGCGTCGTGACGAACACGACCGGATCCGCCTGATCGAGCCACGCGAATTCGAACACGTTCGGCCGCGACGTCCGGTTCAGCGTGAACACCGCGCCGCTTTCGACCGGCTGCTCGTAGAACCAGTCGATCAGGTTAAAGAGCAACCGCGCCTCGTGGTTCGCCCACACCTGCAGTTCGCGACCGCTCGGGTCGACGAAGATCAACTCCTGCACGCTCGGCTTGGTGTCCAGCCAATTCGTGGGAATCTGACACATCGGGAAGGTCCCCAGTTCGCGGTGCAACGACTTGAGCACCAGCCGAATCTGCTCCGGCAACTGCTTCGACGCCGGCACCGGGTCCTCGTCGAGCACGTCCGTCGCCAGCGGGTGGACGAGCAGCTTCCGAAGCGAACTCGACAGACCATCGTCGTCGAGTTCGACGTCGATCCGTTCGCCCTCTTCGTCCACCACCGTCGTCGGCACGAACTGGAACGGCTCCGGCACGCCGTAGATAAAGTCCGGCGCCGAGTTCGGTTTGCGCAGACGGTCGCCGCCGACCCACCAAACGTCCGACCGGGTCCGTAGCGCGTCCAGCACGTTGGCAAGGTCGTCCGGGAACGTTCGATTCGCGGGCGTGATCTCGTAGAACTCCTCGAGAATGCGGGTGGCCGTCACCGTCTTCTCGCTGCCGACGATCCGGGCGACCATTCGCTCCACGTCCTCGTCCTTGACGTCGATCGGCGCCGCGTCTTCGACCTCGATCTCCGGCGAAAGCTTCTCCGCGATCCGAATCGCCGCCGCGACCCACTTCTCCGAGTCGGACCTCGGATGAACCTCGCCTTCCACCAGCAGGTAGCCCGGCAAGGAGACCAACTCGGCGAAGAACGCCCGGTCGTCGAACATCAGAATCGCGCGCGGGTCCTGTGGGTTCAGGGCCTTCCACGCCGCCGCCCCCAGCACCTTCGCCGAAACCGGGGCGACCTTGGCCAGCGCCGCGCCGATCGCGTTGGGCTGGCGCCAGTCGAACGCCCCCAGCTTCTTCTCGAGGGCCGCGACCTCCTCCGGCTTGACGCCGTTCAGCGCGAGTCCCCGCTCGATCGTCTCGTCGGTCCCGAAAAACGCCCACTCCGTCAGGCAGACGTGCTCGTCCGGCGTCACGATGAAGCTCTCGTCGTGCGCCAGAATCTGCCGCACCACTCCGTCCACCCGCTCGACCGACTCCTCGCGAACCTTCACCAGTTCCGCGACCAAAGTCGCCATCGGCAAAGGACCGCCGTACTTGCCCACCAACAGCCGGATCGCTTCCGCCATCGGACGGCCCGCCGACTCCAGCCGCGCCGCCGGAATCCATCGACGCTCGTGGTAGGCGAATCGCTCCGGATTCGAGGCCAACAGCGAGCGTACGGTCGCCAAGCCGATGCCCTGGGGCGACAGGCGATGGGCCAACTCGCCCAGCTTGACCACCGCTTCCAGTTCGGTCATCTGGTCCAGGAGCAGTCGGTCCACGTAGGCTCGGCCACGGGCTTCATCGGGCTTGACGGTAACTTGTGTCGACAATACGGTTCACCTTTGGGGACGCTTGACGCGCAACCGCGTATTATGGCAGAACGCGGGTGGAATGCGCCCGCCCAAGTCCGGGAGAGTTCCCGGCGGTTCGCGACGTATACCAAGTGGACATGAAGCGAGGCTTCACGCTGATCGAGGTTCTCACCGCCATCGCGATCATCGCGGTGCTGGCGGGGATTCTCTTTCCCGTCCTCAGCCGTGCCCGGGACGGAGGTCGCCAAACCACCTGCCTCTCCAACCTCGGCCAGGTCGGACGGGCGATCGGCCTCTACATGGCCGACTACGACGACGTCTTTCCCTACGCCATCGACCCCTCCGACCGGGATCGCCCCGAGATTTGGTCCCGCTACCCCGAGTTTCAGGCCCAGATTCCCTTCATGCCCTTCCTCCACGACGCCCTCTTTCCCTATGTGAAAGCGAGGGACGTGTTCCGTTGCCCCGCCGACTCCGGCGCCAAGGTCCTCGACTCCAACTTCGGGATCCCCTTCGATACCCAGGGTCCCATGTTCGACAAGTACGGCACCAGCTACTTCTTCCGAACCGAGATCGCCTTCCGCTACTACACCCAGGACCGCTTCGAACTTCCCTCCCAGACGAACGTGCTCTTCGACGGAGCCGGCCATTGGCACGGGGGCGGCAAGCCGATGGAGATCGAAGACAGCTTTGACGCCATCAAGGACCTCCGTCGAGGCTACCGCTACAACGTCCTTTACGGCGACTTCCACGCCAAAACCGCCACCGCCGACCAACTCGACGTCGCCTGGCAGACCCGCCTGTGATCCTCCGTCCCCGCGCCATTGTGCGAGACGGAGAACTCTTCGAGGGACTAGAGGTCGAGTACGCGGAGGGTGTCGTGCGCGACGTCCGACCCTTTCGAGGGACACCCGACGGCACGATTCTCAGCCCCGCCTTCGTCAACGCCCACAGCCACCTCGAGTACCGTGGCCTTCAGGGAGTCGTTCCTGCCCGTGACTACTGGACTTGGATTCGTGAACTCACCCGCCTCAAGACGCTTCAGGTCCCAGCGCAAGTTCGGGAGGACGCCCACCTCGCCGCCCGGGAGAACCGCGCCGCCGGCGTCGGCTACGTCGCCGAGCATTCGGACCTTCCCGTTGCGGGCGAGGCGATGCGCGCGGCCGGCCTCATGGGCATCGTGTTCCAGGAGGTGATCACGTTCAACGAACGCGACGACCCCGACTCCAAGTGGCGCCTCGTCGAGGAGCGCGCCGCCATCAACCGGGCCGCCTTCGGTGGTCCGGTCGTCCCCAGTCCCCACGCGCCCTACACCGTGGACCAGGTCACCCTTCGTCGCTGGGCCGACGCTCCGCAAAACTCGCCCCTGTTCCGCGCGAGCATCCACGTGGCGGAAACCTCTTTCGAGAGCGCCTTCTTTCGCGACGGGGACGGCCCGATCGCCGACTTCTATCGTCGCCAAGGGGCGCCGTTCGAAGCCACCGGGCTTCGGGTGGTGGCCTGGCTGGACGCGCTCGGCCTCGTGCGGCCCGGGATGCAGTTCGTCCATGCGTGCGCGGTGGAAGCGGAGGACGTCGGGTTGTTGGCGCGCCGCAGGGTGAGCGTCGCCCACTGTCCCCGCTCGAACGAGGCGCTCGGTTGCCCGGTCGCCCCCGTTCGTCGGATGCTCGATGCCGGGGTCCGCGTCGGCCTCGGTCTGGATTCTGCCGCGAGTTCGGGTCCGATCGACGTGTTCGCCGAGATGCGCGCCGCCGTCCGTTCCGCCATCGCCCTGGGGGAGCCGCTGGACGAACGCGAGGTCTGGCATATGGCGACGACGGGCGGGGCGGCCTCCCTCGGAATAGAGGACTGGCGCATCGCCCCCGACGCCCGTGTCCCGCTCCTTCGCCTCCCCGACCGCCCCTCGCTCGCCGCCCTGATCCGCGACGGGTCGCCCGACGATGCCGTTTGGCTCTGAACCGTGCCGACTCGCTGGACGGGCCCGGACATCGGTGACCTTTGACGGCAAACGCCCCTCGCGATCCACGGTCTGTCGGTTGACGAACTCGCCCGATGTCCCCCATGACATCGCGCATGCCGGGACCTTCGCCTCCGCGACAAGGTCGGGCCCTCGCCGCCCGTCGTCGAGCGTGCGCCCAAGCCATGGCGGGGTCCGGACCCGGAGGTGTTAGCATCCCAAGTGGCGGGAATGACGGACCCGACCACGGTGCGAGAAAACACAAGTGACGGGAATGACGGGAACCCGACCACGGTGCGAGAAACTCAAGTGACAGGAATGACGGGAACCCGACCACGACGCGAGAAACTCAAGTGACGGGAATGGCGGGACCCGACCACGGTGCGAGAAGCTCAAGTGACGGGAATGGCGGGACGCGACCACGGCGCGAGAAAACGCAAGTGACGGGAATGACGGGACCCGACCAAGGTGCGAGAAGACACAGGTGACGGGAATGACGGGAAGCGGACCACTGGGCGAGAAAACACACGTGACGGGAATGACGGGAACCCAACCACGGTAGCGAGAAGCACGGGATGGCGGGAACCGGACCCGGAGAGTGAGAGGAGCACCGGCGCGCGCCGCCACCGTTCGCCAAACGACCGCGCGACAGGACGGTGGCCCCCCCTGTCGAAAGGGGTTCCCCGAAGATGACGGCCCGCGAGGAGCTCTACCGGTTGGTCCGAACGATCCCGCCCGGACGCCTGGCCACCTACGGCGACCTGGGCCGCAGCCTCTCGCGCCCCGTGAGCGGCCTGATCGTCGGCGGTTGGATGGCCTCCTGCCCGGCGGACGCCCCATGGTGGCGCGTGGTGGGCCGCGACGGCACCCTCCTCCTCGCCAAGCGCTCGCCCCACTTCGCCGCCGACCAGCAGTCCCGCCTCGAGGCGGAAGGAGTCCCGTTCCGCGACGGACGAGCGCTCGGTGACGGCCGCTGGTTCCTGCCGGAGGTCTTGACGGACCTCCCACCCTCACCCTGATCACTCGACTCTGCCGCCAGCGATTCCAGCGCCTGCACCCTCGCATGCGACCGCTCGGAGTACGGGAAGCCAAGTTCCCAGCATCGGTGGTGCGATGGAACGGTAGTCCGAATCCGCAGCAAGCCTGCAGTGGGTGCGACCTCGGAGCTGGTTCCGCGAATTTGCGCAAGGTCGGCGCCTCGGGCTCATTGTCGATTCGCTGCAGGAAGCCCTTGTCGGCACGTCGCGTCAACCACGAGTCTCCGGCACCGAATGCCCTCGTAACGCTTTCACAGTTGGAGCCGACGACAGGATTCGAACCTGCGACCCGCTGTTTACAAAATGGACGCGAATGGTGTTTTCGGGTGTTTTGGCGTGCTCGCAAGTGTCGTTTTGAACCTGACGGTGTGACGTCGCGCACGTTCGGTACCGTCTCGTATCGCGGTGCATGCCTGCAAAATGCCTGCAGGAAATCCACCGTTTGCGACTCCCTCGCCGCGACCGGATCGTCCAATCGAGTCGTCGCGCTGACATCGTCTCATCGTCCGATTCCGACTCGCGCTCGCCCGGTGGTAAGGACGTTCGCCGGCGCTCGACGGTATCGCGGTCCGCACGGCACGGGGGGCCAACCAGAGGCTAGAGGACGAGTCCCCGCAAATCCGGGTTCGACGTCGCGACGCGCGGTTGCGCCGATGCCAGTTCCCCGACCGTTCCGCCTCGAAAGGGCGAAAGATCGGCCAAGAATCGCCGTGGATCGCCGACGAATGACCTCGGATTCTGCCCACGACGAGCGTTCGGTCGCACTGGGCGACCCTGGGAGCGCACACGGCGCGCCCCGTCGAGTCCGGCCCGGTACCGGGTGACATCCCGCACGGACCGGGGGGGACCGATATATTGACCCCCGGTGTCCGCCCAAGGGGGACGTCGCCTCCTCCGGGAGTTTCACGCTTCGGGAGTTCCACGGCCCGCGACGTTTCCGGAGGGGGTCCGCCTCCTGCGGAGTCGCCCGGTCGCGCACGCGGGAGTTCGGGACCACCGGCGTCATAAGGCGATTATCGGCAAGCCCTTCGGGAACGCTCCGGCACGAACCATCCGGAGTCGTTCAACGATAATCGGTCCTTATGACGCCGGGACGACCCGGGTCCCGCGCGAGAGGCGCCGTCCGCTGGACGCTCCCGGCATCGGAGGCGCGGACGGTCCGACCGGTGTCGGATTCGGGGAGTCGGACCGGCGGAGATCCAGGGCCGCCGACTCCGTCGTCGCTCGGATCGAGCCCGCCTTTCCGCGAAGGCGTATCCCCAACTTCCCGACTCGTCGTCTTGGCATCGCGCCGTTCCAACGTCCTCCTCGTTCGGCCTTGTTCCTCGTCGCTTCCCGTCGGCTCTCGGGGGTGAGCCATTCGGAGCTCACGAGGACAAGTCATTGAACGAAGAACGCAAGAACAAAGCGCACCTTCTGGTCAAGAAGGCTCTCGACGACCTGGCCGACTCTCTGGAGTCCGGCCGCTCCCAGAACCTGGAGGAGTTCCTCCGCGCGATGGGACGCTTCCACCGCTACTCCCTGCACAACGTCGCGCTCATCACGGCCCAGAACCCCGAGGCCACCCGGGTCGCCGGTTATCGAACCTGGCAGTCCCTGGGTCGCCAGGTCAGGAAGGGCGAGCGCGGCATCGTGATCCTCGTGCCGATGGTCTTCCGGAAGAACCCGGACGACCCGAACGACTCGGACGAGTCCCGCGAACGGCGGGCGAGCCGCCGCGAGAACCGCGAGAACGAGTCCGCCCTGGGGTTCGGCACTGGCACCGTCTTCGACGAGGCCCAGACCGAAGGGAGTCCGCTCCCCGAGATCGGGAAGGTGCGGGGCGATCCCGGCCGTGCCCTGGCGCGGCTCCGGCTCTTCTACGAGAAGCTCGGCATCGCCCTGACGGAGGTCGCCTCGCTCGGCGGCGCGGTCGGGGTGTCTCGCGGCGGACGGGTCGAGATCGTCTCGGGTCTGCCGCCCGCCCAGGAGTTCGCCGTGCTGGTGCACGAGCTCGCCCACGAGACCATGCACCGAAACGGTCGGAGCGAGAACCTCACCCGCAAGCTCGCCGAGCTCGAGGCCGAGGCCGTCTCGTACGCCGTCTGCCGAGGGATCGGTCTCGATCCCGGCACGGCCTCGGCGGACTACATCCAACTGTACCGAGGCGACGTCGCGTCCCTCGCCGACTCTCTCGCGGCGATCCAACGCGCCGCCTCCGACGTTCTGACCTGGCTCGATCGCTGAGCCCCCGACCCTTCGTTTCCACCGGGCCGGACTCCCGCAAGGGGGTCCGGCCCTTTTCGCATTGGAGAACCACATGAAGTCAATCGCGACCCTCGCCTCCGAGTGGCACGGCGGTCAGAGCACCGCCCTGTACTCCCTGGCCAGCACCGGTCAAGTGTGCTCCGTCTCCCACGCCCGTCTGCTCGTCGCCGAGTGCTCCGGCGTGCGGCAGCTTCGCCCCGTTCTGATCAAGGCCGAATCGGTCCTGGCCGCCTTCGAATCGAGGTGGTTCGGGACCGACGAGCTTCCGATCCCCGCCCTGCTTCGGCGCTGCCGTCTGATCGCCGCCGACCGGTCCCTCGCCGAGGAGGTGTGCGACCGTCTCGGAATGTGGGACGTCCTGGTTCGCCTTCGTCTGCCCCGCGTGGACGTTGCGCTTGAGTACGCGGCCCATTGCCTTGCGGCTCACGGCGTCGAGTCCATCGACGGGAACTACAACGATCCGTACTGGCAGAACGCCCAGTACCTGTACGTCAACCGGGGCGATCCGTACGACCCCACCGTGCTCTACGACTGCACCCGCGAGCGGTTCTTCTCCGGCTGCTGGGGCGACGTCGTGGAAAAGCACGGCCGCCGACGCGGCATCGTCTGATCGTCCGGCCGGGGAAGGGGAGAGCCCCCGGCATACACTCTGGGCGACGTGTTCCAGGAAGGAGGTCACCACGCCGACGAGGAACCTGACGGTCCAACACCGATCCACACCCAAGTGTTCTGGTGTCCACCTAACTCTTCCATCGAGTGAAGCAACCTGGCGAACGACAAACCCATGGAGCTTTGTCCTTAATCGAATGAGCTCGAGCGATCACGACCTGTTTCGGCTCTCCATGCGGCGCGGTAACACCACCGTGCTCGCTCGCAACCGGTTTGACGTCCACGCAACGCAGTTGTCACTCCAGGCACATCGAATGGCCGATGCCCTCTGCAGCTACAGACGGTTTGGCCAACTGCCGCAGCCTTCCGAACCGTCCCTGATATTCGGGGCTAGCGCGTGGTCCGACCGGCACGACGCCCTGTGGCGCCACGTTGACGCGGAGACGCATCTCTACTGCGTCGCCGCACGCTGTCTGTCCCGGATGTGCACCGAACTGCAGCGAGATCCCGTCTTCGACACCGCCGTGCCGGCACTCGAAGACCTGAAGGCGTTGCTTCAGCCCTACAAAGCTCTCCGTGACCACTTTGAGCACTTCGACGAACGGCTCCCAGGCAACAGAGGGGAGAGTCGAGTCGCACCGAAACAGGAGAAGGACGCCGGACCTAGGCGAGTATATGCCGGCCTGCAAGGTGACCGGTACCTCTTCAGCGATCAGGAAGTCGACATCTCCGTCGACGTCGTTCAGCGCATTGCGCATGCCGTCCACGAAGCAGTGAAGGCAATGGAAGCCGCCTTATCGCCCGCACGGGAGCCCTGAGTGCCGCCAAGGTCCCAGTTCCCGACCCCGAATCGAATCGCGGCACGCCGGGGAGCTCGCGGAACCGAAATCGGTACCCGAAACCCCGGGGCCGCACCCGCGAGCCGCCCTCGGACGTCCGCGACGATGATCCGGGGTCTCGCGTCGTGATCCCCGCGAACCGCCGACCGGACTTGGCTCCGAGCGCGTCTGCCTCCGCCCCGACCCGGACCACTCGGCCCCCGGTCGCCTGATCGAGCCCTTCGGGCAATGATCGCCCGCTGCGCGGCCACGGCGGGGGTCCGGCGGTCCGGGTCCGGTGCCCCCCGCCGCGCTCTCCGGATCCGGTTCGGCAGGTTCGCTGATGTCGAGGAGGGCGAACACCTCCCGCCGGCCGTCCGACTCGAAAGTGCGGCACCGGCTCGGCTCAGCCGTCGCCACCCGCCCGATCCCAGTTCGCCAAGTCCTCTTCGAACTTCCTGTACAGCGCGGAGAGGATTTCGTCCGCCGCCCTCTGCTTGCCGTAGTAACCTCGGTCGCTCCCGGGGTCCACTCCGGACAAGTACCGTTGGACCATTTCCCGCTCGAATCGTTCGCTCAGAGCTTCCGCATCGGCCAGCACGACGCGGAGCGCGTCCTCTTCCCAGTCTTGGCGTGTCGCCATTCCCTTTAGCGACCGCTCAACATATTCGTAGAACCCCTCCCTCTTCCCCGAATGGGCTTTGGTCCTATCCAGGCTGGTCGTCGTGTGGTTGTTCCGTCGCCGCCCTCTGGCCGGCTTGCTCACTGATTCTTGTTTCATAATGATTATCTTCCTTTTCGCAATTTGCGTGGATAATCTGCTAGAGGAAAGTCAGACCAGCCGATACCGCCGGCGGAGACAACAGTCGCAGGATCGTCGCGCCCGAACTGTACCGACGATGTGTCCCACGCACTGACGCCGGACGCAGCAAGTCAGATCGCGACACAACTCCGCGAATCACCGAATCTTCTGAACGCGGCGACCGGGACCAAAGTCCGATACCCATCCGGGAGAAGTCTTCGGGCGTACACTAGTATAGGGAGCCAGAACTACGCGGTCGATCGTGAGTCCGGGTCGACCGCAGAACGGCCAGCGGCAACCCGCCGAACCCGGTCCGGTTCGGGCCAAGAACGGCCTTAGACCTTCACCAGCTCACCCCCCTGATCACCCTCTAGACTCCTTAGATTACACCTCCTCTATATAGGTAGTGAGTCTATAAGTACCAGGTCCAGGTTCAAGTATTCCTCAGTCAACAGAGAATATCCGCATGGAGATCAATCGAATTGTCCACCGCCGAATCCCCCACCGTTCCGTCGTCCTTCGACGACGATGTTCTTCTCCTTTCCACCGGCGTCCGCGATCGGATCCTTGAGCGGTACCCGGCGCTGGCCGACGTCGCCCTCCGTCGTCTGTTCGCGCACCTGCTCGGCTCGACCTACCGCGACGACGACACCGGTCGGGTCGTCGTGCCGAGCCGGGTTCTGCAGTCGCTGCGCACCGGTTCGCCGCAGACCCGGCCGCCGTACACCGGGATCGTCCGACGCTTTCGCGCCGACGTGTTCGACTTCGTCCTCACGTCGGAGTCCGAGGGACGCTGCCGGTGCCTCGAGAGCCACGCGTGCCCCGCAAGCCTCCTGCGCCGCGTCCGGAGCTCGGCATTCGAGGCCGGCGTCGTCTCGTTCGTCACGGGCGAACCGCCGAACCCCGTTCCTCGCAACACCCCGGTTCGGCCCGAGAGCGCCGAGGCCCTCGCGTACCTCGAATCGGTGCCGCTCGAAGCGTACGCCCCGATGGTCGGGCGCCTCGGCTCGATCGTCCGGGATCCCGACCTCGGCGATCACGACCGCCGCGTCCTGGCGCAGATCGCCCGCGATCCCCGTTCGCGCTACTCCGCCGTCGAGCGCTCCCTCCGCCTGTTTCCGCACCACGGGGCGATGCTGTTGACCCGTGAAGCACGCAAGCGTCTGCTGGCTCCGTACGGTTCGCTCGACCTGCGGCAGGCTCAACTCGCCATCGTCTCGCGCCTCTGGGACCTTCCGACGCTTCGCTCCCGGCTCGACGATCCGAAGTGGTCGGTGTGGCGGTACCTTGCCAGAACCCTCCGACGGGACCTCCAGCTTTCCAAGCCCGCCCTGAAGGCCGCCGTCTACACCGTGCTGTTCGGAGGCGGGAACAAGCGCATCCGCGACGGCCTCTCCAGGGCCGGCTTCACCCGGACCGAAACGAGCCGGTTCCTCGCCGACCCGCTGATCGCCGAGCTGATCGATCGGCGCGACCGCGCTCTCGAATCCTTGGTTCGGGGCGAACCCGTCCGCGACGCCTACGGCAACGAGCTCAGCGTCACCGAGGGGGGAAAGCGGGAGCGCCAAGCCCAGGCCCGATCCGCTCTCGCCTGCCAGGTCCAGTCGTTCGAGTTCCGCGTGATGGACGAGGCCGTGGTCCGGTACTGCTCCGAAACCGACGGTCTCGACATCGTCGGCATGCTCCACGACGGGGCGTACTTCCGAGCCGAGTCCGTCCCGGCGATGCGTCGGCACCTCCGGGCGATGGAGTCCCGGGTCGCCGAGACTTCCGACGCGCTGCTCGGAGTCCGGCTCCGCGTCGAGACCGACCCGGGCGAGCGCCGTGGGCGGACGGCGGGGGTGACGGAGCGACCCTCGATCCTTCCACACCAAACCAACGCGAACGATGCGGGAGGAAACGACGCAAAAGCGGCGAATTGTGTCGCCCAAGGTCTGTAACCATGCGAGCGGCGACTGAATCGAGCGGAGCCACCATCGGGTACGAGGCGCGTTTATGGCAGATGGCCGACGCGTTGCGCGGCAGTATGGACGCCGCCGAGTAGAAGCACGTCGTGCTTGGACTCTTGTTCCTCAAGTACATCTCCGACGCCTTCGACGAACAGCGCGCCAAGCTCGAAGCCGAGCGCGACCAGGGCGCCGACCCCGAGGACCCCGACGAGTACCGAGCCCACACGATCTTCTGGGTACCGGTCGAGGCACGCTGGAAGCACTTGAACGCGAACGCCAAGCAGAGCGCGATCGGCCAGATCGTGGACGACGCGATGGTCGGCATAGAGCGCGACAACCCGGCGCTCAAGGGCGTGTTGCCCAAAGACTACGCCCGGCCCGCCCTCGACAAGACGCGCCTCGGCCAACTCATCGACACCATCGGCAACATCAAAATCGGCGACGAGGCGAGCCGCTCAAAGGACGTGCTCGGCCGCGTCTACGAGTACTTCCTCTCGCAGTTCGCCGGCGCCGAGGGCAAGAAAGGGGGCGAGTTCTACACCCCGCGCTGCGTGGTCAAACTGCTGGTCGAAATGATCGAGCCGTACCGAGGCCGGGTGTACGACCCGTGTTGCGGTTCGTCCGGGATGTTCGTGCAGTCGGTCGAGTTCATCAAGGCTCACGCCAGGGGCAACGGCAACGGCGGCCGAGCCAAGGCCGATATCTCGATCTTCGGTCAGGAGCTGAACTACACCACCTGGCGCCTCGCCCGCATGAACCTTGCCATTCGCGGCATTGACTCCGGCCAGATCGCGCAGGGCGACACCTTTCACAACGACCGCCACCCCGACCTCAAAGCCGATTTCATCCTCGCCAATCCGCCCTTCAACATCTCCGACTGGGGCGGCGAGCGTCTGCGCGACGACAAGCGCTGGCGGTACGGCATGCCGCCGGCGGGCAACGCCAACTTTGCCTGGGTGCAGCACATCGTCCACCATCTCGCGCCAGCTGGTGTGGCCGGCTTCGTGCTGGCCAACGGCTCGATGTCGTCCAACCAGTCCGGCGAGGGCGAGATCCGCAAGAGCCTGATCGAGGCCGACCTCGTGGACTGCATGGTCGCGCTGCCGGGCCAGCTCTTCTACTCGACGCAGATCCCCGCGTGCCTCTGGTTCCTTGCGCGCGACCGCCGGAACGGCAAGTTCCGCGACCGTCGCGGCCAGGTGCTCTTCATTGACGCGCGCAAGCTCGGCCGCATGGCGGATCGCACGCACCGCGAGCTGACCGACGACGACATCGCCCACATCGCCGACACCTACCACGCTTGGCGCGGCGAGGAGGCGGCGGGCGAGTACGCCGACGTGGCCGGCTTCTGCAAGAGCGAGCCGCTGGATGAGGTGCGCAAGCACGGCCACGTGCTCACGCCCGGCCGCTACGTCGGCGCCGAGGCGCAGGAGGACGACGGCGAGCCGTTCGAGCAGAAGATGAAGCGGCTCACCGCGACGCTGCGCGAGCAGCAGGCCGAGGCCGCGAAGCTCGATGCCGCGATCGCCGCCAACCTGATGGGGCTTGGGTATGGCGGCTAGCCTGCCGCACGGCACCACGGCGCCCCGCGGACTCTCGCCCACTGAGCAGATCCACTGGCCCCTCGTCGCGAGTCGAGACCTGTTTGAACTCAAGTATGGGAGGGCACTCGTGGAGTCAATGCGTCGCCCAGGCTCGGTCCCCGTGTACGGGACCAATGGCCGGTGCGGTAGCCACGATGAAGCGCTCTTCGAGGGGCCGGGCGTCATCATTGGCCGGAAGGGCCAAGGGCCGCTAGGCGTCGAGTGGTCTGAAGATGACTATTGGGTGATTGACACCGCCTACTCGCTGACTCCTCGTCGGCCGGACCTCGATCTCCGGTACGCGTACTTCCTAATCAAGCACATCGGCCTAAATCACCTCAAAGACGGCACCTCCAACCCGACGCTGAGCCGGGATACCTTTGGCGCCCAAGCGCTTCCATTGCCACCGCTCGATCAGCAGCGCTGCATCGCCCACATCCTCGGCACGCTGGACGAGAAGATCGAGCTGAACCGGCAGATGAACGAGACGCTGGAGGCGATGGCGCGTGCGCTCTTCAAGTCGTGGTTCGTGGACTTCGACCCCGTCCGCGCCAAAGCCGAAGGCCGCGACCCCGGCCTCCCCAAGCCCCTCGCCGACCTCTTCCCCGCCCGCCTCGTCGATTCCGAGCTCGGCGAGATTCCGGAAGGGTGGGAGGTGGGCACGCTCGGCGAATTGATCGACACGATCAAGGGCCGCTCATACAAGAGCGAGGAACTCGTTGAATCCGATACGGCGCTCGTGACGCTGAAGTCCTTTGCCAGGGGCGGTGGCTACCGCCCGGACGGTCTGAAGTCTTTCGCAGGGACCTACAAGCCGGAACAGGTCGTCCAACCTGGTGAACTCGTGATCGCATGCACTGATGTGACGCAGGCCGCCGACGTCATTGGGCGCCCAGCGATCGTTCGGGGTACCGGCACCTACCGAAGATTGGTTGCCTCTCTGGATACGCTGATCGTCCGCCCGCGGGATTCAAGCATGGCTCGGTCGTTCCTCTACTTCCTAGCTGGAACTGAAACGTTCGTTGCCCACACCTATGCGCACACGACAGGCACAACAGTCCTGCATCTGGCGAAAGAGGCCGTGCCTTCCTATAGGTTTGCTCTACCTTCCCCACGACTCGTTCACCAGTTTGACTCGCTAGCCAGTCCGGCACTTGGCCGCGTACAAGCCTTGGAAGAGGAGTCGGACACAATCGGCGCTCTGCGCAACGCGCTGCTGCCGAAGCTGATCTCCGGTGAGCTGCGGGTGAAGGATCCAGGCACGTTTATGGAACGGGGGGCGCTATAACCGGGCGCGCTGCCAGCACGCACCGCGAAGGGCTCAAGGCGGCCCGGCTGTTGATGGTGCTCAGCAGCATCTCGCCGCTCTTCATCCTGTGGGCGATCCGAGGGAACAGCCTCATCCCCGATCGCTGGTTCATCGGTTTCTGCGCCCTGATTGTCGTCATTCCGAATGCGTTCCTATGGTTGCGCATTTGGACCGCGAAGCAGCAGGCGGACAAGCGCGACCTCGCCGTCGGCACCGCCGACGACCACCGCGATCACATCCTCGTCTATCTGTTCGCAATGTTGCTGCCGTTTTACTCGGAGGCCATCGGCACCTGGCGGGACCTGGGCGCGACGTTCGCCGCGTTGGCGTTCATCGTATTCCTGTTCTGGCACCTGAACCTGCACTACATGAACCTGCTGTTCGCGGCGCTCGGCTTCCGGGTCTTCACGGTCTATCCGCCGGCCGACGGCAACCCGCTTTCCGGCAAGACCCGCCAGGCCCTCATCACCCGCCGCGTGAGCCTGGCCTCCGGCGACCGGATCGTCGCATACCGGCTGAGCGACACGGTGTATCTGGAGGCCGAGACATGACGCTGGAGTTCGACCTTGCGAGCGTGACGGTCACGGAGTTTGGCGTGGGCCGGGACGACGGCAACGGGCAGACGTTCGTCGCCGTGCCGGTCGATACGGACGTGCAAGGCGCGCTGCGCGAGATGGTGCAGGCAACCTGGAAGGCCACGCAGAACGTCGAGGACGGGCCGGCGAAGTACGAACCGTCCGAGAAACACGGGAGCACGGAGTACCTCTATCTGCCCCTGGCGGATGAAATGGCGTCCTCCGTGCGGGGGCTGCACGAGGCGACGAATCTGGCGATCCAAGGCAGTGCGCTTGATGAACCGGCCGACGTGTTCTGCTACTTCGTGCGGCTGACCGACAAGAAGAATCGGCGCCTGACCGCGCTGCGTCGCGCGTCGCAGTTCAAGGGGGTTCTGAAGAAGCGCCTGGTCCGCTTCGTCTCCGACGCGCTGAAGCTGATTCCCGACGACGTCTTCAAGCTGGACAGCGACTTCGACCTCCTCGTCGACTCGGCCAACGTCCACATCCTGCGGCCCAGCGGTTTCGAGTTCGCGGGCAAACTGCAGCAGGCGATCCTGGAGGCGGTTCCCGAGAACATCAAGGCGATCCGAAAGGACCTCGCGTTCGTTGAGTTCGACGGCATCGAGGCCTACGCTGGCCAACGCCCGCGCGCGGCGCGCTATCTCGCCTCGATCCGGGGGCAGGAAGAAACCAAGAACATCGACAAAGCCTTGCTGAAGAAGCTCTGCAAGCAGACGGGCGTCGAGATCACCGAGTCGAAGGGCAAGGTCGTCATCACAGACGGCCACGAGATGGGTTTTCTGGAGGTCCTCGACCGGCGCCGGTACGAGGTGAGCCTCGTGAAGGCGAAGCCCGAACAGTACCGCGCCGCGAGCCGGAGGAAGATCAATGGCTAGCGCCAGCACGGAAATGGCGCAGAGCGCCGGGGGCAATACCTCGCCCTTCGTCATGCACGGGGCGCGTGACGCAGTGGCCTCGGGGCTCGTGCACATCGAGCAACAGGTCCGTGCGCTTGAGCTGGCGGTCGCGGAGAACCCCGCGCTCGCATTCGACCTCGCCAAGACGCTGGTGGAGAGCGTGTGCCGGGTGGTGCTGGGCGAGCGGTCGGTCGCGTTCGACGAGGCGGATGACCTGCCCAAGCTGTTCAAGACGGCGTCGAACCATCTGCCGCTCCTTCCGGCCTCCGCAAGCAGCGTTGCCGAAACGCGCAGGAGTCTGGCGCAGACGCTGAATGGTCTGAGCACCGCGATTCAGGGCATTTGCGAGTTGCGCAACCAGTGCGGCTTCGCGTCGCACGGGGCGGGTGTGCCCCGGCCGGCGATGGAGAGCGTGCAGGCGTTGCTGGCCGCCGAGGCCGCCGACACGATCGTCGGGTTCCTCCATCGCGTGCACCGCCAGGACCGCACGCCGCCGCCGTCGCCGCGCGCGCTGTACGACGCGAACCAGGCCTTCAACGACTCCGTGGACGACACGCATGGGCCGATCCGCGTCTTCGAGATCGAGCTTCGGGCCAGCGAGGTCCTGTTCCAGATGGAGCCGGAGAGCTACCGCATCTACGCGGCGGAGTTCGACGAAGGAGCCGAGGGTATTGAGGGTCACGCAGGCGGCGTGCCGGAGGCCGCACCATGACTGCGCACGGCATCACGGAGTCCGTCGTCGAAGAAGCCGCCCTGGCCTGGCTGGAATCCGCCGGCTGGCAGGTGGCGCATGGCCCCGACATCGCGCCGGACATACTCAGCGCCGAGCGCCGTGATTACGGCGAAGTGGTGCTTGGCACAAGGCTGCGTGACGCGCTCGCGCGGCTCAATCCCGCTCTGCCCGCCGAAGCGCTGGGGGACGCCTTCCGCAAGCTGACGCGTCCCGAAGGCGCGGACCTGATCCAGCGCAACCGCGCTGTGCACCGGCTGCTGGTGAACGGCGTGACCGTGGAGTACCGCACGCACGAGGGCGAACTCCGCGCGGCGCAGGCGCGGGTTCTCGATTTCGAAGACCCGTCCACCAACGACTGGCTGGCGGTCAACCAGTTCAGCGTCGTCGAGAACAAGCGAACGAGACGGGCGGACATCGTGCTCTTCGTCAACGGCTTGCCGTTGGCGGTCATCGAGCTGAAGAACGCCGCCGACGACAAGGCGACCGTCCAGACCGCCTTCCAGCAGTTGCGGACTTACCAGTCCGAACTGCCGACGCTCTTCGCGACGAACGTCGTCCTGGTCGCGTCCGATGGGGTCGAGGCGCGAGTCGGCGTCATCGGCGCCGGGCGCGAGTGGTTCAAGCCGTGGCGCACGGTCTCCGGCGAAGCGCTCGCCGACGCTCACGCGCCGGAGCTTCAGGTCGTCATCGAGGGAGTCTGCGCGCCGGACCGGTTTCTCGATCTGGCGCGCGACTTCATCGTGTTCGAGGACGACGGCGGCCGCATCGCTAAGAAGATGGCCGGCTACCACCAGTTCCACGCCGTCCGGGTCGCGGTGGAAGAGACGCTTCGCGCCACGGAACTCGCTCGGCCAACGAGAGCGGCGGAGGATCGCGGGCGGTACGAGGCTGTCCGAAGGCCGGGCGGCCGACCGGGCGACCGACGCGTCGGCGTGGTCTGGCACACACAGGGCTCCGGCAAGAGCCTTACGATGGCGTTCTACGCCGGACGGATCGTCCGCGAACCAGCGATGGGGAACCCGACGCTCGTGGTTCTTACGGATCGCAACGATCTCGACGACCAGCTCTTCGGGACCTTCTCGCGCTGCCAGGACATTCTGCGCCAGCCGCCGGTGCAAGCCGAGAGCCGACCGCACCTGCGCCAGTTGCTGAGCGTCGCTTCCGGAGGGGTCGTGTTCACCACGATCCACAAGTTCTTCCCCGAGGAGAAGGGCGACCGCCACCCCTTGCTCTCCGACCGTCGCAACGTCGTCGTGATCGCCGACGAGGCGCACCGAAGCCAATACGACTTCGTGGACGGCTACGCCCGCCACATGCGCGACGCCCTGCCGCACGCGTCGTTCATCGGATTCACCGGCACGCCGATCGAGTTACAGGACGCGAGCACCCGCGCCGTGTTCGGGGACTACATCAGCGTCTACGACATCCAGCGCGCCGTGCAGGACGGGGCCACGGTGCCGATCTACTACGAGAGCCGCCTTGCCAAGCTCGCGCTCGACGAAGCCGAGCGGCCGAGAATCGACCCCGGGTTCGAGGAGGCGACCGAGGGCGAGGAGGTCGAGCGCAAGGAGCGGCTCAAGTCCAAATGGGCGCAGCTCGAAGCGGTCGTCGGTGCGGAGAAGCGGCTGAAGCAGATCGCGCAGGACATCGTCGAACACTACGAGGCACGTCAAGAGGCGCAGGACGGCAAGGCGATGCTCGTCTGCATGAGCCGACGCATCTGCGTCGAGTTATACGGCGAGATCGCGAGGCTACGGCCCGAATGGGACGGCGACGGCGACGAAGCCGGCGCTCTCAAGGTTGTGATGACGGGCTCAGCCTCCGACCCACCCGACTGGCAGCGTCACATTCGCAACAAGCCTCGGCGCGAGGAACTCGCCAAACGGTTCCGCAATCCGAAGGACCCCTTCAGGCTCGTGATCGTGCGCGACATGTGGCTCACCGGGTTCGACGCGCCCAGCCTGCACACGATGTACGTGGACAAACCCATGCACGGCCACGGGCTGATGCAGGCGATCGCCCGCGTGAATCGCGTGTTCAGGGACAAGCCTGGCGGACTCGTCGTGGACTACCTTGGGCTGGCGCAAGAGCTCAAACAGGCGCTCGCCACCTACACCGAGAGCGGCGGCACCGGACGCACGGCGCTCGACCAAACCGAGGCCGTCGCGGTGATGCTCGAAAAGCACGAGGTCTGTTGCGGGCTGTTCCACGGCTTCGACCGATCGAAGTGGACCTCCGGATCGCCGCCCGAGCGTCTCGGGCTGCTCGCACCGGCTCAGGAGCACGTCTTGCGCCAAGAGAACGGGAAGGACCGGTTCGTCCAAGCGGTCCGAGAGCTGTCCCAGGCGTTCGCGTTGGCGGTGCCGCACGAAGAGGCGATGCGCGTACGCGACGACGTCGGGTTCTTTCAGGCCGTGCGCGCCGTGCTTTCGAAGCGGGCGCCCGGCGACCAGCGACCTGAGGAAGACCTCGACCACGCGGTGCGCCAGATCATCTCGCGAGCGGTTGCTCCCGAGGGAGTGGTGGACGTGTTCGCCGCCGCCGGACTTGAGCGACCCGACATCTCGATCCTGTCCGAAGAGTTCCTCGCCGACGTGAGAGGCATGCCTCACAAGAACCTCGCGGTCGAGTTGCTGCAGAAGCTGCTACGGGGAGAAATGCGCGCGCGCGGGCTGAAGAACCTGGTTCAGGCGAGGTCGTTCGCCGAAATGCTCGAACAGACCATCCGCCGGTACCAAAACCGGTCCATCGAGGCGGCCCAGGTGATCGAGGAACTGATCGCGCTGGCCAAGGAGATGCGCGCCGCCGGTGAACGCGGCTCGGAGCTGGGCCTGTCCGAGGACGAAATCGCTTTCTACGACGCTCTCGAGACGAACGACAGCGCGGTCAAGGTCCTGGGCGACGGGACGCTCCGATTGATCGCGCGCGAGCTCGTCGCGACGGTGCGCGGCAACCTCACGATCGACTGGACCCTGCGCGAGAACGTCCGGGCGCACCTTCGGGTCCTTGTCAAGCGCGTTCTGCGCAAGCACGGTTACCCGCCGGACAAGCAGGAGAAGGCCACCGAGACCGTGTTGGCGCAGGCTTCGCTGCTCTGTGACCAGTGGACGTAGCCGTTGCGTCTCAGCGGGGTTCCTTTCTTCACGGACTCCTACCATGACCCCGCAGGGACCGGAGCGATCAAGCCGAAGACAGACTCCATGTCTGGTTCCAACCTTTCCTTCGGGCTTCTGCGCGCCCTTCTCGCCACGAAAAAGAGCGACCCGCCGAGCTCGCCGGCTCCCTCCGAAGTCCTGATGCGCCGAGTCTGGGCCCAATTCAGCGAAAGACTGCTCGATCCCCCCTGGCACGAGTTCGTCGCCTCCCAGTACTGCATCGCGTACTTCTTCACGGGCGAGGACGGCGAGTTCGAGAACGTCCCCAACCCGGCTCAGGTACAAGCGCTCGACGAGCTTCGAACGACCGACCGCCAGGGCACCGCAGGCTCGTGCCATCCAAGGTTCAAGCCCATGACCACGGCGGAGCTGACCTATGCGGCGACCTGCTTCATGAGCTTCCTTACGCTCTGGCTTCTCCGCACAACGAGCAGCCCCGCGATGCCGCCGCCGGATCACGACGCTTGGAAACCCGAGTCCGAGACCAAGCCCTTGTCGGCCGCAGACCCCGCATACGCCGCGCGGCTCGCCAACGATCGCACCCTTCTTCACCTGCTGTCCTTCAACATGGAAGAGGTCGAGCGAAGCCAGGAATGGGGCACCACGCCACGGTTCGAGCGGTACCTGTCCGATATCGAGCGCGCGCGATTCGCCGAATCCTCGTTAGGCTGGGCGAAGATCGAAACCGCGCTCAGGGACGCGGTTGTAATGATTGAGTCCGTTAAGACTCAGCCGCCTCTCGACGGCCTCGTCACCCTGTTGTCCGCTCGCGAGCTGCTCGACCGAGCTTGCGACGCCCTTATCGGCGACATCCACGAAGCCGCCGGCCTTGGCTCGCGCTCAGGCAAGAAACCTGTCAGAGACTGGGCCCTTGAACGGGCTCGCGCGGTGTTCATCGACCGAGTCCTCCAGAAGCCGGTGCCGACTGTAAATGTGAGGAAACTGCTGAAGAATGGCGCGCTGAAGGCACGCAAGGAGGCTTTCGACGAGGCCGTTCTTCCCACGGACACTCTGGCCCTAGGCCGGCTATCGTCGTTGTTGTTCGACCCGAGGTTCCACCCGACGATCGTGGCATTTCTGGACACGCGGTTCCCGGTCAAATGAGGAAGCGCAAAGGCGGGGAAGCAGAGGTCCATGCAAGGCGACCGAGCGCCGAGCCGCCCGCGTCCTGAGCGATCCGCGCGTTCCCTACCAAGTTTTAGATTCCAATAGTCCGCTCCTAAGGGCACAACAAGGCGGTTTTAGAGCACCCCCCTAAAGTGCTAGGACCGTCTATTGCGCCCTGGCATTAACTCGGCAATAATCAGCTTGCCAGATGAACACCATACCATCGCCCACGCTTGAATCGGTTCTCGCGAGCGCCGAGCAGAACGCTAAGGAATCCGGAGACGGATTCCTCGTGCTCCCCGCCTTCTTCGGCGCGAACCGAGTACAGGCCGAGGTTTCGCTCGCCGATCTCCTCGCGATCGGCACCGACGTCCAGCTCCAGGACGGCACCAAAGGCAAGCCGCACCTTCGTCGGACTCTCGCCAACGTGCATAGGGGCATTGGGCCGGCCGGCCCGAATCCTCGCCAAAGAAGGAAACCATGAAGCTCGACGACACGTTCGCGACGAACCACGACCAGACCCACGGCCCGGTCCTCGACCACCTCGCCTCGCGAGAGGCCACGACAGCACCAGTGGTGCGCTTGACGCAAATGAAATTCTCCGACGGCGGGTCCGACCAGGACTCGATCACAAAAATCAACTCCGTCGCCGATGCGGCGACTCCTCCGATCCACGTGGCGGACAATCAGCCCCCCGACGAGCTCGAACACAAGCTTCGGGCATGCACAGAGGGCAGCGGTTCTGGCGTGCTTGACATCCCGGGCATCGAAGGTCCGGCGTTCGCCGTCCAGCCGGAGCAACCGGCCGTGTCCGCGACCTGGGTCGAGGCCAATGAGAAAGCGGTGGCTCTCGCCGAGGCTGCCGGCAAGGGTCGCCTGGTTCTTGAGCTCCTGTTCGCCGGGGGACGGACCGTCGTCAGCGTTCCGGTGAGCGCTCTTCTGCGCGTCGGTACCGATACCCTCAGGCAAGAGAAGCAGCAGATCAAGGGCTCGGTTCGCGCTCCGCGCGACGCTGCCGCCAAGAGGTTCCTCGCGATGCTCGCCAAGGGCGAGGATATCGGCGAGCTGACGGTGGAGGCCGAGCCGCAGATCTTCCGGGTCGAGAACTCGAATATCGGCTTCGCGGTCCTTCGAATCGAAGACTCCGTCTTGATCGACGGGGCGTCGCGCCTTCAGGCTCTCAAATGGCGCGAGGTCGAGTCCAAAGGCTCTCACGCCGACGAGACCGTCGCCGTTTGTCTTCGCCAACCATCGGCTGCCAGCCGCAACGAGGTCGCCATCGCGATCAACCGAGGCAAGCCCTACTCCAGAGCCGACAGCCCTCCGAGCCCGTCGGTGCCGGGAGCGGAGGCGGTTCACGCCCTTCTCAAGGACAAGGCCATCGGCCCGCGCATCCGACCCTTCTCCGGCGGTCCCGCGCGAGACGCGCTAGGACCGCGCTGGTCTCGTCCAACACTGGAAGACGCATACGCGCGGCTCAAAGGCGAGGGCGTGCGGGAGGACGCCTGGCCGAGATTCCAGGAGCTGCTCGGCCAGACCGTTAAGCTCCTTGGGGCGAGCGAGAAGGGCAAGAACGTCTTGGACGGCACGAAGGGCCTTCTCATCCTTGAGCGAGTAGCCGGAACTAAGGGTGAGTTGCCCAAGCTGGCCGACTGGGACCTCGATCCGCAAGGGGGAGTCTGGAACGGCATCGTTCGGCCGGCCTTCGACCTCGCAGCCGGCGTCGACGCGGCGATCGCCACGCTCTCCCAAACGACCGCTCCCACCGAGCCGAGCCCGGACGCGCAGACCGCGCTCGATTCGTCCGCCACCATGGCGGAGGTCGCCGCCGACGGGATCCAACTCACGTTCCGGCCAACCCAAACACGCGAGATCGAACGACCGGTGGGTCGCCCGAACTCGCGCCACGATTCTGGCGGCTCATCAGCCGTCGCAACGATTCGCCCATCAGATCGAGACACGGTTCCGACAGCCGGGCGAAGGTCATCACTATGATTGAGAATCTCAATCCAATCAATTCGGGGCGTTTCGCTCCCAACGGCGGGCGTCCGTTAACCAAATCGCTCACTCGCGCGCTCGACGTTGCCGTCGAACCCGTTCCCGACAAGAAGCCGAAGACGAGCAAGGGCGCCATGTACCGGTCAAAGGTGGACTGGTGCGACTGCACCTGGTCGCCGATCGTCGGCTGCATATGGTGCTGTCCGGAGTGCTGGCGGTGTTTCGCCACGCGCCTCCAGGTCAGAGGCGACCGCAAGCGCACGATAAAACTCACTTCAAAGCAACTGCTTCGCTTGACGGACGGCCAGGGAGTCTCCAGCATAGAGCGGTTCACTGGCTGGACCGGCGCGGTCAAACTCCGCCGCGATCGTCTCCGGGCGCCCTTGCGGGACAAGGCTCCCAAGCTTATCTTCGTGAACTTGGTGAGCGACATCGCCTACGGTCCCGAATTCGAAGAGAAGAACTACGAGGGTTTCCTCTCGGAGTTCGAAGGCTTCCGACGCGAGATCTTCGGCGTGATCGAGAAGGCTCACTGGCACACGTTCCAGATTCTGACGAAGAGGCCGCAGCTCTTCCTCGAGCCCACCATCGCGGACCCGGGCAAGACCGTCGCGGAAAGCCTGCCGTGGCCGCAGAACCTCTGGTTCGGCGTCTCGGTCGGCACGAAGAAGTCGGTCTCGAAGATCGACGATCTCAGGAAGATTCCGGCGAAGATCCGGTGGATTTCGTTCGAGCCTCTCTTGGAGGACCTCCTCAAACTCGATCTGACCGGGATCGACTGGGTCGTGATCGGCGGGGAATCGGGCAAGTCCGCCCGCGAGTTTCCGCTCGACGCGGCGCGCTCGATCGTCGCCCAATGCCGGGAGCAGGGCGTCCCGGTCTACGTGAAACAGCTCGGAGACGACTGGGCGTCTCGCCTCCAACTCGGCCGCAAGGCCCATGTCCTGGATGAATGGCCGTCCGACTTGGACGACCTCAAAATCCGGGAATGGCCGAACGGCTTCGACCGCTCCAACAACGGGTACATGAAGTGAACAACACGGACGACTGTGTCAACAAAATCATCTCTCCCCTGATGACCGCGACCGAAGCGGCGGAGTACCTCCGCATCGGCCGAACGAAAATCTACGGACTCCTTGAATCCAAGGCGATCCGATGCAAACGCATAGGAAAGTCCATTCGGATCCTGCGGTCCGATCTCGAGAAATTCCTCGAGAAAGGGTGATGATTCTCTGTCAGAACGACGAGGGGGCGAGTCCGCAAGGGCTCGCCCCCTCACTCTATGAGGGCCATGGCGTCCTTCAGGTTGCCCTCCGTCGCCTCGGAGTAGTAAGTCAGGGTCGTCTGAATCTGCGCGTGGCCGGCCAATCGGCTCACCACGGTCACGGGCACCTTCAGGTCGTTCAGCAGGTGGGAGGTCCAGAAGAACCGCAGGCTGTGGCTGGTCGGGTCGGGTTGTCCCGGAACCCCGCAGAGTCCCGCCTTTTCGAAAGCGGCCCTCAACTCTCTCTGCCCCCTGCGAGGTTCCATCCATCCTCCTTCGACCGTACGAACGACCGGTTGCTTCGGCTTCAGCGTCGCGGCGAAGTGGCGCACCGATTCCGGCATCGGTATCTCCCGCCGCGCGTTCTTCGTCTTGAGTTCGACAGGGGCCAAGCGGGACGGCTCACCAAGGGTTTCAATCCGCTGCAGCTGCCTTCGGACGCGCACCACGTTACCGGACAGATCGAGATCCTCCGTTCTGAGCCCAAGAGCCTCACCGATCCGCAAACCCAGTTTCGTCTGCATCAGCACCAATGGGTAGGCGATCGTGCCCTTGGAGACTTCCAGGAGCCTCTCGACCTCAGTTGTCGACAAGAGCCTCTTTTCGGGCTCGTCCTCGCTGTTTTCAGCCGAGGCCAGCTCTCTCTTGCGACCCGACTCGATGGCCTCCCAGCGCATCTTCAGTCCGATCGCAGGGTTCGACGCTATCAGGCCGCACTCGACGGCAATGCTGAGCCCAGAACTGAGCGCGGTCAGGATTCGCTTCACGCTGAGCACCGCCAGCTTCGCAGGACGATTCGCCGACCCCCCTCCGCCTGAACGCGCGACCTCCTTGTCAGCCAGCGCATACAGGAACTTGCGCAGCGTGTTCGCGGTCAAGTTCGTGAGCCTGATCTCGCCGAGCTCGGGGATGATGTGTCGCTTGACCACCTGGGCGTAGTCGGCGGCCGTCGCCGGGACGCGCTTGGGCCAGTGCGTCGAAACGCACTCCTCAAGCCACGCGCCAAGGGTGTAGCCAGTCTCGACGACCACCAAGCTCTCGCGGAACTCGGCGCCGCCTTCCAAGATGTTGAACTCCTCGTAGAACTCGTTCCGCTTCTTCCGCGCTTCAGCCTTCGCGTGGCACCGCGCCTGCTTTCGGAACTCCTCGCCGGATTCGCGTCTCAGGCGGACGTTGACCAGATACAGGCCCTTGTGGGGGACGATGTCGGCGTCCTGCGTCTTGGGGCGGCGAGGCCTAAAAACACTGCTCGGCATATCGCGTCACCAACGCGACTCTACCACGAAATGACTTCAAAATGACTTCAAAACTGGAGCCCTCGACGGGAATCGAACCCGTGACCTCCTCTTTACCAAAGAGGTGCTCTACCTCTGAGCTACGAGGGCCCGCCGGGGAGAAAGAGTGGTGGTGAGTGTAGGATTCGAACCTACGTAGGCGTCAGCCGGCAGATTTACAGTCTGCTCCCATTGTCCACTCGGGCAACTCACCAGAGCATCGAAAATTGTACCACAGCCCACTCCCGGGTCAAGGCGCACCGTGGCGCCGGGCCTTACTGCGGAGGGTGGACGGTCACCGAGCCGGCCTCGCCTTCGCGCCCGCGCACGGTGATGTGGATCGGAACGAATCGCTTGATCACCCAGGCCGTCGTCAGCAGGCGGGGAGTGATCCGGTTGGTGGTGAACGCCGACGGCCCGTCCGCCAGCACCGCCGCGATCAGCAACTGGTCGACGAGGTGCGGGTCGCAGGTCGCCGTCGATTCGAACCACTCGGCGAAGCCCTGGTAGGCGCGCTGGACCACCGACTCCATCCGGACGCCCTTCTGGCCCATCGCCGTCGCGCCTCCCAGTCCGTGCTCGAACTCGGCGGACAGGGTGACGAACGCGCCCGGGCCCCGCGCCCGCACTTCCGTAGTCTCGATATCGAAGGGCACGTGGGCGCTCCGCGCGATCTCGCGGAGGTGCTCCTCCGCTCGCTCCGCGATCGTTCGGATCAGGTGCGAGGTCACGATCTGGGCGCGGCACGCGACGAGACGACCCCTCTTCGACCAGTCGACCCCGTTGAGGGCGCTGGGTTCGACCTCGAACTCGAGCGTGCCGACCGCGCCCCACCCGAACGCCGCCTCCTCGACCCGGAGCGTCGTGTAGAGCCCAAAGCGGCGCATCGCCCGAAGGGTGACGTGTTCGTAGTAGTCGACGCTCAGGTTGTGGTGCGCGTAGGTTTCGCCCCGGAGTTGAAGAGCCGAGAACGTCCCGGTGCGGGCGAGCACCGGCAGAAGCGCGTGTCCGACGACCAGGGCGTTGGCGAAGCCGGGTCCGTCGGCGCCTTCGGCGATATCGACTCGGGAGTTCAGGTTTCGGGCGCGGCGGCGGGGAACGAACAACAGGCTCGAACTGCCCGGCTCGGCATGGTGGACCTCCGCCTCGCAACAGACCGCCAGGGCCCGCACAACCGTCAGGTCCTCGGGGTTCAGGCCGGGGAACTTGGTCGCTTCACGGATCGCGGTGACGTGGACCGGCAACTGGGTGAGAGCGGACATCGTAAGCGCCGTTCGGAGCAACACGCCCCCGCCCTCGCCGTAGCTCCCGTCGATCTCGATCAGGGTTTCCGGGCTCGCCATGCGCTAGATCTTGAGCTTGAAGATCGCGAACTCCACGAACTTGAGGGTGTAGACGAAAGCGAGCAGAAAGAACGAGGCCAGCATCAGCTCGTTGAGGGGGATGACGCTCGTCCGCGCCTTCTCCGCAATGCCCGAAGGCCCTTGCTGCAAAAGCACGTTGGCGACCATTCGGTCCACGCGGTTGACCATTTCCGTCGTGGTGCCGAGGAACACGGCGCGTCCGCCGATGTACAGCCCCACGAAGGCCAAGATCGTCAGCGGCACGAGGAGGCGGTATTTGTGCTTCTGGTGCTCGTTGTAGATGACGCACTGCCGGCAACGCTCCCTCTTCTGCTCCTCCGTCAGCTTGAAGTTCCTGGGAATGAACTTGGCGGCGGCGAGGGCGTCCTTCGAGATCGTGCCCTCGAGTTGGCCCGCCATGGCACGGCGGATGACTTCCTCCTCGCACATGCAACCGACCCGCTCTTTCCAGCAGGTTCGCTGAGCGTGGAAGATCGGGCAGAGCTGGCGAACGAACTTGCGGCAGAACGGCATCTGCCAGCACTTGCCAAGGAAGACGTTCTGGTACTCCTTCTCCTCGCGAAGTCCCTTGCCGTACTTGAGATGGTCGGCCTTGATCCCGATGGTGGATCGCTGGCGGACGCGTTGCGTCACGTCCACCACCAGCACGCCGAGGGCCAGGATGCCGAACGCGGCACCCCCGTTCTGCAAGACTTGGAGCGCGCGAGCCCCCGCCTCGTTGACCTCGGTGACGCCGAACACCATCGGCAGGTAGAGGGGAGAGAAGAACACGACCGCCGCGCCGATCGTCTGACTGACCGCCAGTGGGTCCTCCCCCCACCAGGCGAGCGAACTTCCCAGCATGAGGGCGACGACGCCCAGGATCAGCAAGCCGTTGTAGACGTGCAGATTGCCCGCGATGATGTCGGGGGCCGCCACCGGGCCAACGGCGGCCTGGAACGTATAGGCGGTGAGGCCGAAGCCCACGACCGTACAGACCAAGCCGGGCCAGAACAGCCAGCGCCCGACCCCCTCGAGGATAGGGTGAATCTTCTCGCCTAGGTCGCGATCGTCTTTCTGATAACTCGGCGTGAAACTCAGCGGGAGCCCCCTCTGGCCCAAACGGGCGGCGACCCGTTCGAACGCGAAGGGTCTCGATAGATCAAGACGTTCGAGACCCTTCGTTTCGTCGGCGGGCGCATCGGTTACCCGAACGGTTCGCTACCGGCGAGCCGCTATTCCTTCTTCACGCGCTCCAGGTACTGATCGTTGCGCGTGTCCACGCGAATCGTGTCGCCCTCGTTCACGTGGAAGGGCACCTGGACCACCGCGCCGGACTCGAGCGTCGCGGGCTTGGTCGAGCCGCCGCTCACCGTGTCGCCTTTGAAGCCGGGATCGGTCTGGACGATCTTCTGCTCGACGAAGTTCGGGGCCTCGTAGCCGAGCACCTCGTCGCCCGCCATGATCGCGACGACCTCCATCTCTTCCAGCAAGTACTTCCCCGCGTCGCCAAAGTCGCTCATCGGTACGGGATGCTGCTCGTACGTGTCGAGGTCCATGAGGACCGCGTCGCTGTCCTGGCGGTAGAGGAACTGCAACTTCGTCTTCTCAACGTACACGGGCTCGATCTTTTCGCCCGACCGAAAGGTCTTCTCGAGCGTGCTGCCCGTCTTGACCTTCTTGAGGCGGGTGCGCACGAACGCGCCTCCCTTGCCCGGTTTGACGTGCTGGAACTCGACGACTTGGTAGACGTCGCCGTCCATGCGGATGTGCATGCCGTTTTTGAGATCGCTGGTATCGATGGCCAAGGTTGAGGGTCGCTCCTGTCGCCGGGCATTTTACCTGCGGGGGAAGGCCGGCCCCGAGCGAGCCGCGTCACTCCTCGAGATCGGCGGGTGGTCGGACGCCGGGACGCTCGGCGACCCGGAGCGCGTCCGCTCCGATGACCACCTGGGCGCGGCCGCTCTCGATCGCCTGCAGCAGCTTCATCTGGACGAGCGCCGGGTTCGACTCGAGCGTCCGGGCCGTGTTCGCCAAACTCCGTAGGACCGCGCCCTCGGCCCGGGCCCGCTCCAGGTTGGCGCGGGCCTGGAATTGAGCCACTTGGAGGTCGCCCATGGCACGCTTGAGGTCGCCCCCGACCCCAAGGTCCTTGACGACGATCCGATCGAGGGCGAGGCCCCCGGCCGCGAAATCCGGGGCCACCGCCGACGCGATCTCCTCGGTAATCTCCGCCCGTTGCCCGAGGCACGCTTCCATCGTGCGCTTGGCGATCGCGTCCCGCAACGCGGCGTGAGCCGCCTCGTGGGCGAGCGACCGTTGCGGCCAGAAAGGGAAGTGGACGAATCCGTTCGAGGAGGCAGGAGCCTCCGGGGTCGCCGACGCGTGGAAGTGGAGTTCCGGGTCCGTCACCCGGTAGGCCACCAGGAGGGAGACGCGAACCATCGCCCCGTCGGCGGACAGGATCTCCTGTCCGGCGACCGCGTCGTGCCGAGTCCGCCGGTCGATCGTAAGGACCCGATGCCGCGCGCCCCACAGGACCGACCGGCCGGAGGGCAACCGGCCGACGAACTTCCCGTTCCTCCAATGAAGGGCGAACTGCTCTTCGTAGACCACGACCACGTTTCGGAACGCCTGGACGATCAAGCCAACGATGCCGAGGGCCACGGCAGGGATGAGGTACCAGAGCAGGTTGTCCATGGGTCGTGCCGGATTGGGAGCCCGCGGTTCGGGTCAAGTCGGCGTCGGCGGGGGTCTCGAGGACCCGCATGGCCGATTTCGACCGCCTTGCGGCCGACCTTCCCCGCGAACTCGGTGGGAGCGATTACGAGTCGCTTGGTGGGGTACCGCGTAACCGGACGCCTACGGATCGGCGTATGGCCGCTTCACGATCACCGTCCGTACTATACTACGAGCGTCCCTCTGCCCACTCCGGGAGCCGGGACCGAGACCGCGAACCATGAGCCTGGGACCTCTTTCCTCGTTACCGCGCTTGCTCCCCATCGTTCGATCCAAGCGCGTTTCAAGCTATGACCGCTCCGGCGGAAACGGCGACAACGTGCCGATCGAGGCGGGCGCCACCCTCACGATGGCCGACATCACCGGGGCCGGCATCGTGAAGCACATCTGGATCACCATCGCGACCAAGGACCCGATGATCCGGCGCAACCTGGTGCTCCGCGCCTATTGGGATGGTTGCGAGCATCCCAGCGTCGAAGCCCCCATCGGCGACTTCTTCGGGCAGGGCTGGGGCGACAAGTACAACTTCGTGTCCCTTCCCCTCGCCGCCGCCCCCCGCGACGGCAACGCCCTCGTCTGCTACTTTCCCATGCCGTTCGGCAACGGTGCGCGCGTGACGGTCGAGAACCAAGGTCCCGATAGGGTGGACGCCTTCTACTACTACCTGGACTACGAGGAGCATCCGTCGATGCCGGACGACGTCGGCCGCTTCCACGCCTGGTACAACCAGGAACTGACCGCTCCCGAATCCGCCCAAGGCGACGTGGAGAACGAGTGGGGCATCCTCGGCGAGACTCCGAAAAACCCCACCGACGCGAACAACTACCTTTTCTGCGAGGCCGAGGGCACCGGGCACTTCGTCGGCGTGAACTACTATGTCAACTGCCCGACGCCGATCTGGTACGGCGAGGGGGACGACATGTTCCTCGTGGACGGCGAGCCTTGGCCGGGGAGCGCGCACGGCACCGGAACCGAGGACTATTTCAACCAAAGCTGGAGCCCCGACGAGCACTACCTACACCCGTATTTCGGCACCGCCCGCGCTCCCGGGCGGCTGAACGGCGACCCGTTGCACGGTTGGCACGGTCGCACCCACTGCTATCGGTTCCACCTCGAAGATCCGATCCGCTTCACGAAGTCGCTCCGCGCCAGCATCGAGGCGGGACACGCGAACGTCCTGACCCTGGAGATCGCCTCCGTGGCCTACTGGTACCAGACGATGCCGCCGCGGCCCTTCCCGCCGCTCCCGACGGCGGAGGCGCGTCAGCCGCGTCCGCTGATCTCTACCGTAGATATCCACCGCTGGCGCGACGCATGGAGGAAGAGCATGGGCGGCGGCAAGCTCTGGGGGAACGAACGATGAGGAAGCCGACCGTCCTCCTCGTGATGCTCGCCGCTGCGCTCGTGGCGGCACAGACCGCGTCCAAGATCGCCGGGCTCAAGACCGAGACACTGAGCCGTGCGAGGCAACTGGCGATCGCGTGCCTGATGTATGCCTCGGACTACGACCAAGCCCTTCCCCTTGCGAGGTCCTCGGCGGCCTTCCAGGCGGCGACCTACCCTTACCATAAGAACCGAAACCTCCAGGCGACCATGAACCCGGCGGGCGGCGAGTTGGCGTTCAACGCGGCGCTCCGTGGCGCCTCGCTCACGGCCCTTAGGAACCCGGCCGAAACCGTACTGATCCACGACACCAAGCCCTGGGTCGATGGTGCCCGGATCGCCGCGTTCGCCGACGGCCACGCCAAGATCCTGAGCGCCGCCGAGTGGGCTAAGGTCGCTGCCTCTTTGAAGGCGACCTACGCGAAGCCGAAACGTAGGGGCGGACGGTGACCGAGGCTCTGAACGCCCTCCTGGAAGAGACGCTGGCCGTCCGCGAACGGGTCGTCGCCGAAGGCCGCAAAGGGAGCCGGATCGTCCCCGACTACGAACTCCTCGGCTTGGACGGGGCCCCGGTCCCTCTCTCCTCGTTGTTCGGCGACAAGCGAGACCTCCTCGCCGTCCACAACATGGGCGCCGGTTGCACCTACTGCACCCTTTGGGCGGATGGGTTCGTCGGCCTTTACCCGCACCTTGCCGATCGCGCCGCGTTCGTCCTCGTCTCCGGTGACCCGCCCGAGGCGGCGCGCCGCTTTTCGGAGTCGCGCGGCTGGCCGTTCCCCATCGTCTCCGGACATGACAGCGCCTTTAGCCGGGACCTCGGTTTCCTGCTTCCGAACGACGAGCGTTGGCCGGGAGTGTCCGCGTTCTACCGGGAGGACGACGGTTCGATCCGGCTCGTCGGGTCCGACGTATTCGGTCCCGGCGACCCTTACTGCGCCGCATGGCCGCTCTTTGGCCTCCTTCGAGACGGCCCGAACGGCTGGGAACCGAAGTACCGCTACGACTAGGCGAACGTCCCTCGCCGATTCGGCGGTGCGAACCGTTGGCGAAGGCCCCAACGGTTCGCAGTCATCCGGTACGCCTCAGGCGTTTCCGGAAGCGCCGAAGTTCGAGCGTAGGATGAGGAAGTCCGCCAGGTTCACCGAGCCGTCGCCGTTGAGGTCAGCGTTGGGGTTCCAAGTCCCACCGCCCGCCGACGAACCGAAAGCCGCCCGTAGCGCGAGGAAGTCCGCCAGGTTCACGGAGTTGTCGCCGTTCACGTCCCCGTTTGCGGAGGTGAAGCTCAGACCCGAGACGCCGCCCGCCGGGATGTTCACGCTCGAGAGCACCCGACGCAGTCCGTGCGGGTACTTCGCCGCGATGTCGCGCGTACCGGTAAGGCTCGTCTGCACGGTGAACGCGCCGTTCGCGGCGGGCGTGACCGTGTGCGTCTCGAGCGCCGTCGTCGAACCGGGGTTCCGGATCGCCACCGTCAGCGTTCGGTTCGCATAGCTCGACGAGTAGCCCGTCATCGTGGCCGTCCCCGCCACCGCCGTTCCGTTGGTCAGGGTCGCGGTGACGACGGTGGTCATGCCGGCCCCGTTCGTGTAGGTGCCGCGCAGGTAGAACGTGCCGTTGCCCAGCGTGAGGCCGGTGAGGACCTCCGTGTCCGAGTCCACGGGCAGAATCTGTTTGTCCGCCATCACTTCGGCGCCGCCGTTGGTGGTGCCGATCCGCCAGACGATCGTGTCCAGGCCCGTCTCGGGGTCGAACGCGCGGTGTCGAACCGTCATCGTGGTGGCGGTGTTGGCGAGGATTTGGAAACGGGGAACCTCGGGGGGATTCGTGTCCCAGGAGAAGGTGCCGCACCAGAAGTCGACGCCCGGTAGGTCGCAACCCTCTTTGATCACGCGCCGCAACGTCTTGAGCTGGCCGTCCGGCGCGGTCGTGAAGTCGTAGGTTCCGGGAACGAGGTATTGGAACCGGTACCCGCCGTCCGCGAGGGTCGTCGTCTGGAACTGCTGGTTCGTTACGATGTTCTTCGCCTTCACCGCCACGTTTGCGGTCGGAGTGGCGTTCTTGTAGACCCGACCCTCGATGGACCCGACGGTGGACCCGCGAACGTTGCTGTCCGTCATCAGCCCTTCGACGTCGAGGACGCCATAGCCATAGTTCGTTTCCCAAGTCCCGCCGAATTGGGGTGAGGCTTGGAAGGCGGTCTTCTCGATCGCCTGGTAGGCCCGCACGTTGGCCCAGCCCTGGTCTTGGCGCAGACCGAACTTACCGTAGTAGAGGCCCGCCGCGCCGCTCACCTGGGGGGTCGCCATCGAAGTCCCGATCAGGTAGCCGTGGCCGAGATCGTAGCCGATCAAGCCGAGGGCGCTTCGGTTCTCGTACAAGTAGTGCGTCGTCAGCTTGGTGGTCGAGAAGATGTACTGGAAGTAGAAGACGCTGTTGACGAAATCCATGATGACGTCGCCGCCGGGCGCCGCGATGTCCACGTGAGCTCCCCGATTCGTGTAGCTCGAGGCGGGGGCGTAGTTGGCGGTGAGCGCGGAAACGCCCATCGCCCCGCTGCAGGCCGCCGGGTAGAAGAGTTGCTCCAGCGCGTTGTTGCCGGCCGCAGAGACGATCAGGCAGCCCTTTTGAAAGGCGTGGGTCACCGCGTCCTGCATGAGTTGGCTGTAGTTCGGCGTCCCGAGCGACAGGTTGATGATGTCCGCCCCGTTGTCGGCGGCCCAGTAGATCGCGGCGGCCGCCTCCGCGTCGGTGGCGAACGCCTCGTCGTCGAACACGCGCAGAATCCAGCCCTTCGAGTTGTAGCCGACGCCGATCACCCCGTGGGTGTTGTAGGCCCCGTTGTTCCCGGCGGCGAACGCCAGGCCGGAGACGTGGGTGCCGTGCCCGTACTGATCCTGCGGGGTGCCCGCCGGATAGACCGCGCCGAGGCGGAACTCGAACGACTTCGCATATTCGATCTGTCCCCCCTGGGTCGTGTCCGCTCCGGCGCCTCCCGCGTTACGAAAGTCGGGGTGGTTCATTTCCGCGCCGGTATCGATGATCGCGATGGCGGGGGTGTTGGTGGGCTTAGTGGCAGCGGTGTACCACTGGTTCGGCCAGTCCGACCAACCTTCTTCCGCCCAGATGTCGCCAAGGTTCCAGCACCGTCGAAACGTCACCGGGTCCTCGCTGCCGTTGAAGATCATCTCCTCCCGATCCTCGATCGCCCGGAAATCCGGGTCGTTGGGTTCGGTCCAGAGAAGGGTGAGGCGATTGGCGGGGGTGGCGAGGAACACGCCCGGACGTTTGGCGACTCGAGGCGCGAGGGCGACCGAGTTCTCGGTAGGCGCCAGAATCCACAGCGTCCAACCCGACTCGCCGATCTGGTTGGCGAACACCCCGTCGATGCCCAACTCGAAAGCCGTCATCCGCTGCAATCCGGCGGACCGGCGCAACGCGGCGGCTCGATCCGGCCGCATCTTCACAAGGAGGCGATCGCGCACGAGTTCGCCCTGAAAGCCCTTTCCGGGAACGACGGCGCTCGGCGGAACGGACCCTCTCGTTTGGGCGACCGCGACGGACGCGACGATCGAGAGTGCGAAGGTGAACAGCAGAAACCGGTGCAAGCGCATGGCGAACCTGACATCGGGTTTAGACGACCTTTCGGCGGACGTCTGTTCCCGACCCCCCTCTATCCTACGCCAAGTCCCCATTGCGGGCAAGCATAATGACGAGGTTTCGTGAGCCACCCGCAATGAGAACCCCGCGCCTCCTCGCCGTCCTTCCGGTCGCCTTGGCCGCCTTCGGATGGTCCGCACCCGTCCGAACCTACGACCTGCTCGACGTGGACTGGTCGGTGAAGCTGTTCCCGGAGAAGCGGGCGATCGTCGGCGAGGTGACGAACACCATCCGGCCTCTGGCGGACGGTCTGCGCACGTTCGAGTTCCATTGCGCCAAGTTGCTCGTTTCGGAGGTGCGCGTGAACGGCGCGCGGACGCCGTTCGTCCAAGCCGAGCCCTCCCTCCGAATCACCCTCCCAAAACCGGCGGGCAAAAAGGACGCTTTGAAGGTCACGATCGCCTATTCCGGCGTCCCGCAAGGCGGCGTCTACTTCGTCGCGCCCGAGGACGCGTTTCCCGCCAAGACGTGGATGGTCTACACCCAGGGCGAGATGGAGGACACCCGCTACTGGTTGCCGACCTACGACTATCCGAACGACAAGGCGACCTCGCGCGGCACGATCGAGGTGCCCGCCGGCTGGAACGTCCTGAGCAACGGCGCCCGCAAGGCCGTCGTTCCGCAGGCCAATCGGACGATCTACAAGTGGGCCATCGAGCAGCCGCACTCCACCTACCTCATTTCGTTCGTGGCCGGCCCCTATTCCGAGATCGTCGAGAAATGGGGAGACCTGCCCGTGTCGGTCTACGTCCCCAAGGGACTCGAGACGTGGGGCAAAGCGAGCTTCGGCGGCACGAACGACATGGTCCGCTTCTACAGCGAGCTTACGGGCTTCAAGTACCCCTACGCAAAGTTCGCCCAGGCCTTGGTCGCCGACTTTCCGTTCGGCGGCATGGAGAACATCTCGGCGGTGACGAACACGATCGGAGCCCTTCACCCGGTGGAGGAAAAGCCCTTGGAAGACGCCATGGGCCTGAACCTCCACGAACTGGCCCACCAGTGGTTCGGGGATACCGTCACCACCCCGAACTGGTCGCACATATGGGTCAACGAGGGCTTCGCGTCCTTCCTTCCCAACTTCTACGTGCGCTACAAGAAGGGTCAGGACCTCTACGATCTGGGCCGGCTCGGGGCGTTCGACGGGGCACTCGCCGCGCATTCGGGCTCGAACCGCCCGATGGTCTGGACCGGCTACAAGGAGCCGATCGAGATGTTCGACGGCTTCGCCTATGCGGGAGGCGCCGCCCGGATGTTCATGCTGATGCACAAGCTGGGCGAGAAGCGATTCTGGGCGGCGATCAAGGCGATGTTCGCCGAGCGGGCCTTCACTAACGTCAACACCGAGCAGGTATTCGCCTCGATCGAAAAAGCGACGGGCGAAAAGCTGGACACCTTCCGCAAGCAGTGGTTCTACCGCGCCGCCGCGCCGAATCTCACGGTGAAGCGGAAGGGCGGCCGGGTGATCCTGGAGCAGAAGGAACCCGCGTTCGACCTTGAGGTGGACGTCTGGATCCTCAACGGCGGTCAATGGACCAAGGTCTACGTGCCCATGACCCAAGCGACGGTCACGGTCGAGGCTCCCGGCGCGACC
The DNA here is from genome assembly GCA_026129685.1 of Fimbriimonadaceae bacterium. Lineage (GTDB taxonomy): Bacteria > Armatimonadota > Fimbriimonadia > Fimbriimonadales > Fimbriimonadaceae > UBA2387. The sequence continues at coordinate 506,686 of JAHCHO010000001.1, forward strand.
GGGCCCGTTCTCGTGGACCCCGAGGTCTGGATCATGGCGGACGTGACCTACGACTTTCCGATTTCGACCGCCGACTTTGACGCTCTCTACCGGCACGCTCCGAACGCCGCGCAGCGTCTGAGGCTGATCCGGCTGATGGTTGAAAGGAAGGACAACGACGCCCTCGCCGCCGCCTTCAAGACGGAGAAGACTCCCGAACTGGTGGCCGAGATCGTGCGATCCGTACCCGTCGAACGGACGGACCTGTTGCTGACGGCGCTCGACAACTCGGACCTGCGCGTGCGGCAAGCTGCGGTGGGTTCGCTGGGCAACTCGAAGGACCCGGCGGTGGCCCAACGGCTGAAGGCGATGTGGCTGATAAAGTCGGCGATGCCGACCGGATTGCGCGCGGACCTTCTCGGCGCCGTGCTGAACGTCACCAACGACATGGCCCTCGCCAAGACCAGTCTCGAGGTGGACAGCTTCCACGACGCGATCCGCGGTCGGGCGTTCTCGTGGCTCGTCCAGCACGACCGACAAGCGGGGTACGACGCCGCGATGCGCTTCGCCCAGAACGCCCCGAACTACTCGATCCGTGTCGCGGCGTTGGGCGCGCTGGGCGGCATGAAGGACCTGGACGCGTCGCGGGCGGGCCTGCGACTGCTGATGCGGACGGTTCAGGAGTCGCCGTTCCAGGCCCAGACGACCGCGTTGCGGGCGCTCCAGCAGTACGGGGACCCCATCGCCCTCGCCGTCGTCGAGCCCCTGATGGATCACGGCATGCATTTCGTCCGCAACAGCGCGCGCGGATGCGTCGAGACCCTTCGCGCGGCCGCGAAAAACTAGTCCCGTCCGATCTTCGCGAACAAGTCGCGGAAGATCGCGTTGCGCGCGCACCAGGTGGCGACGGAGACGTCGTGCCGGTCCTCCGGGTGTTCGTACCGGAGGTCCTCGGTGAGCCAGGGTGACCGCACGATTATCGTCGGCACCCAGGCCGGATTCACCATCCAGGCCGATACCGCCACGTCCCAGATCTCCTTCGCGTAGGCGAAATGGTCCCGGTGGTGGTCGGCGACGATGGCCGCCAGGTACCGTCCGAGCCGGCTGCCGCCGATGTCCCTCGAAAGGTCGTCGGGGGACACGAGCAGGTGCGACGAGACCCCCAAGGCGGGCACGTTGATCAACGGGACCCCGCAATCGAGCAGCACCCGCGCCGCCGCCGGATCGCCCTGGAGGTTGAACTCCCGCTGATCGGTCCAGTCCCATGCGTGGCCGCCGAGCCAGACCACGACGGTCCGTTCCACCAGCCCGGGGTCGAGCAACAGCGCGGACGCCACGTTCGTCGCCGCCCCCGTCGCCAGAACGTACAGGGGTTCCTCTCCTCGGCGACTCGCCTCGAGGATCGCCTGAACCCCCGCCGAGTCGACCGCGCCCTGGTCCCCGATCGTTCGCTCCGCGCCTCGAAACGCCGGGACGTCCCTTCCCATGATCTCGAGCAGGCGGAGGATTTCGTCGAAGCTCTTCTCCATCCCCTCCTTCGCGGTGGCCGCCCGTTCGTTCACGAAGGGGGCGGCGACGATCGCCTCGACCCTCATGCGATCCGGGCTCAGGAGCGAATGGGCGATGAAGAACTGGTCGTCCACCTCGTTGAAGGCGTCGGTGTCCAAGATCACCCGTGGGACAAACGAGGCAGGTTGCAGGCGGGTCAGGCGGAGTTCGGGGGTCATGGGGATCGGGCGGAAGTCTTGCGCATCGCGGCCGCTCGGCGCACCAGTTCGTCGGCAAGGACGCCGATCAGGATGACCGCGCCGATCACCGCGAACTCGAGTTGGGTGGCGATGCCGAGAAGGTTGATCGCGTTGTATAGGACGCGCACGATCGCCGTCCCGATCAGGACGCCAAGGATGCTGCCGTAGCCGCCGCGCAAACTGCAACTGCCGAGGACCGCGCCGGCGATGGCGTACAACTCGAAGAAGTTGCCGTGGCCCGAGGGCTGCACCGAGTTCAGGTCGAGCGCGAACAGCACGCCGCCGAAACCCGCCGCCAAGGCCGAGACGACGTAGGTCGTGATGATCACCCGGTCCACCGGAACGCCGCTGAGCCGCGCCGTCTTGTCGTTTCGGCCCACCGCCAGCAAGTGCCGCCCGAAAACGGTGAGGTTCAAAAACACCGAGGCGACCAGGGCGATCAACAGCAAGAACAGGAACGGGTTCGGGAGGCCGAACAGCGTGCCCGCCGCCAGTTGCTTCGTATCCTGATAGCCGACGCCGAAGCCTTGGGTCGCGTCGCCCGTGATGTAGCGCGCCGCGCCCCGGTACACGAACAGGCCGCAGAGGGTGACCACGAACGGCTGCAATTTCAGCTTGGTCACCAGTAGGCCGTGGATGAGCCCAAGGCCCGCGCTGAGGCCGAGGACGACCAAGATCGCCACGGGCATCGGCAAGCCGTGGTCCTTCGCGAGCATCGGCAACAGGCAGCCGACGAGGCCCACGATCGAGCCGACCGACAGATCGATGCCCCCGGTCATGATGACGAACGCCTCGCCGACCGACAGGATGCCGTACATCCCGACCCAGCGGCCGAGGTTCGACATGTTCTCCGCCTGGAGGAAGCGGTGGTCCTGAAGGCTCGTCGCGATCACGACGACCGCCAGCAACACCGCGATGCCGACGATGCGCTTCATCGCGCCCCTCCGGTGGCGAGCCGCATGATGCCTTCCTCGGTGGCGTCGGTCGGGGAGACCTCCCCCCGAATCGCTCCTTCGTGCATCACAACGATCCGGTCGGGAACCGTGAGAATCTCGTGCATGTCGCTCGAAACCATAAGCGCGCCCATCCCTTGCTCGGTCAGACCCCGCACCAGTTCGTAGATCTCTTCCTTGGCGCCGACGTCCACGCCCCGGGTCGGCTCGTCGAGAATCAGCACCTTCGGGTCGCGGGCCAGCCACTTGGCGAACACCACCTTCTGCTGGTTTCCGCCGGAGAGGCCCTCGGCGAACTTGCCGACGTCGGTCGTCTTGATCCCAAGTTTGCCGCGCCACAACTCGGCCAATCGGCGCAAAGTGGCCCAGTTCAGGAACGGCCCGTTGAGGAGCGAGGAAAGGTTGGGAAGCGCGATGTTCTCCGCCACGCTCAGGTCGAGCACGAGGCCGTCCTGCTTGCGGTCCTCCGGGACCAGCGCCAAGCCCGCCGCCATCGCCTGGGCGGGGTTGCGCAACCGAACGAGGCGGCCCGCGACGCGAATTTCACCCTCGTAGGGGAGGAGTCCGAAGAGCGCGCGCGTGAGCGTCGACCGTCCTGCCCCGACCAGGCCCGCCAGACCAACGATCTCGCCGGGGTACACGGCCAGGTTAACGGGGGCGCGTCCGAAGACCCTCAAGTCCTTGAGTTCGAGCACGGGAGGGGTCTCGGCGCGTTCCCGAACCGGCGAGGGCTTCCGGGTGCGGGCCGGAATGTCTCGCCCCACCATGAGCCGAATCATGGTCTCGGGCGCGATCGCTTCCTTGGCCAACTCCCCGGTCTTCAGGCCGTCTCGCAACACGACCACTCGGTCGGCGACCTCGGTCACTTCCCCCAGCCGGTGGGACACGTAGAGCACGCCGACGCCCCGATCGCGCAGACGCCGAATGACCGCAAAGAGCTTGTCGGTTTCCGAAAGGCTGAGACTCGACGTCGGCTCGTCCATGATCACGATCCGCGCCTCGATCGAGAGCGCCTTCGCGACTTCGACCAGCTGACACTGGCCGATGGAGAGGCGCTCGACCGAGTCCCGGGGACCCATCTCGACCGCCAACTCGCGCAAGTGGTGGGCGGTCTCACGGTCCATCCGGGCCCGATCCACCATTCCGAGGCGGTGCGGCTCGCGCCCCAAGAACACGTTCTCGGCGACGCTCAGGTTGTCCGACAGGTTGAGTTCCTGGTGGATCAGCGCGATGCCCAACCGGGTGGCGTCCTGCACCGACCGGATCGCGCACGCCCGCCCGTCGAGGAGCACCTCTCCCGAGTCCGGGCGTTCGACCCCACCCAGGATCTTCAGGAGGGTGCTCTTACCCGCGCCGTTCTCCCCGACGAGGCCGAGGACCTCGCCCGCCTCGAGGCGCAACGAAACGCCGCCAAGAGCCTGCACTCCCGGAAAGCTCTTGGCGACGTTTCGAACCTCGAGGAGCGGAACGGTCACGGCTTCTCGGGCTTGCCGCTCAGTTCGTCGATGATCCCTTGGCGCCGCTCGGCGGCGTTCTGCGCGTCCAGCCGGCCGACGAACAGCATGATCTTGCCGCCGTCCGGAAGGGCTTCCTTGATGAGCTTGCCCGCTTCCCGGCCCGCCTTGTAGTTGTTGGTGCCGATATAGCAGATCCGGTTGCTCTCGGGCGCGTCCGAGTCTTGCGTCACGACCGCCATCTTCTCGGCCGCCTTGTCGAGCATCTGTTTCTGGTTGGCGGGGTCGATCGGGCTGATCGCCATGCCCTGCGTGCCCTTCGCCATGAGCGCTTCCACGATCCGCTGCTGGTCGGCGGGGGTCCCGTCGGGCGGCATCTGGAACTCGCAGTCGGCGTTGAACTCGGGTTTGGCCGCATTGATGCCGGCCTGGGCGATCTTCCAGAAGTCGGACACGTTGTTCGTCACGAACGCGATCTTCACGCTGTCGGCGTTCGGCTTGAAGTTGGACTGGGCGCCGCCTTTGAGCCGAGCGTTGAGTTCGTCCCAGAACTTCTGCGCGTCCGCTTGCTTGATCGCCATTGTCGGGACCTCGATGACCTTGCTCGCGGGAACCGCCGACTTGTCGCCGCGAACGATTGCGGACAGCAACCGCACCGATTCGTAGCCGAACTGGTAAGGCTGCTGGACGATGGTGCCGTAGATCTGTCCGTCGATCACGCCTTGGAGGGTGTCCGCCTCTTCGTCGAAGCACACGATCTTGACGCTGCCCGCCCGGGTCGAGCCCTTGACCGCCGACAGGATCGCCGGGCCGTTGTACGACCAGAGGCCGACGAGCATCGCCAAGTCGGGCTCTTTGATGAGCGCGTCCTCTGCGTTCTGCTTCGCGCGGGCGTGGTCGGCGAGGTCCGTCCTCGTGTCGAGAATCGTCCACTTTCCGGCTTCGATCGCGCCGGTCTCCTTGTTCGCGGCCGTCCCGGACCCTGCGCTCTCCTCCTTGGGAGAGCAACCCGCGACGACACCAAAACCGATGACCGCGACCGCGGCCCACACCGTTCGAGAGGTCTTCATAGCGCCGACGCTATGATTTCGCGGCTTGCGGAACGTCGTCCTGCAAAGGCCCTAGCGCCGGTGCTCGCCACGATTCCAGCCCATAGAGCCACATGATGACCGCGTCCTCCCGGTTGTCAGGGTAGTAGCGCTTGCGGAGGCCGACCGACGCGTAGCCGAGGTTCTCGTACATGCGGATCGCCGCCTCGTTTCCGGCGCGCACCTCGAGGGTGGAGCAGGCCAGACCCTCGTCCCGCCCTTCCTCCAGAAGGCGCACCATCAACCTCTTGGCGATGCCGCGCCGACGATGGTCCGGGTGGACGGCCACGGTGGTCACGTGCAGTTCGTCGATCACCCGCCAAGCCCCGCCATAGCCCACGACGTTCCCGTCGCCGATCGCGACCAGGAACGTGGACTCCCGGTTGACCAACTCGTTCCGGAAGCTCTGCTCGCTCCAGGGCGAGGTGTTGCAGAGGGCCTCGATCTCGAGGATCGCGGGCAGGTGTCTTTCTTGAAGGGCCTCGAAACGGAGGATCTTCACCCGCCCAGGTAGGCCTCCTTGACCTTCGGGTTGGAGAGGAGGTTCTTGCCCGTGTCGCTCAGGACGATCGTGCCCGTCTCGAGCACGTAAGCTCGGTTCGCGATCTCCAGCGCTCGGTTGGCGTTCTGTTCGACGAGCAGCACGGTCGTCCCGTCTCGGTTGATCTCCTCGACGATCTTGAAGATTTCCATCACCAGGTTGGGCGCAAGGCCGAGACTGGGTTCGTCCAAGAGGAGCAGTTGTGGGCGAGACATCAGGGCGCGTCCGATCGCCAGCATCTGTTGTTCGCCGCCGCTCAGGGTGCCCGCGCTCTGCTTGAGCCGTTCCCGCAAACGAGGGAAACGGTCCATCACCTTGTCCATGTCCGCCGCGATCTCCCCGTCCTTGCGCGTGTAGGCGCCCAGTTGGAGGTTCTCGTACAGCGTCATGTTCGTGAAGATTCGCCGCCCCTCCGGAGACTGGCTGATGCCCATTTTCAGGATGTCGTGGGGGGCGGTGTGGACCAAGTCCGCGCCTTTATAGCCGATGGTGCCGGTTCTCGGCCGCAACAGGCCGCTGATCGTGCGGAGCAAAGTGCTCTTGCCCGCGCCGTTCGAGCCGATGATCGAGACCACCTCGCCCTGCTCCACGTGGATCGTCACGTCCTTGAGGGCGTGGATCGCCCCGTAGTACACATTGATGCCTTGGATGCTGAGCATGGTCTCGTCCGCTCGGCGCGGTGGGTCACTTGTACCCGATCCGCCCGGCTTGTTCGGCGGATGCGGTCATCCGGCGGTGAGATCGCGGCGGGAGGCGAGGGCCACCGAAGCCACGATGAACGCTTCTTCCACGAACGGATCGGCCAGGTACCGGAGGGCCGGCAGTTTGCCCGTCGCTGCCAGCATCTCGACGGCCGCCCGCTCGTCGCCCGAGGAGAACAGCCCCAGCGCGTCGTTGAGTTCGGGGTGGACGCGCATCGCCGGGCGCAACGTTTCGAGCAGCACCTGGTCGCGCGCCATGCCGTCCATGACGAACAGGCGATAGGCCTCCGTTTCGCACACCAGCATCCGCGCGACGCCGAGCAAGCACCGGCGCCGCGTGATGATCGAAACGCTCTGGCGGGCCTCCTCCATGATCTTGGGAATGTCGCTGGGTTCCCCCACGCACCCAAGGGCGTAGGCGACTTCGCTGGCCGCCTCGTCGTCGTACCAGTCCAACGATTGGCGCAGGAACGGGATCGCTTGGGTGAGTTCCAGTTCGGAGACCGCTTCCGCCGCCGCGATGCGGACGCTGGGATGGGGGTCGTAGAGCGCTTCGCAGATGGCGTCGGAAGCGTCTCGCGCGCCCAGAATCCGCAGGGCTTGGAGCGCGGCGCGCCGCAAATCGGGGTCCCCCGGTTGGGCGGCCGCCGCCGTCAGGGGCGTGATTGCGCGCGCGTCGCCGATCCGGCCGAGGGCCTTGGCCGAAGCCCGCCGAAGCAACGAGCGCGGGCTGTTGAGGAATCGGGTCAGCACCTCGACCGCGTTCGATCCTCCCAGTTCGCCGAGGGCCTCGATCGTCTCTTCTTCCACGAGATCGGGGTGGAACTCCAGCATGTGGACGATCTCGTCCACGCCTCGGGGATCGCGCAACTTCGCCAGGGCGGTGGCCGCCTGCCGCCGTACCCGGGGCGAGGGATCGTGCAGCGCTTTCGCCACCTCCGACGAGGCGAGCGCGTAGTTCTCGTGGGCGACGTCCCGGATCGCCGTCTCGCGGCTCGCCGCGTCCGTGCTCGCGGTGAATCGTTTGAAGGCTTGGGCGCCCTTGGGCGACACGCGCCGCAGATGGCTGAGGGTTTCCCGCAACGACCGAGAACCCGCCTCCTTGACGCCCGCCAAGAACAACAGGCTCGCGAAGCGGACCCCCATCGAAGCGAGGAACACGACCTTGTACGCGATTTCAGGGTCGTACGCGCCGCGCAGTCCGCGCATCAGCGTGGCGCCCAACAACGGCGCGAGGCCGCCGACCACCGCTTGGGTCGCCATCCCCGCCCCGATGTAGTTGGCCCGATCCTCGGGCTTGGCGGTGGCGAGGAGCAGGTTGAACTGGGTCGTCGCGATGCCGCCCCATATGGCGCCCGTGAACAGGTGCCCGCAGATGAGGATGATCGAACTGCGGGTGACCTGGTCCGGGTGGCAGAACAGCCACATCGCCGGCGTCAGCACCAAGCCGACCCCGAGAATCGCGAGAAGGGGCTTGTTGCCGTATTTGTCCGCCAGGAAACCCCACATCCCTGCCGTCACGGTGAGGGACACCGCGTGGGAGATCCCCATCAGCTGCAGGGTCGTGAACGGCAGTCCCAGCGTCTCGAGGGCGAAGGCGCTGAACAGGTTGCCCGCAAACCCCTGACCCGCGATAAAGAACACGAAGAACACCAGAACCTTGCGGAAAGAGCGGTCCGCAAAGGGCGCTTTGATCGCCGCGACGCCGTCGCGCAGGCTTTGGCGGATCGGGTTCTCGCGGGGAATGTCCCGCATCCGCATGTAGAAGAAGAAGCTGACGAACGCGCAGACGCTCCCCAGCCCGAAGATCGTGGCGAACCCGGCCGGTTCTTGGCCGATCTTCTTGAAGTGATCGATCAGCAGACCGCCGACCAGACCGACCACCGATCCGACGGCGGTCAGAATGGCCGTGCGACGGCTGAAGAACCACCCGCGCGAACTGGCCGGCACCATCTCCGCGATCCAGTCGCTGTAGATCGGGTTGATCACCATCACCGAGGCCGAACCGAGGAGAACGCAGATGGCGAGTAACCACAGTCGCGCATCGTTCGAGATCGCCACCAACGGCAGGAAGACCACCGGAATGTACAGCAGCCTCCAGAGGAAACCGCCGGGGGTGATGAAGCGCTTGAAGCTGGTGAAACCGCGTCCCCAGATCGCGCCGGGTATCTGCAGGATGCCGAGGAGGCTCGGGATCGCGCTCAGGAGGCCGATCCAAAGGTCGTCGCCATGCAGCAACTTGATGAAGCCGACGAGGAACGAGCCGCCGAGAAGGGTTCCGAACGAGGACGAAAACGCGCCGTCCAGGTTCGCGTAGCGAAGCGTCTTGAGGTTATCGAGGCGCGAGGGACGTTCCGGCATGGGCGGCCCTTCGATTGTGACAACATCGGACCCGCCGGATGAACCATCGAGGTCGGAAGGCCGGTGCGACCCTTGATCGTGCCCGGCGTAGAATGCGGCGTTGACCGAAGCCGAACGATTCCGCGCCCTGGTCGATCTCAACGTCCGCGACCTGTTGCGGGCGTACAAGCTGGAGCGCGCCTCCCGGTTCCTCGGTTGGGCGGCGAGGGTCCCGGCCGCTCGGTTCGCCCGGGACGTTATCGCGTTTGACCGAGTGGTGGGCGACGAGGGTTTGGTCGCCGCCGGCCGGTTCGTCCTTGACCGATTCTCCGGGTCTCTGAGCCTTCACGGGTTGGACGCCGTGCCATTATCGGGACCGATCCTCGTTGTCTGCAACCACCCCGGCATGGTGGACGCGATGGCGGTCTGGGTGGCCCTCGGGCGCGAGGACCTCAAGATCATCGCCGCCGACCGAGATCTGTTGCGGCTGTTGCCCCAGATCGGCCGCCATCTCCTGCTCATCGAACCGGGTTCCAGTCGGGTGATTCGCGACGCGACCGACCACCTCAAGGCGGGCGGCGCGCTTCTCACGTTTCCCGCCGGGCAGATCGAACCCGATCCGAACTTGGGCGACGCTTCGCCCGAAGTGGGCACAACGTGGTCCGCCGGCTACGCCGCCATCGCTCGGCGGGCTCCGGGGTGTCGGGTGGTGCCGGCGGCGGTCCGGGGCGTCGTCTCGGCGACGGCCGTTCGCAACCCGTTGCTCGGCTACTTGGCGAGTCCTGCCGACCGGGCCTGGGCGGCCGCCACCCTTCAGATCATGGTCCCCTCGTACCGCCGGGTCGCCGTGACGGTCGCCTTCGGACGACCCCTTGCGGCGGGAGACGGCTTGGTGGTCGAGGTCGAACGCGCGATGCGGGACCTCCTCGCGCCGCCCGCCTGACCCAGACGTCACGATTCGGTGGGCGACACGAGCGGCTCGATCTTCGGCAATCGATGGGCCCGGAGGGCGGGAAGGGCTTCCTCGGAACCGGGCACGACCAGCATCAGGTCGCGGTGCGTCCCCCGAAAGAACCCCTGCTCGACCGCGTGCTCCAGCAAGGCGATCAAGGGATCGTAGTACCCGGAGACGTTCACCAACCCGATCGGCTTGGCGTGGATGCCGAGCTGCGCCCACGTCAACACCTCGAACAACTCCTCAAAGGTGCCGATTCCCCCGGGAAGCGCGAGGAACGCGTCCGAAAGCTCCGACATCAGCGCCTTGCGCTCGTGCATCGTGCGCACGACCCGCAAATCCGTCAGCGAGCGGTGCGCGATCTCCGGCGCCGCCAACCGCTCGGTGATCACGCCGATCGCCTCTCCGCCGCCCGCGAGCACCGCGTCGGCGATCACGCCCATCAAGCCGACCGACCCTCCGCCGAACACGAGACCGACCCGCTCCGCCGCCAACCGTTCCCCGAGTTCGGTCGCCACCCGGCGAAAGGACGGATCGACCCCCGCCTTGGAGCCGCAGAAGACGCACACGCGCCGCAAAGCTCTAGCCACGCCAGGCGATCTCCCCGTTCGCCACCGACCAGTCGTTCCCAAAAAAGCCCGCCGCGAGGATTCCCTTGGTGCCGGCCGTCCAAACCGTGTCGTCGAAGAGCAAGAGATCGGGATAGGACGCGCCCGACACGAAGATCGGAAGCCGGTCCATCGAGCGCAGACCGGGGAGACCCGTTCCCGCAAAGGCCACCACGCTGGCGGTGTCGCTGTCCGGTCGAGGTCGCACGAACAGGCACGCCAGCCCGTCGCCCTTGACCGACCGATCTCCGACTCGAACCTGCTTCCGATCCACCTGCACCGGCCCAGCCCCGAGCAGGGTCGTCCAAGCGCCGTTGGTCTCGGAATTCCCGTAGAGCACCACGGTGCGATCGGCGTAGTCCCGCGCGTTGAAGGCCGTGTCCGGGACCACGTCGAAGCTCCCGTTTCCCCGGTACCAAAACTGCTCGGCGTCGAATCGCGCCTTGCGCAACGCCCAGCGATTCTCCTCCGCGTTCCCCTTCGTGCCGTAGACAAGGACGGCCTGACGACGCATCTCCTCCTTCAGCGGTCCGCCTCGGTGGGGACCCTTGAGGGTATCGGCGGGCCGAGGGCCGATCGCCCACTTGCCGTCCTTCTTCTCGAACCAGATCGCGGTCACGCCGACGGGCCAGGGAATATTCTCGGTTGTGTCCCCGTCGATCGTCACCTTGAGGGGAGATCCCGGCGCCAGGCCGTCCAGGTGGAAGGCCAGGGCGTCGCAGTTCTCGGTGGTCCCGGTGAAGCGCCGGGAAAGGGGGTCGAGCAAAAAGGTGACCGTCGTCGGCGCAAGCGCCTTTGTCTGCCGCATCACCTCGATCCAATGGTGCCTCGCCGAGATCGCCGGATTGACCGTCGTGAAGCGCACCTCGCGCACGTCCTCCAGTGCGGGCAGACGTCGCCGCGCGAAGAAATCCATCATCGGCGCGAAGTCCATGCACTCCGCTCCCGGCTCGTCCGACGTCTCGTACCAGTGACCCTGCCCGGGCTCTTCGTGGAAGCGGAAGTCCTTGTGGAACTCGCTCAGTCGCCTCGCCATCTCGCGGGGTTCGCTGACCGGAACCGTCTCGTCCGCCCCGCCGTGCAGGATGAACACGCCGAGCGGCGCGAGGTTCTGAAGGCGCAACAGCGTGTCGCTTGGAGCGGACGCGCGCACCAGCATCGCCTCGATCGGGTCGGGTTCGGCGATCCGCACGCCGCCCCCGTAAGTGAAGAAGCTGATCCATCCCGCGCAGGGTCCGATCGCCGCGAACCGGCCGGGGTAGGTCACCCCCAGTTGCCAGGTGCCGTGCCCGCCCATCGAGTGGCCGGTGAGGTAAATCCGCGAGGAATCGGGTTTATAGACCGCCCTCGCGGCCTCGAGCGCCTCCATCGCGTCCATCCGGCCCCACTCCTCCCAGTCGAAGCCGTACGGCCGCCGGTTGGTCGGGCAGACGATGTCCGCCCAGCTCTTCTGGCCGTACGCCGAGGCTTGCCCGATCGCCTCGACGCTCGCCCCGTGGACCGAGAGGATCATCGCGTTGCCCGCTTCGCTCCGCGCTGCCGCCGGCATCACCGCGTAGTACTGGACGCTCCCGTCGATCCCGCTGACGAAGGTCCGCTTCAGGACGTCGGTGGGACGCTTGGCGGCGAGCTTCACCGTGGCCTCGTCCAGCACCCGTCGCGCGCTGCCCTCCATGCGGATCAACTGGACCCTAACCTCGACCTCCCCCGGCGACTCGACCTCGAGCGGCGGTAGATCGAAGCCGACCTTGCGCGTCGCCATCGGCGGAATCGGGCCGAGAGGGGCGAGGGCCGTGCGGTCTTCTCCGATCACGGTTCGGATCGCGAGGTTCGTCGCCGCTTGGTCGGTCGCGTTGACCACCGGCACCGCGCCGAGGAGCTTCTTTCGCTCGCCCAAAACGTAATCGGGCAGCGTCCAGTCCGCGTCGAGGAGCGACTGCGGCTTGGCGAGCGGCTCGATCGCCACCTTGAGCCGCCCCCGCCCGACCTGGAACAACAGGTCGTTGGTGCCTTTCTTGAGTTCGATCGGCACCCGCAGGTAGCCGAAACCGTAGGGGTCCCCCGTCCGAGGCTCTCCGTTCACGTAGGCCACATTGTGCCCGGTGGCGGCGAGGATGACCTTCCGCTTCTCCTTCGACTCGTAGGCGACGTAGGCGTACCCCCCGCGCATCTCCGGCCCCGAGAACGAGCCGTCGGGTCCCGACTCGACCGCCTTCCACGTGCGCGGCTCGCGTCCCGGCACCGGCACCGTGTCGCCCGCCTTGGGCGCCCTGAACTCGCCGCGCACGATCTGCGCGACGATCGCGTCCGTCTGGATCGCCGCACGTCCGTAGGTCCCGACGGACGGGACGACGAGCCCCTTCGTCAGACTCTCGGGGGCGTCTTGCGCGATCGCCAGGACCGACGAGAGCATCAGCGCCGAAAACAGCATGGCGGGCAGTGTACCGAGACGCCGGGACCTCCCTAGAAAGCCCCGGCCGAGCCCGGACGCCGATTTCGGGACGTCCGGACGCAGATCGCCCCCCTCTCGCGGAGCGTTCTTGGGAGGCGATTCGACGGGCATGCCCGTCCTGACCTTGGCGACCCAGGTCTGCTAGTTCACGCGGCCGAACTCCCCGGTTTAGGGCGTCTTCTTTCGGGGGCGACCGTTCAACGTCGAACGGAGCAAATGCGCCACTTCGGTGCTCGGGCGTCCGTAGCGGTAGCCCTTGCCGACCTTGGTTCGGAGGGGGCCCTGTCGGGCGTCGTACTCGGCGCGGACGCTCAGGCGGCCGACCGTCAAC
>JAHCHO010000010.1 GCA_026129685.1 Fimbriimonadaceae bacterium
CGTGTACGTGCCGGGGTACTTCACCGCCCCGCGAATCTGCACCTGAACGGGGTCGGTGCGAAACTCGCCGTCGTAGGGGATCGTGACGGCGTCGCCGTCGCGGAGCAGGACGTTGGAGGCCTCGTCGCCCGCCAACACCTCGCTGAGCTTCAGGCGGGTCGGCGGCGTGTTGACGGGCACCCGGGCGGCAGCGACCTCGACGCGATCGCCCGCGTTCGGCAAGCGGCCGCCGACGTACTCGATCAGGTCCTTGAGACGCATGTTGTCGAATCGGGCGACGACCCCCGGTCGGAGGACCGCCCCCTGGATCGAGACGACCCGCTGGGCGGTGAAGACCGCCTCCTGTTGCTTGTAGACGACCAGTTTGTCGAGATCGCGCAGCGCCAGGTTGTTCTCCGGGTCGCCGACGAGGGCCTTCTTCAGGTCGATCTTGACGATCTGCTCGGGCAGACCGTCGGCGGTGTAGCGCTGAAGGAACGCCTGTTCGGTGAACGCGTCCGGCAAGGGGTTGCCTGCGAACTCGAGCAGGTCCTTGACCGTCATGTTGTCGGAGCGTCGGTACGGCCCGGGCCGCAACACGGCGCCCTCGACCTCGACCCGCTGTTGGGGCCGGAAGCCGGCCTCCGCCAGCGTGTGGACGGTCACTTCGTCGCGATCGTGAAGGGCCAGGTCGAACGCGGCGTTCCCGGAGGCCACCTGGCGCACGTCGAAACGGAGGATCGGGCCGTTCGTGCCGTCCTCGTTGTAGCGCTGGACGAAGCCGGTCTCCGCCGCCGTCGGCAGGAGGCCGCCCGCTTGGAGGAGGAGGTCGGACAGACGCATGTTGTCCGAGCGGTAGTAGGAGCTCGGCTTGGCGACCGCGCCGGTGATCTTGACGGACCGAACGCCCAGGAACGCCACCTCGGAGAGGGCGTAGATTCGCACCTTGTCGTACGGAACCAGCCGCTGGTTTTCGCTCGGGACGCCCGCCATCGCGTCGCCCAGGCGGATCGAGATCAGTGTGAAGCTACCGTCGGCGTTGAGACGGTTGATGTCGGCGCGGGCGGGGTAGGCGTCCGGCAACAGGCCCCGGGCCTTGCCCACGAGGTCGCGGACGGTCATGCCCTGGGTCAGTTCGTAGCGGCCCGGCTGGTCCACCGCGCCTTCGAGCGTCACCGCGTTGACGGGCTCGGAACGGATGCTCTGGATGGTGACGGCATCGCCGTCGAAAAGGGGCGGGTTCTGACTCGGAAGTCGGCTGGCAAGATCGACGTCGACGAGCTTGCGCGCCTGGCCGGGTTCCACCGAGTCGATCGAAACGCGTTGGGTGATCCCGGAGGGCTTGGCGCCTCGGGCGTAGCCGATCGCGTCTTTCAGCTTGTCGCCGGGCAACAACTCGTAGATCGCCGCTTGCCCGACCTCGCCCGAGACCGCCACCTGGGCCCCCGCCGGTGGGAAGAAAATGACGTCTCCCGGCTGAAGCGGGACGTCCTGCGCGGCGTCGCCCGTCAAGAGGAACTTGTAGAAGTCGAACGAGAGGGTCTTCGCACCCCGGCGCAACTGGATTCGGCGCAACGAACCCCGCTCGGTCGGTCCACCCGTGTAATAGATCGCGTTGAAAAGCGTCACCACGGCCGGCATCTGGTAGGAGCCGGGCGAGAACGACTCACCCAGAATGACGACCTGGAAACTGCGCAACTCCCTCAGTTCGAGGGTCATGTCGGCATCGCGGATGGCCAGCCGAATCTCCTTGCGCATCAGCGACTCGGCGTCGGCGAGGGTTCGCCCCCGAACGACGACGCGCCGACCGGTGCCGGGAACCACCAGGACCCCGTCCGGGGTCACCACGATCGCCCGCTCGGTCGGGGCCTGGGTCGGGCTCCAGTACCGCAGCGTCAGTTTGTCTCCCGGTCCCAATTGGTACCGTTCCGGTTGCGGGACGAGCACGTCGGGACCGACCCCGATCGAAAGCCCGCTGATTTGGGGTTTGGGGGGCGTGGTGGTCGCCCCTGTCGCCGGGTCGGTCGTCGCGGGAGCCACGACCGGGGGCTTCGCCGCCATCGCGCGCTGGGCCTCGATCGCGGCGCGCGCGTTCTGGAAGTACGAGTAGCCGAATCGCTCGAGTTTGGGGCCCTTGCCGACGTCCGCACCCGTTTGCTTGTCGGTCTCGGTGGGCTTCTGCGCCTCGCCCTGCTTGGCGTCGACTTGCGTCCCCTCGGTCTTCGGCGGCTCTTGTTTGGCCGGGTCCGCCTTCGCCGGGTCGGTCTGCTTGGCCGGGTCGGTCTGCTTGGAAGGATCGACGACCTTGCCGGGGTCGGTCTGCTTGCCCGGGTCCACCTTGCCGGGGTCAGTCTGCTTACCCGGGTCGGCGGTCTGCCCCAGGATCGACCCCAACAAGACCCGCGGGCTCGTGACTAGCGATTGAGAAATAACATATGGCGCGACCACGAGGGCGAGCAACGCAAGAGCGACACGGTTCCGCGACATGGTGTGATCCAACGGCGAGCACCCCCCGCCGATGCCCGAGAATACCCGCCGTCGGCTTTCGGGAAGTTTGCGGACGCGCCGGACGTGCCGATTCCCAGGTCGCGCCCCTTGGCGGGGCTAGAATCGGCGATGGACGCCGTTCGCTTCGAGAACGTGATCGCCGTGCTGACCGTCGCCGACCTCGCCCGAAGCATCGCCTTCTACCGGGACGCGTTGGGCTTCGAGGAGCAATGGGGTTGCGAGCCGGGTTCGCACATCGGTTCGGTGGGGCGCGACGGAAGCGCGATCATGCTGTCCACCGCCGAGGGCCACGGCCCTACCACCCTCTGGTTGGGGGTGACGAACATCGTGCCCATCGTTGCGCGGCTGAACGCACTCGGGGCGACGATGATCCACCCGCCCCAGAACCGGCCGTGGGCGTACGAGGTGCGGTTCGAGGACCCGGACGGCAACGTGCTGTGGTTCGGCTCCGACCCTCTGCCGGAGTGATCCTGAGCAAGGTGACGGTCCCGAGCAAGGTACGTTGTCAACGCTCCGGCGGATCCAGGTACCGGCGACGCGCCTCGACTGCGAACGGGGCGAGCGTCTCGCGGATGGAGGCTTCGGAAAGCCCGAACGTGTTGGGCAGGTCCCGGTGACGCCCCATCACCTCGCTCAGACGCCCGACCACTTGCTCCCAGACGCGCGTGTCCGGATCGTCGAGCAATTTGGCGAATCGCCGCAACAGCGCGGGATCGCCCGTCAGCGGCGCGTGCCGCACCAAGTACTCGCGGCGGCGCGGGTGCCGCGTGGCGAGGGCGTCCTCGACGAAGGTCGCGGGCGGCACGCGCTCCGCAGGCCGAACGACCTCGCTCGTCGCCATGCACCAACCCAACGTTCGGAAGTCCACGAACGATTCCAGGTCGGGAACCGTCTCGGCGGCCCGCAAGGCGGCAAGGAACTCCCGGCCCACGAGCGAGTGCCGCATGCGAAGCAGCTTCGCCATCACCTGAACGCGGGCGAGCGGGGGGGCGTCCTTGGCCAGTCGGATCGCGTCGCCCGCCAGCGCGGAGAGCGTTCGGACCGTGCGGCCGTCCGAGAGGCCCTCGTCATCGTCGGTGGGCGCGCGATCCGGCAGGAAGTCCAGGAACGCCTGGGCGTTTGATCCAGGATGCGCGACCGCGCCCTCGAAGGCCACCCGCATCGCCTTGTGCAGGACGAGTCGGTCCGGCGGGAGGTTGGAGCGCTCGGTCAGGAGAGCAAAGTCGGGCCAGACCTCGTCCGGGCCTAGGTCGGCTTCCAAGCCAAAGCGTCCCCGGCGCCCGACCCGATAGACGAGCAGGTACCGCGACCCGCGTGTCATCGGACGATGATCGGTGAGCGGTCCCTGGTCTGGCATCACCAGGACGAAGGGCGTGCCGGTCGCCCTCGGCGGGTCCACGACACGCACCGCTTGCCCGATCCAGTGCCGCGTCTCCGTCGCTCCCCCCGTCGAGCCGAACGAACGGGCGCCGTCGCTTCGACGATGGCGCAACGCGTCCCCGGCGTCTCGTCGAGCCGGAAACCGCCGTTCACCGCGACGGCCAACGGCGTACTCAAGGCAAATAACATGGCAATAGCGATCATGACCTTCCTCTCACTTGCTGTGGTTGACCGTGCCCCTTTGGCCCGGGGCAAACGGACCAACGCGAGGGCCAACGTCCCGACCCGCATAAAGAAGGTCGCAAGGCCCATTCCGAGAAGATCGTAGCTTCGACTGCCGTCTTCCCGCTGTGTCCCTGGGTCTATTCATGGACGCACGGTGGCAACCGGCCAGCGCACGGTAACGACGGTTCCGACGCCGACCTCGCTCGCGATCTCGATGGTTCCGCCGTACGACTCGACGAGGCTGCGCACGATCGCCAGCCCCAGTCCCGTCCCCCCGTCCGCCCGGGAGCGCGCGGCGTCCACCCGGTAGAACCGCTCGGTGAGGCGCGGCAGGTGCACGGCGGGAATGCCGGGGCCCTGGTCGCGCACCTCGACCACCGCCCGATCGTCCTCTTCACGGATCGCCACCGAGATCGCGCCCCCGGCGCCATGAAGCGAGGCGTTCTCGATCAGGTTCACCAGGACGCGCACGACGGCGTGGCGTTCCGCCAATGCGCAAATCGGCGATGCGGGGGCATCGAACGCAACCTCGGCTCCCACCACTTCGATCGCTTCGGAAGTCGCGTCGGCAAGGTCCACCGGCTCGCGATCTTGGGTCGGCACCTCGGCGTCCGTTCGGGCAAGGAGGAGCAACTGCTGGACCAGTTGTGTCATCGCGTCCGCGCTCTGGTCCGCGACCTCCAACGCTTCCCGCAGTTCCTTCGCGCCGTCCTCGCCGCTGAGGGCCAGGCTCGTGGTCAGCTTCAGTCGGGCCAGGGGGGTCCGTAGTTCGTGGGAGGCGTCGGCGGTGAAGCGGCGTTGTTGCTCGAAGGCGTCGGAGAGTCGCCGGTACGCCTCGTCGCGACTCCCAAACGCGGCGGCGAGCCGATCCAGCATCGCGTTGAAGGTGCGGGCCATCGCGGCAAGCTCGTCGTCGCCCCGCACGTCGAGACGCTTGGAGAGGTCCTGATCGCTCAGTTCGGCGGCGGCTTGGGTGACCTGTTGCACGGGACGCAAGGCTCGGTTGGCCAGGAACAGGCCGCCGAGAGAGCCGACCAACAAGGCGACCGGTACGAGCAAGCCAAGGACGGCGAGTTGGCTCTCCCAGAAACCACGGTAGGCGTCCAGTTCGCTCGCCACCTGCACGACCCCCTCGACGCGCCGATCGCGCACGACGGGCGTGCTGAAAACGCGCAAGGTCCCCTCTTCGCGGACGACCTCGCCGAAAGCCTCCTCGCCGTTCATCGCCCTTCTGAACCCGGCTTCGTCGAGGACGCTGCGACCATCCAGTCCGGGCGCGGCGCCGTTCGGAAGGAAGAACGTCGCGCGGCGGAACCACGGCACGTCCCGGGGCCCGGGTCCGTTGAACGGGAGCGGTGGCGGGCCGGAGCTAGGAATGGGTCCGGGACTCAGGAAGGGCATCGCTTGGAGCAGGGGGTAGGTCAGCGTGAAGGCGAGGGGTCCCGGCGCGGGGCCGTCACCCAACCGGGGTGCGCGTTCCGGGTTCTCGCCGCCGTCTCGCGGGGGCGGGCCGCTTTCGGGCGCACCGGAGTTCGGTTCGCCACCACGGAACCCGGGTTCAGGGCCGCCCGGACCCCAACCTCTCCCGCGTCCCGGTCCCTGGCCGGCACCAGCCCCTTGGCTTTGGCCCCCGCGAAACCACGGCCCCATCCCCATCCCCATGCCGGGTCCGGGGCCCTGGCCGCCCAGAGCGAACCGGCGACCCCGGTCGCGCAAATCGTCGTCCAACGCCCGCATCAGGGCGCTGCGCGCCCCCGCCGCGAGGGCGAAGCCAAAGGCGACGAGGGTGACGACGATGACGGCGGCGTTGAGCAAGGTCAGACGGCCACGGAACGAACGCCAAGGCGCGGTCATGCCCCCTCCGCACCCGACGAGCGAAGGACATAGCCCACCCCGTGAACCGTCTGGATGAGCCCCTTGGCGCGCCCGGTGTCCACCTTGCGCCGCAACGCCACGACATGGAAATTGACGGTGTTCGAAAGGCTGTCCTCGTCGCCCCAGATCTGCTCGACGATGATCTCCCGCGTCAACGTTCGGCCCTCGTTTCGGGCGAGCGCTTCGAGCAGGCTGAATTCGCGAGGCGTCAGGTGGATGGGTTCGCCGCCCCGGAGGACGGTTCGCGAGGCCGGGTCGATCTCCAGGTCGGCGACGTGGATCACCTGACCCTTGTTGAGGCTCTCTCGGCGCGAGAGCGCCCGAACCCGGGCCAAGAACTCGCGGAAGTCGAAGGGCTTCGGCAGATAGTCGTCGGCGCCCAGGTCCAGCCCTTTGACCCGGTCGTCCACCGTGTCGCGGGCGGTCAGCATGAGGATGGGCACGGGGTCCTTGGCCCGCCGCAATTCGGCGCAGACCGACCATCCGTCGCGCTTGGGGAGCATGATGTCCAGCACGATCACCGCGTATCCGCCCAACATCGCCTGGTACAGCCCTTCGTCGCCGTCGCTCGCAACGACCGCCTGGAAACCGGCCTTTTCGAGTCCGAGTTTGAGCCGGGACGCGATCACGTCGTCGTCTTCGACCACCAACACCTTCATGGTCGAGAAGGATTATGCGGGGCGAACGTTTGGATGGCGTGAGGATCGGACGCAAGACCCCCGGGGCAGGACCGATGCCCGCGAACGACGAAGCCAAGGTCCACCGTCCCCGTCCTGAAGGAAACCGATGCTGACTTGCGTCCTGGCCGTTTCGATTCTTGCCGCTTCGCCGATCCGGCTGGATACCCAGAGGGTGTCGGTCGGCGCGCGTAAGGTCAACGTCCAGTTCGTCCGTCTCTCCCTCGACGAATACGCTCCCGACATCGCCTGGCCGATGGCCGGCCTGGGCTTCACCGACGACATGGCCGCGGTCGCCAAGGCCGCGCGCGCCGCCGTCGCCATCAACGGTTGCTTCTTCGACGCGTACCTCGACACCGTGCGCAAGAACCCGAACCAGAACTTGATCGCGGGCGGACGGCTCCTGCACATTGGTGGCACGGGCGCGACCCTAGGGTTCGACGCCGAGGGCAAGACGCGGCTCGAGAGGGTGCGCCTTCAGTACCGGGGGTCCGTCCGCAAGCCCAACGGACGAGAATCGTCGTGGTACGCGTACCGCGTCAACCACACGCCCACCGGCGCAAGTTACGCCGGATACTACGATCGGGCCTACGGGGGAACGGTGGACTTCGACGGGCTCAAGGTTGTCGTCGTCTCCGGGCGCGCCACCCACGTTACGCGGGATGCGGTGACGATCCCGTCCTCGGGCTACGTCCTCCTGTTCGGCGACGCCGAGGCATCGTTGCAGCGGCGCTTCGAGGTGGGCGACGCGGTCGAGATCGGCCTGTACGTGGAGGACGGAACCGAGGAGTTCTGGCGACGAGCCGTCACCGGGATCGGTGGAGGACCGAAACTCGTCACTCGAGGGGCGGTCGACCTCCGGTTCGAGGAGGAGGGCTTCCGTGACCCGAAGATCACGTCGGCTTCCGGCGCGCGATCGCTGGTAGGGGTTGACAAGGAGGGCCGATTGGTGCTCGCCGTTTCCTCGGGGACGATCCGGGAGATGGCCAACCTTATGCTGGCCCTGGGATGCCTCGAGGCGATGAACCTGGACGGCGGCGCGTCGAGCGGCCTATGGATCGAGGGGCAGGGCTACGTCCGGAAGCCGGGACGGCTCCTCAACAACCTCCTCGTTCTTCGGCGCCGCTAGCTTGACCGGCAGGCTGGATCGCTAGCTGGGGAGGGCCAGGTATTCCTCGCCCATGATCTGCTTGACGATCTTGTTCTGATTGATCTTGTACTTGCGGGCGCGAGGAGCGATGAAGCTGCAGTCCACCGGCTCGTAGGCGAAGGTCGGACCGTCGGGCGTCCAACTGGCCATCGTCGTCCTGAGCCAGTTGGCGTCGTCTCGGTCGGGGGTGTCCATCTTGAAGTGGGCTCCGCGCGACTCGTCCCGCACGATCGCCCCGCCGACAATGGCTTTCGCCATCTCGATCATGTGGATCATCGACCGGGTGAAGGGGATGGCTTGATTGGACCATCCGCTGTCGTCGGTCAGTTTGCAGCGGCGAATTCGCTCGCAGAGTTCCTTCAGGGCGTCGCGGGCCCGAAGCAGGTCGTCCTGTTTGCGCCAGATGCCGCAGTTGTTCCACATCACGTCCGCGAGTTCGGCGTGGAGCGCGTAGGGGTTCTCGGGGCCGTTGGACCTCCTCAGCCCGTCGTACAGGCCCTGTTCGTCACGCTGGGCCTCCGAAAGGACCGGGGCGAGGGAGGCGGCGTCCGCCGCCTTGTCCATCGTCTTCAGGTACGCCAGGACGCCTTGCGAGGCGAGTTCGCCTCCCGTGAGGCACGAGAGCAGCGCGTTCGCGCCGAGGCGGTTGGCCCCGTGGTATTGGTACTCGCACTCCCCGGCGGCGTAGAGGCCGGGGAGGTTGCTCATCTGGTTCTTGGCGGAATCCACGTCGAGGGTGTTCTCGTGACCCTTCTCGTAGCCGACCCACAGCCCGCCCATCGTGTAGTGGACGGCGGGGTAGATGCGCATCGGGTTGTCGATCGGGTCCTCGTTCATGAACTTCTCGTAGATTTCGAGGACGCCGCCCAGCTTGTCCCAGACCTGCTCGCGGGTCATCCCCTGGTTCTTGACGAGGTGGGTGATGTCGAGAAAGACCTGTTGCTGCCCCTGTACCCCACGTCCCATCCGGCAGACGCAGTAAATGGCGAAGCTGACGATGTCGCGGGAAAGGAGGTTCGCGTAGACGGGATCGAGTTCTTCGCAGAAGTACCAGCGGTCCGACTCGGGAATGTCCTTGCCGGGACGCTTGTCCGCCGGGTCGCGGGGGGTCCAAACGCGGCCGCCCTCGCCCCGCACCGACTCGCTCATGAGGCGGCACTTGTCCTCGCCCGGGATGGCGGTCGGGTGAATCTGGACCATTTCCGGATTGCCGTACACCGCCCCCTGTTCGTAGCAGATCGCGACGGGCGAACCGGTGTTGATGATCGAGTTGGTGGAACGTCCGAACATGAGGCCGTTCCCGCCGGTGGCGAGCACGACGGCGTCCGCCGCGAACGCCTCGACCTTCATGGTCCGCAGGTCTTGGGCGACGATGCCGCGCACCCGCCCCTCCGAGTCCTTGACGAGGCGCAGGAAGTCCCACCCCTCGTACTTCTCGACGGTCTTGCTCGCCTCGAAGCGGCGGACCTGCTCGTCGAGGGCGTAGAGGAGTTGCTGGCCGGTGGTGGCGCCGGCGTAGGCGGTGCGGTGCTTGAGGGTGCCCCCGAAGCGCCGAAAGCTGAGGAGCCCTTCGTCGGTTCGGTTGAAGGGGACACCCATGCGGTCGAGGAGGTAGATGATGGCGGGCGCTCGCTCGGCCATGCGCATGACGGGCGGCTGGTGGTTGAGGAAGTCGCCGCCGGTGATCGTGTCCTCGAAGTGGAGGTAGGGGGAGTCGCCCTCGCCCCGGAGGTTGACGGCGCCGTTGATGCCGCCCTGGGCGCAGACGCTGTGGCTGCGCTTGACGGGGACGAGGCTGAACAGCCGAACCTTGACGCCCGCCTCGGCGAGCTTCATGGTGGTCATCAGGCCCGCCAGGCCACCGCCGACGACGATCACTTCTCTTTGTGCCATGGGCAAGTTCCTCATTGCGAGGATCCGGATGGACTCGTGGGACCGTCCGGCGGGTTCATTCTACCAAGCGGCTGAGGGCACGGACGGAACCCGACGTCCGGTAACCTGCCGCGAATGGCGGCAAGGCTGATCGGAGCGCACATGTCCACGTCGGGAGGGATCGGGAACGCCCTGCGCGAGGGCAAGAAGATCGGGTGCGCCGCCGTCCAGGTGTTCACCGCCAGCCCGCGCCAGTGGAAGAGCAAGGCGGTGACGGGCGAGATGGTCGCGGACTTGGATCGCGCCCGCCAGGAAACCGGCATCACCGCCGTGGTCAGCCACGACAGCTACCTCGTCAACCTCTGCGCCCCCACCGAGGAGATTCGTTTCAAGAGCTACGAGTCCCTCAAAGAGGAACTGCTGCGGTGTTCGCTGCTCGGAATTCCCTACGTCGTCTCGCACATGGGGTCCGCGAAGGACCAGACCGAAGAGGAGGCGCTGCGAACCACCGGCGAGGCGACGCGTCGCCTCCTCGGCGAAACCCCCGACAACGTGACCCTTCTCATGGAGACGACGGCCGGGCAGGGCTCCTCGCTCAACTACCGCTTCGAGCACCTCGCCACCCTCCTCGAACTGTGCCAGGGCCATCGCCGGCTCGGGGTCTGCCTCGATACCTGCCACGTCTTCGCCGCCGGCTACGACATCCGAACCGAGGAGGGTTACGAACTGACGATGATCGGGTTCGACGCGATGGTGGGGCTAGACCGCCTGAAGGCGATCCACGCGAACGACAGCATGAGGCCCTTCGCGAGCAAGTTGGATCGCCACGAGCACATCGGCAAGGGAGAGATCGGAGAAACCGCCTTCCGGTGCCTGGTCAACGATCCGCGGTTCGACGACACGCCGATCCTGCTGGAGACCAACGACGGCGAAACCATGCACGCGGTGAACCTGGCGACGCTCAGGTCCTTCCGGGCGTGACAACGGGTCGCCCACCATCGGACGGATAGGTATACTTTCGCGCGGCCCGAGCCGAGGATTTTCGCGCGCCCGGGTGTCCCGGAGGAACAATCACAACAATGCCAGGGGTTGGCACCGTCATTCAAGTTTTGGGCCCGGTCGTGGACTGCCGCTTCACCGATGGACTTCCCTCCATCTACAACGCGGTGATCATCAAGGACGAGGCGCGCGGCGTCGATCTGGTCTGCGAGGTCGCCCAGCATCTCGGCGACGACATCGTCCGCACCGTCGCTCTCAGCACCACCGACGGCCTCGTGCGCGGCATGTCCGCGTCCGATACCGGCGGGCCGATCCAGGTCCCGGTGGGCGAGGTCACGCTCGGTCGAGTGTTCAACCTGCTCGGCAAACCGATCGACGTGCTGACCGAAGGCGAACACGCCGAGCCGATCGAGGTTCGGGAGCGGAAGCAGAAGGAACTCGACGCGGCTCCTCGTCTGCCGATTCACCGGCAACCGCCAAGCTTCGAGCAGCAGTCGACCAAAGTCGAACTGCTCCAAACCGGCCTCAAGGTCGTGGACCTGCTCATTCCCTTCAACAAGGGCGGCAAAATCGGCCTCTTCGGCGGCGCGGGCCTCGGCAAGACGGTTCTCATCCAAGAACTCATCCGAAACATCGCGGTCGAAGCCTCGGGAGTCTCGATGTTCGCGGGCGTCGGCGAACGCACTCGCGAGGGGAACGACCTCTGGCTCGAGATGAAGGAGGCCAAGTTCACCGACAAAGACGGCACCGTCAAGTCGGTCATCGACAAGACCGCCATGGTCTTCGGCCAGATGAACGAGCCGCCCGGCGCCCGCCTCCGCGTCGCCCTGACCGCCCTTACGATGGCGGAATACTTCCGCGACGTGGTCGGCTCCGACGTCCTCATCTTCGTGGACAACATCTTCCGGTTCGTCCAGGCCGGATCCGAAGTGTCGGCCCTCCTCGGCCGTATGCCCAGCGCGGTCGGCTACCAACCGACGCTCGCCACCGAGATGGGCTTCCTCCAGGAGCGCATCACCTCGACGAACAAGGGCTCGGTCACCTCGGTCCAGGCGGTGTACGTTCCCGCCGACGACCCCACCGACCCCGCCCCCGCAACGACCTTCGCCCACTTGGACGCCTACGTCTACCTGGAGCGATCGATCGCCTCGAAGGGTCTCTACCCGGCGGTCGACCCGCTCGCTTCCACGTCGAAGAACCTTGACCCGATGATCGTCGGCGCCGGGCACTACGACGTCGCGGTTCGGGTCCAGCAGACCCTGCAGCGCTACCGCGAGCTGCAGGACATCATCGCGATTCTCGGCATCGACGAGCTTTCGGACGACGACAAGCAGGTCGTGGCGCGCGCCCGCAAGATCGAGCGCTTCCTCAGCCAGCCCAACTTCGTCGCCGAGCAGTTCACCGGAAACCCCGGACGGTACGTCACGGTGGACGAAACGGTCGCCTCGTTCAAGGAGATCGTGGACGGCAACTGCGATGACATGCCCGAGCAAGCGTTCCTCTACTGCGGCGGCCTCGACGACGCTCGGGAGAAGGCGCGCAAACTGGCGGCGGTCTAACCCGATGGCCACGTTTCGCCTTTCCGTCGTCGCGCCCGACCAGTCCGTTGTGGACGAAGAGGTTCGCTCGATCGTCGCCCCGGGCGATTCGGGCTACTTCGGCATCTGGGCGAACCACATTCCGATCGTGGCCACCCTGCGGGCGGGTCTGCTGGAGTACGAGGATCTGGATCGGCAGCGCAACTATGTCGCCCTCGGCGGCGGGTTCCTCGAGTTCAGCAACAACAAGACGACGATCCTCGCCGACTCGGCCGCCCATGCCCGGGACGTGGACGTCGAGAAAGAGCGCGTCGCCCTCGAACAAGCGCGCGCGGCCTTGCGGGGCGAGAGTTCGTCCATGACCTCCGCCGAGGCGCAACAAGAACTCGAGCGGGCCATGTTCCGCATCAAGGCCGCCCAAGCCAACGGTCGCCAATAGATCGATCCGGGTTCGCGAGCCGTCGCGGACCCGGATCAGGCGGCGAGGCCGAGTTCGTGCCTCGCCACGCGCAGTCCCATCACGTAGCGTTCGAAACGGCCGCTCAGCTTTGCGTACAGGGGAGCCTCGCGATCATAGGGCCGGTGCCGAAACTCGCTCACGATGGCATAGCTCACCCGCGCCTGCCTCTCCGCGTCGAGCAGGGCGTCGCCGCCGCCCGACCAAAGCCGCTCGAGATGCTCGGGGTACACCCCGGTCCAGAAGAGCAGGTAGTCGCCGATGTGCCGATGGACCTCGCGCTCCCGGTCGAACGAATCGGCGTTGAAGCGCACGTCACCCTCGAGAAGCATTTCCGCCACCGTGCGGACGGGTCGTCCATCCAGGTCCCGGATGGCGTAGAGCGCGTCCTCGTGAAGGAATCGCAGGAGCATGTCGGTGAGGTAGCGCTCGACCTCTTCTTCTCCACGAATCTCCAGGCGTTTGGCGAAGGCGCGATGCACGACCTCGCCAAAGTAACGTCGCAGCGGGTGCTGATCGCTAACGTGCTTTTCCATGGCGTCGTCCTCGAATTACGGGTTGGTGATCCGGCTAGAACGTGTCTATCGGTTGTTCTAACGACGCATTCACAGGGCAAGGTGTTTCAGAAACCTCGCCCCGCTGGGTCCGAGCCGTACGATCGTCGCCGCCGATCCCGGTCGCGACGCTCAGACCAGGTACTCGATCAACTGCTCGACGTGGTACGCCTCGTGGGCGACGAGCATCGTGACGTGGCGTTCCACGGTGAAGGCTCGATCCGGAAAGTCGGGGTGGACGAAGGGCCGTGCGAGGTCGGCCTCCGTCAGGCCCTTTAGGAGGACCATCGTGGTCTCGCGTTCGGCGCGAAACCGTAGGAGCGACTCCTCGACCTTCCAGGACTCGTAGGCGAGCGTGGTAGCCCGCTCCGACTCGTCGAACACCTCGATCTTGAGGCCAGGGCTGGCGAGAATCTGGTTGACGCGCGACCGGAAGATCGGTTCCCAATCGGCGAGGTGCTCGACGACCTCCCGGGGAGTGAAGCGATCTTCGTGACGGCGGGCGTCCCAACCCTCCTCGCCGATGAGGCGCATGAGGCGTTCGAAAACCGAAGGCGCCCTCTCGAGGGCGAGCAAGACGTACGGGTGCATCCCTAACAGGATACGCCGACTTGGCCGACCAAGCCCGAACTATGCGGCGTCGCGCCGAGATTCGTGTCCGAAACAGCCGATGAATACGGTTGGGGCGGCGCATCGTCGCGCCGATCCCACGGTGAATCGGACCGATGAACTTGGCCCTGCTACAATCGGCTATGGTCGCGAGGCTCTCCCGCGCGTTGTTCCCGCTCGTCTTGATGGCGAGTTCCCTTGCGTTCTCCCAGGGCGAGCGTCCGCCCGAACTCCTCTGGGGGAACGTGACGGAACGTCACGCCCCGACGATCCGGCTCGACGACGCGACGACATGGACGGTCTCCGCCAGCCCGGACGCTCAAGCCTCGTTCTCGGCCAGCACGGCACAGAACCTATGGAATCGGCCGGTGGGACGACTGCAGTACCGAGGCTCCGGGGACCCGTTCTCGGTTCCCGTCGTCACCGTGCGTCCGCCGCGCCCGGTCGCCATCCCCGATGGCTCTGATCGCGCCCAGCTCTGGCTCTACGGCAACCGCTGGGCGTACCTGTACCCCCAGGACTACCCGAGCGTGAAGGTGCGCCTCCTGATCGCCGACGCCGGCGGCCAAGTGACGTCGGTGCCGATGGACGAAGTCGCCTGGGAGGGTTGGTACGCCGTGTCCAAGCGCCTTCCGGACAACCTGCGGCGGGGAGCGACCTTTCAGGGTCTGGAGGTGGTCGGAGGCTGGCAAAGCGACTTCCGAGATCTCTACTTCGATTCAATCCGGTTCTCCACCGACGGCTCCGGCCCCCTCAACATCGGCGCGCGCCCCAAGCGCAACCTGACCCTGGTCGAAGGGCAACTTCCGGGGGCGAACATCGGCGGGATCAACCTCGAGTTTCCCACCCGCGAGGAGACGATCCTCCCGCCCCAACTGAGCGGGAGGTATTCGACCTCCGTGGACGTGCAGGGCGGCGCGCTCCTCTTCCGGTACGACGGGGCCGACGCGACCATCCTCTACGCGTTCGAAGCGGCGAAGGGCATCGCCGGCGTCCATGCCTGGACCAAGGTCAAGAAACCCGCCGCCTCGACCGACGTCGCCACCGTCGAGAAAGCCCCCGGCAAAGGCCTCGCTCCGGCATTGCCCGCCGCTTCGGCGAAGGCCAAGCGAGCGACGGGCCCGACCGTCGTCGAGTCGCTCGGTGGAGGGATGTCGTACCTGGGACGGCTGTCTTCCGGCGCGCACGTCAAGTTGTACGACGGCACCATGCAGGGGGCACTCACCGAGGCCTGGGTCGAGGGGGACACCGGGGTCGCCCGCTACGCGGACGGCACCGAACTTCGGATCAAGCTCGCTCAGAAGTCGCTCGTCGTGGACGTGATCAACCGCACGGGCAACGCGGCGGAGATGGATCTTGGGGTGATCGCGAGCGCCGACAACCCGAAAACGATCCCGATTCCGTTTCTGTCCTACCGAGGCGAGCGACCGGCGGTCGCGATGACGCGCGGCGACACGGAGCCGGTGTTCGCGAGCGTCTGGCTCGATTGGTACCGCTCCAACGCGACCGAAATGTACGGCGAGAGCTGGGCCAAGGACAGCGTGGCCCGCGTCAACGGCGGCGTCCGCTATCACCTGCTCTCGAACGTGACTCTGAACCCGATGATCGAGCGGGTGTTCTTCACGGTATCGCCTCGGTTCGAGGAGACGTTGCCGTCCATCCCCAACCCCACCGCCTTGTACGCCTCTCAGGCCGCCGATCGGGTGGTGCACGTCGTGGACGTGCCCGGCGGGTTCGCCGATGCCCTGAGCAACGCCGCCCGCTACCGCAACTACGGCATCGAGAAGGTGCTCGCGCTCAATGGTCCGAGCATCTGGCAGGACGGCGACGAAAGCACCGCGTTTCGCCTTGTCGGCGCCCCCGGCAAGGGTGGCGAGAAGGGCCTGGCGGAGTACCTCAACGCGCAGGGAGCGATGGGCTGGACCCCCTCGATGTTCCTGAACTTCACCCACGCCTCGCCGACCAGCGCGGTCTGGAACGAGGACGACCTGATCCTGACCGGTGCGGGCGATTGGCGCGTTCTGGACCAGCGGCTCTACGGCATCAAGGGCTTGAAGGCCCTTGAATACCAGGCCGCCCACGTCGCCCAACTCAAGTCCCGCTACGCCCCCAAGGCCGCCTTCATCCAGACCCTGACCGCCGAGAAGCCGTGGTGGCTGACCGACATGGACGGACGAGTCTACGGGTCGGGGTCGTTCGTCCAGACCTTCTACAACTACGGGGACTTCCTTCGCAACGAGTCGCGCTCGCTCGGCGCGCCCGTGTTTTCGGAAGGCACGTTCCAATGGATGTACGCGGGGCTCGGTGACGGCAACCTCGCCCGCGAGGCGGAGAGTGGGAGCGATCTGGAGCGTCCGCTGAACCCGGTGTTCGCCCTCACACAGATCCATCCTCGTGAGTTGGGCCTCGGCATGGGCACCTTCGAGCAGTTCGTGGGAAAGGCCTCCGATCTCACCGACGAGCGTGAGGTGGATCGGCTGGTGGACCGTTTTCTGGCCAATATCGTCGCCTACGGGAACTCGGGCATGCTCGTGGACAAGAAGTACGGCGTCCATCTGACGATGCGCTCGTACTACATGATCCAGGCGCTCCAGCAACGCTATGCCCTGCGCGCGCCGACGAAGATCGCCTTCTGGGACGGGTTCCAGATGCGGTCGGCCTCCGAGGCGATGGCGATGGGACTACCGACGAACAGCCGGATGGTGTACGTCGAGTACCCGAACGGGCTCAAGGTATGGGCCAACGACAACCCTTCGATGGGGATGACCGCCACGCTTGGCGAGGCGATGTTCAACATCCCGCCGGGGGGATTCATGGCCTACCGGAAAGGCGACGTGTTCGCGATCTCCGGGGCGGTCGTTTCGAATTTTGAGAACATGGGCGGCTTGGGATCGCTGGGCGGCGGTCGCACCGACTACGTTCGGTCGTCGGCCTACACGTACCTCGACGGGCGGGGACGGTTGTTTGAGACTCCCGAGGGTTCGTGCGACGGCGCCTTGGCGATTCGCCCCGTCGTCGGGAATCGGCTCGAACTGGTCCATGGGTCCGGAGGCCTTCCGATCACCGTCAACCGACCGTACGGGACCAAAGGAAAGGTCACGAGCATCGAGGCGTTCGCCGAGATCGGCAACTCGCTCGGTACCCTTGGCGCCGACTTCGACGACGGGAAGCGGACGAGTTTCCGCCCGATGCCGGGCGCGGTGAGGTACCTGCTGACCTTCGGCGGCTGATCGGATCGGCTATCAGGAGAAAAGGGCCCCGGACGTCGCCGTCCAGGACCCTTCGGCTTGTGGCAGGGCACACTACGCCGCAGGCGCGGGCGCGTCCTCCTTGTGAACCACAAAGCGGCTCAGGAGGCCGGCCAGCAAGCCTCCTCCGAACGTGCCGATCAGGTAGATGTGGGCTTCCCCGAGTTGGCCGCTGACGAGGGCCGATCCCAGGTACCGGGCCGGATTGAGCGCCGCCCCGGTAAGGGCGCCGCCCGCGAGAGCCCCGGCGGTGATCGTGAGGCCGATCATGAGCGGGGCGGCAGGAATCCCGCCCTTGTACACGGCCGTTCCGAGGACCACGATCACGAGGAAGAACGTCATGACGCCTTCGGCGACGATGCCGTGGATCGGCCAAACGTCTTGCGCCAGCGAGGGAAGTCCGAACGTGCAGTTCACCATGGGGGTATCCCCATAGAGTTGCTTCAACAGATAGACGGCGGCGACCGCGCCCCCGATCTGGAAGACCCAGTAGGCGATCAAGTCCGTCAGTTTGAGCTTCTTGCAGATGAACACGCCCAGGCTGACCGCCGGGTTAAAGTGCCCACCCGACACGCCGCCAAACGCGCCGACCATCACCGCAATGGCCAGACCATGGGCAAGGGCGATGCCGACGTTCGTGTCGACGTTGCCCGAGAGTGACGAGCGCGCCGCCGCCGCCCCGACCCCGCAGAACAGCAGGGCGAAGGCGCCAATGAACTCCGCGACATAGGCTTTTAGGTTCACGCATGACCTCCGACCGCGCACAGCGCGGCACGATACATGCGAAGGGACGGATGGAATCGCGAGAACGCCTCAGGCGGGAGAGCGTTCGGGGTACCAGCGTCGACCCAAGGCCAACGATGCGTTCACCAGGAGTATCAAGACCGGAACCTCGACCAGCGGGCCGACCACCGTCGCGAACGCCTCCAACGACTTGACGCCGAACACCGAGACCGCAACGGCGATCGCCAGTTCGAAGTTGTTCCCAGCCGCGGTGAACGCGAGGGTCGCCGAGGTCCGGTAGTCCGCCCCGACTCGATGGGCGATGGCGAACGCGATCAGGAACATGAACGCGAAGTACACGGCGAGCGGCGCCGCGATGCGCAGAACGTCCAACGGTTGGGCGACGATGGCGTCGCCTTTCAGGCTGAACATCACCACGATCGTGAACAGGAGCGCCGTCAAGGTCAGCGGCGTGACGCGCGGCAAGAAGCGTTCCTGGTACCAGACCTCTCCTCGTGCCCGTAGGAAGTAGGCCCGCGTCAGGAACCCAGCGGCGAAGGGAACCCCCAGGTAGATTCCCACCGTCCGCAGCATCTCGGGAACCGAGACCTCGACCAGTTTGCCCGGCAAACCGAAGTAGGGGGGCAAGACGGCGAGGAAGAGCCATGCGTAGACCCCGTAGAACAGCACCTGGAACACGCTGTTGAGGGCGACCAGTCCCGCACCGTACTCTGGGTCACCACCCGCGAGGTCGTTCCACACCAACACCATCGCGATGCAACGCGCGAGCCCGACCAGGATCAGACCGACCATGAACTCCGGCCTGTCCCGCAGAAGCGTGATCGCCAGGACGAACATAAGGAGGGGGCCAACCACCCAGTTGAGCGCCAGCGAAAGCCAAAGGACCCTGGTGTTGCGGAAGACCTCGGGCAGGCGCTCGAAACGCACCTTCGCCAGGGGCGGGTACATCATCAAAATCAATCCGACCGCGATGGGGAGGTTCGTCGTGCCCAAGCTCATCGCATCGATCGCGTTGGCCATGCCCGGAGCTAGCCTTCCAAGCGTGACCCCGAGCGCCATCGCCAAGAAGATCC
Source organism: Fimbriimonadaceae bacterium (assembly GCA_026129685.1). GTDB lineage: Bacteria > Armatimonadota > Fimbriimonadia > Fimbriimonadales > Fimbriimonadaceae > UBA2387. Next base: position 18,889 of record JAHCHO010000010.1, read on the forward strand.
AGAGGGTCAGATAGCGGTCCACGAAGGACAGGCGAATCCTGGCGGGAACTACCGGCATGGGTCGGCCTCTTGGGAGTCGAGGAAGGCTCTAAGGAGGCCCGCCGCTTCGGGATTCAGTTCGCACACGACCTTCTTCCCCCGCTTTTCCGATCGAACCCACCCCGCTTGGCGCAGTTCCCGCAGATGGTGCGACACCAGGGAGTTGGGGCGATCCGAGCCGGTGAGGTGGCAGCACACGTCGCCGACGGTGACCCCGTCGAAGCGATGAACGTTGCCGTGGTCGTCCACCGCAACCGGACGGGACCGTGCCTTGAGGAATCGAACCATGCGGACCCGCGTCGGGTCCGAAAGACCCTTCGCCAGCCGGGCGATCATCGCGTCGTCGGGCGCCATCGGCTCAGGATAGACCATTAATCCAATGATCGTTTGATCATCTGACCGTTGGACCTATCTGCCGGAAGGGACCGACGCGACGAGGGCGAACAAGGCGGGTGCCATGCCCGTGCGCCAAAGCTTCTGTTACCCCCTCTTTCAGGTCGAGGGGCTTTCGCTGAACGACCTGTTTCGCGAGGCCGCCGACATCGGCTACGCGGCGACCGAGCTCTGGGGCTGGGACGAAACGCTCGACGATCTCGCGGAAGCGGTTCATCACAACGGCTTGGTTCTCGCCAGTATGTGTGGCCACGCCTCCCTGCCCGACGGCCTCAATCGACGCGAGAACCACGACCGGATCGAGACCGAGTTGCGCGTGTCGATCGACAAGGCCGCCGACCTCGGCGTTCCCGGACTCATCTGCTTTTCCGGGAACCGAAACCCCGATCAGAGCGATGCGGAAGGACTTGCCGAGTGCGTCCGTGGCCTGCGGCGCATCGCCCCGTACGCCGAGGAAAAGGGCGTCAATCTCAACGTCGAGTTGCTCAACTCGCGGGTGGACCATCCCGGCTACCAATGCGACCGCACCGACTGGGGCCTGGCCCTTTGCGAAGCGGTGGACTCCCCTCGGGTCAAGCTGCTCTTCGACGTGTACCACATGCAGATCATGGAGGGAGACGTGATCCGGAATCTGCGACGGATCGGCGCGCGCCTCGGTCACGTCCACACCGCTGGGAACCCGGGTCGCCACGACCTGGACGACGACCAAGAGCTGAACTACCGGGGAGTCTGTCGGGCCCTCGCCGCGATGGGCTACCCCTACTTCGTCGGCCACGAGTTCATGGCGAAGGGCGACCGGCTGGCCGCCCTTCGCACGGCTTTCGAGGTCTGCGCGTAACGTCTCTTCCGGCCTCGAAAGCGACCGGCGGCCCGGAATCCGGGCCGCCAGTCGTTATGCCGGGCGCATGGTCTGGTCGACTAGCGCTTCTTGTTCTTCTCGAGCAGCTGGGCGACCTGCGGGTACATGGCGATCATGTGTTCGCGGGTCGTCATCTGGTTGATCGGCGTCACCCGGTTGTTCGGGAAGTCGATCTCGCAGACGATCCAGATGTCGGTGCCGGAGTTCACCAAGTGGCGAGGGCCAAAGGTCAGCGTCGCCGCGTTATTGAGCGAGACGCGCACCTGGGTGTTCGACGGCGTCGTGACCCCGTGGGACGAGTAGTAGTGCACGAACAGGATGTGCTTCCCGGTCGAGCCCGTGTTCATCGTGATGTGCTCGGGTCCGTACCCGTCCACATCGTCCACGTCGAGCGACGCCCCGAAGGCCGGGTTGCGGTTCGCGTAATAGCAGTCGTTGGCGGAGAACGCCGACCCCATCGTGAGGTCCGGGCCAAGGAGGTGGAAGTCCACGTCCGTGCCGTTGGTGTTCCACGCGAGTTGCGTCCAGAGCGCCATCGGCGGGATGTTGGCGGTGAAGTGGACGATCTTCGCCTGGCTCCCCTCGCGAGAGAGATAGCCCACGGTGACCGTGTTCGCGCCCTGCTGAACGGCGACGTTCTGGTTGAAGTTGCCGCTGCCATCCATCACGAGGGTGGTGGCGCTTCCATTGATGTCGATGTAGGCCGAGGCGTCCGCCGGGATCGCGGTGATCCGGCCCGTGACCTCCAAGACGCGGGCGTTCACGGTGGCCCCTTCGGTCGGGGCGGTCACGCTGATCTTGTCGTCCACGCAACCGTTCTCGGAGAGCTGGACGCTCCGGGCGGTCGCGGGAAGAAAGCGCAACGTCGCCGGTCCCTGCGTCTTCAGGCTGCCCGGAAGCCGGTCATAGCTGAAGCCAAGGTCCTTGGTGCACCCCATCTTGGTGACCATGGCGTACATGGCGTAGGGGGAGACGCCCTGCGACTCGGTGTAGCCAAGGTACGCGGCGACGCCCTTGCCGATCAGCGCGTTCGCAAGGTTGGCGTTCACGCCGTTCAGATAGCCCTGGCATGCGCCGTTGAAGAACACGGTGTGCGGGAACGAGTTGGCGGCGTACTTGTCCGCGAAGAACTTGTCGGAGACCTTCCAGACGGTGCGATAGACCGGGCCCGTCGCGTCCGACACGACGCTCGTCACCGAGCCCATCCGTCCGTTCCACACGTCCGGGAAGTAGCTCACGTACTCGCCGAGGTCGGCGACGTCGCCGGTCAGGAGCCAAACGCGACCCGTGTTTCCGTCGGCCACGCCGTGGGTGATGATGCCGACGAACCCATAGCCACCCAGGTTCCGGAAGGCGTTGACGTCGCAGGCCGCCCCTTCCAAGGAGTCGACGGTGGCGCCCGTCTTGCCGGTGAACCCGATACTGTTCAGGTAGGCCGCGATCTTGCCAAGGACCGGAGCGACCCAGGTGAACCGGGGGTCGGGGGTGACCGTGTTGAGCAAGATGCCCTTTCGGTTGCCGACGAACTCACGGGACTCCGCGCGCTCCATCAGGGTGTTCACGTCGATCCACACCGGCTCTTCGAACGGCGGGTTGACCACCCAACTGTGGTTCCAGCCGTTGCGGTACTTCACGACGACCTGGTCGGCCGTCACCGTCGCCGACTCGACGTCTCCGCGAGCCCGCGCGGCGGCGGCAAAGGTGGTGAGCGATCCGGCGACGTTGTTCGGGTCGTACCCGGCCGCGAACGTGGCCTGGAGGGCGACGGTGGCGGCATTGGCGTTGGCCGCGTCCGCGGCGGTGAACGCCGGAGTTCCGCCTCCGCCGCCGCCACCGTCTCCGCCGCCGCCGCCGCAGCCGATCAAAATGACGAACACCGCGATCAACAGCGCGAGCGCTCGCCAGGTGTTACTTCGCTTCATTGCAGACACCTCGTCGCGAGGCGGAAATCCGCCTCGCTCGACTTCTTTATACAAGGTGTCGCGCTACTCTCCTTCTTTCGTCCCGAAAGAAGCCCACGGTATCTTGACTACTCGGTGGAGTCATCGCGGAGCTATCGCGGGCCAGACTATCCTCTTCGTTCGACGAGGATTCGGCCGGACGGCTTCGGCACCCGAACCACCCGGTAAGGAACGGTGCGCCCGGTCCCCGGCCTGGCGATCGTGGGCGCTTCCTCGCGGTACCGAACCGCCAGGTCCCCCGTGCGCGTCAGGCCGACCGCCTCGACCACGATGCTCACGAACTCGGAACTCCCACGGATGCCGACAAGACTCTCTCGGTTCCAGTCGATGGTCGTGGGAGCAACGCTGCGGACGCCCGTCAAACGGCTCCAGTACCACTCATAGTCGTTCGCGCTCGCGATCACCGTCGTCGGGCCCACGTCGAGGGCGGCGGTTGTGCCGGTCCGGTACGACCACCACGGCCAGGGCTCCACGATCACGATCACGATCGGGGGCGGGAGATTGGTGCCGGGGAGGATGGTGACCCCACCCGGCAAACGGATCGTCCCGCCGCCGGGAGCACCGGCCGCTACCGTCTCCTCCGCCTTGGCAAACCGAACGTTTCCGGGCGTGCGCGGAAGGCGCACGATCGTCCATGGACTCGTCAGCGCCTGGGTCGTCACCGTGTCCGGTCCGGGCTTGCGCTCGACGTAGTTCACGACGAGATCGTTCGGGTGTGGCCGCTCGATCGAGCGCACGTAGACGCTGTAACCGCCGTTCGAGCGGCGACCCAAGTTGATGGCGATCAAGTAGTTCTCGTTCCAGTTGACGTCGCGTGGGGTGGCGCTTGGAGGCGAACCGGTCAAGCGGCTCCAGAAGACCTGGAAGTCCCCCTCGGTCTGCAGGACGCGCGTCTCGAAGGACTCGATTCGGCTGTTCGTGCCGCTCTGGTAGTTGAAGAAGGTCACTTGTCGCTCGAACCCGGTCTTAAGCTGGGCCGAGGCGGCGCCCACCACCGCGAGCAGACCGCCGAACAGGAGGATACCGAGGAGTTTCATGGCCGCTTCCGGGGTTGAAACGCGCGAAGGGCGTCATCGTTTCAGCCTCGGAACCCGGCATCCTGGTATCACAAGGGTGAAATGCCGAAGCCGGTTGTGATCGTGGGTGCGGGTTTGGGCGGGCTGATGGTCGCCCGTCGTCTAAATGCCGCCGGGATCCCCTTTCTCCTCATCGACGCCGACGACCGACCGGGAGGCCGTCTCAAGACGGACGTTCAGGACGGCTTTCGGATGGACCGGGGCTTCCAGGTCCTGTTCACCGGTTATCCGAGCGCCCGCAAGGAGCTGGACTTCGGCAAGCTGGACCTGCGCCGCTACATCATGGGCGCCTACGTGTTCGACGGACGGAAGATGCACGGTCTGCAGTTCGACCGCGACGACCTTTCGCTGCTTCTTTTCAACCGGTTCGTGTCCTGGCCCGACAAGTTCCGCCTCGGGGCGCTTGGGAAGGAGGTGGACGAACTGAGTTGGGACGATCTCGCGCATCAAGAGGAGGAGCCGACCGAAACGTACCTGCGCCGCTTCGGGTTCAGCGAGGGATTTCTCGAGCGATTCCTGAGGCCGTTCTTCGGCGGCGTTTTCGCCGACCCCCGACTTGAAGTCACGTCGCGCCAGTTTCTGTGGGTCTGGAAGACGCTTTGCGAGGGCGAGACGGTCACCCCTGCTCTCGGCATGGAGGAAATCCCGCGGCAACTCGCCGCCGGCCTGCCCGCCGCGTCGTTGCGCATGCGGACGCGCGTGGCGGGGCTCGTTCGCGCAGGCGAAGAGGTGACCGGGGTCCGCTTGGCGGACGGCACGGTGATCGAGGCGGGCGAGGTGGTCGTGGCGACGGAGGCTCCGGAGGCGGCGCGCCTCAGCGAGCGACCGACCGTCGTCGGTGCAAAGGGCTCGATCTGCCTGTACTTCGAGGTCCCGTCGAGCGTGGTGGCCTGCCCGTACTTGGTGCTCAACGGTTCGGGCAAGGGACTCGTCAACCACGTGGCACCCCTGAGCAACGTTTCGGACAAGTTGGCGCCCGCCGGCCGCCACCTGGTGTCGGTCACAGCCTTCGCCGGATGGGAGCGGTCGGACGACAGCTTGGCGTTGGCGGCCCGCAACGAGTTGCAGGCGTGGTTTCCGAAGCAGAACACCCGTGAATGGCGGTTCCTCCGGGCGTACCGCATTCCCTACGCCCAGATGCCCCAACCGGTCGGCGTGTTCGGGAACCTGCCCGCGAACGAGTCCGGCGTCCCGGGTCTTTCCTTCGCCGGCGAGTTCACGACGAACTCGTCGATCGAGGGAGCGATCCGAAGCGGCGTCTCGTGCGGCGACGCCCTGGTTCGAAAGCTGGCCCCCGCGATGGTGTGACGACCATGCCGACCCTCTTCACCCGAATCATCAACCGAGAAATCCCGGCGGACATCGTGTACGAGGACGACCGGGTCGTGGCGTTTCGCGACATCAACCCTGCCGCTCCGGTGCACATCCTGATCGTGCCAAGGACGGAGATCACCGGGTTGGCGACCCTCCCCGACGAGGGGGACCATCTCGCCATCCTCAATGTCGCCAAACTCCTCGCCGAACGAGAGGGCCTGGTCGGCGGCTACCGGCTCGTGATCAACCAAGGGCCGGACGGAGGCCAATCGGTGGACCACTTGCACGCCCATCTGCTCGGTGGGCGCAAGATGAAGTGGCCTCCCGGCTAGGAAAGGACCGAACGGTACACTCGTCCTCTCCATGACGATCGAGCAGCAACTCGAGGCGCTTCGGCGCGGCGCCCTAGAAACCATCAGCCAGGAAGACCTCGCCGAAAAGCTCCGATCGGGGCGGCCCCTTCGCATCAAGCTCGGGGTGGACCCTACCGCCAAGGACGTCACCCTCGGTTGGGCGGTCGTCCTGCGAAAACTGCGCGACTTTCAGCGACTCGGTCACACCGCCGTCCTCATCATTGGCGACTTCACCGCCCAAATCGGCGACCCGAGCGGCAAGAGCAAGACCCGTCCTCAGCTGACCCGGGAGCAGGTTCAGGCGAACGTCGAGGCCGTCGGGAAGCAGGTCTACAGAATCTTGGACCCTGAGCGCACCGAGATCGCCTACAACGCCGACTGGCTCCGGGCGATGAACTTCGAGGACGTCATCCGCCTGGCCGCTCGGACCACCGTCGCTCGGATCATGGAGCGAGACGACTTCACGAAACGTTGGGAATCGAACCGGCCGATCGCCCTGCACGAGATCATGTACCCCCTTTGCCAAGCCTACGACTCGGTGGCGATCAAGGCGGACGTGGAACTTGGAGGCAACGACCAGAAGTTCAACATCCTGATGGGACGGACGTTGATGGCCCAGTACGGGATGGAGCCGCAAGTCGCCATGCTGATGCCGCTCTTGGTGGGCACCGACGGCGTCGAGAAGATGTCGCAGTCCCTCGGCAACTACATCTCGATCGTGGACGAGCCGAACGACATGTACGGCAAAACGATGTCCATCCCGGATGAGATCATGGAGAACTACTTCGTTCTGGCGACGGACGTGCCGTTGCCCGAGGTCGCCGAGTTGATCGCCTCGGCCAAGAGCGGCGCCACGAACCCGCGCGACGTCAAGCGGCGTCTCGCCCGTGAGATCGTGACCCTCTATCACTCCGCGGACGATGCCCAAGCGGCCGACGACTACTTCATCAACACGTTCAGTAAGCGTCAGCAACCGGTCGAAGCCGAGGAGGTCACGGTACCGGCCGGCGCCTTCGCGGACGACCGAATTGGACTTCCCAACCTGCTGACCTCGCTCGAGATCACCAAGTCCAACGGGGAAGCGCGACGGCTGATCCAGGCCGGGGCGGTCAGTCTCGATGGCGTCAAGCACAGCGACCCGGGCACGCACTTCACCGCCGACGAGTTGCAGGGCCGGGTACTTCGGGCGGGCAAGCACCGATTCGTACGACTCATGACCGGCTAGGAGGAGTTACGGGGCGATCGGCTCGGCGACCGTCCATTCGCTCTCGACCGACGGCGCCATGCGTAGCGTCGCGACGACCGAGCAGTACTTCTCGTCGCTCAGCCGGACCGCTTGCGCGACGGCGTCTGGGTCGAGGTCGTCCCCGCTGAGGACGTGCCGCAAGACGACTTTTCGGAACGGGCGTGGGTAGACCCCTTCCTCCGTGCGCTCCGCCTCGACCTCGATGCGATAGGCCGTCACCTTCTGTCGCTTCTTGCGCAGAATGTCCACCACGTCGATCCCCGAGCAAGCGGCCGCGGCGGCGAGCAAAGTCTCCATCGGGGTCGGACCTTCCGATCCGCCAAAGTCGGGATGGGTGTCCATCCGGAGGGTCGCGCCGCTCGGTGGTTTTGCCTCGAAGACCGCCTCGCCTCTCCAATCCACGGTGAACTTCATGTTGATCCTAGTGTCGCTCATGGAGAGGGGCGTCGTCGCACCCGAGGATTCGGGTCCCGGGACCTTGGGCCGTCTACCGGACGCGCAGAAAGCGCCGATAACGTTGGATAATGCATCGTCCGATGCGCGGCCTCTCCGACTTCCAGCGAACGATACGCCGGTCCGGCGCGCCCGTGAGCGTCGCGATTCTGGCGGCCCTCGTCGTCACGTTCCTCCTTGGTTGGCTCGATCCAGTGCGCTTTCTCTTTCCGCTCGTCTTCGACCCCGCGAGCGTGGGGGCAAGACCTTGGAGTCTTCTGACCTGGGTTCTGTGCGGAGGGGCGATGGGTCCGATCGGGCTCCTGTTCGCCGGGATGTGGCTGTGGGGGATCGGCGGCATCGTCGAGCGGGAGATGACGTCGCGGCGCTTCGCGGTGTTCGCGCTCGCCGTCACCCTCCTCACCTCCTTGCTCGTTTGGGTCGGGGGGGCACTCGGGATCGGCGGAACCCTGGCGGGAGCGTGGGTGTTGCTGGTGGCGATCACGGTGGCATGGGCGACCCGTCACCCGGAGATGCCGGTGAGCTTCATGCTGGTCCTGCCGATGCAGGCGCGGTGGCTGGCCTGGATTTCGGTCGCCCTTCTCTTCTTTGCCGCGTCGCCAATGCTGGCGCCGCTTCTGATCGTGCCCCAAGGACTGGTCTACTTGTTCGCGTCGAACCGGATTCCCGGATTGCGCTACCAGGAGATCGCGGTTTACGCACCCGCCAAACCCACCGCCCGAGAACTCGAGCGCGAGAAACGGTACTTGGACGACGTCAAGCGCCGCGAAGCGGATCGCGCCGATCGCGATCGCCTGAGAAAGCTGTTCGAAGCGAGCCTCGTGGACGACCCGGACAAGCCCGGCGAGTGATCAACCGTCCAGGTAGTTGCGCGCGACGACCCCGTGAAGAAACTCGGCGACCGCTCGCCGCTCGTCCGGGTTCCGGGGCGTGAATCGGACGCCGGTCGCGTGCATCGTCCCGTCATAGTTGGCGCGGCAGTGCCGCACCTCGCAAGCCAGGGCGACCGGGCTATCCTCGGTCCCAACCACGATCTCCAAGTGGTCGTCGACTTCGAAGCCAAGGCGACTCTGAAACAGGATTCCGCCGAGGCCCACGTTCTGCAACACGGCGGTCTCCTCGTGGTCACCCGCGCGCACCACGACGTACTCGAGCACGTCGATACGGGGGGCCAGGCGTCGTTCCGCAGCTGTCGTTCGGTTCATGGGTTTCTTGTTCCGGACGTTCGTCAACTTGGCTATCGGTCGATTTGCCGGGATTCGCCAGACCCGTCTCAAGGGTGAAGCGGAGATGGAGGGGAACGCCGTGGCGTCGAGAGGTGCGCGGACCCCTTCGGTGGGGCCTATCCCGCCGACGACCGCGATGCGCGGCCGACCAATCACGTAAAATGACGGCGGATGTCCGAACTCGATGGTCGCAAGCAGGTGATCTTGCGCGCGGTGGTGGTGGAGTACGTCACCACGGCGGAGCCGATCGGAAGCCAGATTCTCACCGAGAAGTACCCCTTGGGAGTCAAGTCCGCCACCGTCCGCAACGAACTGGCGGAGATGGCCGAGCTGGGCTTTCTCGAGCAACCCCATACGAGCGCCGGCCGGATTCCGAGCGATCAAGGCTACCGGTATTTCGTGGACCGCCTCATCGTCGAAGGCGACCCTTCGGCGCGAGCCCGTGAAACGATCCGGGAGGCCACCCAAGAAGGCGATGCGTTGCAGACGCTTCTGACGGACGCGACCCGCGCCCTCAGTCGGCTCACCCATCTCCTGACGGCGGCGACGACGTTGCGCGGGGCCGACGTCACGGTGAGGAACGTGCTGCTGAGCGCGATCGGACCGACCCAGGCCCTTCTCGTCGCGGTGTTCGGGAACGGGCACATCGAGAACCGGATGATCGACTGCCCCCCCGGGCTGTCGCTGGACGACATCGGCAAGGCGAACGAACTGCTGGCCAAGCACGTGGCGGGCACTTCGGTAACCGGACTCTCGCGACTCAAGTCCCCCGCGACCGACTGCCCGCCGAACCTCGATGCGATGCTCGCCCAGATTTGGCCCGCCCTGCGGAGCATGGCGAAGGAGTACACGCGCGGGCAGATCGTGATGGAGGGCGAGGAGTACCTGTTCGCCCAACCGGAATTCCGCCGGGACTTCGACGCTCTCAACCAGCTGCTCGATTTCCTCCAAGATTCGGGCGCGGTTTACGACGCCCTCACCGATTCGGCAGACCAAACCCAGACCGTGCGCATCGGGCGGGAGAACCGCCCGGAGCCGATGCGGTCCTTGTCCGTCGTGCGGCATCGGTTCTTCGTAGGCGAAAACGAAGCGGGCACCATCGCCCTGATCGGCCCTACCCGCATGGCGTACGAGGCGGGCATCCCCCTCGTGTCGCTGACCGCCCGCGCCATATCGGACGCCCTGTCCAAGTACGCGCTTTAGGCGGCCGCCGCTTCCGAGTCGGCGAACGTGACGTCGATTTCGTTGGGGGACTTTGCGTCGAGATCGACCTGCACCGACAGAAACCGCGTCCCGAGATACTCGCGAACGCCCAGGTGCGACGGCACGCCGTACTTGGCCACCTCGGTCGCGGGTTCGCTCACCAGGATGCAGGCCTTGGCGAAGGCGGTCGGCGAACTGACTCTGAGTTGGCCCCGGCCGTGCTTGTCGATCTGCGCCATCCTCACCGACCGGCGCAACCGCTCGTACTCCGCCAGTTCACTGGGGGTCACGAACTCCATCCGATTCATCTTGCATTGCGTCAAGACCTTGCGCAACGACGACGAGGCCACCGGGTCGCTCACCGCCTCGGGGGTCGAAGCGATCTGCAGGCACCCGTGACGCATCAGGGTCTCCTGAACCAACGCCGCCGCCGTCTCGTCCTGCGTCTCGCGGCCCGGTCGGCAGATTTGGTACGGGATTTCGAGCACGCGAAAGGTCGAGCCGTTGGGTCGTCGGGGGTAGAAGGGGTGGCAGGTACCGAACAGGAAGCCGCTTGTGCCCGCCTGCCGGCCCCCCTTGCTCAAGCTCACCCGCGCGCCCGCTTCCTCCGCCATTCCGTAGAACTCGGTGAGGCGGTGCCAACGTCCGTTCATCGGGCGAATCGCCACCATTTCCGAGGACGAACTCGACCGACCGATCACCTGGTATTGGATCTTCAGTTTGCCTTCGTGCCATCCGTTCGCGTCTTCGGTCACGAAAAGCAGCCCCGGCTCGTGGCCACGGTTCTTCATCCAGCGGTACAGGTCGTTGCCGTAGCCCGGGGGTCCGGAAAGCCAAGTTGCCCGGCACGGCATCATCTGGAGGACCCGGTCCATCGCGTACACGTGGTCGGGCTCGTACTGCGTGCACTCGAACGTCACCATCGCGGTCGCGGGCGCAAAGCGCGGCCAGTACCAGAGCATGGCAAGCGCCCGGTTGGTGACCCGCGCCGCTTCGAATACCGTCCGGAGCAGGAGATCGCGCAGGTAGTCCACGTACGGGTGACGGAAGTAGGGTGGATCGTGGGAACCGACGCGACCCCGATCGTGCTCGAAACTGAGGTTGGTACCGTCCTCCGCGCGGAGGTCGTCGTCCAGGGTCAGGGCCGACTCGTCGCCGGGACCGACGCTGTCCCCTTCGACGCTGCGTCCGAGCAGCACCATCGACATCGTGCGTCCCAGGTGAGGGGCCAACCAATAGGCGCGTCCGCTTCCCACGCGGCGACGTCCGATACCGACGAACTCCTCGCGAACCGTGGCCAGCACCTCGCACCCCTGCCCGCGATGGAGGGCGCCGCCCATGAACCGAATCTGCTCGGCCTCCTCGGGCCAGAGGTCGCTCTGGCCGGCCCGGGCGAGCGTCTCGACCCCCGCCGTGCGGCCCGCCGGGTCCAGCCCGAGAACCTGCTCCATACCCCAAGTGGTTCCGGAACAGATCAGGATGCCCCCCTCTTCGACCCACCGCGCGATCGCGTCCACTTGGATGGGTTTGAGGCTGTGATCGCCACAGAGGATCAGAATGCCGTGCGACTCCAGCCCGTGGAACGCGCGCTCGTCCAACGTTTCGTAAGCCAGCCCCGTGCGTTCAAGGGCCTCCACGTACTGGAACCCATGTCGGTCTTCAGGCGCGATCAGGACACCGATCCTGGCCCACCGTGAACGCTCGTGCACGGCCATCACTCCCAAGTATCGGCGTCTGGGTTGCGATCCCTACGGCGGCCGAAGGCCAAAGGTACACTTCCGACTCCCCGATGAAACTCCGTCTCGGCCTTCCCAAGGGCAGCCTGCAGGAGGCCACGTTCGCCTTGTTCGAGCGCGCCGGCTTCCGCTTCAAAACGACCTCGCGCTCCTACGAACCGATCGTGGACGACGACGAGATCGAGCCCGTGCTCCTCCGCCCTCAGGAGATTCCGGCGTACGTCGCCGACGGCGTGATCGACGCGGGCCTGACGGGCCACGACTGGATCACCGACTGCGGCGTTACCGTCCACGAGATTTGCGAACTTCGATACTCGAAGCTTACGAACAACCCGATACGCATCGTACTGGCCGTCCACCAAGACTCCGACGTGCGGTCGGTGGAAGACTTGCGGGGCAAGCGGTTGGCGACCGAGTACGTGCGGCTGACAAACCGCTTCTTGGCCGATCGGGGCATCGACGCCGAAGTCGAGTTCAGTTGGGGGGCGTGCGAAGTCAAGGTCCCAACCTTGGTCGACGCGATCGTCGTCAACACCGAGACGGGTTCCTCCCTTCGGGCGCACAACCTCCGGATCGTTGAGACCCTGCTGACCTCCACCACCCGGTTCGTCGCCAACACGAGCGCTTGGAACGAAGACGCGTGGAAGCGTCAGAAGCTTGAGTCGCTCGGGATGTTGCTCCAAGGAGCGATGAACGCCGCCCGACTTGTCGGTCTTAAGATGAACGCTCCTCGCGCCGGTTTGGGCGACGTGCTCGGACTCCTGCCGGCGCTCCGGAACCCCACGATCTCGCAACTCGCCGACGAGGCTTGGGTGGCGGTCGAGGTGATCCTCGAGGAACGCCAATCCCGCGATCTCCTGCCGAAGCTGAAGCGCGCGGGCGCCACCGGTCTGGTCGAATATCCTTTGAACAAGGTCATCTACTAAACTGACGGTATGACCTTGACGCTTGCGGTCGCCTTGTTGAGCGCCGCGCCGGACCTGCGTCGCGTGTTGGAGGACTTCCCGCACGCGACCGCCTTCCGGTACGGACTCAAGGACGACCAAGGCGCGTCCATGGACTGCCTAAAGGTGGTGCCGTCGCCCAAGGCCGGTTACCTCGGGGTGTACCACACGCTGGAGAAGGGGGCGTTCACCCTCAAAATCGCCCGCTCGATGGACCTTCTCAACTGGCGCTGGGTGGTGGACCTCGACCGTCACGCCCACCAAGGAACGCTCTTCGTCACGAACAGAAGCTTCATCGTCGCCTTCGAGAAGGACGGACCGCGCCGAGGCAACTGGATTCGGGTTCGCCAGTACGAGGACCAGACGAGCCTCTACGCCAACCGTCCCTCCCGCGAGTTCGACGCCCCCAACACGCTCTCCAAGTTCGCGGAAGGCACCCCCAACGTGCTTTCCTATCGGCAAGGCGAGCGCGAGACGGTACTCGAACTCGGAATGCACTATTACCGCGATGGGGTCGTCGACCGTCAAGCGCGTGCCACGCTGACAAACTGGACGACCTGGAAAGCGGCGAAGCAGGAAGCCATCGATCGCGCGGTCGAGGCCTTCGGCGTCGCCGGGAACATCGGCGACCGCGACGCTCTAAACGACCAAGGGCGCTCCTCGCTCCTGATCGAAGGGATGAAGGTAAAGGACGACTGGTCGTCTTGGGGACTCTACCTGGTGGATCGGCGCACCAACGAGGCCGCGCCCGTTCGGATGAACACGCACCGAGGGTCGCGATCGTTCGCCAATCCGACCGTCACGGAGTGCCTCTCTCCCCAAGGCCGGCGATGCCTGGTGGTGACCCTCTTCCTCCCAAGCCAAGGATCGGCGGAAGGAGAATCGGGCGAACTGCTTTTCTACCGCGAACTGGAATCGTGAGGCGTCTCAGTAACGATAGAGCGTAAGCGAACCGTCGTTCTGGTACCGGCCCGGCGTGTTGTCCGCCGCGACGAGCAGTTTGCGCTGGATCTCGATCCGAAGAACGCCGCCGGTAACGGCCGGGGCGTAAAGCGGGCTGGAAGGCGTGAACATCGTGTTGACCGTCGCGGGCGTGACGAGGCCGCCCGTGGAGCCCGGCAGGAGGGCCATCGAAAGGCCGCCGCGAACGTTGATCCCGAGTTGCCAGTCCATCGTCGTCGCCCCCGTCGGAGAGCCCGAAACCTTGGTCAGCGGCCCGAACCCGTCAAAATCCAGGCCGAGGGTCTCGTTGTGCTGGATCGTGATGACGCTGCTTTCGACGTTGCTTCCGGAGGCGCCGAATCCGTCCACCGTCCACTGGCCCCCCAAGGAGCCCTGCAAGTAAAGAAAGGGGGTGGCGCTGGCGGGCGCAAAGTCGGCCTTGTTGCCTCGGGTCGTCCGTTCCTCCTGTGCGCCCGAGGCATAGCCGTAGACGACGTTCTGTCGGGCGACCGGCGGGTTCACCGTTCGCTCGCCGGGATTCGTTTGCGCGCCGACGCGGCCGCTGGGCAAGGCGAGCGCGATGACGCACGCCGCGCCCATCATCCAGTGCGCTTGGCTCGGGTTCTTGAGAGTCTTCATAGTCCGGACAGCCTCACGGGAGGCGCGATTCCTCCCGCTACTTAGTTTGAACCACTTACGGGCCCAGTGTTCCATACGTCCCGAGAAAGGGGGACGTACCCTTCGGGTTGCCGCCGCCCCTCGCTACGTCCCGAGCCGATCACGAAACCAGGCGATCGTGGCGCGCAGTCCGTCTTCCAGCGAGGTCGTGGGACGCCAACCGAGCACCGTTTCGGCGCGCGACGTGTCCGGTCGCCGCTGCTTCGGATCGTCGGGCAGGGCCGGCCGGTACTCGATCTCGCTACCCGAACCGGTCAGCTCGATCACTAGCCGGGCGAAGTCGATGACGCGAAACTCCCATTGGCTGCCCAGATTCACGGGATCGTGGTAGCCCGAGGCGGCGAGTCGGCAAACCCCGTCCACGGCGTCGTCCACGTAGCCGAACGATCTCGTCTGCTCTCCGTCGCCGTACACCGTGAGGGGGCGGCCCGCCAACGCCTGCGCGATGAAGTTCGGCACGACGCGCCCGTCGTCCAACCGCATGCGCGGGCCGTACGTGTTGAAGAACCGGACGATCCGCGTATCGAGCCCGCGATAGCGGTGGTACGCCATGGTGGCCGCTTCCGAATACCGCTTGCCCTCGTCGTACACCGCTCGGATTCCGATCGGGTTCACGTTCCCCAGGTACGTCTCGGGTTGCGGCGAGATCAGGGGGTCGCCGTAGACCTCGCTCGTCGACGCCATGAGAAAGCCCGCGCCCTTCCGGTGGGCGAATTCCAGCGCGTTGAGGGTGCCGACCGAGCCCACCCGCAGGACCTCGAACGGCAATCGCTCGAAGTCCACCGGACTGGCCGGGCTGGCGAGATGGAACACGAACTCCACCTCCCCGTCCACCTCGCACCGCTGGATCACGTCCTGGTGGACGAGACTCGCCTTGCCGGTCGCCAATGCCGGCACCAAGTTGTCCGGCGAACCTGTGACCAGGTTGTCGATCGCGACGACGTCCCAACCGTCCCGCACCAGACGATCCACCAAGTGGGAGCCGAGGAACCCGGCGCCGCCCGTCACCACCGCGCGCATGGCTCATTGTGCCCGAACGCGGCATCGGTGGCGGCGGCCCGCCCCGAGGCACCATAATCGTGGAAGCATGCCCGACCTCCTGGAAGCCTGGAAGGACGTCCTGCCGGCCGTGAAACAGAGCGTGACCGGCGTCGGCGTCTGGACCGCGCTGAACCGGTGCGTTCCCGTGACGGTCGACGAGGGCACCCTCGTGATCGGCCTGCCCCACACCGACACCGAACTTGGCGGCCACCTCCGCATGGGGGCGATCCGGCGCGAGATCGAGAAGCGGATGTCCGCCGAACTGATCACCCCGGTACGTCTCCGAGTGATCGAAGGCGTGACGCTCGAGGACTACGAACGGGTCAAGCGCAAGGACGCGGAATCTCGACGGCTCCAAGAGCACGCGATGGAGAGGATGCGCCAGCAACTGGAGGCGCGCACCAACTGGGAAGGCGTGTTCGAGGAGTTGGGTCGCCGGTACGCCGCCATCGCCAACAAGTCCCAGCCCCAGTCGCGCGCACGGTTTCTCGAGGAAGCCGTCGCCGTCGTCGTGTCCGCCCGTCAAGCCCAATCGGAATGGGACGACCTGAACGAGCGCAACTTCGCCCGCTGCCTTGAACGGGTATCCCAATACACCGACGTCCCGAGTACCCTGATCGCCCAGATGGTGCTCAAGGCCTCCGGCGAGCTGTAACGGTGGCGGAGGTCGTCGTTCTCGGGTCGGGCACGAGTTCCGGCGTCCCCACCCTCGGCTTCGACTATGAGGCGACTTTCCTCGCCGAACCCAAGAACTGGCGTACTCGGCCCTCGATCCTGATCGTCGGCCCGACCGGGCGCTTGCTCGTGGACTGTGCCCCGGAAATGAGGCTCCAGTTGTTGCGAGAACGAGTGACCGACGTCGAGTCGGTCCTCGTGACCCACGGACATGCCGACCACATCATGGGCATGGACGACCTGCGGGGATTCTGCCTGCGTACCGGACGCCCGATGCCCGTGTACGCCTACCCGGACACCCAGGAAGATATCCGACGCGTATTCCCGTACGGGTTCGCGGCCGGCCGGCCCGGCCTCCTGCTTCCCCGGTTCGACCTGCGCGACGTACCGGAGATCTTTGAGGCGGGGGGGCTGACGGTCCGCACCTTCCCCCTAATCCATGGCACGATGCCGGTGGTGGGCCTGCGCGTGGGTGACTTCGCCTACCTGACAGACGTCTCCGAAATTCCTGAGCCGAGTTGGAAGCATCTCGGCGGACTGGACACGCTGGTTCTCGACGCCGTCCGTTACCGGCCACACCCAAACCATTTTCACCTTGCCCGAGCTTTGGAGGTCGCCGGGCTGATCGGCGCCCGCGCGACCTACCTGACCCACTTGAGCCACGACTTCGACCACCACGCGACCGAGTCAACCCTGCCCGACGGGGTCCGACTCGCCTACGACGGTCTGCGGATTCCCCTCTAGGGGCCGCGCATCGGCTCCTCCCAACGCGGGATCGGGGCGACCGATGGAAGGGACCCCGCCCACTCCGGACGAGCGATGACGACGGAGCACCGTCCGTTCAAGGGGGTACGCCCCTTGAGTCCCAGGGAGCCGAGGCCTTCGCGAGCCTCGAATGACTCGAGATTCGACCGGGTTACGACCCTAACCGGGTACCCCGTGCCGAGGGCCAGTTCGGTGGTGCCGCCCGCCAACGAAGGCCACGAGAGGGTCGCCTCGGTTCCCTTCTGCTCGACCCAGATCGGCAAATCCGAGTAGGTACGGATTTCGGCGCAGAGAGACTCAAGGTAGCGCTTCCCCTCCGTGGAACCTGCGGGGTTCAGGAAGAGGGCATCGCGCAGACCCGCCATCGGCTCGGAAAACGCGTAGGCGGCCGGTCCCCGACGCCGATTCGCCAGCCACTTGGCGTAGCCGCGTTCGGCCGCGAGGCCGGCGTGGAGCATCGCCCCCTCCAGTCGACGACGCGGTTCCGGGCAGAGTGCCGCCGCGATGGAGGCTAAGGCTGACGTTCGGCGGGCCAAACCCGCGTCCCGTGCGTGAAACCGCCACGTGTACCAGTCTCGACGCCAGACCAGCGACGTGAGAAGCGAGTTGGGCTCGGATGTAAGCCCGCTGGCGTCCAGGCCCTGCATGAGGATCGCGTGGGCGGCCACGAGATCCGCCCCCTTTCCGCTCGGTTCGAACGGCAACCGCTGGCCGGTGATGGGTTCGTCTCCGTAGGCGACCTCGCCCAAGAAGGCGCGCAGCGTCTCCTTGCCCCGGGTCAGGCGGGCAGGATCGCATTGGGGCGACAGGCAGGACAGCGCGTACTCCACCACGGTGGGAACGTCCAGCGGGGATGCGCTCCCGATCATCTCCTCCTGATCGCCCGACGCCAGACTGCGGCCACTGGGGACGCGCCGCAAAGGAAACCGCACCGTGAGGCGAAGCCCCATGCAGTAGGCCACCGGACCTTGCTCCGTGGCCACCTCCGCTTCTTCGTACGGCGTCTGCAACTTGATGCCGTACCCGCCGAGCGGCGCGAGGATTACGGGCTGGGGCACCATCGCTCCGGGCTTGTCGAACTCCCAGGTCGCGGTCACCGAGGTGCCGTCGTCGGTCACCTTGGTCGATAGCAGCACGGGCACCGGTTGCGTCCAAAACTTGAGCCGCTTGCGAATCCGCTTCACGATCTCCCCGAGCGCCGAGGCCGTCGTCGCCGCACGACCTTCGGTTCCAAGCGGCGTGACGACCTTCACCCACCCCGCGTAAGGGCCGTCGCTCTGAATCCGCCACTGTCCGGGACGCCCCGTCGTTTTGAGCGACAGCGGCTTGTCCATCCCGACGAACATCAGGGGCGGCTGGGCGTCTCGGAACGAAAGCGCGAGCCACGGTGAGGCGGGAGTCGGGTTGCCCGGGCCGATCGACCCCTCGCCCCAACTCAGGTAGGGCGCGCCCGTCGAACCAAGGCGCAGGTCGATGCCGTTGGGAAAGTACATCAGACACCCCGCCCCAAGCAGGCTCGCCCGCAGCTTGTTGGGGGTGCCGATCGCGCCTCGCAGCACAACGGTTTGCTCGACCTCGTTCAACGAGACCGGACTCCAGACGTCGCTCGCAGTCGCGAAACGAACCCGATCTGCCGAGGGATGGTTGGCCCGGAAGCCCGCCGCATCGACCGTGAGGCCGGGTAGCGCCGCCTCGCGAACGTAGCCGAACCGACCGAACGACTGCGCCCAACTCGAAGAGAACAGCGCCAGAAGTAGCAGGCTAGCGCAGTTGCGCGCCAAGGAACTGCACACCTATCCGCTTCGTGTTGTAGGACCAAGTGAGCCCGATCTCGCGCTCACCGATCTTGTAGCCCACCAGAAAACCGTAGTTCTTGTAACTCTCTCCGAGGTAGCGGTCGAGGGTGTAGGTGGTCGCGACCCGCCAATCGCGATGCATCCGATAGCTCAGGTCGCCAAAATAGCTGAGGCGGTCGAGGTCCAGGCTCTTGCTCGCGAACACGGAGATCGCGGTGCGTCCCTTGTAGGCGTACCCCTGCGCGCTAAGCCGATGGCGACCGATGAGGGCACTGTTGAACCCGTCCTCGATGAAGTCGTAGGTGAGGTTGAGGACGGCTTCCCTGCCCAGGCGCTGGGCCATCGAGAGGGTTGCCCCATAGGTCAGCCCGCGAAGCGCGTTCTGACCGGTGACCTTGCTGACGAACGCACCCGCGTTCACCTGCGTCGTCGGCCCCAGTTGCTGAGGAACCAATTGGGTTCGCAACCGAACGCCGTAGGAGGTCTGGGAGGCGTCGCCCGCCGCACTCGTGCGCTGGGAGTTGGCGGCGGTAAGTCCAACGTACAGGCGCAGGGGAAGTTGCCCGACCTTCGTCGGGTCTTTTTCCACAATCAGGCTCGTGGTCTGGGATCGGTACAACTCGCCTTGGAGCGTGCTGGTCGCGTTCCCGTTCACGCTCGCGGAGAAGCCGTTGAACTGACGCGATATCGACGCCGAACCGAAAACGCTTCGGTGCGCGGGCAACTCCACCTGGAAATAACCGGTCGTCCGGTCGTCGAAACGCTGGAAGTGATTCGCTCCGAGGCCCCAGTCCTGACGACCCATCCCGCCAAAGGTAAAGCCCCCTTGCGCTTGGTCGCCCTTGTTCCACTTGAGCTCGTAGTCGAGGAAGATTCCGCTCTGGCTTACCGTGGAGCGCCCGTATTGCCCGCCCGTGCTCAGCCTTAGGAGGCTGGTTTGGCCGGGCTTCAGGGAAAGGTAGTGCGGGTAAGAAACGGTCAGTTGGTTGTTGTTGACCTGAAAGATCTCGTCGGTGAACAGGGGGGTCCGCCCGTCCAGATTCACCTGGAGCATCGGTACCGACAGCGCTCGCTTTCCATCCACAAAGACCGACGCCTTGTAGAAGTACATCTCCTTAGACGGAAAGACGATCACCTTGTCGCCCGATACGTGTTGAACGCCCTCGACGATCTCCTGGAAATCGAAGATCGTAGACGCGACCATGTCGGTGCGCGGGGTCAGGGTCTGGCCGTCGACGTCGACGATCGCCGACCGCGCGCGCTTTTCGCCGTCCACCTCTTCCTCGATCGTCGTCAGGCCCACCCCTTTGCGCGTCGCGAGGCCGTAACGCAGTTGCTTGAACGGATGAGACCACTTGCCCGACTTCAGAACCGCGTTCTTGGCGACCACTTCGAACGAGGCCACGTTGTACTGCAGGTCGTCCGCTTCGATGGTCACCGTTTTGTACGAGAGCCGTGCGCCCCGATCGGTGGCCGACGCCTCCAGGATGCGGTCCTCAAGGCTGTACTGCAGGTAGTCCGGCGCGTACACCTCGATGTATTCCTGGGACTTGCTGAGCAACGCCCGATCCCCCACGAAATCGTACACGGTCGACGTCGTCGCGTTGTACGCAAGGGCGTTGACGGTGATCGTGCCGACCCCCGGTGCGCTGGAGGCGACGAGGATGCCGTGGGCGGTGCCGTTGATCGTCTGAACGACGTTTTCCCGGAAACTGCCAAGGGTGGTGTAGAAGACGACTTGGGTGCCGTCGGGCACGCGCCTTCCGTTGCTGTCCAGCACCTCGGCGGATATCGTGGCGGTGCTGCGTCCGTCGGCGAGCATCACGCTGGGGAACGTGCGCAAGCGGATCACCGCGTTCTGAGCCGTGCAAAGCGAACCCAGAATCAGCAGTCCAAGAAGGGCAAGGGGGCGCAACAAGGGCATTCCGAGGCTTCGAAGGGTGTTGTACCCTTTCTCATGTTAAACGACGGTGGCGGGAGTCGGTTTCGACTCCCGCCACGCGACCGTTACGATGCGGCGAACCTTCTAGCGGATCACGTTGATCGGTACGGTCTTTCGGACGCGCTCGCCGTTGTTCGCCTCGGCCAGAATCTCCACCCGGTAGGTGCCGGGGGCGACGGCGCGGTTTGCGTTGTCGCGAAGCATCCACACGGCGGTGTTCTGGCCGGCGGCGTCGGCGCGGCCTCGGCTGACGCTGAAGACCTCCTTGCCCGTCCCGGAGAGGATACGGATCGAGGTGGTCGCGTCGGTCGAGAGCGTGTAGGCGATCGTGAACGGTGCCGACACCGATCGGGACGGACGGGACACCACCACGTTGCCGATCACGGCTCGCTGGGACGTTCCCGGCTCCATCTGGAGCGAGAAGGCACGGGTTCCCGGCTCGGCGGCCTCGAACGTGTAGCCGCTCGTCTGGCGCAGATCGCGAGCCACGCCCGTCGCCTTGTCCACCAGCCGGAAACGAACGTTCTTCGGCACCGTGCTGAGGTTTGGCCACGTGAGGGTCACCCGACCGGCCTCCTTCACGTTCACCTCCACGTCCCACTCGTGCCGAGTCGCTCGATCGACGTACGAGCCCGCCATCCGCGTCGGCTTGCCGTTCGCGGTGTCGGCGATCATGACGTCCACCTTCTGGGTCGGCCCCATCGGCGGGTTCATGGCGGCGAGCGTCTTCGCCTCGGCGGCGCTGCGCGCCACTCCGATGTAGTTCTCGTCATCCATCGAGTCGGTTGTTCGGGCGACCAGTTTCAGCCGCCACTGGTCGGCGGTCTGTCGCCAGTTCTGCGGCGCCCGCGAGGATCCCGGCAAGAACGGCACGTTGACGGGCGGCCACGAGAGCGTGAAGTCCTGCACGGTGTTCACGTGCATCCAGTAGCCACGGTTGGGCTGCATGATGCCGTCGTTCCCCTGGATGAACTTGTAGCTCTGGGTCGTTTCGTCCCAGTAAGCGACCTCGCCGCTCACGTAGCCCAGCTGCACGAGCTGTTCCCACGAGTAGGCCTGGTCGGGGTTCGCGGCGGAGACGCCATTGATCGCGCCGAGTTGGATCGCGTAGGGGTACGGGTTGCCGACAAGGTTCCACCCGCTCTTCAGTTGGTTCAGCAGTCCTCCGGAAGACGTGTCCGCCGGGACCGTCGGCGCGCCGAGCAACTGGTGCGATCCGAGTTCAAGGTTCGAGACGATCCATGCCGCCTTGCCTCGTTCGGCGCTCGAAGAGAGCGTGTAGCCGAGCAACTGCGGGTTCCAGGCGTAAGCGTTGAAGTCTACGACCGGGGTCATCCCCAAGATCGAACTCCACGTGGTGTCGCTGAAGTTCCAGGGCACCGACACGAGGTTGGCGCCCTCTCGAATCGTCAGTCGCGGCGTCGCGGAGACGTTGATCGTCCCGGTCAGTTCCTTGACCGGACCCGGGGTCGGCTCGACCTTCACCCCGATCGGCATATTGCCAAAGACGCGACCGTCGCTCGCGACCGTGTACTCCACGTAGCGAATCTGCTTCGGGGGAACGATCGGGATGATCTTGACCGCCGAATCGCCGCCGGCAAAGGACATGCCCGCCGGCAAGGTGAGGGTGATGCGCACGTCGTTCAGCGGAACTTCCTGGTCCACCGTGGTGAAACCACGGATGTTGTCCACGTAGACGCGAACCTTGAAAGGATTCGGCGAGAGCCCGTCCTGACCGGAACTGGAGGTCGCCAACAGGCCGGGGGCGTCCACGACGACTGCGTAGGGCTTGCTGTAGTTCGAAACGCCCCAGGTGCTGCGGACATAGTGGACGATCTGCCGCGAGGCGTTCGGCGCAACCTGCTGTTCGCCGAACTTCTGCACGTAAGCCGTTTCGTCGATCAGGGTGTCGGGGATGATGACGTCTTGGAACGGACCATCGCCCCCGATCCCGCCGAGCGGCGGCGGCGACATGAACGCGTCGTAGAACACGATCTCGCTCGCGTCGGTCGCGTCCGAAACGCCGTTGGGGGGTGTCGTCGAAGCCGTCGGGCCGTTCTCAACTCGGAAGCCATAGGCCGCCGTTTGGCCGAACAGGAAATCGACGTACTTGGGGAAGTTCGCCGGATCCTGCGCGCGGTTCAGGCGTTGCATCGTCCGAATCTGGCGCCCGCCGTCCCGATAGATGTAGCCCTCCTTCGGTCGGTAGCCGCTGTTGCCAAAGATGAACGCATGCGACTCGCTCGCTCCCGTTGGATCGGTCTTTCCGGGCGAATCGGTCAGCATCGCGACGATGTGCCCGAGCCAGAGTCCGAGGCCCGCCGCCTCCGTTCCCCGGTTCGTAAGCGTCCACTGCATGCGAATCGCGTCGCCCACGACGTCCGCGCGCAGTTGGACGTGCGTGCTGTCGTTCGTCGTTTCGATCAGGAAATAGCGGTCGCTGGCTCCGATGAAGGCGAGCGAAAAGCCGTTCGCACCGACGAGCGTCTGCGCACCGTTGCGGGTCGTGGTCGCGTAGCCCTGACCGCCACCCATGTAAAGCGGCATGCCGAACGTGTAAACCAGGTTGTCGTCGAAGTCGCTTTGGACCGATCCGGTCGGTCCCGACATGTAACCGAACCGGCCGCGCGCGTTGAGCGTCGCCTGCGGCGTGAAGCAGGGCCCGTTCGTTCCGAAATACGTCAGGGTTCCGCTGATCCCCAAGTCGATCCGGATGAGATCGTTGCCAAGCGGGTAAGCGTTCCAGGTATTGCTGACCGGGTTCTGGACGTTGGCGAAATCCCAGCACTCGAACAGCCAGTTGGCTTGGGCGAACGCTCCCGTCGCGAACGCGGTGCATCCGAGCACTGCCAGCGTCTTCCTAAAATCGAGGGTTCTCATTGAGGCTCCGTCTTGTAGCCAGGGGTCCCTGGGCCGCCGAAACGGCCCAGAGAAGGTTGCGATCGAGGGCTAGTTGCCACCACCACGACGATTGCGGTTCGTGAACGGATTCCCATCCCGCCGATTCGTCTGGGTGTTCGTGGTCGTCGTTCCACCGGTGCGGCCCGGAGGAGGAGGAGGCACGCCCGGACGCGTGAAGCGGCGCGGCTCGCTGAAGATGTACCGCTCGCCGTTCGCGTCCGCCGCCGGACCCGGCTTGTCGATGACCGCCCGGGCGCCGACGCGCCACCAGAGTTCGGTCGCCGTGGTGAAGAGGGCCGACGTGTCCACGCTCGGCGTGCTCAGCGTCCCCGCATCGGGACGATCCATCCGGGCGACGGTACTGGTCGCGCCCTTCGGGAACACCGGCGAGGTGGAGATCTGAAGCACGTAGCTCACCGTGGTCGGGAACGAGCCGTTGACCGCCGAGGTGAAGGAGAACGGAATCGGCGCCGTCACGACCGAGTTGGCCGCCGGGGCGACGAGGCCGACCTTCGCCAGCGGGGTCACCGGACCCTTCGCGTTGACGCGAGTCGAGATGAAGTAGCACTCGGAAGCGGACGTTCCGGTCGTGCCCGTCGTTCCGCCCGTCGTGCCCGTCGTCGTCGTTCCGGTCGTGGTCGTGCCCGTGGTGGTGGTGCCGGTCGTCGTGGTTCCCGCGGTGGTGCCGCCCGTGGTCGAGCCGCCCGTGTTGCCGCCGTCCGGCAGGTCGATCGCCGCGATCTTATAGACGAGAGCGACCGAATAAGTGTAGGTGCGACCCGCCGTCACGCCCGCGACCGCGGTGGCCGTCGTGAGTTGCGGATCGGAGAAGTCGCAGGTGATCCCGCCGATCTGGCCGCCAAAGTCGGAGTACGAGACGTCGCGCGCCGTCGACGTGTCGACGACCGAACTCAAGTTCCCGGGAGCGACCGCCACCGGCGTACCGAGGACGTCGTTGCGGTAGACCTGCCAGGCGTAGGCCTGAGAGTTGCCGCGAACGAACAGGTCCCGAGCCCAGCTCACGCGAACGCCCGGCGTACCGGAAACGTCGCTGACCGCTTCGGCGCCCACGTCCTTCGCGAGGTCGGTGTCCGAGCCTCGACCGCCGCTCAGAGCGAGGGCCACGACACCGAGGATCAGCAAGACGGAGATGAGGCCGCTGTCGCCGCGAGAACGGCGAGGCGCGCGCACCGTATCGTCCTTCGAGACGCGCGGCTCGATGTCCGGCACGTCGAAGACCACTCGGACGCGGTCGCCCGGGGTGATGCCTTTGTTCGAAGAAGTGACCTTCACCGTCGCGAACTCCGGCTCCACGTCCACGACGCGGGCCGTCGCAACCTGCTCGCGCCCACGGATCACGATGACCTGCTGGTCCTTCTTGAATCCGTCGCGGCTGCCCTGGTTCACAAGCGCCATGTCACGGTCGCTTCCGACCGAGCCCTGCGTGTTCAGAACGGTGCCTTCCGGAAGGGTCTGCGTGTTGATCTTGTTGACGGCGAGCGACGCCGCGTTGGCGATCGCGTCTCGAAGAAGCGCGTCGTTCGGAGCGTCGGAGGGGCGCACCGAGGACGACGACTGAAGCGCCGCCCCGTTGATGGGAATGCCCGAGGCCACGTCGTAGATCACGACGCGAACGACGACGGAAGCCCGTTTGCCGAGGTCGACGTTCTTGATGTCCCACGCCTTGACCTCGCCCGCGACGAGCGTGCCGACCCGAAGGTCCTGCGCGAGCCGCATCAGACTCGTTTTGTCGGTCACCGGCTGTTGAAGTCCCAGTTCGGCGGCCTTTCGGGCGACCGTTTCCTGAGGTTCGACATCGTACTTGCCGATCTTGACCAGTTCGGCGTTGACCGCCTCGGACGCGACCGCGCCGAGGTTGTCTCCGCCCTTCTTGCTCGAATCGACGAAATCAACGACCGCCCAGCGGGGCCGTTGCGTCGTCTGGGCGAACGCCCGGTTCGCCGTCAGCAACGTCAGGAATGGCATGACCAACCCGGCGATAACCAAGTGGCATGTCACCTTGCAGGGCAACGAGTTTACGAAACGCCTCACTGTGACGAGTCCTCCATGCTGGAACCAAGCCTCATTCGTTCGACAATAACCATCTGCCGTGTCCGCATCCGGGCAAGCCGAAGAACCTCGGATTCGCACTGTTAGACGTGCCTCGTCGGGCGCCCGTTACGGTGGCTTCCTGGACAAAAACGTACAAACGTTTCCGACCGAGCCCCCACCGGACGCACGAACGGCACATCCGGAGTTCGGTCCGGCTTTGCCAGACCGCAGTATAGCATCAGATTCCGTTGGGTCAACCCCTGCCAAAGAACTCGCTCGCCCAAGCGAGCACGGTTTGCCGCACGAGAACCGGCGGATCGTCGGTGTTGACGACCCGATCCGCCAGGACGTTCTTAGCTCGCGAGGGCAACTGGGTGGCGATCAGACGGTCCGCCTCGACCTCGTCCCCCAGTCGCTCGACCAGCCTTCGTCGCCTCGCCGTCTCGTCGCAGGTGACCGCCCAGACCTCCTCCCCGAAACCCAGGAGGCAGGCTTCGGCGTACAGCGGAATCTCGAGGACCTGGGCGTCCGAGGCCGCCAACCGACGGAAGACCTCACCGTGCATCAGGGCGTTCACCTCCCGACGGACGCGAGCGTCCCTGGCCAGTAGGGCGCGCAACTCGGCGCGCCCGACCCGGCGTCCGACGATCTCGGCGAGCCGGTCTTGCGTCGCCGCTTCCTCGTAGACTCGACGCGCGACGTCGTCGGCGGAGAGCGTGGCGTAACCCGCGTCGCGAAGGTAGCCCAGCACGGTGGATTTGCCCTGCGCGATCCCCCCGGTGATGATGAGCCGACGACGCGAACGATGTTCCATTGGGAGGCCACCAGGATACACCGGCGGCATCGAACGGCCCCTGATCGACGATCTAGGTACACTCGGACGACACTCCCGCCTCTTGTTCACGGTCTCGCCCGAGGATCGCCGCGTCGTCGCCGAACGCTGAGGCGGACCCGAGGTACCCCACCGAATGAACAGCTTTGGCGCGAAATCCACGCTTCGAACGGCCGGTCGCGAGGTCTCCTACTATCGCCTCGACGCCGTCACCTCGAACCTCGCTCGCCTCCCCTTCTCGATCCGAATTCTCCTTGAGAACCTTCTCCGAAACGAGGACGGGGTCAACGTGATGAGAGCCCACGTCGAGGCGGTCGCCGATTGGAACGCCCAAGCCGAACCAAGCCAGGAGATCGCGTTCACCCCCGCCCGCGTTCTGCTGCAGGACTTCACCGGCGTCCCGTGCGTGGTGGACCTCGCCGCGATGCGGGACGCGATGGCCGCCCTCGGCGGCGACCCGAAGAGGATCAACCCCCTGCAACCGGTCGAGTTGGTCATCGACCACTCGGTGCAGGTGGACGCCTACGGCTCCGATGCGGCGCTCATGATCAACCGGGACCTCGAGTTCGAGCGCAATCAGGAGCGATACGAGTTCCTGAAATGGGGTCAGTCGGCGTTCGACAACTTTCGGGTCGTGCCCCCGAACACGGGCATCGTCCACCAGGTTAACTTGGAGCATCTCGCCCGCGTCGTGTTCGAAAAGGATGGCGTCGCCTATCCCGATACGCTCGTCGGCACCGACTCCCACACGACGATGATCAACGGCCTCGGCGTCCTTGGTTGGGGCGTCGGTGGCATCGAGGCGGAAGCGGCCATGTTGGGTCAGCCGGTCAGCATGCTCCTCCCCCAGGTGATCGGGTTCCGAATCAGCGGAAGGCTCCGCGAGGGTTGTACCGCCACCGACCTTGTCCTGACCGTCACCGAGATGCTCCGCCGGAAGGGCGTCGTCGGCAAGTTCGTCGAGTTCTTCGGCCCCGGCCTCGCCTCCATGCCGCTGGCCGACCGCGCCACGATCGCGAACATGGCGCCCGAGTACGGGGCGACGTGCGGCATCTTCCCGGTCGACGAGGAGACGCTGACTTACCTGCGGCTCACCGGCCGTTCCGAGGAGTCGATCGCGCTCGTTCGCGCCTACATGGTCGCCCAAGGGCTCTTCCATTCGGCGGATACGCCGCAGGCCGAGTACACCGACGTGCTGGAACTCGACCTCGCCACCGTCGAGCCGAGCGTCGCCGGACCGAAGCGCCCGCAAGATCGGATTGCCCTGGGTTCGGCGCGCGAGTCGTTCTTTGCCGGGTTTCCGCGCCGGGACGCGGCTCCGGTCCGCGATCCGGCGGAGACCTCGCCCGAGCAAGGGTTGCGCGATGGGGCGGTCGTGATCGCCGCGATCACAAGTTGCACGAACACCTCGAACCCGTCCGTCATGGTCGCCGCCGGGCTGGTGGCGCGAAAGGCGGTCGCCGCCGGCCTTCGCGCGAAGCCCTGGGTCAAAACGTCGCTCGCCCCTGGCTCCAAGGTGGTGACCGGATACCTCGATCGGGCGGGCCTCTCGGCCGACCTTGACGCCCTCGGCTTCAACACCGTCGGATACGGTTGCACGACCTGCATCGGCAACTCGGGCCCGCTTCCGGAAGCGGTCTCCCATGCGATCCAAGCGAACGACCTCGCCGTCGTCTCCGTGCTCAGCGGAAACCGAAACTTCGAGGGCCGCGTCAACGCCGAGGTCAAGGCGAACTACCTGATGTCCCCGCCCCTCGTGGTGGCCTATGCCTTGGCGGGCACGATCGACATCGACCTCCAGAACGACCCCCTCGGCCTAGACCACTTGGGCCGGCCGGTCTATCTGCGCGACGTTTGGCCTTCCCAGGCGGAGATCGCCGCTTGCGTCGCCGAAAACGTGCGGGCCGAGATGTTCGCCTCGAGCTATGCCGACGTGTTCCAGGGGGACGACAAGTGGGCGGCGATCGAGGTTTCGGGCGGCGACCGGTACCGATGGTCGGACGGTTCCACCTACATCAAGAAAGCGCCCTACTTCGACGGGATGTCGCCGGAGGCGCCCGCAAGCGTTGCGGACCCGGTCGGTCTTCGCGCGCTGGCCGTCCTCGCCGACAGCATCACCACCGACCATATCTCGCCCGCCGGTTCGATCAAGGCCAAGTCGCCCGCCGGGGCGTATCTGACCGAGCGCGCGGTTCGTCCGCACCTTTTCAACAGCTACGGTTCGCGGCGCGGCAACCACGAGGTGATGGTTCGCGGGACGTTCGCCAACGTCCGGCTCCGCAACCTGCTGGCGCCCGGCACCGAGGGCGGCTTCACCACCCACCTTCCCACGGGCGAGACGACCGACATCTTCGAGGCGTCCGAGCGCTACCGGGCCGCCGGCGTGCCGCTGATCGTGCTCGCGGGGAAGGAGTACGGCTCCGGTTCGTCCCGTGACTGGGCGGCGAAGGGCCCCTTCCTGCTCGGCGTCAAAGTCGTCTTGGCGGAGAGTTTCGAGCGCATTCACCGGTCGAACCTGGTCGGCATGGGAATCCTGCCGCTCCAGTTCGCGGCGGGCGAGAGCGCGGCGAGCCTCGGCCTGGACGGCACCGAGACCTTTGATATTCAAGGCTTTGCGACCGGCATGGCGACGGGTTTTGCGAACGGCAAGACCGTCCGGGTGACCGCGACTTCGGCCGACGGGTCGGCGAGAGCGTTCGACGCCACCGTCCGCATCGACACGCCCCAGGAGCGCGAGTACTACCGTCACGGCGGCATCCTTCAGTACGTGTTGCGGCAACTGCTCAAGAGCTGAGGCCGCCACGCGCTTGGCCCGCCGGCCGGTTGATTTTCGCCGGCCGATGCGTCAAAATGGGTCGTCTACGCGCGGCGGGTGTAGCTCAGGGGTTAGAGCGCCACACTGTGGCTGTGGAAGTCGTGGGTTCAAATCCCATCATCCGCCCCAACCTCTCAGGCTTTCGGCAACGCCGATCGCCGAGCCTCCTCGAGGCTCCGGATTCCGTCTCGTTCGAGGAGCGCCGCGAGTTCCCGGAGCATCCGTGGTGCGCTCGACGGGCCCCCGTAGACCCAACCGGTGTACACCTGCACCAAGCTCGCCCCGAGGCGCAGCTTCCGGTAGACGTCCTCTCCGCCGAACACGCCGCCGACGCCGATCAGCGTCCGGTTCGGGAGAAGCCCGGCCAGGGACCGGAGCACCTCGTCCGACCGATCGCGCAAGGGTCGGCCCGATAGGCCGCCCGCCTCGTTCGGGTCGCGGCACAGGCCCACACGCGAGAGGGTCGTGTTCGTGGCGATGACCCCGGTCAGGTTCGCCTCGTCGATCACT
This sequence comes from Fimbriimonadaceae bacterium, assembly GCA_026129685.1. GTDB lineage: Bacteria > Armatimonadota > Fimbriimonadia > Fimbriimonadales > Fimbriimonadaceae > UBA2387. The sequence goes on from JAHCHO010000010.1 coordinate 48,641, forward strand.
GCCGCCGCATCTTCCAGCGCCGAGGGCTCCAAGTCGGGGGCGACCTTCACGAACAGGGGCTTCGTCGCGTCCACGCTTTGGACGGCCTTCACGATTTCGAGGAGCGACGACCGATCCTGCAGCGTCCGAAGGCCCGGGGTGTTCGGCGAGGACACGTTGACCACGAAGTAGTCGCCGTGATTCCTGAGCAACGAGAACGCCGCCGCATAGTCGCCTGCGGCTTCCGCGAGCGGGGTGTCCTTGTTCTTGCCCAGGTTGATCCCGATCGGGAGGCCGGGCCGCGCCGCGCACAAACGCGCCGCCATCGCCGTCGCCCCCTGGTTGTTGAACCCCATTCGGTTCACGATCGCGCCGTCCTCCGGAAGGCGAAACAGCCGCGGACGCGGGTTCCCCGGTTGGGGCCTCGGCGTCACGGTGCCGACCTCGGCAAACCCAAAGCCCAGACCACGCCACGCCGAGACGGCGCGGGCGTCTTTGTCAAACCCGGCGGCCAAACCGAGGGGATTCGAGAACCGAACTCCGAAGAGGGTCTGCTCGAGGATCGAGTGCCGGTACACGGTCGCACGAATCCACCCCCGTTCGAGGAGGGAGAAAGCCCATTCGTGAACCCGCTCCGGATCCAGCCGAAAGAGCAGCGGCCGGACCAGGCGATCGTACGCGCCCACCGCCTAGTCGGCCGCCATGTACTCGGCCAGCAGGAGGGTCGTGTCCGCCAGGGCGTCCCAGTGCGTTCGCTCGTAGCCGTGGCTGGTGTCCACGCCCGGGCCGATGAGCGCCACTTCGGCGCGCCCGCCGGACTGCCAGTAGGCGCCCCCGTCCGAGCCGTAGAACGGGTACACGTCCAGCTTCAGTTCGATTCCCGCCGTCTCCGCCACATTCATCAGCTTGCCGGAAAGAGCGCGGCTGTAGGGGCCGTTCGAATCCTTCACGCAAAGCGAACAGTGGTACTCGTCGCCGTTCAGCCCCTCGCCGATGCACGCCATGTCCACCACGACGTACTCGACGACGTCGTCGGGGATGCCGTCCATCCCGCCGTGCCCGACCTCTTCGAAGTTGCTGATCAGGAGGTTCGTCCGCTGAGCGGGGGTGATGCCGTGATCTCGCAAGGTCTTGAGAGCCCCGAGGAGGCAGGCGACCCCCGCCTTGTCGTCCAGAAACCGCGATCTCACGAACCCGGACCCCGAGGTCTCGACGCGAGGGTCGAGATGCACAAAGTCGCCCACCTCGATGCCCAGCAGCCTCGTTTCCTCCGCGTTGGAGGTTCGTTCGTCCACGCGCACCTCCATCGTGGCGGCGTCGCGCTTCCCTTCGCGCGAGTCCTTGTTGACGTGCGCGGCGCCGTTGGCGAAGACGATCGAGCCTCGGATCGGACGGTCCTCCCGGGTGCGGATCGTGACCCCTTCGCTCTCGATGGTGGGGAACACGATGCCGTTGAGCGGGGTGACCCGCAACCTCCCGTTGGGCTTGATCTGGGCCACCATGAGGCCGAGCGTGTCGACGTGCGCGGTGATCGCCCGGGGGCGCGCCTCGGCGATGCCGGGCGCTTCCGCGAGAAGGGCGCCCTTGGCGGTCTTCTGGGTCGGCACGTCGAGTTCGGCGAACTCCTGCTGGACGAAGTTGATCGCCCATTCGGTGTCGCCGGTCGGGCTGGGGGTGTTGAGGAGGTCCACCAGCACGCGCAGCACGTAATCTTTGTCGATCTGAAAGCGGCTCATAGGGCGTCCGCCCATTATGGCCGGGAGCGGGCTTCCGTCACTTCGGTCACCGCAGTGTCAACCGATGATCCTTGCCCGTGATCGAAATCCCGAGGGATTTCGATAGGTTTTGCTGCACCAACCTGATTAAGATCACGCCGATAATCATCTGGGAGGCGCGCGCGTCTTACGGTCCGTGGCTTCGCGAACGTCGGGCCCACGTTCTTGGGGCCAGGGAGGCGATCACGTCAAGAACATGGTCCATGGCTCTTTGCTCACCCCGGGCCCGACCGTTCGGTGCCCTTGCTCCCGCTTCGTGGTCAACGGGTTTTTGCGCTTGGATCGTACGAAACCCTCCGCTTCGCTCAGGGTGGCAAGGCTCGCTCAGGATGGCACGGCGGGCCCGTCGTGCTTCGCCGAACTCGGCACGGCAAGCGTGGGAGCGGGACTTGGCCGGGAAACCGCCCGCCGCTCGCGTCACTCTTTCGTCAGCCGATCTCGCCCAACGTAGGGGCGCAGCGGTTCGGGGAGGGTGATGGTGCCGTCCTCGTTCCAAAACGTCTCGAGGAGCACCGCGTACAGTCGCGGCAGGGCGAGGCCGCTCCCGTTCAAGGTGTGGACGAACTCCGGCTTCTCGCCCGGCGCTCGACGGAACCGGATGTTGGCCCGCCTCGCTTGGAACGCCTCGAAGTTGCTGCAGCTGGAGATCTCCAGATACTTGTTCATCGCGGGCGACCAGATCTCCAGGTCGTAGCACTTCGCGTTCGAGAAACTCATTTCGGGGCCGCACAGCAGCACCACGCGGTAGTGAAGGCCAAGCGCCTGGAGCACGCTCTCGGCGTCGCGCACCATCGCCTCCAACTCGTCGTAGGAGTCTTCCGGCTTAGCGAACTTCACCATCTCGACCTTGTCGAACTGGTGGACCCGTTGGAGGCCGCGGGTGTCCTTCCCCGCCGCACCCGCCTCGCGCCGGAAACAGCCGCTGACCGCCGCCAACTTGATGGTCAGGTCGTCGCCGTTGAGAATCTCGTCGCGATAGATGTTGGTCACCGGAACTTCGGCGGTCGGCACGAGATAGAATCCGTCGCTCGTTTTGTAGAGGTCTTCCTCGAACTTGGGGAGTTGGCCGGTCCCTCGCAGCGAGTCGGCGTTGACCACGTAAGGCGGGTAGACCTCGCGGTAGCCGTTCGTCCCCGTCTGGTGGTCGATCATCCAGTTGAAAAGCGATCGCTGAAGGCGCGCGCCGATGCCGGTGTACAGCACGAATCCGCTCCCGGAGATCTTGGTGCCGCGCGGGAAGTCGAGGAGGTCGAGTCCGGTCGCGATTTCCCAGTGCGGCGGAGGAGTATGGGTCGGCTTCTCCCCCCACTCGCGGACGACCACGTTGTCGGCTTCGCCGGTGCCGGCGGGGACGCTCGCGTGCGGGGGGTTCGGGATGTTGAGTTCGGCGGTTCGCACCCCTTCTTCCACCTCGCGCATCCGCACCTCCAACTCGTCCAAGCGCTCCTTGAAGGCCTTCGTCTGACCCTTGGCGGCCTCCGCCTCGTCTCGCTTGCCCTGGCTCATCAGCTGCCCGATCGACTTGCTCACGGCGTTCATTTCGGCGCGGCAGGACTCGAGTTCCAGGAGGATGCCTCGCCATTCGGCGTCGAGAGCGACGAGTTCGTCCACCGGCGCCTCGATGTTCTTCTTGGCGGCTCCGGCGCGGACGGCCTCCGCGTTGGTGCGGATGAAGTGTCGGTCGAGCATTGCGGGATCGTTGTACCACCCGGACGGCAACGGGAGCGGGTCGGCTAGTGTCACGGTGTTGCACCACGGGGGCGGGCGGGTGGATACAGTGGACGGGTGCGCGGACTTTGGCCCCTCTGGGCGGCGGCCTTCCTCGATCTTCTCGGCTTCGGAATGTTCATTCCGGACGTCCAGTTGCGGGCGGAAGCCCTCGGCGCCCCCGGCTGGGTGATCGGCCTGGTGCTGGCAAGCATGTTCGTCGTCCAGTTCCTCGTCTCGCCCTGGTGGGGGGTGCTGAGCGACCGGATCGGGCGCAAGCCGGTGTTCCTCGTCTGCACCTCGCTCTCGGCGGCGGGAATGGCGGTCTACGCCATGCACGACTCGGTTTGGGCGATCGTGATCAGCCGGGTCCTCGCGGGCCTCGGGGCGGCGAACGTGGCGGTCGCGCAGGCCTACGTCGTGGACACGGTCGAACGAGACCGACAGACGGCGTTTCTCGGCAAACTGGGGGCGGCGACCACGGCCGGGCTGATCGGGGGCGCGGCGGTGGTGTCGGTGCTCGCGCGCTTCGGGTGGTTGCCGTGGCTCGGGTACGTCGGGGCAGCGGCGAGCGGCATGGGGTTCTTGGTGGTCGCGGCGTTCCTGCCGCATCGTCCGCCCGCCATCGAGCAACGCCCGGAGAAGCGAGCGATGGTCGACTTTTCGCTGTTCCGGCGCGACGGGCTCCTCCTGCGGATGGCGGCGATCGCGGTGGTGTCCTGGTTCGCGCTCGCGATGTTGGAGGGCACGTTCGGGCGGCTCATTCGCCACAACCTCGGTTTCGGCCAGTTCGAGTTCGGCGTCGTGTTCGGCTTCGAGTCGGTGTTGACGGTCCTGGTTCAGGCGACCCTCGTCGCCTGGGTCGCCGCGCGGTACCCGGAGCGAACCACCTTGCGCCTATGCTACGTCGGGATGGGGGTCGGCCTGGCGAGCTATCCGTTCGCGAACGGGATGGCGGGTCTTCTGGTGGGCAGCACGCTGTACGCAGTCGGGTTGGGCTTGGCCGGACCGATTCTCAACGCGGTCTGCAGTCGGCGCACCGCCGAGGAACGCCAAGGCGAGCTGTTCGGGGCGCTTCAGTCGGCGCGGTCGATCGGCTACATGATCGGGCCGGTGCTCGGCGGCGCGCTGTTCGATCTCTACCCGGCTTCTCCGTACCTGGTGGCGGGGGTCGTGTGCCTGTCGGCGGCGGCCTTGGTTCCCCGGATCGAGGAGGCGTCATACTCGGCGGCGTGAGCGCGCGCTGGAGCCCGTGGTACCGATTCTGCCGAGCCGCCGTGCGGGACCTGTTCTTTCGTCCGATGGGCGGTTACCGGGCGCTCCATGCCGAGCGAGTTCCCGTCGAAGGCCCCCTGATCGTCGCCCCGGTCCACGTCTCGTTCCTCGATCCGCCTTGCGTGGCGGTCGGGCTGCCCCGGGGTCTGCGCTTTATGGCGAAGGAAGAGCTCTTTCGGTTTCGTCCCTTTGCCGCCCTTATCACCAGCCTAGGTTCCTTTCCGGTGAAGCGCGGGGCGGGAGACACGGAGGCCATCCGGCGGGCGATTGCCGAGATCGAGGGGGGGCACGCCGTCCTCGTGTTTCCGGAGGGCACCCGCAACGATGGCGAGACGATGCTCCCGGTGAACCGGGGAGTGGCGATGCTGGCGAAGCGAACGAACGCCCCGGTGTTGCCGGTCGGCGTGTCGGGAACGCACCGTTGCTGGCCCCGAGGGGCCAAGCGGTTGCGGCGATCCCGTTTCACCGTCTCGTTCGGGGTTCCGCTCACCTACGCCGAGTTCGCGGCCGGGACCGACGACCGGACGGCGCGGGACGCCTTCTCTCAGGAGTTGGCACGACGGATTCTCGAAGCGACCCGGGAGGCGGGTTGGCCGATCAAAGACGCCGGGTCCAGCTCAGGCTCCACGTCCCCCCTTGTTCCTGATGGAACCAGCGGAAGGCCAGATCCCGGTGCGGTTTGAACTCGAAACCGGCGCGCAAGTCGCGGCTGTCGTGCTCCCCGATGATCCGGAAGGTGGCGGTGAACGGAAGGGTGACGCCCACGAACGCGCCTCGGTAGGGTTTCGTCCCGAGCCCGAGGGTGAGTTCGGCGGGGGTATCGCTGTTGTAGAGCCCGTCCAGGCCGATCTTGTAGGTGGTGGCGACGAAAAAAGCCCGGCCCTCGGAGCGGTCGAAGAGGTCGCGCACCCCCAGGGTGATTCCCGGGACGAAGCCCACGACCGGGTCCACGTAGTTGTAGGACACGTTCATCGAGTCGAGACGGCTCTGGCCCGACCGAGGCGGGCTGAAGGTGAGGAACTCAAACTCGATGTTCTTGGTGATGCCGGCCCCGAGGTAGAAGCGGTTGCGCTCCCGATCCCCGCCGTCGAAGAGCCACTCGCCCCGGACGGTGCCCTGCGGCAACTTCTTGCCCGTCGGGATGAACAGCAACCGGTCCGCACGAACGGCGACGGCGGCGAGAAGGCAGACGGCAAGGGCGAGGTGACGCACGGGGGTCACGGTACCCGGTCTAGGCGGTCGCGAACGCGCGCAGTTCGGCCCGGATGTCCTCGTCCGTTTCCGACAACCGTGGCCCCAAGTGGCCGACCACTTTCGCGGCCGAAACGGAGGCTAGTCGCCCGACCTCCGGGTAGGAGCCGCCGCGCGCCATTCCGTAGAGCAGCCCCGCGGCGTACATGTCGCCGGCTCCCGTCGTGTCCACCGCGCGGACCGGGAACGGGGCGATCCGGTGGGTTTCGCCGCGCGCCCGGATGAGGGATCCCTTTTCGTCGAGGGTCACGACGGCGACCTCGCAGAAGTCGGCGAGGGCCCGGGCGGCGTCCTCCGGGGTTTCGGTGTCGGTCATCATCTGCGCCTCTTGGTAGTTGCCGAAGAGGGTGTGGACGTGCTTCTTGACCAGCCCGGCAAGGTCGTCGCGGTGCCGTTGGACGCAGAAGGGGTCGCTCAGCGAGAGGGCCACCTTGACCCCGGCCCTGGTCGCGGTCTCGAGGGCGAGGGTGACCGTCTCCTTCTGACTGTCGGAGTCCCAAAGGTAGGCGGTCAGGTAGAAGAACTCGCTGTCGGCCAGATCGCGGAGGTTCAGATCGGCGGGGGCCAGGTCGCGGCAGCCGCCCAGGTAGGTGAACATCGTCCGCTGGGCGTCGGGGGTGACGAGGACGAGGCAGACGCCGGTGTTCCCCTCGCTGACCCCGAGGTTGGGCTTGACGCCCATCGCCTCCATGCCCTCGCGGTAGAGCCGCCCGTGCTCGTCGTCCCCGACGTGTCCGGTGTAGCAGGCGCGCCCGCCGAGGAGCCCGACGCCGAAGGCGGTGTTCGCGCCGGACCCGCCGGGAGCGGTGTTGACGATGGCGTCGTACACCTCCGGGACGAGCTCCTTCTGCGCGTCGTGGTCGATGAGGAACATCCCGCCTTTGGCGTAGGGGAGGGTCGTCAGGAACTCGTCGGTCACCTCGGCCTGAAGGTCGAAGAGGGGGTTGCACATCGCGTAGACGTCGAAGCGTTGGGCCATGGGTTTCAGGGGATCGCGCGCTCGGGCATCAGGTTGCGGAAGATGTCCTGGGTCGCGTGGGACCGGTTGAGGGTGTAGAAGTGGACGCCGGGCGCGCCGCCGGCCAGAAGGGCCTCGCACTGGCGGGTCGCCCATTCGACGCCGATCTGGGTGGCGTCGTACTCGGAGACGCCCGCCGGAAGCCGGGCGCGCAGGGCGTCGGGCACCGAGGCGTGGATGGCGGTGACGAACCGGTCGAGCTGATGGGCGTTGGTGAGGGGCATGACGCCAGGGACGATCGGGACGCGGATGCCCTTATGCTCGGCCCGCTCGCGGAAGGCGAAGTAGAGGTCGGGCTCGAAGAACAGCTGCGTCACGAGAAAGGCCGCGCCGGAGTCCACCTTTTCCTTGAGCCGGTCGAGGTCGGCGTCCGGGTCAGGGGATTCGGGGTGCTTCTCGGGGTAGCAGGCGGCGCCGATGCAGAAGGGATACCTCGCGCCGACGAACCGCACGAGTTCCTGGGCGTAGCCGAAGCCGCCTTCGGGACGCACGAACGCCGTCTCCCCCTTGGGGGGATCGCCGCGCAGGGCGAGGACGTTGGCGGTGGGGATCGCGGCGAGGAGGTCGAGGGTGCCGGCGAGTTCGTCGGCGGTGTGGCCGACGCAGGTCAGGTGGGCCATCGGGTTCAGCCCGAGTTCGGCGATCTCGCGGACGAGGTCGACGGTGAGGTCGCGGGTCGAGCCGCCCGCGCCGTAGGTGACGGAGACGAAATCGGGGCGCAGGGTGGCGAGTTCGGCCAAAGCCGCGTGCAGTTGGGCGCGCGCCGCCTCGGTCTTGGGCGGAAAGAACTCGAACGAAAAAACGGTGCGCTCGCTCAGGAGATCGTCAACCCGCATCGCGGCCTCGGATCATACCTGGCGGTTCCCATTCCCCTCCTCGGGAGGGGTGGCCGTCAGGCCGGGGTGGTTCCCGTTCCCCTCCTCGGGAGGGGTAGCCGTCAGGCCGGGGTGGTCCCCGTTCCCCTCCCTCGGAGGGGTGGCCGTCAGGCCGGGGTGGTTCCCGTTCCCCTCCTCGCGAGGGGTGGCCGTCAGGCCGGGGTGGTTCCCGTTCCCCTCCCCCGGAGGGGTGGCCGTCAGGCCGGGGTGGTTCCCATTCCCCTCCCCCGAAGGGGTGGCCGTCAGGCCGGGGTGGTTCCCGTTCCCCTCCTCGCGAGGGCTGGCCGTCAGGCCGGGGTGGTTTCTCAGATACGCCACCACACCCTCCAGGTTTTGCAGGACTTCGCCGACCGGAACCCGGATCACCGTCAGCCCCAACTCCTGCAGGTAGGCGTCGCGCCGCCGATCATGGCTCTCGCGGCCTTCGTGGGAGGGTCCGTCCAACTCGATGACGACCGACTTCTCCGCGCAGAAGAAGTCCACAATGTAGTTTCCAATGATCTTCTGGCGGTCGAAGTCCAGCCCGTTCAGTTGGTTGCGCTTAAGTTGGTTCCACATGAGGGCTTCGTGCAACATGCCCGCCTTGCGCAACTCCTTCGCCCGCGCTCTTAGCTGAGGGTTGTAAGGCAGGGCCCGGTACCGCTTTGTCTTTCTCATCGGACCACCCCGGCCTTCGGCCACCCCTCCAAAAGGAGGGGAATCCGGAACGGCCCGTCTCCGGCAACTTCCAGGCGACCCGTCCAGGGTACCCTTGCGTCCCGTGACCACGGTGCAACACCACATCGCCGACCCGAGTCTCGCGGACGCGGGGAAACGGCGAATCGAATGGGCCGAACGGGACATGCCCGTTCTCCGACTGATCCGGGAACGCTTCCTCAAGGAGAAACCCCTCGCCGGCCATCGCATCGCCGCGTGCCTTCACGTGACGACGGAGACGGCCAACCTGCTCCGGACCCTCCAGGCGGGCGGGGCCGAGGTGGCGATCTGCGCCAGCAACCCCCTCAGCACGCAGGACGACGTCGCCGCCGCCTTGGTGGCCCACTACGGCGTCCACACCTTCTGCGTGAAGGGCGAGGACAACGACACGTACTACCGGCACATCCATCAGGCGCTCGACACGAAGCCGACCCTGACCATGGACGACGGGGCGGACACCGTCGGCGTCATCCACAACGAGCGACGGGACCTGATCCCCGGAATCGTCGGCGGGACCGAGGAGACCACGACCGGCGTCATCCGACTGCGGGCGATGGCCAAGGACGGGGTGCTGGCCTACCCGATCGTGGCCGTGAACGACGCGGACACCAAGCACCTGTTCGACAACCGCTACGGCACCGGGCAGAGCACCCTCGACGGAATCCTGCGGGCGACCAACGTGCTCCTCAGCGGGCGCAACTTCGTCGTCGCGGGCTACGGTTGGTGCGGACGGGGCATCGCCTCGCGAGCGCGCGGCATGGGCGCGAACGTGATCGTCACCGAGATCGACCCCACCAAGGCGATCGAGGCGGTGATGGACGGCTTCCGCGTCATGACGATGGAAGAGGCCGCGCCGATCGGCGACGTGTTCGTCACCGTCACCGGCAACAAGAACGTGATCGACGGGCGGCACTTCGGCAAGCTGAAGGACGGGGCGATCCTGTGCAACAGCGGCCACTTCAACGCCGAGATCGACATCGCCACCCTCGAGACGCTCGCGACGAGCAAGCGCGAGGCCAAGAACTTCGTGGACGAGTACACCGTCGGCGGCAAGTTGGTCTACCTCCTCGCCGAAGGACGCCTCATCAACCTGTCGTCCGCCGAGGGCCACCCGGCCTCGGTCATGGACATGAGTTTCGCGAACCAGGCCCTGTGCGCCGAGTACATGGTCCGGAACGCCAAGAACCTCGAGAAGAACGTCTACTCGGTCCCGGTGGACATCGACCGCAACGTGGCCGCCCTCAAACTGGCCTCGATGGGCGTTCGGATCGACGTTTTGACCGCCGAGCAGGAGCGGTATCTGAACTCCTGGCAGGAAGGTACGCAGTAGTGTCCCGCACCATGGTCTACACCTCGGAAAGCGTTTCCGAAGGGCATCCCGACAAAGTCGCCGACCAGATCGCCGATTCGCTTCTCGACGCGCTGATGGAGAAGGACCCGGAGTGCCGGGTCGCCATCGAGACCCTGCTCACCCGAGGTCTCGCGGTCGTGGCGGGCGAAGTCACCACCCACGCCTACGTGGACATTCCCGAGATCGTGCGCAACCGGATCAACGAGATCGGCTACACCGACACGCAACTGGGTTTCGACGGCAACACCTGCGGCGTAATGATCGCGATTCAGAAGCAGTCGCCGCACATCGCGATGGGGGTCGACACCGGCGGAGCGGGCGACCAAGGGATGATGTTCGGCATGGCGACCAACGAGACGGTCGAGTTCATGCCCCTCCCGATCACGATCGCCCACCGCATGACGGCGGTCTCGGCGCAGGTCCGCAAGAAGCACCCGAGCCTTGGATTCCGGCCGGACGCGAAGAGCCAGGTCTCCGTCGTCTACGAGGACGGAAAGGCCAAACGGATCGAGACGATCGTGGTCTCCCAGCAGCACGCGCCGGGCGACCAGGACGCGGTTCGGGAGAAGGTGCGCCAGCACATCATCGAGCCGGTGCTCAAGGAGTTCGCCGAGTACGTCGACGGCGAGATCAAGTTCCACATCAATCCGACGGGCGCGTTCGAGATCGGCGGTCCCCAGGGCGATACCGGCGTCACGGGCCGCAAGATCATCGTGGACACCTACGGCGGTCTCTGCCCGCACGGGGGCGGCGCCTTCAGCGGCAAGGACCCGACGAAGGTGGACCGTTCGGCGACCTACATGGCGCGTCACGTCGCCAAGTGCGTCGTCGCGGCCGGCCTCGCGGAACGGGTTCAGATCACCTTCGCCTACGCGATCGGGGTGCCCCAACCCGTGTCCATCGCGGTCGAGACGTTCGGGACGGAGACGATCGACCCCGCCGAGATCGAGCGACGCATCCGCGAGAACTTCGACCTGTCGCCGAAGGGCATCATCGATCACCTGGACCTGCGCAACCCGGCCCGGGTGAAGTACGCCCCGACCGCGAAGAACGGTCACTTCGGGCATCGCGAGTTCACCTGGGAGCGTACGAGCGACGCCGATCGGCTGAAGTAGGGGGTCGGGACCTGAGGAAGTGGGAAGAGACAAACCGCCTCTCCCACTTCCCCGTTCCCTCTTCCCGTCTCCTCAGCGGAGCGATCCATGAGTCGTTACGTGTTCGCCCTTGACCAGGGAACGACGTCCTCGCGCGCGATCCTCTTCGACCACACGGGCGCACCGGTCCAGGTCGCGCAAAGAGAGTTCCCGCAGATCTTTCCCCAGCCGGGTTGGGTCGAGCACGATCCGGAGGCGATCTGGCGGTCGCAACTCGAGGTGGCACGCGGCGCGATGGTCGGGGTCGATCCTGCCGAGGTCGCGGCGATCGGCATCGCCAACCAACGCGAGACCACCGTCCTCTGGGACCGGCGCACGGGCGAGCCGATCGGCAACGCCATCGTCTGGCAGGATCGCCGGACCGCCGACCTTTGCGAGCGACTCCGGTCCGAGGGCCACGAGCCGAGCTTCCGGGCGAAGACGGGACTCCTGCTCGATCCTTACTTCTCGGGCACGAAACTCCGGTGGATGCTCGACGCGGCGCCGGACGTTCGGGAGAGGGCCCAGCGAGGCGACCTCGCCTTCGGAACGGTGGACGCTTACCTCCTTTGGCGACTGACGGGCGGACGGGTCCACGCGACGGACGTCACCAACGCCTCCCGGACCCTGCTGTTCGACATCCACCGGTTCGAGTGGGACGAGGAGCTTCTTTCGATCCTCGGGATACCGCGAGCGGTGTTGCCCGAGGTCCGATCTTGCTCCGAGGTTTTTGGAGAGACCGACCCTTCCCTGTTCGGGCGGCCGATCCCGATCGCGGGCATCGCGGGCGACCAGCAAGCCGCCACGTTCGGGCAGGGTTGCCTCCGCCCCGGGATGGTGAAGAACACCTACGGTACCGGCTGCTTCCTGCTCGCCAACACCGGGCCCACCCCGGTCGCATCGCCCAACCGTCTGTTGACGACCCCGGCGTGGCGGATCGGCGGCGCGACAACCTACGCCCTCGAGGGCAGCGTGTTCGTGGCGGGGGCGGCCATCCAGTGGCTCCGAGACGAACTCGGGCTCATCGCTTCCGCCTCCGAGGCGGAAGCGCTCGCGGCGTCGGTCCCGGATACGGGCGGCGTCTTCGTGGTACCGGCCTTCGCGGGGCTGGGCGCGCCCTACTGGGACCCCTATGCCCGGGGGACGATCGTGGGGCTGACCCGAGGAACGACGAAGGCGCACCTGGTTCGGGCGACCCTCGAGAGCCTCGCCTACCAGACGCTCGATGTCCTGGAGGCGATGCGCTTGGACTCCGGTGCTCCGATCCGAGAACTTCGGGTGGACGGAGGCGCGTCCCAGAACGACCTCCTCATGCAGGTGCAAGCGGACCTCGCGGGCGTACCGGTCGTGCGCCCGACCGTCACCGAGTCCACCGCCTTCGGGGCGGCGGCCCTGGCGGGGCTGGCGGTCGGGTTCTGGGCCTCGGCCGAGGAAGCAGTGGGCGGGCCCCGCGCGGAGCGCACGTTCGAACCTTCGATGTCCGCGGACGAGCGTGAGTGTCGCCTCGCGGAGTGGCGGCGGGCGGTCGACCGTTCGCATGGTTGGACCCAGACCTAGATTCGGCAGAAGGGTCCAATAGTGGGACGTGAGTTACGGCGTCCCGCACCGCCTCGCCGAGACGCTCGATCGGTTCGAGTCTTGGTGGTTCTGCCTGAACGACCGGCCGATCGTCCAGATCGGGGTGGAGACTCCCGCGCCCCCGCGTCCCATCACAAATCGCTCGCCGCGCGACGAATGGCTCGACCTGGACGCGCGCCTCGACGAAGCCGAAGCCCGCCTCGCCGCCACTCCGCTCGTCGGGGACAACCTCCCGGTGTTTTTCGCGAACATGGGACCCGACGTTCTCAGCACGATCTTCGGCACCCGGATGGAGTTCGCACCCGACACGACCTGGGTCACCCCGGTTTGCGGGTCGTGCCGCGAGGTGCTCGACCTTAAGCCCAACTTCGACGCCCCCGAGTGGGAGTCGGCGATGGAACTCACGCGTCGGTCGGTGGCCCGTTCCCAGGGTCGCTGGCTGACCGGCTACACCGACCTCCACCCGAACGCCGACCTGGTCTCCGCCCTCGTCGGCCCCCAGAACCTGTGCCTCGAGCTTGCGGACGATCCGGAAGCGGTGCGCGCGGCGATCGAGCACGTCACCCCCTTCGCGATCGAGGCGTGGGAGCGCGCGATCGCCCCCATGCAGGACGTCGGCCAGCCCCTCACCACTTGGCTCACGGCAACCTGCGAGGGACGGATGCACGTTCCTTCGTGCGACTTCAACGCGTTGATCTCGCCCGACGCGTTCCGGCACGTCGTGTTCCCCTCCATCTTGGAGGAGGCTCGTCGGGCCGACCGCGCGATCTTCCACTTGGACGGCCCCTCGGCGCTGGTGCACCTCGACACCATCCTGCGTTCCCCGACGATTCACGCGGTGCAGTGGGTCTACGGCGCGGGGAACGGTCCGGCGATTCGCTGGACCGAGGTGTACCGGCAGATCCAAGCGGCGGGACGGGCCATGATGGTCTTGTGCGAATCCGCCGAGGACGCCTTCGCCCTCGCCCGGGCGCTCCGACCGCAGGGCGTGTGGTACGCGATCGGCGAGTCGTTTCCCGCGAACGAAGCGTCGGAGATCGCGGCGCGCCTTCGGGGAGGCTAGGCGAGCGCGTCCGCCAATCGAAGCAGCATCGCCTCGGTTTCCTCGATGCCGACGCAGGCGTCGGTCACGCTCTGGCCGAACACTAGCGGCCCGCCGGACGCCGGGTCTTGTCGCCCCTCGACGAGATGGCTCTCGATCATGACGCCCATCAGTCCGGACGTTCCCGCACGGAGTTGCCGGCACACCTCGTCCAGCACTTCAGCCTGCCGGCGATGGTCTTTGTGGCTGTTCCCGTGGCTGCAGTCCACCATCACGCGCGCCGGGAGTCCCTTCTTCTCGAGCAGTCCGCACGCCCGCGCGACGTGGTCCTCGTCGTAGTTCGGGCCCGTTCTGGCGCCGCCCCGAAGGATGATGTGGCAGTCGGGATTCCCGGTCGTCTGGAAGATCGCCCCCACGCCTTGTTTCGTCACCGAGGGGAACCAGTGTTGCGAGCGGGCCGCCTGGACGGCGTCCACCGCCGGGGTAAGGTTGCCCTCCGTCGAATTCTTGAACCCGACCGGCATGGAGAGGCCGCTCGCCAGTTCGCGGTGCACCTGGCTCTCGGTCGTGCGCGCCCCGATCGCGACCCAGGCGGTGACGTCGGCGATGTGCTGGGGGATCTGCAGGTCGAGGAACTCGGACCCGGTCGGTAAGCCCATCGCGTTCACGTCGAGCAGCAGGCGCCGGGCCAGACGCAGGCCCTTGTTCACCTGGAAGGTCTCGTCGAGGTCGGGATCGTTGATCAGGCCTTTCCAACCGACGCTGGTGCGCGGCTTCTCGAAGTAGGCCCGCATCAGCACGACGACGCGCCCGGCCACCCGTTCGGCGATCCCCTTCAGGCGCTCGGCGTAGGCGCGGGCGGCGTCCACGTCGTGGATCGAGCAAGGACCGACGACCGCGACCATGCGGCGGTCCCTTCCGTGCAGCACGTCGGCCACCGCCCGGCGCGCCACGTAGACGTTCTCGGACACCGCATCGGTGATCGGCAGTTCCTCGTGCAGAATCGCGGGCGGCACGAGGGGCCGCGTCTGGAGAATCCGGAGGTCGTCGGTCCGACGGTGCATCCCGTTAGGGGGCTCCGACCAGCCAGTTCATCAGGGGGTTGAACAGGATCACGACCGCGAAGATGCCGCCGGCGCACAGCAGGCAGGTCGCGGCGAGGCCCAGGTTCATCGGCGCCGATTCGGGGGTGCGTGCGCCCTCCGCGTCCACGAACGCGGCCTTAGCGATGCCGACGTAGTAGTAAACGCTCAAAACGGAATTGACGGCGAGCACGATCGCCAACGGCATCAGGTCGGAAGCGAGGGCATCGTTGAAGATCATCAGCTTCCCGAAAAAGCCCGAGGTCGGAGGAATGCCGATGAGGGAGGCGACGAATACGATGAGGCAGCCGACGGCGAAGGGGCTTCGTTTCCAGAGTCCGTGAAGGTCCTCGAAACGGGTCCCCTCCTTGCCGTTCTTCGCGGTGAGCGAAACGACGGCGAAGGCGCCGATCGTCATCAGGCTGTAACTCAGGAGGTAGAAGACGGTCGTGCCGATACCCACCTTCTCCGGATTGTTGACGTGCGCGAGGATGCCGACAAGGATGTAGCCGGCGTGGGCGATCGAGGAGTACCCGAGGGTGCGTTTGACGTCCTTCTGCACGAGGGCCACGAGGTTCCCGACGGTCATCGTCAGGATCGCGATCCAGAACAAGGCGGGCATCCAATAGCTCTGGAAAGTCGCGCCGAGGTCGACGTTCGTGGTGGAGGCGGAGAGAAGACGCCAAAGGGCGGCCATCGCACCAATCTTGGACCCGGCCGCCATGAACGCGGTGACGTTCGTCGGCGCGCCTTGGTAGACGTCCGGGGTCCACTGGTGGAACGGCACGAAGGCGGCCTTGAAAGCGAGTCCGAAGAGCATGAGGCCCATCCCGAAGAGCATCATGTTGCGGAAGGCCTCGTCGTTAGGGTTCCAGGCCGAGCGGATGGCGTCCAGATGCAACGATCCGGTCGCCCCGTACATGAAGGCGATGCCGTAGAGCAGGAACGCGCTTGCGAACGCGCCGAGCAAGAAGTACTTGAGGGCCGACTCTTCCGACTTGGTCTCCGTCTTGCTCATGCCCGCGAGGACGTAGAGCGAGATCGAGAGCACCTCGATGCCAAGGAAGATCATCAACAGGTTCTTGCTCGACGCCATCATCATGGCGCCCGAAGCCGACCAGAGAACGAGGGGGTAGAACTCGCCGAAGGGGATGCGCTTCGCGCGCAGATAACCGTCGCTGAAGAGGATGGTGAGGCCGGTCACCATCACGACGAGCAACTGAATGGTCAGCGAGAAGCGATCCCGTAGGACCATCCCGCCGAACGACTCGAGATCGGGGCTCGCGAACTGGCTCGTGAGCGACAGGCCGGCGAAGAACAGACCGACGAGCGAAAACCCGATGATCGCGTTGTTGTTCTGCCGGGGTCGAAGCATCTCGACGATGAGCGCGACGATGCCGGTGCAGACGACGAGGGCGATCGGCAGGATCGAGGGCCAGTCGATCGTCGGGGGCGGGAACGCCTCCGCGAGCCTCTTCGCGAGGCCGTTGCCGTCGGTTTGAGCGAGCAGGTTATACATGGCCGAGAATCGGGTCGACGGGGGCTTGCGCCGTCATGGGGATGGAATCGAGGAGGAGGTCGCCGTCCTCGGAGGCCAGGGCGAGCGCTCCGCCGCGCATCGCCCGGATTTCGGATGGGACGGCCGCACTGCGCTCGACGTCCCAGCCGAGGGCATGGGCGGGAAGGTCGCTGACGAACTCGAGGTAGGGCTCTTCGCCTTCGACGTAGACGATGTTGCAGGCCGCGCCTTCAAGGCCGCCCAGCAGTTCGCGGTCGATCTCGAGATGGTGCCCGCCGTACTGCATGGGGCTGGATTCGGCGGGGCAGGCGCCGGCGAGCCGGTAAAACAGGCCGTCCGCGCCCCGGCTAAAGGAGTCCCCGATCGTCGCTTTCACGCGCGTCGCGTACCGGTCCAGGAGCGCGCTCCCGGCGGCGGGGTCGGCGGCGAGGACGGCGTTGAGATCCACCCCTTCGGCCTTGGCGAGTCCGAACGGGTTGGGCACCTCCGCGAGGATGGCCTCGTCCTGGCGTCGGACGACGCTTCGGAGCGAACCGGGGGACACGACGTAGGCGTCGGCGGCGCCGACCGCGAAGGACACGACCGGTCGGCGGTCCACCTCGCCGCCGCGCAGGGCGACGGTCAGGCGTTCCCTCGACGTCACCGGGGCGCCACCTCGGGAGCGGCGGAGGCGGGGGGAAGCTTGGGGATCAGGGGCTCTTCCTGCTCCGAGACCGGGTAGAGGTTGGCGTCCACGATCGTGGCGACCACCTCGTACGGGTCGGTGGCTTTGTCGCGAGGCGTGACCTGAACGAGGTCGCCCTTGGCGTTCACCTCCATCTCGAGGTTCTTCCAGCTCGGACGGTCGCCCTCGGCGTTGAGCGTCATCATCCGAACGGCATGGACGCTCGCCTCCATCGGTCGGAGGAAGGTGTTCGGCGACAGGCCGCCCCAAAACACGAACACGATGAGCAGACCGACCATCGCGATCTCCCAGGGCTTGAGGTCTTTGAGGCGCTTCAGGTCGGGATTGAGCGGCCCGTAGAACATCTTCTGGAACATCCAGAGCAGGTAGACGGCCGCGAGGATGACGCCGCTCGCGGCGACGACGACGAAGCCGATGGACAGGCCGTATAGCCCCTTGGCGCTCGAATCGAACCCACCGAGCAGGGCCATGAACTCGCCGATGAAGCCGTTCGTCCCCGGCAGGCCGACGCTGCTGAGCATGATGATGAGGAAGAGCGCGGCGTAGATCGGCATCTGCGACTTCAATCCGCCGTAGTCTGAGAACTTGCGGGTGTGCGTCCGCTCGTAGATCAGGCCGACCAAAAGGAACAACGCGCCCGTGCTGATGCCGTGGGCGAGTTGTTGGTAGCTGCCGCCCATGAGCCCGGTGTGGCTGAGCGAGAAGATGCCGAACAGCACGAAACCCATGTGGGCGACGGAAGAATAGGCGATGAGTTTCTTGACGTCCGGCTGCATCGCGGCGACGATCGCCCCGTAGATGATGCCGATGACCGCCAGGGCCATCACCTTGGGCACGTTCGCCTGGACGCCCTCGGGGAACAGGGGGAGGACGAACCGGAGCATCCCGTAGGTGCCCATCTTCAGGAGGACACCCGCCAAGATCACCGAGCCGGCGGTCGGGGCTTCGACGTGCGCGTCCGGCAACCACGTGTGGAACGGGAAGGCGGGCGTCTTGATCAGGAACGAGACCATGAACGCCCAGAAGAGCAGGCCCTGGAACTGCATCGCGCCCGACCAGAACGTTCCGCCCGCCACCGCCGCCTGAATGTCCACGAGGCTGAACGAGCGTTCCCCGGTGACCGCGGCGTACTGGCCGCTCATCCAGATCATGCCGACGAGCATGAAGATCGAGCCGGCAAAGGTGTAGATGAAGAACTTCGCCGACGCGTACGCCTTGTTCTCGCCTCCCCAGATCGCGATCAGGAAGTACATCGGGATCAGGCTCGCCTCGAAGAACGTGTAGAACAGGATCATGTCCATCGAGACGAAGACGCCGAGCATGGCCGTCTCGAGGAGCAGGAGCAGGACCATGTAAGCCTTCACCCGTTCCTTCACATAGAAACTGAACCAGGTGGCGATGATGGAGAGGAAGGTGGTCAACAGCACCAGCCAGACGCTGATGCCGTCCACGCCGACGCGGTAGTGGATGCCGAACTGCGGCATCCAAGGGATGAACTCGGTGAGTTGGTAGTGGTAGGTGCCCGTTTGGAACCGACCCATCATCGCGAGGGACGCCAGGAAGGTCAGGACGGAGAAGGCGAGGGCGCCGACGCGGTGGGTGAAGACGAACTCCTTCGGCGTGACCATCAGGAGCAACGCCCCCAGAAGGGGCAAGAACGTAACCAGGCTGACGATGCCGAGTCCGGTCGGTTCGTTCATCGCGCCACCCCCTGCCCGACGGTGGCGAAGTACACGAGAAGCGCGACTCCGCCGATCAGCATGACGAGCGCATAGGCCCGCACGTAACCGGTTTGGAACTGCCGGAAGAAGCCTCCGAGCCCGCTCGCAAGCCAGCCGCAGGCGTTCACGACCCCGTCCACCACGTACTTGTCCATGCCGGCCAGTACGTTCCCGACGGCGGCGCCGCCTTGCGTCACGAAGAACTTGAGCATAAAGCCGTCGTAATAGAACTGCTCCCGCGCGGCCCTTCGGAACCCGCTCCACCGCTTCAGGTCGAACCCTTCGCGGGCGGGCAGACGCCGGAAGTAAACCAAGTATCCGTAGATCGCGCCGATCAGCATCGCGCCGACGCTGAGGAACACGAGCGCCGAGCCAACCCACCCGTGGGGGTGTCCGGTGAGCGCCTCGGCATGGACCACGGGCTCGTTGCGGATCATCGAGAGGCCGGTTTCGTTGTAGGTCGTCGGCGGGTAGAGCCAGTGTTTGAACGTCTCCCCGTGGTGCATCAGGTACCCGGTGACGCCGGTCGAAAGCGCGGCGAGCACCGCGAGCGGCACCCACATGCTCGGCGAGACCTCGCGAGGCCGATGCTCGACGGTCAGGCCATGGTGATGATCGTGAGGGGCGAGCGCCTCGCGCCGCGCCATCTCCTCTTCGGTGTAGAAGAAGCCGTGAGCGTCCTCGCCGTGGTGCGCATGGTGTCGGTGAGCGTGCGCATGGTCGTCGTGGGGGTGGTGGTCGGTTCCCGCTTCTTCGTAGGTGGCGGGGTTCATCCACCGCTCGGCACCGCTGTTGAAGGTGAGGAAGGTGAGGCGCGTCATGTACGCCGAGGTCAGCAGGGCGCCGAACAGGAGCAACCACCCGGTGTAGACCCCGACGGGGGCGCCGAACAACTCGGCGTGATGGTTGCCGAGGGCTCCGCCGATGATCGCCTCCTTGGAGTAGAAGCCCGCGAACAGATACGGGAAGCCGATGATCGCCAGCCAGCCGATCGTCATCGTCAGCCACGTGATCGGCACGTACTTGCGGAGATTGCCGTACCAGCGCATGTCCTGCTCGTGGGCCATCGCGTGGATCACCGCGCCGGAACCCAAGAAGAGCAGGGCCTTGAAGAAGGCGTGGGTCACGACGTGGAACATGCCCGCCCAATAAGCACCGACGCCGCACGCCACGAACATGTAGCCGAGTTGGGAGACGGTCGAGTAGGCGAGGACCTTCTTGATGTCGGTCTGCCCGAAGGCGACCAGCGCGGCAAAGATCGCGGTGACGCACCCGACGATCGCGACCCATCCGCTGGCGACCGGGCTGAACTCGAACACGACGTGCATTCGATTCACCATGACAACGCCGGCCGTGACCATGGTGGCGGCGTGGATGAGGGCGGAGACCGGCGTGGGGCCGGCCATCGCGTCCGGCAACCATAGGTAAAGCGGGAACTGCGCCGACTTGCCCATCGCGCCCACGAAGAGCAGGAGGCCGATCACGGTGGCGATCGCCGGATGGTCGTGCAGAAGCGTGGTCAGGGCGGGCAGGATCGCGTCGAAGCTCAGCAAACGATCCGTGCGCGGGCTGATTCGTTCCGCGTTCGTCGCGATGAAGGCGACGATCGTGAACATGCCGAGCATGAATCCCCAGTCGCCGATCCGGTTGACGATGAACGCCTTGTTGGCGGCCTTCGCGTTGGCGAGATCCTTGTACCAGAACCCGATCAGCAGGTAGCTGCAGAGGCCGACCCCCTCCCACCCAATGAACATGAGGGCGAGGTTGTTGCCCAGGACCAGGATGAGCATCGCCCCGATGAACAGGTTCATGTAGGTGAAGAACCGGGTGTAGTCCCGTTCTTCCGCCATGTAGCCCGTCGCGTACAGGTGGATCAGCGCGCCGACGCCCGTGACGACCAGGGCCATCGTGATCGAGAGAGGATCGACGACGATCTCGTAGGGCACGTGGAGCCCTGAGATCCGAATCCAATCGAAGTAGGTGACGACCTGATTGTTCGCGAGCGGCCCCATCTCGGAGAGGGTCATCCCGATCCCCGCCGCAAGGACGAACGCCGCGAAGACCGGAAGCACCGCGAGGGTGCCCATCAGCTTCTTGCCGAACCGCTCGCCGAAGAAGTCGACGATGCGCTTGCCGAGAAGGGCCTGTACCAAGAACCCGATCAGCGGTAGCGCCGGGACCCAACCAATGAGTTCGATGTTCGTTCCGCCCATGCTAGCCACTCATCAGGTTCATTTCGTCAACGTCCACGTCTTTGCGCAACCGGTAGATCGCCATGATGATGCCGAGCCCGACCGCGACCTCGGCCGCCGCGACGGCCATGACGAAGATGACCATCATCTGCCCGGACATGAAGGACGCCTCGCGTCCCGAGGCGGGCGCGGAGGACGGCATGTACCGGGCGAACGCCAGGAACGTCAGGTTCACCGCGTTCAGCATCAGCTCGATGCACATGAAGATCACGACCGGATTGCGGCGCACAATGACGCCGACCGCCCCGATCGAAAACATGAGCAGGCCGAGCGTCAGGTAATCGGCGAGATTGTTGCCCGTCATAGCTTCCTCTTGGCGAGCAGGATCGAGCCGACGATGCCGACGAGCAAGAGAACGCTCGCGACCTCGAAAGGCCAGACGTACTGCGTGAACAGGACCCGCCCGATCGCCTGGGGCGAACCGTAGCCGTCGTCGGCGAAGGGCCGGGAGTGCTCGCGGAAATGGGTGATCAACTGCGAGGCGATAACGCCCGCGAGCGCCGCTCCGAATCCGAAACCGAGCACCGTCCGGAACTCGCGCCGCTCCTTCCAGGCCTGGGGTCCCCCCAGGTTCAGGAGCATGATCACGAACAAGAACAGCACCATGATCGCGCCCGTGTAGACGATGATCTGGGTGATGCCGAGGAGTTCGGCGTTGAGGATGAAGTACACGAACGCGAGCACGAAGAAGTTCACGACCAGACAGATCGCGCTGCGCACGGGACTGCTGAACAGCACCACCCCCAAGGCGGCGAGGACGGCGACGATCGCGAGGACGGTGAAGGTGGTCATCGCGTGCCTCCCGCCACGTTCGGGTCGACGAGGTCGATGGTTCGGGCGGACTTGTCGACCATGGCGAGGCGATCCTTGGCGCCCCAACCCGACTTACGGGTGGCGCTCACGAAGTTCAGGTAGAGGGCGTACACGATGGCGAGCCCGAGCAGACCGCCCGCCCAGCCTCCGCCTGGTCCGTAGAGCTTGGTTCCCATGATCCAGATCGCGACGACGATGAAGTTCGCGACGGCCAGGGGCAGCAACGACTTCCAGCCGAGCGACATGAGCTGGTCGTACCGCAACCTTGGGAGGGTGGCGCGAAGCCAGATATAGAAGGTGATGCCCGTCGCGCACTTGCCGAGGAACCAGATCGGCGCGAGCCAGTAGGTCAGGCCGTCCATCGCGCGGGCGATCCCGGCGAGGGCGGGGACTTGGGCGGCGACCACGTCCCAGTTGATCGGCAAGAGGTTCCATCCGCCGAGAAAGACGGTGGCGAACACGCCGCTGAACACGAACATCGTGGCGTACTCGCCCATGAAGAACACGGCAAACTTCATGCTGGAGTACTCGGTGTGGTAGCCGGCGATGATCTCGTTCTCGGCCTCGGGGAGGTCGAACGGCGTTCGGTTGGTTTCCGCCACCATGCAGATCAGGAACACGACGGCCGAGATCAGGCCGAAAGGCGTGAACAGGAACCAGTTCTGCAGCCAACCCAGACTCTGAATTCCCCAGAGGGGCTCCATCTGGGCGGCGATCATATCGGTCATCTTCAGGGAGCCCGTCGCCATCACCATGCAGGCCAGCGACACGCCCATCGCGAGTTCGTAGCTGATGAGTTGCGCACTCGACCGCAGACCGCCCAGAAGCGAGTACTTGTTGTTCGAGGCGTAGCCAGAGAGGACGACTCCGTACACGCCGAGCGAGCTGATCGCCAGCACGTAGAGGATGCCAATGTTCACGTTGGCGATCGGCGTCCAGTGCATGAGCGGCCCGTAGTGCGGGCCCCAGGGCAGGGTGCCGCCGATGGCGAAGGCGGGAAAGAGCGCCACCGCCGGGGCGACGAAGTAGATGGCCCGGTCCACCGTCGAGGGGGTGATGTCCTCTTTGAAGAACAGCTTCACGCCGTCGGCGATGGGTTGGAGAAGCCCGAAGGGTCCGACGCGGTTGGGTCCGATGCGATCCTGCATCCAGCTCAGCAACCGACGCTCCCACCAGATGAGGCCCGGGACGAGGAGCAGGAGCGGAAGCACGAACACCAGAACGCGCACCGTCGCCTGAATCGCGGGCGATTGCTGGATCAGCCAGTCCGTCATGCAGGCCAAACTTTACCCGCCCGGACGCAACGCGAACCCGGGCCGGGGCGTATTGGTTTGGTTTGCCGTCCACCCCGGGGCGCCGAGGATCTTAGCGGGGGCGGACCCAGTGCTCGACCGGGGGAAACCCGCGCACGAAGATGATCGGCCGCTTGACCTTGGCGAGCACCGAGTTGACGACCTTGCCGCAGGCGTCCGGGGTCGAGTCGCCGTTCGGCAACGGCACGACCACCTGAAAGGGATCGATCTCCGCGAGCGCCCCGTCCAGGGCCGATGCCAGGTCTCGCGACCGCTCCAAGTGCGACACGCTGGGAATGCCGTGGTCGCTGAGAAACGTTCGGCCGGTCTCGAGGCTGTCTGCCGCCGCCTGCTCGCACTCGGGCAGGGGGGATTGGAGGGGCAGGTGGCGCGGAACGAGCACCACATAGACCAGGTGCACCTCGGCCAACTGGGTGTCGGCCAGGTGCCAGGCCATGTGCAGCGCGTCCGAGTCCGTCTTGCCGCCCGTCAGGACGGTGAGAACCTTGCCGTGGGTCTGGACGGCGGCCTCGCGCTTCTTCTTCACGGGAGCCCGGACCAAGAGGTCGAGCGAGCGGCGCGCGTCCTCGACGGTCTTGGCGACCGGCAACTGGGATCGGACCTCGGGAACGGATTTCAGCACGTCGAAGACGTGATCCGGAACGGCGGCGACGATGATGCGGGCGTCGTGCCTCTGGATGTACTCCATAGCGTCGCGAAAGGTCTCCGCGCCGGACTCGGTGCAGTGGGTGATGCCGCTGCAATCGACGATCACGCCCGTCGGGTGACGCTTGAGCGTCAGGGAGATGGCGGTGTGGATCGTTTCCCAGAAGTTCGAGCGGAGCGCGCCCGACAGGATGATCACGTCCTCGTAGGACTCGACGATCATAGAACCCCGCCAAGGTACCCGATCGGCCTCTTTCCTCAGAGTCCCGACGAATAGGACTCGCAACCGGCGAGGTCGCGGTCCCACAGCAACCAGCGTCGCGGACGAGCCAACCCGAGCACGGCGCGCGGGTTGAGCGCGCACATCCGGATCGCGATCTCCGGCCCGAAGTCCTGGGTCAGGTTGGCGAAGGCGTCGCGCAGGGTGATGCAGCTCCCGGCGAGGGCTCCGTTCGAGGCGAGCCGGACCTCGCCCGCCCCAACGACGCACGGATGCCCCCACATGTCGAGCACGGTGCCCTCGGCGAGGCCCGTCGCCGCCGAACTGTCGCTCACCGCGATCAGCGAATCAGGACGTTTGCTCTGGATCAACAGACGGGCCGCCTCCGGCGACACGTGAAGTCGGTCGTAGATGAGTTCGCAACGGACGCGGTCGTCGGTCAGGGCCAGACCCAGGACGCCGGCTTCGCGATGGTGCAGGGGGCGCATCGCGTTGAAGGTGTGGGTCGTGTGCCTCGCCCCATGCTCGACGCCCCTCCGAGCCTGATCGTACGTCGCCGCCGTGTGTCCCATGCTCACGACGACCCCCCTCGAGGCGAGCCGGTCGATCAGCCGTGGCGCACCCGGGTTCTCCGGGGCCATCGTGATCACCCGCAGACGGGGGTCGTCCAGAACCGCGTCCCACTCGCGCAGGTCGCTCAGTTCGTCCACGATCCACTCCGGTGGCTGGGCGCCGGGGTATGCGCGCGAGATGAACGGCCCCTCGAGGTGGAATCCGGGAACGGAATCGGCGATCGGCAGGTTGGCCAGCGCGGCGTGAACCGAATGGGGCGGGGCGGTCACGGTGGTAGGCAGCCACGCCTCGTACCCGAGGTCGGCAAGGCGCCGATCGAGTTCGCCCATGGCCTCCCGGTCGGCGGTCATGAAGTCGATGCCGAACGCGCCGTGGATGTGGACGTCCACAAACCCGGGGGTCAGGAAGCCTTCCGCGTCGCCTTTCGACGGGGTCACCGCGACCAGGCGACCCTCCTCGATCCGGGCCGCATAGGTGCCGTAACCGTTCGATCCGATCGTCTCAACGATCCGTTTCATAGTCTTGCGGCGTACCTTCCGCCGTCGCGGAACAGCATGCCCTCCATCTCGAGCAAGGTGACCTCCGCCATCACGACACCGACCTCAAGGCCCGTTTCGTCCACGAGATCCTCGGCGGTCAGGGGCTGTTCGGCAAGGGCCACGAGGATTGTGCGCTGATCGGGCGTCAGGTCCGCGGGACTCGGGACGACGGTGGGGACGGGCTCAAACCCGACGGACTCCAGGACGTGATCCGGATGCGCGACGAGCGTCGCCCCGTCCCGAATGAGTTCGTGGGAACCTCGGAAGTTCGCGTTGTCGACGTTAGCGGGCACGACCAGCACCGGTTTGCCGAACTCGGCGGCGGCGTGGGCGGTGCTGAGCGCGCCCGAGCGTTCGGGGGCCTCGATCACGAGCACGGCGTCGGCGATCAGCGCGATCAAGCGGTTCCGGAACAGAAAGCGGTAACGCGAGGGCTTCGAGCCCGCCGCGAATCGGCTGACCAGGCAACCCGCATCGCGGATCCGGCGGTAGAGACCGGCGTGCTGGCTCGGATAGACGTTGTCGATGCCGCCGCCGAGGACGGCGATGGTTCGGCCGTTCGCCAGCAGAGAACCCTCATGGGCGGCGGCGTCGATGCCGAGCGCGCCCCCGCTGACGACCACCAGACCGGCCTTCGCCAAACTTTCCGAAAACTTGCGGGCGGCGGCTTTGCCGTAGGTGGAGGCGGCGCGGGTACCCACGATCGCGACGGAGGGCGCCTCGAGCGCCCCACCATCGCCCCACACGAAGAGCGCCGGCGGGGTCTCGTCGTGGCGACGAATCCGCTCCGGTAGATCGAAGCCCGGGACGACGGTGGCCCCTTGCGCGAGGGCTCGTTCGAGCGCCTGGATCGGGACCTCCTTGGCGTTCTTGCGCTCGGCGGGAGTCAGCGACCCGTGACTGAGCAGGTACGGCACCGGCTCCATACGGGAAAGGCCGAGACCCTTGAGGAGGTCTCGGCCTTTCTGGGGCCCGATTTCGGCGGCGAGCAACCGGTTCCAGAACTCGGCGGTCGGCCGCAAACTCACGGTGGGTCCGCCGACTAGCCGCCGACGCCGCCGGCCGTTCCGCCTTTGCCGCCCGTGGGAGGCCCGCCGATTCCGCCCGGTCCGAGCGAGCCGGGCTTGGCGAGGGGCGGAAGCGAGTTGTCCACGAACACCGCGAAGGACTTGGTCGTCGTGTTGCCGAGCCAGTCGCTCACCTTGACGGTGACCACTTTGCGGCCGTCGGAGACCGGCTTGTTCTTACCGAGGAGCGAGATGCGCACGATGGCGAAGCCGTCCCGCGCCCATTCGTTCGTCATCTTGACGCCACCGATGTCGACCTCAATGGACGAGGGCTTGACGCCGCCGGCCTCGTCGTCGATCTTGAAGTAGAACTCGGGGTTCTGGTTGTTCTTGGGGATGCCGGGCAATTGCGCACCCGCGGGAGGCCAGACCATTTCGACGGTCGGTCCCTCGAAATCCACACCGAAGCCCTTGTCGAAGCAGAGCAGACTGCCGTCCATCCCGAGCACGATCAGGCTGTCGCCCGCCACCACGGGGGCGCCCGCCGCCGGGATCGAAAGCGCGGTCGCCTGGGTGCTTGCGTTCGGTTGGCCCCCGCCGCCGCTCAGTCCGCCGCCTCGAGCGCCGCCCAACCCGCCCAGTCCGGACGGTCCGCCCGCGCCCGGGCCGGGCGACCCGGCCACGCCCGAACTAGGAGTCGTGACCAGAGGCTTGATGAAGTAGGTCCAGATGACCTTGCCCGTGACCGGGTCGAGCAGATTGAGGGAGCCGTTCGCCGAGGGGATGATGAAGAGGTTTCCGGCCGCGGCGGGCTGCGCCTTCGGCTGCGAATCGAGGGCGATCGGTTTGCCCTTCAGCACGCCGTTACGGTCCACGATCATCGCGTTGCCGGTCCGACCGACCACGAGAATGCCTTCAGGCGACGGCGTCGGACTGAAGGTGAGGTACTCGCCCACCGGGGTCTGCCATCGGCTCCGGCCGGTGACGGGGTCCACCGCCACCAGATAGGTGCCGCTGTTGACGAGAATCATGTCTCCGAACACGACGGGCACGGTCCCTGCCGAGACGTTGGAGAACGGGAGCGCCCACACGATCTTCTGCGTCGAAACGTCGATCGCGCGCAGTTCGCCGCTGTTCGTGAAGAGGAGCACGTTGCTGCCCCAGGCGGCGAGCGGTCCGCTGATGCCGCCGAGAATGCGGAGCGGGCGCGCCTGATCCTGCTCGTCGCGCCAGACCGCTTGCCCGGTCACCGGATCGAGGGCGATGATCGTCTGGTTGTTCAGCCGGGCGACGATGAACTTGCTGACCGCCACGGGCGGCCCAACGAACGGAAATTGGCTGACGAACTGCCACTTCGACTGGCCGGTCGCCGCGTCCACCCCGTACATCGTGTTGTTGTCGGCGTTGGCGACGAGGGTGCCCTGGTTCTCGACGCACCCGTTCCGGAAGTAGCCGTCGAGCGGCGCCTCGACCGGATACCGCCACTTGGTGTTGCCGCTCAACCGGTCGATCGCGAACATTCGGCGACCCACGGCGGCATAGATGGTGTCGCCCTGAACGATCGGCGCCCCAGAAGGGGAGACGGAGGTCGGCTCGACCCACCTCCAAGCGAGCGGGGCGGGACCGTCGAAACCGGCCGAGGCCGAGACGGCGACGGCGGCGAGGCATACGGCGAAGATGTGGCGCGTCGGTCGCATAGCTAAAAACTCGTCCTCGGAATCCCGGGGCCGGGCCGGGATGAGTATAACGGTGGCGGGCGACCTTTGTCCACAGGCCCCGCCGGCACCTATTCGGACGCGCGAAGGTGGCACGGCGTCACGCGAACTTGATGCTCCCGGTTCTTTGCTACCACAAGGTGGGTCCCTCCGGACGGGAGGGTCGGTTCCTCAACGTCGAACCCCGGCGTCTGGAGAGCCACGTTCGGTTCTTCGCGCGGCGCGGTCGACGGTTCGTCGCCGCGCGCGATCTTGCCGGACTGTGGCCCTTGCGCGCCGTCTGCCTCACGTTCGACGACGCCTACGCCTCGACCCTCGAGCACGGGGTCTCGGTGCTCTCGCGACATGGGGTCACCGCATCGTTCTTCGCCGTCGCTCGCTTCGTCGGGGCGACCTCGTCGTGGGACGCCGACCGGGCGCGGCCCCTTGCGACCTGGGACCGGCTGAGGGACGCGCAACGGGCCGGATTCGAGATCGGGAACCACTCGGCCTCCCATCCTCGATTCGCAGACCTCGATGAGGCGGCCTGCGCGCACGAGGTCGCGGAGGCCCATCGCACGCTCCTCGAAAATGGCCTCGTCCCCGGTTCGTTCTGCTACCCGTACGGGAGCCGGGGACCGGCGGCGGAGCGGGCCCTTCGGAACGGACCCTATCCGGTGGCGCTGATTCTCGGCAAACGTCCCGCTCGGCCCGCCGACGACCCGCTCGCGATCCCCAGGGTCGTGGTCGGGTACTCGGACGGCCTCCCGAAGCTGCTCTACAAGCTCCACGTTCGTCCCCTGCTCGGGGGGACCGTCCCGGTGCCTTCGGCTAAACTTCGCGGGTGACCTGGCTCTGGGACCTCGACCTGCGGGTCTTCCGCTGGATTCACGTGGACGGGCACCGAGCCTGGCTCGACCCCGTCTTTTGGGTGATCAGTTCGACCGGCCTGGGGTACGTGCAAGTGATCGTGGTCCTGCTGATCGGGTTGCGGCCGACCTTCCGACCCTATCTCCCGTCGGTGCTCGCGGCGACGCTGTTCTCGATGCTGACGCCGACGCTGGTGAAGCCGCTCGTCCCCCGGATGCGACCGAGCAACCTGGCGATCGCCTCGCCTCAGGAGACCTTCTTTTATTCGAGCTATCCCAGCGGCCATACCACGAGCGCCTTCGGGATCGCCACCATCGTGCTCTTATTGACTTGGCCGACTCGCCAACGTTGGATGGGACTCGTCACCCTGCTGTGGGCGATGCTCGTCGGCTTTTCGCGGGTCTATCGGGGGGTCCATTGGCCCACCGACGTGCTGGGCGGGGCGTGCCTCGGGGTGGCCTCCTCCGGCATCGTCTGCCTAGTCCTCGTTGGGCTCGGTCGGTGGCCAAGATCCCAGCCGTCTATCTGACCATTTTCCGCCGGTTAGCACTTTCTCCGGAGAGGGACGGATTCCGGGGTTAGAATGGGTTTGGACGGGACGCGCAAGACGCCCCGCCGGTCAGGCAGTAGGAGACAACCGAATGATGTTTCGCAAAGTGGCGATCGCGGCGTTGCTCGTGGTCGGGGCGTCGGTTCAGGCGCAGAACTTCCTCTACGATTTCGAGTCGCTCTCGACGGGCGACATTATTGGCCAAGACGGATGGGCTTACACGGAGGCCGGCACGGCGACCTCCCGCGTGGACGACACGATCTTTTCGCCGATGGGCGGCAGCACGAAGTCGCTCCGCATGGAGAACGGCACGACGAGCACCCGCATCGCCCGCCCGATGGGCGTCACGATGACCTCGGGGCTCTACCATGTCGGCTACGACATGCGGCACAGCCCCCGCATCACGGGAAACCTGGTGATGTCCACCCTCTATTACCATGCGGGCGGCACGAACCAGATCTTCCAGCCGTACGCTCAGAACGGCGGCGGCGCGGGCGCGGCCCAGAACGCCTTCGCCGACACCGACGGTTTGGGCGGGGCCGGTTACGCCGGAACCGGCTGGATTTCCACGACGATCGTGCCGGACGTGTGGCACCGGGTGGAGTTCGATATGGACTTCACGAACCACACGATCGGCAACGGGAAGCTGTTCGACATCTCGTCGGGCACCAAGGTGCAGATCGGCAGCTCTCCGACGACCTTCTTCTTCAACAACACGGGAGCGGCCTGGTACGACCAGTGGGATCGGCTCGGGGTTCGACTCGGCGGCCAGTTGAGCGCCGGGGAAGGCTGGAACATGGACAACTTCCGCGCGGAGTTCGTGCCGGAGCCCGCGTCGCTCTCGGTCCTCGCGCTGGGCGCGCTCGCTCTGTTGAGGAGGCGACGCCGCTAGACCGTTTGCTTGCCGAGCGTCTCCGCGCTCGGAGCTTGCGATGGAGTGCCACCGGCGGGTTCCTCGTCGGTGGCCTCTTTCGTTCTTCCACCGCCGCGCCCTCACGATTGGGCGATACTGACGGGACGGTGCCGCCCCGCTTTCGACTCGCCGTCTTCGTGGCCCTTGTCCAGGCCATCCTCGGCGGATGCGAGGCGACGCCCGACCGGCGTAGCGGT
This sequence comes from Fimbriimonadaceae bacterium, assembly GCA_026129685.1. GTDB lineage: Bacteria > Armatimonadota > Fimbriimonadia > Fimbriimonadales > Fimbriimonadaceae > UBA2387. The sequence goes on from JAHCHO010000010.1 coordinate 78,914, forward strand.
CGCGCCGCTGGAGCGTTGATCGCGACCGACTCCGCGGTTCTGGCGATCGTCCCGCTCGCCGATCCTCGTTCCGCCACCGTCCGCGCGGTCCACGAGGCGCTCGAGGCGAAGTACAACGTTCGCGTCGTCGTCGCGGCCGGCCAACCGATGCCGAAGGACGCCTACTACCCACCGCGCAAGCGGTACCGGGCAGACAGGATCATCGAGTCCCTCGCCAAACGACCCGAGTGGCGCGTGATCGGCGTTACCGACAAGGACGTCTCCGCCGCCGCGCACGGCGTCAAGGACTATGGCCTTATGGGGCTCGGCTATATCGGGGGTCGCAGTTGCGTCGTGTCCTCGTTCCGCGCGAAGCGCCACATCGGGCGCGTTGCCGTTCACGAGTTCGGCCATACCCTCGGCCTCGACCACTGCCCGACCCCGAAGTGCCTCATGCGCGACGGCGAAGGCACCGGTCGCAATATCATCGGCAGCGATCGCTTTTGCGACGAGTGCGCGAAGACGATCGCGAAGTGGCTGCGCCGACCCGTCCCTTAGGCCCTCAAGTCGTCGAAGGCGGCGAGGAATGCCTCGATTTGCGGTGCGGTGCCGACGGTGACCCGCACATGGCCGTCCAGCGGCGGATGTGCGGGCTTCCGCACGAACACGCCCCGCGCACGAAGCCCGGCGACGATCGCCTCCGCCCGTTCCCGGCTTCCCGCGCCAAGGCCGACGAAGTTGGTCGCGGAGGGCAGGCAGACGTAACCCCGCGCGCCGAGTTCGGCGACGAGCCGCGCGCGCCCGATCGCCGTCTCTTCGACCACCCGGGCCGCATGGTCGGACGCGAGGGAGGCCAGCGCACCCGCCATCGCCACCCGGTTGATCCCGAAGTGCAGCCGCACCTTTTCGAACTCCCGCGCGATCGAGGCCGGCATCACCGCGTAGCCGATTCGCGCTCCCGCCAACCCGTGGACCTTGGAGAACGTGCGGAACCGGACGACGCCCTCATCCTCCGGATGCCACGTCGGAGACGGACTTTCCATGAACTCTGCGTACGCCTCGTCGAGCAGAAGCACGGCGTCGTCCGGCAAGGCGTCGCGGAACTCCCTGACCGTCTCGGCCTCGTGCCAGGTTCCCGACGGATTGTCCGGATTCGCGACGTAGACCAGCCGGGCGCGCTCGTCGTGCGCCACTTCGGCCAGCGCGCTCAGGTCCGTGCAACCGTGCCCCGGTGTCGCCGTCGCTCGGTACGGCGCGGTCACGAGGCGAGCGCCGTAGCCCGCCACATGGTAGGCGAACGTCGGGTAGCCGCCGAGCGAGGTCGCGCACGCGTCGCCGGGATCGCAGAACACGCGCACGGCCAGACCGAGCAGGTCGTCGATTCCGGCGCCGAGCACAAGGTTGCCGACGCCCACGCCGAGACGCAAGGCGAGCGCCGTCCGCAGTTCCCACCCCTCTGGATCGGCGTACATCCAGGACTCTTCCGTCGCCGACCGCATCGCCGCGATGGCTTCGGGAGCGGGGCCGAACGGACTCTCGTTCGCACCAAGCCGCAGGGCGAACGGAAAGCCCTGTGCCCGTTCCAGCGCCTCGGGACCGACGAAAGGCACTGTCGAAGGCAGGTCGCGCACGAGGCGGGATATCGGCATGGCGAGTTCTTACCCGCTAGGCGGGGATCACGCACTCGGGATTGAGATTCTGGTCGTCCTTCACGGACGCCACCCCGATCACGGATCCTTCGCCATCGGCGAGGGCGACGTGTTTGGCGGCCAACTTGCCCCGCCAGAGGATGGGCTGCCCGTGACGGACGTCGCGCAACTCCTGGTGATCGAGTCGCACGATGGGCATCGGGGGGAGCGCCTCGCTCAAGGGCACAAGCGCCTCCGGCGCGACGGCGTCCATCGGCACGGCGCGCTCGCGCCGGAAGCGACCCACCCCCTCGCGCACCAGCCCCGACAGGTACGCCCCGCATCCGATCTCCTGGCCCAGGTCGTGGGCCAAAGTCCGTACGTACGTGCCGCCCGAGCACACCACCCGGATTCGCACGACGGGTCCCTCGATCCCTAGGATCTGGACCGTCTCGAGGTGGACCGTCCGAGGGGTTCGCTCGACCTCTTCGCCCTTGCGCGCATATTCGTAGAGGGGCTTGCCCGCCCTTTTGACCGCGCTGTACATTGGAGGCAACTGCTCGACCAGTCCCCTGAACTTGGGGATCGCCACCGCCAGTTGCGGCTCGAGGTCGCCGGGTACCGGAGACTCCTGGGTGATGACCCCTTCGCCGTCGTACGTGGTGGTCGCGACGCCAAACGTGACTTCGGCGACGTAGTCCTTCGGCTCCAGAGGGAGGTACTGCAGGAATCGGGTGGCGGGACCGACGGCGACCACCAGCAGGCCGGTCGCCTGGGGATCGAGCGTCCCGGCATGGCCGACCCGCTTGGTCCTCAGAGTCCGCCGGACATGGGCCACCACGTCGTGCGACGTCGGCCCTTGCGGCTTGTCGATCAGCAGTATCCCAAGCATTCGCGGAGCTTGGCCACCACCTTTTGGACCGCTTCGTCGAGCGGCAGATCGAACGAGCATCCCGCGGCGTTCTTGTGTCCGCCACCGCCGAAGTCGCGGGCGACGAGCGACACGTCGTGTTCGCCCCTCGACCGGAGACTCACCCGGACTTTTCCGGGCTTGTGCTCGCGGAGCAGGGCCGCGATATGGACGGTCCGGATCGAGAGCAGCTCGTTGACGAAGCCTTCGGTATCGGCGTCCGAGGCGTGGACGCTCTGGAAATCCTCGTAGGAGATCGCCCCCCAAGACAGCTTCTGGTCGCACTCCAGGTGCATCGTATCGAGCAGGTGCCCGAGCATCTTGACGCTGCAGTAGGGCCGGCGGTGGTAAATCTCCTCGCTGACGAGGTTGATGTCGCCGCCCGCTTCGATGAGCCTTGCGGCGATGGTCAGGGCCTCCGGGGTCGTGTTGCGAAAGCGGAAACTGCCGGTGTCGGTCACGATGCCGGTCAGGAGGCACGTCGCGATCTCCGGGGTAAGGGTCGCGCCGATCTCGGCGAGCAATCGGGCGAGGATCACCGACGTCGCCGGGGCGGCGACGTCCACGATGCGAAGGTCGCCGGGCGCCTCGTGCGGGACGTGATGGTCGACCACGACCGACCGGGGAATGGCGGCAAAGAAGGGCGCGGTGCTCGCCAGGCGATCCAGCGAGTCAAGGTCCACGATGATCGCCAGGTCGTGATCGGCGCGAAGGGGCGCGTGCCGGATGCGGTCGGCGCCCGGAAGGAACCGGAGGTTCACCGGGACGTCGTTGTGGCAGAGCACCTCGTTGGCGACGCCCAGACCATCCAGGTAGTGCGAGACGGCCAGCGCACTCCCGATGGTGTCGCCATCCGGGTTCATGTGGGTGCCGATCAGGACCGAGCGAGCGACTCGCAACTCGGCCTCGAACGACGCCGCCACGGTCTTCGTGTCGGTGATCGCCATGACTTCGGGCGACCCTAGGGCCGCGGGCATCGAATACTACCAGATTCGTTTCTGGCGGCCGGTGTCCTTCCTTTGGGTTACGCGGGCGCGTCGGTTCTGGTGCCCGCCCGATGCGCCGAAATCCATGTCGATGCCTCTTCCATGAGGGCGCCGAGTTTGTGGGTCGTCTCGCTGTTCGTCGCGACGCGGTGGCAACCCGCACGGGCGCCCTCCGAAAGGAGCGGCTTCTCCTTATGGCCGGCGTGGGCGATCACGTACACCCCCTGCGCCGCCAGAATCGGTCCGATCTCCGCTCCCGGAAGGGCGGCGCTTCCAAGATTCACGATCGCCACGTCCGCCGTTTTGCCTTGGTCGGGCACGCGGGGCACAGCCTCGGCCTCGTGCCCGAGAGCGCGGAGCGCTCGCACCAGGCGCACGCTCCACATCAGGTTGTCCTCGAACACCCAGACCGTCATCGCCCTCACCCTACCCCTGGGAGGTCCGTTCCGTCCACCAGCGCAGGATCGCGTCCTCCCAGGAACCTCGGTAGTACCGCTCGACGTAGGCATCGTAGCCTCGAATGCGGCGCCCGTACCAGGCGACGAGCGGGCGTAGGTCGCCCGACTCCATCAACCGCGCGATCTCGTCCTGCCACGACAGCAATCCCCGCTCCAGCACCGCTTCACCGTCCGCCAGGGTCGCCGCGCGAGGGTCTTCTCCCAGGACGGCGCAGTCGAGCGGGTCGAGGGCGTCGCCAACCTGCTCGAGCCGGACGAGTTCGGGGCGGATCGAGAGGAGTTGCGCGGCCTCCCACCGGCCCGCATGGTCCAACAGAGAATCGTCCCCCAAACGCTCCAAGGGCGTCGCCGCCAGCACGGCCGTGTTCGGCGCCTCGATCATCGCCGCCACCGCCACCCGCTGCAGTTCGATCATGTGGCCTTGCGCGTAGTGGCCGGAGACCAGGCAGAGCACCCGGACGTCGAGCTTTCGCGCCTGGTCCACCAAGTCTCTCCAGACCGCGACCGCCGTTTCGGTGCGTACTTCAAGGGAGGTCGGATGGGGCAAGGTCGTGATCGGAAGCCAGACCGACGGCATCAGCACCGCCCCGAGCCGCGTCGCCAGGCGCTCGGCGAACGCTTCGGCGACCAGGCCGTCCAGCCCTAGCGGCAGGTGCGGGCCGTGCCACTCCAGCGCTCCCAGCGCCGCCACCAGGATCGGCGTCCTGGCAAGGTGGGCGAGCAACTCGTCGGGATGCGACTCGGCGTACCGTAGGGCCACGGGCCATTGTAGACGCCCTCGGTGGACAAACCCCGGTGCGTCGCCCATGAAGACTTGCGCTCGGGCTTCCGAGGATTTTAGGGCAAGGCTCAGGAAACCCATGCTCGAACTCGATTTCCTCAACCGGCGAACGCGGCTCCAACGTCTGTCCGACGCGCGGTTCTTCTCCGGCTGGCTGACCGAAATTCAAAACGGGGAGATCACGGTGCACCTGGTGGGCCAAGCACCCTTGCACCGGGACGATGTCTGTATGTTCGAGGTCTACGGTCGCAAGGCGACCGCGCACTTTCGCGGCCGGGTGCACACCCGCTCCGGCAAGTTCGGCGTCTTTGGCGTCGAGCCGCCCGTTCGGTACCTCGCCGCCCAGCAGGAGGACACTCGCCTGAACCTCGCCGGGATCACCGGCAAGGCGAAATGGGAGGGCATCGAAGTCGCCGTCGAGGTCGTGGACGGCTCGGAAGGGGGCATGGGACTCCTCTCGGAAGCCAAGCTGAGCCGGGGCGACCTCGTCGAACTCGTCGTCGAAACCCCTTACGGCACGATGACCGGCAAGGGCGAGGTGCGCTATTCCCGCGTTTCCGACGACGACCCCAACCGATTCCGCACCGGTATCAAACTCGAGGACATGAACCGCGTCGAGCGAGCCCGCTGGGACCGGGTGCTCTCCGACGCCCAAGAGCCGAACAAGCGTAAGGAACGCGAACGCCTCGCCGGCTAAGGAACCCCGTGCCCATACGCAAGGACTTTCTCCAACGTCGAGTTCGCCTCCAGCGACTTGGCGACGGTCGTTTTGGCGCCGGTTGGGCGAGCGAACTCCGTCCCAACGGCCTGGTCGTCACCGTCTCGCTTCCCTCGGTGCTCTCGACCGGCGACCGCGTCGCGCTCGACATTTTCGGGCACGACGAGGTCGCGCAGACCATCGCCAGCGTCGTCCGAACGACCGGCCAGACCGTCGAACTCGCGTTCGAGTCGGACATTCGCGTCTACCGCCCGAGCCCCGAAGAGCCCCGCACCCCGATTCCCGAGGTGCCCGCCCGGGTTTCGTTCGAGGGAACGGCGCTCGCTGCCCGCGTGGTGGACGCCTCGCCGCACGGGATCGGACTGGTCTCGGTCCATCGGTTCCCAAAGGGCGCGGTCGTCGGAATCCAAGTGCTCGCCGACGAGGGCGCGATCGAGGTCACGGGCGAAGTCCGCTACTGCCGTTCGGTCAAGGGACCGCGCGAGGAGTACCGGCTCGGTGCCCGCATTCAGCCGCCCACCCGCCTGGATTCGGCAAAGTGGTCGCGACTGCTGGCCACCGATCCGACGGAGGACGCCAAGGGCCGAGCGGCCTAGGTTTCCTTAGCCCGAGAGTTTGCGGCCGATCTCCGCGTTCTTCTCGATGAAGTCCTTCCAGTTCGCGGGCACGTCGGTGTCCACGAAGATTGCCGTGACCGGGCATTCCGGTTCGCAAAGCCCGCAGTCGATGCACTCGTCCGGATTGATGTAGACCTGGTCGTCGCCCTCGTAGATGCAGTCCACGGGGCACACGGTCATGCACGACTTGTCCTTGACTCCGATGCAGGGTTCGGTCACTACGTAGGGCACGGCGTTCTTCCTTGTTCGAAAGCGAACCGGGCTCGATGCCCGCCCTTGGGCAGAGCGTTCGCTTCGGAGGCTCCATCTTACCGTCTGTGCGCGTCGTTCCGAGCCCGTGGTCCGTCTTCATCCTTGAGCGCGAGGCCCATAGATTTTGATCCGCATCGTCGGCGTGCAACGAAGCGACTGCCCGGAACGCGAGTTCGTCCTGCTGCAGAATCAGGGGGCGATGCGCGCGTTTCTGCGCGGCCACCTGATCCTCTCCGAGCGCGCCCTCGCCACCGGGTGCCTCGACCTGGGCTCGTACCTCTTCAACTCCGACGAACCGATCCCCACCGGCGCCTACGTCATGCTCCGAACGGGCGGAGGCGAATCGCGCTGGATACGGTCGAAGGACGGCGCCCCCGTGTTCACCCTCTTCGTCGGCCGTGATCGGCCGCTCTGGTCGACGGCCGGTTCGCTTCACATCCTCAACACCCAGCACACGTACGTCGAGCGCCAAGAGCCCGCTTACGCCTACTGAGGGTTCAGAGGTGGTCGCCGAGACGATCGAGCACCAGGACCTCCGGGTTGCCTTCGTACCGGAAGTACAGCCTCCGCGCGTCGTCCCAGCCGGGGTACGCCTCGTACCACCCCGGGGACTGCCTCACCCCGTGAACCCGGAGCGAATCGGGGTTGTACGCCGGCCCGCCCCGCCGCCCCACCATGTGACGGACCAACCCGTCGATCGCCCGGTTCAGGCCCTGGCGCTGCTCCTCGGTCAGTCGATCGACACTCGGAAGAAAGGCGGGTCCAAAGGTGACCGCTTCGCTGGAGGGGGGCCAGACCCTCTCGCGGTAGAGAATCCGCCGGGCCCGTTCCCAGAGCAGTTGTCCCCATTCGGAGAGCACGGCCCGGCCCTTGACCTCGAAGTACATCACGTCGGCCAGGCCCCGGCAGTCGCCGGCCGGGAGTTCCTCGCCGCTTCCCAGTCGTCGCGCGACGGCCAAGTTGTCGCGAATCTCCTTCAGGGCCGAAGCCTCCAGATCGAACGGAAGCCGCGGAATTGCAGGCGGCGACGATCCTCGCCGCCTCCCGGCCGATCCCGGTGTCGGTGGCGATCAGGTAATGCGCGTCGGCGCTCGCGGCCATTCGGCTCGGGTCGCGTTCGTAGATCGCCGCCAGGCCGTTGATCTCGGCGGACGCGCGCGACAACTCGCCGAGGTCCATCGCCCCGACCGCGCGCTCTTGGTCGGCGATGTAGGTGCGCAGGTCCGGGTCGGAGGAGAGCTCAGGCGCGTTGGCGTTGCGTCTCAACTGGCTTTCGACTCGTGCGCGACGCTCGTCGTCCAGAGACCTCGTACCGTTCGTCAGGACGCTCGTGCCGCAGGTGCTCACGATGATGCGGGGGCTCGTCGTCATGCCACCCGATTCGCGCCGGGACGGGCCCTTCCTTCTGCGTCTCGCTCCGGAACGGGACCGTCGCCGAATGGACTACACTCGGCTCACATGGGCGACGGATCGGTTGACGGACCAAGGGCGTTGCGGGACGACGTCGGCAGGGGGCGGCCATAGCCCGCCGACCTCCCGCGAGCGGCCCGGACTATGCCCGCTACCGCGTGCTCGTCGAGCCCCACGAAGGCTTTCTGCTCCACGAGGCCAACGGCTCGATGCTCCGGGGGGTGTTGGGCCATGCCCTTGCCCGCTGGGACGCGCGGCGCGGCGACACCCTCCTCCCCGACCTGTTCGGGGCGACCGACGACACCGGTCCCCGGCCCTACCGCATCGTGTCCCATTACCCGCAGGATCTCGCGTACGGGCCGCCGGGTTCCCTGTCGATCGAGTACGACCTGTTCGGTCGGGCGATCCTCCGGGAGGGGGCGGTCGCCGAAGCGTGGCGCATCGCCTGCGGCGAACTTGGCTTCGGCAACGGGCGGGTGCGCGCCGAGGTGATCGGCGTCGAGCGAACGCGCGTCGGAACCCTGGCCGAAGCCCCGGAGGCGAGCCACCGGACCGCCCTCCTGGAGTTCGTCACCCCCACCTCCCTCAAGCTCGCCGGAGCGGCGTCGGACCCCAATCTCCCCGATCTTCTCGCCGCGATCGCCCGCCGCGCGAGCCTCGTGCTCGGGAGGCCGTTCGAACCGCCCGCCGACTCCGGCCTCGTGGCCGAGCCCCTCTTCGACGAGCACGTGGCGCACCGACGGCTCTCCATGCGCTCCGGGTCCACCCAGCTCCGTGGCCTTCGCGGCGTTTGGCGCGTCCATGGTCGGCCGAACGCGTCCGAGTCCCTGCTCTTCGAGGCGATGGAACGCTTCGGCGTGGGCCGGGGCGCGGTGTTCGGCATGGGCCAAATCACCTATCGGCCCTGCCTGGAAACGCCTCAATAGGGGCGGGGCGCCCCCATGATCGTGTACGTCGACCGGTTCGACGCCGACTTGCGCAAAGACGACGACGAGATCGTCGTCCGAACCCCCGACGGTGAGCGGAGGGTGCCGATCCGCCAGGTCGAGCGGCTTCTCCTCTGCACCGGCGCCTCCGTCTCGAGCGACCTCCTCGTCGCCCTTGTCCGGCTCGGCGTTCCGACCGCCTTCCTCGCGCGCGACGGGCACTTCCTCGGCCGACTCGAGGGGCCGGACGGCGGAAGGGTCGCCCGTCTGCGCGCCCAGTTCTCCGTCTCGCCCGCGCGCCGGTTGGAGTTCGCCCGCGCCCTCGTCGCCGCCAAGCGCGACAATCAAGAAGCCCTGTTGCGCGCCGCCGCCCGCAACCGTCGGATTGGCGAGTCCTTCGCTGCGTTGCCGGACCCCGACCTTTCGTCCGCCGCCGACGCCGAATCGTTGCTCGGCCTGGAGGGGCTCGTCGCCCGGGCCTACTGGGCCGCCCTGCGGACGCTGATTCCCGCCGAGTGGGGATTCGTCGGGCGCGCCTACCGACCCGCCCCGGACGCCGTCAACGCCGCGCTGAACTACCTCTACGCCATCCTCCGGGCGGAGGTCGAACAGGGCGTCCACCGCGCGGGCCTTCACCCCGACGCGGGCTTCCTCCACGCCGACCGTCCCGGCCGGCCGTCGCTCGCGCTCGACCTGATGGAGCCCTTCCGACCCTGGCTGGCCGACCGCATCGCCGTTCGCCTCTTCGCCCAGAAACGGTTCGCGCCGACCGACTTCGAGTCCGACGAGGTCGTCGGTTGGTCCTTGGTGGAGGCGGGACGCGAAAGGTTGGTCGCCGAGTTCTTCGCGGAACGCGCCAAGGGACCTCCCGCGTGCGACGTCGGCGCCCGCACGACCTGGCCGGACGCCCTGGCCGAGCAGTCCGAACGCCTCGCCCGCGCCCTTCTCGGCGGCGAGCCGTTCCGGCCCGTGCGCGTTTGGAGCCGCTGATTCCCGGCCTTGGGCCCGGGACGGCCCGTCGGGGCGTACAGAATGACCCTGGGCCATGGACGACACGCGCCAGTACCGAACCGGTGCCAACAAGACGTTCTTCGTGTTCGCCTACGACATCCCGGACGACCGGCGACGGACCAAGGTCGCGAACGTGCTCGAGGGGTACGGCACGCGGGTGAACGACAGCGTGTTCGAGTGCGTGCTCGACCCTCGCCGTTACCGGGCCCTCCGCGCGCGGCTCCAGCGCCACCTGGTGCCGAGCGACGACGCGTTGAGGATCTACCCGCTGTGCGACGCGTGCGTGAGGCGCGTCGAGACGGTCGGCGGACTTCCCGTCACCGTCCTCCCCGACCTTCTCATTCTTTGACGGCGACGTCCTCCTTTCATACCCGACGTACCCCGACGCTCGTCTACTGGCGACTTGCGACGAAACGCGCTAGAATGCACCCGATCCGCCCCTTGACAACCGAAAATCGGTCGTTTTGAGAATATTCTGTGGCGACCCCCCCGAAAAGCGGCGACCTAGACGGCTACCGGTGGCCTTAAACGGCACGTCGAATCTGGCGACCCCCCCGGTAACCCGGCTAATCGACGCCGTTTTTAGGGGATAGCGCCCCGGTCGCGGGTTCGAACGGGTCGTCCCGCCAAAAAGGCCCCGGGGGGTGTGCCATCGCTGTTTCTACGGACAGGTGGACAAACTCGAGCCTCGAAAACGCGATCCCAAACCCTTGCCAAACGAGGGTTTTCGTGCTATGATGGTCTTCGAAGGGCAGGGTTGCAACCCCCCCTCACCCCGCAAGGGGATTGAAACGTGCGTACGCGGGGCATGCTTGCACGGGTTCTCTTGCCGGTGGTCGTGTTGCAACCCCCCCTCACCCCGCAAGGGGATTGAAACAAGGTTGGTCGGTCTACCCGGTTTACCGGATACGGCTAGTTGCAACCCCCCCTCACCCCGCAAGGGGATTGAAACGGATTAGGAATCCCCCGACAATGACGAGCGCAAAAGCAATCAATTCCGTTGCAACCCCCCCTCACCCCGCAAGGGGATTGAAACCCTGGATCGGTCTGGTCGCGGGTAAGCGTCTGCGCTTCTCGAGTTGCAACCCCCCCTCACCCCGCAAGGGGATTGAAACAAGGAACCGTTCGGCACCAACCCCACGATGTCCTCAAGGTTGCAACCCCCCCTCACCCCGCAAGGGGATTGAAACCTGGTCTCTGAAGCTCTGGGCCGAGACCCGGCCCAGATCGCGTTGCAACCCCCCCTCACCCCGCAAGGCGGAGGGAGCGTTCGGGGCGCCCCGTTGCGCGTCGTCGTCCCCGGGGGGGGGGGGCGCGGCCCCGAACGCTCCCTCCGCCCTGGAAGCGCCGCCGGGATAAGCCGCTAGAAGCGAAGGTCGGCGGGCGCGTCGACGTCGTCGAGTTCGGCCGGGTCGCCCACCGAGACGAAGCGCACCCGGTCGCGATGCGCGCGCCATATTCGCCGACCCCCTTCGTCGCCTTTGAGGACGAGAAGCTCGGACCGGTAGGCGGGGTCGAAGAGCACCGGGTTGCCCGCCCGATCCTCGTGGACGGGCACGACGATGGGCGACCCCGCGCCCTCCCGGTAGGCTTCGACGATCGCCGCCAACGTGGCCGGATTCATCCAAGGCATGTCGCCGAGCACGACCAGGACGGCCGCGTCCCCGGGCGTCGCTCGGATTCCGGCGGCGAGGGAACTCGCCAAGCCGTCCTCGGGATGCGGGTTCGCCGCGACCGCCACGTCCAGCCCCCGGAGGGCCGCGCGCACCTCGGCGTCGTTCGCCCCGGCGACCACGACGATCGGCCGTAGGCCTTGCACAGACCGAACCACGCGGCGGATCATCGGTTCGCCCGCGATGGGAACCATGGCCTTGTCGCTCCCCATCCGGGTGGAGCGCCCGGCGGCGAGCACGACGGTCCAGACGGGCGAATCAGGCACGGGTCCGCCTCGCTTGGACGATCTCCGCCAGGATCGAAACCGCGATCTCGGCCGGGGTCCGCGCGCCGATCGGCAACCCGACCGGCCCGTGCAGACGACCGACCTCCTCCTCCCTTAGGCCCATTTCCCGCAACCGGCCGCGTCGGCCCTCCTGGGTCGACCGGCTCCCGAGCGCCCCGACGTAGGACACGCTCGCCCTCAGGGCGATCGCCAGGGCCGGGTCGTCGATCTTGGCGTCGTGGGAAAGCGCGACGACGTAAGTCTCGTCGTCCAGCCCGATCTCTTCGAACGCGCGATCCGGCCAAGCGATCGCGAGGCAGTCGGGCGGCGGGTCGAAGCGTTCGGCGACCGCCAACGCCGAACGCGGGTCGACCACGATCGTTTCAAACTCGAGCGCCTTCGCCAAGCGCACCAGGTGGACCGCCAGGTGGGACGCGCCAACGACGAGCAGCCGGGGAGGACGCTCGGCGACATGCAGAAAGAGAGACCGACCTTCCGCCTCGACGAGTTCGGACCGCCGACGGACGTGGGCCCCTTCGGCCAAGGGCGAGGGACCGCCCGAGTCCGGAAACCAAACGGTCTCTTGGACGGGTTCGTTCAGCTCGGCGATCAGCACGGCCGGACGTCGCTCCCGAATCGCTTGCTCGAATTCCGCGCGAGCCGGCGAGCCGAGTTGCGTATCCGGCCGCACCCAAACCCGGATCGAACCGCCGCAAGAAAGGCCGAACGACCACGCCGTCGCGTCGGGGACGCGATCGAAGCGCAAGTCGGCGGGTTGGCCGGTCGCGAGGCATCGGAGGGCCGCCTCGATGACGGCTCCCTCGACGCATCCGGCGCTGACGGAGCCGACGGTGAGGCCGTCCTCGCGAATCGCCATGACGGACCCGGTCGGCCTTGGGGAGGAGCCCCACGTTTCGACGACGACGGCGAGGGCGTACCGTCGCCCTTCGGCCCGCCACCCGTCGAGCGCCGCCAGTTCGTCACGCATGCCGTACTTTGGCCGATTCCTGGCCGACGATGGGCGAATTCACCCGAGCGGTCCGTCGGCCTGGAACGACGAAAGGAAGCCCGCCCCAAGACGGGGCGGGCCAATGCTAGAGGTTTGGGTGATGGCAGGGCCGGAGCGGCCCAAAATCGAGGGTCAGAGGCGCTTCACCGTCGCGTGCCAGAAGCCGAGTTCGTTGATGGTGAGGAACTGCGGGTTGGCGCGAACGTACTTGAAGGCCGAGTTGAGTTGGGCGATGGCCATCTCGCGCTCACCGCGAAGCGCGGAGCCGTAAGCGAGGACCAGCCAAGGGAAGGAATCGTAGCGACCCGCCTTCCAGTACTGCTCGGTCGTCTCCTTCATGTAGTCCCAGCCCGCCTCCGCCTGGGCGGCGGTAACCGGGACCTCGAAGGCGACGGGGAAGGCCTGGGCGGTCGAGTAGGGGTAGAAGCCGGCGCCGACGTTGGTCGCCTGGGCGGCGTGGGCCCACGCGCCGGCGGCATCGCGAAACATCTTGGTCCGAATCCCCTGGGCGAGTTTGTCGCGCGCGGCCAGGACCGTTCCGGCGTAGGCGTCGCCGAGGTTCTGCAGGGCGCGACCGAAGGTGTCGAGGCCCTGATACACCTCGCAGTTGTCCATGAGGTACTCGACGCCGGGCGACCAGGACGGGAGCGCGGGATTCTGGAACACGCGGACCAGGCCGGTTTGCGGGTTTTGGCTGTCGAGGATGTTCTTTCTTAGCACGTACTTCAGCCGGGGAAGCCGGGACTGGAACCAGTTGGCGTCGCCGGTGTGAAGGTAGACCTTGCCGGCGAGGGCGAGGACGGTGGAGGCGTAGGAATCGTGGCTGTCCGGCTCGAGGTAGATGGGTACGCCGTTGTTCGCGTTCCACCAGTCGGGCACCACGTCCAGGATCGTGCCGTCGTTGAGGGTGTGGAACAAGAAGGCATCGACGTGGCCCTTGGACTCGGCGGGTCGTTGTTCGACGAAATGATAAAGCGCTAAGCTGGCAAAGTACCAGTTGATGTAGCCGTATGGCGCGGTCAGGAAGGCGCCTTGGTACTCGCCGGACGCGACGCGCAACGCGTCGAGCGCGCCGACGGTGTCGAGGTTCGGGACCTCGTTCGCCTCCCCGAACATCCGCCCGGGGGCGACCTTGGAGAAGGCCTCGTGAACCCAATCTCGGGAGGAGTCCGGCCGTTGGAGGAGGGCTTTGAGGCGGAGCGCCGCGCTGCCGGAGAGGGGTCGTCCGTTTGCTTGAGTCACCATCTTCGCGACCTCGGAGCGTTCCCGGTCCCAGTCTCCCGTCTGGGCGAGAGCGTTGGGGACCATCAGGGCCGCCAGGGCGGCCAGAGCGATTCTCGTGCGTACTGCGTAATCCTTATACAAACCCAGATACCTCTGGCGAAGGAGCCTCTCGCGTCGCGTCATTCTCGAATCGGCGATCTCGTTGGTCGGGGGCTCGCTTTCGCGCGTTACCGATGAGTTATTCAGCGTTTGCGCGAGTCTCCCACCTCGCAAAAGTGAGTGAGGCGGCGAAACGCGATAGGTTTGCCTAAGAAGGATTAACAGCTATACGGTGATCGAATTACCTGATTACTGTGATAGAGATACCAGTCACCGGTAACGTCACAATAGTGGTATTGCCATCCGAGGTTTAGGGGGGCAATCCTACGGGCCGGCAAGCCTGACCGGGCAATCGGACGAGCCTATCGGCCGCCGAGGCCGCTGAGGGTGACGCCCTCGATGAAGTACTTCTGGGCGAAGAAGAAGAGCGCCAGCACGGGCAGCATCGTCATGGTGGCGGCGGCCATCAGCAGGCCCGGTTCCCCGCCACGGTCGCCCTGGAAGAGCTGCAGGGCATAGGAGATGGGCATGTTCTCCGGGGAGTTGACGTAGATGAGCGGCCCCATGAAGTTGTTCCAGGCGCCCATGAAGGTCCAGATGGCGATGACGGCGAGGGCGGGCTTCACCTGGGGGAGCATCACTTGCCAGAAGGTGCGCAGGTACGAGCAGCCGTCGATCTTCGCGGCGTCCTCCAGTTCCATCGGGATCGTCATGAAGAACTGCCGCAGCAGGAACACGTTGAAGGCGGAGGCGAAGAACGCGGGAATCCAGATCGGATAGAGCGTGTCGATCATCCCGAGCGACCGGAAGATCAGGAACGTGGGCAGGAGCGTGACCGCTCCGGGAAGCATCATCGTGCTGAGGAGCACCATGAAGAGGAAGTTCTTGCCCGGGAACCTTAGGCGGGAAAAGGCGTAGGCCACGATCGCCGACGACAGCAGCGTCCCCAGGACGGTCAGGACAACCAGCAGGAGGGTGTTTCGGAGGTAAACGAGCCCCATGTTCGTCTCGGGAGGCAGGAACTCGAGGGCGTCGGTGTAGTTCTGGGTGCGAAGCCCGACCCGTCGGACGGGTTCGAGGTCGCCCGGGTTCGCCTCGAAGACCTGCCCTTTCATCGCGGCCGGCTCGGTGATCTCGACCCGTCGCCGACCGTCGTTGAGCTCCTTGATCACCCGGCCCACGATGGTCACGCCGTCCCGCACTTGCGAGACGACGGGGATCATCTTGGGGATCTCCTTCACCTGGTCGGGGCGGCGTTCCAGCGTCGTTCCCCGGAGGGATCCGGGCTTGATGACGTCCAGTTCGAGCGTTCCGTCCGGGCGCCGCTCGATGATGGAGGTCTCGACCCGACGGCCGTCCATCTCGGTCACCAGCAGGGGATCGTCGGGGTCCTGGTACGGCACCTCGATCTGGACCTTGGGTATCCAGACGATGCCGTTGGGGGAGGCCATGTCGCGATCCTCTTTGAAGCTGGTGATCACGAGCCACGCGAAGGGCAGACCGAAGACCACGGAACCCACCATTAGGGCCAGGTGCGAGACGATGGCCTTCGACCAGCCGCGGCCGGCCGCGAACCGGGCGGCGGACACCATGATCGCCATCGTCGCGACGACCAGGCAGACCATGCCGCCCGCGAGGGCGGGGGTCAGCGGCACGAAGCCGCGGAACACCACGACGGGCGCGTTGCTCGACCGAAACCAGACGACCCCGACGACGGCGACCAGCCCCCAGGCCGCGGCGGCCTTTCGCCGTTCCGCGCGTTCGAACTCCGAAAGGCCGAGGAACGCCTGGCAAAGGCGCAGGACGACCATGACCACCGAGCCCACCACGAGCAAGCCCTGGAACGGCGTGTAGATCCAGGCCAGGGGAATCCACCAAGCGGGCGGTTTGGCCGGGCCCGCCATCGGCGTCGCGGCCAGGATCAACAGACCGGCGGCGGCGACGAGGGCGGTCACCCCTAGGCTTGTGCGCGTTCGCGCCGGGTCGAGCCCGACCGGCCGGAGCAACAGCCGGAGCGCCAGGACGAGCGCCCGGGCCGCCGCCAAGCCTCCGACCCAGCCGGCAAGGGTCCCGATCACGAAAAGCAGTTCGCCGCTCACGCCTTGTCCGCCTCGTAGTGAACCCAGCGGGGGGCCAGTTTGAACTGGACGAGGGTCATGGCGAGGATGATCAGGAAAATCACCCACGCCATCGCGCTCGCGTAACCCATCTTAAAGTAGTTGAACCCGTTGACGAACAAGTGATAGACGGGCACGAGGAGGGAGTCGGCCGGACCGGCCGAACCCTCGGCGGGCTTCATCACGTACACCCGGTCGAACTCCTGCAACGCGCCGATAAAGCCCATCACGAGGTTGAAGAACACGATGGGACTCAGCTGCGGAAGGGTGATCGCCCAGAACTGCCCGCGCGGACTCGCCCCGTCGATCGAGGCGGCCTCGTAGAGTTGGGTGGGCACGCCCTTGAGTCCGGCCAGCCAGAGGATCATCCCGCTCCCCGCGCCCCAGACCCCCATCAGAATGAGCGAGGGCTTCGCCCAGGACTCGGCGTTGAGCCAGCCCGGCGGGGCGACGTCGAACCATGCGCCGACGGTGTTGCTCCATACCGAGTTGATGAGGCCCTTGTTCGGGTCGCTCGTGAGCAGCCAAATCCAAAGCACGGCGCTCGCCACCGTCGGCACGATCGCGGGCATGTAGAACAGGGTGCGGTAGTACCGCATCCCGCGCACCGCCGAGTTCAGAAGCAAAGCGACCGCGAGTCCCGTCGCCACCCCGAGTGGGACCCCGATCCCTCCGAGGTAGATCGTATTGTAAAGGGCCTTGCTGACGTTCACCCAGTCCCCCGCGAAGAGGTCGGAGTAGTTCTTCGCGCCGACCCAGCGGGCGGGACTCAGGACGTTGTAGCTCGTGAAGCTGAAGAACAGCGACGCGACCATCGGGCCGAGGGTGAACACGAGGAAACCGATCAGCCAGGGCGCGATGAACAGGTAGCCCCAGCGCGCTTCCGAGCGGGCGAGCGGCCCCAGCCGCTGGCGCCGAAACCAGACGACGAAGGCGATCACTCCGATCAGGATCGCGCCGAAACCGATGTAGCCCGGTACGCCCATGTCGATCACCGGGTAGTTCTTCGCGCTCAAAACGGCGTCGAGTTCTCGCTGGACCACCGCCTGACCGTCCTTGAGCGCCTCGGCGGGGGTCTTCTTGTGCAGGGCGGCGTTCTCCAGCGCCCGCACATGCTCGTCCCAGAGGGGCTGACCGACGAAGGTGACGGGCCGGATGCGGGCGTACCGCATCATGTCGATGTGGTCGCGCACGGCGTCCGCGAACTTGGGGTCGGCGGGTTTGAACTGCTTGTACGCCCGCTCGTTGGTCTCGATGTTGGCCTGGATGCGGGGAACGAAGAACCGGCCGCGCCGCTTCTCCCACTCCTGCTGGGCGGACATTTCGAGGAGGCGGGCGTCCGCCGAAGTGGCCCACTTGATCCAGGCCCAACCCCCCTCCGCGTTGCGCGCCCCCTTTGGGATGGCGTAGGAGAAGCCACCGACCCAAGTGACGAACGTGTCCTTCTCGTTCGCGAAGGCGCCGCGCTTGGTGTACCGGTCGTCCGGAACCGGGGCGGGGGCGGTGCCAAAGTCGAGGTTCGGGGCGTAGCGGGCCAGACCGGACAGAATCCAGTCTCCGTCGATCTTCATCGCGACCTTGCCGATGATGAAGGGGTCGTTCTCGCCCCCCTGGAAACCCGTCTCGAACGCCTTCGCGTTCTCGTAGCCGCCGACCTGGTCGTAACCCTTCACGATGAACTCAAGGGCCTTCTCGGCTTCCGGCGAGTACAGGGTGCAGGTTTTGCCGTCCGGCGACATGAAACTCGCGTTCATCTGAAACGCGAACATGTAGAGCCAGGAGTTGCCGAAGTTGGGCAGGAAGCCCGCCCGCTTCAGGGTTTTGCCGTCGGGGTTGTAGTCGGTCAGGACCTTCGAGTACGCAAGGACCTCGCTCCAGGTGCGGGGGGCTCGCCCGGGGTCGAGGCCGGCGGCGCGAAGCTCTTTGGCCCGCTCCCGAAACCGCTTCTTGTTGTAGTAAAGGACGCGGTCGTCGGAGGCCATCGGGATGGCGTAGAGCTTGCCCCCGTAGGACGCCTCCTCCCAAGTGGGCGGGTAGTACTGCTCCGGTCGCGGGCAGAGGGGGTCCGTCTCCCGATCCCGCGCCATCAGGTCGTCGAGCGGTTGGAACGCGCCTCGGCTCGCCCAATCCCCGATCGTGAACCGGTCCTGATGGATGGCGTCCGGCGGCACGTTGCCGACGATGCTCGTCATCAGCTTCTGGGGGTTCATCCGGCCCGCCCCCATGCTGAGGATGCGAATCTTGTACCGCGGGTTGCGACGCTCGAACTCCTTGATCGTCGCCTCGAGGCCCTTCGAGTCCGGCCCCAAACCAAGCCCCCAGACCACGACCTCCTCCCGCGCCGGCGCGGCTCCCGCCAGATGCGGAACCAGTGCGCACGCGCAAAGGAGCCATCGCAGGAGAACGTGGGCGAAAGGTCGCGTCATCGTGTTCCCTGATTGTACGGAGTTCGGCCCCGGTTCGGTCTTCTCCAAGGTCGAAGTTGCATATTCCCGATGCGATCGGTGATGCAAGGAGGAAGACGGGAGCCGGAAACGGGCGTGCCGGACGAGGCGCCTCGATCGACCAAGCCGCGGTTGGAGACGATCGCTCTCCGGCCGCCCGCTTCCTCCTTCCTTGCCGGTTCCGAACGCGAAGCCCTTCGGGTAAACAAGCGCTATGGCGGCGGTACCTCTTCTCTTCGGCCTTCTCGCGCTGTTCGTGCAGTCGGACGGTCGGCCCTACGGACTCCTGGAGGGCAACCCCCAAGACTGGAAGGACCCGGGCTACCTGCAGATCGTTTGGGCCGAGTCGCCGAACTTCGGCCCGCGCCCGGCCGACGCGGTGATCGACACGATCGTTCTCCATCACACGGCGAACACCACCCTGGGCGGCGTGGTCCGCTGGTTCGCCACCACCGAGAGTCAGGTCAGTTCGCACTACACGATCGGCAAGGACGGTTCGATCGCCCAGCACGTCAGCACCTTCGATCGCGCCTGGCACGCGGGAAAGAGCGTGGACAAGTTCGGACGCGAGAACCTCAACAACTTCACCGTCGGCATCGAGATGGTGAACAAGGGCGACGGCGAGGACAAGTGGACCGACGAACAGGTCGAGGCGGTCCGGTTGCTCATTTTGAGCCTCAAGCGGCGATTTCCCCTCAAGTACATCACGACCCACGAGTACATCGCCGTGCCGAAGGGCCGCAAGAACGACCCCAAGAACTTCCCTTGGGAAAAGCTCTATGGAACCGGCCTCGAGATCATCCGCTAGAATGCGTCGAAGATGAACCAACGCGCGTTCCTGCTCTCGGCGCTCGCCGCCCTCGTCCTCATCGGCTGTTCCGCCCCGGCCGGCAAACCCTCCGGGGAAGCGCCCAAGGAGGAGCCCTTTAAAGTGGCCCTGCTCACCCCCGGCCCGGTCAGCGACGCCGGCTGGAGCGCGATGGCCTACGAAGGGCTGATGGCGATCAAGGACGAACTGGGGGCGGAGGTGAACAACCAGGAGGCGGGCGGCACCCAGATCAAGGACGCGATGCGTTCCTACGCTCGCCAAGGCTACAAGCTGATCTTCGGCCACGGCTTCGAGTACAACGAGCCGGGAATGGAGGTCGGCAAGGATTTCCCCGACACCGTGTTCGTCAGTTCGTCCGGCGGGCAGACGGCGACGAACGTCGGGGCGTTCCGGTTCTACCTGGAACAGGGCTTCTATCTTGCGGGCGCGATGGCGGGCAAGATGTCCAAGTCTGGGGTCGTCGGCATGGTCGGCGGCGACGACGTGCCCTCGATCCGTTCGACCTTCAAGGCGTTCCGCGCCGGGGTCTTGGCCGCAAATCCCAACGCCAAGGTCCAGGAGGTCTTCACGGGTAACGGACAGGATCCGGCGAAGGCGAAGCAGGCGACCGAGCAGATGATCGCGGCGGGCGCCGACTTCGTGATCCACCAGGCCAACGCGGCCGCCCAAGGGGTGTTCGACGCCTGCAAGGAGAAGGGCGCCTACGCCTTCGGTGCCAACGCCGACCAGAACGCCAACCCGAGCGGAGCGGTGATCGCCTCCGCGATCATCGTCGGCAAGCCGGCGTTCGTGGCGCTCGCCAAGCAGGTCAAGGAAGGAACCTTCAAGGGCGGCATCGCCCTCATGGGGATGGACAAGGGCGCGATCGACTTCGTCGTGAACCCCGCCATGGCCGCCAAAGTCCCCGCCGACGTGACGGCCTATGTGGATGAGTTGAGAAAGCAAATCGTCGATGGCAAGCTGACGGTGCCCAAAGACGAATTCTGATCCCGTTCGTAGAAACGCGACGGAGGGGTCGGCGGCGCGCGGCGCGGCCGGCCCCGTTCCCTTTAGAATAGGCTCATGAACGACGTCGTGCTGGAGGTGACCGGAATCGGCAAGCGATTCGGGGCGGTCCAAGCCCTGCGCGACGTGTCGGCCCAGTTCCGGTCCGGCGAGATCCATGCCGTCCTCGGCGAGAACGGAGCGGGCAAGACGACCCTAATGAACGTCTTGGCCGGGTTCGTCGTCCCCGACGTCGGCACCGTGACCTACCGTGGAAAGCCACTGCCCTTCGGAGAGCCGATCGCGATCCGGCGCATGGGGCTGGAGATGGTCCACCAACATTTCATGCTCGTCCCGGCCTTCAGCGTCGAGGAGAACGTGGCCCTCGCCCATATCCCCGGGCTGCTTCGGCCATTGCGAGCCTCGCGCCTCGCCGAGCCGGCGGTGCGGTTGGCCAAGGACATGGGCTGGGAGATCGCTCCCTCGGCGCGGACCAACGGGCTTCCCGTCGGCGCGCAACAGCGCGTCGAGATTCTAAAGGCCCTCACCGGAAAGGGCGACGTGCTGATCCTCGACGAACCCACCGCCGTGCTCGGGCCGGACGAGATCGACGATCTGTTCCGCGTTCTGCGAGGCCTGCGGGACCAGGGGCGCGCGATCGTCCTGATCGCCCACAAACTGAGCGAGATCATGGCGATCGCCGACCGGGTCACCGTGTTGCGGCGGGGCGAGTTCGTGGGCACCGGTGTTCCGACGCCCGTCGGGAACGGGGGTCTCGACGCCAGGACGCTCGCCCTCTGGATGGTGGGAGAGTTGCCGGAGGCGCGGCACGACCGCTCCGTGGCCGCCTCGGAAGAGGGCCTCGCGCTGGAATCGATCCTTGTGCGGGGGGATCGCGGCGAAGCCGCCGTCCGCGACCTCACCCTGGCCGTCCGGCGCGGAACCGTTGTCGGGATTGGCGGGGTGGACGGCAACGGCCAGGTCGAGTTGGCGGAAGCGGTGGTCGGCGTTCGGCCGCTTGTCCAGGGCGAGGTCCGTTGGCGCGGCGAGCGAGCCCGGGCGGGCCGGCCTCAAGTGGCCTATGTCCCCCAGGACCGCCGTGGCGACGGACTCGCCCTCCGAATGTCGGTGCTGGAGAACCTGCTCGTAGCCGGACATCGGGATTCGGCCCTGAAGCGGGGTCCGTTCCTTCGCCTCGGCGCGGCCGCTCGGTGGGCGCGGGGACTCGTCGAGCGCTTTCAGATCAAGATCGGTTCGATCTCGGACCCGGTCGGTGGTCTGAGCGGCGGGAACCAGCAGAAGGTGATCGTCGCGCGCGAACTCTCCTCCGAGCCCGAGTTGCTCGTCGTCGTCAACCCGACGCGCGGCCTGGACCTGCGCGCCACTCGGTACGTTCACGATCAGGTCCGTCGCGCGCGCAACGCCGGGGCCTCGGTGCTGCTGATCTCGACCGATCTCGACGAGATCGCGGAACTCAGCGACGAAACGTACTACCTCAGTCGCGGCGAGGTCCGGCCCGCCGCACTGGGGGCGGCCGCTCTTGTGGGAGGGGTTCCTTGAAGCGGGTGTTCGTGGAGGGCGGGCTCGTCCTGGCCGGTTTGCTGTTGATCCTGATCGCCACCATCGCGACGTTCGGGTTGCCCGTCGGCGAGTCGCTTCGGATGCTGGCCGAAGGATCCCTGTCTGGGGGCGGCTTGGCCCGGACCCTGGTCAAGGCCACTCCCCTGATCCTGGCCGGCCTCGGGATGGTGCTCGCTTGGAGGGCCGGCATCTACAACATCGGTGGCGAGGGTCAGTACCTGGTCGGAGCGCTGGGGGGAGCTTGGGTCGCGCGCGTGGGAGTCGCCGTCCCCGCCCTCGTTCTGAAGCCGCTCGTTCTGATCGCCGCCTTTCTCGCGGGGGGTCTCTTCGCCGCGCTCGCGGGACTGCTCATGGTCAAGCGGCACGTTCAAGTCGTCATCTCCACGATTCTCCTGAACTTCGTCGCCCTCCAGTTCTTCAATTGGGCGGTGACGGGGCCGTTGCAGGAGGCGAGTCGCCGACTCCCGCAGACCGACCGCGTGCCCGACTCGCTGATGCTCTTTCGCCTCGATCGTCAGAACGACCTCCATACCGGCGTGTTCGTGGCGCTCGCGTCGGTGGCGGTCGTCACCGTCTTCCTCTTCCTGACGCCGACCGGCTTTCGCCTCCGCCTCGTCGGGGACAACCCGCGCGCCGCGCGCGCGAATCGAATCGAGCCCGGGCGCCTTCAGCTTCTGGCGATCGGGCTGAGCGGCGGATTGTGCGGGCTGGCGGCGGGCATCGAGTACCTTGGCATCACGGGGCAACTAGGGTACGGGTTCAGCCAACAGATCGGCTTCCTCGCGATTCCCGTCGCGTTGCTGGGCGGTCTGCACCCGATCGGGGCGCTTTTCAGCGGACTGTACTTCGGCGCGCTGTTCGCCGGTTCGGAGAACCTGGCGCGATTCTCGGGGTTCGGCACGACGATCGTGTTCGTGATCCAGGGCGTCGCCGTCATCGGCTTTGTCGGGCTTCGCGCCCTGATCGAACGACGTCGGACCCCGGAGGCCGCCCTGTGAACGAGTTCGCCACGATTCTGTCGTACGCCGCCCCGGTCGCCTTGGCCGCGATCGGCGAGACGGTGGTCGAGCGGAGCGGGGTCATCCACATCGGCATCGAGGGCGGCATGCTCGCGGGCGCGTTCTTCGCGATGCTGACCACCTATGCGACGGGTTCTCCCTGGTTGGGCATCGGGGTCGGCGTCGTCGTGGGGGTGCTCCTCGCGCTTCTGAGCGCGGTCTTCTGCGTGACCCTTCTGGCCGACCAAGTTGTGATCGGCACCGCCGTCAACCTCCTGGCCATCGGCCTCACCCGCACCCTGTTCGCGTTGCGGTTCGGCGCCTCCGGCCAACTCCTGAGCGTCGAGAAGATCCCCTCGATGAACGGACTCGACGCGGTGACGATCGGGACGGTGATTCTGGCGGTCCTCGTCCACCTTGCGCTCACCCGGACGGGATGGGGATTGGCGACCCGCTCGGCGGGCGAGTTCCCGGAAGCGACGGAGGCGGCGGGGTACTCGGTGGCGAAGCTCCGTTACGGGGCGCTCGCTTTCGGCGGGGCGCTGGCGGGTCTCGGCGGCGCGTATCTGTCCTTGGGAATCGCGGGCTCGTTTGCGGACAACATGACCGCGGGCCGCGGATTTGTCGCCATCGCCATGGTCACCTTCGGACGATGGAAGCCCGTGTGGGCGTTGCTCGCCTCCCTTTTGATCGGCTGGGTGGACAGCCTCCAGTTCACGTTCCAGACCAAGGGCTGGGACGCCCCGTTCCAGCTCTTCGTCGCCCTTCCCTACCTCGTCGCGCTGTTGGTGCTCGCCGGGGTCGGACGCGGGGCCAACGCCCCGGCGGCGCTCGCCACCCCGTTTCGGAGGTCGCGATAGGCACCGTGCGCCTGGTCCGAAGAGTGGCGTTCTCGAGCGGCCACCGCTACTGGTTCGCCGACCTCTCGCCGGAGGAGAATCGCGCGCGCTTCGGGCGGTGGGCGTCGCCGTACAACCACGGGCACAACTATGTCCTCTGGGTGGCGATCGAGGGCGAGCCCGATCCCGAGACCGGGATGGTGGTCAACATCAAGGACCTGGACGCGATCCTGCAGGAGCGGGTCGTCGCTCGCTTCGACCAGAAGAGCATCAACGACGAGGTCCCCGGGTTCGCCAATCGTGCGCCGAGTCTGGAGAACCTGCTTCGTTCTCTGCGAGACGAACTCGCCGACCTCCCCGCCGCGCTCGGCGGTCCGCGCTTCGTCTCACTAAGGCTGGAAGAAAGCCCCGACCTCTTTGCCGAACTGAACCTCGACCCCGACGGAACCGACGCGATGACCCTCACCCGCTCCTACGAGTTCGCCGCCTCCCACCGGCTCGACAATCCCGCCCTCTCCCGCGATCGGAACCTTAGCCTGTACGGCAAATGCAACAACCCGAACGGGCACGGGCACAACTACGTCTTGGAAGTGACGGTCGGGGGCGAACCGGACGCCGAGTCCGGCATGTTGGTGGACATCGAGGTCCTCGACCGGGTTGTGGAAAGAGAAATCGTGGATCGATACGACCACCGCAATCTGAACGAAGACCTCGAGGAGTTCCGGGGAAGGATCACGACCTCGGAAGTGGTCGCGCGGGAGATCTTCCGTCGGCTCGCGCCGGTGCTGCCCGCACCCCTGGCCAGAATACGGCTCTTCGAGACCGCCCGAAACGTGTTCGAGGTGACGGCGTCGTGAGACGGCTGCTCATCACGGGCGCGAGCAGCGGCATCGGACGGGCGTTCGCGATCCACGTCGGGCGGGAGACCGATCGTCGCCTTGTCCTCGCGGGGCGGAGCGAGACGCGACTCGAGGACGTGGCCTCTCGGTGCGCGTGCCCGGTCGAAACGTTCATCGGCGACCTGGACGATCCTGTCGTCGCGCGGCGACTGGTCGCCTTCGCGGAAGAAAGGTTGGGTCGGCTCGACGGATTGGTGAACGTCGCAGGGAACGCCGAATACGGACCGTACGACGAACTCCCATGGAGCTCCGTCGAAGGCCAGATCGCGATCAATCTGCTCGCCCCGATGGCGACGACCCACGCCGCTCTACCCGCAATGCTCGCCCGGGGAAGCGGGCGCATTCTCAACGTGCTGAGCATCGCCGCCGTCCACCCGTTTCCGTTCGCCGGGCCATACGTCGCCGCGAAAGCGGGGCTGCTCGCCTTTTCGCGTTCGCTCAACGCGGAAGTGCGCAAGCGGGGCGTTCGGGTTCAGTGCGTCCTGCCCGGCGCGACCGATTCCCCGCTCTGGGACGGCGGCGACCACCCCCCGCGCGAGAAGATGCTGACCTGCCGGGCCGTGGCGGAAACGATGCGCGACGCTCTCGACGCGCCCGACGATCGCGCCCTGGACGAGATCGTTCTGATGCCCCCCGAGGGAATCCTCTAGGTCCGACCGCTTTCCTGGCAGGAGGGTCGGCGGGCGTGGCGAAATCCAAGCGGCAACGGTGGCCTCCATGCGAAGCACCCTTGCGAAGTTGATCCTCGATGTCGCGGATCTCGATCGGTCTCTGGCGTTTTACGCCGGATTGCTGGAGTTGCCCATCACCCTCGAAGACACCTGGGACGGTCACCGGGTCGCGCGCCTTATGGCGGGGTCCACCGAGATCATGTTGCTCCAGCAACCGCCTCACGAGCAGAATCCGGCTCTGGACCGGCGTGGCGGCATCGTCATCAACCTCACGGTGCGGGACCTCGTCGCCTTGGCGAAGGTCTGCGAGCACCTCAACCTCACCGTTCTCCAGACCCTTCAGAACGCCACCTGGGGAGAGCGCACCTTCGTGGTGGCCGACCCCGACGGGTATTCGGTGCTGCTGTCCGAACCCGTCGAGACGCTTCACTGATCGGACGGCGCGGGCAGACTGAAGAAAAAGGTCGCGCCCTTGTCCGGTTCGCCGTCCGCCCAGACGCGCCCGCCGTGGAGTCGGACGATGCGTTGCACGATCGCCAACCCGATTCCGGTCCCCGGGTACTCCTTCGGGTCGTGTAGCCGCTGGAAGGGCTGGAACAGCTTGGCAGCGGCGGCGGCTTCGAACCCGACCCCATTGTCCTTGACATAGTAGATCGCCTCCGAACCCTCGCTGTGTCCGCCGACCTCGATCGTCGGGCTCTCGCGAGGTCCCGCAAACTTGAGCGCGTTCCCCAGCAGATTGGACAGCACCTGCTGGACGAGCGAGGGGTCGGCCCAGCACTCCGGAAGCTCCTCAACGACGAGCCGAGCGTGGTGGGTCCGTTCCGAGCCTTGGAGATCGCCCCAAACCTGGTCCGCCATCTCCCCCAGATCGAGCCGACGGGGACGGATCGCGTGTTGGTGGACTCGGGAAAGTTGCAGCAAGTCTTCGATCAGGTCGGCCATGCGCTTGCCGGCCGCGCGGAGACGACCCAGCACCGAACGGCCCTCTTCGCCAAGAAGCTCGCCGTAGTCTTCGGCGAGAACCCCCGCCCACCCATCTATGGCGCGCAAGGGGGCGCGCAGGTCATGGGAGACGGAGTACGAAAACGCCTCCAACTCGCGGTTGGCGGCCTCGAGCAACGAGGTGCGCTCGGCGACCCGGCGCTCCAGCTCGAGGTTCAGCGCGCGCACCTGTTCCAGCGCCTCTTGCCGCGCCGCCTCCGCCGCTTGTTGGCGTTCGAGACGGGCGGAAAACTCCATCGCAAAGCCGATGTCGCCCGCCATCTCGTCCAGCAACTGGGCCTCCTCGTCGTCGAAGAAGTCGGGCTCGGAGGAGTACAGATTCAAGGCCCCGGCGACCTCGCCTTCCACGACCAAGGGAAACGCGGCCGACGCGCGATAGCCGCACCGCAAAGCCGCGTCGCGCCACGGGGCCATGGAAGGGTCGGTCGCAATGTCGTTCGCGATCGTGCGACGTTTCGTCGCGACGGCGGTGCCCGTCGGCCCCGACGACGAGGAGTCGTCGCCGAGCATGATTTCGAGTTGCTCCAGGTACCCCTCGGCGAGGCCCGCATGAGCCACGCGGCGAACGAGGCGCGTCTCCGGATCGACGATGCCGATCCAGGCCATCCGAAACCCGCCGAGGTCGACGGCGATGCGGCAGGCCTCCTCGAACAGCGTGCGGGGGTCTCGCTCTCGAACGATCGCCTGGTTGATCTGACTCAAGAGCGCGTAGGTTCGGTTCAGCCGGACGAGCCGTTCCTCGGCCCGCTTGCGCGAAGTCACGTCGAGGAACACCGCCACCCCGCCGACGACCCGGCCTTCTCGACTGCGAACGGGTGCGGCGTTGGTGAGAACGACGACGTCGCCGTCGTTGCGCCGGACTAGGAACTCCAGCGAGTTGGCCTCCTCGCGAAGGATCGCCCGCGCGAGGGGCACGTCCTCGGCCTTCATCGGCGTCTGATCGAGATGGGCCAGGTTCCAGCTCGCCACGTACTGGTCAATTCCCACCGCCAAGTCACCCTCGGGCTTGCCGCCGATCTCGAGCCCGCTCCGGTTGATGTACTGAACGCGCCCTTGCGAGTCGGCGATCGCGACCCCCGCCTGGCTCTGGTCCATGGCGGTGTAGAGCGTGGCGTACGCGCGCTGCAACTCGTCTTCCGCCCGCCGACGCTCCGTGACGTCGCGCACGAACAGACTGGTGCGAGGTTGACCTTCCGCGTTCGGGTAAACGTTGGTCGCCACCTCCCCCTCGAACCGAGTGCCATCGGGGCGGACGAACGTGAGGACACCGTGGAACGCGCCGGTGCGCTCGCGTTCCCGTAACGCCGTCTCGAGCCGGGGGTCGCCGGCATCGACCAAGCCGGCGCGACCGACCGCGCAGATTTCCGCCTCGGTGCGTCCGAAAAGGCGGCAAGCCGCCGGATTCGCGGCCCGTACGGCGCCATCGGGCTCGGTCAACAGGATGGCCTCCGGGCTGTTGTCAAAGAGCCGACGGTAGCGGTCCTCGCTTTCGCGCAGTTGGGCCCGTGCCGCGGCCTCCCGCTCGAGGTCCAAGCGCAAGAGCGTGTAGAGGAGCACCGTGCTGAGCAAGACGAAGGCGATTCCCTTGTAGGTCTGAACCTGGGTGATCAGCCGGGGATTCGGGTAGAGCACCTCCACCAACAGGTCGGACAGGAGTATCCAGGCTCCGCCAAAGAGAGCGTACAGGGCGGCGACCCTCAGGTCCCTCCGAATCCGGGCAAAACGGGTGTTCACCACGAACCTATCCTCCCATCCTAACACCGAAACGAGCCTTCGGCGCCCGCAAAACTCACAGAGCTGACACTACCCTATCGGTCAACCGGTGCGCATCAAGGCGAGACGCTAGGCGCCCCGGCCGAACGTGAACCGGTAAATCGGAACGCCGAGGGCGACCACGCCGAGCGCCATGACCGTCGGGATTCGGGAACCGTCGTCCCATAGCGAGTTGCCGAGCAACAGGAGGGTCGAACCGATGAAGAGGATCGGCGTGACCGGAAACAGCGGGGTCCTCATCGGAGGGTCGTAGGCGTGGACCCTCGTGGCGGGATGGTTCGCGTCGAGGGGGTCGACCAGGCTGTCGGGCAGCTCCGCCGCCTCGACGGGTCTTGCCGCGCGCCGTCGCTCGCGGGCGCGGAACACGAAGACCGATCCAACCGCGAGGGCATAGAAGGGGACGATCCCGATCACGAAAGCGTCGGTCAGGGCGGTGAAGGCCTCCGAACCCCGGAAGGCGGCGGCGACGATCACGAACGAAACGCCCAGGCCGCCCGAGAGTAGCACCGACACAAAGGGGGTTCGGAAGCGAGCGTGCACCGCGGCCAAGGGGGCGAAGAACAGCCGATCCTCCGCCAGGGCGAAGAAGATGCGCGGCGAGGTCAGCATCGTCCCGTTGAGGGTGCCGAAGGTCGAGATCATGACCGTGCCGACGATGAACGTGAGGCCGAATCCGCCGACCAGCGCGCTCATCGTGTCGGCGGCGATGATCTCCTTGCCGGCGATCTCGGAGACGGAGAACACCGATAGGTAGGCCACGTTCGCCAGCAGGTAGACGCCGATGATGACGAGCGTGCCGATGAGGATCGCCCTGGGAAGGTTGCGCCGGGGGTTGGCCATCTCGCCCCCGACGAACGAGCAGTCGGCCCAACCGTCGTACGCCCAAAGCACGGAGACGAGCGCCAGGCCGAAGAAACTGGGCGAAAACGCTCCCGGCGGCATCTCCGTCGTGAAGAACCGTCCGCCGGAACGCGGCAGCCCGATCGCGAGCGCCAGAACGATGAGCGCCAGGAGGCCCGCCGTCTTCGCGAGAGTCGTCAGGTTTTGGATGCTCGTCGCGAGGCGCACGCCGAGTGCGTTCGCCGCCGTCACCACCACGATCGCCGCCACCGCCAAACCGCTTGAGAACGCCGCGTAGTTCGGGTCGTCTGCGGCGCGCCCGGAAAGTCGGAAGGCGTACTCGCCGAACACGAGCGCGACCGCGCCGATCGCCGAGGGTCGGATGAGGACGAGCTGCGCCCATCCGAAGAGGAACCCGGGCAACCGTCCGTAGGCCTCGCGAACGAACACGTAGATGCCGCCCGAGTAGGGGTAGGCCCCGCCCACCTCGGCGAGGGTGAGCGCCCCGCACAATACGAACAACCCGCCGACCACCCACACGAGGAGCATCGGCAGGGGTCCCGGCAACTTTTCCGCGATCGAGGCGGGGCTGCGGAATATGCCGGAGCCGATGGTACTTCCCACCACGACGGCGACCCCGCTCCACAGCCCGATCTGCCGAACGAGGTGGGGTTCTGCGGGGGACGGGTTGCCGCCGGTTGCCATCGTCGAGTTCCTGCCCCGCGACTTTACCCTTCCCTCTGCCGAGCAACGGGGTGGGAACGGAGTATAAAGCGTTGAGATGGTCACCCCGTACGATTGGCAAGAGGGCATCGGCCACCGCGCGAGCTATGTCGAAAGCAAACTGGCGCAGGGTTCGCCCGTGCTCGCCCTCTCCTTGCCGGAAGGGGTGCTGCTGTTCACCGGTCGGCGCCGGCGGCCGAAAATCCACGAGTTGTACGACCGCATCGCCTTCTCGGCGATCGGCCAGCAGTCCGACATCGAGGCGATGCGGGTGGCGGCCGTCGACTTCTGCCACCAGGAAGGGTATCGGCGAAGCGAGGACGACGTGAGCGTCCAGCGTGTCGTGGCCGCCCTCAGTTCGCCGCTTAAGCGGGCCTTTGCCGACTTTTCGCTCGCTCCCGTCGTCGCCCGGTCCCTGTTCGCGGAGGTCGGCGCGAACCCGGCGGACGACCGCTTCTTCGTCCTGGACTACGATGGGGATTACGCGGCGCATTCGGAGCGAGCGTTCGTCGCCGCCGACAAGCGGGCCGATCGTCTGGAATCGGGCTTGCGCGAGATCGAGGGCGTTGGCGTAGCGGAGGCGAGGACCCGCCTGGCCGAACTCTGGCGCGCGTCGATCGATGACGCGGAGGAACCAAGCGCGCGGGAGCTTCTCGAGGACGAGGCGGTGCTCCTCTCCCGCGATTCCGGTCGGATCAACCGTTTTCTGCGCCTCGAGGCGTAAGGTCCCGGGCAAACCCGGCAATCCTGCGGTTGGTGTCCGCGGCGAGCGGTCTCATGATTAGGGTGGGACTCCCGCGCACGAATCTCCGATCGGGCGTGGGCCGTGCGCCAACATGAGACAAACTCGATCGAGCCGTTGCGGCGGAACGCTTCTCAGCGTTCTCGTGTTTTCCGCGATCTCCATCTCCACCGTCGCGGTGGTGGGACTGGTGTCCGTCGCCCACGTCGGCCGTTCCCGGGCGGAGGCCGCCCACGCGCGCGCCCTGTTCCTGGCCGAGGCGGGCATCAACTACGAGATCGACTGGATTTCGACCGACCCCACCAACCCCAACCGCGCGCACCAGAAGTACGCCGCGACGGGCCAACCCGGCCCGGCGACCGTTTCGCTCACGGGCGGCACGTTCACCGTTTCGGTGGTGAACCAGGCGGGGACCGGCAACTGGACGGTCGGCCAACCGATGCAGATCGTCTCGAAAGGAGTGGCCGACGGAGTTTCGCGCACCGTGATGGTTCGGGCGACACCGGACTCCACCTTCAGTCCGGTCTACTCCTTCAGCGGGTTCGCGATGTTCGGCACGAACAAGGTCACCATCACGGGGACCGGTTCCAGGGCGAACGGGAGCGTGGGCACGAACGGCACCTTCACCGCGACGAGCGGCGCGTCCCAGGTCAACGGCGCCCTTGTGTACTTCGGTTCCACCCCCGGCGTGACGGGCGCCCTGGTCTATCGCCAAACGGTCGCGCGCGCGTACGAAAGGGTCGACGACATCGTCCGCCGCGAGTTCCCCAACGGGTGGACGACCCTCAAAACGAGCAACTCGAACGACAAAATCCGGCGCTTCCGGACCACCGCCGGCTCGTGGAACGACACGGTTCTCGCCGGGTTCACCAAGTCCACCTACGTCTTGACCAACACGAACTTCCACGTCTCCGGCGAGGTGTACAACATGAACACCGCCGACAAACCGCGCTCCCAGGGCGGCACGCGGTACTGCACGCAGGACCAGGGGCTGTACAACAAACTCGTCCTGATCTTCCCGCCCGGCGACTACTACTTCGAGAACTGGGGCGTGACGTACGACTACAAGGCCATCCTGGTGGACAACGCGGCCGGTCCCGTCCGGTTCTGGTTCGGCGGCACCAACGCCAGCAACGACAACTGGTGCGGACCCACGTTCCTGACCAACCCGGCGGATCCGGGGTCGTTCCGCGTCTACTACGGCAAAGCCAAGACCCTCACCGTCAGCGGGACCGCCGACATGCCGGGGCTGTTCTACGGTGTCAACCAGTCCACCTCCAGCAAGATGGTCGCCTCGGGCGGAACGGACATCAAGGGCGCCTTTATCGGAACCGACGTGACGATCTCGAGCGCTTCGGGCGAGACGACGACCATCACGTACCCTTCCGGCGTTTCGATGTCCCTCGCCAGCGACCCGGTCACCGGCTACCGCTTCGGGGGGTACTGGCGCGAGATTCGCTCGAACGGGGGACCCGGTTTCGCCGACGACACCACCTATTAGCGGTCGACCTAGCGTGAGCGGGGTGGAGGGTGGTATCCTTTGCGTTCGCGCCCGAACCCCTTGGGTTTCGACGCGCACAGGATAATCGGCAATGGCGAAAGTCTGTCAGGTCAGCGGCAAGAAGGGCAACAACGCGAAGCACATCCGGCACCGGCACTCCGGCGCCTGGAAGTTCCGCGCCCCCAAGAAGAACCGGATTCAGCACCCGAACCTGCAGGTCGTCCGCGTCAAGACGGAGCACGGCACGGTGAAGCTCACGGTGGCGACATCCGTTCTGAAGAGCCCGGCGTTTTCGGCGGTCGTCTGCGGGCTCAAGCCGATGCCCAAGGCCTGGACGAAGAAGCCGCGCTACGAGTAAGCCAGACCGATCGCACCCTTAGAACCGGTCCGACCCACGGCGGGTCGGGCCGGTTCGTCGTTTCAGCCGGTCATCTTGGCGCCGCACTCCGGGCAGAACTTCGTCCCGGGGGGCGACGGATGCCCGCACGCGGGGCATTCAGCTTGGACGGCTAGTTTCTCGCCGCACTCCGGACAGAACTTCGCGCCGTGCGTCTCGGCGCCGCAGGACGGGCAGACCAACTGGCGGGGCTTGTCGGCGCTCAGCGTCCGGCCCGCCTCGTAACCGGCGGCCTGTCCGACTTCGGCCGCCCCCATCGCCTTCCCCATCGCTCTGGCGGCTTCCAGTTCGACCTCGGCGTCGGGGGCGCAGTTGTGGCACAGTCCGCTCGGGGTGTGGAAGCACTTGGCGCACACCATTTGGAAGCAACGCGAGCACCGATGGAAGTTCACTTTGGCCTCGGCGACGGCGTTCTGGAAGGCGGCGTCCCAAGCCTTTCGCCAGCCGGAATCGGCGAGTTGGTTCACCGCATCGGACCCTTGGCCCAGGATTCCCCCGATCAGGCCGGACGCCTGGCCCAGCCATCCCGCCGCCCGCGCGGCGGTGTAGCCCTGGAACCGCGTGCGGTAGGCGTCTTGGCACCGTTCGCAGCGAAACTCGAACTGAAAGCCCGCGTTGACGCCGCCTTGAACGCTCAGATCGGAGTAGTTGTCGGCAAACCAGTTTTCGGACATGACCTTCTGCGATCCGATTCGACGGCCATGGGCCGCCTCCTTTACCCTCCGGGTACGCGTCCGGCGGCAAGGTCCTAGGACCTGTCCCAAAAGGTTGCCGCAGACTCGGGGATGCTTCGCACCATGAGGTTCTCGCGCCCTCGCGCGCACTCTTCGAGAACCACCGGCGAACGAAGGCCGGTTCCTTGCCTATGGAGGCATTCCCCATGTCAGCGACCGCAACGACGCATCCGCTCGATAAACTCTCCACGTTCGAAGCCGTCAACCATCACCTGAAAGCGGCGGCACGACGCCTCGAACTCTCCGACAAAGAAGTCCACCTGATCACGCGACCCTACCGCGAACTGAAGGTCGAACTCCCCGTCCACCTCGACAACGGCGAGTGGGCCATCTTTCCGGCCTACCGCGTGCAGCACAACAACGTTCGCGGCCCCTTCAAGGGCGGCCTGCGCTACCATCCCTCCGTTACCGAAGACGAGGTCCGGGCCCTGGCGACCCTGATGACCTGGAAGACTTCGGTCGTCAACATCCCGTTCGGCGGGGCGAAGGGCGGCGTGGCCTGCGACCCCAAGAAGATGTCCGAGGACGAACTCGAACGGCTGACCCGCGTGCTCGTCCGCCGGCTCGACGTGATCGTAGGACCGACGGTCGACATCCCCGCCCCCGACGTCAACACGAACCCTCAAACGATGGCCTGGTTCGTGGACGAGTGGGCCCAAGTCGCCTCTTACCACCCGGGCGTCGTGACGGGTAAGCCTCTGGAGATCGGCGGATCGAAGGGACGCAACGAGGCGACGGGTCTGGGCGTCCTGGTCACCGGGCTCGACGCGATGAAGCGCCTCGGGATGAAGGTCGAAGGCTCGACCGTCGTCATTCAGGGCTTTGGCAACGTCGGCTCGTTCGCCGCCAAGTTCTTCCACGAGGCGGGGATGAAGGTCCTCGCCGTCAGCAACTCCCTGGGCGGCGTGTTCAACGCGCGCGGACTCGACGTCCCGAACCTGATCCGTTACTCGGAACTCAACCGGGACCTCGGCAAGTTCCATGGCGGCGAGCCCATCTCGAACGCGGATCTGCTCGAACTCCGGTGCGACGTGCTGGCTCCGAGCGCCCTCGATAACGCGATCAACGCGAAGAACGCGCCCAAGATCGACACCAAGCTGATCGTCGAGGGCGCGAACTCCCCGATCACCGCCGGCGGCGATCAGGTTCTCACGGAACGCGGCATTCATATCGTGCCGGACATCCTCGCGAACGCGGGTGGCGTCACGGTGTCCTACTTCGAATGGGTCCAGAACCTGCAGAACTACTACTGGTCTCAGGATCGGGTCCTCCAGGAGTTGACGGACATCCTGCACACCGCCTTCGACGAGGTCGCGACGGCGGCCGAACAGAATCAGGTCTCGTGGCGCGAGGCGGCGTTCATCGTCGCCGTGCGTCGCGTCGTCGCCGCCCAGCGGTTGCGCTGGTACGGTTACGGCAAGAAGCACCACTAAACCTTGGCCCGGATTCGCCCCGGCGTCGGTCCATGGGCCATCGCCGGGGCGACCGCTCCTAAGCGCTCGCCTTCTGGAGCCGGTCGAGAACCGCTTCCCACTCCGGTCCGCCGACCGGCCGCTCGACGTAGATTTCGAGCGGACGCTCGCGATCGAGCCGATGCAGGGCATCGTAGAGTGCGCTCGCGTAGGCGGTCGAGTCGTTGGGCATCCGAATCTGTTGTGGCCCCGCCGGAGTCCCGAAGACGAGGCCCGGATACCCGTTCTCGATTCGATCCACCAGCACGACCCGGGCGCGCGGGGCGTAGTGCCGAGGGTACATCCCGGGCGACCGGCGAAGCTTCTCCGACGGAATCTGGCCCAGAGGGACGCCGAGCGCCGCCTGAATGTCTCCCCGGGACACGCCGCCGGGGCGCAGGATCAGAGGCGGCCAGACCGTCATGTCGATCACGGTCGACTCCAAACCCACCGGACTGCGCCCTCCGTCAAGCACACAGGCGAGCCCCGCCCGCAACTCGTCGTCGATATGCTCGGGGCCGGTCGGCGAAAGGCGGGTAAACCGGTTCGCGCTCGGGGCGGCCAACGGCACGCCCGCCGCCAAGATCAGTTGGAGGGCGACCGGATGGCGCGGCATGCGAACGGCGATCGTGTCGAGCCCGGCGGTGACCTCGGAAGGAACGTTCGGCGCTTTGTGCAGGACCATCGTGAGGGGCCCCGGCCAGAACCGCTCGGCCAAAACGCGGGCCGCCTCCGGGAACTCGCGCGCCAGACCGTCCAACTCGTCGATCCGCGCGATGTGGACGATCATCGGGTTGTCGGCCGGCCGGCCCTTGAGGGCGTAGATGCGCCGGACGGCGTCCGGATCGAAGGCGTTCGCCGCCACCCCGTACACGGTTTCGGTGGGCATCGCGACGAGTTCGCCGCGCCGAATGGCTTCGGCGGCGAAGGCGACGCTCGTGTCGGTCGGCGGCAACACCCTCATGAAACCGCCCTTAGCATGACCGTTCGGGACGGCTCTTGTCCAATCCACCAGGCGAAGGACCGGGCGCCTTGCGCCACCAAAAGCCCCCGCCCGTCCACCGAGCGCAACCCGTGGGCCGCCGCCGCCGCCATGAATGAGGTCGGCCCCGCGCCATAGGCGAGGTCGTAGGCGACGCAGTCGTGCGAGGCGACGCCCCATTCGAGGTCGTGCCGGTCTCCGGTCAAACCGGTAGAGGTGGCATTGACGACGAGCCGACAACCGCTGACGTCGGGCTCGTCCTGGACCTCGACCGTCACGCCCAGATCGGCCACCAACGCTTCGGCGCGGGAACGGGTTCGGTTGTACAGCCGAACCCGGTATCCCGCCTCGACGAGGGACAAGACGACCGCCCGCGCCGACCCGCCCGCCCCCAGAACCGTCACGGTTGCGCCAATCGGTAGGGAGAACTCGCCGAGCGTGTCGAGGAAGCCAGGCCCGTCGGTGTTGATCGCCTCGCCCGTGGCGAGGTTCAGGGTGTTGCAGGCGCCCACCCGGCGCGAGAAGGCGTCCGGGCTCTTGGACCAAGCGAGCGCCTCGGCCTTGTGGGGGATCGTCACGTTGACCCCTCGATAGCCCTTCTCTCGCATCGTTTCGAGCGTCCGCCCCACCGCTCCGGGCTCCACCCGGATCGCGACATAGCGGTACGGCAGGCCCAGCGCCGCGAAGGCGGCTCGGTGCATCTGGGGAGACAACGAGTGTGCGACGGGGTTCCCGATCACCGCAAACTCCGCCGTCGGCAGGTCGTCCGGTTCGTGCGCGGCCGTCACTTCGCTGCCCGTCTGAACGCCCAGAGGCGCTGGCCGTTGAAGTTCCAGATCGCGACCGCCGCCGTCGCGACCAGCGTCGCGATGGCCCAACTCCGCTTGGGATGGCCGGGAACGATGTTCGTCATGACGCCCACCACCCCCACGTTGATCAGCATGCCGACGAGCGACACCACGAGGAAGCGCGCGAACTGGGTGACCCGCTCTTCCTTTCCCCGAATGCGGAACGTCCAAAGCCGGTTCCAGGCGAAACTGTTGAGGATCGCGAGACCGGCGGAAGGGACCTTGAGAATCGGGGACGCGATCTTCTGGGCCTGCTCGAACCCGACCGCCGCTCCTCCCTGCAACCCGTTCCACCACTCTCCCACCGGAACGCTGACCGGCCGATCGGGCGGCACGAACATGAGCAGATAGTGGAGGCCCGCGTCGACCACGAACGAGGTCCCTCCCACGATGCAGAATTTCAGGAACTGACGCGCCACCGGGCGCTCGTCGAGCCAAGCTCCGAGTCCGGCGAATCCGCTCATTCGGGAGGCTCCGTCAGCCGACGGCGCAGGTGTCGCGAAATCAACCGCTCGCCCAACCGAGACAACTTGGTGCCGATGAAGTCCTTCTTCGTCATGGGATGAACCCAAATCGCGTCGATCCCGCTCCGGTTGGCGCCCAGAACGTCCGTGAAGAGTTGGTCGCCCACCATCACCGCTTCGGCGGGACTCGCGCCAAACTTCGTCAACGCCATATGGTACATGGCGGGGTTCGGCTTGAACCGTCCGCGCAGGAAGGGGACGCCCAACCTTTCGGACAGACGCCCCAAGCGCTCCGGGTGGCGCGTGTTGCTCAGAATGCAGAAGGACAGGCCCTCGGCGCGACCCTGCGCGAGCCAGTCGAACACCCAAACGGGAATCTCCTCCTTCCGCCAAGGAACGAGGGTGTTGTCCACATCGAGCAGGACGAGCTTCTTGCCCGCCGCCGCGAGGGCGGTCGGGTCGATCGCCCGGATGTCGGCGACGATGCGCAACGGGCTGACCCCCCGCAGGAGCCTCCAAACCCGCTTGCGATCGAGATTCCCGGTCACGGTTTGGCCGCCTCCTTCGCCAGCGCCGCCTTCCGCTTCTGGATGTTGCGTAGATGCTCGCCGTAATCGGACGAGAACAGATGGAAGCGTTCCGGCATCGCCACGTAATAAAGGTAGTCGTGCTTGTCGGGATGGAGCGCGCCCGCGATGCTCGCCACGGTGGGCGAGCAGATCGGTCCGGGCGGCAGACCCGGAATGAGGTAGGTGTTGTAAGGAGACTTGACGGAGGCGTACTCGGCCCGGAGCAACGGCCGCCACTCCTGAAGGGCGTAGTTCACCGTCGCGTCGATCTGCAGACGCATCTTCTTGGCGATTCGGTTTTCGATGACTCCCGCGATCTTGGGTCGCTCCTCGTCGAGCGCCGCCTCCAACTGGACCATCGAACCGATGACCAACGCCCGGTGCAACTCCTTCGGTTCGCCCAGCGGTTCCCACACCTTCTTCTGGAACGCCGCCAGTTGCCGCATGATCGTTTGCTCGGCCCCGAGCAGAGGGGGCAGGTCGTAGGTGTCCGGGTAGAGGTAGCCCTCGAGGCTGTCGGCGGGAAGGGGGAACGGAAACAGCTTCTGGAAGTCGGCGGGCCGCCGCGTCGCCGCGATGTACTCCGCGGCGGTACACACCTCCTTCTCCTCCAACAACTTGGCGGTGCGCGCGATCCAGTAGTAGGCGGGCACCCGCACCATCTGCCGGATGGGCTTTCGCAGGAGGGCGAGCACCGCGTCGCGATCAAGGTTCGGCTTGAGGCGATAGGTGCCCGTCGCCACCGGGACGTTCTGCCGCCTCACCCGCGCGTAGAGGAACAAGGCCCGGGCGTTTCGAACGTAGCCCTCCTTCTCCAGCCGGGTCAGGGCGTCGCCGAGGTCGGTTCGGCTCTCGAAGCGCAGATACCGATCGGTGCCGCCCGCCAGGGGCTTGAGCTGTTCGTTCAGCCACCAGTAGCCACCCGCACCCGCCAAGAGCAGGAGCAGCACGACCATCCGGACCAGCTTTCTAAAGGTTCTCTTCATCGAAGAACCGTTCAAGAATCCGCGCGGCGGCTTCGCCGTCCACCCGTCGTCTTGTCTGGGACGCCTTGAGCCCTGCCTCCGCCATCGTCGCCTCCGCGCCGACGCTCGTCAGCGACTCGTCCACCGTGTGAACGGTCCAGCCTCGTTCTCGGAGTCGGTCGGCGAGCTGGCCGCAGACCCGGGACATGGAGGTCGGCTGGCCCTCGATGAGCGGGACGCCCACCACGACCGCTCCGCACTCCTCGCGTCGGGCGAGGGCATTGAGGGCGTCCGCATCCGTCGCCAACTTGCCGGAGGCGGCGAGCGTGGGTCGCGGGGTCGCGATTCGGTGGTCGGACTCGCCGACGGCGACCCCGATCCGCTTCCCACCGAAGTCCACCCCCAACACTCTCACCGTGGCTCCCCTCCCAACGTCTCGAGAATCCAGTCGTGCAACAGCCCGTTGGAGGACAGAGCGTCGTCGTGGATTCCGGGCTTTCCCGCCAGCGAGGTGTAGCGGCCGCAGGCTTCCCTCACGATCAACTCGATCGGCGATACGTCCCATCGGCTGACCGCGGGTTCGACCATCGCTTCGACCCGCCCGGTGGCGACCAACGCGTGACCGTAGGCGTCGCACCAACTCCGGGTGGCCATCACCTGGCGGGCGATGCGGACGAAGCCATCGGTCAGACCGCGCTTGTCGAGTCCGCGATGCCCAGCGACGCAGATCGTGGTCTGGGCCAGGTCGGTCTTGGTCGAAACCCGGCACGGCCGGCCGTTGAAGAACGCGCCGGCTCCGGCCTCGGCGTAGAGCATCTCGTCGAGCGCCGGGAAGTAGCACGCGCCGACCACCGGAACCTGGTCCACCTCGTACGAGAGCAGCGTCGCGTAGAGCGGCACGCCGGCGACGAACGACTTGGTTCCGTCGATCGGGTCGAGGACCCATCGGTCGGCGGCGTCGAACGCGCCCCCCTCCTCTTCGCCTAGGATGCTCTCGCCGGGATACGCCTTTGCGATCGCTTCGCGGACGATGCGTTCGGCGGTTCGGTCCGCGACGGTGACGGGCGTCGCGTCCGCTTTCATTTCCGTGGCGGTGCCGGTTTGGAAGTAGGGGAGCGTCGCCCGCCCGGCACGGTGGACGGCATCCAAGGCGAAGGCGAGACGCGGCGACATGGAAGGCATTATTCTGGCACGCCGGAGGCGGTCTCACGACGGTCGTGGCGCTTCCGCAACGTCGCGTCGCCGAGAACCGTCCCGCCCGTCCTCTCCGCGAGCCGAGCCCCGACGAACCGGCCTAAGTGCCGGCGCGGAGGGCACGCCGGACGCGCATCCGCTTGCCCATCCTCGACCGGTCCAGCAGTTCGGCCGCTTTCGCGTTGAAACGGGCGTCGCCCAGGCCCTGGAGCGACTCGAAGCGCGTGATAGCCGCGTCGTAGTCTTGGGCTCTCTTGAGCACCGATCCTGCCAGGTAGCGGCACAGGGCGCTCTCCGGGGCGAGCCGATCCGCGTCCAGAACGTCTTTGTCACCGGCCGCCCGGTTCATCGAGGCGCGGTCGCCGCCCCGCGCAAGCAGCGCCACCGCTTCGACCCCGCTCGCCGTGTGCAGGTCGGGCAACGCGGAAGTCGGCAGACCGAAGGTCGTAAGCATCCTCCGTCCCCAGGGCTCGGCGAGCGCGCGGGCCTCGGCGACTCGTCCCGTTCGCGCGTAGGCGACCGCCAGGTTCTCCAAC
>JAHCHO010000011.1 GCA_026129685.1 Fimbriimonadaceae bacterium
GAGGCGGCGCGGGCGGAGGACGTCTTTGTCATTTCCGGCTTTCCGCAGGATCGCACGGTTCTTCAGGAGAGTGTCCCCGCCCCGGGAGTCCAAAGCGTCGATTGAGAATCTTCCCGCCGAACGAACGGACGGTCGATGATCGCAAAGACCCGCTCGGGTTCTCGGGCCGCCCGGCGCCGCACTCAGGAGGGATCGTACCGAAAATGAACGCGCGCATCGTCGGAATCGACGTGGCCAAGGACACGCTGAGCTGTTGGAGCCAGGGCCGGGCGGTGGAGATCGCCAACCGCCGGACGGAGATCCGCCGCTTTCTCAAAGGACCGCCTCCGGACTCCGTCGTCGGCGTCGAGGTCACGAGCTCGTACCACCGGACGGCGGTGGACCTGGCCTTCGAAACGGGGTTCGAGGTTTACGCGCTGAACCCGGTGGACTGCGCCCGATACCGTCAGGCTCTTCACGGTCGCGGCAAGACCGACGAGATCGACGCCCGGTTGATCGCCCGCTTCGTGGAGCGCGAGCGCGACTCCCTGCGTCGCTACGCGCCCTTGCCGGAGAACGTCCGAAGGCTCAAGGACCTGCTCTCCCGAAGGGAGACCATGGTCAAGGCCAGAGCGATGATGGGCCAATCGCTCGAGGGGGTTCCCGATCTGGCCAAGCCGGCCAAAGGCGCGCTCGAGGGCGTGGACCGGCTGATCCGATCCCTGGGCGAGGCCATCTCGTCGCTGACGGACGAGATGGAGGGGAAGGACCTGCTCCCGAGCGTTCCGGCGGTGGGACCGCTGGGCGCGGCCCAGGCGCTGAGCGTTCCGACCACGGGAGGGTTCAAGTCGGCCGACGCGTTCGTCGCCTACGCCGGGCTGGACTGCCGTCCGCAGGACTCGGGACCGCGCGTGGGCAGGCGCGTCCTGAGCAAGCGAGGGAACCGGTACTCGCGCAAGCTTCTGTTCCTCTCCGCGCTCTGCGCCTGTCGAACGACCGCCTGGAAGCCCTACTACCAGAGACAACTGGCCAAGGGTCTGGCCAAGACCCAGGCCCTCGTGGTCCTGGCCCGCAAGATCGCCCGCACCGTCTGGAGCGTGTACACCCACCGCGCGCCCTTCGATCCGGCGCGCCTCTACTCACAAAAACCAACCGCACCTTGACACGACACCATAGAATCTCCTGAGGATCGGAGAATCCCGGACCGAGGCGCCATCCAACGGGACCCCTCGCAAGTTCAGAGTGGCAGGTTCCCTGGAGCCCCATTCCAGTTCGTAATCGGCCGCCGTCGGGACCTTTGCCCCCCCACCCCCCGCGATGTTGCCGCCTCCCCGGGCTAACATCCTTTCGTTCGTGGGGTCCGTTGAGATCGGGAGCCCCCACGAGGCAACGGGAGGTTGTCACTTTGAAACCGAGCAACAAGGTCGTGGGAGCGATCGCCATGGCGGCTTGTTCGCCCATCGCCGTCGCCCAATCGGGGACGGACTATGATCCGGCGAACCCCGAAACACTGGCAGTTGCGGCGTTCTGCGAGACCGCCCCTTTTGCCCTCGCCTCCGCTTAGCTCCCCGCTCCTTGTTGCTCGAGCAAGAACTGCTCGTTGTACAGCTTCGCGTAAAGCCCGCCCTGCGCCAGCAAGTCCGTGTGCCGGCCTCGTTCCACGATCCGCCCGCCGTCCACCACCAGAATCTGGTCCGCCGCGTGGATCGTCGAGAGACGGTGGGCGATCGCAAAGGTGGTTCGCCCCTGCATCAAAGAGTTCAGGGAGTTCTGAATCAGCCGCTCCGAGGTCGTGTCCAGCGCCGAGGTCGCCTCGTCGAGAATCAGGATCGGCGGGTTCTTCAGAATCGCCCGCGCGATCGCCAAACGTTGCTTCTCTCCGCCCGACAGCTTGTAGCCCCGTTCACCGACCACCGTCTCGTAGCCCTCCGGCAGGCCCGCGATATGGTCGTGGATCGCCGCCGCCCGGCAAGCTTCGATCAGTTCCTCGTCCGTTGCCTCCGGCTTGGCGATCCGTAGGTTCTCCGCGATGGTCGTATGGACGAGGTACGTCTCCTGCGTCACCATCCCGACCACCCGTTTCAAGTCCTCCATCGCGATGTCTCGGATGTCCGTGCCGTCGAGCAGGACCCGCCCTGCGTCCACGTCGTACAGCCGGGGAATAAGGTACGTCAGGGTCGTCTTGCCCGCCCCCGACGGACCGACCAACGCGACGAGTTCCCCCGTCCGCGCCGAAAGAGACACCTCCTGCAGGGTCCAGTCCTCCGAGGCCTGGTCGTACTTGAAACCGACCCCTTCGAACGTCACCTCGCCCCGCACCGACCCAACCGGCAACGCTCGCGCCCCCGGCGAATCCTGGATGTCGTGCGGCATGTCGAGGTACTCGAAAATCCGCGCGAACAGCGCCAGCGAACTCAGCAGCTCCACCTGCGTCGCCATGATGCCGGTGAGCGGGAAAAACATCCGGGTCTGCAACGCCGAGAACGCGACCAACATGCCGACGGTGATCGAAGTGTCTCCCCGGAACAACAGGAACCCCGCCAGCCAGTAGATCAGCGCCGGAATGATCTGCGTGATCACGCGGATCATCGCGAAGAACACGTACTGCAACACCGACGCCTTGATCTGCCAGTGCGCCAGCTTCTGGTTCTCCAGGTCGAACTTGTTCGCCAGCACGTCCGCCCGCCCGATCGTCTTGCCCAACAGGGCGCCGGAGACCGACAGGTTCTCCTGCATCATCGAGTTGATCTCGGCGGTCTGCTCCTGCGTCCCCTGCCTCACGTCCCGCGCGAAGTCCCCCACCCATCGCCCGAACACCGCGAACACCGGCACGAGCGCGATCGCCAGCAGGGTGAGCCGCCAGTCCATCCAGAACATCGCCGCGATCGCCGAAACCACGATCGCCACGTTGCTGATCGCGTCCACCAGCGTGTTGCTGACCACGTTCTGGATGCCCCCCACGTCCGAGATGAGTCGGGTCTGAATGTCGCCCGTCCGCGTGCTCGTGAAGAACCGCAGCGACATCCCTTGAAGGTGGGTGAAGAGCCGATGCCGAATCTCGCACATGATCTTCTGGCCGATCACCACGCTCTGGTACCCGTACAGAAGCGTGACCCCCGCCGCCGCCAACGTGATCACGATCGTCAGAATCGAGTAGGACGCGATGACGCCAATGTCCTTCTTCTGCAGACCCTGGTCGATGATGACCTGGAGGAAGAAGGGAGGCGCAAGCCCGAGGAGCACTCCGACCATCACCGTGGCGAGCATCGTGATCGTCGCCGCCCGATGCGGTCCGAACAGGCCGATCACGCGCCGGATCTCGGCGCGACGGTTCGGGGCGGGCGTGTCCGCAGGGGTCATCGCTACCTGTTACCCGAATTGCGGCTCGCTTCGCCCAGCCGTCACAGTCCGAACCGCGTCGTCAACTCGTCCTCGAGCCGATCGTGCTCCGGGTTCACGCTCCGCCGAGTCGGGTCCGCGTCGTACCAGGCCATGATCTCCTCCGCTCCCCGCGCGAAAGGCACCGTCGCCGCGAAATCCGGCACCGCTCGCTTGACCTTCGTATTGTCGAACACCATGCTGTTGGCCTTGTCGCCCAGCAGGGCCGCCCCCCAACCCGGGTCCACCGCCGCGATCGCGTCGGAAGGGACGTGCACCTTCTTCGCCTCCGTCCCCGCCGCCCGCGCGACGATGTCGTAGATCTGGTTCCACGTGAGCCACTCGTCCGACGTGATGTGGAACGCCTCTCCGATCGCCCGGTTGTTGCCGAGCAAACCAACGAACGCTTTGGCGAAATCGGTGTGGTGCGTCAGCACCCAGAGCGAAGTCCCGTCCCCGTGAACCACCACCGGTTTGCCCTTACGCATCCGGTCTACCACGGTATAGCCATGGTCGAAAGGCAGAAGAGTACGGTCGTAGGTGTGCGAAGGACGGACGATGGTAAACGGAAAGCGCGTCTCGCGATGCGCGTGAACGAGCGTCTCTTCGCAGGCGATCTTGTTGCGGGAGTACTCCCACACCGGGTTCTCCAGCACCGTCGCCTCCGTCACCGGTAGCGACGAAGGCGGCGTCTGGTAGGCGCTGGCCGACGAGATGAACACGTACTGCCCGATCCGGCCTCTAAACACATCGAGGTCCTGCCGCACGTGGTCCGGCGTGAAGGCGATCCAGTTGACGACCGCGTCGAACGTCTCGTTCCCGATCGCCGCCTCGACCGACGCCCGGTCTCGCAGATCGGCCTTGAGTTGCCGCGCTCCGGTGGGCGTGCCGCGATGCGACGTCCCTCGATTGAGGAGCGTGAGATCGAACCCCTGCTCGATCGCCCGCGGCGAACACGCCGAACTGATGATCCCGGTACCGCCGATGAACAGCACTTTCATGCCGCCGGTTTACCCTCTCGTTTCACCAGAGGTTGTCATTCTTGAGCCCGCATGATCGCCCCAACCCAAGCGACTCGACCCCGAGGGCGAAGAATCCCGGAAGCCCTGCCCGCGGCATCCACAAAGGTTGTCATTCTCGAGCCCGCCTGATCGCCCTAGACCCAAGCGACTCGACCCCAAGGGCGAAGAATCCCGAAACTGTGACGCGGAATCAATAGAGGGTTGTCATTCTTGAG
The DNA here is from genome assembly GCA_026129685.1 of Fimbriimonadaceae bacterium. Lineage (GTDB taxonomy): Bacteria > Armatimonadota > Fimbriimonadia > Fimbriimonadales > Fimbriimonadaceae > UBA2387. The sequence continues at coordinate 4,595 of JAHCHO010000011.1, forward strand.
CCCGCGTGATCGCCTTTCCGCCCTGAAAACTCAACCCCGAGGGCGAAGAATCCCGGCAAACCGATGCGCACCGCCCGGGATCCTTCACTGCGTTCAAGATGACAGCCCTACCTGCGCCGCCAGATCGCCTAACCCTAACCGACCGCGCGGAGCGGACCAATCCAACATTCTTCGTCCACTTTGCTCCCCCCTCTTGTTTTTGGCGAAAACGCTTCGTAACATGGGATCGGGCAGGACTTGAGCGACTGCCCGATGGAGGTGTCGCACATCATGGGATGGTGGAAAGATAAGGGTCCGCCGATCATCGGAACGGCGTTGATCGTAGCGGGTGGCGTGACCGTCGTCGCCTCGTATGCGTCGGCGAGTCCGACCTTGGGGATCGTGTCGCAAGGAGCTATTGCTGCCGAAAAGCCACTGGCGGTCAGGCTCCGTGTGGACAACCCGGCGGTGGTCCCGATCGTCGTCGAGAACGCCGGGTGCGGCTGCAACATGACGCTCAGTTTTCCGCAGAGTCTTCGCGTGGCCCCGCTTTCGTCGTCCGAGTTCCTCGCGACCATTGACGTGTCGTCCGAACCCGTCGGCAAGCGTTCGGCCCTTATCAAGTTGGCGACGTTCGTGGGAGACCGGTTCGTCCCGCTCGTGGCGGAGGTGGAGTATGAGGTACGCCGCTAGTCGCCGCCAACGCGCTTTCACGCTGATCGAGCTCCTGGTCGTGATCGGCATCGTGCTCGTGGTCGCCGCCATCGTCTTTCCCGTCGTGGCCTCAGCGCGCGCTTCCGGGCGCAAGGCAACCTGCCTCTCCAGCATGCGCCAACTCGCCCAGGCGTTCAGCCTGTACAAGGGAGACGACGACCTCTGGCACGTTCCGACCGTCATGTTGCACGCGTGGCTCGACGACCAAGGATTGAGCGGTCTGCACTGCCCGAACTACGTGAACGTGCCCCATATGCCCTACGAGCCATGGGCGAACCGGGGCTACGCAGTGAACTCGTGTCTTCTCGCCCCGGTGCGGGTTTCGAGCGAAGCGGAGGTGATCGTTCTCGCCGAGTCGGCTTGCGTCAGAGCCAAAGATGAGTTCGGCATCGAGTGGACCTACTGCCACGAGGATTTGCCGATCCCCGATAGCCTGATGCGCGACCCGTTGTTTTCGCCTGTGCTGAACGGCACGGGAGCCGAGCCGATCGGGCAGTTCGGCGCTGAACGGCATTTCGGCAAAGGCCACTACGCGTTTGTGGATACCCACGTCAAGACGCTCGACGCGTCCCGAATATCGCATCCCGCGCACACGAATCAGTGCGACGACTCCTTCCCGGAGTGGGTCGGCCCTCGCAACGGTCCGCGCTATGCCCCGATGTCGCTGTACCTGGGCCGACCTGTGTCGGTCTCCCGACGGTCTGTGGAGCATTAAAGATGAAGACTAGTCCGATCTCCTTGTTCAGCCGCTATGTTGCACTCGCGCTGAGCCTCCTCGTCGCGAGCGCGGCATTCGCCCCCACCCACTACTATCCTGGCAACACGTGCGCCACAGAGACGTGGACCACTGGAAAGGTCAATGTCTGCGGCTCGGCGGTTGCCCTCTGCCCCGGCTATTGCTACCAACGTTGGTATCCCCACGCCAAGTGTTGGTTCAACCCGCTGGACCAATGTGCCGTGTCGGTTGGAGTCCAGGTCATCGCGAGGAGTACTGGTACCATTGCAGCATCTCGGCTAGAGGCAGTTGTCTCTGTGACAGCGGCGCTTACGCGGGGCCGTACTATGTCTACGTGACCTCGGACATCTGCGTATGAAAACGCTGCTTGCGGTTGCTTGGCTACTCGCGGTCTCGATGGGGGCCGCTCTCGGTCAGGTCGCCACCGAGTACCGCATGGCGGTCGTGGTGCACGGCCATGACCTCGACGTGGAGGCGTCCGTGGAGCAGGACGCGCGCGCCATGCGGCTGAGCGGGATGCGCAAGGAACTCGTGGAGGCGAATCGCGCCAACCGCCGCGAGTTCCTCACGAAGATGCAGAAGGGCTTCGCGTTCGAGGGCACCGCCGCTTTCTACGCCGACGACCGCTTGCTTTGGTACTCGTTGCCCGCCCCCCTCGTGGCCAAGAACATCAAAGTGCTACAGGTACGGCAATGGGCGGACGAAAAGGCCCCGTCGAGGTGGGAGCCCCCGGGCTCAATGCCATGGTTCGTCCCGCGAGCCACCCCCTCGTGGCGTCGAACCTCGGCGACCGCTTGTTCCTCGCCGGACGTCTGCCGAAGGACGCCAAGCGCTCGGAATCGGGCGCGGGGGTGGAGACATGGTCTCGCCCCGACGAGGAGTTGGAGGTGATCCGCAAGGAAGGCAAGCCTGTGTCGGGTCGCCTCTTCCTGCATCCCGGTCGGGCGAGAAGCCTGATTGCGACGTACGAGGCGAGCCAGGATCGTATCGTCGTGACCCGGTACAAGAACGCTGTCACCAAGGCCCGAACGGAGACGTACACCCCGACCGGAAGAACCGTCCCGGTGGACGCCACCATCGCCGTCGGCGACTCCGTGAGCGACTACCGGCTTGGCGGCGAGAAACAGGTGGTCTACGACTGGGCCGGCAAACTGCCGACGCTCGACGAACTGGAGGCGATGCGCACGGGTATGGGTTCCGAATCCGGTCGCATGCGCTACACCGGACTCGTGACCGGCGCCGCGCTCATCGTCGGCGGCGTCGCCCTCTTCGCGATCCGTCGCGCCCGCCGTTCGCGTTCTTCCCGTCGTCCGCTGAACGCCGCCTGACCTCGCGCGGAGGATTGCGCCTCCATTCCCCTCCTCTCGCGGGTTGCCCGCAGGGCGATCCCTTTCGGCGGGCGAGGAGGCCGAAGGCGTCGCACCGCTACAATGTCCCCATGCGACGCCTCCCCACGATCCTTTCGCTCGCGCTGGTCGCGCTGACCCAGGCCGCCCGCGCCGACCTGACCCCCGCTCAGGTCGAGCGAATCGAGGGGCTCGTCTCCGCCGCCATGTCCGGCCAGGGTATCCCGGGAGCGAGCATAGCGGTGGTTCAGGAAGGAAGGTTCGTCTGGACCCAGGGATTCGGCCTCGCCGACGTCGAAAACCGCGTCCCCGCCACCGGCAACACCGTCTACCGTCTCGCCAGCATCTCAAAGACGATCACCGGCGTCGCCGCCATGATCCTCAAGGAACAGGGCAAACTCGACCTCGACGCGCCCGTCCGGACCTACGTCCCCGGCCTTCCCGACCACTACGCGACCTTGACCACCCGCCAGGTCCTCGGCCATATCGGCGGCGTGCGGCATTACAAACTCGGCGAGACCTCCAGCAATCGCCCGTACCGCGACGTCCTGGAGACCCTCGCCCAGTTCGCCGCCGACCCCTTGGTCGCACCCCCAGGGGAGAAGTACGAATACTCGACCTTCGGCTTCAACGTCGCCGGGGCGGTCATCCAGGGGGCGGCGGGCGTACCGTACGAGGAGTTCGTGAAGCGCGCGATCTTCGAACAGGTGGGCATGCGCCGTATCCGACCCGACGACCCCTTCGCCATCATCCCGAACCGCGCCCAGGGCTACACCCTCGACGCCGCCGGCGAACTCCGCAACAGCGAGCAGGTGAACGTCACGAACAAGGTTCCCGGCGGCGGCTTCTGCTCGACCGCCGCCGACCTCGCGCGGTTCGCCGCCGCCCTTTTGCGCGGCGACCTTCTGAAGCCCGAGTCGCTCGAGGAGATGTGGACGTCGCAGAAGACCAACGACGGCAACGAAACGGGTTACGGCATCGGCTGGGGTGTCCAGCGCGGGCCGGAGGTTTTCCGCGTCTCGCACGGCGGCGGGCAGTCGCGCGTCGCCACCTTCCTGGCGCTCTGGCCCGGCCGGAAGACGGCGGTTGCGATCATGACGAACCGGGAGGGAGCCGATCTGGGCGGACTCGCGAACCGGATCGCCAAAGTCGTGGAAGATCCCGCGCCCTAGTCCCGATTGGCGCCCTCGTCCGGCTTCGCGACGCCCTCGAGTTCGTGGTGCGCGATGTCGTACTTGCCGGCCAGATCGTCGCGCAAGGTTCCCTGCCAGAGCGGCACTCCCGTCACGTACGCCGCCCGCGCGATCATGTGGGCCCCCGCCGGCGCGGTCAGGAACACGAACAGCACCACCAGCAACGAGCGCGTCGCCACTCCGATCTCGCCGAAATGCCAGGCCACCGCGAGCATCAGGCAACCGATCCCGAGGGTCGTCGCCTTCGTCGAGGCCTGCATCCGCATGAACAGGTCTGGGAACCGCACGAGGCCGATCGCCGAGAGAAGCGCGAACACCGATCCGATCGCCAGCAAGCCGACGGTGATCGCGTCTCTCATCGGACCTCCCGCCGCTCGATGTAGCGGGCGATCGCGACCGTCGCCAGGAAGGAGATGAGGGCGATCACGATCGCCACGTCCACGTAGACCCCGTTGCCCGCGTAGATCGACAGGACCCCGATCATGCCCGCCGCGAGCATGCCGACCAGGTCCACCGCGACCACCCGGTCGGGAAGCGAGGGACCTTTCACCAGCCGGACCATCGCCACCAGCACCGCCAAAGCCAGCACCCCGAGCGCCGCCAGCGACGCGTTGCGCACCAACTCCGAGGTCATCGGGTGGCCTCCAGGACTCGGGCCTCGAACCCTCTTTTGAGCGACGATACGAACCGGGAAGCGTCCCCGCCCGGAAGGTCCATCACGTGCACGTACAGCGTCCGCCGATCCGAGGACACGTCGAGGCTCATCGTCCCCGGGGTGAGGGTGACGAGCGTCGCGAGCAAAGTCACCTCGGCGTCGGTCAGGTCCTCGAGTGGCACCGCGACGATCGCCGGCCGAGATCGGATTCCCGGCGTGATCACGTCCCGGGCGACCCGCACGTTCGCGATCGCCAGTTCGGTCAGGAAGAAACCCGCGAACGAGACGATCCGGCGTACCCTCCGGACGTACCTCGGCGACCCCACCACCCCTCGCGACGCCAAGAGCGACAGCACGAAGTACCCGAGGACGAAGCCGCCCACGAGGTTCTTGACGGCGAAGTCGCCGAAGAGCGCACACCACACCAGCATCAGGACGAAGTTCCAGATCAGCATCTCAGCGTGCTCCCCCCAGTACCGCTCGAACGTACCCGTCCGTGTCGAGCAACTGCCGTGCGGCCTCCGTCGCGACCTGGAACACCGGACCCGCGCCGACGCCGAGCAGCACGAGGACGACCGTCAGTCCCGTGACCGGAATGAAGCGGAACACCAGATTGACGGGCGCGTCGTCGTCCGACTCGTGCGGACGCTCCATCGGCGCGCGCCAAAAGGCGTGGCTCCATAGCCGAGCGACCGCGCCAAGCATCAGGAGGCTTCCGAGCAGGGCCACCCCCGCGTAGACTCCGAGTCCCTCACCGAATGCCGCCCGCAAGACCGCCACCTTGGGGATGAAACTCGGCAACGGCGGCACCCCGGCAAGGGCCAGCGCCCCCAACAGGAACAGGATCGCCACCCCCGGCGCCGAAGCGTACAGGCCGCCGATGCGCGCGACGTCGAAAGACCCCGAGAGGCGGCGAACGATTCCGGACAACAGGAACACCTGGGTCTTGACGACCATCGCCTGGATCACGTAGGCGATCGTGCCCGCCAGGGCGAGCGTGGCGAGTTCCTGGCTTGCGCCTCCGCTCACCGCCAACCCGAGCACCGCGAAGCCGACGCTCGCCACGATCGTGAACGAGAGGGCCCGGCGCAGGTCCCGCTGAACGATCGCCCCGAGCGAGCCGGCGAGAATCGTCACCGTCGCCATCCCGAGCAAGACGGCGCGATGGGTGAAGGTCGGGTCGTTCGTGAACACGAGCGTGAACGTCCGGATCAGGGCGTAGACGCCCACCTTGGTCAGGAGGCCGGCGAACAGCGCGGACACGGCCGTCGGAGGGGTGTGGTACGAGCTCGGGAGCCAGCCATAGAGGGGGAACAGCGCCGCCTTGATCCCGAAGGCGAGCAAGAAGAACATCGCGAGCATCGTGACGAACCCGGGATCGGTGGCCTCCGCGACCCGCACCGACAGCTGCGCGAGGTTGAGCGTTCCCATCGAACCGTAGAGCAGCCCGAGCCCGGCCAAAAAGATCGAGGACGATACGAGGTTGAGGGTGACGTACTTGAGCGCTCCCTCCAACTGCTTGCGCTCGCCCCCCAACGCCATCAGCACGAACGAGGCGATGAGCAGAACCTCGAACCAAACGTACAGGTTGAAGATGTCCCCCGTCAGAAACGCGCCGCTGACCCCCATCAGGAGCGCGCAAACGAGCGGAAAGAACCCGAACGATTCGCGGTCCGCGTCGATGCTGCTGAGCGAGTACACGGTGACGGCGAGCGTGACGATCGAGGTCGTCACCAGCATTAACCCGCTGAAAGTGTCCGCCACGAACACGATCCCGTAAGGAGCCGGCCAGTCCCCGAACCGCGCGACGAGGATGCCGAAGCGTCGAACCTCGACGAACAGCGCAAGGGTCGACGCCAGGTGTCCGAGCGCCGTCAGCACCGCGATCGTCCGCTGCACGCGAAGCCGACGCCAGAACAGCATCGCCGTCGCCGCGCACACGAGCGGCAACAGCACCGGGAGGGCGAGGAGCACGCTCATTCGTCTGAGACCGTCATCTCCTCCAAAGCGAGCGAGCCGACCTCGCCATAGACGCGCTTGACGAGGGCGAGCGCGAAGGCGAGCACCGCAAAGCCGATGACGATGGCGGTCAGGATCAGCGCCTGCGTCAGCGGGTCGGCGTAGGGGGCGGGAACCGCGGACGATCCCTTTGGCACGATCGGCGGGTGGGACCGCACCACCGAACTGGATACGAAGATGAGGAGGTTCGCCGCGTTGCCGATCATCGCCAAACCGATGAGCAACTTGACCACCGTCTTGCGCAGCATCATGTACACGCCGCCCGCGTAGAGCGCGCCGATCACGATCGCGAGCAACAGGGTCATGGTCGCTCCTCCTCTTCCGCCTTCGAGAACAAGATGGACAGCGTGACGCCGATCACCACAAGGTACACCCCGAGATCGAAGAAGAACGGCGTTCCGAGTTCGATCGTCGATCCCTGGGGACCCGCGAGCTTCCACCAGACGCCAGTGAGAAAGGGCTTGCCCGCGAACACGGCGACCGTGCCGGAACCCGCCGCCATCAGCAGCCCGAAGCCCGTCAGCGTCTTCAGGTCGACGCGAACGACGCGACGGGCCGCCCGCGGGCTGTACGCCAGCGAGAAGAGGATGACGCCCGCCGCCGCGACCAAGCCACCGGTGAACCCGCCCCCCGGTTCGTTGTGCCCTCGCCAGAGCAGAAAGAGCGAGAACATGATCAGGATGGGCAACATCGCCCGCGCCACCGTGGAGAGAATGATGGAACGCACGGTTAGGCCGACCCTCCCTTCGCCGCGCGGCGTCCGAACGTCCACAGGGCGACCACCCCCAGGCCGGCGATCGACAGCACCGTGATCTCGCCCAGGGTGTCGAGGCCACGGTAGTCCACGAGGATCACGTTGACCACGTTACGCCCGTGCGCTTCGGCGAGGCTGTTCTCGGCGAAATGGGCGCTGATCGGCGTGCCGAGCAATCGTTGAGACGCCACGAGCGTGATCGCCGCCATCGTCGCCCCCACGCCCGTCGCCAGCAAGGCGTCCACCGCCCGCGTGCGGGTTCCCGAACCCCGCGCAAAACGGGGCAGATGGTAGAACGTGAGGACGAACAGGATGACCGTCAGGGTTTCGACCGCGATCTGCGTCATCGCCAGGTCGGGCGCGCCGAAAAGGGCGTAAGTCAGGGCCACCCCGAACCCGACGACGCCCAGCGTCACCACCGCCGCCAGGCGCGAGACGCTCCGCACCGCCGCCAGCACCGCGAGCAACATCGCGAGCGCGAGGAGCGCCTCGTGCGGCAAGGCCGTGTCAAGCCGAATCTGCGGCGACGGGTTCCAGCGAACGGCGGCGAGCGTGACTAGGACGAGGAAGGTTGCGATCGTGGTCTGCAGGTACGCCCGGAGACGACCGTTCTGGATGGTCCGGGTGAAAGCCCGCGCCACCGAGACGGTGCCCCGCAACCCTGCGTCGTAGGCCCGGTCGAACCCGAAGGAAGGCCACGGTGCGGCCCGCGCGATCCAAGCGGGCCATGCCCGATAGACCGCCAAGCCCAGCGCCAGCGTCCCCACTGAGAACGCCAACGGCGCGCCAAACCCGTGCCACAACGCCCACGGATGGGGATCTGTTCCCCCGCCGATCGCGGCGGCGACCGGTCCCCCGATCCGCTCGAACACGAAGGTTGGCGTCAGCCCGCCCACGATGCCCAGGACGGCGAGGACCGCCGGCCCGGTGAGCAACGGGGCGTCTGGCTTGTGCCCGTCGGCGATGGCCGGATCGGCTTTTCCGAAGAACGGCCGAAACGCGACGATCCCGGCGATCGCCACCGCGCCCGCCGCCATTACGCCGAACACGATCAGGCTCGGGACGTCGGGAGGCGACAGCAGTCCGTCGACGAGCGTCTCCTTGGCCAGGAAGGCAAGCGGCGCGACCCCCATCATCCCGAGTCCCGCCAGGGTCGACGCCGTCGCCAGAACGGGCGCGCGTTGCCAGAGTCCCCCAAGCCGAAACGCGTCCCGCGAATCCGCCGTATGGTCGATCGCTCCCGCGACCAGGAACAGCGCCCCCTTGTAAAGGGCGTGCGCCAGCACGAAGGCGGCGAACGCGGAGGCGGCTTCCGCCCCGCCGCGCGCCAGGACGAACACCATCGTCCCGAGGGCGGCGACCGTGGAGTAGGCCAACAGTCGCTTGAGGTCGGTCTGGCGAAGGGCAAGGAGCGTCCCCGTGAGCATCGTCGCGCCTCCGACCAGGGTCAGTGTCCAGGTCCAGACCTCGGTTCCGCCCAACGAGCCGCTGAGTCGGGCGAGCAGATACACCCCCGCCTTGACCATCGTTGCCGAGTGAAGGTACGCGCTCACCGGCGTCGGCGCCGTCATCGCGTTCGGAAGCCAGAAGTGAAACGGAAACTGGGCCGACTTGGTGAAGCAACCGATCGCCACGAGCGCGAACATCGCCAGGTACAGCGGGTCGCCCGCCAGCGGACCCCACGCCGAGATGCGTCCCTGCCCGGTCTGCTGCACGATCACGAGGAGGCCCGCCAACAACGCCAGGCCACCGCCGCCTGTGACCATGAGGGCCTGAACCGCTCCCCGTCGCGCATTGGCGCGTTCGTGTTCGAATCCGATGAGGAGGAACGAGGTAACGCTTGTCGCCTCCCAGAACAAAAACAGGAGGATCGCGTCGTCGGCCAGCACGACCCCCAGCATCGACGCCAGGAAGAGCAACAACAGCCCGTAGAGCCGTCCCGAGCCGGGCTTTGCCCCGCAATAGCCCTCCGTGTAGAGCAGAACCATGGCCCCGATTCCGGTGATCAGGATCGCGAACAACGACGCAAGGCCGTCAAGGCGAAAACTGAACGTGATCCCGAGTTCGGGAATCCAGGGCGACGTCCAGGTCTGGCCAGAGGCAGGCGTCTTGGACCAGAACCACCCGCACCAAAACGCCGGGGGAAGGCACAGGAGCTTTCCCGCGTGACGGGGCAACAGGGCGAAAAGGAAGGGGGCAAGGAGACCGAGCGTGAACAGCGACAGAATCGCGAGCGCAGGCGTCACCATGCTCCTCCGAACCGACGACGGAGGGCCGTCCCGGGTCGGTCCAGTCTACCTCTGGGCTCGCTACTGGGTGGTCGCGCGCACCCGCTCGCGAAGCCGGTGCGCCGCCTCGACGTGAAGGGTGTGGCCGCTGCCCGTCGCGACCACGCTGAGGCCCCGAATCGGGACACCGGAGAGGTAGAGGTCCCCGATCGCGTCGAGCAGTTTGTGTCGGGCGGGTTCGTTGTCGAACCGAACGTCGTTGAGGTAGCCGTGCTCGCCCAACACGACGACCGTCGTCTCGTCCAATCCCCTTCCCAACCCGGCCGCCCGCAACGGCTCGATATCGCTCGCGAACGTCCAGGTGCGAGCGGGCGCGATCTCCGTCCGGTAGTCGCCGATCACATCGTCCGTCTCGTAGCGTTGCTCGAACGGCCAGTGGACATCGGACGAAAAGTCGTATCGCCACCTCCCGTTGCCGACCGCGATCCCGATGCGTGCCGCTTTCTTGGTCGCGAACACCCGGTCGAACAGGCTGGGAACCTCGCGCGGGGGTAGGTCCTCGAGTTCGGCGACCACGAGCTCCTCCGCGAGAGACCGTGCGCTCCCGTCCAGCGCCGGGACCTCGGGGTAAGTCAGTTCGACGTGGGCGTCCGTGACCTCGAGGCCGGCGAGCGCGCTCATGACGTGCTCGATCGTTGAAATCGTGCCGAGCCGGGTGCAACGTTGGGTGTCCGTCACGTTCTCCGGGACCGCTTCGAACCGGTCCTTGCCGCAGAAGAACCACACGCCGTCGTTCGCCGGCCGCATCGTCATGACGCACGGCGCCCCCGCGTGCAGCGCCGGTCCCGCGAATCGCACCTCGTGCCGCAGGGTCTGCCGCGCAATGATCAGGGTAACCGCTCCTTGAGCCGCTCGATCTCCCGCTCGAGTTCCTTGAGCTTGCGGTTCATCTCATGAAGCCGATGGATGTGGACGAGGCTACGCATGGCCTCACGGACGGGATGGGCGGGCGTCCCGAAGTACTCCCCTGGCTCGGTTAAGTCCTGCATGATCCCGGTTCGGCCCGCGAGCAGGATGTCGTTTCCCAAGGTCGCGCCGTCGCGCACCGCGACCTGGCCCCCCATCAAAACCCGTTCGCCGATCGTGCAACTGCCCGCCAGGCCGGTGAGCCCCGCCAGCACGCTGTGCGCGCCGATCCGGTTGTTGTGCCCGATCTGGACAAGATTGTCGATCTTCACGCCTTCGCCCAGCCACGTGTCGCCGGCCGTCGCTCGGTCCACGCAGGAATTGGCCCCGATCTCCACGTCGTCCTCGACGCGCACCGTCCCCACTTGCGGAATCTTGAGTCGCCGGCTCCCGTCCCACACGAACCCGAATCCGTCCGCCCCGAGGACTGCCCCCGCGTGCACGATGCAACGGGCACCGAGAGTGACGTCCCGGTAGAGCACCGTGCCCGGGAACAGGGTGGCGTCCGGTCCGACGACGCAGTTTTCGCCGACGTAGCACCATGGAAACACCCGCGCCCCCGCCTCGACGCGCGCCCCGGCCTCGATCACGGAGTAGGGTCCGACGGTGGCGGACGGGTCGACCTGGGCGCCCGGAGCGACGATCGCCGTCGGATGAACGCCGGACCCCGACGGGATGGGCCGGTCGCACGCCTGCAACAACGAGTACCACGCCATTCGGGGGCTCTGGACCCGGATCGCGGGCACCTTGGCCGTTCGCGCCTCCCGCCATATCAAGACCGCGCCGACCCCCGATGCTTCCGCGATCGCCAGATACTTGTCCGCCTCGGCGAAGGCGATGCCGTCCGCGTCCGGGGTCTGGGCGGTCACCGGGCGCGCGATCGGCAGGTCGGCGGGTCCCTCTAAGGTGCCGCTTAGCCGTTCGGCCAGTTCGCCCAGCGTCCAGTTCATCGGGTGGAACGGTACCCGTTTCGCCAGGCCACAAACTCGGCGGTGACGTCCCTCCCCGGGTCCCGTGGGGCGGCCAGCGTGTACCCCCGTTGGGCGGCGAAGACGCGCGCCTCGACGAGAAGAGCCGCTCGGTTCGACCATGGTTCCGCGACATCGAGACGACCCAAGTCCGGACGGCGGATCGTGTTCATCGGAGGGCTGTGGGAAATCCGGGTTGGAAGGGCGGTCGCCGCTCCCCCCTCGCGCAGACGCCCCTCCTCTTGTACCAATCCGGCGACGGGCGGAGGCCGCGAAAGGGGCGTTTCGCTCTCCCACGCTTGGCGCACCCGCTCCAAGTCGGCCAGCAGTTCGGTCAGATGGGCGTCGATGTTGTCGGAGGTCTCGGCCAGAATCTGCGCGACGTCGGCCTCGTACCGCTCTCGTGCGGCAAGGCAGAACGCCCACAGGGAGCGTCCCTCCGCTCGACGCGCCTTCTCTCGCCCATCGAGTTTGGGTTCCTCGACCATCGCCGCCTCGCCGGGGTTCGGATAGAGTCCGAGGGTCGCGAGCCGGGCCAAGCGCTGGGCCACCTCGTCCGCGTACCCCTCGAGCCTCCGGTAGATGGCGGCGGACGCCTTGCTCTCAAGGTCCTCGGCATAGGATCGATGCTCGCGCAAGACCCGCTCCCGATCCCCTTGGTAGCGCTCCTCGAAGGCCACGCGAATGACCTCCTCGCGCCGACGCAGATCGTGAACCCGAAGGGCGGCAATGTAGTCGTCGATCTCGGCGCGCCACCGCTGCAGGCGGCCTCGCGCCTCTCCGTCCAGCGCCCCAACGTCCACTCTGCCCCTTGGCGTCGAGGGGAAGCGCACAGGTCCGCCCGCATCGGGCAGGGACGCGACCTCGTGATCGTCGCCGATACGATCGAACGCGATCGACACGGATTCCCTCGGCGCGGCGCAACCGGCCAAGGCCACCACGAGCGCGAGGCTAGCTCTTGGCGTCCATCGACTTGAGCGCGCCATCGGTGAGGTTGTTCGCTCCGTAGGGCGCGATGCCCGCCTCGAACACCACGCTGTACCCTTGCGCCTTGGCGACTTCGTTGATCGCTTCGCGGGCGCGGCGAATGCTGTCCACCTTCTGCTTGTCCGCCCAGGCCTGCAACTCGTTCGTGAACTCCTGGTACCAGCGTCGGGCCGTCTCCGCCATCGCTTGGCTCAAGTTCGCGTACTCCTGCATGAGCGTTCGCTCCTCGGGCGTGAGCTGCGTTTTCGTGGAGAGCTCGGTGGACTTCTTGTCCGCCGCCATGACGTCCTGCTTGATCTTCTCGAGTTGGGCCTTTTCGTCCGCCGTCGTGGCATCCTTCAGAGAGAGGTTCCTCAGCTGGGTTGCTTGGGCGGCGCTGACGACCCGATAGGTGTCCACAAACTCGAGGAGGCCCTCCCTTGCCACCCGCATTTGGTTAAATTTGTCCTGGTTTTGTTTTCCGAATTTGCTCTTTTCGACAACTTCGGTAAGGTCAACGACGCCGACCTTGTCGGTCCCTTGGGTAAAGCCGCCGCCCAGCATGACGCCCGCGAGCAATGCCGCGACCAGCCAGCCAGACCGATTGAGGATGTCCTTGTTCATGATGTGTGTTACGTTCGCCGTCAGAAATTCGATCCGATGAGGAAGTGGGTCCGGCTGCCGCCTTCCTTGTTGAACGAGAAGTCGAGCCGGATCGGGCCAAGCGGCGTCTTGAAACTGAAGCCGATCCCGTACCCGAGGAAGAACTGCGCCTTCTTGTACTGCCGAAACTCGTTGAGTCCGGGATAGCCGTTCCACGCGCCCGCGTAGTCCATGTGGCCGATCACGTTGAACGACTTCTGGATCGGGTACCGGTACTCCATCGTCATGCCGGCCGTCTCCCGACCCCAGAACCGGTCGTCGCTGTAGCCCCGCAACGAGTTGGCGCCGCCGGCGAAGTACTGCTCGTAGAACGGCACGTCCCCACCGTCGATCCGTCCGTATCGGAGCCGAAACGCGAGCACCCGTCGCGGGTCGTCGAACTTGACCCGGGGCTTCTGGTCGGTGAAATACCGGCGGTATTCCACGTACGTCCGGAGAAAGTCGCTCCGACCCAGTTTGGAGGTGCCCGCCACGAGCCCGCCGACCGACGTGATGTTGCTGAAGCCAGGCTCGACGCTCAGCCGGAGCCAATCGCCCCGCGAGGGGTCGATGTCGACGTCGCGTCGGTTCAGGGTCGCCGCGAGGGTGAACGTGCCGAGCCCGCCGTCCTGCTGGATGAAACTTCCGCTCAGCGCGTCGTCCGCCCCGAGCGTCTTGATCGTTTCGTACTTGACGCTTGCCGACACGTTCAGGGTGTCGTTCAACGGTCGCGAGAGGCCGACCTGCGCGCCCGTCCGTCGCTCCGAGTAGTTATCGCCCGTGGGACTGGTGGTACTACCGAACCCTCCGCCAGAAAACCTGTACGATTCCCTTGAATACACCGAGACGTTGAGGGCCGTGTCCTTGGAGTCGATGAACGGGTTGCCGTAGTCGAATCCGACGCTCAGACCCCGCCCCGTCGTCGCCTGCAGGAACTCGAGGCCCCAGTATTGGCCCGTGCCCTTGAAGTTGGTGTCGCGGAACCGGATCAAGCCCGCGAAGTTGCTCCGTGGGTCGACCTGGACCCCGAAGTCCACGTTGCCCGTCCGCGTTTCCTTGACCCCGATCTTGAGGTCGAGCTTCCCCAACTCCGGCTCGCTCTGGGTCGGATCGATCGACTCGAACCATTGCGTCTCGAACATGCGCCGCAGGTCGCGTTGCCACTTCGGCAACGAGAACGTGTCCCCCGGCCGGGTCTTGATCAGGCGGCCGATCACCCGGTCCTGCGTCTTCGTGTTGCCTTCGACCGTGATCTGGTTGACCGTCAGCAGCACGATCGCGATGTTCAGCGTCCCCGGCGAATCCTCGAGCGGCCCCAGGTCCGCGACCCGGGCGAAATACCCCTTCTTGGTGTAGAGGTCCTCGATGATCTTCGTGTCCTGCCGGGCCAGTTTCAGGTTGAAGAGGCTACCGACCTTGAGCCCGATCGCCTTGAGAATCTCCTCGTTCTTGACCGCCTTCTCGTCGTTGCCCGCGACCCGAATCTCGAGAATCTTGTCCCATTCGACGACGTCGACGACGACTTGCCACTCCGTTTCGTTGATCGGCTTGCCCCGAACGTCGACCGCCTTGAAGAACCCCATGTCCTCGATCGCCTGCTTGTCCTGGTCCAGCTGAGTCTGGAGAAACGGACGCCCGACCTTGGTGCGCATCGCGGTGAGAATCGCGTCCTGCGAGACCTCCTTGGCCCCGTTGATCACGATCTCCTTCACGACCGTGGCGTCCTGAGCCTGCGCCATGGCGCACGTCAGCGCGAATCCGAGTTGCGCCATCGCGCGAAGGCGGAGCGCTCGCCGATGATGAAGGGACCTGCCGTAGCTCATTCCGTTGTTCCGTATCCTGCCCGTTGCCGATGCGTCGGTACCCGGTCTCGCCCATTATGTCCGGTCCCCGCCCCGACCTACAGCCGCGCGCTGTATTGGAGGGCGATCTTCCACGGGCGCAACTGGTCAAAGCCGAAACTGAGCGTCAGACGGTCGAACACGCGCGCCCGCAGGGGCAACCGGTACGAAAGCCTCACGTCGAACCGACGCACCCCGTCCACCGGGTCCGAGAGCTGTCTACGCGCCTGTAGGACCAGTCCGTTCCCGAAGGACTTCGCCACCGTCGCCGAGGTGCCTTGGAACGAGTTGTAGTCCACCCCCAAATAGTCCAGCCCGATGGTCCGTGCGATTCGGTCCGTCAGAGGGTCGAGCAAGCTCGGCAGGGCGAATCGGGTGAGCGCTTCGCCCAACACCCCCCGGCTCAACCCGTCGCGGACGGTCAGGCGGGTGAAGAAGTCGCTCTGGCCCAGAATCCCGAGAATCCGCTCGCGCGTCAGACCGTCCGGATCGCTGCGAGTTCGAACGATGGTCGTCCAGTCGTCGTAGGCGAGCAGGTCCCCGTCGATCTCAAGACTAACCCGGTATCGCTCGATATCGTCGCCGTAGGGAGCGGTGAGGTAGGTCACCGCGTTCGCGTCGTGCACGACGACTTGCGCCGGACGGGTGGCCCGCGTCGCGTCATAGAGCACGTCCACCGAGCCACGGTCCTTCTCAAGAACCAGTCTTCCTGTCGGAAGTTGGACAAATCCGGACAAGATGCCGAGATTAGCCTCGAAGCGGGGACTCGACAGGCTGCTCTTCAGGCTACCGGCCCCCTCGAGCTGAACGTCCGCCCCCGCCGCCCGCACGACCGCTGGGCCGAAGGTCTCGAACACGATGTCGAACGTGGGGTCGATGGAGGGAGGCGTCGAAGACGTGCTCTCGGCAAAGACCGCCGGCAGCTTGAAAAACGCGTTGCGAAAAGCCAACGTGCCCGAGATCGTCGGCTTTCCGACCGTACCGCCCATCGGAAGGTCGCCCCCGATGACCGAGGTGAAAGCGCCGTAGTTCGGATCGTTGAAGCTGATCGAGGCGTCCGGCAACGTGACCGAACCTTGAATCGGGAGGTCGCGCCATCGGCCCGGGTCGTCCAGCAACGCGGCCACGTCGTCGAACGGCGACCGGAGTTGCACCCGCGCTTCCCCGCTCAGGTTGCCGTCCCCGACGGCGGCCAGGTTTCCGGTCAAGGTCAGGTCCTTGCCGGGCTCCCGCTGGACCTGCAGTTTCGTCGTGGACGGCCCGAGGCGCAGGTTGCCCGGTTCGGCGCGGAGCGTATCGCTCACGAGGTTCGCCTCCCCGGCCACCGTCCACTCGCCCCTCTCGCGCGACATGTTGAGAGAGCCGGACGTCGTGGCCCCCTTCGAACCGATCCGCAAAGCCGGGAACCAGTCGCTCACGTTCTCGATGGTCTGCGCGGGCAGTTCGACACGGGCCGAAATCGGGTCCCGATCCGAGATATCGAATCGGTCCGTGAGGGTCGCGTCGACGGAGCGAAGCTCGCCGGTGATGCCACGGTAAGTAAAGCGGCCCCCTTCCACGTTCAATCGTCGTCCCACCAACTCGATCGTATCGACGTTGAGCCCGAACGCGACGTCCGGTTGCCCGTCCCCCGGGCGCAACGCCAGGTTGGACGTGCGGAGACTGGCGCGCGCGATCGGCGTGTCCGTGGTCCCGGAAGCCGCCAACGACAGGTCGGCGGTCCCTCCGAGTCGCGGGAGACCGGGGAAGACCTTGGCCAGCCAGCCCAGGTCCACGTTGTTCGCCTCGCCGTCCACCTCGATCGCGCCCTTCTCCCGCAAGGTGCCGCGCAAATCCAAACGGCCAAGGGTGGAATCCACCCCGTCGGGGAGCACGACGTCGTTCCGCCAGGTCAGCCCGTCGAGCGTCCAGAACCCGGCCGCCGTTCGGTTCGCCTTCGCGGTGAACAACCCGAGAGGCTGGTCCCGAAACGTGGCTTGGCTCAGGCTCAAGGCTTGCAGGTCGAAAGCGACGGCGTCGAGCGGACCCTTCAACGTCGCCCGTGTGGTCAACCGTCCGGTGACGCGCCCGAGCGAATCGGTGAAGGACCGCCTGGATTCCTCCGACAACGTCGGCATGAACGCCTGGACGGCCCTTTCGACCGGGAAGTCGGTGGTGTTGAGGCGCGCCTCGATCTCCTGGGTCTTGGCGTCGAAGTAGGCCAGCGTCGCATCGAAGCCCTCCTCGCCGGAACGAAGGCGCATCGCGCCGGTCCAGTAGTCGCCGAGGCCCGCAAAGGACCACGTTCCGTCGTCGAACGCTTGGCCGCCGACCGATGCGTTGCGGAACGCCCCCTGCCCCGTAACCTCGAGCGGAGCGTCTCCGTTCACGACCGCCTCGATGGTTCCGTCGAGCGAGGTGGCGGCGTCCCCCCGTCGCAGATCCCGCGGCAACCACCGCATCGGTTCGATGCCTTCCAGGACGATCTTCGCCGATCCGACCCGCGAATCCAAGGCGTACCGACCGCTCAGGCCCAACGTCCCGCCGCCCATGACGCCCGTCCCTCCGTCCATCGTGAGGACCCCGCCCGCGTAGGCGACTGGCGCCGAGGCGCTTTCGAGCACGACGTCCTGAAACCGCACGCCCTGGGCGCGGACGGTTCCCGAGAAGACGGGTTCGGACAACGTTCCCCCGATCACCGCGGAGTCGAGCCATACGTCGCCGATCACGCGATCGTCGAAGCGGTCGATTTGAACAGGCCCCGTTACTGCGTACCCGTCCAAATCGCCTCGCTTCGTGTTCACCGTCAGGGTGGCGTCGAGGGTTCCGGCCTCGCTGATCGCACGGATCGCCGAGAGTCGGAGGTCCTCGCCGGCGAGTTCGAAGGGAGTGGCCACGAGCGCGAGCGCCCGATCGCCGAACGCCACCTCGTAACCCTCGATCCGTCCCTCCACGACGGGACGGCCGTCACGAGTCGTCACCGTCCCCCGCGCGAATCCGAGTCCGGTCGCGCGATCCGTCCACAGCGCCAGGTCGAGACCCGCCGCCGAGAAAGCCAGGTTCGCTCCTTGCAGGCCCTCCTGCCAGCCCTTCGGCGTCCGGTCGGGGATTCGGAAGGACCCGTTCCCGGACAGCGTGCCGAAGTTGCCGGAGACGTTCGCGCGTCGCAATCGGAGTCGTTTGCCGACCCACTCGCCGCTTGCCGCGAACCGCCCGCTCAGCGGCTTGCGGGCAGCCTTGTTCGTGTAAACGGCCCGGCCCGTGGTCTCGAACGCGATCTGAGATGCGGCGGGCGTGCCGCCAAGGGTCACGTCCACCGCCGCCGTGCCCGTGAGCCCCGAGACCCCGAACCGATCCGCGAGCCGATCGAGGGAGACCGCCTGCGAGGTCACCGTGCCCCCCAGGTGTCCCCCGCTGAGCGACACGCCTCCCGAGACCGGTGCCCCCAACCACTCGCCGGATTCGAGCAAGGCACGTAACTCCGAGTCTTCGACCGCGATCGTGCCGCGCGCGCTCTTGAGGGTCTCCCCTCGCCAGCGAACCGACGCACTCGCAAGCTCCCATTCCCCAACGAAGCGACCGCCGTCGGTGTATTCGAGCGAACCGACCGCCTTGCCGTCGCGGATGTCCAGGTCGGCCGGGGCGGCGCGCGCGAGCATGGGCGGGAGGTCGTGCAGGGTCCGACTCGTGACGACCGTTCGTCCCCGCGCGACGAACCGTGGGTCCCAGGCCACGAGGCCCGTCCAGCCAAGCCGAGATCCTCCGTGGACCGCGTCGACGACCCCGGTGAACGAACCTTCTGTGAACCGCCCCGTCGCCACCGCCCGATCGGCTTGACGACCGCCTTCCCCGATTAGCCCGGTCACCGTTCCGCTTCCGTCCCCTTCGATCCTCAGTCGCCCCTCGGCCGGGGCGTCGAATCGGAACGAGGCATCGGCGACGAGCGACTCGGCGCTCCAGTCGCCCAAGACCTTCAGGAACTCCGCTGCCTCGGGTATCCGCCCGAGCCGACCGACCCAGCCGACCGCCTCGAGATCGACCACGCTCCCCCGGCCCGACACCGCCGTAGGCGAAACGACGACTTGGCCCGATACGGTCCCTGCCTCGTCGTCCACTCGGGCGTCCTGCACCGTCGCGACCCACTGGTCGCCGACCGCCTCAAAGCGACCCCACGGTGCGGTAACCGTCGCCCCGACCGGCGCACCGGCCGCCGACCGGTCTAGGTAAGCGAGACGCAACCCGTGGATTTCGACCGACGTTGGCGACTCCGTCGTCGTGGTCTTTGCCCGGGGGAGCAGACGCTGAAGGCGCAAGGACCCGTCGGCGAGCCGCTCGAGCGTCCCCTCCGCGTCGCGCGCGACGACGCGCAAGCCCTCCCGAACCCCGAATCCCGGCAGGGCCACGTCGAGGCCGACGACGCTTCCCAGTGCCTGACCGTCCGGAGCGCGCACGGTGACGTGCGAGGCGAACAACCGGCCTCGCCTCGGATCGAACGTGAAGGAAGACGCCTCGACCCGTACCGGACCTTCTTCCGAGCGCAACGTCACGCGGACGGGCGAGCCCGGCGCGAGCAGACGGTCGGCGAGCAGAAGGACGTACGAGGCGCACCATGCCGCCAGTCCCAAAACGGGGACCCAGAGGACGATCGTAAGCCCGAAACGCGCGATGTGCCGCATGGTGCGGAGACGGGAGCCCTTTCTAGTGTGACGGGTCGGGCGCGGCGAAGGTGCGCCCGATATACAATGGAACCTACCCGCCATGGCGACCGAACGCGGCCCGAAAACGAACGGGCAACTCGAACTCGATCCCGAGCCCGCCCTGACGCCTGAGGAACTTGAACGAGCGGCGGATGCGATCCTCGCCGATCTCTGCGCCCGCCATCCCCTCGGTCGCCCGCCGCGCCTCCTCTGGAAACCGTACCGCGTGTCGGCGGGCAAGGCGTACCTGCGAGACGGAACCATCGGCCTGAGCCGCCTCCTCCTCACCGGCGTCGAGCGTCTGCGCGACACGCTTGTTCACGAATACGCCCATCTTCTCGCGGTGGACCGTCAGGGCTTGGCCGGGGCCGGGCACGGTCCCGCCTGGCGCAAGGCGATGAAGGATCTCGGCGCTCCTCCCGAGGTCTATCACCACTACGCCGTGCGACGAAACGTCCGTCGTCAGAAGGCGATCTACGCCTGCTCAAAGTGCGGCGCGCGCTTCGAAACCCATCGTCGGTTTCCGCGCGGACGTCGCTATGCGCACCGGGATTGCGGCGGCATCCTCCGTCTGTTGCGCGTGGAGCGCGTGACGAGCTAGATGGTGCTCCACCCGCACCCCGTCGTCCTGCGCGAGTTCGTCTTCGACCGGGCGCCCTTCGCCCAGTGTCACGCCGCGACCGTCGAGGAGACCGCAAACGGTCTGGTCGCGGCCTGGTTCGCAGGGACCCGCGAGGGCCATCCCGACGTCGG
The DNA here is from genome assembly GCA_026129685.1 of Fimbriimonadaceae bacterium. Taxonomy (GTDB): domain Bacteria; phylum Armatimonadota; class Fimbriimonadia; order Fimbriimonadales; family Fimbriimonadaceae; genus UBA2387. The sequence goes on from JAHCHO010000011.1 coordinate 25,031, forward strand.
AATATGGGTTTCCCGGCGGGGCGCGGACGGCTGGTCGTACCCGACCCAGGTGGCCAAAGACGAGCGGTACCCGTGCTGGAACCCCGTCCTCTGCCTTGCCCGTCCGGATCGGTTGCTGCTGTTCTACAAGGTTGGCCCCAGTCCGGTCGACTGGTGGGGCATGCTCGCGACCAGCCCCGACGGGGGCCGGACCTGGAGTCCTTCGCGCCGTCTGCCGGAGGGCATCCTCGGTCCGATCAAGAACCGCCCGCTACGACTTCCCAACGGGGATCTCCTTTGTCCGTCCAGCACCGAGCACGGCGGCTGGCGCGTCCACTTCGAGCGCTCCCCGGACCTGGGTCGGACCTGGGCGAAAACCCCCGACCTCGGTGACGGCAAAACCGTTCAGCCCATTCAACCAAGCCTGCTCACCCTTGGGCCGGACCGGTTGCGGGCGATCGGACGAACCCAACAGGATCGGCTGTTCGTCGCCGACTCGACCGATGCCGGCCGCACCTGGGTCGACCTTCGCTTGACCGACGTCCCGAACCCCAACTCGGGGACCGACGCCCTGACCCTCAAGGACGGACGCCATCTGCTCGTCTTCAATCCCACCCGGCGCTCTCCCGGCCATTGGGGTGGTCCGCGCACCCCCCTTTGCGTCGCCCTCTCGTCCGACGGGATCGCCTGGAAGGAGGTCCTTACGCTCGAGGACGAGGCGAACGCCGAGTTCTCCTACCCCTCGGTGATCCAAGCTCGCGACGGCAAGGTTCACATCGTCTACACCTGGAAGCGCGAGCGCGTTCGGCACGTCGTCCTCGATCCGACCCGGCTCGGCGGGAAGACGTAGGTGCTCGCCGTTCGGGTCGTCGAAACTGCCGACTGGATCGACCGACTCGTGCCCCAATGGTCGCGGTTGCACGTCGAAGCGGGCGGTACCTCGTTTCAAAGCCCCGACTGGCTCGCCGCCTGGTGGGACGTGTTCGGCGGAGGCCGGCGACCTCGCGTCCTTACCGCCTACGAAGGGGACGATCTGGTCGGCCTCTTCCCGCTCTGCGTCGGCGGATCCGTCTTCCGACGACTCGCGCCGATGGGGGCGGGACCGAGCGACACCCTCGCCCCGCTGATCCATCCGGAACGCCAAACGCCGGTCGCCGAAGCCTTCGCCAAGGAGATCGTCGGCCTCTCGGGCGTGGATGAGGTCGTCCTTCCCGAGTTACCGGAATCGTCGCCGCTGGCTTCGCGCCTGACCGGCGGTTCCCCCCGGTCGGTGTGCCTGAAACTGGACCTTCCATCGACCTTCGACGGCTATGTGAAGACCCTCTCGAAGAGCCTTCGTTACGACGTTCGGCGGCTGGACAAGCGGGCCGACCGCTTCCGGATCGAGTTCGCCGGAGCGAGCGACGCCCACGAGGCCCTTGAGTCGTTCCTCAATCTGCACGGTCGACGCTGGCGGAAACGAGGTCTTCCCGGCGCGTTCTTCGGCCGCACGGTTCGATTCCAACGCGCCTTTGCTCCCGCCGCGATCGCGAGCGGTCGGCTCTGGCTCGCACGCGTCTGGATCGATGGTTCGTTGGCCGGTGCCTTGTACGCCCTGCGATCCGGCACCAACGTCGGCTTCTACCAGTCCGGCTTCGAGCCGCGTCTGTCCGCCCTGTCACCCGGGACCTTGCTCGTCGCCGCCACGATCCGGCGCGCCATCGAGGAAGGTTGCACGGTCTTCGACTTTCTGCGGGGCGACGAACCGTACAAGCGGAGATGGTCGCCGCAACGCGCTGAGGCCAACCTGCGGTTCGCCTGCCCCGGTCCCGGGCTTCGCGGCCGTCTGTCCCATGCCCTCGGGGAGCGTGGGCATGCCGTCGAGGAGGCGGTCAAACGCCGGTTCGAAGGGCGCGGGCTCTTGCGCTGAGGCTGTGGTATGATGCGCTTGAGCGTGGGGCCATAGCTCAGCTGGGAGAGCGCTTGCATGGCATGCAAGAGGTCACGGGTTCGAGCCCCGTTGGCTCCACCACTCTTTTCGCCTCCTTGCCCGAGGCTCGCATGGTCGAACTCCCCGAAGCGTCGTGCGTCGCGGCCCAGTTGCGGTCGGTCTCCCTCGGTCATGAGATACGCGACGTCGTCGCCGGCCATACCCCACACCGATGGGCGTGGTTCTCCGGAGATCCCGGCGATTACCCGCAGCGGCTCGTCGGAAGGTCGGTTCAAGAGGTCGTCGGTTGGGGCGGTTTCGTCGTGGTCCTCCTGTCCGGCGGCACGCGCCTGCTCTTTGGCGAAGGAACCCGGCTACGGTGGTTGCCGCCGGGCCGACCGGCGCCCGACAAGCACCAGTTGTGGGCTCGCCTCGGGGACGGAAGCCAACTCGTCGCCTCCATCCAGATGTACGGCTTCCTGCAGGTCGAAGACCAAGGCGAAGTCTCCAGCGCCTATGCCCTGGCCGCACGGGACAAGCCCTCCCCGCTGACCGGGGCCTTCGATCCCGGCTACTTCGCTTCGCTTTTCCCCGGACCGGGTGGCCCCGAGCTATCGGTCAAGGCGCTTCTCGCGACCGAGCAACGCATCCCGGGGTTCGGCAACGGAGTCCTCCAGGACGTGCTGTTCGAGGCGAGACTCCATCCGCGCCGCCTCGCGTCCTCCCTGAGCGAGGACGAACGGGGCAGGCTCTATCGGTCCGTGCGCACGACCCTCGCCGAGATGGCGGCGGCGGGCGGGCGCCACACCGAGATCGACCTGTTCGGCCAACGCGGCGGCTACCCGACCCGGGCGAGCGCTCGCACCGTCGGCACCCCGTGCCCTCGATGCGGCCAGCCGATCGTCAAAGAGGCCTACCTGGGAGGGAGCGTCTACACCTGTCCCGTCTGCCAGCCCCGCAGTTGAGCGATCAGGCCTTGATCTTCTTCAGCAACTTGAACTTGCCGGGCGCCGACTCCTCTTCCAGAGTCCGGTGGTAGACCTGGTATTCGGCGCCCTTCTTGACCACGTAGAACTCGTCGCCCTGCCCCGCCCACCAGCTCTTGCAGGCGGCCAGCGCCCCCTTCACCTTGGGGTTCAGTTCCGAAGCCGGTAGCGCGGACGCGTTCCCGACCACCTTCTTGAGGACCGTGGTCTTGGCGCCGACCTTCAGCGAAACCGTCGTGTTCGGCATGCCGTCCACCTCGACCGCCTTGAATACGAACGACGGGGATGAAGTCTGGGTGAGGGTCGCCACTCGGAGGGCGGAGACCTGGGGCTGAGCGGTGGCGACGCCGACGCCGGCGATCGCGACGAGGCAGACGAGCAGAGCTTTCATTCAAGCGGCAATCTACCCGCGATTTCACCTGGGGACGACGCGCTGGGGTGATCCATCCCTAGCCGTCGCGACGCGGGACAAAGGTCAACCGGCGGCCGGCGGCTCGAACAGGGCGCGAACTTCGGCCGATGGACTGACGGGCACGACCTCGAACTCCATCAGGTCGCGCCATTCCCGGATCCAGGCCATGAACTGAGTCGCGTCGTCGCACTCCATCAACTGGAAGCAACGGTCGAAGTTCGCCTCGATCCAACTGCCGACGTACCGCAACCCATCCGGCATCGACCGCCCGGATTCGGCCAGACGACGATAGATCGGCTCCGGATCGCGGTTCTTGAACTTCTCGACGACCATGAACAGCATTGGCGGGCTCCACCCCTATCGAGGGTGCGATAGGGTCAGTCTACATGCCGCGACCGTCCAATGCGTCGTCGTCGATCGGCACCGTGGACGTGGGACGAAGCGCCGACTCGAGTTTCGCGAGCGAAACCTCCGGGGAGGCCAACCCGCGGCAAGCGACGCACGCGCCCGCCACCCAGGCGCCCGCCCGCAACGAGGTGGGAAGGTCCCAGCCCAGGACGTGCCCGGTGAGGACCCCGGCAAAGAACGAGTCGCCCGCCCCGTTTGAATCCACGCGCTCGAACTCCGGGAAGATCGGAACCTCGTGCCAATAGCCCGAGGGGGTCAGGGCGGTCGCGCCGAGCCGCCCGTGGGTGCAGACCACGAGGCGCTTGCCCTCCGCGACGAGGGACCGCATCCGATCTCGCGGGTTCGGGAGGCGATCCGAACTGAGGAACACCACGTCGGCCGCTTCGACGAACGCGGCGTGGTAGGCGTCCTCCCCGTCCCAGTCGTGGACGTCCACCCAGAGGTCGCGAACCGCCTCCCTCAGCCGGGGCAGGAGCGCGCGGCCGTACGGAACGATGCTCGGAACCACGACCTCGTGCCGACCGGCTTCGGCGAGCAAGGCCTCCGCGTCCAGAACGGGATTCGCCGACGCGGTGTGAACGTAGATCGAGAGCCGTTCGCCGTCCACGTTCATGAGGTTGACGTGGCGCTCGGTGCCGCCGCGGTCGGTCTCGGCGAGCACGCGAACCCCGCCTTCGTCGAGGTGCCTTCGGATCGTTTCCCCGGCCGCTTCGTCGCCCAACAGGCAATGGAGGGTCACGGTCCAACCGAGCCGCGCAAGGTTCAGCGCTTTGCCCGCCCCCGTCCCGCCGATCGCCGTCCAGGCGCCCCGGGAGAAGACCGTGCCGGGCTTCCCGTCCGGAAGGCGGTCGAGGAGTACGATCTCGTCAAGGCTGACCCCTCCGATCACCAATGCCGAGCGCCCGGTCACGTTGTCGGAAGGCTACCCCTCATTGACGGCCCCCGATACGACGAGACCGAGCGCCGGTGCAAGGACCGGAGGTGAATCCGCATTGCGACGAGGAGGCGGTGAACGTGGCGAACGTGCTGGGGGTGCGGGCGATCTGCCTGTTCAACGACCACCGGGAGCGGATGATCCGTTCGCGCCTGCGGTCTTCGGAAGGCGACGCGTCCTAACCTCGAAACCGCCGAGGACCTTGCCGTCGCCCGCGTCGAGGAACAGGTATTGGCGGTCGGAAAGTTTGTAGACGCGGGCGAGGACGAGTTCCTTGGGGTCTTTGCGTCGCTTGCCGCCGAAGAGGTCGTCGGGGACGACGTACATCGTTTTTGTGGAACCGGACCTCCTGCTTGGGGTCGGTCCGCTTCTGGACGGCGATCCGAAGGCCGTCGGCGACGGAGAGGAGCTTGCCCGGCGGGGGGAGGGATCGGTACCCGATCGCGAAACCAACCAGAGGGTTTGCTCACGTCCCCAGTCTAGCTCGTGGGGGGGGGCGTTGTCAGAGGCGTCGCAGACCGGGAAATCGTGTGCGGCGCAGGATTTAGGGCAAGGCCGATCCATCGCCTCTCTCCCTATGACCGAATTGGGCATCGGGATTCTCACTGGCCCAGAATGACAAGGACGGGGCCTACCCCTCCGTGTGCTCGTACTTGTCCTTCAGCGCGCCGACCACCGCCGCGTCGGCGAGGGTGGTCGTGTCGCCGAGGGCGCGTCCTTCGGCCACGTCCCGCAGCAACCGCCGCATGATCTTGCCGCTGCGCGTTTTCGGCAGTTCCGCCGTGATGATCACGTCGTCGGGGCGGGCGATCGGGCCGATCTTCTTCGCCACGTGGTCCTTGAGCTCCTTGACCAGCGCCTCGGACGCCACGAACCCGGCCCGCACGATCACGAAGGCGGCGATCGCCTGACCCTTGAGTTCGTGCTGCTTGCCGATGACCGCCGCTTCCGCGACCGCCGGATGGTCCACCAGGGCCGACTCGACCTCCATCGTGCTGATGTTGTGGCCCGCGACGAGCATGATGTCGTCCACCCGCCCCAGGAGCCAGAAGCATCCGTCCTCGTCCAGTTTCGCCCCGTCGCCCGTGAAGTAGGTGCCGGGGAAGCGAGACCAATACACCTGCCGAAACCGCTCGGGATCGCCGTAGATGCCGCGCAACATCGAGGGCCAGGGCTGGGTGATCACGAGGTATCCGCCGACGGCATGGGTGGCCTCGCCGCGATCCACCCGCTCCATGTGTTCGGTGGAAACGTCTTCGCCCTGGTCGTTGAAGATCGTCGCCCGAATCCCGGGGAAGGCGCGGGTGGCGGAACCCGGCTTCGTGTGCGTGATGCCCGGTAGGGGCGAGATCATGATCGCGCCGGTCTCGGTCTGCCACCACGTGTCGACGATGGGACACCGAAAACGTCCGATGTGCTCCTGGTACCACATCCAGGCTTCGGGATTGATCGGTTCACCGACGGACCCGAGCAGACGCAAGGACGACAGGTCGCACCGATCGGGGTACTCGGTGCCCCACTTCATGAAGGCCCGGATCGCCGTCGGGGCGGTGTAGAGGATCGTGATCCGGTGCTTCTCGATGAGGCGCCAGAAGCGGTCCTTGTCGGGGGTGTCGGGCGCGCCCTCGTACATCACGACGGTGGTCGCGTTCGCGAGGGGCCCGTAGACCACGTAGCTGTGACCGGTGACCCAGCCGCAGTCGGCCGTGCACCAGAACACGTCGTCGGGCTTGTAGTCGAATACCCATTGGGCGGTGGCGTAGACGCCGGTCAGGTAGCCGCCGGTGGTGTGGACGATACCCTTCGGCTTGCCCGTCGAACCGCTCGTGTAGAGGATGTACAGCAGGTCCTCGCTGTCCATCGGCTCGCATGGGCAGTCGGCGGATTGGTTCGGCACGAGGTCCTCCCAGCGGACGTCACGTCCATCGACCCAGCCGCCCCGATCGTAGGCGGGGGTCGCGATCCCGTTCGTCACGGTGCCCGCGTCGCCGGTTCGGTTTAGGACGAGCACCTTCTCGACCGTCGGGCAACCCATCGCAAGGGCGTCGTCGACCGCTTTCTTGAGGGGGACGATGCCGCCCCGCCGCCAGCCGCCGTCGGCGGTGACGACCGCCTTTGCCCCGGCGTCGTTGATGCGGTCGTAGAGCGATTCGGCGCTGAACCCTCCGAAAACCACCGAATGGGTCGCGCCGATCCGGGCGCAGGCCAGCATCGTCATCGCCAGTTCGGGGACCATCGGCAGGTAGACGCACACACGGTCCCCCTTCCCCACGCCGAGCGCCTTGAGGGCATTGGCAAGCCGGGCCACCTCCTCGAGCAGTTGCGCATAGGTCAGCGTCCGTTCGTCGCCCGGCTCGCCTTCCCAGACGATTGCGCGCTTGCCGCCGAGGCCGTTCGCCACGTGCCGGTCGAGGCAGTTGTGGCATGCGTTGAGCTTCCCGCCGACGAACCACTTCGCGAAGGGAGCGCCGCTCCAGTCCAGCACGGTGTGCCAGGGCTCGATCCAATCGAGTTGCCTCGCCCATCCCTCCCAGAACGCGAGGTAGTCGGCGTTCGCTTGCTGGTAGACCCCGGGATCGGACTGGTTGGCTTGAGCGACGAAATCGGCGGAAGGGGGAAAGGAGCGGGATTCTTGAAGCAGAGTCTGGATCGTCTCGGACACCGGTGACCTCACGAAGCGATGCGGGAAGTGCTACATTCTAGACCGGTCGCCCGAGGCGGCCCGTCAAGCCGATGACCCTCCGTGTGCCGTTCGAGGAGTTCGCCGCCGCCGTCGCCCGGTTGCTCAGCACGTCCGAGGCCTACGTGACCCCGACGGGGGAGGGAACCCTCGTCACCGCCGCCGATCCCAGCCGCAACATCCTCCTGCGCGTGAGCGCAGAAACCGATCCGGAGTCGGTACGGGCGCGGCTCGAAGAGCAGGGCATCCTGGTGTTCGCGGGCGCCTGGGAAGAGGAGTCCCCGCTCTGTGTTCCAGAATCGCCGTGCGAGCCGGTCGCCGAGGCCGCCGAGGAGAGCGCGCCTCCTCCGTCGTTCGTCGCCGTCGTGGCCTACAAGAGCGACGAGGAGTCGCCGGGCGCATGGGTGGACGCCTACCCGTATCGGCCGACCGAGACCCAGGTGCTGAACGCGATGCACCAGGAACTCACCGAGAACGGCGAAATCGCCGAGGTCAGCTTTGAAGAGTTCGTCCGGCTCTCGAAAGCGAACGTGGTCGTGATCGAGCCGGAGGCCGTCCAGGCGTTCGTGCGCCGACACACGACCGTCTAGAACGGCTCGAACACGAGGATCGGTCGCTCAAGGTCCCGGTGGCTCACGAAGACGCGGCCGTCCGGCGCGAACGCCAGGTCGTTGGCCTCGGTGTTGATCTGCCCCAGGTGGACGCCGTCCGCCTCCTCCGTGGCAAGCGGCTTGTTCGAGCCGCGCCCGAAGACGCGGACGAACCGACCCTCGCGGCTAAACACGCACACCCGCGGGTAATGGTCGGCGTCCGGCCGGTCGGCGACGTAGACGTTCCCCTGGGCGTCGCACCGGAGGGTGTGGACGCCGGCGATCTTGCCCAGTTTCATGCTCGGGCCGATGATCGCGCGCGCGCCGTTCTTCCCGTCCGGAGCGACGCGGAACACGTTGGCGTTCGAACCGACCCAGATGTCGCCGTTCGGGGCGACGTCGAAGCAGGTCATCTCAAGATCGTACGCGCCGACCTTCTCGAAGGAGAAGGCGGGCTTGTCGCCTGCCATCTTGGCGATCGTCGCGCCAAAATTGACGTAGAGGCTTCCGTCGCGGCCGAAACGGGTGCGAGACGCCCATCCGCCCATTCCTGCCACCTCGTCGTTCTGCATCAGGCCTGCCAGGTCGCCGCCCGTCGAGGAAAAGCGGAAGAAGCGATCGGCGTTCCAGGCGTGGGAGACGACCTCGCCGGTCTTAGGACTGACCGCGAGCCAGCGTCCGGTGGCGGGGATCGTCGCGAAGGCGGTGACCCCGCTTCCATCCGCGGAGAGGCGGTAGATCGTCTCCACGGATCCCGAGACGACGTAAAGCCGTCCGGAAGCGTCGAAGTCGAGGCCCATCGGCTGACTGTCCGACTTCGGATTCAGGGTCCGAACGAGGTAAAGCCCGCTGACGACCCCGTGCACCGTGAGCCCGGTCGTTTCGGGGTTGATCTTGAGGCCGCTCGCCTCGAAGCCGTTGGCCGCGCTCGAAGCCCCTTTCTGCAGGTCCGCGAAGAGGATGGGGCCGTTCGTCGTGATCGCCTGCACGCGCGACCGGATGACCTCTTTGCCTTGGTCGTCCTTCGCCTTGTAGCTCTCGCTCGCGCCCGTGATGTCGAGCCGTAAGCCCTCGAGCACACTGCCGGAACCGTTGACGACCGTCGCCGATCCCGAGAGTTTGCCACCGGCGAAGGCCACCCCCGCCAGGTCCAAGCTCCCCGCGCCGGACCAGGCCGGTCGCCTGAGTTCGAACTTCTGGGCCGGGGTCACCGACCCGTCGGGGGCGATTGCGATCGAGAAAGGGATGCCGGAGGTCACCGGAGCCGGCTGTACACCATCGGCACAGAGGCTGGAGAAGGGACCCGAGTACGCAAAGGGATCGTCCGTCGGTTGCGCGGTCACGGACAGCAACAGACAGGCAAGGAATACGGCCGTCATCGTGGGCCCATTCTAACACTCGCGAACCGGGCGCGCACGAGCATTTTCATCGCGGATCCTCATGGCCAAAACCGGCGATACGACGAGCGTTCGAGGTCGGAGCCCGGACCGATGATCGGGAAGAGGAACCGAGTCCGTCATGTTCGCCAAGTGGATACCCCGCCGCTCCGACCCGCGCCGAGACTGGGACACCGGCCGCACCGCCTTCGCCGAAGGCGACTTTCGTCGAGCTGCCGTGCTCTTGGAAAGCTACGTTCGGCGCTGTCCGACCGCCGCCGAGGTCGCGGCGGCTCGGGAGATGGTGGTGCGCAGCCGCTTGGCCGCCGGAGATCGTGAGTTCCAATGCGGACGCATCGGCGAGGCGATCCGGCACTTCCGGCGGGCCGCCCTCATTCTTCCCGGCTACCCGGACGTCCTCTATCGGATGGCCTGGGCGTACTACAAGGCGGGCGATCGGCCCGATGCGAGCCGATGCCTCGCCCAGGCGCTTCGCGCCAATCACGGGTTCATGCTGGGCCGCGCCCTCTCGGCGATCCTTGACTACGGGGACGGACGGCACAAGGAGGCGCTCGACGCCATGGCCAGCTACGCGAAGGTCGAACCCCGCCTCAAGGTGGAGCGGCTTCGTGCCGCCCGCAACGCCGATCGTGCCGGACGGTTCGACGAGGCGCTCTCGAACCTCGAGGCCATGTTGCCGTGCGGCCAGAACGAGGCCCACTTCGCGATGGACGTCGGCGACGAACTGGCCCGGCGCGGGCGTCCCGAACTCGCGCTACGGGAATACCGCCAAGCCGTCCGATCCGAGCCGGGATACGCCGACGCGCGGTTCCGCCTGGCCAAAGCCCTCTTCGAATTGGGCGAGGTCGAAGACGCGGAGAACCAGTTGCACCACGCCCTCGAACTCAACCCGCTCTACGGAGAGGCTCGCCAACTTCTGGAAACGATTCGGCGGAGCGCCGTCACAACGCCGACCGAGGCGGTCATCGGCCACCCGATTGTCGAATCCTGAATAAGCGCCGCCCCTGGGCCAGATCGGATCGAGGCTGGCTCACGCCCCGGCGCCGTCCGCCAGTCGCTTGACCTTGTCCCGGTTGCGCTTGCCGGCGTCGTCGGCAGGGTACAGCTTCACGTAACGATCCCACACGCGCAACGAGTCTTTGTAGCGTCCTAGCTTGCTGTAGCTGTGAGCCAGGACGCGAAACACGTTCGGGTGGGCCTTGTCCGAAAGCATCGGCTCGAGAATCTGGGCCGCCTTGGCGTACTCGCGCTGGTTGAAGGCCGATTGCGCCTGGGGCAACCCACGATCTGGGTCGTTCGGGTTTTCCTTCTGGTAGCGGGCGTAGACGGCTTTCGCCTCGTCCCACTCGTGAACGTTTTCGAGCATCCATGCGAGATCGGAGGCGCTCTCGTAGTCGTGGGGATCGAACTCGTAGACGAACTTGAGCTGTTGCAGGCAACGCGGGAAGTCGCCCGCCTTGAACCACTTGTCGTTCTGGGTCGTCATTCGGCTGTAGACGGCGTCCCAGATCAGGGCCTCGCGCGCCTTGTCCTGAGCGGGGGTGGGGGCCGACTGCGCGACCCCGAGTATCAACCAAGCGACTGCCAGCATCATCATTCGTCCAGCGCTTTCGCGACGAGGTCGCGAACAAGTTGCGGATTGGCCCGACCCTTGGACTCGGCCATCACCCGCCCAATGAGGAACCCGGCTACGGACGTCTGGCCGCTCTTGTACTTAGCGACCACGTCCGGATTCGCCCCGACCACACGCGCGACGATTTCGCCGATCGCACCCGCGTCGGAAATCTGCGTCGCACCCTTGGATTGAACGATCGTTCGGGGGTCATGGCCGGTCCGAAACATTTCGGCGAACACGTCTTTGGCGATCTTGCCGCTGATGGTGCCGTCTTCGATGAGCTTAGTCAGTTCAACGAGCTGTTTCGGTTGGACGTTGCCGCTCCCGACCGTGTTTCCGGATTCGTTGAGATAACGGGCGTAGTCGCCGTTCATCCAGTTGCATACCGTCTTCGCGTCGCCGCCGAGTTCCACCGCCGACTCGAAATACGCCGCCCAATCCCGGTCCGCCACCAAAAGTCCCGCGTCGTACGCGCTGAGGCCCATGACCTCCTGGTACCGGCGGCTCTTGGCGAGGGGCAACTCCGGCAGCGTGGCGCGGAGGGACTCCAGGTACGCCTCGTCGAACACCATCGGCACCAAGTCAGGATCGGGGAAGTAGCGGTAGTCGTTCTCCGCTTCCTTCACCCGCATGGGGAAGCTCGCTTCGCGGTTCTCGTCCCAGCCCCGGGTCTCCTGAACGACCCTCTGGCCGTGGTCGAGCACGGCGGTCTGACGGCGAACTTCGAACTGCACTCCCAGCTGAACGCTTCGGAACGAGTTCAGGTTCTTGAGTTCGGTCTTGGTGCCGTAGGTCTCCGAACCCTCCGGCCGGATGGAGATGTTCGGTTCGCACCGCATCGAGCCCTCTTCCATCTTGCCGTCGCACACCTCCAGGTACACGAGGATCTGGCGCAACTGGGCAAGGTACTCCTTCGCCTCGTCCGGAGTGGTGATGTCGGGCGGGAAGTCGGTCACGATCTCCATGAGAGGAACTCCCGCTCGGTTGAAATCCACCCCGGAGCCGCCCGCCGGAAGGTGCATGAGTTTGCCGGTGTCCTCTTCCAGATGGACGCGCCGGATGCCGACCCGCTTGTACCCGCCTCCCGAGGCCGGAATCTCGAGCTTTCCCGCGTAGCCCAAGGGGTTCGTCTCGCCGTATTGGCTGACCTGGTAGCCCTTGGGAAGGTCGGGATAGAAGTAGTTCTTGCGGTGGAACACCGACCGCATCGCGATGGTGCAGTCCAGGGCGAGCGCCGTCCGCAACACCATCTCGATCGCCCGCCGATTCGGCACCGGCAACGTACCCGGCATCCCGAGACAGACCGGGCAGACCCGCGTGTTCGGCTCCCCGCCGAACGCCACCGGGCATCGGCAGAACATCTTCGAACGGGTCATGAGCTCGGCGTGGACTTCCATGCCGACGCTGGCGACGTACTCGGGCATCGGGGGCAGTGTACCGTTCGCGCCGAATCGGCCTCAGTAGTGCCAGTCCACGTTGCCGGCGTCGCGGGCGTGCTTCTCGATGAACTCGCGCCGAGGCTGGACCTTCTCCCCCATCAGGCGGCTGAACATCTGCTCGACCTCGCTGTCGAAGTCGGGATCGAGCCGGACTTGTACGAGGCGTCGCTTGGCGGGCGACATTGTGGTCTCTTCGAGTTCCTCGGCGTTCATCTCGCCCAGACCCTTGAAGCGCTGGACCGTGTGCTTCTTCTTGCGCACGTTGCGGAGAATCTCGTCGCGCTCGTCGGCGTCCTGTGCGTAGAACCGCTCGTTGTTGCCGACCTTGATGACGTACAGCGGCGGCTGGGCGAGGTAGACATAGCCGGACTCGATCACCGGCCGCATGTACCGGTAGAAAAAGGTGAGGAGCAGGGTGCGGATGTGCTCGCCGTCGACGTCCGCGTCCGTCATGATCACGATCTTGTGGTAGCGCAGCTTCGTGATGTCGAAGTGCTCCTTCGCGTTCCCGTTCTTCCCGTTCGGCTCCTCGTCGTCCTCGGTCTTCTTGCGTCCAAGGTCGAGATCGATGCCCACCCCGAGGGCCGCAATGAGGGCCTTGATCTCTTCGTTGTCGAGGGCCTTGTCGATGCGCGCGCGCTCAACGTTGAGAATCTTGCCCCGGAGCGGAAGGATGGCCTGGGTGAGCCGGTCCCGCGCGCTCTTCGCCGAACCGCCCGCCGAGTCCCCCTCGACGAGGAACAACTCGCACTTGAGCGGATCCTTGCTGACGCAGTCGGACAGCTTGCCGGGAAGGCCGAAGCTGTCCATCGCCGAGGACCGCTTGACCGCTTCCGCCGCCTTCTTGGCCGCTTCGCGGGCGCGTTGGGCGATCATGGACTTCTCCACGATCCGCCGCGCGACCTGGGGGTTCTCGTCGAAGAACGTCGCCAGGCCGTCGCCGACCATCGAGTTCGTGATGCCCTGAACCTCGGGGGTCACGAGCTTGACCTTGTCCTGCGAGTTATAGCTCGGGTTCTCGAGCCGGAGCGAGATGACGGCGGTCAGGCCGTCCATGACGTCGTCGGAGGTGAAGTTGGCGTCCTTCTCCTTCAGAAGGTTGGTCTTGCGCGCGTAGGAATTGATGACGCGCGTCAGCGCGGTGCTGAACCCGCTGACGTGGGTGCCGCCGTCCGGCTGGTGGATCATGTTCGAGAACGCCAGGAGCGTCGTCGAATACGCGTCGTGGTATTGGATCGCGACCTCGACGTCGTAGGTGTCCTTGAGGCGGCGGAAGTAAACGACCTTGTGCAAAGTCTCTTTGCCGTCGTTCAGGTCCTCGACCAGCTGCGGAATGCCCCGCTGGTAGAAGTACACCTCGTTCTCTTCGGGCTTCTGCTCGTTGACGAACTCGAACCGAACGGTGGGGTTCAGGTAGGCCAGCTCGCGCAGACGGTACTTCAGAATATGGGTGTCGTACTCCGCGACCGTCAGAACGGTGGCGTCGGCCAGCCACCGGGTGAACGTTCCCGTTCCCTCCGCCGCGCCCACGACTTCCACCGGGGTGACCGGGATGCCCTTCTCGTACCGCTGGCGATAGGTTTTGCCGTTCCGACGAACCTCGACGACGCACCAGGCGCTCAACGCGTTCGTACAGGATACGCCCACCCCGTGCAGTCCGCCCGAGGTCTTGTAGCTCCCGCCCCCGAATTTGCCGCCCGCGTGCAGAACGGTCATGACGACCTCGAGCGCGCTCTTGCCCTCCTTCTCGTGGATATCCACCGGGATTCCGCGCCCATTGTCGCGCACCGACACGGAGTTGTCGTCGTGAAGGATGACCGTGATCTCGGTGCAGTACCCGGCGAGCGCCTCGTCCACCGAGTTGTCCACCACCTCGCGCCACATGTGGTGGAGGCCCTTCTTGCCGTTGTCGCCCACGTACATTCCGGGCCGAACGCGCACCGCTTCCAGCCCTTCGAGGACCTGAATGTCGTCCGCGGTGTAGCTGGCTTTGGCGGGACCGGAGGCTTCCGGCTCGAGAGGGAGATCCTGTTCCGACATGGTTTCCGTCATCGAGAGACGACGTGCGAACAAGGGCCCGCAGGGCGTTCTCGGGAGCGAAACGTGTACCGTTTCGTCCACTCATTGTACCTGACGGGCGGTTTCGAGGCTTTGGCGCACGAGGTCAGCGGGGGTGCGCCAGGATCGCGAACTGGAGGTAGCGGCAGTCGTCGAACCGGAAACGGGTCAGTCGATTGAGCAGGTTGAACCAGTGCGGGCCGCGGGTCACGCCGACGACGTTGATCCCCTCTTGCCGCACGACCCGGTAGCCCGATTCGTCGAACAGCCGGGCCATGCTCTTGGGGGTGAAGAACCGCATGTGGGTCCGGTCGAAGATGCCCTGGTCGGCGTACGGAAAGTCGGCGTCGAGCACGATCCGGAGCAGGTCGTCCCAATGGCGAACGTTCGGCAACGACACGAGGACGTGCCCGCCCGGCGACAACAAGGGCGTCACCCGCCGGAGCACGTCCCACGGGTCCACAAAGTGCTCGAGCACGTCGTTGAAGGTGACGAGATCGAAGTAGCCGGCGGGGAGGGTCGGGAAATGGTGGAACACGTCGCCCGCCAGCGCTCGGTCGATCAGGCCCTCCGCGAGGCGGGCGGGCTCGTCCGCCATCTCGACCCCCCAGCTCTCTTGGACCCGCCCGTTCTGCTTGAGGAACCACCCCCATGACCCCGTTCCGCACCCGATGTCGAGATGGGTCCGCACGCCGTCGGGCACGAAGGGGAGCATCTCGGGCCGGGTGTTCGTGTAGTAGCTCGACACGTGGTCGGGGAGGGGCGGCCTCATGGGCGATCCCCGTCCGGCAACTTGAGCCAGCCGAGGCATTCCGTCGCCCCGAATCGCACGGGATCCGTGCAGGGCAACCCGGTTTCATCCTCCAGCCTCCGTAAGCCGTCCCGGGCGGCTCCCTCGTCCGGCTCGTGCGACGTGTTGACGCACATGCCCACCGTCCGGGGGCGCGGGTAGGTGCCGACCACCTCCGCCAAGTCCTCGTAGAGCTTCACGTAGGCCGGGATCGGCGGAACGGCGATGCTCGGATGGCGGCGGAGAACCTTCATCCCGAGCCGGTGGCACAGCACGAGGTGGGTCGGGCAGGCCCCCCGGAGGAGGGGCAGCGTCGAGGTCGAACCCGGGTGGAGGAGCGCTCCTTGGCCTTCGACGATCACCAGGCGACCCGTTTCGGACGCCCGCAACACCTCGCGCTCGATCGCCGCGCAGGCGTAGTCCACCCGGATCGCGTCGAGTGGGACCCCCGAGCCCATGATCGCGATGCCGATTTGGCCCGTCGCGACGAACTCGGCCGCCACGCCCGCCCCGCGGGCGGCGCGCCAAATCTCCAGTCCCGCCGTCATCTTGCCGACCGCCATGTCGGTCCCGATCATGAGGACGCGGGTGTTGTCGAGAGACGCCGCCTTGGCCGAACCGACCCCGAGGCCCTCCGGCTCGGTTCGGATGTCCCAGACGAACTGCCCGGCGCGCAGGTTCCGAAACCGGGGCGCCAGCAACTCGTGCAAGCCGTTGACGACCGACATTCCGTGGGACAGGGCTTCTTGGATTGCGGGCAGCCAGGACTCGGGAATCCGCCCGCCGGGAGGCGCGATCCCGAGGACGAGGACGTCGGCCCCGCGCGTCCACGCGACCCGGATCGAGCCCACCACCGGACAGGAGCGCGGCACGTCCGCCACGTCGCTCACTTGCTTACCGGCGTGGCTCGAGTCCACGACGCACACGATCTCCTGGGGCGAATAGCGCAAGATTCCAAACCCCATCTTGCCGTAATCGCCGTCCAGGTTGCCCTCCATGTAGAGGGCGAGCCGGTGATTCGCCCTAAGCATCGGCGAGCCTCGCCCCGTGGCCCGGAACGTCGCGCGGGGCGACGACCCCTTCCTTGAGATCGAGCCCGGTCGCCGGGTCGGGGTTCAGGTTGAGATGAGAGTCGAGGTCGATGTGATCGAAGAGCGCGCCGATCGCCGCCCCCGCCGCGATCGCGATCGACCCTTCGCTCATGCAACCGATCATCGTCCCCAGCCCATGGGCGCGGGCGACCGCCACGATGCGGAGCGCCTCCGTGATGCCCCCGCACTTCATCAGCTTGAGGTTCACGCCGTCCACCCGGTCGGCGAGTTTCGGCACGTCGGCGGCAAAACGGCACGATTCGTCCACGTAGATCGGCACAGACCTGGACGCGAATAGTTCGGGCAGTCCGTCCTCTTCGCCTTCGACGAGGGGCTGCTCCACGTAGTCCACCCCCTGCTCTCCGAGCCAATCGATCATCGTCTTGGCGTCCCCCACCGACCATCCTCCGTTGGCGTCCACCCGCAGGCCGACCCCAAAGGGCTTCGCCGCCTCGCGCGCCGCCTCGAAGTTGGCTCGGTCCGCTTCGAGGCCTTCTGGGGAACCGAGCTTGATCTTGAGGTGCTTCCCTCCCGTCCTTGCGAGCAGCTCGGGCACGCGCTCCCGGATCACCTCGGGAGGGTTGATGCCGATCGTCACCGAGGTGGCAACGGTCGGCCGGGCGAGTCCGAGGAGCCGGTAGAGAGGCATTCCCGCCTGCTTCGCGAGGAGGTCCCAGAGCGCGACGTCGAGGGCCGCCATCGTCGCCGGATCCATTGCTCGGCGGCGCATCGCGGCGTACGTTTCCGCGATGCTGTGACGCGCGAGGTCGTGCTCGGCGAGGAACTCGCGCAACCATGCTTCGCCGTTGCCGGCGGTTTGCTCGGGGCGGGCCGTGGCGGGGGCCATTTCGCCGATCCCCTCGTGGGCGCCGTCGCTCACCGATACGTACAGGTTTTCGGCACCGGCGCTGACCCCTCGGCTGATCGCCAAGGGGTGCAACTTGTGGTGGAAGATGGTGCGAAAGGCGACGGTCACGCGCCCGGTTCTACCCTAGTTTCCGATCGTCGGCGGCTTCGAAAGGTTGAGCCAGGATCGCCAGAGGATCGAACCGTCCTCGGCATTGACGACGACGTAGGCGTTTATCTCGTCGTCGAACGGCACCTTCCATGACAAGAGGGAGGGCAAGTCCCGCCACTCGGCCATCGGCTTGCGCTGGTGCTCTTGGGAGGGGCAGTAACCCAGTTCGGGCGTCTTAGGCAAGGGCGTTTCGGGGGCGTACGGGATGTGGCTTCGGTTCCCCGCGTACTCCGCCACCGCGATCTCCTTGGCCCGCGCCGCCTCGATCCGTTGAACCCCCGGGACGGCCCTACATCGGCGGTGGATGAAGAACCTCAGAAGATCGCCCGTGACCGGATCCGACTCGAGTTCGGCTCGGTTATCGAACCCGTGGAACGGAAGCTCGCCCGTGCGCTCGGACACGACGATACGGGCCACCCCGCACCGGTCCTGCATGTCGCCTTCGTCCTTCGACTCGTCGTATCGCAACGAAAGAGCGTCCGTCTTCCATGCCCTCGGCACCCCGAGTCGCGCGAGCATTGCCCGGAGCTTCGGTTCTAGCTCGGCGGCGGTACGAATGAAGGAAGGCTCTCGCACCTCGAGATTCCGGATGCGGCTGGTGATGTGCCCCCCATTGGAGACGGATAGAATCTCTCCGGTCTCTAGAAAGATACGGAAGAGGTAGTCGCCGACCGAGACGATCAGCAAGGACGACGTGCCGAGCTTCTTAACGTCTGCCCGTGACGGCGGCTTCGACAGATGGGCTTCGTCGAGGAATCGCTTGGCAGCCTCCCCCGCCCGATCCAAACGAGGGTCCTCCTGAAAGTCCGCCCCAAGAATCGTAAGTGACAGTAGCAAGGTGTACAACATCAGCTCTCACTCCTAACCTTCTTCGATCACGCGTTTCCAGTCCTTGGTAGCCTGTGGTGTACCCGTGTAGACACCCTTCAGCTTGGCGTAAGGATCGCCCCGAACGCTGACTACGGACTCGAAGGTCTTTCGATCCGACTGTACAAATGCCGACTGAAACGCCGCTTCGGCGGCAGTCTCTAACGGCACGCCGTTCACCATCTCATCCAAGAGATTGATGATAAACAGACTCGCCTCCTGCGAAGTGACCGTCTGTTTGAAGCCGATGGCGGCGCGGCCGACGACGGGTGCGCCGACGAGATAGGCGTCGCCGAAGGCGGGATTGGCGAACGACGAACAGGTGGCGATCAGCGCGAATTGGGTGGGCGGGCGGCTGTCCGGTTGCCCAAAGCTGGTCGCACTCGTGACGGGGCTGGCGCCGACGGTGCCTCCGCCGGGAGGGTTCAGCACTCCTTCATGACCGTGGCAATAGGTCACGATATGGGTCGCCAAACGAATCGAGCCGGTGGCGTCGTCGGCGTAGTTCGCGGCGGTCCAGGTGTTGTCGTAGCGCTCTACGAGCTCGTGCGCGGTGTAGCCGAGTCCCCCTTGTGCCGACGCTCGTATCGCGTCGCAGTCAGGAAGATTCTGTTGAAGGTGAAGAGCGCGCTCGCTGTAGACGGTCCGAGCCGCGCTGATCGCGTCGAAGGCGACGAGCGAACCGTCGGCCAACTTGGTCTCGCCCGACACCTGGTACGCGACCTGGTCGCCGTTCCGAAAGTGCGCGGTGGCGTCCCAAGTGACGTGCAAGGTGTGCTTCGTGGGCTCCTGGCCGGCGGGGAAGGTCTTGGCGTGCGCGGTCTGCCCGCCGATCGTCAGGGTGTAGCTCGCGATCCGGTGGCCGGGATCGGCGGCGATGCATAGGTCGAGGCCGTTTCGCGTTCCGGTGAAGAAGGCGGGCAGTTGGCCGCCTTGAGAGGTCTGCGGGTACCCGACCCTCGTCGCCACGACGAGCACGATCAAGAATCCCAACTTGAAAAGTCGCAACGCGGTTTCTCCTGGACCTAGGATACGCGTCCCCCCCTCTGTCAAGGGGTGAAGAAAGGCTCCATAGGGCCAGGACCAAAGTCTGGTCGCTTAGGACACGGGTGCCGCCGCTTCCCGCTTGCGCTCCGACAAGTAGTAGAGCACCGGGACCGCCAACCGGGAGAGAAAGGTCGAGGCGATCTCGCCCGCCATGAGGCTGATCGCGAGGCCCTGAAAGATCGGGTCGAACAGGATCACAAACGATCCGACGATGACCGCCGCCGCCGTGAGCAGCATGGGACGGAACCGGGTCGCGCCCGCGTCGATCACCGCCTGCTCCAACGGCACGCCCTCGCGCCGACGAAGCTCGACGAAGTCGACGAGGATGATCGAGTTGCGCACGATGATGCCCGCCCCCGCGATGAAGCCGATCATCGAGGTCGCCGTGAAAAACGCCCCCATCAGCGCGTGTCCCGGAAGGATCCCGACCAGGGTGAGTGGGATCGGCGCCATGATCACGATCGGCGTCACGAACGACTTGAACCACCCGACCACCAGCACGTATATGATCGCGAGGACCGCCGCGAACGCGATGCCGAGGTCGCGGAACACCTCGTAAGTGATGTGCCATTCGCCGTCCCACTTCATCGCGACCTGGTTCGGGTCGGTCGGCAGGTGCGTGGTCAGCACGGGCAGCGGTTCGCCCGACGCGGTACGGACCTCGGCCAGCTTCCTGTTCATCGCCAAGATCGCGTAGACCGGGCTCTCCTGCCGCCCGACGACGTCCCCCGTCACGTAGACGACGGGCAAGAGGTTCTTGTGGTAGATCGTCTTGTCGGTCGCGAGTTCTTCCGTGGTGACGAGTTCGGAGAGCGGGACGAGTCCCCCGCTTCGCGACGGGACGAAGAGCCGCGCAAGGTCCTTCAGGCCGCTGCGCTCCGCGCGGGGTAGGCGAACCGTGACGGGCACGTCCTCGCGCGCCCCCACGTCTTGGAGCAGGCCGACGCCGCTTCCGGCCAGGGCCAGGCTCAGCGTTCGGTTGACGGTCGCGACGTCCACTCCCGCGAGGGCGGCCTTGTTCTCGTCCACCGCATAGCGCATCGTGGCCTGGTCGTCGTCCATGTACCAGTCCACGTCGGCGACGCCCTCGGTTCCCTCGAAAATCGCCTTGACCTTGCGGGCGGTCTCGGTGCGTTCGGCCTCGGTCGGACCGTAGACCTCGGCGACGAGCGTCTGCAACACCGGCGGTCCTGGCGGGACCTCCGCGACCTTCACCCGCGCGCCGTACTGCTTGGCGATGCGGGCGATATCGGCCCGAACGCGTTTCACGATGTCGTGGCTCTGGGCCTTGCGCTCCCCCTTGCCGACCAGGTTGACCTGGATGTCCGCCTGATAGCTCGCCGTGCGCATGAAGTAGTGGCGCACCAGGCCGTTGAAGTTGAACGGGCTGGCGGTGCCGATGTAGATCTGGTAGTCGCGCACCTCCGGCACCTGGGCCCCGTAGTCCGCCAGCGCCCGCGCCACCGCCGCCGTCTGCTCGAGCGTCGTGCCCGTCGGCATGTCCACGATCACCTGGAACTCGTTCTTGTTGTCGAACGGCAGCATCTTGACGGTGACCGCTTTCACCGCAACGAGGGCCATGGACCCGAGCAGCAGCACGACGATCGAGACGAAGAACAGTGCGCGCGGCCCTCGCTTGCGGAGGAGGGGCGTCATGATCCGCCGGTAGAGTCGGGTCATCTTGTCGTCGCCCGATTCGTCGTGGGCGTGGCTTCCGTGCGCCTTCTTCAAGAGGCGGATCGCCGCCCACGGGGTGACGACAAAGGCGATAACGAGGGAGAACAGCATCGCCGCCGTCGCCCCGACCGGGATCGGGCGCATGTAGGGGCCCATCAGCCCGCCGACGAAGGCCATCGGTAGGATCGCCGCGATGACCGTGAACGTCGCGAGAATCGTCGGGTTGCCCACCTCGTCCACCGCGTGGATCGCCGCCTCCACCAGCGGCCGGCGCTCTTCGGCGGGCATCCGGAAGTGGCGCACGATGTTCTCGACCACGACGATCGCGTCGTCCACCAGAATGCCGATCGAGAAGATCAGCGCGAACAGGGTGATCCGGTTCAGCGTGTACCCGTACAGGTAGAAAACCAGGAGGGTCAGCGCGAGCGTCACCGGAATCGCCACCAGCACGACGAGCGACTCCTTCCGGCCCAAGGCGAGCGCAATGAGGACGGTGACCGACACCACCGCGATGCCCATGTGCAGAAGCAGTTCGCTCGACTTCTCCGCCGAGGTTTCCCCGTAGTCGCGGGTAACCGACACCTCGACGTCGGCGGGTATGACCCGCCCCTTCAGCGCCTCGACCTTCTCCTTGACCGCATGGACGATGTCGATCGCGTTCTTGCCCTGGCGCTTGGCGATCGCGATCGTGACCGCGTGCTGGAGCGAGGTCTCGGTATGGACACCGCCCACCTCCCCGCGCTCCGCCGACGGGCCGTAGCCGAACAGCACGTAGTTCGTCGTCTCGGCCGGGCCGTCCGTCACCGTCGCCACGTCGCGAAGGAAGACAGGCCGCCCGTTCGACGCGCCCACGATGACGGAAGCAACGTCCTCGCCGGAACGGAAGAACTCGCCCGTCTTGACCGAGATCGCCCGGTTGCCCGCGTCGAAAGCGCCCGCCGCCGAACGCTGGTTCGCCCCGGCGAGCGCGCTTACGACCGCGTCCGCCGAGAGCCCGCTCGCGGCCAGTCGTCCGGCGTCGAGTTCGACCCGAACTTCCCGGCGCGGACCGCCGATCACCGTCGTCTCGCTGACGTTCGGAACCGCCTTGATCGCCTCCTCGACGCGAAGGGCGACCTGACGGAGCGTCAGCGGCGTTGCCGTCGCGCTGTGAAGCGTGAGCGCCAAGATTGGCACGTCGTCGATCGAGTGCGGCTTGATGATCGGCGTCGTCGCGCCGGGGGGAACGATGTCGAAGTGCGACTGGAGCTTCTCGCGGAGCCGCACGAACGCCCGCTCCTGGTCCTGCCCGACCTCGAACCGAACGACCGTCATCGCCTGTCCCGGCGAAGAGGTCGAGTACACGTACTCAACGCCGGGAATCTCCCAGATGAGCTTCTCCATCGGCGTCGTGACGCGGCGCTCCACGTCTTTGGCCGTCGCGCCCGGCATGGCGACGAGCACGTCCGCCATCGGCACGATGATCTGGGGCTCCTCTTCCCGCGGCGTCTTCAGAACCGCGAACGCGCCGAGGAGGAGCGAGGCGACGATGACGAGCGGCGTCAGCTTGCTGTTGATGAACGCCGCCGCGAGTTTCCCGGCGAATCCCAGTCGCATCTCAGCGGCCCTCGACCTTCGCGCCGTCCTGCACCGACGCCGTCCGGTCCGCCACGACCCTCTCGCCCGGCTCGAGGCCGCTCAGCACAACCGTTCGGCCTCCGAACGTTTTGCCGACGGTAATCGCCCGTAACCGGGCGATTCCCTCCTGGTTCACGACGAACACATACCGGAGCCCGTCCCGCTCCCAATTCGCCCCCGACGGCACGGTGCGTTCGCGCTTGCGGCCCGTCTCGAACCAGGCGCGCCCGAACATCCCGGCTTTCACGATGTCTCGGGACGGTAGCTCGAGGCGGACCAGAAAGGTATGGCTCGCGCGGTCGCCTTGCGGCAAGATCTCGACGACCTTGCCCTCCAGGTCCTCTCCCGACGCGTCGACGCGCACCGTCGTCGTCGCCCCAAGGCGCACCGCCCGCAGCGCCGACTCCGGCACGGTCGCCTCGAGCCGAAGGGGTCCGCCGAGGATCGTGAGGAGGGGTGCGCCCGGGGTGGCGGTCGCCCCCGGGTCCACCATCCGCGCGGCCACGATGCCGTCGAACGGAGCCGTGATCGTGGCGTAGGAGCGGTTGACGCTCGCGAGGTTCCGGGCGGCTTGGCCCTGGACGACCTGCGCGGCGGCGGCGCGAATCTCGTCCTTCCGTAAACGAACCTGCAACGCGGCGGCGCGAGCCTGCGCGACGCCCGCTTCCGCCTGCCGAACCGCTCCCTCCGCCTGCCGGACCGCCTCTTCGGCGGCGCGGACCGTCTCGGTCCGGGTGCCTTCCCGGGCGATTGCCTCCGCCTGGACCGCCGAATCGTACTGGGCTTTCGCCACCGCGTACGCGGCTTCGGCGGATTCTAGCTGGCGGCGTGAGATTGCGTCGGCAGCGTAGAGCGTGCGCGTCCGTTGCCGCTCGCTTTCGGCGAACCGGAGTCCGGCCTCGGCGCGCGCGACTTCCAGCTTCGCTTGGGTTCGTTCCTGGTCCCTCGGGCCCGCTTGGGCAAGGGCCAGGTTCGCTTTGGCAGAACCGAGGGCGGCGCGCGCCTGATCGAGGGCGGCTTGCGCGGTGCGGACCCGCGCGGCGCTCATTTGAGCTTCCATCGCGGCGGCGGTCTCCGCGTTCGCGACCCCCACCCGTGCCGCTTGCAGGTTCGCGTCCGACATCGCGATGGCGGCGCTCAGGTCACGGGCGTCGAGCGTCACCAGCGTTTGCCCCGCCCGAACCCGGTCCCCCTCCCTCACCGCGACGGAAAGCACCTGGCCCATGATCTTGGCGCTCAGGGTGGCGTCGAACTTGGCGCGCACGGTTCCGGTCGCCTCGAGGGTCTCCGGCACCTCGATCTCGACCACTTCGGCGACCGGGGCGGATACCGAAACGGGGACGGCGGCGTGGGGTTCGGGTTTGGGGCCGGAGCCGCACCCGGCCAGAGCCAGGGCGAGCGCACCGAGCGACGCGGACAGGAGGGCGCGTTGGGTCATGGTTCTACCCACGAGGATGCACCTTCCTCCGTCAAGGATTCGGGACGATGCCCCAGGTGGGTCCTTCGCCGCGCGGGCCCGAACCCTAACCGCCGATCGTCGGGGGCTAGGTTGAGCCAAGATCGCCAGAGGACCGAACCGTCCTCCGCGCTAACGACGACGTGTGGGTCCACCGCACAAATCGTACGTTCGGATCAGTCCTGGCTTGGCGGCCAGATCAGGGGGTTCACGTCGTCGTCGTCCAGCACCTGCCCCACCGTCAGGCTCTCGAAGTACGCGCTCGGCAGGACGTTCCGCGCGCCGTTGAACACGCTCCCGTCCGGCATGTACGCGCACGTCATCGCGCGACGCGGCCGGTTCGTCATGTTCGCCCCCGCCCCATGGGCGACGAGGCCGTTGTGGAACACCGCCGACCCCGCCGAACACGGGCAGGCGACGGGCTCGATAGCGCGCCATTCGGGATACACCTTGAAGAGATCCGCCTGGTTCGGACCGATCCCGGCGTTCTCGTAACGAGCCGTCCGGTGGGTTCCCGGCAGGTACCAGAGGCATCCGTTGCCGAGGGTCGCGTCGTCCAACGCCACCCAGAGGGAGAGGGCGTCCCGAGAGGAAAACGACCAGTACGGATTGTCCAGGTGCCACCCGGTGGGGTTGCCGAACGGCGGCTTGTAGAGGGCCTGGTCGTGCCAGATGCGGATGCCGGAGACCCCCGCCAGCCGCGCCGCCGTCTCGCCGAGACGGGGGTCGAGCATCAACTCCCGCATCCCCTCGTGCGTCTCCAGCAACTTAAGACACTGGGTGAAGACCTGCGCGTAGAAGCTGTCGGGGTCGCCCTGGTTCGTCAACCAGACGCCCTTGTCGAGGGTGACCTCTTGGTTCAGCCGTTGGGCGACCGCCTCGTCGGTGACCGAACTCCAGGTGGCCAGCTCGTCCTCGTCGAGGAACCCCTCGATCACGAGAAACCCGTTCTCGCGGTATTCGGCGATCTGGGCGTCGGTCAGCGCGTTCTTCATGGAAATCCTACGATACCGGCGAACGGACCTAACGCGGCGCCAGGGAAACCGAGTCCATCGGCATCGCGCCGAACAGGTTGAACCGGAGGCCCTTCACGCGGGGCTGGATCAGGATGCCGTCCTTCACGAAGTACAGCGGAATCCAAGGCGCGTCCTGGAGGAGGATGTCCTCCGCCCGGGCGTAGAGCTTCAGCCGTTCGGCTTCGGAGCCGACGAACGTGTCGCCCGCCGCGCAAAGGCGGTCCACTTCCGGGTTCGAATAGTTGAGCGAGTTGTGGGGGCTGTACCCGGTGAACAACAGACTCAGGAAGTTCTCGGGGTCGAGGTAGTCGGCGTACCAGGACATCAAATAGAAGCCGAGTTCCTTCTTGTTCCGCTTTTCGAGCATCGTCTTCCACTCCATCGTCTGCAGCTTGGCGGGCACGCCGAGGTTTTCTCTCAGTTGGGTAATGACCGCCTCGCCAACGATGCGGGCGTCCGCCGTTTGCTCGCGCACCGTCAAGATGAGTTCGGGCATGGCGCCCGGATCGGGGTATCCGGCGGAGGCGAGAAGCCGCTTCGCGCCCGCCGGATCGAACGCGATACGGGCCGGGTTCTCCCGGTGGCCGAGCACCCCTGGCGGAAGGATGCCCTTCGCCGCGTCCACCATCCCCGCCTGCACGTCGCGGGCGATCTGGACGTTGTCGACCGCCATCGCGAACGCGCGGCGCACGTCCCGCCGCTGGAAGGGGGCGTAGCCTCCGGGGTTCATCCCGATGTAGACGACGGCCGGCCGCGGCACGAACGTCAGTTGGTCTTTGAACTTCGGGTCGCGCTGGAATGCCGGAATCTCCTGCCTTTCGGGGCCGACCCAATCGAGTTCGCCCGCCTTGTACTTGTTCACGCGGGTCGCCCCGTCTTTAATGATCGGCCGCTCGATGCCTTCGATCTTGGGGGCGCCGCCCCAGTAGCCGGAGTTGGCGACGAGGGTCAGGAGCTGGTCGGGCGTGTACCGACCCGCCTTGAACGGCCCGGTGCCGACCATCTTCTCGATCGCGTTCACTTCGCCCCCTTCTCCCACGACCTCCTTGGGCACGACCTGGGCGGGCGGATAGCTGATCTTGCCGAGGAAGTACGGGCGAGGCTTATCGATCCGGATCGTGAGCGTGTGGTCGTCCGTCGCCTCGATCCCCGCCACCGTCGCCGATCGGCCGGCGATCGCGTCCGCCGCTCCGACGATGTCGTTCAGGTACGTCGCCGCCGTCGGCGACTTGAAGGCGGGCCGGAGGTTGCGCTCCATCGTCCACTTGAAGTCCGCCGCGACCACGGGCCGGCCGTTGTGGAACGTCGCGTCCTTGCGCAGGTGGAACACGTAGGTCTTGCCCCCGTCCACGATCTCCCAGGATTCGGCGAGTTGGGGCCGGATGCGATTGTCCTCGCCCCAGGTGACCAGTCCCTCGAACACCTGGCGCAGGAGGTCGTGAGTGTCCACGTCCTGCACCTTGCCGGGGTCGAGGGTGACGGGGGTGGTCGCGAGCGCGTAGCGCAATACGTTTTCCTTGCCCGCCTGCGTCCGCTTGCTGAATCCGCCTTGGCCGCAGCCGACCAGGGTCACGAAGCAGAGGAGGAGAATCCACGAGCGGGCCGAACGCATCGCGTCTATCTTAGCCAACCCGCGCCGCCCAGGGTTACGGGGGCGAGGGTCACACGATCTGGACGTCGTGCGAACCGTGGGTGATCTCCCCGATCACCGCCGCCGCTTCGCCCGCTTCCGAGAGCCGCTGCACGACGGCGGGCGCCACCTCGCGCTCGACGAGGAGGACCATCCCGATGCCCATGTTGAACGCCCGGTACATCTCGGCCTCCGGCACGTTTCCCACTTGCTGGATGAGTTGGAAGATCGGCTGGGGGGTCCAGGCGCGCCGGTCGATGCGGGCTTGCACGTTCGCGGGCATCGCCCGCGGGACGTTGTCGAAAAGACCGCCGCCCGTGATGTGGGCCATCGCCCGAATACCCGGCACGTCCTCCAAAAGGGGAGCGACGGCGCGGAAGTAGCAGCGATGGGGTCGTAGCAGTTCCTCCCCGATCGTTGTGCCAAGGCCCGGCACCTCGCTTCGCACCGAAAGGCCACCGACCTCGAAAAGGGCGCGCCGGGCGAGGGAGAAGCCGTTCGTGTGCAGGCCGTTGCTGGCGATGCCGACGATCAGGTCGCCCGGAAGGGCCTTGCGGGGGAAGCGCTTCTCAAAGTCCACGACCCCCACGATGGTGCCGACGAGGTCGATTTCGTCGTCCACGTAGACGCCCGGCATCTCGGCCGTCTCCCCGCCGATCAGAGCGACGCCCAACGCCTGGCAGGCTTCGGCAATACCACGGACGATTTCCTCGAGCACGAGGCCGCGAAGCCGCGAGGTGCCGAAGTAGTCAAGGAAGAACAGCGGCGCCGCCCCCTGGCACAGGATGTCGTTGGCGCAGTGGTTGACGATATCGTGGCCGAGACCCTCGTATCGGCCGACCATCGCCGCCACCTTCGTCTTCGTGCCCACCCCGTCGATGCTGCTGACGAGGATCGGTTGCTCGTAGCCGGGAAACGTGCCACGGAACAACCCGCCGAACCCGCCGATGCCCGTGACGACGCGCTCGTCGTAGGTCGCTTGGATCGCGCCGGTAACCGCCCGAAGGGCCCGGCCGGCCTCCTCGATGTCGACCCCGGCGGCACGGTAGGTCAGCTCCTCGGAACTCATGCCGCGAGGTTACCAGGCAGAGCCGGACGCGACCGCCAGCACGAACCCAGGAGGTGGCCTACGCCGCCAGTTCGCTCGCGAGTTTGTAGCCGAATCCGCGCATCGTCTGAAGGTAGGTCGGGTTGTTCGGGTCCACCTCGATCTTCTTCCGGATTCGGTAAATGTAAACATCCAGGCTGTTGCTGTTGAAGTCCATGTCGTAGCCCCACACCGACTTGAACAGCGTGGCGCGGCTGACCGCCCGGTCCGGATTGCGGGCCAGGAACGACAGCAGTTCGAACTCGCGGTTGGTGAGTTCGACCGACTTGCCGTCCACCAGGGCGTCGCGACGCTCGAAGTCGATGACCAGACGGCCGAACCGTCCGTTGGGCGTGGACTGGACCCGGTACGACTTCGCCCGCCGGAGGTGCGCCCGCACCCGGGCGACGAGTTCGCTGGGCTCGAACGGCTTCGTCATGTAGTCGTCCGCGCCGACCTCGAATCCGGTGACCTTGTCTACCAGTTCGCTCCGGGCCGTTAGCATAAGGACCGGGAAGTTCCACCGTCGGCGTACCCGCCGGCAGGTTGCGATCCCGTCGTCGCCGGGCAGACCGAGATCCAAGATCAGAAGGTCGAACTCCTTGCGCTCCATCAGGTTGAGGCCGTCCTCGCCGGAACTGGCGGTCTCCACCTCGAATCCTTCGCGCTCGAGCAGTTTGCGCAGGTTTTCCTGCAAGAACCGGTCGTCGTCCACGATCAAGAGTCGGTCGTTCGTCGTTCCTTTCATCTCAGTCCAGTGGGGTTGGGGCGCCCGTCTTCGGGATTTCGACCAGGGCGGTCGTTCCCGAGCCGACGCGGCTTCGGAGGTCGATCGTCCAGCCGTGTTCGTCGGCCACGCGCCGACAGGTGTAGAGGCCAAGGCCAAACCCGTGCTTGCGGGTGGAAACAAAGGGCTCGAACAGCCCGTCGAGCCGTTCCTGCGGAATGCCGGGCCCGGTGTCGACGATTTCGAAGCACAGGGCGTCCGCTCGTTCCCGCGAACGGATCGTCAGCGTGCCGCCTTTCGATTCCATCGCCTGCAACCCATTTAGAATGAGGTTCATGAACAAATGTTCGCAGCGGTCGGGATCGGCGACCACGAATGGGCGCTTCGCCCGGGTGTCGCGCACGACCGTGATGCCGTGCATGCGGGCCTGGGGGCCCGTCAGCTGGGCAACCCGATCGATCACCTCGTGGAGGTCCACCCACAACTGGGCCGTCGAGCCGGGCTTGGCGAAACTGAGAAGGTGGTGCGACATCACCGAGAACCGGTCGAGGTGCTCGCGAATGGGGGCGAGGGCTGCCGCCGGATCGCTTCGTCCCAGGTCGATCTCGAGCCGCAGGGCCGCGACAATGTTGCGAATCTCGTGGGCAATGCTGGCGGACAAGGTGCCCACCGCGCCGAGTTTCTCGGTTTGGACCAGGCGACGATATGCCTGATCGAGATCGCGCTGGGTGCGGTCGAGTCTCGTCTGGAGTCGATAGGAGCCGAGGAGCACCGAAACCTGCTCGATCAGGGCCTCGAGGTGCGTCGCGACATGGCGCTGGTCCGTCGTCGGCGCGTCTTTCGCCGCGAACACGAGCAGACCCACCGGACGGCCGTCGTCCCAGTAAACGACGCTGGTTCCTCTCGTCCGCCCGAGAACCCTCTCGAACGGCACCTTCTTCTCGTGACGAATCACGGTGTAGCCCGAGGACGCCGGAGACGCCGAGTCGAGGGCGCCGATCTCGCGACGAACCGTCGCGTCCGAGAGCAGCCGAACCAGGTCGGTTCCGGCGGGCGCGGCGCGTCCCGTCCAATGGTCGTCCGACCCCAGGCACGCCAACGCGACGGCCTCGAATCCGAGCAGTCCCCGCATCGCCGCCACTTGTCCCTCGAGGAGCGCCTCGATCGGAAGGTCGGAGGAGGCGCTTCGGTACGCTTCGTTCATCGCCCCCAAGACGGAGTCCGTGACCGCAAGCTCGTGCTCCTGCTGGAGCAAGCGCCGTTGCTGGTCCGCCTCGCGCGTCGCCATCGCCCGGTTCCGGTTCAGTTCGGCGGAAGCGCGCATCGCCAGAGTGCCGACGAACTCGACGTCCAAGTCGTCGAGCGGCTCCGCCGAGCGGTCGTCGAGGACGCAAAGGGTGCCGATCGGCTCGTGGTTCTCGTCGTAAACGACGACCCCGAGGTACCGCGTCAAACCGAGTCGGGCGGGCAGGACGCGCGAGAGGCGGGCGTCCTGCCGCGCGTCCTGCACGACCAAAGGCTGGCGCGACTCGATCGGCACCTGGCAGTAGGAGTCGGGCATCGTGTTGTGATCCACGTCCGCGAACTCGGGCGGGAATCCGGCCTTGTTCACGAAGTCCAAGCGATCTCCGTCCCGGAGCGACAGGATCGCGATCGACCCGTAGTGCGCCGAAAGCGTTTCGACGATTCGCTGGCAGACCGCGCCCGGGTCCGGATCGTGGAACGTCCCGACCTCGAACACCTTCTCGCCGATCCTTTGGCGCTTTCGTTCGGCCGTTATGTCCTGAAACGTCCAAATTCGTCCCACGATCTCCCCCCGATCGTCCCGAATGGGACTCGTGCGCCGGCGCAACACCGTCACCGGGGGTTCCTGAACGACCATCTCATCCTCGTAGGTGAGTTCGGGGTGTTCGTAGATGCGGCGAATCTTGGCCCGCCACGCGTCCGACCCACCGATCAGGGCGTAGACGTGCGCGCGCAATTCCTCCAACGACATCTCGACAACCCTTCGATGGTCGAGGCGGAAGAACTCGCCGTACCTGGCGTTGCAGGCCAAGAAGCGTGGCTCGAGGTCCGTCACGTAGACCCCCTCGTCGCTCGACAAGAGCATCGCCCGCAGGACCGCCGCCGCGAGCGGGCTGGGCAGGGGGAGCGCGGCGATCTGGGCGTCGTTCAAGAGTCGGGTCGCGATGAACGAGGGCATTTGGGGAGCCACCCCGGCTTCCTCGTGCGCGTTGGCTTGTCCCGACTTGACCACCATGGTTCACAACGTTCGTGGCCGGCCAAGGTTCCTGCCCGACCTGCTTCATTCTGGCCCGACCAACGCCATTGCGGGGCGGGCAAAGGGACCTCTTCGCCGTGCGCCGAAATTGCGTGACATGGTCACCGTCGCGTCCCAACCCTCCTACGTCCTCCGTTCGGACTTGGTTGAAGGGTTCGTGTCCGAACTTGGCGGTCATCTTGGACCGGTGCGATTCCGGCTGGGAAACCGCCCCGTCGAACCGTACTCGGTGGCCCCCTGGCACGGCGAGTCGCTCCCCGAGAATCCGGCCATGTTGCGGGTCTTGCGCGGCGACTTCTTCTGCCTCCCCTTCGGCGGCAACGAGTCCCCCTTCCGGGGCGAGAGCCATCCGCCGCACGGCGAAACCGCGAACAAGACCTGGAAGCCGGTTTCGGTGCGGGACGATCGTCTCGTCCTTTCGATCGACACGACCGTCCGTCCAGGACGGGTCGTCAAGACGCTGGAACTTCGTCCGGGCGAGACCGTCGTCTACCAAACGCACCGTTTGGAGGAAATGGCCGGCCCGATGTGTCTCGGTCACCATGCGATGCTCAAGCCGGGGTCGGTGGGCATCCTCGGGTGCGGACCCTATCGCTACGGCCAGGTCTATCCGGGCCGATTCGAGGAGCCGCGCCTCGGCGGTTACTCGTGCCTTCTCCCTGGAGCGCTCTTCGATCGCTTGTCCGCCGTTCCCAGCCTCTTCGGAACCGCCGACCTCGCGCGCTACCCGGCGCGCGAGGGCTTCGAAGACCTGGCGATGCTCGTCGGCGACCCCGCCGCGTCCTTGGGCTGGTCCACCCTCGCGTTGCCGGAAGAGGGCTACCTCTGGTTCGCCCTGCGCGATCCGGCCACCCTGACGAACACGGTTCTCTGGCACTCGAACGGGGGCCGTCACTACGCCCCATGGAATGGGCGCCATCGAGGCGTTCTCGGCATCGAGGATGTGACCGCCTACTTCCACGAAGGCCTCGCGCCGAGTGCCACCCCGAACCCGGTCTCGGACCAAGGCGGCCGGACGTGCCTCCACCTCCGAAGCGACAAACCGACGACCGTCCGCTGCGTCCAGGGCGTCGTCGCCATCCCCGCCGACTTCGCGGGCGTGCGCACCGTCGTGCTCGAGGAGACGGCGGCCGTATTCGAGGACGCGCACGGCCGCCTCGTGCGCGCGAACCTGGACGGCACGTTCCTGAGTCGGCCGGATTAGGTAAAACGCAGGTTCGCCCTCCCCGCCGCTTTGGTGGCGCGACCGAGCGCAACATGTTGGTCCTTGGCCGTTACGATGTCGCGACGATCCTCGATATGCCGCTGGCGATCGAGGGGATGCGCGCCGCGTTCGGAACCCTCGCCGCCAAGCGGGTCACCATCCCCCAGCGCGTCGCGACGATGATCCACGGGCGTCACGCGACCCACCTCTCGATGCCCTGCTTCCTGGCCGGCGAGCCGGATCGCCTCACCGTCAAGGTCGTTACCGTCTTCCCCGAGAACGAACTCTTCGGCCAGCCCACCACCCAGGGATTGCTGGTCGTCCACTCCGCCGAAACCGGGCGCCCGATCGCCATAATGGACGCCGAGCACCTTACCGCCATGCGGACCGGCGCGGCCTCGGCCCTCGCCACCGACCACCTCGCGCGGACCAACGCGTCCGTGCTCCTCGTATTCGGCGCCGGAGGGCAGGCGCGCGCCCAGATGGAAGGCATGGTGGCCGTCCGCAACATCGAACGGGCCTTCGTCGTGAGTCGGTCCGAGATTCGGGGAATCGCGTTCGCCGAACGGGCCACCGAGGACTTGGGATTCCCCGTGACCTACACCCCGGACGTCGAGGCCGTCGTGCCCTTGGCCGACATCATCTGTACGGCCACCAACGCGATCGAACCGCTCTTCGACGGATCGCTCATCAGTCCGGGCACGCACATCAACGCGATCGGCGCCTTCCGCGCCGATATGCGGGAACTCGACTCCCTCACCATCTGTTCCAGCCGCGTCTATGTCGATCACACCGAGTCGGCGATTCGCGGGGCCGGCGACCTGATCATCCCGGTGCAACAGGGCGAGTTCGAGTGGAGCCTTCTGGCCGGCGAGCTGGGCGATCTCGTCATCGGCAAGAAGGCGGGCCGGGTGAGCGACAAAGAGGTGACCGTCTTCAAGGCCGTCGGCGTCGCCGTCCAAGACACCGTCGTCGGCGGGATCGTCTACGACAAGGCGATCGAACTCGGTCTCGGGCTCGAAGTCGAGCTCTAGGACGCCTTCGAAGACCATTCGCCGGCCACCGCGCGACCCAAGCCGACGCGCCTTTCGCCTTCCGACAACGAACGACGGGCCGACCCCAATGGGGACGGCCCGCCAAGTTTGGTCGGAATCCGATACGCTACGCGGCTCGCTGCTGTTCGGCCCAAGGGGACTTCAGCAGACCCATCCGCGTCGCGGCCTGGAATGCCTGTACCCGGTTGCTGACCTGCAACTTGGCATAAATGTTGGCCAAGTGAAAGTCCACCGTTCGTTTCGAGACGAAAAGCTTGTCCGCCGCCTCCTGGCTGCTATAGCCTTCGGCAATCAGACTGAGCACTTCGACCTCTCGTCGGGTCAAGCGGACCGCGCGCTTCGGGATGTCGGATCCATTCACCATCATGAACCACCTCTAGTTTCGATTCCAGTCCACCCACAGGATTCGTTCCACACCGACCGGCAAATCTGAGATGGAATTGTTGACACCGCGTTTTCACGCGGCCCGAAGTCCCGCATCCGGCTCCCTCCATAATCACGATGCGGTGGGACCCGGGCAATGAGTCGTGGCAAGTCCAAGAGCGATCCAACGGAGGCCGAGCACCTCCGCCGCGCGGCGATGCTGGAGACCGCGCTGGAAGCGGCGGGCCTGGCCGCATGGGAGCTCGATCTGGGGTCCAACCTCGTTCTCCTCGACGAGCGGGCCGCCGGCGTCATCGGCGTCGGCGAGTCCCTTCACGGTCGCCTGGACCTCATGGCGATGGTCCACCCCGACGACCGTGCTTGCGTTCGCCGGTCCCTCGAAACCCATCTGGCGGGCGAGTGCGTTGCCTTCCATGCCTCCTTCCGTTTCGTGCCGCGCGCGGGCGAAGTCCGATGGCTGGTCGCGCGCGGCCGACTTGTGGAGGCCGGCGCATCGAGGCGCGTCGTCGGCACCGTTCACGACGCGACCGAAGAGCACGGGCGCCAAATCCTGGTCCGACGCCTGTTGGAGACCGCTTCCGTCACCGGCCCCGCGTTCTTCGACGCCCTCGTTCGGAGTCTCGCCGAGGTCACCGGCGCCC
This sequence comes from Fimbriimonadaceae bacterium, assembly GCA_026129685.1. GTDB lineage: Bacteria > Armatimonadota > Fimbriimonadia > Fimbriimonadales > Fimbriimonadaceae > UBA2387. The sequence goes on from JAHCHO010000011.1 coordinate 59,026, forward strand.
GTCACGCGGCGGTCGCCGAACTTGTCGAGCCGGATCGCGTGCGAACGGTGTCGCACTGGGTGAACGGTGCGCTCGCCCCGAACTTCGAGTACGATCTCGCCGGGACGCCCTGCGAGAACGTGCTGGAGGCGAACGCGTGTCAGTTCGTCGATGGCGTCGCCGAGCGGTTCCCGAACGATGCCGCCCTGCGGAAACTCGGCATCGCGTCCTACCTCGGCGTCCCGCTCCGCTCCGCCTCGGGCGTCGCGATCGGCTTGCTCCACGCGATGAGCGAGGACCCGATGCCCGACCCCGCCCTGCTCGATCGGGTGCGACTCTTCGCCTCCCGCGCCGCCGCCGAACTCGAACGCCTCCAGGCCGAGCGAGCCCTGCGGAGCGCGGAGGTTCGGTTCCGGTCGGTGATCGAGGGTCTGAACGAGGGCGTGCTCCTCACGGATCGCGACGGAGTCGCCCTCTACGTCAATCGGCAGTTCGGGTCCACGACCGGCTTCATGTTCGAGGACTTGGCCGGCCGGCCCGCTTACGAGGTCCTCTTCGGACCCGACGAGTGGCCCACCGCCCGCCAGCGTCTCCGCCGACGACTCGACGGAGAGGAAGACGCGTTCGTGGTGGACTTGGTCCGCCGGGACGGCGTCCATCGGTGGGTCGCGATCAAGGAGTCGCCGTTCCGTGACGAAGCCGGCCAAGTGGTCGGCATCCTGGCCGCGCTGGAGGACATCACCGAGCAGGTGCGCGCGGAGACGAAGGTCCGTGAGGCCCACGAAGAACTGGAGCGCCGGGTCCGAGACCGGACCGCCGAACTCCAGACCATGAACCGGGAACTGGAGTCGTTCAGTTACTCGGTGTCCCATGACCTTCGCGCGCCCCTCCGCAGCATCAACGGATTCGGCAAGATCCTCCAGGAGGAGTTCGCCGAGAACCTGGGCGAGGAAGGCCGGGACTATCTCCGGCGGATCGTGGACGCCACCCGCCGCATGGGCCAACTGATCGACGACCTCCTCGACCTCTCCCGGACCTCGCTTCACGAGTTGCAGCGACGGGACATTCGGCTCTCCGCGATCGCCGAGCGCGTCGCCGAACGGCTCTCCTCGAGCGATCAAGGGCGTCGAGTGGTCTGGCGAATCGAGCCCGACCTCGTCGCCAATGCCGACCCGACCCTGATCACGGTCCTGTTCGACAATCTCCTCGAAAACGCCTGGAAGTTCACCCAGTACCTTGACGACGCGACCATCGAGTTCGGACGCGAGGAAGGAGCCTCTGGTCGGGTCTACTACGTCCGCGACAACGGCGCCGGTTTCGACATGGCCTTTCGCGATCGGCTGTTTCAGCCGTTCCAGCGCCTCCACGATTCGCGCCTGTTCGAGGGAACCGGGGTGGGTCTCGCCACCGTCCAGCGGGTCGTGAACCGGCACGGGGGGAAGGTCTGGGCGGAGAGTGCCCCCGACGAGGGCGCGACCTTCTACTTCACCCTCGGACGGCCTTCCTGAGCCGACCCGCGTTAGCTCGCGTGCTCGAGCACCCGTTCCGCCAGGATGAGCGCGACGAAATCGTCCACCGGCTCGGGCGGCGCGAGCATCGTGCTCGGGAACAACCGGCGCCATCCACGGCGCCGATGGAACTCCCAATAGCGCTCGCGCGCCTGCATCGTCGTGTCGCGTTCGTCCACGACCAGCACGCCGAGTCCCGGGTGCGTCTCCTTGATCGCCGCCACCAACTCGCGCGAGCGGGTGCCCGATCCGACGATGACGAATCCGAAGGGGCGCGTTGCCTGGGCTTCCCCGACTTTGACGACCGTTTCGGCTTGCGGCACCACCGCCCGCCACAGCACCTCGAGCTTGCCATCCCTGTCCCGATGCACGAGCGCCATGCCGCACTTGGACGAGCCGGGATCGATCGCCAGGACGGTCTTGTCGTTCATCGGAGTCGGAATTCTAGCCGAAGTGCGTCCGCCGCGCGCGTCTCTTTCGCCGCGAGCACCTGGACGCGCACGTTGCGTCCCTCCGCCTTGACCTGCCGGACCAAGGACAGAAGTTCCTGGGTGGAAACCGCCCCGTAGGGTTGGTCGCTGCCCTGACGCGGGATCATCTTCGCCGCCTGGGCCCGCTCCCGTACCTTCGCCAGCAACCCTTCCGCGATCTCCTGGATCACGTCGCCCTCGGGACGAGCCCCGTCGATCCGCACCTCGGTGAGCGCCTCGCCCTGGCGGAACACGACCGGATTGCGAAACACCCGGACGACGAGCGGGACGAACTCCCCTTGAAAGGCGTTCCAGGCGGCGTAGGCGACGAGCGCGAGTTCCTCGCCCTTTCCCGCCACGCCCTCCGTCAGGTTCGTCATCTGGTCGTCCACCGTGACGGTCCGGTCGTCGACCTGGAGCGGCATCAGCCCGGCCACCGGGCCGCCCGCCGTCTCGCCGCGCGCGCCCCGCCCGCGCGCCGTGGTTTCCGCGATCGCGAACACGCTCTGCAGGGCGGCTCGGGCCTCGGCGGCCGACTGCGACGCCGCCACCGGGTAGCGCGCGAGTTCCTCGTCGATGTGGAACGCAAGCGGGCGCGTGCGAACGATCTGCAGGTTGGCGTCCACCCGCCCGATTAGCCGCTGCAACTGCTCCTGCTTGAGCGTCAACTGCTCGGACACCCGGTCCAACTGAAGACGATTCTGCTCCAGCTCCGATTGCGACTCCCGCTTGAGACGCTCGAAATCCTCCGCCAGGGTCGAGAGGGACCGCTCGAGCCCGCTCTTCTGGTCCAGCGCGATCCGGTTGTCGCGCTCGAGTCGGTCGAGTTCGCCTCGCAACGAGGCGATCTGCCCGTCCAGTTCCGAAACGCTCCTTTCGAGACTGGAGTTTTCGCGTTGGAGCTGGATGTTGCGCTTGAACTCGGCGTTGATGTCGTCGTTCAAGGTCCGGAAACTGACTTGCAGCCGGGCGAGGTCGCCCTGCCGCAACTCGACCAGCTTCTGCGTGTCGAACGCCTTCTTCGAGGCCGTCCGCAACTTGGCGTCCAGTTGCCTCATGTTGGATTCCCGCCTCCGGACCTGCCCCTCGAGCTCTTGGGCGCGGTCCTCCGCCTTCCCGACCTCCAGCTTCGACCGCTCGAGTTCTCCCGTCAGCTTCGTCAGTTCGGTGCGCCCGCTCAGGATGTCGCCCGCCAAACGCTGGCGATCGGCGTTCAGTTGGCCGACCTCGGACCTCAGTTCGTCGCGCTCGGCGATCGCGCCCGGACCCTCCAGGAACCAGCGCCGAACCGAGGCGCTCATGATCATGACGAGGGCGATCGTGAAGAGCGGGATCAGAACCCCCGCCCCCACGATCAGCACTTCCGCCGTATGGCGCGGCCGAAGCCCGAAGAGCGACTTGCGCTTCTTGCCGATCGTGCGCCCGAGTCGGTCGGCGAAGTACGCGATGAGACCGCCGCCAAGGGCGGCGAGCACACCGAATCCAATGCCGAAGGGATCCACGCTTCAGTTCCTCTAGTGGTTCTTGCGCCAGATGGCGAAAGACCCGTACAGCACGCCGATGACGAGGGGGGCGAAGCTGGCCGCGTAAGCGGGGATTCGCCCGCCCTGCGCGCTGATCGCCATCAGGTTCGCCAACAACATGTATCCGAAGATGATGATGACGGAAAGCCAGAAACCGGTCGCCGCCCCGGTTCGGTGGTTCCGAATACCCAGCGGAGCGCCCACCAGGCCGTAGACCAACGCCGCCAGCGGGAGCGCGATCTTGTTCCAGTATCCGTATTGTAGGTTCGCGATCTGCGACGGACTCGCCAGGTTGTTGCGTTCCAACTGGGCGATGCGCTCCGCCATTTGCGCCATGCTGAAGGTGTCGAGGTCGCTGACCTTTGCCGCCAGGATGTCGTCGCCCGTGAAGTCGGCCTTCGGCACTTGGGCGGGCCACGACTCGCCTTCCAGCTTGATCGCCAGGTTCCCGTCGCTCGAGAGCAACGATCCTCCGCCCCGGATGCGCCACTCCTTGTCGTTCACGAACGTCATGTCCTTGGCCTCGAGCACCGTCGTCCACTTGCCGTTCTTGTCGAAGGCGAGGACGAACGCCTTCTTCAGCGTCCGGCTCCCAATGTCGTAGTCGCTCGCGATGACCATCGCTTCGAGCCGACCGTCCTTGTACTGCGGCATGAGCACGGGTCGCCCGCCGCGCGAGTCGATCCGCTTCGCGATCTCGTCCTTGATGCGCGTCGCCTGCTTCGCCGCGAAGGGAACGAGGGTTTCGTTGAACCCAAAAGCCAGCAAACTCACCGCCAGTCCGAACAACGCCACCGGCCGAACGATCCGTCCGACGCTCGCGCCCCCCGCCCGCACCGCCACGATCTCGCTGTCGCTGCTGAGCCGCCCGAAGGCGAGCAGCGTGCCGAGCAACATCGCCATGGCGAACGTCTTCGCCATCACCCCCGGCAACAGCATTGCCGTCAGTTCGAGGACGGTGCCGAACGACACCCCCTTCACGACGTAGTCCGTGATCTGGAACAGGTACGTCCCCGCCATGATCAGCACGGTGAAGATCGCCACCCCGAACCCCCATGGTCCGATCAGTTCTTTCAGGACCAGGAGGTCGATCCGCTTCAACCGGCCGCCTCGTCGGGATGCAGCGCCCCTTCCTCGAGGACGACGTCCTCCGCCATCGAGGCGAACTGGCTGCCCAGATAGTGCTTCCGAACGAGCGGGTCGTTCGAAACCTCGTCCTGCGAACCCTCCTTGATGATCCGGCCGTCCACGAGGATGTAGTTGCGGTCGGTGATCTTCAGCGTCGCCGCGACGTTGTGGTCGGTGATCAGGATGCCGATGTTCCGGCCCTTCAGGCGGAACAAGATCTCCTGGATCTCCTCGATCGTCACCGGGTCGATGCCCGTGAACGGCTCGTCGAGGAGGATGAACTTGGGTTCCGCCGCCAGGGCCCGCGCGATCTCCACCCGACGCCTTTCGCCGCCGGAAAGCACGTTGCCCAGGCTCCTCAAGACCCGTCCGATGTGCAGTTCCGAGGCGAGTTCCTCGATCTTCGCCCGGATTTCGCGAGGCTTCCGGCCCGCCATCTCGAGCACAAGGCGCAGGTTGTCCTCGACCGTCAGCTTGCGGAACACGGAAGGCTCCTGGGGCAGGTACCCGATTCCCTTCCGAGCGCGCCGGTACATCGGCCACCGGGTGATGTCCGTGTCGTCCAGACGGACCCGGCCGCCGTTGGGGCGAACGAGACCCGTCACCATGTAAAAGGTCGTGGTCTTGCCCGCACCGTTCGGACCGAGCAACCCGACGATCTCGCCCTGGGCGACGTGGAAAGAAACCCCGTCCACGACGCTTCGGCCCTTGTAACGCTTCTGCAGACCCGTCGCGTCGATCTTCATCGACCCCCCTTCGGCTTCCTGATCGTGCTGACGCCGGGGGCGCCGTTCATCTCGACGCCGACGACCTGACGCTTCGCGTCGAGTTTGAGCACGGCTCGCTCCGCCCCCTCGCCGCCCGCAAGTTCGTATTCGTCCGTCTCAAGGGTCACGTTCCCCGTGAGCACGATCGTCTTCGTCGCGTCGTCGAACACCAGACGGTTGGCCTTGCCCTTGTAGAGGGTCGGCTCTTCCGTCTCCGTCGTCGTCCCGTCCTTGGTTCGCTTCACCTTGCGCACCGAGTTCAGACTGAAGGTCACCGGCCCCTCTAGGGTCATCGCGCGCAGGGGGAACGAGTCGGCCCGTTTGGGCTCGGCCGGATAGAGGCTTGCCACGCCGGAACGGCCTTCGAGGTTCCAGCGCCGCTTCGCCCCGGGGTCGCTTCCCTCCGCCTTGACGGGTGCGTCCAAGGTCACCCGCTCCTGCGCCACCAGGTAGCGCAGATGCGGCGAGATCAGGCGCATCGTTTGCGCGACCTTCTTGTCCTCGCCGTCGGAGTCGCGTTCCACCGTGAACTCCGCGCTCTTGCCCGTGACGTCCGCTTGGACGAGGTCCAGCGCCCCCTTCGCGCCCCGGTTGGCGAGGATCGTCATCTCCTCCGCCCGAGACTTCATGCGTTGGGCCTTCCATTCGCCGAGCACGGGCGAGCCCATCACGATGAAGGTGATGGTCCCGTCTCCGTGATCCTCGTACCGGTGGGACCGCACGTCGCGCAGAGCCATGTTGCCCGCCTTGTCCGTGATCGGGTAGGTCCGCGCCTGGCCGGCCGCCAGCGCGGCGATCGTGCCCACCGCCAAGGCGATGATCCACCCGAGACCGTGTTTTCCTTGCTTCATGGTTCTTTCTCGTTGGGCGTCCCACCCTGGGTCAGGTCGGCGTTCGCCCACATCGCGTCGAGCGGCCCGACGCGGTACCGGTCGGTCTCCAGCACGACGTTGGAGCGCGCCGTGAACCGCTCGGCCTTGCCGCGATAGACCAGTTCGTCGCAGGTCAGGGTCGCCTTCGATTCCTTATGTACGACGCGCACGTTCCTCGTCAGGGTCAGCGTCTCGGTCGCCCCGTCGGCGTCGCCTTCGTCCGCCTCGAAGTCGCAGATCGCCTTCCCCTCCTGGAACACGGTGCCGGAGACGTTCTTGAGGCGGCCCGTCGAGGCCGCATCGCCTTCGACCGAAACCGCCGCTGCGCGCCACCGCACGATCCAGATCACCCGCCGGTCGTCGGCCGATCGCTGGGTCGCCTCCCCTTGCTCGCTCAAGAAGCCGCGCGATTCCTTGGGCGGCGCTTTGACCGCCGCACCGGCCGACGGCCGATCGCGCACCGCCGGCGAACACCCGCCGACAAGAACCGCCGCGATCACGAAACCGGCACCGTAAGCTCGGATGCTCGCGACCTCCTCGCAAAGCGGCCGGGGTGCCGGCCCGCCAGTTGCCCGCACGCCGCGCCAATGTCGTGTCCCCGCTCGACCCGCTCGGTGACGTTCACGCCTCGGGCTTCTAGCTCGCTCCGAAACGCGCGTACCCGCTCGGCCGTCGGGCGGCGGAAGCCCTGTTCGGTGTTCACGTGGTTGAACGGGATCAGGTTGACGACGTTCGGGAAGCCGCGCACAAGGCGCGCCAGCTCCACGGCTTCCGCGCGCGTGTCGTTCACGCCGTCGATCAAGAGGTACTCGAAGGTCACTTTTCGACCCGTCTTCTTCTGGTACGCCCGCATCGCGCCGACTGCCTGGGCCACCGGCCAGCGGCGGTTGACCGGCATGAGCCGGTTCCGGACCTCGTCGAACGGCGAGTGCAGCGACAGCGCCAGGTGGATCGGCAACTCCAGTTCGGCGAGTTGACGAATCTGCGGAACCAGTCCCACCGTCGAAACCGTCATGTGTCGGTAACTGAGCCCGACCTCGTCGTGCAACAAGCGCATCGCCTTCAGCACATGGTCGAAGTTGAGCAACGGCTCTCCCATCCCCATGAACACGACGTGCCCGATGCGCCGCTCGCTCCGGCGCTGGAGCACCAGATACTGTCCCACGATCTCGCCCGCCTCCAAGTTGCGGTCGAACCCACCGAGCCCGGTCGCGCAGAACGTGCAACCCATCGGACAACCCACCTGTGAACTGAGACAGCAACTCACCCGATCCGGGTAGGGCAACAGCACGCACTCGTACACCTGGCCGTCGCCGTTGTGCACGAGGAGCTTGTCCACCTCGTCGGTCGAGCGAGCCTGCGACGCGACCTCGATCGGTGAAACGCAAAACCGACCGGCCAGTTCGTTTCGTAGCGCCACCGGTAGGTCTCGCATTTCATCGAACGTCTCGACGGCCTTGCCGTACACCCAGTGCGCGATCTGCCGCGCGCGCCAAGCCGCGTCCGCACGGTCGGCGAGGACCGCGCGGATTTCGGTGGTGTCGAGCCCTACGAGGCTCGGGGGGCGCATGGGCCAAAGAATACCGGAGCCGAGCGAACCGTCCCAAAACGAAACCGGGTTCCTCACAAGGAGGAACCCGGTTTGCGTCGGTCTCGAAGGAGCCTAGTTCGTGACCTCGTAGGCGATCCGAACGATCGCCTCGTCGAAGGACAGGTTGTAGGGGACGGGAGGTTCGAAGCCGCGTCGCCGATATCCGAGGACCGACCGGTACATGACGCGGATATGGCCCGTCGCGTCGAGGTAATCGGCGAAGTTGGGCACCTTCACGAACCACGTGTCGTCGCTACCGCCGCGCAAGGGCACGTTCTTGAAGTGCACCCAGCGCCCGGCCCCCGCCGGGTTCCACAGGTAGATCATGCCCGTCACGCCCAGTTTCGCGAAGGCGTTCGCGCCGACCTCGAAGCCGACGATCTCCGCGACCGGCCGCGTGACTTTAAAGTCGTACGAAATCGCCGCCACCTGGCCCGTTCGCCCCTGGCTCTTCGAGGCGACCCGGACGAGAAGCGCATCGTTCGCCCAAGCGTGATCCAGTCCGCCGCTCAGCCCTCGTCCGAATTCCATCGACATCGCTTCGGGAACGACTTCCTCATAGGCGAGTTCGCGCACGCCCTGCATCGCCCGGAAGGCGTTGACTCGTCCGTAAGTGAGCCAGTCCCCAACCGGATCACACGTGTTGAAAATGATGTCCACGATCTCCTGGTTGGTCAGCCGGCCCTGGGCGCGCGCCAACATGAGCGACACCAGACCCGAGACCGTCGGACAGGAGAACGAGGTGCCGTCGCTGATGCTGTACCCGCCGTTGAAGTCGGTGCTGAACACCCGCTCGCCCGGCGCCGCCACGTCCACGTCGGGGCCGAAATTGCTGAAGTCCGCCTTGGTGTCGAACCGGGTCGTCGCGCCGACGTTGACCACGTTCGGGAAAGAGGCGGGGTAGGACGGGAGGTTCACGTTGTCGTTACCCGCCGCCGCGACGAGCACGCAACCCGCGTCCCAGGCGTTGGCGATCGCGTCCGCCTCCGCTTGGGCGAACCCGTAACCGCCGAAGCTCATGCTCAGCACGTCCGCGTCGTGCGCGACCGCCCAGTCGATCGCCTCGACGATGTCGATCGTCGAAAGGGTGAACCCGCCCGTCCGGATCGGCATGATCCGACCGTTGAACCCAAGGCCCGCCACGCCGATGCCGTTGTCCGTCGCCGGGGCGATGAAGCCGGCGCAGAAGGTGCCGTGGCCGATGCCCGCCGTGTCCTCCGGGTCGTCGTCCTCGTCGACCACGTCCTTGCCCTGAACGAACTTGCCGACGAAGTCCTCATGGTTCTTCTTCACGCCCGAGTCGAGCAACGCGACGATCACGTTCGGGTCGCCCTTCGAGAGATCCCACGCCTGCTCCGCCTTCAGGATCGGCAGGTGCCAGCAATCGTTGAGCCGAGCGTCGTTCGGGGTGTACGCCCAATGCCGCATCATGTGCGGCTCCGCGTATTCCACGTTCGGCAAAGAGCGGTAGTAGCGCAGACCCGCTTCCATGGACTGGCCGGTGGCGAGCCGCACCACGCTCATCGACCGTGGCTCGTAGCTTTCGCGCTCGCGAGCGCCGATCCGCATCGCCGCCAGGTTGCGCTGGGCGAACGTCTGTTTCTTGAACTTGACGAGAATCTCGCCGGCGATGTAGTCGACGCCCGGGCGAAGCCCGACCTGGATCGGGGGCGAACCGCCGCCGACCGGGATCGTGAACTGCGCGGACGCCCCGACCGCCGCCAAGGCGCAAAGGGCGAGCAAGAGCTTTCGAATCATAGCTAAGTGGCTCCGGAGTCCTGGATGCGTGACCTTCCCGCGCGCGAAGCGACGCCGCCCGAGCGGACAGGCCCGATCTGAACCGTACTATAGCACGATACGGTCCTTCGACCCAATCTTTACAGACGCGCCCGCGAACCTGGCCGTCACGGTCGCCGGTTCGCTCGACCGAGTACAATCCGCCCCGTGCTGAACCTCGACCAGCAAGAAGCGCTGTCCAAAGCCGTGGGGCGGCTGGACGCTATCCGGGGGCATCTTTGACCTGCCTCGACTTCAGCGTCAAATAGCCGAGTTCGAAGCCAAGAGCGAGGGCCCCGAGTTCTGGAACGATCCCCAAACCGCCCAGGCCCAACTCAAAGTCCTCAGCCGACTTCGCAACCGCATCCAACCCTATGAGGCCCTCGTCAAGGAACTGGCCGATATCGGCGAGTTCTACGAGTTGCTCCAAATGGAGCCGAACGACGACCTCGAACGCGAGGCCGATCGCAACGCGATCGAGTTTCTCAAGCGTCTGGACGCCTTCGAAATCGAGACCCTCTTGGGCGGCGAACACGACGCCCGCAACGCCCTCGTCGAGATCAACGCCGGCGCCGGGGGGTCCGAGGCGTGCGACTGGGCTGCCATGCTCTTCCGGCTCTACACGCGTTGGGCCGAGGGTCGCGGCTACAAAGTGGAGATTCTCAGCGAGAATCCCGGCGATGTGGCGGGCTACCGGACCGTCTCCTTCGAGGTTGTCGGCGAGAACGCCTACGGCTACCTCAAGGCCGAGCACGGCGTGCATCGCCTCGTTCGCATCTCCCCCTTCGACGCCAGCGCGCGTCGCCACACCTCGTTCGCCAAGGTCGAAGTGCTGCCGGAGATCGAGGAGACCGAGGTCACCATCAACCCCGCCGACCTGAAGGTGGAAACCCTTCGGGCGGGCGGGGCGGGCGGCCAACACGTCAATAAGGTCGAAAGCGCCGTTCGCATCACCCACCTGCCGACGGGGATCGTCGTCAACTGCCAGAACGAGCGCAGTCAGCACAAGAACCGCGCCTCCGCCATGACCGTGCTCCTGGCCCGACTGGCCTCGCTCGAGCGGGAGCATTCCGACGAGAAGGTGCGCGAAATGCGCGGCGAAGGGGGTTCGGCGGCTTGGGGGCGACAAATACGGAGTTACGTGATGCAACCCTACACGATGGTCAAGGACCACCGAACGGGCCACGAGACCGGCAACGTGATCGGCGTGATGGACGGCGATATCGACGGGTTCATCGAGGCGTACCTCAAGCGCCCGCCCACGGCGGACGATTTCATCGAATAGGACAACCCTTCGGCAACCGAGACGTATCCTAACGTAGGCCGATCTCGCCCGCGCCATCGGTTGACGCGGGCAGGAATGGTCGCGAAAGCGGGATAATGGCGAATAAGGCGCCGGCAACGTGGCCGTCGTTGCGCTTTCCGATAGCTGGGTCGCTCCTGATCGACGTGCCCTGGAACCAAACTTCGGTGGCGATTCGCCGGGTCGTTGCCGGAAGTGTGTGAGTTTATGACGTACCCCAAGATCATCCAGGGCGGAATGGGCGTGGCGGTGTCGAACTGGCGTCTCGCGCACGCCGTCTCGTCCCTTGGCCAAATGGGGGTGGTGTCCGGAACCGGCATCGACGCCGTGCTCGTCCGCCGCTTGCAGTTGGGCGACGTGGGCGGGCACATGCGCGCCGCGATGGACCATTTCCCGGTTCGGGAGATGGCCGAAAGAATCTGGGAGCGCTACTTCGTGCCCGGCGGCAAGGCGCCCGACAAGCCCTTCAAGTCCAAGCCCGTTCCCGCGTTGAACCCGCCCCGGGCTTTGGTCGAGTTGCTGATCGTCTCCAACTTCGTCGAAGTGTTCCTCGCCAAGCGCGGCCACTCCGGTCCGGTCGGGGTCAACCTGCTCGAAAAAATCCAGCTGCCGACGCTGCCGTCCTTGTTCGGCGCGATGCTCGCGGGCGTGGACTTCGTGCTGATGGGAGCCGGAATCCCCCGCGCCATCCCCCTCTGCATGGACCAGCTGGCCGCCCTCGAGCCCAGCGAGATTTCCATCTACGTCGCGGGAGCCCTCGCGGGCGAAAACTACGTCAATCGGTTCGTGCCCCGCGAGTATTTCGATGGGCCGATGCCGCCCCGTCCCAGGTTTCTGGCGATCGTGTCCTCCAATGTGCTCGCGATCACCCTCGCGCGCAAGACGGCGGTGCCCCCCGACGGCTTCGTCATCGAGGGTCCCACCGCCGGTGGCCACAACGCGCCGCCTCGCGGCGCGCTGACCTTGAACGAGATCGGCGAACCGATCTACGGCCCGCGCGACGTGCCCGACCTTGCCGGCTTCCGCGATCTCGGACTTCCGTTCTGGCTCGCCGGAGGATTCGGCCACCGCATGAAGCTGAGCGAAGCCCTCGCCGAAGGCGCCCAGGGCGTCCAGGTCGGCACCCCCTTCGCCTTCTGCGAGGAGTCGGGCATCGACCCGAACCTCAAGACCGAAGTGATTCGCCGGAGCCTGGAGGGCACCGCGTCCGTCTACACCGACCCGCTCGCCTCGCCGACCGGCTTCCCCTTCAAGGTGCTGCAGATGGCAGGGACCCTCTCCGAAAAGGCCGTCTACGAGGAGCGTTCCCGAATCTGCGACCTAGGCTATCTCCGCACCGCCTACCGCAAGGAGGACGGGACCGTCGGCTACCGTTGCGCGTCCGAACCGGTCGAGGACTATGTCGCCAAGGGCGGCGACGTCGCGGAGACGGCGGGCCGCAAATGCGTCTGCAACGGCCTGATGGCGACGGCCGGTTTCCCGCAGTTCCGCAAATCCGGCGAGACCGAGCAGCCGATCTTGACCTCCGGCGACGACGTCGCCAACCTGCGTCGTTTCGTTCGCAAGGGTGAAACGAACTACACCGCCGCCGACGTGCTCGACGTTCTGCTCGGCGAGGACGCCCCCGCCACCGGCGAAGCCGCCGAACTCGCGGGCGTCTGACTCCCTGTCATTCTGAGCGAAGCGAAGAATCCCGAAAGGCACGACCTGGCCGAACCGCGTTCAAGGCGATCCAGGCCAAGCGAACCGCTAAGGACGCACCGTCGTCTGGGCGTGCTTTGCCAGCGCCGTCTTCACGAACCGGCCGAATTCCGTCGGCGTCCGTCGGTCGGATTCCAACATCGTCGGCCCCCAGGTCGGATGCCAGCACCACGCGGTCCAGTGGAGCTTGCGCGCCTCCATGAACGCCAGGAACGGCTTACCGAAGTCGTCGGGTGTGCCCCTGAAGTGCGCGGTCGTGTCCCGCTGGAAACCCCACTCCGTGACGATGACGGGCGCCACCGTCTGCAGGTCGTCGAGCGCCCGCGCCCAACGCACCGGGTCGTTGTCGTCGTGCCCGCCGTACACGTGCCACATGTAGCAGGTGTTCTTGTCAGGAAGCGGCTTCGAGCGGATTCCAACCAGGTCGTACGCCCAACGGTTGCCCGTCGCGATCACCAGATTCGTCGCGCCCTGCTTCCGGATCGCATCGGTCAACTTAACGAACCAGGGCCGCAACTTGGGCCAGGTCGAACCCATCGGCGTCTCCCAGTCCCGCTCCTGGTAGACCGGTTCGCACCAGAGGTGGAATCCCACCCGCCCATCCTTCCCGAAGGCCGTTGCGCAGGCGCGCCAGAAGTCGAGCGCCAGCGAGAAGCTCGAGTCGTAGAGGTCCTTCGGAGTGCCTTCCCACGATGGAATCTGGAAGTATCCGTCCGGCCAGCCGATTGTGTGCCAGTCGATCAGCACGAACAGCCGCTGCTTCAGCGCCTCCGCCACCTCCGCCTTGAGCAGCGCCATCGTCTTGGCTTTGTCGGCGTTGCGCCACGTCGCGGGGGCCACCCCGATGCGCACACAGTTCGCGCCCCATTCTTTCGCGATCACCCCGTAGTCCGCTCGATGCGAAATGTCCCGGGCAAGGGCGATGTCGCCGACGCAGACCCCCCGTAACATCACCGGCTTTCTGCCATACAGCAGTTTCGGACCGGAGACCGTGAGCCCGGGCGCCATGACGCCCAAACAGACCATCGCGAGCGTAACCATGGCGTCCTGGTTCGACGCGCCTGGATCGATCCCCTCCGGAGTCCGGGCGCAAACCGTCACAATGCAACCCGGTGACGATCGATCCGCCCCTCCCTCCTGCTGTTGCGGACTTCCTGCGCGCCGACTCGCTGAGCGCCATCGGCGATATGGAGCGCATCGAGGGTGGGTGCATCAGCCTCACCCGCAGACTGTGCTTCGAAGGCGGGGCGACCCTTGTCCTCAAGCAAAGCGACGACGTTCCGGACGACATGTACGCGATCGAGGCCGAGGGACTGGCCGCGATTCGCGCCGCCGACGGACCCCGTGTGCCCGACGTGCTCTCGGTGGGACCCGACCATATCTTCCTCGAGGACCTTGGCCCGAAGGGCGACCCGCCCGCCGACTTCTGGCCGCGCTTCGGCGAGGCCCTCGCACGCCTCCACAACGCCGAAGGGCCCGCCTACGGCTATCACCGCGACGGCTACCTCGGCAAATTGCCCGTCGAGAACGCCTGGAGCGACGATGGGCACGACTTCTTCCTTCGCACCCGCGTGTTTCGAATGGCGAACGAACCGCTCTGCGACGCCGCGCTCGAACCCGAGGATCGTCGGGGACTCGACCGCCTGGCCCGCCGCATCGAAGACCTGATCCCGCCCCAGACCCCGCGCCTGATCCACGGCGATCTGTGGCACGCCAACATGTCTTGCGGCCCTGGCGGCGACCCCTGCTGCTTTGACCCGTCCGTGTACTACGGCTGGCCGGACGCCGAACTCGCGATGACCACCCAGATCGGCGGGATCCCCGAATCCTTCTACGACGCGTACCGAGCGGCCAGGGGAACCGAACCGGGATGGGAAGAACGTTGGGACGTTCTCGGCCTCCGCGAGTACCTCGCGATGATGGCCCATTTCGGGAACCGGTTCGACACGCGCCAAGCCCTCCGCGACCTGATCGCCCGCTTCGCCTGATCCGCTAGAGCCGCATCGCGACGACCTCGGTCGCCGAGAGCGTCGGCTTGTTCACCACGAAACCCGCCAGCGCCCCCCAGCCAAGCAACGTCACGAAGATGAAGAACCAGAAGGCGAACGCCTGAACCCGCCGTTGCGAAACCTCGCTGATCGCGATCCCCCACCGGATGCAGAAGTTCCAGATGCCGTAGGCGAGGTGATAGGAGGCCACCAGCACCCCGATCGCGTACAGGAGCAGGATCAGGTAGCCGTGGCCCGTCAACTTCTCGTGCCACGCCGCGAACTCGATCGCCGTGTGCCCGGAGGTCTTCGCCGCCACCGTCGTCGTCGTCACGTGCGCGATGAGCAGGAGGAACAGCGCCACCCCGCTCCAACGCTGCAACATGAACATCCGGTTCCGGTCGAATCGGTACTTCGGGTTCGTGTAGTTGATGTCCGCCCGCTGGGTGATGAACAGCCCGTACACCCCGTGAAACAGGATCGGCACCCCGAGCACGCCGATCTCCAGGGCCAGCAGGACGTGCGTCGGAATCGAGGCGAAGAACCCGATCACCCCGTTGAACTTCTCCGAGCCCGCGATGCTGAAGGAGTTCAGCGTGAGGTGCTGCAACATGTAAAACCCGGTCGGGATGATCCCGCTCAGGGAGTGCAACTTGTGCCAGAAAAAGCTTTCGCGCCCGATCGCCATCGCCATGGAGTCCGAGAGCTATCTTACCGAGTCTCAGCCGCCGCCCAGGCCCAGCCGTCGCTTGAGCGTCCGCAGAAGGGGCTCGGGATCGGTGATCCCGCCGAGGCTCATCCGGAACCCGGCCTCCAACATCGTCCAATAGCCGCGCGCGTCGGCCCAGCGTTCGTTCCCCCACCGCACCGCTTCGTCGAACCACCCACGCGCCGCCTCGAGCGGTCCTTCCGCCTTGCGACCTGCCGGCCGGACGGGCGTGGGTCGCCGTTCCTCCACGTTCACCCGAATCGAAAACGCCTTCGTCTTGTCGCTCGGATCGGGATGAACGCGCAGGTCGAAGCGCATCGAGATGGTCGCCCCCCGCACCCGGTCCAATCGCACCGTCCCCGACCCGGCGTAAGCCGGACGCGACCCCGGCTTGGGCTCGAGGGTCTGCGCCAACGTGAGGAAATCGGGTTCGATCGCCGTCAGGACGGACGTTCGTCCGAAGGGCGCGCTCGCGTCGTCTTCCGGCCAACTTGACCCAAAGCGAGCGTCGTTGGGAATCCGGCTCGGGCACAGGGCGAGCGGCGGAAGCGCCGAGGCGACCGCCAGCGGGCCGAGGAGCGCGGGCAAGGGGGCCGCCGCTTCGGTTGACGGTGCCAGTCCTTCCGCCCGGAAGGAGATGGCTCGGTTCTTGAACAGCCAAGCGAGCGTCTCCGGCTTGATCGGCATGCGTCCTCCGTTCCATCGAAGGTCCACGTTCGCCGGCTCGAACCGCGCCTCGCCCGCCTCCGACCCCGAGGGTCGCCGCAAGATCGCGTACCGGAGTTCGAGGCTTCCTTCCAAGCGACCCTCCCCCAACAGGGACGACGCATAGCCCTCGCCGTCGAGCGTCACCCGATAGGCGAACGCGTCCGCCGGGTACGCGTAGGCGAACAGCGCCCCCGCCAGAAGAAGGGTGGTCACTCTTCGGTGACCTCGGTGCGGATGCCGATCGTCGCGATCGTCGCCGCCACCGCGTCGCACTCGTCCCGCCGGGCGTGGTGGACGACCGACTTGCCGAGGTTGTGTATCTCCCACGTCTCGATCGCCGCCTCTTGGGGCGGGCAACCGGTCGCCGCCATCAGGATTTGGATGACCTCGTCCACGGTGTTGTGGTCGTTGTCGTACACGGTCACGACCCAGCCGCCGTGACCTTGGCCCGTATCGGTCGGTTCGATCACCGGGAGCGGCGCGACCCGTTCCTCTAGTCGCGCCATTCCGGTTGAACCTCCGTGCGAACCCCGATCGTCGCGATCGTCGCCGCCACGCGTTCGCACTCGGGTCGGTCGGCGAAGTGGACGGGCGCCTTGCCAAAGTGATGCGCTTCCCATGCCTCGATCGCCGCCTCCTGAGGCGAGCAACCGGTCGCTTGGACGATCGCCGCGATCACCTGATCGAAGGTGTTGTGGTCGTTGTTGTAGATCAGCGCCATCCATCGCCCCGAGGCGCCGGCCTCCGGGTTACCGGGTTTGGGTTCGAGGACCGTCCGTTCCATGGGCAAGACCGTTCTTGGCCTCTCATTCTTACCCCAACCGGCGACTCGTCTTGGTTCAGCGTGGAAACCGCTTCCTTCGGAACGTATAATGCAGGCTCCCGTGCGGCTCGCGAAGTCAATCGTTCTAAGGCTGGTGTACGGGCTCCTCAGCCTGATCTTCATTTCGTTCGTGACGTTCGTCGCGGACGAGGTCGCGCCCGGCGACGCCGCCCTCGTGTTGGCCGGAGAGAAGGCCTCCCCGGAAGTCATCCAGAGCATTCGCGTCGAGATGGGCCTGACTCGTCCGTGGCCCGTGCGCTACGTCGAATTCCTGGGCAACGCCGCCAGACTCGACTTCGGAAAGAGCTACTACGGGACGAAGGAGCCGGTCTGGGACATCCTCAAGCGCGACCTCCCGATGACGACCCTCATCGCCTCGTGCGCCATCCTCGCCGCCGCCGTCTTCGGCATCTTCTTCGGGACCATCGCCGGCGTCTGGGAGAACCGCTTCGCGGATCGCTCGGTGCTCGTCTTCAGCACCCTTGGCGTCACGATTCCCAACTTCGTCTTGGCACCGTTGTTGGTCTATCTTTTTAGCCTAAAGATGGACGTATTGCCCCAGACTTGGGAGGTGAACCGGGTCGCGCCCGACTACTACTATCTCATCCTCCCGGTCCTGATCCTCGCCGCTCGTCCCGGCGCGATGCTGACCCGACTCACCCGGGCCAGTCTGATCGACACCCTGGAACAGGAGTTCATCCGCACCGCGATCGCCAAGGGGGTCCCCTTCGGCAGCATGATCCTGCGTCACGGTCTGAGAAACGCGATCCTCCCCGTCCTGACCTCCATCGGCACGAGCTTCGGCTTCCTGCTCACCGGCTCCTTCGTCGTCGAGCGCTTCTTCGTGCTTCCCGGCTTGGGCCGAGAGGCGATCGAGGCCATCCAGCAGGGCAATACCCCCGTGATGCAGGCGTGCATCCTGATCACCGGGATGATGTTCATCGTCATCAACCTGGTCGTGGACCTTCTCCTGCCCCTCCTCGACCCGCGCATTCGGGAGGCCCAGGTCTAATGAGGCGCGACTTTCTGTTCAAGTTGGGGGTCGCCTACCTTCTTTTATTGGTGCTGTTCGCCGCCTTTGGCCCGACCTTCCGTCACGACTACCTGAAGACCGTCGGCGCGCCCCTCAGCGGCTCGAGCGCCCAGTTCTGGATGGGGACCGACGAGATCGGCCGCGACGTGTTCGCCCGCATCGCCTATGGCGCACGGCTGTCCCTCGTGATCGGCGTCACCGTGCAACTCATCAGCCTCACGATCGGGGTGTGCGTCGGGGTCTCGGGGGTGTACGCGCCCCGTTGGGTGGCGATGCCGCTGCTCCGCTTCACCGACGGGATGTTCGCGTTCCCGGACATCCTTCTGGCGATCTTGATCATCGGCGTCTGGAAGGCCGGCATCGTCCCCGTCATCGTCGCCCTGTCCGTGACCGGTTGGCCCGGGATCGCGCGCCTCACCTTCACCCAGGTCGCCTCGATCAAGGACCGCGAGTTCGTCATCGCGTCCAAAGCCCTCGGCGCGTCCACCCTCTACACCGTCACCCGTCACGTTGTCCCCCAGTTGTACGGCATTTTGATGGCCGTCACCATGATCAGCCTTGCCGGCACCATCCTCGCCGAAAGCACCCTTAGTTTCCTTGGGATCGGCGTCCAGGCTCCCGACCCGAGTTGGGGCAGCATGATCAACAACGCGCGCGCCCAAATGAACTCGGTGCCCTCGCTCCTCTTCTGGCCCTGCCTGGTGCTCAGCCTCACCATCTTCGCGCTGAACTTCGTCGGGGACGGCATCCGCGCCGCGATGGACCCCAAATCCGCCGGCCGATAGACGTATCCGGGCGCCGATTGCGCATACTGCGCTTCATCGCGCGAAGCGGGGTATGCGGCAATGGCGAACGGCGAACGCACCAACGGCACCATCTGGAAAGTGATCGGGGCGAGCTCGGTCGGCACCATGATCGAGTGGTACGACTTCTATATCTTTGGGAGCCTTGCGACCACCTTGGCCCCCCTGTTCTTTCCCAAGGATAACCCGACCGCCGGCCTGCTCTCCACCCTCGCCACCTTCGCCACCGGCTTCGTAGTGCGTCCGTTCGGCGCGATCGTGTTCGGCCGGTTGGGCGACATCGCGGGACGGAAGATCACCTTCCTCGTCACGCTCCTGCTGATGGGCGGGTCCACCTTCGCGATCGGCCTGCTCCCGACGTACGCCCAGGTCGGCGCGCTCGCGCCCGCGCTGCTCGTCCTGCTTCGGCTCTTGCAGGGGCTGGCGCTCGGCGGCGAGTACGGGGGAGCGGCGACCTACGTCGCCGAACACGCGCCTGACGACCGAAAGGGCTACTACACGTCCTTCATCCAGACCACCGCCACCCTCGGCCTCTTCGTGTCGCTTGGGGTGATCTTGGGCGTCCAAGGCTCGATGACGGGCCCCGCCTTCGACGCCTGGGGCTGGCGCGTCCCCTTCCTCCTCAGTGCCGTCCTGGTGGTTGTAAGCTACTTTATCCGCACAAAGATGGCCGAATCGCCCCTGTTCGCCCGGCTCAAAGCGTCGGGAAAAACCTCCCGCAACCCTCTCAAGGAGAGCTTCGCGAACCCCGAGAATCGGCGCCTCGTGCTGATCGCTCTCTTCGGCGCGACCGCCGGCCAGGGCGTCGTCTGGTACACGGGCCAGTTCTACGCGCTGACCTTCCTGCAGAGCACCCTCAAGATGGACAAAGGAGTCGCCAGCCAGGTGATCGCGATCGCCCTGCTGATGGGGACGCCCCTCTTCCTCTACTTCGGCTCGCTCTCGGACCGGATCGGACGAAAGAAGATCATCATCGCCGGTTGCGTCGCCGCCGCCGTGCTGTACGTGCCGATCTACATGGCGATGACCTGGGCCGCCGGGTGGAACGGCACCGCCTCGGTCAATCCGAACCTGGTGCTCCTCAGCCTGCTCGTCCTCGTCCAAGTGGTCTTCGTGACGATGGTCTACGGCCCGATCGCCGCCTTCCTTGTGGAGTTGTTCCCAACCCGGATTCGTTACACTTCCATGAGCGTTCCCTATCACATCGGGAACGGCATCTTCGGGGGCTTGGTCCCCCTGATCGCGACCGCTTTGGCCGCCTCCACCGGCAACATGTACATGGGGCTGGCCTATCCGATCACCATCGCCCTTCTCACCGCCGCCATCGGCGCGCGCTTCATCAAGGAGTCCAGCGGAAACAAGCTCTGGGCGGACGCCGACGGCGCCGAGTAGCGGCGACGTATCAACCCGCCTCCGAATACTCTCTCCTTCTGAACGGCGATCACGAATCGCCGTCGGAGGATAGCAGTGAATCGACGTCTCTTGCCCCTAGGGGCCGCCCTCGCGTGTCTGGCCGGCTTCGCACCGATGGCCCGCGCTCAGGGCGCTGAATTGAGAACCGAGGTCCGCGTCATGGTGGACGGCGACCTTCGTTCCCGCTACGAGCTCAACAACCAGGACCTGATCGTCCAGGACATCACCGTGCCCGGTCGGGCCGGGGCGCTGGCGAGCGGGCAGATCGGCTTCGGGGTGAACAAGGTGTTCGCCCACTTCGACGCCGACAACCCGAGCAACCCGGCCGGTATCGTCATGGCGGACGCCCGGACCCAGTGGATCGACGAGGTCACCATCGACGGCGGCGACCTCAACGGGACCTTGGGGACCTTCACCGCCTCGCTGAGCGTGAACGGGTCCGCCGACTTCGCGCTGTCCGGCGCCTACAACCGGAGCGAGACCGACGCCGCGCTCTACGGCTTCTGGGACGCGTGGATCGGCACCAGCACCGACGGAGGCGGCGGCTATCTGGTCGGCGGTTGGTTCGGCGGTTGGTACTCCGACGGCGAGGGCGGCGTTGTCTACGACGGGGACGACCTGACCCAGCCCCTGACCGAGGTGACTCTCGAGTTCGTGTACGGCCGGCCGTTCCTCCTTAGCGCCAACATGGAGGCCTACTTCGACGCCCAGAACTCGGGACTGGAACCGGGAACCGTTTCCGGAACCTTGGACTTCTCCAACTCCGCGTATTGGGACGGTATCGGCGCGTTCCGCGACGCCAACGGCAACCTGGTCTCGATCAACGGGATGACGTCGGCATCCGGGACGAACTGGCTCGCGCCGGTACCCGAGCCTGCGACCGATCTCATCCTTGGGATGGGCGCGGCTTGGCTTGCGCGTCGCCGTCGTCGGAACTGACCGGGGGCGCACGACAAAACGGGGTGGACGCGTTCCGTCCACCCCGTGCTGACTGCGAGGAAACGCCTTACGCGGACTTACGGTCGCGGAAACCGGGGAGCCGCCGACCCTTGTAATAGCCGTCGGGCGTGGCGTTGTGGCGAAGCTTGAAGGGCACGCCGCCGACCTGTCGGTTGGCGTCGATCTCCGGCATGTCGGTGGTGTAGTGCGTGCGGCGGAGAGCCGTCCGTTGGTGGGAAAATCGTCGTTTCGGGTTGGGCATGTTCGTCTCCGGCGCGGGCCTTACTTCTTCTCGCGGTGCACCGTGACCTTGCGCAGGTTCGGGTTGTACTTCTTCAGCTCCAAGCGACCCTGCGTGTTCCGCTTGTTCTTGGTCGTGGTGTAGTAGTTCTTCCCGTCCTCGGTGCAAACCAGTCGGATGATTTCGCGAGCTTCGCCTTTCTTCGCCATGATCGTCCTCCGCAGAGCCGGGCGCACCCGGCCATCCATTGCGGACAGCCTGCGAAAGATACCCCATCCCCCTTCGCCCGTGCAACGCACCTCCCCCTCGGTCCCGGCCCGTCGCCGCTTCGGTCGGTGGCCGGGCCAAGGTTGACGTTCGTCGCTTCGGGACTCCTATCGAATGGTGGCGACCCTTGGGTTTCCTCCCGCCTGGTCCCTTCGGCCGATTCCCCGCCATCCTAAGGACCGCTGACGGCCCGAGGGTGCGTTGAGAACGTCGTGACGGGAATGACGACGCGATTGGGGTGGGGGTGCCATGGGAACGTCGTGACGGGAATGACGCCGGAATCCCTGCCCGCGCTAACATGGACTCATGCAGATCGTCGCCATCGAGGGCGCACGGAAGGCCGCCATCGTCGAGCGGCCCGACCCCCATCCGCGCGGTGAGTTCGTCGTCGTTCGCGTCGAGGTTGCGCCGATGTGTACCGAGTACAAAGGCTGGATGAAAGGCTGGGTCTCCGACTGCCTCGGCCACGAGGCCGCCGGCACCGTTGAGGCCGTCGAGGGAGATCGTCGGGTCAAGGAGGGCCAGAGAGTTCTCGTGATGCCGCAGTTCCCCTGCGGGGCGTGTGAGCTCTGTCGGATTGGTGAGTTCGTCTACTGCGAGCGTTCCCTGAATCCCCTCGCCGAGACCGGCAACGCCGTCGGCATCGCCACCTACGCCCAGCGGCTGATCAAGCAGGACTGGATGCTGATCCCGATCCCCGACGACATCTCGACGGAGCACGCCTCCCTCGCCAACTGCGCCCTCGGGCCCGCGTTCGGGGCGCTGAAGCGAATGCGCGTCAGCGGGCTCGACACCGTCCTGATCACCGGGCTTGGCCCCGTCGGACTGGGCGCCACGATATTGGCCCGCCGATTCGGGGCGCGGGTGATCGGCACCGACCCCTCCGCCTATCGGCGGAACCTGGCCGAGGAGCTCGGCGCGCATTCGGTGCTCGATCCGACCGACCCGGACGCGCTCGCCCAGATCCGGGCCATGGCGAACGGTCGTGGGGTGGACGCGGTTGTCGAGTGCGCGGGCGCGCCGAGCGCCCAACGGTTTGCCCTGGACGCCGTTCGTCGGTTGGGCCGTGTCGCCTGGGTTGGCGAAGCCCAGGAGCTGACCGTGCACGTCAGCAACGACTTCATCCGCAAGGGACTGGAGGTCGTCGGCTCCTGGTACTACAACCTGGCGGATACGGGAGTCCTGATGGACTGGATTCGGGCGCTGCGTCCCGAACTCGACCGCCTGATCACCCACCGCTTCCCGATGGCGGAGGTCGAGCGGGCCTTCGCCCTCCAGGAAGCGGCCGCCTGCGGCAAAATCCTGCTCGCCCCTTGACCCGCCGAGCCGTGAATAATCCGGTTTCGGGGTCCGCCCGGCGAGGCCGTGGAGGCAAGGGTACATTCGGTTCGACCGGAGCCGCAACCATGCTCGACAAGACGCCCGCCGCCTCTCACTCGGGTCTTGACCTCCCCGCGTCCGTCGCGGGCCTCGCCGCCTTGGCCACGAACCTGCGCTGGACTTGGCGCGAAGAAACCCGCGCCCTGTTTCGCGACATCGACCCGGAGCTCTGGGACCAGAATCTCGGCCCGGTTGCCTTCCTCCGCCGCACCCGCCGGCTGAACGACATCGCGAGCGACCCGGCCTGGATCGGCCGAATCGCTGGGGAGAACGCCGAGCTCGATCTCTACCTCGGGTCCGCACCACCGACCTCCCGGGCGCCGATCGCCTACTTCTGCGCCGAGTACGGGTTCCACGAGTCGTTCCCGCTCTACGCCGGGGGTCTTGGCATCCTCGCCGGAGACCACGCCAAGGAAGCCTCCGACCTCGGCCTTCCCTTCGTCGGCATCGGCCTGTTCTACCGACGCGGCTTCTTCAACCAGATGGTCGACTGGACGGGGCGCCAGGAGCACCGCTTCCCCACGAACGACCCGCTCGACCAACCCGTGGCGCGACTGCTGAACCCCGTCGGCGAGCCGCTCGTCGTCACGCTTCCCTTCCCGGGTCGTCGGGTGCGCGCCTCGGTCTGGCGGGTCGCCGTCGGACGCGTTCCGGTGTTGCTCTTGGATACCGATCGTCCGGACAACGCCCCCGAAGACCGCATGATCACGAGCCAGCTCTACACCGCCGGCCGCGACATGCGGCTGTGTCAGGAGGTCGTGCTTGGGGTCGGAGGGGTCCGCGTGCTCGAGGCGCTGGGCCTCCGCCCGGGGGTGTTCCACCTCAACGAAGGCCACTCGGCGTTCCTGTTGCTGGAGCGGCTTCGGGCCAAAGTCGCCGCCGGCCAGACCCTTGCCCAAGCGATCGGGGAGGTAACGGCGACCTCCATCCTCACGATCCACACCCCGGTGCCCGAGGGGAACGAGCGGTTTGACGCCGACGCGGTCCGACTCCACATGGACGCGTTGTTGGCCGATACCGGCATCGCGTCCTCGGACCTCCTCGCGCGCGGTCTGGACTCCAAGGCCACCAAGGGCGTCTTCGACATGACCGCCTTCGCGATCCGCCTGACCCGGCTGCAAAACGGCGTGAGTCTCCTTCACGGCCGGACGGCGGACCGCACTTGGCGCAAGATCGCGGGCAAGGAGGTGATCGGCGTCACCAACGGTGTGCACATGCCGACTTGGCTCGGCCCCGAAGTCCGGGAAGTGCTCGAGGGAGCGGGGGCCTCGTTCGCCGACGCGACCCGCGTCGTCCACGAGCATGGGCGTTGGACGGGCGCCGACGTCCTGGACGGACCGGCGCTCTGGCGCGCCCACCTTGCCCAGAAGCGCCGTCTCCTTGCCTTTGCCGGGGAGCGTATGTTCGCGCAGTTCGCCCGGCACGGCGCCGGGCCCGCCGAACTGCGCGGCATTCTGACCGCGATGAACCCGGACGCCCTCACGATCGGATTCGCGCGCCGTTTCGCGACGTACAAGCGCGCCCACCTGATGTTCGCCGACGCCCGGCGGCTACTGAGGATGCTTGCGAATCCGGATCGTCCGGTCCAGGTCGTGTTCGCGGGCAAGGCCCACCACTCGGATCGGGGCGGACAGGCGCTTGTCGCCAAAGTGTTTCGGCAGGTGCTGTCGAAGCGGTTTCGCGGGCGCGTGTTCCTGCTCGAGGACTACGACATGGAGGTGGGACGCATGCTCGTCCAGGGGGTGGACGTCTGGCTCAACAACCCGCGTCGTCCCCTGGAGGCCTCCGGTACGAGCGGCATGAAGGCGGCGGCCAATGCCATCCCAAACGTCTCGATCCTCGACGGTTGGTGGGACGAGGCGTTCGAAGACGGACGCGCGCGCAACGGCTGGGCGATCGGCGGACGCAAGACGCTGCCGGACGAGGCCGCTCAAGACAAGGCGGACGCCGAGGCGCTGTACCGGGTGCTCGAAAACGAGGTGATCCCCCTCTATTTCGCGCGGGGAACGGACGGGCTTCCAAGCGGATGGATCGAGGTCATGAAGCGCTCCGTCGCCACCGGCCTGTGGGCGTTCTCGACCGCGCGGATGTTGCAGGATTACGACCAGAGGATGATCCTCGTATGAAGCGAGCGGCTTCTCGTCATCGCCAAACGTCAAGATCGCTGTACGGTAGTCGCAGGACCTGCGTCCCTTGAGCGGAACGGTCCCAGCGATCGGAGGTGAACGATGGAACCTGGTTACCAAGAGTTTGTCGGCAAGAAAGTGGCGGCGGGTGTCTGCGGCATCCTGCTAGGGTCGCTCGGCATCCACAAGTTCCTCCTCGGTCTGACCAAGGAGGGCGTCATCATGCTGGTCGTGACACTCGTCACGTGCGGCTTCGGGGGCGCGGTTACCGGCATCATTGGCCTCGTCGAAGGCATCATGTACCTGACGAAGTCCGACGCCGAGTTTTACAGCGAATACTGCGTCAACAAGAAGGGCTGGTTCTAGGTAGGAAGGGCGGTATGGTCGGAAGCCGTGACCGCTCCCCTGTTCTGGATCACCGGCCCGCCTGGCGCGGGCAAGACCACCGTCGCGGCGGCGCTGCTCGGGCGCTTCCCATTCGGCCTCCACGTCCCGGTGGACGATCTGCGCCTATGGGTCACCGTCGGGTTGTCGGAGTCCGTACCGTGGACCGATGAAACCGAACGGCAGTTCCAGATCGCGGAAGAAGCCGCCCTGGACGTGGCGTTACGGTACCAAGAATCGGGGTTCGCGGTGGTCGTGGACCATTGCCGCAACTTGGAGCGCGCCGACACCCTCTTCGCCGCACGCGGCCTGAACCCCGCGAAGGTCTGCCTGTTGCCCCGGCTCGAGGTTGCCCTCTACCGGAACGCGACCCGGGGTTCGAAGCCGTTCGATCCGTCGATTCTGGAGGAGACGATCCGTTTCACCCACGCCCGGTACGCCGAAAGCGCCGCGCCAGGGTGGCTTCGGTTGGATAACTCGGACGAGTCGGCGGATGAAACCGCCGACCGCATCCTCGCCGCTCAGCTACGGCCGTAGAAATAGCTCAGGATCATGTCCATCCTCCCCGCCCAGGCGCCCTCGTTGTGAACCGCGAAGCCGTCTTCGTAATACACCAGGTCCTTGCCCAAGACCCATCCCTTCTGGATCATCGCGTCCCGAAGCTCGCGGGCTTGGACCACCGCGCCAGGACCCTCGAGCGTGCCCATGTCCAGCCACACGCGAGCGTTCGGCTTCTTCGACAGGGCGTTCACCCGTTTGATCATCAGTCGTTCGTCCCACCATAGCGACGGCGAGACGACCCCCCACTTGCCGAAAGCGTCGGGACGGGAGAGACCCAGGTGAAGGGTGACGATGCCCCCGAACGAAGACCCGCAGATCGCCGTGTTCGCCGGGCCGCGCTTCGTGCGATAGGTCTTGTCGATCAGCGGCATCAGTTCGTCGGTGAGCATCTTGCCGTAGAGATCGGCGCGGCCTCCCGCCTCGTTCTGGCCCATCCGCGCTTTCGTCGGCAGGTACTCGTTCGCCCGGTCCATTCCGGCGTTCGAGACCCCGACGATGATGACAGGTTCGATCAGTTTGGTGCGGATCAACGCCTCCGCGGCCTCGTCCGCTCGCCACTCCATGTTCGGGAGGTAGGACGTCATGCCGTCGAACACGTTTTGGCCGTCGTGCATGTAGAGAACCGGGTAGCGGCGGGAGGGCTCCTTGTCGTAGTCGGGCGGTAGATAGACCCAGACGTCGCGCGCGTTACCCAGCACCTTGGACTCGAACCCCTTGATCGACTTGACCGTGCCAGTGATCGAGGTCTTCCGTTCCGGTTGGGGGCGTTCCTGAACGGGGCCGACGGCGACGGCGAAGGCGAGGATCAGGCCGAGCGATTGCATGCTCCGCATTCTGTCACCGAGCCAAGCCGCCGTCTGGGACGGTCTGTTACAATCCCCGCGAGATGGATCTCGCGTGGCTCGCCAAACCGGAAACCTGGATCGCCTTCCTGACCCTGACGGTGCTCGAAATCGTTCTTGGCATCGACAACATCGTGTTCATCTCGATCCTCGCCGGCAAACTCCCGGAGAGCCAGCGGGCGAAGGCGCGGCAACTGGGCCTCAGCCTTGCCTTGATCACGCGAATCCTGCTCCTTCTTTCGATCACCTGGGTGATGGGCTTGAAGGCCGAGCTGTTCGGAGTCATGGGGCACGGGTTTTCCGGCCGAGACCTGATCCTGCTTCTGGGCGGGCTGTTCCTGATCTACAAGGCGGTGAAGGAGATCCATGGCAAGCTCGAGGGCGAGGAACACGCCGAGAGTGGCGCGAAGGCGGCGACGTTCAGCGCCGTTATCGCCCAGATTCTGGTGCTGGACATCGTGTTCTCACTGGACTCGGTCATCACGGCGGTTGGAATGGCGAGCCAGGTTGCGGTGATGATCGCGGCGGTCATCGTCGCCGTCGGGTTCATGCTCCTGTTCGCCGGCCCGCTCAGCGACTTTGTCGACAAGCACCCCACGGTCAAGATGCTGGCCTTGGCGTTTCTCGTGCTCATCGGGGTCAACCTGGTCGCGGAGGGCTTCGGGACGCACATCGAGAAGGGCTATACGTATTTCGCGATGGCCTTTGCGACGGGGGTGGAGATGCTCAACCTTCGCCTGAAGAAGGGTTCCGCGCCGGTCAAGCTGCGCGGCCCCGCGCGTCCGTGAACCCGAACGGGTCGATCCGCGTTAGGTTAGAACCATGTACCACGGCTCCCGAATCTGGCACCGTCGGCTCGGCGCGATTGCGGCGGTTTTCCTCGTCCTGATCGCCGGGACGGGCTTCTTGCTGGCGAACAAGGCGCGGTTCTCGTGGATGCGACCGCCCGAGGCCAAGGGCGGCGCCTTTGAACGTCTGACGGAGGTGGTCTCGCTGGACCAGGCGGCGCGGGCCGCGTTTGCCCTCGGTCACCCGGAACTGCAAACCCATCGGGATATCGACCGCATCGACTATCGGCCCAAGCGCAACATCTTCAAGGTGATCAGCAAGACGGGCTACCGGGAGGTCCAGGTTGACGGGAAGACGGGTGAGGTCCTCAGCTCCTCGTACCGGACCGACCAGCTGACCGAGCACGTCCATGACCTCAGCTTCTTCGGCGACGCCTTCCACGGCTGGGTCCTGCCCGGGGTCGCGCTCGTGTTGTTCTTCCTGGGGTTGTCGGGCACGTACATGTACTTCGTGCCCGTCTGGCGGCGGGCGGCGTTCCGGCGGAAGCGGGCCAGGTCGTGACCCCCCTGTCTGAAGGCCCAACGGCCGCTCGGGGGCTCGGTTACTGGAGTACCTTTTCCAAAGGTAACGACAAGGACTAGCAAAGTTCACCTCCTTGCGGTCGGATAGCACTCCGGCCGCTCTTTTTGTGCCACGGGACGCCAGGGCCCTGTCCTTGACCTTGGGGCTCACCGGCGTCTACCCTAAAGGCAGATGTTCAAGCGGCTGATGCAGCAGGTCGATCGGGTACTCGGCCGAGGCGTGATCGACGACCGACTCTACGACGAGCTCGAGGAAGCGCTGCTCCAGTCGGACACGCACATCGAGACGGCGACCACGATCTTGGACGAGCTTCGGCGAGCGGTTCGGGAAGAGAAGATCACCGAACCGGCGGCGATGAAGGAACGGCTGAAGTCGGCGATCGCCGCCCGTTTCAGGCAAGAGGGTCCCGCCGGACTCACGGTTGCGGACGAATCCCCCACGGTCTACCTGTTCGTCGGGGTGAACGGCGTCGGCAAGACGACCACCATCGCCAAGGTGGCCCACTTGTTGCGGCGCAAGGGGTTCAGCGTGCTCCTCGCGGCGGGAGATACTTTCCGAGCGGCGGCGATCGAACAACTCGAGATCTGGGGGGAACGGGCGGGCGTCTCGGTGGTGCGGAACCAGCCGGGATCCGACTCTGCCGCTGTGATCTACGACGCGATCCAAGCGGCGAAGGCGCGGGGCATCGAGTTCGTCCTTGCGGATACCGCCGGAAGGCAACACAGCAAGGGCCACCTGATGGCCGAACTGCAGAAAGTGGCGAAAGTCACGGAAAAGGGGCTTGGTCGCAAGCCGGACGAGGTTCTGTTGGTGCTCGACGCGAACACGGGCCAGAACGCGATCCGTCAGGCGGAGGAGTTCACCAGATCGGCCGGGGTGACGGGGCTGGTCCTGACGAAGTTGGACGGTACCGCCCGCGGGGGCGCCTTGCTCGGCGTCTACGAGCGGTTTCGGATTCCGATCAAGTTGATCGGTGTCGGCGAGAAGATGGAGGACTTGCGGGACTTCAAGCCTGCGGAGTTCGCCGAGAGTTTGTTCGCCTAGACTCTCCGCCGCGCCACGACGTGGAACACGTGCCAGTGCTTGGGTTCGCCCTGCACGGTAACCGAGTTGCGCTCGGCCTCCTCCCAGTCTAGGACCTCGAACGCGTCGAAAAGCGCTCGGGCCTCTTCGGCGGTGTAAGCGGCGCAACCGTCCGCGACCCACGAGTCGCGAACGCCCAGAATCTGGCCGATGAACAGCCCGCCGGGGAGGAGGGCGGCGACGATCTCCGGCCAGAACGCGTCCGACTCTGAACGAGCCATGAAGAAGAGGCTGAGGACGGCCACGACCGCTTCGCAAGGCGGAATCGTCATCTCCTGAAACCGATCGGCGACGACCTCGACGGGTGCCCCCGGGGGAAGTCGGGCGATCAGTTTGGCCCGAGCGGTGGGGTGGGGTTCGACGGCGAGCACTCGGTACCCTCGGTCGAGGAGGTGGAGGCACGACTTGCCCGTGCCGCACCCCAGGTCCACCGCCAATCCCGGCCCGTGCAGGTGGGCATCGGCCCTCCCAAAGATCGGGTGGAGCGGTTTTGGCTCGGCCGCCTCGAAGTAGCCTTCGAAGTCCCAGTTCACGGCTCGATTGTGATTGAAGGAAGGGCTACGCCGCGAGGCGTTCGCGCAGGCTGACGCCGATGCAAACGTCGCCGTGCTGACCGAGTTCGAGCGGGATGTTGATGAGGGGAGCCCCGGTCATGCTCATCATATCGACATTCTTTCCTCGAATCACCGTGGGAGGCGTGATGTCGCACCGGTATCCGTGCTTCGAAAGCAGAGTCAGGGCGTTGCCGCTGATCATGTTCCCCAGTTCGGCAACCGCGCTCGCCGCCATCTGGTCGAAGGTCACAACTGTCTTGCCCATCATGAGGCCCGCGATACGGTCGGCGGTCACGACGGACATCCCGTAGAGCACCATGCCTTCCACCTGCCCGGTGATGCCCAGCACGACGTTCACCTGTTGCATCGTGACGATTTCCGGCAGGGCTTGCAGTTGGCCTCGGACCGGGCGAAGACCCACCACCGATTCGAGCACTCGGTGGGCCGCTTCGGCGAACGGACTGACGTATTCAACTCGCATGGGTCTCTCCCTAGGCGGCTAATCGGACCACCGCGTCCACGACCCGATCCGGCTTGAACGGTTTGACGACGAAGTCGCGTGCGCCCAAGCGAATCGCCTCCATCACCAGGGCTTCTTGGCCCATCGCGGTGCACATGACGACCTTGGCGGTTGGGTCGTACTTCCGGATCGCGGCCAGCGCGCTGAGCCCGTTCCCGTCGGGCATGGTGATGTCCATCGTCACGACGTCGGGATCGACGGCGCGGTAGAGGCGGACCGCCTCTTCCCCCGTTCTCGCCTCACCGACGATCAAACAGCCTTTTGCTCTCAAGATGTTCCGCAGCGTCACCCTCATGAAGAGGGCGTCGTCCGTGATCAAAACCCTTACGGGCATGTCCTCGCCTCCCGATCAAGTGCCCGGCCGGGCGGCCGGGCGCTTGGATTTCCGTGTTGTGCCGATCGGTGGGCGATCTCTCGTGACCACCGGACCAAGCGTTGACCCTCCGTGCCGGTCCGCGTTTCCGCGTTCGCACTTTGGATTGTTGGCAGCTCTCTGCAATATCCCCATGTGAATATTCACTATTGTGCGTGCCCGCACCCCGTGCGGAGGTTTCGCGGCCTCATTTGACGTGGGGATCGTCGAACATCCGGGCGTACCCGACATAGGCCGTGTACGATCGCGTTCGCAAGTCGACCAAGTCTTCCTCTTTGAGCCGGAGGCGAAGCATCGGCCCGGGCACCGCACTGGGGCTCGGGGGCACCGGAGCCTCCGGCTCGTCGGCGCGTTCGGCGGTGGTGCCCGACTTCTCGGCTTCCTCCTTTTCCATGTCGGCCAAGACCGCCTGCACCATCGTCTCGCTCAGAACCATTCCGATGTGGACGCAATCCACGATCTTGGACGCGGGTTCGCACGCATCGGGATCGTGGTGGTACTTGATCGCGTCCACGATCGACTTGGGGAGGTTCCACATTTCGGCAAGGTGAGACCCCATGTCGGCGTGAGTGAATCCCAGCACCTGCTTTTCAACGGAATCGAAGGTGGCGTTCTTGCGAAGCAGCTGTCGCACGAGCACCCTTACGGTGCCGTGAGCTCGCGTCTCAAGCCAGAGTCCGATCGCGATCTTGCCCAGGTCGTGAAGCAGGCCGGCGGTGAACACGTGGTCGGTGTCAGGCACTCGGACGGCGCGCGCGACCTCTTGCGCGATGTAGGCGGTGCCGAACGCGTTCATCCACATCTGTTTCGGCTGGAGGTCGTAGGCGCGAATCGGCTGCTGCATCCAAGCGTAGGTCGCGGCGACCATCGCCAGGTTTCGGACGCTCCGAAGCCCGAGCAGAACCACCGCGTCTTGGACGTCGGCGATCTGCCGGGCGAGACCGTAATATGGGCTATTGGCGAGTCGTAGAACCCGGGCGCAAAGGGCGGGATCGTGGTTGATGAGGTCGGCGATCCGGGCGGCCGTGCAAGTGGGGGATTCCGACTCGCGCATGATCTGCAACGCCGCCGCTGGAAACGCGGGCAGGTCGCCCGTATTCGTTGCGATGTCGTTCAGCGTGGTCAGGGACCTTAGGTTCGGCTGTACCATCGGATTCTCTCGTCACCCACAACGTGGTGCGTACGAAGCGAATCGGGCGACGTGGTGTCGCCTCGTTCGCTTGGACCCGTTTTTGCCTTCGCAGCGATGTCCATCTCTGTATCGGCATTCGGCCCCGGCTTGATCACGCCTTCGTCGCGAACTTCACGGTGAAATGCGGTCGGCTCCCACCAACTCTCAAGAGCGGACCCGCCGAGCGGATTATCGGTGGGGACGAGGCGCCTCCGCATCAGGCGGAACGCAAACCTGGCGCTTGTAGCGGGTTGGCAGGAGGCGGGAGGCCCACCGACGAACTTGGGGCCGCATGCAGCCGGGCCCTTCCAACAACGTGCGCCTGTACCCAAAGCTGTTCTTCGCGGCGTTCTTGGCGGTCGGTTTGTGGCTCGCCCTTTCGACGTTGCCAGACGCTCAGCGTTCGGTGGCGGCCGTCTTCGGCTTCACGGTGGTGCTTTGGGCGACGGAGGCGTTACCGACCGCGGTGACCGCACTCCTCTCGACGTGCCTTCTCATCCTTCTATGTGGCATCGATCCGAAGCTCGCTTTCGGGGCTTACGGCAACTACATCATCCACCTGTTCATTGGAAGCTTCATCATCGCCAAGTCGATCGAGATCACGGGGCTGAACAAGCGGCTCGCCTGGACCATCCTCTCCAAGCCTTGGGCGACCCGCTCACCGAGTGGCCTGATCCTCACGATGGGTGGGATCGTCCTGCTGGTGTCCTCCTTCGTATCGAACACGGCCACGACGGCGATGATGATTCCGATCGTCTTGACGCTGCTCAAAGCCCTGAACACGGACCAACCGGGTGTTTCCTACGCCACCGGGGCGATGCTTATGCTGACCTGGAGCGCAAGCGTCGCCGTCGGTACTCCGGTGAGCACCCCACCGAACATGATCGGCATCGGTTTGGTCGGGGAAGCGACCGGGAAGGCGATCTCGTTCGGGCAGTGGACGACTTTTGCCGCGCCCATCAGCCTGATCATGCTCCTCCTGGCATGGGCCATCGTTGGTCTGTTGTTCCGGGGCGGGGCGCCCGATACGAAAGCCGGACGGGAAGAGGCGGTTCGCCGATGCGCCGAATTGGGGGCGATGACGCAAGGCGAACGCAACGTGCTGATCGCGTTCGGGGCCGCTGTCGGGCTTTGGCTCTCCCCCGACCTTGCGGGGTGGCTTCTCGGGCCAGACCACCCGACGACCATCTTTTGCCGGGAGCGCATCACCTCGGCGGTGGCCGCCCTGCTCGCGGCCTCAACGTTGTTCGTGATGCCGGACGCAAGCTCGGAATCGGGAAGGACGATCACCTGGAGCCAAGCACGGACGATCGACTGGGGCACCATCCTCCTTTTCGGGGGTGGCATCGCGCTGGGGGACGCGATGTTTCGGTCGGGCCTCGCCAAAGCGCTCGGGGAAGCCGCCGTGCAGGCGACCGGGGCGAACTCGCTGTGGGGCATCACGTTCGTCATGATCGTCGCGGCCGTTGGGGTGAGCGAACTGGCGAGCAACACCGCTGCCGCGACGACGATGGTGCCGGTCGCCATCGGTCTGGCGCAGGGTGCCGGGGTCGATCCCACGATTCCGGCGGTGGCGACGACGATCGCGTGCAGCCTTGGCTTCATGCTTCCCGTCAGCACGGCGCCGAACGCGATCGTCTACGGAAGCGGGCTCGTCCCCGCAAAGCACATGATGCGCGCCGGCATCATTATTGATCTCGTCGGCATCGCGGTCGTATTCGGCGTCATGCGCGTCCTGATGCCGATCCTGGGTTTCGGCTAGAGTCAAGCCGACAATGGGATTTGCCCCGTCCCGAGGGAGGAAACGGGGCTAGTGGGGAGGGTGGTCTTGCTAGACTCAACCCTTCATACGCTGATTGCGGGCGGCGGAAGTTCCCGAATGTGTACGCTTGACGCCTTGGACCCGATCGCCGTCTACGTCCACACCCCGTTCTGCCCCACCAAGTGCGGCTATTGCGACTTCAACAGCTACGCGATGAGCGGCGGGATCATGGCGCGCACCACGGCGGCAACGGTTGCGGAGGTGTCGAGGAGTCCGTGGCGCGGCCGGCCGGCGAAGACGATCTTCTTCGGGGGAGGAACCCCGACCTTCCTCCCGATCGAACAACTCGTCGGGTTGCTCGAGGCGGTGTTCCGCGTCCATCCGCCACTGCCGGATGCGGAGATCACGAGCGAGGCTAACCCCGGTACCGTAGACGCGGAGCGTTTCGTCGCGATGCGCGCGGCCGGCTTCAACCGGATCAGCCTGGGCGCGCAGAGCTTTCTGGATGCCGATCTCGTTCGGCTGGGTCGGGTGCATCGTTCTGGGGAGATCGAGCGTGCGGTGGGCGCGGCCCGATCGGCGGGCTTTGCGAACGTGAACGTAGACCTCATGTTTGCCCTGCCGGGTCAGTCGTTGCGGGCCTGGGAAGACAACTTACGGCGCGCCTTGGGCCTGGGTACCGAGCATCTCAGCCTCTACGGCCTCACCCTGGAGCCAAACACACCCTTCTACAAGGAGCACCTTCGCGGCGCGTTGATCCTGCCGGAGGACGAAGTCCAAGTCGCGATGTACGAGGCGGCGTGCGCGGTGGCCGCCGCCGAGGGACTGGCCCAGTACGAGATCAGCAACTTTGCCCGCCCGGGGTACGAGTGCCGCCACAACCTGGCCTACTGGCGCGGGGAGGAGTACGCCGCCTACGGCCCGGGTGCCGTCGGGTGCGTCGCGATGGCCGATGAGCCGCGCGTGTTCGAGCGGTACACCAACCTCAAGCATCCCGAACGATATTGCGAGGCAATCGAAAACGGCGATCGGGTGGCTTACGATCGGGAACGCATCGACGACACCATCCGCCGCATCGAGTCGGTCATGCTTGGCCTGCGGCTCAACGAAGGGTTCGAGCCCAAGGAAGGCTCCGTATCGCGGCGCGCCGCCGCCGCGATGGAGGCGCGAGGCTGGATAGAATGGAGTGGTCCCCGGATGCGGCTCACGGGGGCAGGGCGTCACTTTTGTTCCGAGGTCACGGCGGCGCTCCTCCCGTGAGACCTATGGCGTCAAGGCGCGTCTAAGACGTAAGTGACGATGGTTCCTCGTCTTGCCCTTCTCATTCTCCTCGTCGTCACCACCATATCGTCGTTCGGCCAGAACACCGCATCCCCGCCAAAGGGCGAAACGTGGTTGCGGATCGCGTTCGAAGGTCGCGGCGAGGTCGTGGTGAAACTCCACACGCGCGAAGCGCCGAAGGCGACGTCGCACGTGACCCGTTTGGCCGAGCAAGGCTTCTACGATGGTCAACGGGTGTTCCGAGTGGACAAGACCCCCCGACCATACTGGGTGCAGATGGGCGACCCTCTCACCAAGTCGAAGGACATGGACGATCCGGCGATTGGGACGGGCGGGACCGGGGCGCGCATCGAGTTCGAGGACAGCGGCTTCTCGAACGTTGCCGGCTCGGTCGGCCTGGCCACCAAGCCTCAAGACCGGAACTCGGGCGACAGCCAGTTCTATCTGTTGCTGGGCGACGCGACCCTCCTCGACGGGAAGTACACGGTGTTCGGGCAGGTCGTTCGGGGGATGGATGCGTTGCGAAAGGTCGAGAAGGGCGACCGCATCGTCTCGGTTCGGCTGGTCCGAGGCTAAGCGGTCCTGTCGTGCCACAATCCAAGCCGCGATGCCGAAAGTCCGCGTGTACGTCACTCTCAAGCCTTCGCTGCTCGATTCCGCCGGACGTACGGTGCGAGACTCGCTCGACAAGCTGGGTTTTCACGAGGTCGCCTCGGTGCGCGTTGGCAAACTGATCGAACTCGAGGTCGAGCAGTTCTCCGAGGGGCGGGTGAAGGAGATGTGCGACAAACTCCTCGCCAATCCCGTCATCGAGAACTACCGGTTCGAGGAAGCCGAATGAACGTCGCCGTCCTCCGTTTTCCCGGATCGAACTGTGACCAGGACGCTCTTTGCAGCCTTCGCGAGGACATCGGCGTTGGCGCCCAATATGTGTGGCACGAAGAAGACGCGTTGGCGGGATTCGACGCGGTGTTCGTGCCCGGCGGTTTCACCTACGGGGATTACCTGCGTTGCGGGGCGATCGCCTCGCGATCGCCGATCATGGACGCCGTGCGTCGGTTCGCCGCCGATGGTCGTCCGGTGATCGGCGTCTGCAACGGGTTTCAGGTCCTGTGCGAGGCAGGACTCCTGCCCGGGGCCCTGATGCAGAACGCCAGTCAGAAGTTCGTCTGCGACCACATCTGGCTGACCGTCGCAAACCGTTCGTCGTACTGGACGCGCCACGTAGACCGCGTCCTGCGCATCCCGATTGCGCACGGGGAAGGACGTTACGTGGCGGACGAGGAGACGTTGCGCCGAGTGGAGGACGAGGGACGGGTCGCCTTTCGCTACTCGGGCCCGAACGGGGAGCGGGACCCACGCTTCAATCCGAACGGTTCGATGGACGATATCGCGGGCCTTGTGAACGAGGCGGGCAACGTCCTCGGCATGATGCCTCACCCGGAACGCGCGACGAAGGCGATCTTGGGCGGCGAGGACGGACGGCTGATCCTCGCCGGCTTGTCTCTCGTCGGGGCTTAGGATCGTGCGG
The DNA here is from genome assembly GCA_026129685.1 of Fimbriimonadaceae bacterium. Taxonomy (GTDB): domain Bacteria; phylum Armatimonadota; class Fimbriimonadia; order Fimbriimonadales; family Fimbriimonadaceae; genus UBA2387. The sequence goes on from JAHCHO010000011.1 coordinate 95,507, forward strand.
TGGAAGAGGCGGTTCGCCTTTGTCGGGCGAGTTTGCGGACGTCGGTTGCCTTCCATCCTTTGCTTTCCGAATCGTCGGCGGGCATTCGGACGGGCGGACGGACTAACCTAACGGGCGATGCGTTTCGCCACCAAGTCCATCCGGGTCGGTCAGGATCCCGCGCTTAGCCAGAACATGGCGGTTATCCCGCCGATCGTCCAGTCCGCGACGTTCGCTTGGCCCAGCCTCGACGACATACCTCGCTTCGACTACACCCGGGTTGCGAACCCAAACCGCGCCGCCCTCGAAGAGGTGTTCGCCTCGCTTGAAAATGGCAGGCACGCGGTCGCCTACGGAAGCGGGATGGCGGCGGTGATGGCGGCGCTCAGTCTGCTGAAGTCGGGCGATCACTTGCTCCTGGCGAGCGACATCTACGGCGGAACGTACCGGGTCTACGAAAACGTGTTGCCGCGGCGAGGGATCGAAGGGTCGGAGTTTGACGCTTCGCGGCCCGAGACGATCCGGGAGCACGCCCGGCCCAACACGAAGATGGTGATGTTCGAAACGCCGACCAACCCCAACCTGCGGGTCATGGACATCGCGGCGATCGCTCGGGAAGCGAAGGCGCTTGGCCTGATCACGGTTATCGACAACACGTTCGCAACGCCCGCCCTCACCAACCCGCTCGACTTGGGCATCGACATCGTGGTCCATTCCACCACGAAGTATCTATCGGGGCACAGCGACGTGATCGGCGGGGCGCTGATCACCAACGACGATACGACGGGGGCGTGGGCCTTCGAGCACCTCAAGACGGAAGGCGCCGGTCCAAGCCCCTTTGATTGCTGGCTGACCTTGCGCGGCGTCAAGACGCTGAGCGTGCGGATGGAGCGTCATTGTCGGAACGCTCAGGCGGTGGCGGAATTCCTGATGGGACACCACCGGGCGGGTCGCGTCCATTACCCGGGTCTGCCGTCCCACCCTGATCACGCGCTCGCGGCGAGGCAGATGCGCGGATTCGGCGGGATGGTCACTTTCGAGGTGGCGGGGACGGAGGCGGACGCCCGGAAGGTCGCCGAGTCGTTGCGCGTGTTCCTGCTGGCCGAGTCGCTTGGCGGGGTCGAGTCGTTGGTGGGTTACCCCAAACTGATGTCGCACGGTTCGATGACCGAGGAGCAACGCTTGGCGAAGGGCATTCCCCCAACCATGCTGCGCCTCAGCGTTGGAATCGAGGACGCGGACGACCTGATCGAAGACCTGGACCAAGCCTTGCGGGCGGTCTAGCCGCGCCCCTGCACGAGTATGTCGGTCAGGGCGACGGTGCCCTTTCCGCCCTCGGGTCCGGGCTCGATCAGCAGCACCGCTCGGAGGCCGATGGGATAGTGAACGATGCCATCGTTCGCTCCGCCCCACCGTCCGGCCGCCGTTTGGTCGAGTCGGATTTCGATGTAACGCCACCCGACCCAGTCAATGCGCCCGAGGTCGGGCTGGAAGAATTGGCCGGTCGCGTCGTAGAAGCGTGCCCGATAGGCGTGGCCCGAGCCGTCGCCGTGCATCCAGAAGCTGAGCAGGTCGGGACGGCCCTTCAGCGACCGATCCGCGTCGGGCGGTCGAACCTCGAGGTACGCGTGGCCCGGCTTGATGTCGTACTCGATCCGGAGAGACCGGGCGCCGGAGCGTAGGCCCGGCGGGGCATCGCCGACGGTCAGGGTCGCTGTGCCGCCCGGCCCTTGGATGGCGTCCACCGTCCCCTTGTAGTCGAATGGATCGCCCGGCGTTTGGTCGTACCGGACGACGTTGGCGGACGCACGGTCCAGGATCGACCCGTTTTGGCGAGTCACCGTCACGTCCATAGGTCGAACCGAATTGGGGTCGGGGGCTGACCAAGCCTCGAAACCGTCGGCCGAGACGGCGAAGTCACGCGGGCGTCCGTCCACGTCTGCCCGGAGCGTGCCGATCCTCTCCACTTTCGCCAGATCGGTGAGGCCGAGGAACGCCCGACCATCCCGGCTGATACGCCAGCGGGCGCGGAAAGGCGCGACCGGACGAACCCAGGTTTCTTGCGCGAAATCGGACCCACCCTCGCGACCGACGATGCGCAGACGGAACGGGACGCCTTGATCGAGCAGTTTGCGCAGTTCGCCGGCCTTATCGCTGAGTCGGGCGCGCGCCGAGCCGGCTGCGACGTTCTCCAACAGGAGGCGAGGTTTCGATCCGTCCATCCGCTCCAGCCGGGAGATCGGTTTGCGCGCGATGTCCCAGTCGCGGAGCAACTGGACGATGTCGTCCACGCTGAGAGCCTCGACTTCCGAGGGAAGGCTCGGCGCGGCCAGCGCGGCCGTCAGGAGGGGGTCGTTGTCGCCCGGCGCGAGCACGATCGGGGTTTGGTCAAGGGTGACGGAGAGCGTTCCGTTCCGAGGACGCTTGGTTTGGCTCGCCGCGTTCAAGGGTTGCACCTTGGCCTCGGTTCCGCCCATTGGGAGTGCGACCTGGGTCGGCCGGTCCCGGGTCGTCCATGCGACCAGCTTCGGCTCGCCCTCGCCTTGGAAGAGGAGGCAATACTCGGTCGTGTCGCCGACGGCAAGGCGCTTGGCGTACCGAAACCCCTTGAGCTCGTGGGCCAGCGTGCGAAGGTAGTCCGCGGCCTTCCGAGGTTGCCAACGACGGTCAAAGAGCCCGAATCGGTGCTCGCGCTCCTTCTCGTCGTCGCCGTCGTCCCGCAGGTCGTACCAAACGCTGAGCGAGAACCCGGCGGCCAGGCCGGTGAGAGCCATCCGCGCCGCGTATTCGGCCTGCCGGGCTTCGGGGATGTTACGGTTCGCGGTGGAGTAGCCCCATTCGCTGTTGACGAGGGCCAGGCTTCTTCCCGGGGCGACGGCGTTGATCAACGAACGCAGACCGCCGACCTCGGGCAGAACGCTCTCCGGCGCCCCCTCGCGGTAAGGATGGAACGAGACCCCCGTGAGGTTGGCCGTCAGTTCGGTCGAGGAGAGCAGGCTCCGCAGGTACGTGAGGTCCATCCCCGCGAGACCGGGCGCGACGATCGTGGCGTCCGGGGCCACCTCGCGGATAGCCGAGTAAGCGGCAAGGGCGACCTTGAGGTACTCGGCGGCGTCCGGCTTCGGCTTCCAGAACTGGGGGATATTGGGCTCGTTCCAGATTTCCCAGGCGACGGGCCGGCCTTTGTACCGGGCAGCGGCCTCACGGGCGAATCGGGCGAAGCCGTTGACGGCGACGTCGGTCCGCATCGAGGGGCCGTCGTAGGCGTGGTGCCAGTAGTCCAGGATGAAGAGGGCACGGAGCCCCAGACGCTCGCATTCGGCGACCCACTTATCCGACTCTTCGAAGTCGAACGAGCCCTTCTTCTTTTCGACCCGCTCCCAAAAAAGGTCGGTGCGAATCCAGCCGAGTCCGAGTTCGGCCACCTTGGTGAGGCCGCCGGCCTGAAGTTGGTCGGCATGGACCGAGACCCCGAGAGACTCCTGGAAAGAAGGGTCTGGAGCGAGTCGGACGGACTGACCGATGGCGAGGAAGGCAATGAGAATGGTCATCAACCACGACCTCCCGCCGACCGTGGCACATCACCGACGCGAACGAACCCGTGATCCGTTCGTTCGCGTCGGCGCATCGTGGTTCGCCGTCCTGTCAGTTGTTGACGATAACTTTGACCGTCGTGGAGTAGGGCTGCTTGAGGCCGTACACGTCGGAGATCGTCAGGGTCACGGTGAAAGTCCCGGGCTTGCGGAACTTCCGTCGCACAACCTGACCGATTGCGTCCTCGCTCACGCCGTCGCTGCTGTCGAAGTCCCACGAGTACTGGAGGGCGCTCGACCCGCCGAAACCCACACCGTAGAGTTCGATCTCGTCGCCCAGGGCGAGGTTCCACTCGCGACGGTTCGGCTCGCCGCTGATCGGCGTCTCATCGCTCAGGACGCGTAGTTCGCCCAGGTAGACGGTGGAGGCCGCGTCGCCCGAGAAGGTGATGTCCTTGACGACCTTGTTCGTCCGCTCGAAGCCCTTGATGGCCTGCAGCGGCACTCCGACCACGTTCCATCCGTTCCGGCCGGTGCTCGTCGAGGCGGGCACGTAAGCTTCGCTCTTCTTGCCGTCGGTTGTGCCGACGACGACGCGGATCATCTCAAGGCGGGCCGGAGCGTTGGATCCGCCGCGAGCGCCGCCAAGGCCGCCGATGCCGCCCGCCCCGGACGCACCCGCGGGACCACCGGCGACGCCACCGCCACCACGGTTCTGGCCGCCTGCCAAGCCGCCGACTCCACCTCCGCCGCGCGCGCCCGCGATGCCACCGGGAGGTCCACCGCTGAATCCTCCGGAGTCACCGCGCCCGCCGCCGCGACTGCCGGGAAGGCCGCCCGGGGGACCACCGGGAAAGCCACCGGGCGCGCCTCCCGGCACGCGTCCCGAGCCGAAGGTCATCGTCCCGTCGGCGGTCCGATAGACGATCTGGAGCATCTGCGCTTTGTCGGCGTACGGGGTGGCCAGGTCCACTGGTTGGCCCAGGAGCAACGACCCGCCCTGGAAGAAGTTCCGGGTGAAGAAGCGAATCGAGTTCGTCCCCTCGTATGCGGCTTCGTCGGTCTGGGCGATCGTGCCGCTACCCCACGGTCGAACCGAAATGTGCTGATCGGCGATCGACCGTACGGGGTTGTACACAACGATCGATTGGCTCATGGCGGCGCCGGCGAGAGCCAACGTCGCGAAAGATGCCCACTGTCGAGTCTTGGTCATGAATTCGCTCCCAGCCGCCTCTTCAGGCGTGGTCTTCGAGTTTGACGCGCGAGATGTTCGTGGCGCGTCCACTATCTTCTTGGACGCTCACAAGCACCCCCGAGATTACACCCGGTTCGTGCGCCACTTCGAACTTTGCGGTCAACGTTGTGCGAAAACGCTCGAGGATGATCTTGCGATCGACGCCGAGAACGCTGTCGCGGGGCCCGGTCATCCCCACGTCGGTGATGTAAGCCGTGCCGCCGGGCAATATCCGCTCGTCGGCGGTCGTGACATGGGTATGGGTTCCCACCACCGCCGTCGCCCGCCCGTCCAGGTGCCAGCCCATCGCGATCTTCTCGCTGGTCGCCTCCGCGTGAAAGTCAAGGAAGAAGTGAGGGGTTCCGATGGTCTCCACCAGCCGGTCCGCGCAGGCGAAGGGGTCGTCGTAGCTGTCCATGTAGACCCGCCCGCACACGTTGGCGACCGCTAGCGCGACGCGTCCCTTTTCCACGACCGTCCACCCGCTCCCGGGCACCGAAGGCGGCATGTTGGCCGGACGCACGATCGGCTTCCCCGAATCGAGGTAGCCGTGAATCTCGCGCTTGTTGAAGGCGTGGTTGCCAAGGGTGATCGCGTCTGCGCCGTAGCGGTAGAACTCCTCCGCGATCTCGGACGTGATGCCCACTCCTCCCGCCGCGTTCTCGCCGTTCACGATGACGAATAGCGGTCGGTGCTCGTTCATCAATCGAGGAAGGCCCCGATGGAGGGCGTTGCGACCGGGACGGCCCACGACGTCACCGATGAAGAGAATGCGGTACTCGCTCATTGGGCGACCTTCCAGGCTCGCGTTTCGCGGATCACGGTGACTTTGATCTGGCCAGGATACTCCAGCGTTTCCTCGATTCGGGCGGCCACCGCGTCCGCCAGACGACGCACCCCTGCGTCGTCGACCAGTTCGGGGTGAACGATCAGGCGAAGGTCGCGGCCCGCCTCCAGCGCGATGGCGCGTTCCACCCCCTCGAAGGAGCGGGCGAGGTCCTCAAGCTGGGTCAGTCGACGAACGTGCTGTTCCAGATTGTCGCGGCGCGCGCCCGGCCGGGCGGCGCTCAGGGTGTCGGCGACGATCACCAAGACCGCGGTCTCCGATGCCGGCTCCACATCGTGATGGTGCGCCGCGACGGCGTGGCCGACCTCGTCCGATTCGCCGTGCGCGACCAGGAACCGCGCTCCGCCGAGGGCGTGGGGTCCCTCCCACTCGGAACCCAGTCCTTTGCCGATGTCGTGCAAGAGGGCCGCCCGCCGGGCCAAAACGGGGTCGCTCCGGATCTCGGCGGCGAGGTCTCCGGCAAGCCGCGCGCACTCGACGACGTGGTCGAGGACGTTTTGCCCGACGCTCGTCCTGAAACGGAGCCGGCCCAAGGCCTGGACGATCGGAGCGTCCAAGCCCGCCACGCCGGCTCTCTCGGCAGACCGGTGACCGGCCTCTGCGATAGTGCGGCCGACCTCCTCCTCCGCTTCCCGATAGGCTTCTTCGATGCGGGCGGGATGGATGCGTCCCTCGGAGATCAGCCGTGCGAGGGTGAGGCGGGCCGTTTCGCGTCGGATCGGATCAAAGCAGGAGAGGACGACCGAGTCTGGGGTCTCGTCTATCAGAAGGTCCACTCCCGTCGCTTGCTCGAACGCCCGCACGTTTCGTCCCTCACGACCGATAAGGCGTCCCTTCAGGTCTTCGCTGGGCAGACTTACGACGGTGACGGTCGCCTCGGCCACCGTCGCGACGGACGCTCGCTCGATGGCGGTCAGAAGGACGCTGCGGGAGCGGCGTGACGCGTCGGCCTCGAGTTCCCTGGCTCTTCGATCGACGCTCGACCGAAGAGCGGGCTCGATCTGCGCGAGGTATCGCTCGCGCGCTTCCTCGACCGTCATCGCCGCGACCTCCGCCACCTTGTCCGCGATCTCGGCTCGGTCCCTTTCGAGCAACTCGCGTTCCGTGCCGACCGCTCGGCGCTCGCGCTCGAACTCAGCGCGACGGGCCTCCAGGTCGCGTTCCCGTTCCTCGAGTCCGTGCTGGAAGCGGTCGAGGCGCGAGCGTTCCTCGCGCAGTGCCTCCGCGTCCATTGCCCGGCTCTCCGCTCGCACCGCGCGCTCCTTGGCGTCCTCGAGCACGCGCCGGAGCGCTTCTCGTTCTTTGCCGAAGCGCATCCGAATCCACTCGAAGGCCGCCATCGCCAGCACCGGCAAGGCGACCAGAGCGACGACTTGCCAGTCCAGCCTAGGCCTCCCCTTCCGAGTCGCCATAGACCCGGTTGAGCGCGGCGCGAATCGTCTCCTCCTCAAAGCCGCGCCCGGCCGACCAGCGCGCGGCCTTTGCCCGGTCGGTCGCGAGTGGGTAGCGACGGCGGACGGCTTGTTCAAGCAACTCCGTTTCGGCGTTCGTGTCTAGCTGGGCCATTCGTTCGCGCACGAGGTCTTCGGGGGCCCCCGCTTCGATCAGCCGGCTCCTCAGCCTATCCGCGCCGACCGGATACTTCCCGGTCGGATGCCGCAGACTGTTCTCGACCGCCCGCTCGTCGGAGACTAGCCCGCGACGACGCAGGTGATCCAATACGCGCGCCACCGTTTCGGAGTCGTAGCCTTCCGCCGTTAGCCGGTCGCGGATCGTCCGCTCGAACCGGTCCTTTCGGGAGAGCAGGTGCACCGCGGCGGCAAGCGCGTGCGAAAACGCCTCGTCCGGGCTCAAAGAGTCATTTCTTGGCTTGGGCATTCGCGCGGACTTTCGCGTCGAGTTCGGCGAACAACTCGGGGTGTTGCTCCAGGTAGGTGCGGGCGTTGTCGCGTCCTTGGCCGAGCCGAGCCTCGCCGCAGTTGTAGTAGGTGCCGGAGCGAGTGATCAGCCCCTGTTCGGTGGCGAGGTCGAGCAGGTCGCCTTCGCGGCTGATCCCTTTGCCAAAGATCAGGTCGAACTCGACGTTGCGGAAGGGCGGTGCGACCTTGTTCTTGACGACCTTGACCTTCGTTCTTGTGCCGATCTGTTCCGTCCCGACCTTGATCGCCTCGCCTCGCCGCACCTCGAGTCGAACCGACGACCAGAATTTGAGGGCACGGCCCCCGGGCGTGACCTCGGGGTTGCCGTACATGACGCCGATCTTCTCGCGCAACTGGTTGATGAAGATCGCCGCCGTGCGCGATTTGCTGATGCTGCCCCCGAGCTTGCGGAGGGCCTGCGACATCATCCGGGCCTGCACACCGACGAACGCGTCTCCCATTTCACCCTCGATCTCTGCCTTTGGAACCAGGGCGGCGACCGAGTCCAGCACGACCACGTCCACCGCGCCGGACCGGATGATCGCGTCCATGATCTCAAGGGCTTCCTCCCCCGTCGTCGGCTGAGACACGTACAGGCGGTCGATGTCCACCCCGAGCGCCCGGGCGTACTCGGTGTCCATCGCATGCTCAGCGTCGACGAACAGCGCCAAGCCGCCCCGCTTCTGCGCCTCCGCGATGATCTGCAGCGAGAGGGTGGTCTTGCCGCTCGACTCCGCGCCGTAGATCTCGGTGATTCGGCCGCGCGGAATACCACCGACCCCAAGGGCAAGGTCCAGGCTGAGCGAACCGGTCGGGATTACCTCGACCTGGGCGCGCTCGCCCGCACCCAGGCGCATGACCGCGCCCTTGCCGAAGGTGCGTTCCAGCTGGTGCAGCGCGGAGTCGAGTTGCTTTTCACGCTCGGCGCGGGCTTTGTCGGGGGATTCGGTTTGTTTGGGTTCGGCCACGGTAAGGGTCCTTCTCCGGCGAATAGGTTCAGGGAATTCTACCTACCCGCGTCCTAACGGACGAGCCTGGAATCACGTATTCTGTGGGGAGCCTGTTCGCAGGACCCCAAACACAAGCGTGGTATCCATCGTCGTTCCCGCCTACAACGAAGCCGAGCGCATCGTGCCGGTCCTTCGCGCCGCCTTGGGCTGTGCCTTGGCGGACGAAGTGATCGTGGTGAACGACGCCAGCCTGGACGCCACCTCGCGGGTCGCCGCCTCGGTCGAGGGGGTGCGGGTGATCGACCTGCCAACGAACCACGGCAAGGGCGGCGCGATGGCGGCGGGAGCGCGAGCCGCAAAAGGCGACGTGCTCGTGTTCGTGGACGCCGATCTGGTCGGCATTCGCGCCGAGCACATCGGGCAGATCGTGCGCCCAATGATCCACAACGAGTGCGACATGTGCATCGGCGTGTTTCGGGGCGGGAAATTCTGGAGCACCAACGCGCAGGTGATCTTCCCCTGGTTCTCCGGCCAACGGGCGATCAAGCGGTCCCTGTTCGAGCGGATTCCTTACCTCACCGAGATCGGGATGGGCGCGGAGATCACGATCAACACCTTTGCCCGCAGGTACGGGGCTCGCGTAAAGCGCGTCATTCTCCAAGGAGTCAGCAATACCCACAAAGAACGAAAGCTGGGTGTGGTCAGAGGCACCGCGGCGCGGGCGAAGATGTACAAGGAAATGGCTCATGCCGTGGTTCGTGCCCAACGTCGTCGGCCTAAGGCCCCGTTCTGGAAGTAGCGTGGTCGTCGCCCTTCTCCTTCCGCTGGTGATGGGTTGCGCCGCCGCCCAACCCAAGGTGATCGGGGTTTCCGATAAGGACTCGAACCCGGAATCGCGCCGGGTGTTGCTCGTCGCGAACGCACAGAGCGAAACGAGCCTCGACGTCGCCCGGTACTACGGCGACAAGCGCAAGATTCCTCGGTCCAACGTGGTCCTGATCTCGTGCGCACCCCAGGAGCAGATTCCCAAGGCCGAGTACCTCGATAAGATCGAGGAGCCGGTGCGCGCCGCGTTGGCCAAGGTCAAGGGCGTCGATTTCGTCGTCCTGGCAAAGGACGTGCCGCTCCGTCTTGACAACGAGGGCGGCTTCTCGGTGGACGGTCAACTCGCAGGGATGGACCTTGACGTGACGCCGATCGAAAAGCCCGAACCGGCTACGATCATGAAAAGCCTCAACCCGTACTATGGGAAGCGGGAACGGTTTTCGTCGAAAGCCTTCAAGATGGTGTTGGTGACCCGCCTGGACGGGTGGACCGCAGAGGACGCAAAGGCCTTGGTGGACCGGTCTCTGGCCGCCAAGCCGAACCAAGGCTTGTTCTTCTTCGACGGGGCCTCGAACCGACGCGACCAGAGTTACGGTCAACTCCAACGAGGCATGTCCTCGGCCGCCACCTTGCTTACGGACCGGGCGTTCGACGTTCTGTTCGAGGACACCACTGACTTCGTCGCACCGTCCGTGCCCTTGGCCGGTTACGTGAGTTGGGGGAGCAACGACGGCAAGTTCAGCGAGGAAACGTACAAGAAGCTCAGTTTCAAGCCTGGCGCGATCGGCGAGACGTTCGTGTCGACCAGCGGGCGTACGTTTCGAAAACCGCCTTGGGGCACCCAGAGCCTGGTCGCCGACCTTGTGGCGGGAGGTATCACCGGGGTGAAGGCCTACGTGAGCGAGCCCTTCACCTTCGCTCTCGCCCGTCCCGAGATTCTGTTCGACCGCTACACGAACGGATACAACTTGGCCGAGTCGTTCTATTGCGCGAGCCCGATCGCCAAGTGGAAGGACATCGTGATCGGCGACCCTTTGTGCAACCCTTATCGTCGAGAGTAGTCTATTTCTTGTCGTCGCCAGGAGGCTTCACCGGGGTCTTCTCGAAAGTGACGTTCACCACCCGACCCCCCGCGCCGAAGTCCACGAACGCGTCCTCCGCCAGAAAGGCATCCTCCCCCGTCCCCTGGTAGCGGTAGGTGAACGAACCGTCGGGGCTCTCGACGATCCCGGCTGGCGGGCCGACCTGGGCGATCACCTGCTCGCTCGTCATCCCGTTCTTCACCACCCCGGCCTTCAGTTTCTGGATCGGGCGCGGCGGGGGGCCGGGGCCGACAATCCAGTTCACTCCGAACCACAGGATCAACATGAAGACGATCGGCCCCCCAATCATGACGGCATAGTCCACCCGCGTGGGCGTTCCGAGGGGGTCGCCGTTCCGCTTCACCGATCCAGTTTACGCCGCTTGCGCATCGAAGGACTCGGAAGGCGGAAGGGCGAAGCATCCGGGTATGACGACGACGAAGACGATCCGCGCGCCGCGCGGCACCGAGCGCTCTTGCCGGGGCTGGCTCCAAGAGGCCGCCCTTCGCATGCTCATGAACAACCTCGATCCGGAGGTGGCGGAGGACCCGGAACACCTGATCGTCTACGGGGGAACGGGTAAGGCGGCCCGAAACTGGGAGTGCCTTGAGGCGATCGTTCGATGTCTCCGCACCCTTGAGAACGACGAGACGCTCCTCGTGCAGAGCGGCAAGCCGGTTGGGGTTTTTCGGACGCACTCGGACGCACCGAGGGTCCTGATCGCCAACTCGAACCTCGTCGGCAAATGGTCGAACTGGGAGGAGTTCGGGCGTCTCGAACGAGACGGCCTCATGATGTACGGCCAGATGACGGCAGGTTCCTGGATTTACATCGGCAGCCAGGGCATTGTCCAAGGAACCTACGAGACGTTCGCGGCGGCGGCGCGGCGACACTTCGGCGGGTCGCTCTCCGGTCGCCTTGTGGTGAGCGGCGGAATGGGAGGGATGGGCGGCGCCCAACCCCTCGCCGCAACGATGAACGGCGCCGCGTTCCTCGGGATCGACGTGGACCCCGCTCGCATCGAAAAGCGCCTGAGAAACGGGTACTGCGACCGGATGGTCCACGCACTCGACGACGCGCTCGACCTGCTGAATGCCGCCCAACGGGACCGAATCGGGCTTAGCGTCGGGCTTGTTGGCAATTGCGCGGACGTGCTACCCGAAATGGCGCGTCGGGGCATCGTGCCCGACGTGCTGACCGACCAAACGAGCGCCCACGACCCTCTGAACGGCTATGTGCCGCATGGCCTCTCCTTGGAGCGAGCGTTGGCCCTGCGGCGCGAAGACCCCGACGACTACGCGCGCCGGGCGATCGCCTCGATGGGGGTGCACGTCGAAGCCATGTTGTCGCTCCGGCGGGCGGGCGCGGTGACGTTCGACTACGGCAACAACATCCGTGCCTATGCCGTCCAAGCAGGGGTTGCGGACGCCTTCGAGATTCCCGGCTTTGTGCCGGAGTACATCCGGCCGTTGTTCTGCGAGGGCAAGGGACCGTTTCGGTGGGCGGCCCTTTCCGGCGACCCCGCCGACATCGCGCGCACCGACCGGCTGGCCCTCGAGATGTTCCCCGACAACGAGGCGTTGGGACGCTGGATCCGATTGGCTTCTGAGCGAATCCACTTCCAAGGTCTGCCCGCGCGCATCTGCTGGCTCGGCTACGGGGAACGGGCGCGCATGGGACTCGCCATAAACGACCTCGTTCGGTCCGGGGAGATCAGCGCCCCGATCGTCATTGGAAGGGATCATCTCGACTGCGGTTCCGTCGCCTCCCCGAACCGGGAGACCGAGGCGATGAGAGACGGGTCCGACGCCGTCGCCGATTGGGCATTGCTCAACGCGCTGGTGAACACCGCCGCCGGGGCCTCGTGGGTCTCGATCCACAACGGCGGAGGGGTCGGGATCGGCTACTCGCAACACGCGGGCATGGTCGTGGTCGCCGACGGCACCGACGACGCGGCCCGACGCCTCGAACGGGTCCTCACGAGCGACCCCGGCATGGGCGTGATCCGCCACGCCGACGCGGGCTATCCGGAAGCCCACCGCTTCGCCCGGGAGCACGGGGTTCGGGTTCCGATGGAGGGCGCGTGAGCCTCCATCAAGACCCGCACTGGCCCCGGGCGAGCGAGTGGCTCGCCGACGGTGGTCGCGAGGTGGGCTCGCTGGGCGTTCTCGGCGTGCCGCTCAACCGCTCGATCACCCCGGGCGCGTGCGACGAAGGTCCTTCCGCGATTCGCGCCGCCTTGGTTCGGTGTTCGACCTACGACCTGGAGCGGGGATACGACGTGCGGGACGTAGCCGTCCGGGACTTGGGCGACCTCACCCTTCAGGCCGAGGACGCGGAGGCCGAGCACGCCCGCATCGAGGCGGCGGTGCGTTTGGCTGCCGAGGCGCACGACCGCGTCGTGGTCTTCGGGGGCGACAACGGCCTGACCCGGCCCGCGTTGCGCGGCGCTGCCGAGGCGTCCGGCGTCCCCCTCGCGTCCATCGGACTTTTGACCCTCGACGCGCACCTTGACTTGCGGACCTTGGAGGGCGGACCGATCAACGGCAACCCGATTCGCGGACTGCTCGAGGACGGGCTTCCCGGGGCCAATATCGTCCAGATTGGGCTCCAAAGCTTCGCCAATTCGGCGGCGTACCGGGCGGTCGCGATGGAGGCGGGAATCGCGTCCGTCACCATGGGGCAGGCGCGGCGCAGAGGCTTGGCCACCGTGGTCAAGGAGGCCCTCGACCGACTGGCCGCGTCGTTCGAGGCGATCTATGTGGACCTCGATCTCGACGCGATGGACCGCGCGTTCGCCCCCGGTTGCCCCGGCTCGCGCCCCGGGGGGTTCCTGCCGTGGGAGATGCGCGAAGCGGCGTTCGTCTGCGGCGCGCATCCGAAAGTAAGGTGGTTGGACCTGGTCGAACTGGACCCCTCGACCGACATCGGCCAGACCACCGCGTTGGCGGCGGCGATGTGCTTTCTGGAATTCGCGTCCGGCTACCGGAGCGCGTTGTGAGCCGGACGCTGGTCCTGAACGCGCGCCAACTCGTGACCCTCGCCGGTCCGAACCGGGGTCGCATGGGGCCGGAAATGGCGGACGTCGGGGTGCGCGAGGGATGGGCGATGCTCCTGGACGGGGACCGCATCGCGGTGGTGGGTCCCGAATCCCACTTACTTGCGGAGGCGGGCGACTCCGAGATCGTGGACGCGGAAGGGGGCGTCGTGACCCCTGGTTTCGTGGACGCCCACACCCACCTGGTGTTCGCGGGGAACCGCGCGAACGAGTTCGAGATGCGATGCGCGGGCCGCTCTTACCAAGAGATCGCGGCGGCGGGGGGAGGGATTATGGCGACGGTGCGGGCGACCCGAACGGCGAGCGACGCCGAGTTGCTCGAGGCGGGCGCCCGTCACGCCGACCAAATGCTGCGGTGCGGCACGACGACGATCGAGGCCAAGTCGGGTTACGGGCTCACCGTCGAGCACGAACTCCGTTTGCTCCGGACGGCGCGCGACTTGGGCGAATCCGGCCCGTGGCGCGTGGTCGGGACCTGCCTCGGCGCTCATGCGGTCCCTCCGGAGTTCGAGGGCGATCGCGCCGGTTACGTGACGATGGTGACCGACGAGTTGCTCCCGCTGGCCGCGCCGTTGTGCCGATATGTGGACGTGTTCGTCGAAGACCGGTACTTTTCGCACGACGACGCGCGACGGATCGCGGCGCGTGCGAAAGCCCTCGGCCTCGGGGTGCGCCTCCACGCGGACCAACTCACGTACAACGGCGGGGCGGGGCTGGCGGCAGAGATCGGGGCGGTGACGGCGGACCACCTGGAGCAGACCGATGAGGCGGGCATCGCGGCCCTGCTCGCGGGCGGCGTGATCCCGGTGCTGCTCCCCGGCTCGGTGTTCGGTCTCGGGCTGAGCCGGTATCCGCCGGCGCGGGCGATGATCGAGGCGGGTCTGCCCGTCGTCCTCGCGACCGACTTCAACCCCGGCTCTTCGCCCACCCCCTCGTTGCCGATGGTGATGTCGCTGGCGTGCCTCCAGATGCGAATGACCCCCGCCGAGGCCCTGACCGCGTGCACGATCAACGCCGCCCACAGCCTTGGGCTGGCGGACGAGATCGGCTCCCTCGAACCGGGCAAGCGGGCCGGCTTCGTCGTCCACGACATTGGAGACTGGCGCGAGATCCCGTACTGGTTCGGTGCGAACACCGTTCGCACCGTTTGGGTCGGCGGTCGTCCTGCCTAGCCGGACAATTCGGGCCGCCAAACCAAGGCCGACCATTGGAGAAGATTCGAGGCGGGATTCGACCCGAACCTCGCGGCAGGTCCCGCCGGCCGATCCGCTCGGCCGACGGGAGCCATCGGTCAGCGGGGGCGGCGTTGGGTGGCGACGTAGACCTTAGGCGCGGGCTTCATCTTGCCCAGCGGGCCGACCTTGGGGGCAACCTTGCCCAGGTTCGCCTTGACGATCGCGACGTCCTTGGCGTCCAGTTCCCCGTCGAAGTTGACGTCGGCGAACATCCAAGGGAGACCATGGTACTTGGGGTTCATCCCGGACTTGCCCTCGCGCACGAAGTCCTCGACCATCTTGAGGTCCTGCTCGTCCACTGCGTCATCGGTCCGAATCGGCTTGCCGTTCTTGTCGAATTGAGGGGCGATGTCTCCGTACACTACGGGTATGGTCTCCCGCAGGTAGTTCTTGCCCGGTTTCAGGTTGTCAACGACGACCATGACGGACAGGGCGCATCTAATTTCAAGTACGACAATGCGCTTCAAGGGCTGGCGTCCGTCCACTTTGGTCCGTGGGATACGCACGTCTACTCGGTCGGGTTCCTGGGCATCATGGACAGGGATGGTGCCATAGGCGGATTCGGGATCGGTGAGTTCGCGGCCGCTCGTGTCGAGAACGCGGTAGAAGATCTCGAGGTTATCGGCGGGAGCGATGCGAAACGCCAGACCGGTGGAAACGTCGGTCGGTTGTGCCGACGCAGAAAGGCTCAGGGCGAGCGCTAGTGTAGTAAGCATGGCAGACTCCTGTCAGGGGATCAGGCGTCTCCGTCCACGCCGTTGTTCGCGTAAGCGATCACGTAATCGTCGTCGTCCACGTCGCCGTCGCGATCCAGATCCCCGTAAAACGGGATCGTGCCGTCGTCGTTGGGAACCCACCACTCGGGGTCGTCGACGTTCAGTCCGTCCCAACCCTCGATCGTGTCGAGATCGTCGCCGTCCACGTCGTTGTCCCCGTCCATGTCGCCCCGGATCAGCGTGACCGAAACGCCGGTCACTCCCTCGGAGGTGTAGACGACGTCGGTGCGCTTGCGCAGCGTCCCGATGGTGGAGAGGTAGACGCGGTACGTGGCGTCGGCGAGCGATCCCATCGGGAGGGTGAAGTTGCCCGAACCGTCCAGGATCGAGCCCGATCCGCCGAGGTAGGCGATCGAGTACGAGACGGTCAGCGGCTCCCCCCCCCCGCGAGGGACAGGGCGAGCGCCGAGGCCATTACGCTAAGGAACATGAGCGTGCCTCCTTGCCGATCCGTGGGCGGGTCGGCGCCTTCATCTTACGACACCTTTCTGCGAACGCCAACCCGCACCTTCGCCGACGATGCGCCTTTGGTCCCAAGGGGAAGCGCCTCCGCACGCCTGCAGCGTTTCGACCGGGATCCTTCACGGCGTTCAGGATGACAAACTCGCGTTCAGGGTAGACGCGCCCCCTACCCAACGGCCGCGCGCGCGGTGCGAACGTGGGCGACGAAGTTGCCGACGAGGCGGAAGCCCTCCTCCGTCAGCACCGATTCCGGGTGGAACTGCACGCCCTCGATCGGCAGCTTCCGATGCCGGAGCCCCATCACCTCGTGGTCGTCCTCGCTCGTGGCCGTCACGACGTAGTCGGCGGGGATCGAGTCTGCCGTCACGACCAGTGAATGGTAGCGGATCGCTCGGAAGGGGTTCGGCATGCCCGCGAACACCCCGGATCCGTCGTGGCGGATCATCGAGGACTTGCCGTGCATGATGTTGCGCGCCTGGACCACGTCCCCGCCTGCGACGAAGCCGACCGCTTGGCAACCAAGGCACACCCCGAAGATGGGCACGCCCGCGAACTTCCCGTCCCGAATCGCGGCCCCCAGCACGTCGAGGCACACCCCCGACTCGCGCGGCGTACACGGCCCGGGGCTGAGGAGAATTCCATCCGGGCGCATCGCCTCGATCTCGGCCAGCGTCGCCTCGTCGTTCCGTCGCACCACGATCGGCTCCCCGTGCTGACCCACGTACTGGACCAGGTTGTAGGTGAAGCTGTCGTAGTTGTCGATGACGAGGATCACACGGGCACCTCGGAGCGACGTTCGGAGACGCGGCGCTGCGAGTGGTCGAGAATCTGCTTGCGGAACCGGAGCATCTTGGGCGTCACCTCGAGCAGTTCGTCATCCCGCAGCCAACTGAGGGCCTGTTCGAGGGAAAGCTCGCGGTGGCTGTCGAGCACCGTGGTCGAGTCCGCGTTCGACGAGCGGATGTTGTTGGCGGCCTTCGTTTTGCTCGCGTTCACGACCATGTCCTCGTCGCGCGCGCACTCGCCGACGATCATGCCGCCGTAGATGTCGGTGCCCACCGGGTAGAAGAACGCGCCCCGTTCCTGCACGTCCTCGTAGGCGTAGCGGGTGATCTTGCCGGGGTCCTTGGCGACCAGCGCGCCCGACTTCCGGTGGGTGACCTCGCCCGCGTACGGGAAGTAACCCTCGAACAGATGGGCGAGGATGCCCATCCCGCGCGTGAGGGTCAGGTAGTTCGTGCGAAAGCCGATCAGGCCACGGGTCGGCACGAGGTACTCGAGCCGGGCGTGGCCGTACTCGTCCTTGGCCATGTCCTGCATCTCGCCTTTGCGGCGGCTCATCTCCTCCATGACGGCCCCCATGCAGTCGTCGGGCATCTCGAGGGTGAGGCGCTCGAAGGGCTCGAGCAACTTGCCGGGCTCGTCGCGATGGTAGATGACGCGGGGCCGACTGATCGCCATCTCGTAGCCTTCGCGGCGCATCTCCTCGATGAGGATCGCGAGTTGCAGTTCGCCGCGCGCGTCCACTTTGACCGTGTCGGCCGGGCTCTCGGGATCGATCTTGAGGGCGACGCTGACCTTGGACTCCTTTTCCAGTCGCTCGCGAATCTTGTGGATCGTGAGGAACTTGCCGCCGTCCTTGCCCGCGAGGGGCGAGTTGTTGGCGTAGAAGTTCATGCTGAGGGTGGGCGGGTCCACGTCGATGACGGGCAGCTCCTGCACGCACTCCGGGTCGCAGATCGTGTCGCCGATCAGCACGTCGTCCAGACCCGACAGCATCACGATCTCGCCGGGGCCGACTTCCTCGACGTTTTCGAGTTGGATACCGGCGTACGACCACACCTTCGAGGCGTTGAAGCCGGTGCGCTTGCCAAGGCGCGTGTGGACGAGACGATCGTTGATGCGGACGTGGCCCCGCAGCACCTTGCCGCCGAACATCCGTCCCAGATAGTCCGAGTAGTCCAGGTTCGCCACTTGGAGGAGGAACGGACCCTCGCG
Source organism: Fimbriimonadaceae bacterium (assembly GCA_026129685.1). GTDB lineage: Bacteria > Armatimonadota > Fimbriimonadia > Fimbriimonadales > Fimbriimonadaceae > UBA2387. The sequence goes on from JAHCHO010000011.1 coordinate 113,405, forward strand.
CTCGACGTCTGGGGGCGGCACCGCATTGACGAGCATCTCGAGCATGACCCGCATGTCGGTCTCGCCGCCGTCGGGGCTAATGCGGGCGAAGCCGGCCGAACCGGAGGTGTAGACGTGGGGGAAGAACAGGTCGTCCTCGCTCGCGCCCAGATCGATGAACAGGTCGAGGGTCTTGTCGTAGGCCTCCATCGGGCGGGCGCCCTCGCGGTCGATCTTGTTGATGCAGACGATCGGCTTGAGACCGCGGGCGAGGGCCTTCTTCAGCACGAACCGGGTCTGCGGCATGGGGCCTTCGCAGGCGTCCACGACGAGGAGGACGCCGTCCACCATCGAGAGCACGCGCTCGACCTCGCCGCCGAAATCGGCGTGGCCGGGGGTGTCCACGATGTTGATCTTGTAGCCCTTGTAGCGGACGCTGGCGACCTTCGAGAGGATGGTGATGCCCTTCTCCCGCTCGAGGTCGTTGCGGTCCATCACGCGCTCCTGCATGTGCTGGTTTTCGCGGAACACGCCGGCCTGACGAAAGATCGCGTCGACCAAGGTGGTCTTGCCGTGGTCCACGTGCGCGATGATGCCGACGTTGCGAATATGGGACGCCATTCGCCCTAAAGGATACCGGTCCGGCGGGGTAAAGCCTCGGGAAGGGTGGCGCGGACCTTTGGTCCCGACCCCTTGACTTGTTTCGCTTTGGGGGGGGGGTGTAGAGACGATGTGTTGGGGCGCTTTCTGATCGGACTTTGTTTCGGAGCATTGGGGCTGGCGTCGGCGTTCGCCGACGACCCTTACGGAACCGCGCGGAGGGACATGAGCAACAAGCGGTTGGAGGTC
>JAHCHO010000012.1 GCA_026129685.1 Fimbriimonadaceae bacterium
CTTGGAGAATCTGGCCGTCGCGTACGCGCGGACGGGGCGAACGGACCAGGCGCGCGCGCTCGCCGAGCCGTGGGGACGGAGGATGCTGACGAACGTCGGGCTGCCGTCCTCCTCGTCGCCCGACCTGCACACGGCGAGCGGGGTCGAGGCGGTGGCGTTGCTGGCGCGCGGCTTCGACCGCGCCTCGATGAACCGGGCTGCCTGTGACAAGGACGTGCTGGACGCGGAGCGGTTGGCCCCGGACAGCCTCCTGTGCCGCTACCTGGCGGCACGGGTATTCAAAGCGACCCGCGACTACGACCCCGCGATCGAGCGCTTCGAGTCGCTCCTCGGTCAGGGCGACGCGAAGTTCCAAGCGCGAGTGGCCGAATTGCTGGACCGATCGAGGATGGGGAGGCGGATGCGCGAGAAGCGACGCCTCCGTGAGGGCGGGTAGACGGGGCCGTCGCGCGAGGCCGTCGTCAACCGTCGTTCGGGGCGACTACGACTCGTCCCGCAGGCTCAGCAACGTCCGAATCGTCTCGGCGGTTCGCGCCCAAGACGCCCACGTCCGCCAAGAGCTGCCCGGATCCGCGTGTTGTGCCTGCACGGTTGGGCACGGGCCTCCTAAGCGCCGGCGGCGGGGAGGCGAGAGGTTCGGGGCGCGAAGCGGCTCGAACCGGAGCCCCCCGGTCGCCGGGTTTCCGGGCGCCCAAGATCGAACCCGACCGCATCCCCAGGGCGGCGACTCTGCTCCGCAGAGGGAAGGTAGAGAGAAGTCTCGGCCCGGTTGACGTCCCCGGTCGCCGAGACCTCATGGACGTGCGGCGCCGCCCATCCCGAAGGACCGCGCGCTCGTCTCTCGTTCCGACCCCCGCCTTGACCAAAAAAAGTGCAAAACCCAGAAGTTCACATGTTGACCGGCTGTGTGTGCGCAGTGTGAACTTGTGAACTTGTGGCGATTTGAACCTGAACTCCTCGCGGCGCGAGCGCATGGTCGAGATCGGTCGTCGAGGCAAGGCCGTAACTTCCGTCCACCAACGCTGTTCCAGGATGAGTTCGCTGCGGCCGTTCGCGCAAACGGCGATCTCGTACCGCCCGACGCTAGCCCTCGTCCCCGAGGCGCATCAGGGCGCGGATCGTCTCGACGTGGAGCGCGTCCTTCGGTCGGGCGCTGGCCTCCTTGAGGCGCAGCAGGTCCTGCAGACTTGCGATACGAACGTCGCGACCGTACAGACGCAGCACCTCGGACCGCTCCCACAGGCCTTCGAAACCGCCCACCGGAGCGAGGCGATTGATGATGTCAATCTCTCCCGCCGCGGTCCGGTACCGGACGAACGCCCCGTCGAACGCGAAACGATCCAGCCGGACGGGCGCGCCGCGCAGGGTCGGGCCGAGCGCGTTCAGCGCTTCGGCCGCGCGATCAAGATTCTGGTCGTCGAAGGCGAGGGCGAGGTCAAGGTCGGTCGTCAGATTGTCGCCGCCGTGGGCGGCAAGGGCGAAGCCCCCGATCAGGACGTACCGAACGCCCGCCTCAGCGAGCGTCCGTACGAGCGTTTCGACGTCGAGACTCGGCGACTTCATGGAGGAACTTCAGCAGCTCGTTCGAGGCGGCTTCGATGCGGCGGACCCGCTCCTCGGGCGTGAGCCGCAAGTTCGCCCGGAGACGATCCAAGTCCACGCCGAACGAGTCTTCCTCCGGCTCGGTGCACGGCTTTGCGTCCATCGTGCTTTCCATTGTAGGACAATGCAAGGCGCGGACGGGGCCAACGGCATGGGACGAAGGGAACCGGCGCGCCGCCGAACGCCTTATCATGGGCGTATGCAGGGATACGAGACCATGATGAAGACTCCCGAACTCCTTCTTATCGGCGCGGTCGTCGTCGCGGGCGCGGTCGCGGTGTTCGCGCGGCCCCGCGTCGAAGCCAAGGCGGTGGTCGCCGCCGAGATTCCCAAGGACGCCAAAACGATGGTGATCGGCGGCGGCTGTTTCTGGTGCGTCGAGGCGATCTACGAGGAACTGAAGGGGGTGCTTCTGGTCGAGAGCGGCTACGCCGGGGGCGCTAAGCCGAACCCCACCTATGCCGAGGTCTGCACGGGCACGACGGGGCACGCGGAGGTGGTCAAACTCACCTACGACCCCAAAGAAGTCTCCGCCGAGGACCTGTTGCGGATCTTCTTCACCACCCACAACCCGACCACCCTCAACCGCCAGGGCAACGACGTGGGGACCCAGTACCGTTCCGTCGTGTTCTACGAGGACGAGGCCCAGAAGGCCCTCGCCAAGAAGATCATCGCCGAGGTGACGGCGGAGAAGATCTGGAAGGACCCGATCGTCACGTCGCTCGAACCCCTCAAGAACTACTCCCGCGCCGAGGACTACCACCAGGACTACTTCGCCAAGTACGAACGGGCGAGCGAGATCGAACGAATGGGGATGAACGGCGGCTATTGCGCGGCGATCATCCAGCCCAAAGTGATCAAGTTTCGGCAGAAATACGCCGACAAACTGCGCAAGACAGGCTAACCCCTCGGGACCTTTCGCCCGTCGTCGCAGGGCGTCGCGTCTTCGTAAGGAACTCGGGTAGCGCATGTCTTTGCGCGAAGCCAACCTGGCCGTGTTCGAGCGGCGTCCCGTCGAGGGCGTGTTCTTCCAACCGAGGATCGAGCCTTGGCTGGCCTGGAACAAGCAGTTCGGCAACCTCTCGCCGCGCTATCGCGAGATGGAGATTCGCGAGTTGTTCGACGACCTCGGCGCTTCGATGCGGTACGTGGACTACTACACCGGGGTGCCGGGGCCGCTGTCGTTCGTCTTCGGCGAATCGGTGGTCGTGCGCGGCGAGGCGACCGACACGGAGGCCACCCGAATCGTGGAAACGCCTTTCGGGGAGTTACGTTGGCGATCGGTCCGGACCGTGGACGACACCTGGCGCGAGGTCGAATTCCCGGTCAAGACGGCGGACCACCTGCGTGGGCTCCAGTGGCTCCTGGCGAGGAGCGAGCATCGCTTCGATCTGTCTAAGTTTCGGGCCGGATCGGAGTTCATCGGCGACCGAGGAGTGCCCCAGTTCTACCTGCCCAAAAGCCCGTACCAAGCCCTCGCTCAGAGCTGGATGAAGCTGGACGACCTTGTGTACGCGTACTTCGACCATCGGGAGGTGGTCGAAGCCGCTCTAAAAGCGATCGACGCGTCGTACGACGGGTTGTACGAGCAACTGGTCGCCGCATCCGATGAGGTTCGGATCGTCAATCTTGGCGAGAACCTTCATGAACAACTGATTTCGCCCGCGATCTTCGAAGCGCATTACCTGCCGTGGTACGCCAAGCGCATGGGGCAACTCCGGGCCGCCGGCATTTACACGCACGTCCACATTGACGGCTACTTTCGACACTTGCTGCCCTACTTGGCCGACCTCCCCTTCGACGGACTCGAGGCGCTCACGCCGACCCCACAGGGCGACGTCACGATCGACGAGATCGCGGAGGCGACCGGGGACAAGGTCCTCCTCGACCTGATCCCGGCGGTCCTGTTCATGCCCCCCTTCACCGAGGACGACCTGATGGCCTGCGTCGAGACGATCGTGCGCCGGGTGGGGACCCGACTCGTCCTGGGGGTCTCCGACGAACTGCCCGAGGGCGGCGGCGAGATCGCCATCGAGCGGTGTCGCCTGGTGGCCGACCGGTGCCGGCGGGGGCACGCCGACTAGGAGAGCGGGGTCAGCGTGAGCCGGTGGAAAGTCACCGGACCGTGATCCCCCTGAAGCAAGATGGGACCCGGTTCGCCCTCCAAGCTGTCCATCGCCCCGCCCGTGATCCCCGGTATCTCCAAGTTATCGTGGATCGTCGTGCCGTTGAGGACGACCGAGATCCATCGGCCGAGAAGGGTGATCTCCACCACGTTGCGCTTCCCGAACGGGTGGATCGCGTTCACCCTCGGAACGAGGAACCCGTAGATCGCCCCGCTGCTGCCCGGCGACGGTGCGGCCCCAAAGTCGTCCAGGATCTGAAACTCGTAGCGCCCACGGAGGTAGATGCCGCTGTTCGAGCCTTCGGGGTAGCTGTACTCGGCGACGAGTCTGAAGTCCTGGTAGTGCGCGGTGGAGATCAGGTCGGTTCCGACGGCGGCGTTGACGAGTTCGCCGGAGACGTTCGACCAGTGGTTCGCCGCTTCGGGGGACCGAGCGACCCACCCGGCCAGCCCCTCGCCGATCAGCGAGACCGTCGGGCCGGGGTTGGGCGCAGGGTTTGCGGCGAGGTCAGGGGCACGAACCCCGACCCAGCAAGCCGTACCGCCCTCCTTGGTGTTGGTCTCGCCGGAGAGGCGTCCGTCCGCGAACTTGCCCGTGAAGCCGAGGTCCTGGGGGAAGCCCTCGTACTGAGGCGGCAACGAGAAGGCGATCGAATCGTCCTTGACGCGGATCACCGGGATCGGGCGAGCGCTACCCCAGATCCCGACGAAGCGCCCTTCCCAACCGGCGTCGGTTTCGGTCAGTTCGAGCCACGAGGGGAAGGTGAGATCGGGGCGGCTGACCGTCAGGTCCCAGCGCCCGGCAAGGGGAGAAGCCATGTGGCGAGTCTACCGACGGGGGCGCGTCGCGTCGCTGGGACCCCCGCCGTACCGTCCCGTTCGCGGAACGACCTGGTTGCCGCTCCGTCCTCTCGCCCCCCCTTAAACGAGGGGGCGGAATGGCGCTCCCTCGTACCCAACCGCCGGCCGAAGCGGTGCGCTCAGGGGAATGATCGTGAATGACGTGACTCGTGATCGGTGGGAAGGTCCGCCAAGGACCAGGTGCTTTCAGCGGGTGACAAAAGCCTGAATGACGTGATTCGTGAACGGAGCGGAGGATCGCCTCCGGCCTAAGCGGTGCGCGCCGGGGGGACACAAGCGTGAGTGACGTGATACGTGATCGGGTGAAGGTCCACCAAGAACCAGAGGGGTGCGCGCGCGGGGGGACACAAGCGTGAAATGACGTGATTCGTGAACGCCTCGTACCGAGCCGCTGGTGCCGTGACCCCTCAGCGCTTGACGAAGACGAAGTCGCCCGTCCCGTTCGCCCGCGTGAGGGCGGGGAAGACTTCGGCGAACAACTTGTAGAGGAGGCCGCTCTTGGTGAACCCGGCGAAGGTGACGTAGCTCTCGACCGACGCGGAGAAGCCGACGCTTTCCGCAAGAGCGCACAACTCCTTCCACCGGAGCACGTCTTCTGGGACGACCACGCGATGTCGGTTGGCCCGCGCCACGAGCGCCTTGTGGAACATGGGGGAGCAGATCGGTTCGTGCAGGTATAGGCACCGGCCCCCTGGCCGCAGCACGCGATGCACCTCGCGGAACGTCTTGCGGTGGGCGATGAAGTGGTGGGCGGCGGCGAAGGCGTAGACCACGTCGAGCGACGCGTCCTCGAAAGGAATCTCGTAGCTCTTGCAGGCGAGGGCCCGGTCCACTTTCACGTCGAAAACGCGTTCCCATTTGGGCAGGGAAGCGACCGCAAACTCGCTGATATCGCTGAGGATGACCTCCGTACCCGGGAGCTCGCGCTTGACGATGCAGGCGGCTCCACCCTGGCCGCCTCCCAGTTCGAGCACTCGTTCTGCGCCCTCGAACCGCGCCCGATGGTGGCGGAACCGCTTGTGGAAGCTCTCGAGGATGGACGCTTTGTTGAGGAGCGCGCCAAGGTCCTCGACATCCGGGCGTTCGGAAGGGTCGTCGCGCCAGAAGTCGATCTCGATCTGTTCTTTTGCGGAGAGTTCGAGACCCAGAGGATCGACGTCGGCCATCTTGGCGGAGTTTACCGGGCGTTCATTCCATTACCTTCAGCCGTACGCCTTCGATGGTGTCCTTGCCCTCCCTGTCGAGGAAGCGCACCTCGTAAAGGGGCACGTCGGTCGGGATGCCGAAGCTCGACTTCGTCTCGCGCAGGACGGTCACCGCCTCCGTCAGCGGTCGCTTGTCGAACGGATGCGTCAGCAAACCCTCGATCGGAACGTTGTAAGTCTCAAGGATGGGGCTCTGCTTCGCCTCGGGCAAGTCGCCGACGAGGGTTCGCTCCTCAAGCAGGAGGAACCGGCCTCCTTCCTCGGGGACGCGACGGAGCCGTACCTTTACCGTCCAGACGTGCTTGCCGCCGTGCGACTCGCTCGTGCCCAAGGGGTAGGCATACCGGATGCGGAATCCGTCCTTCACGGTTCCCCAAACCCACTTCCGGTCGCCCACGACCCGCCACTCCAAGGTCGCTTCGTCCCGTCCGACCTCGCTCTTGACGGGGGTGACGATCACCGTCCCCTCGGGGGCGGCGTCGGCGGGGCGTTCCGACTGCCGGTTGACCTGGCATCCGGTGCAGACGAGCGCGAGGAGGAGAAGGGCCAAGCGGCCGGGCATCGCTCTCGGTTCTACCCGGAACGGGGGAGTCCGCCGCCGCGCGCTCGACGCCGGGCAGCCCCTCGCCGGACACATCGGACCATAATCCGGCGGATGCGTCGGGCCTTCACCCTCGTCGAGTTGCTCGTGGTTATTGCGATCCTCGCGATCCTTGCCGCCGTTCTTTTCCCGGTCTTGGCCCAGGCCAGGGCCGCCGCCCGGAAGACCGCCTGCCTCAGCAACCAACGGCAACTTGGGATCGCCCTCCTGATGTACCGCGTGGACTGCGATGGAGCGACCTTCTTCTTCGGCCACAACCTCGACCCCTCGCGGTTGCGCCCGTCGGAGCCCTTCGGAGCGACCCGGGAGAACCGCTGGTGGAACCAGATCCAACCCTACGCGAGGTCGCTCGCGATCCTCGCCTCGCCGAGCGACGCGGGCCGGCGACCGCACCCCCTGGAGGACGGCCAGAACGGTCGTCCCTTCGTCCCGCGCAGTTACGTCGCGAACCGCGCCCTCGAGGGGCTGATCGAGAGTGCGGTCGAGCGGCCCGCCGACATCGTTCACGTCACGATTAAGAACGGCGTGTACGATGACAGCTGGTTCGAGCCACCCATAAACCTGTACGACAAGAGCCCGGGAAACCCGCCGGTGCTGGCGCTGGATCTGCAGGACGGCGGGGTGAACGCAACCTTATTCGACGGCCACGCGAAGTGGCTGTCGAAAGGACGCCAGCTCAGCGACCCCTGCGGCGAGCCGTGGAGCGGGGTCGAACTGATGCGGGTCTATCCGATTCCGCCTACGCCCGGGCATCCGGAGCGCACCCCGTGGCATCCTCTGTGCCCGTCCTGACCTGGGTCAACGCAACTTCCTTGCGCTTGGCCCGACGAGGTGTGCGACAATGCGGTCATGCTCCGGCCTTCTCGGCTTCTTTGCTTGGCGCTCGTCCTCGGTGCGCTTCCCGCCGTCGCCCAGCGACAAAACCCCTTCCAACCGCCCCGAGCCAAGGTGCAGTACGCGCCGGATCGCCAGGTGGACGTGCTGCACGTCGCGGTCGACATGGACGTGGACTACCCGAACCGGTCGATCAAGGGGACCGCGCGGAGCCGGGTCGTTCCGATGCGGGACGGCATTCAGGCGCTGGTTCTGCACGCCGGGACGGGCCTGGAAATCCTGTCCGTCACCGTCGACGGGCAAAGCCGTCGCAGCTATCGGGTCGGCAAGGAACTCCACATCGAGAATCCGGGATTGAAGAAGGGCGTCGCCTCGGACGTGGCCGTTCGGTACCGCTCCAGCCAGCTGAAGGGTCGCTCGTTCGGGGCTGGAGGAGGCGGATGGCACTGGATCGAGCCGGTGAACGGAGACGACAACCGCGTCGGCTTCTGGACGCAGGGCGAAACGAACTTTAACTCGGAATGGGCGCCCCTGTGGGACTATCCGAACGACTTCGCGACGACCGAAACGCGCACCACCGTCCCGGCGGATTGGGAGGTCGTCGGCAACGGCAGCCTCGTTGGCAAGACCGTGAAGGACGGGCGCGCAACCTTCCACTGGAAGATGGACCAGCCGCATGCGTCCTACCTCCTCTCGCTCGTCGGGGGGCGTCTCGACATCGTTCACGACTCCTGGCGAGGCGTTCCTTTGATGTACGTCGTTCCTAAGGGGTCGAAGAACTTGGTGGCCGGTTCTTTTGGCGACACGCCGGCGATGTTGAGCTATTTCAGCGACGTGACGGGCGTGAAGTACCCCTGGCCGAAATACGCCCAGAACGCGATGCACGACTTTGGCGGCGGGATGGAAAACGTGTCCTCGACCACCCTTGGGGCGAACTCGCTGACCGATCCCCGCGAAGGCTTCTTCAACATGGCGAGCCTGAACTCCCACGAACTCGCGCACCAGTGGTTCGGCGACCTGGTGTCCTGCCGAGACTGGGGCCAGATCTGGCTGAACGAGAGCTTCGCGACGTTCTTCGAAGGGCTGTACATGGGGCACTCTCGCGGCAAGGCGGCCTATGAGCAGGAGGTCGAGAGCAACATGCAGGGCTACTTCCAAGAGGCTCGACGTTACAAACGACCGATCGAGACGAACGTTTATGCCGGTTACGACGACGTCTTCGACTCCCACGCCTACCCGAAGGGGGGCGCGGTTCTGCACACGCTCCGGCGATACGTGGGGGACGAGGCGTTCTTCACGGGTATCCGCAACTACCTCAACGCATGGCGCCACACGCCGGTCGTCACCGCGCAGTTGGAGTGGGCGCTGACCCAGAGTTCCGGGCTGAACATCACGCGGTTCATGGACCAGTGGGTCCGTAAGCCGGGACACCCCGTCATCGAATACGGCTGGACTTACGACGCGTCCGCGCGGCAGGTCGTGCTGAGCGTCAAGCAGACTCAGGACACCTCCTCGGGGACGCCCGTCTACGAGATCGTCTCGAAGGTCGGTTTGATTCGGAACGACAAGGTCGAGCGTCCGACGGTCTCGCTGAGCGAGAAGGAGCAGACTTTCCGCCTATACTCCCCGACGAAGCCGGATGCGGTGATCCTGGACCCAGATCACGACTTCCTGCGCGAGATCAACCGGCCTTGGTCCATCGAGGAATGCGAGCCGATCGCGCGATTTGCGCCGAACGCGATCGACCGGGAAGCGGCTTTTTCACGCCTGGTGTCTGAAAGAGCGGACGTAGCGGCGGGCATGGTCGACGTCCTGCGCGCCGACGACCGGGTCGCCCCGGTGTTTCGCAACCTACGGGCTCTCGCCAACCTGGCGCGTCCCGAATTGGAGGGTTTCTGGTACGAAGAGCTTCGGCACGCCAACAGCGGCCGCCGAGCCAACGCCGTCAACGCGCTCGCTAAGCTGAAGAAACTCGATGCCCTACCGGCCTTGGTCAACGATAAGGAGTACACGTCCGTTGTGCGGGCCGCCCTGGACGCTCTCGTCGAGGCGAACGCGCCAAGCGCCGGCGCGTCCCTTCGGAAGGCCCTTGACATCGAGTCCCTGCGGGACACCGTGAGGGCGACGGCTTACCGGCACCTTGCGGGCCGCCCGGACGGAATCGCGCTGGTTCGGTCGGACGCGCGAACGGGCCGTGGAGCCCGCCGGATCGCCGCCCTGGCGGCCATGCGGTCGGACATGGACGCGGAGACGCGGGCGATCCTGAAGGCGGCGCTTGCCGATCCGGACTGGACGGTTGTGGTCGCGGCGGCACAAGTGGCGCAGTCAAAGGGTGCCGGCGAACTCAAGGCCGACGTGGAGGCGGCGCTCAAGCGGAACCCTCCCTACGGGCCCGAGTTCTTCCTAAAGCGGGTCATCGGCCGGTTGGACTAGGCCGTTTCCAGGCGAAAGTCGGCGAACTGTCCGGGAATGAGGGCGCCCATCTCGTTGGCGTCCTCGTTCGCCCGGGCGGCTTCCAAGGTGTAGAGGACGATCGCTTCGTCGCGTTCAACACCCTCGTTCGGGTCGAACCCTTCGGGTCGGACAACGGCGCAGGCCAGCCCGAACGAGGGGTCGCCGCCGACGATGGGCCGATCCGAACTGAGGCTAAGGCGAACCCCGGCATCGAGGCAGCTTCGGTAGCGCTTCAAACGGGACGCCCGATCCGGGCCGAGTTGGCGAGCATAGCTCGGGCCGAAGCGGGCGAGGAACTCCGGCTGCATCGTGACGAAGCAACCCAGGTCCACCAGGCGTTCAATCTGGCCGTCGCTCAACATCGTCGCATGCTCGATGCGGTGTCGGCGCGGATCGTCGAGAAGCCGGTAGGCGTCCATGACCTCGTCCACCGCCCGGTCGCCGATGGCGTGGATCGCGATCTGATAACCCGCCTCGTTCGCCGTCCGGACCATTGATCGAAGCCGCTCGGTCGAGTAGATGAGTCGGCCGTCGCCGCCCGTTGTGAACTCGCCATAGATCGCGGCGGTGGCGGCGGAGATCGCGCCATCGGCAAAGATCTTGATTCCGGCGACGCGGCAACGATCGGGGTCCATCGCTTGGCACAGCTCGCGGAACCGTTCCTTCGGCATCGCTCGCGGCCCGAAGACGGTGGACCACTGGACATAGAGGCGCAAGCGAATCCGGCAACCTCGCTCGGACGCCTCTCGGTAGGCCCAGAGTTCGTCCTCAAGGTCGAAAAAGCCGGTCATCATGTCGCTCGCGCAGGCGATGCCGTAGTCGGCCATCGAGTCACCGGCGGCGAGAATCGCTTCGACCATCCTCTCGCGCGAGGGCCGGGGGGCGGCGGCGGTTACCCGGTCATGGGCGTCCTCGAGCAGAACGCCGGTCAGTCTGCCGTTGGCGTCGCGACCGAACTCGCCGCCGGAGGGGTCCGGCTCGTCCTCCGTCACTTTCGCCGCCCGAAGGGCCGCCGAGTTGGCGACGCTGGCGTGCCCGCTTTGGTGGCGCAGAAGGATCGGCCGGTCGGGCGAAACCGCGTCGAGGTCGTCTCGGGTCAGGTGGCGCCCGTCCCCGAACCGGTTCTGGTCGTAATGGACGGCGTGCAGCCACTCGTCGGGCGGCAGTTCACGGTGCTTGACGTAAACCAGGTCCAACACTTCCTCGCGGGAGACGGCCGCCCCAAGAAAGAGCTTCGCCAGGTCGAGTCCGGTGGGAAGAATGTGGCAGTGGTTATCGATGAAGGCGGGAAAGAGCCTCGCACCCTCGAGGTCTCGAGGAGTCCCGACCTCCGTCCGCACCTTCGTTTCGCGGGCCACAACCCGCCCGTCGTCGACGAGCATCTCCATCGGCTCGTCGGTGAGACCCCATCGGAAGTTGGTGTATCGCGTCATGTCAGGATTTCCCGCGCGACTCGTTCCGCGCTTTCGAGGCATCCCTCGTAGAACCCGGACCAGCGGGCGGTCCGTTCGCCCGCGAAGTGAAGCCCATCGGTGGGCCGGCTCACCTCGCGTAGGCCGTCGGTGATGAAGCCCTTGGCCTGGTACGAAAACCCGCAACCAAAGTCGGCATCGCACACGAAGTCGCTGAGCCATCCTTCGACGAAGCGACCCTTCGCCCCCGGGTGACGACTTTCGACGTCTTCGAGGGCGCTTCGGACCGGGTCACGCCGACCGAGCAGACGTCGGCACCCCTCGCCGCATACGTAGGCGGCCAGAATCGGAGTGCCGCCAAGGGAGGCGTCCCAGGTCTGTTGCAGCGGGCCGTCGTCGATCATGCTCCCGTTCCAGCCTTCTTCGCGCCACCAGGGCCGGTCGAACCGCCACGCGATCTTGACCGAGGCGCCCCTTCCCTGGCGCATGGTTGCGTAGAGGAGGTCATGGTGGCCGACGGTCGATCGGCGTAAGAGCGCGGCGACGGAGGGGGAGGAGCCGGTCAGGACGACCCTATCGAACCGTTCCGTTTCTCCATCCTCGGTGGACAGTCGGAGGCATCCCCCGTCGGTCTCAAGGGAGGCGACCCGGGTGGACAGGCGAAGCACGAGACCCTCGGCCATGCGCGCGCAAAGGTCGGCTACTCCGTTCTGGAAGCGGCCCGCGCTCATGGACGCCTCGTCGCGTCCGTCGTAGAGCGCCATGCCCCAGAGCCATCCGAGGAGGCTCACGTCGCGGGTGTCGGTGCCCTCGTCCGAACGGATCCGCGCTTCGAGCCACCAGCGGGCGCGCGGCGTGAGGTCGAGTTCGTCGAGGAAGGCCGCGAGCGGCTTAAGGTCCCAGGGTACGGCGTTGGGGTGATCTTCGGGGCGCTCGCCCAACTCGCCCGCCATCTCCATGGCTCGGGCGTCGAGCCGGTCGCTCGCGTCGGCGGCGTCGGGCCAGAGATCGTCCTCCGCGCAGGTCTGCCCCTGGTAGCGCACCACCCCGGGAGGCCGGCCTTGGTCGACGATCGGAACCCCAAGCTCGCGGGCCAGCGCGTAAACGCGGTCGTGGTCGGTGTCAATCCACTCGCCGCCCGCCTCGAACCAGGGCTCGCCGCTGGGACCGTGCACGGTTCGCGCGCGACCGCCCAAGCGACCCGTCGCCTCGAAGACCGTCACCCCTGCCCCGGCCCGACTCAGAAGCATGGCAGTGCGCAGGCCGCTGACCCCGGCCCCGACGATGGCGACTCTCATTTGGACCGCGGCCCTCCCGCGCGCACGGCGAAGTCGAGAACGAAGAGGGCGAAGAGGACGACGCCCGCTCCGATCAGCCACGGTTGCGGGTAGCCGGCTTGGACGAGGTACAGCAGAAACCCCATAACGACGTAGCTCGTCGCCTGGACGTAGGCGCTCGCCCCGAGTTTGCGGACGCGCAGAAGCGAGACGAACACCATCACGGCGCAGATGGCCATTCCCCAGTACAGCGCCGCTTGGAACTCGTTCAGGGTCATCGACCGGCTCCTGCCGCGAGCGCCTTGCTCGCCTCTTCCGGCGTCGATACCGGAACAAGAAGGGGGTGTTCGCGCGTCCGCTCGGCGATCACCGCCGCTCGGTCGTCGGGTGGACAGCCCGCGCCAAAGGCGCGGCAACCCAGGAAGCCGACGCGACGGTCGTGCGCAAGCGGCGCGAGGACGTCGTACGGCTCACGGTCATTGCGAGGGGTCGGGACCATAACCGCATCGAAGGCATCGTGGAATCGCCACGCGGCCAGGGCGGCGTGTGGTTCGCCCGCCGCGTAAAGGCCAATGAACCGCAAGTGTCCTTCTTGGCGCGCTTCGTCGAGAGCCATCAGGGCTCCGGCGACCTGGTGCTCTTCAAGGGCTTCGTCCACCCGCATGAAATAGAAGTCAAGGTGTTCGCGGCCGATGGCGCACAGGGTTTCGATAAGATGCGCGCGGACCAAGTTCGCGGCGTGACCTGCGTCCGTCGCGCGGGAAACCTCGCGGTTGCCCGTTCGCATCAGGGTCGCGTCGGTGCCGCGCATCGCGCCTCCCCACAGGCCGGGCGAACTCGAAACGTCGAGGGGTACGCCGGTTAGAAGAACGGCTTCCACCAAGGCGCCGACCCAACCGTCGGAAGGGCTCTCGGGAACCGTAAGGGACAGCCAGACCGACGGGAAGCGAAAATTGGTTCGGCCGAAAACCCGCTCGGTCACGATGACCGAGGTTACCCCTGACCGACCCAACCTGGTCCAGGGATCGCCTTCGAGCCTCCCACCCTCGTGCCCAATGCGCCGAGACAGGGGCCGGTCGCTCACCCATCTTGGTCGCCGACCAGGATCGCCGCCGCGCGCCGGGGTGAGACCTCACCGCGCATGACCAAGCCCTCGAGATAGGCACGTCGATCGGCAACGCCCGGGCGAGCGAGGAAGGCGTCCAGGACTCTCGTCTCGACCTGCTCGCGGAACCAAGCGCGGCGTTGCTCGTTCCTTCGGCGTTCGAAGAACCCGGTGGACCGTTCGTGCGCCACGAACCGTTCGACGGTGGACCATACGTCGTCCACGCCTTCGCCCGTAACCGCCGAACAAAGGAGGGTCGGGGCGTGCCAACCCGAGGGCGTCGCGCCGAACAGATGGACGGCGTTCTCGTAGCGTTGCCGCGCGAGTTCCGCCGCGCGGACGTTGTCGCCGTCCGCCTTCGTCACCGCAATCAGGTCTGCCATCTCCATCACCCCGCGCTTGATCCCCTGAAGTTCGTCCCCGCCGCCCGCCAGGGTCAGAAGGAGGAAGCAGTCCACCATACCGTGCACCGCCAGCTCGGACTGGCCGACCCCGACGGTCTCGACGAACACGAGATCGAAGCCCGCCGCCTCGCAAAGGAGCATCGTCTCGCGCGTCCGTCGGGTCACCCCACCGAGCGTTTTGCCCGCGGGGGAAGGGCGGATGAAGGAGCGGGGATGGGCGGCAAGTCCGGCCATCCGGCTCTTGTCACCGAGAATGCTCCCGCCGCTCACTTGGCTCGTCGGGTCCACCGCGAGCACGGCCAATTTTCGGCTTTGGGCCACTAGGAGCCGGAGCCCGAGGGTCTCGATGAAGGTGCTTTTGCCGACCCCCGGAACCCCGGTGATGCCGACCCGAACCGCCTTTCCGGCGCGCGCCGCGCAGAGGTCGAGAAGCCGCTGGGCGGGTTCCTGGTCCTCGGTCCGGGAGCTCTCGATGAGCGTGATCGCCATGCTAAGGGCTACCGGGTCGCCCGCGAAGACGCCCTCCCCGAGCATTTCGGGGGAACGTTCGCGAGGGCGCCGCGCGACAAAGCGCGGGTTCATGGTCGGTGGCGCCTCCACTCCGCCCGCCACGTGGAGCGACGAGTCGGCGGCGAGACCCGGAAGCGGCGCGTCGTCGGTCATCGTGTCCATCGAGCCTACCCCTAGCCTCTCGGCGTGCTACGGGTTGGTTCGGGCGTCGCGTAGCCACTTGGCGTGGGTATCGAGGAACAGCCGGTTGCGCCCACCGATGTGAACGGCCCGCCCCCTCAAGTTGGCGGTCACGGTGGGAATCGTGCGGGGGAAATAGGGGTCCACCATCAGTTCGACGTCGGCGGGTCCTTGAGGCGTCCCGACCTGAGGATTGTTCGCCTGGACCAGGTCGCTCACGGCTTGCTCCGGGGTCTTGCCCCAGAGGTTGTCGAGCGGGACCGGGTCTTCGATCCGGTCGAAACGCCATAGCCAGTACGTGGTGAACCCGACGGGGACGATCGTTCCGACTTCCTGAACGACCCGCGGCTCGTTCGAGAAGACCCCCTCGCCCGAAGGGCAACGCCAGAGGACGAGGTTCCTGGTGTAGGGTTCGAAGACCGCCGCTGCCCACCCGGCTCGGGGGTCGGAAGGGGGCCAGTCGGTCCAAGGCCGGTAGTCCTCCGCCTTAAGGTCCCGGCGATCCGGCAACCGGTCGTCGTGGTCGGCCCCATAGAGGGCGAACGCGACCCCGACCTGCCTCATGTTCGAGAGGCAGTTCGACCGCTTTGCCGCTTCCTTGGCCCGCGCGAACACCGGGAACAGGATCGCCGCCAGGATGGCGACGATCGCGATCACGACCAGGAGTTCGATGAGCGTGAAGGCGCGCGGCATAACGTTAGGATACGAGCAGTTTTGCGGAAGCGATCGCCGCCAGGGTGAGAATCACCGCCTCGAACGCGCGCTGTGGGATTCGGGGCAGGAGCCACTTGCCTAGGAAGGCGCCGCCGATGATCGCGGGAACGACAATCAGGTTGAAGATCCCGGTCGCGCTCGTCATCAGTGGATTGGAGGGTTGGGCCAGGCTGATGGCGAGGAGGATCGGCACCTTCGCGGAGTTGATCAGGAAAAAGTACCAGGCAAAGGTCCCCATGAACTCGTTTTTGGTGAGGCCCTGGGCGGTCACGTAGATGGTCATGACCGGTCCGGCCGCGTTCGAGACGGTGGTCGTGAAGCCGGCGAGCGTGCCCGCGCCCGCGATCGCCGGCTTTGAGCGCAGGTTGAGCCGGTCGCCGGTTCGCTTCCGGAGAAGGTGGACCGCAAGCATGGCGAGGACGATGCCCCCGATGGTCGGGTTCAGCACGTCCTTGCCGGCGGTTTCGCCGATCGAAAGCAGGAAGGCCGCGCCGAGGACGAGCCCGAACGCCACCCAGGGGGAGAGCCGCCGAATCTGGTCCCAGCGACAGTGCTCGCGGTACCACAGAACGGCGAACAGGTCGGCCACGATCAGCATCGGCAAGAGCGCGCCGACGGAAAGCCGGGACCCGAACAGATTCGCCATGAGCGGGACCACCAGCATTCCGGTCCCCGGCACCCCCGTCTTCGACACGCCCGTCAGGATCGCCGCGAGCACGGCGAGCGACCACTGGACGGCGTTGAAATCGGGCATGGAACGGAGCGAGTATGGCGTACCATCGTTCGATGCGACGCGTCCACGTCGGCCTCTCCGGTTACTCCTACAAGCCCTGGCAGGGCGAGGGACGATTCTATCTGCCCGAACTCAAGCAGACGGAGTTCCTTGCCTACTACGCCGGTCGCTACGAGACGGTCGAAATGGACGGCACCTGGTACCGGATGCCGAGCGAAGAGGGGGTACGGAAGTGGCTCGACGGGACGCCGGCGGGCTTCACGTTCGCTCCCAAGATGCACCGCGACGTGACGCACATGAAGCGCCTGAAACCGGAGGCCTACGACTCGGCGAGGTTCTTCGTGGGGCGGCTCAAGCCCTTGCTTGAGGCGGGGAAACTTGGTCCGATCCTTGTTCAGCTTCCGCCGAACATGAAGCGAGACGACGACCGCCTCCGCTCGTTCCTCGCCGAGTTGCCCACCGAGTGCCGGTACGCCTTCGAGTTCCGCCACGCCTCGTGGGACGACGAAGCGGTGGGCGCAATCCTGGCCGAGCGCAACGTGGCGTTCGTGGCGGCGGACACCGACGAGGCGGAAGCGGTGCGACGGGATACGGCCGACTTCGCTTATGCGCGGCTGAGGAAATGCGCCTACGACGACGATACGCTGGACGACTGGGGTGCGTCGCTCTTGGCCTCGGGCAAATCGACCTGGGTGTTTCTCAAGCACGAGGACGAGGGGTCGCCGTGGGTCTGGGCGGATCGACTTCGCGCAACCGTCGGCTGAAGGCGAGGGAGATGGAGCGGGAAACGAGATTCGAACTCGCGACCCTCTCGTTGGCAACGAGATGCTCTACCACTGAGCTATTCCCGCTCGCGATTCGGGTTCATGATACCCGAGCCCCTTCGCGGGCGCAACCCTACGTTATCGCGTTCGCGGGAGTTCCCGCCCACGCGCGATTCGTCCTATAATGCCCGGTATGGCCTGGGCGGACTTTCGTCCCGATCTGATCGCGCTTGTCGAAGAGGCGGGCGCGATGGCCCAGGCGTGTCGAGCCTCTCTCACCCGCGACCTGAAGCCGGACGGCTCGATCGTCACGAACGCCGACCGGGACGTCGAGACCTTCTTGAGGGAGCGCTTGACCGCCCTTGTGCCCGGATCGAGCGTTTGGGGCGAGGAGTTCGGCCACACGGAGGAGGGGGAAGGCGGGCTCTGGTTGGTGGACCCGGTGGACGGCACCACCAATTTCGCTTGGGGTTCCCCGCTCTGGGGGGTCAGCGTCGCCCTCATGAAGGACGGCGAGGTGGTGCTCGGCGCGGTCCGTCTGCCCGACCTCGCGGAGAGCTACTCGGCGGTCCGGGGCGGCGGGGCGTTCGTGGCGAATCGGCGCCTGTCGGCGATCGAGCCGGGACCGGTTCGCGACCACGAACCGGTGAGCTACAACGATTCGGTTGTCCGCCGCCACCCCAAGCAGCGCTTTCCGGGCAAGCAACGGTGCAACGGGGCGATGGTGATTGACGGGTGCTTCGTCGCCGCCCAGCGCATCCGGGGGCTAATCGGTATTCGGGAGAAGCTCTACGACATGGCGGCGGTGGCGCTGATGGGTTTGGAGCTCGGGGCGGCGCTGCGGTTCGCCGACGGCCGCCCCTTCGTGTTCGCCGACCACACCGCCGACCGACCCCTCGGCGAGGCCTGGATCATGTTCCCGGCCGAGTCGGGATTCGTGCTGGACACCGCGATCTAGGGTACGCCAGCCGCCCGCTTCAGGTTTGCGACGGCGATGTGCCTCGTCCGCGCGTCGGTGACGCGCGCGTGTCCGTCGAGGAGCGCGATGGTGCCCCACCTTGCCGCTCCTTCGGACGGCGCGTGGAACGGCCCGTAGTCGCCAATGAGATAGGCCTCCGAAGGCGAGTCTGCGCTTCCTAGGGCGAATCCTCTGAGCGCCACCTGATCCTGATAGTACGTGCTGGTTCCGTAGGTGCCGGCAGGCGGGAGGCCGGGATAGGGTCCGGGTTCGAGAGGACAGAGCATCGCGGCTATCGGCAAGCCTCGCGTGCCCAGCAGGGCCGAGAGAGGGGGCGCGAACGGTATGAGCGCGTCGGTCGCATCGTTGTACAGCGACCCAAAGTGCGCGATCTGCCACTTCGAGTTCTCGCTGGCCGCCCAGGGCAGGCAATCGTCGAAATCTTGAGCGTAAAGCAGGATCGAGAGCCCCACTTGACGCGTATGGGTCAAGCACGCGATGCTCTTGCCGTTGCGCTTAGCCTCGCCGAGCACGGGTACGAGCAGACCGACAAGCGCCAGGAGGACGGCGACGACGACGGCAAGTTCGACGAGGGTGTACGCGGCGTTAGCGCGGGCGTTCCCCCGATAAGATATCCTGGGCATGTCTCGCCACCTCCGGCGAAGGGTCGCTCAGCCGTTCTTGGGTCAGGGCACGACGCGTCGGGTGTTCTAGCCGGTTTGTCAGTATCAGGGCCATCATCCTCACTTGCTCGTCCGGATCCTCAAGGTATCGGGCCACTTCATCGGCCGCCACCGTTGCCTGACGGAAGCCCTCCGAATGGCTCAAGACCGACAATCCGAACACTCGAGCCGCCGGCCGCTCGCTCGCGAGCAAGGAGCGAGCTCGGCTCCAATCCTCTTCTACCACGATGGGCTCGATTCGCGACTTGCGCCGTTCGGAACAACGCCTGATCATAACCTGATAGTCGTGGAAATCGGCGACCGGTACGTTCTGCGCCGCCGCCGCCTGGATTTCTGCTTGGCTGTACGAGGGCCTCGCGCCCATCCAGACAATGAGCGCGAGGCAACCGAGCGCTACGCCGGCAACGAGGGCGATACCATTGGCCAAGCGCGAGTCCATCGGGGTGCTCTCGACCTTGCCGTCTCGGTCATTCTTCCCAAGGCAACGAGGCGCAATAGGGGCCGCACTTGGCCTGCTCCGTCGGGTTCCCCTGACAGTCTGACCAGCAGTAAGTCTCGCAAGTCTGGCGACCTCCCGTGTGCCAGTAGCAGCTCGGCCGAGGCGGGCCCGCCAAAGCATCGGCGGCGATACCGATCAGAAGGGCCCCGAAGAAGCCGGCCAAGACCCAACTCAGTCCAGATTTCACGCTCAACCTCCTCGTCGCTATGCTATCATAGCGCGACCGGTCGCGAATGTCAAGGAGATTCGCGCAATCGGCGCGCCGCGATATCAAAGTCCTCGCGCGTGAGCCCATGGCCGGTTTCCAGAACGACACGATCCACCGAGGCGCCGCGAACGAGCAGATCGTCGGCCAACCGAGTCGCGCTTTCGAGCGGCACGATCGGGTCGTCACGGCCCGAAAGCAGCAGGACGTTCTTGCCGGTTAGATCGCTCGGGGGCGCGTCTTCCAGGACCGTCATCGCCCGTAACAACACCGCGCCGCCGAGCACTTCCGGGCGTCGCAGTAGCAGCGTTGCCGCGACGTTCGCTCCGTTCGAGTAACCGACCGCCACGGTTCGCGATAGGTCGAAGCCAAACTCCGTAGATGCGGCCCTAAGGAAGTCCGCCAGCTCCTGCGTGCGCGCTTCCACGTCCTCGTAGTCGAATACTCCCTCCGCGAATCGGCGGAAGAAGCGCGGGGCGCCTCCCTCGAGCACCTTGCCACGCGGGCTGAGGAGAGAGGCTCCCGGAAGGAGCGATCCGCCAAAGTCCAGAAGGCTATTCTCGTCGCCCCCGGTGCCGTGAAGAAGCACGAGGGTCGTGGGGAGGCTTCCCGGTACCCAGCGATGGACGAACCCGAGATCTCTCACGCGGTCACTCCGGGGAAGCGCAGCTTGGGAAGCCGCGACTCGATCCAAGCGCGTTGCGATTCGTATTGCTCCGGCAGCTTCAGGTCAACCCCAAGCGACTCAAACGGCTCGTCGATCAGGAACCCGGGGCCGTCGGTCGCGATTTCGAAGAGGACGCCGCCCGGCTCGCGGAAGTAGACCGACCGGAAGTAGTTCCGCTCCATCACCGGGCTTACGTGCAAGCCTTGTTCGTGCACCTTGTCGTGAAGAGCCAGCTGAGTGGCCGCGTCGGGCGTGCGGAACGCGATGTGGTGGACCCCGCCATGGCCCCCGTTGCCGACCGCGTCGGATTGGACGACGTCCACTGATCCGCCACAACCGTCGCGCACGGCATAGCGGGTTCGGTCCCCGTCCACTTGCACCTTCTGGTAGCCGAAGATGGACTCGAGCACGCCGCCCGTCGCCTCCGGGCGACGGCTCCAGATCTCGACGCTGTGCATGCCGAGGATGGCGCGTTCGGCGGGCACTGGGCTCGCTGGCCAAGGGTTCGTCGTCCGGCCTTCGACCTCGACGAGTGCATAGCGAAGCCCGTCCGGGTCTTGGAACGCAAGGCTGGGGTCCGTGCCCGCCGGCGCGTCCGCCACCCTGACGCCCGATGCGACCAGTCTCTCCCGCCAGAACTCGAGCGAATCGGTGGGGACGGCAAGGCGCGTGACCGCAACTTGGCCGGACCCGACGCGCGCCTGCCTCCCGTCCGCGTACGGGAAGAACGTCAGGGCGGTACCGGGCGAACCGATCGCGTCCCCGAAGTAGAGGTGGTAGGCGGTCGGGTCGTCGAAGTTTACGGTCAGCTTCACCGAGCGGAGTCCCAGCGCGCCGACGTAGAAGTCGACGCTGCGCTGGGCGTCGGCTACGATCGCCGTCATATGGTGCAGGCCCAGAATGGGCGCTTGAATCGTGTTCATAACGCTATCTAGCGAACGGACGGGCGGTTAGTGCCTAGGGTCCCACCGTCAATCCCGGCATCGCGCGAGATCGGTGGAAAAACGACGAGGTTTCCGGAGGTTTTCGGACCATTGGGGACGTACGTATGGTTGGATCGCCGGGTTCGGCGGATTCCGACGAACCCGGCGATTTGACAGGCGTTGGCGGACTTGGGTACCTTTGGGTCCTGCCGACACCGTGGTCGGATCCAGGTGGGCGTCGCGCCGGCGCCTCGGGGTTGCTCTCGAACAACATGCGAATACCATTGCTGGCAACACTCTGCGCGATCACGGCGATCACGTTCGGGCAGACGGTGCACACGGTGAAACCGGGCGAGACGCTCGGCGGCATCGCGGACCGTCACGGGCTCTCCAGTTTCGATCTGGCCCGGGCGAACGGGTTCAAAGATCGTCACGCGCTTCAGGTCGGCCAAAAAGTGCTGATCCCGAAGGTCGCCAAAACGACCGCCAAGCCCGCCTCGAAAGCCTCGGGCTACGTGGTTCGGAACGGCGACCATGACTGGGCGATCGCCCGTCGCAACGACATCACTCTCAAGCAGCTTCACGATGCGAACCCGGGCGTGAACTGGAGCCGGTTGCAGATCGGCACCGTTCTTCATGTCCCGGGGGCAAAGTCGGCCGCGACGGTTGCGGCCGCGCCGGCCGCTAAGAAGACCGTCGTGGCCTCCGTCATGGCGGGTGGCTCGTACACCGTGGCGAAGAACGACAACGACTGGATCATCGCGCGCAAACTCGGCGTCGCGTCGAGTCGGTTGCGGGCGGTGAACCCGGGGGTGGACTGGTCGCGCATCCAGCCGGGCCAGAAGCTTCGCGTTCCCGACGGCGCAACCGCCAAATCGGCTTCGACGGTCGCCTCCTTCCGGCGTACGCCTTCAATGAAAATCGCGCGCGAGGACGTGATCGTCCGCGAAAAGCCGAGCACCGATTCGCGCAACAAGGTCATCGTGCCCATTGGTACGGTCGCCAAGGTCGTGGACGGCCAAGGCGACTGGACCCGCCTCAAGTTCCCCAAGGGCACGGTGGGCTGGGTCCGCAACGACATGCTCAAGCCGATCGCCGGCGCGACGCGCGTGGCGGCGGCACCGAAGAGCACGCGCTCTTCGAAAGTCGCGTCCAATGCCCGAACTCGTCCGGCACCGATGCGGAACAACCGCTTTGCCCGCTTGACCCCGGTCGCCAAAACGGGCAACGCGGTGATCGACGAGGCCATGTCCCATCTCGGGACACCCTACCGCTACGGTCAGATGTCGCGCAGCGGATTCGACTGCTCGGGCCTGACCACCTACGTGTACAAGACGCAGGGCGTGAATCTGCCGCGCACCTCAGGCACCCAGGCGGGGGTCGGTCAAGCGGTCCCGAAGGAGGAGTTGAAGAAGGGCGACTTGGTCTTCTTCAAGACGAACCGGGGTACCCGCATCAACCACGTCGGCATCTACGCGGGCAACGGAAAATTCGTCCACGCGAGCAGTGGGGGCGGCAAGGTCAAAGTGGACACCTTGATGGAAGGCTACTATGCGCGTCGCTTTGCCGGCGCGCGCCGGGTCGCGAAGTTCGCGGACAAACCCAAGGTCGACGCGGTGGCCAAGGTAGCGGCGGCTTCGCCGAAGACCGAGGTCGCCGAGCCGAAGCCGGCCGAGACCGAGAAGCCCTCCGAGACGGCTCCACCCGCGTCCTCCGGTCCCACCGACAAGATCGGTAAGTGATCAAGGACGTTCGTCCCCGCGAAGCCCCGACGATGGAACTCGTCGGGGCTTCGTTCGTTGTATCGTACGGATCGTCGCCTTCGGCTAGAATCGCCCTATGACCACCCTGATCGCCACCCTTGCCCTGCTTGCACCGTCCGGCGCCGCCGACCCTACCTCCGACGACATAGCCTCCGTCGGTTTCAAGGACGCCTCATTCGTCGCCCGCGTTAAGGTCGGCAACCAGAACGAACTGAACAAGATCAACAAGGACTTTGGGCAGTCCTACCGTTTCAAGTGGACCAAGGTCCAGGTGAAGGAGCCTTTCAAGTTGAGGCTGGAGTCCACCGTGGACGACACCGACATCACGTTCGTCCTCAATGGTGCGACCAGGCTACTCCGTGTGCCGAAAGCACGCATCTCCAACCGAGAAAACTTGGCCAAATCGCCTGGAAAGCGGCAGACGCTCTTGGATTTCGGCATCATCACGCCGTCGCTTTTCGCCGACCTGTTCAACGCCAAGTTCGTGCGCGTCGACCGGCGAACGAACGACCTGGTGTTCGACCTGACTTACAAGCCGTCGCTGGACGATACGAGCCGACACCGGGTCTGGGTCGATCCGGAGAAGCGGTACGTCACGCGCCGGGAGTGGTACGCGCAGAACGAGCGGCAACTGGCCACTTTCTACTACGAAGAGCCGAAGCAACAGAACGGAGTCTGGTTCCCGACGCGCCTGACGGTGCGCAACGCCGAGGACAAGGTTGCGGGCGTCACGAACTACGAGGAACTTAAGCTCAACAGTGGGATCGCGGACTCGGTGTTCGCCGTCAACTGAGTCACTCGTCGGATCGGAGGGACGCCAGTTCCTCGTTGAGCTCGTCGGCTAGCTCTCGATCGACGAAGCCGTCGGGGACGCCGAAGCCGGGCGGTCGCTCGAGGACGGGTTCGCGTTGCGCCTTCTCGCGTACCTGGAGCTTGCTGGCCCGCTCCTCGGCCCCGGGGGATACCGGCCAGAGGGTTCCGTCTCGCCAGTAGCTTGCGAGGAACTCGCGCCAGACTCGCTCGTAGACGAGTTTGGTTTGGCGGGCGATGCCTTCCCAGTTGAAATCGGCCACGAGGCGTTTGGTCGCCATTTCGCTCAGCCGCTTGGCTCGGTCGGGGTCTTCGATGGCGCGCAGGATCGCCCATGCGAGGCTTTCCGGGTTGCCCGCGTACGAGGTGGTGCCCGTCACGTCGTGAAGAACGACCTCTTTGAGCCCCCCCGCGTCGCTGGTGACGACGGGGGCGCCCGCCGCCATGCCCTCCAGGGCGACGATGCCGAACGGTTCGTAGAGCGAGGGGAAGACGGCGACGTCGGCACATCGGAAGAGCCGATGCAAAGACCGGTCGGCCATGAACCCGGTGAACAGAACCTTGTCTTCGAGTCCGTACCAGCGAGAGAACCGCTCGAGGGCCACACGATTCCCGCCTCCCACGATCACGAACTTGGTCTTCGGCTGGCGGGCGAGCACCGCGCTCGCGGCATTCAGGAGCACATGGATGCCTTTCTCGCGCACAAAGCGGCCCACGTACATGACGATGCGTTCGTCGGGCGTCGCCAGCCGTCTCCGCCAGGCCGCCTGCTCTTCGGTGGTCCAATCGAACTGGAACTTCTCGGGTTCGACCCCGTTGTAGATCACGTCGATCTTGTCGTAGGGGCAGTCGAAGTAGCGGTGGACCTCGTCCTTCATGAACTGGCTGCAAACGATCGTTCGCCACGATTCGTAGGTCAGCCAGTACTCCTGGTCATGGATGTGTCGTTGCGTGGGGGTATGGATCCCCCCGTTGCGGCCCCACTCCGTCGCATGAACGGTCGCCACGATCGGCAGTTTGTACTCGTACTTGAGTTCGCGGGCGGAGTCCAGTGAGAGCCAGTCGTGGGCGTGGAAGATGGTTGGCTGGCCGCCGGGGCGCCAATCCTCGAGGAGTCTGCGAACCCGCAGTTCGGTTGCCTGGTTGAGCAGCTGAATCTCGTGCAGAAAGTCGTTCGGGTGCGCCGACAGGTGCACGCGGTGGACGTGAACGCCGCTCGGCTCCACCTCCTCGTCTGGCGCCTGCGGGGTCGCCTTCGTGACGACGTGAACCTCGATGTTCAATTCGGCCAGTCGCTTGGACAGGTCGTACACGTGGGGACTGATCCCACCGACGATTCGCGGTGGGTATTCCCACGACAGCATGATCACGCGCATCACGTCCCCATTGTACAGGTTCATGGCGAGGGGACGAGGCGCCCGCTAGGGCGCGTCCGGCCAGTGGACGGCCAGCCAGATCGTGTCGCCTTCGGGACGAGTCTCGGATACGCGGTGTCGGCATCCGGCGGGCAGAAGCGCCCAGTCCCCCGCCTCCAGCCGCCTTCGCGAGCCGTCCGCGAATTCGAGTTCGCCGCTGCCCTGCGCGACTAGGACGAACTCGTGTCGCGTGGACTTGTACCAGAAGCCGTCGGGGGACGTTTGGCCGCGCGAGACGATTCGTTCGATGCGTAGGCCCGCGAGGTCGTACAGGGTTTCGAACGTTTCTTGCTTGGACGCGTCGGGGACGGCGTCGGTCAATCGACCGAATCGGGGCGCGACCATGGTTTAGCTCGCGTATCGCTTTACGACGGACAGGGCCTCTCGAAAACGCGGGTGGTCGGCCGCTACCATCCACTCGTAGGCGACCGATTCCGAGTGGGCGATCGCCGCGCCGGCTTGACGCATTCGGGCCGCGCCCAGGTCGTGGGCCATCTCGGTCCGCGCGCTCACCGCGTCCCCCGCGACCAGCACTTCGTGACCGCTACCCAGGAGCATGAGCGCCGTCTGGGTGACGCAAATATGGGTTTCGATGCCGCAGAGAACGACCTGATCGCGCCGCATTGCCGCAAGCGACTCGTCGAAGGCCTGACATCCGGCGCACGAGAAGGTCATCTTGCCCAAGCGTGGCGCGCGCGCCGTCTCGAGCAGCGGCAGGAGCGTTGCGTGGGTCCCGCCCATTCGAGACGGGTACTGCTCGGTGGCCAGAACCGGAATCTCCAGCAAGGACGCCATTTCGACCAGAAAAGCCGTCCGAGCCAGGACCCGTTCGGCCTCCACGATCCCGTTCAGGAACGACGGTTGCACGTCCACCACGACGAGGACGCTGCGCGCGGCGTCGGCGAGAATCGGAGACATCGGCCCCATTATGGGCCCGTCCGGACCGGCTCACGCGCCGCACAATGGGCCGTGGTCCCGACGCACCTTGAGACCTTTCGTCGGCTGATCCGACGCGAATCCACCGAGCGCCTTCTCTACGACCTCCCCGTCACCGGTCCGGTCGTGGACGAGATCGAGCGCCAATGTGGTACCCGCGACGTGACCCGCGCCTTCGACCTGAGTTTCGGCTACGTCTATCCCCGGTACCGGGACGATCCTCAGCGATGGGCGTCCGCGTTCGCGTCCCTCGGGTGCGTCCTCCCGGACCGCGCCGAGATCGGCTTCTCGGGGATCACGCACGCCGTGCCGCGCGAAGGCTCCACGGGTCGCGCGACCCACTTGCGCGAGATGGTCCACCCCCTTGCCTTCGCGACGTCGCTCGACGACCTTGACAATCTTCCGTGGCCGGATGTTTCAAGCTCGGTCCTGTTCGACCACCTTGCCCACGATGTCCGGCGCATCCACGACGAGGGACGGGTGGCGGTCGGCGGGATGGAGTGCACGGTCTTCGAACCCGCCTGGTACTTGCGCGGGATGGACGACCTGTTCATCGACCTGATGGAGGGCACCGGCTTCGCCGACCGGCTCCTCGACATCTTCATGGAACGATCCGTGATCGCCGTTCGCGCCTATGTCAGGGCCGGCGTGGACTGCATTCGTCTCGGCGACGACGTGGGAACCCAGCGCGGCATGATGATGTCGGTCCCGTTCTGGCGCACTCACCTAAAGGGTCGTCTGGCGAAGGTGGTTCGAGCCATTCGGGAGGAGGGAGGTGGCGGCACATGGGTCTGTTACCACTCCGACGGCGATGTGCGGGAGATTCTCGAGGACTTGATTGAGATCGGGGTGGACGCGATCAACCCGCTTCAGCCCGAATGCATGCCCGCCGGTGCGGTGGCGGCGACGTTTGGCGACCGACTCGGGTTCTGGGGGATGATCGGGACCCAAACGACGATGCCGTTCGGGACGCCGGACGACGTCCGTCGCGCGGTGGAGGGGGTTGCCGACCTGGTTCGCGCGGGTCGGATTGCGATCGCCGCACCCACGCATGTCCTCGAACCCGACGTTCCCTATCGTAACATCGAGGCGTTCGTCGAAGCGGCGAGAAAGCCACTCCGGGCTTGACGAGTAGACGTCCTGGTCTAGGGCAAGTTGGTCAGCGTCACGAGGGTCGCTTCAAGTTCGTGGATCAAGGGACAGAGCCGTGGCTCCCGATGTTTCTCCGACCGAAAGGCGGCGACCAGTTCAGCGTAGTACCAAACCGAGTCCTCCTTGGTCGCGTTGAAGCGGTTCCAGTGGACGTCCCCGTGCGATCGCTGATCTGAAGCCAGAGAGCGCAAGTTGTGCAGCTTGTCCGCCGCCGAAACAAGCAGCGCGGAGGAGCTCTTGTGCGGCACCGAGGCGATGTAGGCCGCTTTGCGCGCGCGCCAAGGCGCTTTGCTTTTGCCTGACTCGGTAATCGAGTCGGAGTTCTCGCGCACGATCTCGGCGACGCGTGGACCCATCTCCTCCGCGATCTTCGCCAGGGTCGCTTCGCCGCCCTGGTCCTCGGCGGCGTCGTGGAGCAGGGCGGCGATTGCCTCTTCCTCGTTCCCGCCGCATTCGAGGACGATTCCGGCGACTTGGACGAGGTGGGCAAGGTAGGGGACGCGCAGGCCCTTTCGCACGTGTCCGTCGTGAAGCCGCCGCGCAAGCGAGACGGCCCGGTCGAACCGATCGGTCAGCCGGACTCCGATGCCGGGCGCGTCGCTAGTTTCGTCTGGCATTGCCGTAGTACCAGCCTGCCCGAAGCGCACGTTGCTCGCGGGTGACATCGGCCCTCTCTCGGATCACCCGTGCCTTGCCCTCCGTCATCTTGGGCGTCACGATGACGTCCGACACGGTTTCGCCGCGCCGGACTCTGAGGCGAATGGGTTGCCCGCCCTTGGGATCGGCAAGCGCCCTTTCGACGGCGCGCGTCGCGGGGACACGACGGTCCGTGGCGATCGGCGCGCCGTTGACCGCCACGATGACGTCTCCACGCTGGAGTCCTTCGGCGGTGGGCGTGCCGGTAACCGCGATCGCCTTGTCGGATGCGGAGTACGCCCATCGGAAGCCAAGGTCCACGGTCGCCCGTTCCACATCGGCGAACTCCAGGCCCATCTTCGCCAACTGGGCGTCAAAGTCCATCTTGCCGGCTTGAAGAACGACCGAGTCGTAGTAGGTCCCCATCTCGGGTCCACCGAACTGGACGCACAGCTTGCGGATCGCGTCCTCTTCGAATCCTGGCCGATCGTCGCGGCACATCTCCCAGAGCGCACGGATCACGTCGTCGAGGCTGTAGCGGCCGTTCGTTCGCGCGCGCAACTCGGTGTCGAGGCACATCCCGACCAGCCAGCCGAGGGTGTAGTAGCTGATCCGCCAGCCCTGGCTGTTTCCACGGCCGTTGGCGGCCTCCCGGACCCGGCGCGACGACTCGTCGGCCGACACTTCTTTGTAGGCCGCGTTGGCCGTCGCCGTGCGGATGTTCGAGGCGATGTCCTCGTGGAAGGCCATTTCGTCCCAGACTCCATATCGAAACAAGAGCAGATGGGCGTAGTAATCCGTCACGCCCTCGAGCCACCAAAGCGCCCCGGTGACGGGTAGCTGTTGGTAGTCGAAGGGTCCGAGCGGGTTGGAACGGATTCTTTTGACGTTCCAGAGGTGGAAAAACTCGTGGGAGAGGACGGACACGGCCCGCGGGCCGACCCCGCTGGCGAGGCTGATTTGGGTGCTGCTGAGGTGCTCCAATCCGCCCGCGCCGTCCATCGCATCGTTCACGCGGAAGTGCCATACGTACCGGTTGTAGGGCACCGAACCTCCAAAAAACGCGCCCTGAAACTCGGTGATCCGCTTGCAGATGTCGCGCACGTAGTTTCGGTCCACGTCAGCCGCAGGGGCGCCCCGGTAGGCAATGAAGTGCGGCTTTCCGAAGGCGGTGTACTCGTCGAGGACGAACTCGCCCAACGTCACCGGATTGTCGGCGAGCACGTCGTAAGACGGCGCCTGGTACGTTGCGCGTTCTCCATCGACCGGATCAAGTCCGACCGCCGCCTTCCAACCGGGAAGAAGCAGGAGTCGCAGTCGGCAGTCCTCTTCGGTACGTCCGCGCACATAGAGGTAGGTGGACGGTCCCGACCAGTGGAGGGCCTTCACTTCCTTGGTGGCGGGCACCCGATAGGTGACCGTGACCCGTCGCGCACTCCCGTTGTTCACGACCCAGGTGTTGTCGTCCGGCTTCGCAACGGTCAGCGTCCGGCCCGCCTCGTCCCTCGCGGAGAGTTCCTTCGCGTTCTCATGGTTGTTGGTGAGACGGTAGGACCCCGGTGCCCACTTGGGCATTTGGAGAACCGTCTCCGAACCCTTTGGAGAAATGTCCATCGCGATCAGCAGGTTGCTCGGGTCGGCCTGATAGCCCACCGTGTAGCGTATCTCCGCCGAGCAGGCCGTGGCCAAGACGGCCAGACCGAGGAGCAACGCGCCGCGCGTACGTACCATGACCGAGCCATTTCGACCCCGGTCCGCGTCCTCCTTCCGATTGTTGCCGGGCCGATTGCGTTCTCGGTCTCGCCGGCTCCAAACTGGACTCACCATGAGCGAGACGAGGGATTCGCTGACCCGACGCAACGTCCTGAAGGCCGCGGCCGCCGGAACCGCGGGCCTGGCCGTGTCCAGACTGGCTGCTGCCGGCCCGACCCTGGAGCCCCAGACCGGGGCCAAGACGATGATCGGGGTCCCGTTCGAGGCGCGGTCGGTGGTGCGCGTCGGTTTCATCGGGGTGGGAGGGCGCGGAACCGGCCTGCTCAGCGATCTCCTTGCGGTGCCGAACGTCGAGATCGTGGCGGTCTGCGACGTCGTGGCGCCGAGGGTGGCGAACGCCCAGAAGATGTGCCGAGACCGCAACCGTCGCGAACCCGCCGCGTACACCGCTGGCCCCCATGATTTCGAGAATCTGTGCAAGCGTTCGGACTTGGACCTTGTTTATATCGCGACACCCTGGGATTGGCACGTTCCGATGGCGGTCTGCGCGATGGAGAACGGCCACCACGCCGCCGTCGAAGTGCCCGCCGCCGTCACGATGAAGGAGTGCTGGCAATTGGTGGACACGTCCGAGAAAACGCGTCGTCACTGCGTCATGCTCGAAAACTGCTGTTACGGCTACAACGAGATGCTCGCCCTCAACATGGTGCGCGCCGGGTTGCTCGGCACGATCACCCACGGGGAGGCCGCGTACATTCACAATCTGAGAGGGTTGCTCTGCGCCAACTCGGGCGAAGGTCTCTGGCGCAGGGAACCGCACAAGGTTCGTGACGGAAACCTGTACCCAACCCACGGACTTGGACCTGTTGCGAACTACATGGAGGTGAACCGGGGCGATCGGTTCGAGTATCTCGTTTCGTTCAGTTCGCCGGAGGCGGGTTTGTCAGAGTTTGTCAAGTCAAAGTTCCCTGAATCGGACCCAAAGAGGAAAGAGAAGTACGTCTGTGGCGATATGAACACGAGCGTGATCCGGACCGCCCTCGGGCGGACGATCATGCTCCAGCACGACGTCATCACGCCCCGTCCGTACAGCCGCCACAATCTGATCCAAGGCACGAAGGGCACGTTCGCCGACTACCCGGCCCGCGTTTTTCTGGACGGGCAACCCAACGACGAGTGGCAACCCCTCGAACCGTTCCAGGACAAGTGGGAAAGCAAATTGTGGAAGGAACTCGGCGAGGTCGCGCGCGCCAACGGGGGCCACGGCGGCATGGACTACATCATGAGCTATCGCCTGATTCAGTGCGTTCGCGAGGGACTCGTCCCGGACATGGACGCCTACGACGCCGCCGCCTGGTCGGCCCCGACGCCACTCAGTCAGGAATCCGTCAAGCGGAAGGGGGCTTCGATGAAGTTCCCCGATTTCACGCGCGGTCTCTGGAAGCAGAAGCGGTCGAACATGGTCTGATCTAGGGGTCGCCGACCTTGCCGAAGTTGGCGCGCAGGATCAGGAAATCCGCGATATTGATCGAACCGTCCGCGTTGAAATCGCACCGGGGGTCGTAGGCGAGCGAACCGGATCGCGTTCCGAACGACGGGCGGAACAGCAGGAAGTCGGCGATGTTCACTCGGTTGTCGCCGGTAGCGTCCCCGTTTGCGAGTTCAAAGTAAAGTCCGGACGGGCCGTAGCGTCGGATGGGGACGTTTCGGAGGGTCTTTCGGAGCCAGTGGTAACCTTTGACGGCGACATCGTAGTCTCCCGAGAGGTCTGTTCCAAAGGAGAATGAACCGCTTTCATCAAGGGCGACCTGTACCCGCTGAACGTAGTTGGTCGAGCCAGGGGTCCGTATCTCGATATTGACCATCTGGGTCGCGACCAATCCGACAAAATCGCGAAGCAGGACCGACCCCCTGACCCGTCGATCGGGGTAGATCGCAAGGCTGTGGCCGCCGCCCGCCGAGATGGCGACGAACCCGTCGGGCTGGTTCATGGGGAAACGTCCATTGACGGGAACGTTCGATCGGGTGGTGGTGCCGTCTCCTATCTGGCCCCTCTGGTTGTCCCCCCATGCCCAGGTCGTCCCGTCCGCTCGGATCGCCAAGCTGTGCAGGAATCCTGCGGAGATCGCCACGACGTTGGTGAGTCCGGGCACCTGGACGGGCGTCCTTCGCGTCGTGTAGGTTCCATCGCCAAGCGCGCCCTGTTCGTTGTGTCCCCAAGCCCAAACGGTGCCATCGTCGCGGAGCGCCAAGGCATGGAGTCCGCCGGCGGAGATGGCCACAATGCCGCTCGGTGCAAGGACCTGAACCGGAACGAGCGACCGGGTCGGTACCGCCGACGAGCCGTTGCCCAACTCGCCCTCGCCGTTCCAGCCCCACGCCCAGACCGTGCCGTCGTTTCGAAGAGCCAGCGAGAAAGCAGCGCCGGCTGAGACGCTCACGATGTTGTTCAGGCCGACGATTGGGGCGGGGGAAGAACGGTCCACGTCCGTACCGTCGCCGAGTTCGCCGTCCGCGTTGTTCCCCCACGCCCAGACCGTTCCTCCCTCCTGAAGGGCAAGAGTGTGCGCGCCCCCGGCCGCAACCGCGGTCGCATGCTCGACCTCGCTCACGCCCAGTGGGTAGGGGCGAGTCGTGGTCGTGCCGTCGCCAAGTTGGCCGAAGGTGTTGGATCCCCAGGTCCAGACCATCCCGTAGCGATCGATGGATGCCGCGTGGTACATCCCTGCCGAAACCGCGACCGATCTGGGCGCCCAGCAGGCCACGGGAAGGCGGCGCGTCGAATAGGTGTTGTCTCCGAGGTTGCCGTAACCGTTCCAACCCCAAGCTTTGACGTCGCCGTTCGAGTTGAGCGCCAGGCTGTAGTCGAGGCCTGCCGAAACCGCAACGATCCCGAAGGTCGCGCCGACCAATCCCTCGACCCACTGGGGTGTGGTGAAGTAGGATTCCGGGCTTCCTATTCCCAGTTGCCCGTTGTAGTTGTCGCCCCAGGCGTTCACGTAGCCGTACTGGGCGACCGAGGAGGGACCGAGTACCACCGCCCCCAGCATCAGGGCCACCAACCGGCGAAGGACCAAGCCTCGAGCCTGGGCCAAGCGAAACCATCGCATTCCTGAACGATACAGCAAGATTGAGGTCACGCGTCCCCCGATTGACCAAGATTGGCGCGCAAGACCACGAAGTCGGCAATGTTCACGGATCCGTCCTCGTTCAAGTCGGCGCCGGGGTTCCAGCCCACCCCGCCCGGGCTCGTGCCAAAAGCGGATCGCAACGCGATAAAGTCGGCGATGTTCACCGTGTTGTCGCCGTTGACGTCTCCATTCCGCAACGAGAACGCCAGGCCACTGGCGCCGTTCGCCTCGTTGAGGATCACGCTCGCGACCTTCTTGCGCAACCAGTGCGAGGCCTTCACCGCGACATCGTAAGTGCCCGTCAGGGATGTCGCGACCGAGAAGGTGCCGCTGCCGTCCAAGGCCGCCAGGGTCGATTCACGCACCGTCGTCGTGCCTGCGTTCCGGACCTCGACGGTAACCGTTTTGTTAGCCAAGGGTCCCGTTAGATTTGACAAAACGACGGTCCCGCGCACCGTGCGACCCGGCACGAGCGCGATCTTCCAGATGCCTCTGCCCCAGGTGGCCGCGTAGAGGGCGTTCTGGCCCGGCACCGCCACGAGGTCGTTCACTTGCACGTTCGGCAGTCCGAGAGGACCCGTTGCGTTCGTCCAAGAGGCGCCCGCATCGGTGGTCATGAACACGCCCACGTCGGTCGCCGCGTACCAACGGCTCTGAGGGGCGTAGGGGTCGCGGGCTAAGCCACTGATCGGCACGTAGGGGAGCTGGGTCACTCCCGATCCGCTCGCCTGCTCCCAGACGACGGTGGCCGCCGTTACGTCGCGGGATCGGTACAGCCGCGACGAACCGGATCCGCCGAAGGCGACCAGCACGTCGCGCGGGTTGGCCGGATCGAGGCTGAGGTACTTCACCGAGGCCGTCGGCAAACTCGGGGATCCCACGTTGATTTTGCGCCAGGTCGCCCCGGCGTCGGCGGTCGTCCAGACTTCGCCGTTCGTCGCCCCGGTCACGATGCGTCCCGAGTCGCTCGGGGCGATCGCGATGCAGTTCACCGATCCGGAGGAGGCGAGTTCCTGTCCACCCAGCCGGGGCGTCCATGCGTCCGTCGTCCGGTCATAGCGCCATAGATAGTTCGTGCCAGCGTAGAGCCATTCGGGGTTGTTGGGGTCCAGCGCGATGGGAGCGATGAAGGCGCGGCGATCCGATCCCCAGTTGGGACTGATGTAGCGCGATCCTTGCCAGTTCGATATCGTCCGGTAGATCCCCAGGTTCTGCGAGGTCGCATATTGGACGTCCGGATTCTGAGGGTTGATCGTGCACCAACCGCCATCGCCGCCGCCGACGTTGCTCCAGTTCGCCAGGTCCCCGCGCGCGGCAGGACTCGCGTTGTCCTGGGTTCCGCCCAGGAGCCTGGTCGGGTCGGTCGGGTGGGCGGCCATCCGGTAGAACTGGGTGACGTACAACGCGTCGCTCAGATAGGTCCAGGCCCCCTCGTCGGTCGCCGGGTCGTAGACGAACCGGTTTAGGCCGCCGTCGAGTCCGGCGTAGACGACGTTAGGGTCGCTCGGATCCACCGTGACGCAGTGCTGGTCGTTGTGCAGGATCGAGTCCGCCTCGTACGCGCGTCCGATCGTCTTCCAGGTCGCCCCCCCGTCGGCCGACTGCACGAGATCGATGAGGCCCACGTACACCACGTCCTCGGCCCCGTCGCCATCCGGTCGGGTCGAGCACTCCATGTGAACGTCGTAGGTCCGTTGCGACCAGTTGTAGGTGGCCCCCAAAGACGCGTTCCCGTGCGGGAAGTCGTTGGTCACGTTAGTCCAGGTGCCTCCGCCGTCGACAGTCTTCCAGACCTTCCCGGGCAACGTGCCGGTGGCTTCAAGGACATAGGCGACCAAAGGTTTAGTCATCGAGGCGGCGACCCGAATCTGTTGGCTAGAATGGGCGGCTAGAACGAGAGACGACACGGGGTTCCAGGTGGCCCCTCGGTCGAGCGACGAGAAGACCTGTCCGCCGTTGTTGTCGGTGCACCAGTAGATACGGTTGCCGAGTTCGTTCGCGGCTCCGATGGCCAAATCGTTGTAGATGCGGTTCGAACTCGGCCCGACGTTGGACCAGGTTTGGCCCCCGTTGGTGGACCGCATGATGCGGCCCCAGTAGGCGCTGCCCCGGCCCATGATCGCGACCATCACGTTGGGGTCGCCCGGATCGAAAGCGATTTCCCGAATCGCCCGCCCGTCAAAGGCGCCGTTGACGACCTGGGTCCAGGTCGCGCCACCGTTCGTGCTCTTCCACATTCCGTTCGTGTAGCCGGTCCAAGCGTCGAAATCACCGGTCCCGACGAACAGGGTGTTTGGGTCGTTGGGATGGATGGCGATTGAGCTCACCTGAAGGTACGCCCACGCGTCGGTGAGGGGGTTCCAGTTCGCGCCCGCGTCGTTTGACTCCCAGACGCCTCCGCCCGCGGCGCCCGCATAGAGGTGGGAACCATTCGACGGGTCCACCGCCATCGCGTTGATCCGCCCGGTCAGGGGAGGCAGTCCGTAGTAACGGCGGTAGGGCGTTCCCAGATTCTTGGGGCCGACGTACTGCCAGGCGCCGGTGGGCACCCGGAGGCCGCCGCGCCCCGCCCCCCAAACGGCGGGAGGCATCGCCGCGCGATGCTTCACGGCTCGATCCCAGGCCGACCAGTCCACGCGGTCACGGGGGAAGGCGCGCTCGTGGAGGTAATAGCGGTAGCCCTCTAGCCAGTCCAACCCCGGCTTCTCGGGCTTTCCCCTGGGGTCGCCCGAATCCTCCCTGAATCCCCCTCGTTCCGCTTCCCGCTCAAGGTTCGCGATAAGTCGATCGACCGATCGAAGGGACGAGAAGTCGGTGTCTCGCCTCGGACCGGTTTGCGTCAGGGCCAAAGCGGCCGTGAGGGCGAGAAGCAGGGTTAGGGTCGTCTTCATCGTCGAACTCGTTGCGACCATTGTAGGACATCGGCCCTGGGGCGGGGGTTTCGTCGCCGCCGCTTTCGACGCGCGCCCGGGTTCGGTCGACTCGCCTCGGTCAATGCGTTCGTGGTGACGCGAGGGCCTCAGGACGTAGACCTTGACCGTGACCCGACCGATGGGACATAATTCGAACTCGCGACCGTCGTTTGTCGGCGGGCGAGGTTTGTTCATGTACGCGATCGTAAAGACCGGTGGAAAGCAGTATAAGGCCGAAGCGGACGAAGTCCTGATCGTCGAAAAGATCGAGGGCGAGGCCGGCACCGTCGTGGACCTCGACGAGGTCGTGATGGTGTGCGACGGCGAAACGGTGACCGTCGGTTCCCCCTTTGTGAAGGGCGCGTCGGTCAAAGCGACGATCGTGCGGCAGGCGAAGGGTCCGAAGATCGACGCCTTCAACTACAAGCCGAAGAAGAACGTTCGGCGCCGGTGGGGTCATCGCCAACCGCAGACCCATCTCCGGGTGACCCAAGTCGTCGCGGGGAAGTAAACCCACCAACGAGGTTTCTAAGTTATGGCACACAAGAAAGGTCAAGGTTCGTCCCGGAACGGTCGCGACTCGAACTCGCAACGGCTCGGTGTGAAGCGCTACGGCGGTCAGCTCGTCAAAGCGGGCACGATCATCGTTCGACAGCGCGGCACGCAGTTCCATCCGGGCGTAGGGGTCGGCATCGGGAACGACCACACACTCTACGCGCTGATCCACGGCCAGGTGAAGTTCGAAGGGCCGACGGACCGGCGACGCGTGGCCGTCTATCCTCACGAGTCGCTCTAACCCGTACCTGATCGTGAGGGCTCTTTCCGAGCGGCAAAGCCTCGATGGCTTTGCCGCTTTCGCTTTGGTCGTACTGCGGCAGATCTAGATGGCACCCTTGCCCATTCGCACACGGCCCTTCACGATCGGTCTGATCGACTACGTGCGGGTGGCGACCCTTCAGTACTACCGCACGTGGTGGTTTGCGATGGCGGCCTACCCGGTCTTCGGGCTGGTGGCATGGTTCGCCTTTCCCGATCAGGCTGGCATCCGTTGGGTCGCCGCAGCGTGCGTCTTGTGGCCCGCCACCGTTCCCCTTCGAGCCTTGCTGTTCGCTTTGCGCGCCGCGAAGCGGTTCGGCGTTCCGACAACGCCCTGCGTCTACGAGGATTTCGTAGCCTTCGAGACGGGCGAAGGCAAGGGCTTCAAATTGCGCTTCGCAAGCGTCTTGCGGGTCGAAAAGGACCGGTTCGGGTTTGCGCTTCTGATGCCACGGTTCACCTACGCGATCGTTCCTTTTGCCGCTTTCGAAACGCTGGAGGACCGTGATCGGTTCGAGAAGCACGCGCGCGACCAGGTCGCCAAAGCGCTCGATCGTCGCTTTGGCCGGGGGCGCTGACCCCGGCGGCGGTACGCTTGGCCCATGGTTCTGGTCGTCGGCGGCGCCGGATACATTGGGTCCCACATGGTGCGCCTGTTGCGCGAGCGCGGCGTGCCGCACGCCGTTTACGACAACTTTGAGGAAGGCTACCGGGAAGCGGTGGCCGGTTCCGACATCATCGAAGGAGATTTGCGGAACCCGACCGACCTAGATCGGGCTCTGAGCGGGGGACGGTTCGACACGGTCATGCACTTCGCCGCCTACATCGAGGTCGGGCAGAGCGTGCGAGAGCCTGCCCGGTTCTACGAGAACAACTTGATCGGCGTCAAGAACCTTGTCGACGCGATGGTACGATACAAGACGAAGCGATTAGTCTTCAGCTCGACCGCCGCTATCTTCGGCAATCCCGTTTACACCCCGATCGACGAGGATCATCCCAAGGACCCGACCAGCCCGTACGGGGACACCAAACTCGCGGTGGAACGCATGCTCGCGGCCTACGATGCGGCCTACGGACTGAAGACGGTCTGTCTGCGGTATTTCAACGCCTGCGGCGCTTGGCCGGACGGGTCTCTGGGGGAGTCGCATAGGGTCGAGTCGCACCTGATTCCCCTCGTCCTGTTCGCCGCCATGGGCAAGCGACCGGACATTCGGGTGTTCGGATCGGACTATCCGACGCCGGACGGAACCTGCGTTCGGGACTACGTGCACGTGGTGGATCTGGCGGACGCTCACCTGCGGGCGCTCGAACGGCTTCGCGGGGGAGGCGGCTCGCGAGCGTACAACCTTGGGAACGGCCAAGGCTACTCGGTTCGCGAGGTGATCGAAGTGGTTCGAAAGGTGACGGGGCGACCGATCACCGTGACGGAAGCACCACGGCGGCCAGGAGACCCGGCGGTACTGGTGGCCTCGAGCGTTCGGGCACGGGGGGAGTTGGGGTGGTCTCCCGCCTATCCGGACCTCGAAACGATCGTTGGGCACGCCTGGGCCTGGCACCAAGGGCATCCCGACGGCTACGCCTAGAAGATCGTGAGGCCCGCATTGTTCCAGTCTTCAAGGAACCGCTTCAGGCCGGCGTCGGTGAGGGAGTGCTTGAAGAGAGCCTTCATCACGCCCAGCGGCATCGTGGCGACATGGGCGCCGCACTGGAGGGCCTGGACGACGTGGAGCGGATGCCGCACCGAGGCGACGAGGACCTGGCTTTCGTAACCGTAGTTCTCCACCATGTTGACGGTGTCGCGGACCGCCTCCATCCCGTCGCCGCTCAGGTCGTCCACTCGACCTACAAAGTTGCTGATGAAGGTCGCTCCGGCCTTGGCGGCGAGGAGGGCTTGGGTGAGGGTGAAGACCAAGGTGACGTTCGTCTTCACGCCCCGATCCGCCAAAGTGGAAACGAGACGCACGCCGGGTTCGATCAGCGGGACCTTGACCACGATGTTCGGATGCCAACTGGCGATTTCGGTGGCCTCCTTCAGCATCGTGTCGTAATCGGTGGCGACGACCTCGGCGCTGATCGCTCCGTTCGGGACCGCGTCGCAGATCGCGAGCACGGTCTCCTTAAAGCCTCTCCCGGCTTTGGCCACGAGCGTCGGGTTGGTGGTGACTCCGTCGAGGATTCCCCATTCGGCGGCCTGCTTGACCTCGTCGAGGATTCCGGTGTCGAGAAAGAGCTTCATCGTATTGACATTCTACCGGTGGTGGAGACGATGACCCCGACGGCGGCTCTTCCGGTGTGACTAAACGAATAGTCATGACGTCGGCCCATAGCTTCTCGGGCGCATTCCCTTTGGACCCGTATTCCGGCGATCGGTATTTGACCAGTGAGCCGTCGCCGCCCGACCACCGGGGCTACGGGCCACTTCAACAGGGTCCGGTCGGTGTTGCCGGGGCACCCGGCCCTGCCACTGGCGCGGCCGAACCGGATTAGACGGAGAAATGTACAACTATGAATGTAGATAGATAGAAGACGTGTGGCTTAGATTTGCATAAAAGAGCGACACCTGCGTCGGCGTTCCTCTTGCGGTTCGTGCACCGTTTGATCGCCGTCCCGCGTCGTGGAGTACGATGGTTGTCGTGACTCAGATGGTCGGACGGCGACCAGTACGGCGGGCGTTCTTCCGGGGGGCGTCGGCATGAAACCTCACCCGAAGGCTCTGGTTCCGATTGTGCTGATCACCGGCCTAGTGGCGGCGGGCGTCTGGATGGACGGTCGAAGAGCAGCCCAACGGTCGGTGTTGTCCGGCGTGTTTGAGTCGGAACCGTCCGTGGTTTCGGCCCGGGTGACGGGCCGGGTCGTTCAGTTGTCGGTCCGTGAGGGCGACTCGGTCACTGAGGATCAGGTTTTGGTTCGGCTCGAGGCGGAATCCCAGCGCCAGGAGGCGGCGGCGCAAGTCGCCCTTGCCGAACAGGCCGAGGCGGCGTTGGCCGAGGCGGAGAGCGGGCCGCGTTTGGAGACGATTCGGGCGGCGCAAGCGACGGTCGAGGAACTGCGAGCGAGCCTAGAGCGACTGAGAGCGGGGCCGACCCGGGAGGCTCGGCGAGCGATGGCCGAGCGAGTAGCCGTCGTCCGGGCACGGTACCGGGCCGCCGTCGAAGGGCCTCGCCCGGAGGAGGTCGATCGGGCGCGGGCGCTAACTTCGGAGGCTCGGGCGCGGCGCGACGCCGCCCGCAGGGGACCCACGGCGGACCAGCGTGCGCAAGCGGGCGCGCGCCTCGAGGTGGCCCGTGCCGCCGAGGTCCTGGCGGGTCGGGAGTTCGATCGGGCGGCCAACCTCTTTCGCGAGGGCGCGATCGCTCGCCGGGACCTGGACCGGGCCACAGCGGCGGCGCGTTCGGCGTCGGCGGTTCGCGAGGAAGCCGAGGCGGCGATGCGCCAGATCGAGATCGGAACTCCCGCCGAGGAACTGAGTCAGGCCGAAGCGGCGTACCAGGCTGCTCTCGCCACCCAGCGGCTGCTCGAAAGCGGAACACGAGCCGAGGACCGTGAGGCGTTGCGCGCCGAACTCGCGGCCGCCGAAGCGGAGCAGCGCGATCTGGAGAATGGGAGCCGCCCCGAAGACGTCCGTGCGGCGGAAGCCCGGTTGGTGCGGGCCGAGGCCCGACTCGCCGAGCTCCGGGCTGGCACCCGGCCGGAATCGGTTTCGCAGGCTCGAGCGGCGGCGCGTGCCGCCCGTTTGCGGGCGAGGGGGGCGTCCGAAGTCGTGGCCGAGCGCGTGGTGCGATCGCCGGTCTCCGGGGTCATCCAGCACCTGTTGGTCGCCAAGGGCGACCTCGTCCCGGCCGGGGCTCCGGTCGCGAAGGTGAGCGATCCAAATGACGTCTGGATCCGGGTCTACGTGCCGGAGTCCGCGCTCGCCGAATGGACTCCGGGAAAGGAGACCCACCTGCGGGTCGATGGGATTGCCGAGTTGGTCCCCGCGCGCGTTGAAAGCGTCGCCGTCCAGGGGGCCTTCACTCCGGCGAACCTGCAGAGCCCGGAAGACCGGGGACGCCAGGTGTTCGCGGTCCGGCTTCGTCTGGTGCGCCCCGATCCCCGGGTCAAGCCCGGGATGTCCGCTTCGGTCGCGGAGGACACGAGACGGTGAACGTGGTCGAAATGGCCGGTCTCACACGGAGGTTCGGCGAAACGATCGCGGTCAACGACCTGACGATGAACGTCCGCAAGGGTTCGATCTTCGGGTTCCTCGGTCCGAACGGCAGCGGAAAGAGCACCTGCATCCGCATGCTCTGCGGCCTGCTGGCGCCCACCTCCGGCGAAGCTCGCGTGAACGGGCTGGACGTCCGGCACGACCCGGATGGGGTCAAACGGACCATCGGGTACATGAACCAAACGTTTAGTCTCTACCGGGACCTCACGGCGGAAGAGAATCTCGAGTTCTTTGGCGGCATCTATGGTCTGGCCTCCGAGCGGTTGCGGAGGCGGAAAGCGGAGGTGATTGAGCTCGTGGGGCTGGGCGACTACGCGGGCCGACGGGCGGGCGAGTTGTCCGGAGGATGGAAGCAACGGCTTGCCCTGGCCGCGGCGCTGATCCACGAGCCGGAACTCCTCTTTCTGGACGAGCCGACGGCAGGCATCGACCCGGTCGCGCGGCGCCAACTCTGGGACCTGCTGTTCGAACTCGCGGGAACGGGCCGAACGTTGTTCGTCACGACGCACTACATGGACGAGGCGGAGAGGTGCGACGATATCGGCTACATCTACCTGTCGCGCCTGATGGTTCGGGGAACCCCGGCCGAACTGAAGGCCCTTCCCGAGGTTTCCCCCGTAGGGACCCGGCGCGTCTCGATCGCCGTCGAGCGTCCTGCGGTCGCTCTTCAGGTGATTCGTCGCGCCGGCTTTTGCCGCGATGCGACCCTCGTCGAGTCGGAGATTCACCTGCTGGCCGAGGCGAGAACCACCGAGGAGGAAGCGGTGCGTCCGCTCCGAGAAGCGGGTCTCCAGGTCACGGGGGTTCGGGACGTCTCTCCGTCCCTGGAAGACGTCTTTGTCGCCCTTACGCGAGGTCTCGCCGCGTCGTGAGCGGTTTCCGGTGTTACCGGAGCGTCGTTCGCAAGGAGATCGTCCATCTCGGCCGCGACACGACGTCGCTGGTGATCGCCCTTCTTATCCCCCTGTTTCAGCTGACTCTGTTTGGGTTCGCGATCGACTTCGACGTTCGGGACGTGCGTACGGTCGTCGTCGATCAGGATCGATCGCGCGAGAGTGCGGAATACCTGACGGGACTCGAGAACACGGACTACGTCGAATTCGTCGGACGGGCGGCGACCTCGGATGAGGCGACCGCGAGCCTACGCAGAGGCGATGCCCAAGTCGCGGTCATTGTGCCGCCGGGTTTTGGCCGGTCCGTCGCGGCGGGTCGGTCGGCCGCCTTGGGGGTGTTGATCGACGGGTCGGACAGCCAGGTCGCCATCCGAGCGCGTCAAGCGTTCCTCGAGCCGTCCAAGTCGAAGGCCGTCGAACCGCGCTTCGACGTGCTCTTCAACCCCACGATGCGGACCGAGACCTTCATGATTCCCGGTCTGATCGCGGTGATCCTTCAGATCGTAACGGTTTCGCTCACCGCTTTCAGCCTGGTCAGGGAGCGTGAGCAGGGCACCTTGGAACAACTGATGGTCAGCCCGATCGGCCGGGTCCCGTTGCTCCTCGGCAAACTGACGCCCTACGCCGGCCTGGCGTTCGCCGAAATGGCGCTGGTGCTCGCGGCTGGGACGTTGGTGTTCGACGTCCGAGTCGTGGGCTCGCTCGCCGCCCTGCTCCTCACCTCCGTTCCGTTCATCTTGGCCACGCTCTCGATGGGTCTGCTGATTTCAACGATCGCTCAGAACCAGTCGCAGGCGCTTCAGATGACTCTGCTGATCATGCTGCCCTCCATTCTGATGTCGGGGTTCGTCTTTCCGCGCGAGACTATGCCCGGCCCGCTCTTCCTGCTATCCGATGCCCTCCCCGTCACCCACTTCTTGGTCGTTATCCGGGGAATCGTGGTTCGTGGGGCAACCTTGGCGGAGGTTGGCCCAAGCGTCGGAGCGCTCCTCGCGATCACCTCGGTGTTGGTTGCCGCCTCCGTGGGCAGGTTCCGCAAGACCTTGGGTTAAGCTTGCGGCGAGACCAAAGGCCCATCTTGCGGGCGCGAGGGCGTTGAGAATGCGGTCAGGCTTCGTTGGAGGTTGTGCCGCCATGTCAATGATGCGTGCGTGGCTCGGACGGTGGTTGCACTCGATTCCGGGCGGGTTGCTCTCGGCTCTGATCCTTGCCGGTTCGAGCCAACACGGGGCCGCCTTGGGGGTGGACGAGCGTGAGATCACCGTCTCGCTCGAGATCGACCGATCTCCGATCCAGGTCGGTGAAGCCCTGACGGGCCGGATCATCCTCGATGTGAAGGGCGTTTCGCTCTTCCGGAACGACCATCGGGTCGGCGTGTACGTGTGCGAGGGGCGGAACATCGCGCCGAAGGTTCCTTACGGAACGGTGCTGGATGAGATGGATGCCGGCCGCCGGGAAGATGCGCTCGCCAAGTTGAGCTTCGCCTCGCTCCCCGGCCGGGTCTGGCGTCAGTTTTACGTGCCCGTCAAGCAAGACGGTCGCATTGTTGTTCCGCTCGACCAAGCGGGTCCGGTCTATCCGCTTGAGTTTGGGTCGAGCCGGCTCGTCTCGAGCGGAGACGTGTGCGTCGCGGTCCTCGCCGTGTTCGACGACGACGACCGTCTTGACCCGCGCGACTACGACGACGCGATGGTCACGGTGAGGCCGCTTGTCCCCAAGTTGGTCATCCGGAGCGTCGAGGTCGATCCGACGACTCCTCCGAGGCCGCTCGCGCCGTTCGTGGTCGAGGCCAAGTTCGAACTGGAGGGGTTGCCGAACGACCCGAAGCGAGCGGTCCGGGTTCGACGCGCCGTCTCGGTGAAGGAGCGGAAGCCCCTGAAAGACCGTCCATACCA
The DNA here is from genome assembly GCA_026129685.1 of Fimbriimonadaceae bacterium. Taxonomy (GTDB): domain Bacteria; phylum Armatimonadota; class Fimbriimonadia; order Fimbriimonadales; family Fimbriimonadaceae; genus UBA2387. The sequence continues at coordinate 42,996 of JAHCHO010000012.1, forward strand.
GAACTCGCGAGCCGAGACCATCGAGGTTGCGGGGAGCGGCGACGGCAGGTCGCAGTTCGTGAAACGTTGGCGCGTGACGCTTCCGCGCGCGGGGGCCTACGAGTTCGAGATCGAGGTGGCTTGCCCGGGCTTTCGCAACGCCTCGAAGAGGCTGGCGGTGACCCTTCCGGCAAGGACGGCCCCGACCCCACCCAAGCCGCCCCCCTCCGTGAGGAAGACGCCGGAGTGGTTGCTCGACCACACGCTGGTGGACCCCGACCGCTTGGAGGGGAAAGCGCTGTACGCGGGAACGATCACCGGGGTTTCGGCGGCCGGGTTCACCGCGAACTACGACCAAGTGTTCAAGGTTTCAAACGGGTTCGGGCCTAACAGCCTGATGAAGATCAGCGTCGCGGGGTCACCGCCCCCTCGGCTGAAACAAGGCGATCGCTTCCAGATGACGGTATCCGCCACGGCGAGCAAGGTCGGGATGGACAAGTGCATCGACGGACGCGAGCCGAACCAGCAGGCTGGCGGAAACATTGGCGCGACCCCTCATATCAAGGTGACGGCGACCCCCCACGCCAGCGGAATCGTCTTTCCAGACGGGCACGATGGGACGACGGTCTGTGTGGGCGGCTACTTCGGCAAATGGTGGAGCGCCGACAGCCGGACGTACACCCTCGAGGTTGTCGCCGCCGACAGCGCCGGGGACCTCACGATCGGGATGTACTTCCCGGGGTTTGGCACTTTCGCCCGTTATGTGTACGTTCGAGCCAAAGAGCCGAAGCCGACAAGCACGTTACCGAGTTCCACCGCCACGAAGGCGACGCCCGGAATCGTGCCCGAAGACGAGGCGACACCCTTGACGGTCCTGTTGGAACCATCGGAGGTCGAGGTTTCGCCTCGCCAAGCCGTAAGCACGTTGGTGACGTTGCTGATCAAAGGCGACCGGCCAAACTGGAAACCGGTCGAGGTCTTGATCGATACGGTCGACGCATGGGGCACGCTCCGCGCCAACCGGTTCCTCAAGATCGAAGGGAAGGGAAGTCGCCAGACGGGCGATATGTGGAAGACGAACGACGGGTACTTCCACTGGAATCTGAACGTGCTGGCGAACCTCGGCGTGGCGGGAGGAACCTATCTGGTGCCGATCACGGTGCGGCAGGTCGGCCACGGTCAGGTCGTCCTTTGGTTGACGATACGCGTACCGATGGACGCGCGCCGTCCCGCGCCTCGCGTGTCTTCGACCTCCCTTGCGACTCTCTTCGAGACCGCGACTCTTTCCCTGCGGGCGGGCGGAACGGCGGTCCGTAATCGACTCTACGTGAGCGGGTTCGCGGAGGGAGACGAACCGGTCACCCTGACGTTTCCGGAGGCGAGGCTGGGCGGGTTTCCGGGCGGGCTTCGAGTGTTGCCGGGCGACACGATGTTGAACTCGGTGGACGCGGAGAAGGTGACGCGCGACGGACTCACGTGGCTAGTGTTCGACCTGACGTTCTCTGCGGACGCGGGGGCGACCGTCGGGACGCGCACGGTCAGGGCGATCGTTCGGCAAGGCGGCCGTGAGGCACCGGCGATCCTCGTCGTCCGGATCGAACCCTAGCGAGGTTGATCTATCGATGCGGGTCAGGACGGCGGCGCGTCGAATACACTGGCACGACCCATGAGCGCTCTATTGGCCTTGATGATGTGTGCGAGTCTCGGGCAACCGACGACGTACGATCTTTCGCCCAAGCTGAAGGTCGGTGACGAACTCCGGTTCACGGCGAAAGCGGAGATGACGTTCGCGGGCGAAAAGGCGACGCTCACGACCCGACTCAAAGTGAAGGCGGCGGAGGTCGGCGAGGACGGATCGCTGACTCTCGAAACGACGCAAGCGGAGGGCAAGGCCACGATGGGGGGACGCACTTCGAACCTGCCGCCCCAGAAACCGAGCAGGACGCGGTACGGGCGCGGAGGGGCGGTCGAGGGTCTTCAGGGCGAAAACGCGGACGCCATCGGCTACCGGCAGGCAAATCTGAACGCCTTTCGCGCTCCCGAGAAGCCGGTAACGATCGGGGAGCGCTGGACGACGGCGATTGCGGAGGACAAGCGCACGGGCCAGGTCAAGGCGGAAGCGACCTTCGAACTCCTCGCCCTGGAGAACATTCGGTCTCAGGAGTGCGCTAAGGTCAAGGCGACCTATCGCGAGTTGGAGGGGGCGGCCCCGGCCGGTTCCGAAGCGATCCTCTGGATCTCGCTCAAGGACGGTTGGACGATGCGGGAGGAGCGAACGATTCGTAACGCTCCGCTCGGATCGAGTCCGACACCGGTCGATGTGACCAGAACGGTGGAACGGGAGTAGCCGGAGCCCTCAGCGGCCGTTTGTTGTTGAACGAGAGGCGCTGATCTGATGCCACGCCGCCCGGTTCCCTACGGAACCGGGCGGAGCGGGCACATAGCGGATGAACCTATTCGGTTTCTTCGTCCTCGTCGAGCTCGGCGCCGAACAGCTCGTTCGCCGCCATATCGGCAAGCGACGGGAACTCGAGGTCGTCGTCGAGCATCGAACTCTCCTCCGCGTCGATGAGGGCGGTGAGGGACTTCTCGGCCCACTTGGGCCCACGGTCCACCGCGAGTTCAACGTCCTGGTACTGCTTGAGGCCCGTGCCGCTCGGGATTAGGCGCCCGATGATCACGTTCTCCTTCAGGCCGACCAGGTTGTCCTTCTTGCCACGCACCGCCGCTTCCGTCAGGACGCGCGTGGTCTTCTGGAAAGAGGCGGCGGAGAGGAACGAGTCCGTTGCGAGGGATGCCTCCGTGATGCCGAGGAGAATCCAGTCCGCCGTCGCTTCTTTGGGGTCGCGCTCGACGTTCTCGCCGGTCACGGGGTCGGTGTACTTGATCTGCTCGCCCCGCTCGATGCGTTGCCGCACCCGGTCGTTCTCGCGAGAGAACCGGAAACGGTCCACCATCTGGCCGGGAAGGAACGGGGTGTCGCCCGGCTCCCGAACGCGCCGCTTGCGGAGCATCTGGCGGATGATGACCTCGACGTGCTTGTCGTTGATGTCCACGCCTTGCGCCTTATAAACGGCTTGCAGGTTTTCGACGAAGTAGTCGTAGACCGACGCGGCGCCCGCGAGTTCGAGGACCTCGTGCGGGTCGCGCGGGCCCTCCGTGAGGGGGTCGCCCTTGATGACCTTTCCGCCCTGGTGCACCGGCAGGTTGCCGAGCGGCGGGACCAAGATCGGGTAGACGATGTTGACCTCTTCGATGTCGTTCTTCTTCAGGACGGACAGGGTCGCCGCCGTCACCTTCTGGCCGACGATCTTCTCGAGACCTCCCTCAAAGGCACCTTGGGCGCCCCGGGGCCAAGGTTGTTCGTCGGACACGTAGGCTTCCTTCATCGCCTTGTTGGCGGGCACCTTGGCCTCGACGATCACCCAGCGACCGAAGGGAGACTCCTTGATGAGCTTGACGACGCCGGTGACCGGGCAGATGATCGCCTTGCCGCGGGGCTGGCGCCGGGCCTCGAAGATCTCCTCGACGCGGACAATGCCGCTGGATTCGCCCGTCCAAGCATAGAAGAAGGTCTTTCGGGACCGATCCCAGAGCTTGCGCGAGTCGCTGTCGCGCTTCTCGATGGCCTTGGTCGACGCCTTGGTGACGCGGGTGGCGGTCTTGCGCTTCTCGACGTCCACCTCGGTTCCCAGAAGGACTTCCCGCTGGAAGACCTGGCGGACGGCCGCCTCCTGCTCCTTGATCAGGCGCGTGGGGTCGAAGGTCTTCAGATCGCTGTCGGTGGCGGACATGAAGTCCTCTAGGAACTGGCGGATGAAGCGACCCGTCTTGTACTGGTTGGTGCGGGCCACGGTGGCCGATCCGGCGACGCCTCCGGTGTGGAAGGTGCGCATCGTGAGCTGCGTACCGGGTTCACCGATGGACTGGGCGGCGATGATGCCCACCGCGACGCCGACCTCGACGAGCTTCGCGGTGGAGAGATCGACGCCGTAGCACTTGGCGCAGATGCCCTGCTCGAGTTCGCAGGTCAAGGCGCTGCGCACACGAAGCACGGCCTGCCCGTGATCGTTGATGGTGAAGCCCAGCCGCTCGTACCGGTCGGAGACGGCTTGCTTGTCCGCCTCGCCGACGGCCGCGTCGAGTTCGGCCATATAGCGGTTTTCGAGCTTGGTCACCCGGGCGGCTTGCTCCTTCGTGATGATCTCTCCCTCTTGCATCACGATTTCGCCCGTATCCGGGTCCACGATCGTCGAGATCGCGACCCGTCCGAAGATGCGGTCGCCGACGTGCTCGATGACCTCGCCTTCGTCCAGAACGCGGTGGATGTGGACGCCTTCCATCGTGCCGCAGTCGATCGCCTTGATGATGACGTCCTGAGAGACGTCCACAAGACGGCGGGTCAGATAGCCCGCGTCGGCGGTTCGGAGCGCGGTGTCGGCGAGACCTTTGCGGGCGCCGTGCGTCGTCACGAAGTACTCCATCATGCTCAGCCCCTGGTGGAACGAGCTCTTGACGGGGAGTTCGTAGATGACTTCGTTGAACTGGTTGAACATCAGACCGCGCATGCCGGCAAGCTGGGCGAGCTGCTTGACGCTCCCGCGCGCGCCGGAGACGGTTATGATGCTGAGCGGGTTGGTCTGCTCGAGCCCCCGGACGATCTCCTCGCCGATGTCGGCATAGGTGTCGGTCCAGAGCTTGATCAGGTTCGCCGTCATCTCGTTGTAGGTGAGCTGACCTCGGCGGTACTTCGTCGCGGTGTCGGTGGAGCGCCGATCCGCCGCTTCGAGAATGTCCCGGCGCCGCTTGGGCGGGTCCATGTCGGTGAGGGCGATCGTAATGCCGTACCGCATCGCCCACTTGAACCCGAGTTCCTTGAGGTCGTCGAGGTACTTGATCGTGGCCCCGTAGCCGCACCGCTTGTGAAGGAGAATGATGACCTCGGCGATCGCCTTCTTGTTGAGTTCGGTCGCCAGCATCGCGTCCGCGTGCTTGAGCGGGTAGGGCAAGATCGCGTGGAACATGAGCTGTCCCGGCGTGATCGTGGCCACGACGGTTTCCCATTCCTGATCCAACGCGACCAGTTCGCGCACCTCGTCACCGTCCTCGTTGGTGCTGGTGACGTACCGGTACTCCACACCCGTCTCAGGGTCGCGTCGGTCGACCTCATTGTCGGGACGGAAGACCGGGCGTCGCAACCGGACCTTGACCGGATCGTTCAGGTGCAGGACGTGGCTGGGGTCTCGGCCCTCCATCAGGAAGATGACTTCGTCCGGGTTCGAGTACACGTACGGCGCCGGGTTCTTTTCGGGGTTCTCGGCGTGAAGCCGTTCGGCCTCCTCGAGCGCCTCGACGCCAACCTTGCGACGGAAGGTGAGGGCATACGCCCCGAGAACGATGTCCTGCACGGGAGCGACGATCGGGCGACCGTCCGCCGGCGAGAACAAGTTCTGCGAGGAGAGCATGAGGACGCGCGCCTCGGCCTGAGCCATCGTGCTGAGGGGCACGTGGACGGCCATTTGGTCGCCGTCGAAGTCGGCGTTGTAGGCGTGGCAGACCAGGGGGTGAACCTGGATCGCCTTGCCTTCGACGAGGATCGGCTCGAAGGCCTGGATGCCGAGGCGGTGGAGGGTGGGGGCTCGGTTCAATAGAACCGGGTGCTCCTTGATGACCTCCTCCAAGCCGTCCCAGACCGCCGGGTGCATCCGGTCGATCATGCGCTTGGCCGTCTTGATGTTCTGGGTGATCTTCTTCTCGACCAACGTCTTCATGACGAACGGCTTGAAGAGCTCCAGCGCCATCTCCTTGGGCAGTCCGCACTGGTGCAGCTTAAGGTGCGGACCGACCACGATGACGGATCGGCCGGAGTAGTCGACGCGCTTTCCGAGGAGGTTCTTGCGGAACCGGCCCTCCTTGCCCTTCAGCATGTCGCTGAGCGACTTGAGCGGACGGCTGTTGGAGCCCACGACGGGGCGGGCGCGGCGACCGTTGTCGATCAGCGCGTCCACCGCCTCCTGAAGGAGGCGCTTCTCGTGGTTGATGATGGATTCCGGCGCACTGATCTCGATGATCTTCTTCAGCCGGTTGTTGCGGTTGATGATGCGTCGGTAGAGGTCGTTAAGGTCCGAGGTGGCGAAACGGCCGCCATCGAGTTGAACCATGGGCCGAAGCTCGGGGCTGATGACCGGAACGGTGTTCATGATCATCCAGTCGGGCCGGCTCTTCGAGCTGAGAAGCGCCTCGACGATCTCGAGCCGCTTGATGGCGCGCGCGCGCTTCTGGCTCGTCGTCATGACGATCTCGTGGCGCAACTCGCGTGCGAGCCGCTCGAGGTCCACGCGGCCCAGAAGCTCCTTGATCGCGTCGGCGCCGATATTGGCGCGCAGGATCGTACGCAAGTCCTCGTTGAGGCGCGAGCTGACCGACTCGAGCATCTTGGCGACGGCGCGGTACTTGTCCTCGTCGATCAGTTGGTTCTTCTCGAGCTTGCCGAGAATCTCCACCGCGATGTCGAGGTCCTTCAGCCGGTCATCGGCGTCGCGGTACTCGGCTTTGATCCGGTCGTTGACGGCCTTGGAGCGCTCGCGGGCAATCGTCTCGTCGTATTCGTCCCGGTTCTCTTGCAGTTCCTCGGCGAACTTGAGGAGGGAGTCCTCTTCCAGTTCGCGCATTTGGGCCATGATCAGGGCCTTCTCGAGCTCGACGGCCTTTCGGATTTTCGGCATGGCTTCGGCGATGCGCTCGCCGTCGATGTCGATGATGATGAAGCTCGCGAAGTAGATGACCTTCTCGAGAAACCTCGGCGAGATGTCGAGGATCAGCGAGAGAGGGGAGGGGACGCCCTTGAGGTACCAGATGTGGCAGACGGGCGCGGCGAGTTCGACGTGGCCCATGCGCTCACGACGTACCTTGCTCCGGGTGACCTCGACTTGGCAACGTTCGCAGACGATGCCGGCGAACTTGATCTTCTTGTAGCGACCGCAGGAACACTCGAAGTCCTTGACCGGTCCGAAAATGCGCTCGCAGAACAAGCCGTCGCGTTCCGGCTTGAAAGTGCGGTAGTTGATGGTTTCGGGCTTCTTGACCTCGCCCCGCGACCAACTCAGAATGTCTTCCGGGCTGGCGATACCGATTTTTAGCTTGTCGAAAAGACTGGTTTCCGCCATGTTGTGCGTTTGGTGTTCCTGTTAACGTGCGCTTTGGGAACGCGAGTCCGTTCGGGCGGCGGTCCGCCCGAACGGATCGAGCTAATTGAAGAACCCGACCGAGCGAGCGATCCGCATATCGTCGCCGCCAGTGAGTTCGCCGATTTCCTTGAGGGGGATTTCCTTGCCCTTCGAATCCTCGACGCTGACCTTGAGCCCGAGGGACCGCAGTTCGTTGACTAGGATCTTGAACGACTCGGGAATCCCCGGTTCCGTCAAGGTCTCGCCCTTGACGATCGATTCGTACGCCTTGACGCGTCCCATCACGTCGTCCGACTTGATGGTCAGCAGTTCTTGCAGGGTGTAGGCCGCTCCGTAGGCCTCGAGCGCCCAGACCTCCATTTCGCCAAAGCGCTGGCCGCCGAACTGCGCCTTACCGCCGAGCGGCTGTTGGGTGACGAGGGAGTATGGGCCGATGCTCCGGGCGTGAATCTTCTCGTCCGCCAGGTGCTCGAGCTTGAGCATGTAGATCACTCCGACGGTGATGCGGTTGGGGAAGGTGTCCCCGGTCAGGCCGTCGCGCATGGTGGACTTGAAACTCACCGGGTCGAGACCCGCCCGCAACAGCATGTTCGCGCGAATCCTCTCCCGAATCCCGGCGTAAACCCCATCGTCGGCCTTGTGGGGGAGACCCATCTCGGGCAACGGAGGCGGGACCCAGAGCTCGGCGTCGATGTCGAGCAACTCCTCGGTGGTCTTGGCGGGAGGGCCCGCGACCAGGCGCGACACGTGTTCCAGGTGCTCCTGGTCGAGTTCGCGGAGCCGCGCCTCGATCTTGTCGAGCAAGGAATCCTGGGTGTCGTCCTTCTCGAAGTGGACGTCCAGCCCGAGTTCGCTGTTGGCGTAGGCGGCGAGCACCTTGCGGCGCATGCTATCCGCCAGCCGATCCATCTCGTGGGTGATCTCGTCTTCGGTCGCGCCCTCGAATGCGGGGCAGACGTACCGCACCCCAAGGTGCTTGCCCACGTAGCCCAGGTGCGTTTCCAGAATCTGGCCGATGTTCATGCGGCTCGGGACGCCGAGCGGGTTGAGCACGATGTCCACGGGCGTGCCGTCTGCGAGGAACGGCATGTCCTCTTCGGGCAGAACCTTGGAGATGACGCCCTTGTTGCCGTGGCGGCCCGCCATCTTGTCGCCGACCATCAGCTTGCGCTTCTGGGCGGTGTAGACCTGGACGGTCATGTTCGTGCCGGCGGGCAGTTCGTCGCCGGGAATCTGGAGGAGCGGTTCTTCCGTCCGGTCGCAGACCAAGCGTTCGCGCTTCTTCGATTCCTTGTAGATGTGGTTGATCGATGGGCTGAGGTACTTGTAACGGCTGAAGACCTTGACGTCCACGACCGACCCCTTCTCGCCATGAGGCAAGCGCAGGGACACGTCGCGGACCTCCTCGGCCTTCTTGCCGAAGATCGCGATGATCAGCCGCTCCTCGGCGGTCATCTCGACCTGACCCTTGGGAGCGACCTTGCCGACCAGGATGTCCTCGGGGCGCACTTCCGCGCCGATGCGGATGATGCCGTTCTCGTCGAGGTCCTTCAGGGCATCCTCGCCGACGTTCGGGACGTCGCGCGTGATCTCCTCGGGCCCTAGCTTGGTATCGACGGCCTCTGTTTCGTGGCGCTCGATGTGGATCGACGTGTAGACGTCGTCCTTCACCATGCGCTCCGAAATAAGAATGGCGTCCTCGTAGTTGTAGCCGCCCCAAGGCATGAAGGCGACGACCACGTTCTTGCCGAGGGCGAGGTTACTGCCGTCGCAGCACGCACCGTCGGCGAGGGCGTCGTTGGCGAGCACACGTTGGTGCAAATCCACAACCGGGCGCTGGGTGAAGCAGGTGGACTTGTTGCTCTGCATCATGTGCAGGAGCGGGTAGCTGTCCACTTGCCCGTCGTCGGTGGTGACCTGAATCTCAAGGGCGGTGACCTTCGACACCCGTCCCGGACGTCGGGCGACGACGGCGGCACCGGAGTCGACGGCGGCGATGCGCTCGTAGCCGGTACCGACGATCGGACGCTCGGACCGAAGGAGGGGCACCGCCTGACGCTGCATGTTCGCACCCATGAGGGCACGGTTCGCGTCGTCGTTTTCGAGGAAGGGGATGAGGGCGGTCGCGACCGAGATGATCTGGACGGGGGAAACGTCCATGTACTCGACACGGTTTCGCGGCACGATGGGGTAGGTCGCGCCGCCGAACTCGGCGCCGGCGCACCGAACCTGATGCCGGTCGTTGACGATGTAGTTCTTGTCGTCGGTGACCGTATCGGCCGGTGCGATGAGGATTCCGTTCTCCTCTTGCGCCGTCAGGTACACGATCTCGTCGGTGACCCGTCCGTCCACGACACGGCGGTACGGCGTCATGATGAAGCCGAACTCGTCCACACGGGCATGGGCGGTGAGCTGGGAGATCAGTCCGATGTTCGGGCCTTCCGGCGTCTCGATCGGACAAATGCGTCCGTAGTGCGAACGGTGGACGTCGCGAACCTCGAGCTTGGCGCTGGTGCGTTGCAGACCGCCCGGTCCAAGGCTGGAGAGACGCCGCTTGTTCGTGATCTCGCTCAGCGGGTTCGTCTGGTCCATGAACGTGCTGAGCTGGTTCGAACTGAAGAACGACTTGATCGACGCGCTGACCGGCTTGACGCTAAGAATGATGCCGGGCATCAGGTTCTCTTGGTCCTGGCTGGTCATCCGTTCGCGGGCGACCTTCTCCATGCGCACGAAGCCGAGGCGCAACTGGCTCTGGAGAAGCTCGCCGATGGAGCGGACTCGCTTGTTGCGCAGATCGTCGATGTCGTCCCGTTCGGCCTCGCGAGCGAGGTACGGGACCATCGCGAACAGCAGGTCGGCCAGGTCCTCGGAGGTCAGGTTGCGGACCTTAAGGTCAACGTCGATCCCCAGCTTCTGGTTGAGGAACCGACGGCCGACCTTACCCAGGTCGTAGCGCTTGACGTCGAAGAACAGGCCGTGGATGAGTTGGCGTCCGGCCTCTTCGTTCGCCGCCTCACCGGGCCGAAGCCGCTTGTAGATGTCGAGAATCGCCTCGCGCGAGTTGGCGGTCGTATCCTGCTCGAGGGTGGCCTCGACGAGATTCAGGACGTTCAGCACCTCGATCGACGCGGGGGCCATCGAGGCGATCTTCTTCGCCGTCTCCAACTCGATCTTCTCGAGACGCTTGATGATCGGCTTGCCCTCCTCGTCCATCAGGTCGGCGAGGACGCGTTTGCCCTCCAGGTCCTGGGCGGTAGGGTTGGCGAGCGTCTCGATCCGACCGAAGGTGAACAGAATGTCCTCGTTGGTCGTGAGAGGAGTCTCGAGCAAGGGCTTGGCGTCCTTGACGGATTCCGGGAGACCGTCCACGAGCTTCTGCGTGAGCAGGGTCCCGGCTTCGACGATCACCTCGCCGGTTTCGGGATCGACGAGCGGCTCCACCAGTTTCCGGTGGATCGCACGGTCGAGCGGGAGATGCACGTGCACTCGGCCGTTCGGGAAGGTGTGCAGGGCCTTGATCAGTTGCGTCAGCGGGAGCTTCTTCGTTTGACTGATCTGGGTCCGGACGACCATGTTCGAGTCGGATTCGACTTCGAGCCAGGGGCCCTCGTTCGGGATGATGCGGGCGCTGACGACCACCTGCATCGAGCTGTCGACCCCTTCCTCGAAGTAGAGGCCCGGGGACCGGGACAGCTGCGACACGATGACGCGCTCGCGGCCATTGATGATAAAGGTTCCCTTGTCGGTCATCAACGGCAGATCGCCGAGGTACACCTCGGTCTCGATCTCGTCGCGACCTTCGCCCCCGAACCGCACGATCGCTTTGATCGGCGCTTCAAAGGTGAGGTCGCGCTCCCGACAATCTTGAATAGAGTACTTCGGCTCGCCAAGGGTGAAGCTGACGAGCTCGATCCTGTTGGTGTGAGTGAAGTCCCAGATGGGGGAGAAGGTCTGGAAGAGTTCGGGCAGACCCTCTTCGAGAAACCATTTGTAGCTGTTGAGTTGCAGTTCGATCAGATTGGGCGCCTCGAGGAATCGTCCGATTCGCTTCGAGGTCGGCTGAATTGTCCTCATCCAAGCCTCCGGAGACGGGTACGCGAACTTTGAACATACCCTGCGGCATGGCCCGATCGCAAGGTATGGGGACCTTTTCTGACGCGCTATTCGTTTCCGGCTCCGTCGCCGCCCTTTCGTACCCGCGTCCCGCCATTATACATCCACTCGGCGCGGGCGGCAAGACGGCCGCTTTCCCGGGCCGCGCGACCTTCCCCGTACCGACGTCCTCCGGTTCCCCGCAGGGTTACCAGGGTTCGCCCAAACCTGGTAACCCTGACAGACCCTTCGTGATCTCCTCCCTCCGATGAGCAAGCCAGCGGGCAGCACGGATGCTCGGCGCGAGAGGGACGGAGTTCGTCCAGGCAGCGCCCCGCGGAATGGGCCGCAAGGCCGCACACGGAGGAAAGAATGTCGTTTCGCATCAACAACAACATCTCGGCGATGGGCGCGCTGCGCAACCTGAGCTCGACGAGCGTCGAAGCCGGAAAGAGCATCACCCGTCTGTCCACCGGTCTCCGCATCAACAACGGTTCGGACGATCCGGCGGGCTTGATCATCTCCGAGACGTTCCGAGCCCAGATCGCCGGCATCGACCAGGCGATTCGGAACAACCAGGACGCCATGAACTTCGCCAAGACCGCCGAAGGCGCTCTCGGTGAGATCAGCAACCTGCTGAAGGACGCTCGCGGCCTCGCGGTCGCCGGCGCCAACAGCGCCACGCTGAGCGAGTCTCAGGTTCAGGCGAACCAGTCGCAACTCAACAGCATCGCCGAGTCCATCACCCGCATCGCGCAACAGACGCAATTTGGAAACAAGAAGCTTCTGGACGGCAGCGCGGGCGTCGTCGCCAGCTCGATCAGCGCGGCGAACGTGTCCTACATCAACTTCGGTGGCACCTTCAACGGCCAGGCCGTGACCGCCGACTCCCTCGTCACCGTGAACGTCACCACGGACGCCGAAAAGGCGACCCTGACGGGCACCCGCACCTTCGCTCTGGCGACGACGGTTATGACCGCGGCGGGAAGCTTCTCGCTGAACGGCAAGACCTTCGCCGTCACCACGTCCGACACGATCAGCGACGTCGTCGCCAAGATCAACCAGGCGTCCGACGTGACCGGCGTCACCGCATCGTGGTCGGCCGGCGCGGGCGTCACCCTTGCCAGCAAGTCCTACGGCGCGACCGCCGAGGTCAACCTCAACGACGCGAGCGGCATTCTGCTCTCGGCGGCGGGCGCGACGAGCGACGCGGGCGTGAACGCGGTCGCCGACGTGTCGGTCACCGTGGGCGGCGCGGCCGCCACCGTCAGCTTCGACCAGGGCTCCGGCCTGAAGCTGAAGGACACCTACGGCAACACGATCGAACTGACGGCGAACGGCAACCTGCTCGCCGCCGCGACCTCGGTGGGCCAGCTCAACGTGGGCACGACCCAATTCCAGATCGGCGCCAGCGCGGGCCAAACCGCCGGGCTCTCGATCGGCAACTACGCGGCCTCGCAACTCGGATCGGGCGTGGTATCCGGTTTCAACATGGGGAACCTGGACATCACGAGCGCGTCGAGCGCGACGGACGCCCTCAAAGTCATCGACAAGGCGATCGAGGAGATCTCGGGCGCCCGGGGAACCATCGGCAACTTCACGCGGAACACGCTGGAGTCTCAGGTGCGCACCCTTGGCGTCGCGAAGGAGAACCTCGCCGCATCCGAATCCGCGATCCGCGACGTGGACGTGGCCGAGGAAATGACCAACTTCACGAAGCTCCAGATTCTGCAGCAGTCCGGTCTGGCCATGCTCGCGCAGGCCAACTCGGCGCCGCAGTCGGTGCTCTCCCTGCTCCGCTAACCCAAGCGCAGCGAACGACACGGTAACGCTCATCGAGGCCCCGGGGCAACCCGGGGCCTCGCTACGCGTTTGGGTCACGCGCCGGCGAAGGGGCGCCCGGATCGGCCGGGATCCGGCGCATAGAGGTCCCACCGTACGTCGGGAATGGCTTCGGCGAGCCGATCGCGGAGGGCGGCGCAACCGGGGTGCTCGGTGGCGTGGTGCCCGGCGGCGACAATCCCGAAGTCGGACTCGGACACCTCGAGGCCGACGTGTTGCTTGACCTCACCGGTGACGAGGACGTTCGCCCCCGCCTCCTTCGCCGCCCGCCACTCGTCGTCCGCCGCACCGCCGCAGACCGCGACCGTGCGCACGGTTGCGTCCGGGTTGCCCCATGCGAGGGAACGAGTCGCGAGGATTCGGTCCACCGACGATACGAACGAGCGAAGGGTGGTCGGGTTTGGGAGGGCTCCGATGCGTCCGAGCGGCATCGTCGCCAGATCGGTCAGTCGGTAGAAGTCGAGGGCCGGCTCCTCGTAAGGGTGCGCGGCCCGAATCGCGCGCTCCACCGACTCCCGACGAGCCATGGGAAGGACGGCCTCCAATCGGGATTCGGCGACCCGCTCGGCCCGACCCGGTTTGCCGAGCGCTGGATGGGTGCCCTCGCCTCCCAAGTAGGTCCCCGTGCCGGACCCGATGAAGCCGCATCGCCGGTACCGACCGATTTCGCCCGCGCCCGCCGACGCGAGCGCGTCCAGCATCGTTTCGACCCCGTCTTCTGGAACGAAAACCGTGACCTTGAGGCGCTCCTCGGAGGCGACCGACCCGAAAGGCCCCGGATCGACCAATCCCAGAAGCGATGCCAACGTGTCGTTGATGCCTCCCCGCGCCGCGTCCCAGTTCGTATGGGCGGCGACGAACGCGACGCCCCGGCGGACGAGCGAGGCGACCTTGGCGCCGACGTAGTCGGCCGTGTTGAGAGTCTTCAGGGGGTCCCAGATCACCGGGTGGTGGCAAACGGCGAGCTGCGCGCCGATCTCCACGGCCCGCTCGACCAGTCCCATGGACGCGTCGAGGGCGACGACGGCCCGCTCGACCGTCGCTTCCGGGTCCCCGATCTGGAGCCCAATCCGGTCGCCGGGGAGCGCGAACCGGGCGGGAGCGAGCGTCTCGAGAACGTCGAGAACTTGCCGAAGGGTCGTCACAGGTCGCCCAACTCCGCCAACATTGCCGCCGTCTCGGCGACGGCCTCCCCGAAGGTCGCGCAAGCCCAGTCGACCTGCTCCTCCGAGATGATCAGGGGAGGTTCAATGCGGATGACCCGAGGGTTGTTCAGCGTGTAGGCGGCGCAGAGCCCTCGCTTCATCAGTTGGGCGATCGTCAACTCGCCGACCTCGTCCATGGTGAACTCGACGCCGATCATCAGGCCCCGCCCCCGAATCTCGGACACAAGGTCGGGATGCGGCGCGAGGGTGCGGCGAAGGCCGTCGCGGAAACGTTCGCCAAGGATTCGGCTGCGCCGGCACAGGTCCTCGTCCTCGATCACGTCCAGCGCGGCGAGGCCGGCGGCGCAGGCGAGCGCGTTGCCGCCAAAGGTCGAAGAGTGCGCGATGGGGTTCTGCGAAAACACGGCTCGCCAGACGGCTTCGGTTCCCAACAGCGCGCCGATTGGCATGACGCCTCCGCCAAGGCACTTCGCGAGGGGCATCAGGTCGGGGCGAACGCCTTCGTGGTCGCAACCGAACATCGTGCCCGTGCGCCCGAGTCCGGTCTGCACCTCGTCCACAATCAGAAGCGCGCCGGTTCGATCGCAACTGCGACGGAGGGAAGCGAGGTAGCCGTCGGGCGGCACGTGAATGCCCCCCTCGCCCTGTATCGGCTCGACGATCATGCAGGCCGTGGTTTCGTCGATCGCCGCTTCGGCGGCGACGGCATCGCCGAACGGCACGAACGACACCCCCGGCAGAAGCGGTTCGAACGGCTTTCGGTACTTCTCGCGCCCGGTGGTCGCCAAGGCGCCCAGCGTTTTGCCGTGGTAGCTGCCTTCGGTGCTCACGATCTTGGCGCGTCCGGTCGCCCCTTTGGCGAACTTCAGGGCCGCTTCGCAGGCCTCCGCGCCGCTGTTGCAGAAGAAGGCGTACTCGAGCCCGTCGGGGGAGACTTGGGCCAACCTTTCCGCCAAGTCCGCCTGAGCGGCGTTGAAGAAGGCCTTGCCGCTCAGGGGCATTTGGTCGAGTTGCCGCCGCACGGCGTCGACCACGCGGGGGTGACGATGACCCAGGCTGAAGACGCCGTACCCGCCCAGGCAGTCGAGGAATCGACGACCGTCATGGTCCGTGATGTAGCACCCTTCTCCACAGGTTTCCACACCGAAACCCGCAAAATTCATCAAACGGGCGAGGTAGGGATTGACGTGAGACTGGTACAACCGCACGGTTCGTTCGTGCAAGGCTTCTCCATCGATCACGCGCCGCAGAATACCCACCGACCTCCGCGACCGGCCGAGGCGTCGATCCGCCGAGCGTCCCCGAATTGGGGGGCTTCCTGCGGGCATCCCAATCGGCCATCGTGAACGCTCGGCGCACTTCCGACCGTAGAACCCCAACACCCATGCGTCCGATCGGCCTTGCTCTCCTCGTCTCGTTGTCTCTCCTGGCGTCCGCCCAGCAGGATACGGACGTGCGCGCGCTTCGGGAGCGAGCGCTCGCCGCCGGTTGGCACAAGGCCCTCGAAGGGTCGCGGTTCGAAGATCCCCTCACCGGACGGGTCATCGAGATGGTGCGTTACGATCGAACGGGGCCCGTCTTCTTCACAACCGACAACCGCGCCGCCGCCAGGACGACCGGCACCGACCTTCTCTGGGTGGGGGAGTCCTCCGGCTTTGCCCTGAGCGGCGGCGGCGTATCGCTCGCCATGTGGGACGCGGGCGCGGTGAGGGCGTCGCACCGGGAGTTCGGAGGACGGGTCGTGGTGCGCGAGGGGGCAACCCTCTCCATCCACGCGACGCATGTTGCGGGCACGCTGGTGGCTCAGGGCCTCGATCCGGCGGCGATCGGGATGGCCCCGGGGGCGGCCCTCGGCTCGTACGATTGGAACAACGACGTTTCGGAGATGGCGCTCGAGGCTTCGAAAGGCCTGTTGCTGAGCAACCATTCGTACGGCATCGTCGCGGGCTGGCGGAGTTCAGCGGGCAACTGGTATTGGCACGGCGACGAAAGCGTCTCGACCGATGAGGACTATAAGTTCGGCTTCTACGACGGACTCGCGGCGGCGTGGGACGGGCTGGCGTACGAGGCTCCCTTCTACCTCGTGGTCAAATCAGCCGGCAACGATCGGGGAGAGAGCCCCGGGCTGCAGCCCGCGCAACACCAGGTCTGGCACAACGGCCAATGGTCCGAGAGTGCCACGATCCGCCAGAAGGACGGGGGCGATACGGGCTACGACACCGTCGCGTCGTACGCGTTGGCGAAGAACTCACTCACGGTGGGGGCGGTCGCCGACGTCACGACCTACACGGGGCCGTCGTCGGTTAAGGTTCTCGACTTCAGCGGTCGGGGACCAACGGACGACGGCCGCATCAAGCCGGACGTGGTTGCCAACGGCGAAGCCCTGTGGTCGACCGAGTCCCTCTCCGATTCCGCCTATCGGTCGATGTCCGGCACGTCGATGGCGGCCCCCAATGCGGCCGGGACGATCGCGCTCGTCCTCCAGCAGTGGTTGGTTCGCCATTCCGGACGCACCCCTCGTTCGGCCACGCTCAAGGCGCTGGCGATCCAAACGGCGCTCGAGGTCGGAGACGCGCCGGGACCCGACTACTCGAGCGGGTGGGGACTGCTGAACGGCCCGGGGATGGCCGCCGCCGTCGCCAAGGACGGGCCTCTCCGCCCGACCGTCTTCGAGGAGGCCCTCGATCAGGGGCAAACGTGGGCCTTCGGGTTCTATGGCGACGGCACGGAAGCGATCCGAGCGACCCTCGTATGGACGGATCGACCCGGCACGGTGACCGGGCCGCGCCTGAACGCGCCCGACCGCAAGTTGGTCAACGACTTGGACCTTCGGGTCGTCTCGCCCAGTGGGATCGCTTTGCCTTGGGTTCTCGACCCGAAGCGGCCCGCCGATCCCGCCACGAAGGGCGACAATTCCCGCGACAACGTCGAACAAGTCGTGGTACCAGCCGGGACGCCGGGCGTTTTTCGGGTGCTCGTCTCGCACAAGGGGGAGCTCGTTGGAGGCCGGCAAGCGTTTTCGCTCGTGCTGGAGGGGCAACCAGAGTGGCGCCTTGTAACCGGGAAGCTACAACTGACCGGCTTGGCGGCAGGGGCCTCTGGGCCAAGCGGGTTCGAAGTCCGTTTCCGCCGCCCTGGAACGCTGGAGTCGTTCGCTTGGCGGTACGCGAGCCTGGCGACGGACGGTTCGTTCACGGTGATCGCCCCGCCCGGACGGTTCGACCTCACGGTCCAGATAGGCAGTTGGCTTCGCCGGACGGTAAGCTACGACGCCGGATCGGGAAACGTGGTCGGATTGATCCTCACCTTGCTGAACGGCGACGTCACGCATGACAACCGAGTGGACATCGCGGACTTCCTTGCCTTGCGGTCCGCCTATGGTTCGTCGCCGGGCGCGTCGAACTGGGATGATCGAGCAGACGTCAATCGTGATGGCGCCGTCGGGATCGCGGACTTCCTGATTCTGCGTCAGTACTTTGGCCGGAGCGGCGATCAATAAGCGGTATCACTGGTTCGTCGGCCCGGCTCTTTCGGGAATGGATATGCGTAAGACTTTGCCTAACCCCCGTTACCTGAGGATGGGGCTCTTCACCGTCATGGCGGGCGTCGCCGGAGTCGCTTCGGCGCAACCTGCGTTCAGCGGCTTGGGCTACGTCGGGGGCGGCACCGAACGGTCCGTGGCCTATGGCGTCAGCTCCAACGGCGCGAAAGCGGTCGGCGAGAGCGACACGTCCGCCGGTTTCGCCGCCTTCGAGTGGACCCTTGGCGGGGGCATGGTGGACATGGGGCACCTTACCGGGAGTCTGGCGGACGCGACGGCCTACGGCGTTTCGGACGACGGTTCGGTCCGCGTGGGACAATCCGACAACGGCTCGGGCAACTATCTCGCGGTTCGTTGGACGTCGGGCGGGATTTCGTCGCTCGGCGACCTTGCGGGAGGGGCGGTCAGTTCGGGTGCCCTTGGGATTTCCGGTAACGGTCTCGTGATCGTCGGTGGCAGCGATTCGTCCAGCGGCGAGACCGCTTTTCGATGGACGTCGGGCGGAGGGATGGTCGGGATCGGCGACCTAACGGGAGGCATCTTCTTCAGCACCGCTTGGGGAACCAACTCGGACGGATCGGTCGTCGTCGGCCGTAGCGAATCGGCGAACGGCATGGAGGCTTTCCGCTGGACCTCGGCGGGTGGCATGGTCGGTCTTGGCGATCTGGCGGGCGGGTTCTTCCGCAGCGACGCCTACGGGACGAACAGCAACGGCACCGTGGTCGTCGGCACCAGCCTTTCGGGCAACGGGTTCGAGGCGTTCCGCTGGACCGCCGGAACGGGTATGGTCGGCCTCGGCGATTTGGCGGGCGGCACCTTCAGTTCGGTGGCCTTCGGCGTTTCGGGCGACGGCCTGACGGTCGTCGGCGCGGGGTCCACGGCGATCGGCGACGAGGCGTTCGTCTGGCAGTCCGGGTTTGGATTGCGGCGGGTCCATGATCTGCTGATCGCGAACGGCCTGGAGTCCACGCTCACGGGCTGGACGCTGTTCGATGCGAACGCGATTTCGCGAGACGGGACGGCTATCGTGGGTTCCGCCTCCAATCCTGGCGGCACGGTGGAGGCCTATCGCGCCACCGGGTTGCTGATCGACAGCGGCACCGTCAGCGGAACGCTGACCTTCAACGGCCTCACGGGTACGAAGCCCAACGCGACCTTCGAGTTTCGTACCCAGGCGAACTCGTCCGTGTTCTCGCAGGACACCGTGACCCCCTCGTCGGGCGGTGCGTACTCGGTGACCACGTTCGCCGGTAACTTCAAGATGGCGGTCAAGCCGACCACTTTCCTTCGCAAGGTGGTCAACGTGAACACGACCGTCAACGACGTCAACAACCTGAACCTCACCCTCGTGAACGGGGACGTGAACGGCGACAACAGCGTGAACATTGCCGACTTCCTCCTCCTCCGCGCCGCATTCGGGACCTCGAGCGGGGGGGCGAACTACAACCCGGGCGCGGACCTGAACAAGGACGGATCGGTGAACATCGCGGACTTCATCATCTTGCGCGGCAGTCTTGGCCAGTCGGGCGACGCTTGGTAGCCTCGCGCTCTTTCGCGCCTTCGGACGTTCGGGTCGTCGAGGACGGGATTCTCGACGGCCCGACCAATATGCGGTCCGACCTCGCGCTTCTAGAGGATCTCCGGGACTGCGCCGTCTCGGCACGGGTCTACTTCTGGGATGGGCCATGGGTCAGCCTGGGTCGGTACCAGGTCCCCGAGCGCGACCTTTCGCCCGACTGCGCCGTGCCGTGGGTCCGTCGGCCGACAGGTGGCAAAGGGGTCCTGCACGGGCACGACGCGACGATCGGTCTGGTGGCGCGCCTCGACGCGCTGCTTCCCGATCTGCCGTTCGCCCGGCGCGAGCGGGCGGTGAAGCGTGCCTATCGAGCCCTTGCGGCGCCTCTGGTTCGCGCCCTGAACGCATGCGGGTTGCCCGCCGTGCTCGCCGAGACCACCGACTTCGTGGGTCGCGGGGGAAGGACCGCCGACTGCTTCAACCATGTGTCGCCGAACGATATGGTGGACCCTCGAACGGGACTCAAGGTCTGCGGCTGCGCCCTCCTGATGCGTCCGACCGCCGTCCTCGTTCAGGCGAGCATTCCGTGCGGCGAACCCCTCGTCGATCCGGGTACCGTCTTTCCTTCCGCCCGACGTCAGCCGAGCGCCAACTGGAACACCGGGCTTCTCGTCGAGTCCCTTTGGCAGGCTCTCGTCGAGGGAACCCGGTAGGGGCTGCCGCCGTCTGAAGTCCCAAGTGCGGCCCGCGCGCGCGGCAACCGTGGGTCTGGAGGATTCGTGGAATGAAGAAGTTTGGATTCGGCCTTCTGGGCCTCGCCTTGACCGGGGGAGCGACGCTCTTCTTGGCTAATGATAGCACCCGTCCGTCGGATTCCGACCTGAAGCGGTCGGTCGCGTCGGCGTTGCCACGGGCGTTCGGGCATTCGTCGCGGGTGGTGGAGTCGCGCGTCGTCGCCGGGAATCAGGGCGAGTACTTCGGCATCTGTCAGACCGGCTTCACCGCCGACGGAGTGCCCGTGTCCGTGCTGTTCGCACCCGGTACGTCCGAGGCCTATATGCGCCAAGTGATGCGCGACTTCGCGCGCCAGGATTCGGGGCTGGACCACCGGGAGCGGGCGTACAACCCGGGCCAGCGATGGACAACCACCGCGAACGGCGCCACCGGATCGGCGGGGAACCCGATCGTGCTGACGTACAGCTTCGTCCCGGACGGGACCAACGTTCCGGCGGCGGCGGGGGCGGGGGCGGCGCCGAGCAACTTGTTCAGCACCATGAACTCCAAGTTCGGCGGGAACACCGCCCTCTGGCAGAGCAAGTTCGCGCAAATCTATGCTGGCTGGGCCGGTGTCGCGGGTCTCATGTACGACTATGAGTCCGCGGACGACGGTGTTGGCCTCAACAGCGGGGCCGGCGTGCTCGGTACCCGTGGCGACGTCCGGGTCTCCGCCCGCAACATCGACGGTTCGAGCGGTGTGCTGGCCTACAACTACTATCCCAACTCGGGCGACATGTGCATCGATTCGAGCGAGAACTGGGCCAACCAGTCGAACGATTACCGCTTCCTCCGCAACACCCTGGGTCACGAGCACGGCCACGGACTCGGATTCGGGCACTCGGTACCGTGCGACAACACGAAGCTGATGGAGCCGTTCCTGAACACCGGCTTCGACATGGTCCAGCACGACGACATCCGGGCGGGCCACTGGTACTACGGCGACGCCCTCGAGAACAACGACACCGCCGGGACCGCGAGCGACGCGGGAATTCTCCCGCCCGGTGGCTACGCCTTCGGCACGAACCTCTCCCTCGACCGGACAAGCGACGTGGACTTCTACAAGTTCCGGACGACGGGACCCGCCAAAGTCACGCTGACCCTCACCCCGGTTGGGCGGACCTACACGATCGGCAACCAGTCCAGCGGGTGCAGCGGCACCACGTCGAGCGTGAACTCGACCAACCTCCAAGACCTGGGCTTCCAACTACTGGACTCGAACGGGACGACCGTGCTCGCGACCGTCAACAACGGCGGCTTGGGCGTCCAGGAGAAACTGACCAATTTCCAGCTCACTGGGGTTGGCCCGTACTACATCCGCGTGTTCGGCTCGGGCACGAACGACGTGCAGATGTACGACGGCACGATCGAACTCTCCGCTCCGCCCCAGGTTTCAGGCACGATCGCCCTGCAGGACTATGGCGCGGCCCTTTCGGGGGTTACCCTAACCTTCGAGATTCGCAACCCGGGCGGTTCCACCGCCGTCGAGACGGTGCAGGCGAACCCGAACGACAACGGCAGCTGGACTTTCCAGACGAACTTGACGGGGACGTACGACCTGCTCTGCAAGGGGCCCACGTGGTTGCGGGGTAAGCGGACCAACGTCGTGATTACGGCGGCGGGCGCGTCGGGGCAGACGTTCGATCTCAAGAACGGAGACGTGAACGGCGACAACACCGTGAACATCGCCGATTTCATTGCGGTCCGCGCGGCCTTCGGATCGAACAGCGGGTCGGCGAACTGGAACGCCGCCGCCGACCTCAACAAGGACGGCAACGTCAATATCGCGGACTTCCTCATCGTCCGCAAGAACCTCGGCCAAGCGGGCGCGTAAGCGTCCGGTGAGCCGTCCACGACCCCGACCGGACTCTACATCCGGGCGGGGTCGGTATTCTGAGACCATGTCGGGATTCGAACTCCCCAAAGGTCGGCCCGCTCTGATGGGCATCCTGAACGTCACGCCCGATAGCTTCAGCGACGGCGGGCGTTACCTGGATTCCCGTGCCGCCGTGGCGCGCGGAAGGGAGATGGTCCGACAGGGCGCCGACGTGATCGATGTGGGGGGCGAGTCCACCCGCCCCGGCGCGGAGCCGGTCGACGCTGAGGAGGAGTCGCGGCGTGTCGTGCCCGTGGTGGCGGCGCTCTCGGCGGAGGGCATCGCGGTATCCGTCGACACGACGAAGGCGATTGTGGCGCGCCGTTGTCTGCAAGTTGGGGCGACGGTGATCAACGACGTTTCCGCCTTCGGCGACCCGGAGATGGCGGGCGTCTGCGCCGGAGCGCAGTGTTCGGTCTGCCTCATGCACCGGCGCGGAGAACCACGCACGATGCAGCGCGACACCGTCTATGAAGAGGTCGTCGAAGAGGTCCTGGCCTTCCTCGTGGAGCGCGCGCGCTCGGCCGAGCAAGAGGGCGTCGCCAAGGACCGGATTTGGATCGACCCAGGCATCGGCTTCGGCAAGTCGGTCGCGGGAAACCTCGAGCTCTTGGCGGCCACCGAACGGTTCGTCGCGACGGGCTACCCGGTGCTCGTCGGGGTGAGCCGGAAATCGTTTCTCGGTGCGATTCTCGGAACCGACCGGGAACCCGCGCCCGCCGAAGCCCGCGTGGTCGGGTCGGTCGCCGCCCAAGTGGTGGCGCAACGGCTCGGGGCGCGCGTGTTGCGCGTGCACGACGTTCGGGAGGCTCGGGATGGTATGGTCGTCGCGTCCGCGATCGAGCGGGCGGGACAGGAATCGCCCGGCGCGCGGCGAAGGTTGGACGCGTGAGCCGGCAGGCAAACCGCGAGAGTTCTCCGAGGCGACAGGCCGTCTGGCTGTTGCTCGGGCTACTGGTCTTCGCCGTTCTCCTCGGCGTCTACAACGCTTGGCGAACCGCCGAGACGAGGAAGCTCGCCCTTGGGTCGCCGAGCTCCGCCCAACGCGACTACTTCGTCGCGAGCGTGGATCGACCCGAGGTCGAATCGTTCTTCAAAGCTCTGCCCTCGTCCGAGAAGGTCCGGTTTGCCAAGAACTTGGGCGCTCACGACGCGCCTGGCCTCGCGAAGTTGATCGTCAAGTTGCTGGCGACTTTCGACAAGGACGCCCGAGACGCCTTGACCGAAAGCTTGGTGCGCCTTGCGAAGACCCAAACCAAAGCCGTCGCCGAGCAACTGACGCAGACGGGTGGCTTTCAGCGGTACGCCGTCTTCCGGGCCCTGGCCGAGGCCGGCGAGACCTCGCTGAACGCCACCGCCGGCCAACTGTCCGTGACGGACGCTCGCACCAACGCCGTCGCCTTTCTGGTCAGCGAAGGGTCCGCTTCGGTGCCTCCTCTGCTGCGGCAGTTGGCGCACAAAGACAAGGACGTGCGGGGGGCGGCGGCCGAGGCGCTCGGAAAGTTGCGCGCCCGGGAAGCGGTCGATGCGCTGACCGAGAGGTACCGAACGGCGCCCGTCGACGAAGGCATCGCCTATCTCACGGCCCTCAGCGCGATCGCCGATCCCCGTTCGCGGGACCTTCTCCGCGAAGCGTTCGTCAATCCGCAGACTCGGCCCGATCTGCGATCGGTGTCCGCGCTCGGCTTGGGTCGGATCGGGCGTCCGGAGGACCTGAAGCTGCTATGGGACGCGTCCGGCACCCCGGACCTCGACCTCCAGGTCGCGATCGTGAGCGGCCTTCAGTTCGCGGGCGAAGCCTCGCTCACCGAGGCGCCCCTATCCCTGATCTCGCTCCGAGTCGCCGCCGGCGTCAAGGGCCCTCGGTCGGATGCGTTGATCGAACGGGGTCTTGCTTCCGGTAGCCGGCCACTGCTGGCGGAGGCCGCCCGGGCGACGCGGCGCCGCCCCGAACTGGTGGGTGCCTTGGAGCGAGCGGTGCGTCGGTACGACCCGGCGATGCGGGGCGACTTGGTGGACCCCCTGCTCGAGGCGCTCGCCCAGACCGAGGCTGGCCATGCCGTCTTGAGGAGGCTGGCGGACGACCAGGCGGTGGGTTCGCTCGCCTCGCGCAGGCTGGCGCTCGCGGCGAGCGGCGGATGAAGCGACGCAGTTCATGGCACGATCATGGCGAACGAAGGTCCAACCCTGGGTAACCTATCGTTCGTCCGTTATGAGTACGGATCGGGCAAGGTTGCGTCTGCCTCGGTGCCCGACCCTTGCGAGGAACCCTTCATATGCGTGGAACCGCTGTCATCAAGGCCATCGTCGCGCTTGTGCTCACGCCGCTCGCGGCCCTGGTCCTGACCTTCTTCTTGCCCAAGGAGTACACCTCGTCGGTCGGCGTGTTGGTGGACACGTCTCTCCCGACGATGGACCCCCAGAATCCGGAGTCGAAGATCGACGAGTTGATCAACTTCGGTCGAGGTCGGAACATCCAGACGAACATCGACATTCTGCTGGGTTCTCAAGTCATCGGCGAGGCGATCGAACTGACGCGCGCCGAGGACACGCAAGGGAAGTTCGCCTTCAACAACGACAAGATCATCCAGTTGATCGACCTGCTTCCTCGCCGCTTGCGCGTCGACTCGCAGAAGGATTCGGAGGTCGTCACGCTCCGCGTGACCTTGGACGATCCGGATCTCGCCGCCGCCATCGCGAACAACATCGGTCGTGCGTACATACGCGTGACCCAGAAGATGGCGAACAACTATGGAGAGAAAGCCCGGACGCTGGTCACCGAGCGCCTCAAGCGAACCACCGAAAAGCTTCTCGCGATTGACCAACAGATCAATGACGTGAAGCGCCAGTACGGCATGGCCGACATGCAGGCCGACGCCTCCGTCTATAGCCGCACCCGGGCGGACCTTGAACTGCGCGAGGTGGACCTGCAGTCCCGGTACAACGGCGCGATCGCCGAACTCGCCCAAGCCCAGCGCACGTTGGCCAGCACACCGCAGTGGGTGGACGTGGTCGTTCAGAAGTCCCCTAATCCCAACTACACCCAGTTGGTGATGGACCTCAACACCGCCAAGGCCCAACTCGCCCAAGAGCGAAAGAAGTACACCGACGATCGGCCCGATGTGAAGGCTCTGTTGGGTCGCGTCGCTCAGATTCAGGATGATCTCAACAAGATCGACCGCGAGGTTGTCCAGCGGACCGAGCGCCAGCTCAACCAAACCTACGTGCTGCAAGAGCAAACGGTGAACCGGGTCAAGGAGCAGGTGGACTCGTTGGCCAAGCAACTTGGCCAGACGAAAACCGACCGCTCGAAGGTCGAGCAGGAACTCGTGGTCTATCCGCAGGCCGAGCGCATGGTCAACGACTTGCTCCGCCAACGGCAGATTCAGGAGCGCACCTACATGGAGCTCTCAGCGCGCAAGGATTCGCTCGACGCCGTTGGGCCCGAGCCGGTCGGCCGGGTGGCCAACGCGTATATCGTGTCGGACGCGCGCGCGAACCCGATCCCAAGCGCTCCAAACGTGACCCTTTACGTTCTGGCCGGATTCGGTCTTGGCATCGCCATCGCCGCGATCATCATCCTGCCGAAGGGCACCGAAACGCCGGAATACTATCCGCCGGCCGGGCTGTCCGGACCGGGCACGACGGTCGCCTCGATGCCATCCGGCGGGGACGATACGCCCAAACTCAAAGGCCGCGACGGCTAGTTTCCTGATCGCGTCTCCGGAAGGTTCCGCCTTTCGGAGACGCGTCGCTCACCGCCATGGCCCTCACCCAAGCCGGTCCAATTCCGAACAGCGTCCGCCCGATCGCGGCCGCATCCGGTTTGATCGCCAAGGTCGTTACCGTCCTATGCTTCGTGCTGGTGGGTACCTACATGTTCGCGGGGCAGTACCAGCCCGTCGTTCGCTTCCATCCCGTCTTCTATGTGAGCATCCTGATCGTTCTGGCCGGACTTCGCGTCCGAGGTTGGGCGGTCTTGACGCGCACCTGGTTGGACTTCTTCTTTATCGCGTGGGTCTTGATCGCCAACTTTAGCCAGTCCTATGCGGGCTCGGCACTGGGGCGGATCTTCTATCCCTACGAGATTCTCGACTACTTCTACGTCATCTTCACGACGTGGGCGGTGTACCGCGCCGCCTATGCGTTGGTCGTGATGGCCCCGCGATCTGCGCCTCGATCCCTGCTTAACGCGTTGATCGTCGGGTGCCTCTTCGCCGCCGTACTCGGCGTGGCTCAGGACACCCCGCTGAAAGGGGCGGCGGACAACGTCAGCAAACGGATTGGGTCCTTGCGCGAGGAGAACCAATACCAGACCGGCGACGAAGAGACGTCGCCTCGGCCCGCCTCGGTGTTTACCTCGCCTACCATGTTCGGGAGCTTCAACACGTACGGCACCCTCTTCGTGTTGGCGATCGCCCTTGGTGCCGGAGACAGGTTGCGGAACAAGCACCTGCCCGCCATCTTCTTCCTGAGCGCCATCTTCTTTGCCGGTACGTTCGTGGCCCAAGTGCGCATCGCGCTGCTGTACCAAGGGTTACTGTTGATGTTCTTCATCTTGTACACGATCTACCGGAGCCAGCGCACGATCGCGATCGTGATCGTTGGTTTGGTCCTTCTGGGCGGCGCCTTCGTCAGCACCCGTCTCAGTGACGAACGGTTCAGCTACCTAGCCCGCACTTTCGAGGGTGGTCTCTTCCAGGACGAATCGTTCAAGTTTAGGCTTGAATCTTGGACGAGAATCACGGAGATGGCGGCGGAGATCGCACCACTGGGTTCCGGCTTCACCCTTCTTTCCTCCAACGCGTTCGCTCGCCGAGGTGACACCTACTCGCGGGCGAACGGTCCGGACTCCGGCTACTTCGAGTCGTTCTTCCTCCACGGCATCCCCGGCCTGCTTCTGTTCTTCAGCCTCTTCTTCGTCAGTTACCTGATGTTCGTCAGGCTCGGGGGCACACGGGATCCGGCGCGCAACGAGACCCGCTGGGCGGTCATGCTCAACCTCGTGCTGTTCCTGGTCCTGGGTTCGATCCTTGGGGTGACCCACTCGAAGTTCGAGCGCTCGGGGCCGATCTACCTGATGCTCGGTGCGGGCGCGGGGCTGTTGGCGGTCCACCGACCGTTGCCCGCAAAGCAGGCCGACCCGAACGCCGCGACCGCCAAAGCGGCGACGGCATGACCGATCGACTCGAGGATCGACTCGCTTCCCCGGCAAAACTAGCCCGGTTCATCCTCATCTTTGTAGGTGCGTTTCTGGTTTTGAACCTCGCGTTCGCCTTGATCAGAAGCGCCTTTCCGTCCTCGGACATCCCCAAGTTCTGGCCGGTCAGCGAGGTCATTCCTGCCGTCTCAGGGTTCTTCACGTTGGCTCGCCTCGGGATGGTCGCCCTGTCCCTGGCCATCGTGGCTTGCGGGATATCGTTCGTCTACCGCGATCGACTGAGCGTACCGTTGGCCCTGCTCCTCGGGTTGGTGCTTGCCGTCGCGACGAACGGCATTCTGGGTCGGCAAGAAGGGTACGCCGGACCGGTCGCCGGACAAAGTGACGAGTCTCCGCAGTACTACGACGATGCTTTGGGCGTCCACGACGCGAGGCGGTTTATCGCCGAATACACGGACCGACAACCCGAGTACTCAACCCACACTAAGACTCACCCACCTGGACCGGTATTGGTCATGTATGGGGGCATCAAGACGGGCATAGGTCCGGAGACGATCGGCATCGTTCTTGGGCTCGGTTCGTTGCTGGCGCTCGGCGGTTGTCTGTGTCTGGCCTTTCGCCGGACCGGTTTGGCGGATCGCGATGTTGCCTGGTGGCTGTTGCTGGTGCTGAGTCTTCCCGCCGTTCAGATCTACACGATCTACTCGATCGACGCGACGATCGCCGCCTGCTCGGCCGCATTGTTGCTGGCCTCTCTCCTGGAGCCAACATGGGCGCGCGTCGGGCTCGGCGCGCTCGCCCTTATCGCGTTGCTGAGCCTGAGTTTTGGGAGCCTTGTGTTCCTTGCGGTCGTGCCAATCCTCTGGCGCTGGCGCGGCCGGTCTTGGAGCGAGATCGTCTGGATCGGCGTGCCGGTCGCCCTGTTCTTTGCCGTGGCTCACTTGGCCCTCGGCTACAACTACCTGGCGTCCATGCTGACCGCGTCGCGGTTAGAGAACCCGCAGGGATTTCGCCTTCTGGCAGACCCTGTCTCCTACCTTGCCACCAGGTTCGAGAACGTGGCGGAGCCCATCCTTTTCGCGGGGCCGATCGGGGCGCTCTTCGCGGTCGAGTGGTGGCGTTCGAGGCATCGTTCGTCACCCGAAAGCCGAGCGCTTGTCCTACTCCTTGGGTTGCTGGGCGTGGCCTTCCTGACGGGCGCCTACCGGACCGGGGAGACCGCCCGAGCGTGCCTGTTCGTCGTGCCGTTCGCGGCTCTGGCCCTGGCGAAGCCGGCCTCCGAGGCGCTAACGGCGTCGAAGGTGCGGGCGGTGTCCGTCCTGCTCGTCGGGCTGCAGGCCATCGTGATGCAGTCCTTGGCAAGGTTCTATTGGTGACAATGCTTGGACAAGGCGGGGGAGGACCCGTTGCCGTGACGCACGAACCCAAGAAGGGAACCAAGCCCCCATCGAGGCGTGTGCGATAGACGTTGCGGCGATGTTTCGCGAACCGGAGTCGGCGATCCGGGCCATCGAGCGGCTCGAGTCCTTGGGCTCGATGCCGTTGAGCGACTTTGTATCAACCGCGTTCAGAGGTTGTCCCGACCCGGACGGGGCGCTCACCAATTTCGAGCGGTGGTTACGTTCGTCCAGCAGTCCGGAGACGCAACTTCGGTTTCTCGCCCAATCGGTCAGGCTGGCTCGTCTCTTGATGCTGATTTTCGGCGCCAGCCGCCATCTGTCGGACGCGCTGATCCAGAACCCCGAGTTGGCGGGTTTGATCACCGACCCGGACGCCCTGCGGGAGCGCCCGCAACGGGACAACATCCTGTCCGAAGGTCGAACCCTGCTCGCCTCCTCGTCGTCCTTCACCCACTCGCTCGATCGTCTGCGCTTCCTCAAGCAGCGCTGGCAGCTTCCGATCGTGGTGAACGATCTCGCCGGCCTCTGGCAAGCCGAAGAGGTCTGGCGCGCGATCTCCGAGGTCGCCGACGCGCTCATCCAACTCGCCGTCGAAACGGTGGCATCGCAGCATGGTTGGAGCGGCTCCTTGCCCCTGATGGTGATCGCGTACGGCAAACTGGGCGGCGGCGAGGTGAACTACAGCTCGGACGTCGATCTCGCCTACGTCCACGAGGACGGGCTGAGCGACGACGACCTGCGGCGCCTGACCCGTACCTGCGAGGCGATCGGGCGCGCCTTGGGCGACCGGATGGGGCGCGGATCCCTCTACCGGGTGGACCTCCGCTTGCGTCCGTATGGCTCTTCCGGACCCATCCTGCGCTCCATGCGCGCCGTCGAAAAGTACTTCGACGCTTACGCCGAGCCATGGGAGCGGCAAGCGCTGCTCCGCACCCGGCCTATCCTCGGCGGTCCCGAACTGGTCGAGCGGTGGGAGGCGATGCGCGGCTCGGTGTGCTTTCCGGCAAGGCTCTCCGACCGGTCGGTCGAGGAGATGGTCGCGATGCGCGCGCGAATCGAGGAGACGGCCGACCAAGACGATCTGAAGCGCGGCGTCGGCGGTATCCGTGACGTGGAGTTTCTCACTCAAACGCTCCAAATGGTTCACGGCGGTTCTCGTTCCGCGCTCCGTGTGCGCGGCACACTGGACGCCTTGCGGGCCTTGGACGAGGAGGGGTTGCTTGATCCGGCGTCCGTTAGAACGTTGGCGGATGGGTACCGTTTCCTTCGCCAACTCGAGCACCGATGCCAGCTTGTGGGCGACCTCCAAACGCACCAGTTGCCGGGCCACGAGGCGGGACGAGACCACTTGGCGAGGCTGATGGGTCTCGCCGGACGGGCGGACTTAGAGGAGCAGCTATCGCTGCACCGTCGGTCGGTGCGTTCTCTCTACGAGGCGCACGTCGGTGCAGCGGAAGCGCCCCCCAGCGCACGACGTCTGGTCGCCGAGCGGCTCGGTCCGCTCGCCCCGCCCGCCCTCCAGTGGTTCGACGTCCAGCCGGAGGCGGAGGCCTATTACGCGAGTCTGGCGGAGAACGAGGGGAGTCTCGGCCGCGTCGAGCGGGTGCTGGCCGCCGCCCCCATGCTGGTGCCCCGTCTGAAGTCCAGCTTGGCCGTCACCGAACTCCTGCTAAGCGGTGAAATCGAGGAGGACCTCGACTGGGCGAGCCGCGTGCGCGACCTTCCGTTGGACGCGTCGCCCGAACAGGTCGCCACGTCGCTACGAAACGGTTGGACGGTCTTGGGCGCGCGCTGGATCCTCGATCCCGGCTTCCCTATCGCGGAGAGCTTGGGAAAACTCTATGACGAAACGCTTAGTCATATCGCAAAAAGGCTAAGCGTCGAGTTCGATATCGTCGCCCTCGGGAGCTACGCCTGTGGGGACCTCTCGCCCGCCTCGGACTTGGACGTCGTATTGCTCGTGCGGGAGACGCGCTTGCACGCCGAGGCGGAGGCCCACGCTCAGCAGTCGCTTGCTTTCCTCGCCGCGCTCAAGCGGTACGACGCCCCCGTCGAACTCGATCTCCGGCTAAGGCCCGAAGGTGGCAAAGGGCTTTTGGTCCGCACCTACGAAGGGTTCCGCAAGTACGAACTCGAGGATATGGAGCTTTGGGAAAGGTTCGCTCTCGGTCGGACGAGGCTGGTTCACGGAAGCACGGAGTCCTCCGGTCTGCTCGCGAAGGCGAGTTACGCCCTTCCGCTCACCCCGGAGCGTCTCGACGAACTGGTGGCGATGAAGCGGCGCATCGAGACGGAGCGTGTGTTGCCCACCCACCGGCGGCGAAACGTGAAGCTGGGCCACGGGGGGCTCTCCGACATCGAGTGGTTGGTCCAACTTCATCAGATGCGTTACCCGACCGCCACCCATGCGGGATCCGCCGTTCGAACCGACGAGCGCCTTCGGCTCCTTGCCCACGCGCATCTGATCAACGCGGTCGAACTCGAGGAGCTGCTCATCGCCCAGCGCTATCTGTGCCACATTCGCAACCGGCTTTGTCTGCTCGGCCACAAAGGCGACCTGTTGCCCGAGAACCCGGATAAACTCGAACGGCTCGCCCGCCTTGAGGGGCTTTCGGACCCCAACGCGTTCTTGGCGCACCACGAACACATTGTCGAGGTGGTGCGTCTGCTCTACGTCGAGGGTCTGCAACGCCTCGGCGCGCGCGCCTGATCGGAATCGCGATGCTTGCCGAACTCTCCTCCAACCTCCCCGCGCAAATCGGCCCGATTCTCTTTGGGTACGGGTTGGGGTCGGTACCGTTTGGTGTGCTCGTGGCGCGGGCGAAGGGGATCGACATCCGCAAGGTGGGTAGCGGCAACATTGGGGCGACCAACGTCAAGCGCGCCCTCGGGACGAAGTGGGGATTGTTCGTGTTCTTCCTCGACGTGCTGAAGGGGCTTCTGCCGTCGTTTCTCGCCTGGTCCCTGGTTGGCACGGCGCTGCCGATGGTTCTGGGTTCCTACTCGTTGCTGCCGAGGGAGTACGTCGCTTTGGCCGGCTTTGCGGCGATCTTGGGTCACTGCGCCTCTCCGTTCTTAGGGTTCAAGGGGGGAAAGGGGATCGCGACCGGGCTGGGAGCGGTGCTGGGCGCCGACCCGGCGGTTGCCCTCAGCGCGTTCGGGGCCTTTATCGTGGTCGTCTCTGTGACGCGGTACATCAGCCTCGGAAGCTTGGTCGCGGGGGTCGCCGTCTTTGCCTTCGGGATGCTTTTCCGTTCGCCGCCGATCCTGATGGGGGCTTACGTCTTCCTTTGGGCTTTCGTCTGGTACCGGCACCGGGACAACGTGGCCCGACTGCGCGCGGGGACCGAGTCGAAGTTCTCGTTCCGGTCCGAAGCCAAGCCCTCGACCGATCTCGCCGAAGAGAGAGGCAACCAGACCTGACGTGGAACTCCTCCTCGCCGCAACCTGGTGCCTCGTATGGTTCCCGATCGCCGTTTGGACTTTGGCGACCGTTCACTGGACGGTGGGCGGCGAACTGGACCCCGTTACGGGCACGGCGGCGATCCTGATGGGGCCTTTTCTCGGGCTGATGACGATCACGGCGGAGGCCCCATGGTTGCGGTTGCTGCTGTTCTTCTCGATATTTGCCACGGTGATCCTCTTTCCGTTCGTGAAGAACGTTTTGGACAAGCGGGCGGTCGTCTCGCTCGACCGCGAGAGGTTGGCGACCGCCTACGACAATGCGGAGAAGTACCCCGACAACGCGATCGCGCGCCTGACGATCGCGCAGGCGCTGATCGCCCATGGGCACGTGGCGCATAGCGTCGCGATCGCCGAGCGGGTTCTTGAGGGCGTCAGCCGGTTCCACTACAGCGAGGAGATTCGGACCTTGGGCGTGTGGAGGAGGATGGCGAAGAAGTCGCCCCCGGTCACGGCGATCGTCTGCCCCAAGTGCGGTCGCGCGAACGAACCGGGTGAGTTGTGGTGCGCCAATTGTCGGGCCAGGACTTACCTCTCCTACGTGGGCGGAGACCCCGGGAGGGCCGCCTTCGCCCGGAAGTTGGTCGCCCTTTGGGTCGTGGGCATGGCGGCATTGGTCGGCATCCCCTCGCTGGCGACGGCATTGCCGCCTTTGCTGGCGATCATCGCGATTGTGGCGCTGATGGGCTTGGGCGCGGCGGTGACGATTCGGGCGTTCCGGGGCGAAGTGGCTCGGGAGGCGACCTGATGCGCCTCCTCCCAACCCGCCTCGACCGCTACTTCTTCCAGGAGATGCTCGTACCGTTTTGTATAGGTACGGTTGCGGTGTTGTTCATGTTTCAGGCTAACGAACTTATCGCTATCCTGAAGAACTTCAACCCCAAGAACGTTCCGCCGCTCGCGGTTCTTCAGTTGATCGTGATGAAGAGCCCTTACTTCTTGAGCCAGACGTTGCCCGTCGGGACCTCGCTCGGAGCCTCGCTGGCGATGTCCCGGTTGGTGCGCGAGTCCGAACTCACCGCCATCCGGGCCGCCGGAGTGCCCATCGTTCGAGCGATCCTCCCAGTGGCGTTCTTCGGGGTGCTGGTCGGTGTGCTCAACTTTTTCGTCGTCGAGCGGGTGACTCCGGGGGCGGAGT
Organism: Fimbriimonadaceae bacterium; assembly: GCA_026129685.1. Classification (GTDB taxonomy): domain Bacteria; phylum Armatimonadota; class Fimbriimonadia; order Fimbriimonadales; family Fimbriimonadaceae; genus UBA2387. The sequence continues at coordinate 76,130 of JAHCHO010000012.1, forward strand.
TGGCGAGTCGTCGTCTCCTGAGCGAGACCACGCTTCTGAACATCGCCCCCGATTTCCGGCCCAACGTATCGATCTCGTTGCGCAACGGCGTTGCTTACATCGGGAGCGTGGCCCGACAACCCGACGGGTCCGTCGCCCTCAACGATCTTCTTCTTTTTGAAAAGCCTCGTACTGGCGAAACCTGGATTTGGCAGTGCGAACGGGGAAGCTACCGAGACGGCGTCTTCTTGCTCGACGACGCGCGCTTCTTCCAGGTGATCGGCGACGACGTGGTAATCGCCAAGAGCGGACAGAAGGTGGAGATCAACGAGCGGATCATCGTGCAGGATCTCTTTATGCCGCCGCTCGCCAACGAGCAGACGCAAGACCAGCTGTACCAGGCGATCCAGGAAGGTAAGCGTCAGAAGCGCGATACTCGGTCGCTCGAGGTGGAGTACCACACGCGCTGGAGCGTTCCCGCTTCCTGTTTCGTGTTCGCGCTTACCTCGCCGGTGTTCGCGATTTGGCTCGCCAAGCGTGGCGGGTTGGTCGGTGTGCTGCTGAGCATCATCAGCGTCGGGTTGTACTATAACGCTTTCGTCATTTCGACAGAGATTTTCGGTAGCAACGGATGGGTCCCGCCGGTGGTCGCCGCCTGGTTGCCCAACGTGCTGTTCTTCGGACTCGGGCTCATCGGGCTAAGGCGGCTGGAGTGAGGGGCGTCGGCGGGCGATGTGGGGCCGTGATTCTTGGCCTGGTTCTCTCGCCGGTCACGCTCGCCCAGTTTGCGGGAGCGTTCGACTCGGCGGCGGAAGCGGTGCGCGCCAATATACAGAGCATCGCCGAGACGAAGTTGCGCGGCGGCGGCGCGCGCGAGCAACCCGTCGAGGTGCGGCAGGACGTTTTGCCTCCCGGCGATTCGGCCCCCGAAAGGCAGTGGCTACAGGTCGTGCGAGCGGCTAAGCATCGGGTCAAGGACCGCAAACTCGAGGCGGAGGGCGGCGTCCATTTGATCTACCTTGGGTACGACCTCTTCGCCGACGAGATTCGCGGCGACCTCGGTCGAGACGTCTATGTGCTGAAGGGCAACGTTCGCGCGATCGGATCGGACACCGTCGTGGATGGCGATTGGGTTGAGATTCGGTTCGCCGACCGCACGTTCAGCGCGATCCACGGGACGACCATTCTGCGACCGAGCCTCCTCGGGGGACGCACTCTACAGGACTTGTTCTTCGGCGGCGAGAGTTTTCACGGATCGGAGCAAGACGTGCAAGGCGAGCGAACCAAACTGACTTCGTGCGCCTATCCCAAGCCGCACTACGAGATAAGGGCACGGGCCACTCGCATTCAGCCCTATGACCGCATCCAGATGAGAAACGTGGAAGTGCGCGCCTTTGGGAAGCGGTTGTTCAATCTTCCGTTCTTGGAGATCGCGCTCGACTCCCGCACGAACTTTACGCCCGAAGTCGGGCAGAGTCGCGACGAAGGGTACTACATCAAGACGCTATGGAACGTGCCCGTCCGAGACGGCGACCGCATGGACTACCGCGTGGACTACTTCACGAAGCTCGGTCCGGGGCTCGGAGCCGACTACGGGTACCGGCGTCCGCGTATGGAGGGACTGGTCAAGGTCTACGGGATGACACAGGAGCCGCACTCGCTCATCGTCAGCAACGATCATTCGCAGTTGTTCGGGCGCGCGATCCTGCAAGTGTCGAACATCTACGAGCGCAACAACTACCTGACCGCACCCGGTTCGACGCAGGAGCGCACGAACGCGTCGCTCAACATGCCCCAAGGCTCGGCCAATACCCGCCTGACCTATATGCGGAGCGCAAACTCCTCGGCGGGCTTTTCGTTCGGGCAGACGACCTACGGACTGTTCGACCAGCGACGCCTCGGTCCCCAGACCCAGTACACCCTCGAGTCGAACTGGGTCAGCAGTTCGAGCGGATCGGCGGGCGGGACCCCGATCGAGCGATCCCAACTCGACGTCCGCTTCCGGGGCCAGCACGACGCCAAGAAACTCACCGCAGAGTTGGAGTACGTTCGGAGTATTCCGGTGGGAGCGAACCTGAACTTCTTCAGCGCCTCGGATCGGACGCCGGTTTTCGCTTTACGCACGGAATCGCGCCGAATCTTAAACAAAACGACCGCCGACCGCATTCCGATCCGGGCGGAGGTGAGCATCGGGGAGTTTGCGGACGGGCAGACGCGCGACCGGGTCACGCGCACCGGGTTGGATCTGAACTACGACAAGTACGACCGATCCGACCGGAGGTCGCGGTTCGACCAGAGCGTACGGTTTCGGCAGTCCAACTACAGCGACGACACCGCGCTTTGGACCCTTCAGCTCAATCCTCGGTATTCCTACCGCCTAGGGCGCGACACCTCCTTTAACCTCCGCTACAACTACATGCGGTCCCAGGGCTACACGCCGCTCCAGATCGACCGCACGGGCCGAACCGACCAGTTCACCGCGGATCTTTCAATGCGCCCCGGCAAGCCGCTTCTTCTGAGCGTTCAGTCCGGTTACGACGTGTTGCAGGGTGATCGAGGGAACGTTCCGTGGCAGACGGTCGGCACGAAGTTGGAGTGGCAACCGACCGACTGGTTTCTCTTCCGAACCCTCGCGACGTACGACCCCTTCCGGACGGCTTGGACCAACCTTCGCATGGACCTTTCGTGGCAGGCTGGGGCGACCTTCGTGACGGCGGCGGCACGTTACGACGGCATTCGCCACACCTGGGGCAACTTCGACTTCTTTCTGAGCAACCTCAAGTGGGGACGCGTGGCGACCACCGCCGTGCTGACCTACAACGGGTTCCTCAAGAAGGTCGAGGCCGCCCAGTTGCAGTTCACGCTCGACCTGCACTGCTGGGAGGCCATTCTGCAGGTGAAGGACAACCAGACCGGCTTTCGGACCGGAACCGAGTACGCCTTCTTCTTCCGGCTGAAGGCCCTGCCGTTCGACTCGGCCTTCGGCATCGGACAGCGAGGCCAAGCGATCGGTTCGGGAGGCGGTTTCGGGTTCTGACGCGGTCAACCGATCGGCCCAGGGCACGGGCCGGTAACATCGGCGTATGGTTCGCGAGGTCGTCTCCACCCCCCACGCTCCCGCCGCGATCGGTCCCTACAGCCAAGCCGTTCGCGCCGAGGGCCGTTTTGTGTTCATGAGCGGTCAGATCGCCCTCCGGCCCGACGGGACCCTCGTGGACGGAGACGTTCGCGCCCAGACCGAACAGGTCGTGCGCAACATGAGGGCCGTCTTGGCCGAACTCGACCTGGCCCCGGCCAACCTTGTGAAGACCACGATCTTCCTGTCTTCGATGGACCACTTTGCGGTTGTGAACGAGGTCTACGGCGCCATGTTCGAGGGGACGCCCCCCGCTCGTTCGACCGTCGCCGTCGCGGGCCTACCGAAAGGCGTGGACGTCGAGATCGAAGGCGTCGCGGTGTACTAGGCGCGATGAAGCGGGTCGTCTCGGTCAGCCTTGGCACATCGAAACGGGACAAAACGAGCGAAACCGAACTGCTCGGCGAGCGCTTCGCGATCGAGCGTCGAGGCACCGACGGTAGCCTGGATCGGTTCGCCGCGTTGTTTGGCGAACTGGACGGTAAGGTGGACGCCTTGGGCGTCGGCGGGTGCGACATCTACGTGGTCGTCGGCAAGCGTCGGTACGCCTTCCGGCAGATCCTGAGGCTGATCGAGGGCGCGCGAACCACCCCCGTGGTGGACGGGTCCGGGCTGAAGCACACCCTTGAGCGCTCGGCGATCGAGCGGCTCCAGAAGGACGGCGTCGTGGATTTCTCCCGGGAGCGCGCGTTGCTGGTTTCGGCGGTGGATCGCTACGGCATGGCCCAGGCGCTTGATCGGGTGTGCCCCAAAGTCGTTTTCGGCGACCTCCTGTTCGGCCTCGGGTTGCCGATCCCGCTCACGAGCTACCGCCAGGTGGAGAAGGTGGGTCGGCTCTTTCTCCCGATCGTCACCCGGTTGCCCTTCAAATGGTTCTATCCGACCGGGAAGCAACAAGAGGACCGTAAGCCCAAGCATCCGAAGGTGTTCGCCGAGGCGACCTTCCTGTGCGGAGACTGGCACTACATCCGGCGCTACGCCCCGGATCGGTTGGACGGCAAGACGATCCTAACGCAGACTCTCCGCACCGCCGACCTGGAGTGGTTGAAAGAGGCGGGCGCGCGTCGAGCGATCACCACAACCCCCGTGATCGGCGGCGAGACGTTCGCTACGAACGTCATGGAGGCGGCGATGGTGACGCTGATCGGCAAGCGCCCGGCGGACACCACGGAGCAGGACTATCTGACGATGCTGGACCGGCTGGACTGGTCGCCGACGGTCATCCCGTTGAACGAGGAGTAGCGATCATCCGCCGCCGTCCTTCCCGATCTTTCTGGATCCCGGGGCGATCGTCGCGAAGAACGGCTCCGTCGCCGCGCCGACGCCGACCGCGCCGGACCTTTCCAGTTGCGGCGTTTTGGGGCCGCCGCTGAAGAGGGTGATCCCCCAAGTCAGAAACAGCGCGCCGGCCGTTTCGTACCACTTTTCGGCCTTTCCGCTGTCCGAACGAAAGTCCTTGACGTCGAGGGCCAGTTCCTCCTTCTTGACGTCGACGATGCGCACGTTGACGTTGGCGTAGGCCTTGGTCTTCGGGCCGAGTCCGACCCAAACCGACTTCACGTGCCACGCGACGCTGCCCGCGCAGACGTAGTCCGCCTTCATGGTCTGACCGAACTTCAGGAGTTGGGACGCGGTCGGCACGGGAGGTTGGCCGGACGGTTCTTCGTAGAGGGTCACCCAAGGCTGTCCGGCCACCGAAGACCAGGCGTCTCGGCACTCCGCGTCGGGCAGAATCACCATCCCGGCGCGCTCCTCGAAGAGCTTGCGCAGAACGGCTTGGGTCGTTGCGACCCCCTTTTCGCTTGTGCCGCGTTCGTTTTCGCTGAACGACCAAGGAAAGACGGCGACCCGGGGCAACGGTCGAATCGTTTGTGCCTCCTGCATGGCAGAAGCTCCCAGGACGGCGACCAACAATGGAATCAGCATGTTCTCACCTCACGAAGCGTGAGGCTACCTCTATCTCGACAGGACCGCGTCGCCGAATCGGTGAGGCCTTGAAGATACTGGCGGAGCGGGTGGGATTCGAACCCACGACCCGGCTTTCACCGAGTACGCGATTTCCAGTCGCGCTCCTTCGACCACTCGGACACCACTCCGCGCCAGGAAGCTCCATTATGCCATCGGCCCACCCGGATATACTCGGCCCATGCGTCTCGCTCCCGTCGCCCTTCTCGCCGTCGCTCTTGGCGCCCTCGTCGGGTGCGGGCCCAAGGATCCGCTGGACGGCAAATGGACGGCCGACACCTTCCCCGGTCAGACCGCCCAGATGGGGGACACGAAGGTGACCGCCACCTTCAGCGGCGGCAAGACATTCAGCCTCGTTGTCGACAGCAACCTGCCGCAGAACATGGGCAGCATCCAGGCGACGATCGACGGCACCTATACCTTCACGAAGGACCAGCTCAAGATGACGGCGACGAGCGCCAAGCTCGACGACTCGAAGCTCAAACTCCCCAAAGAGATGCAAGCCCTCGCCAAGCAGCAGATGAAGGACGCCGACAAGAACCTGATCAAGCAGATCAACGATGCTCCGGCGGGGACGATCAAGCTGGAGGGCGGCGACAAGTTCAGCTGGACCGTCAACGGTCAGGCGACCGAGTTCAAGCGCGCCAAGTAGCGTTCAGCCGCCCTTCTTCTTTTCCGCCGCTTCGAGTGCCGCCTCTTCGCGAGCGTCGAACTCCTCCCGGATCTCGTGTCCCGGCCAGAACTCGGTGCGCACCACCCGACCGTCGGCCGCGAACCAGACCCGCCCGACGTCCTTGTTGTAGCGGGGATCCTCCGTGTTCCAGCGGTACTCAACGGGATCGTTCGTGCCCTCGGATCGCACGTAGGGCGAGAGGGCCCGTTCAGCGTCCGCGCGGGGCGTTCCCACCGGGATCGAACGCACGACCTGGGCGAAAAGCTTCCGCGGCGTGTATGGGGTTCGTTGGATGACGATCATCCCGCCGATGAACGCGACGGCCAGGAGGAGTTGCCACTTTCGGAAGCCGACAACGCTGGGCGACAGCATGGTCATCACCGCCAGCACAATGTAGATGACGAAGAACTCGGTCGGCCACTGTCCGGCGAGGATTTCGTCGGCGACCTTCCCGATATAGAGCGAAATCGCCCCCAAGGCGACGATCATGATCGTCGCGAGGGTTGGGAATCCCTTCGCGTCGCGCGTATCGGGTTCCGCTTGCGGAGTCGGGAAGTCGGTCGTCGCGTCGGCCATACCGAGACTCAGGATACCGAGGTCGGACGGTGCCCTTGCCGGCCTACGACTTCGGCACCTGTGGGCTGAAGCTCGGCGACGAGTAGTTCGTCTTCCCATCGCTGATGCGGCGCGGAGCGCCTTCGATCCGGCTCGTGCGATAGATCGACCGAGCGCCGTCGCGCATCAGGAAGACAATATCCTCCCCCAAGGGATGCCAGCTTGGCGAACTGACCGCTCCCTTCACCAAGCCGTGGGCGGTTTGTCCCGCCGCCGGGGCGAAATCGACCAGGGCCAGCCCCTCGGGGGCGAACTGCTGGTTCGCGTCCACGGTTCCCGTCACCAGGGCGATTCGGGTGCCGTCGGGCGAGACCGAGGGCTCACGGAACGCGAGCTTGTCGTCGCCCGCCGCCGCGATCATCGTCACCAGAGGCGACATGGAGGTGAACCGGGTTTGGCCCTCGTTGGGCTTCTCGGGATCCACGTAGCCGAGGACGTTGCGGATGGGTCGACGGATGGTTCCGTCCGGTCCGATCAGGGCTGCCCAAATCCCCTGCGGGGAGAGGACGCTCGCGACCGCCTGCTCGGAAGTTCCGAGGGACTCGGCCACCTCCGCGATGTTGGGTTCGCGTTGGAACTGCTTGCGCATCCGGGCGGCGGCGTCCGAGATGAGGGTCACGCGCTCCAACTCGTCACGGTCGGGGAAGTCGAACCCTTGGACCGCGAACAGGATCGCGCCCGTACGGACGTTGACGTCGATGTCGACCCGGTCTCCGGCCACGATCGGCAGAGGCCGGCTCTTGAGGGCCTTCGTTATATCGTCGTCGCTATCCCTGGCAGGCAGCAGACTCTGGAGAATCAGAACCTCGCCCCCTTCCTGGCGGCGCATGACGGCCGCGATCCACTCGCGGTTCTTCCCGTACTTCGCAATTCGGAAGCTGGAGCCGAGCTTCTCGTACATCTGGTCGAACTGGCCTTGGGCGCCGCCCTCTTCCGAACGGCCCACCTCTCTCCCTAAGGGCGGGAGCAACTGGCGCATCGCCGCTTCTTTGTGGTCGAACTCCAGCACGCGCCCGCCCGACAGAACGAGCCCGATGTCGGCGGTACCGGTCAGCTCGGGAGAGCCGTAGAACGGGGCGCTCTTGCTTCGCTGGTCAAGCGTTCGGCGCCGCACTTCGTCGCGGGCGAGGTTCCACCGGTAGATGTGGAAGGCGTTGTCCTCGCGGTCCGAAACGTAGAAAATGCGGTCGCCGGCCTTGTTCCAGACCGGGTCACGCTCCTGGACGTTCTCGGTGTATCCGGGCGTGCGGCGCAGTTTGTCGGTCTTGTCGAACACGACGATCTGCGACCCAGACGGCGTCTCCTCGGTCGCGACGACCCAGTCCACCGAGTCCACCGTGCCGGGATCGAAGTCGTTGACCTTCTTGACACTGGTGTAGCCCCAGAAGAGCCCGCCCAGAATCACGAGGGCGACGAGAGATCGAACGGCGAGTTTCTTGTTCATGGCGTTTCGGGCCGGACGAGGCGCGAGCCGACGGCGAGGCGGGCCCCGTTGACGAAGTCCCGGCCCGTCATCCCGGTTTTACCTTGGGGCCGCACCTCGTGCAGTTCAAGCGCCCCGGTCCGACACGCAACCGTAAGAACCGGCGCGACGGAGAGAACGGTTCCCGGTTCACCGCTCCCTTCCGAACGTCGGGCCCGAACGAGCCGAATCCGTCCGTGAACGGACTCGATGTACGCGCCTGGGGATGGGGTGAACGCTCTAAACCGATCGTATTCGGGTTTGGCGTCGCGTTCGCACCGAATTCGGCCCTCGACGGGCTCGATCTTTGGCGCGAGCGAGGCGTCGGCTTCGTCTTGCGGTGTCCGCGGATAATCCCCCACGCTGAGCCTAGGCAGCCAACCGAGGGCCATCCGGGCGGCAAGGACGGCGAGTCGTTCGAACAACTCGCCCGCCGTTTCGTCGGGGTCGATCGGTGTGCGTTCGATCGCGATGATGTCGCCCGTGTCCATGCCTTTGGCCATTTGCATGAGAGAGACACCCGTTTCGGTCTCGCCCGCCTGAATCGCGCGTTGGATGGGGGCGGCGCCACGGTAGCGGGGGAGGATCGAGCCGTGCAGGTTGATCCCGCCACAGCGAGCAGCCTCCAGGAGCCGAACCGGCATGAGTTGGCCGTAACTCGCGACGAGGAGCACGTCCGGACGAAGGATGCGAACCCTCTGGACGAACGCTTCTTCTCGGCAGGATTCGGGCGTGGCCACCTCGAGGCCGAGTTCGAGCGCGGCGGCCTTCACCGGGGTTGGACGTAGGGTCATGCCGCGTCCGGACGGTCGATCCGGTTGAGCGACCACGAGGGCGACGGCCGAGGCGACGGCGCGCAAAGCCGGGACGGCGAAGTCTCCCGTGCCGAAGTACACGACCGTCATTCGTCGGTATCCGGGTCGGGGTCTTGCCAGTAGAGGGTCGCGGGGTCCACCTTGTCGGTGAAGAGGACCCCGTCCAGGTGGTCGATCTCGTGCTGCACGACGCGGGCGGCAAGGCCCTCCATCTCCCACTCACCAAGCTTTCCCCGTCCGTCGACGGCGCGAACGACGACCCGAAGACTGCGTTTGACATCGCCGTAGAGCCCCGGAATGCTGAGGCAACCTTCCTGGCCCACCTGCTCACCGGACGCCTCGAGAATCGTGGGATTCACCAGAGGCATCGCCTTGCCGCCCCCCGGGGCGATGATGACGACGCGCTCGGATACCCCGATCTGAGGGGCGGCCAGGCCCTGGCCGTTGGCGTCCCGCATGATCTGGATCATGTCTCCGATCAGGCGCAACGTTCTTTTCGTGAACTTGCTCACGGGTTGCGCCGGACGACGCAGAACGTCCGCCGGGTACTTGACCACCGGCGGAGTCCACGCGGGCTCGTAGAGGTACCGGAACTCGTCCGGTACGACAATCTCCATGGCTCGTGATTATGGCACCGGGAGTCGCGACGGCGGGGCGAACGCGAGGACGCGGCGGATGCCATCGAGATCCTTCCACTCGGCAACGAGGGTCCAACAACCGTCGGCAAAAGTGTCGACGACGCGGTCCGCCTGATGGTCGCCGACCTCCGTCAGGAGGAGTCCTTGCATAGCGAGGGCGCGTCCAGCCTCTTTCGCCAACCGGCGGTAGACGTCGAGGCCGTCGTCGCCCGCAAAGAGCGCCATCGGGGGCTCGAACTCCCGGATTTCCCTCGGGAGGGGGTCGCCGGTTGCGACGTACGGGGGGTTCGTCACGATCGCGTCGAAACCCTCGCCAGCCGGGGGAAGCAGGTTGGCCCGCACCAAACGAACCTCGGCCCCGAGGGTCGCCGCGTTCGCCTCGGCGATTCGAAGGGCGTCGTCGCTCAGGTCGAGCAAAGTGACGGCCCACTCCGGCCTTTCAAGTTTGAGCGTAATCCCGACGCAACCGGAACCGGTGCCGATGTCCAGAACCCGGGCGGACCGAGGGAGGCCGATGGCAAGGGCTGCCTCCACCAGGGTCTCCGTCTCCGTGCGCGGCACGAGGACCCCCGGTCCGACCAAGAAGCAGCGTCGGTAGAACTCGCGGCGCCCGACGATGTACGCCAACGGTTCGCCCGCTTCGCGTCGTTGGAGCAGTGCCTCGCCCGCGAGGTTGTTGAACTCGTGGTCGGGATGCGCGAGCAGCCAACTCCGATCGACGCGCAACACGTGGCCGGCAAGCACTTGTGCCTCCAAGCGCGCCGCGCTCACGCCCGCGCGAGCCAACCGTCTTTCGGCGGAGCGGCACCATTCGCCGACGGTCATCGGTACCGGGTCCTTTGGCGGGAACGGCAGGGGCGCGTCCGGCTCACCGGGAACCTGAGGACGGGATGCGTTACTACGTCCTGTGGCACGACGGCACCAAGTATGGCCCGATCGATCTGGTCGGGTTGGCCGACTGGGTTCGCGAGGGAAGGGTCTCGCCTACGACCCAACTCGAGGAGGTTGAGACGTGCCGGCGGTACCCGGCGTCGACCGTGCCGGGCTTGTTTGGACAACTTTCGTCGGCGACGGCTCCGATCGGCCCCACGCTGGAGAGCGCAATGCGAGGTGAGAACTTGGTCGGCATGTCTTGGGCCGCCGGGTTCTTGGGGCTGGTCATGTGTCCCTTCGTCGGGCCGGTCGTCGGCATCGTGTTCGCCAAGCAGGCCCAGCGCCTTGCGAACCCGGGAGCGAAGGCCGCCCTTGTTTTCAACGTGGCCTTGCTCGGCCTGTCGGTCTTCTCGATCCTGTTCGCAATCTTCGTCGTGGGCTGGTGGCACGCCCAGACTTGAACGAGCGGCACCCGCCAGCGGACATACTCGGACTGTGATCGGAACCTTCGTCGCCTTCCTGTTGCTTCTTCAGCCCGACCCGGTAACCGTCTTCGACGGCTTGGCCAAGCGTCGGGCGGTCGCCGAGCTCGAGGCGACCTGCACCTCGGAACTGGCGAAGACTCACCCCTTCTGGTTCTTGGCCCGCAACGGCGCTTACGACACCGGACGATTCGGCTGGAGCGCGGAAAAGCTCGATCATCCGTCGGGGCGGACGTACGTGGTCTTCACCACCAAAATCACCTCGGAGGATATCGGGGACCAAGTGTTCGAGCTTCGGGACGGGAAGTTGTCCGCCTACGTGGACGAGGCCGATCCTCGTGGCTACCGCGTCGCTCGGCACAACCTGGAGGTTCGCTTCGAGCCCGCGCTAAAGCGAGCGGTGATCCGAGACGTCGCCGCGTTCGCCAAGCGTGGGGAAGGCGACGGAGCGATCTGGTTCCGGATGGGTTCTCAGTATCGGGTCGCCAAGATCGCCGACTCCCAGGGCACGGCCGTTCCCTTCCGTCAGGCGGGCGGCGTCGTGGTGGCGACTCCCCCGGAGGGAGAGCCCATGCTCACCATCGACTACTCGGCGACGGTCGACTTACCCGGATACGCCGCCTCGATATCCGATAGGGAGGCGACGCTCACGAACGACTACTGGTACCCCATGACGGGTCGTCTCCCTGCTCCCTACGACTTAACGGTGATCGCGCCAAAGGGCTGGGTCACCGTCGGGCAGGGCGAACCTCTCGAAACGAGGGAGGAGAACGGGCGCTCGGTATCCCGGTTCAAAATGGATCTCCCCGTCACGTTTTACAGCCTTTCGTCCGCCCCCTATCGTACGTCCGAGCGGATCGTGAACGGGCGAAAGTACACGGTCTGGAGCCTCGACATGACCGACGAGCAGATGGCGATTCAGACCGCGATCATGCCGGACGTGGTCGAGTTCTACGAGAAGACCTTCGCGAGCTACCCGTTTTCCCGGTGGGGGGCGCTGGTGAGTCCGTCCTACGGCGGCGGCGCCCTCGAGGCCTACTCTTACGCCACCTACGGATCGGGCTGGTTGCCCGCTATCGACGCTCACGAGCCCGCCCACACCTGGTGGGGAGGCCTGATCAGCAACGGCTATCTCGGGTCGCTCTGGAACGAGAGTTTTGCCGTGTTCTCCGACGGCCTCTATTGGCGAGAGGGACCGATCGGCAACCGTGAGGAGAAGCGTCAGGCCTTCGTCTCGGAATCCAGTCCCGACGACGGCTATGCCCGGGTTCCGGTGCGAGTCGGTGGCGCGTCGGTCGGCGGCGTCGCCACTGCCCTCGGGTACGGCAAGGGGGGCAAGGTTCTCCAGATGCTGGAACTCGAGATTGGGACCGAGGCGACCGTGAGGGCCATGCGTCGCTGGATCGAGACGCATCCCAAGGGCGAACTCGGGGAGTGGCGGGATTTTCAGAAGGTCGCCAGCGAGACGGCGGGCCGACCGCTCGACCGCTTCTTCGAACAGTGGCTCGATCGGCCCGGCTGGATCGAGATCGTCCGAACCGACTTCAAGGCCGAGGGGGATCGGGTGGGCGTTCAACTTCGCCAGAAACTGCCCGCCTATGCGTTCACGCTAGAAGTGCTGGTCGAGGATCAAGCCGGAGCGCGCAAGACGACCCGCGTCTCCGTAGAACCCGATGCGAAGGGGCTGTTCGCGTTCTCGGTCCCGACCCCGCCGGGAACCCGCCTCGTGTCGCTCGACCCCTGGCGCAAACTCCTGATGGCGCGGCCCGGCGAAAAGCCGCCGCTTTCGCTCGCCGCCTTCGTGGAGCGCGCGCCGGTGTACGTGGACCCGACCCAATCGGCTGTTCCGCGCCCCGGCCAGGGACCGGCGCTGACGAAGCTGCCCGAGAACCTGGATGGCATCGTGCTCGTGGGCGATCCGGTGGCCAACGCGCGATTCAAGATTCTGTGCGAACGCGCGGGCTTTCGGGTGACCGGCACGACCCTTCGCTACGGAGAAGGGACGGACGTAACGACGATCGACCTGCGCCAAGGAGGAGCGGCGGCGATCGTGGAACTCGCGGGTGGTGGCCGATGCGCCGTATGGCTGGGGAAGACGCGCCTCCCCTTCCGCACGGGCAACGCTCGCACGGCGGTCGTGGACGAGTTCGGCCGGTTCCTCCGAGGGCGCACCGACCCAGTCACCGACGGCCCCCTCGCCTACCGCTTGACCGCCCGCTGAGCCTTGCTCGCCGCCTCGTTGGGCTGCGCGCTTTGACTTGGTCGCCAGTTTGCCCTATCCGTTCGTCGCGGAACGCAGGCCGAGCCGGGACGTGATTAGATGGACCCGACTGGACCATAATCCACCGTCGCGACCCTCATTCGCGGCGTCCGGCCGACGTAGCTCAGTGGCAGAGCGGCTGTTTTGTAAACAGCGGGTCGCAGGTTCGAATCCTGTCGTCGGCTCCAGATTCGAAGGCATTTTGCAGGCATTCTGTGGTAAAGTCCCGGTGGTGACGCGACGTGCCGACAAGTGTTTTCAAACCTCTTCGCCCCAAGACCAACGACACCGGGATCTACGCCAAGGACGGTGACTACATGGTCGACGTCCGCCTGATACGGGCGTCCGGGAAACGGTTCCGAGGGCAAGCCCGGTGCCGCACCAAGGCCGAAGCTCGGAAGAGACGCGACGAGTTCTACGAGGAGTTCAACATCCTGGAGGGCGGGCCCGCCCATCGGCAGACCCTCACCGTTCGACACGAGGGACCGAGCCTGTCGGACTGGATCCGCGAGTGCGTCGAGGTGCACTGGCCCCGCACCGTGCCGGCGACGGTCCGCGACTACGCCGCTTCGATGCGGGACCACGTCCTGCCCGTGCTCGGCGATCTGCCCCTCGATCAGATCGAGCCGAACGCGATCCGGTCCTTCCTGCACGGACTCGCCGACAAGGAGGTCCCGCGCCTGGGCAAGGGAGGCAAGGAGATTGCGCGGGCGAAGCTCTCGGTGTCGAGCCTCAAGGCGGCCCGAACCGCGCTGAGCTCGGCCCTCAACCTGGCGGTCGAACAGGGCCTGATCCAGAAGAACCCCGCGCTTGGCCTGCGGATAAGGTGGGACGCCATCGTCAAGGGTCGTCGTCGGTCCGAGGCGACGCTCGACAGCGACGACCGGCCCGAAAAGCGACTCCTGACGCCCAAGGAGGTCGAGGCGGCGCTTGCGGCGGCGGAAGGGACGCCCGCCCACGGCCTGATCCTGTTGCAGTCGAGACTGGGGCTCCGAATCTCCGAGGCGCTGGGGCTCCACACCCGCGACTTCGACCTCGATTCCGGCACGGTCCTGGTCCAGAGGCAGCTGCAGCGCGTCGAGGCCGACGGCAAGGCCTCGAAGCTGGCGCTCGTCGAGCTCAAGACCAAGCGTTCGAGGCGAACGATCCCGGTGCCGGGTTCGGTCCTGAGGCTCGTGGCCTCGCTCGACGTTGGCCCCGTCGTCCGCAACGGACTGGGCGGTTGGCTCGAGCCGAGGACGGCACAGACGGTGCTCGCGAGGGCGTTTCGGAAGGCGGGGCTCTGCGGGGTGCCGGGCCAACCCGACCCGACGAGCCACAGTCTTCGGTTCTTCTTCATCTCGTACCTGCTCAACGACCGGGGAGTACCCGTGACGGTGGTGAGCCGACTTGCCGGTCACGCCGACGTTTCGACGACTCTGCGCTTCTACTCCGAGGCGACCGAGGAGAACATGCGCGACGCCATGGCCGCCTTCGACTAAAGGAAGAAAGGGGGCGAGCCCTTGCGGACTCGCCCCCTCGTCGTTCTGACGGCGACTCGCTACTGTGTCTCGAGGTACTTGTCGAGATCGGATCGCAGTATCCGATAGGACTTTCCGATGCGCTTGCTGCGGATCGCCTTGGAGCCGAGCAGCTCATAGATCTTGGTACGGCCGATGCGGAGGTGGTCAGCCGCTTCGGAGGGAGTCAGAATCTCGCGATCGCGAGTGTCTTGTCGTTCGAAGGTGTCGTTCATTGGTTCTGTGCCTGGCCGTTCTCCTTCAGCTGAAGGACCGGGGGCCAGTTCCGGATTCGGATGTCGTGAAGATAAGGGGGCCATTCGGCGAAGGACTTGGAGCCCTTGTCGTCTCGGCCCAAAAGGACTTTGCTCTGGACCGAGCCGAGCTGTTTCGCGAAGAAGGCGACCTTCTGCTCTTCGCACTGCCGGAGAACGTCCCGCATCCACGCGATCTTCATCTCACGCGCGTGGGTACCGGACTCGCCCCCGCACACGACCCATTCGATCCCGCTCAGGTCCACGTCTCCCAACGGACCGATGAGCGGCTCGACGGAGAGCCAACGATGCTTGGCGGCGGTCACGGCTCGGATCGTGTCGATCCGGTGGATCACCTTGTGGTCCTCGACCGACGTGCCGAGAAGCACGTGGCCCGGCCACGGGAGGCGCTCGTAGAGCTTCCCGGGTCCGAGATTCGTCGGCTGCAAGAGCCGCTCGGGGCGCTTGGTAAGCACCTGGAAGCGGTGGCGGTCGCAGGCGTCCATCGTTTCGAAGAGGCGCAGGATGAACTCGTCGGGGACGTCCGGGTGGAAGACGTCGGTCATCGAGGCGAGGAACACCAAGGCGGGCTTTCGCCAGCGTTTCGGTTTGTCGACCTCGTCTTCCAGGAGCTTGATCTTGCCGGTCCACGTCGCGACTTTGAGGAGGCGCAACGCGCCGTCCGGCCCGGGCAGTTCTCGGAGCTTGAACTCGGCGAGACCGGAGAAGGACTTCCCTTCGCCGCTGAACCGAGCGGCGGTGCACTCGGCGTAGCAGAACCGGCACCCTTCCGACACGTGCTCGCAGCCGCGAAGGGGGTTCCAACTCCTGTTGGTCCATTCGATCGTCGTCGTGGCCATTACGCGGCCTCCTTCTCGGTCTGGGCCGATGCGTCGGACTCCTTCGCGATCGCGAGTTTCGCCTCCGCCGATTGGGCCGCGCTCCGAAGCGCCGCCGCACCGGTGATGGTCCGCTCCTTCTCGCCGTCGACGACGAAGAGCGCCGGCCAGGCTTTCGACGTCGCCGACCAGTCCAGACCGCCGAGCGCGGCGATCCGTTCGGCGTCCGCGACCGCTCCGTCCGTGCCCCGAAGCAGGACTCCGAGCAGTCGAAGACCGCTCGGGGTCCGAAGGAGCTCGGTGGCGGGATCCTTCCAGACGCCCACCTGCGAGTAGCCGACCTCGGCGAAGAACTGGTCGAGCGCCCCGACCAATTCGGCGGAGTTGAGGTGTTGGAGGATCTTCATCGCCTCAGCGTCCCTGGCTCCCGGTTCGCCCGTCAAGAACGACTTGAGAAAGCCGGCGACGCCGTTGACGGTCCAGATCGGCACCGCGTCACCGGTCTTCTTGGCGTTCGCCGCGACGAACTCGACGCGACCCTTGAACGTCCCGGACTCCTGAACGAGGTTCGTCGTCGCGAGCGACAGAGGATCGTTCCCGAGCGCGACCCGGATGCTCGGGGTCAGTCTGAGCGTTTTGGACAGGTCGATGAAGTCCGCGCGAATCTCGACGGTCGAGGCCTCCTCGATCAAGAGGACCGGGAGCGAGTACTCGGCATCGAGGTTTTGGTTGGCGCCGTACGCCTCCGCGAAGGCGCGGACTCGGTGCTGGCCGTCCACGACGTAGAAGCGGGCGTCCGCGTCGAGCGCGACGAAACCCGCTCCGTCGTGACCGATGCCGACGAAGACCGACCGCTTCGGCGCCAGCACGATCGGAGCGAAGACCGGAGTCGGGTCGTTCAGCGCGTACGTCTGGATCGCTCGAAAGTGCCTTTCCAAGAGGGGGCGGTTGATGCCCTTCGGGATCTCGCTGGATCGCTCCGGGAGGCTGTCGAGCTCGGCGATCTCCTTGAGAACCGAAGGCGGCAGGGAGAAGGAGAACGCTCTCCGACTCTTGAAACGGGAGACGACGACCGGGAGCACGATCGCCCCTTCGTCCTGGTGGGCACTGAGCTTTTGCTCGAACTCGTCGGGGGGCAGGTTGTCCGCCACGTGGATGGGATTGGTTTGTGCGATGGGTTCCATTGCGCTCGGAGTGTCGCGCAAGGGGGGGGTGCGATTAAATCGCGGACGGAAAATCGTTCCGGCTGCGCTAGATGCGGCGGCCCGGCTGCGCTTCGAGTCGCTCGAGGACGCATCGCCACGGAGGTCCGAACCCGGGATCTTCCAGGAAGTGGGGCAGGAAGGAGAAGATCTCGGGATGCGGCTCGCCCAAGGTGGCTAACGCGCGGCGAAAGACCGTCGCGGGGTGCTTCGGGCTCGGTGCGAACTCCCGAGGCGGTTTCCCGAGGACGGCCTTGCGGTAGCACTCGTCCGCATAGTCGCCGACCACGCGAAGGGGAGGGCGTCGAACCGGCGGTCGGAGGGCGATCTCGCGCTCGACGGCGTCGGACAGGCAGAGCCACAAGAGCAGCCGTTTCGCCGGGTGCGGTTCGGCGTTGACCGCCGTTGGGATGAGTTCCAACAGACGCACGACCGACGCGTCGACGGGGAGCGATTCGCCGCAGGCTTGCTCGTAAGGGCCGAGCCGGATCGGTCCGAAGGGGTCCGGCGTTCGGCTCGGCGCCGCCCAAAGGACCCTCTCCACGAGAATCATCGACAGGGCGGTCAGGCAAACGGCCAGGTTCTGCGCCGTCAGCGGCGCGAATTCTTCGGGGACTTCCCGCGAATCGCTGCCGTACCGCTCGCCCACGGAGCGAAGCGCGGCGATCCGGTGGGGCACGGGACTCTCCCGGTACCGGTCGCGGTCCACGAACAGGTAGGGCAGAACGAACCGCGCGACGATGAAACAGGGAGTCCCGAACGGATCGCCGTTCGGAGTGAACCGCCGCATGAAGGACGCGACCTCCTCTCGGGTGAGCGGGCCGGTCGTCGGAATCGGGACTCCGGCGCGCTGTTTTCGGCGACGAGGAAGGGCGTGAGCGGCGCGTGGCTCGCGATACGTAGGGTGCCCCAGGCGGATGTCCTCCATGGCCGCGACCCATGAGGCTTGGCGCAGCGACAGGAGCGAGGATTCGAATCGGTTCGTCGTGACGGGGCGCAGCTTGGAGAGCGCCTCTCGCCTTCGGAACGCGGCCTGCCTCCTGTCCGGAGCCTTCGCGCCGGGCGACGAGGTCGGCCACGGGACGCCCAGGACCCGCTCGCGAAACGTCAAGGTGGCGACCTCCCAAGCTCGGCCGATTCCCGGATTGCCCCTCAAAGTGCCGCCCAGGGCGGTCGTCTCGGGACCGTTGATCGTGGCGTGGACGGACGCTTCGACGCGTCGGGAGAGGCAACCCCACAGCAAGAGCTCCTGGCGCGGCGATTCGGCTCGCTCGATCGCCTCGACGGCCGAGGCCACCAGGCGATCGAGCTCGTCCGGAACCTCGATAGACGCGACCCTCTGTGTGAGCGTTTCGAAACTCGCGACGTCCTTCTGCAGAACGACGGTGTCCCACTCTCCCGAACCGTCCAGCCGCTCGAACTCGCACTCGGAGGTAACCCGGTTGCGGAGGTACCACACGGCGGACAGCTGCTCGACGCAGGCCGCCAGCTCGCGAACGCTGAGCGGCGCGAACGCGGGGGGCACCTCGTCCGAGTGCTCCGGGTACCGCTCCGCGACCTCGGCCAACGCTCGGACTCGGTCGGGATCCGGCGAGTCGAGGACGTTGCCGTCGGAGTCGATGAACAGGTACGCGGCGCCGTAGCACGCGGCGAGCCAGGACTCGTTCGAGGCCCAGATCCGTGGCCCAAGGCGAGAGAGCCGTCCCTGAAGGTCGAACGCCGTCACCTCGGCCTCCATGAGCGGAGCGAACCACGCGGGCGCCGTCGGATCGCAGAAACGCGCCAACGTCCCGAAGTAGCCCTGCAACAGGAGCTCCATCAGGCTCGATCCGGGGCGTTCGGAAAGAGAGCGGTAAGCGGAATCGATCCCTGCGACCGTTTGCGCGTCGGGTTCCGGCGCGGGAATCTCGGGGTCCTGATCGTCTCTTCTCTCTCTTGGCACGGAGCAGACTTCTGTCCCGGTCGCGCCGAGTCCTTTCGAAGAGACGGGGATCGCCGTTGGCCATCCCGCGTCGCGCACGGGTCCGAAGGTGACTTAAGCCGGACCGGAGGATTCCATGATCCCCGCGAACTGCTCCAGAGCGGCCTGAAGGTCTTCGACGATCTCTCGGGCAAGGACGTCCGGGTCCGGTAGGTTGGCGCCGTCCTCAAGACTATCGTCCTGCAGCCACGAGATGTCGAGGTTGGCCTTGTCCCGCGAGGTCAGCTCGCCGTATGAGAACTCGCGCCAACGGCCGTGCGGACTCTCCTCGCTCCAAGTCGCCGTCCGACCATGGCGGTTCGCGGGGTTGTAGCAGGCGACGAACTCGTCGAGGTCCTCTCGTCGGAGAGGACGGGTCTTGAGAGTGAACTGCTTGTTCGTCCGCAGGTCGTAGATCCAGAGAGACTGTGTCCACGGCCTCTCGCTGGCCGGCTTGCGGTCGAAGAACAGGACGTTCGCCTTCACGCCCTGCGCGTAGAAGATGCCGGTCGGCAATCGAAGCAACGTGTGGACGTCCGCCTGAGCCAGAAGGCGGCGGCGGATCGTCTCGCCCGGACCGCCCTCAAACAGCACGTTGTCCGGAACGACCATCGCCGCTCGTCCGTGCTGCTTCAGGATGGTGAAGACGTGCTGGACGAAGTTCAGCTGCTTGTTGCTGGTAGTGGCCCAGAAGTCGTCGCGTTCGATGACGAGGCTGTCCCGAGTCGTCTCGCCGTCTTCGCCGACGATCGTGACGCTGCTCTTGCGGCCAAAGGGAGGATTCGTCAGAACCACCTCGAACTCCCCGTGCTTGCCCGCGAGCGCGTCCCGAGTCTGGATCGGCAGGCTCGAACCCGTGCCGTCGCCGATGCCGTGTAGCAGCAGGTTCATCGCGCAGAGCCTTGCGACGGCGTCCACCAACTCGACGCCGTGCAACGTGCCGGACTTCAGGTACCGTTTTTGGTCCTTGTCGAGATTCGGGTTCCTGGCGAGGAAGTCGTGCGCGGCGAGCAGAAAGCCCCCGGTGCCGCACGCCGGGTCGCAGACGGTCGCACCGATCTTTGGGGCCACACAGTCCACGACGGCGGAGATCAGGGAGCGGGGAGTGAAGTACTGGCCGGCGCCGCCCTTCACGTCCTCGGCGTTCCGCTGGAGCAGTCCCTCGTAAGCGTCTCCCTTCACGTCGGCGGAGAGCGAGGACCATTGTTCGCGATCAATCAGGTCCACGATCAGCCGTTGTAGCTTGGCGGGGTCCTGAATCTTGTTCTGCGCCTTTCGGAAGATGAGGCCGAGCATCCCGCCCTCCTTTCCGAGTTGCTCCAGAAGGTGGCGGTAGTGGACCTCCAGGTCGTCGCCGCTGCGCGTGAGCAGACTCGTCCAACCGAAGCCCTCCGGGATCACCGAAGGCCGGGAGTACGGCGGCCGATTCTGCTCGTCCGCCATCTTCAGGAAGAGAAGGAACGTCAGCTGCTCGACGTAGTCGCCGTACGACAGCCCGTCGTCCCGCAGGATGCTGCAGTAGTTCCAGAGCTTTTGCACGAGGGCTTGGGACGTGCTCACAACTTCCATCCTTCGCGGCGCATCATGCCGAGATTGGTGATACAGGCCATGCCGAGCGCCGCGCACACGTCCGGAATGTACACGGAGCGCTTCGGCTTCCGCTTGTGGGCCGCAGGCGTCTCCGCCGTCACGACCACGGCGTCGCGGAGTTGAGCCAGGGCGATGACGTAGGCGTCGGCCTCGTCGTATTGTGCCCGAGGGTCCCTGAGTCCGGGATGGGCTCCCTCGATGGCGAGGGCGGTCGCCAGGTGGTTCTTCGTCGGGTCGAAGATCGCCTTCTTCGCCTTCGCCCAACCCTGCAGACCGGCCGAGCCGATCACGCCCAGCTCCTCGCGCACGAGTTCCACGCTCAAGAGGCGATCCTGGCCGATCAGTTCGTCGAAGAGGTCCACGAGCGTGGCGAACACGTCGGGCGGGTAGAACCGGTCGTGCCAGTCCATGAGGGCGCTGGTGTCCACGATGTAGACGGTGCTATTCATCGGTCGCCTCCGAAGCCGAGCCGGCGACGAGACGATGGCGAAGCTCGTCGAACTGATCGGTCCGCAGGTTCAGGTACCGGGCAGCCTCGGCGGTGTTGATCCGGTTGAGGTCGAACGCCTCCAGGACGAGCTGCGAGAACCCACGTCCGGCCCGTCCGATCGTCTTGGCGACCGGCGTGGCGAACCCCTTGCCGCGCGGAGGGAGGTTGCGGACGTGTAGGTCCCATTCGCCGCGCCAGGCGTTGTACCGCTCCCAGGTCCAATACCCCGAGCGCCGTAACCGCGTGGCCAAGGCGAGCGGGGTCACCTTGAACTTGAGGGCGATCCGCCTCACGTCCGCCGACTCGGGCGAAGCCGCCGGGGAGAGGGCCTGTCGCAGAGCTTCCTCCTCGATGACGGCGTAACTCGCGGCGGTTTCGGCGAACCGTTCGATCTCGAGCCAGTCCGCTTCGCTGTGCGCGTCGCTCAGCGCCGGCGCCTCCTCGTTCGCGGCGGACAGCATGAGGTGGACGACCTCGTGCAGAGCGGTGTAGGGTCGTGCCTCGGGGACCTCCCGCGTGTTGACGGCGGCGACCGGAAGAGGCGTGTCGAGCAGGCAGATGCCGCGAACCTCGCTCAGCTCGACCTTCGGGAACATGAAGACGAGGACGCCGAGGTCCTCCAACGCGGATCGCCATTCGCGCCAAGCCTGCCACGGGTCGCGCCAGTTCAGTTGGGTTTCGCTCGCGATGCCGACGGCGCGGCGCAGACGCTCCCCGACCGCGCGGGGATCTTCGGTGGAACGGGCGGAGAGCCGGAATTCGGGGATCGGGTGGCCGAGTTCCTCGTAGAGATCGAGGGCGGTCTCGCGCCGGGCGGACATGTGCCGCACCGCGAGACGAAGCTCGGGAGACTCCTCGCCCGGCGGGACGTTCGGCAAGCGGCGGTGCTCGGCGCCCAACGGCGCGTGACGCGGCGGCGCGGGTTGGTAGAAGAGGCTGAGCGGGCGATGGTACAGCTGTGCCAGCTTCATCGTCTGCCGGACGGTCGGATGTTGGCGACCCGATTCCCAGGCGGTCACCTGCTCCTCGCGCACCTGAAGGCGCTTGGCGACGCGCTGCACCGGGAACCCGCCCTCTCGGCGGGCCCAGGCGATGATCTCCGGGTTTGGGTTCGGGGCGGGCGAGATCAGCATCGGATGGCATTCAGCTTACTTGCTCCGGTTGTCAGATGGCGAAAAGCCCCTCCACGAATCTCCTCGACCTTGCGGCGCTCGTGATCCGTGTCGTTCATCTTGACCTTGGGCATCTCGCTCACTCGCCGCAGAATCCCTGGCGGCGCTTAGTACCCGGCGGAAGCGTTGGCGAGGAAGTCCATCTTCTCGTCGCCCACCCTGCCCATGAAGTGGTAGCACCCAAGGCGCACCGTTTCAGGCGCAATGCCAACCACAGGACGCAGCCTTTCGGCAGAGTGCCGAGAACTTCGGCGATGTTGTAGCCCATCCGGGTAAGAGCTCGGCCGTCGTCCTTCGTCGCCGTCGTCCTAATCTGGATATGCCGCGGGATCGAGCCCAGCCTGAGGACTATGTCCACCCTTCCGAAGTCCATCTCCGCGTTCAGGATGGTCACCATCAGCCGATCTCACGTCACCTTTACGAGAGGTATGACCGTCGAAACGACCAC
This sequence comes from Fimbriimonadaceae bacterium, assembly GCA_026129685.1. Lineage (GTDB taxonomy): Bacteria > Armatimonadota > Fimbriimonadia > Fimbriimonadales > Fimbriimonadaceae > UBA2387. The sequence goes on from JAHCHO010000012.1 coordinate 98,482, forward strand.
ATCAGAGAACTCCTTCGGAAGCGCGGCTGCGTGGGCAGCGTAACTAGCGACTAGCATGGCAAACTTCGGTGTCTGCCTGTCCCTGGCAGCAATGCTCCTCGCAAAGCTGAGGTCGGCCCCACCGACAAGTTGCGCGAATCCAACCTCCCTTAGCAGCATTGGAGTACGTTGAGCCTCCAGCGGGGAATCTAGGAACTGCCGGGTCAATTGGACAAACCGCTCCCACTCCGGTAAGACCAGGTCAGGACGCTCACTTGGAGACACTCGCTCGGACAAGAGCTTGAACACGCTCAGTCGATATCTATACGTTTCCTTACCGCCGTAAAGCATCATCAGCAGTGCCTCGGCCAGTTCCCCAGCACTGTGGGGATGCAAGTACACTTTGAACATCCTGCAAACAACTGAAGCTAAGGACTGAGCAATCAGCGTGCAGAACTCGCAGAAGATCAGTCGATGCTCCGGTCGAACCGGGTCTAGTTCGGGCGCTACGCGACGAAGGACTGCGATGCACTTCCTACACGCTTCCGCTGGCTCATCCGCCATCCAGAATGCTGACCTCAGGAACCGCAATGCGTGTTCTAGTCGCGGAAAAGATGTCGACACGGAGAAGTACTGCTCCCACAGTGCGATTTGGGCAGCAAGGCTCTTAGACGAATCCATGCTCCCGTTGGTGACTCGCGCGTACAGCGCAAACCCCCTTTCTGTCAAGAGCGTCACTCTCATGCGGTCGGCCAACAATGCATGATCCGGCTCAATCGCGCTTCGCTTGAGAATGCAAACCCCGTGATCTCCCCTTACCCTGTCAAGGAGCCCAGCAAGCCAAATTGCCCGGTTAACAGGGGACTCTTTGGCCCGAGTCTTGCAGTCGAAGACGACACGCCGATAGCCCTGGAACTCGTCAGGCGCCAGCGCAAGTACGTCAAGATCAGTTACCGACACACTAGATTGCCCAATAGCTCTGCCAGGGTCTACGTCAACCTCCAGTTGCGCGAGCCAGCCCTTTCCAACGGCGTACGTGAGGGCCATGGCCTTTTGATCTCGATCCTTCATTGCACTAGCCATAAAACAGGCCCTCCAACTCCAGTTGTTGTTCCTGAGTTAAATCGATTTTTTCACGCTTCAACAGGTCCTTGGAGGCAATGATCGATTCAACGTACGACTGCTCGTGCTGAAGGGCCGCTCGCGCATCGTCATCTACATCAGTGCCTGCGGCTACCCCAGCGTCTACCAAGTCGTAAGCAATACTAAGGGCCTCGCGGTTCTCCCGGGTGTCAATAATGTGAAGTTCGCTGAATCCACTGCCGACATCCACAAGCTGAGCCACGCGGAGGTGAACCAACTTGGCGTACTGATGCCTGGCCTCAGTAGTCGCCTTTCCAAGTTTTAGGTCTTGCTTCAGCCTGTTTAGAACTGCCCCGGGTGACCGGATTGCATATTGTTTCGGTAGGAACTCACCCTGGCGCACCGCAGCCACCAACGCCATTGCTCGCTCGTAAATGTCCCGCTTGGTCGGCAAAAGAGAGGCTCTGCCTGGCGTGGGTGTGAAGAGAAAGAACTGCTGCCCTGCGTGCTGGGTGGAGATTGAGGGCGGCCTTACGGCTCCATCTTGTGCTAGGTGCTTCAATAGGGCAACTTCAGCAGTTGTGAGCTTGATGCCGGCGACTTCCCCCCTCTCCTCAACGATTGATAAGGGCAGACCCTGCGCTCGGCGAAGCGCCGACATGACCTTGGCGACTTGAGGGGCACTGCCTCCGGCTACGGCATCTGCGAACAGATCAGCGTTCTCGGAGAAGTATGCCGGGCTGAGGGCAATATCTCGACCTCGGGAACGATGGATCCTCAAGTATGAGCCCCTTTTCCCAAGATCGAGCGAGCGCTGGATCAGCTTTGTTTCAGCACCAAGTTCGTTGACCAGTAGGTCAACCTTTTCCGGAGCCTTGCTTAAGCGGTTCAGAAGGACGACGCTCAGCTGCTCTGCCTCATTGAATCCCAAGGTAGCGGCCAGTTCTCCCATTCCTTGATACAAGGTCTCATAGTAGGGAACAGTCGGCACTACAGCTTTGATGCTCTTGCCTTCGGACTGGACGCGGACGAATTCAACTTCGGCGAGCAGATCTATGACCGAGGACATCGCCACCGCTGGAATGTCCATATAGTATGCCGCTACTTGTTTAAGTGTCTCGTAGTTGACGACAGGGAGCCCCTGTATGTGAAGTGCGACCTTTACTGCCATCCCTACTTTTCGAAGCTGATCAAACTCCGGAACTTCCAGGAGCCCGAGGCTAGTCTGAATCTCGTGGCACCGGACCGCTGTCTCCGCTGCGGCAGTAATGTGAGGTGGGGCGTCGTTGATTTCCATGTTTTAGTCCCTGAAGGCGGATCGAAGCACCGCTTGGCGCAGGCGGGTGGCTCGGCGGAGGGTGGCGGTGAGGGTGGCTTCGAGCGAGTCGGCGACGCTGAGGCGGCGTTCGACCTCGGCGACAATGCGCTCCTGCTCAACGGCGGGAGGGAGGGGGACCGCGATTTGTCGAATGATGCTGATGTTCAAGTTGGGCTGTACCCCGCCCGACGCGGCGCGACGCATAGTCTCATATTGGCTGCGCAAGCAGACCTTCAGGTAAGGGCGGATACTCTCCTGAACGACCAGCGCGGCGATCGCCTGGTTTGTCGTCGCGCTGATCCGCAGTTCGGAGCATTTGCCACGAGTCTTGCCCTCTCCATACATCGCGACGAGGAGGGTGCCCACGCCATACAAGGTGAGATTCGTCCTTCGAAGAGCCGCCTGAGTGACGAACTCCTTCGCAGAGTCCACGTACTCGCTGTTCAGGGCCCCGCTCGTGACCCACGGTATCGTGGCGCTGTCGTAGAAAGCGGCGGTGCCTCGCTTTGGCGTGGCGCCCGTTCCTACGCGGGCGAGTTGGTCGACGCTTGCCCATGTCCACCCTTCGGGCAGGTCTGGGAGGTTGGTGGTGTCGGGGGCGGCGGGTTCTTTGTACTTGCCCTTGCCGGTCCAGGTGCGACGGCGTTCGGCGAGGATGCGGGCCAGGAGAGCGTCGCCGGATTCGTAACGGATCGGCACGCTCTCGCAAGGACGGTCTGCCCCGGCACGGCGGGTGAGCTCGGGTTCGGTGGGGACGAGTCGGCCTTCGCAGGCGGCTTTCAGGACGGACGCGCGGTAGCGCTTCAGGTTCGCCAGCCCCCGCTTCAGCGCCTCCACCCCCGTGTCGAGGCGAGAGAACTGCTCGTCGATGTGGTCGGCGATGCGCTCCTGTTCACGGATCGGGGGAACGATGAGCTCGATCTTTGCGAGATTTGACCGCGAGATCCGCTTGCGAGTTGTGCCCGATTGGAGGCCCGCCACCTCTCGCCTAATGGCGGGTGCATTCATGGCGGCCACGACCCATCGCGGCTCGAATGGCTCATCCCCTTGACGAATGATCGCCACATCAACGACGGTCACACTCGGGCGGGAATCGCCGGGAAAGATGCAAGCTCGGCCCAACGGGTCGGGCATCCTAGCTACTAAGATGTCACCCGGCCGCAGGAAGGTGCACCGGAGCCTCTTGGCGGTTGTCGAAGTTAGAAACCGAGCCGAACGATTGCGATAGCAGCCGTCTCCGACATCGGCAAGCTGAATCAGCCTCACGTCGCCGTTGGGATCCTGGTCTTTACTTTCGACCCAGTCCCCATCGCAAAAGACTCCGCTTTTGCCGACCAAGCGATCCAGGGTTGTGGTCCTCCATCCGTCTTGGATCGAACTGGGCACATCCTGATGGATCATGACGCCAGCACCTCGTTGAGCTCTCGCACGAGCGGGTCGAGGTCGTCGCCGAACACCGCGAACGCCTTGCCGAGCCCGCCTTCCTGAACGAAGGGGCTGTACTCGAACGCCTCGCGATCCATCTGGACGCTTCCCGCAATGTGGTCCCGAATCATCTGGAGCCAAGTACGCTGCTCGGAGGTGAATCTCCTGCCCACCAACTCCTGCTGGGTCAGCCAAGCCTCGAACCGGTCGTTCACCGTCTCGGCGAAGGGGCTCAGGATCGTCTCCTGGTTGAGAGCGAAGCGCACGAGGGAGACGAGGTCGGTGACCATCCGGCCGCCGCGTCCCCTCACTCGGTCCCGCTCCAACGTCTCGTAAGCGTGCCACAGGGCTTCGGGCGTCCACGCTCGCGGCGGAAGGCTGATGGCCTCGGCCAGCTCCCGGAGCTGTCGGAACGTGGGGGCGAGTCCCCGTCGCCGACGGTACAGCAGTTGGATCGCGGTGATCTCGTCGCGGTTCTCTTCCAGGTAGCGGGCGAACGACTCGATGGTGGTCTTGGCCTTTTCGGTCGCCTCGACGCTCGCGCCGGCGAAGATCACCTCGTCCTTCTCGGAGCGGGCGATGGTCTGCTCGGCTTCCTGCTGGGCCAGGAGCACGACGGTTCGCAGCTCGCCGTTCAGGAACGGCGCGAGCGCCTCCTCGCGAAGGCGCCGGGCGGTGGCCGCCTCGTACGTCGGGTGGTCCTCGAAGGACGGGTACGCGGGGTCGGACAGAGCGCCTCGCTGGGCGGCCTCCTGGATCGCGTCGGGTTCCAGACTCTCGACCATGCGGGCGATGAGTTCCGGCATCGAGCGACCGGCAAGCGCCTCGATCTGGCTCCGCACGCCCGGCGAGACCACCTTGTCAAGACGCGAAAGTCGGCTCGCGAAGGTGCCGACCACTTCGGGCTCCGTGCTACCGGCGCCGATCGCCTGTAGGACGGTCTTGAGCGGGACGCCGGGCTGGCGCTCCAACGGGATCGAGTCGTTGCGCTCTCGCTCGGTGACGCCAACGGCGTCCACGATCACGTAGCGCTCCTTGTTCACGCCGTCGGGGGTGACGTTCTGAAACTCGGTGGGGGAGATGACGCGGCAGCCCCGCCCCTTCATCTGCTCGAAGTAGTTGGCGCTGAGCACGTCCCGCATGAAGAACACGATTTCGAGGGGCCGCACGTCGGTGCCGGTCGCGATCATGTCCACCGTCACGGCGATTCGTGGGTTGTAGCTGTTGCGGAAGCTGTTGAGCAGCACCTCTGGCGTGAGGTTGGTTCCCTGGTACGTGACGTCGCCGGTCTCGGGGTTGACGACCCGTGCGGTCGAAGTCTTGTACGTGATCTTCTGGCAGAACTCGTTCCCCTTGGCGAACTCTTCGCGGAAGATGCGCACGATGTCCTCGGCGTGGCTGTCGTCCTTGGCGAAGACGAGCGTCTTGGGCACCTCGGTCCGACCGGGGAAGATCTCGGTGAACAGCCTCTCCTTGAAGGTGCGGACCACGGTTCGAATCTGGTCGGGGACGACGATGGCGCGGTCGAGTTCGTTCGGACGGTAGTTCAGGTCCTCGTCCAACTCCTCCCAGCGCACCCTGCGGCTCTTGCGGTCCCGCTTGTCCACCACGGTGCCGGCCTCGACGCTGCCTCCTTCTTCGCCGATCCGGGTCTTGATCCGGTAGACCTCGAAATCCACGTTCACTCCGTCGGCCACCGCCTGGGCGTGGCCGTACTCCATCACGAGGTTCTGATCGAAGAAGCCTAGGGTCTGCTTGCTCGGGGTGGCGGTGAGCCCGACGAGGTAGGCGTCGAAGTACTCGAGCACTTGGCGCCAGAGGTTGTAGATGCTGCGATGGCACTCGTCGGTGAAGACGAAGTCGAAGGTCTCGATCGGAAGGGCCGGGTTGTAGACCACGGGCAAGGGCTGATGCTGGAACCGCGCGAACGCGCCGAGGGCGCTCTCTTCCTCTTTGGACTCGTCGAACTCGGCCTCGCCCTGAAGGATGCTGTAAAGACGCTGGATCGTGGTGACGACCACCTGGCAGACCGGAGCAATCACGTTCGAACGCAGGTGCTGAACGTTGTACAACTCGGTGAACTTGCGGCCGTCGTCGGGGGTGACGTACTGCTGGAACTCCTTCATCGTTTGGCGGGCGAGGTTGCTGCGGTCCACGAGGAACAGAACCCGCTTGGCCTGCGCGTGCTTGATGAGGCGGTACGTCTGGGCGACGGCGGTATAGGTCTTGCCGCTGCCGGTCTGCATCTGGATGAGAGCCCGCCGGCGGTTGTCGGCGAGACTCGCTTCGAGGTTTTGGATCGCGCGGACCTGGCATCGCCGCATGCCTTCGACCGAAACCGGAGGCAATCGTTGGAGGCGATGAAGGAGAGTGCCGGTGTCGTACTCCGTTCGCCGTTCTGCGACCGAACGGTTCGCCGAGCCACTCGGTCGCAACGCTTCGAGGAAGGTCTCGGGGCGGTGGAACGAGAAGACGTCGCGGCTGGTCGGTTCGGGATCGAGCGCGTTGGTGAACCGGGTTTCGACCCCGGTGGACTGGTACAGAAACGGGAGCGGTCGGCGGAAACACGGCACGCCCTTGGGCAGCCCCTCGCCGTACTTCTGGGTCTGCACCTCAACGCCCGTCAGCGTGTCGCCCTCGGGCTTGGCCTCGACCACGCCGACGGCGGTTCTGGCGGCATACAAAAGGTAGTCGGCTTTGCCGAATCCCCTCTCCATCTTGAACTCGCGCACGGCGACGCCTTCGGCGGCGCTGACGTTCATCGCCGCGAAGTCCTGCACCTCCCAACCGGACGCCCTGAGTTTGTCGTCGATCCGGTCGCGTGCTCGCTGCTCCGCGTTCTGGTTTGCCATCTCTGGACAGCGCCATTCTAGCCGATTGAGGCGGGCAGCGGGGCCGGCAGGTGCCAAGCGCACCGGCGGCGAGAGAAAACGGCGTCTCGACCAACGGGCCACGTCGCACGCCTCGACGATCCGGTGGGCTCACACTTCTTTGCCGGCGGATCGATGCTATGGAGGCGTTCCTGCACCCCGCATCGAAAAGTCCACGGATCTGACGTCGTAACTCAGGCCCAGCTCCTCGCGATGACCACGCCACCGTTCGATGTTCGCGGCCTTGTCTCCGCAAGGACCGATAACGACCTCACGAATCGCTTTGGAGGCATCGAAACTGAGGACAAACACGCACTTTGACCCCCTTTGCTGGCACTGTGAGTCATCTCTGTCAAGGACGAGACGCCATTCCCGTTCACTCTCATAGGCGAAGTGCTTGATCCTCGATAGAACGTCGAGGGAAAGGTTGCTCAGAGCCCTGCCGGACCAGTCGGTATCTACGCTGCATTTGGGAAGACGCAACATCAGTGCGCAGTATATACCTTTGAACCTATCGAGCAAGTCGTCCTGATCCTGGACCGAGTAACGAGCTCTGCTTATTGTTCCGCCGAGGTCCTCAAAGTACTTGCGATCGATGCCGAGCGCACAGCCGCGACCGCGAGCTCCATACGTCGCCCACAGCAGAGCGTTTTCCAGTCGCGCCGTCATGGAGAGGCACTTTAGGCCTCTTAGTCCCACGATCGCTCTATGCAATACTGTATCAAGGGTCTCAAAGACCACAGTTGCGTGATCTCCTGCTCTTTCGGGTCGGGGCCATTTGTCACGCAGGAGCTTGGCCCCCAGAGCTATCTCCTCGGGATCGTCCATCGAGGTAAGGTCAGACATCCAGATTTCCCCTGACTCAAGGATGTCTCTCGCGGCTTTCGCATCGGTAACATGCCACAGAACATCTGGGGCATCCTGGTGACCCCTCAGGCCCTGATCAGAGAGTAGTTGCGTGGCATGCTGAATCAGATCCACCGGTCGTTCTCCGCCTCCGTCCCCAGGTCGACCCTTAGCCTCGAACGGCTGCTCAATCATCTCCCGTCCTCCCGAAGTTCCGGCGTAGTGCAAGAAAATCGGCCACGTTGACGGAGCCGTCGCGCGTCAGGTCGGTGGTCGAGCGGTACTCACTCTGCCCCACACTGGAACCAAATGCCCGCCGCAGCAGAAGAAAGTCCGCAACGTTGACGGAGTTGTCGCCATTGCAGTCTCCGTTCAGGAGGGCCAAACTCGCGTTCGTGATGGGGCCGTTGCGCGTGTCGAAGGTCGTCGTGCGGCGCAACCAGTTCTCGATCTTGACCGACACGTCGAACGCGCGGTTGCTGGGAGCGTCGGTCTGGAACCTGCCCTGGGCGTCAATCGTCACTCGCTTCGTAACCAAGTTGTTCGGGAGACCCACTTCCCGAAACTCCAGGTCCGCCAGGGTCGGCCGATAGTTGCCGCTTGCCCCATCGAGATCGAGGACGCCGCCGAAACCGGGCGCGGCGATCGGCACCGACACTGTCCTCAATAGCCCGTCCCAAAACGCGCTGAGGGTCACCGTCTCCGAGGAAAGGACATCGCGGCTGGCCACGAGGAAGGGCGCCTGGGTCCTTCCCGCCGGAATGGTCACCGTCGGAGGCACCGTCAGCCGACTCGACCCGCTCGCGAGTTGCACGACCACGTCGTAGGGTAAGGGGCCGGATATCCCCGCGTGACCGACCGCGCTCTCCCCGGCGTCCAACGTGGCCGGGACCGTCACCGGATCGTCGAGAACGACGGGCCGAAGCGCCACGAACAGGCCGTCCACGGCACCCGCGTTGGTGCGGTTGTCGGCATCGGAAGTCACCGGAACCCTCCCGTTCGTGTCGCCAATCGCGTAGACGAGCCCATTGGTGACCGGGAGCACGTCCGTGAAGCGGTCGTCGGCGGTCCCGCCGAAATAGGTGCTGTAGGCGAATCGCGGCGCGAGGGCCGGAGAGCCGACGGCGGCCTGGAATCCGAATCGGAGGTAAAACCCATCGGTAGCGCCCCCGAAGGTCGGTTGCGCGGCATCGCGCGACGTGGTGAGGCCCGAATTGGCGCGCCCCACGATGTGCACCTGATCGTATGAGTCGAAGGCGCACCGAGGCTCCGCGATGGTCGCGCCGCCGCCGAACAGCGTGACGTTCGCAGGAACGTTGGCCCGCAACACCGCGAGGAAACCGCTGGTGACGCCCGTGGGAACCTGGTTTTGGATCGGCTGGAAGAGCGGGAAGCCGGACGCGCTCGTCGTCGTGCCGACGACCGCGATCTCGCCGTTCGAGCGTACCGCCACATCAGTCGCCCGGTCTGCGCCGTTGCCTCCTAGGAAGCCTACGGTAAGCATGCCATCGGGGGCTGTCGCATTCCCAGCGACGATCAGGGCTTCCTCGCCATTCACGGTCGCGTCGTAGACACTCCCCGCAGAGGATAGGTTTGCTGATGCCGTCCAGCCCACCGCGACTTTTCCAGTTGTCCAGGTGCCGGCACAACTGACGAGACCGTCGTTTCCGCTTCCACCCACAAACGAAAGCAATAAGAGTGTTTCCAGACCGCCGTAACAGCTCGCGGCGAATCCGTCCTGTGCGCCCAAGGGACCGACCGTTTGCCTTGTACCACCGCTCGCGAGCGCGGGCCAACCACTAACAGAGTCGGTCGTTCCGACGGCCAGCAAATCGGATCCAAGCAGAGCGATACTCGAGACAGCTTCGTTTCCATTACCACCCAGATACGTACCCGAAGCAAGACCAACGGTTGTCCCGCCCGCTGCTGAAGAGAATGGAAGGATGAACCCCTCGTTCCCGGATTGGGTTCGGTCAAATGCGTTGGCGTTTATCCTAGTGATGGCAAGGGGCCCACTCGTTCCCCCGGCCACCGCGCCCGATCCGTTGTCACGAAGAACGAGAGACGTAGCCGTCACGTCGGCACTAGAATCAGTGCTCTCCAAAAAGCTTGCGCCTGTGAGTTGCCGTTGGTCATCGAATCGCGCCGCGAATCCTGCTCGACGCACTCGGACGCTCGAGAACGGGCCGAAATCGAGGCTGAACGAGGACCCAACGATGATGCTGCCAGCTATCTGGGTATTGCCCGCGATCTGATTCGGCGAGTCGCTGCCCGCGCCACCAAAGAAGCTGGCGTAGACGAGCGGATCCACTACGGTCGGCTGGAACATATTCCGGTCCCTCACCCGAAAGGACACCGTACCGTCCGGCCCCCGGGCGAACGCCGCCGCCCGCGCCTCGGTACCCCTTGGCCCCTCCTGATGCGCTACCAGTCCGCCGTGGTAGACCTCACCGAGACTCGTTCGAAACGTGAGGCGTTCTGGCCTCACCTCGGGAACGGTCGCGCCATCGAATCGTAGTCTGACAAGGCTCGGATCGAGTCCGGCGGCAAGATGAAAGTCATAGCGCACCAAGTCGCCCTCGGCCCTCAGCACCATGTCCACCCCCTCGATCGCGGTGCCGATCCTCACTGCGCCAAAACGCCGGGCGGGACGAAGGCTCTGGTCGTAAGTCGCCTTCGCTAGCGCCTCAGTTTCACCGCGGGCGGTTCTGAAGGGATCATTCCCCACCTGCATCCCGATAGTGGCGACACGCACGTCCGGGCTCGCAAGGGGTTCTTGGCGAGTCGTTCGATCCGTGATGATCGTATGGTGGAAGAGGATTTTCGACTCGGTGACCCAAACCTCACAATTGCGGAAGTGGGCCTTGTACCACACCTCTTCGGGCCACTGGCCCACGTTCTCGGTGAACGTGCCCTTGGACCAACCAGCGTACGCCTCTGGCGAATCCAATGCGGTTGGGGCCGCCAGCATCGCACCCACTGCAACAAGCGATAGAAGCATGGCTTCATGTTCCGCGAGGAAGCGCCGAGTCCTCTTCGAGAATTAGGGGCGGCAGTGGCGCGGACGGCCAGGGGAGCTGTCTTGGAGCGAGTGTGGGGACAGATTTGCGGCCTCCGGCGGTCTTCCCCGGCGCTCGCCCGGCTCCGACCGTCCCTCGATGCGCGGAATCACTGAGCACCTTCGTAGCCGTTCTGTCGGTTCGGCCAGGCGCAGTGCTCTCCAGAAGGGCACGGCGGCCCGAATGGTCTCGTAGCTGGGATGAAGGTCTGGAAGCCGGTCCGAGAGGAACCGACGAACGAGAGGAAGCGAAGGGTGGGATTGGGAGCAGGATCGGGTCTTCGCTCCGGTCCGAGCCGAGGCCATCGCCGTCCGATATGTCGGTCTCGTCGGCGCGGTGTCGGCAACCTTCATGACCGGAAAGAAGTCGTTCGGTCTTGGTGGCCGAACCAAGCGACTTGGCAAGACCGATCGAAACGGAAAGCCGGATCGGACCCGATTCGTTTCGAATCGGCCCTTTGGCGCTGAAGATTGGGCCAATTCGGAGGGCGAAAGAGGAATCCTGAACTACCCGTTCCGAGGTGAACCGGCCATGGAAGGCTTTTGGTGCCGGACCATAAAGGCGGTTTCGAGACCCGGGCCCGACGGATCGGGTTCCGCACCTAAAGCCGCTCTAAGTGCGGGCCGTAGAACCGTATGAACGGAACAGATCCGGAGAGCGATCGGTCGGCCTCGGCACCTTTGAGTCTGAGCGTCCAACTCGTTTCCCGTTCACGAAGCTCGGCTCAGTGCCGGACTCTTTGAGCTCGTCCCCCTTTCGCCTCTCTCGGTTCGATCTCTACGACCGTGAAGCTCGGTTCGGGGTTCGACGAGACGCAGTGCTCCCCCGGCCACAGGGGAAGCGCTTTGCGAGGGGTCGAGTCGACAAGATCGGAACGATAGCCTCTTCCGGAGTCCGCGAATACGTTCGTTCCGATTCGACCCCCCGGTGCTCCGGCGAATGCCGACTCGGGTGTCTTAACGGTGTTTGAGGGTGTGGCGGACTGGTTACCGCCCGCCGATGATTCTGGCGTACCGCTTCGCTCGCTCCCCCATGAGAGTTCGCTAGGATGGGAAGTTACTCCTGGACCTTTCGAGGGGTCTTCCGTATGCTGAGGCGGCGAATCATCGTTAGCCGCTCTCTTTCTTTCATCCGCTTTCGACGACGGATGGGATTCCGTCTCGGGAATCCGGTGGGCCGTGCTGGACGTGGCTCTGTTCGGAAGGAGCTGGGAGAGGTTGCGAGCGAACGTTGGCGGCGCGAAGCGGCTGGGGCGAGCGGCTGTAGGGAGGTCTGCGTTTCGAGCGAAGCGTCGGTTTTGTGCGCTTCGACCGTATAGAGGAAGCCCGACACTTCTATTATAGCGGTTTGGGTCGGCGGGGGGTGCGGTTGACGCCTCACGAGGTGTCCGATGAATAGGACCTTCTACCCCTTGCGAACCGAGCGGAAGGTGGAGCCCGTTTGAATGGTGGAAGCGAGCGTCTCATTGACGACCGCCACACGTGCATATATGGACGACTTAATGAAGGACGAAGTAGATCGGCTTTTCGGGGTTGCGGAGGAGCGGCTTTTCCGCCCGTACGTGCCAATTCTTGCGGCAGGAGAGGTGTTGCGCACTCAGCCGTTGCCCGAGGTGCTTTGGCACGTGACCTCTGCCGAGGCCTGCCGGAAAATCCTTGAGTCACGGCAGATGCTGCTGTCCGACCTGTCCACCATGAACGATCCGCTTGAGATTAAGCTCGGCGCCAAGAAGCTCTTGGCAAGACTGCGAAGTCAGATGGCGCTCGACTGCCCCGACTTCAAGCCGTTCTTGAGCGTCCTAAACGACGTCGTCAGGTCCGTTTCGCGTGGATGCCAGGGGCTATACTGCCATTCTCTGACCAGCGAGATCGAAAACTGCCGTCTTTGGCGCCAGTACGGAGACGATGGCAAGGGATGCGCCATTGGTTTTCGAGGAAACGATCTCTTTCAGCGGTGGGACACGCGACTGGTGAGAGTCCTGTACTCGAAGGAAGACCATGACACGTTGCTTCGGCATTTCGTCGAGGAATATCTGGGACTAGTCACTGTCTACAGGGAGTGGTCGGACCAGAGAGAGCAATGGTCGCATCGGATGGGGTCCTTTATGTCCCGGGCACTGAGCAGCCTCAAGCGGACCTCGTTCGCTTGGGAGCAGGAATGGCGGTTGGTGCTTGAGCCGGTCGCCAGCAGTGGAGTTCCGCAGGGTCAGAGGCCGTGCTATCCGGTGCCTCTGGAGGATTTCGGGGGTGTAAGCGAGCTCAAGGTTG
>JAHCHO010000013.1 GCA_026129685.1 Fimbriimonadaceae bacterium
GGTACACCCGCGTCGCCGGGAAGGACGCCCGGTGGTGATCCTCGGCGACGGCACCGCCGCCCTCGTCCTCCTCGCGCTCCCCTTCGTCCTGCTGATATGGTTCGTCCTGCGTAAGGACCGACCCCGCTAGTCCACCGCGTCCCGCAACTGCCGCGCTTCCGCCTCCACGTAGTACTGCTTCGTGGTGGCGACGTTCGTGTGCCGCATCAACCGCTTCAGAACGTGGTCGGGCACCTTCGAGGCCATCTCGCGGCCGAAGAGCTTTCGCAACTGGTACAGGTTGGTCTCCGGCACGTCGAGGCCCGCCGTCCTCGCCCTGGCGATGGCCCGGTGCCAGTCCCGAACGACGTTCCGCGCTCCGAACGGGGTTCCGTTCGAGGTCGCGAACACGTAGACGGAATCCGTTCGGATCAGCGACAGGCTCATCACCGCGTCCGCCGACAACGGGATCGGCTTGCGACCCTCCGCCGTTTTCGATTCGTCCAGCGTCAGCCACCAGGAGTCTCCCTCTCGGTGCAGGTGCCGCCACTCCAGGGTCCGCGCCTCCTCCGGCCGCAACCCCGTGTCCGCCAGGAACCGGAACAGCGTCCGGCGCACCGCGCTCGGCTCCAGGTCGAGGATCGCGTCGAGGTCTTCCCGCGACATCATCGGTCGCTCGGCCTTCTCCTCCTTCGCCCGGTTGGAGAGGACGGCGGGGTTCTTCGGGATCAGGTCGTTCTTCGCCGCGTAGTCCAGCGCCGCCCGCAGAACGCTCCGAACGAGGTTCGCCGTCCGGGCGTTGCCCCGCCCCGCGATCTCGTCGATCAGCCCGTCCACGTGGCGAACGTGGAGGTCCTTGAGTTCCAGCCCGCCGAGGGCCGGAACGATGTGAACCCGTATCAGCCCCTCGTAGTCGCTCCGCGTCTTGGAGGCGACCCGCGCGAACCGGGTCCGCATCGCCCACTCCATGAACGCCTCGACGCTCATCGTCGGCGTCGGCTTGCGCTCCTCGTTGACCCGCAGAATCTCGCGCGCCTTCGCCTGGACCTCCCGCTGGGTCTTCGCCTCGACGTACTTCGAGACCTTGGCCCCGGTGTCGGTGGTGAAGGTCAGGACGATGCGCCAAGTGCCGTTCGGTCGTCGGGTGCCGTCGAGTTTGCGTCTCATGGTCGTTCCTTGCGAGGTCGGCCCCGAACCTTGCGCTCCGGCTCCGGCTGGTTCTCCTCGATCCGCCAGACCGGACCGAACTCCGTCGCGTCGAGCCGCGCCGCTATCCGACCCTCGCGGATCAGCGCCATCACTCGCTGACGGCTGACGCCGATGCGCTTCGCGTATTGGGAGGGGGTGACCTCTGCCACGTCTTATTATTGCACCCGTGCAAGGATTCGTCAAGGGGTTTTCCGCAAACGATCCAGAAACCGCTCGATCACCGACGCCCGAACCAGGACGGTCGTTCCCGGCCAAAAGTCGAGCGGTTCCTCCGGGTCGGTCGTGGTCTCTTGCGGATGCGCCCTCCCGTACTGCGCCCGGTTCTTACACGAGCGAGAGCAGTACACCCGGTCGGGTCGGTCGTCGGGCATCGGTCCCTCGCAAACCGGGCAGGTCCTCACGAGTCGCGCTCCGTCAGCGGCACCGACACCGAGTCGCAAGCCTCCCGGATCGATCGGAGTCGCTCCGGCGTAAGACCGGTCTCGGCGCACAACTCGTCTTCGGTCGGCGGTCGCCCGGTCGCCTCCGTGATGTCCCTCGCCGCCGACTCGACGAGCTTGCCGCAAGCTCTTAGGTACCTCGGCACCCGGACGGGCTGTGGCGCGACCTGATCGAGGGTTCGCGACTTGCAGGAACCCCGGATTTTGCTCTCCAAGTACGCGGCCACGTCGCCCGACAGTCCACGACGCACCCAACCGTCGCACCCTTCGCAGAGCGCGACGTAGGCGGCGCTGAGCGCCTCGTCGCGATCCAACCGTTCCTTCCGGGCGACCTCTCCGGCGATCCGCTCCGCGAGAGGTCGGAACTTCTCCATGAGTTCGGTCGCCGTCAATCCCCACCCCGGTAAACGTGGGAATGATCGTCCGCCTCGACCACGTCCCCCGCGAACGGGTCGAGCGACCACGCTTTGTAGGCGCGGCCTCGCTTGGTCACCGTGATCTGTTTCGCCCCGAGTTGCGCGACCGCGTCGTAGAGGCTCTTCGCCCCGTACCCCAAGTCCTCGATCCGCGTTCGCGCCTCGAACTGAAGGACGTAGCCGTTCGGGGCGTCCCTCAGCATCGCCTCGACCGCGTCGAGACAAGCGGATCGCGAGACCGGGGCGCGACCTCGCTTGGGCTTCGCCGCGACCGCCATTCCGTCCGCGAACGGGTTCTCGATCCCCTGCACGAACTGCACCTCGCGGCCGATTCGCTTGAAGCAGAAGTGTTCGCCGCGCTCCACGAGCAACGACCCTTTCTCGTCGTTGACCACCACCAGCCCCGCGTGGTTCTCGCGATCCGGGTGCCACCGCATGACGAGTTGGCCCCGGTGCGAGTTCCTGAACTGCGCCGAACCCATGCCGATGTTCGACGCCTGACGGTCGGTCTGACCCTTGACGGTGTGGCGCAGGTTGACGAAGGTCGCTCCCGTCCGCTGGGCGATCTCGGTGAGCCTCTCGACCACCTTAAGGGCTTGGATCGCCGATGATATGTCGTCGATCAGCCCCGAGCAGAAATAGAACAGCGAGTCCACGACGACCAGGCCGATCTTTTCGTCCACGATGGCCTCCTCCAAGCGGGCGCAACCGGCCTCGTCGAACACGAGGTCCTTGCCCCGGTAGTAGGACAGCCAGCCGACCTTTCCGTGGTTCGCCCGGTAGATCGTCTCGATCTCCTCGCTGGTGTCCTCCCCTCGGTGCAGGTAAAGCGTTCTGGTCGGTTTGACCGCCTCGCCGTTCGGCCCCGCCCCGTTCGAGAGGCAAGCCGCCAGAACCGCGCCGAAGGTGGTCTTGCCCGTGCCGCCGTCCGCGTCCAGGAGGACGCACTTGCCGACCGGCAGGTACGGCTTCCAGAGGAACCTGGGTTCGACGTAGTGGAAATCCTCGCCGAACGTTTCGAGAACCAGTCCTCGCTCCGGCTCCAAGTCCTTCCGTCGAACGAAATCTTCCAGCCCGTGGTGTTGGAGATGATCGTGGGCGTCCTTGCCGGTCTTGGCCTCGACCACGTTCATCGCTCGCACGAAGCCGCGCAGCTCGGACACCAGCATGCGAACGTGTTCCACGCCCGCCTCGTCCTTGTCGCCGACGATGACGACGTTCGCCCCGCGCAGGTCCTCGCTGAACGAGCGGTCCCACTTCTTAGAACCCTTGCCCCCGGCCCCGCCCGGGTTGCACGTCGCGACGACCCCGGCCCGTTCGAGCGCGTGTACGTCCTTCTCGCCCTCGGCGATCCAGACGGTCGCCCCTCGCTTGACCGCGTCGAGGACCGCCGGGAGCCTGTACAGCACTCGCTTGGCGTCCTTGGGAAGACCCCACTTTCCCAGGGTCCCGTCCGGGTTGAAAGCGCGAACCGGGAAACTCTTATTGGCGGTGCGGCACACCCGGAACAGGGGAGTCCCGTCGCGATCCACGTAGTCGTAGGCCGCGACGATGCTCTCCCCTTCCCCGTCGGGACCCGGTCGCCACGTCCCGGTCTGCGGGCGATCCTCGTGCGGGAACAGGTCCCGCATCTCCAGCCCGAGCGCCCTCAGCACCTGGTCGGTGTCGTAGGCGGGGTTGAAGGAGTGCAACCAGACCGAACCGTCCACCCGCTCGGTGACGCCGAGCGACGGTCGGTTGTCGTCGTAGCAGGGGTGTTTCGCGACCCACTTGGGGCGCGATCCTTTGACGCCCTCCAGCCGCGCCAGCACCAGGTCGGTTGGGCTCGTCATGTCACCAAGGCAAGATCGTGACGAGGATGCCGGGACGATTCCCGCGACTCTTGCTCACCTGCAAGGCGACCACCTTCGCGTCGTCCTCGATGAACCGAAGGCGAACCAGGATGTCCACCAGGTCCTTCACCCAATTGTCGAGGTCGGGCTTTCGGTCGTGCGGCACTTGGCTCGACTCCCGCACCCGCTTCGAGTCGGTCGTCAGCCAAGGCCATTGGACCGCCACGATCAACGACACCGGACCGAGAACGGGCTCGGCGGGCTGGTGTTCGACCAGAAGGGCCTCGAGCGTTCGCTCGGTCTCCTTCGCGGTCTTGCTCTTGAAGAAGCGTGGCTTACCGCCGATGTTGACGAGGCGCTTTCCTTGCGCCGTCGTCTTGGGGGGAACGCAGTTGATTCGGAACGTCATCGAACAAACTCCCTTGCGGATTCCTCAGCCGCTCGACGAGCCGCGCCAAGTCCGCCGGGGGCTTCCGGCGGACGGGCGGAATCGGCTTGTCGGGGCCGAACGGGTCGATCTCTTCGTCCAACGGTCGCTACTCCGGCTCCTCGTACTCCCGAGCAGAAGCCCGCCACAACACCAGCAGGAAGCCGAGCAGGACCGCGTTCAGCGACAGCGAGATCGTTAGAACCCACCAAGCCGCGCTCATCGCTTCCCCACCGCCGCTTTGAGGCGGCCCAGCAGGTCGGCGTAGGCCGCGTCGCGTTCGCAAGCCCTTTCGACCTCGCGCAAACGCTTCACGACGTTCGGACCGTACCGACGAGAGACCGCCAAGCACTTCTCGAACGAAAGGGCCAGCGCCTCTCCGTGTTCGCGCGCTCCGTCGCCCGGAACCTGGACCATCCGTCGCACGATCTGAACTATCGCGATGGGGTCGAGTTGGTGCTTCGCCATCCATTCCCGGTCGAATACGGGATCGGTCTCGGGAAGAAGACTCGGCGCGGGATCGGGCGGAGCGTTGGCCTCCATGGGAGCGACCGTTGCCGCCTCTTCGGCCTGGACGACCGTGGGCTCCGACACGACCTCGACCACCTGGACCGGATGGTCTGGACCCGCTCTCTCCGCCAAACGCAAGATCGCCGAGTCGCCGAATCGCCGCGCCTCCGCCAGTTCGGCGAGCAGTTCGTTCAGGGTTCCCAAATCGATGAGCACCGTCGTGCGCTTCATCGCCTCCGAGATCAGCGATTGGGCGCGATCCGTCGCCTGACTCATTCCGTAACCTCCGCTTCGACGACCGATTCCTCGGCCAGCCGCGCCCTCAGCGTCGCCGTCCGCGACTCCGCCGGACCGGCGTCCTCGGGCACCTCGCCCGCGACGTAGACGGACATCCCGTTCAGCACGTCCGGCGCGAACCGTCGCACCCCCTGGCTCATCGCCCGCGCGTAGAGCATCGTCGCCGGAAACTTGTCGAGGTTCTGGGTTCCCATCTTGCGGGCGTCCGCCATCGTGAACACGGAGTCTCCGACCGGCTTGCCCCGGTGGACGAAGCGCAGAACGCACCGCTCGTCCGTGTTCTCGATCACCTGGAAGTCGTAGTCCGGGTGTTGTCGGACCTTCGCCGCGATCACCGAGTAGTGCAGTTGGGGCTTGCCCTTCACCACGCTGATGCCTCCCGCGAGGGACTGCGCGGGCGTGAGCCCGAACTGCATTCCCAGGATCATCAGACCGTTGGCCTGGGCGGCGGTGCGGGCGTCCGGGAACAGCCCGCTCGCCGCCATGATCTTGGCGAGAGTGACGACCTCCATCAGGTTGCGAGGCATCTGGCACGGGTCCACCGACTCGTAGTCGGTTCGCACCGGGGACGCCTCTTTGACGACGATCTCGCTTTTGGGCGAAGGGTCGTCCCTCCTTGCGGAGGGCGCGTTCGGAATGAGTTCGGGTTGTTCGATCATGGTTCGTCTCGTTTCAGAAAGGGGGTCAGAAACCGTCGGGGGCCGGGCCTGACGACGGTGTGCGCCGCCACCAACTCGGGCGCTGGGGTCAATGCGTCGGCCACCCGCTTCCAGTCCGTGCGGGCGGCGTCTTTGGACTGTCGATAGGAAAACTCGCCGATGGCGGTCGCGATCCCGGAGGCGTCCCCTATCGCTTCGAGCATCCGCAAACGCAGGACCTCGAACTCGTGTTCGGCCTCGTTCAGCTCGCGGTACGCCATGTGGAGCCGGGACGCGAGCTGGTCTTGTTCGGGGGTCGCGATCACGACCTCGCCCCGTTCGGTCGGATAGAGGAGCCGGATCGCGTTCTCGTCTCGACGGTCCACCGCTTCCGGGGCCTTGTCGGCGACGACGTGTTTGCCCCACCACTCGACCCCGCGCCGAACCATCTCCTCGCCGAGTTCCGGGTCGGCGTCCACGACGTAGTCCGAGAAAGCGAGCTTGTCGCGGTGGAGGGCCACCACGATCCCGTGCGGGCGACCGCTGAGGTGGAGGTACCAAACGACTTGAAGGAGATACGCCTCGGGAATCTGGTCGGTCCCCGACTCGCCCCATTCCGAGGCGGTCGTCGCGCCGTAGGTTTTGATCTCCACGACCGCGCTCTGACCGATGTAGCCGTCGGGGTTGCCGCCCAGAAACCCGTGGATCGGATGCCGCAACTCGGAACCCGGTTGGATCGCGACGTTCGCCTCCTGCTCGTACCACGCCTTCGCGAGCGGCTCCAAGAGGATGCCGACCTCGGCCGCGCGGGAGGTCGTCGACTCGGCCGTGCGTCCGGTCTTCTCCATCCATACCTGCAACGGCGTCCGATACTTGTGCCGTCCGAGGATCGCCGCCAGGTCGGTCCCGCCAAGATAGTCGCGGCGACGGGCCAGGAACTCCGACCGAGCGTCAGCCACGGAGCCACTCCAGCAACACGGGGATCGCGAACAGCGCGATCAAGCCGAACACCCCGACGAGAATCCCCTCGAGGGCGTCGTCGAGAACGGCGAGAAGCGTGCGTTTCATGATTGACCTCGCAGGGCTTGGGACCACGCTGCGGAGCGCGGCACCAACACCCGATCCGTCGCTCCGAAGTGATGCTCCGTGACCCGGCGACACCGTTCCCGCTTCGCGTAGAAACTGGATCGGGTCACCCCGGCCCGCGTGCACAACGCCGTGATCGGGGTCGTGCCCGCCGCCGCGTCGTCGAACAGGGCTTGCCACTGGTTCGGCGACAACTTCTCGGTCGAGTGATTCCAGAACATCCGTCGGATGGACATACGACGAGAATCATACACCGTCGCCTGGCGATTGTCCATACCATTGTCAACAGATCGTGCGAGAAACTCCCGACGATAACGATATGGACGAACGAATCTCCGTCGGAACGAAGGTGCGAAAGCTCGGCCGCGCGCTCGGGCTGAAGGGCGTCGAACTCGCGGAAGGGCTCGGTCTGGACCGGACCACGGTCTACACCTACGGTCGCCGACCCAACGCGAACCCCGCCCCCGCCGCCGTGGATCGCCTCATCGCGTGGCTGGCGAAGAACGGAAAGCCCGTCCCCGATCGCGGCTGGTTCTACGACGGCCGGGACACCGACCCCTCGTTCGTGGAAGCCCGCTCGACCTCGGGCCGTCCCGTGCAGTCCCTGCCGATGGTGCCCGTGCGCGTCGTGGGCCGGGTCGGCGCGGGACCGGGAGAGAACGACGAGGCCGACTACGAGCCGATCTACGTCCCCGCGAACCTGGGCACCGGGGCCGACCGCATCGCCCACCTGATCGAGGGGGACTCGATGATGCCCGCGCTCGAACCCGGCGACGTGGCGGTGTTCCGGGAGACGAGACGCCCGATGGGCCGAAGGGCCTTCCTGCTCAAAAGCCCCGACGGTCGGTACCAGGTCAAGCGCGTCGTCTGGGAACAGGACCGCTTCGTCGGCCGGAGCCTCAACCCTCGGTACGAGGACGTTCCCCTCGACGACTACCAGATCGAAGGGATGCTCGTCGGTTTCTACCGCTCCGTCGGCGGCTACGAGCGCATCGAGTACGACTTTTCCGGTCTGGTCTTCGAGTGACCGCTCGGAACAAAGATGGACGATTGTCGTCACGCCCCTTGACAATCGTCCGGTTTGTCAGTAGCATTGTCAACACGTCTCGCGAGAGACGGGGATAACGAACAATGCTCACCGAACGAACCAAAGCGCTGATCGAGGCTCTCGGTCAGTCCCCCGCCGAGATCAGGGTCCACGCCGAGGAGGCGAACGACACGTTCGCCATCGTCGTCGGCGGCTCCCTCGTCGAATCCACCGGCTCCGTCGTCGTGCGCGGCGCGGCGACCGCCGAGAGACTCGTCGAGTGCCTCGCCATCGTCGCCCAGATTTGCCTTCGACGACAAGAGCGCGCCCTCCGCGATTTGCAGACCGCCTTCTGTCCTCCTACTCCCGGCCCGAATTGCGGGCCGGGAACTTCTTTCCCCACCGCTCCAACCGCAACCCCGGAAGGGTCGTAGCGGGCTCCTCCTATTCCCCAAGGCGCGAGGGTTGCGGCGAGAGCCTCCCGAGCGCCTCGGCCCTTCCCCTTGTAAGGTTCCTATGGCAATCCGAATCACCGAGTGCTTCGTCCGATCCGACCTCTCCGTCATGGCGAGCGTCGTGATGTCCCTCCTTCTCGACCACCACATCAAGAAGCCCGACGAACCGATGGAGGTGTCCGACCTCGTGAGCGCGGTGCAGAAGCCCCGCGAGGCGATCCTCCATGCCCTGACCGAACTGAGCGAGTGCAAGATGCTCGCCGACCTCGGCGACCCCGAGACGCTCGACTCGTTCACCGTGGACGCGCTGACTATTTCGGTCTGCCGCCAACAGGACGCTTTGCCGTTCGACGCCCCGACCCCAAGCCCTAAACCGCGAGGCGAGACCGGCATCGAACACGACTTTGTGTTCGGCGTCGAACACCGCGCCGAGATCGCCTACGACGATGAGGGCTACGTCTTGGAGGTGTTTCGTCTGGAGGACGACGACGAGCCTCGGGTCTTTGTGGACACGTATGCCAACAGCGACGACGCCTGGGAGGCCTGGGACGACTTTCGGGGGGCGTTCACGAAACGAACCGTCTACAACGTCGATGGCGCACCTTACGTGTTGCGTCGCGACACCGACCCCTGGACGATACGGAACTCCGACGACGAAACGGTGTTCGTCGCGACCTCCGAGGCCGAGACTGGTCGGTGGGAGGAGGTCAAGGCGTGGTACGAAGCCCAGACCGCCGTCAGGCCCGTTCGCTCCATCGGAGTCTGGTTGCGAGAGCTGGCCGACGCCGCCAAGCGTCGCCTCGACGACGGCCCCTACGAGGGCTTCGCCGTCGTCGTGGTATCGGAGGACGCGGTGAACGAACTCCGAGAGGAGTACCTCCTTCGCGAACACGACGAGTATCTTATCTGCGAGGAGGAGGCGGTCGCGATTCGCGCGGAGGACGGCGGGCTGGAGTGGCCGGGGGCGTTCGACCGCAATCTCCTGGTGCGCCGCGCCAAGGCTTTCGCCCAAAGCACCGGTTCCGTCTCCCTCTCCAAACTCCATCGTCGATTCGACCTGGACGACGCGACCGCCGAATGGGTGATCGGGCAGCTGATCGCCGAGAACGTGGTCGGTTTCTTCGCCGACGGCGACCCCGACAAGACCTGCGAGGCGATCGAGGTCTAGAGGTGCGAAAGGTCCTGGTATTCGACCTGGAGACAGGCGGGCTGGATCCGCGAACGTGCGGCATCACCCAGATGTCGGCGGGCGCGTTCGGCTACGACGACGAGTGGAACCTGGCCGAGACCCTCGGCCAGGTGAGCCTCCTCGTCAAACCGGTTCCCGGATTCGAGTACCAGGACCAGGCCCTTCAGATTCAGCGCGTCGAACTCGAACGGCTGAAGGCGGAAGGCGCGAACATCGGCGTCGCGGTGAACAGGGTTCGCGATTTGGTGGTGCGGGAGTTCGGCGCGGAAAAGCGGTGCGCCCCCGTCGCTCACAACGCGAGTTTCGACCGTGGGTTTCTCGACGCGCAGTTGGAGCGTTGGCGAATCGAGCCTCCGTTCAATCGTTGCTGGAGATGCACGATGGACCTTTTCCGATGGATGCAGGACCTCGGCAAGCACGAACGCTACCGGGCCAACCTCGATACCATCGCCGAACACTACGGCTTGTCGTTGCCCGAGGAAGAGCGCCATACGGCTGGCGGCGACGTGCGCCTGACCGCGATGGCTTTGTCCGCGATGATGCGCGATCTGCGAGGCGTCGCGTGAAACTCTCTTACACCCTGACCAACGCCGCCGAGCTTCTCGACGTGTCCCGTCGAACGCTCGAACGGTTGATCCGCGAGGGTCGAATCAGAGCGCACACCCTGACCGTTCACGGTGACCGTCATGTTTCTCACGCGGAACTGGAACGGTACGTCGCATTGCGCGAAAACGCGGTTCTGGAGCGGGAGGCGAGCCGATGACCTCCCGGAGCAGGGACCCCCATGCCCAGATCACGGTGACGCTCCCGCGAGGGGTATTGCGAAGAGCGTTGCACAGAATTCTGCAGACCCATATTAGCGACTCGCATGCCGCCGCCGCCGATCACGGACGGCCTAAGTGGGCGTTGAACGACGAACGGACCCTGAAATATGGGACCGTCCACGGCTTCGAGCGCAAGACGTTCGGGGGTCCTCCCTATGTCGTCAGGATCGGCGACAAGGAAAGCCCGCCGTTCCGCTACTGCTATGACGCTCATTTCTGGTTCTTCATGCAGGCGAAGAAGATCACGGAGGCCGGATCGTGAGCCGCGTCAAGTTCACCCTGTCCTTGCGACCCGAAGCCGGGGCTTTTATTCTGATGATAGGAGTCGGCAGAGCGGTCGTCGGCTATGTCTGGCGTTCAGCGATTACCAAGTTCTGGCTGGCTTACGACCAAGTAGGGGGTCGCTATGTGAAAGGACACCCCACCAAATGGGCCGCGAGGACGGCCCTGATCGAGTCCGTCAAGGCGTCCATCGTGGCGCTCGGCAAGAAGATCGAGGAGGAGGTCGGATCGTGAACGTCGAGTTCCCCTGCCGCTGGCCCGCCATGCGACCCCGAACGCCCGAAGCGGAACGCGAGTCCGGTCGGTTCAAGGTCACCTTCAAATTGGCAGCGTCCGACCTTGAGGACGAACTGAATTTGTTCGGCGCGACGAGCGCCGTCCTCACGCTCAACTACGCGGAGCAGAAGCGGGCGCCCGAGGTGGCGCTGTGGTTCAACGGAAGCATTATCGTACCGAAGGAGGTGGAGGAGTGGCTTTGATCTTGGTGGGCGATGTGCAGACGTGTTCCGCCGACGGTCATCGCGCTTGGAGAGTTTGGTACGCTAGCTCATTGTCCTCACGCCTTTCGGGCGACGACATCGTCGCTCTCGCACGGGCAGAGGGGTGGACGGAATAGGTGTGGCTCTACGTTCCGTCGAATTGTGCGCCGGGTACTCAGGACTCGGAATGGGACTCGGACTCCTTGGCATCGAGGTTGTCCCAATGTGTTGTGTGGAGATCGAAGCCGTCGCCGCCGCAGGTCTGGTCCAAAAGATGCAAGAAGGCGTCTTGGCTGAGGCTCCTGTCTGGTCTGACGTTCACACCTTCCCGAGCGAACTCTTTAGCGGAAGAGTGGATATCGTCCTCGGCGGTTATTCTTGCCAACCGTTCTCTCACTGCGGAAAGCGAGCCGGAGAGGACGATCCTAGGCACCTTTGGCCCAGTATCGTTCGAATCCTTGGCGAGCTCCGACCTCGTTTCGCCTTCTTCGAGAACGTGGAAGGGCACCTCACGCTCGGATTCGAGAATGTCGTCGCGGACTTGGAGCGACTGGGTTACACGGTTGCGGCGGGCATATGGAGCGCGGCTGAAGTGGGCGCGAACCATGGTCGCAAGCGACTGTTCATCCTCGGCGAACTGGCCGACGCCCACCACGAGGGACCACAAGGACGGGACTTCGGCGGGAACGGTAGAGGAGAACGGACTGTTGGGCAGAGCGGCCCCGAACTGGCCGACGCCCATGGGGCAGGACCTGCGTCCGCATCACGACCCCAAGAGCAGGTTGGAGAACGTGGTCGCTCAATGGCCGATGCCGAGAACTTGTTCCGCGATGGGGGCGACGATAAACCCAGACGCGACGTTCCCGAACTTGGAAACGGTGGTCGCCCGCTTTTCCCTCCCGGTCCCTCAGACTTCGACGCCTGGGAACGAGTTCTCGAAGCCAGACCAGACCTCGCCCCGGCGGTTGAACGAACTGTTCGTGGAGTGGCTGATGGGACTGCCCGAAGGGTGGGTGACCGGACGGACCACCTGCGACTCTTGGGCAACGGCGTTGTCCCGATGGTCGTCGGACTCGCGTTCGCGACTCTCTACGCTTCTCTCCTATCGGAAAGACGACGCGCAGGGGGCGCTTGAACCTGTGACCGCCCTCCTCACCGTGCCGCAGGTCGCCGAGCGGATTAGCCCTTCGTCTTAGGCGGAGGTCCGATCTGACCGTGCAACAGCGGCTTGGTCGAAGCCCCCGGCGGTTTGGGGCGCAGGTCCTGTTCCCAAACCGGAGCCCCCGACGGGGCCGGACTCGTCTTGGCCTTCCGCAGCTGGTCCTCGATGCGTTGACGTTGCTCCCGTCGGACGCGCACCCGCTCGTCCAGTTCGTCCAACCGCTCCTCAAGTGCCGCGATCCGGTCCCGGTCGGGATTGAGTGCGTCCCGTTCGTCCTCCAGTTGGCGCTCGATGCCCCGCCGAATCGCCCGGTCCTCGTCCGCCGCGTCCTGTAGAGAGTTCGCAAACTCCTTCATCGCGTCGAAGCCCGCCGCCTCCCCGCCCGCGAGCTGTTGCCACTTGCGGTAGTCCATCCGCGAGTAGGCGTCCGCGATCTGAGCGTTTCCCACCGCCCGCCTCACGTCCACTTCCTGCTGATCGATGGTGAACCGGAGGTCCTGCCCTCGCCGCGTTACCCCGAGTTTCTCGCGCTCAAGCTTGTACGTCTCGGCCCAGTGCCGTTGCTTCGCCGCCAGGTCGGCCGCCGAGAGCTTGAGTCGCTGCTCGCGGTACGCTTCGTCCGGCGTCTCCTTGCTCACCGCTTCGCGGAGAGCGTCTCCGTACTCCTGGCTCAGGACTCCTTGCGACACCAGCACTTCGAGGTACGCCGCTCGGGCGTCTTTGCCCTCCACCTTGAAGAGGTCCGAGAGCGCTTTCGTGACCAGTTCTCGTCGCTCCTTCTTCTCCTCGGCGACGAGCTTGCGAACCTTGTCGAGCGCCTCGACCCGGTGTTCCTGCGCCCCTAGCTTGCGCTTCCACTCCTCGACCGCCCGCGAGTCGCTCCGGTCGATCTGGCCGACGATGTACTGGTATTCCAGTTGCGCCCGCTTCGCGTTCGCCTCCCGCGTCTCCGCTTGGAACTTCGCGTCCTCGTCGAGCGACTTCTGGTGCTTTTCCAGGGGCTCGGTCACGAATCGCGCCCAATCCTTGTTGCCCGACAGCAACGCGCCGATGGCCGAACCGATCACCCGGTTGCGCTTGCCGGGGTCCATGTTGTCGAGGCCCGCCATCTGCCGCCTCACCGGTTCCGGCACCATCCGCTCCAGCATCTTGCGGAGCAGTTCGTCGGGTCGCTGTTGGTACTGCGGTCCCTGCTCCGCGAGTTTGGCCAAGTCCTCCTGCGCCGTGCGCAACTCCTGGTAGAACCGCTTGCTCGTCGCCTCGGGCACGTCCTCGGGTTGCTCCAGGATCCCCCGGGTCGTGTCGGCGAGGGATCGGAACCGCGAGCCGACGGTCATGTACGAAACGTTCGGGTCGGTGATCCGAGAGGCGTGGGTGATGCCCTTGATCAGCCAGTCCTTCCCGTTGATCGCCGGGACGGGCAACGGCTCGCCGTATTCGAGGTTGAGCTTGCCCAGCGGCGACAAATCGGGGGCGGCGTCCATCTCCGGGAGCTTGGTCGGAACGAAGCTCGTATCGGTCTTGGGTCTCCGGTCCCCGGTCAGAAAGTCGTAGACCTTCGCTAGCGGCCCCGGCTTGCGCTCGTCCTCGACGGTCATCGCACTCTCCACCGGAAGTTCGACACGTCGTTGACGAGCGACCGGCCCGAGTAGTCCGCCGACCGCGTCTTCTCGCTTCGGTCGCGCTCCCGTTGCAGGATCGAACCGATGTAGTCCCCGATCGCCCCGATCGCCTCCCGGTTCCCGGCGCCCCGTTGCTGATCGTAGGCGTCGAGACTCCCGCCGATGCCGCCACCCTGAAGCACGTCTTGAACGTTCGGCAAGAGCGACTTCTGGAGCATCGGCTTTTGCATCATGAAGTTCGCCTGACGGCCCGCCAGCACGTCCGCCGTCTTGGACCGAACCAGTCCGCGCTGAACCGACTGCTCGGTGTCGCCGCCGGTCGGGGTGATCCCCGCCGTCCGCAGGGTGGCGTCGTAGTTCTTCAATCCCCGCCGGGTTTCGCGCTCCGCGATCTTGCCGTAGGCCTCCTGCGATCGGGCGAAAAGCTGGTCCCAGTCCGTGGTGCGGTAGAGGTTCATCCCCTCGTCGAGAATCTGCTGGAACCGCTCGTAGAGACCCTCCAAACGCGAAGGACCGCCTCCACCACCGCCGAACATCCCGCCGAGAAGTCCGACGCCGAGCTGAACCATTGCGGGATCGATCGCCACGATCCGAGTGAACGCCTAACGGTACTTGGGTCCCCGGTCCTCGTGGGCGGGCACCCGATCCGTCTCCAAAGCGAGCAAAGTGTCCTGCGCCCGTCCGGTCAGCTTCAGTTCGTGCCACTGCCCGTTCGTAGGCTCACCGGACGCAAAGGCCTGGGACGTGTCCTCGACCCCCGTGAAGGTCACCGTCTGCCCGTTCTGGGACCGGGACGTGTAGAGCGTGGTCGTCACCGCCGGGACTCCGCTCGAAGCCTCCACGTCGGCGGAAACGCGGTTCACCGAAGCGTCCAGAAGCCACCGTTTCGTCCAGTACGTCCACGTCACCGTCGTGCCGTTGTCGCCCGCCTCGTTCGTCCCGCCGTCCGTCGGGTACGACCCGATGGTCCCGAAGGAACCGTCCTCGAACTGAAGCAGGAACCCCGATATCGGGTCCGCCAAGGCGCAGACCACCGAGGCGTCGTCCGCCCATTCGCCCGTGTTCCAATGCCCGTGCCGGGTCAGGTGGAGCCATCGCTCCTCGCAGAAGACCCAGAGTTCACGGTCGTGGTATCGCACCACGGTTTTCTCGCGGGCGTCGAGGTCGCCGATGAGCCAGGTCCAGGTGTCTCGCAGGTTCAGCGTGAGTTCCTCCGGCTCCGGGGCCGAACCGACCAGGGTCTCGAAGTACGGGTTGACGTAGAGCGAGAACAACCCGGCGTCGGAGGCGAACACCACCCGCCCCTCGACCGCGCAAGCCGCGTACTGGGAGAGAGCCCCCCGCGAGGCGATCTTCGTCACGAACCCGTCGCTCGGGTACTTCCCGCCCTTGGCGAACGCTTCTCGGCGGCAGAACACGTAGAGCGCCCCGTTCGACACGCCGCACAACGCCGGGTTCTTCGAGTCGCTGATCGGAACCGTGCGCGGGCGACCGAGGTCGTCCTCCGTGTACGGGAAGTCCTCGAAGTCCGGCCACAACACGTTCAGCGGGAATCCGACCTCGCTGAAATACGCCTTTCCGTCCCCCCCGAAATACACGTTTCCCCCGTTGTGGGAACAGCCCGCCACCACGTCGGCGACGTAGGGCGCGGGCACGTCCGATCCGAGCGCCGTTCCCGTCAGTTCGTCGTCTCTGGCCTCGTCGGTGTAACTCGGGGTGCCCGAGTTCGCCACCGTCGAGATCAACCGGAACGTCGAGTCGCTCGAACGCTTGCGGTAAAGCTCGATGTGCGTCCACCCTCCCGTCGCCAGGTACGGAGGGGTGATCGTGACCTTGTTCGGAATCACGAACCCCCCGAACTCGAACGGCTCCCCGAACGCCTCGCCTTTGGGAACCCTCACGAGGACCGGGTCGCTGTAAGTCGTTCCGACCTTGTACCGATAGGCGTAGTCGAGGTACTCGCCGTCGGTGAGCGGTCCGTAGCCCAGCAGGTCCGTCTCTTCCGCCACGATCCGGGCGTTGTCCAAGAGCGAGCCGGTGAGACGTCCCACGGTCGCGTTGTGCGGCAGACAAGAACCCAGCCCGTAGAAGTGCGGGACCTGAATGGACTGTGAGTGAAAGTCGCTACCTCGCATCCACACGTCGAAGGTGAGAGCCGTGATCGCCGCCACGTTCACGTCGGTGTCGTACCAGTTCGACCACGCGAGAGGGACCAGGATGTAGAGGGTCGAACCGTTCGGGTTGAGGAAGTAACAGACGAAGCTCACTTCGTCGGTCCCGTCGTCGAACCCCACCATAAGCTGAAACCCGCCGCGATGGGCGTCGTTCACCCCGTCCGTATCGGAATCGGGGTCCGTTCCGTAGCCGAGAAACACCGTCGCCGCCGACCGGTCGCCCGAACGATTGTTGTTGAACGACCAGGCCGCCGCCGCGATCCCAGGATTGGCCGCGATCTTCGCCGCGCCGACCGCCCCCCCGGCCGAGACCACCCCGTCTCGAATGACTCGTTGAGCCAGTCGGTCGATGAACGAGTCCGGGTCCTCGTCCGTCGGGCTCATTCGCGAGATCGGGATCAGCAGGTAGTCGTAGGCTGAGAAGTCCCGCGCCGGGGAGAAGTTGATCTGAATCGTCCACTTGGCGATCTGTTGCGGGTTCGGCTGAAAGTTGTCGTGCATCGTGAACCCGTCCGTCGCGTTGAAGTTCACGTTCGCCGCCACGACGTAGGCGTTCGACGAGTCGATCGGCTTGTAGCGAACCGGCCTCGATGTGCCGCCTCCGGTCGGGTCCCCGAGCGTGTCGCCCGCCGCCCATTGGAGCTTCGTCCAGTTCGGGGCCACCGACCACAACCCGTCGTAGAGCGACGAGTCGTAGCACTTTTCCAGCCGCGAGACCGCCCCCGTCGTGATGTGAATCCGCCGGGTCTGACCCTCGTTCGTGACGTAGACGTACTCCCCGTCCTGCCAGACCGACGAATTACCCGTGAACAGGTCCGTCGCCGCCCAAGCCAGGTCGCTCGTTCGATCCGTGGACCCGAGCGAGTCGACCCAATCGCCGGGAGTGAGGGAAGGGTTTGTGAACAGCGAGTCCCCCGCGCAGATCACGAATCGCTCGTTCCCGTCGTAGTGCCCCACCCCGAACCCCGTTCCCGGCTGGGTCGGCGTCCCGCTCGCGTGGATCGGAACCGTCGAGACCTTTCGGTACCGCTTCGTGATCTCCCACACCCCCCGCGAGGTGTCCACGTTGAGCTTCGAGGGACTCTCGTCGTCGCCGATCCCCGTCTTGTGACGGGTCGTCGAGAGGTTTCCGGGTCGAACGTTGAACCTCACAGTCCGCCGACCGCCTCCCACCCGAAGCCCACCGTGTTGTCCGCCCGCCGCTGAAGCACGAACCGCGCCGCGTCCTCGTTGTACTGGGCGATGCGCTGAATGGACAGGTTGGCGTCCACGCTCGGCTTGGAAATCAGAATCGAACACCAGAGCGCCGCCGCCTCGTGGGCGGACTCCGAGAGCGAGATCGCCGTCTCGTCCGTCGAGATCGTCGGATGCTCCGCGTAGCCCGCGACGTAGTTGTTCGAGTACGCCGCCACCGTCGCCGAGACCGGTACGTCGAACCGAATCGCGCCCTCGCGCAGAACCACCCAATACTGCGGCAAACCCGCCGTCAGCGCCGCCTGTTGCCGAATGCCCTCAAGGGCGTCCCGGTTCGTCCTGAGAATCTCGATCTTGTTCAGGAACACCTTGGTCGGAAGGAACACCTCCCGCGCGCACTTGGCCGAGGAGTAGAGATCGACCTCCTGGTCGCTCGTCGCGAGAGTCAGCGCCGCGTTGTAGGCGTAAAACTCCCGACAGGCGCGGCAGAACGAACGGAAGTGCCGCATCACCCGAACGTCGAACTCGGAACCGAGCGCCGTCGCGCTCAGGCTGACCGTCGTCGCGCCGTCGAATCGGGCCTTCTCAAGCACGAGCGCCTTGAACTGTTCCCACGTCGTGGCCACGATCCGAAGGAACCCATAACGAAGAACGGCCCCCGGTGAAGGGGGCCGTCTCTCTCTTCAGATGGTCTTGTGTCAGGAGTTGGAAATCGGCGAGGCCGTTCCGACGTACCGGTAGACCATCGTGATGGCCCCGGCTTCGCCCGTCAGGACGGCGATGGAGGGAGTGAGCGCCTCGTCGTAAGGCAGGTTGGTCGTGGTCACCGTGCGAATCCGCACCCCGTCGATCAGCACCGTGACCTGACCGTATCCGGTCGCGTTCAGAGGCTGGACGATGATCGCGTACTCGTGGGCCGACGTGTCGAAGGTGGCGATTCCCGACCATTGGACCTCGGTCGAGTCCTTCTCGACCACGAGGTCGAGGGCCGTGTCGCCGTCGTCCTTCCGCAGGTAAACCCCGTCGGTCATACCCCCGAGCAGGGTCGTGTCGGTGATGCAAAGACCGGCGATGAAGTCGCTCTGGGTGGCCGACGAGATCGACGCCTTGCACGCCCACCGATATTGACCGTTCGTCGTCAGCAGGACGCTTTCGACCAGATGCTGGTACTGGACCCCCTCGTTCTCGGTCGCGCCGATGGCGACGCTGATGCCGCCCTCGCCGTCGTCGAGAACCGTGG
Source organism: Fimbriimonadaceae bacterium (assembly GCA_026129685.1). GTDB lineage: Bacteria > Armatimonadota > Fimbriimonadia > Fimbriimonadales > Fimbriimonadaceae > UBA2387. Next base: position 18,483 of record JAHCHO010000013.1, read on the forward strand.
TCGGGGTCGTGATCCCGTCGTCGCCACCGTCCACCTCGGTGTAGGTGAAGTCCGAGATGTCCGCGTCGCGGAGGAACTGGTACGTCTGGACCCGGTAGTCCGCGCCGATCAACTGCTTGATCTGGGAGAACACCGTCTGCGGCGCGGCGACGGTGGAGTACCCGACGGCGACCAGCCCCGCGAGCGCGAGGGTCGCCAGGATTCCGATGCGATTCAGCTTCATGTCTTTCAATGGCTCCTTCGTGGTGTCGTGAGGCTTAGGAGAGGGTGACCTTGTAGGCCAGACCGTTGAGACGAGGGTTCGTGCAGATGATCAGGCACTTCCAGAACCACTGCAACAGCGCCGCGACCGACGGCTCGTCCGGGACGTTCTGGATGGTCGTGATGTCGTTCATCCCGGCCTCGAAGAACTTCCAGGTGCTGGGGTCGAAGAAGTCGATGCAACGATCCAGACCCGCGTCCACCTGGTCCTGATGCCGAGCCGACGGCACATACGTGACGCCGCCGTAACGGGCCAGCTCGTCCGAACCGAAGATCATCGCGTCCGACTGGTTGATCTGCAACTTCGACTCGCCCTGCGTGATCATGTAGTCCACGATCCCGAAGTCGGTGAACGCGAACCGAACGTTCGCCTTGCGCTTCTCGCGAAGCGGCATCAGGATGTTCGTGCGGATCGAGGACAGACTCGGGACGCCGAAACCGGACGCCACCGAACCGGAGACGACCGCCTTGGCGTTCACCATGTACCCGTCGTTGAGGTCGTGACCGAGGTAGGAGAACGAACCGGACCCGGTCGCCGCCATCGAGGCGTAACCGGTCTGTAGCGGGTAGCGAACCGCCATCACCGCGTCGTTCGCCCGGTATCCCACCGAAGGCGAGACCTGCACCGTCGGCCAAAGGTGATCGTCGAGGATCGCGAGCTGACCCGAAACGACCGACTTCGCGACCACCATCGCCAGGTTCGTGATCGCCTCCACGCTCGGGGCCGAACCGAGTCGCTGAACGCTGTCCTTCAGGATGCGCTCGCTGCCACGGTAGGTGGACCAGTCCATCTCGCCCGCGACGTGGTTGAAGTTTCTCGCGGCGGGCATCTTGTGCTGGGCCAGGGTCGCCGTCTTGGCGTCGAAGCCCTCGGAGACGGGCACCGCCACCTGCATATCGACGCGAACGCCGCGACCGTCCACCCGAGCGTCGGTCGGGATGTCCACCCCGGTCCGCTTCCGCTCGTCTTCCAGCCGCATGATCGCGCCGATGAACTGGCGACGGGTCGCCCCCTCGGGGCTGATGTCGTGAAGGATTCCGTCCGCCGCGATGGGCAGAGCGGTTGCCAGATGTTCGTACAAAGCACTCATGGTTGTTTCCGTGCGCGACCGACGGTGTGGGACGCATAACGGTCAAAAGGCCGCCCCGGAGGAACCGGGAACGGCCTGACCATGATTCCGCACACTCGCCTAGGAGATACGGCTAACGCTTTGCCCGAGGGCGTCCGCGATCCGTTTACGGGTCGCCTCGTAAGGACTCGTCGGGCGCTCTTCCTCCTTCGGCGGAGGTGGCGGCGGGGGAGACTCGTCTTTCCTGGGTTCCGCCTTCGGAGCGACCCGCTTCTGTCGGGCGAGTTCCGGGCCGACCACGAACTCCTCGTAGGCCCGCACGCCGAACTCCGGCGTGTAGATCGCCAGGTCGTTCCCGTCGAGGCCGTCCGCCTCGATCAGCCGTCCCATCGCTTTCAGCACGTCCCGCTTCTCGGGAGACACCCCGTGCTGCCGGTTGACCCGGTTGACGACCCGGCCCGCCAAGTCGTCGAACAACCGGTTCGTCACCTGGCGGAAAGCGTCCATCGCCTGGTCCCTCTCCTCGGAGAGTTCGCGAAACCGAGGATGCGCCTCGACGACCGCCTCGTAACCCTCGTCGAGCGCCTTCGCCAAGAGCTTCTCGAACTCCTGTCGCTCCTGGTCCAGCTTGGCCCGCTCGTCGGCGAGCGTCGCCTCGAACGCCTTCCGCTCCTCCGCGAGGGCCTGAGTTTTCTTGGTGTAGTCGGCGTGGCGAAGCCGATCGGCGCGCTCTTCCGCCTCGGCGTCCTTGGCCTCTTCCTTGGTTTCCTCTTTGGGCTCCTCTTCCTTGGGAGCCTCCTCGGTTTTGGCCTCGGGTTCTTCGACCTTCGGCGGGGTCAGGGCTTGCGCGATGGCGTCGCGAACGGCAGAGGTGGGGGTCGGCGCTTCCGTGTTCCCGATGGGAGTGGTCGCGCCTTCTTCGGTTTCATTCATTGGGGGTTTCCTGCGGGGTCGCGGCGTTGTTCGGGTCTCCCGAGTCGCCTCCCGCCTGTTGGGCGGCCATCGCCGCCGCTTGCCGCATCGCCAGTTCCCGGGGATCCATGAGACCGCGCTCCTGAGGATCGTACACCCCTAGGTCGCGATAGAGGGCTTCCGCCGCCTTGAGCGGGTCCACCGCCCCGAGCTGGACGAGCGGCAAATCGATCTCCAGGAACTCGCGCTTGCGCTCCTCGTTGCGCCGAGTCCTGGTCTGGAACTGAAGGCCGGTCTCCGCCACCTGAAGCGACACCGGTTCGCGCAACATCGGCGCGATGGGGAACACGTCCGTCTCGAACATCCCCTGCCGAAGCGGAATCCGTCGCGACTTGCGGTCCCAGAGCGCCCCGATCTGGCGAAGCTTGTGGCCCATGTCCACCAGGAACACCGAGTACCGCTTCCGCGTGTGCCGCGCCTGGACGCCCGACTGGTCCGCGAACTCCTCGACCTCGAACCGGGTCCGCTCACCCGGCATCATCTGGCCCCGCTTGTAGTCGTTCATGCCCGTCGAGGTGTTCGTCTCCTGGAGCATGATGTCGCGGGCCACCAGCCACGAGTTCGGAATCTCGGCGGCGGGCAACCGGTGGATGTTCTTCTCGATGTCCTCCAGACCCCGGTTCAGAATCACCTTTCCGACCTCGTCGAGGCTCTTGCCCTGGCGAATCATCTCCAGGTGCTGAGGCTCCATGCCGATCGCCGAGAGCAGCGTCACCGGCTTGCCGTTCACCACCGTGTTCCCGATGGCCTCCTCGATGTGCTGAAGCAGGGTCGCCAGCGGGCGGTGAAAGTCGAACTTGCTCGTAGGGCGACGCGAGGACGGCAGCGCGATCTCGGACCACGAGCAGACCGGCATCGCCCCAAACGGGTTCGGACCCGCCTTCGGGTCGCTCCGGTTGAACAGCGTCGGCTCGTCCACCCTCTCGTACTTGCCGTCGTCCGCCAGCCGAAACGCGATCCCCTCGCCCCGCCCGATCCCGCCGAGGAACAGGAAGTGATCGAACTCGGTCCAGAACGACCACTCGACCACCGACTCCGCTTGGCGCTCGACCTTCCTCCCGGCCGACCAATGGACCCGGATTCGCGAGCCGAACCGCTCGATCTCGTCGTTCGAGACCAGCTTGCCGTACTTCCGGCGCACCTCGATCGGATGGAGGCGCGTTCGCACGAAGCACCACTCCCAATCCGAGACGTGACGGTGGATCGGGTCTCCCATCAGGTCCAGCGGGTTCACCCGCCAAACGTTCGGACCTCCGTAACGGTCCATCCCGAGCTGGACCGTGCCGATGCCGCAGACGCCCAGGTCGATCGCCGCGTCTAGCATCTTCGTCTCGAAGTCGTTCTCCTCCCAGAGATGTTCGAGGTACGCCCGGTTGAACTCCCTCAGGAACGGGTCGGGGTGGACGAAGTTCCAGTCGGGCGTCGTCGCCGTCGTCGCGATGGCGTTGACTCTGGCGTCCTGGAACATATGGTTCTGGACCCCGTCGCGCATGTCGGCCGGTTCCACGTCGGGGTAGTCCGAAACCTCCAGCGGGTTGCGCTTGACCCCCGCGACCGAGAACGCTCCCGCCGCCGTCGCCTCGCGGTAGTAGCCCGCCGCGAGAGTCTGCTGTCGGAACATCGCGTCGTATCGGTCGTCGTCCACGCTCTGGCGCGCCAGGTCGCGCACCTCGCTCAAGCGTAGGCGCTTCGGTTCGTCCACCCGGAAGAAGGCGTTGTTCATGCGACTCTCATCGAGACCCGAACCGCCTCGGCCACCGCCCGCTCCGTCTCGGGCTTGATCGCGATCTCGTGCGGCTTGGGAACGACCCCGACCGCGCACTCCTCGGGCGACTTGCGGCGGTCCCCGAACCAGTTGCTACAGGCTCTCGTCGTCGCCAATCCCGCCTTCACCATCTGCTCGTCGCTCATTCCCTTAGGGTTGTTGGGGTTCGGCCGCTGAAACTCTTCCAGGGCGATTGCGTGTTCCGCGTGGTTCACCGCACGGTGGCATCTTGGGATCAGAACGGCGGGCATCGTCAGAACCTTCGCGGTCTCCTCCCCGCAAGCGCAGACCGGCGGCGGGCAACCGATCGGGAAGAAGTCCTCGATCCGTTCCCCGCACCCCGGACACTCGAACACGTAGAGCGGCAAGCTACTTCCCCCGCGTCTTGGCGAGCGACTTCTCGGAGGTCTTCGCCCGGTGCAGGAACTTCTCGTCCACCAGCGCGAACGGCTTGTCCGAGACGGTCGCCTCGAAGACGATCTCGTCGGTCGGCATCTCGCTCAACGCCGCCTCGATAACGCTCATCTCGTCGCGAATCCCGGCCTCGACCTCGGCGAACGCCGCCAGATTCGCATCGTGTTCCTCCGCGACCTCGGGTCGCATCGCCGCGACCACCGGGTTCACGGTTGGGCGGGACAGTTCGATGCGCTTCTGGCACTCTCCCAGATTGCGCTCCAGTCGTCGGCGCAACTCGGGGTTGGGATTCAGGCGCACCCGCACCTTCAGCCTCTCCGGGTCCACCGAAACGACGTACTCGTCCCCGCGCCAGTGAACGACTCTGGGGGGAATCGCCACGGTCTCCTTTCTGCCGAAGCGGGCAAACACCTCGCAGACGACGATCCATACGGCGGCGGGAAGGAGTCTCACGCCCAGTTGAAACGCCTAACCCGAAATCTCCGGCGATCCGCTTCTGGGGGTCGCTCTGGGGTGAATCCGGGGCCGTCTCCCCCACAAACGACGAAACCCGCACGATTCGTGCAGGTTTCAGGTTCGAAACTTGGTGGGCCGTGTAGGACTCGAACCTACGACCCGCTGATTAAGAGTCAGCTGCTCTACCGACTGAGCTAACGGCCCGGGCGAAGCGATAGGATACCCGCGTCAGCGCGACAGATGCAGTCCCTGCCGATGGTGCCCGTGCGCGTCGTGGGCCGGGTCGGCGCGGGACCCGGAGAGAACGACGAGGCGCACGGCAATGGTCCAACGGTGCATCGTGACGAGGATTCCGTGTTGTTAGCGTTGGCCCGACCAACCGCCGAACGACCTCGATGGTTCGGGACCCCTCTACGGAGGGATGGCGTCGGGGCGCGTGTTGGGCACGACGTAACGATCGCCTCGCCACAGCCGCGAGTCGTGACGGATGTTCCAGCGCTCCGAAGAACCGCCGGGCAACCTCAGCCGGCAACTCGCTTCCCAGAGACTTGCGGTCGCCTCGATCCGCAACTCCGAAACCCCGTCGACTCCGGATTCCGGGAACCCAAGCCGATCGACCGAGTCGGCGTATGACCCGTGGGCCACCCAGTGCCGCCGTTGCGCATAGTAGACCTCGCCAAGAACCTCGATCGCCGGTTGGGCAGGGTCGCCCGCGAAGCCTAAGCACGGGTGGTCCGGGGTCGCGAAACAGATCGTTCCCCACCGCTCGGGTCGGTGCATGTCGACCACCCCCGGCGGAGACCACACCCAGTTCTCCTCCGGGACGCCGGGGCGCTTCGCGTACCCCCCTCGTACCACGTCTCGGTGCCAGTGCACCCTTGACATGTTCATTCGCCAAAAGTCCCCGGGGTGCGGGGGACAAGGTCGGTAGGCGAAGTCGCGCAAGGCCGCCCATGGGAACGCCGCCTCGAGCGACCACCCCTCGTCACGGTCCCTTGGGTTGTTCAGCGTCCCTCGGACATGAACGCACGAGCGCCCCCCCGCGATCTCGAAACCGCTGATCGGCGGGCCACCGTCCCGGTACGGGGTTGCCATGAGCAGGTCCCACGTCGTACCGAGGGCGTTGATCTCCCACTCCAGGTAGAGATGGTTGTCTCCGTCCGGGTCGAGGAACAGCTCGAAGTCGTTGTCCTGGAAGACCATCGAGTCGTGCTCGCTAAGGGTCGCCCATAGGTCCGGGTCCTCCAACTCCACCGCAAGATACAGGCACTCGTCGTCCCAAAGCATCTTTGCTCGCGTTCGGTACAGCGGCCTAGGACCGTTTTCGCCAAGGATGTCGGCAAAGTCGTCCGTCCAAGGGGCCAAATCCCATACTAGGTCGTCGAACCGGCCAGAGATCACGGGAGGCGAGGGGCACCGCTGGCAGACGTAGGCCTTCGGCAAGGCCGGGGAAAGCGGCGTGTGGTCGCTCATCGAAACCCACTTCCCGGTCTGAGACCGAGCATCCTGCCCCTTAGGACGCTTGCAGGTCGTACACCCCGTGGTTTGCGAGGTAGTCCACCGGTCCGTCGGTGAACTCGCAACAAGTCCGAAGGACCGGGTGCTCGAAGAACGATTCCGTACCCTTCGGCATGCGGATCGCGCCCTTGTTCCACCAGTGAATCCAGTGGATCATCGCCACCATGGGTCGAGGCTGGTCGGAGTGGTTCGGTGTGCCCCCGTGCCACATCCGCATGTCGCGGATCAGCATGTCTCCCACTTCGATCGTCGGCTGGATCGGGGGGCGCACCGCCCGCCGCGCTTCCAGCTCCTCGGCCGGGACTTTGATGTCCCCGTCCAGCCCGTAGCGGTTGATCTTGTGCGAGCCGAGCCATAGCTCGGTGCTTCCGTTGTGCGCCGACGTGTGGACGAGCGGTAGGTTCACGACGAGCGAGAACGGTGGGGTGGCCGGCTCAAGACCGGGCCACAAATGCACGATATCCCCGTGCACGGGCTGGGCCTCGTGGCCCCCCGGGAGTGCGGTGTTGCCACTGTAGAAGTCGTTCGCCACCCCGTCGCCGAGCACCCCGTGCGTCACCTGGATCACGTACTCGTTTAGCAGCACGTCCGCGAACAGAAACTCCTCGATCGGCGGCGGGTCTTGCTGCACGTTGCCTCGGTTGAACTGAAAGGGGGTGTCGGGACGACTCAGGATGCGCGTCAAGTCCGCCATCATCCGTTCCCGTAGCGCCAGGACGTGATCGACCGCGACCACCCCTTTGAGCAGCACGCATCCGTCCTCGAACACGGCCTCGACGGCCTCCGCCAGGTGCGACTCGCCAAGGCGCCCGTTGGTGCGCTCTTCGGAGGTTGGGACGATCGAAACGGGTGCGTCGTGGGGCATGGGGGCCATTCTACAGCACGCTCCTCAAGCCTGCCCGATGGGCCACCACCCGACCGCTAGCCCGCGTCGGCTCGGAGCGCCGTTGTCGCGAACTCGGCCTCCCGGTACGGGCTCGTCCAGGACGTGCAGAACCGCCGTTCGGCGCGGGGTCGCCCGGCCAGAGATCGAGTTGGATCGGCAAGTACGGCGGCTCTTGTCGTGTTCGGAATGCCCGAAACGACGACGAGAAGGTACCTCGATCGACTCGCCAGGGCGATTCTCCATTCGAGGTCAGTGAACAACAGGTTGCCACTCACGGTGGTGAGGCCCTTGATCTCGTACATCAGCGATCCGCTCTGATTCCGAAAGTCGTAGCCGCACGCCTCGTTCCGCGTGTCCACCAGTTCGGAACGGGGTAGGCCCACGAGCGAAAGGCAATGCTCCTGAAAAACGCGCTCGGCGAACGCCCCGGTGCGTAGCCGGTCCGCCACGTGCGCCAACCGGTCGGGAGGCGTCGCGATTGCCTCGTCCACGGCTTGAACCGCAGTCCCACGTCCTTCGATGACATCTTGAACCAGCGACTCCAGCGCAGCGTCCGAAACTCCCTCCATCTCGTGCATGAGCGCCACCAAGGGTCGCCGGGCGGCGCGACCGCTCCAACCCCGTCGAGCGTTGTCAAAGAACGGGTCGAACTCGTCCCTGAGGGCCTTGATGGACTTTGGCCTCTCCCCCAGGAGCCCGCCCGCCTTCTCAAACGCCTCATCCCAAGTCCGACAGCCCAGGATCACCAACGATCGGGCGTCGAGGCGGCTCATGGCATACCCGATCAGCAGGGCGGCCGGGCCGATCCGTTTCTCCATGTCTTTTGGCGATCATAGCATCGCGGGCAGCGACCCCTACCGACCCCGGCGCAACGCCCGGAGATACGCGTCCAGCTTCGTCACGTTGAGCTTGACCCCGAGTTCGCTCCGGTGGTTCGGGTTCGCCCCGTCCAACGAGTCGCCGGTGGCCTCCAGCGCCCGTCGAAGCACCTCCGGCAGCTTCGGCCCGTAACGGCGCACCACGTTCGCGAGTGCGCCCGTCACCAGCGGAGTCGCGAACGACGTACCCGACCACGCGGCCGCCCCGCCACGCCACCATGGTCCCGCCAAGCCGGTCGCGGGCGCCGACACGCGCACGTGATTGCCCCAGTTGCTGAACGGGGCTTTCGTGTCGTCCGGTGACAGCCCCGCCACGGAGACCACCTTGCGGATCTCCGCCGGGGAGAGGATGAGGTTCGCACCGTTGTTCCCCACCGCCGCGACCACCACGACGTTCCGCTCCTCGACCCAGTCGAGGACGTCGCTCATCGCGGGAATGCTTTCGGCGCCCAGGCTCACGTTCACAATCTCGACCCCGTTTGCGACCGCGTAGGCCATTCCTTTGATCACCGTCCAAGCCCTCCCGAATCCGTCGCTGTCTGCCACGCGGACGATAACGAACTCGACCTTTGGGCAGACTTGCTCAACCAACCCCGCCACCATCGTGCCGTGCCCCACCGCTTGGTCCGGAACGCCGTTGCCGTTGGTGTCGGTCCCCGACGGAATGTCGTACGCGGGAGACCCCGTCTCGACCACGTTCAGCGACGCCACGACCTTCGGCCAGAGACGCCCCACGAGCGGCGAAAGACCGGTGTCAAGGATCCCGACCCGCACCCTTCGCCCCGGAGCGAGCGCCGCCGCCGCGTTCCAGTGAACCTGTGCGAGCATGTTGGCGTTAAGGGCGTAGAGCGTGTTCGGGTCTCCGACCGCCGCGATGGTGCTCGCCAACGAGCCACCCGCGTGCTCCGGCGTCGAAAGCGCGTCATCGTCCTCCGCCCAGACGATGCGCGCATCGAGTCGCATCGCCGCCTGGATCGCCGCCACGTCCGACCCTGGCGGCGCGACAAACACCACGAACGGCGCGGGCGAGGTGGTGTCCGCCAGAGTGATGGTGTAGTCGCTCGCGATCGCCAACGCGTCCGCGCCCGGCTGAATCCGCGCCAGGATCCGACCCTGACCGGCGCCGAGCGCTGCGGAAAGACCCGCTATCAGCAGAAAGAGTGATTTCATGCGTGAATGTCCTCCTCTCGGTAGCCCGCAAAGAGGGAAAAGGGACCCCAGAAGTACGGGTGGGGGTATCGCTCGCGGACAGCGCGACGCGCCGCCGCCATGGCCACGTGTAGGCCCTCGTCTGCAAGAGACGCATCGTAGAATCCGCGGGCGAAGACGCGCGCGGCCTCGTCGTCCACGGACCAGGCATTGGCGATCACCGCCGTCGTCCCCGTGGCCAGGAGCGCCCGCACCAGGCCGTCCGGTTCGGACCGGTTCTGAAGGCTGAGACGGCCGGTTTCGCAAGCGTCGAGAAACGCGAACCTTGCGCGAAGGCCGAGCGTGGCCAAGTCCGCCGCCAGAAGCGGACCGTCATCGAGGAAGATCGCCGAGAACATTGGGTTCCCCGGGTTGAGCCCGGCGTGGCCCGCCACGTGAAGCACGTCCCACTCCTGCGCCCGCCCGATTTCGTAAAGCCCGGCAACGGTCCGACACACCGTCACCCCCGCGAAACGCGCCCGCAAGTCTTCGACCTCGCGCTCGATGTGGGGCAAAGGGTCACGGCTGCCGACAACCACCAGGACCCGAGCCTCCCGGTGAATCACGGGTTCTCCCGCCCCAAACGAGGGGTGCATCGCGACTTCGACTTCGCGCGCTTCCATCGCCCCCAGGAGTCCCCAAGGCACGGACCACAGCAGTCCGTCTGGAGCCACCCTCTCGCCCGTCGGCAGGTGCTCACGGAGCCATTCCAGACGGCGCCACACCCTTTCGACCGACGAGTGGGGAACCGACAGGTCGAACCACAACCACCTTAGACTGCTTTCGAGTTCGCTCCTTAGACCGACCGAGCGCGAGACTCGGTCCTGGTGGATTCGGTAAAGGTCGTCGCCAAGCAAAACGAAGGTCGTCGTCGCTCCAGAGCCCGTGGAACGGCGTCCACCGACGAGTACGCGCTCGACGCACTCCGTCCAGCGGCGACGCAACGCCCCCAGCATCGCCGGGTTACCGGCGCGTCGTGCTCCTTCTGCGTCCAGCGACTCCTCTGTGGCCTCTGCGATGCGTTGTCGAAGGACGACCAGTTCGTCAAGGAACCCGGCGGGCAACGCGTCTCGCCTCGCCGAGACGATCTCGTCCACTAGCGCGACCGACCGACTGCTTCCGATCGCATCGACCGCCTCCCGAATGCGCGTCGGCGTCGGACGAGCGAGGAGTTCCCGCAGATAGGCGCAGACCGCCTCGTTCTTACCGCCGAAGTACGCCTGCCGGGCGGCGACCGAGGTCCTCAGCGCACGTTCGTCCAACATCGCCCGGAACATGCGTCGGTAGGCGGTCAACCGCCGGGGGCCCCGCCGTCCCTCCGCTTCCAGCCAGTACGGGCGCCATTCATCGGCCACGTATCGGCGTCGCCCCAGAATCCGGCGGGCCTCTTGGAGGTCCGCATCCGCCGTACGGCCCATGCGTGTGCGGGCGGCAGCGGTCAACAGCCTCGCTCGAATGTGAAACGCCCCCGGGGTCAAGAAACTCAGTCGTCCAAGCGCCTCCAAGCCGCGGCCGAGCGCCCCGTGAAGGTCGCCCGACTCCAAAGCCGCTTCGCCCAGCGCCAGGGCCGCCGCCGCGATCCACAGGGCGTTCCCTTTCGACCTGGCCCCCCGGTACGCCCGCAAAAGGTGCCCCCGCGCACCCATCGGGTCGCCCGCATTCCGTGCCAACTCCCCGAGACCGATCTCTGCGATCAGGGCGTTAAAGGGCAGCGACCGGAGGGCGGGCGACGCCAAAGCCGCCATGTACGCGTCTTTTGCTTCCGCATCGAGCCCCAACTGACGATAGGCGTCGCCAAGGAACTGCTCGACGCGCGCGTGCTCCGCGCTCGACTCCTCGAATGCCGGACGTAGCTCGAGAAGCCGTCGCCGTGCGCCATCGTGCCGACCCCCAATCGCCTCCGCCTGCGCCAGGGTCAACTCGGACAGGTTCGCGTAGTGCGTCAGGCCGAGTTCCGCGAACGTGTCGCGCGCCGAGGTCGCCAAGACGACACATGCACCGACGTCCCCGAGAAGCAGCGCCGCCGCCCGACCGAGCATGGCCGCCGCGCGTTCGACGCGCGATTCGACGGGCAACCGTTCGAGGGCCCTCTGGTACCACCGTCCCGACTCGCGGTGCCGGTCGGCCCAAACCAATGCGTTCGCCACGTTCAGCGCGACCCGCCCCGCTTGAGCCACGTCTCCACATTGGACAAGACGGCGGGACAAGTCGCGCCCGTGTCGCACCGCCTCTTCGAACTGACCCGCGCGCGCCAGGGAGTCGACCGACCCAACTCGCATCGCGAGTTTCTCGCCAGGGTCGTCGGCGATCCGCGAAGCCTCGAGAAACGATGCCGCACTCTTTGCCCATCGGCAGTCGAGTCTCTCGCCAATCGCGCGAACTCGGATCGCGTAGGCCGGGTCCGCGGCGCGGCGAAAGACGGGTCGCCATAGCCGGGCCAGCGATCGGGCGGTCGCCGGATCACGACCGAGTCGCTCTGTGACTTCCATGAACAACGCCCGTCCCAGGCCATTGGGATCGGCGTCGAGCAACGCCCGCTTGGCGCCGCCCGGGCCGACCGCCGCAAGTCTTGCGATCGCCTCAGCGGGATTCGTCATGGGTCGCCTCGGAACCGGGTGGGATTGGGATCTCCCGGTCCGAAAGCCGAAGCACGAATCCCGTACCGTTCAAGGATGCCGCTTCGAACTCGAAACGACCCTCGTCCGGTTCGAGATCCCGATCCGGTAGTTCGACCCAGGCGCCCGCCGGACCTTCGCCGAGCACCCGCCACCCTTGCCCCTCACGCTCGTACCCCACGCGCACCGTCACGTCCTCTGCCTCGTACATCACCTGAAAAGCGGTCGCCGCCAGGCCCCGCGCGCCCGCCAAGCCAAGACCGAATGCCTTTGGCAGAATGCGCCTGGCCACCGGAAACACCGCCTCCGCCCGCTCGACCGAATGATCGGGAGCGTCGTAGAAGCCCGCCCGAAGCGCGGATGCCATCCGAACGAACTGCTCGGACCGTAACGCGTCCCGTTCGGACATCGCTTCCGGCTTTGGCCCCTCGTCGAAAACCCAAGCGATCAGAGGTTCCTCGTGGTGGTTGTGTTGTCGCTTCATGATGTCGATCGCCGACCGTGTCACCTACGATGAGGCACACCCTCGCCCGCTTGATACGTCAGCCGACAAAGAACCCCTCCGCTTCGAGCGTCCGCCGCAGTTTCTCCAGGCAGCGAGCCCGTGTGGGACCGATCGAGCCGATCGGAATCCCCAGCGCGGTGACCACTTCCTGGTACGCGAGCCCCTCCACGTACAGGGCCGTCAAGAGGTCTCGGCATTGGGCGCCCAGCCCCCGAACACCCTGCCGAACCCAGTCCGCCTCGCTCGCGCGAATCGCCGTCTCGTCCGCTCGCTCCTCATCGTCCTGCAGCACCTCGTCGAGTGCGCGCGCGTCGTCGTCCACCGTCACGTACCTTCCGGAAAGACGGCGAACCCGGTAGCTCTCGCGCGCGGCGGTCGTCGCCACCCATTTGGGCAACGCTTGACCGTCCTCGATCGCGTGCAGCGAACGGTAAAGCGCGACGAACGTTGCCTGAAAGACGTCGCCCGCGTCGTCCTCACCCATCCCCATACGCCGAGGAATGGAGTAGACGAGCGACCGAAACCGCTCGATCAGCTCGCTCCAAGCTCGCGAATCGCCTCGGCGGCAGCGCGCCAACAGCCTCTGCAGATCGCCGCTTTCGGCATGATTCGGCATTTCCTGAATCCCAGTGTATCACGGCTCCCACGACCTGACTCTTGCCCAACGTTCGCCCAACGAGGTGGACATCGAACCGAGGTACTGAACCCATGAAAGGACGAATCTCTATCGCCATCACCCTCTTCGCCCTCGCCATCGCCGTCGCCGTGGCCCAGTCCACTCGAATCGAGCTTCGCGCCAAGATGCGCGACGGGGCGGCCGAGTACTCCTCCAAGTACAAGCAGCGCGATACCCGAGGCCGGGTCCGCGGCGAACTCGAAGTCGAGATCCAGAACGGCGCGCCCAACACGGAGTACGTGTTCCTGATTCAGGGCATCGCCCCGATCGTGCTCGAGACCGACGCCGCCGGCATGGCCGCCAACGAGGCGCACCTCCGCGCGGGGGCCCTTCCCCCGATCGTCGCCGGTACGGCGATCGCCGTGGCCGACCCCGAGGGCAATGTCCTCGCGTCCAGCACCTTCCAGCCCCGCTAGAAGGGCTCCCGACTTGTCCGCGCTCCAATAATTGTCTAGTGAGACCTCGACCCCCGTCCGCCTCATGGAACGGGGGTCGCCTTTTCTCCCAGAAGCCCCACAAAGTCCTATCCGCGCCGCCCCGGTGTCACTCTATCCGTACAGAGACCGAGGACCAAGCGCCGTGCCCATTCCCGATTCGCTTTCACCGCCCGACGAAACCCTCGTCCGGTGGGCGCAATGGGGAAGGCTCGACGCGTACGACGTCCTGGTTCAAAGGCACCGGCTGTCCGTGCTGGCGATCGTGAGACCGCTCGTCGGAACCCGGGAGGTCGCGGAAGACGTGGTTCAAGACGCATTTCTGGCCGGCTATCGCAACATTGGGACGCTTCGCGAGCCCGACCGGTTCGGGGCGTGGCTCATCGCCATCGCCCGCAGGCGGGCCCTCTTGGCGTCCGGCCAAGAGCGTCGCGACCGTACCGTCCTCCAGGAAGCCCTCGACGAGGCGGTTCTGAACCAGAGTCGGGCCATCGGTCAGAACGAGACGGGCGTCCTTCGACGGGCCGAACTCGAGCGCGTCTGGGCCGCTCTTCGAGCCCTGCCCGCCGAACTGCGAGAGCCCCTCGCCCTCTACGCCCTTCGCGAACTCAGCCTTTCGCAGATCGCCGGCTTGCTCGACGTTCCGCTCTCGACCGTGAAATGGCGCATGCACGAGGCGCGCCGCCGACTCCGGCGGCAACTCGGCGAACCAGGAGACGACAACCATGTCCAACATTGACCGCGCCGCTCTTCGGCGCATGCTCACCAACCTCGCCGATATGGCGGACGACGCGACCCTGACGGGCAAACTCCGTGACGCCGCCCAAGAAGCCGCCAAGAAGTACAACACCGTCCTGGCCACCCTCCATGCCGAAGCCGATCTCCCCGAGGGGCTCTTCGAACCCCTGCCCGAGGACGCCGGGTGGGACCGGCTCGGCGTGGACGCGCGACTCCTCGCCGGCTACTTGGACGACGACCGCAAAGGACGTCACCGTCACGGTCCCGAGGACGCTCCGGGCGACCTCGGCGCGCTCGTCGCGCTCGCCCCGTTCCTGAACTCCGACGACTTGGCTCGCCTGGTCGAAGAGCGCATTGCGGATGGACTCCCGTTCGACGAGGGCATCCTCATTGCGCTCGCCCCCTTTGTGGGGTCCGACGCGCTGGGACGTATGATACGGACGCGCTTGCGGCGCGGCCGGTCGCCCGGGGCTGTCCCGGTCGCTCCCGAAGCCCCGAAGGCTCCCGAGGCGCCGCACGAGCCCGTCGCCGTCGTCCCGCCGGCCCCCGTCCGGCCCCCGGTGCCTGATCCCGTGGACGAGCTCGAGGCCGAAGCCGCCCGACACGTTCCCCCGGGACCCGATCTCGAGACCTTGCTGACGAGTCTCCGCGATCCCTACCTCGACGCCGGCCACCGGCAGGAGATTCTCGACCAGATCGCCGTCGTCATGGCGACGAAGCAGGACTAGTCGGACCGGGCCAATAGGGGCCGCCAAAAGCGGCCCCTACCGGTTCGACTCGTACAACTCGAGTTCCACACCGTAGTAGGCGTCCGTCGTTCCCCGATGCGACATCCCGAGTTTCCGCATCACCCTCAGCGAGGCCACGTTTGCGGCGAAGGCGACCGCCACGATGCGCCCCAAGCCCAACTCCTCGTGCCCGTACCTCAGAAGCCGCGCACCGATCTCCGTCGCAAAACCCCTCCCCCATGCGGCGCGCCGAAGGTGCCACCCGACCTCGATCGTTTCGGTCTCCTGGATTGGATGCAGAATCCCCGTTCCCATGACCTCGCCCGTCGCCAGTTCTTCCGCCGCGCAGAAGCCAAGCCCTTCGTTCTCCTCGTTGCGCGCCAGCAACGATCCGAGCCTTTCGCGCAGCGTCTCCAGGTCGGGAACGGCCTGTCCGTCGTTGCCCAGATATCGCATAACCTCCGGGTCGCCGTACATCGCGAAAGCCGCCCGAACGTCCCCCTCGGAGGATGTCCATGGTCGCAACCGCAACCGTGCGGTCTCAAGAAAAGGAATGGCCATCAGACCACCGGACGGTGCGACGAACGCAGCCGATCCGCGATTTCTTTGGCGCGGTCGCCGACGTGCTCCAACTTGTGGAACGCGTCGAGGCACCGAAGAAGGTTTTCGGCATGGGTGGCGTCCGCCTGAATCATCGCCAGGATCGCTACCCGAGCCTCCGCGTAGGACTGGTCGATCTCGGCCTCGAGCGCTTCGATCTCGGCCGCCTTCTCGTCGCTGTACTCGCCGTAAAGATGGATCGCGGTCGAAAACGCCCTCCGCGCCAAGTCGCCCGTCTTCTGCAGCGGAAGCCGCAGTTCGGAAGGGAATCGCCCCCCGATCTTCCGTACGCAACCGGCAAGCTTGACCGTGATGTCCGCCGTGCTCTCGATCTCGCCGATCACGCCAAGAGTTCCCACCAGCATCCGAAGGTCGCTCGCAACCGGCGCCTCCTGCATGATGACGACCGCCGTTTCCGTCGTCACTCGGCTTTCGAGCCGATCGATTTCCTGCTCGGCAACCGCGAGTCGCGCCTCCACCGATGGGTCGTTCGCCACCACCGCTTGCACCGCATCGTGGATCATCTCCAGAGTGCGCGAACCCATATGAACCACTTGTTCGCGGATTTCTTTGAGACGGTCGTCGAATTGCTGTCGCAGGGTCATGGATTCCCGATGGCGAAGACGGTAGTGTACCGTAGCCTATGTTAAGGACCGGCATCTATCCCGCGAGCGTGACCCCCCTCCGTTCCGACGGTCGGCTCGACGCCGAATCGCTCGCCAAGCTCTTGGCATGGTTCGAGTTCTGCGGCTGTCGCGGCGTGGTCCTCGCGGGCACCAACGGAGAGGGGCCGTCCCTCAGTGCCCCTGAAAAGCGCGACCTCCTTGCCACCGCCCGACCCCTCGCGGGAAGCCTCAGCCTCATCTTAGGAATTGCCACGCCCAGCCTCGATGAAGCCCTTTGGCTGGCGAAGCAGGCGGGCCGCCTCGGCGCGGCGGCCGCCCTCGTGATGCCCCCCGGGTACTTCCGTTCCGTGAGCGAGGCCGCCATCGGACGCTGGTTCGAGGCCCTGATGGACGATTCCCCGATTCCGATCATCGCCTACAACCACCCGGCCATGACCGGAATCTCCCTCTCTCCGTCGTTGCTCTCCCACCTCGCCGACCATCCCCAACTGGCCGGGGTCAAGGACAGCAGTGGATTTGCCGACAACCTCGTTCCCTTTCGCGAAGCGCTACCGGACCACGTTCGCCTCTACGTGGGTGACGAAACCCTCCTAACGGACGCCCTTGCCTCCGGTTGGTCCGGCTCCATCAGCGGGGCGGCCAACGTCCTCGCCGACTGGCTGGTTCGCATCGAATCCGACTTCCGGGAAGGCGGCCGCGAGTCGGCCGAGGCCAAGCACGCGCTCATCCGGCCCGTCTTAGAGGCCATCCGAACGTCGCCCCAGCCCGCCTGTCACAAGGGTGTGCTGGTCAAGGCCGGAATCCTCGCCTCGGATACGCTCCGTCTACCTCTGGAAAGCGCACCCGAATCCGCCGAGACGCTCCATCGGATGCTCGTCCAGACGGTTGGCGAACGCCGCTAGCCGTCCTTCTTCGTCGCGGCGGGTTGCTTCACTCCCTGCCCGTCTGCCTTCTTCCGGACCTCGGGCGACAGCGGCGTTGAGGGCGGAAACGTCTTGCCCGACTCCTTGATCCACTTCGCGATCGCCTTGGATCGGTTGTTGGGGTCCGGATGCGAACTGACGAACTCCCAGGGTCGCCCCCCCTCGGAGGCGAACATCCGCATCACGAACTCCAACCCCTCCGGGTTGTAACCCGCCCGAACCATTAGGTCGAGTCCGACCCTGTCCGCTTCCGATTCGTGTTTCCTCGAATAGGGCAGCCCTACCAGCAGATCGTCCGCCACGCCCGCGATGTCGAACGCGCTCGAGCCGGCGTTGAAGATCGTCAGGATCGCGGTGATTCCGAGGCGGCGCTTCATGTTGTCGGCATAGGCGCTCGCCCAGTGCTGGTTGCGAACGTGGGTCATTTCGTGCGCCAACACGCCCGCCAGCTGATCCTCCGTCTCCAGTTTGTCGATCAGTCCGTTGAAGAAGAAGATCGGCCCGCCCGGGAACGCGAACGCGTTGACCTCCTTCTTGTCGATCACATCGAAGCTGAACTTCCAGATCTCCTTCTTGCGCTGGTCGGCAGGAATCGCGTCGAGAATTCGTTGGGCCGCGCTCCTCAGGAGCCGAACCCGAGGATGGTCGTCCGGCAACAACTTTTCGCTCTTGCGCACCTTCGCCGCCGCGTCCGTCCCCAGTTTGACCTGGTCCTCCTTACTTGGCCGGAAGATGTCCGCCTGGGCGGCGGCGACCGACCAAAGCAGGACGCCCGTCGCCAACGCTCTTGCCGTTGCGCATCGCATACCGTTCATTACGTCACCCGCTCGCGCCCGTGAGTCCGCCCAACTTACAGAATTCGGCGGAAGGGCCGCACTTCGTACATCGACTTCTTCGGCAACGAGGCGAGGAATGACGTTCGGTCGGTCCAGAGGACGATGCCGCTGACTCGCTCCGCCAACTGGATTTGGTGCCCGACCATGGAGCCCCGATAGCCCTCCATGTTCGCCAGTTCGACGAAGATCATCCCGAGTTCCTCGACCAGTTTCCCGCCCAGACCCAGTTCGGCGTTCCGAGTGCTCACCGACAAGAACCCGTCCCAAGGGGTCTCGCCGATCGACGTGCCCTCCCGCCGGTCCACGACCAGCCGAAGCACGTCCGGCGAAGAACGGAAGATCGCGTACAGGTCGAACATCTGCGGGCTCGTGCCCCAGGCCTCGTACCCGTGGAGGGAGGCGTCCACCGAGTCGTAATGGACGATCAGCAGGTACTTCCCCTCCTCGTCGTCGTCCCGCCAGATCGTGTAGGAAAGGCAGCCGGGCAAACGCTCAAACCGCTGCTTGACCTCCGTCGACAGGACGAGCAACCGCCTCTCGTCCGTTGGAAAGACGGTGAGGTACGTGAGCGTGACCACCTCGGGCATGCCACGATTCTGACCGATCCGCGCTCTCCCGGACACAACCTATCGGGTCGGCCGAGAGACCCGGTCACTTGAGCCCGCTCGTCGCGATCCCCTGCACGAACGTCTTCTGGGCGAAGAAGAACACCACGATAATCGGCAGGATCACCATCAGCGACGCGGCCATCAGCAGGTTCCACGGCGTGCCCCCGTGTTGCGTCTGGTAAGCCTGCAACCCCAAGGACAACGTGAACGTGCTCTGGTCGGTGAGGTAGATCAGCGGCCCGAGGAAGTCGTTCCACGCCCCCATGAACGCGAACAGGGCGATCACCGAAACCGCCGGTCGGGCAAGGGGAAGCACGACGTCGGTGAAGATCTGTAGTTCGCTCGCTCCATCGATCTTCGCCGCCTCGCTGAGATCCGTCGGGATCGTTCGGAAGAACTGACGCAACAGGAAGATCGCGAACGCGCTCCCCAGGTACGCCGGAACCCAGAGAGGCTTGAAAGTCCCCACCCATCCCAGCCACTTGAACAGCGCGAACGTCGGCACCATCGTCACCGGAAACGGCACCATCATCGTCGCGAGCGTCAGACCGAAGAACGCGTCTCGCCCACGCCACTTCAGCCGCGCGAAGGAATAAGCCACCACCGTGTTCGAGGCCACGGCCCCGACCACGCTCAGAACCGTCACGATCAGCGTGTTCCGCGCGTACACGAGGAACGGGATGTAGCCGACTTGCTCCCTGCCGTAAAGCACCGCGTCCGGAAAGTTGCTCCAGAGGAAGCGCGACGGGATCCACTGCGGCGGCGAGGTCATCGTCTCCCCGATCGGCTTGACCGCCGTTGTGATCATCCACAGAAACGGCAGAACGAACAGCACCGACAAGGTCACCAGCGCGATATGGGTTGCCGCGACCTTACTGCGTTTCATAGTGAACGTGCCTCTCCGAGAGCCGTAGCGCCACCAGGGTCAGCGCGAGAATGACGAGGAACATGATCCAGCCCATCGCGCTGGCATAGCCCATGCGCTGGTACAGGAACGCGTTGTCGTACAGGTACATCGCGAACATGTAGGTGCTCCGGGCCGGGGCGCCTCCTGGGAACATGACTTGCGGCACCGCGAACACCTGGATCGAGCCGATGATCCCCATAATCACGTTGAACAGGATTACGGGGGAGATCATCGGCAAGGTGATATGGCGCGTCTTCGCCCAGGACTTCGCCCCGTCCAGGTCGGCGGCCTCGTACAGCGAGGTCGGCACGTCCTGCAGGCCCGCCAGGTAGATCAGCATCGCCTGGCCGCTCCCCCACACCGCGATCATCACGAGGGTCCACTTGGCCCACATCGGGTCGCCGAGCCAATTCGGAGGGCTCAGCCCGCACCACCGGAGGGCGGCGTTCAAAAGGCCGTAGTCACCGTTGAACACCCACAGGAACAAGGTCGCCTGCGCCACCATCGGCACGAGCGTCGGCAGGAACAGCAGCGTCCGGTACACCGGCATCCCCCGCACTTTCGAATTCAGCAGCATCGCCAGGCCGATCGCCAGCACCGTGCCCAGCGGCACCGCCCCCAGGGCGTAGAGGAGCGTGTTCTGCAACGAGGTGTGGAACACCCCGTCGTTCGCCAGTTCGCGGTAGTTCTCCGTCCCGATCCACTTGGGCGCCCTCAAGACCGAGAAGTTGGTGAAGCTCGTCACGAACGACGAGATCAGCGGGTAAGCCATCAGCAACCCGAAGCCGACGATCCATGGCGTTGCGAAGAGAATGCCCACCCGTGCGTCCCGTCGTCGGTTCACGAGTCGGCCACCTGGGTGCGATAGGTCTTCCACAGGCCGTCGATCCGGACCTGAGCGTCGCGCAACGCTTGTGCCGGCTCCTTCACCCCCGTGTTGACCTCCTGAAACGCGTTGTTCAGTTCCCCGTTGACGCGGGGGAAGAAGCCGTTTCGTGACGGGTAAATCGGATGCGACGACCGGGCGAGTTGGTCGAACAGCCGGATCGCCTTGTTGGGATGGGTTCTGAAGAAGCGTTCGCTGACTCGGTTGAGGGGCGAGTTCTTACCGTGGGACGCGCACAGCCCTTCCATAACGTCCTGCCGCTGAACGAACCGAATGAAATCGAAAGCCTCGTTCGGGTGCTTCGCTCCCGCCGGAACAACCAGCACGTCCTGCGACAGGATGGTGTGCCCCTTCAGGTCTGGACGGTCCTTAGGATAGGGGAATGGCACCGCGAACCAGGGCAGGTCGGGCTTGTAGACGTGGATGTAGTTCGCCTTCCACACCCCGTTCAGCTCCATCGCCACCTTGCCCGTCATGAAGGGATCCTGCGGCGACGAGAAGTTCCCAAACCCGCTCTGGAAGTTCTGCACCGCCTGCGGTCCAAATCGCTTGGCGTACCTCGCGACCCACGTGAACGCGCGCACCGACTCCGGCGAATCGACCGTCGGACGACCGTCCTTGAACAAGTCCGCCCCGAAGAGCGGTCCCCACGCGTAGTGCCACCAGCCCGGGTTGGAAGGCAAGAACCCCGCCAACACAAGGCTTCCGTCCGGGTTCTGTTTCGAGATCTCGTCGGAAAGGGCGTCCAGCTCCTCTAGCGTTTCGGGGAACGTCTCCGGAGTCGCGACGCGCTTGGGCACCAGGTCGGGCCGGACGTGAAGCGCGATCGAAGCGGGCGTGCTCGGCAACGCCCAGAGCCGCCCGTCTCTCGACAGGGCATCGTAGTACGCGTGGATGTAGTAGTCGCGGCCCAGCCCTGCCGCCTTCGCCATCGACGAGAGATCGGTCAACGCTCCGAGATCGGCGAACTGGAACACTTGGTCCTGCCAAATCCCCGCCACATCCGGCGGGTTTCCCCCGCCGCTCGCAAGGATCGTCTTTTGATCCACCCCCGAGATGCTGAGGTACTTCACGAACACCCGGTCCTGCGAACGGTTGTACGCGTCCACGACCTTGCGCATCTCCTCGCCCTCCTGCCCGGTCCACTTCTCCCAGTAGAGGACCGTCACTCGGCCCGGCTTGGCGTCGCGCCGCACCACCCGGTCACCGAGCAGCGCCGCCGAGACGACGACCGCCAATACGAACGAGAACCCGACGATCGCCCGGTTCGTCACGATTCGGCCGCCCTGGTGGCCACCGGAAGGCGAACGTCCCAAGCAAGAGCCAAGGTCGCCCGTAGGTTCGGCATGGACCCATTATGCTCACGTTCGCCACAAAGATGGTCCACACCGTCCCACCGCACGACGGTACTCTCCGCGAGCCTCCCCAACCCGAAAACCCCATGAACGTTGACGAGGTCCTCTCCCATTTCCGGCACGAGTTGCGAACCGTCGTTCGCAAGGGCGAGTCGCTGGAGGCCCTCCCCGGAGTGACCCGGCGCACCTACGTGAACGGCGCGATCCACGAAGTGACCGCCCACAACCTCGAAGTGGACACCGTGGACGACGCCATTCGCCGGGAAGTCGCTCGTGCCGCCTGCCTCGGAGTGCCGTTGGAGTGGAAGGTCTTCTCCTTCGACTCGCCCCCGGACCTTCTGAACCGGTTGCGGACCGCTGGTTTCACGATCGGAGATAGAGAAACGATGCTCGCCTATGACACCCACGATGGGTTGTCGCCGTTCACGGGTCCCGAGCAAAGGGTCGTCCGCAAGGTCGACTCTCGGCGCCACCTCGAGGACTTCCGGCGCGTGGCGGAGGAAGTCTTTCTGAAGGACTACTCCCTTACGACGCGCGAGATCGCCGACGCCCTTCGGGCCGGCGACGGGGGCATCACCGCGTACGTAGCTTACGACGGCAAGACCCCGGTCTCGGTCGCCCGGCTCTACACCGACCCCAAGAGCTGGTTCGCCGGGCTTTACGGCGGGGGAACGGTGTCCTCGCATCGCGGCCGTGGCTTCTATCGGGCGATGGTCGCCGCGCGCTCGTACGACGCCGTCGCGCGGGGAGCCCGCTACTTGATCGTGGACGCCTTACCGACGAGCCTGCCAATCCTGCTGCGGCTTGGGTTCGTACGCGTCGCCGATACCTGGCCATGCGGCTACGCAACCGCCGAGGCAATCCTTGGGCAGGAGATGGCGACTTCCCAAAGAACCGACCTTGACCGACGAGCGTCTGAAGGTCGGTTGCGTGGTTCACGATGAAGGTTCCCTCACAAATCGCGCTGGTCGGCGTTTCGCTTGTATTCCTCGGTGGGTTCGTGGGCGCACAACGGAGCGTTCCTCTCGGCAACGTCGAGAAACTTGGCCGACTCGGGCGCATCCTGGTCCTTTACGCAAGGGACTACGACGACTGCTTTCCCTTGGCGATGGCAACCCGCGAGGACGGCTCGTGGCGCTGGAACGCGATGGTGAAGGTCGACCCTTACTCCCTCGCTGACCTCAACCTTACCGACCGCTACTTCTGGATCAATGCGTGCCGCCCATACGGCGCGATCGATGCCGTTCTCGAGGCGGACCGCGCCGAGCACCGTCCCCTCCCGGGCGCGTCCAGCCCGGACGAAGGCGTCGGCCCCTGGGTCTCCTGGGCCTATAACGGCCTCCTCCACGGTTCGTCGCGAAGCGCGGTGGCCGTCCCGGGCAAGCTCCCCGTCCTTTGGCTCGGCTGGGGGAACATCGCCTACCCTGGCCGAGCGATGGCCAACCCTTCGTTGATGTGCATGATGCCCGGTCCCTGCCGCTTCAATGCGAAGGGTTCCGCGCAACCGGACGGTCTGTTCGGCGGGGCCTTCTTCTACACGGGCGGCAAGTTCCCGGACGATCCGGGCACTCCCTTCCTGAGCGCCGACCTGTCCGTCTACCACCTGAAGCTTGGCGCAAGCGCCGACTACGAAGGACGCACCAAGGTCGAGGAAGACCCCTTCGTCTATGGTCCCGGTCGTCGGCTGATCGGCGCATGGTCTTGCGAGGCCGGTCCGGTGCAATACCCCTGCTGGTTCCGGCCCGACTTCGAGTACAAGGCGAAAGGCTCCTAGCAGGAACCCTCGATCCCTTACCGAATTGGGGTCCCCGATGTCACTCGGTGGAAACCTCGGCGCCCAGGCGTTCGGCAAGCGCTTTCGTCTCATCCTTCGCGAATCGGGCTCGGTCCGCGAAATGGGCGGAGAGGAGATGTCCCTCGCCGTCGGGATCGTGGACAGCATCTTCACGAACGCCCTGGACACCGACGCCAGCGACATTCACCTCCAACCCGAGCGCAACCAGTTGCGCATCCGCTTCCGTCAGGACGGCGTCCTCCAGGATGCCGGCCAACTCCCTCCCGAACAGGCCGCTAACGTTCTAACCCGCTTGAAGCTCGCGGCGGGTATGCGCATCGATGAAACCCGCGAGCCGCAGGACGGACGCATTGACATGGAATATGCGGGCCGCCGCCTCTCCGCCCGCGCTTCTTGCGTCCCCGCCCTTAACGGCGAAAAGATGGTGATCCGCCTGCTCGACCCGGTCGCGATGCGCGTCGAACTCGCCAAGCTGGGAATGCCGGAGGACGTGCTCAAGAACTGGAGCCGTTGCGTTCAGATGCCCTACGGGCTGATCATCGTCACCGGCCCCACGGGCTCGGGCAAAACGTCCACCCTCTACGCCTCGCTCAACCTGCTCGACTCCAAAACGCGCAACATCGTCACCGTCGAAGATCCCGTCGAATACGAGTTCGAGAAGAACATCGCTCAAGTCCAGGTCACCGAGCGCCTCACATTCCCGAAGGTGATGCGCACCTTCTTGCGTCAGGACCCCGACGTCATGATGGTCGGCGAAATGCGCGACCCCGACTCCTTGGCGATCGGCATCCAAGCCGCTCTGACCGGTCACCTCGTCCTCACCACGCTGCACACGAACAACGCCGCTGAGACCATTGGCCGCATGATGGACATGAAAGCGGAGCGCTACCTGGTCGCGAGCGTGGTCGTCGGCATCCTCGCCCAGCGGCTGGTCCGCCTTGTCTGCCCCAAGTGCCGCCAACCCTACAAGCCCACCAAGGACGAGGCCACCATGCTTCGCCTGAGTCCCGATATGCTCGAGCGAGGACGCTTCGCCAAAGGAACCGGTTGCGAACACTGCCGAGGAACCGGCTACAAGGGCCGCACCGGAGTGTTCGAACTGATCCTCGGAACTCACGGTTTCCGCCAGGCCGTCGCTCTCGGAGCGAGCATGTCGGACATCGTCGCCGCCGCGCGCGAACAGGGCTACCGCACCATGCTCGAGGACGGTATGGCGAAGGTGCTCAACGGCTGGACCACCCCCGACGAAGTGATCCGCGCCGTCTACACCCAGGCCATCGATGCTCCCGTCAGCACCGAACCGCTCGCCGCGCCCCTTCCGAACGCCGAGGCGTGACCCGCTTATGTTGGCGCGACTGAGGACGTAGACATCGTTGCCAACTCCCATCGGCACCCTTACTAGCATGTGGATCGCCAGTGCCCGCCGTTCCCGCGAAATCGACCGCCTCGCCCATGAACGGTTTGGCATCCCATCCCGCGTCCTGATGGAACGTGCGGGCCTTGCGGTCTTCCAGGCGATCCAAGAGCTCCTCCCCGAGGGCGGGCGGCTGGCGGTCCTCTGCGGTAAGGGCAACAACGGTGGCGACGGCTTCGTCGTCGCCCGCCTCGCCCACGAAGCCGGGTTCGGCGTGCTCAGCCTCGTGGCCGCCACCGAAGCCGAACTGACGCCGGAAGCGGCCGACCAACTGGCCGTATCCAGCGCCCAGGGCGTCACCACGATCTTCTTTGACGACGCCCGCTACGCCCGCAAGCTTCACGACCTTGGCGGATTCGACCTCATCGTGGACGGTCTCTTGGGAACCGGCGCCAAGGGTGAGGTCCAGGGCGCCGTTGCCGACGCGATCGACGCCATCGGACGAAGCGGCGTGCCCGTCGTCGCCATCGACATCCCTTCTGGCATCCACTGCGACACCGGCGAGGAGCTTGGCCAGAGTGTCTGGGCTCTTCGCACCGTCACGTTCGGCCTCCCCAAGCCGTACCTGTTCCAAGGTCTGGGCCTCGAACAGGCCGGCTTCTGGTCGGTGGCGGACATCGGGTTCCCGAAGGCTCTTCTCGACGAACCGACCGATGCCCGCCTCATTTCCGATGGCTGGGTCGCCAACCGTCTCCCCGAACGTCTGCGCGCAAGCCACAAAGGCGACCACGGGTCCGTACTCATCGTCGCCGGAAGCGATCGCATGCCGGGAGCGGCCGTCCTTGCCGCCCTGGGCGCGCTCCGGAGCGGAGCCGGACTCGTCACTGTGGCCTCCGTCCCGAACGTACTCCGTGCCGTCGCCTCTCGCGTTCCTGAAGCGACACTCCTGCCGTTGCCCGAACTCGATGGGGCGATCGCGCCCGAGGCGGCCGGCACGATCCTGGGCGCCGACCGGACCTTCCACGCCGCCCTATTCGGTCCTGGGTTGACGCACTCGACGCCCGTCAAGGAGTTCCTCAACCGTGTCTGGCGCCAGTGGTCTAGGCCCTGCGTCGTGGACGCCGATGCCCTGAACGCCGTGAGCGAAGGCGTTTCCGTTCCCGAGGCCAGAACCGTCCTGACGCCTCATCCCGGCGAAATGGGCCGCCTTCTCCAAAGCTCCGTCGCCGAGATCCAGTGCGATCGTTTCCGAACGGTACGCGCCGCCGTCGAGAGATACGCATGCACGGTTCTCCTCAAGGGAGCCTATTCGATCGTGGGGAGTCCCGACGAGCCGATGCTCGTCAACCAGACCGGCAACCCTGGCATGGCTTCAGGCGGGATGGGCGACGTGCTCGGCGGAGTGATCGCCGCCCTGCTTGGCCAGGACCTCGACCCACATCAGGCGGCCGCGTGCGCGATGCATTGGCACGGTGCGGCGGGTGACCGCTGTGCGGACGAGGTCGCTCCGGTCGGCTACCTCGCCACCGACCTTGCCGAGGCCCTTCCCCGCGCGCGCGCCGCCATCTGCCCGGCCACCGGTTGCGGGAACTGCGATCGCCCGACGTTCGGGTAACCGGGGATCGCCTTCGATGCACGCCGCGAAGAGAGGCCTTCTATCCCCCGATCTCGGGGATGGTCGCGTTCGCGTCCGGATACGCCTTCGCCACCGACCGGCATAGCCCCCGAAACGCCTCGATGGCCGCCGCGCGGCTCTTCTTCGGCACCGGCGACACCTTGCCCCCCGAGATCGCGCACGGGCGAACCTTGAGCGACTTCCAAGTCGCTCCTTCGTACCCTAGTTCCATGATCGCCGTCGCCCCCGGCTTCGCTGAGACCAGATTTCCCATCGAGTACAGGATCGGCTTCCCTCGATAGACCTCGGCGCCCTGGAGCACGTGCGGGTGCGCACCCACCACCAAGTCCGCGCCCGCTTCTACCGCCGCCCTTCCGAGCGCCACCTGGTAGGGATCGGGCACGGTCTTCCGTTCGGTCCCCCAATGCAGCGCGAAAACCACCAGGTCCGCCCTAGATCGGGCCGCGTCCACCAACCGCCTCAACGTTGCCCGCGCCCTATCACCGATCGTCGCGTCGAACGCCAGCACTCCAATCCCGGGCGAGTTCGTCCCTGCCGGGGTACATGCCCGAAGACCGCCGCGCGTCCGAAATGCCAGCATCGAATACACCGCAGTTTCCGTGCCGTCCGAGGCGCGAACGAAGGCCGGCGCCATCGCCTGCGCCCAGTTCGTGCCCGCCCCGCAGAACGCGATTCCCGCCTCGGCCAGCGCACCCGTCATCTGGGCCAGCCCCTCTGGACCATAGTCCATCGCGTGGTTGTTGCCGAGGCTGACCACGTCCAACCCTGCCGCCCGCAGCCCCTCCAAGTGCGCCGGGACGGCTCTCAGAACGAACTGCCGACGCGCCTTCACGTCCGCGGCGGACTTGCGCGGTGTCGCCGTCCCCTGGTCGGTCAGGGGGATCTCTAGGTTCGCGTACGCCAGTCCCGCCTCGCGAAACAACGAGGCGACACCCGCCAGCGGCTTCGACGACGGCTTGATTCCGTTCAACATCACGTCGCCCCCCACGGCGAAGGTCCAAGCGGAACCCGTCAGCACGACGGTGGCGGCAAGGCTGGCGACCATCGTTCCAAAGACGACGAAGGACCCAAGAAAGGTCTATCCTGTGCGTCTAAGACAGTGGTATCACGCCATGCGCCCCGTTGTACGCGGGCATCGAGGATCAAAATGAGGAAACCGCTCGCTTCCGCCGCCTTGCTCTTGCTCGCGCTCGCTGCTTGTGCCGTTCAAGACGCCGTCAGCCTCCGCCTCAAACTGGACGGCGACCAGAAATCCGTCTACAAGATCGTCTCCAAGATGGTTCAGAACACGACCACCCCGATGGGGGATATGGAGATGAAGATCGATACGTCCATGACCCTCGCGATGGAAACGGGCAAGGCCGGCGAGGACGGTAAAGCACCCCTCAAGATGACCGCCTCCGACATCAAGATGAAGCTCGACAGCCCGATGCCGGTCGGCGAGATGCCCGAGATCAAGGACATCGTCACCACCGCCAAGATCAACGGGCTCGGCGTCGTTTCCGACCTCAAGGCCGAAGGCGTCGGCGCCCAAATGGCCCAGATGCTCGGCTCTCAGCAGAGTTCCTACTTCGTGGTCTTCCCGGAGAAGGCGCTCGCCATCGGCGATTCCTGGGAGTACAAGATTCCTGCGATGGAGTCCTTCGGCATCAAGGAGTCCGTCATGTCCGCGAAGCTCCTCAAGCTGGCGGACTACAAGGGAAAGCCCGCTTACCAGGTTTCGGTGAAGGGCAAGATCCTCATGGAGGGCGATCCGTCCAAGATGGCGGGGGCCATGGGCGCCGAGGTGCCCTTCCAGATGAAGGTCAAGGGCACGACGGGAATGGACATGATCCTCTGGGTGGACCCGCAGACCGGGCGCACGTTCAAGATGGAGTCGACGATGGACAACGATCAGCAGATCGAGATCATCGACATGAACATGACCGTGACGTCCAAAGGTAAGGGCACCTACACGATGGAACTCGTGGGCTGAATTCCGTCCCGGCAACAAGGGCCGCCCGGTCCGGACCATCCGGGCGGCCCCGTTCTCCACTAGGCCGGGGTTGCCGCGAGTTCTCTTACCTGAGCCTCGACCTTACGCCAGGACCACCAAAGCGCGCCCAGTTCGACCAGAACCGCCGCCATGAGAACCACGCTGGCCGACACCACCCCGGAAACGCCGAGCGTCACGATCGCGTAGAGGCCGGCGCAGAGGGTCGCCATCCCCACCAGCATCGCCCGCAGACGCGCCGACGTTCGGTGGTGCTTGGTCAACAGCCCCCGAACCAGGGACTGCAACGCCCCGAGCAACGGCATCGCCATCCCCGCCAGGTAAGCCATGTGGGCTTGGCCCACGACGGCCGCCTCGGCGCCGACAACGCGCGAGAAGAAGAACCGATCGAGCGTCAGGAGCGCCATAAGCGGCATCAGACCGCTGGCCACCAAGCCCACCGTCACGCAGAACTGTCGGAGCGCGGCCTTGCTCTGCTCGTCGTGGTAGAGCGTGATCACCACCTCTGGCAAAGCGAAGACCACCGTGCGATGGAGGAACGTCAGGGTCATGGCCACTTGCCATCCCGCCATCACCAGCACCGAGTCGGGTGCCCGCGAGAGGGCCGCGCTCACCAACGGCCCGCCGACCAGCATTACCATCGTCGTCGCCGTCAACGGAAAGTGGAACTTCGCCAGGCGCCGGAGAGTCAGCGGGTGCCGATCGTCGTGGTCCGTTGGCCTTGTGAAATGAGCACGGATCAGGGGCTTCGCCGCGAAGTGCACGAACGTCGACTCCACCGCCACCGACGTAACCAGCGCCATCGATGCCATCGCGATGCTCGGCAGCGCGAGTCCCGCGAACCGCGACAGGAGATAGAAGAACAAGACGAGCAGCGACACCGTGGCGACCCGCGACAGGGTGCCGAACCCGATCATCTTCGTCTCGCCCCGGCTGATCATGAGCCCTTGGTGGTACCGGCGCCATCCGATGAACGCCGACCAAGGCGTCATGATCATCAGGCCGTGCCGCGCCGCCTCCGCCACCTCGACCGGCAGTCCTAGGAGCGACCGGGTGAATACCCAGTACAGCGGCGTGAAGGCGATGAGCCCGTGGACCACCGTCACCGCCGCCATCAACATCATCGCGAAGCGACGGATCGTCTCGTAGCTGCGCTTCCCCTTCGCCAACGTGGTCGAGGTCGAGAGCAGGTCGATTACCGGGCTCTCGATCCAGATCGAGAGCGACAGCACCACGAGCATCGCCGCCGAGTTGACGGTCGGGGAAGGCAACCTCGAGATCAGGCTTTGACAAACCGGCGCCTCGACCGCCATGAAGATCCAGGAGATCGCGAGCGGAAGGTAAATCTTCGTAATCCGCGCCGAAGTCAACGCGGAGTCTTGCGAGGCGTTCGAGAGAGGTGGGTCCACGGGTGGTCGGGGAATCTCCGCCCATGGTACCGTCCCGTCCCCATCCATCCCGTCGCCGTGGTCGAGCCGGACGCAGGCGTCCATAGCACGACACTCGAGCGCTCCAAGCCAATGCCTAAAGGCGACGGCACTTGGCGACCCGCGGGCCCAACGAGAAGCGGGCCCCGTCGCGGATCGCGAGCGGGGCCCTTTTGGGGAGGCGTGTCGGAACAAATCGTCTGACCGAGCGCTTCGACACGAGGTTCCTTTCGATGACATGAATTCGCCGTGACCCGATCGTGACCCGCCGGGTCGGAACACCGTCGAAAGGGGCGAGGAACCCCGTGAAGAACCGTCTTTGGCTCTTGGCCCTGATTCCCGTCGTCCTCGCCATTGTCGTGGTCGCGGGTGCCCGGCAGTTGTTCGCGCGGCCAAACCTGGCGACGCTCACGCGCAAGGCGAACGCCGACCTACGCCAAGGACGGGTGGCCGAAGCGACCGCCATGTTCGCCGACATCGCCTCGCGCGACCCCGGTAACGGCGCCGCCTGGTTTCGACTCGGATACGCGCATCACACCGCCCGGGCCTATCGCGAAGCGATCGGGGCCTATGAGAAGTCCTATGCCTTGCACTGGATTCCCGGGACGACCGCCTATAACCTTGCCTGTGCGCACGCTTTGGCGGGGAACGAGGCGGCCGCTCTCAAGTGGCTCGAACGGTCGATGCAAGACGGTTTCCGCGACGCGCGGCTGCTTGCGACCGACCCCGACCTTGACCCGCTCCGAAACACCGCAGGTTACCGGTCGCTCGAGGAGAAGTTCGACCGGACGACCAAGAACGCGGGCCTCCGCGCCCTGGAACCCCTGATCGGACCTTGGGACGCTTACGACGGCAAGGGAATTCTCGTTGGCACCGTCGAATTCCGATCTCTCTTGACAAAGTCGGCCGTCCAGCAGGTCGCGAGCCTTCCCGGCCGAACCCGACAAGTGGCTATGTTCTACTACAACGCACAGGCCGGTTTGTGGAAACAGGTCGAAGCCTCGGACGACGGTTCCTTCGTCGAACGGGTCGCGAAGCCGCAGTCGGACGGCCTTCGGTTCGAGGGCTGGGCCTACCCCGTCGCCGGAAGCAACACCATGGACCGCGTAGTGCTTCGCGAGGCCGGAGGCGCATACCGACTGCGCAACGAGACCTCCGCCGACAGCGGTCGTAATTGGACCACGATCCTCGATGTCGAACTGCGCCGACGGCAGAACGCGCCAAAATCGTCGAAGGATTGAGGGAAGTGGCGCGCTCGAGAGGATTCGAACCTCCGACCCTCAGCTCCGCAAGCTGATGCTCTATCCACTGAGCTACGAGCGCACGTGACACCAGAATACCCGATCCCCACCCGTGGCGTCCCCCTGCAACCGGCACCCGGAGGGGCCATAATGGCCCTCGTGGACGTTTCGACCGACGACGTGCGAGCCAAGATCGATCTTCTCGCCGAACTGATGAGGGAATTCGGTCTCGTCGAGGCCTCGTTGTCCGGCGACGACTGGCACATCCGGTTCGGCAAGGCCGGCCGGCGAAGCGCCGCCTCCGAGGTCGCCGACGAGCCGGAATTCGACGACGAAGAGGCACCGGCCCCCGCACCCGTCACGGCGGCCCCCGACCTTCCCCAAGGATTCCCCGTGAGAAGCCCGATGCAGGGCATCTTCTATCTCACCTCGAGCCCCGGCTCGCCCCCGTTCGTGAAGGAGGGCGACGACGTGGCCGCAGGACAAGTGGTGGGCCTGATCGAGGCCATGAAGGTCTTCAACGAGATCACCGCCCCCATCCCCGGTCGGGTGACCAAGATCACCAAGAAGGGCGGTGACCTCATTCAGCCGGGCGAACCCCTCCTCTACATCGGCTGATGCGGGGGGAGATGGCCGAGGCCAGGCGGCGGCTTTTCTTTGCGGTCCGTCCCCCCGAGCCCGTCCTCGCGCATCTGGCCAACCTCATCGCGCGACACCGCGCGTCCTCGCCCGGCCCGGCGTGGGTTCGAACGGAGAACCTTCATCTGACCGTGCTGTTCGTCGGAATCGTCCCTGAACGCCTGACAGGACCCTTGGCCAAAATCGGCGCCCGCGTCGCCGCCTCCACGCCCGCCTTCGCGGCAACCCTCGGCGCACCCAGCGGCTTTCCCAACCCGGCTCGCCCGCGCGTCGCCAGCGTCGAACTCCTCGAGCCGACGGGTGCCCTCTCTGCCCTCCATGTTGCCCTTTGTTCGGCGGCTCGCCGGTTCGTGCTCCTGGACTCCCGCCCGCTCAAAGCCCATGTGACGATCGCCCGGGCAAAGGCCGGCGGAGAACCCGCCTTGCGCCGAGTTCTCGCTGCCGTGGCGAACGAGCCGGCTCCGCCACTTCCCTTCCCGGTCTCCCGCCTCGAACTTCTCGAGTCTCGACCCCGTTCGTCCGGTCCAATCTACGACACGGTCGCCGCCTTCCCGCTTGGGGTCGGGTGAGTCGGAAGCCCCGTCGAAGAAGGGGTTGCACTGCCACCGTCGAACGCGACCGTCGTGAAGTGCCTGCGCGTTTGCTACCCCGAACCAAAGAAGGTCGAAATCGTCGAGTCCGAACTCGAGCCCCTGACCGAAGGCCGCGTCCTCGTCGAAAGCGAGGTCTCTCTGATGAGCACCGGGACCGAGAACATCATTCTCAACGCGCTCTTCGATCCCGGCACCCACTGGGCCAACTTCGTCAAGTTTCCCTACTATCCGGGCTACAGCTCGGTCGGCATCGTCCGCGAACTCGGCCCCGGAGTGACGAACTTGAAGGTCGGGGACCGGGTGGTTTTCCCCCACGCGCACCGCAGTTGGCACGTCCCGACCGCCGAGGAACCGATCGTCGTCCCGCCCCACGTTCGCCCGGAAGACGCCGCCTGGTTCGCGCTCGCCCGCATCACCCACAACGGCGCGCGCAACATCGGCTTCGACCTGGGAGATTCGGTCGCCGTGATCGGTGCCGGTCCGATCGGCCAGATGGTCCTTCGCTGGGCCGTCTGCGCCGGCGCGCAGCACGTTGTCGCCATCGATTCGATTCCTCTCCGCCTTGAGATCGCCAAGAAAGGCGGCGCAACCCACGCCATCGCCGCCACCGCCGACGGGGCCCTCGAGCCGCTGAAGGAACACCTCGGGGGCGTCCTTCCGCGGACCGTGGCCGACACCACCGGGTTCGCCGACGTCTTCCCCCACGCCCTGAAACTGACCCGCACCCTGGGTCGCCTCCTTCTGATCGGCGACACGGGCAGCCCCGCGAGCCAGCACCTGACCCCGGACGTCGTGACCCGAGGCCTCAGCGTCGTGGGCGCCCATTACATGAACACCTACCTCGATCGAAGCGTCCCTCAGATCTTCGACCTTTTCTGGGCGCTCGTGACGGACGGCAGGTTCAAGATGGACGGCATGGTGACCCATACCTTCAAGGGCACCGACGCACCCGAAGCCTACCGCTTGGTCAACGAAAACCGAGGATCGACCGTAGGCGTTCAGTTCGATTGGCGCGGGCTCTGACCCGTCGGGACGGCGAACCGGAGTGCCGCAGGTAAACTGCCGCCCGTCCATGAGACTCGCCGTCCTCCCCTTCAATGCCGCCGCCGGCACCCCGCCTTCGCTCGCCCGTCAGTTCGCGAACTTCGCGGTCGAAACGTTGCGGAACGCCACCCAGTCCGACGTCAACTTCGTCAGCTACCTTGCACAAGTGGAGACGTCGGCCGGCCCGAAGGGCGCGTTCGTCAACGTCAGCGAGACGCTTCTCGAACGGGACTGGCTTCAGCGATTCTTCGGCGAGGTCGAGGCGGAACGAGTCATGGACGGTCTGCTCGAGCACACCCCCGGCACCGCGTCCTTCGTGCTGACGACCCGCTTCCACGACCCGGAGGGTGAGGAACCGCTCGAGGAGTTCAAGTTCGAATTCGACCGTAGCCAACTCTTCGAGAGCCTTCACTACCTGATCAAGCAGATGGCGAAGCACGCCGGAGCCACTCTGCCACCCGAACTCGCGGGAGAGAAAATGGAGTTCGGAACGGACGACCCGGAAGCCTTCGTCAAGTTCGTCGAAGGCTACGACGCCCTCATGTACCTTCAGCAGACCAACGGCCAAGTCCCGCCCGAGTTCGATCCCGAGCCCGCGCTCGATGCCCTGCGCGAGGCCTTTCGACGGGATCACGACTTCCTTGGTGCCTACGAAATGCTGATTCAGTACTGCCGGGCTCTTGCGCGGTTCCGCCTTGGCCGATTCGAGCCGGTCGAGCGCGCCCTGCAGGAAGCCCTCGAGGCCGAGCCGAAGGACTTCAAGTCCGCCTTCGCCCTCGCCGAGGTCTACGAGGCCGCCGGCAACCCTCAGGCCGCCAAGGAGTGGATCGAGAAGGCGATCGAGGTCGAGGACAAAGAACCGGCCCTCTACGCGCGCCTTGGCCTTCTCCAAACCCACCTCGGAATGCCGAACAACGCCGAGAAGAGCTTCCGGCAAGCTCTCGAACTGGAGGGCCCCGAGAAGCCGTCGACCGACTACCTCTCGATGGTCCTCTTCCAGACCGGGCGCGGCCACGAGGTTCCGCCCCTCTGGAAAGAGCTTTGCGCGCGATTCCCCGAGAACGCCTTCTACGCCGGCAAGCTGGCGATGGCCCTGATCCAGTCCGGCGAGGAAAAGGAGGGGGTCGAGGTCTTCGAGAAGGCCCTCGATCTCCCCGAAAACTTGTTCGTCAAGCGCGCATACGCCCCCTACTTGGTCGACCACGCCGACGTGGATCGCGCCCTCGACTTCTACGAGGACTGCCTCGAGCAGGGTGGCGAAGGCGACGTTCAGCTCAACTTCGAATACGCGAACGCCCTCCAGAAGGCCGACCGTGAATTCGAGATTCCTCCCGTCCTCAAGCGCATCCTCCAGATCGCCCCCGACCAGAACATCAAGGCCCAAGCGCAAGCGTGGCTCCTCGAGATCGAACAGAAGAAGCGCACCGATTTGGTCGAGAAAGCGCGGCAGAAGGCGGAGGCCGGTGACTTCGCCGCCGTCGTCAAGGAGCTTCGCCCCCTCAAGAACTGGCTTGCCGACTACTGGAAGCTCTGGATTCTTCTCGCGAACGCCCACAACCGGCTGAACGAACCCGCTGAGGCTGAAGAGGCCGCCCGCAAGCTGATCGAGGTGTTCCCGGGCAACGAAGCCGGATACATCGAGTTGTCCAACGCTTTGACCTCGCTTGGCAACCTGGAGGAGGCCTACATGGCCGCGCGCTTCGCCGCATCGAGCCTGCCCACGACGCCGCAGATTATGATCACCCTCGGACTCGCCGCCAAACGAGCGGGCCATTCCGACGAGGCCAAGGCGATCGCCGAGCAAATCCGCCGCGCCATCCCGGACAACGCCGAGCTTCAGCCGGTCTTGGCCGAAATGGAAAGCTGATCAGACGGGATCCCGAAAGCCCTTCCTGGCCAGCAGCGCGCGCGCGCGCTTGATCTGAGCCGCCATGGCCCGGCGTCCCGGCCCCCCTTGCGAGTTTCGGGAAAGCGCGCTCTGCGTTGGCCGCAGGACACTGAGCGCTTCCTCCGGGACCGTTGGGTCGATCTCGCGAAGGGTAGCGACGTTCAGGTCTTCGAGGCCGATCCCGCGCTCTCGACACGCCCGCGCGATCTTCCCAACCGTCTCGTGCGCCGTCCGAAAGGGCGTGCC
Organism: Fimbriimonadaceae bacterium; assembly: GCA_026129685.1. Lineage (GTDB taxonomy): Bacteria > Armatimonadota > Fimbriimonadia > Fimbriimonadales > Fimbriimonadaceae > UBA2387. The sequence continues at coordinate 54,184 of JAHCHO010000013.1, forward strand.
CTGCGCCGCAAGGAAGTCCGCCAGATCGGTCGCCGTCGAAAAGTCCCGCTTCGTCGCCCGCCGCATCGCGTCGGTCCGCCACGTCGCCGTCTCAAGCATCAACGCGGTGAGCCGCATCGAGTCGCGGGTCAGATCGAGGCTCTCGAACAGGCACGGCTTGTCGTCCTGAGTGTCGCGGTTATAGCCAAGCGGCAACCCTTTCATGGTCGTCGCCAGCGTCACGTAGTTGCCGACCGCCCGCGCCGCCCGCCCCCGAATCAGTTCTGCCATGTCGGGGTTTCTCTTCTGCGGCATGATGCTCGATCCGGTCGTCACCCGGTCGCTCAGCGAAACGAATCCGAATTCGTTCCCGGACCACAGCACAAGCTCTTGGCACATCCGGCTGAGTTCCAGCATGATGAGCGCGCAGACGTGCAGTCCGTCCAACGCCCACGAGCGATCCGATGTGGCATCCAGGGCGTTCGGCATCGGTCCGGCGAAGCCCAGCGCCTCCGCCGTCGCCACCCGGTCGATGGGAAACCCCGTTCCCGCGACCGCTGCCGCCCCGAGCGGCGAGTAGTTCGCCAGAGCGCGCGCGTGATCCAGCCGATTCCCGTGCCGCTGAAAGGCCCAGAACGAAGCCATTAGGTGGAATCCAAGGGTGTACGGCTGGGCGCGCTGCTGGTGCGTGTAGCCGGGCATCGTCGCCTCGCGGTGGGTTCGCGCCAAGTCGAGCAACACGCGCTGAAGCGCCTTGACATCGGCCGCAAGTTCGTCGTACCGCTTCCTCAAGTAGAGCCGCGCGTCGGTCGCCACCTGATCGTTGCGGCTTCGCGCGGTGTGGAGCTTCCCGGCAACCTCTCCCACCAGTTCGGACAGCCGAGCCTCCACCGCCGTGTGAACGTCCTCGGCGTCGCGCGGTAGGCCGTCGGGGCCCTCCCTAAGAATCCGCCCTAGGCCGTCTGCCAGCAAGGCCGAGTCCGCTTCCGACACGATGCCCGTCCTGCCCAGCATCGTCGCATGGGCGATCGAACCCAGGACGTCCTCTTCCCAGAATCGCAGATCGGTCTCGATGCTCTGTCCGAACCGTTCGACCAACTCGTCGGAACCCTCGGAGAACGCGCCGCCCCACAACTTTCTCATGTCACCCGATTGTGGGCCGCGTTCGCCTTCCGATGCACCCCATCTTCCCGCCGAGACCGGCTCTTGCGCTCACGGCACGGTATCCTCATTCGGTCGCCATGAGTGAGCCCCTCCGTATAGGTCGTCCCCACGAACGCCCCGCCCCGCCGAAGGCCGAGGATCTGAACCTCCACTTCTCCGAGCGCGCGGTGCAAGAGCTCGAGGCGCTCAAGACCCACTACCCCGACCTCAAGGCTTGCGTCCTGCCCTGCCTGTGGATCGCCCAGCGCGAGTACGGCGGGTTCCTTTCCGGCGAAGCCCTCGCCGAAGTGGCCTTCCGGCTCAAGCGTAGCTACGCCGAAGTGGAGGGCGTCGCGACCTTCTACTCGATGTACAACGTCGCCCATAAGCCCGGACGCCACAAGATCGAGGTTTGCACTTGCCTTACCTGCAGCGTTTGCGGTGGCTTCCGGGTCTGGGAATACCTCAAGGCCAAACTTGGAGTCGAGAACGGACAAACGACGCCCGATGGCGTCTTCACCCTCGAAGAAGTGGAGTGTCTTGACGCTTGCGACCGTGCCCCCGTGATCCAGGTCGGCGACCGCTACATTGGACCGGTGAACGAGGCCACACTCGACGCTCTTCTCGCCGAACTGCGCGCGTCCGAGGAGTCGTCCGTCGTCCAGATGGCGAACGAGATCGTCCAGGTGCATCTCGCCGCGTCCGAGCGCGCCTGACACGCCCGACGATCTGTTCTTTCGGCCTCGCCTCGAAACGTGCAACGCTTTGGCACCTACAAGCGTCGGTATAATTGCGACCGACATCTGTAGGTGATCAATGCCCGAAATCCCACCTCTGTCCGACGCCCAACTCGAGATCATGGGTCTCCTCTGGGACCGTGGCGAGGGCACTTTGGGCGAGCTATGGTCCGACCTGAACTCCCACCGGACCGTTGCGAGGAACACCGTCCAAACCCTCTTGACCCGAATGGTGGAGAAGGGCTGGGTGACCACGAGACCGGAAAGCCGGGGCTTCGTGTACCTTCCCGCACGCCCCCGTGCCGCCGGCATGAGAACCGTCCTGCGGCGGCTGATCGACACCGCGTTCCGGGGGTCGGCGGAGGGACTCGTCCTTTCTCTCCTCGATGGGGACACGCTTGACGAGGCCGAATTGGCCCGCGTTCGGAACCTCCTTTCGGACCGTCGGAGCGAGCCATGATCGAGTCCGCCTACGTGTGGCTGCGACCTCTCGCGGTCGGGACCGCCGTGCTCCTGATCGCTCCGCTCTTGGCCAGGTTTCTGCCGTCCTCGCGGACTCGCTATGCCGTTGGAGGCTGGGCCCTCCTCGCCGGCGTATCGGCGCCACTCTGGTGCGTCCTCGCCGATTCGGTCGGCGCGACCTCGGTGCGAGTCCCGATCCTGCCTCCGCAACCAAGGATAGCCGAAGTCAGCGTGAACCCTCCGCCCCCGGCGCCCGATGCCGACCACGAAGGACCCGAGAGAACCCCACTTTGGGTCGGCGCGGTTTATATGGCGGGAGGCTTGCTCCTCCTCGCCCGACTAGTCCACGGCCGCGTGAAAATCCGTGCGGTGATTGGCGCCACCACGACGGCCGTCGACGATCGCGTCGGGTCCGAGGTCTCTCGGCTGGCGGCCGCCATGCGGGTCGACACGATCGATCTGCGCACCGGAGACCCAAGTTGCCTGCCGTTCTTAGTGGCCGGACGCGAACCTGTAATCGTGGTGCCGGAGGGGCTGGCCGACCGACTCGAACCCGACGAACTCCGCGCCGTGCTGGCGCATGAACTTGCCCATGTCCGATTTCGGCACCTCGCCACGGCCGCCCTCGAACGAACATGCCAGATTCTGGCTTGGCCCCATCCCCTCGTTCACCTTCTGATTCGGGATATGGCCGCCTGGAGAGAAGAGGTCTGCGATGACGTCGCCGCCGACGCCACCACCGTCCACGCCTACACCCGTGCCCTGCTCAAAGTCGCCGAATGCGCCATTCGGCCACCCACCACATCGCTCGCCTTGTTCGCATCGCGTCGGACGCTGCGCCGTCGCGTGCAACGCCTTCTACACGAACCCAGGAGGTCCGTAAAACTCATGCCCGTCTCGTTTGTTTCCTCACTCGCCGCCCTTGCCGGCCTCAGCGCTCTCGGCGCCGGTGCCCGCCTCGCTCCTCAGTCGGTTCCCTCGGAACCGCCGACCGTCCGGACCGCGCGCCCCGCCGTCGCGACCCCGGGTGTGGCGACGGTCGCGCCCGTGTCTCCGGCGAGACAGGCGCCACCCGCGCCGCTCGCCACTGCCCGCGCGAGGGGAGTTGACGGCAAGGACTACATCGTGACGGTCGTGACCACCAAGAAGGGCAAGTTGCGCGGACGCGTTCGGGTCGCGGGCGTATCGACCTCGCCCGTCGTCTCTCCGAGCATCGAGGCAGGAGCCGCACAGCCCGCTCGGACCGGCGTACCCGTCACATTGGAGGCTGCTAAAGAGGCGCACTCAGTCACAACACGGTCCGATACTCCCGCCGCCGTACGCTCAACTGCATCTACCGAAACGCCGATCGTCGCCCGCGTGGTCCAAGGATTTCCCGCGAAGGTCGCCGACCTCCCCGGCGCTCGGCCCGAGGCGCAGGTCGCGGCGCCTGTCGTCGTCCAAGGGAACGCGACAACCGTCTATGCTCCCACGGTTTCGGTTCCCGGCCGAGCCATGCCCGCCGTGAAGACGACCACGGTCTGGGCCGCGCCTGGCGAACCCACGCCTGCAAGGGCCCAGGGCGTTCGACCGGGACAAGGCAATGGCACGGAGGACCTCGCCGCCCGAATCGATCGCCTTATAGGCGAACTCGAGCAAATACGATCCACCTTGCGCAATCGGACCACGACCCGAACGACGCCTGCGGACGCCGCCATCGCGACCCGGGGCCGGCCGGTGGCCCCGGCGTCCACCGTGAAGGCCGCTCGAAGCGCGACAAGGCGCCCGTCGACCGCACCCTTCAAGGCCGGACCGGCCGTTTCGCCAACGAGACGTTAGCCGCGCACGTCCGCCGAACCGAGGGCGGGGCCGCTGGCCCCGCCCTCGGTTATCGTGTAACCGTTAGCTTGCGCGGGGAGGCGCCGAGCGGCGTAGAATGCCCAGACCGCCCCGCCGGGCGACACTGGGCCACCCGAATGACGACCATATCCTCCCCTTCGATCGGCGAGCAGTTCCGAGAGCACGGTTTCTACCTTGCCAAGGGCGTGTACACGCCCGATGAAGTTGCCGAACTCGAAGCCGAGTTCGACCGCATCGTTGCCCAGTTGCTGGCATCCGGCGAGGAACTCAACGCGCGCTGGAGCGGCCCCGAGATGGAACGCATCGGCGCCGCCGGCACCGTCGTCCTCCACACGCATAACGTCCAGCAGTACTCGGCGGCCTGGTTGCGCGCGTTCATGCATCCTCGCTTCCTCGACGTCGCGGAAGCGATCCTCGGACCCGACATCGTCCTGCACCACTCCAAGCTTTTCCAGAAACCGCCCGAAACCGGCGCGCCGTTCCCGATGCACCAGGACTGGGAATACTTCCCCTCCGTCCTCGACACAATGATCGCGGGAATCGTCCACGTCTCGGAGGCGACCGACGAGATGGGTTGCCTCCGGGTCTATCCCGGTTCGCACAAAGTTGGGCGCGTCGGCGGCTCGTCCGGCCAATCCGAGTCCGAATGGCTCGCCAAGCACCCCATCGAAGGGGCGACCCCGCTCGAAGCCGAACCCGGTGACGTGGCCTTCTTCCACTACTTCACTCTCCACGGCTCCCTGCCCAACCGATCGTCCAAAACGCGCAAAACGGTACTCGCGCAAATGCTGTCGGGGAAAGACGAGATCGAAGCGGGCAACGCCCACCCGAACGAAAAGCTCGTCCTTCGCGGATGGAACCACCGTGCCCGCCGCGGCGCGGTGAACGCGATGAAATGACGCCTCAGCGGACGTAGTGGATGACCGGACTGTCCAGCTTGTCGAGGAGCATCACGCAGACCACCGGCAACGGCCGGTCTTTCGCGATGTCCCGGGCCTCCTCAAAGGAGACCTCCTGGGACATCATGCCGCTGAGGTCGATCCACTCCGCGAACCGAAACGCGCCGGATTCGGTGCTGAAGCAGGCGAGGCCGTGGATTCCCTCATAGCGATAGCAGCCGTATTTGCCGGTGCCGGGGTGACTCAAGAGGAACACCCGCTCGGGGAATGACTCGCTGAGTTCGAGAAACGGGGCGTCGAGCGTTTGGGTCATCTCGTCGGGTCCAACCAGAAGTGTCGGTAAGGCCAAGGCGATTCTAGCACGATGGACGATGGGTGTCCAGACCCGACCCCCAATTTGTGGCCACCGTGTCCCTCTTCAAGGCCTCGCCGACGATTTCATCCGTTGGGGTCCTGGCCCCCTCGAGACACTTCGCGCGGCCGCCGAGGAGTCACCGACAACTTCCGGCGAACGCAAAGGGCCAGGACCCAACGGCCCTGGCCCTCGAAACGGAAAGCGAGAGTCGTCCTAGATCGCGACCTTGCCCGCGACCTTCTGAACCGGGCCGACCTTGGCGCCCTTTGCGAGAAGTTGGCTCCGACCCTTTCCGGCCGAATCCTCGCAACCGAAGTACTTGTAGCCAACGCCCGCCACGAACACCTTGAACTTGGCCGGAGCGCCCTTCGCGTTGCAGCAACCCGGGTCGCCCTTCGCCATCGGCTTCTCGACGGTCGACTTGCAGCACGCCTCCTTGCCCTCGGCCTCGGCGGCCATCCGCGCCGCTTCCGCCAGGAACGCGTCGTCGCTCTTCGCGCCCTTTGCGCAGTTGTCGCAGCTCTTCTCGACTTGGGCGACCACCTTCGTGGACGCGCACTTCTTTTCATCGGCCATGCCGGCGACCGTACAAGCCGCCAGCGCGATCATCAAAAACCACTTCATAGAGTTCGTACCTTCCGCAATCCAATGTCGGACTGCGTATCAATACCCGAAACGGGGAGTTCCGGGCACGGGTTCCCGGTGACGGGTACATTCGCTTTCGGTACATGGACCCATCTTTGTTGCGCGCGCTCGTCGTGGGCGGGACCGGATACACCGGCTCGGAGGTCGTTCGGCTGTTGCTCGATCACCGACGAATCGGTGCCCTCGCCGCGACTTCCGAGCGACAAGTCGGCCGTCCCCTTCGGGAGTCCTGTCCCTGGCTCGCCACCGATCTTGTGCTCGAGTCGTTCGATCCCGAGCGAGTGGATGTCGACGTGGTCTTCCTCTGCCAAAGCAACGGCTTCGCCATGCGCCACGCGCCGCGACTCTTGGAGCGGACCCGCGTCGTGGACTTGTCCGCCGATTTCCGGCTTCGCGATCCCTCGCTCTACCCGATTTGGTACGGGTTCGAGCACGCCTGCCCCGACCTTTCGCCCTCGCCTGTCTACGGCCTACCCGAACTCGGCGACAAAGCCGAGATCGGCAAGGCTCGATTGGTCGCGAACCCGGGCTGCTACGTGACCGCTTCCCTTCTCGCACTGGTTCCTCTCCAGAATGCCGGGCTTATCGACGGTATTCCGATCATCGACGCGAAGTCCGGCGTCTCCGGGGCGGGTCGCTCCAAAGCTGAGACCGAGTTCCTTCTCGCCGAATTGGACGGAGGCATGAAGGCGTACGGCCTTGCCGGTCACCGCCATACCCCTGAGATCGAACAGGAGTTGGGGCGCCCGGTTCGTTTCACCCCGCACCTCCTGCCGTTCGCGCGCGGCATCCATGCGACGATCCACGTCCCCCTTCGTCCCGGGCTGACCGACGAGGACGTGCGCGCAACGTGGCGAGCCCAATACGACGGTGCCCCCTTTGTCACCGTCCGCGAGAGTGGATTCCCCTCGACCAAGGAAGCCCTCGGCTCCAACCGTTGCGTCCTCGCCGCCGCCTACGACGCCCGCACGGGTCTGGCGACGCTCGTTTCGGTCCTCGATAACCTCGTCAAAGGCGCCGCCGGACAAGCGGTGCAGAATATGAACCTGATGTTTGGATTCGGCGAGACAGAGGGCCTCACCGCCCATGGAGTGTGGCCCTGATGGCCAAGGGCTTTCTCTACGGTGGCGTTCGGTGCGGCCTCAAGAACAAGCGACGCGACGTCGGCGTGATCTACAGCGAGGTCCCTGCCACGAGCGCCGGGGTGTTCACCCGGAATGTGGTGCGCGCCGCCTGCGTGGACTTCTCGCGCCGTTCCGTGGAGGGAGGGGTTCTTCGCGCCATCGCCGTCAACAGCGGCAACGCGAATTGCTGTACCGGCGTCCAAGGCGAGGTCGACTGCGCGCGAACCGCCGAGATCGCCGCCGACGCCCTTGACGTCCCTGCCGGCCAGGTCGCCGTCGCCTCGACGGGCGTGATCGGCCAACCCCTCGACATGACGAAACTCGAGCGCGGCGTGCGCGAGGCCTGCGTTCACCTCCAGGGCGACCCGAGCCCGTTCATGGAGGCGATCCTCACCACCGATCTCGTCGAGAAACAGGCGTCCGCCATCCTCGGTGGCGGCACCATTCGGGGTTTTGCCAAAGGCTCCGGCATGATCGAACCGAACATGGCCACCTTGCTGGGCTTCATCGTGACCGACCTGATCGTGGAACGCGAGGACCTTCAACGCGCCTTGCGCGAAGCGAACGAGGCCTCGTTCAACTGCCTGACCGTGGACGGCGACACCTCGACGAACGACATGCTCTTCCTAATGGCGAACGGTGCCTCCGGTCACCGGCCAACCTACCCCGAGTTCGCCCACGCCCTCGCCACCGTCTGCACCGACTTGGCGCGCCAAGTTGCGCGCGACGGCGAAGGGGCGACCAAACTGCTCGAGATCGTCGTGCGCGGCACCGAAGACCCTCGCAGAGTCGCCAAGACGATCGCCAATTCGCCTTTGGTCAAAACCGCAATGTTCGGTTGCGACCCGAACTGGGGCCGCGTTCTCGCCGCGGCCGGACGTTCCGGAGTCCCGTTCGATCCTGCCCTCGTGCGGCTCGCCCTTATCGCCAACGACGAGCGCCACGAGCTCTTTTGCCGCGGCGAACCCACCGGCTTCGATCCCGCTCGGGTGTCTGCCGACCTGAAGGACGATACGGTACGAATCGAATTCGACGCGCCTGGCGAACTTGAAGCCACCGTCTACACCTGCGACTTCGGGTACGGCTACGTTCGCATCAACGCCGAGTACCACACGTAAGCCTGGACCCGGTCCCATAATCGTTCCGTGAAGCGCAGCGAGATCAATGCCCTCGTCCGCGACGCGACCCGCTGTTTCCAGAAGGCGGGTTGGACGCTCCCTCCGAACCCCCGTTGGGACGTGACCGACTTCGGCCTCGGCGATTGGCAAACCGCGGGTCTGGTTCTCGTCAACCTCGCCGAGGAACCTGAGTATTGCGAGAAGCTCATGTACGCGCGACGCGGCATGGCCACGCCCGCTCATTGCCACGCCGTCAAAAAGGAGGACATTGTCTGCCGCTGGGGCGAATTGTCCATCCAGGTCTGGCCGACCGCCCCGGACCAAGGCGGCTTTCCCTTTTCGATCAACGTCAACGGAGCGCCCCGGGAAGTCGTCAGCGGAGCCGTCCTAACGCTGAGCGCCGGCGAACGCGTCACCCTCCTCCCCGGCGTTTACCACGAGTTTCGCCCGTTGAGCGATGAGTGCGTCATGGGTGAGGTTTCCACCGCCAACGACGACCTTAACGACAACTTCTTCGTCAACCCCCGGATCGGCCGTTACGCCAAGGTCGAGGAGGACGAACCCCCGATCGTGCGGCTCGTCTCGGACTCCGCTCCGACCCCCTAACGAATAGCGCTCGGCGACTTTCCCCATTCTGGGTACTCCCAACCTGGGACTCACCCAAAGCGCGCATCTACGCTATCGTACGAGTGATGCGCGTGCCTCTGAGCGAAATCACCTCGGTTCACGCCCACCAACGCTGGATGACCGCCGAAGTGGACGAGGCGCGCTTTCGCCTCGGCAAGTCGCTGATCGAGCGTATCCGGATCCCCGGTGCCGTCGCCTCCGTCCACCCGGCGAGCGACTCCTGGTACCCCAGCCAGAACCCCAACCGCGTGGATCGAGTGCGGCGCGGCTTCCGAGTTCAAGACGCGATCGAGCTTTACGCGCGAAACGGCGTGCACCGGTTTTTTGCTTACCTTGACCCCGCTACCCGGATGGGAGCAGCGCCATAGCGAACTCGACGCCGCCGGACTTCGGCGCTGTGTCGAACTGGTCTGGCTTGGAGCGAAGCTGGATCGCGGATTCGTCCTCCCGTGCTCCCCCGCACCACCCGGCAAGATCGTTCTCGCCACCGCCGAACGTCGTGCCGACCTGCTCCGTGTTCTGACCTTGGAGGAAACCCAGCCGCCCGCCTTTGAGGACGCGACGCTCGGCCTCTTCGAGCGGCCCGGCGCCTTTACCCTCCTCGCCTACGACGGGGACCGTCCCGTCGCCACCGGCTGCCTCTACGTGCAAGACGGCGTGGCCTACCTCGCCAACGGCCTCACCATTCCCGATGCTCGTGGGCGCGGGTTCCAGACCCACCTGATCCGCCGACGGATCGAGGTCGCACTCGACATCGGCGCCCGAATCGCCGTCTCCGCGACCTACCGCTTCCTTTAGCGGTCGTTCGCCAATCTGCAACGCGCCGGCCTCGAGGAGTCCTGGGTCGGCCGGATCTACCGCTACGAATCGAACCCCGACGTTCGCGCCCGCCTTTCGCACACGGACTGGGGCCACCCGGAGCCCTAACCGGACGTCCCGATTACCGTTGCCCCGCGAACGGTGAAGCCGACGTGCGGCGCCGCCGACACAAACCGGATCGATCGTATTGGGCGCCTTGGATCGAGAGGGAGCGTCACGACCGACTCGCCCGCCGAACGAGTTCCGAAGATCAGGCCCCGCGCGTCCGATTCCGAGCGCGCGTGGTGCCCGTAGCGAAGTTCGGTGATCTCGGGGGCGCCCGACCCGTGGACGACCTCGACCTTCACCATCGGCTCGCCGTCGTCCAGGGTCGTTTCCACCCGGCAGAGGAGCGCAATCATGCTCCCCTGCAACGTGCCCGGCACGTTCAACGTCGCCACGGCAGGACGCACCGCCCCATCCCGGGTTAGCCGATTGACCAACCGAACTGGCTCGCCGACGGTGAACGCGTACTCTCCGAACCGCATTACGCGACCCGCGAGAAGGCTGGTTCCTGGGACTGACGCCGCGACCCCTTCCGGGCCGTACAGCATTTTGCCGAGGACCGTCGTCGCGTCGTAGGGCAACGCCTCCACGCGTTCCTCTCGCCCGCTCCACGCATAGTCCGCGGCCGTCACCATCACCGCAAACTGCCGAAACTCCCGAAGAACGTTTTCCTCCGAACTCTCATAGCCCGCCCAGGTCGTCTGGAGATACCCCGCCCGTTCACGCTTTGCCGCCAACGCGAGTCCCCGTACGTTCTCCGGACGGTACCAAGCGCTCGCGACCGGGAACCGACCGATCGAGGACCACAGGCGAAGGGACTTTCGGAAGGGCTCCGGGTCTTGGTCCGCCCGATAGTGCCAATCGGACACGACCGCATCCCGGGATATCACCGCCCGACGTCTCGCCGCGTGTTCCCTCGTGTCGCCCAGGGCGGCGTCGATCGCCTCGCCCGGCGCGAGGGCTTTGTCGCCCCAAAGCATCGGCCGCACGCCAAGCCGCTCCGCCAACGAACCCAACCACGGCAGATGGCGTTCCCAATGCGTCGTCACGAGTTCCGGATCGGCCGGATAGCCCCGCATGTCCACCTCGTCCAGCCCGAAGTGGACGGTCTTCGGCTTGAGCACCGAGACCGCTTCGCTCCAAACCTCCTCCAGAACTGTTCGGGTTCGCGGGAGGGTCACGTCCACCGCATAGGGAACGGCCGGATTGAACGCGATGTCCCGGTTCTTCCCGTTCGCGAATAGCCATTCCATGTGGCCGAAGCTCTGGATCAAGGGGATCGGATCCACCCCCTTGTCACGAAGCCACGCAAACTCGGCGGCGAGTTGGTCGCGAGGCATCGTGATCGAAGTGGCGATGCCCGGGGTCGCCTTCCAATCGGTGCGCTCGCACTGGAGGACCACCTTGTTGAACCCGAGTGGGCCGAGCGCCCGGTCGAACAGTCGACGATGCAGCGCGAAGGCCTGAGGCCCCACGAACAGGTGAACGCCGCGCCAGGCCAAAGAGGGCCAATCGCTAACCCGGCCCAGCGGCAGGACCAACGTCCCCTTCGATGGGCGCACCAACTTGGCCAACATACGCGCGGCATGGCGCAGGCCCGCCTCGTCCTGCCCCGTGACGGCCACGCCCTGCGGCGTCACCTCGATCGAGTAGCCCTCGGCCGGCAGTTTCATGTCGGTGACCCTCGCGTCCACAGAAACCGGCCGCTTGCCTCGGTCGGCCTTCCAGCGGGCGGCCAGCAGCGTCTCGAAGTCGGCCGACAGAACCCGGTCGAATCCCTTCTTCGCGCCTCGGACCGGAGGCCACACGACTCGACCAAGGCGCAGCGTGGCCTGCGGCGAAAGAACCAGCTCTTTGGGCTTTGGCAGAATGGGCAGCGGCTCTGAGGCGCGGCGCGCCTCCTTCATCGTCTGCGCCCTCGACAGAATCGTCGTCTCGGACGCCGCCCGCTCGCGGGAGGGGCGCCAATGCCACTCGATGGTGGTCACGACCGGGCTGCCCTTCGCCACCGGGAGCGACGACACCCCCAACCAGAGCAGGGCCCGGCCTTGCGCCCAATCCTGGTCGTAGCCCCGGCCGTCGAAGGCCAGCCATTCCCCCACGTCGGCGCGGGCGGATAGTGTTCCGATCGGTGCGTCGAATGTGTAGTCTCGCCCACTCCCATAGTGGCGCTCGGCTCTCATCCCGGTTGAGGCGTAGCGGGTCGCACCGAGCGGCCGAGTCGACTTGCCATCGATCGTCAGGGTCCCCCTCTCAACCGCAGGCGCCCAGACGAGCCCCCCGGTCAACTCGACGTTCACCGGCGTCTCACCCTCCCAGTGGAACTCGGACCGGACCGACAGCCCGTCGTCGAGGACCACGAACGTCTGGGTGCCGTGCGCCCGCCCGTCGTCCGAACGAAACGTCAGGCGCTTGCCGTTCGTCGCGTCCTCAACCCGCTGTTCGCCCCACGTAGAACTGTAGTAGCCCTTGGTCCAGCCCGGTTCGTAGTACTGAAAGCCCGAACCCCGCACCAAGGGGATGCCGTCCACCCTCAGCGACAACCCTTCGCCCGACCGCACTTCGTACTGGAGAGCGGACCCGGCGAGCACAAAGATTGCGGCAAAGACCATCGGCCCACATTACACCTTGCGGGTCGCGCCGGGACGGCCCTTCCTATCCTCCCGCGCGATCCACCACAATCCAGCGGTTGGACGCTCTCGCGCGCCGTCCCGTCGTGTTCGCCGCCGCCGTTTCCCTCTTGGCAACGGTGCTCGTCGTCGCCGCAAAGTTGGTTGCCGGATTCGTGACGGGCAGCGTGAGCGTGCTCGGCGAGGCGCTCCAGTCGACGGTCGACGTATTCGTGTCCGCAACGGCCGTGTTCGTCGTGCGCGCGGCCGCGATGCCCCCCGATGCCGACCATCCCTACGGCCACGGGAAAGTGGAGATCCTGTCGAGTTTCCTCCAGATGATCGCCATCATCGCGTCCTCCCTCTACATCCTCTGGGAAGCTTACGGCCGCCTTCGTCACCCAATCCCTGTTCAGGTGGATTGGGGCATCGCCGCCATGGGCTACGCGGCGGTCTCGAACACCCTCGTCTCCCGGTACTTGGTCCGCGTGTCCCGCAAGTTCCCTTCGACCGCCCTCGAGGCGGAAGCCCTCCACCTCCGCGCCGACACCCTTTCCTCCGCCGGCGTTTTGGTGGGGCTCGTCCTGGTTCGCGTGACGGGCAACCCGATCTTGGACCCGGTCGTCGCCGCCGTCTTTGTCGTGGTCACGATCGGCGCGGCTTCCGTCAAGCTTCGCGAACTGACCCATCCCCTTTTGGACCGATCGCTGCCTATCGAAGACGTCCGGCGCGTGGAGCAGGTTCTCCGCGCTCATCCGGAAACGCGGGGCTATCACCGGCTACGGTCGCGCTATGTCGGCACGACAAGGTTCGTGGACCTGCACGTGCAGTTGGACGACCACTTGACCTTCGTCCAAGCGCACACGATCGCCGAGGAACTGGAGGACGCGATCAGCGAGGCCCTCGGCGGTGCCGGAGTGACCATCCACTACGAACCGTCCATCGCCGAGACCGCCCATCGGCTGACGAACCACCCGACCGACCCCCTTGCCGAGACAAGCTGGTCGGGGCCCCGCTAACCGTCCTTCTTGCCGGTCTTCGCCACTTCCACCGCCTTCTCGACTCCCGGGTCCGGTGCGCCTTCGCGAGGCGTGCCGGCGGCATAGTCCGGTTCCAAGGGGTGCTTCTCCAGCCGTATCCCGCCCGAACTCACGTAGTCCGAAACCGGATACTGCAGTTGGAACCCGTGTGCGAGGTTCCCGTAGACCGAGGCCAAGACCGCACCCGCCGACCTGCTTCCGATCAAGGGTGCCTGACGGTGCTCGCGCAACGCGCAGGCAACGATCTCCGAGGCGCTCGCCGACCCCCGATTGATCAGGACGAGCACTTTGCCCGCATAGGGTTCCTGAAGCCGCTTGCGCGTCTTGGTCTTCGTTGGCGCCCACTTGGCGATCTCGACCGGGTCGTTCGGCTCCTTCCCGGTTTCCGTCCGGTACCGGTCCGCCAGGTTCCGCGATACAAACGTCCCGAACTCGGTATCGGGCGGCATGAGCAGGCTCAGAAGGTGGTTCATGTTGTTCGTCGCCCCACCCCCGTTCGAACGAAGGTCGAGCACGAGCGCCTCCGCCTTGGCCGCGAGTTCGATCATCTTCTCGACCTTCTTCTGGTCGTAGCCCCGCGTGAACGAGTTGATCCGCAAGAGGGCGATCGTCGGCTCCGGCCACGTCAGCGTGTCCTCCGTCACCGTCGAGAAGCGCCGGCGTTGGAGCGTGATCTCAAACGGCTCACCGTCTCCTCGCTTCACCTTGACCGGCAACGCCGACCCCTCCTCTCCTTCGAGAACCTGCGGACCCGACGGTTTGGCCCCGCCGGCCTCGACGATAAGGTCGCCGCGCTTAAGGCCTGCCTCGTCCGCCGGGCTCTTGGGCATCACGTTGGTCACTTCGAGCCCGGTGTCGGTCGGACGAACGCTTGCCCCGACCCCGATTGCGCTCGTTTGGTTGCGCCGCTCCACCGCCTGCGGGGTGCGCAGACTAATGTGGCTGAAGCCGAACTCCCGTAGTGCGCGGTTCACCTCGGTGGCGAACGTTGGGATCGTCTCCGCCTTGTCGATCCCCTCCTGACGCTTGGCCACGAACTCCGGCCACTTGCTGAAGTCCACGCCCGGCACGAACGCCCGCGTCGAGACCGTCTCCGAAAGCTTGTCCAGCACCTCCTTCTTTTGCTCCGGGGTGATGGGTTGCCCGTACCCAACGGAGAAGGCGAGCGACAATGCCGTGAGAACGACCAGGCGCAACAGCGGGAAGCGGTGACGACGCTCCATGCCATAGCATAACCCCGTTTCCGCACAGGTTGTTCACCCGCACCATCGAGAACGCGTCTGGGACCCGGCCCGAAAGCTCACCCAGGAAACGGGTAGCGTTCGTCGAACCCTTTCGGCGTCGTCGCGCGTGTCGTGGCGGCGCCTTCGCGTCTAGAGACGCGGGGATACCGCAGGTGAGGCCATGAATGTCTTGCTCGAACAGATACCAAACGTCATCGGAGCGCTTCTGGTGGCGGGCGGTTTGTTGGTGTTGTTTGGGATTCTCGTCCACTACCGGAAGATATGCCCCCCGAACCGGGTGCTGGTGATCTCCGGTGGCGGAAGCCGTGTTGGCGATACCAAGCGCGGCTACCGACCCGTCTTCGGCGGCTTCGCCTACGAGGTCCCAATGTTCCAGAAGATCGACCAGATGAGCATGAGCCTCATTGAGGTCCCGATCCAGGTGCGCGGCGCGTACTCGCAGGGCGGCATTCCGCTCAACGTCAACGCGATCGCCAACGCCAAGGTCGCAAGCGACCCCCGCCTCGTCGGCAACGCCATCGAGCGGTTTCTTGGACGCGACCAGAACGAGATCCGGCGCGTCGCCAAGGAAACCTTGGAGGGCCACTTGCGCGGCGTCCTCGCCCGGCTGACCCCGGAAGAGGTCAACCATGACCGGCTCCGATTCGCGGAGGAACTCTCCACCGAGTCCGCCGCCGACCTGAGCAAGCTTGGCATCCAACTCGATACGCTCAAGATCCAGCACGTGAGCGACGACGTCCAGTATCTCGACTCCATCGGTCGCGAAGCGATCGCCAACGTCATCCGCGACGCCGAGATGGCCGAGAGCGACGCCAAACGGGAGGCCGAATTGGCCGAAGCCGGGAACCGTGCCCGCGCCAGCGTCACCGAGGCCCAGGTCGACGCTCACATCCGCGAGATGGAGAACGACCTGCGGCGCATACTCGCCGACCTGGACTCCGAGGTCAAATCGGAGGAACAGCGCGTCCTCGCCTCGGCGCGGCAGGCCCGTGCCCAGGCCGAGCAGGAACTCCAGAAACTCCGGGCCGAACTCGAGGGCATTCGCCTTCGATCCGATACCGTTCTGCCTGCCGAAGCCGAACGTGAGGCCGAGCAACATCGCGCTCGCGGCGAAGCCGCCATCGTCCGTGAACGGGGGCGCGCGGTCGCCGTGTCGCTCGCCATGATGAACGACGCCTGGGATAAGGCGGGCGACAACGCGATGAGCATCGCCGTCCTCGAAAACATCGAGAACATCCTCCGCGCCGCCGCCAAGGGCGTCACCAAGGTCAAGATCGATAACATCGCGATGGTCGACAACGGGGACGGGAAGGTGCTCGCCAACTACATCGCCGCCTACCCCGAGATGTTGGCCGCCGTCCTGCATTCCGTCACCAAAACCACCGGCATCGACGTGGCCCGGGCCCTGTCCGGTCGTTCGGACACCGAAACCAAGGAGGTCAACGCGTAGTGGACGTTCTCTGGACTCTGCTCTCCGGACTTGCGATCTTCCTGGGCGTCCTCGCCCTGCTGATCTTCCTGAACATCCGGAATATCGTCGTCGTCGTCCCCCCGAACGAGGTCGCCATCTTCTCCGGCAAGTACAACCGGGCCAATGGGCGAGGCTTCCGCTTCATCCGTGGCGGCCGGGGCTACAAGATTCCCTTCATTGAGCGCATCGATCGCATGGACCTGACCAACATGGTCATCGATGTCAGTGCCCAGAACGCTTACTCCAAGGGAGGCATCCCTCTGACGGTCCAGGGCGTCGCCAACGTCAAGATCGCCGGACACGAGCCCCTGCTCTCGAACGCGGCGGAGCGCTTCCTCGGCAAGTCGCGCCTTGAAATCATGCAGATCGTCAAGGACAACCTCGAAGGCGCGTTGCGCGGGGTCCTCGCCACGATGACGCCCGAGGAGGTGAACGAGGACAAGATCCTCTTTGCCGAGAGGCTTGTCCACGAGGTCGAGGAAGACATGACGCGCTTGGGTCTGGTGGTGGACACACTCAAAATTCAGAACGTCCACGACGAGGTCAGCTACCTCGACTCCATCGGACGGGGAAAGAACGCCGACCTGATCAGCCGCGCGCGCATCGCCGAGGCCAAAGCCAAGGCCGATGCCGTCGTCCGGGCGGCAGAAAACCGCGAACGCGAGGTCCGCGCCCAAGTCGAGGCTCGCATCTCGATCGCGAAAGCCGAGGCCGCCAAGAAACTCGCCGAGATTCGCAGCCGCGAGGGCGCTCTCGTCGCCGAAGAACTCGCCCAAGTCGCCGCCCAGGTGTCGCAGGCGAGTTCGGAGCTCAAGGTGCAGGAGGCCCGCATCGAGCAGGTCCGCCGGAAGCTGGAAGCCGACGTGATCCAGCCCGCCAAAGCGGACATGGAGGCCGCCGAGGCTCAGGCCGTCGCCGAGGTCGCTCCCATCGTCGAAGAGGGCAAGGCCCGCGCCGAGGCCCTCACGAAAGTCGCCGAAAGCTGGGGTCCGAACGCCCGCGAGGTGCTGGTCCTCCAAAAGTTGGACGGCATCATCGGCGCCGTGACCGATACGATCTCGACGACCCCAATCGACAAGATCACGATGATCGACGCCGGCAACCCGAGATCGCCCTCGGCCCTGCCCAGCCGCGCGTACTCCACCGTCGAGCAACTCAACAGCCTTTTCGGCATCGACTTGGTCGAACTCCTGAAGGCGAAGCTCCAGGCGAGCCAGGCACGAACGCAGGTCCCGGAGCCGCCGCACGAAGCCTGAACCACCCTTGCCGAAAAACACAAGAGCCCGTTCCCCATCGGGGAACGGGCTCTTGTGCCAACGCCTGGGCTTCTACCGGGTGGCCGTCAGCGCCTCGTGGTGCTCGAAGTGCTCGCTCGCCGCTTGCGTCAACGTCGTGAAGTGCGCACCCTTCTCGCGGAAGAAGCGGATCGTGTGCCGCAGCGCCTCGATCGAATCCACGTAATCGCGCACGCCGATGCACACCACCTCGCGATCCATGTTCGCCTCGAAGATCGGCTTGCACGCCTCGAATCCTAGGTCGAGATAGGCGTGCACGCCGCCGTGAACGGCAATCGGGATGTGCAGCAATCGGTTCTTGCCCACCTTCTTCAAGTCCTCCGGATCGCTGTGGTACGGCTCATGGGGCGCGCCGTGCCAATCCACGAACATCTTGTAGTCCGCGTCCGGCACCACCGAACTGTCCACCAGGATGCCCGCGTCCTCGAGGTGCGGGATGTCCGAGGGTAGAAGCGCGAACGCCCCCGCCCGAAACGCCGTCGCCTTGATCAGGTGCGACTTCAGCGTGTCCTTCGCGATGCGGATGATGTTCCCGCGCTCCTTCG
The DNA here is from genome assembly GCA_026129685.1 of Fimbriimonadaceae bacterium. GTDB lineage: Bacteria > Armatimonadota > Fimbriimonadia > Fimbriimonadales > Fimbriimonadaceae > UBA2387. The sequence continues at coordinate 72,180 of JAHCHO010000013.1, forward strand.
GGTCCTCGACGTAACCCCGGTCGTTCTCGAAGTTCACCTTCATCCCGACCTCGTGCCAGTTCGGAATCTTGTGCACGAACTCGCGGTAATACAGGTTTGTGTTCGCGCTGGGATCCTTCATCGAAACGTGGACGAGCCACGAGGCGGGGACGAATTCGGACTCGAGCACATCCACGAAATCGGCGGTGTAGCACCGATCGTGATGCGCTCCTTCGCAATCAACCGTGATGACGACGTTGGGCATGGTTCGTTGTGAGCTCCTGGGTCACTTTGGGGCCGGCGGCATCGACGACCACCGTGAATCGTTCGCCGCGGACCGTGAAGTTCTTGAACACGACGCGCTTCCAGTTGGGCGGCAGGTTGGGCTTGAGGCTGAGCCAATGACCACCATTGAGTTCCTTCGCCCAAGGCGCGTTTGCGTCCTTCCGAGAGTCTAGCCTAAACCCGAGGAAGCCGTAAAGGACCGTCTGCAAACAACCCCCCGCGCCCGTGCTGAAATACGTGACCTCCTTCTTGCGCTTCTCGCTGAAGAGCAGCAACGGGTGCCCCGTGAAGTCCTCCCAACTCTTGTGCCACGTCTGGTACGCCCGCTTGGTCTCACCCAGCCGCGCGCGAATCAAAGCGTGGACCGAATCGGTCATCGCCGGGCCGTTCGCCGTCACCTTACCCTCAAAGCGGTCCATCATCGCCGCCGCCTGCGATTCCGCCTCGGGGTCCTGCAACGGGTAGATCGCCAGAACCGCCGCCGCCTGCTTATACGTCCGGAGCGGGTCCTCGTCGTAGGTCAGTAACGAGGTCGCGTCCCGGGGTCGATGGAAGCGCCGGCCCTCCCCATACCGCGACGAGAACCGCTCCGCCAGCAGGTTCGTATAGAGGTCGTTGCTCCCGATCTTGAACTCGTCGGGACTCATGACGTCGTTGATGCCCCACGTGCCGTCGGGCCGTTGCTCGGAGCGAGCCTCAAAAAACGTCGCCGCGCCTTTGCCGATCCGCGCCGCGTCGGCGTCGGACGCCAAGCCCAAGGCGTTGGCCGCTTCGACCGCCCACGCCACCGACCCGGTGATGTGGTGTTGCGAGCGAGACTCGCCGAGCGCCACCTCCCGACCCGTCACGCTCGACTCCCACGGGTACTTCAGCCCGCCGGCAAATGGCTTCTGCGCCTGGGCCTTGCGCCAGACCCTCCACTCCGCCTCCGCTGCCCCGATCCGCTCGGTCCGATAGCGCACGAGCCGCGCCGCTTCGTCCGGGGCAAGGAGGGCCAACGCGGGGAACACCCACACGTCGCTGTCCCAGAAGACGTGCCCGTTGTAGGTTTGCCCGCTCAGCCCGAGCGGCGACAAGCCCAGGTTGATCGGCGGGTCGCCCGAAAGCGCCGCCCGCAAGTAAAACACGAACGAGCGCACCGCCTGCTGATCCTCGACCGGTCCGTCGATCACGATGTCGGTGTCCCAGGCTTCCCTCCAGTAGTTCGCCGACGCCGCGACCACGTTCGCAAAGTCGGTGGCCGGGGGCACTTGCGGGACTTCGCTTCGCGCGACCTCGCGTCGCCCCGTCGCCCGGAGCAAGGCGACGTAACGGCCGCCCGCGTCGAGACGAGACACCCGCTCGACCACGGCTCGCTCGGTATCCCAGCGGAACGTCTGCACCCCGTTCGCCGTCTCGCCCGGGACCGTCGGCTCCGTTTTCGTCCCAATGAGCCATGCGCCCCCTTCCGCCAGGTCGTACCGGACCCCCTCCTCACTGCCGAGGCCGGGCTCCCCGGGAAGGCGCGAGCGCCCCTCGATGCGAACCGCCTCGGGCGACCAAACCTCCCATCGTTCGGCGACCACCGCCCGCTTGGGGTCGATCGCTTGGTTGCAGGCGAACGACACCCGTACGCGTGGGCGAACGTCCATCACGAAGGTCGTCCGCAATACACCGGACTGCAAGTCCAACGCTTGCTCGTACGCGACCAGTCGATCCACCGTAACCGGCGTCCCTTCGACCGTCCATTCCACCCCCAACGGGGAGGGCACCGTCTCGATCTTCTCCTCGCCCGCCGTCTGATAGTGCGCCCACGTGTGGCACGGCAGGCTCTTCCCTGCTCCCCACCCCGAGGCCAGCCTCGATATCCGCAACCCGATCAGACCGTTCGACAGCAGCGCCGGCGTCTCCACGCTTGGGTCGCCGGTGACGAGGCGCCAGGCCTCTGGCTTCCCTTTGGGCCAATGGGTGATCGCGGGCCCCGGCTTGGGCTCCCCGCATCCGGTCGCCCACCCGATACAGAAGAGCGCCGCGGCCAGAAGCAAACGATTGAGCGGAGAGGGGTCTGCCATCGCTAGGGTTGCGCGCGGGACGCGGCTTGACGAAGGCCCTCGAGCGTCAGCAACGGCTCGTACCGACCAAGGGACGCACACAACGAGGAGAACAGGGAGCCCCACCCGCCCGTCGCGATCACGGGCGCGTCTGGGTTGCCAAGTTCCTCGCGCATCCGCCCGACGAGGCCCTCCAAACCGTCGGCGTAAGCCAGCACGAGCCCGGACCGCAACGATTCGAGGGTGCTCTGCCCGATACTGCGCCCTGGACGTTCCAGCGCCGCGTTTGGTAACAAAGCCGTCCCCCGCGCGAGCGACCTCGCCGCCGTCTCCGGACCCGGCAGAATGGCCCCTCCGACAAAATCGCCGTCGAAGTTCACCACGTCAAAAGTGGTGGCCGTACCAAGATCGACGACGATCACGGGCGCCCCTGCCAGCGCCATCCCTCCCAGCGCGTTCGCCAAGCGATCCGGCCCGACGGCGGAGACGGGCTCGTAGACCACCCTCAGCCCTACCTGGGCGCCTGTCTCCAGCCAACGCACCGGAAAAGGCAGCGCCCGCTCGACCGCCCCGCGAGCATCCGGAACGACCGAACAGCCCCAGACCGGCGCCTCCCCCGAACCCTCAGGGCGCAACGCCGCGACGGCGCTCGAAAAGTCGTCCGACCTTGCCGTCGGCACCCGCACCAGCGCCCACTGGGTTCCGTCCCAACGGCCAAACTTGGTGTGGCTGTTGCCGACGTCGACGGCGTAAAGCATCTTTTTCACTCACCCAGCGAGTGCGTCAAATCGGTGCGACTGTAGACGTTCCCGTCTCGCTCGGCGATCAGCGCGCCGACGATCGACTCGGACACCTCGTCGCGAAGGGCATACGCGTCCGCCTCGACCATAACCCGGACGACGGGCTGGGTTCCGCTCGCCCGCACGACCACCCGACCCCGGTCGCCAAGTTTGCGGTCCGCTTCCGCGAGGGCTTCGGCGACCCGGGGCGCTTCCCGCCACCCCTCCGTACTTCCCAGACGCACGTTGACCAGCGACTGCGGCCACGACTCGTACGCGTCCGTCGCCAGAGACGCCGCCTTACCCGCCCGCTTCAACACGCGCAGGAATTCCAGTGCGGTGATCAGGCCGTCGCCGGTCGGAGCGTGCGTCGGAAAGATCAGATGCCCGCTCTGCTCGCCGCCGATCTTCGCGCCCGTGGCCTCGATCCTCTGCGCGACATATTTGTCGCCCACCGGGGCACGCTCGACGCGGATTCCCTGCGATTCCATGTACTTCGCGAAGCCGCCGTTACTCATCACCGTCCCCACCACCACCGGTGGGTCGGCGTGCCAGTGCGCTGCCCAGGCGGCGATCGTCCGGTCTCCGTTGATCAAACGCCCCTTCTCGTCGCTGAACACCGCCCGATCCGCGTCGCCGTCGAACGCGATCCCCACCTGGGCCCCTGTTTCGACGGTGAACCTCTGAATCGCTTCTGGCCGCGTCGCGCCGCAGTCCTCGTTGATGTTCGCGCCGTCCGGGTCCACCCCCATGGTCAGGACCTCCGCCCCGAGGCGGCGAAGGATTTGCGGCCCCAGTTCGTGCGCCGCCCCGTTCGAACCGTCCACCGCGACCCGCAGGCCGCTCAGCCCCTCCGGAACGAGCGTCTCGAGGAACGCGAGGTAGTCGTCCACCGAATCGCGGGACGACTCCAGCAGTCCTATCTCGGCCCCGGTTGGGCGATCGGCCGGAGGCTCGTCCATCAGACCCTCGATCTCAACCTCGTCCTCGTCCGGGAGCTTCCGTCCCGTCGCCGCCAGCAGCTTGATGCCGTTGTCCGGGGCGGGGTTGTGGCTTGCCGAGATGACCGCCCCAAGGCCGTAGTCTCCCCGGCTCGCCGCGAAGGAGATCAAGCCCGTCGGCACCACGCCGACCGCCACCACGTCCACCCCCACGGAACAGAATCCGGCCGAGAGCGCAGCCCCGAGCATCGGGCCGCTGCGACGGGTGTCTCGCCCCACGCAGACGCGAGGCGTCAGGCCCCGCGCGATCACGTAGCGACCGGCCGCTTGGCCGAGCGCGATCGCGAGTTCCGGCGTCAACTTCTCGTTCGCGATCCCGCGAATGCCGTCGGTGCCAAAGTGCTTGCGGCTCACGAGCGCTTGCTGACCCTCACCTTGGCCGGCCGCACGACCTTGTCCGCGATCTTGTACCCGGGCTCAAGCACGTGGAGGACCGTGTCCGCCGGGACCTCGTCGTTCACCTCGGCGGCGAGCGCCTCGTGGTGCTCCGGGTCGAATGGCGTTCCTTCGGTCCCGATCCGGCTGAGTCGAACCCCCTCCAACGCCGCTCTGAGCTGACGGTCCACCGCCTTGACGCCGTCCAACAGCGCTTCCACGCTTGCCCCCGCCTCTGCGGACTGGATGGCGCGCTCGAAGTTGTCCAGCACGGGCAAAAGCTTCACCACCAGGTCCTCCGTCGCGTACAGGCGGAACTTCTCCAACTCCTGCTGTTGCCGACGGCGCATGTTCTGCATGTCCGCGCGGAGCCGGAGGTTTTCGTCCTTCAGAGCCTCGGCAACTTCGTTCAGCTGCGCGAGCTTATTCTCCAGAACCTCGCGTTCCTCGTCCACAGGCAAATCGGCCATCGTGGAGGAGGCCTCCAATGGGTCGGACACGGGCGTTTCGGGCGTTTCTTTCTCGTCGGACATAGCAATACTGGCCGTCGCTCGGATTCGAGGGCGGCTCCCCGATTGTACCTTTCGAGGGTTTTGGGGCACACCGCGACATCGGCGCGATCCGTCTTTGGTAATCTCCCGTTCATGCCGACGGACGCATCGCACGCCGAGGTGCTTGTTCGCCTCGGCAAACCCTATCAAGCCGCCCTTGGCGGCGTCCTTTGTGTTCTTGGCGCCGGCATCCTCGCCGTCTGCGCGTCGCGGCTGTATCAGACGGGCTTTCGCGACGCGCCGAACATCCTCATCGGGTTCGTCGTGCTCCTTATCGGCAGTTACTTCGTGCTCGCTTGGCGGTTTTCCCGGCTCGTCATCGAGGGCCCACACCTCGTGGTCTACGGCGCGCTCGAGAGAAAGTACGTCCTCTGCCCGCTGGACGATATCGTCGCCCTCACCGAGTCTCGCGTCGAGAACGGCGAGCAGATCTACGAACTGCACTACGGCCACCAAGGTCTGGACCTCTCTGAAAACCTCCCCGGCTTCGCAGAGTTCCAGCGTGTCGTGAAGAGCCTCCTCGCCGCCAAGGGACTCGCATGAACGCTCCCAATCCCGCTTGGGCGGCGCTCGTCGAGCAACTGCGCCTCGAACCCCATCCCGAGGGCGGGTTCTTCCGCGAGACCTGGAAATCCGCCTTACGCCTACCGGGGGAAGCGTTGCCCCAGGGCCGATCCCGCAACGCCGCCACCGCCATCCTCTTCCTGTTACCCGCCGATGCCCGTTCGAGTTGGCACCGGGTCGCCTCGGACGAGCTCTGGCTGCACCAAGCGGGCGACCCGGTGCTTCTCCAAGTCGCGGACGCTCCGGGCGTCCCCGGCGAGGAGTTCGCCCTCGGTCGATCCCCGTGCTACCAGGTCCTCGTGCCCGCCCACCGTTGGCAGACCGCCGCGCCGGAAGCCGGACCGGCGGGGTTCGCCCTCGTGGCTTGCGTGGTGGTCCCCGGCTTCGAGTTCGAGGACTTCGAACTCGCGAGTCGGGCGGGACCGGAGTAACGCGCCCGCTCCTTTGCGCGTCATCCTAGGGCAATGGCCCGCCTTCCGGTCGCCCTCACCGCCCTGGTCGCCCTTTTTGCTCCGTTGGCGTCCGCGCAGGTTCAATACACCCTCGCGCCCGACGTTGCCGGGCGCCAATTACTGGTGTCGGTGCGACTCGACAAGGCACGGACGACCGAGGAGTTTCGAATCCCCGCGTGGTGCCCCGGCTTCTATTTCATCCAGAACTACGAAAAGAAGTTGAGCGACCTGCGCGCCGCCGACGAGTCCGGCCGGCCCCTGCAGATCGCCCGCACGGACGGGCGGGGGTGGCGCGTGGACAACCCGGCCGGTGGCCCGATAAGCTTCTCCTACCGCGTACTCGCCGACGACGTGGCACCCGGTTTCTTCGGGTCGAGCATCGTCTCGCACACCGCCTTCGTCAACGGCCCCTCGGCCTTCGTCTATGTGGATGGCCGCCTCGAAGAGCCTTGTTCGCTGACCTTGCGCCTCGCGGCGGGTTGGGACGTCGCGACCGCCATGCCCACCGTGGACGGGACGCTTCGCGCGGCCGACTACGACGAGTTCATCGACCATCCCATCCAGATGGGCAAGTTCGAGCGGCGAAACTTCACCGCCGGCGGAAAGAAGCTGGAGGCAATCTACGTGAGCCTGACCCAACGCTACGCGCCCGACCTCGACTACGAAACCGAGCGGCTCCGCCGCATCGCCAAGGCGCAGATCGACTTTTTCGGGGCCGCGCCGTTCGACCGTTATGTGTTCATCGTGCACCTCGCGCCCGGGAACTTCCCCGGCGGTCTCGAGCATCGGGCGAGCACCGTCCTGAATGTGTGGAACGCAGATCGCCTTGATCTCGATTACCTGGCTTCCCACGAGTTCTTTCACACCTGGAACGTCAAGCGGATACGTCCCAAGGTTCTTGGCCCGTTCGACTACACCAAGCAGGTCCGTACCCGCAACCTCTGGTTCGCGGAGGGAGTCACCGACTACTACGCCCACGTCCTGATGCACCGCGCGGGCCTGAGAGACGCCACCGGCTTCCTGCAGGGACTCGCCGATGAGATCGGAAACCTCCAGAACTCGAAAGTCCGCAAGTCGAAAACCGTCGAGGACGCCAGTTGGGATGCCTGGGAGAACGGCGGCTTCGGCATCGGGGATCTGAGCTACTACACGAAGGGTCTCGTGATCGGGCTGCTGTTCGACGCCGCCATCCGCAATGCGAGCGACGGAGAACGTTCGCTTGACGACCTGATGCGCCGACTGATGAAAGACCACGCGCCTCCCAAGCCCGGCTACGGCGAGGACGATCTCCGAATCGCCATCAACAACGTGGCCGGAAAGGACTTGAGCCCCCTCTACAACCGGTTGGTCCGCTCGACGCAAGAGATGCCCTACGACCTGTTGCACGACCTTGGCTTGCGGTGGCTGTCCCACGGCTCGACCGCCACGTCTCCGGGCCTCGAGCTAACGGGAGACACCGTCGCCAAGGCTGCCCCGGGCGTCGGCGTTCTCGAAGGCGACCGCATCGTCAGCGTGGACGGACGACCCTACGCCGAGGCGGGCCTCTCTCCCGCCCGCGATCGAGTGGTGACCGTGGTAGTCGAACGCGATGGCCGAACCCTCGCCGTTCCCCTGCCCGTGCGCCGCTACGTCGTGGAGGGCAATCGCCTTGCCGCCGACCCCTACGCGACGCCAAAGGCGATCCGCCTTCGCAACGCCTACTTGGCGACGCCCAAGATTGACTAGAAGCGAAACCCGACGCCGAATATGTAGCGGACCGTCTCGCGCTTCGCGTTGGGAGCGGGCGTCGAGTCGTAGTCGTACACGACCTTCGCGTCCGTGAACAGCCCGTTCCCCAAAGTGGAACGAAGCGTGAGCTGGGTGCTGAGCAGGTAGTCCCTAAGGTCGTTCAGGCTGGGCAGGTAGTCCACCGAGTTCCTTAGCTCGAGGCCGCGCCCGAAGGTCCTGCGCAGTTTTGTGGACACCTGGGCCGTCACGTGGTCCCGATGGGCCGCCCCCCCGCCGAACCGCTCCATCACGCTCGAAAGACCGAGTTCGGTGCTGAACCCCACCTGTGGCTTCTCGACCCAAGTGTAGCCCCCTCCCGAGCCGAGGATCGTGCGCAACCGAAGATCGTTGACCCGATCGCCCTCCAAACGGGAATTCGCGTACAGGAAGAACCCCTGTCGAAGCAGGTGGTCGTACTGCGCGCCCAACTTCCAGTTGTCCTGGGTGGTCTGGAACGCGCCCCCGCCCTGCGGGGTCTGCCGCCCGTACGCGTAGTTCGCAGACAGTAGCTTGCGCTCGCGTGGAGTCTTGCGCCCGAACTCGGCGGATACGCTCAAAACTTGGGAGTCGCGGGCGCTCTGCGTCACGTTCAGGCCGGACGCTAGATTGCCTTCCCAGCGGTAACGGGGGGGTTCGAGGTTTAGGCCCTCCACGTCGGCCCATTCGAACGGATGAACGCTGCCCGAAGCTTGCCGAAGAGCGGGTTTGCCCTCGACGAGGATCAACCTACCCTGCAAAACCAGGGTCGCGGACGCTAAGCGAACCTCGGCGTCCGTCGTCAAAGACTCGACGTCGGCCATCTTCAGCGTCACGCGACCGGCCAGCACGGAGGCAAACGTCAGTTGTCCTCCCGCCAACGTCACGACGTTGCCCGTCAGCCGGTCACCGTTCTTGAGGCGCACTTCGTCCGCCGATGCGACGGACGCTAGCGCGAACAGGACGAGTCCGGGCGCCTTCACTTCTTCGGTTCGTAGTATCGTACGTAGTCGATCTCGAACCGGTGCGGGAACAGCGTTTCGTCAATGCCCATCGCACCTCCCCAAGCGCCACCGATCGCCAAGTTCAGGATCAGGTACTGCGGGCGATGGAAAGGCCATACCGCGTCGTCGTCCTTTTCCTTCGCGAACGAAAAGTAGCGGGTGTCGTCGAAGAAGAACTCCATTCGATCGGGCCACCACTCCACCGCATAGGTGTGGAACGACGTCGAAACCGTTTCGGACTCGATTTTGGACCCCTTCCCCGTCCCGATCATGTGGTTGTAAGCGCCCATGTGGACGTTCGCGTGAACGCTCTTCGGGTTGAACCCGACGTTCTCCATTATGTCGATCTCGCCGCACTTTGGCCAGTCCACGCTCGTGATGTTCTCGCCGAGGGTCCAGATGGCGGGCCAGGTTCCCCTTCCCGTTGGCAGCTTCGCCCGAACCTCGATGCGCCCGTACAGAAACGGTCGCTTGCCCTGCGTCGTCACGCTGGCGGAGGTGATCTTGTGGTCGTTCCAGTTGTCCTTCCGCGCCTCGATCACCAGCTTGCCGTTCTCGATCCGGGCGTTCTCCTTACGGGCTTTGGTGTAGAACTGAGCTTCGCCGTTGCGCAGATAGCCCTCCTCGTAACCCCAGAAGCGAGGGTCGGGCTGTGTACCCTTGTCGAACTCGTCCGCCCATACCAGCTTCCACTTGGCGGGCACGAAAGGCTGTCGGACGACGGAGGTCGGCGAGTTCGCGCCCAAGCCCTGCGTGGGTTGCGCGTTTTCATTGGCCAAGGCCATGCTCAGCAACATCGCGGTAAGCATGGCCCATTCTGGACCCTCCTGTGCCGGGCAGGCCGGGTCCTAGGACTTCCCGAGCCGCGCGAAAAGGATGCTCTCCATCCCGTGCGTCCGCACCATGCCCGTCATCTGGCTCTGCTCGAGGGTCTCGCTGTCGTCGAACGACGCGGCCGCCTCGCTGTAAAGCGCCCAAGGGCTCTCGCGACCCACGATCTGCAAACTCGACTTGAACAGCCGCACCCGAACCTTCCCCGTCACCCGTCGCTGAACCGAGCCAATGAAAGCGTTCAGGTCGCCCGTGAACGGCTCCCACCACAAGCCTCGGTACGCCATTTCCGCCCACTGTGCGTCCACGTGCTGCTTGAACGCGCGCTCCGCGTGTGTCGTCACGAGGGCTTCGAGCGCCTTGTGCGCAGCGAGCAACAACGTCGCCCCCGGACACTCGTAGTTTTCGCGCACTTTGAGACCGATCATCCGATCCTCCATAATGTCGATCCGCCCCACCCCGTGCCGTCCCGCCAATCGGTTGGCCACCGTCAGCAGGTCCAGCGGGGAGTACCGCGTCCCGTCGATCGCGACCGGGTTTCCATCTTCGAACTCGAACTCCACCACCTGTGGAGTCGAAGGAGCGTCCTCGAGCGACGCCGTCCATTGGAAGATCTCCTCCGGCGGCGCATAGGAGGGATCCTCCAGGCGCCCCCCCTCGATCGAGCGCCCCCACAGGTTCTCGTCGATGGACCAGATCTTGTCCTTGCTCTGGCCGATCGGTGCCCCGACCCGCTCCGCGTAGTCGATCTCCCACGTCCGAGTCAGATTGCGTTCGCGAACGGGAGCGAGAATCGGAATCTCCGGCGCGAACATCCGCAACCCGTACTCGATCCGGAACTGGTCGTTGCCCTTACCCGTACAGCCGTGGACGAACGCCGCCACCCCGCCGATCTCCCTCGCCTTCTCCGCCGCCGCCTTGGCGATGAGGGGCCGCGCGATGCTCGTCGACAGAGGGTAGCCAAAGTAGTCGGCGTTCGCGTGGATCGCCGGGAAGCAGTAGTCCCGCGCGAACTCCGCCTTCGCGTCCACGACGTGGTGGTCCGTCCCCAGAATCCGCGCCCGTTCCGTCGCCTGCGCGATATCCTCCGCCGGTTGCCCGACGTCGATCGTCACCGTCGAAATCGCGTCGAAGCCCGCCTCTCGCATCAGCGGGATGCAAACGGTCGTGTCGAGGCCGCCGGAATAGATGATGAGGGCTCTGTTCATGGGTCGTCCCCCATTGTGGCAGAGCCACCTTGCCGCCAAACGGTCCCGTGGTCCGCGCATCGACCCGGCGCAAACCTAGAGCCGCGTGTCAGATTTCCGAACCGAACCGGCTAAAGAACGGTGTCGGTTCGCCGATACCTCTACTGATGACCCGGAGTCCGGGTCCGCACAGGCGAAACGTGTCCGACATCCTCTCCCAGGCCGAAATCGAAGCCCTTCTGCAGTCGCTATCCCAGGACGGCGACCAGGAGGAGCCCGTCGCGTCCGCCGGGACGGTTCCTGACATCGCCAAAACGGAAGCGGCCATGCCCGGGCCCGTCGGCCATACCACCCGCGGACGCAAGGCTCAGCGGCACACCGTCGCCTACGAGGTGTACGACTTCCGGCGGCCCGACAAGTTCAGCAAGGACCAACTGCGGACCCTCCAGATGCTGCACGAGACCTTCGCGAGGCACGCCACTTCCGGCCTGTCCGCCTACCTGCGCAGCCCCGTCAGCATCGAACTGGTCGCCCTCGAGCAAGTCCCCTTCGAGGAGTACCTCCGGAGCCTGAACAAGAGCGTCTTCACCAAGCTCTCCCTGCTTCCGCTGAACGGAAGCGCCGTCCTTGAGATCGAGTTCGGCCTCATCTTCGCCATCGTCGATCGACTCCTAGGCGGCCCCGGTCGACCAATCAGCCGCAACGTTCTCACCGACATCGAGCGGCCTCTGATCCAGCAAACCCTCGATCGCATGCTTGCCGCCCTCCAGACCGCCTGGGAAGGGGTCGTCGTCGTCAAGCCGTCCATCGAGAGCATCGAGACGAGCTCCCAGTTCGTGCAGATCGCCCCGCCCAACGATATTGTCGTCAGCATCCTCTTCGAGATCAAGATCGGGAACCAGCGGGGGGCCATGAGCCTCTGCATCCCGTACCTGATCCTCAAGCCGATAACCGCCAAGCTCAGCGCCCAGAAGTGGTTCGCCTCCAGCAATCGGCGCCTTAACAACCAGGTGCGCCGCCAACTGTCCGCCCAGATCGCCCGCACCACCGTGGACTGCAAGGTTCGGCTGGGCAACCGCAAGATCAGCTTTCGCGACTTTCTCAGGTTGAAGGCCGGCGATACCCTCCTGCTCGATCAGCGGGTCGAGGAGGACCTGACCCTCATGGTCGGCGACATTCCCAAGTTCTCCGGTCAGGCCGCCAAGTCAGGTAACCGCATTGTCTTCTCGATCTCCCGCCCGATTCCCCAAGAGTAGCCGTCATGAGTAAGCACAGCGACCTCCTCGCCAAACTCGAAACCGCCCAACTGCAGATCTGGCAGACGGTCTCCACGACCGTGAGCGAAGCGTCGGGACACCAGATCTCCTTCGGCGAGCACAAGGTTGGCCTGACCAAAACCACCGACCTCTACGGCGAAGTCACGTCCGCCCTCGCCGTCGTGCAGTTCGCCTTCTCGAACATCCCCGAGAGCAAGCAGGTCGTCATCTTCGGGCAGGAAACCCTGGAGTCCCTCGGAGGCCTGATCCGCAACGACGATGTCGAGTCCATTGACGACGACCTGATCGCCGACCTCCGACCCGTCTTCGAGTCCATCGTCCAAGGCGTGTGCGTCGCGATGGGCACGATGCACAGCGAGCCCGTCGTCGCGACCGGACTGATGATCCGGTTCCAGAACTTCACCTTTCCCCGGAACTTCCAGAAGTCCGACGAGTTGTTCCGTTGCGAAATCGGTCTCAGGGCCCAAGGCCTGGAAGGCGGCATCGTGTGGCTGTTCGACCTCGAAAGCGCGAGCGCGATCACCGGCGTTCACGCTTCCGGCCACGAACCCTCCGCCGAGGAAGTCGAGCGACTCGCCCTCGAAGCGGGGGGCCGACCCGAACCGTCCCTCGGAGATTCGGTCCCCGGGCTGGACATCTTGATGGACATCCCGCTCGAGATCAGCGTCGAACTGGGCCGGTCCAAGATGCTCGTCCGGGACGTGCTGGACCTTGGAACCGGCTCCATCGTCGAACTCAACAAGATCGCCGGGGAACCCATCGACGTCCTGGTTAACGGTAGGCTCGTCGCCCACGGCGAGGTCGTCGTCATCGAGGACAACTTCGGCGTTCGCGTCACCGAGATTCTCTCGCCGTTCGAGCGACTGCAAAAGCTGAACGAGGCTGCGTGATGAGATTCGCACGGCGCCCCCTCCGACCTGGTCTCGCCATTGCGGCGGTCGCGACGGCCCAGGCTCTGGCGGCTCAGGGAACCCTCCTCGGCACCAAGCGCGACCTGAGCGCGGGCTCTTCGGCGCAAGTTTCGTCCTCCGGCAACGGCACCATGGTCTTCCTTCAGACCATCGTCGCCCTCGTGATCGTGTTCGCCGCGATCAAGTACCTTCTCCCCCGCTTCGCCGGGAAGATCAACCGGAAGCTTTCCACCAAGCTCGGCAGCGCGATCGAGATCGAGGAGTCCGCCGCCTTCGCGGGAGGAGCCCTCTACCTCGTGAACGTGCGCGGCAAGAGCCTTCTTCTCTCCGTCACCGGACAGAACGTCTCCTTTCTCAGCGAGGTCCCCGCACAGCATCTCGACCCCGCCCCCGTGACCTTCGGCGAGATGCTGCGCGAGGCTCCCGGGACCCTCGAACTCAACGAAGAGCCCGCCGTCGAGGCACCCAAAGCAGGGGTCGAAGAAGCCCTGCGAAGGCTGGCCAAGCTGGGAGGCGCCGCGTGAGCGGGCGAGCCCTGCTCCGGGCGTCCTTCGTTCTCTTGCTCATTGGCGCGGCCGTCGCCGCGTTCGCCCAACAGGGTGTTCGGGTCCCAAGCATCAATGTGGATATGGGCGGCAAGGCGGGCCAGCCTGACGACCTCAGCACGCCGCTCCAGATTCTCGCCCTCCTTACCGTCCTCAGCATCGCCCCCGCGATCCTGATTCTGACGACCGCCTTCACCCGCATCGTGATCGTGCTCGGCTTCGTCCGAAGCGCCCTCGGCACCCCGAACGTTCCCCCAAACCAGGTCCTCATCGGTCTCAGTCTCTTCCTCACCTTCTACGTGATGGGACCAACCTTCGAGACCGTCCACAAGACCGCCCTCGAGCCGTATTTCGCCAAGAAGATCTCCTCGACCGAGGCTTTCGCCAAAGCGGAGGCGCCGATCAAGGGCTTCATGCTCAACAACACCTACGAGAGCGACCTCGCCCTGTTCGTGAACCTCTCCCGCGAACGGCCCGAAACGCGCGAGAGCGTGAAGCTGAGCGCCGTGATCCCCGCCTTCGTCATCAGCGAACTCAAGACCTCGTTCATTATCGGCTTCTACATCTTCATCCCGTTCCTCATCATCGACCTCATCGTCGCCAGCGCCCTCATGAGCATGGGCATGATGATGCTCCCCCCGGTCGTCGTCTCGCTGCCCGCCAAGTTGCTCGTCTTCGTCCTCGCCGACGGCTGGGCAACCCTGACCAACGCCATCGTCTCGGGGTACCGCTAATGGACAGTGGCGTTGCCCTTGAAATTGCGCGCCAGGGGTTCCTCACCGGAACGATGGTCCTCTTACCCATCTTGGCGGTGGCCCTCTTCTTCGGTCTCTCCGTCAGCGTTTTCCAGGCGATGACCCAGGTCCAGGAAATGACCCTGACCTTCGTCCCGAAGCTGATCGGCGTCGGCGTCGTCCTGGCGGTCATGGGCAACTGGATGCTGATGAAGCTCGTCGCCTACGTCCATTTCTGCATCCAGCACGCCGCCAACGTGACGCGATGACGCTCGACGCCGCCCTGCTCTTCACCTTCCTTCTGGTGTTCTGCCGGTGCTCCGCGATGCTGCTTACCTCGCCCGTTCTCGGCGGCGCGATGGTCCCCGTCAAGGTTCGGATCATGCTCTGCATGGCGATCGCCGGGTCCCTCAGCCTCATGCTCAAGGGCGTCATTCACCCGGTCCCCCACGACATCGGCACCCTCACCATCGCGGTCTTTCGGGAGATCGCTTTTGGCCTGCTCCTAGGTGGCCTGGTGCAACTCGTTTTCCAGGGAATGATGATGGCGGGCGCCCTCATCGATCTCCAGATGGGCCTCGGGATCAGCCAGGCGATGAACCCGATCACCGGCGTGCCCGTGTCCGTGATCGCCCAGTTCAAGTACTTCCTTTGTCTGGTCCTCTTCATGCTGGTGAACGGGCACCACACCCTTATCCGCGCCTTTGTCCAAAGCTACGCCGTCGCCCCCGCGACCGGCGACCCCATGCCCTTCGTCTACGAGGGCGTCGTCACCCTCCTGACCCAGGTGAGCGTCCTCGCGATCCAGATCGCCCTCCCCGTCCTTGCCGTCACCCTGGTGGTGGACGCCGCCTTCGGCGTGATGAACAAAGCCGTCCCGGCGATGCAGGTCATGATCCTTGGCGTTCCCGCGAAGGCGCTCCTCGGCCTCACCGCCATCACCGTCGGGCTACCCATGCTGGTGGTCTACACCCAAGCGAGTACCGGCTACCTCTTCAAAGCGATCGAGCGAGCGTTCGGGGGCGGAGGATAGCGCATGGCGGAGTCCGGCCAAGAAAAGACCGAGGACGCAACCCCTAGGCGTCGTCAAGACGCGCGCAAGAAGGGCACCGTCGTCAAATCGCAGGACCTCGTCGGCGCCCTTTCCCTTCTCGCCCTCCTTCTCGCCGGACCGTCCGCCGTCAAGCTGATGGGCACCGGTTTCGGCGAAGCGATGCGCATCGGCATCGGCACCGCCTCGAACGACGGCTCGCTCAACATGGTCCGCGAGCACTTCCTCGCCACCCTTCGGCCCACCCTGCCCGGACTCGGCCTCCTCGTCATGACCGCGATGGTCGTCGGCGTGTGCGCCAACTACGCCCAGGTCGGTTTCGTGCTGAGCGCCGAGGCGATGAGCCCCCGCCTGGAGAAGATTGACCCCTTCAAAGGCGCGCAACGGTTATTCTCCGCCCGCGTCCTCGTGGAAGGGTTCAAGGCCGTCCTCAAGACCGGGCTTTTCGGTTACATCGTCTGGAGCTCGATCCAGGCGAGTTGGCCCGACCTCGTCGGCCTGTCCAAGCTCAAGGCAACCGACGCCCTCGCCGTCACCGGCGGAATGATGCACGGCCTGATGCTCAAAGTCGTCGGCGTCTGGCTCGTCCTCGCCGCGTTCGACTACTTCTTCCAGCGCAAGCAGATCGAGAAGCAGCTGAAGATGACCAAGCAGGAGGTGCGGCAAGAGATGAAGGAGATGGAGACCTCGCCCGAACTCCGCGCCAAGATGGCCGAGCGGCGGCGCAAACTCTCCCGCGGCCGCCTCTCGGAGGCGATCAAGACCGCCGACGCGATCGTCACGAACCCGACCCACTTCTCCGTCGCGATCCAGTACGAGCACGGCAAGATGCCCGCCCCCATCGTGGTCGCCAAGGGCCAGGATTGGCTCGCCCTCAAGATCCGCGAATTGGCCGCCGAGCACAACGTGCCCGTCATCCCCAACCCGCCCCTCGCCCGCGCGCTTTACAAGCGGTGCGAGGTCGGCGACTCGGTCCCCCGTGAGTTGTTCCAGGCCGTCGCCGAAGTCCTCGCCTACGTCTACCGCACCGTCAAGCGGGTCAAGTTGTAACCAAGGGTTCGAGACGCCGGCCCTCGAGATCGTTCCCCCTGAATGGGTCGCAAAACGTTTCGCGTCCACCGCGCGAATTCGTGATACAGTGTTGCACCCGCCTCGCACGAGCCCAACATGCAACGCCCATCGCACCTCAAGTCCGTAACCCGAGCCCTGATCACCACCCTCGCCGCCGCCGCTTCGTTGGTCGGTGTCGTCGGACGGGCCCAGGCCCAACCTGGCACGCTCTGGGCGTGGGGCCAAAACTGGTTCGGACAACTCGGAGACGGCACGGATGCAGACCGCTGGACCCCTGTGCAGACTCTCGGCCTTACGGACGTCGTCGCCATCGCGGGCGGCAACCGGTCGAGCCTCGCCCTGCGAAACGACGGCACCGTCTGGGCTTGGGGAAGCAACGCCTACCAGATGGCGGACGGGACGGTCGCCGACCGCTGGACCCCAGTCCAGATCATGGAGCTCACGAACGTCGTCGCCTTGGCGGGCGGCGATCACCACGTCGTCCTTCGGAACGACGGCACCGTCTGGGGCTGGGGGCGAAACGATTATGGCCAGTTGGGGGACGGGACCGGCACCGGTCGCACCAAGCCCGTTCAGGCCCAGGGAGTGAGCAATGTCGTCGCCGTCGCGGCCGGCTGGTTTCACACCGTCGCGTTGCGAAGCGACGGCACCGTGTGGGCCTGGGGTGACAACGGGTACGGCCAACTCGGCGACGGGAGCATCGTCGATCTCAGCACCACCCCCGTCCAGGTTTCGGGGCTCACCAACGTCGTGGCCGTCTCCAGCGCCGGGTGGCACAGCCTCGCCCTACGGAGAGACGGCACCGTCTGGTCCTGGGGCGACAACGCGAACGGCCAACTGGGGGACGGAACCGATACGCGACGCAACACCCCCGTCCAGGTTCAGGGACTGGCGAGCGTGGTGGCCGTCGCGAGCGCCATCCAGCACAGCCTCGCCGTCCGAAGCGACGGCACCGTCTGGGGCTGGGGATTCAACGCGGGCGGTGCGCTCGGGGACGGCACGATGACCGAGCGCTGGACCCCCGTCCAGACTCTCGGCATGACCAACGTGGTCGCCGTCTCGGCGGGGAATGACCAAAGCCTCGCCCTCCGCGGCGACGGCACGGTTTGGGCCTGGGGGGAAAACGCCTTCGGCAATCTCGGCGACGGCACCGACACAATTCGCCTTACGCCTGTCCAGACTCTCGGCCTCAGCAACGCGGGCGCCGTCGCGACGTACGGCTACCACTGCCTTGCCCTGATCGGTCGGGGCCTTGCCGGTTCGGTCGCACTCGGCCAGTACGTCGCCTCGACGAGCGGGATCCCCGTTACGTTGGTCCTTCGCAACCCGGGCTCTACGGCGGCGCTCGAAACCAAGACCGTGCTCCTCGATGCCGCCGGGAACTTCTCGTTCCAGACAGCCCGCCAAGGAACCTACGACCTCTCCGTCAAGAGCAGCCACTGGCTTCGTAAGGTCGTTCCGGTGACCATCTCGGCGGGCGGCGTGACGGGCGTCGTCGCGAGCCTCCTGAACGGCGACGTGAACGGCGATAACACCGTCAACATCTCCGACTTCCTCGCTCTTCGGGCGGCCTTCGGGTCTTCCTCCGGTAGCGGCAACTGGAACCCGAACGCCGACCTCAACGGGGACGGCAGCGTCAACGTGGCCGACTTCCTCATCCTCCGGTCTCGCTTCGGCGCGTCGGGCGACGCCTGAGCCTATCGACATCATCCAGAACGGACCCGATCGCGCCATCCCGATTCAAAGGTCCCCTCCGACATACTTCGACGCTCCCTCCGATCCGACCGATCCGACCACTTCCCTCCCATCCGTCCCTTCGGGCCTACCCGGCCCCTTCCGACAACGCTCAACCCCCCAAGACCCGGCGACGGGGAGGCGAACGAACCGGGGCGCGCCAGCGGCTTGATTCGGAGCACCCCGGTCGCGCGGAGCTGAACGTCTGCCATCGGCGGCGGCGGCGTCAACAAAGCCCAGCTGCGTCAGCCCCCCAACGTGCTTCGGCGCGCCGGGCATCGACTGGGCCTTCCGAAGCCGTCTGGAACAGAACGAGGCCGACAAGTCCGACCTATTGCCCCCCAGTCCGACCACGTCCCTCCCATCCGTCCGATCCGTCCCTTCCGGCAACGCTCCACCCAACCCGGCGACGGGGAGGCGAACGAACCGGGGCGCGCGAGCGGCTCGATTCGGAGCACCCCGGTCGCCGGTCAGTCGCCGCCACCACCCCCCAACCTACGAAAGGAGCTGC
This sequence comes from Fimbriimonadaceae bacterium, assembly GCA_026129685.1. GTDB lineage: Bacteria > Armatimonadota > Fimbriimonadia > Fimbriimonadales > Fimbriimonadaceae > UBA2387. The sequence goes on from JAHCHO010000013.1 coordinate 90,795, forward strand.
TGACGACTCGAACCCGGTTGACGATCCGAGGACCCGCCCTCGTAAGCACCGTGGCGCGTTTCCACCTCAATCCCCGCTCGCTTGTGCGACGCTCCGGCGTGCCCCGGTCGAGCTTCCGGTTCCCCCGTCCCACTTCCCATTTCCCACTTCCCATGCCCCAGAAACGAGAAGTTCACAGGTTGACGCGCTGTGTGTGCGCACTGTGAACTTGTGAACTTACCGCGATTTGAACTAAGCCACCGAGGCACAACCGCATCCGCAAGGCCCGAAGAGTGTGGAAAAGCCCGATCAACCCCGCACGAGCAACACCTGATCCAGGGCCAGCGTCGCCCCCGATTCGAGGTTGTCGCTCGTCACGATCCGGAAGTACACCGTCCCTTCGTCGTCGCCGTACTTCGCCATCGGTCCCGCGTCGTAGGTCCGCGTGGTCATCGTCGAAGTCACCGCCCCGGAGCCGAGCGTGACGAACGAACCGTACGGATACGAGGCCGTGGACCAGTCGTAGAGCTGGACCTCCTCCGTCCCTGTCGTCGTGCCAATGTAGCGAGATCGAACGACCAGTTTCAACGACTCCGTACCCGGAACCCGCCGAAACGTTCCGTGTACGACGATCCGATTGTCCCCCCGTCGGGTCACCGTGATGGCGGCGGCGTCGGCCGCGAGCGATTCGCGAAACCCGCCCGTCAGCGATGCCCCGTTCTCGGGCGTCGAAGCCTCCACAAGCGGCCAACAAGCCCGGTAACCGAGGGGTGGGGTCACGACGGCGACCAGACTTCGACCCACGTAGACCTTGACCGGACCGGTTTCCTCACTGGCCGCGTCGAGGTAGTTCCGGTAGCGGCCCACGATCCTCGCCGCCCTTCCACGCACCGTCACCGTCGCTTTGCCATCCAGGAACCCACGCCCGTAGATTCGCGCCGTCCACCGTCCCCGTGGCCCGCCCGGGCCGAACGAGTTGACCCAGCGAACCAACGGCGGTCTGGGTACGGCGGGAGAAAGCCCGAGAAGCCGTTCCAGCGCAGACCGCGCGTTCGCCAGTCCATAGTTCGAAAACTCGCCATAGGGCGCTTGGTCCAGTAGGGTCGCCGTGTCCTCGATCGCCGTGCGGACCTCGTTAGGAGTCGCCCCCGGCTTCGCCGAGAACAACAACGCCGCGATGCCCGCAACCTGCGGACACGCCCCGCTCGTCCCTCCAAATCCCGTCGTGTAGCCCCCGGAGCGCGATGTCGAGCGCAGACTGACCCCCGGCGCTGCGACGTCGACCCAAGAGCCATGGTCCGAGAAGCCCGCCTTTGTGTCGTTCTGGACCGTCGCCGCCACCGAAAGCACGTTTTCATACGCCCCCGGATAGAACGGGTACACCGTCGAGTCGTTCCCCGCCGCCGCCACCGGAAGAACGCCGTGGGCCGAGCAGTATTGCAGGGCATCGCGCTCCGCCGGACTCACTTGGTCGGAGTAGAAACTCATCGACAGAACCTTCGCCCCCATGTTCGCCGCGTACAAATACGCCCCGATGTTCGCCGAGTCGTAGAAGTACCCGGAGTTGTTCGCCGCTTTGAGCGCCATCACCTTGCAGCGCGGCGCGACTCCCGTCACCCCGAGCGCGTTGTCCTGGACCGCCGCCACCAACCCGGCACACGCGGTCCCATGGCCGTGGACGTCGTCCGGATCGCCGTCGCCATAGGCGAAGTCGTAGCCGTTAACGTCGTCCACGTAGCCGTTGTGGTCGTCGTCGATCCCGTTGCCGGCAATTTCGCCGGGGTTCCGCCACACGTTGGCCGCCAAGTCCTCGTGATCGACCTTCACCCCGGTGTCGATGACCGCGACGACAACCCCCGAGCGCCCTTTCTCCAGGTCCCAAGCCTCCGGGACGTGCAGGTTTCGGTAGTGCCACATGTCGGGGTACATCGGATCGTTCGGATCGTACGCCGGGCGGGCCGCCCGATCGAATCGCACGTCGACAACCCCCGGCAGTCGGGCCAGATGGGCGCGGATCGACGCCAAATCACCCGAGGAGTTCTCCACGACGACCCACCCGATCTCCGGAAACTCGCGGATCGTCCGCACGTTCGTCAGTTCGAGCGGCGCCCGCTGCCCGGGGGCGACCTTCACGAGGAGACGCCGGGGGTGGCATTCCTCGCCATCGATCCGAACGGGCCGATCGCCGTAGCCGGCGAACGCAAAGACCGCCACCAGGTATGGGAGCATGGTCTCTCTAGAATAGCCCCTCGACCGCGTCCCAAGCCCGACTGGGACAATGGGTAACCTCAGATTCGCCATGTCCCACCCCGATCTGGACCGCGTCGTCGCCTGGCTCCGCGAGCACGAACAGGACCTCTTGGACGACTACCGCGCCATGCTGCGCATCCCCTCGATCGAGGCCCCCGCCGAGCCCAACGCCCCGTTTGGATCCGACAACCGCCGCGCCTTGGATCAAGCGTTGGCCCTCTGCGCCGGGTGGGGGATGCGCACGAAGGACCTTGAGGGCTACGCCGGCTGGGCCGAGTTCGGTGAAGGCGAACGGCTGGTGGTGTCGCTCGGCCACCTCGACGTGGTTCCCATCGGGCCAGGATGGAAGCACGAGCCCTTCGGAGCCGAAATCGACGGCGGCTACGTCTATGCCCGGGGCGCGGTGGACGACAAGGGTCCGACCATGGCGGCGACCTATGCCGCCCGCGCCATCCAGGCGTGTTGCCCCGACCTGCCCGCCCGAGTACGGCTCGTCTTCGGATGCAACGAGGAATCCGGCTTCAAGTGCGTCGAGCGGTACATGCAGACCGAGGAGGCCCCGACCTATGGGGTCGCCCCGGACTCCGGATGGCCGCTCTACCACGCGGAGAAGGGCATCGCCAACATCACCGTGCGAGTGCCTTTGCCCAGGGGCGCCTTTGCCCTGACTCATGTCGAGGGCGGACAGCGTCCCAACATCGTGATCGACCGGTGCCAAGCCAGGGTCCGTGTGGACCCGAGTGTCCGCGCCGAGGTTGACGGTCGGCTCGCCGACGCCTGGGACCGCAACGCGGCCTTCGCCTGGGACGGCGACGAGTTGGTGATCGATGCGATCGGAAAAGCGGCTCATGGCGCGTTCCCCTTTGGCGGCGATTCGGCGGCAATCCGCGCGTTTCGCTTCCTCGTCGCCCTCGCCCCCCTCGACGATCAGAAGTTCTACGAAGAGCTGTTCGCGCAGGCTCAGATCGGCGGGGCGGGTCTTGGGATTTCCGTCAGCGACTCCGTGAGCAAGGACCTGACCTGCAACCTGGGCATCGTCTCAACGATCGACGAGGAAGTCGAACTTCTCTACAACATCCGGTATCCGGTGAAGTTCTCGGGAGAACAGATACGCGAAATGTGCGAGGGCGCGCTCGCCGAAACGAAGAGCGGCTTCCGGATGGTCAAGTTCACCGATAGCCCGCCGCTCTACTTCCCCCTGGACCACCCCCTCGTCCGGACGATCGTCGAGGTCTGCGAAGAAGAGCTCGGCGAGGGCCAGAAGCCCGGCGTCATGGGTGGCGGCACCTACGCGCGCGCCGTGCCGAACACCGTCAGCATCGGCACCGGCTGGGAAGGCGATGGCCCCGCCCATGAGAACGACGAGCGGCTCAAGATCGACCACCTGCACAAGATGAGCCGGATCTACGCTCACATCCTCTTGCGACTGGCCACCGAGTAGCCGGGCGCGGGGCGAAAAGCGGTCGGAGCGGCCATAATCAAGGGGATATGGCCGTCGAGATTCTTATGCCCGAACTGGGCGAATCGGTTCACGAAGGCACCGTGAGCCGATGGCTCAAGAAGGTGGGCGACTTCGTCAAGGAAGACGAACCGGTCGTGGAGATCATGACCGACAAGGTGAACACGGAGTTACCCTCTCCCGCGAGCGGGTATCTCGTGCGCATCCTGATCCCGGAAGGCGACCCGGTCGAGGTTTTCAAAGCGATGGGGATCATCGACGACGCCATGCCCGCCGATGGGGCTCCCGCACCGAACGGCGCCACCCCGAAGGAGGCCCCGCCCGTCGTGCCGAAGACCGCGCCCGCCCCCGAAACACCGGCCGAGCCTGTCGAGCCGGGTCGGCGCTGGTACTCCCCGGTCGTGATTTCGATGGCCAAGGCAAAGGGCGTGACCGAGGCGGAACTGGCCTCCGTCGTCGGCTCGGGTTCGGGCGGTCGCGTCACGAAGAAGGACCTCGAGAGCTACCTCGCTTCCGGTCGTAAGCCGGGTGCCCCCGCCGCGCGGCGTTTCGACGCCCCTCCGGTCGCCCCCACCGTCGTCGGTCCGGACCAGGAACTGGTGCCGCTCGTCGGCATGCGCAAGATGATCGCCGAGGCGATGGTGCGCAGTGCCGCCGTCCCGACCGTTTCGACGACGGTTCAAATCGACGTGTCCCGCATGGTCGAGTTCCGGGAGAAGAACAAGGAGGGCTTCCAGCAGGCGTACGGCGTCAAGCTGACCTACACGCCCTTCTTCATCAAGGCGGTCACCGAGGCGCTTCAGGAGTTCCCGCTCGTCAACGCGAGCCTCCAGCCGGACAACAAGATCCTCAAGAACCGTGGCGTCCATATGGGGGTGGCGGTATCGCTCGGCAAAGCGGGCGATGAAGGTCTCATCGTCCCCGTCATTCGCGACTGTCACGCCAAGTCCATCGTGCAGATCGCTCGGGATCTCGAAGACATCGCCAAGCGCGCCCGCGCGAACGCCCTTGAGCTCGCCGACGTTCAGGGCGGCACCTTTACCCTCACCAACCCTGGCTCCTACGGCGCCCTCTTCGGAACCCCGATGATCAACGCGCCTCAGGCCGGAATCCTCGGAACGTACGGCATCCAGAAGGTGCCCTTGATCGTGAACGACATGATCGCGATCCGCTCGGTCATGTACGTCGTCCTCACCTATGACCATCGCCTGGTGGACGGCCTGCTCGCGGGCCGCTTCCTGCAGTCGATTAGGCTGAAACTGGAAGGATTCGATTTCCTCAAGTAACCGCCTCGGTACCGATCCGGAAGTGGTGGCGGACCGAGTCCCGCACGGCCAACCCGTCGTTCGAGCGATGCCTGGCCCGCGCGCCGTCCTCGGATGAAAGCGATGCGCGACCGACTGCGTGCTGTCCGAGAAGCGATCGCGCGCAGCTGCGACGCCGTCGGTCGGGACCCGGCGGGCGTGACCCTCGTTGCCGTTTCCAAGACCTTTCCTGCCGACGCTATCCGAGAGGCTTACGACCTCGGCGTTCGCGATTTTGGCGAGAACCGACTTCCCGAAGCGCAGGACAAAATCGACCGGCTGCCTCGCGACCTGGTGTCCGATTGCACGTGGCACTTTATCGGGAAACTCCAGTCGAGAAAGGTCCGCGCCGCCGCCGAGCTGTTCGACGTGTTTCACACCCTCGAGAGCGATAGCCAACTGCGGGAATTCGCGAAACTGGAGCGCAAGCGGGACGCCCTTGTCGAGGTCAACATCGCCGAGGAGCCGCAGAAGGCCGGGGTCCTCCCTTGGGACCTTGACGAATTCCTCGCACAGGCCCTATACTGCGAACGGGTCCGGGTTCGCGGTCTGATGGCGATGGGACCGGCGCTCGACGATGAAGAGGCGATGCGACCTTTCTTCAGGCGACTTCGTCTCCTAAGTGAGCGTCTTTCCGAAGGAGCTTGGCTCAGCATGGGCATGAGTTCCGATTTCGGGGCGGCGATCCAAGAAGGATCGACGCACGTTCGCATCGGGTCCGCGTTGTTCGGAGAACGACGATGACCCAAAACACGGAGGTTAGCCGACATCATGGAAGAACAGGAACTGCAGGATCGCCCGGGCTTTTTCAAGCGAGTCACCGGGATGTTCGCCGGACGCGATGCCGTCGAGGATGACGAGACGACCGAGATCCAGCCCCCCCAGCGCACCATCCTCAAGCCCAGCTACCAGTACCACGTCACCATTCGGAAGGGCATCCAGTCCTTCGACGAGGCGCTTCAAGCGGGAGCGGGCATCAAGCGAGGCGAACAACAGATTCTGAACCTCGCGGACACCGAACCCGGGTTGCGACGGCAGATCAAGGACTTCCTCGCCGGCGTCAACTTCGCCCAAGAAGGAACGTGGCAGGAGATCGGGCAAGACGTGTACATCCTCGCGCCCGCTTCTGCGTTCGTCGAGGTCGTGCCGAGTACGCCCGCGTCGCTCGCCCGGAACAACTGATCGACGTCCACGATTTGCCCGAGGGATGGGCCCCATCCCTCGGGTCACATTGCGCGGCGTTTCAAGAACTCCCAGGCTCCCGGCCGGACCGATCGGTCCCCCGATCCCTCCGTCCAGACTCCATATCCGTAACCGATCCGCACCCAGGACTCGGTTCCGTCGGTGCGCTCGAAGAGCACGTCCGCCGCGTATCTCCATCCGCTTGGCTTGCTTCCAGGACGAGACACGCCCAGAGACGGAAAGTACGAGGCGAGCCGGTCCGCGTCGTCGCCCGTCAGCACCAGTCGCATCGGTGGCTTGATCAGGCGACCCCCTCCGTCGACATAGAGCGTCGCGAAGGCCCTCTCCATCGTTACCGGCTTTGGCGACGCACCGAATCCGAACAAGGCACCGGAGATCGCGATAAGGAATGAGTTGAAGTCGGCCATGGTCGCACGTCGCTCTTGTTGGTTACTACCGGGTAGAACGACGGAACGGTTCCAAGGTTCGTCGGCGCGCCACGAGTCTCCCTATCCTCCCGAAAGGATCGCAGAAGACGTCCGTCGAATCGAAGGCATGATCGAGGTGTCAAGAGCATGCGTTATTACGTGACCGGTGACGACGGACAACGCTACGGCCCCGCCGATGTCCCAACCCTGAATGCCTGGGCGAGAGAAGGCCGCCTCGTCGCCACCACGAGGCTCGTCGAAGAGGGCACCGAGCGCTCGGTCTTCGCCGCCGAAGTGCCCGGGCTGAGCTTCGGCGCGCCAAGCGAGTTCCGCACTCCCCCGACGGGCGGCCCCACCTACCAGACCGCACCCTCCGGCACCGTCGACAACCACCTCGTCAAATCCATCCTGGTCACCCTTTGCTGTTGCCTTCCCCTTGGCATCGCCGCGATCGTGTTCAGTTCCCAGGTGAATCCCCTCGTCCAGTCCGGCCGGTACGCGGAGGCGCAGGAGAAAGCCGCGCAAGCGGACAAATGGGCCAACTGGGGCATCGGCCTGGGCATCGTCACCAACCTCGTCTGGCTTGCTGCGAACTTCGCGACGCTGGGCCTTCGCTAACGAGCCGTGTGCGCGCGCCCCCGGTCATCGGCTTGGGTCCCACTGGCTCTGGGCGCCGTCGGTGCCTGGTTGGTCTTGGGTTTGGTCGCGCCGGGGCGCTTCCCGATGCCAAAGTGCGCGTTCCACGAACTGACCGGGCTCTACTGTCCTGGTTGCGGTGGCACCCGGGCGATGCGCGCCCTACTGAGCGCCGACGTCGCCGGCTCGCTTCACCAGAACGCGCTGCTGCCCCTGGCCCTCCTCGCCGCCGCCACCGCCACGGTCCGTATCATCGATGCCCTACGGCAGCGCAAGCCTGTTTCGTGGCACGTCTCGGGCGGGGCGGGACGGGTGATCGCGATCGTCGTGATCGCTTACGCCGTCCTCCGCAACGTGCCTCTCCCGCTCTTCGACGCGTGGAGGCCGACCTGATGGCCCACGATCCCAACGAAGGCTGGAAACCACCCGTTCCCCCACCCATCATCACGAACCACGAAGACCTCGCTCGGCCCTGGCACCAAGACGAGGACATGGTCGTGAACCTCTTGCTCGTCTCTACGGTCAAGGACCCGGAGGTGCGGTGGGCATCCGGCCTTGCCATCGCCGCCATCGTCTTGGGCCCTTTTGCCGCCATCCCGGGTGCGGCGCTCGCCATCCGGGCCTTCCGCCGAATCGGCGTGCCGCAGACGAAGCAACAGCGCATCGACCGCATGCACGCGAGGATTGCCCTCATCGCCGCCATCGTCTTCGGAACCCTCTGGCTCATCCTGGCCGGATGCATCGCCTTCGCTTCACGGCTTTAGTCGGACTCGACCACGTCTTCGTCCACCGGCACCGTCATTCGGGCCACGCTCCGACCCCCGCCGAACAACGTCTCAACCTCCATCGGCTCGATGAGCACTTCGCGAGGACGCGCCCCTTCCCGAGGACCGACGATCCCCCTCTCCTCCATCGAGTCCAGCAACCGTGAGGCGCGTTGGAATCCAATTGAAAACCGACGCTGGAGCATCGAGGTCGAGGCCTGTCCCCGGTCTGCCACCCAGCGCACCGCCTGCTCCCACAACTCGTCCACTTCCTCGTCGCCGGTGCGCCCACCACCGCGGCCGTCCTCCTGCACCACGAAGTCCGCAGGATTGAAGGCGTACTGAGGCGCCTGTTGCTCCCGCCAGAACCTGCAGACATCGTCGATCTCCTTCTCCGACACGTAGCATCCTTGAATGCGAACCGGCTTCGAAGCGTCAATCGGCAGAAACAGCATGTCGCCACGACCGATCAGCGCTTCGGCCCCCTTCTGATCCAGGATCGTTCGGGAGTCGATCTGCGACGACACCGAGAACGCGATGCGCGACGAGATGTTGGCCTTGATCGTGCCCGTGATGACGTCCACCGACGGTCGTTGGGTCGCGATCACCAGGTGAATTCCCGTTGCCCTTGCCAGTTGCGCCAGACGGCAAATGGTGGTCTCAACGTCCGCCGCCGCTTGGATCATCAGGTCGGCCAACTCATCGATGACGACGACGATGTAGGACATCCGGTCCTGGAAGGACGCCTTCGCGTTCCACCCGTCGATGTTGCGGACCCCCGCTTCGCTCAACTGGTCGTACCGTCGGTCCATCTCCCGCCAGACCGCCCGCAAGACCCCCGGCGCCTCCTTCACGTCCTTCACGACCGGGCAAAGCAGATGCGGGATACGGTCGAACAGGGAAAGCTCGACTCGCTTTGGGTCGATCATCACGAACTTGAGATCCTTCGGGGTGTTCCGCATCAGGAGCGACATGATGATCGAGGCCAGCCCGATGGACTTGCCGCTGTTCGTCGCCCCGCCGATCAGCAGGTGAGGCATCTTCGTCAGATCCGCGTACCGCGTGACCCCTCCCACGTCCTGCCCCAACGAGACGACGAGCCGCGAGGCGTGTTCGAGGAACTCCTTGGTCTGGCACAACTCCCGCAGACTCACCGGCGTCCGAATCGTGTTCGGCACCTCCACCCCGATCGCCGCCTTGCCCGGGATCGGCGCTTCGACCCTGACATGAGAGGCCGCCAGGTTCATCGCGATGTTGTCCGCGAGCTGGACGATTCGGTTGACCCGGATGCCCGGACCGAGCTGGATCTCGTAGCGCGTGACCGTGGGACCGGTTGCGATCTCCACCACGTTCGCATCGATTCCGAATTCCTCGAGCGTGCCTTCAAGGGTCTCGATGTTGTGCTGCATGTCCTGCGGCGAGCGCTTGGGCTTCTCGGGCGGCTCGGCCAGCAGGGTCAGCGGCGGCAGTTGGTAACCCTCCTTCGGCGCGTTCTCCGTCATTTCGGACAGGCTGGGTTCGGCGATGTCGTGAACCACAGGCTGCCGCTTGGTCCTCGCCGGTTCGCGCGCGGGTTCTGGTTCGATGGTCGTGGCCCGAACCACCGCCTGCGACGGAATCGCACGTTCTCGCGCCGGGGCGCTCGCTTTGGGGAGGCTCACCCGTGGACCCCGCGAACGGAACTCCATCCAGAAATGGTAGAGCGGCTCGTTCAGGCACAGGATCAAGCCGATCATCCCCATCGCCCCCAAGCCGACCGGCATCGCCGCCCCTAGCAGCGACGAGAAGGCCCAGGCAAGGACGGCTCCGAAATAGCCTCCCGTCGTCGCGATCGCCCTCGGGTCGAAGTAGTCGCCGCCGAGCGGCTGCGCCAGGGCCGCCGTTAGCGTCAAGAACATCAACAGGACGCCGAACGAAACGCGTGTGAAGCCGAGCGACTTGCGGCCCGCAATCACGAAAACCCCGATCGCCCCGATCGCGATCGGCGCGATCCAGGCCGCGCGGCCAAAGAGGGACTTGAAGAACGCGCTGAGCGCCTGACCCAACACCCCCGACTCCGAGACGGCGAGAGACACCGCCGTAACAAGGGCGAGCGCGATCAGCGACACCCCCACGACGTCCGAGGCGCGATGAGAGGGCTCGGGCAACGGCTTGCGTCCCCGGCCGGTTTTCGTGGACGCGCGGGCGTGCGTCTTCATCCTGGAATCTCGCGTGACGCCCGTCCGTGGGCGTCGGCATCAGTATAGCGGACGCTCGGCCCGTCCCTATCGCCGCAACAACACGTCGGCCAACGCGAACGCGAAGACCCCGAGCGAAACGAACCCGTTCATGGTGAAGAAAGCCACGTTCACCTTCCGAAGGTCCTCCGGCTTGACCAGCGACTGCTCGTAGGCCAACAGGAGGGCGGCCAGCCCAACGCCTACGAAGTACGCGGGTCCCGCTCCCGCCAAGACGCCGCCAAATGCCAGCATGGCAACCGCCGCCACGTGGCAGAGACGACTCAACGCGAGCGCGGTGGGCTTACCGAGCGTCTCCGGCAAGGACCGCAAGCCGTGCGCCCTGTCAAACTCCTCGTCCTGAAGGGCGTACACGATGTCGAAGCCCGCCGTCCAGAGCATGACTCCAACGGTGATCGGCAGAATCGCCGGGTGGAGGGCGCCCGTGGTCGCGATCCAAGCTGCCGCCGGGGCGATCCCCAGACTCAGACCGAGCACGAAGTGGCAAAGCGGCGTGTAGCGCTTGGTCAGGCTATAGAACAGGGTGACACCTAGGGCGACCGGGCTGAGGGCGAGGGCCAACGGGTTCAACGCCCATGCCGATAGGAAGAACAGGACGCACGAGCCGTACAGGAACAGGTTTGCTTGGCGGAGTCCCAGCAAACCTGCGGGAAGGGCCCGAGTCTGCGTCCGAGGGTTGAGGGCATCGAGATCGCGGTCGGCGATCCGGTTATAGGCCATCGCCGCCGAACGACAACTCACCATCGCCAGCACGATCAGCCCGAACACCCGCCAAACGGGCCAGCCGTTCGCCGCCCACACCATGCCCAGCATCGCGAAAGGCAGGGCGAAGATCGAGTGCTCGATCTTGATCATTTCAAGGTACACGCGGAACGCGCGAAACCCCTGGACGGCTTGAGCCATTGCGCCGAAATAGTACCGCCCGCGCGGACCCGGAGCGACCCCTACACCGTAGGTACCATGTCGCCATGAAAGCCCTCTCCGAACTCAAAACGAAGCTGGCCGACAACGACGCCCTGCGAGCGGCGATCGCGATGATGGACTGGGATCAGCAAACCTTCATGCCGCGCGGATCCGCCGGGGCAAGGGCCCAGCACGTCTCGATCCTCAGCCGCATGGAGCACGAAAGCGCAACCTCCGACGAGGTCGGCCGCCTTCTCGAGCGGGCGGAGGAGGAGGTCCAGCCCGGCAGCGAGGACGCCGCCCTGCTTCGCGTGGCCAAGCGGGACTTCGACCTCAAGACCAAACTGCCCGCCGAACTGGTCGAGCGCAAGGCCAAGCTTGCCAGCATCGCCCACGAGAAGTGGGTCGAGGCCCGCAAGACCTCCAACTTCCCCGCTTTCGCCGACACGCTGGCGACAATGTTCGACATCGCCAAGGAAGAGGCCGAGCACCTCGGCTACAAGGAGCACGTCTACGACGCGCTCCTCGACCAGTACGAGGAGGGAGCCACCGCCGCCGACTGCCGTGCGATGTTCGAGACCATCAAGGCGCCGACCGTGGCCCTCGTCCGCAAAATCCAGGAGTGCGGCCGTCAGCCGGACACTTCCCACCTCCATGGAGAATGGGAAATCGCCAAGCAGAAGGAGTTCACCGAGAAACTCGTCGAGGCGATCGGGTTCGACATGACCCGAGGACGCCAAGACGTGGCCCCCCATCCCTTCTGCACCGGCTGGTCCATCAACGACGTGCGCCTCACCACGCGCTACCAGGACTACCTTGGCGCGTCCATCTTCGGGTCGCTCCACGAGGCCGGCCACGGGATGTACGAGCAGAATTCGCCCCAGGCTTGGGACCATACCCCCCTCGCCGGCGGCGTCTCGCTCGGTCTCCACGAGAGCCAGTCGCGCCTCTGGGAGAACATCGTCGGGCGCAGCAAAGCCTTCTGGCGTTATTTCCTGCCCTCCCTACAAGCCCAGTTCCCGAGCCTCGACTTTCTCAACCTCGACTCCTTCCACTGGGCGATCAACAAGGTCGAGCCCAGTTTCATCCGGGTTGAGGCGGACGAAGTCACCTACAATCTCCACGTTTTGTTGCGGTTCGAGCTCGAATGCGACATCCTCACCGGCAAGCTGGCGGTCAGGGACCTGCCCGCCGCCTGGAACGCCAAGATGAAGGAGTATCTCGGCCTCACCCCCAAGAACGACGCCGTCGGGTGCCTCCAGGACGTCCACTGGTCCATGGGCTCGATCGGGTACTTCCCCACCTACTCCATGGGGAACCTCCTGAGCTACCAGGTCTGGACGGCGCTCCAGAAGGACGTCCCGAACACCGACGCCCTGATGTCCGAGGGCAAGTTCGCCCCGATCTTCGGCTGGCTCCGCGAGAAGATCTACCTCCAAGGCAAGCGGTACACCCCGAAGGACCTCGTCGTGCGCGTCACCGGCAAGCCGATCGGGGCCGAGGACTGGGTCGCCGGCATCACCGCCAAATACACCGCCCTGTACGGCGTCTAACGCCTGCGCCACCCGGGACGGGCCGACGGTCCGTCCCGGGTGTCCGTCCCGTCCCAAGGTAAAACCGGGGCATGGCGCAGCCCTATGATCGCGTGTTCAATTTCTCGGCCGGACCGTGCTGTCTGCCCGTCGAAGTCCTCGAAGAGGCGCGTGACGACCTCCTGAGCTACAAGGGCCTCGGCCTGAGCGTGATGGAGATGAGCCACCGCTCGAAGCCCTTCGAGGCGATCGTCCAGAACGCCGAAGCCGACCTGCGCGCCCTCCTCGGCGTCCCCGAGGGCTACAAAGTGCTCTTCCTGCAGGGCGGGGCCAGCCTCCAGTTCACGATGATCCCGATGAGCTTCCTGCCCGCCGGTGGTTCGGCGGACTACGTCCTGACTGGCGCCTGGGGCAAAAAGGCGATCGAAGGCGCCAAACGGATCGGCACCGTCAACACGATCTACGACGCCAAACCCTCCAACTACGATCACGCGCCAAAGCTCGCTTCCTTGAACTACACCGACGGCGCCGCCTACGTCCACTTCACGAGCAACGAGACCATCCAGGGGGTGGACTTCTTCGAAGACCCGGCGGGTGATCGCGACTACGTGTGCGACGCCTCCTCGAACATCCTCTCCCGTCCGATGGACGTGAGCCAATACGCGATGCTCTACGCGGGCGCGCAGAAGAACATGGGCCCCGCCGGTGTGGTGGTCGTGATCGTGCGCGAGGAGTTCCTCGCCCGGGCGCCCGAATCCACCCACCCGATGCTCGACTACCGGCTCCAGGTCGAGAACGGCTCGCTCTACAACACGCCCCCCTGCTGGAGCATCTATGTCTGCGGCCTCGTCTACAAGTGGCTCCTCCGTACGGGCGGGCTCGCCGAGCGCGCCAAGATCAACGAGCGCAAGGCCAAGGTCCTCTACGACGCGATCGAGGCTTCCGGCGGGTTCTTCAAGCCCCACGCCAAACCCGAGAACCGCTCCTGGATGAACGTCACCTTCACCCTCCCGAGCGACGACCTCACGGCGGCGTTCTTGGCGGAGGCGAAGGGCCACGGGATGTTGGAGCTCAAGGGCCACCGCTCCGTCGGCGGCTGTCGCGCGAGCGTGTACAACGCCTTCCCCGAAGACGGTTGCCGCGCCCTCGCCGACTTCATGGCCGCCTTCGCCGCGAAGAACGGGTAACCGCGGGCGTCGGCGCGGCCCTTTGGTCCCGACCCCTTGACTCTTTCGGTTTACACCGGAACGGAGGTGCAGGGACTATGGTACTTGAGGCTCTAGTAGGTTGGACGATCTTCGCACAAGACCAGACCGCGCTGGTTGAGCGCGCCGGCGTGTTTCACCGCCTCGCTCTGCGAGGCGGGAGGCCGGACGGCCCCGTGATCCCGCCGTTCGAGCCCATCGAGGCTGTACCCAATGTCTCCCAAGAGGACGGCAAAACGATCGTCCATTTCGGGGGAACTATGGTTAGGCTGGATTCCCGAACGGGTTGCGTGGACTTCTACTCTGGATCCGCCGGCTACACCCTCGACTACGTCAAGGAGCGGGGTCGGCATCGACCGGCGGTGCTGTCCGATTACGAGGTCGCGAGGTTGGCCAGGACCTACATGGGGGCGGCAGACTCACGCTTGGAGGGCGTCCTCCTTCGAAGCGTCGAAGTGCAGGACGATCCGCTCGGTACCGTGGTGGTGAGCGCCTCCCCGACGTACCGCGGAGTGCCCTTCGGCGGAAACACGCTCGCAATCTTCGAGCTTGATCCGCTCACGGGGCGGCTGAACACCTTCATGCACGGTCCGCGCATCGCCCCACCCGACTCCGTGGTCCCTCAGATCGGACTCGAGGCGGCACGGGACGTTGCGCTCGAGGAGCTGGCGCGGTTCCACGGCGCGACCCAAGTTCGGGAGATCGTGCGCCTCGAGTTGTGCATCGTCCGCCCGGTCGCCGAGACCCGGGGTCTGGATGAGTGGTTCACGCCGAGCCAACTCGCCCTCGGCGCCGCCTACCGGGGCGTCCTCGCCTACGGCGCGACCTACGGAGGGCTGGACAGCCTCATGGAGGACGGCACCCCGTTTCATCAGTACCGGACGCTGGTGGACGCGCAGACCGGCCGGGTCCTGGCGCTCTGGCACATGCGACCCCTGCTGGGCGGAGGCGGATCGGCCAAGCCCGTGCCCTTCGCGTGGAACCTCGGACCCGCCCCGATCCTCCTCGCCGGCGGCGCGTGGTCGGGGACGGTGAACGGGGCGGTGGACCTCGTCCCGCCACCACGTTCGTTCCACGCGGACCGAAGGCTCGGTTGACGGTCGGCCGCCTGAGCGTTCGCGCCGAGTTCGACGCCCGACAGGGCCTCCTCCGAACCAAGGTCGGCAAGACCTACCGCTACGGGCGCCCCAGCGACGACCTCGCGGCAGCCCTGCGTCCTCCACTAGTTGCGACGCTGGAAGCGGCCCGGCCCAGGCGCTTGCGGACGCCCCCTGGCCGGGCATCCCGAGCGGCCAAACCCTAGGCCAACAACGCGTTGCCAAGCTCCAGCAGCTTTTCCGCCCCCTCCACCGTCGGGGCGTCCGCGACCACGCGCACCAGGCCAAGCTCGGTCTTCGAACCCCGGATCCAGAGGAAGCCCTCTGTGCCCGATCCGTAGAGGCGCACCTTCCACCCGAACGCCTTCCCGTGCGGGCGCTCCGGCCCCACCGTGCGCGTGTAGGAGTAGTGGAACGCGTATCGCTCCCACTCCGCCAGGCTCGCGAACGCGGTGGCAAAGCGCTCCTCCAGTCGGTTGACGAGGGCGCCCCACTCAAGGCTTGCCGTCTGCGTTCGGCTCGCGAGGGTTCGTTGCTTGGGCAGAAGCTCGGTGAATCCGAGCAGCCCCGGCCGCACCGAATCGGACGCGAACCCCAGGCCCTCCGCCGCGAGGCGGCGCAAATCCGCATCGGCCGCCGCGAGAAGCGCCCCCGCGCCGACGAGCGACCCATCCCGGCAGGTGGTGCCGGCGAAGATCGTGCCTCCGTTCGGCCCCTCGACGCCCACCACCGCCCGGTAGCCCTCCCGCTCAAGGTCCCACATCCGCGTGACCACGTTCACCTCCCCCGTTTCCACTTCCGCCACGTGCGCCCCGAACGCCCGCGCGATCTGGTGAACCCGATAGCTCGTCGCGTCGCTGGCGACCACGGCCGGTTGTCGAGAGTCCCCCGAGCGGCGATGGACCGCGAGCGCGATCGCCGTGTTGATCGCCGCCGCCATCTGGGGCGATGGGATCGCCGCCGCCCCGGCCTCGTCCACGTAGGTCAGGTTGCCCCGGTCGGCGTCGTAATCGAACGCCAACCCGAACGCCGCGCCTTCGTCCCGTACCCGATTGGCCAGCCCGTCCAGCACGTGGGTGCCGTCCGAACGCGCCAGTTCGACATCGATCTCATGGGCCGGATTCCCGAGGTCCTCGTTCACGACCACCGTCTCGACACCGAGCTTCTCGAACACGCGCCTTGCGATCCCGCAGGCCGCGCCCCCGTTTGGATCGAGGACGATCTTCGTCCCCGCCGTCTGCCCTTGGTAGGTCTGGTGGATGAAGTCCACGTAGTGGGCGATCGCCTTCTCGCGCCACCACTCCGATTCCGGCTGTTCGGTCGGGTTCTCGCGCGGGGTTGGGCGAAAAGCGTTCGCGGCCTTGATCAGCATCCCCATCTCCGCCGCCGAGAGAAGCGCGCCGGGCGGGGCCGGGTCCACCGCGTGGGTCTCCACCCCCGTCGCGTACTTCCAGCCGTTGTTGTCCACCGGGTTGTGGCTGGCGCTCACCATCACCCCTCCGTGAGCCTCGAACAAGCGAACCGCGTGTTGCCAGACCGGGGTGCTGACGATGCCGAGATTTAGCAGTTCGAGGCGCACCCCAAAGTCCCGGAACGCGCTCTCGATGCCCTCGGCCTGGGCGGTGACGAACGCCCGTCCGGTCGGTCGCGGGTCGCGCGCCATAGCGATGCGCGCCTCCGTCGCGGGGTTCACCTGGAGCCGCGAAGCGGCATAGCAGTACGCGTGTCGCAAAGCGAAAAGCTCGTCGTCGAGATCGACGTCCGCTCCCTGGCCCACCTTGGCGCGCACCCCCGAGTACGATTGCAGCCACTGACTCATCTGTTCGCGAGTCTACACCCCGGTCGGCGCGCCCGAAGGGCAACCGTCAGGACCCCCGGTTCCGGCGCAGGAATACGATGAGCACGATCACTCCGGCCACGAACCAACCGAGCGTGAACAGCGAGGAGGTGCCGACGACCGCCGCCGCTCCCGGCTCGTCGCTTCCCCACCCCCTCGCGTAGAGCCAGAGCAGCACCAACCCCATCACCCCCGGCGGGACGGCGAAGATCGTGAACAACGTGATCGCCAACTGCCGTCGGAATCGTCGCGGATCCATTTTCGCCCCGCAGTGAGGGCAACGCGTCGTGCCTTCAGGGGCTTCTTTCTCGCACTGGGGGCAGGCGGTGTTGGCCACGGTCCTAAGGATGCTCGAAACGGGCCGCCGTTCGCCGTATCCGCGACGCTCCCAAGTACACTAGGCGCCACATGGGCCTACGCAGCGTCGGCATTGGCGATCACGCGCCGGATTTCGTGAATCTTATCGTCGAGTGCCCGAAAGGCTCCACGAACAAGTACGAAGTGGACGTGGAAACGGGCACCGTCCACCTGGATCGGGTCCTGTTCTCTCCGCTCTTCTATCCGTTCGACTACGGCTTCATCCCCGGGACGCACTACCTGGACGGGGACCCGCTCGACGCCCTGGTCGTGCTTTCGCACCCGACCTTCCCCGGCTGTGTCGTCGAGGCCAAGCCCATCGGCGTCCTCGAAATGACCGACGAGAAGGGGCCGGACGAGAAGATCCTGTGCGTCGCCCAGCGCGATCCCCGCTTCTGCCACTGGAACTGCCTCAAGGACCTGAGCAACCACCGCCAGAAGGAGATCATCCACTTCTTCGAGGTGTACAAGACGCTCGAGGAGAAGTCGGTCGAGGTGATCGGTTGGCACGACGTGGACGTCGCCAAGCGATTGATCCAGGACTTCCGCATCGACCTACGAGGCGCGTGAGGATGTGAGGCGCTCCCGCCCCCGCTTCAGTCGGACACGGTTTCGAACACGAACGCCTCGCCCTCAAACCCGACCCGGACCCGCTGGCCGTCTCGGATTTCGCCACGCAACAGCTTCGTCGCCAAGGGATTGAGGACTTCCCTCTGGATCGCTCGCTTGAGCGGCCTCGCCCCGTACGCCGGGTCGAATCCCTCGCTCGCGAGTTCGCTCAGAGCCGACTCGTCGAGCGTCAGCTCGATTCGACGCTCCGCCAGCCGCTCGGCGAGCCGATCGAGCTGGATGCGAACGATGCGCTTGATCTCCGCCACCCCGAGCGAACGGAACACGATGATATCGTCCAGCCGGTTCACGAACTCCGGTCGGAAGAACGAGCGCACATTGTCCAGGACCCTCTGCCGGACGTCCTCGAACTGCTGGTCGTCGAGCAACGGACTCTCCGCGTAGTACTGCGACCCCAGGTTGCTCGTGAGGATGACGACCGTGTTGCGAAAGTCCACCGTGCGACCCTGCCCGTCGGTCAGCCGTCCGTCGTCGAGCATTTGGAGCAAGACGTTGAACACCTCGGCGTGCGCCTTTTCGACCTCGTCCATCAGGATGACGGAATAGGGCCTCCGTCGAACGGCTTCCGTCAACTGCCCGCCCTCGTCGTAACCGACGTACCCGGGAGGCGCTCCGAGCAGACGCGATACGGTGTGCTTTTCCTGGTACTCGCTCATGTCGATGCGGATCATCGCCCGCTCGTCGTCGAACAGGAACTCGGCCAGCGCCTTGGCGGTTTCCGTCTTCCCCACCCCGGTCGGCCCGAGGAACAGGAACGAACCGATCGGCCGATTCGGGTCGGCAATACCGGACCGTGACCGCCGAACCGCGTCGCTCAGGATCGTCAGCGCCTCGCGTTGGCCCACCACCCGCTTCTCCAGATGGTCTTCGAGCGTGATCAGCCGCTCCATCTCCCCCTGAAGGAGCCGGTTCACCGGGATGCCCGTCCACTTGCTCACGACCTCGGCGATGTCGTCTGCGTCCACCTCCTCCTTGAGCATCTTGCCCTCGCTCTGCACCTGCTCCAGCGCGTCCGTTTCGTACTTGAGTTGGGCGTTCAGCCGGGGCAACTTACCGTGCTGAATCTCCGCGGCGGTCGCCCAGTCCGCGTCCCTCTGGGCGGCCTGGAGCCGGGTGTTCAGTTCCTCGATCTCCTCCTTCAGCCGCCGGGACGCGTCGATCTTGTCCTTTTCCGTCTGCCACTTGGCGCGACGCTCCCCAACCTGCTCGTTGAGCTCCGCCAAACGGCGTTCGGTCGCCGCCAAACGCTCCCTACTCGCCGTGTCCGTCTCGTGCTGGAGGGCCGCGCGATCAATCTCGAACTGCACCATCTGGCGCTCCAACTCGTCGATCTCGCTCGGCACGCTGTCGATTTCGATCTTCAGCCGCGACGCCGCCTCGTCCACGAGGTCGATCGCCTTGTCCGGCAAGAAACGGTCCGTTATGTAGCGGTTACCGAGGGTCGCGGCGGCGACGATCGCCGAGTCTTTGATCCGCACCCCGTGGTGAATCTCATAGCGCTCCTTGAGGCCGCGCAGGATCGAGATCGTTTCCTCCACCGACGGCTCGTCCACCAAGACCGTCTGGAACCGGCGCTCGAGCGCCTTGTCCTTCTCCACGTACTTGCGGTACTCGTTCAAGGTGGTCGCGCCAATGCACCGCAGTTCGCCGCGCGCGAGCATCGGCTTCAGCATGTTCGCCGCGTCCAGGCTGCCTTCTGCCTTTCCCGCCCCCACGAGGGTGTGCAACTCGTCGATGAAGAGGACGATCCGCCCCTCCGCCTTCTGAATCTCCTCGAGCACCGCTTTCAACCGGTCCTCGAACTCGCCCCGGTACTTCGCCCCCGCGACCATCGCCCCCAAGTCCAGGCCGATGACCGACTTGTTCTTGAGGCTTTCCGGAACGTCGCCGCGCACGATGCGCTGCGCCAGCCCCTCGACCACCGCCGTCTTGCCGACCCCCGGCTCCCCGATGAGCACGGGGTTGTTCTTGGTGCGCCGACTCAGCACCTGCATCGTGCGTCGAATCTCGTCGTCCCGACCAATGACCGGGTCCAGCTTGCCCGCCCGCGCCTTGGCCGTGAGGTCGATGCCGTACTTCTCGAGGGCTTGGTAGCGGTCCTCCGCGTTCGGATCGGTGACGCGCCGCCCTGCCCGCACGTCCTCGATCGCCTCCAAGAGCGCCGACTGCACGGCGCCTTCCGCCTTGAGCGCCTTGCCCACCGTGCCGTTGTCCTCGCTCAGGGCCGCCAGCAGATGTTCGGTGGCGACGTAGTCGTCCTTCATCTTCTCGGCGAGCGCGAAGGCCGTCTGGTAGGTGTGACTCAGCCGCGCCGTCATCTGCGAACCGTAACTGACGTCGCCCTGGACCTTGGCGCGCGCCTCCAGGTCCCGAACGACCTCCCGTTCGACGTTCGCCGGGGATGACCCGAGCTTCTCCAAAAGCGCCCGAGCGATGCCTCCCTCCTGCCGCAGAATCGCCAACAGAAGGTGCTCGGCGTCCATGGCGGTGTGCCGGTACTCGGACGCCACGTTCTGCGCGTCCTGCAGGGCCTCTTGGGCCTTCAGCGTCATCTTGTCGAATCGCATGGGTGTCTCGTCAGACTTGAGTCTCATTATGTCAAACCATATGCGATGTGGTGTGTCAGATGCGCCTAAGGTCCCGAAGACAGCATCGCGGTCCTGTCATTCTGAGCCTGCGAAGAATCCCGGGGGGGGGGGGGGGGGGGGGGGGG
>JAHCHO010000014.1 GCA_026129685.1 Fimbriimonadaceae bacterium
CCGCCCCCGGGGGGGCCCGCCCCCACCGGGGGCGCGCCCCGACGCGCATGCTAAGCGTCCCCGGTTCGGCCAAAGTTGCGTCGGAGGATGAGGAAGTCGGCAATGTTCACGGATCCGTCGCGGGTCAGGTCGGCTCCCTCGCGGAAGTTCGGGGATCCCGAGGACGTGCCGAAGGCCGACCGAAGCACGAGGAAGTCGGCGATGTTCACCCGGTTGTCGCCGTTGCAGTCGCCGTTGAAAAGATGGAAGTCGGCGTTCGCAATCTCGCCGGTACGGGTGTCGAAGGTCTGGGTCTTTCGGAGCCAGACCAGTTCCTTGACGGAAACGTCGAACTCCCGGTTGCTCGGGGCATCGGTCTGGTACCGGCCCTGAGCGTCTACCGCGACCCGTTTGGTGATCAGGACGTCGGGGCGCGACTTCTCGCGAAACTCGAGGTCCACCGTGCTGGGTCGTCCGGCGCCGTTGCCTCCGTCGAAGTCGAAGAGGCCGCCGAAGGACGGTGCGTGGATGTGGACGACGGAGGACTGGACGCGCCCGTTCCAGTAGGCGCTCAGGGTCACGTCCATCGAAGAGAGAACGTCCTGGGGGTAGGCCAGGAAGGTCGCCCAAGTCTGGCCGCTCGGCACGACCACGCTGGGGGGGACGATGAACCGGCTCGAACTTGAGCCAAGTTGGACGGTGATATCGGTCGCGAGCGGCCCGCTGATGGGGACCACGCCGAGGGCGCTCGCCCCGGGGGAAAGTGCGGCCGGGTCGGTGAACGGAGCCTGCAAGGTCGTCGGCATGAACTTGGTGACCAAGCCTTCCGCCCAGGTGCCGGACCCCACGACGTCCCGGTCGGACGCATCGCTCGTGATCGGCAGTCCCGCCGCGGCGGTGTGTCCCACCGCGAAGCCCTCGTCCTCGTAACAAGACACCGCCGAGAAATCCTGGTCGCCGGACCGGCCGTAGAAGGTGAGGTATCGAACGGCGCTCGTTGTGATCGGATTGTCATAGACGGGCATCGTCGCGATGCGGGCGTAGAACCCGTCCAGACCTCCGCCGTTCGTCGGCTGGTAGGCGTCTGGGGTTGTGGCGACCCCGCCGCTCGCACTGCCGACGATGTGCGCTTGGCCGAACGAGTCCACGTCGATCGCCTTCGGATGCGACGTCCCCGTCGTTCCGCCGAAGAAGGAGAGCACGTTGACTACCGAACCGCTGTAGCGGCCCCAGAAGGGGGTCTGGGCGCCCGAAGAAGCCGTGCTTTGGAAGGCGTTCCGGAATACGATATTGGCTGCCGAAGTCCCGTAGCCGGTGACGTGGATCTGGTCTCCAGGACCGATCGCGACGCCGGTCACGTCCTCCTCGCCGTCGCCCCCGACATAGTTCCAGCCCTTGAGCGCGAAGTAGAGTTGCATCTGGAACCTCAGAAAGAAGCCCTCGGAATCTCCACCGAACGTTCCGTCCGACGGGCCAGCCAGGTCGAGGCCTTCCGACGGGCTCGAGTAGGTACGTCCGCCAACGACAACCAGGTTCGAAACCTCGCTCGCGTCCACGTCGCGGGGGAGGTCGCTGTCGCTTCCCCCGATGAAGTAAACGAAATCCAGAGTGCCGAATCCGGCGGTGAGGAAAGCGACGAAGATATCGGTTCCGCCCAGGGAGCCGCGGGTGCTGCCCAACGTCCACGCGGGCCAGTCGGCCGTGGTGCCGGTGGTTCCGAGGACGACGATCCGGTCACCTAAGGTCGCCACGCCTTCGATCGAGTCGCTTCCGCTGCCTCCGATGTAGGTTCCGGCGACCAGATAGGCGCCTAGCGATGGATCCAGTATCGAGAGGTGGCCCTCGGTGCCCACCCGGGTTGTGTCGAACACGCCGCCCACCGTCCCGACGTTTCCGCCCGTCGTAATGCCGAGTACAAGGGACCCGTTCGATCGCATGGCCAGGCCGCCAAACGAATCGGTGGCCGTCGAACCGATGTACATCGCGCGGAGGAACCGGTGGTCGCGGGCGAATCGAGCCACGTACACATCCCAACCGGCTTGGTAATCGGTGAGCGACGGGATGTTGCTCGAGGTCGTGTCGCCTCCCAGGAAATAGCCGTCCGCCGTCGGGATCACCTTCTGCACCGTGTCGCTCGAGCTGCCGCCGAAGTAGGAGGCGTACACTAGGGGGTCGATAATCAGACCGCCGGATCCGCGCCGCTGAACGTCGAAGCCGACCGAGCCGTCGGGACGAACAAAGGGACGGATCTTGACGTCTCGAGCGCCCCGCGCGGTTGGCTCGTAGGCGGCGATCGTCCGTGGATCGAGTCGCCGAAGCGGGTGCCTATCCGAAGCCTGGCCCCGGAGTCCACCGCCACTTCGCTCGCCCCCTCGAACCGTAGTCGGATGGACGATGGATCGGCGCCAGCTGAGAGGTCGAAATCGTAACGGAGCCGGCCGCCTTCCGTGCGCAACAGCACGTCCACGCCGGGATACACGCTCTGGAGGCGCAACTCTGCGAACCGGCGAACCATCGGCGCGTGTCGCTCCTTGGGGCCGACGAAGTAACCGAGGGTCCCTTCGAGTGGTTCGGCCGCGACCGGCCGAAGCGGGGACCCGCCGTCGAAGCGCAGGGTCACAAGGTCCCACTCGGTCCGAAGAACCGGCGGGCTCGGCGGACTCTCGGGTTCCGGCCCAAGTCTCGTACGCGCGACCTCCTCGGTTCTCCGGTAGGCGAACAGCAGGCCATCGTCGAGGACCCATAGGTCGAATCCGGGGAAAGAAGCGCGGTAGCGGCCTTGGGCGTCCCACTGCCCTCGATTCTCGATGAAGCAACCTTCGTCGAAGCCGGTGGCTTGTGTCGGGATCGGGGGCGTTGGAACGATCGCTACCAGCGTTGAGGCGACGATCACGGTAAGCATGACCTGACTATAGGCGCGGAGTCACGCCCGGAATCAGCCGGTTTTCCGGCAGATACGAACCTGGGTCTATGGTCCCTACGAATCAGGCGTAGGCGAGTTCGACGATCTTCGCGGCCGCTTCTTGCATCGTGGTCGTCGGCACGATAATGGAATCGGCGAGGATTGCCTTGCCTTCCTCGGCGGCGGTGCCCTCGATGCGCGCCACGACGGGAATCTTGAGATCGAGGCTGGCGAACGCCTCCTTGAGCCCCTTCGCAACTTCGTCGCCCCGGGTGATGCCGCCAAAGATGTTGATGAGGAGTCCCTTCACGTTCGGGTCCATCAGGATGAGTTCGACGCAGGAGTGAACCCGCTCCGCTTGGGCGCCGCCGCCGACGTCCAGGAAATTGGCGGGCCGTCCGCCCGCCGCCGTCACCTCGTCGAGCGAGCACATGACGAGGCCCGCACCGTTGCCGATGATGCCGATGTCGCCGCCAAGGCGGACGTAGGCGATGCCGCGCCGGGCTGCTTCAGCCTCGAGCGGGTCTTCCGCGCTGTCGTCCGAGGTCGAGCGGTACTCCGGATGCCGAAAGAGCGCGTTGTCGTCGATCGCGACCTTCGCGTCCGCCGCGATCAGCTTGCCCTGGGGCGTCCAGGCGCAGGGGTTGATCTCGACGAGTTCCGCGTCGTTCTCGACGAACGCTCTCGCGAGCCGCTTGACCATTTCAACCATCTGGCGCTGGGCGGGGACAGGGATGTGGGCGTGCTTGACCGCCTTGCGCAACTCGAAATCGGCGAGGCCCCACTTCGGATCGATCTCGAGTTTGACGATCGCCTCGGGGTCGGTCTTGGCGACCTCTTCGATGTCCATCCCGCCCTTGGCGGAGAGCATGACCACGTTGCGTTCGCTAGCCCGGTCGGTCAGAACCGCCACGTAGTACTCCTCCGCGATGTCGATCTGCTCGGCGACCAGCACCTGCTCCACGACCATTCCTTGAGGGTTCTGGATGCTGACGAGACGCTTGCCGATCAGTTCTCCCGCGAACGAACCCGCGCTCGCCGCGTCGTCGAACAGCTTGACGCCCCCCGCCTTGCCGCGCCCGCCCATCAGGACTTGGGCCTTGACGACGACCTTGCCGCCGAGTTCTTCGGCGATCGTGCGCGCGTCGGCGCCGTTCTGGGCGACCCGGCCGCCGGGGACGGGGACGCCGTAACGGGCGAGCAGGTCTTTCGATTGGTACTCGTGGAGCTTCATGGGGTGGCGATCCCCATGGTACCGCCCGCGTCGCCCGACGATCCGGGCAAGGCGGCTTAGTGCAGGAAGACCTTGCCTCGCACCCTCGTAACGGGAATGGCGCCGAAGTCGCGGCTGTCGATCGAGTTTGCCAGGTTGTCGCCGAGGACGAACACGGTTCGCTCGGGGACGAGGCTCCGGCCCGCAACGGTGGTGGCCCCGGGGTCGGCCCAATCCACCGCCTGCCCTCCCTCCCGAAAGACGCGCTTGATCAGGAGGTCGCCGTTGGGTGCCTGGATCAGTACCAGGTCCCTCCGCTGGACCGGTCCGACGAGCCAGTAGGCGTTGGTAACCCAGACGCGCTGACCATCGCGTAGGGTTGGCTCCATCGAGACGCCCTGAACGATCACCGGGCGCACCGTCGCGCGGATGCCCGCGACGACGCCCAGGACGACAAACAGCACAAGGGTCGCCTTGGAGACCATCGTTCGTTTGCGTCCGCGTTGCGCCATTGTCGTTTCCTCGTTCGCTTCTATTCTTGACTGGGTAGTAGAGTATCGGTCGCTACCCTCGGGCGACTCTAGGAGGGAATCGCGATCGGTATAGGCACGAACGTTTCCGCGTACGTCTCGTTCTCCCAGAGGGTCGTTCGTCCCTTGCTTCTGGTATCGGGAAGACGGGTTCGCCGCTTCGGCGGGTAGGCAACAAGTCCCGACTGGGGCTCGAAGGTCCCGTTTCGTCCCGCCTCTCCTTGGGCGGTTGTGGGAAGGTAGCGGTAAGCGTACGGACGCCATCGGGCGCGCAGCGAGGGTCGAAAAGACCTCGCTTTGGGGATTTCCGCCCCCTTCGCGAAGCGGCATTCAGTGTCGAATCGCCGTGCCGTTGCCGCCTCGCCAAAGGCCCCGTACCCCTGGCCCCAGGAGGCCCGATTAATGAGCCGATGGATCACGATCGACGGTAACGAAGCCGCGGCGCGCGTCGCCTACAAAGTCAGCGAGGTTATCGCCATCTACCCGATTACTCCTTCATCGAACATGGGGGAGTCCTGCGACGAGTGGAGCGCGAAGAAGATGCAGAACCTGTGGGGCCAGGTCCCCACGGTCCAGGAGATGCAGTCCGAGGGAGGTGCGGCGGGCGCGGTCCACGGGGCGTTGCAGGCGGGTTCCCTCTGCACGACCTTCACCGCGAGCCAAGGGCTGTTGCTGATGATCCCCAACATGTTCAAGATCGCGGGCGAACTCACGCCCACGGTTTTCCACATCTCCGCGCGGACGGTCGCGACCCACGCGCTCTCGATCTTCGGGGACCACAGCGACGTGATGGCCACCCGCACCACGGGCTGGGGCATGGTTTTCGGCGGGTCGCCCCAAGAGGTCCAGGATATGGCGCTGATCGCCCACGCGGCGACCCTGAAAGCGCGCATCCCGTTCCTGAACTGCTTCGACGGCTTCCGGACGTCGCACGAGGTCCAGAAGATCGAAGCGATCGAGGATGACCAGATTCGCGCGATGATCGATGAAGATCTGGTGCGCGCGCATCGCGAGCGCGCCCTCAGCCCGGATCATCCGGTGCTGCGCGGGTCGGCCCAGAACCCGGATGTGTTCTTCCAGGCTCGCGAAACGGTGAACCCCTACTATGACCGAGCCGCCGACCTCGTTCAGGAAACGATGGACCGGTTCGCCGAGGTCGTGGGCCGTCGATACGGCCTGTTCGACTACGTCGGTGACCCCAAGGCGGAGCGGGTCGTCGTGCTGATGGGTTCCGGCGCGGAAGCGGCGGAGGAAGCCGTCGAGGCCCTCGTCGCCAAAGGAGAGAAGGTCGGCCTGGTCAAGGTCCGGCTGTACCGACCCTTCGACGTCGCCCGTTTCGTGGCGAGCCTGCCGGACACCGTCAAGGCGATCGCCGTCCTCGACCGAACCAAGGAGCCGGGTGCGATCGGCGAGCCGCTCTACCAGGACGTCGTAACCGCCCTGAGCGAGCGTCCCCACCCGCTTCGTCCGCTGGTCATCGGCGGTCGCTACGGCCTTTCGTCCAAGGAGTTCACTCCCGCGATGGTCAAGGCGGTGCTGGACGAACTCACCCGGACGGAGCCGAAAAACCACTTCACCGTCGGCATCGTGGACGACGTGGGCCACACGAGCCTCGGCTACGACCCCGAGTTTCAGACCGAAGACCCCCAGGGCTTCAGCGGCGTATTCTGGGGCCTTGGCGCGGACGGCACCGTCGGCGCGAACAAGAACTCGATCAAGATCATCGGCGAGGGCACCGACTTCTACGCCCAGGGCTACTTCGTTTACGACTCGAAGAAGTCGGGCTCGGTGACGGTTTCGCACCTGCGCTTCGGGCCGAATCCCATTCGCAGCACCTACCTGGTCCAGAAGGCGAGCTTCGTCGCCGTCCACCAGTTCGGGCTGATGTTCCGGTACCCGGTTCTGGATCAGGCGGCCCCCGGGGGGACCGTTCTGATCAACAGCCCATACGGGCCGAACGTGGTGTGGAACCACCTGCCTCGCCACGTGCAGGAGGCGATCGTCGAGCGGGATCTGAAACTGTACGTGATCGACGGCTACGCGGTCGCTCAGGCCACCGGCATGGGCGTGCGCATCAACACGATCATGCAGACGGCATACTTCGCCCTCAGCGGCATTCTGCCGAAAGAAGAGGCGATCGACAAGATTCGGACGGCGATCGAGAAGACCTATGGACGGCGCGGTCCGAAGGTCGTCGCCCAGAACTTTGCGGCGGTGGATCAGGCGCTCGCGCACCTCTTCGAGGTACACGTCCCGGGCGTCGTGAACAGCCACGTCGGCCTGCGCGATCCGGTTCCCGGCACGGCGCCCGCGTTCGTCAAGGACGTGATCGGCGAGATGATCGCCGGTCGCGGCGACCTGTTGCCGGTGAGCGCCTTGCCCGTAGACGGCACCTTCCCAACGGCGACCACCCAATACGAGAAGCGGGGCATCAGTCTCGAGATCCCGGTTTGGGAGCCGGACATCTGCTCGCAGTGCGGCAAGTGCATCCTCGCCTGCCCGCACGGGGTGATCCGCGCCAAGATCGTGCCCAAAGAGGCGGTCGCGAACGCCCCAGAGGGGTTCAAGATGGCCCCCGCCAAGTTCCGTGGCGCGGAAGACGCGATGTACGTCCTCAAGATCTCGGTCGAAGACTGTACGGGTTGCGCTCTCTGCACCGACGTCTGCCCCGAGTTCGACAAGTCGGAGACGAGCCGGCGCGCGGCCAACATGGTGCCGTTCCACGAGTTGCCGGACATCGAGCGCGAGCGCTGGGAATACTTCCTAACGTTGCCGGACGAGCCGTCCTTGCCCGAGCCGCCGATCTACGACAATGCGAAGGCCCTTCAGCTGTTGCGCCCGCTGTTCGAGTTCAGCGGGGCTTGCGCAGGGTGCGGCGAGACCCCGTACCTGAAGATTCTCAGCCAGTTGTACGGGGACCACCTCATGGTCGCCAATGCGACGGGTTGCTCGAGCATCTATGGTGGCAACCTTCCGACGACGCCCTGGGCGCAGGACTCGGAGGGACGCGGCCCGGCTTGGAGCAATTCGCTCTTTGAGGACAATGCCGAGTTTGGACTTGGCATGCGATTGGCGCTCGACGCGCAACGATCGCAGGCCCTCCGGTTGCTCGAGAAGAGTTCCGGCGTCGTCGGGTCCGACGTGGCCGAGCCGCTTCTTGCCCCCGAAAAGGACGATCCGATCGCGCGCAAGGAACGGCGGACGAAGGTCGAAGAACTCAAGAAGCGCTTGGCGGGTCGCCAAGAGCCGGACTTGGTCGCCCTCGCCCAAGTGGCGGATGCCCTCGTTGACAAGTCGGTGTGGATCATCGGTGGCGACGGATGGGCGTACGATATCGGCTACGGCGGGTTGGACCATGTGCTGGCGAGCGGCCGCCGGGTCCGGTGCCTCGTGCTGGACACGGAGGTCTACTCGAACACCGGTGGCCAGATGTCCAAGGCGACGCCTCGCGGCGCCGTCGCGAAGTTCGCGGCGGGAGGGAAGCCGGGTCCGAAGAAGGACTTGGGCCGCATGGCGATGACGTACGGCAACGTGTACGTCGCGGAGATCGCGATGGGCGCGGACGACAACCAGACGATCAAGGCGATCCGGGAAGCGGAAGCCCACGACGGACCGTCGCTGATCATCGCCTACAGCCATTGCATCGCCCATGCGATCGACATGCGGCAGGGCTTCCTCCAGCAGAAACGGGCCGTCGAAACGGGCTACTGGCCGCTCTACCGCTACAATCCGGCCCGGGCGGTCAAAGGTCGCAATCCGATGCAACTCGACAGCAAGGCCCCGAGCGCTCCCCTCACGGAGTACATCGAGCGCGAGGGCCGGTACCAGATGCTACGACAGACCGATCCCGAATCGGCGGCCCGCCTCACCGTCGAGGCCCAGCAGGACGTGGACCGGAAATGGGCCGCGTACGCGAAGCTCGCGGCGAAGGAGGTCTGAAGCGATGAACCTCAACACACGATATCTCGGACTTGAACTCAAGAACCCCCTGGTCCCGGCGGCGTCGCCCCTTTCTACGAACATCGACGGTTTGTGTCGGCTCGAAGACGCGGGCGCGGCGGCGGTGACCCTCTTCTCGGTGTTCGAGGAGCAGATCGAACACGAGATCGAGCAGATGGCCCACTATCTGGACTACGGTTCGGACAGCTACGGCGAGGCCACCAGCTATTTTCCCGAGCCGACGGACTACCACCGAGGCCCGGAGGACTACCTCGAACTGATCCGCATCGCGAAGCAGCGCCTGTCCATCCCGGTGATCGCCAGCCTCAACGGCTCGTCGAAGGGCGGCTGGGCGAAGTACGCAAAGGAGATCGCGGCGGCGGGGGCGGACGCGCTCGAACTCAACGTGAACTGGATCGAAACCGACCCGACGAGCACGGGCGCCGAGGTCGAGGCCCGCTACACGGACGTGGTTCAGCTGGTGGCGAACGCCGTCGCCATTCCGGTGACGGTCAAGGTGGGGCCGTACTTCAGTGCGCTGGCGAACCTGGCGAGGCGCTTCTCCCAGGTTGGCGCCAAAGGCCTCGTCCTGTTCAACCGGTTCTATCAACCGGACTTCGACCTCGAATCCCGCACCGTTAGCCCGAACCTCACCCTGAGCAATCCGGCCGAGATGCGGCTTCCCCTGCACTGGATCGCGATCCTGTACGGACGGGTGGACCTGAATCTCGCCCTTTCGACGGGCGTTCATTCCGCCGCCGACGTCATCAAGGCGATGATGGCGGGCGCCCGCGTCGCGACCTGCGCGTCCGCGCTCCTGGCGAACGGCCCGGGCCACTTGCTCACGATGCTCCGCGAGATCGAGGCTTGGATGGTCGTCCACGAGTACGAGTCCATCCAGCAGATGCAGGGCAGCATGAGCTACCAGAAGGTGCCCAATCCCTCCGCCTACGAACGGGCGAACTACATGAAGGAGCTGCAGTCCTTCCGCCCCGACCCCGTCTTGTTGCGCTAGACTCACCCACCCCACACAGGAACACACCCACCCATGGAAGTCAAACTCTTTTACGGAAGCACCACCGGCAACACCGAGAAGGTCGCCAAGAAGATCGCCGACGCGATGAAGGGAAAGATCGCCGAAGTCGTGGACATAAAGAAGGCGAGCGTCGACGACTTCGACTTCTGCGACGGCTACATCCTCGGCCTGTCCACCGTCGACGAAGGCCTGCTCCAGGAAGACTGGCGGCGGTTCTGGGACAACATGGAGGACATCGACTTCGACGGCAAGCCGGTCGCGATCTTTGGTCTGGGCGACCAGGTGAAGTACGGCAAGTGGTTCGTCAGCGCCATGGGCGAGGTGTATGACAAGGTCACCGAACTGGGGGCGAATGTCGTCGGCGCCTGGCCGACCGACGGTTACACGTACGACGATACGACCGCCGTCCGAGACGGGAAATTCGTGGGCCTGGTGATCGACGAGGACAATCAGGCGGACAAAACCGACGCTCGCATCGCGACGTGGGTCGGACAGATCGGATCGGCGTTCTCTTAAGCTAGGTTCGCGAGGGGCGTCGACCGCCCCTCGCGAAAACCTATCCGCCGATGGCGCGCCGCGCCGGAGCGGGGCCGGATCGGACGACCTGGGCTTCTGCCGGAGGGGCCACCGGGGTGACCGCCGGTTGCTCTGCGGGCGTCGGGGGATCGGTCTGGCGCGTAGCGCCGCTGGGCGCGGGAGCCGGAGTCACCGTTGCGTTCGCGTTGCGAGCCACGATCCGGGGTCCACCCGGATAACGGCTGGTACCGAGCGGTTCGCGAACGACGACCTTGCCGTCCTTTTTGACCACGCGGAACGTCGTGACGGCGTGTCCGCCGCTACCTTTTTCCACCACGCGGGTCTTGCCAGGAGGGAGAGACGCGTCGTGGACGACCTTTTCCGGTCTCGCCCACGAGGAGCGGCCGGAGGACTCGATGGCCACCTCGAGAGACGGGTCCTTTGTGCCGAGGATGCGGGCGGTCAGCTTGCCCGGCTCGTACTGCATCGCGATGGCGACCGGCGTCTCAAGGGTGTTCTTGAACTGGAGGTCGAGCGACCCGTAGTCCACCGTCGCGTCGCGGCCGACCGGCACGTAGGCGACGGGCATGGAATGGTTCGACCGCCGCAGAATCTTGAGGTTCGCGAAGAGGGCCGCGTTGTAGAGTGTCGTGCTCACTTGGCAGATGCCCCCGCCGACGCCCGTGTCGTGCCGGCCGTTAACGTAGACGCCGGCCACCTTGAAGCCGCGCGCGATCGTTCGACGGCCGACCCGCTCGTTGAAGCTGAACGTGTCGCCGGGCATCAGGACGGCGCCGGACAAGATCTCGCTCGCCAACTTTATGTTGGAGGTGCGGGGCGGGTTGCGCGGAAACTTGGTCGAAAACTCCGTGACGACTTCCTTGATCGCGTCCAGCGCGTCGTCGGGAACGTGCTTGTCCGTCTCCTTGATGGGCAGTTCGGCCGTACGGCCCTGTTCCATCGCCTGGGCGAGAACCTCCGGCAATCGGTCCTTGTCGAGTTCGAGTCCGCCGATCTCGGGTTTGCGGACGATCTGTCCCGCCACCCAGTCCACACGGGCGGGAGTCGGCTTGGGTAGGGCGCTCGCGAGGGCCTTGTCGAGGGCGCTCGTGCTCGCCTCGACGTAGCGAAACTTCAGCGGAACGTCGGTGGTGCCGCTTCCGCTCGGAGCGAGGGAGCCCCAGAAGTCCCGCAAGGGGATCGAGGCGATCGTGCCGACGACGTCCAACTCGACGCCAAGTTCCTTCGGTTTGGCGGCAAACTCGCCCTTCGGCAGGAACTTGCTCTTGAGCACCACGTCATCCTTCTGGCCTTGGTCGCTCCACCAGTACTTGAGCCGGCCCTCCGCCTCTTGGCGTGTCAGGTTTCCGACCGGGAGGTTGCCGATAAAGGTGTTCGGCGGGATGGTCGGCTCGTGACGGGAGGCCATCATGGGCAACGCAACGCCCATGCCCAAGATGGGTACGCAGAGGATGCCGACCGCTTTCTTCATTCCGTGTCTACTTGAACGCACTCGGAAACGTCCTTGTTTCCGGGAGGAAACTTCGTCGCTACGCATTATGACGGATCGACAAGGATGGGGTTCCCGGCGGACCCACCGTTGCCGTCCGGAACCCTTGACGGCAACGGCTATCCGCCCGGAGGCGGCTCGAGGGAGTCCGCGACCGCACGGTCGAGCGTTCGCTCATCGACCTTGCCGACCCACTCCGCCACGATCCGCCCGTTTCGAACGAGGAAGAGACTGGGAATGGTCTTGACGCGCCAGGCCGACCAGGTCTGGGCCGTATCGTGGAGCACCGGATTTGGGAACGCGCCCTTCCGAAGGAACCTCTCCACGTCGGCGGCCTCCTCGTCGATGCTAACGCTCAACATCTCGAAGCCCCGATCACGGTGTTTGGCACGGACTCGGTCGAGCATGGGTTTCAGTTTGTGACACGGACCGCACCACGACGCCCAGAAGTCCACGAGGATGGTGCGGCCCTTGAAGGCGTCCCCGTTCCAGCGGACCCCTACGCCGTCGCTCAGGTCGAAGGCCGGCATGGAGCGTGGGAGAGGCAACGGCAGGAACGACTCGGGATCGGCGGCGAACGCGACCGACTCTTTCGAACTGCAGAAGTAGTACGCCGTTCCTCGGTAGCGCAGGCCGGCCACGATTCGCTCCTCGCCATGGTCGCTCGAGGTTGCGGCACAGACGACGCACCTCCCTCGCTTGGGAAGCTCCGCTTTGGGGATGGCTTGGGAAGCGGCTTGCGCGGCGATCGTCAGAACCAATACGGCGAGACTCATGGTTGGCACCTCAAAAGC
Organism: Fimbriimonadaceae bacterium; assembly: GCA_026129685.1. Classification (GTDB taxonomy): domain Bacteria; phylum Armatimonadota; class Fimbriimonadia; order Fimbriimonadales; family Fimbriimonadaceae; genus UBA2387. Next base: position 12,420 of record JAHCHO010000014.1, read on the forward strand.
CCCAGCCGAGGCTGAGGCCGAGTTTGGGTCGCTGCAAGTCCACGGCGAGCAGCGACACATTGAACGACGCCTGCTTGTAGGTCAGCAACAGATGGCTCCGCCGACCGTCGTTCATGGGCAAGAGATCCCACTTGGGGTGAAGCGCAATGTTCACGCCGAACGGAAAGTTGAGGCCGCGCTCGAAACCCGAGTAGTTCAGGCTGACGTAGGGGGCGAGTGGGGTGCCGTGGAAGGCCTTCGCGAACGTCGCATAGTACGCCTGGTTCCCCTTCGGCGTGAAGATGCGGTCGCTGCTCGTCCCGAAGGTCACGAGCGGACTCGTGGCGGTCTCGGGCGAGGCGATCCAGTTGGCGGTCGGCGAGAACTCGCCGACGACGAGGTTGTACTCGAAGCCGAGGCTGAGGCGCGGTCCGAGACGACGCGCCAGATTCAGGCGCCAACGAGGCCTCGCAACCGTGGTGTCCACGTAGCGCAGAGTGAGTTGCCAATCGAACTTGATGTCCCTCGAACCGAGGAACCGGCCCTCGCCGGGTCACCCGGTTCACGTGGGCACCGCCACGTTGGGACGCTGGATTTGCTGACCGAGGGCGACCGCCGCGAGAGCAGCCGCGAACGGCAGGGCGAGATATCGTGTCAAGGGTGCCTCCGATGGAATCGAGCGATCAGGGACGAGTCGGTTGACGCGGCGGTTGGATGGATACGGCCCCGTTGGCGAGCCGAGTGGGCTCGATCGGCCAACCGGCCCACGAGACCGACGAGCGCCAGGACGAACGGCATGAGCGAGCGGGGCATGAGCCGATCCAATTATGCGCTCTTAGTCAGGATTGGACAAGGCGGGGCGCACAGCCGCCGCGGTGAAGCCCGCACACCGAGGTTGGGCGAGGGGGGTGGAGTAAAATGCCGTCATGCCCAAAGTCGTCTGGCTCAACGGCGAACTCTCCCCGCTCGAATCGGCAAAGGTCAGCGTGGCGGATCACGCCCATCTGTACGGCGACGGCCTGTTCGAGGGCATCCGCATCTACGGGCGTCGCGTCTTCAAACTCGACGAGCACCTGGAGCGTCTCTTTCACGGGACCCGGTACCTCGGTTTTGAAATGACGATGACCCTTCCCGAGATGCGGGCCAAGATCCTCGAGGTCTGCCGCGCCGCCGACATCGACGAGGGGTACATCCGGTTGAACGTCACGCGTGGCACGGGCCTGGGCCTTGATCCCAAGAAGATCGACCGGCGCCCGAACGTGATGATCATGGTCGGGTCTCTCAACCTCTACGCCCCAGAGGCTTTTGAGACCGGCCTGCACGTCGTCTCGAGTTCGTACCGGGTGATGACGGCGGACAGCATGGATCCCCGCCTGAAGTGCATCGGCCGGTACGGCGCGAACATCCTGGCCAAACAGGAGGCGAACGCAAAGGGTGCGGGCGAAGCCCTCATGCTCAACGCGCAGGGCTACCTGGCGGAGTGTACGGGCGACAATCTCTTCCTTGTTCAGAACGGCATCGTGCGAACGCCCAACCCGGCGTGCGGCATCCTGAAGGGCATCACGAGGGACACCGTAATGGGTTTGGCGCGCGAACTTGGCTACGAGGTAACGGAGGAGTTCCTCACGTCGTTCGACGTGTTCACCGCCGACGAGGCTTTCCTAACCGGCACCGCCGCCGAGGTGATCCCGATGGTCAGCCTCGACGACCGGGCGATCGGCGACGGACTGCCCGGACCGGTCACCCGTTCGATCATGCGCCGGTTCCGCATCGAGACAACCCGTGGCGTGCCGTTCGACGTGGCCGAACCGGTGCCCGCCTGAGCGTGGACGAGGGCCGGATCGGCGTGGACGAGAGCGGCAAGGGAGACTTCTTCGGTCCTCTTGTCGTTGCGGCGTGTTACGTCGGACCGGAGCATCTGGCCGAACTGGACGGCGTGATGGACTCGAAGAAGCTTAGCGACAAGCGCGCGCTGGCTTTGGCGACCGTCATCAAGCGCACGTGCCCGCACTCGGTCATCGGCATCAATCCCGCCAAGTACAACGAGTTGTACGAGAAGATGCGAAACCTCAACCGGCTCCTGGAATGGGGCCACGCGCGGGCGATCGAGAACGTGCTCGAACAACAACCCGCCCGCTTGGTTATCTCCGACCAGTTCGCGAACCCCGCCGGCCTGAAAAAGAGGCTCTTCGAAAAGGGCGCGCAGGTCGAACTTCGCTCGATGGTGCGGGCGGAGAGCGACATCGCGGTCGCCGCCGCCTCGGTGCTCGCCCGAGCGGAGTTCCTGCGTCGGCTCGAATCGCTCGGGAGAGAAGTGGGGACCGAACTGCCCAAGGGTGCGACCAATGTAATTCTGGTGGGCAAGCGCATCCTCCGTGACAAGGGCTTGCAGGCCTTGCGCGGGGTGTGCAAGACCCATTTTAAGACCTACGGGCAAGTCGTCGACGGCTGATCCGTCGTCCCGCGATGGGCCGGTGTGGCGGAGGGCCCAACGTCCCGTTGTCGCGCCGGCAGACCCGTAGACTTGGTTCCGGAGGTACCCATGAACGCAGCGTTGCGTCTTGGCTCTTGGCGGCGAGTCTTGCTCGTCGTCCTCTCCTTGTTCGGCACCCTTGGCAAGGTGCCCGCCCAGGTCTCCACCGGCTGGGGATGGGGCTGGAACGCGAGTGGTCAGCTCGGCGACGGCACCACCAACGACGTGCAATCGGCGCAGATGGTCGGCGGCGTCACCGCGTTGAGAGCCGTCGCAGCCGGCGCGCAGCACAGCCTGTTTCTTCGAACGGACGGGTCCGTCTACGCCTGTGGTTTCAATGCCTTTGGCCAACTCGGCGATGGAACGAGCACGGACCGGCGCTTGGCGGTTCCGATTCCGAATTTGGGTGGCGTCGTCGCCATCGCCGCCGGAGATCTGCACAGCGTCGCGCTCAAGGCGGATGGAACGGTGTGGACCTGGGGGGGAGGCGCCTTTGGACGGCTCGGTTCGGGAGGCTATACGGATCGGTTCGTTCCGGGCGCGGTCATCGGGCCAACGAGCATCGTTGCCATCGCCGCCGGTGCCCGTCACACCTTGGCCCTTCAATCGGACGGCACCGTTTGGGCATGGGGCGGTTCGGGCGACGGTCAGGTAGGAGACAACTCGCTGATCGACCACCCGAACCCGACGCATTTGACGACGATCGGCGGCGTGAGCGCGATCTCGGCCGGAGGCTACAACAGCCTGGCGTTGAAGACCGACGGGACGGTATGGAAGTGGGGGCGCCATGTCAGCGGGGTCCGTCATCTGGTCCCGACTCAGACGCCGGGTTTGTCCAACGTCGTCTCGATCGGGAGCGGCTACTGGCACTCGCAAGCCGTCAAGGCGGACGGGACGGCCTGGTCCTGGGGCAGCAATCCAGACGCCCAACTCGGCGATGGAACCCAGGCGGATCAGGCGACTCCGGTACAGATAGCCGGCCTCGCCAATGTGGTTCAGGTGAAGGGTGGCTACTACCACGGCATGGCGCGCAAGTCGGACGGAACGGTCTGGACTTGGGGGACCAACGTCTCCTGGGTGCTTGGCTCCGGCCTCCTTGGCACGCAGTTGTTGCCTGCTCGGGCGCTGACTTACGGGGTTTCGAACCTGGACACGAGCTACGTCCACTGTCTCGTCGTCCGTGACGAGCGCGACGTGTCCCTCGTTCTGGGGCGGAGTGAGGTCCCCGGCTCCATCGAGGGCATCCCCTTTGAGGTCCGCGTTCGTCCGGGGGGCAGCGCCGATTGGCTCGACCTCTACTCGCAACCACTGGCTTCGGGGGGGTTGGTTCTTAGAGTCTACGGTGCCCAAACCCTCGATCTTTGGCTCAAAGGCGGCAGTTGGCTCGCCAAACGACTGACGGTGCCCGCCGGTACCGGGAACGCCAACCTCGGCACGATCACGCTCTTCAGTGGTGACGTGAACGGCGACAACACGATCAACATCGCGGACTTCATCTTGTTGCGCCGCGCCTTTGGGTCGTCGTCCGGTTCCTCCAACTGGGATGAGAGGGCCGACCTCAATCGCGACGGGAGCGTCAACGTGTCGGACTTTCTGGTTCTTCGGAAGAACTTTGGTCGTTCCGGCGACTAGAATCCCGATTCGGGACGACCTTGTGCCTCGGCCCAAAGCCGGCGCACGAGGTCGCCTGCCGGAGGCAGGTCGTGGATTGCCCCAACCGACGTGCCCGCGTAAAGGCACATGTCGAGGACGTCGCCCGTCACACCGTGGGTGGGATGGTCCATCGCGTAGCGTAGGGCCACGTCGCCGTCGGGGTAGCGGCCGACCACCTCGCCCTCGCCCGGGCGCCCGTCTCGCGGTTCGCCTGCGGCCCGCCATGCGCGCAAGGTGCCGTTGACGAGCACTCGATGGGGTGTGTCGGGCCAACCGCCGTCGAAGCAGTCGGTCACGGCGGTGTCGTCCGGCTTGGCCTCGAGCAACCTGGCTTTGAGCGCGTCGTGCGCCCGACTCTCGTGGGTTGCCAGGAATCGCGTGCCGAACACGCCGCCCGCCGCCCCGAGGTCGAGCGCCCGACGGAGGTCTTTTCCGGTAGCGAGACCACCGGCGGCGAAAACCGGGATGCTCGTCGCGAGGTCGAGAACCTCGGCCAGGACGTCTCCAAGCGCCCGATCCGATTGGAGATGCCCGCCCGCTTCGACGCCCTGGCAAATCAGAAAATCGGGTTCGAGGCCGACCATGCGGCGTGCCTCGGCGGCGCTGCCAACCTGGATGCCGAGGAACGCGCCCGCAAGGCGGACGGCGTCAACCCAAGGGGACGGATCGCCGAACGAGAACGTGACGCAAGGAAGGCCGGCGGCGAGGGCGGAGACGAGGGAAACCGGTTCGAACGCGAGCGCGAAATTGCCGTAGAAGAGCCGGTCGGTGAGGGCGCGGGTGGTCAAGACCTTGTGGGACGAAGCCGTTGGGTCGGACCAACTGAGGGCGAGTGCGCCAAGGCCGCCGGCATTCGAGACGGCCGCCGCGAGTTCGGGGCAGGTCGAACCCCCGATCGGCGCTTGCGCAATGGGGATTCGGAGGTCAAGGGGGTGCGGTCCGGTCGATTCCATGGACGATCGCTTCTGATCGTACCGACCGAGCGGACCGCACGCGAAACCTACTTGATGAGGCCCTTCAGTTCCCCGATGAACGCCGGAGCGGGCTGATATCCAACCATCTTGTGGATGACCGACCCAGTCTTGTCCATGATGATCCCGGTCGGAAGCCCGATCACACCGTAGGCGTTTTTCAGGTTCGGGTTGTCGTCCGCGTTGATCTTGACGAAGACGAAGTGCTTGGCGAGGGATTGGAACTCTTTGGTGCTGAAGACTTCACGGTCCAGCTGTTTGCAGTAGGTTCACCAATCCGCGTAGAAGTCCACGAAGATCAGCTTGTTCGTCGCCGCCGCGATCTTCTTGGCCTCGTCGATGCTCGCCAGCCACTTGAACGCGACGACCTCGTCCTCGGTCAGCTCCCGCGAACCCTCGGGCGCTCTGAACGCGAACGCGCTCGCGTCCACCTGGTTCAGATCCAGCGACTTCGTGTTGAGCACGTAGGTGAGGGGCTTGGCCGGATCCTTGACCGCGATCTCGGCTTGGCGCGGGAGCCTATCGCTCGCAAGAACGTACAGCGTCGCGATCTTCTTGCCCTGCGCGTCGAGTGGGACCTCGAGGACGTCGAGGACCATGCCCCGGCGGTTCTTGGTGCCGAGGTTTCGCCCCGTCATCCCGAGCTTCTGCCCAAAGAACGGGGACCAGACGCGGGTCTCGTCGCCTGCCAGCAACGTGGTCAGGTCGGCGTCGGTCTGAGCCCGGCGGAAGAAGGTCCTCTCTTTCTTGTCGAAGGTGGTCACGGTCTTGCCGTCGGCGACCACCAGTTTGTCGGGGGAGTCGATCGTCGCGAGGTTGGGCTTGGCAAGGGTGACGCGGTACTCCGCGCTCAGCCCTCCTAACTCCGTCACGACGTACTCCACGCGGAGCGATTTGGCGTCGGCCATCGCCTTGGACACGGTCTCGAGCGAGACTTGGCCCAGAGCGCCCGACGCCAACCCGACCGCAAGGATGGTGAGCAGCGTCTTGTTCATCTTCGTCAATCCCTCTGACCTCCGTGGGTCAGCGCACCCTCATCATAGCGGAACCGGCAAGGAAACGGTCATGAACCGTCCCGTTGCCGGCGTCGATCGCGAATCCGCGCTTCGTATCCTTGTTCGGTCGGCCGGTAGTACGGAACGGCGAGGCCGTCGTCGTCCGGCAGATACTGGAAACTCACCCAATGTCCCGGGAAGTCGTGCGGGTACCGATAGCCCTCTCCGTGGCCCAGTTCCTTGAGGCCCGACACCGGCGCGTTGCGCAGTGGCATCGGGATGGCTGCGAGCGGTCGCGTCCGAACGTCGCCGAGCGCCTTGTCGACCGCCAGGCAGGCCGCGTTGCTCTTGGGGGCCTCGGCGAGGTAGGTCGTGATCTGGCCGAGTACGATCCTTCCCTCGGGCATGCCGATCCGCTCGACCGCCTGGGAAGCCGCGACCGCGAGGACGAGGCTCTGCGGGTCGGCGTTGCCGATGTCCTCGCTCGCCAGGATGATCAGCCGACGCACGATGAACCGGGGATCTTCGCCCGCCTCGATCATCCTCGCAAGGTAGTGAAGGGCGGCGTCGGCGTCGGACCCTCTTACCGACTTGATGAAAGCCGAGATCGTGTCGTAGTGATAATCGCCCTGCCGATCGTAGCGGACGGCCGGACGCTGAAGCACTTCCTCGATTTGGGCAAGGGCAATCGCCGTCCCGTCCGGCACGAGGGCGGAGGCGGTTTCGAGGGCGTTGAGCACCAGGCGCGCGTCTCCGTTCGCGCAACGCACGAGATGCGTCAACGCGTCCTCTTCGAGGCCAAGTCGTCGGCCCCCGAGGCCTCGTTCCTCGTCGGCAAGAGCGCGCCGGGCAAGCTCACCCAATTCCTCGTCGCCGAGAGGTTTGAGGGGCAGGACCCGCGCCCGCGAAAGCAGCGCGGGCGCCAGCACGAAGAACGGGTTCTCGGTGGTGCATCCCACCAACTCGAACGTACCGTCCTCCAAGTATCCCAGTAGCGAATCCTGTTGGCTGCGGTTGAAGTGGTGGATCTCGTCGAGGACGAGCAACGTGGGATGGCCGGTGGTCTGCCGGCGCAACCTCGCCGCCTCTGCGATCTTGCGCACGTCCGCGACCCCCGCGGTCACGGCGCTCCGCGTCTCGACGGTCGCCTGCTTGTAGGCTGCGATCAGGTAGGCGAGGGTGGTCTTGCCGCAACCCGGTGGCGCCCATAGGACGACCGACCCCAGCGCTCCTGCCTCGATCGCCGGACGGGTGGGGCCGCCGGGCCCGAGCAGGTGGACCTGGCCGACGAACTCCGCCAGCGAACGGGGGCGCATCCGCGCGGCCAAGGGAAGGGAGGCCGACGCCGATTCGGCGAACAGGCCGGGTTGCATCGCTTCGTAGCTTACTTCCCGGCCCGGTCGCGATCGCGTCTTAGCCCTTGTCGGCGGGCTTGACGGCGTACTTCTCGGGGTTGGCGCGGAACTTATCCGGGCACATGCCGCAGCAAATGTAGTACTGCACGCCTTCGTGCTCGATGACCTCGAACGCCTTGTCCTTGCTCTCGACGACGCTCCCCATCACCGGGCAGACCGGCTTCCCTTCGGCGTTGCAGCACACCCCGTCGATGACCTGGTAGGTCGAGGCGACGGTGCTTTCGGCGGCGGCGCTTTCCTTGCCGGCCTCGGTTCCGGTGGCGGGGGCGTCGGTCTTGGGCTCGGTCTTTTCCGACCCGGAACAGCCGACGAGGGTCATCGCGGCGGCGACGAAGAGAATCCAGAGATGTCGTTTCATGGTGCGTGAATCGCGGTCGGGCACGTTCGGGAACGCTCGGCAGGACGCCTCGGTTCCCTGGGCACGGCGCGATCGCCTATGGTATCCTATGGGGGCCATCGGGATGTGGCTCAGCTTGGTAGAGCGCTGCGTTCGGGACGCAGAGGTCGCTGGTTCGAATCCAGTCATCCCGACCACCTTCATTCGCTTTCCGGTTCGCGTCGCCACCCGATCTAGAGCGGGCGTCCTCCGAGACGATCCTCGTGTGGACGATCCCTTGACTTGATCCTCGCGACCCAAGAACGGCTAAGGTAGGCCATGGCGTTCAACGGCCTCGGCCTCCACCTCGGCAACCTCTCCCGCCTCTCCGACGCGAAGACCCGCTCCATCTCGCCCGAAAACTTTACCGGCGAGAAGGGGAGGGCGGGAATGGCGACGGAGGGCACGGGCGAACGTTGCGCCCGCGAACTCGGCCCCAAGTGGAAGATCTCCCCGAGCATCCGCATCGAGGCGGGCGAGGAACGCGTCGTTGCCGACATCGAGGGGCCCGGTGCCATCCAGCAGATCTGGATGACTCCGACGGGCGCCTGGCGCATGACCATCCTCCGCATTTATTGGGACGACCAAGAGCAACCCTCCGTCGAGTGTCCGGTCGGTGACTTCTTCGCGTGCGGCTGGCAGAAGTACGCCCACGTCTCCTCGCTCCCCGTCTGCGTCAACCCGGGTAGCGCCTTCAACTGCTACTGGGAGATGCCGTTCCGCAGGCGATGCCGGATCACGATGACCAACATCGGATTCGACCCAATGGTGCTCTACTACCAGATCAACTACACTCTGACCGAGGTGCCGGAGGACGCCGCGTACTTTCACGCCCAGTTCCGGCGCCAGAACCCCCTGCCGTATAAGGAGGACTACACGTTGCTCGACGGGGTGCGGGGCAAGGGCCACTACGTTGGGACCTATATGGCCTGGCAGGTGAACCACAACGGCTGGTGGGGCGAGGGGGAGATCAAGTTCTTCCTGGACGGCGACGGCGAGTATCCTACGATCTGCGGCACGGGCACCGAGGACTACTTCTGCGGCTCCTACGACTTCGACACCGAGCAGGTCAGCCGGTACGGCGTGAAGACCATCGAGTACACCGAGTTCGCCACGCCCTACGCGGGCATGCCCCAAGTCATCCGGCCGGACGGGCACTACGTCGCCAACACCCGCTTCGGTCTCTACCGCTGGCACATCATGGACCCCGTCCGGTTCGAGGAGGACCTTCGCGTGACGATCCAGGCTCTCGGCTGGCGCTCGCACGGTCGGTACCTGCCCCTTCAAGACGATATCGCGAGCGTCGCCTACTGGTACCAAGTACTGCCGACCGCGCCGTTCCCAACCTTGCCGGGACGCGACGAACTCGAAATCGTCTAGAGTCGATGAACGTTCCGCCCGTCTTTCCAGAGCAGATCGTGATCCCCGGCAACGTGGCCGAGGAGCGTTACGCGGTTCGGCTTTGGTTTCTTCGATGGGTCGTCGCCTTGCACTTTGGTACGGTGGCCGTCCTGTTCGTGGTGGCATGGGCCAAGCCGTTCGCCCTCTCCGTTCCGTCGGCGGCGCTTGGCCTGCTCGGCGCGCTGCTGGCGTTAAGCGCGGTTCGGCAATGGCATAGGGAGCGGCCCGAGTGGGACGCCCGCCTTTCCTGGGTCTTGCTTCCGGTCGTCGTGGTCCTCGCGGGAACGGTCCTCGGGGGCCTACCCTCGGTCGGCTGGCCCTACGAGGGGGTGGCGGGAGCCGTTCTTGGCTGGGTCGCGTACACGTGCCTTTGCGGCCGGGACTTCAGCTTCATGGGGTTAGGGTTCGTGGCAGGGATCGGGGCGTTGGCGGGTGCGATCGGCGGCGTCTTCTTCGAGCGGTATACGGCCGCCGACGCGGGCCGTGCCGCCTGCTTGGGATTGGGCTTCGCTTTCTTCTTTGTCTACGACCTTGCGGCGCTCCTGACGCGGCGACGTCGCCAGGATGCCTTCGCCGCCGTCGCCGACCTGTACCGCGACGTGCTCAACGCGTTGACCTACTCGGGTCGCGTCTACCGGCACTGGAAGAAGTACCCCTTCCGCGTGCTCTGAACGCCACCGTCGTCGATCGTCCCGGTGGGTATGGGCCCGTTGGGCAGGGAGGACACCGGCGGAGTCGAATCGTCGTCATAGACCATATGGTGTGTCCGGTGTGCGGTACGAAGATGGACGCGGTCGCGCGGTTCTGCCCGTCGTGCGGGCGACCGTTCGGGGCGTCCGTTCCTCCCTCGGCGAGCGCAGGCGCGTTCCCGACGCCGAAGGCAGGGGTACCGCCCTGGGTCTATTGGTCCGGCGGGGCGGCGCTCGTTTTGGTCGCTGTGTTCCTTGGCCTGTCGGCGGCGGGAATGTTCCGCGCCAAAGCTCCCGAAACGCCGAACTCGACCTTGCGCGCTCAGGGCTCGGCCCCCACTCCCATCCTGCAGGCGCAGGGCGCGGCCCCGGACAGCCCTCTTCGCGCGGGCGCGGAGCATCGCGAGATGCCCGCCCACATCAGGGACTGGCTGGAGCACCTGCGCAAGACCGAAGAGCGCCGGGTGAAGGCCAGCATGGACCAACTCGCGGACGCGATGGTGCTCTTCACCACCGCCAAAATGGGGGACTCGTTCAACGTTGGCGAACTCATCGACCCCGAGTCCAACATGAGCACCTCGCCCACCCTCAAGCGAACTAAGATTGGGACCGAGCAGATGGACGAGACCTGGAAGGGGGTCGAGGAGTTCTTCCACTCGGTGCCGCCGCCCGCCGAGTGCGTGCCCATTCGTGACGAATACCAGGGCGTCCTCGAAAACACCCGCGTGCTGTTGCTCGACATCGTCGAGGCGCTCAATCGCTCCGACGAGAACCCGCAGGAGGCGATGAAAACGCTCTTCGCGATGCAGGGCAAAAGCACCTCGAAAATCGATCAGCCGGCGATGCGGACCGACACCCTGGTGAGCGACGTCTGCCGATCCTACGACACCCAGAAGTGGTTCTCGATCACCGGGGACGTTGGCCAGTCCGTGTTTTCGAAGTTCGGGTTCTAGGACCTCCGCAGGAGTCGTCGCGCCTCCGCCGAACGGGACTCCATGGCCCTTCGGATCGGTTTTCTCGGCGTCACCCATATGCATGCGTGGGGCTACGCCTGGGGCTTGCGCGGTCGCGGCGACGCCGAAGCCATCGGCGTCCATGAACCGGATCGCGATCACGCCGGCCGTTTCTCGAGCGACTTCCAGGTTCCCGCCTTCGAGACCGCCGAAGCGCTCCTCGACGCGTGCGACGCCGTGATCGTGTGCAGCGAGAACACCCGCCACGCCGAGTGCGTCGAACTCGCCGCCGCCGCCGGCAAGCATGTGCTCTGTGAGAAGCCCCTCGCTCCCAACGACGAGCACGGGCGTCGGATTCTTGCCGCCGTCGAGCGCAGCGGCATCAAACTGATGACCGCCTTTCCGTGCCGCTTCTCGCCCGCGTTCCGACGCCTCAAGGACAAGGTCGGGGCGGGGACGGTCGGCACCGTGCGCGGAATCTGCGCGACGAACCGAGGCTCTTGTCCCTTCGGCTGGTTCGTGGAAAGGGACAAGTCGGGCGGGGGGGCCATGATCGACCACGTCGTCCACGTCGCCGACCTCCTTCGGGCGCTCTTGGAAGAGGAGCCGGTTCGCGTGCAGGCGCAGATCGGGCACAACGTGTACGGACAGGACTGGGAGGACACCGCGATGGTAACGATCGAGTTCGGGAGCGGGGTGTTCGCCACCCTCGATTCGAGTTGGTCGCGACCCAAAAGCTACAAGACGTGGGGCGACGTGACGATGAACGTCGTCGGCGACACCGGCGTCCTCGAGATGGATATGTTCGGCTGGAGCGCCGACGTCTACCGCAACGAGACGATGCGTTACGGACTCTCCGGGTTCGGCTCGAACATGGACGCCGGCCTCACCGCCGCGTTCATCGAGGCGGTTTTGGAGGACAAGGAGCCCGTGCCGAACGCTTACGACGGCATCCAGGCGGCGCGGGTCGCCATCGCCGGCTACGAAAGCGTCCGGCGGGGCGGCGAACCGGTCGCCTTGGCCTAGGAGGAGCGATGGCGCCGAGCCGGGCCGAGGCCTTGAGGTTGGTGATCGGCAGCGTCCTCTGGGCGTGCGCCCTCGGTCTCGCGGTGGACATGGTGACCGCCCATGTCGCGGTGGAGTACTTCACGGTCCATCACCCGAAAGTGGTGGCGAGCCAGGAGCCGGTCGTGATGGCCCTGGTGTGGGGGATCGGCGCGTCCTGGTGGTTCGGGCTGATCGCGGGCGTCGTGTTGGCCTTCGTCAACCACCGTCTGCGTCCCTCTCTTCCGGCGAGGACGGTTCTCCGAACGGTCGGCTGGGCCTGCCTCGCGATCTGGCTGGCGATGATGCTGGTTCTCGTCGGGGTCTACCTGTTCGCGGGCACGATCCCGATGGCGCAACGGCGGCCGACTTTCGAGTCGGACCGTCGGCTGATGGCGGTCGCGCTCGCGCACGCGGGCGAATACGCGATGGGAACGGCCGCGATGATCGTGGTCGCGTTCCGAATGCGCCGCCTATCGCGACGCGCCTAGGCTTCGGTCACGAGTTTGGCCTTGAGGGCCATGATCGTGAGTTCCGTGCGGCTGTTGGCCTGCAGGGCCTTCAGGATGTTGCTGACGTGGTTCTTCACGGTCTTTTCGGCGATGCCGAGCTGGCCGGCGATCTCCTTGTTCCGCAATCCCTGGGCGACGAGTTTCAGGACTTCGAGTTCTCGGTCGCTGAGGACGTAGAGCCAGGTGTCGTCGATCTCCTCTTCGCGCTGGGGCTTCTGCGTGAAGTACTCGATCATCTTGGCGGCGATCTTGGGGGTGACCTTGGCCTCGCCGGTTTCGGCAAGGCGCACCGCCTCGATCACGTCCTTCGGGCTGGACGTTTTGAGGAGGTAGCCCTTCGCGCCCGCTTTGAAAGCCTCGTAGACCGTCTCGTCGTCCTCTTGGACGGTGAGGATGACGGGGACGATCCCCTTCTCTTTCGTGAGAATCTTCTGGATCAGCTCGATGCCGTTCATCTTCGGCATGTTGATGTCGGTGAGCAGCACGTCGGGCGGATCGGCGAGGCAGGCGGCGAGGGCTTCCTCACCGTCCTTGCAGATGGCGATCACCTCGGCGTCCGGAGCGAGCCCCATGGTTCGCTTGAGTACCTCTCGGTACGCCTCTTCGTCGTCCGCGATGACCACCCGAATCTTGTTCATGACGCCGCATTATGGCACTTCCGCGGCCGGTCGATTCGGCGTTCTAAGCGGCGGCGGCGAGGGCCTCTTCGGCCTCGATGACGGCCTTGAGGGAGAGGATCGCGACCTCCATCTGGCCGGCGTCCGGTTCGGCGGTCGTGACGTACTGGGTCATCAAGCCGGGCCAGAACACGACGTGGACCCACTTCTGTCGTCGAAACTTGCCCGCGATCCGGATCAGCTCGTAGCCGATCCCGGCGACGATCGGGAGGACGACCAGTTCGATCCCGAAGCGCACCAGCACGTTCACCACCAGAGGGAGTCCGGGAATCGGGTACCTCGGGACAAAGGTGAAGAGCACGATGCTGATGAGCAGCACGACGATGGCGAAGCTGGTGCCGCAACGGGGGTGCAGGCGGGTCTGCTTGAGGCAGGCGTCCACGGTCAAGGGTTCCCCCATTTCGAGGGCGTTGATCGCCTTGTGCTCGGCCCCGTGGTACTGGAACACGCGGCGGATCGCCTCCATCCGCGAAATGAGGAGCAGGTAGCCGATGAAGATGACCAGTTTGAAGAGCCCGCTCACGAGGTTGATCGCGGTCGGGTTCATGCCCAGGTTGCGGAACGGCTCGGCGAGGAGGTTGGGGACGAAGACGAAGAGCCCGAGGCCCATCGCCACGCCGAAGACCATCGCGACCCCGACCTGCATCGAGCGGATCGTGTCGGGTTTGCCGCCGGCCGGCTTGACCACTTCCGAATCGCCCTCGGCGGGCGCCTGGCCGTAGATCGCGGTTTTGCCGTCGGCTCCTTCCGGCAGGTACTTCTCGTCGAGTTGGATGTGGGAGGCGAAGTTCATCGCCTTGATGCCGAGCGACATGGCGTCGAGCAGGGCGAAGGTGCCCCGCAAGAAGGGCTGGAGCAACCACTTCTGCCGGAAGAGCCAGGACTTGGAGAGGGGTTCCTGCTGAAGCACGACCTGGCCGTTGGGGGCGCGGACGGCGACCGCGAAGTGGTTGCGCGACCGCATCATCACGCCTTCGACGATCGCTTGGCCGCCGAACGTGGTGGGATCCTGAGCGGGCACGGGGCGGAGTATAGCGCACGAACGGCCACGACGGTCCGGGGAGACGGGTTCGCCTTCGCGATTCCCGTCATTCCTGTTCTCCCCACCCCTCGCGCCTTCGCGTCATTCCCGTCACTCCCATTCTCTCCACCCCTCGCGCCTTCGCGTCATTCCCGTCACTCCTATTCTCTCCGCCCCCTCGCTCCTTTCCGTCCCACTCATCACGCCCGTCATTTCGGCCGCACCCGTTGCACCCGGGGGCGACGCGCGCGCCAGTCGGCCGATTCGAACGGAGTCCTCGTGGGAACGGGCGGGGTTTTGGGCGGCGTCGTTCTCGGTCCACGACTTCTACGACTTGGCGGGGCCCGACGTCAACCGAGGGGAAAGGGGCCGACGAGTCTCGGTGAGACGACGGCCGGACGGGGGAGGCGGGGATCGATGGGGTCGGCTCCAGCCTCGGTTCCCTCCGCTGCTCCGGCCGTGGCGGACCCGGAGCCGGGGTCGAGATCCGCGGGCCCTGCCGCCGCCTCATCCGACCCATGGGCGGAGCGTTGGCCGGGGCGCGCCCCTACCCCCCCCCCCCGGTGGCCCATCGCCCGCCCTAGGCGCGCCTCCGGCGAACCCTCCGCCCCTTGCGGGGTGAGGGGGGGTTGCAACGAGAACGAACGGGCCGACCGCATCCGAGCCCACATCGTTTCAATCCCCTTGCGGGGTGAGGGGGGGGTTGCAACCGGCTGGAACGGCGTTCTTCCGATCTCCGGAAGAACTTTTTGTTTCAATCCCCTTGCGGGGTGAGGGGGGGTTGCAACTGGAGGCCCTTAAAACCAAGGCGCCCGAGTTGTTCGGCGGGTTTCAATCCCCTTGCGGGGTGAGGGGGGGTTGCAACGACCGTCGTATCCGACTTTCGGTTTGGCGGTGGTCACCGAGTTTCAATCCCCTTGCGGGGTGAGGGGGGGTTGCAACCCGTCGGCTCCGACGGCGATCGAGGACCTCATGGACGAGGCCGAGTTTCAATCCCCTTGCGGGGTGAGGGGGGGTTGCAACCCTGCCCTTCGAAGACCATCATAGCACGAAAACCCTCGTTTGGCAAGGGTTTGGGATCGCGTTTTCGAGGCTCGAGTTTGTCCACCTGTCCGTAGAAACAGCGATGGCACACCCCCCGGGGCCTTTTTGGCGGGACGACCCGTTCGAACCCGCGACCGGGGCGCTATCCCCTAAAAACGGCGTCGATTAGCCGGGTTACCGGGGGGGGTCGCCAGATTCGACGTGCCGTTTAAGGCCACCGGTAGCCGTCTAGGTCGCCGCTTTTCGGGGGGGTCGCCACAGAATATTCTCAAAACGACCGATTTTCGGTTGTCAAGGGGCGGATCGGGTGCATTCTAGCGCGTTTTCTCGCAAACCGCCAGTAGACGAGCGTCGGGGTTTGTCGGGTATCGAAAAGAGGGTCGGTGCGGCGAAGGGAGGGGGAAAGGAGCGGACTCTCCCGAAGCCGGAGCGTGCGCCCGCGAATCCGACTTCCTTGGTGCAGATTGCGCATCGCGGGGGCGAAGCGTCTATTCTTGCGCCATGCGGTACCGCGCGCTCGGAAACACGGACGTCCAGGTCTCGGAGATCGGTTTCGGTTGCTGGACGATGGGAGGCCGGAACTGGGTGGACGGCCGGCCGAACGGTTGGGCGGACGTCGACGAAGACGAGGTGGTGGAAGGCATCAAGGTCGGACTCGACGCGGGGGTCAACCACTTCGACAACGCCGACGTGTACGGCAACGGGCGCGCGGAGCGGATGCTCGCGCGGGCGTTCGACAAACTGGGCGTTCCGAACACGCGCGTGGTGATCGCGAGCAAAGTGGGCCACTTTCCCGGCACCGCCCCCCATTCGTACGCGGCGGCCCACATCCGCCACCAGTGCGAGCAGTCGTTGCTCAACCTGAAGCGGGACGCCCTGGACGTGTACTACTTCCATCACGGCGACTTCGGGCCGGACGACCGTTACTTGCCGGAGGCGGTCGAGACGATGGATCGGCTGGTCGAGGAAGGCAAGGTGCGGGCGAAGGGGCAGAGCGCCTACTCGAACGACGACTTCTTGCGGGTCGTGCCGCACGTTCGTCCGGCGGTGCTGCAGAGTTGGGCGAACGCGCTGGACGACCGTTACATCGCGGCCGGCTCGCCAGTCCAGAAGCTGCTGGTGGAGCGGGGCATCAGCTTCGTGGCGTTCAGTCCGTTGGCGCAGGGCCTGTTGCTGGACAAGTACGACCCTTCGAATCCGCCGACCTTCGAGGAGGGGGATCACCGGCGGGGTTCGTCGTCGTTCGGGGCGGAGCGGCTGGGCGGTCTGAAGCCGAAACTGGCGGCGCTCAAGGCCCGGTTCGGCGAGACGACGGAAGACTTGGCGGGGGCGGCGCTCGGCTACGTGCTGGCGCATCCGTGGGTCTGTTCGGCGATCCCGGGTTTTCGGAACTCGCGGCAGGCCCGGTGCAACGTGGCGCGGGCGGACCGGCGGCTGTCGCCGGAGGACGTGGGGGCGATCCAGGCGATCCTGGGGTAGGCAAGGCGGGGGAACCGGGGTCCTTCGCGTTCGCTCAGGACGACAGGGACGGGGAGGTCGGTCACTGGAGCGGGTCCGCGTAGGGGTAGCTGCCGAGGATGGTGGTCTCGAGGGCGTACTCCTTAAGGGTCTCGATGCCGGCGCGGAGGTGGTCGTCGACGCGGTGGCCGGTGCAGTCCACGTAGAAGATGTACTCGAAGGTGGCGCGCTGGGCGGGTCGGCTCTCGATCATCATCAGGTTGACCCCGTGCTTCTCGAAGGCGCTGAGGGCGCGGTAGAGCTCACCGGGCCGGTTCTTCAGGTTGAACATAAGGCTCGTCTTGTCGCGTCCGGTCTTGGCGGGTTCGTTGTATCCGACGACCAGGAACCGGGTGCGGTTGTGGGGGTTGTCCTCGATGTGCTCGATCAGGATGGGGATGCCGATGGTGTCGGCGCCGAGGCGATTGGCGATCGCGGCGCCGGTCGGATCGGCGAGGGCGCGTTCGGCGGCTCTGGCGGTGGGGACGGTCTCGACGATCTGGGCGTTGGGGACGTTGGCGCGAAGCCAACGCTTGCACTGCTGGGAGGGCTGGGGGCCGGCGTAGACGCGTTCGATCTTCTTGAGGGAGTCGGCGACGGTGACGAGGTGGTGGTGGATCGGGACGTAGGTCTCGGCGCAGATTTTGACGTTGGTCTGCGGAAACATGTCGAGGGTTTCGGGGACGACGCCGGCGACGGAGTTTTCGACGGGGACGACGCCGTAGTCGGCATGGCCGTGCTCGACGCTGAGGAACACGTCCTCGATCGCGTCCACCGGAAGGTAGCCGCTGCTCGCGCCGAAGGTCTGGAGGGCGGCCATGTGGCTAAAAGTGCCGGGGGGGCCCCAATAGGCGACGGTGAGGGGCTTTTCGGCGGCGCGGGCGGCGCTGATGATCTCGCGGAAGATGGCGGTGAGTTGGCGATGCTGGAGCGGGCCGGGGTTGATGAGGGCGAGCTTCTCGTGGATGGCTCGCTCGCGCTCGGGGGTGAAGAACGGGCGGCCGTCGAATCCCTTGACCTTGCCGACCTCGATCGCAAGCTCGGCGCGTCGGCTGAGGAGTTCGACGAGGGTGGCGTCGAGGGCGTCGATCTCGACGCGAATCTCGTCCAGGGGTCGAAGCGGTTGGTCCGGCATGGGGGCGGCCTCCCGGCGCTCCGGTCCGCCGTTGGACGCGGGGGCGTGGGGCGTTCAGTTTACTATGGCCCTTGGGGAAGTCGGCGGCGGGCCGGGGGACCCTGCAAGATTGCCGGGTTTCTGCCGATACCTTGGGTAGCCGGACCCACGGGGGACGGCGATCACCGAGAACGACGAGAATCATGGCCCGACCGCGCGTTTCGCCCCAATCCGTTTCGATCAGCGTCGCGAGCACCATCACCGGCGTCGAAGTCCACACGCTGCGGTACTGGGAGAAGGAGTTCGCGGAGTTCTTGGACCCGGATCGGACGTCGGGGGGCCAGCGGCGGTACCGGCCGGAGGACATCCAGACGGTCTTCATGATCAAGCGTCTTCTTCGGGACGAGATGTTCTCGATCGCGGGCGCCCGCCGCCACCTCGAGCGGATGATGCGGCGCGCCGCCTGAGCCACAAGGAGCCCTATGAACCCATCCGCCGACATCGCCGGCCTGGCCCGGGAGCACTTTGACGAGGGACGGTACGCGGAGGCGGAACGGATTCTCAACGACGCCCTCGCCCAGGGTCTGGAGGACCCGGAGGCGACCGCCGTCCTGGGCCTGGTCTGCCTCTACAGCCAACGCGAGGGGGAAGCGCTGGCTTGCCTGGAGCAGTCGGAGGGCGCCCCCAGCGCGAGCCGACTCGCGGGGCTGCTCGGGGAACATCTCGCCTGCCGCGCCCGTCTGGCGCGGAAGCTCAAGACGCCGGACCCGGAGGGGACGGAGGCGATCAAGCGGTTCGAGCGACTGGGTTACCGGCTCGGCGACGAGGCGGGGATTCGGGTTTCGGCCTGCCTGATCGTCAAGGACGAGGCGAAGACCCTCGACCAGTGTCTGGCCTCGGTCAAGGGGGTCGTGGACGAGATCGTGGTGGTGGACACGGGTTCGACCGACGGCTCGAAAGAGATCGCGGCGCGGCACGGCGCGAAGGTCCTGGACTTCCGGTGGTGCGACGACTTCTCGGCGGCGCGGAACGCCTCGCTGGAGGCGGCGACGGGGGACTGGGCGCTGTGGATCGACGCGGACGAGGAGTTGACCCCTTCGAGCGGGGCGGCGATTCGGGAGGCGGTCATCCGGCCGCAGTTCGGCGGGTTCTTCGTACGCATCGTGAACTACCTGGCGGACGAGTCTTCGGCGGCGCAGTACATCCACCGTCCGATCCGTCTGTTCCGCCTTACCCCGGAGACCCGGTTCACGGGCCGGGTTCACGAGCAGATCTCGCCCGCGATCCTCGCCCTGGGGCGCCCTTGCGCGAACCTCGACGGGGTCGAACTGCTGCACTTCGGGTACCTGCCTTCGGCGATGCGGGAGAAAGGGAAGTTGGAGCGCACGATCGCGCTGCTCGAGCGGGAGGTCGCGGAGCGGCCGGACGATTCGTTCCAGTGGTACAACCTCGCGAACGTTTACAGCGTGGCGGGACGGTACGGGGACGCGGAACGGGCGGCCCGGGAATCCATGCGCGGATTCCCGCCGAAGGCCAGCTTCATCGCGACGGTCCACCATCTTCTGGCGGTGGCGCTCGTCGAACAGGGCCGACCGGAGGAAGCGCTCGGCGTGTGCGACGCGCTGACCGCGCGGGGCATGGACAACGTGATCAACCGCTTCAACAAGGCGCACGCCCTGTTACGGGCGGGAAGGCCGCTCGAAGCGCTCGCGGAGACCGAAGGTCTGTTCGGGATGGCTTGGGACCCCGACTTGACGGGCGATTACGGGATCGTGACCCACAAGAAGTGGGTGTTGCGCGGGCAGATTCTGGCCCAACTCGGGCGCCTCGACGAGGCGGTCGAGGACTTTGACGGGGCGCTGGCGGTGGACCCGACCTTCAACGTGACCCGGTTCTCGAAGGCCACGGTCCTCGAGGCGATGGGGCGGCACGCGGAGGCCCTCGAGCTGTTCGAGAGCGGCTTCGACGGTTCGCCTCTGGAATTCCCTTGCCGGCGGGGCGCGGTGCGCGCCCGGATGGCGATCGGCGACGCGGCGGAGGCCATTCGGCTGGGCGAGGAGACTTGGGGGCGGTACCGCAACCACGACGCGTGGATCCTCTGGATGTCGGCGATCGAGCGGGGCGAGGACGCTTCGGCGGCGGTGCGGGCGTACGACGCCTTCCAGGAAGTGGGCGAACTCACCCCGCAGATGCTGGTGAACTGGGGTCGGGCGCTGGAACGGGTGGGGCGACTCGACGCGGCGTTGCAGTGCATGGGCGAGGCGATGAAGCGGGCGCCTCACGACGCGAACGCGCACTTCAACTGCGCCGACCTGCTGTACCGGATGGGGCTGTTCGCCGATGCGGCTCACATCTACCAGGCGGGCCTGCGCGAGCAACCGGCGAACGCCCAGGCTTGGTTTTGCCTCGGCAACGCGCTCGCCCAACTGGAGGTTGCGGACGGGGCGAGAATCGCCTATCAGAAGGCGCTCGAACTCGAGCCGAGCCACGCGGAAGCGCGCCACAACCTTGCGATCGTGGCGGGCTCGCGAGAGGCGGCGGCCTGAGTCGCGGGATACACTGAACGCCTATGCGGGCATTGGCGTTCGTGACGGGTTGCGTGTCGGTGCTCCTGATCGTCGCGGTCGCGGTGGCCTACGGGAGCGTGCCGGAACCCTTGCGCCAGCCGGGTTCGCCGATGTTCTACTACCTGCTGGTGCCGGTCTTGGCGGCGGCGCTGCTGATCGGGGCGGCGATTCCGGCGGGGGCGATGTTCGCTCCCTTTCGGTTCGCGTTCCCGCTCAATCTGACGCTGCCGATCGTCTACGGGGTGTTGTTGCTGGTGTCCGCCTCGATGGTCACCCAGATGCCGTCGGCGATCGAGCGGCTTCCGCCACAACTCTTGCCCGCCCTGAACTGGTTTCAAGCGGAGTTGATCGCGAAGGTGGCGGGCGCGCAGTGCGGCGTGCTGACGGTGTTCGCGCTGTTCGGGCGCAAGCCGCGTCAGCGGTAGTTGACGAAGTCGACCGGGTAGGGAAGGTCGAGGCCCTTGACGAACTGGATGACCTTCTGGAGGTCGTCCTTCACCTTGGCGGAGACGCGGACCTCTTCCCCCTGCATCTGGGCCTGGACCTTCAGTTTGGTGTCCTTGATCTTCTTGATCAGGTCCTTGGCCTGGTCTTGGGGGATGCCGACCTTGAACTTGAGGCGCTGGCGGAGGGTCATGCCGCCCGCCTTCTCCGGCTCCTGGAAATCGAGCTGGCGGATGTCGACGCCGCGGCGGATCATCTTGGTCTCGACGATGTCGCGCAGTTGGCCGAGTCTAAAGTCGTCGTCGCAGACGAGGGTCACCTCGTCCTTCTCGAACTCGATCTCCGTTTTGCTGCCGCGGAAGTCGTAGCGGTTGGCGAGCTCTTTGCGGGACTGGTCCACGGCGTTGCGGACCTCTTGCATGTCGACGCGGGAGACGATATCGAAGGAGTAGTTGTCGGCCATGGGATCAGTCGGCGATGCGCTCGAGGTCGGCGGTGCGCACGAGGATGACGTAGTTCGCGCCGAATTCGAGTTCCTCTTTGGTGAGCTGCTTCTTCTGCTCCTCGCTGACGGCGCTCAGGAACTTGGCGCGCATCCGATCCACCGCCGTCTCGTGGACGTCGCGGGCGACCTTGAGGAGCATGTCCGGGTCCACCTTGACGGCCAGTTCGCCGGTCTCGTAGACGTTTTGGACGGTGCCGGTCAGACCCGCCATGTGCGGGTAGTAGCGGTGAGCGGCCCGGTCCTCGGCGGTGGTTTCACGATCGACGACGCGCACGCGCTCGCCCTCTTTGAACTTGGGCATCGATGCGATTGTACCAGTCGCGCCGGGTCCCGGCCTTGGCGCGCACCGGCGAGGCGGTCGGATATGCTGACGGGGTGACCGGCCTCGCCTTGCTCGTTCTCGCCATGAACAACCCTCGCTTCGAGGTCGTCCGACCGGTTCGGACCGAGGTGATCGCACCGATCCACGCCGAGACCTTCAACAAGGGCGGGACCGCGAAGAACCGGCGGCAGGGAGGGAACCCGCGGGTGCTGGACGGACGGCTCGTGTTCGACGGGTCGGCGGACGGCAACCGGCAGGTGGACCCCCAGATCGCGGTGGGGGGCGGGTACGTGCTCCACGGTACGAACAGCGGCCTCGTGATCTACGACAAGAAGGGGAACTACGTGGACGGGGTGCCGCAGTCCGAGTTCAACGGCGGGATCGACCCGAAGCTGTTCTTCGACCCCAACAACCGCGTCTTCGGTTTCGACCTCTGGAACCCGTGGGACGAGGCGAAGAAGAAGCCGGTCAACGTGTCGGTTTCCGAGTCCGCCGACCCGACCCAGGCTTGGAACACCTACCCGGTGCCGGTACCGAACGGGGTGGACGGGGGCGGCATCGGCTTCAGCAGGAAGTGGATCGGCTACTCCTTCCCGGGGGGCGAGGAGCGCACCTTCGTCCTGCGCATGGCGGAGGCGAAGGCGGGCAAGCCCGCGACGGTCTATCACTTCGCGGGGAGCCTGGGGCATCCGGTCGCCACCCAGGACGCGACCGACGACCTGCTGTTCGTCGAGTTGACCGACAAGGAGATCGTGCTCACGACGGTGGGCCAAGGTCCCGGCAACGAACCGGTGGTCAAGTCGGTCGTGCGGGCGCCGCACGCGTTCCGCTATTTCGGCTGGCCGCCCGCCTCGGCGATGAAGGGGACGACGGCGAGGACGGCGTCCGGCGACCGGAACCCGAAAAACCTGGTGGTCCAGAGCCGAAACCTCTGGTTCTCGCACACGGTGAACGTGGAGGGTCGGGCGGGGGTCCAGTGGCACCAGGTCCGGCTCGACGGCACGTTCGTTCAGAGCGGCTTGATCGCTCACCCGGTCAACAGCTACATCCAAACGACGCTGGCGGTCAACCGGCAGAACGACGTGCTGGTCGGATTCCAGGAGACCGGGCCGGAGATGTTCGTCTCGGCCCGGTGCGCGTGGCGCAAGGCGGGGGACCCGCGCGGGAAGATGCGCGAGATCCTCGCCTTCGGCGAGGGGCTGGCGGCGACGGAGGGCGGCGCGTGGGGCGACTACAGCGGCTCGGTGATGGACGGGGACAACCGGAGCGACCTTTGGACGATCCAGAGCGTGGCGAACGAGAAGGGACGCGGGAGCACCGTCATCCTGCGTTTCCGACCCTGAGCGCTCAACTCTCGAGCGGGGCGAAGAGGTCCACCTGGTTGCCGTCCGGGTCGGCGATCTGGGCGTACCGCTGACCCCAGAACGCGTCCCAAGGGGCCTTCACGCTCCGGTAACCGAGGCTCGTCAGGCGATCATGGTTCGCGTCCACTTCGGCGGGCGACGCGCACCGGAACGCCAGCCCCATGCGGTAGCCGACCGGTTCGACCCAATGACCGTCGATCTCGGCCGTCATGGCGACGGTGTTCCAGGAGACGCGAAGTCCGTTGGGAAGCGTGGTTTCCACATAGGGGCTTCCGGGCTCGAAGTCCGGGACTTCGACGCCGAGAGCCCGATAGAAGGCGACGGATCGCGGGACGTTCTCGACGACGAGGCCGATCATGTCGAGTTTGGGTTGCATGGGAGGTTCCTGTCTTGACGAATAGTAGCATTGCGTCTACGTGTTGTCAAGAGGCACGGCGGGGCCTTTGGTTCTGGCGGTCTTTCCTCTGCGTTCCATGGGACAGGGGGGTTTGGGCGTTTGCGGGGCTCTTCGCTTCGCTCAGAGTGACAGGGCGTGGGAGTCGTTTCCGTAACGTGGTGATGGGTCGGTCGTGGCCGTGCCTTCGGGATTCTTCGCTGCGCTCAGAATGACAGGGGCGGGGGTGCTTGGGCGTGTCGGGACTCTTCGCTTTGCTCAGAGTGACAGAGGGGGGTCCGGGGGCGGCATATGCCAACATAGCCGCGTGACGCCCGAGGTGCGCAACCCGTGATCCTGCCCGCGTGGAGTTGGGCGTTCGGCTTCCTCCTGGGAGCGATCATCGGGAGCTTTCTGAACGTGGTGATCTACCGGGTGCCGCGCGGAAAGTCGCTCTCGAACCCGCCGAACTCCTTCTGTCCGCGTTGCGAGCACGGGCTCGGGCCGGCGGACCTGATCCCCCTGCTGAGTTGGCTGATGCAGCGGGGCCGATGCCGCTACTGCCACGCGCCGGTCGCGCCTCGGTATTTCCTCGTCGAGCTGTTGAACGCCGCGATTTGGGCGGCGATCTGGCACCAGTATCTGCAGGTCGCCTACGAGCCCGGGAAAGCGGTGGCGTACCTGCTGGCGGCCTCGACGCTGGTGGCGATCATCTTCATCGACTGGGAGCTGTACATCATCCCGGACCAGATCAACGCCTTCCTGCTGTTCGTGGGGATCGGGCTGAACGTCTGGCAGTACGCGCAAGGCTCGCCCGCCGCCACGATCAACGGATTGCCGAGCGCGCTCGTCGGGGCGGTGGTCGGGGTGGGCACGATCTGGGGGATCGCCCTTTTCGGGCTGTTGCTGTTCAAGAAGGACGCGATGGGGCACGGCGACATCAAGATGGCGCGGGGAATCGGGGCGGTCTTGCTTCCTCAGATGGCGCTCGTCAGCTTCGGGCTGGCGGTGTTCGCGGGGGCGATTCTCGGGGTCGTACAGGTAGCATTAAGGAGCGCGGCGACGAGCCGGGGGTCGGGCGCGGAGGTCGCGACGGGTGGAGAAGGCCCCGACGAGCCGGACCCGGAGCCGGAGTCGGTCGCCTCGCTGATCAAGTGCGGCCTCGGTTACCTGCTGTGCCTGGACGTGATCGGGCTCGCCGTTCCGATCTTCTATGAGGGGTTCTTCGGTGAGAACCCTTACAGCGTCGAGGACATTGGCGACGAGGAAGTGGAACGAACGATGATCCCGTTCGGTCCATATCTTGCGATCGGCGCGATTGGGGCGGTGGTTTTCGAGGGTCCGTTGCGGAGCGGGCTCGACGCCTACCTGCGCTGGGTCGGGGGAGGTTCCCCGTAGAAATTCAGGAACAATGGTCGCCGCCACCGGGTCAAAGATCGAAGGGCGGACTGTGCGGTCGCGAAGGAACGTAGGCATGGGCAAACGAGCGGGTTTCACCCTCATAGAATTACTGACGGTCATCGCGGTGATCGCCATCTTGGCGGCGATCATCTTCCCGGTGATGGCCCGGTCGAAGGACAGCGCGTACCGCGGGTCGGACATGTCGAACATGAACGCGATCCGCACGGCGCTGCAACTCTACAAGGTCGATCAAGGCGGCTATCCGCCCGCCCTGCTCGGCTACGCCACGCTCTACCAGACCGGCCCGAACATGGGTTCGGTGGTTCCGGCGGACAAGGTCCAGGGCTTCCTCTATCCCAAGCGGCTGAACTCGTTCTCGACCTTCAAGCCCGCCTACAACCGGTTCGCCAACGCCGACGTCACGACGGCGGTGTGGCCCCGGATGGACCCCCGGGCGATCGGACAGGGAGCGATCCGCGACCTGAACGGCGACGGCGGGATCGACGCGAACGACGATCCGCTGGGCGCGCGGCAGGCGTACGGGCCGAACGACGGTTTCGTCGCCCCCGGAGGGGTGACGAACGACGCGAACCTGGCGACGAAGTTCTATGCGGTCAGCGGCTACGACGTTTCGGAGGAGGCCAACCCGGCGGGCGGCAAGATGTACACGCTCCGCTACGCGCTGTTCTGGACCAACTGGGGTCTGGGGAGCGGGAACGGGATGGACGATCCCCGGCAACTCGGTTACGCCGAGCCGCCCGACGACACGGTCGTGACCTGGAACTCGATGTTCCGCGACGCCACGGCGAACCTCCAGGGCCAGAAGCGGGACCTTGTGCTGTTCTTGGGCGGTTCGGCGCGCACCTACGACTCGGCCGCGCTCGCCGAACGGTCTTGGCGCGTCCAGCCCTGACGGCACCCTACGAGTGACGATTTGATTCGCACCACACCACACACGAACATGAAGGCGATCACGACGCGCGTCGGGGGCAGGCGGAACGCGGGAACCTCGCTCGTCGAGGTCTTGGTCGTCATCGTCATTTTTCTGGTGGGCATCCTGGCGATCGCGCAGGTGTTTCCCGGAGGCTTCCGGGTTCTGAACCAGAGCCGGGACACGGCGATCGCCACCCAACTGGCGCAGGCGGAACGCGATCGGCTGCTCGGGCTGGAGCGGTCCATCCCCGGCGACGTCGTCTCGGCGCGCACCATCGTCGACCGTTTCGTGCCGGTGATCGAAGCGGACACCGAGCGGCGCCTCGGCGACTACGGTCTTCTCGGCACGGCTCTGACGAACGAGGGGATGGTGAACGCGCCGGGCGGGAACCGGTACTGGCCGTACGCGAGCGGCCCGAACAACACGCGGCGCATCGTCGGCGAACGGGCGCTGCTCTCCCCGCCTCGACCGACCTATGGCTTGTTCGCGACGCCCATCCAACTGCTGTTCGCCCCGCTCGATCCGAACGGTCGGGTCACCGTCGGCGGTCTTCACTTGGAGCGTCGGATCGGGGTCCCGGGCTCCTTCGCGACCGCAGCCTCGGGCCGACCGCACTTCTATGTCAACCGCGAGGGCACCCTCCTCTACGTTCCGAGGCGGTCCATCCGCCGCGTCTACGGGCTGAGAATGGCCTTCCGCAACGGGGACCAGGCCTCCAACGTGATCGACGCGGAGGTCGCCGTCTTATCCGGTACGGGGTACGCCGAAGTGGATCTCGCCCTGTACGGCCCGTCCGGCGGCACCTTCCGCGCCTCGCCGGGTTCGGTCCAGTTGGTGGGCGGTTTCACGCAGTTGGCGGCCGGCGCGCCGTTCTCGTCCGATCCCTACGAGTTCAAGGTGGTGGACGTGGTGCTCGGGCGGATCGCCCTCAACCCGCTGGCCTACGACGCGATCGCCGCCGAGTCCGAAGACCCGACGCGGATCGACGTCAACTACGACGTGTTCGACTGGCGCATCCTGCGCGACGACTTCCGGGTGGCGGAACAGATTCCGGCCCGGCAGAAGACGCGGATGCGCAGCCTGAAAGTGCTCGGCAACCCCGGCCCGGACGGTCGGCCCTACGGCGGGCTGGGTTTCTCGGTCCCGGCGCGGGACGGAACGCCGATCGCGACGGACGTGGCGATCGTGGACATGGAGTCGGGACGCTTCCTTCTTCCGGGAACCTATGTGGTCGACAAGTCCATCGGCCTGATCACGTTCTACGATGAGGACGCGAGCCGGGCGGGTCTGCAAGGACGCGTGTGGGACGCGGTCGGCGGCCAGACGGTCATCGACTTGGGCGGGCGACGGGTTCGGGCGCTGTACGAGGTCGTCGGCGAATGGGCGGTGCACTTTTCGAAGTCGGCCGACGCGTACGTGGCGACCGACGGTCGGCCCTCGCTCGGCGAATTCTTGGTGGGTGGTCCGCTCAGCGGGCTGGGACGTCCGACACGGCTCTACTTCGCGCGCTCCGAACTCGGCAAAACGGTCGTGGTGGGCGAATGCTGGTACCGGGACTCGGCGAACAATCTGCGCCGGTTGAGCGGTCAGAGTTTTGTGATCCGCGAATCGTCCTCCGACATTCTGCCGTACCTCGACATCGCCGAGGCGGCGCCGGACGCGGTCGGCTTTGACACCGATCTGACCTACGGGTACGTGGCGCGAGAGGTTCGCGGCGGCTCGATGCGGATTCTGGTGAGTCGGAACGCGGAGTCTTTCCACCTGTCGAACGACTCCGCGGAGAACGTCCGAACCTTCGAGGCCTGGGGGCGCAACTGGCGGCGCACCGCCTCGGAGACGTTTGTGGGAGGCGACCGATGACCCGAATTCGACGTGGCTTCACGCTGATCGAACTGCTGACGGTGATGGCCATCTCGGCGATCCTGCTCGGGCTGATCATCGTCCCCCTTATCCAAAGCTTCAACCTGACGCGTCTGGCGCAGACCTACGCGGCGGTGCAGTCCACGGCTCGGCAGGTCGCCGACCGCATCGCGCGGGAGATTTCGAACGGCTCGAGCGTGCGCGACAACAGCGGCGCGGCGGGGATGGTGGCGGTGGTGGTTCCCGGCCAGGACGGGACGCCGACCGAGGTGCTGTTGCCCTACGCGAAGATCGACATCGTGGACCCGGCGGCGGGAGACCCTTCGGCCGTTCGCGACGGCGCGTTCGTCAACCCGGACACGGGGAAGGCGGACCCGACGATGTCGGTGCCGCGCGGACAGCCGGTTTTGCCCGCGATGCCGGGCCTTTCGCTGACCCGCTACTTCGTCGGTCTGGCCGATCCTTTGCAGACGGCGCCCGACGGAACCGTCGGACCGGGTCGCTACACGAACCCCTACGACGGCTTGCTCATGGTCAAGAGCGGCGCGAAGGACAATTTGTACGTCCTCTACCGGGCGCAGGTGCCGGTGTACCGCCGCAACGCGACGACGGGCCGGGTGGAGCCGAACACCGACCTGTTCGACTTCGACGGGACGGGCCAGCCGGTGCTGGACGACCCATTCTTCTTCGTCTTGCGGGACAGCGAGGTCGGCACCGGCGCCGCGGCCGCCAAGATCGCGCGGATTCGCCAGTGGCTCCGGTACGCGAACGTCGTCACCGAATTGAACCGCTTCGACAGCATCCAGCCCGTCTACAACAAGGCCACGCGCGCGGTGTCCTACGACGGCAACGTCCCGCGCCTGATTCCGCTCGTCCAGTTCAAGCCGACGCAACTCTCGAAGGAGCCGGCGACGGGGATGGTCTCGATTCGGTTGGGCGAGGAGTCCGACTCGATGACCTCGTACGGACCGGACGTCTACCGGACCGAGTTCGGCGCTTGGGTGGACGCCTCCATTCGGCACTACGCCTACGACGCGGGGCAGACGACCGGACCCTACCAGGTCGGTCGTTTCGGCGGGGGAGTTCCGGGATTCAGCGTGTTCGCCTACGACCCGACTTCGGGAGGGAGCGACCTGACGGGAGGCACCGAACTGTTCGACGTCAGCGCCTACAGCGACGCGGTCGCCACCGGCTCGCCCTACCCCTTCGGCAACGCCGTCGCGGCGGCGAACGGGCGATCGGGCTGGATGTCCGACGTCAATCTGCGGAATCTTTTCGCGCCTTTCACGGTGAACGCCAAGACGGGTCGGATTCTCACGAGCTTCGGAGTGGACGAGATCGGCGACTGGGACCATGGCGGAACCAACAACTGGCCGACGACGAGCACGGGCGACACGGTGGGTCCGGCGGGAGCGGCGGCCAACGCCCAGTTCACCGACCCGACGCGCGGCATCAACAACGCGTTCAACAAGCACTACCTCGAGAACGAGAACCTGCGCGGCGTGCTGCACCGGTTCATCGATCTGCGCGTGACCCCGGGCGCGGGATCGGTGGCGAGTCCGCTCCATCCGGACCCGACAATCGGGTTCCGAAAGGCACGGATCGTGCCGGGATCGGAGGTCGTGATCGGACCCGACCAGAACCCGGGCGCGAACTACGGACGGCCCGTCCGGTACACCCGCACCACGCGGACGCCCGGCCGGAACCAGTACCGCATCAACTACAACGATCTCGCGGAGCCGGACTACTCTCTGTTCGGCCTCTCGAACCCGCCCGCCGACTACGATCCCAACGACTTCGTGTCGGCGGTGTTCCAGCCTCGCTTCAAGGTCGGATACCTGCAACTGAACTCCGACCCGGCGACCCCGCTTCCGAGCGGGAACATCGAGGTGTACTACCGATTCCAGTTCTCTCAACGGCGCGACGTGTTCGAGGTCGACTACGACACGCGCCAGGTCATGTCCGTGTTGCTGACGATCCGGAGCTACCCGCAGAGCAGCTACCCGGAGCCCCAGGCGGTCACCTTGACCGCGACCGGGACGGTGCGGAACTTTACGCGATAGCCCTATGAACTCCCCCCGGACCTCTTCCCGAAACCGCGCGCGATCCGGCCAGACGCTGGTCATCGCGATTCTGACGCTGGGAGCGATCTTGGCGGTCGGACTCGTGTTCCTCGGGTTGATCGCGAACAACGTCGTCAACACCGGGGCGAGCCGACGGCTCTCGGTGGCGGCCCAACTGGCGCAAGCCGGGGCGCGCTACGCCCACGAGCAGCTGCTTTCGAGCGACGCGGGAGCCGACTGGCGCCCCACACCGACGGACTTGGGAGCCGGCAACGTGACTCGCGACCCGGACGCCCTCTACCTGCGCCCTGGCAGTGGCTTCGGTTGGCGAGACGACGCCGACCCTCAGGTCGACCTTGGCGGTCCGGACGGTCTGGGCCCGTTCAGCCGAACGAATTTCGACTCCGGGCGCGCGCTCGTCCGGGTGCGCTACGCGCCCGCCGATCCGAGCGTGTTCCTGACCTCGACCGGTGCGCTGCGCGATCCGTCGAAGGTGCGTCCGTACCTGATCATCGAAAGCGTGGGTCGCCCGGGCGACATCAACCTGAACGACCCGACGACGCTGCCCGCGGGCGGCGCGGTGACCTACCGGGGCTTCGCTTCGAGCGAGGAGTTTCGCGCCAGCCTCGGCGAGTTGCGGCGGCGCGACGGGCGCATCGCGAACACGAACAAGACGCTCGCCTTCGTGACGATCGGTCTCGTGGAGCGGGCCCGCTCGGTCTACAACAAGTTCGACGTCTCGACCCCGGTCGAGATCGGCGTGCCGGAGTCCATCGGGGTGCGATTCCTCGGCGCGGACGTGGCGTTCCCGATTCAGTACGGCAACAGCGCCCCCGTCCCCAACCTGGGGAACCCGGGTCTGCTGACCCCGAACGTGCCCTTCGGCGCCTCGACCCACATCAACGGCAACGCGGTGTTCTACGGGGAGTCGGTCTACAACCTGAACGCGACCCTCGGCGAGATGCTCACGGTGAGCGGCACGCTCAAGGGGGCGAACGACGACGCGCGCTTGACGATTCGGAGGGGATTCTACAGTGGAAGCTGGCAGACGCAGGTCACGAGCGTCGGCAACGCGACCTCGCCGAGCCTCGACAGCCGTTCGAACGACTTCCAAACGATCGAAGGCACGGTGCGGGACGGCTACGTGAAGCCGGACGCGGGCGGGTTCTCCCGAGGCGTCGGACGCATCGAGCCCCCGACCATCCTGCGTCGCGACCCCAACACGGGTTCGACCCGCTACGACCGGCTCACCAAGGAGAGCGGCAACGGCGACGCCGGCCTCTACGGGCACGGGCAGGGTGTGTTCGTGAACAACGGTTCGGACCGGCAGATCCGGTCCGCGCGGAACGATCGGGAACGCGCCGGCTCCGAGGAGTCCATGGTCTACGACTGGCTGAACCCGAACAACGGCCAGCAGGGGTCCGGGTGGCAAGGTCCGTATTATGTGCCGCGCGGCGCCTTCCTGAACCTGTTGCCAGACGGATTCACGATCACCCGCGATACCCGTGGTCCCGAGGAGGAGCGTGTTTGGCATCGCCCCGACGGGACTCCGAGCGCCCTCGTGACGATTCGCTACCGCGTCGGCAGCGTCGGTGGACGGCCGTACATCGTGAACAGCCTGACCCCCGGGGTGGACATCAACCAGGCGTCGATCGACTACACGCGGGGACAGCCCTTCAACGGGGTCCTGCTGTTCGACGGCAACGTTCGGGTGCGCGGCGTGATCCCGACCGACCTGCAGATGACGGTCGTGTCGAACGCCACCATTTACATCGAGGGCAGCATCGTGAAGGGCGTCTCCGTCGGCGGGGTTCGGCTGAACCGACCGAGCCGGTCCGCGATCGCGCTGTTGGCCAAAGACTACATCGCCCTCAACACGACCCAGTTGTTCGCGCCGTTCGTCGGCCAGACGATCCGGACGAAGCAGGAGCAAGAGAACCCGTCCGGCTACAACCCGGTCGAACTTCGCGTTTCCGACATCCTGCACCTGCAAGCGGAGATGCTGCTCGATCCCAACTCGGCGGGCGTCCCGTCGATGTGGACGGCCTACGCGGCGGGTTATCGCCCGATCGACAACCCCACCCTGCCGATGAACCCGGCGCTGTTGTTGACCCATACGGCGGACAACTCGGGGCCGACGTTCCTTTCGATGGACGTCAACCTCGGTTCCGGCAACAGCACCTACAGCTTCTACCGAAGCCGGTTCCTGGGGGGGACGCCCGCCGGCACGTCGGTGGCGGACGGCGTTTACGCGTTCCCAGCGACCTCGTCGGCCGCGACGATTACCCCGAACTACGCGAGTTCGCTGATCGGCGGCACCGATCCCCGGATCACCGTCTACGGACTCGGCGATCCGGGCGTGCAGGTGTACCCAAGGTTCGAAACGGTCGGATTCCCGATCCTCATGAACGGCCCGACCCCCCAGGAGAACTACGCTCTGCGGCCGCACGAGACGAACTCGTTCTCGTTGCGCGTGAACCCGATCGGCACCGACCCGGTCAAGGAGTACCTGTTGGCGCGGGCGGCGATCGTTCCCCACGACGTCCGGATCGAGGCGACGCTCTACGCCGAGGACGGTTGCTTCTTCGTCATCCCCGGCCTGTGGTTCAACCCGAACCCGAACGATCGGCGAGAGAATTACAGCGAGGGGTCCACCGAGGAGTCCCGCATCCAAGCCCGAATTCGGCGCTACCAGGACTTCGGCGCCCTGCCGGAGGCCCCGTTCTACGGCGAGCCGCTCGACGTCAAGGTCTCCATCGTTGGCGCGATCTCCGAGAACATGCCGCCATCGATCGGCCAGCAGGCGCTCTGGCTTCAGAAGTGGGGCTGGATTCCCAACAAGCTCGGCGCGAGCGGGATATCCATTCCGCAGGGCCACGTGCCGGCCTGGTACGACTCGAACAGCCGACCTTACGTGCCGAACCTGACCCTCACCTTCGATCCGGCGCTGGCGACGGGACGGGTGAACGGTTTCGACCTTTCGCCCGCGAACCCCTACGTCCGTACCGACGACTTCGGGCGGCCGCTGGCCCCGATGCCCAACCTGCCCGTGAGTCCAACCCTGGCCTACTTCGGCGAGGTGACCCCGTAATGCGACGCTTCCTCGGTCTCGTCATGGCGGCGGCGTTGACGGCCGCCTCGTTCGGTCAGATCGGCTACGCGAGGCGCTCGGAGACGATCCGGGCGGGCGTGGTCGTGATCGGAGGCCAAGTTCGCGGCGGGGTCCCGGCCAACCTCTATCCCTACGTCTGGTTCAACCTGGACAACAATCGCACCGCGAAGCCGGCGGGTTGGAGCTTCGCGAACCCGCGCCCCGCGACGATCGCGACCTCGGCGATGGCGGCGCGTTGGAGCGCGATCGCTTCCGTCGTCGGCGGTCCGGGTCTCGCGGTCGGCGACCGGCTGACGAAGCGTCACGCGGCCTACTGGGAGGTTTCCCTGGCCGACACAAGCGAGGAGCAGATCGCGGACTACGACATGCTGTACCTGGCGATGCGGGCGGGCGCGAGCCTCAACCCGTTCGAAAGGGAGCGCCTACGCAAGTTCGTGGACCAGGGCGGCGTCCTTTGGGTCGAGATCGTCGAGGGCGCGGGCGCGGGCACCCCGGACGTTCTGAACGGCCTGCCGATCCCGGTCCGTCCGCGCGCCGTGTCGACGAGCGACTACGGCATCGACCTGGCTCAGCCGCTTCTTCGCTACCCCAACCGGATCAGCCCGACGGAGGCGCTCGCCCTCAACTACGGCGAAACCGGCACCGCGATCCTGCCTTTCACGCTGGACGATGCGGGCATCGACGCGCTCCGGCCGCAGCAGACCACGATCGAGGCGGACGCGCGGAAACTCCGTCCGATCGCCGTCGGCCTCGGCGGGTCGCTCGTGGTCGGCTCGATCGGCGACGGTCTGATGGTCGTGTCGAACCGGGGCGAGTCGCGCATCCTGAACCGTGGCGTCGTTGGGAACGGATCGCCGGAGGCCAACGCCCAAGCAATCGCGGGCGAGACGATCCGAGACGCCTTCCACAACGCGGCGGCGAAGCTCGCGCTCAACATCGTCTCCCTGCGGACCGGGTTCGGCTCGGTTTCGGGCGGCTCGCAGAAGACGGGCAGTTCCCCCATCGACGCGGGCGCGCCGATGCTCGGCAGCTTCACCACGCCGAACCCCTCGATCGGGGCCGGAGAGTTTCATCCTCCCGCGCTCTACAAAGGACTCCTGGTCGTGACGAACGGCAACCGGCTGTACGTTTACGACGCGAACCCCGGCAACGACGTGGACGGCGACGGTGACCCGGACGACGGCGAACGGGACTACGCGCGGGGGTTTGGATACGACCTGCTTTGGTCGTCCGCGGCGGGCGGCGGAACGCTCTCGTCCCCCACCTGCGCCGAGGTGCCGGGCGCGCCGGTGAAGGACCAGATTCTGGTGACGACGGTCGCGGGCGAACTGGTCGCCTTCGACGCGTTCAACCTGGGTGCCGACGGTCGGGTGCGCCCGGGACCGGCGACGCCGCTTTACACGGTCAGCCCCCCCGGCGGGGCGGGCACCTCCACCGAAGCCTACGCGCCGACGGTACAGGAAGGCTACGCCTATGTCGCCGACACGGTCGGGTCCTCCAACCGGGTCGCCCGGGTCTGGGCCGCCGATCTCGCCACGGGCACGAACGTTCGCTCGACCACCGACTGGATCGTGGGCGGGGCGGGCACGAACCTCCTGCGCGAGACGGGCGGTTCGCCGACCGTCGGCTACGTTCCGGTCCGGGACAATTCGGGCGCGATGGACCGAGTTTTGTACCTCGCGACGAAGCCGCGTCCGGGCGGCGGCGGACCGAGCGCGACGGCGGGGATCAGCAGTCTGTGGCTCGGTGCGCGCGGGGAAAGCCCGACGGAGTGGCAGACGCGCACGGTGGGAAGCACGACCGAACTCATCGTGACGACGCGGGCCGCGCTTCAGGGGCTAACCATTTACCGTCCCGACGCGACGAGTGGCCTGGGGCTCAAGCTCACGCTGCTCAAACCGACGGGCGATCCTTATACCGCCGCCGAGATGAACGCCATGTTCACGGGCGCGGTGAGCCAGCCGTCGCCGGGCACCCTCGTGTTCGGGATGAACTCGACGTCGGTCATCCCGCCGGAAGCGGGCGTTCGGATCGACTACACGCTCGATTGGGGTACCGGAAACCCGGGCGCGACCAACCTGCTCGTGCGCGGCCAGATCTACCTGCCCGACGACGCCGACCTGACGCGCACCATCTTCCCGAGCGTCGCCCTCGCCCCGAACGGCAACCTGTTCGCGGTGTCCGGCGCGCCGGGCAAGGGCGGCTCGCTTTTCTGCCTGCGCGAGGAAGGGCGCGGCACGTTCAACCTGCTCTACCGCTGGGACCTCTATCCCGAACACACGATCCGGTTGAACCAGGCGAACCCGGTCACCTACGCGGAAACCCTGTTCGACGAGGATCCGGTCGCGCAACTGGCGGGGCCGTTCTTGGCGGGGCGCCTGGCGAACCTGGCTTTCAAGAGCGGGCCGGCGGTTCGCGGCGATACCGTGTACGTCGTCGCATCTGCGACGAAGAACGTCTTCGTCGACATCACGATCGTGCTCGCGTTCGACGCCAACCCGGGGCCGCGCGAGATCACCGTCGGAAGCATCCCGGATCGGTTCAGCATCGTCCAGCCGGACATCGCGCGAAGCGCGACGCGGAACGATCCGCGCACCTTCAACAGCTTCCAGATGAACCAGTTCCGTTACGAGAAGAGCGACGACGGAACCAAAGGGGTCGTCCGCTTCGACACGCTGATGACGACGAACCGGGGGCCGATCACCAACGCGCTGAGCACCAGCCAACCGGTGGTGATCCGACGCGCCGGCGCTCCGGACCAACTCGTCGAGCCGGGCGCGACGGGCGGAAACTGGAGTCCGTTGCGTTGGTACATGGTTTTGAACGGATACCGCAACAACAGCGCGCCGTTCGTCTCCGGTCACACGCTCTTCATTGCGGGCGACAGCGTCGTTCCCTCCCTCTTCGAGAACGGTTTCACGGCTCCGCCCAGCCGACGGGACGGCCTCGTGTTCGCGCTCGCGGCGGCGATGAGCCCGAACGACGCGTTCCTCGCCTCGAACTCGCAACGGGCTTGGATGAAGCAGGCCTACACCCTCAAGGTCGGCGGACCGGACGTCATCGACCCCAACCCGGCGATCCTGTGGCCTCAGTACAAGGGCTCGTCGTCGCTGGCCGACTTCATCGTGCGTTTCCGGCAGACGGTGTTGAAGGGCTCGTCCGACGCGTTCGGGATCATCGGCGGCGAGGGCGGCGTGTACTCCTGGACCTCGCAAGGCGTGTACGGCTTCCGCAAGGCGGACCTCGTCATCGCCGACGAGGGCCGGGTCGGTCGCTACGACACCGTGGGCAACCCCGAGTTCTCGATCGACAGCACCTACTACGGCGGCGAGACGGCGGAGAACGCGGCCACGAACAAGACGCCCCTCGTCCGTCCCACCCGCGCCTACCCGGTCGGCTCGAACGAGTGGCTGATCGTGGACACGGGCGCGAACCGGATCGTCCGCGTGGACGCGACGGGCAAGGAGACCCGCGCGATCGAGGGGTTCCGACTCGATCCGGCGCGGACGGTGGACGGCTTTGCGCCGAACGATCCCCAGACCCTGAATCGGCCCCGCGACGTGGCGGTTTACACCAGCTACGAGACCAACCCCACGGGCGTGACCTCGCCGCAACCGCTCGAGTTCTGGGAACGCTACGTCGTCGCCGACACGGGCAACCATCGGATTCTCGAGATCGTGGACCGGTACGCGGTCGACCCCACGACGCGCGGCATCACCGGCGTCCTCGCTCGGGGCGTTCTCGTCTGGCACAGCCCGGCGACCCTGACCGGCAAGCGGTTCGAGTACACGAACGTGGCAAGGGCGTGGATCGAAGACGGGGCGAACAGCCGATTCGTCTTCGCCGCCGGAGTTTCGAACGTGCGTCCGACGGCGGCCGACTTCGGCCTGACGCCCCCGGGCGGGATCGCGCAGGAAAGCACGGGCAATGGCGGGGTCGTGATCTTTGACGGCGCCAACTCCCAAGTGGTGGGTGAGATTCAGGTACCCGCGGTGGCGGCCGGCACCTACTTCGTCGCGAGCGACGGCGGTTTCACCTCGTTGCCGCAGGAAGCGCGCGCGAAGCCGTTGGCCAACCTGCAGAGCCTGACCATGCGGGTGCGCCGCATCGGGGGCAACCCGGTCCTGACGATGATGATCGCGGACGGGACCGGCTTTTACGAGGTCGCGCAGACCGCGCCCGGAGTTTGGACCACCACTTGGATGATGCCGCGCGAGGCGTACCTTGCGTTGCGCCGTTCCGGGACCGACGTGCCGCTCGACAACAACCCGGTCGAACTCAACGCCGTGTACGCGCGACGATTGGACTCGGGCGACCTTCTCCTGGTCAACGGCTATGCCGGACGGACCCGCGGCGGGAGCCGGTTCCTGGGCGAAGTGATCCAGATCGCCGAGGAAGACTACGACCCGACGAAGCGAAACCTCGGGTTCAAGACCTCGAGCCTCGTGTTCGAGCTGCCGCCGATCACCGGTGCGCGGGGACTGTCGAGCCCGGTGTTCGCCGATCGACGATAGGGCCAATCCTGAAACGAAGAACATGCTAGAACGCTTTGCCAGCAGTCGCAGTCGGTGGATCGCGGGCCTCTGCGCCCTCGTGGCGGTCGCCGTCGGGTTCGCCCAGGACTACCCGAGCCTGCGCGGGAACAACCAGGGTCAGGGGCGCAACGCGAATCCGGCTCTCTATGGACCCGGGATCGCGAACCTGCGCTGGTTCCACCCGAACGCGAACGACCCTAGGGGCGGACGCATGATTCTGGACAACGCGAGCACCACCGCAGCGCCGTGGACGGCTCCGGCCGGTGTGTCAAGAACCGGGGTCTGGCTCGACCCGACGGCGGCGGAGGACTCTCCGTTCGGCTACCGGCCCACGATGTTCCCGTCCTACAGCTATGCGACGACGGTCGCGACGTCGGACCAGACCGACCCCACCGTGGGTTCGACCGCCACCTTCGATTGGCTCTTCGATCCGTCGGTGCTCTTGCCGGCGGTCAACAACATCCCCCAGAACTACGAGATCTGGGTGTGGCTGCCGATCGGGCCGACGACGGTGGGCGGCGCGCTGCGGTACTCGCAACGCTACTACGTCTACGAAATCCAGTACGAGAGCGGAAAGCGGTGGGTCGAGGTCCTCGACTCGTACCTGACCGGGCCCGGCTGGGCTCGGTTGGGCAACGGCGGCGCGACGACGAACCAACTCTTCGCCTACGACGGCACGAACCCCATCCGGGTGCGGCTCCACAACACGGTGTCGCGCAACCCGAACGGTGGCCTCAGCGACACGCCGGGGGAGACCCTCGTCTACGCCGACGCCGTCATGCTCGTCCCGCAGGTGGGTTCCTACGCGGCCTCGCCGGTGGTGGGCGCGATCGACGCACCGGGCGGCGGCACCGAGACCCGGGTCGTCGCGGCCTTGAACGAGCAAAGCCTCGGATTGCGCGAGGGGAGCTCGGTGACCACGACCCGTGGCACCGTCACCTCCTATTCCTACAACCATGCCGGACTGCCCAACACCTGGGCGCCTTGGTCCTTCACGCCGTTGCTGGAATCGGAGAACACGATCCAGATGGACAACGGCGGCGCGGGCGTGACGTTCGCGCCCCCTTGGCAAGCCGAGACCATCGCGTCGGGCTTCTTCGGCACCGGGTACCTGGCCGCTCCGACGACGAACACGCTCGGGTCCGCGACCAACGTTCGCTACAAACCGACGCTCGAGGACGGCGAGTTCGAAGTGTGGATGTGGCTCCCCGGCGACTCGAACGGCGAGCAGTTCGGACAGGCCGTGCTCGTGCAAGTCTACGAAGGCGCCACCCTCGCCTCGAGCAACACGGTGGACATGAGCCTCAATCGGGGCTGGGTGCGCGTCGGGTCGCAACGTTTCCGACACTCCGACGACGACCCGATCGAGGTCGTGGTGACCAACTACTCCGCCGATCCGGGGGACGTCGGCAAGAAGGCGTTCGCCGACGCGGTTCGATTTGTCGGCGCCTCGAACCTGGCGATCAACTCGACGCCGGTGCAGACCAAGGCCCTTGTCCGGACGACGAACGGCGGGCCGACGGTCGAGAAGGACGTCGTGATCGTCGCCGCCGAGAACGGGCGCATCTATTGCCTGGACGCCTACGGCAACGGCGACGGAAGCACCAACGTTTACTGGACGTACCCCAGCACCCCCGACCCGGACAACACCGGTTGGACGGATCCGAACCAGGTGGCGGGCCTAGACGGACCGGGGGGCGTCGCGACGATGCCGACGGGCTTCGACCTCAGTTCGGCGATCGTCCAGCGGATCAACGGTTCCGACTTCCTGTTCATCGCGTCGACCAACGGCCGGGTCTATTGCCTCGATATGGCGGGCCGCGGCGACATGAACTTCGCGACGCGCCGTCCGGGGACGACCACCCGCGTGTGGTCCTATCCGAACGACTATCCGGCGGCGGCGCAGACCTCGAACCTCGGGGCGTTCTCCGGCTCCCTGGTCTTCGAGACGACCGCCCAGGGTCCCACGATCTTCGCGGCGACGACCCAGGGAAGGTTGTACGCGCTCAACGCGGTCGGCGGTCCGAACCGCACCACGAACGTTCGTTGGGCCTTCCCTAAGGTCGCCCAGCCGACGATCGGCGCCATCCGCCACACGCCGTTGATCGAGTTCGGCAACGTGTATTTCGGGACGGACCGGTTCGTGCCGGACGGATCGGCGGACGGTGTCCCCAAGGGCCGGTTCTACTGCCTCGACATGGACGACGGCACCCTTAAGTGGAAGTTCGAGAGCCTGTCCGGCAACGCCCCCGGCGACTGGGGGACCTCCGGACCGACCTCGGCCCCCTCCGCGATGTTGAGCGACGCCGGGATGAGCGACACGGTGTTCGCGCAGAACCAGGACGGCACCCTCTACGCTTTCTCGGCTAACGGCGACGGATCCGGCAACGCCCAGGTCTACTGGTCCACGAACGAACTTGCGACGGGGGCCACGGGAAGCCTGACCTTCACCACGATGAGCGTGTACGATGGAACGGGCTTGGGCACGCACCTGACGAGCCCGGTCGTCCTCGTGCCAACCGCGGACGGGCGCTTCACCGCGATGTTCGCGAGGCTGAGCGACGTGAACCGGTTCGGCACGCGCCGCGCTTGGGAGTACGTCTCCGCCTCCGATTCGCTCGTCGCCTCGATGGCGCAGGGGAACGGCTGGCTCTACGGCGGCGACCCGGCGGGCAACCTCTACGCATGGAACAACGAAGCGGGCGCGCCGATCACGCCCGGTGACGTGCCGGGCCAGCAGACGATCGTCGAAAACGACCCGGTGGGCGACGACTTCCGCGAGTCGAAGATCAAGTTCATCACGCGGGACGCCTACAACCAATTGCGGCAGACGCCGGCCGGGCTGAGCTACGCCCAGGCGCTTCTGCCCGCCAACGAGTCTCCGTCGGGCGTGTTCGAATG
Source organism: Fimbriimonadaceae bacterium (assembly GCA_026129685.1). Lineage (GTDB taxonomy): Bacteria > Armatimonadota > Fimbriimonadia > Fimbriimonadales > Fimbriimonadaceae > UBA2387. The sequence continues at coordinate 52,615 of JAHCHO010000014.1, forward strand.
GGGCCAGACGATCTACATCCTGGTCTACGACTTCCCGTACAGGACCCAGGACGAGGACGGAAACCCGGTCGCCCCGCCCGCCGTGAACTTCCAGTTCTCGAGCGACGGCCGGTCCAACCGGAACCTGACGGTCGAGAGTCGGCAGTTCGCGGTGCCGGGACCCCTTCCCGACAAGGACGGTTACGCGATCCTGTCGTTCACGATCCAGGGCGGCGGCGTGAACGCCCTTCCCCCGGGCGACGGACGGGTTTCGTTCTCCATCAGCACCGCTTCGGTGAACACCGAGGGCCAGCGCCAGAACATCGTGATGCGCCAGAGCGACTCGGTCATCGCCTTCCAGGTGGCGAACCCGCTGGCTCTTGTCATCCGTCGGCTTGGGAACGGCAACCCGGATCCCCTGCGCTCGATCGGGGCGACGACCGACGCCGCCGACCCGCAGAACCTGGTCAACGGCTCTCCCGACATTCCCGCGACGACGGCAAGGGAGGATCTCCTGACCGCCACCACCGGGATCGCCTACCATGGACAGGCCGCCAACACCCAAATCGAGGTGATCGACCGGAGCCTGATGAGCTTGTTGCGCGGCCCGGGACGGGGCCTCGACAACGTGCGCGTCGAACGTGGCGATCTGGCTTGGACGGGCGGAGCGACGACCGTCATCAAGCCCCTTGCGGCGGGCATCTTCACGGGCTTCGAAGAACTGCCGAACCTCTATCCGAACACGAGCTTGGACTACCCGGACGTGCGCGCCGCGCAGGTCAAGGTGACCAAGGAACTCCTCGGACAGACCGAGAATCCGGTTTTCGGGCCGGTCTCCCTGAACCCGCCGACGAACGTGGATCTCAACACGCCGAGCAACCGGACGCTTCGACCCACCGCGTTCGACCTCGAGGTGGACGTGCCGAAGTACCAGCCCGCCAACCTCTCGACGGGAGTCGACTCGGCGGCCGCGACCATCCCGTACGGCTACCGGGGCAGCGTGCTCGTCTACGTGGACACCAACGGAAACGGCAGCCTCGAGCGAGGTGGTCGCGCCCGGGAGGCGTTCCGCGAGATGTGGCTGACGACGAACGTCGCGCCCGACGAGCGTTTCTACGTCGGCACCCCGACGGTGGACCTGGGCTCACTGGCTCAGGGAGCGGGCTATGCGCCGACCCAGCCGCTCGACCTCGACAGCGGCTTCACGCCTTGGGACGGACCCTTCCGGACGATGTTCCAAACGTTCACCGTGCTGAGCGAGAGCAACGTCAACCTGCTCAATCTTCGCTTGGCGAAGGCCACGACCCCGAACGGATCGGCCTTCGAACCGTGGCAGTTGTTCGGCGTGGACCTCGATCCGAACGTTTGGGTGAACGGAATGCTGAATCTGCACTCCGACATGGACGACGGGTTCAGCGTTACCAAACGGGTGATGCTTCAGAAGCCGCGGGTCGGAGACGGCGGTCCGACGAACCTTACCGTCAACCCGATTCGCCGGGCGAACCCGAACCTGGGCGTGGCGCAGGGTCCCCTCAACACCAACCCCAACTTCGCGCCCGCGCCCCCGAGAGTGACGGTTTCGGTCCCGCTTGGCATGCCCGTCGGCGCTTACCAGCAGCTGTTGCGCGTGATCGAGGACACCGACGACGACAGCGCGCTCGCGCTCTCGCCGACGCAAGGCCCGCTCGAATCCTACTCCGACCCGGGCTTCCAGGTCCGGTTCCGAGTTCGCGAAGGTCGTCTGACGTCGGGGGCGTCGACGTTCTCCGCGCCGATGATCGACGGCGCGGGAAGCGGTTCGACGTTCCGCTTCGCCAACGACCAGCCGGCGGGCGCGCGCGACGGCTTTGGGAACCTGGTTCTGATGTTCGCGTCGACTCGGCCCTCGTTCGCGGCGGCTCCGCCGACGGAGCCCTCGCGCAACGACGCTTGGCGTCTCTACCTGAGCACGATTCAGGGGATGAACCCGACGAACGGCCCGAGTCCGCTTCGCGACCTGAACGCGTTCGTTTCCGGAACGAAGACCCAGTGGTGGAAGAATTCGCTCGGGCCGTTCCCGAGTCAGCCGGCGGACACGCTGTTCGACTCCCTTCCGGGTGAGACGGTGATCGCCAACACCGTTCGGTTCGGCGCGCCATCCTTGCCGACGAACGCCTTCAAGGACGCTTTCAGCCTCGCGGCGCGGACCGACTCCTTCATCGGCTATCTCGGCACGGCGCAGAAGCTGACCGCTTCCGGACGGGTGGTGGACAACCGCCTTTACGTCCAGCGCATCCGACTGAACGATCTCGGCGTGCCAACCTTCTACAAGGCGGGCGGCGGCGACGCGTCCATGCCCTGGACCTTGCCGTTCGACCCGAATCTCGCCAAGGGCAAGCCCTCTTTGTTCCAAGTCGGCGACACGGTGATCGTGATGTTCGCGGCGGTCGGCCCGAGCGAATCGTCGCTTTATGTGACGACGCTGCTCGACGGCGCGTCCGGCAGCCCTTGGGGCCCGGTCGTGAAGTTGGACCTCGGCACCGGATTCGAGTACGTCGGGTCGCCCTCGATCATCGGTCGCACGACGAGCGGCGGGGTCAACGTGGTCGAGTTCGCCTTTGAGGGCAAGCAGCGCGGACGAACCTACAGCGCGATCTACTTCGGGCGCGCCGCGATCACCGCCCTCGGCGGCTCTTCCAGCCTCAGCGACCTTCCGACTCGAACCACCGAGCGGCTCGGCTCGGTCGGGAACGCGACCTTTGCGGCGAGGGGCATCCTGTGGAACGCGGCGCAAACGATCGAGCTGGGGATTCGGGTCGGCACGGGCGCTTACCAGAACCTCGAGACGGCGGGCACGCGCCAGACGGACGCCTCGGGCGTGATCTCGTTCGACACGAAACTCGGCGGCAAGGCCTACCTCGACCCGAGCCGAGGGACCGTGCGATTCGCGGGGACCGTTCCCCCGAACAACGCCACCCTGTTCCTGAGCTACACGCCGAGGGCGCTTCGCGCCAGTGCGGACGTGGCGGCGAACTACTTCGGGCCGACCCTGTTGCTCGACCGCCGCTACGTGGCGGACACGAGCTACTGGGCTCGCCCCAGCGGGGCGCCCGCGCAGACGTCCGACGCCATTCGCGCCGATCGCTACCTTCTCGGCTACGTTCGCGGGACAGCGACGACGGGCGAGGCCACGCGGCCTTACCTCCAGACCTACCGGTACGGAGTCCAGTTGCCGCAACCCGTCGCGACCAACCAGGACGGCTCGCTCGCCGGCTTCACGCTCTCCGGCGCGACCGGCTTCTACCAGGTGGATCCGGCCAACGGGCGCGTTTACGTCCAGCAGGTGGACGAGGGCGCGACGCTGACCGTGAACTACACCGGGACCCAGGGGGTCGTGAGCTTCCAGGCGCCCGTCACCCTGATGACGGAGAAGGCCGAAGCCCCGATTCCGATGGACGAGGCGATGAACGAGACCGGCCTCTCGATGTCGCTCGACCCGTTCGACCCGACGGGCACGGCGGACGCGAACCGTCGGCCGCCGCTCGTGTGGATGTTCTGGCGAAGCACCCGATTCGGTTCCTCCGATCTGTTCTTCCAGACGATCGCGCCGCGGTTCGCGCCGACGCCGGGAGGAAGGTAGTTACGCTCCGTCGAATCGGGTCGTCTGATGTCGTGAGGCTCGTGCGAGACCCCAAGAAGGCTCACGCCCGCGAACTTGCGTTGACACCCCTCGCGAAGGGGAAGTAAGATAGCGACGGCCCAGGATTGCGGAAGTCAGGATATGGCGAAAAAACTAAGCAGCGTCTTAGGCGTCGACATCGGATGTCACCAGGTTAAGATCGCCGAGATCAAGATGCAGGGCAAGCAGCCCGTGGTCACGGCCTTGGGCATGGCGCCGACGCCCGCCGGGTCGGCGGATCACACGGGCATCTTCAACGCGGACGCGATCAGCGCGGCGGTGAAGCAGGCCATCAAGCAGTCGGGGGCAAGCGTCGGCGCGGTCGTGGTGTCGCTCGCGGGCCAGTCGGCGGTGCTCGTTCGAACGCTGGAAGTGCCGCGCATGACGGACGACGAGTTGCGCGAGCACATGCAGTGGGAGATCAACCGCAACATTCCGTTCACCGAAAGCACGATCGTCAGCGACTACAAGGCCATCCCGAACGGCAATCCGAACTCCGCCAACATGGACGTGGTGATGGCGATCGCCCCGCAGTCCGCGATCGACGCGGTGATCGCGTGCGTGCGGAAGGCGGGTAAGACCGTCGCCGCCATCGACGTCGAACCGCTCGGGCTCGCCCGAACCCTCCACTCGAACTACGACGACATGGCGGACAAGACGGTTTGCATCGTCGAAATCGGCCACAAGACCAGTTCGATCAACATCTACAAAGGCGATCATCTGATGATGCCGCGCCAGGTGTTGCTGGGCGGCGAGCTGTTCACCCAGGAGATCGCCCGCGAGTACGGGATCGGCGAGGAAGAAGCGGAGGCCGTCAAGCGCGAGAAGGTGGACCTGAGCGGATACAGTTCGGTTCCCGCCCCCATGTACGGCGCGGCGGAACCCACGCAGTTTGGCGCGGACCCCGGGCAGTTCACCGCCTACAATCCTTTCGCCGAGGTCGAGGCGGACGAGCCCGCCCCGGTGGAAGAGCCGGTCGAGGCGCCGATCGATACGACCCCCCAGATCGACAACTCGGATCGAGGACGGACGTACCGGGCGCTCCAGCCGTTGCTCGACGAGTTGGTCTCCGAAATCCGGCGCTCGATCGACTACTATCGGAGCCGTGGGGACGATGTGGACCTCCTGCTGGTGTGCGGAGGCGGGGGCAAGCTCAAGGGACTCCCCCGGTTCATCCAGGCCAGCACCGACATCGCGTGTGACGCGATGGACCCGATGCGGCGTCTCAATGTAAACGCGCGCAAGCTCCCCGCCGGGTTTGTGGAAGAGAACAAGGCGGACTTTGCGGTGGCCGTTGGGAACGGCCTGCACGCCTTCTACGACTAGGACGATCGAATGAAGCTTAATCTTCTTCCGAAGACCATCTCGGAGGCGAAGGCGGGCCGCGCCGCCATCGTCTTCTCGATCCTGCTTTTCATCATCCTGCTCGGGGCGGGAGGCGCGCTCTACGCCTACTCGGACCAGCAGTTGAAGCAGGCTCGGGATCGGGTCGCCGCGCTCAAGCCAGACTACGATCGGGTCGTCGCGAACGCTCGCGTCGCCGAGACCAAGATGGCGGACGCGTCGCAGCTCTACCGCAACGCCTCGCTCGCCGAGGCGATGCTGGCGCACAACACGAAGTACCCGGACCTCTACGACGAGCTGTTCCAGTACATCCCGTCGTACTACCGGCTGATCTCGATGTCCGCCGCGCCGATCGGGTCGGGCCAATGCCAGGTCACCCTCGTCGGCACGCTCCAGACCTTCCAGCAGTACGCCGATATCACGCTGGCGCTCCGGCGATTCCCGGACGTCGTCAGCGTGCAACGAAGCGGCTACCAGATTATCGAGCGGTACGTTCCGAACCTCCAGATCGGCGACCAGGTCGCCTATCCGATTCGGCCCGGCGAGGCGCCGATCCCGACCGATCCCATCGACCGGATGAACTACCTCATCGCCAACGCGCAGGGCAGTTCCGGTTTCCAGGGGATCGGGGGTTTCGGTAGCGAAGACTCGTTCACCCCGCGCGGAGCGATGCTGGACTGGTCCGTGGTCACGATGACGTTGATCGTCTCGAGGGACCTTCAGGTGCCCGACCCGAACGCGACCCTCGGGGCGCCGGCGGGTGGGAGCGCCGGTGGCGGCGGGTTCGCCGGCGTGCCGGGTGGACGCATTGGTGGCCCTCCGGCAGGGGTCGGTGGTCCCGGAGGACCTCCTCCCGGGTTCGGCGGGCCGCCGGCCGGGAGCATCCCGCGGGGGATCGGCAGCAGTTCGGGTCCGCCCGCCGGATTCAGCGGTAGCACGGGCGCCCCGCGAGGTGGTCGGTAACCATGAAGCTTTCGCGCTGGACCATTCTCTCGATCGGTTTCTTCCTTGGGCTGACGGGCGTCGCCTTCGCCTTCTTCCAGTACTTCATGCCGAACATCGAAGACGCGAAGAACAACAACGAGTTGGCCGAGCAGTACCGAGCCGAGATTCAGAAGAGCGGCCAGGCCAAGAAGCGGGTCGAGAACGTCGTGGCCCAAATTCGGGCCAAGGCGGCGGAGTGGAATCGGGTGATGTCGGTTCACTCCTTGCCCGCTTCGTTGGGCGCGGGCGGGATCGACCTGTCGGTGAACCCGTACCAACTCACCGTCGACGCGCCGAAGTTCCGCAACAGCGTGCAGCGGCAACTCAACAAGCAGCTGAAGGTCGGAGGGGTCGAGGTGCAGGGTCCGCTCATCCCGTTCCCGAGCGACGACGCTTCGTCCATTCAGGCGGCATACTTCAACATGTCGGCCTTCGGGTTCCCGGCCGTGCTCTACAATCTGGGACAGGTCACCGTGCGCGGGACGTACGCGCAGATTTGTGAGAACGTCCGAGCTTGGAGTCGGATGCCGAACTTCCTGGCCGTCGCGGACGGATTGACGCTCACCGGCACCTCGCCGAACATGACGGGCACCTACAACCTGACGATCCTTGGTTTCATCCAGGAGGATCGCGTGTTCCCCTCGAGCGCTCTGGGCGGCGGCGGCGCGGCCCCGGCGGCGGGGAACGCGCCCCCGGCCGCCGCGGGCGGCCGACCGACGGGTCCCCCGGCGGGAGTCGGGATCACCGACGGCGGCGCGGGCGGTCGTGGCGGTCGCGGCGGACGAGGCGGGGCGGACGAGGACCTCTAAACGAAATGGCGACCATGCGAACACCTTTGGGACTTCTGGCGATCGCGACGCTCGGCGCGGCGCTCGCGGGATGCGACGTCGGCCCCGTGAACGACGATCCGGTGGCGGTGACTCCGCTCGGCAACGAGCTGACCGAGTTCAAGCCGGACGTGCAGGTCGGCCTTCCGGTCGAACCGGATCCGACGCTGGCGGTCGCGCTCGCCGAGCAGATTCAGTCGGGCCGTACCCAGTACCGGCCGAACCCCTTTGCGCTCCTGCCGGCCGAAAGGAAGTACGAGTCCGACCAGGGCGCAGCGCGCCTCATCAGTTCGATCGGCTTCTACACCTTCCTCCCGCCGGAAGTGAAGGAAGAGGCCCAGCCGATGACCGAGCCGCAACCGTATCGCCGGCTTAGTGGGATTCTCGTCGGCCAGTCGGTGACGGGCATTCTCGAGGACGACAGCCGGCCGGGCGAGGGTCTTCTGATTCGGCCTGGGATGGCGATTCCCAATTCGCCGTGGCGGGTCGCGTCGATCGATTCGGAGAAGGCGGTTCTTCGGCGAACGGGTCCGAACGCGGAGAACACGTTCCCGCGCGAGGTGACGGTACGCCTGGAGAGCCGGCCGGGCGGGACGGGATTCACGCCGGGCGGCGTGCCCGGCAGGGCGCCCGGCGGAGCGGCCGGAGGCGGTCGCGGCGGCGGCGTCGGCCAGTCCGACGATTTCTAGCCTGTAACGTTTTCGAAGGAAACGCATCTGATCAGAGTACAGAGGTTCATGAGCATGAAAAACCTGACGAAATTCATCGCGATGGGCGCGTTCGGGCTATGCCTGATGATCGCGTCGCCCCTTGCGAACGCCCAGCCCAACGACCCGAGCAACCAAAAGATCCCGTCGCTCGAACTCGATCAGGCGGACATCCGCGACGCGTTGCGGCAACTCTTCAAGAACGTCGGCGACGTGTCCTACACTTTGGCGCCGGACGTGGTCGGCGTGGTGACGGTGCGCCTCAAGGACGTTTCCTTCGAAACGGCCCTTCGCAACGTTCTCCAGCAGGTGGACGCGACGTACCGCATCGAAGGCGGCGTCTACCAGATCATCCGCAAAGAGCAACCGATCGTGACGGGCGGCAACGACAACACGGAACTGCCCACGACGCCGACGGACAACAAGGTCACGGCGCGCATCAAGATTCGGCACGCCGACCCGCAGTACATCATCGGAATGCTGAACGGGAGCCTCGGCCCGGGCACACCGCCTGAGATCAGCGGCCTCTCCGGCATGTTCGGCGGCGGCTTCGGCGGCGGCATGGGTGGCGGTTTCGGCGGCGGCATGGGCGGCTTTGGCGGAGGTCAGGGCGGCTTCGGCGGCGGCGGATTCGGAGGCAGCGGCGGCTTCGGCGGCGGCGGCTTCGGCGGTAGCGGCGGCTTCGGCGGCGGTCGTGGCGGCGGCTTCGGCGGCGGCGGCTTCGGCGGAGGCAGCGGCGGCTTCGGCGGCGGCGGTTTCGGCGGCCGGGGATTTTAGGCTAGAATGATCGGACGACCCGCGTTCGCGGAATCGCGGGTCGTCCGATCGGTTCTCAAACCGAGAACGGACGAGGGTATAGGAGCTTAGATGATGCGTTTTGGATGGACACGGCTTGCGCTCGCGCTCGCTGTCTCAGGGATGAGTGTTGCGGCGTCGAATCTGGCCTTCGCGCAAGCGGAGCAGACCGATCTGCGAGTCAACCTCAACCTTCGTGACGCCGACCTGCGGGCAGCGACGGCGATGCTGACGAAGATAACGGGCGTCCAGTTCATTATCCAACCCAGTAGCGAAGGGTATGGGCGCGTGACCCTGAACCTCAGCGACCAGCGTCCGGACGACGCGATTCGCTATGTGTGCATGGCGGCGGGCGCGACCTTCCGGCGGGACGACAACGGCATCTACATTCTGAGCCCGGGGAAACTCGAGCCGGAAGCCGTCAAGCCGACGTTCCCGGTGATCGAGGCCCCGCGCGTCCTGAAGCGCCTGCGCGTCATCAAGGGCGACTCGCAAGAGGTCTACGAGCGCATCGTCTACGGGCGGCCGCTCGACCCCCTGCGCGGCTGGAAGGAGCTTCTGAACTTCCGGGCGATGATGGAGCGCGGTTCGATCGGCGGCAAGATCAACACGCCCTCCTTCGTCAACCAGAACCGCGAATTCTACAACCCGGTCAGCACGGCGGCGCCCGTCAGCGAAACCCCGATGCCCACGACGGGCGCGGAGTCCGGTAACGACGTGACGCTTCCCGGCGAGTCGGCGGGCCAGATTGGCGGCTTCGGCGGCGGACGCGGCGGCGGCGGCCAGATCGGCGGCGGCGGCATCGGCGGCGGCGGAATCGGTGGCGGCATTGGTGGCGGCGGTCTCGGCGGCGGCCAGTTCGGCGGCGGCTTGGGCGGTGGTCTGGGCGGTGGCCTGGGTCAGGGCGGCGGCGTCCAGCTCCAGGGCGGCCAAGGTCTCGTTCCGACGGGAATCGACTTCGTGTACTACGATCCGGCGACCAACGACCTGATCGCGCGAGGGACCGAAGAGGCCATCCAGCAACTCCAGCAGATGGTCACGATGTTCGACGTGGCGCCGCGCCAGGTCGAAATCAAGGTCGAGTTCATCACGACCTCGTCCTCGGTCAGCAAATCGCTGGGCTTCGACTGGCTCTACCAGCGCGGCACGATGTTCATGGGGAACCGCCCCGGCTCGTTCGCGCGCTCGGGCGATCCGTTCTTCCTGAACTACTCGACGGGCAACGTGACGGCCCGAGTCCGGGCGCTCCTCCAGGAGGGCTTCGGCAAGGTCGTCAACGCGCCGATGGTTCGCACGTTGAACAACCAACCCGCGTCGGTGTTCGCGGTCACCCAGACCACGATCTTCACCAACCAGGTGGTTTCGAACACGGGCGGCCAAGTCATCATCGTGCCGGTGCTGCAACAGGTCCCCGTCACGACCGGTCTGACGGTCACGCCGCGCATCAACGACGACGACACGATCACGATGGGCCTGGCCCCGACGATCGGCGACTTCGGCCAAATCCGGCGCGGCCCGGACGGCACGGAAGTCCCCGACTTCCTTCAGCAGTCCATTTCGGTCGTGGCGCGCGTGAAGAACAATCAGACGATCGCGCTGGGTGGCATCACCCGCAACCAGGACCTCGGGACGCACACCCGCTTCCCGATCCTTGGCGACCTGCCGATCATCGGTCAGTTCTTCCGGCAGAACACCCGCGACCGGAACACGAGCGAGCTCATCATCTTCGTCACGCCTCGCATCCTCGAGGACGACGAGACGGGCGGCGGCTAGACTCCGTCGCGCATCATCGCGTCGCCAACGGCGGCAGGAACCCTTGGGAGTCCTGCCGCCGTTGCGTTGCATGAAGGAACCATGGCCGAGCGGTGCTGGATTCTGGTGGGAATGATGGGGGCCGGGAAATCGGCCGTCGGACGCGACCTCGCCTGCCTCGCCCAACGCGAGTTCTGGGATACCGACCTGATGCTCCAGCGTCGAGTCTGCCACTCGATCCCCACGATCTTCCGACTCTACGGCGAGGACACCTTTCGGGCCCACGAGACCACCGTGCTGAGAGGGCTGTCCCCCGGGGCGGCGGTTCTCTCGACGGGAGGGGGCATCGTGACGCGGCCGGAGAACTGGGCCGAACTGCGCCGGTTGGGCACCGTCGCTTACCTACGGGCCTCGCCGGAGGGTCTGATCGCGCGGCTGTCCCAGAGTCGCAAGAGGCGACCGTTGCTCCTAGAGGAGTCCTGGGAAGAGGACCTGCGACGGCTCCTCGCTCGGCGCGCGCCGTTGTACGAGCAAGCGGACGTGATTCTCGACGTGGACGGGCTCGAGATCGCCGAAGCCGCCGCCCGCCTGAAGGAGCGATTCGAATCATGGACCTGATCGTCGAGCACGAGGGAAAGCCTTACCCGGTCGCTTTCCGAAGCCTTGTGCAGATCAAGGACGCCTTGCCGACTTCGCGCGCGGTCGTGACGGACGAGAATCTGGCTCGGCTCTACCCGGGCTTTCTCGAGGGGGAACGGGTCGTGACGGTCGCTCCCGGCGAGGCGTCGAAGGGTCTTGCGACCTACGAGCGCGTCGTCCGCGAGTTGGCGCAATCGGGCGCGGACCGCAAGACGGCGATCGTCGGTTTTGGGGGCGGCGTGGTGGGCGACCTCGCGGGATTCGTCGCCGCCACCTACCTGCGGGGGGTGCCGTTCGTCCAGATTCCGACGACGCTGCTGGCGCAGGTCGACTCTTCGGTGGGCGCCAAGGTGGGCATCGACCTGCCCGAGGGCAAGAACCTGTTGGGTTCGTTCTGGCCGCCGATCGCCGTCTATGCCGATCTCGGGACGCTCCGAACCCTCCCCGCACGCGAGTTTCGAAACGGGCTGGCGGAGGTCTGGAAATACGCCTACATCATGGACGCACCCCTTGCCTCCGCCCTGGAGGGCCTGACCCAACCCGGCGACCCCCGGCTCGAAGGCGTCGTGCGCCGTTGCGTCGAACTCAAGGCGGAGGTGGTGGGAGAGGACCCGTTCGAGCGATCCGGACGCCGCGCCATCCTGAACTTCGGGCACACGATCGGCCACGCGATCGAGGCGGTGACGGGCTACGGAGCGGTCCTCCACGGCGAGGCGATCGCGATCGGAATGGTGCTGGAGGCGCGCCTGGGCGAGCGGCTCGGCATCACGCCCCCGGAAACGACCGCCTTGGTGCGCCGCACACTGGGCGAGGTTGGCCTCCCTACGGCCCTCCGCGAGGGCTCCGACCCGGATGCCCTCCTGGGAGTCATGCGACGGGACAAGAAGGCCACCCAGGGGCGCCTGGCGTTCAGCCTGGTGGAAACCCTGGGAACGTGTAAACTGTATCACGACGTGCCCGAGGACGCCGTGCTCGGGGTGCTGCAGGCCGGATGAAGACCCTTCGCGACGCTGTTTCGGTCCTCGGGTTGACGCTCTTGGCCGCGGGCTATGCCGCGAGCCAGGCGGCGGCCTTTGACGGAACCGTGGCGGACTATTCGGCGCGGGTCGACAGCCCGGCGGTCCAGCGACTCTCCCTGTTGTTCTTCCTCGTCCTTGTCGCGCTCGCCCTCGTGCGGGATCGTCCGACCCCCTCCGACCCATCGTGATCGGTACCGTACTGCGCGTTCGATACGAGTTGGTGCAGGTCCTGGACGAGGGGCCGATCTTCACCACCTATGTCGGACGCGACCGGCAAGCGAACAAGGACGTCGCGGTGCGGGTCCTGCACGAGCCATACGCCGGCGAGAAGGCTTTCCATTCGGCGCTGAAGGAGACGATCGAACGGTCGCATCGGGCCGACCATCCCTCCATCGAACGGATCGCCGAGCTGGACGTCCACGACGGAATCGCCTACATGGTGGGCGAACTCACGGTCGGGACGCGACTCGACGATCGTATCCGCAAACTCGCGCCCTTTTCGGTTCCGTTGGCGGTCACGACGGCGGTCGACGTTTGCGAGGCCCTTGCCGCCCTCCACCGCGTGGGCCTGGTGCACGGCGACATCGGGGCCCACACGATCGTGGTCCGGCCGGACAACTCGGTGTGCCTGCAACTGACCGACTTTTGGGAAGCCTACGGGGCGAGCGCGACGGCGGGTTCGGTCGTGCTCCAAAGCATGGCGCCGTACCTCGCGCCGGAGGTCTGCGCGGGCGCCATGCCGACACCGAGTTCCGACGTGTACGCGGTGGGGGTGCTGCTCTACGAAATGCTGACGGGCCGGCAGCCGTTCCAGGGAGAAACCGCGATCGCGACGGCGATGAAGCACGCGGCGGCGCCGATCCCGAACGTCGCAACCCTGAATCGGTCGGTGCCACCCACCCTCGTCGAGATCGTTCGCCGAAGCTTGGCCAAGGCGCCGGAAGAGCGCTACCGCGACGCTTCGGAACTGTTGAGCGAGCTGCGCGTGTTTCAGGACGCCCTCCGGTTTGGCCGGTCGGTCACGGTGAACAGCCCGGGCGCCTCGACGAAACGGACCCCGTTGGCCGGGGTCGAGGCCGAGGTGGCGCCGCGCATGTCGGCGATCGAAAGCGAGGCGGTCCGACGCAAAGGAATCGATGTGAGCGATACCGGCATCCCCGGGTTTCTGAAAGGAGCCATCTGGTTCTTCTCGGCGCTGATCGGCGGCATGGTCCTCGCGTTCGTCATCTTCAACGTGAACAAGCCCCAGCAGGTTCGGGTGCCGGACCTGCGCGGCCTCAGCGTGGCGGAGGCGAGCGACCAACTGAACCGGCTCCACCTGAACTTGCGGGTCGGCGCCCGCGAGACGAACGAGGAGGTCCCGCGCGATCACATCGTCGACTTGAATCCGAGCGCCAACCAGCCCGTTTTTGAAGGGTCGACGGTGACGGCCAAGGTGAGCAGCGGGAGTCGCTTCGTCACCGTGCCCGACCTCCGTGGGTACACCGTCGACGACGCGCGCGCTCTCCTGAAGACGGTGGACCTCGAACTCGACGAGCGCGTCATCAAGCGGCGCAACGACCAGTACGCCGCGGGCACCGTGTTCGATCAATCCCCCGAACCGAAGCGGCGTCTCGAGCGGCTCTCGCGGGTCTCGGTGACCGTCTCTTCACCGGACGAGGTCAGCCGCGTGGACACGACGACCTCGTACATGCACAAGATCAAGCTCGATCTGTCCAGCCTCGACCGGCCCGTCGTGGTCCGGGTCGATATGACGGACGCCCGCCCGACTCGGGTCGTCTACGAGCGGCGTCACGAGCCGGGAGACACCGTCGAGTTCGAGGCGGAGGGGATCGGCGAGGACGCGACGATCAGCATCTTCTACGACAACGAACTGGTCAAGACGGTGCCGATCAAGGCAACAAGGGACGGTCGGGAATGAGGCCCGAACTCGCGCCCTCGGTCCTTTCGTTCGACTTCGCCGACCTGGCGAGTCCGGTGCGCGACCTGGTGGCGGCGGGGGCGGATTGGATCCATCTCGACGTGATGGACGGGGTGTTCGTGCCGCCGATCACCTTTGGTGCCAAACTGGCGAGCGACCTTAAGGACGCGGTTCCCGAGGCGCGCTTTGAGGCGCACCTTATGACCGTCGACCCGGAACGGCACTTCGAGGCGTTCGTCGCGGCGGGATGCGAGCGGGTGATCTTCCAGGTCGAGGCGACCGCCCACGCCCATCGGCTGGCCCAGACGCTGCGCGGCATGGGGGTCCAAGCCGGGGTGGCCCTCAACCCCGGGACCCCGGTTTCGGCGGTGGAGGCGCTGCTCGATGCGGCGGACCTCGTGCTCGTCATGACGGTCAACCCCGGCTGGGGCGGTCAGAGCTTTCTGCCCTCGGTCCTGCCGAAGATCTCGCGGGTCCGGGAACTGGCGCCGAAACTTGCGATCCAGGTGGACGGCGGGGTGGACCCGACGACGCTTCCCTTGGCCCGGTCGGCGGGCGCGAACGTGTTCGTCGCCGGGAGTTTCCTGCTCTCGCGGCCCTCGATCGGCGAAGCGCTGCGGGAGTTGCGGTCGGCATGCGCGGGCTAAAGGTCTTGACGACGATCTCGCTGGTGGTAGGGTTGGCCCTGATGGTGGCCTGGCCTTGGGTGATGTCGGCACGCCCCGCAAGGGGCTCGCCACGGGCGAAACTCGAAGCGTTCGGCGTATGGCTCACCGCCTACTTCTCGATCACGCTCGTGGCCTTCGCGCTTGCGGCGATCGGGGGATTGCTCATCGTACGGGCGACCCGGCGGGAATTCCTCGCGCGAAGCAAGGCCAATATGGAGGCGCTGATCGAGGGGCTTCGTGAGGACGCGTCGCGCGGCCGGAGGGCCGAGTGACCGATTCGGCGGCCATGGCACGCGCCGTACGGCTCGCCCGGCGCGGGTGGCCGGCCCCGAACCCGCACGTGGGATGCGTTCTGGTCCGGGACGGCGTCGTGGTCGGCGAGGGGTGGCACGAGTTTGCGGGCGGACCGCACGCGGAAGCGGTCGCGTTGCGGCAGGCGGGGGAGAGGGCGCGGGGGGCGACCGCCTACGTCACGCTGGAGCCGTGTTCCCACCACGGGAGAACGCCCCCTTGCGCGGAGGCGCTGGTCGCGGCCGGCGTCGATCGCGTCGTGGTGGCGGTCCAGGATCCTAATCCGAAGGTCGATGGCGGCGGAGTTTCGATGCTGCGTCATGCGGGGATCGAGGTCGAAGTCGGGTGTCTGGCGAACGAAGCGGAGCGGGTCAACGAACGGTTCTTGGCGGCCATGCGGCGGGAGCGACCGTTCGTCGCCCTCAAAGCCGCCTGTTCGCTCGACGGGCGGATCGCCTTGCCGAGCGGCGAGAGCCGGTGGATCACCGGCGAGAGGGCGCGGCGGGCGGGACGAATGCTGCGCGCGGAGATGGGGGCCGTGCTCGTCGGGCGAGGCACCGTCGAGACGGACGACCCGGCGTTGACGGTGCGAGACCGTCGGGTGAGGAACGAGCCGTTGCGCGTCATCCTAGATCCTGGCGGGCGCCTCGGCCCGGCCAAGCGGGTGTTCGAGGGCGCCGGCTGGGTTCGGTACGTGTCGTCGGGGCGAACGGTTCGGCCGGGAGACCGGGCGTTGCCGGTCCGAGCCGACGGCGGCTTCGACCTGGATGCCCTCTTGGCCGACCTGTTCCAGCATGGGACGACGGGACTGCTCGTGGAGGGGGGCGCGGTCACCCTCGGCCGGTTCCTAGAGGCGGGTCGTTGGGATCGGTTGGACCTGTTCGTCGCGCCCAAAGCGCTGGGGTCCGGTCCCGCTTGGGTCGAGGCGCGCGCGCTCGCGACTCTGGCGGACGCCCCCCGCGCAAGGCTGGAGAGGGTTCGTCGGATCGGCGACGATCTCTGGCTCAGGTACCGTCCGACTTCGTCCTAGAAGGCCATCTCGGACAGGTTTGGCGATACCGCGAAGTCCGGTTCGGTCCCCGCGCGGACTTGCTCGACGCTGACGCCGGGGGCCAGCTCGAGCAGCGTCAGGCCGTTCGCGCCGACATCCATGACGCACAGGTCGGTGACGATCAGGTCCACGCATCGTCGGCCGGTAAGGGGGAGGCGGCACTCGCGCAGGATTTTCGCGTCGCCCGCCTTGTTCGTGTGCTCCATCACGACCACCACCCGCTTGACGCCCGCCACGAGGTCCATCGCCCCGCCCATGCCCTTGACCATCTTGCCGGGGATCATCCAGTTGGCGAGGTCTCCGAACTCGCTGACCTCCATCGCGCCAAGGATGGAGAGGTCGATGTGGCCGCCCCGGATCATCGCGAAGGACTCGTGCGAGGAGAAGTAGGCGGTGCCGGGAATCTCGGTGATGGTCTGCTTGCCGGCGTTGATCAGGTCAGGGTCCTCCTCGCCCTCGAAGGGAAAGGGACCCATCCCGAGCATGCCGTTCTCGCTCTGAAGGACCACGTCCATCCCGGACGGGATATAGTTGGCCACCAGCGTCGGGATGCCGATCCCGAGGTTTACGTAGTAGCCGTCTCGGAGTTCGCGCGCGGCGCGCATCGCCAGTTGGTCGCGGGTCAGTGGCATCGTCGTCACTCGGTTCCGGCCGATTTGCCGGGCACGTACGATGATAGTCGAAACGATGTCGTTCTTGGGTTCGTCGGCCATGGCCGTGGGCTTGTTCGTCGCCCTCGCGACGCTTGGGTGCGGTCCGGTCCGTCCGGAACCGACGAGTTCCATGCCCCCCGGCACGGGCGAAGTGTTCCTGCGGGCGTTCAAGGCGGAAGCCGAACTCGAGCTTTGGGAGAACGCCAAGCCGGGAGAGCCGTTCGTCCTCTTGCGGACCTTCCCGATCGCCAGGCTTTCCGGCAAACCGGGCCCGAAGCGGCGAGAAGGGGACGGGCAGGTGCCGGAGGGTTTCTACACGATCGATCGGTTCAACCCCAACAGCCGCTTTCACCTTTCGCTCGGGTTGGACTACCCGAACGCGTCCGACCGGATTCGGGGCGATAAGAACGAGCCCGGGTCGGACATCTTCATCCACGGCAGCAACGTCAGCATCGGTTGCCTCGCGATGACGGATCCTTGGATCGAAGAGATCTATGCGCGTTGCGCGGCCGCGCGGGATCGGGGTCAGCGGGCGATTCGCGTCCACCTGTTCCCGGCGCGGTTCGGAACCGAGGCGATGCGGGCTCTGGAGCGGCGATACGCGAAGGACGCTGCTTTGCTCGCCTTCTGGAAGGAACTCGAGCCGGCTTACCGGGAGTTTGAGCGGACGCGGAGGGTCCCGCCGATCAAGGTAGGGGCCGAGGGGCAGTACCTCGTGGGGTCGCTCGCCCGCTAGGCTCCGGATCGCACGAGACTCGTGTTCGACACCACCGGCCGCAAGTTCACCCGGGAAGAACTCAACGAGCGTTGACTTTCTGGATTCGATCGTGATCCTGTCCATGTTCGAACGGAACGACACGCTCAAGGGCGACGTGGCTCGACGCCTCGTGGGGAGGGCACTTGACTCAGGCTCGGGGGTGATCCGTCACCAGGTGGTCCAGGAGTGCCTGAACGGGCTGACCAAGTACCACCGACAACCGACGCGAGGCGAAGAATCGACTCTGTTGGAAGAGGTTCTGGTTCCGCTTTGGCGGGTCATGCCCACGCTTGACCTGTACCGACGAGCTGCTGTCGGTACGGACCCGTTTCGGCTTCCACTTCTGCGACGCACTGATCCTGGCCGGTGCCATTGAGTACGGTTGCTCGCGATCGTTGACCGAGGATCTGCAGCACGGCCAACGCGTCGAGGGCGTCCTCGTCTGGAACCTGTTCATCGGCTGACGGTCCGCCCGACTCGCGGGTGGACGCGCGCACGCTGCCGGGCGAGTATCATCCCGAGAGCATGCAGGTTCACTTCGGCGTGGCGTCGTTGGTCGCCGAATGGAAGGCGTCGGTGGCGTGCGTCGGCACGTTCGACGGGGTCCACCTTGGGCATCGCGCGGTGATCGAGCGGGCGGTCGCCCGAGCGCGGGAGCGGGAGGAGCCTGCCGTGCTCGTCACCTTCGACCGTCATCCCGCCGCGACCCTCGCCCCCGACCGTTGCCCCCCGACCGTCGCGCCGCTCGAGGCGAACCTCGCCGCGTTCGAGCGGTTGGGAGTCGCCCTCGCCGTCGTGATGGCGTTCGATCGGGCGATGAGCGAGACCCCGGCCCAGACCTTCCTTGACGACGTTTTGGTGGCCGGTCTGGGGGCCACGTCGTTGGTCGTCGGTCGCGATTTTGGCTTTGGGCGGGGCCGGGAGGGCAACGCCGAGTGGCTCGCTCCGCGCATCCCGACGGAGGTCGTGCCGCCGTTCCTGGTGGACGGCGTGCGGGCGAGTTCGACCGGGGTCCGCCAGACGGTGCTCGCCGGGGACGTGGAGACGGCGGCACGGCTGCTGGGTCGGCCTTTCGAGGTGGCGGGGGTGGTGGTCTCGGGTCGAAAGCTGGGCCGCGAACTCGGCTACCCGACGGCGAATCTGGCGCGATCGGTGCGGCAGGTCGTGCCGAAGGACGGGGTGTACGCCGGGATCGCGCGAACGGCGCAAGGGACGTTCAGGGCGGCGATCGGGGTCGGCGTTCGGCCCACCGTGACGGCCACTCCCGAACGCACGATCGAGGCCTTCTTGCTCGACTATCGGGGCGACTCGTTGTACGGGTCGTCGTTGTCGCTCGCCTTCGTCCGGCGTTTGCGGGACGAAGAGCGGTTCCCGAATCTGGACGTGCTCGCCGAGCAGATGGGCCGCGACGTGGCGCGTACCCGCGACCTCGTAGTACTCTAAGGTCCCGGTCCGGCACGTTTGGCCGCTATGATCCGTCCCTAAGGACGAACCATGAAGGTCCTTGAAGAGTTCAAACAGTTCGCCCTCAAAGGGAACATGCTCGATATCGCGGTCGGCATCATCATCGGCGCGGGGTTTACGGGGGTCGTGAACTCGCTGGTGAAGGACGTGATCACGCCGCCGATCGGAATGCTCACAGGCGGGATCGACTTCTCCCAGAAGTACCTGGTGATGAAGCCGGGAAAGACCGGCGGGACCGCTTATCCCACCTTGGACGCCGCGGCGGCCGACGGCGCGATCACCCTGAACTACGGCGCGTTCCTGAACCAGTGCATCAGCTTTCTGATCGTGGCTTTCGCGGTCTTCATGCTGGTCCGGAGCTTCAACAAGGTTCGCGAGAAGTTCGAGAAGAAGCAAGCGGAAGTGGCGGACGTGCCCGCCTCGATGCCGCCCGACATCGCGCTCCTCACCGAAATCCGCGACCTCCTCGCCGCGGCCAAGTGACGCGCCTCGAGTGGTCCCGTGCCGCGAGCCGGCGTCCCGGGTCGGTCCATCGCCCACCCAAGTAAACTGCGCCCAGGACCATGAAAGTACTCGTTGCCGACAAGTTCGAAGCGATCGGGTTGGACGGACTCAAGCAGATGGGCGCGGACGTCGTGTACGAGCCCGACCTGGTGGACGCCGCCTTGGGCGCGCGCCTTCGGGAAACCAAGGCGGTCGTCCTCATCGTGCGTTCCACCAAGGTGACCGCCGACATGCTGGAGGGGGCGTCCCTCGGGCTGATCATTCGGGCCGGTGCGGGTTACAACACGATCGACGTCAAGGCGGCGAGCACCAAGGGCATCCTCGTCTCGAACTGCCCCGGCAAGAACGGGAAGGCGGTCGCCGAACTGGCCTTCGGGCTGATGCTCGCGATCGATCGGCGCATCCCCGACAACGTCGCCGACATTCACGCCGGCAAGTGGAACAAGAAGGAGTACAGCAAGGGACGCGGCCTCCATGGGCGGATGCTCGGGCTGATCGGCATGGGCAACATCAGTCAGGAGATGATCCCGCGCGCGAAGGCGTTCGGCATGTACGTGAACTGCTTCAGCCGGTGGATGCTTCCCGACGTGGCGGCCGCCCTGGGTATCGGGCGCTCCGAGACCCTCGAGGACGTCGCCCGGCAGTCCGACGTGGTGTCGGTCCACGTGGCGCTGACCCCCGAAACGCGAGGCATGATCGGCAAGGAGTTCTTCGACGCGATGAAGGACGGCGCCACCTTTCTCAACACGAGCCGCGCCGAAGTCGTGGACCAAGGAGCGCTCTTGGAGGCCGTCTCGAGCGGGCGAATCTTCGCCGGGCTCGACGTGTTCGAGGGCGAGCCCGCGGGCGGGACGGGCGCCTACGACGGTCCGCTGAAGGACTGCCCCAACGTCTACTGCACCCACCACATCGGGGCCAGCACCTTGCAGGCGCAGGAGGCCGTCGCCCTCGAGACGGTGCGGATCGTGAAGGAGTACAAACTCACCGGCGTCGCGCCGAACGTGGTCAACGTCCGTGGCTCCGATACCGCGGAGTTCCTGATGGTCGTTCGCCACGCGGACCGGGTGGGCGTCCTCGCGCACATCCTCGAGCAACTTCGGCACGAGCACATCAACATCCAGGAGATGGAGAACATCGTGCTGGGCGGCTCGCAGGCGGCGATCGCGCAGATGTCCATGGACAAAGAGCCTTCCGCCGACTGCCTGCACAACATCAAGCTGAACGCGGCGATCTTCGACGCCCAGGTCATGCCCATCCACCGCGACCACTAGGCTGCCATGGACGAAAGGCCGGCCGTCCCGATCTTGCTCGGTCCCGGCGCGACGATGCCCGAGTACGCCACCGAGGGGGCGTCGGGTTTGGACCTGCGGGCGACCGAGACCGTCGTCCTCGCGCCGTTGGAGCGCCGCCTCGTGCCCACGGGCGTGCGCCTCGCCATCCCGCCAGGCTACGAGGGTCAGGTTCGACCCCGCTCGGGCTTGGCCCTGAAGAAGGGGATCGCGATGGTCAACTCGCCCGGGACGATCGACGCCGACTATCGTGGCGAAATCGGGGTGATCGCGATCAATCTGAGCGCAGAAACCGTCCAACTAGACGCGGGTGAAAGGATCGCGCAACTCGTGATCGGTCCGGTCGTCCGTGCCGAACTCGTTCTGGTCGACGCGCTCGACGAGACGCCGCGCAACGAGGGCGGGTTCGGCAGCACGGGCGCCCGCTAGCGCCCGGGAGAGACGCGCGTGAGCGAGCCAACGAACATTATCGCCGAACCGTACGAGTTCGAGGAGTCGAGCGAAGTCGAGCGTGAACTCGCTCGCGTCAACCTGCTCCGCATTCGCGGCCAGTACGACGACGCCCGTCTGGCCTGCCTCAAACTGCTCAACGACCACCCGAACTCGGCCCCCGCCCACACGCTTATGGGCGACATCTGCGTCGACAAGCAAGACCTGCCGCAGGCCGCCGAATGGTTCGAGATGGCGATCGGCATCCTGCCCGAGTCGCAGGTGGACGCCGAGAAGTTGGAGAGCGTTCGCCGCCGGATGAAAGACCGCGAGGCGGCCAACACGGCGGAGATGCTCGGCCTGCCGACGAGCCGTCCCAAGGTCGGAATGTTCGCGGCGGTCGCGCTGGGCCTCTTGGTCCTCATCGCGGCGGCGGCGTACCTCGTGGGGCGCAACCTCCGACCGACCACGGACCGGGCGGTGATCCGGCAACCGATCACCATCCCGGAAGCGGCGGTCGCGCCGGCGCCGGTATCCGGCGAAGCGACCACCCCGCCCGTCGAATCGACGCCCCATAGCCCGACGCCGAGCCGGGTGGAAGCGGATCGCACACTGCTGGGCGAACTCGTGCCCGGCGCCCCCGAATCGATCCTGCTCCTCGAAGCGATGCGCGATCCCCGCTCCCGGTCGGTCCACGTCACGGTGGACGCGGGCGACGTCGCGGTCGCGCGCGAAGTCGTTGCCCGGGTTGGGGCGCACGCGCTCGAGCGACTTGCCGATTGCCCCTCCGTCACCGTGAGGGTGTTGCGGGCCGGTCAGGTCGAAGCGATCGGCGACGTTTCGCGGGATGCGGTGGTCGCCACCAGCACGGAGGAATGGCGCGGCGAGCACGAGAACGACCCCGGCGCCTTCGCCACCTCCGTCGTCTCGAATCTGTGGACGCGTACCGGAACCTCGGGAGCCGCCCCGCCGTCGCCGTAGGTCTTCGGAACCCGTCCAGGGTCCACATCGCATCGGCGTCGCGCTCCTCGCGTAGGAGGAAGGCATGATCCCCGACCTGTCGCACGCCCTCTGGAAAGAGGCGATCGAGCACTACTACTGGGACCGGCTCGATCGAGCCTACGAGATCGCCTCCACCCAGGGTCTCGGCCAGATGGGCGCGTACCTGAGTTGGTTCCGGATGATCGAGGCGGAGTGGCTCACCCGTCGCGACGGCGAGCGCCTGAAGGTGGAGCCCTGGTTGGAACTCGAGTGGTCCCCCGGCGACGTCGGATACGCGGACATGCGCCCGATCGGAGAGGCCGTTCGGGCCGCGTGCGACGAAGTCGCGCAGCGTCTCGGCTGGACGCACGGGGCGTCCACCCTCGTTTCGATCCTACGCGAGGAGGCGCGCGCGCCATGGAGCATCGCCGCCGACGGCTACTGCGTGGACATGCACCCCTACGAGAAGATCTGCCTCCCCCGCTACGCGCTCGAGGACCGGATCGACTTCCGCCGCGTCGTTCGCCACGAGTACGCCCACGTCGTCACCATCAACCTCGCCGCCGGGACGGCTCCCCGCTGGCTTTCGGAGGCGGTATCGGTCTTGCTCGAAGGGGGCCGAGATCGGGCGACGGAGCGCGCGTTCCGCGATGGTTCGGCGCAATGGCTCGACCCGGATCCGCTCGAGAAATCGTTCTCCGCGGAGGATCGGAGCCGGGTGTGGCTGGCCTACCGGCAGTCGGGTTTGATCGGCGGCTACCTCGCGTCGCTCGAAGGCGAACTCAGGGTCGGCGACCTGCTCCGCGCCCACGCCGAAGGATCGTTCTGGAAGCGGCTCGGGGCGGGCTTCCTCGGGGCGACGCACACCGACGTCGCGATGCGTCGGACCTACGGCCGCTCGGTGTCCCAGGTGTTCTCGGAGGCGCTCGCATGGTTGCGGTCGGGACGTCCGGTCGGCTGAATCGTTTCTCCGCGTCTTTACGGGGAGTGCCAAACGTCCGATACATACGGTAGAGTTCGGGATCGGATCGAGTCCCTAAGGATGGTCCCCGGGCTTGGCCGATTTCAGAACCGCCGCGACGGCGGGCGGACGCAAGGGCGGTCCGGTCGGGCGGTGCGCTGCAAGGAAGCAACGTGAAGATACTTTTCGTTTCGGCAGAGGTTTCGCCGTTCGCCAAAGTGGGCGGGCTGGCGGACGTGGCGGGTTCGCTCCCCTTGGCGCTCCATCGGCTGGGAATGGACGTTCGCATCGCGATGCCGGCCTACCGCATGGTCGAACAAGACCCCCGCCATCAGGCCAAGCGCATCGCCGACTTCGACGTTCGGGTCGGGCCCGACTGGGTTCAGCGCGGGCACGTCTCGCGGACCCAGCTGGACGAAGTCCCCGTTTACCTGGTGGGCGGCGATCCGCGCTTCGACCAAACCGTCTCCAGCGAAACCGTGTACATCGCCGGCGCCGAGCAGCACCTGTTCTTCGCCCGAGCCGTGCTCGAGGGGATGAAGGCGATCGACTGGATACCGGACGTGGTCCACGCCAACGACTGGCACACGGGCTTCCTTCCGGTGTTCATGCGGGAGTCCCGGGACCGCGAGTGGGCGAACGTCGCCTCGATCTTCACCATCCACAACCTGGCCTACCAGGGATGCTTCGATCCCGTGCTCTTGGACAAGGTCGGATTGCCCCAAGAGCTGTACAACATGCACCAGCTCGAGGCCTACGGGCAGGTGAACTTCCTGAAGGCGGGCGCCGTGTTCAGCGACATGGTCAACACCGTCAGCAAGCGTTACGCCGAGGAAATCCAAAGCGAGGGGTTCGGTTGCGGACTGCAGGGCGTCATGCGCATGCTTCACTCGCACGGGGCGCTGAGCGGCATCCTGAACGGCCTCGACACCGGGCTCTTCGACCCTTCGGTGGACCCGAACCTGCCCGCCCACTATTCGTTCAAAGAACCGGACGGGAAGGCGGTGTGCCGTGCCAAGTTGCTCGAAGAGGTGGGGCTCGCACCGATCGAGGGCGCGCCCGTGATGGGCGTCGTCAGTCGATTGAGCGAACAGAAAGGCATGGACCTGATGGTGCGCGCCGCCGATGCGATGTTCGCCTTGCCCGCGCAACTGATCGTGCTGGGGGTCGGCGACCCTTGGCTCGCGGGCGAGTTCAGGAAGATGCAGGCGAAGTATCCCGGGCATTTCCGCTTGGTCGAGCGCTTCGACGTCGCCTTTGCCCAACGGGTGTACGCCGGGTCCGACGTCTTCCTGATGCCGAGTTCCTTCGAGCCGTGCGGCCTCGGCCAACTGATCGCGCTCCGGTACGGCACGGTGCCCCTTGTTCGCGAAACGGGCGGCTTGGCGGACACGGTGTGGGACGGGGTGAACGGCTTCTCGTTCAAGGACCGGACGCCGGAGGGTCTGGCGGCGACGGTGGCGCGGGCTCGAGACGCCTACCTGGACCCGATCCGTTGGCGGGCGCTCGTGCTGAAGGGCCTTGGCGGCGACTATTCGTGGGACAAGAGCGCGGTGAGTTACGTGAACCTGTACCGGCGGGCGATCGGCTCGCGATTCGGGGCGCTCGCCCCGACGCTCTGAAGGCTCGGGATCGCGGCGGGCCATAATAGGGTCGTCGCGGCCTCGTAGCTCAGCGGATAGAGCGCCTCCGTCCTAAGGAGGGCGTCGGGGGTTCGAGTCCCTCCGAGGCCGCCACATTTTTTGAACCTAGAACGGCCCATTTGAACCTAGAGGGAGGCGGTTTTCAGACCCCAGATTCGAGGAGTTTGGGCAAAGTTTGGGCAGAATTGGCATCGTTCTGGCGCACGCCACGGGAAACTCTGCCCAAACTTTGCCCAAACTGCGCCCAAGGAAATCCTTCCATCGCCCCGGGCTAATGAACCCCTGGGACCTCCGGGCAGACTGTTGACGTTCGCCCACTGAGGGCACGGCGAACCACCGGTGTGTAGACCGAGGCGCAACGGACTCGAAGCGACCGTCCTCCATGGACCTCTTCCCGCAGAGGATCCGCCAGCGAGTCTGGGTCTTGCCGGACTGACCATCTGCAAGAAGAGAAGAAAAAAGTCCCTCCGATCAGCGGTGACCCGTCATATAATGGCAACGTATCCAACGGAATCGGACGCTTGGGAAGCGAGAGTCCGCTACCGCTGGGGGAGCTGTCCGAGATCGTGTTCAGCACGACAGTCATCGAACACAATGCCAGTCCCCGCAATGTCGGGGAATTCCAGGGCGCGAACCGACATGGGCAGGTCGGGATGCCGGGGTGTGGCCCGTACGTCGACCTTTGGCTCAGAATTGACGGGGACACCATCTCCCGAGCCTCCTACCGGACCTACGGTTGCCCGGCTGCCGTTGCCTGCGCCAGCCTCGTCGCCGAGATTCTGCACGGCTGGTCGGTCGGGCAGGCGCGCGCTTTGGAAGCCAGGGACATCGAAGTGTTGCTCGGCGGACTGCCGGAGGGCAAGGGACACTGTCCCGAGATGGCGATCGAGGCGCTTCGAGACGCGTTGGGCGATGAGGTGGCCAAAGCATAATGGCACTTCCGTGGGCTTCTGCAGCGTCCGGCTTCCCGCCGCTCTTGGTCAGGCCTCGCAACCTCGGCTCGGAGGTCGGGTGTTGCGACGACCGCCCGTGGCATTGCCTGGCGGGCGACATATGCGCCATCCCAGACCCCTCGTGCATGGATCTGAAGTGCCGCACGCCAAGCGGAAACGACGATTGTGCCGATTGCTCCGAAAGCGAGTATGTGGTGGAGGATTGGCAGATCAGTTACTTCTCCATCGGCAGTTGCAGCTGGAGCGGAGGCAGTACGGACTGGGACAACTCCAGCAACACCTTTACTCAGAACATACCACCGAGCGCGACGTCTCTATTTGTCAAGTGTGAAGGCATTATCAAGGTTACCGCAACTTTCACTAACGAGGACGAGGACGTGCCACCGTGCGTCCTGCTGAAGATCGAGTCCACGGCACGGTCCTCGTGCGTCGAGGAGTTCCAGAATAGCGGTATGTGCAGTAACGGGATCGGTGATCCCGATCTTGCGTATCAGGGCGCAGGACCGCATCACTATGTGATACAGCATCAGTCCGCAGGAGAAGAGGTCTATATGCTCAAGGTTGAGACCGATCCGTTGAGCCCGGCTTATCGCACTGCCAGCGTGGCGATCAAGGTCACCGCTCTTGGCCTGGCGACCGGCGAACAGGCTCCGTACCCAACCGGAACAATGTCATCGTATATTCTTGTGGAAGGCGAGGTGCTGCTGCCGTGAACGCACGCGAGCTCGATCAGCTCCTTCACGGTAATGGATCGACCGATCCCTACTTGCCGGTTCCCGACGCGTTCACCGGCGAACTGAAAGTTGATCCGAACGTACATCTACGAGCCAAGGCTCTCGACGTTGATCTTGCGTTTTACTACAGCTCGCTCTCCGACGACGACCGCCAATACGGAAAAGCAAGATCGCTTAATGTGGACTGCCGGGTCTTGTCGACGGTCGGCGGATCGGTCGTTACCTTGGTGCGTGGCGACTTTCGAAAGCACGTGTACTCGCTCGTCGGCTCCTCGGGCGGGATCACGACCTACGTGGAGACCACCGAGCCGCCAAGCTCTTCGACTCTGATCTACGACGGCCGTTTCGTTGAGACGTTCAACGATGGGCTGCAGATGATCTACGGAGAGGTCGCGGGTACAAGCCCGAATCTCTCATTGTTGCTGAAACGGTATCAGAACCCATTGGGGGTGGGGCACACCTACAGCTACCTGGTTGATGGAGCCGATCGGTATCTGCAGGCTATTCAGGAGCCGGCGGGCCGCTTGGTGACGTTCGTCTACGATAGCGGTTCCCCGACGAAACTGCTTAACCACGTGGAGGACTGGACGGGACGCCGGTGGAGCTTCGCCTATGACGATCGGCAGTTGACGACCTACACCTCCCCGCTTGGCTGCGCGACGAAATACGCGTACTCCTCGGCCGGCGGACCTTCGACGATAATGCTTCTTCATGAGATAGAGGACCCGCGCGGCTATGCCACGAGTTACCTGTACGATGAACGCCGAAGAACCATCACGATGACGGCCGGCACCGCCGTCTGGGATTGGGACCGTTCGACCACGGGCCAAACGGTTCTTACGGAGCCACACGGGGGCAAGACCACATACCAGTTCGATGCCAACGGCGACCTCATGCTCAGGTTGGACCCGACCGGTGTTGTGAGCGCCTATGCTTACCAGAGTCGCCGCCCGATCCGGATTGACGGGGTGGATGGCCATGTGTACAGCGTGAGCTACGACGCCGCGGGGCGAATCGTGCTTGTCTGGCTCAAGACGAATCACTTCACGACGTTCGGCTATGACGGCTATGGCAACTTGACGACGGCCGTAGACCCATTGGGACAGGTGACGACGTACGCCTATTCCGGAGCGACGCGGCTCTTGGAGTCCGTCGCGGACCCTCTTGGTCGGAGGACTACGCTTTCGTACTATGGCGATGGCCTCGTCAATACGATCAAGGACCCTCGTGGTCTGGTAACGACGTTCGCCTACGACCGGTGGGGCAACATGACCACGCTCACGGCCTCCGACGGAGGCGTGTGGCGTTACGGCTACGACGAGCTGAACCGCCGGATAAGCGTCCAGTTGCCGATGGGACCCAGGGTTTGGACCTACGGCTACGACGCGGGCGACAACATGGTGTTCGCCGAAGACCCGGATCTGAACGTCACGACGTACATCTACGATTCGTGTTTGCTGCAGGCCGTTCGGGATCCCTTCGGCTTTGCCACGACATTTGCCTACGGGCGATTTGGGAATCTGCTCACGGAAATCGATGCTCTCGGCTATCGAACCAGCTACGGTTACGATGTCATGGGGTTGCCCGTCAGCGTTGAGGACGCGATGGGTCATCTAGGAACCATCGTTTATCAAGCAGGGACCAGCCGAAGGCAAGCTGACATTGACGCTTTGGGAAACCGCACCAGCTACGGTTACGATATAGCAGGACGGCTCTGGAGCATTACGGATCCCTTGGGGCGGATAGCAACCATCACCAACGATCAACCGGCTTCGCTGGTCGTTGACTCGTACGTCAACGGTTATCGCCGGGCAGACGGCAGCTATGTGACCTACGTGTACGATTCGCTAGACCGCCTTGTTGCATCGGTCAGCCCGCTCGATTATCGAAGCACGAGCGTGTACGATGCGGCCAGCCAGCTGGTTTCGCTGGTTGATCCGCTCGGCAACACCACCCACTTTTACTACGACGCCGCCGGGAACCAAACGGCCATGTTGGACGCCAACGGCAAGGTCTCGACAGTCGCGTACTACTCGAACAAGAACACGCCTCTGTCCGCCATTGATCCTCTCGGGAGACGTACCACCTACAGCTACGATGCGATGGATTGGTTGCGCAACCTGACCGATCCGGCAGGCGGAGTCCTGAGCATGAACTACTGGAATGCAGGCACGCTCCGGTGGGTCTTGAACCAACTCAACCAGACGTCGCGGTCGTACGAGTACGACCAACTCCAGCGCGTGCGAAAGCAAAACGACGCCTCTGGTGGAGCGGTGACCTTCCTTTACGACGCGATCGGACGGACGGTGGGCCTGTGGTACAGCGACAACCTCAGAGTGACCATTCAGTACGATCCCCTCGGGCGACGGACCACAATGGTGGATTGGACGGGGACGACAACGTACGCCTATGACGCGCTGAGCCGCCTGCTCGGCCAGTCTCAGCCCGGTGGTCTGAACGTTGGCTACGGCTACGATCCGGTGGGCAACCGAACTCATATGGTTGATCCCGACGGGGGACGGTTCACCTATAGTCACGATGCGCTCGATCGCCTGATGGCGTTGCAGGTCCCGACCGGCCAGTTCTACACCCAGCAGTACGACGCCGACTCCCGGCGGACCACCCTGCTGCTCGGCTTGGGCTCCAAGCGCCAGTACCGGTACGACGCCGCCAGCCGCCTCACCACGCAGATCGAGCTCAACTCCTCGAATCAACCCATCTACACGATGGTGGACAGCTATGACGCCGTCGGAAACCGGACCGGGCGGACGACGAACGGCGAGCGGACGACCTGGGCCTACGACGACGCGTATCGGCTGATTCGGCAGGAGAGGCCGGGGCAGTGGGCCACGTTCGCCTACGATTCGAACGACAACCTTATCCTCAAGCACCATCAGGGCGAGCATGCGCGAACGATGTCCTACGACGCCGCCGGGCGGCTCGCCCAGGTTCTGCAGGGCGCGAACGTCACGACCTTCGTCTGGGGACAGCGGGGCGTGATGGCCCGGGTGTACGAGAACGGGACGGTCAAGGCCACCTACTCGCACACGGACATCAACAACAACCTGTGGGTCGCCGAGGAGAGCGGAGTCCGCTCGACCTACCAATACGACGGGGACAACCTGCGACGCAACCTTCACAACGCCCAGTTCGGTCGGGCGACGGTCGTCTGGGACGGCGCGGACTACCTGCACTTCCGGCCGAGCGTGGGTTCGAAGCGGGTGTTCCACGTCCTGGAGGGCGAGGTCGTGGGGGAAAGCGTCGGCGGAACCGTGGAGGACTACCTCTTGGATTCGCTCGGCAGCGTGGTCGGGGTGCTGGACTCCTCCCAGGCGCTTACCGAGACGTTCGCGTACCGGCCGTTCGGGGAGCTCGCGCCGGGCGAGTTCGAGCCCGAGTGGCGGCCGTTCCTCTGGGTGGGCGGGCTCGGCTACTTCTTCGACGGGCTCCGCCACTACGTCCGGGCGAGGGTGTACCGGCCGGACTTCGGAAGCTGGAACCAGCTCGATCCGTTGTGGCCGAACCAGCCACCATTTCAATACCCGGTCAGTCCCCTGGACGTCGTTGATCCGTCGGGACTGCAGGCCTCGTATTTGCCGCTTCTCGTACGCTGGCCCAAGCCCGGCAAACCGCAGAAGCCGACCGACAAGAACGTCGTTATGATGGGTGACACTTTTCCCGGCTCTCAGCTCTTCTACCATCTCGTCAAGCCGGGGATCTACCGATCGGACGTAGAGCTTGAATGTCCGACAAAGAATCAACTAAGGTCGCAGTTGGTCGACTGCAACTCGTTTTGGTTCTATGGTCACGGGGACAATGCCGGTCGGCTGTATCTAGCGCCCTTCCGAAACGGGGACCCCGACGACTGCAGGTTAGTACCCGACGATGTGGCCAAGATCGCGGCGTTTCGACGGAGGCTCGGCATTCCGAAAATGAAGTATGCGTACCTTGGCGCATGCGACATCGCGCAGAACCCAGAGGCCATCAACAACTGGCTTAGGATGGCGGAGGTCGTGTACGCCTATCCCTATCCAACGGCCGAGGCGTGGCCCCCACGTCTGAACATCCCGCATGTCTATCGCGAACCGCTACCAGTTCAGGAAGCTTCCAAGTGTCCCCCAAGGACGAGTACCGGCGGCAAAAAGACCGAGAAGAAGAATTGGTGAGGCCAAGATCGCCGTTGCGGAAGCGTATGAAAGCGAAGTGGATCGCCGGTCTGGTGGTGATCATCGGTCTGGCGGGATACGGAATCTATCTTTACATCAGTATGTTGAGGTTCTACGCTGGAATCGCCAGAACGACTGTCATGTGGGAAGGGATGTGGCACACTGAGTGGACGGAGGAGGAAGTCGTTCGCGCGGCAAGACAGGAACCAAAAGCCGACGACCTTTCGATCGAGGCCACGGTCGAGAACGCGGGTGATCGGGAGCAGGTGGTTCACCTGCAGTTCGGCGGCCCCTTTGGGATCAGCGAAGTCTATGCGTTTCGCCATCGCGTGAAGCTCGTCAAAACGGTCCGCTCCGAGGACGGGACGTCGCTCGCGGCGATCGCCTCGATATCCGACGGCGGGTCCAGCACTCAAGCGCTCATCGTCAGCACGGGTGGCAAGTCGGTGGACGAGGGCACCATCATAGCCGCTACCAGGGAAGATAGGGACGCGTTGGATATCAAGTGGCTGAGCAACACGAAACTAGAGATTCGCGTGACGAGAGACGGCTGGGAGGTGCGACACGCCGGAGCGACGTACGATGCGGACAAAGCGGGCAGTCCCTACGTGATAGACCTGGAGACGCCGTCACCATGAGGGCCCGCGGCCGACCGATGCGGTTTCGCCCGGGCGTCGGCGGAACCGTGGAGGACTACCTCTTGGATTCGCTCGGCAGCGTGGTCGGGGTGCTGGACTCCTCCCAGGCGCTTACCGAGACGTTCGCGTACCGGCCGTTCGGGGAGCTCGCGCCGGGCGAGTTCGAGCCCGAGTGGCGGCCGTTCCTCTGGGTGGGCGGGCTCGGCTACTTCTTCGACGGGCTCCGGTACTACGTCCGGGCGAGGATGTACCGTCCGGACTTCGGAAGCTGGAACCAGCTCGATCCCATATGGCCCCTTACAGCCCCATACTCCTACGTAGGAGGCCGTCCCTCGACGTTCGTTGATCCTTCTGGCCTCCAACTCATCCAAGGTTGGAGTTGGAGCAAGTACTGGTCCGATTGCGGAGCGGTTCTTCAAGGGTACGGTGATGTGCTGAACCCTGCGGCATGGTTTGACGGCATGAAGAACCTAGCTTGGACGGCCGGGGAACAGGGATTTGGTGCGGCCGGCAGTCAGCTGCTCGACGGGTTGGTTCGGAGCGCCTGCTTCTGGGAAGCATTCGGTGAGACTGACAACTGTCGTGCTTTTGGCAACCGCTTTGGCTCGTCTCTGTTGCTCTATGGTGGCGGAGCGCTCAAAGTGAACTCGCTAGGTGTGCGCACTAAGGTGGTGACCCATTGGTCTAACAAAGCAGAAGTGATCGATACGTTCAAACGTGCATACGCCCAGGGGGGACCGACCAAAGCAGCTGAAGCCTGCAGCGGTGCTTGGGTCATGATTGGCGGTCGTACCCCCTACAACCACTTGATGTCTGGCCGAGTCGCCCGTTACAAGGATAGCGTCACCGTTAAGGTCCCGACCAACTGCCTATACTATCCACCAGGCATGGAGTACCTCAAGGCCCCTCTCGGGCAGCGAATCGTAGGCCCACCCCGCCCATGGTACCAATGGTGGAAGCCGGGGAAACCTCTTGTTCCCAAGGACAAATAATGGGAGGATTCGATGGCCTGTTCACGACTATGCTGGTCTTGGCGTCACTGCAGACTACGCTTGACATCATGGCGGCGTTGTACGTGATAAGGGGCCCCCGTATGTATCTCCCAAGGGAAGCAGAGTATCTCCTTGGTCGAACAAGGCCCATTGCTTGCTTCATTCCGGTGGCGATGGCGCTTTCACTGGCCGCCATGGTTCTGTCGGACAAGCTCAGCCTACGCGCCATTGGTCTCGCCAACATGGGAGCTCAGTTGCTCTGTCTCTTTGCGTGGACTTCACGTCGCGAGTCGGGCGCGATGCTGCGAGTAGTGGCGTTGGACAGTAGCAAGACAACGAATGACGTATTATGGTGTTCCGATCTCCTGGACGAGTATAGGAGGAACGTCGTCTTCTATTTGCTGGAGCATGAGCGAGTTCAACTCGCCATGGACGTGCCACCGACCCACCCACTGCGAACGGCGAAGGACCTCAACGGTCGGAGACCGTTCATGGTGGCGGCGTTTCTCGGCTTAGAGGGTTTCGTGGATCAGGAAGGCGTCCACGATCTGACCGTTGTGGAAGATCGTCAAGGCTATCGGGTCGGTCATTACGCAGCGGCTGGTGAGCACGCCGGAGTTCTCTTGCTTCTGGCCAGGAAAGGAGTTGATCCGAATCCGGTTAACTTGAGAAACGGCGTAAAGGCTACGGAGCTTTGGCCGGAGTTTGACTGGGGCTTGGTGCGCACAGATGAAGGAGCAGACGAACGCGTGCCAACCGGTTCCAAATAGTCGAGGGCCCTAGAAGGGAGGGCAAGGCGGCCCCGTCGACGTCTGGGTCCTCGCGTCCTCAAGGCGCGCGAGCGTCTCTCCATGGTCGGGATTCAGCTCGTGGGCACGGCCCAGCCAGCGGACGGCCCCTTCGACGTCGCCCGCGTCCTGGGCGAGCGCGCCCAGGTGGAAGGCGCCCTCCGCGACCCCCTGACCGGCCAGCCACTCCAGGTGGCCCGAAGCCTCTTCGTACTGGGTCGAGGACAGCAGTCGCCGGGCGAGGACGAGTCGCGCCGCCTTGGAGTGAGGATGGCTCGCCGCCAACTCGCGCAAGGCGCGCAGCTCGTTCGGAACGCCTCCGATGGCTCGGGCGAGTTCGCCGGTCATCCCTATCCACTCCTCCGACAGTCCGCCCGCGCTCTGCAGGCCGAGCACGCACTCCTTGGCGACGGGAACGTCGCCGGCCTCGAGCGCGGCCCGGAAGAGCTGTCGGTAGGCGGGAACGAAACCCGGATGAAGGCGAATGGCCTCGCGGAAGTGCCGCTTGCCCTCGGCGTACGCTCCGCGATCCATGTGGACGTTGGCGAGGTTCAGGTGCGTTTTGAACCCGAGGATGCCGACGTCAATGCTGGAAAAGTGCCCGCCGATGTCCGCGCCCACGACCCGCTCGTAGCTGGCGATCGCCTGGGCGTGCTCGCCCCGGTGTCCGTGCAGGACGCCCTTGTGGAAGAGCAGTTCCGGGTCGCCGGGCACGATCGCCAGTCCGGCTTCCACCGTCCTCATCGCTTCTTCGGTCCGTCCGAGTTCCCGTAGCGACAGAGCTTTGAGCGCATAGGCCTTTCGCACGTGCGACTCCTCCGGCTTCGAGACCGCAAGGCACTTGTTGAACCAATCCACCGCGTCCTCGTGCTTCCCGTCGAAGTGGGTGGTCATACCCCAGTTGAAGAGCACAAAGGGATGCTCCGGGTTTTCCTTCAGTTCGAGCGAGAGCAGGTGGTAGTCCCGGTGTCGCTTACGGGCCTGACCCTCCGACGACGTGTCGTAACCACTGTGCAGGACCTCCGCGCCGAGGCGTGTAATGTGTCCCCCTGCCCGTCGGATGGAAGGCACGATCTGCTCGTGAATCCGACCCTCGAAACGGAACTGCGGTAGGTTGCGAAAGAGCTTCACATGGTCCACGACGGTGCCGTAGATCGGGTCGTCGTTGACGAAGCGCACCGGAACGACGAAAGCCGTCGTTCCCGCAGTGGCGTCGAGCGCCGCTCGCACGATCGCTTCTCCGGAGTTCCAGGGCAACGTGTCGTCGGCGTCCATCCAGAACACCCACCGCCCCCTGGCGTGCCGGAGCGACTCGTTCCGAGCTTCCGCAAAGCTGTCGGGCCACTCGATGGCGTGCACGTCCGCTCCTTGATCACGGGCGATACGGACCGTATTGTCCGTCGAGCCTGTGTCGACGACAACGATCTGACTGAAGAATGGCCCTGCCGATCGGAGGCACTGCTCAAGCACCCGCTCCTCGTTCCTAACGATCATGCAGAGCGAGATGTCGGCCTGCAGCTTCAGGCCGGCCATCTGGCGAAGGAGCTTCTCCGGTCTCCTGCCCTCATCGAAGGCGATGCGCTCGGACGATCGTCCGCTCAGTTGGCTGGCGAAGCCGGTCTGCAGGTCCAGCTTCCACTTCTCCAGAAAGAGCCCTTCGTTCGCTTCAAAGTGGTCCACCAGGTTCACTTGGACTCGCTCCAGGCTCTGGTGCGCCGCGTGATGGACGAAGGCGTTCTTTGAGATCACCAACCGGTATCCCGCCCTTCTGAGACGGTAACAGAGGTCGTTGTCCTCGAACATGCCCAGACCGAAGCGCGGGTCGAAGAGCCCCACCTCATCGAGGGCGCTGCGCTTCACCGCCAGACAGAAGCCGACAAGCATGTCAACGTCTTGATCGTCTTCTCCTCGCATGGCGAAGTCCTCGGCGAACAGATTGATGTTGTCGAGGTTCGTATAGCTCACCGGGGTGAGCTGGTGGTGGCCGACGCGGTTGCTAAGCGGTCCTGCCGCCGCGATCGAGCCGGACGAGGTCAGCGATTGGATAAGGCGAACGAGCCCCGCACGAGGAACGATCGCATCGCTGTTGAGGAGCAGGACCACCGCACCGTCCGACTCCAGGATCCCCCGATTGCAGGTGGGACCGAATCCCAAGTTCTGTTCGTTACGGGTCAAGCGGGCGAACTCGTAGCGCTCGACCACCGACGCGGCGTCGTCCGGGGAGGCGTCGTCAACCACGATCACCTCGTGCAGAAGGTCCCGACACGAGCCGAGGCTGTCGAGACACCGTTCTATGTCGTCCGGTCCGCCGTAGAGAGGAATGACGACACTGACCGATGGCCATCCCTCGGTGTGCTCGACGCACGGCGGGTGCAGCGGATCGGAATCTCCGTGGTGCGCCCGGTACTGGGTCCAGCACGACGCGAGGATCTCCGGAACCTTGCGTCTCTCGGCCCATCCGTAGGCTTCCGGATGAGTGGGGTGAATCTGGCGCATCGTCCGGTCGGCATCCCACCCGGTCCACACCTTGGCGAACCACCTCTCGGCCACCTCGTGTTTATGGCTCCAGGTGGAGGTTTTGCGGACGATCCTCTCGTTCGGCAGCACGTATGAGAGGTGGTGGAGCAGGCCGTACTCTTCCTCAAGGATCAGTTGGCGACCACCTCGGTACGCCCGAATGTGTTCGTGCTCGACGACCTGTGGATTCAGCATCAGGAAGGGTCGAATACGCTCGCGTGGGCGGATCGCGTACTCAGGGCTCTTCCAATACGTGTCCATAGCGACGCCGACTCGGTCGGCGAGGCCGGCACGCCCGATCCGGAGAAGGACGTCCAGGAGTCCTGGCTCGACGACCTCGTCACCATCAGGGATCAGTAGAGTTCGGCAACCGGCCTCTTTGGCGTACGCGAGGGCATGCTTGCGGTGAGCGCCCTCCTCGGCCCACTCGCCTTGGATAATATCCGCACCCGCAGTCCGCGCCACCTCGATCACGCGTTGGTAAGGTCCCGCACTGCCCGACCACGGGCGAGAGGAAACGAAGACGACAACCCTTCCGGCGGTGGCGAAAGACTCGATCGACTGCGCCAAGTACCATTGATCGTCGTGCGCGACGTACGCGACAAGGACCTCCTCGGAGGTGGTATTGCACATGTGGGCCTTCGCGGCGACTCCCCGGCTCAACTCAGACATCACCGCGCAACGGGAGCATACCTTCGCGTGGTCTCGACCCTATCGTGAATCGCTGAGTTCGGTTGACTCCCCGATGGCCGTTGGGGAGCGCTGCCAGGTGGCTTGTGACGGACCGCGCTAGATTCAGACCCCTGGGCCGTGACCCAGATGGTGGCGCAAGAGGCAATCGGAAGGCCGCCCGCTACCTCAGCGCCACGGACGAACCCGTCGCCACTTTTGGAGTACCCGGGCCGAAGCGTCCGAGTGAATACCGCTTCCGAAGGTCAGGGACGGCGAGAATCGAGACCTCAACTGGATTCTGCGGCGTGATCTCTCCGTCACTGCCCCAGCTCTCGTGCAAGGCGGTCTTCACCTCCCTCCATCTGAACGCCGGGTTGAGCACCGGAGAGCTCATCTCTATCTTGTCCGTCTCGGTGTTGACGCGACGCTCGGAGACGACGGGGAACACCAAGGAGTGGAACTCGGAAGGGGCAAACCCGCCCATGTCGCCGCCCCATTGGCCGAGCATAACCTGCAAGCCGTTTGCCAGACGGCCGGTGAACCACACGTGCAACGGATCGCGCCGAACTCGCTTCTCGCGCTCCACGGCAGTCAGCGATAGGGCGCTCTCGACCTTGTACGTTGCGTACCGGACTTCTTCGGGCCCGCCTGTCTGACCCATGATCACGTTCCAGAGCGTCCCGGCGGTGGTTGGCTCAATGGATGCCTTAATGTAGAATCCCTCGACCATTCCCCGTGCGTCCAGGAAGACCCAAAGCAAGCTCTTGCTCTTCATCGGTCCTTCGAGAGCCCAGAGGTAGCGCTCTGGAGACACCCCGGTGGGCTCCTGTCCGACGACGGCGAGCAACCGGTCCTTCGACTTTCCTTGGGCATCGAGGGCTTTCTGGAGCAGTGCGAGGATCGGCTCGGAGGTGAACGGCCTGCGCGGCGCTGTCGGCGCGGCGGCCGACCCGGGATGAGCCACGCTCAGGCTCGTCCGATCAGGATTGGCGCAACCGGCGAACGCGCAAGAGGCGAAAAGGGCGATCAGCAATCGAACGGCAGGTTCTCTCATCTTGGCATCCCTCTCTATAGGTTCGAAGTCGCCCAGCGGCACCCTGCCAGAAAGACCGCCTTCTGGTTGAGGTCAACCTCCGACGAACCGGTGACCGGTTCCCCGTAGTCTTTCCACCCCTGGATCAGAGGATTCGGCTCCAGAATAGGAGACGAACATGGCAGAAAGGAAACGGTACACCGAGGAGCAGATCCTCAAGGTTTTGGGTGAGATCGACGCCGGTGCGAGCATCGCGTCGGTATCGCGGTCTCACGGCATCAGCGATCAGACCATCTATGCGTGGCGCAAGCGCTTCGCCGGGATGTCCCGGAGCGAGCTTGCCGAGCTGAAGGCGATGCAGGAGGAGAACCGCCGGCTCCGGCACCTGGTGGCGGAGCTGAGCTTGGACAACGCGGCTTTGAAGGAGCTCCAGCGGGGAAAATGGTGAGCCCCGGCAGCAGGCGACGCGGCGTGCGCTTCCTGCTGGACCGGGGCTTTCCCAGAACGTGTGCTTGCCGGGTGTGCGCGATCTCCCGTCCGGCAAGCCGCCATGTGCCCAAGGAGCGGAGTCCGGGGCTCAGGGCAAGGGTTCTGGAACTGGCCAGGGCGAACCCTCGCTACGGCTTTCGGCGCGTCCACGCGCTCTTGCCAGGTGTGAACCTCAAGGCGGTCCACCGCATCTGGAAGGAAGAAGGGCTTGGCGTTCGGCATCGCAAGCGAGCCAGGCTCGTGGTTCCGAAAGCGGAAGGTCCGCAGCTCACCGGTCCGAATCAGGCGTGGTGCCTGGACTTTGCGCACGAGCGGCTCGAGAACGGTCGCCATACGCGCATCCTCGGCGTTCTGGACTGCTTCACGCGGGAGTGCCTGCTGCTCAAGGCGGCAAGCTCGTTTCCGGCGTTCCAGGTCGAGAAAGAGCTCGAATGGTTGTTCCTGGTCCACGGCAAACCTGCGGCGATAGTCTCGGACAACGGTCCCGAGTTCCGGGCCATGACGCTCCCCGAGGGCGTCTCGAATCGCTTCATCCAGCCGGGCAAGCCCTGGCAGAACGGCTACATCGAGAGCTTCTTCGGAAAGCTCCGCGACGAACTCCTTTCCTGCGAACTCTTCGTGCGAGGCGCCGAACTGCAAGCGGCGCTCGCCGACTTCCAGGAACACTACAATCACCACCGACCTCATCTGGGACTCGGTGGACTGACCCCCGCGAACTTCAAACAGAAGTCGCAAGCGACAAACACGGAGGAACCGATCCTCTATTCCTAGAGTGGAAACTTATCGGGGACTGGTCAGGGCGCGGACCAATGAGCTCGGGGGAGCAGGGCGAGTCTCGCCCGGACAGAGCGGAAGTCCGGGCAGTCCCCAAGGCCCTGCGTGGGCAAGTCTTGCATTGGATTGGCAGAAAGAGGCAGCCGCAAGCGCGCGACTGCCTCTGGTAGAGATGGTCCGACTGGATCGGGCCTAGGCCTGGAAGAGCAGACCGTCCACCTGTTTCCTCGCGATCCGAGCGATCAGTCGGTCAACCGTGGGGTTGTGGCAAGCGAATGTGGGCAGTTTGTCCGGAGCCCGACGTGAGACGGCCAGGTCGGTCTTGGGGTCCCACTGGTAGCGCCAAAGCCGCGCCACTTGGAAGGGCTCCTGATCGAGCTCTTGGCCCAGGTGGTATCGGAAGCCTCCGGAGAAGACGACGATGCGCGGGGCTCCCCAGCGCAGCGGCACCACGGCGGCCCGCTGGTGGGCGGAGCTGTGGATGCCACAGACGAGCGTTACGCCGTCGAGGACCAGTCGCTCCGCCTCGGCCTCGATCTTGCTGAACTCTTGGGACGTGGAGTGTACGCGTCCGAAAGCCGAGGGCACATGAGCCAAGGTCGCCGAGAGGAGCCGAACGTTCCCGTAGAGCCACACGCCCGCCGGCTCGTAGAATCCAGGCTCCCAGTCAAAGGGAGCAGTACGACGAGGGGGCGAGATGGAGGTGCTCGCCAGAGCAAGGTCAGATTGGGCTATCACCTACCCAGTCTTCAGGTGAGGAGTCGTTTCGTCCAAAGGTCCGGACTGGGTGCAATCCGCCCGGTTGTGCAACCCGGCTCCGGCAAGGTTTGCCCAAAGTTTGGGCAGAAAGGGCTGCCCTTGGGACCACCAAATGACGCTTAAGGAACCTAACATGGGCCTTCTGCCAGCCTCACCAGCCATCGGTCCTAAGGAGGGCGTCGGGGGTTCGAGTCCCTCCGAGGCCGCCACTAGTCTGGCTTGGGGCGCCGCTTCGGGCCGTCCATCACCCGGATCAGGGTCCGAGGTTCGACCGGTACCGCCGGACGAAGCGCCGACTCCCACGCTTGGCGCACAAGGTCTTGGAGGTACGGGTCGTCCAGGTCCTCGGCGCGCGTCAGCTTGACGTGGCGGATTCGCGCGCCCGTGCCCACGAGCCGCCCCTCGGGGTCGTTGAGCGAGGCGCCTTGGGAGAAGCCAAGGTTCACGTACTTCGTGTAGACGGGCAGGTGGATGAAGTGGTCGCGATTGTGCTCGGTGAACCCGTAGGCGACGCCCACCGCGTTGGTGGCGTCCCAAACCGTTTCCACGCAGGGCGGCAGCATCTCGACCAATCGCGCCCGCAAGGCACGGGCGAGTTCCTGGGTCGTGGGCGGGTACGGGCCAAGAAACGCGACGAACTCGGCGGACTCGTTCAGTTCCATGATGCGGGATGCTACCAAGGTTCGGGCGGGGCGCCGCCTCTGGGAACCGACGCCTTCCCGCGCGCGGTAGGGTGACGTAGATGGCACTCGTACCGCTTTCCCGCCGCCAGGTCCTGGTCCTCGGAGCCTCGGCGAGCCTCGCCGGTCCGACGCTCGCGTCGGCCCGACAAGCCCGGCCCGCCGCCTTGGAGGCCGAGGTCGTGCGGACGTTCGTCGCCTCGGCCCACTCCGATCTTGACAAGACGAAGGAAATGCTTCAAGCGAACCCCGCTCTTCTGAACGCCACCTGGGATTGGGGCGGCGGGGACTTCGAGGCCGCCATCGGTGGCGCCGGGCACATGGGCCGCGCCGATATCGCCGAGTTCTTGATCGGCCAGGGGGCCCGGTACGACCTTCACGTCGCGGCGATGTTGGGGCAGTTGGACGTGGTGCGCGGCGTTCTCTCCGCCTTTCCCAGCGCGAAAGACTCGAAAGGCCCCCACGGCATCAGCCTGGTGCGCCACGCCGAGAAGGGAGGCGAACGAGCCAGGGACGTGCTGGACTATCTCCGGAAACTCGGCTAACGTACGACCCTGCGCCGACCCTCCCATAATCGGGCATGACGAGACGCGCCTTCCTTGCCGCCGCCGCCTCGGCGCTGCCGCTGAGGATGCCGGGACAAAACGGCGTCGGAAAGGTCGTGCGGGTGGCGATGATCGCCGACCTGCACCATGGTCTCGCGCCGGACGCCATCGCGCGATTCGACGCCTTCGAGGCGGCGGTACGGCAACGGGGCGACCTCGATCTGGCGGTGCAGATGGGCGACTTCTGCCATCCGGGCGCGGAGTCCGGACCCCTCACGGCCAAGTGGCGCGACCTCCCGGTTCCTCAACTCAACGTCCTGGGAAACCACGACATGGATCGCGGCACGAAGGAGACGATCATGGCCCAATGGGGAATGCCCGCCCGATTCGGGGCGTACGACGTCGGGGCGTTCCGGTTCGTCGTGCTCGACCTCAACAACCTGCGGCGCGGCCAGGAGGTCGCTCCCTACGCGAACGGCAACTACTTCGAGTCGGGGGTGACCTGCGACTGGGCCGACCCGGAACAACTGGAGTGGCTCGAAAGGGAGTTGCGAAGGGGCATGAAGCCGACGATCCTGCTCTCGCACCAGCCTCTCGGGTTTGGGACGCCCGGCGGCCCCTTGCCGGAACCCCAGACTCGA
Source organism: Fimbriimonadaceae bacterium (assembly GCA_026129685.1). GTDB lineage: Bacteria > Armatimonadota > Fimbriimonadia > Fimbriimonadales > Fimbriimonadaceae > UBA2387. Next base: position 93,312 of record JAHCHO010000014.1, read on the forward strand.
GTGCTGCGAGTCGTTTTGGACGCGCGGGCGGCGAACCCGGCGGGGGCGGTTGTGGCGTGCTTGAGCGGGCACCTGCACGTCGACCGGTTCGAGGCGCACGAAGGGATTCCGTGCCTCTCGGTCAACTCGGCGAGCTACTTCTGGCACGAGGGGATGCACCCTTACCGTGACCCGCTGTTCGCCTTTCTCGAACTGGACCCGGCGGGGGAGTTGCGGGTCATCGGGCGCAAGGGCGCGTTTGCGAAGGACCCGCCGAAGGTGGCCACGATCGGCATGAGCGCTTCCATCTCGAACCGTCGAGTGCGCCTGACGCGCACGAGGGCCTAGGGTCCGGTCATTCTGGGCGGAGCGTCGAACCCCGGCAGAAGGGGAGCAGGGGAATCGAAGAGGGCGGACCGGGATCCTTCACTGCGTTCAGGATGACAACCTGTCGCTACTGTCATTCTGAGCGAAGCGAAGAATCCCGGCAGAGGCGGAAGGAGGAGAAGGGGAATAGGAAGGGGCGGACCGGGCGGACCGGTATCCTTCACTGCGTTCGGGATGCCAGTTCGTGGATTCTGCACGGCGCTCAGGATGACGCCTTCCTAGCTGCCGAGTCCTGTAGGGCCCGTTCCACGAGCCAAAGCAGGTGGGCGCGCATCGTCTCCGTCGTCACGTCGGGGCGACCGAACGAGGGGTAGGTCGCGGCCCATTCGGGCAGGTTCTCCATCGGACGAAGGGCGGCGCGCAAGTCCCAGTAGGGAAGGGAGGTCGCGTCCAGCGGGATGAGCGAGAGGTAGTGTCGGGTGAAGGTCGCCATCGCCTCCGGGCCGAGGATCCAGAGAGTGTCCAGACGACTGACGGCGAGGTCGCGCAGAGGTTCGCCGACGGCCGCGCTCTCCCAGTCCACCACGCCCACGATCTCGCCGTCACGCCAGATCACGTTCCCGGGCCAGTAGTCGCCGTGGCGCAAGACGGGGGGATTGAGTACCGGCTCGCGCCCTTCCAGAGCGGCCCAGACGTCGTCCTCGCGCAGGTCGGCGTTCCCGACCGCCGGACGGGGACGGGGCTTGGAGGGCATCGGTAACGAGTCCCCAATCCCGATGGCCTCGTGATCCACGCGATGGATCGCCGCCAAGCCCTCGGCGAACCGGACGAGGAACGCGTCGACGTCGTTTGGGTTCAGTTCGGGCGCGCCCTCGATGTAGTCCACGACGTAGAAGGGGGTTGGGGGCTCTGGCGAAAGGAATCGAGGGTTCGGGACGGGAACGCCCGTCGGCCGCAGGCGCCGCAACATCTCGAACTCCCGCTCGGCGGTGGTCGGAACCATCTGAAGCGCGTAGGGTCCGGGGTAGCGCGCGATGTGGGTTAGCGGGCCATCCGGGCCGAAGCTCTCGAAAGCGACCATGCGCGCGCTGATCCCGCCGCGCAACTCCCAGGCGCGACCGAGGCTCGCTCGCGGTCGAAAGGTCCGTAACGCCCGCTCGAGGTCGGCCGTGTCCATAGACGGGCATTGTAGCCGCCGGGACCGAGGCGGGGTACAAACCGGCCATGCGTCGCCTTCTCGCCCTACCGCTGCTCCTCTCCGTCGCGCCTTGGGGGCGGGCGGACGCGATCGACGACTACGTCCGGGCGGCGATGGAGAAGGACCACATCCCCGGCGTCTGTCTGGCCGTTCTCGGGCCGCGCGGGGCGGCGGACGTCCGAAGCTACGGTCTGGCGAACCTCGAGACGGGCACCCCCTACACGCGGGATACCGTGCATCGCATCGCGTCCCTATCCAAGCAGTTCTGCGCCTACGCCATCCTAACCCTCGAGCGGCAGGGCAAGCTCTCCCGGAACGACCCGCTCTCCAAGTACTTCCCGGAGGGGGCCAAGGAGTGGGAGGGGGTCACCATCGCGCAGACCCTCGCCCACCGGTCCGGCATCGCCGAATACGACATCGACTTCAACAAGACGTACACGAACGAGGAGTACGTGAGGCTGATTTCGTCGAAACCGCTGGCGGAGAAGCCGGGCGAGACGTACCGCTACAACAACGTCGCCTATGCGCTCCTCGGGCTACTGGTTCAGAAGGTGTCCGGCGAGCCGCTGTCGGAGTTCGTCCGCAAGACGGTGTTCCAACCGGTCGGCATGAAGGACACCCGGTACTTCGACCCCGCCGAGGTGGTCTTGAAGCGGTCGGACGCGTACCGCTGGCGCGACGGGAAGTACGTGAACCCGACGTTTCTGCGGCCGAAGGTATGGGACGGGAGTGGGGGAATCCTCTCGACGATGGAGGACTTTCTGCGCTACGAGCGGGAACTGCGCGACCCGAAGGTCCTCGATCCCGCGATCCTGGCCACCCAGTGGACGCCGTTTGGGGGCGCGGAAGAGGGTTACGGAGCGGGCTGGTTCCGCGAGAAACTGGGCGAGGGGCGCGCCCTGATCCACACGGGTTCGACCTGGGGGTTCACCTCGTGCTTTCTGCGCGACGTGACGGACGGCTGGACGGTCATCCTGTTCCGCAACGCGGAAGGGGGCTCGTCGAGCGACTGGGCGAAGGCGATCCTCAAACTGGCCAAGCCGGTCAGGATCGCGGCCGTTGCTTGTGGCCCGCTTTGAGGAGGGTGACGATCTCCGCGATTCGGGCCGACCTCTTCTCGGCGGGCTTCTTCGCCCCGTCCAGCCACTTGAGATAGCCCTTGCGATAGAAGGTGGCGAGGGCGTCGAAGAACGCCCGGGCCTCGGGCTCGGCGGCGAGGGCGGCGGCAAAGTCGGGCGGCAGGTCGTCGGCTTGCGGCCCTTCCGCCTCGATCGTCACGGATACCTCCAGGCCCTCTTCCAGCGGGCAGTCCCGCAGCCACGCCGCCCCGGGAGCGATCGCCCACCCGTCCTCCAACCGCACGAGCGGCCCCCGGAAGGCGACTCCGTCGAGGGTGCCGCGCACGTGGTGCCGCTCCTTGGTTCCCCAAGCTTCGTCAGGGTCGAAGGGTAGACGCACGATGGCTCTGTCTGACTCTTTTATGAACATCGCGTGAAAAGTCGCGCGTCTACTGAACATTGCGCAGGTATTGTACACACCTTGTTCCCGAGAGGCCCCTCGGGACGGAGGCGCGAATGGCGGTGGTTTCACGACTGAATCGGCGCGATTTCTTGATCGGCTCGGGGGCGACCCTGGCCGGCCTCGCGCTCGCGCCCCTGTCCCGCGTCTTCACAACCTCGCTGGAAGACCTGCCGAAAGACGCCCAGGGAGTGCGCTACGCGGAAGGATTCGTGTACCACGACCGGGCGGGCAAGGGCCAGCGCGCACTCGGCGACCCCGGGATTCCGGGTGTGTGCGTCTCGAACGGGCGCGAGGTCGTGCGGACCGACCGCCACGGCGCGTGGCGACTGCCCGTCACCGAAGACACCGTGCTGTTCGTGATCAAGCCGAGCGGTTGGAAGGTGCCGTTGGGACCCGACCATCTCCCCCGCTACCACTACATCCACAAGCCGGCCGGATCGCCCGCCTTCAAGTATCGGGGGGTCGAGCCGACCGGACCGCTCCCCTCGTCCATCGACTTCCCCCTGCAGAGGCAGTCCGAACCGAACAAGTTTCGGATGGTGCTGTTCGGCGACCCGCAACCGCGCAACCAGACCGAGATCGACTACATCGCGCACGACGTGGTGGAGCAAGCGGCGCGCGACGCGAAGGCGGTGGACGCCAAGTTCGGCCTGAGCCTCGGGGACGAGATGTTCGACGTGCTGTCCCTGTTCGAAAGCCTGAACCGAACGGTCGGGACGATCGGGATTCCTTGGTACAACGTCGTCGGCAACCACGACAAGAACTACGACGCCGAGGACGATGCCGCCTCGACCGAGACGTTTCAGCGAGTGTTCGGTCCGCCGTACTACGCGTTCGACTACGCGAAGGTCCACTTCGTGGTCTTGGACAACGTCGTGTGGCACGGCGCCGCTCGCCCCGGCTACCACGGTGAGTTCACCGAGCGCCAACTGGAGTTCGTCAAGAACGACCTCGCCCTCGTGCCGAAAGACCGGCTCGTGGTGATCGCGATGCACATCCCGCTCGTGGACGTGCGCAACAAGGAGGCGTTCTACCGCCTCATCGAGGATCGGCCGCATACGTTTTCGCTCTCGGCCCACACCCACATCCAAGCCCACCATTTCATAGGCGAAGAGGGGGGGTGGAAGGGGGCGACGGCGCACCATCACCTCAACCACGCGACGGTCTGCGGGTCTTGGTGGGAGGGTGCGCCCGACGAACGGGGCATTCCGCACGCCACGATGGCGGACGGGGGTCCGAACGGCTACTCGATCGTCGAGTTCGACGGGCCGAGGTACCGAGTCATGTTCCGGCCCGCCAGCCGACCCGCCGAAGAACAGATGAACATCTGGATTCCGGAGGAGATCGCCCTCGAGGAGTCGGCTGAGACCGAGGTGATCGTCAACGTGTTCGCCGGGTCCGAACGGTCGGTCGTCGAGATGCGGGTCGGCGAGGGCGCCTGGTCACCGATGGCCCGATTCGAAGGCAAGGACCCGTTCTTCCTGAAACTCAAGGAGTTGGAGGCGAGTCCGACCCCGCCGCCGGGGCTCAAACTCCCGGGCGCGGCGAACACGAAGCATCTCTGGAAGGCGAACCTGCCCGCCCGCCTCGCGCCAGGGACGCACGCCGTCGAGGTCCGCACGACGGACATGTTCGGGCAGACGTACGTGGATCGGTGCATCGTCCGGGTGGTCTGACACCCTCAAGGCAGGCAGTCAAGGAGCGCCCAGGCGCAGACCGCGATCGCGGCGGTGTCCACGCGCAACACCCTTGGTCCCAGCGTGCGCCCTCGATCGCCGATAAGGGCGAGCTCGCGCGGCGCCCATCCACCTTCGGGGCCGACGACGAGGGCGACCTCTTCCCCGGGGGCTTCGACGCCCGTCGTGGCGGCCTCGCTCTCGGAGAACACGATCGCCTCCGGGAACCGCTCGAGGGCGACGCGCAGATCGCGCGCCGTCTCGATTACCGGCTGGCGCGTGCGAAAGCACTGCTCGCACGCCTCGCGGGCGATGACGCGCAGACGACGGAGTCGGTCGTCGAGTTTCTTGCCTTCCCAACGAACGACGGAACGCTCGGCGTGGAACAGCACGAAGCGGGCGACCCCCAGCTCGGTGCAGGACCGCACGATGTCGTCCATCCGATCGCCCTTTGGAAGGGCCTGAACGAGCGTCACCCGGCGCGTCGCTTCGGTGTCCACCCGTTCGACGGCGACGGGGTGGGCTTCGCGTTCGAGAAACTCGCACCGGATCAGGGTTCCGTCATCGGGCAAGACGGCGATGGGGTCGCCAGGGCGCAGACGAAGCACCTTGCGGAGCTTGTCCACCTCTTCGGCGGGCAGGGGAATCGGGGCTTCGGGCGTCGCCCCGGGCACGAACACCCGGGGAAGGGACCTTAGCGGCGGAAGGTCGCGGCGACCCACTCCAACTCCTCAAGGCGCTTTTCAAGCGCAAACCCGGCGCGTTCGGCGGCGGCGCGCACGTCCGGCCAGTTGTCCCGGATCACCCCGCTGACGATCCAGACCCCGCCCGGCCGAACCGCCTCGGCGGCGTCCGGCGCGACGCGGATCAGCACGGCGCTGATGATGTTCGAGACGACGACGTCGTACGTCCGATCCACGGCGTCGAATCCGTTCCCGGCGACCCACGTCGCCGCGACGCCGTTCCGCTCGGCGTTTTCGCGCGCGACCTCGACGGACAAAGGGTCCACGTCGATGCCCACCACCGGATCCGCCCCCAGTTTGCGCGCGGCGATCGAGAGAATCCCGCTCCCACAGCCAACGTCGAGGAAGGACGCCCCCTCGGCGAGCACGTCCTCGATGAGTTCGAGGCACATTCGGGTGGTCGCGTGGTCCCCGGTTCCGAACGCTTGGCCCGGATCGAGGACCAGTTCCACGTCGTCCGGGCCGGCGTCGAACGCCTCCCACGTGGGCCGCACGACGAAGCGCTTGCCGATTCGGCGCGGCTTGAAGTGGTCGCGAAAGTTGGCGGTCCAATCCTGCTCGACGAGGCGGCCGATCTCGACCGTCGCGCCGTCGGCCTGGAGGGCTTTCGACAACCGCGCGGTGGCCTCCTCGATGCCCGCGACCTCGGGGAAGTAGGCGACCAACGCGCCTTCCTCTTCGAGGACGCTGGGCGCCCCGTGCTCGATGAAGACGTCAATGCGCGGCGACCAATCCGGTGGAACGTCGGCGTAGCGCGCCCGGACCAGGACCCAGGTCGGGTTCATCGGCGCCGCCGGAACAGCCCGCCCAGCAGGCCGCCGCCCTCCGGCTCTTTGGGTTCTTCGCCGCAAGCCCGGGCGAACTCCATCAGGAGTTTGCGCTGTTCGTCGTTCAGTTTCTTCGGGATTGCCACCGAAACGCGCACCCGCAGGTTGCCTCGCGCGCCGCCGTGCAACGGCGGCAGTCCGGCGCCGCGGATCGTGAACACCTCGCCCGGTTGGGTTCCGGCCGGAACGTCGAGTTCGAGGTCGTCGTCCAAGCCGTCCACGGTGATTTTCGCGCCAAGGGCGGCTTCGGCGATGCTGATCTCCAGTCGAGTCACGAGTTCTCGTCCATGACGCTCGAACCGCTTGTCGTCGGCGACGTTCAGAACGACGTAGAGGTCGCCGGCGTGCCCGCCGCGCAACCCCTCGTTGCCGCGGCCGGCGACGTGCAAGGTTTGGCCGGTCTCGACGCCGGGAGGAATCCGAATGGTCGTGGAGGTCTGTTCCTCGACGAGGCCGGTCGCGCGGCACGCGCGGCACGGGTTCTTGATCGTGTAACCCCGCCCGTTACAGGTCGGGCAGGTGGTCGTCGTGCGCACGCTGCCGATGAAGGTGTTGCGAACCTGGGAGACCATTCCCGTGCCCTGGCAGGCGGTGCAACGATCCGGGGTCGCCCCGCCTTCCGCCCCGTTCCCCCCGCAGTCGGCGCAGGTCCGAAGGCGACGGTAGGACACCGTCTGCTCGACGCCTTGAAGAACGTCGGCGAGTTGGAGCACGACGTGCGCTTGGAGGTCTTCGCCGTCCACCGCGGTCGAGCGTCCGCGAGACCCGCCAAAGTCCGCGCCGCCGCCCCCGAAGAACATGTCGAAGAGGTCCGAGAACTGGACCCCGCCGCCCGCGAAGGGGTTGTCCGGCAGGTCGTCCACCGAGCCGAAACGGTCGAACCGCGCCCGTTTCTCCGGGTCGGAGAGGATGGCGTACGCCTGGCCGATTTCCTTGAACTTCTCTTCCGCCGAAGGATCGCCCGGGTTGACGTCGGGGTGGTACTTCCGGGCGAGCCGCCGATAGGCCGACTTGATCTCGTCGGCCGATGCCTCGCGCGGGACGCCGAGCGCCTCGTACGGATCCGTTCGCGTCATCGAGTCTTATACGCTGAGGTCGTCATCCTCGTCGGTCGGCTCTTCTTCCTCTTCGAGATCGGTGAGCGAAAGGGTGCCGTCGACTTCCGGTTCGACGACGGTCGCCTCCGCCTCGTGCTCGTCCTCTTCGTCCGTCACCAGGTCGCTCAAGGTCGGGGCGTGGTCCGGCTCCTCCGCTTCCTCGTGGTCCTCGTCGTCGAGACCGAACTCGTCCAGCAGAATGTCGTCGTCCGCGACCAAGCCCTCGATCGCCAGCACGTCCTCTTCGTCCTCGATGCCGGGAAGCAGGATGCCGAACTCGTCCGTCACGATCGCTTCGGTCGTCTCCTCGGCCTCGACCAGGCTGGGATCCTTGAGGATCGGCCGAATCTTGCCCGCCGCGATCTCCGCGAGCGCGATCGTGAGGGGGTGGTTCGACTCGATGCGCACCAACGGCGGCGCGCCCGCCTTCAGCTGCTTGGCCCGTTTGGCGGCAAGGTTCGACAGCACGAACTTGCCAAAAGGATAGTCGTTGAGGATGTCCGGGGAAGGAAGCATGATAATGGGGGCGCTCTTTAAGCCAAGAGAGCATACCCGATGCCCGTTGCGATTCGGCAAGTTCCGGAGGACGATGGGCGACGTTCCTCCCCCTTTGGGGCGACCGGGCATACATGGGGGGAGGCTCGGGCCACGGACGCCGGGCGCCCAACGTATCCGTACCCCAACGGGTACATTGCGAACAGAGCTATGCCAGTTTCCGCCGAACGCGTCGTGGGTCCCGAACTCCTCGGTATCGCCGAGAAGGTGCATCGGGGCGAGCGCCTCTCTCGCGAGGACGGGGTTCGCCTGTACGAGACGCCCAACCTGACCGGCGTCGGATACCTGGCGAACGTCGTGCGCGAGCGCAAGCACGGGGCGAAGACCTACTTCGTGCGCAACCAGCACGTCAACTACACGAACATCTGCAACAAGTTCTGCAAGTTCTGCAGCTTCTACGCCAAGAAGGGCGGCCCCTCGCCGTACGAGATGAGCCTGGACGAGGTCCGTCAGCGGCTGAGCTGGCACAAAGACGTTCCGATCACCGAGGTCCACATGGTGGGCGGAATCAACCCGCGCCTTCCATATTCGTACTACACGGACCTCGTGCGGGCGGTGAAGGAGGTCCGGCCGGGGGTGCACGTCAAGGCGTTCACCGCCGTCGAGATCGTGGAGATCGCGCGGGTGGGGAAGGTGTCGTTCGAACGCGCGTTGGCGGACCTCATCGAGGCGGGGCTCGATTCGTTGCCGGGCGGCGGGATCGAGGTGCTTTCCGACCGCGTCCACAAGGAGTTGTTCGGCAAGAAGCTCAACGGCGAGGAATGGAAGGCGGTCGCGCGCGCCGCCGCCAAACTCGGCCTCAAGCAGTACGCAACCATGCTGTACGGCCACATCGAAACGGTCGAAGAACGGGTGGACCACCTGATCCAGTTGCGCGAGTTGCAGGACGAGACGGGCCATTTCCTCACCTTCACGCCGCTTTCGTTCCACCCCGAGGGCACCGAACTCGAGGACATCAAGCCCCTTACGGGAGACGTGGACCTGCGCAACATCGCCGTCAGCCGCCTCATGCTCGACAACTTCGACCATGTGAAGAGCTTCTGGATCATGAACACCGCCGCGATCACCCAGGCCGCCCTCTGGTACGGGGCCGACGATTGCGACGGCCTGGTCCACGAGTACGAGATCACCTATAAGGACGGCGAGTGGGGCAACAAGCGCCAGGCGCTGACCTACGAGAACATGGTCCACATGATTCGCGAAGTGGGTCGCGAGCCGATCGAGCGCGACTCGCTGTACCGCGAAATCGTGCGGGACGATCCGGTTCCGTCGCCCCGCCGGTTGGTCCCGCTCGCCCAGGCGTAAGGGAGGTTGGCCCGGCTGCCGAACGCGGAACGGAACTGGCACCCGCCGATTCTGCCGTCGCCGGTATGTCCTGGGCCTTTAGCCCCC
>JAHCHO010000015.1 GCA_026129685.1 Fimbriimonadaceae bacterium
CGAGGTGATGCAGCAGTTCGAACGAGTCGGCCGAGCGTGACGCCGGGGTTCGGATCGCGCGACGGGGAGGCGCCGCCGTCCGGTCCCCGTTGCCCGAAGTAGAATGTTGCCCATGCCCAAGATTCTCCTCGTCGAGGACAACGAGATGAACCGCGACATGCTCTCCCGCCGCCTCGAAAGGCGCGGGTACGAAGTGGTCCTGGCGGTGGACGGCGGCGAGGGCGTCGACAAAGCGCAAAGCGAACGCCCCGACCTCATCCTGATGGACATGAGCCTCCCGGTGATCGACGGCTGGGAGGCGACTCGCAGGATCAAGGCTCAGCCGGAGCTTGCGGCGATTCCCGTGATCGCCCTCACGGCCCACGCGATGGCTGGAGACCGGGAGAAGGCGATCGAGGCCGGTTGCGACGACTACGACACCAAACCGATCGAGCTTCCCCGTCTCTTGGAGAAGATCGAAGGGTTGCTCGGCGCTTCGGGCTAGACGTCGACTGACGCCTCATAATGGACCCCATGCTCACCGTTGAGACGAGCGGATCCGTCCTGCGCCTGACCCTGGCGAGGCCGGAGGTCCGAAACGCCCTTGACGAAGCCCTCATCGCAAGGCTGTCCCAGGAAGTCCTCGGATTGTCCCCCGAGGTAAGGGTCGTCGTGATCGAAGGCCAGGGCAAGTCCTTCTGTGCGGGCGGCGACCTCGATTGGATGCGCCGAGCCGCCGGGTACACCGAGGAGCAAAACTACCGTGATGCGATGAACCTCGCCGACCTGTACCACGGCATCGTCGCCTGCCCCGCCGTCGTCATCGCCAAGGTTCACGGGGCCGCGATGGGGGGAGGTTGCGGCCTCGTGGCGGCGTGCGACGTAGGGATCGCCGCCCGTGACGCCAAGTTTTCCTTCAGCGAAGTCAAGTTAGGGCTCGTTGCCGCCACGATTTCGCCGATCGTCTTGCCCAAGATCGGCGCCGGCCATGCTCGCGCCCTGTTCGCGACCGGCGAGGTCTTCGACGCGGACCGAGCCCTCACGATCGGACTCGTACACCAGGTGGTCGAGCCGGGCGACCTGGACGCGGCGGTGGGCCGGGTGATCGACTCCGTGCTGGCATCGGGTCCCCTTGCCGTCGCCGCCAGCAAGCGGCTCACCACCCAAGACCCCCTGTCCAAGGAGGATTCTGCGCGCTTGCTCGCGCGGACGCGCGCAGGCTCCGAAGCGAGAGAGGGGATCGAGGCCTTCCTTCAGAAAAGACCTGCCTCCTTCCGGGTGGAACGGTGAGGAAACTCCTCGTCGCGAATCGCGGCGAAATCGCCGTCCGCGTGTTGCGAGCCGCCCGAGAGATGGGCATCCGAACGGTGGCGGTGTACAGCGACGCGGACCTCCACGCCCCCCACGCCCTGCTCGCCGACGAGGCGGTCTACCTGGGTGCGTCCGAACCGCTCGAAAGCTACCTCCGCGCCGACAAGATCCTCGATGCCGCGCGCCGAACGGGAGCCGACGCCATCCATCCCGGATACGGCTTTCTGGCCGAAAGCGCCGACTTCGCCGAGGCCTGTGCCGAAGCGGGCCTCCCCTTCGTCGGACCACCGGCCACGGCGATGCGTCGACTGGGGGCGAAGATCGCCGCCAAGCGCCTCGCCAACGATGCGGGCGTGCCGACCGTGCCCGGCTACTTCGAACCGGATGCGAGCGAAGAGGACCTTCGTCGGGCCGCCCACCGGGTCGGGTACCCCGTGCTCCTGAAGGCCTCGGCGGGTGGCGGCGGTCGCGGCATGCGTGTGGTCCTTTCCGAATCCGAATTCGGCGCACAGTACCGAACGGCCACCGACGAGGCGCGAAACGCCTTTGGGGACGGGGCGATGATGGTCGAGAAATTGGTCGAACGGCCCCACCACGTCGAGGTCCAGATTCTGGCCGACACCCACGGACAGGTCGCGGCCTTATTCGAGCGCGAGTGCTCGGTCCAGCGGCGCCACCAGAAACTCATCGAAGAGGCCCCGTCCCCCCTGTTCGCAAACGGCGCCCGGCCCGAAGTCTGGGCAGCCATGCGCGAGGCGGCGATCTCCCTCGCCCGCGCGGCCGGGTACGTCGGCGCAGGCACCGTTGAGTTCATCGTCGAACCCACGACGGACGCCTTCTACTTCCTCGAGGTGAACGCCCGTCTTCAGGTCGAACACCCGGTCACCGAGGCGATCACCGGCGTCGATCTCGTGCAATGGCAGCTTCGCATCGCACGTGGCGAAAGACTGTCGCTCGCGCCCCCCCTGATGGTGGGCGACCGGACGGCGATCCGGGGCCACGCCATCGAAGCCCGCGTCGTCGCCGAGGATCCCGCCCAGAACTTCGCGCCCTCGACCGGGCGCCTCGTCGGGTGGGCGGAACCCACCGGTCCGGGTATCCGGGTGGACACCGGCTATGGACCCGGCGTCGAGGTCCCCCGCTACTACGACTCGCTTCTCGCCAAGACCATCGTCCATGGCGAAAGCCGTGAGGCGGCACGAGTTCGCCTGCGCCAGGCGCTCGCCGACTTCCACGTCTTGGGGGTCCGAACGAACATCGCCTTCCTGCGAGACCTTCTGGAAGCGCCCGCGTTCCTCGCCGGTTCGGTGGATACCGGCTTTGTCGAGCGTGAGTTTGACTGGGAGGACACCGCCGACCACTCCGCCGAACTTGGGCTGATCGCCGGCGCCGCCGGCAATGCTCGCCCGACAACGGAACGGACCCCGCATACTCGTCCCGCCGGACCTTGGGAGTCCGCCGACGGGTTCCGCAACGTGCGCTGACCGGGCGATATCGTGCGGCGAAAGGGGGTCCCGTTTCGTCAGAATGGTGGGCAAGTCCCCCGTGCGATCTCCCCGCGCGAGGCCCCCTCACCACGTTGCGGCGATGAAATTCGTCCACCTGCACAACCACACCGAGTACAGCCTCCTGGATGGCGCGAACCGCATCCCGGACATGGTCGCGCGTACCAAGGAACTCGGCATGGACGCCCTCGCGATCTCCGACCACGGCGTTATGTTCGGGGTCATGGAGTTCTACTGGGAGTGCAAGAAGGCCGGGATCAAGCCCATCCTCGGTTGCGAGGCCTACATGGCGCCCCGAGGAATCGCCCGGCGCGGCGGCCGAGAGGACGGGCCGTTCCACCTTCTGCTCCTGGCCCGAGACTTGGAGGGCTACCGAAACCTATGCAAGTTGAGCGCGATCGCTGCTCTGGACGGCTTCTACGGCAAGCCCCGCATCGATTACGAGGTCCTCGAAAAGCACGCGGCCGGCCTCGTCGCGACCAGCACCTGCCTCGGTAGCGAGGTGGACCAAGCCCTTCTCGCCGGCAACTACGACCGCGCCCAGTACATCGCCGGCAAGTATGTCGAGATCTTTGGGCGCGAGCATTACTTCATCGAACTCCAGGACCACGGCCTCGAAGAGCAGCGTCGGATTCGGGAGCCGCTGATCAGGATGGCGCGCGAACTCAAAGTGCCGCTGATCGCCACGAACGACGCGCACTACCTCTGCCGTGGCGACGCCGACCCCCACGACGTTCTCCTCTGCATCCAAATGGGCAAGCTCCTCGCCGACTCGAACCGCATGAAGTTCGAGACCCAGGAGTTCTACGTCAAGTCGCCGGAGGAGATGGCCGCCCTCTTCGCCGACGTCCCCGAAGCGATCGACAATACGAACCTCGTTGCCGAGTTGTGCGACGTGGACCTCGCCAAACAAACGGCGAATATGCCCGACCCCGATCTGCCGCCGGGTGAAACGCCCCGCTCCTATCTCCGCCGCGTCTCGATGGAGCGCCTCCCCCAACGTGTCCGAGGAGCCGACGAACGTGCCGTCGAACGGCTCGAGTTCGAACTGGGCGTCATCGAGAAGACGGGCTTCGAGTCCTACTTCCTCCTCGTGAAGCAGTTCACCGACTTCGCGCGCGAGCGCGGCATCAACTTCGGACTTCGCGGTTCGGCTGCCGGTTCGCTCGTCTCGTACTGCTTAGGCATCAGCGATGTCGATCCCCTCCAGTACGACCTAACCTTTGAACGATTCCTCAACCCGGAACGCGTCTCCATGCCCGATATCGACATGGACTTCGAGGACGCCCGCCGGGACGAGATGATCCAGTGGGTCACCGAGAAGTTCGGCAAGGAGCACGTCGCTCAGATCGTCACCTTCGGAACCCTCGGCGCCAAAGCCGCGATCAAGGACTGCGGCCGCGTCATGGGATACACCCCGCAGGAGACCGACCGCCTCTGCAAGACCGTCCCCAACAACCCCAAGATCACCCTGAAGACCGCCTACGAAGAGAGCGCCGAGTTCCGGCAGATGGTGGAGGGAGACCCTCGCGTCAAGGTCCTTGTCGAGACCGCGCGGTCGGTCGAAGGCATCTCTCGCCACTGTGGGGTCCACGCCGCCGGAATCGTCATCAGCAAAGAACCCCTTGTCGACTACATCCCTCTCTACCGTTCGAACGAAGGAACTCCCGTGACCGCCTTCGAGATGGGCATCCTTGAGAAGATCGGGCTCCTCAAGATGGATTTCCTAGGCCTCTCGAACCTGACCGTCATCTCCCGCGCCGTCTCCAATATCAGACAAACCCGGGGGATCGACCTCGACGTGCAGAGCCTTCCCCTCGACGACCAAAACGCCTACGATCTGCTGGCGCGAGCCGAGACCACGGGCGTGTTCCAGTTGGAGTCGGGCGGGATGAAGCGGTACGTACGCGACCTCAAACCCCAGGATATCCGCGAACTGGCCGCGATGGTCGCCCTCTACCGGCCCGGCCCGATGGAGCACATTCCGACCTTCATCGACTCGAAGTTCGGTCGACGCAAAATCGAGTACCTCCACCCGCTGATGGAGCCGATTCTGGCCGAGACCTACGGGGTTATCGTCTATCAAGACCAGGTTCTCAAACTGGTGCAGGCGCTCGCCGGGTTCAGCCTCGGTAAGGCGGACGTGCTGCGCCGCGCCATGGGCAAGAAGGACGCCAAGGCTATGGACTCCATGAAGGTCGAGTTCATGGAAGGCGCCGCGACGAAGGGCGTCTCAGAAGACATTGCCGACGCCGTGTGGAAGCTCCTCGAACCCTTCGCCGGCTATGCCTTCAACAAAGCCCACGCCGTCTGTTATTCCCTCCTGGCCTACCAAACCGCGTACCTGAAGGCGAACTACCCGGTCGAGTACATGGCCGCCATGCTCGCCTGCTTCCGAGAGAAGGAGGGCAAGGTGACGACCCTCATTGAGGAATGCCGCCGCATGAAGATCGCCGTCCTTCCCCCGGACGTGAACCGATCCGGTATGGACTTCACGATCGAGGGGCCCGCGATCCGCTTCGGCTTGGCCGCGATCAAGGGCGTAGGAGAAGGACTCGCGGAGGGGGTCCTGAAGGAGCGAGCGGGCCTATCGGGCAAGCCGGACGCCCGCGCGTTCACCCACCTCTACGAGTTCTGCGAGCGAACTCGCCACCTCGGCATGAACAAGACCGCCCTTGAGGCCCTGATCCGGTCCGGGGCGTTCGACTCGATCGAGCCGAACCGCAACAAGCTACTGGACGTCGCGGAAGCCGGTCTCGCCTTCGCGGACTCGATGAGCCGAAGTCGGCTCGGAGGACAGGAGTCGCTGTTCGACGACGCCGGTCCCGCGACCTCCGAAGTGCCCCATTACCCGATCCTGCCCGACCAACCTCCGCCCACGCGCGCACAGAACCTCGCGTGGGAGAAAGAGGTCATGGGCATCTACGTTTCCGACCACCCCCTGCGCGGCTACCGTCAGGTTCTGGAGAAAGCCTCCTCGCACACCTGTGCCTCGGTTCCCGAAACCGAAGACGGCACGACCGTTCGTCTCGCCGGGGTCATTGCGGGCATCCGCACCATGGTCAGCCGGCGTAGCGGCGAAAGGTTCGCTCAGATCACCTTGGAGGACTTCACCGGCCAAGCGGACTGCATGGTCTTTGCCAAAATCTATTCCCGGGTCAAGGACCGCCTTCTGAAGGACAGCGTCGTCAAAGTCAAGGGCACCGTCTCCCACCGAGATCGCCGGGACGCCTCCGGCGAACGGGAGATCGAGGTAAGAGTGGACGAGGTGGAGCGGGTGGACGAGCCTCTCGATCTGGGCCTTGAGGCGGAAGAAAACGTGGGCCGCGTCGTCTTGCGCCTCGCGCGCGCCGTCCCGAAACAACTCCTGGCCATTCGCCGCGTCTGCGAGCGCTACCCGGGTACCCACGAGGTCATCGTCCAGGTCCTCCCCGAGACCGAAATCCTGCCCCTTCACACCGACCGGTTCGTAAACCCTTCCGAAGCCTTCCGGACCGACCTCCACGCCGCCGTTCCGAGCGCCAAGATCGAGATCGTCGACGCGGGCGGTACCCCCCTCGACACCTTCGACGAGCACGCGCCTCACCTGGGCAACGGGTTTGCCGCCGCCCGTCCCGACGAAGCCGCCTAGGGGTTCTCCAGCGCTCGACGCTCGACTGAAAATCGCAGCAACTGCCCCGCTCGCGATACCGCCAACCGTACCGTGGACCCCGGCTGGCCCTCCAGAAGCCGCTCGACGGCACGGGTTGTCAGGTTCACCAAGTCCTTGTCGTCCACCCCGAGAAGCTCATCGCCCGCTCGCACCCCCGCCGCGTCCGCCGGTCCGCCCTTCGACGTGCGCCAGACATGGAACCGGCCCGTCGTCGCCACCTTCTGGATCGTCAGACCTGGCTCACCCGGGAGTTCGTTGCCGACCTGGCCGGTGAAGTTGTCGAGCCAGACGCGGCGTCGTTCCTGGTCCAACACGATGTTGAAGTTCCGCAAGAAGCCGAACCCGACCGTGCCATCTCCTTCCGCCGAACTCGAGGGCAGGTCGATAATGGACCAAACGCTGGACGGCACCGGCACCCCGTACACCGTCATCGGCCCCATCCGCTTGTACCAGGAGTCCACCGGTCCCGATGCGACCCACGACTGCTTGAGGTAAGTGGGCGTCCGGCCGCTCTCCCACAGCCCCACCCGCTCGAGCACGTCCCGATGGGTGGTCGCAAAGTGACCGTTACCCGTGTCCAGCGCCAGAACCATCTTGCCGCCCGGCGCCTCGACGTGCATTTCCACCGTGTTGCGCCCGATCGGCAATATCCGCGCGAGAAACGTGCGCCGATTGTCCGGCGTTCGTTTCGTCACGTCCAAGGAACTCGGATGAAAGACCACCCGGGATCGCTCGAAGTTGATTTCCGTGACGTGGTGGCGAAACGGCGCGAGACCGAGCAACCCGTCCGCGTGCGCGTTGTAGATCGAGGACAGGTGAGCCGTCGGTTGCTGAACCGCCACCATATCCTCCGGCTCGATCGTCATCTCGCCGATCTTCAGCGACCGAATGTCGACCGTCCGCGCTTCGAACTCGCCCACGAAGTCGCGTAGTTTCTGCGTGCCGCTCGGCCGACCTAGGTTGATCGTGTCGCTCAGGACGACCGTCCCCGAGTAACCCGTGTCGAACATGAGCGACACCTTCTTGCCGTTGACCGTCGCATCGAGAAGGATGGCGTCCTCCGCCACCCGAAACGGCACCTCGACCGAAGCCGGTTGCCGAGCGGCAAGGACAAGCGCCGCGAACCCGAGCAGCACGACTACGCGTCCCCCGCTCGCCCGAAGTTCCGACGAAGCACGAGAAAGTCGGCGATCCCGACCGCGCCGTCGCCGTTCAGATCGGCGTCCGGGTTCCAGTTAGCCGACCCGCTCGATGAGCCGAACGCCGTCCGTAGCTGCAGGAAATCCGCGATGCCGATGCTGTTGTCGCCGTTCACGTCGCCGTTCACGAGCGCGAAGCTCACCCCCGTCAGCTCGCCGAGCGGATTGTCCAGGTTGAGCGTTCGGCGCAGGAACGTGCGCCACTTGAGCGATAGCGAAAACGGACCCAGCGGAATCGGCGTGGCGTAGTTCCCGCTTGAGGTGAGCGCCACGTCCTCCGAGTCGAAGGTCGTCGTCTGACCCGCCCGACGGTAATCCAGCGAGATCGTCGGCGGGATCGCGCCCACGAAGTCGCCAAAGGTCACCGCCCCCACGGCCCGAATCTGGGCGGCCCGGGCGGTCGAGGCGTCCGCGTCCACCAAGCCCCACCCGAACACGGTGTCGTAACCGGGGTCCCCTAAGTCTCTCGCCTTCTCCTTCAGGATCGTCTCCACGTCGGCGGCGGAAAGGAACCGGTTGATGCTGAGGACCAACGCCGCGACTCCGGCGGCGAAAGGCGCCGAATACGACGTGCCGCTCAAGAAACCGTAGTCCCCCGCGAAGAACCCTCGCGCTCCCGTACGGTCCGTCGTGTAGATCTGGTCGCCGGGCGCGGTGAACGCGATGCCCGGTCCCCGGTTGGAGAAACTCGCCAGTTGGCCACGGAAGGTCATCGCGTTCACCGAGTTCACCGTTGCCAAATTGCCCGGGTACGTGATCCCGCCTTGGCCGTCGTTGCCCGCGCTCGCGAAGTGCACGACCCCTTCGTCCCGCATCTGCGCGTACTTGTCGGCGATGAACGAGCTCTGGAACAGATACCAGTTGCTGTTGTTGCTCACCCGTACGCCCTGCTGGCGTCCCCACTCCAGCGAGTCCACCGTCCAAGACACCTGTGTCGTCCACCCCCCCTGCGGGTTGACGGTGATGAACGTCCTCGCGGAAAGAATCGGGCAACGCGGCGACACCCCCACCGTTCCCAGAGAGTTGTCCACGATCGCCGCCAAGACTCCCGCGACCACGGTGCCGTGGTTGTCGTTCGAGTTCACCGGTCCCCCGTTCCCCGCGTCGGTCGTCACGTCGTGACCACCCGCCACGTTAAGGTCCGGGTGGTTCAGTTGGACGCCCGTGTCGATGACGAGCACCTTGATCCGGTCCTTTCCCAACGACCGATCCCAGGCACCGGGAGCCTTGATGTCATAGCCGGCGATCGCCGTTTGGAACTGCCCGGTGTTGAGCAACCCCCACGCCACCGAGAAACCGGGGTCGTTCGGCGTGTAGGCGCCCCCGCCCGTGATGATCGCGTCCGGCTCGGCGTACACCGTGTCGGGACGGTCGGCGAGAGCGTTCGCGGCCATCAGGACCCCCGGCCCATCGACCGCGAACGCCTTCAGACGGAAGGTGTTCGGGAGGCCGCCTGCTTCCGCTTCGTCGATCGTGCCGTAGGCGGAAAGCGCCAGCCTGGCCCCGGATTCCGAGACGTCCGGCCGAAAGCGCACCACAAGATAGGGGGTCACGATCGTATCGCCCCCAAGGTCCGAACGGTAGACCGGCGACCAGAATCCGGCCAAAGGCTTTCGCGAGCCGACGGACCACCCGTTTGCGCTCCAGCGAGCCCACCGACCCGTCTCGTCAAGGCGCCGAGGCTCCTTGAAGTACCGGTACTCTGCCTGGGAGAACGCCAAGCCCGACAAGACCACCGGGGTGAGCGCCACCCAGAACCGAATCATCCGCCGAGCCGACATAGACCGCTAGTTTAGACGCACGCCGTGCCGACCGGGATCGCTCGTGACTCGAAGTGACGAACCGAAGGCCGCTTCGCGTCCTGCAAAGCGGCCTTCGTCGGAGGAGGGCAACGTAACGTGGAGGGGCTAAGACTCTTCCGAGAGCATGACCATGCCGACCGCTTCCGCCGATCGAACGTCCCAGTTGTCGCAGTCCAGGCGTCGACAGCGAATCAACTGCCGCTTCTTGCCGTCGTGTTCGACCGCCTCGACGATATGGGCGAAGCGGCACTCCAGACAAAGATCTGGCTCCAGCAGTCGGACGATTCTTAGCTCGCGATCCATGACTTCTTCGGACCTGGGCCCTCGGGGGCTCTGGTACCTTAAGGTTCGGTCCACCGAGCCCCCAACATGCTCGTCAGAAATGCCTGATCGAACCGAATACCCGCCCCCCGAGCCTGGACGAATGCGGGCGCGCCGGCTCAGAAACCTCGCCCGGCTCCAAACGGAGGCCGCCCTAGCCGCCAGGGTGTCCTTCGACGACCCGGGCCTCCGAGCCGCGTACCCGTCCCTCGAACGAACCCCGATCCGACTCATCGCCTGTCCGGTCGTCAAGGACATCAATCAGGGGGGCCTTCTGCGCGTCGCCGACGCCTTTCGACTCGAAGGCGTGGACCTCGCCCCGACTTCGCGCGAAGGTGCCGACCTGCGTGGTGGTGTGAGCGCCGGCCGCTGGCAGCCCCATCGATGGATCGCACCCCTGGATGCCGTGCGCGAGTCGCGTGCGGCGGGTCGCCAGGTGGTCGCCCTGACGTTTGACGCCGACGCGATGCCGTACGACCGTTTCGACTGGCGGTTCCCCCTCGCGATCGTCGTCGGGGAAGAGGTCTACGGCATGCACAGCGAGGTTCGCGCCCTCTGCGACGCCTCCGTCGCCATCCCGATGTACGGCATGGTCGAAAGCCTGAACGTCGCCACCGGCGCCGCAATCGTCGTGGCGACCGCCTTCCGCCGCTTCCTCGAAACCCGTCCCGATTTCGCCCCTGCCCGAAACGCTTCGCGACGGCTCCTCGGCTTGCCGGACGCCGACTTCCCTCTCTAGCGAAACCGGTTGCTCCACGGGGTTGAGACCCCCTCGGCTCGCTTCAGCGCCAACATGTACGATTCGTGCGTCGATTCGTACGCCCCCAGCGAAGCCAGGTGCGGGTTCATGATCTGCGCGTCGAACAGCACAAAACCGAGTTCGCGACATCGGTTCACCAGCGCCCAAAGCGCGACCTTGCTCATGTCGGTCTCAAGATGGAACATCGACTCGGCGCAAAAGCACCCGCCGATCGCCAGGCCGTAGACCCCTCCCACCAGCTGTTCCCCCCGCCAAACTTCCGCACAGTGCGCCCAACCCTCGTGGTAGGCCTCCACGTACAACTGGATCAGCGGTTCGCTGATCCAGTTGTCCCCCGGTCGCAGGCAACCCCGCATCACCGCCTCGAATCGCGTGTCGAAGCGAACGTCGAACTCCCGTCGGCGCAACGTCTTCGCGAGCGACCGGGAAACGCGAATCCCCGCGATCGGGAACAGCGCCCGCACCGTCGGGAGGAACCACCGAATCTCGCCCGACTCGACCGTCATCGGGAAGCAGCCCTGACGGTAGGCCCAGTGGAGGAAGCGGGTCGTCAACTCGCCGTCGGGCACGGTTTCACCCACTCCATCACCACGAACCACGGCACTCGCGCGTCCTCCGCGAGCGTCGGATCCACCGCGATCTGGTTCGGCGTCGGGGGTTCGACGAACCGGCGCAGAACGAGGCCGAGAGCGAGCAGCGCCTCCAGGTACGCGCTCAGGGGGCGATGCCAGTTCATCACGTCGATCCCGGCCCATCGCGCCTGCTCCCACCGCTCCTCGAGATACCGGTCCATTGTGAAAGTCCGATTCCGACGGGCGGCGTCGCGTTGCCAGGTTCCGGACGATGCCATCCCGCTCAGATTCGCGATCACCAAGCGTCCTCCCGGTTTCAGAACCCGCGCCTGCTCGGCCAGGGCCGACCGGTAGTCCGCGATGTCGATGAGCGCCAGGTAGCACACCACGAGTTCGAACGCGTCGCTCTGAAATGGAAGGACCTCGCCCACCCCGCGCACCAGGGTTCCCCCGCGCCCGTGCGCGGCTTCCAGGAGCGACCTCACCGGGTCGATCCCGACGACCTGCGCCCCCCTGGCCGCCAATCGGCGCACGAACCGGCCCTCGCCGCATCCCACATCGAGCGTCCGCAACCCTTTCGGATCGCCGATCGCCTCGAGCATGGTCGCGTCGAGAAACCGTTCACGGGAGGGGTCGCCCCGCTCGACCCATTCGATCCACGCTTCCGCCGATTCATCCCAGCCCGGGTCGTAGATTGGGTTCGGTCTGTTGCCATCCTCGGTCGGCGACCGCTGTTGGGCCCCTGATGTATAGTCTGGTCTCATGGAAGCAACCGCACTGGTTCAGTATCTGACGGACAGCGCCGGCGGGCAACTCTCACAGGTCCTCGCGAATCTCGACGAGACGCAGTGGGACGCCAAGCTCGAGGGCGCGATGTCTCCTCGCGAGGTCGTCATCCATTGTAGCGAGTGTTACGCGGCCGGACTCGCCTCGCTTCGTGGCGAATCGCACGAATGGGGCACCTATTCGCCCGTCCCCGGCGGCCCGGCGGAACTGCTCGCCGAAATGAAGCGCCTGCGCTCCGCCCTCGTCGACGGCGCTCTCGAGGCCGGTACCGACGCGGCCCTGAAATCGATCGTGGATTACGTCGCGTTGCACGACGCCTACCACGTCGGCCAACTGGTCACCCTCCGCTCCCAACTCGACCCGGCCTGGAACGTCTACTCGATCTACGAACCCTAGCCCTGAAAGGCAGACAAACGGAAAGGCCCTCGTTCCTGCGAACGAGGGCCTTCCGAATCCTGGGTGCGGGGGTAGGATTTGAACCTACGACCTCCGGGTTATGAGCCCGACGAGCTACCAGGCTGCTCCACCCCGCGACGCGAAATGTTAGTATGGGACTTGGCGAGCCGTTTGTCAAGCCCTAGCGCCTCGACCACCTGTTTCAGCGTCTGAATCAGCTTCAAAACGAACACCAATGGTCCCAGGACTTTTGACGTGCTCACGATCGCGGCCAGCTTTGTGTCCATCGACCGAACAATTCCGCTCGCGCCCGTGCCCAAGGCGTTGACCGTCCCCTGCGCGCTCGAAACCAGCCCGTCCACCTTCGAGGCGATCCCGTCCACCCGTCTGGTGATCGACTCCACGTTTTCACCGATCGTATCGACCCGGGCGATCAGGGGTTGAACCTGATCTTGAAGCCTCCCGAGCGCCTTGAGCGCCCGGACGAGGGCCAGCAACAGGCCGATCAGAAACACCGATTGGAGGACAAACGCGGTCCCCGAGATCCAGAACCAGACGGCGGGTATTTCAGCCATTTCGAACCCTCACTTCCAGTCGCTCGGTCGCGTTCGGCCCAAGCGACTGCTCCCACGCGAGCACGCCTTCCTCGGCGGCGAACTCCGTTCCGTTCACGACGAACTCCGCGCCCCAAAGGCCCTCGATGCGCACCCGGGCCGTGCCCCGAACCCGCGTTGGGTTGCTTAGGATCAGCTTAGCCCAACGCTTGCGCCGGTCCACCCGGACTTCGGCGATTGTCCCGAACGTTGTCTCAAAACGTACCCCGGTCAGGCCGAGGACGACGCGTTGGCCGAGCCCGTCCCAAGGTCTCAAGGTGTAGGATTCGTCATCGGCGTCGTAGCTGCAGCCGTACGGCAACGCCTCGCCCGACTGGCCGCGCAACAGGTAGGAGGCGATGTGCCGCAGGTACAGGTACAGGGTCGCCCCCGTGTCGCCCGTGAAAGGCAGCATCCCCGCCATCCGGCTCGACGGATCGGGACAGAAGGCCGCCGCGCTTTGTCCTTCTGGTCCGACAAGCGACCAAGCGGCGAGCATGCCCCCGTACGCCGCCCGCAGAACGTGCTTCGGCACGAACCGAATGTCGCGCGTGAAGAGGTTCAGCAACATCGCCGAATTGGCCACCGTCGGCGCCGTGATCCCAAGTTCGCCGTTGTCGATCAGCTTGGGCTGGGGGTTCACGCCCTCGAACAACGCCTTGTCGACGCCGAACCACCACCAACTCGGTCCCAACCCTTTGGCCGCGGTGGCGCAACGAACGAGCTTGTCCTGCGTGTTCCGGTTTTTCGTGAACACGGCCGCGTTGTACAGGTCCTCAAACGGCTCGCTGCTCCAGTCGCGCCCGTCCCGGAAGTCGTATTCCAGGATCGCCAGCCGCTCCAATCGCTGAACCAATGGCTGCACGAGCCCCTCGAGCCAAGGCGCCTCTTCGACGTAGTTCGAAAGCTGAAACAGGTCATGGAGGAGCGGAAACAGGGGCAAGCCGCTTCGCTCGAGGCGGTTGGGGTCGGCGTTGGCGAACATCGCCGTGATCGTTCGGGCGCACAGCGATAGCCAACTCTCGAAGGGCCACGAGAGCAAGCCCGTCGTGTGGGCGATTCGCGCCATCGACAAGTAGAACAGCGCCACACGGACGTACATCTCCGGGTCGCCGTAGTCCGTCGCCACCGACGTGGAACTCTGGAACTCGCAACCCACCGCGCAACTCCCCGGATTCTGCAGCGTTGCGTGGAGGAACTCCGTCACGTACTTCTCGAGCAACTCGATCTCGTCGCGCTTGGGGAACGCCGCGTTCTTCTCCGCCAGAAACAGCGCCTCCCCCAAACCGCAATACACCGCGTAGTCGCTCAAGAACCATTCCGGGTCGGTCAGCACGTCCCGGGGCGAATTGTTCGCCGACACGAACGACCCGTTCAGGGCGTGCCCGTCTTCTCGAAACACCTGGTGCGCCACCAGCCAACCGGCCCGCTTCTCGATCAGATCCCGGATCGGCTCCAAGAACAGAAGGTGCGTGTGCCCATCCCGCCCCTGCCCGTCGGAGAACGTGACTCGGAGCGAGCCCGGCGTTGTCGGACGCACGAAGCAGAAGCCCCCGTTCTCGTCCGTGTCGGTCTCGATCTCCGCCTCGCGATCCGCGCTGAAGTCGCGCACGATCGTGCCCGAGACCTCGACCGCGATCCCAACGTCCACCGGGGCGATCGCCCCCGGAAAGAGCCTCACCGAGGGCTGGTTCAGGAACTCGAGGTACTCCGGCAGGTCCTGAGCCGCTCGCTGGTCCACCGGAACGAAACGGGTCTGGAACACCCTCGTCTCGCCCGGTTCCAGAACGAGCGAGGAGTGCCCGTTGAACCACCGGAAGCGTCCCTCCCGGTCCACCGCCGCGCTGCTGTACAAGTACACGACCGGGATTCCCTCCCAAGCGTGCGGCGCGTTGACCGTCGCGGGCACCGACGACACCATCTCCCAAGCCGTGTTCTCGCCCGGATACACGAGCAAACCCGGTGGCTCTCCGCTGATGCGCTGCACGTGCACGTACGACGCGGATCCCCCGAGCGCCTTGTGAATGTAATAACGGTTACGAAACACCTTGCGCGCGGCATCCGGACTGCCGCCCCCGTCCAGCAGGTTGTGGAAGGCCATCGGCAGCGCCAGTTCGCCAATCTCCAGGCTCTTGTTCGACCGGTTCTCAAGCGATAAGGCCCAAATCACCACCGGCATCGCGCCTGGTTGCTCGAAGTAGCGGCCCGTAGCCCGAATCTCCGGGAGAAGGGCGAAATCGTAAGTGAAGCCGGTCGAGGCCGCATCGTCCGATTCGATCGGGAAGGCGGTCTTGTTGCGATCGAAGACCCAGGGATCGTCCGGGTGGTTGCGCGCGCCAATGAGGACCGTGCCGGGGTAGTAGTCCTCCGCGTACTCTTCCCCGAATGGCATCGGTGGCAAGATGAACTGGAACTCCTCCGCCTCTTCGGGCAGTTCGGGATCGGTCACCCACAACTGCTGAATTCGTCCTCCTGGGCCGAACTCGAACGCGATGAGCGAAGCGGTGAGTTCTAGGCGATCCGAATCGAATTCGTCCATGGGGATGGGTGCGGGCACCCGCCCCCCGATGATACCGGTCGGGGGGCGCCGCCGTCCGTCGCGTCCCTACTCGGCGACCACCGCCTTCGCCTTGGGCCAGCGAAGCGAAGCCGCGATCGAGAGGGCGACCAACCCGACCACCACCCCCAGCGAGATCGCCGTCGGAACCTTGAAGCTCGCGTCGCCAACCACCTCTTTCATGTAGCCGGTCCAGAGGAGCTTTCCGCCCACCCACACCAGCACCACCGCCAACGCGTACTGCAGATAGTGGAACAGCCCGACGAGGCCGCCCACGGCGAAGAACAGCGCCCGCAGACCCAAAATGGCGAACACGTTCGACGTGTAAACGATGAAGGGATCGGGCGAGATGGCCAAAATCGCCGGAATCGAGTCCACGGCGAAGACGAGATCGGTCGCCTCGACCAGAACCAGAACCACAAAGAGAGGCGTCGCCACCCATTTCCCCGTGCGTCGAACGAAGAAGCGGTCCCCATCGTACGATTCGGCGACCGGCACGAACCGCCTCACGAGCTTCAGCACCGGATTCTTCGCCGGGTCCATCTCGTGCTTCTTCGGCAACGCCATCTTAAGGCCCGTCAGGACCAAGAAGGCGCCGAACACGAAAATCATCCACGCAAAGCGCTCGAGAAGCTCGATCCCCGCGAGGATCATGATCGCCCGCATCGCCAACGCGCCCAGAATGCCCCAGAAGAGAATCTTGTGCTGGTGCTTCGCCGGTACCGCGAAGTAGCTGAAGATCATCCAGAACACGAAGATGTTGTCGACGCTCAGCGACTTCTCGATCAGGTAGCCCGTGACGTACTTCGCCGCGAACTCCCTCCCGACCGGGGCGCCGTGCTCACGGGCGTAGAACCAGTACACAACGCCCGCAAACCCGAACCCGAGGGTCAACCACACGGCGCTCCAAGAGAGAGCCTCCTTCATCTCCACCGCGTGCGGCTTGCGATGGAAGACTCCAAGGTCAAGAGCCAACATCGCCAGGATGAGCAGACCGAATGCGAGCCACAACCATGCGGGCACGCCCGAACTGACAAGAACGGTATTCATCGTGGTGTCTCCCGTCTCAGTCGAGCACGTCGAACACGCGTTCGAGGAACGACTCCTTGCGCTTGGGCTTTCGGCTCCTCGTCGCCTCGTCACCGACCCGGTAAGGGGTGTCCGCTCGGTCGACCCGATCGAAGTAACCCCGTGGCAACAGGTCGTCTACCGGGCTCGCCCGACCACTCCGCGAGTCGCGGCCGTCCACGCTCGCCCGCTCGATCAGTTTGTCGAGTTCGCCCCGGTCGAGCCAGACGCCGCGGCACTCGGGGCAGTAGTCGATTTCGATTCCTTGCCGCTCTGCGATCTTGAGCGACACACGACAGGTAGGACAGTTCATCGTTTTGTCTCCGGAACAAAACGAAAAGACCTCCGCCGCCCACATGGGCGGTGGAGGTCTTGCGGTTGATGATCGCGTCCGGCTCCGAAGGAGCGTATTGACGAACGCGATCCCTGTTCGAACAGGTGCTACTCCCCTCCACGGGGACTATTCGCTTGTCAGGCTATTATACGCCGCTCCCGCCATATTCGTCACGGGTGCGCCAAGACCACCACCGGTCCCTTGGTCCCAACACGTCAACTTCGGGCGAACGAAGTAACGGACCGGGAACGCAAGGCGTGGTCCCTCCGTATTCACCGTTGCTTTCGAGTGCCCGAGGAGGCGTGAAGACGGATGAAACTGTTTCCCATATTGGCCTTTTCCGCTTTGACCACCGCCCTGACCGGTGGCTTTGGACCGCACGAAGCGACCAAGGATGGGTCGTCGACGAGTGCTCCGCGAGTCGAGCGACTTTCGGACCGAGCGCGTCGCGTGGTGCTCGCCTCTGAGCTCGCTTCGTTGCCGAGCGTGAGGATCGGCGAAGACGGCCGCACCTTCATCGCCGCCGATATCCCCGCCAAAGGCATCTGGCTGGAGTTGGATGGAGAGCGTGCGGTTCGCGGCGGCGCGGGATCGCCGAACGGAGACGCCGGCACGCGCTTCGCCACCGTCTCCGTGCGGCCGATGCCGACCATGGCGTTGGCCGTTCACCAATCCAAGACGCCCGCCGACGACCCGGTTGACCTCTCCGGCCTCCTCAAGGATCTCAACCTCGAGGGCATCCTCGGCAACCTCCCGAAGAACCTCGCGCCCATGCTCGGCTCGATCGACGGACTCGTCGGGGATCTGATGAAGGAACTCTCCCCCGTCATCGCCGGCGCGGCCGAACTGGAAGCCCTCAAGCAGGACGGGGCCAAGTCCGACCTGAGCGACGCCGACAAGAAGGCCCTTGAGCAACGCATCGCTGCCCTCGAGAAGAAGATCGAGGACTTGGCCGAGAAACTCTCCAAGCGGTTCGAGAGCTTCGACTCTAAGTTTGATGAAAAGCGCTTCGATGAGATGGGCAAGAAGATCGCCGCCCGCGCCGAAGACATGGCCAAGCGCCTCGAGAAGAACGCGATCAAAGCCGACGACCCTAAGTTCAAGGCCCGTATCGAGTCCGACCGAAAGGCGTCCGCCAAGGACCGCGAAAGCCTCGAACTGGATGCGAGGAGGTTGGCGGACGAGGCTCGTGCCATGGCCGAAAGGGCGCGCAACGAGGTCCGCGTCAAGTTCAACGGCCAGGAGTTGAAGAAGTTGACCGACGAAGCCCGCGCCATGGCCGACAAGGCGCGCAACGAGGTCCGCGTTAAGTTCAACGATCAAGAGCTGAAGAAGATGTCCGACGAGGCTCGTGCCATGGCCGACAAGGCGCGCCGAGAGGTCCGCGTCGAGATCGGCAAGGACGGCAAGGCTCCGCAGGTCTACACCTTCCGGTCCGACGGCAAGGGCGACCGGGCGTTCGTCCTCGACCGCAAACTCGGAACGATGCGGCCCATGACCGGCGACGAGAGGAAGGAGGCCGAGGCTCTTCGCCGCCGGATCATGGAGGAGTTCACCGCCAAGGGCGTGATGGGAGGCGCCAAGGACACGGCGGACCTGGAAAGGCGCCTAGAAGAGCTGATGAAGAAGCAGGGCAAAGGCGGGAATCCTGGCCTGTTCGTTTTCGGCGGCACCGCCAAGGACCTCCCCCCGGGACTGTTCGGCGAAAAGGGGTTTCCCCGCGTCTTTGTCGACGACAAGGACTTCGTGTGGGCGCCAAAGGCGCCGCTGCCCCCGACCATGCCGCGCGTCCCCAACGTCGCCAGCCCAAACGGCATGGCCTTGCCCTTTGACGGGTCCGCCCTCAAGGGATTCCTGAAAGGGAACCCGGGCATGCTCGATGAGAAGACCCTCGATGCGCTGACCAAGCAACTGGAAGAGGTGCGGAACGAGATCGCCAAGCTCCGCGACGAGCTCCGCAAGAAGCGAGAGGGCGGAAGCGCCGCCTCCCTCGGCGCCATCGGGACCAACCTGGCCCGGTGGCAGGCGCCCGAGTTCGAGGGGTTCGGCAAGTTGCGGAAAGGATGGCAAGTGCCGGGCGCCGACGCGATGGCCGATCTCCTCGACACCCTGACCCCCGACCAGGTGCAACGCCACGAGGACCAAGGCTTTCTCGCCCTCTCCGACCTGACCCCCACCCAGCGTCGTATGCTGGGCGAGATGGACGTGCTGCCCTGGGAGATCGGACTGAGCCTGAACGGCCGCAAGCTCAACCTGAGAACGAGCCCGAACGCCCGCATTCCCGCCCAGAACTAGCGACGATCCAAGACCTGAGGTCGGGGTCGCCACGTCAAGCGTGGCGACCCCGACCTCATTCCTGGGGGAACCCGGGCGCCGTCCGGATAAGCCAAACTTGACCCTGGTGGTAGCCCGGATGGAAGGCCAGCCGCGCCATCGCCCCCGTCCCATCGATCACCGGGCCCAGCGCGCTGACGAGGGACTTCGCACGAACCTCGTCCGTGTTCCGTGCCAGCAAATCGCCCGCGACCGACTTCCCTTCCGCCAACGCCCGTGCGACCAACTCCGGCGTGATCTCCTCCGGCGCGAATGGGAACGGCTTGTCGTTGACCACCCCGTCCGTGGAGGCTTGCTCCACGCGCTTGGCGAACCCGTCGAGCGACAAGTCCAGCAACTGCCGCGCGAAGAACAACTCGACCCCCGCGACGTGAATCGCCATTTCGCCGATCGTCAACGCCTGCGGATGGAGGCGCCAATTGAGCTGACGATCGCTCAAGTCGGACAACGAATCGACCAGGCGTCCACGGCACAGATTCCACGAGGCGGCGAAATCGCTCATGGCCGGAGTGTATCCCGGCGCGCGGCGCGGCTCCCCCACCATCGGGTTCAATACCCGGTAGCCCATGAAACCCACCGTCCTTGTGCTCGGGTCCGGTCCCATCCGTATCGGCCAAGGCATCGAGTTCGACTACTCCTGCGTTCACTGCATCTGGGCGCTGCAAGAGCTCGGCTACCGCGCCATCATCGTCAACAACAACCCCGAAACCGTCAGCACCGACTTCGATACGGGCGATGGACTCTACTTCGAGCCCGTCACCTTGGACGACGTGATGGACGTGATCGCGCACGAGAACCCGATTGGCGTCGTCGTCCAATTCGGCGGGCAGACGGCGATCAACCTCGCCCAAGGTCTGCACGATCGCGACGTCAAAATCCTTGGCACCTCCGAGTCGGCCATCGCCGCCGCCGAAGACCGCGACCTTTTCGAGCGCTTCATGACCAAGCTCGGCCTGCCCAAGCCCGAAGGACGCGCCGTGCGGAGCCTGGCCCAGGCCGAAGGGGTCGCGGGGGAGATCGGCTATCCCGTCTTGGTCCGGCCCTCGTTCGTGCTCGGCGGCCGAGCGATGGAGATTGTCTACGACCTGGATCACCTTCGCGCGTTCTACGCCGAGGCTGAAGACGCCAACCCCGGCCAGCCCGTCCTCATTGACAAGTACATGCTCGGCAAAGAGGCCGAAGTGGACGTGATCTCGGATGGCGTAGACACCCTCGTTCCCGGGATCATGGAGCACATCGAGCGCGCCGGGGTCCACAGCGGCGACTCCATGGCCGCCTATCCGGCGGTTACCCTGAGCGAGGCCGTCCAGGCCCAAATGGTCGTCGCCGCCTGCCGCATCGCCCGTGAACTCGGCGTCAAGGGCCTGATGAACATCCAGTTCGTGGTCGAGGACGACGTCGCCTACGTGCTGGAAGTCAACCCGCGGGCGTCGCGCACCGTCCCTTACCTCAGTAAGGTCACCGGCGTCCCGATGGTGGATCTCGCGACCCGGTGCATGATGGGGGAGAAGCTCCGCGACCTGGGCTATGAAAGCGGACTTTGGGTCCTGACCGGCGGACCGAATCCCCCCGCCGGACCCTCCCACACCCCGCGCGCCGCCGGCCGCATCCTCCCCGAACAGGCCTTCGTCGCAGGTCCCGTCGCTCTGCCAAAGCCCGTCGTCTACGCCGTCAAGGCCCCCGTCTTCAGCTTCCAGAAGTTGCGCAAGGTCGAGCCCCGCTTGGGACCGGAGATGAAGTCCACCGGGGAGATTCTCGGCATCGACAACACCTATGTGGCGGCCCTCTACAAAGCCTTGGTCGCCAGCCATATCCAGTTCCGGGGCGAAGGCTACGTGCTCATGACCGTCCGTGACGACGACAAGCCCACCGGCGTCGCCATCGCCCGCGAACTCGTGCGCAACGGCAAGCGCCTCGCCGCCACCGGCGGCACCCATCGCGCGCTGGCGGACGCGCGAATCACCGCGCACCGCGTGAACAAGATTCGTGAGGGGAACCCCAACCTGCTCGACCTCATCCTCCAGGGCGAGGTCAGCCTGATGATCAACACCCCCGGCACCGATCGCGTGGCCGAACTCGAGGCGGCGCACATCCGCCGAGCCTGCATCGAAACCGGTGTCCCCTGCGTCACCAGCATCGACACCGCCGAGGCGATCGCCCAAGCGATGGAGTTGTACGCCGACCCGTCGCGCGCTCAGGTCCTGCGTCTCCAGGAGTACTTCACCGCCTAGGACCCAGGCTCCGGTTCGACGGGCGTGCGCCACAATGACGCCATGCGACGGGTCAAACTGCCCAACACCGACCTTGAAATCTCGGCGCTCGCGTACGGTTGCATGCGCGTGGCGGGAACCTGGAACCCGGCCGAAATCACCGCCGAACGCGACACGGCCGGACAGGCGAGCATCTTGGCCGCCTACGACGCCGGGTACACGCTCTTCGACCATGCCGACATCTACTGCGCGGGCGGATGCGAGGAGATTCACGGGCGTGTTCTCAAAGGCACGCCCGGGATGCGCCGCGAGATCGTGATCGCGACCAAGTGCGGCATTCGTTTTGGAGGCGACCCGAATCCCGACTCGCCCCACCGCTTCGACTTCCGGTCCGAGCACATCGTGCGTTCCTGTGAGAAGTCGCTTGTTCGGCTCCGCACCGATTACATCGACATCTACCAGCTTCACCGGCCCGACTACCTCATGGATCCGGCCGAGGTCGCCGAAGCGTTCGTCGCCTTGCGGGACGCCGGCAAGGTGCGCTACTTCGGGGTGAGCAACTTCCTGCCCAGCAAGGTTTCGGCCCTCCAGAGGCACCTTGGCTTCCCCCTCGTCGTCAACCAGATCGAGGTCCATCTTGGTCGACTTGCTCCCTTCGAGGACGGCACGCTGGACCAGTGCGTCGGCGACCGGATCGCTGCCCTCGCCTGGAGTCCACTGGCGGGAGGCTGGCTGGGCGAAGGGTTCGACGCCCCGGACTCGGACCCCCGCTCCAAGCTGTTGAGAGCGGTGGACGAGTTCGCCGCGCTTCACCGAGTGACCCGCACCGAGATCGCCCTCGCCTGGCTGATGCAGCACCCCGCCCCCATCGTCCCGATCATCGGCACGACCAAACCGACGCGAATCCGGCAGGCCACCAAGGCCGCCGATCTCGACCTCGGTCGCGAGGCCTGGTACAAGTTGATGGTCGCGGCGCGCGGCGAAGGTCTGCCCTAGGTCGTCCTTGGTTTTGGGCGGGGCCCGTCGTATCATGAAGGTGCTATGGCGGAAACCCTTCGATACGATTGGGAGTGCGCCGAGTACTACCAAGAGGAAGCGTCGGCGCTCGACGAACTCACTGCTTGGGCGAAGAGCCTGGGCTGGAACATCCTGCCGCGGCCGAAGACGGCCCACGCCGGCGGACGGCCCCGCGAGATCGATCTCTGGATCGACGATACGTGCCTCCGCGTCGAGGTCGAACCGAAGGCGCGCCGCGCGGAAGCGGCCCTGCGTCTGCAGGGGCAGCCTTCGCATCGCCAGGCTCGCGTCGTCCGACGCCCCGGCCCCAGTCCGTGGTGCGTCGAAGTAGACGGAACCACCGTGTCGCGGCGCTGGTCTCCGGACACCTTGGCGTGGCTCCATCGCGTCCTGACCGAATAAACCCGGGCCGACCGGTCACGCCCGAAACGAACCGGTCGGCTAGGTAGTCTATTCCGCGTGCCGTTCGTCGCGCTCCTTGGCCTTGTCCTTCTCGCCCAACCGATCGAGTGGTCGGTGGACGATCGGCGAACGCTCGTATGGGGCGGTCACCCCTACGTGCCCGTCGGCGCGCGCATCAAGGGCGACCCCGCCGAGATCCTCGTGGCCAACCAGGCCGGGGTGAAGGACGTGATCGTCGAACTCCCCGCGAACGGTAGCGGCTGGGCCGAGGCCTTCGCCACCCTCGAACAGGCCGGCATGCGCTACATCGTCGCCATCGGCTCGCTCGCCCCGATGTCCCAGGGCTTCGCCGTCGAACCCCAAAGTTACCGCGTCGCCAAGCTCGACCCGGTTCGCGACTTCAGCGTTCCGTTGCCGGGCGCCCGCTTCGCGCTCGCGGTTGTCGCCTCCGCCCGCGACGGGGCCGTCGTCAACGTCCAGCGCGTCCAACCGGAAAACGACCGGCTTGTCTTCACCGCCCGCGCCGCCGCGTTCGACAGTTCGCTCTATCTGTTTCCAAACACGATCAGCCTCAGCCTCCCGAGTTACTGGGAGGGACTCGACGCCCATCGCGATGAGTTGTTGAGGAGCCTCGCCTCCATCAAGCCCGGACCCGGCTTCCGGGGACTGCTCAACCCAATGGGAAGGTTGATGGGAATGGGCAGCGCCGCCGGTCCGTTCGTGCCGGACAGCGACCTTTTCCGCCTCGAGTTCGCCCGCTACCTCGAGCAGAAGTACCGGTCTCCCCAAACCTGCATGCGCGCCTGGTCCATGAGCAGCGCCGAGATCACCGGGTTCCGGCACCTGGCGCGAATGGTGCCCCTCTGGCGCAACCAGAAGGGACCGCGCGTGTTCTGGGACACCGGGACCGACAAGACCGTGCCCTGCGAACCGCGCAACTCCGCCTTTTGGTCGGATGTCGAGCAGGTCGTTGCCGAGGCGGAGACCCGCCGATATGCGCGCCTGGTTCAGGCGGTACAGTCCGTCGCCCGCGTGCCCGTCCTGCAGGAATGGGCCGGGTACGCGTCCGCCTACGAACTCAAAGGCTCCTCGCTGACCGGCTTGGGAGTCGCCGCCGGCGGTGACTCCCCGCTCGCCCTTGCCCAGTCCGCCGGCGCGGCCGTCGGAACCGCCTTCCGATGGAACGGCCCGTGTTGGATCGTCGGCTCGAACCTGACCCTGCCGAAACGTGGCGATGGCGCCCTGTCGGTCGGCGATTACGTCCAGGAACTTGGGTCGATGGGCATGCGCGGCTGGTTCTTCCGAACGACCGATCCCAAGGCCCTCGCCGAGATCGCCCAAGAGGCCAACGCGCGCGCCCTTGGCGGCATCGAGTCCGTCCAACCCAAGCCTCTCTTCTACCCGCTGAACGCCGCCAATCCCGCCCACACCATGCGCCTGCCCAACGGCTGGTGGTGGCTCCCCGCGCCCGCTTCGGGCAACCGACTCGACTTCGGATCGTCCGTTCAGGGCTACCGCTACAGCGAGCCCGGGCGAAGCTTCACCGCTCTTTGGTCGGCCGGCGAGTCGCGGCGCCTCCGCCTGAGGATGGCGAACACGAAGGGAGTGCAGGTGCAGGCCGTGGACGGCTCGGAACCGAACCCCCGCATCGTGAAGGGCGGCCTCGAAGTGACCCTCACGAACGCGCCCCTGCTTGTTCTGGGAACCGAGGAGGTGCCCGTGCCCGACTCGGCCGTCGAGGAAACCGTGAAGGCGTTCGACGCGTTTTTGGCCCTCGCCGAGCGCACCCGGGCCGACATGACCGAAGAGCGGTTCTTTTTCAAGGACGGAGTCAACGCCATGGAGCGGAACCCGTTTGGCGGCTACGAGGTGCTCCGGACCCAACTCCAACGCGCCAGCCGACGGCTGAGCGGTTACGTCTGGCTCGAGGCCGAAAACCTGCGAAGCACCAACTTCAGCGAGGTCCGCGCCGAGCCGTCCGCCAGCGCGCGCTCCGCCCTCGTGCTGGTCTCGCCGCTGGCCTTGGACGTCGACAACTTCTACGTCGAGTCCGGCCTCAACCTTGCCCCCAGCGGCGAACTGGAAGTGTGGGTCGCCGCCCGCATCGAACCAAAGGCGCGCAAACTCGTGCGGTTCCGCGTCAACGACCAGACCCTGCGAATCGTGGGCGACCCCGTTTCGGAATACGGGGCCGGGTTCGCGTGGTACCGCTTCGGCGAAACCCGGCTCAAGGACAGCCAGAACACGGTCCGCCTCGAGGTCGAACCGGCCGAGGGGTTGGATCTTGCGGTCGACCTGATCGCCCTCGTCCGGCCCGGCTTTCGTCCAAACGCGACCCAGCCGCCGCTGGGACCGGTCGGTTAGGAATCGTCGTCTTGCCCACCGCGCGCAACACACCGCGATCCATCGCGACGGATTCCACGCGGATCGCCCCGTGAAGCCCCAAGTCCGCGTCCAAATCCACAACCGGGTTCAGGATTCCCAGCAGAACACCTCGCGTCAGGTCGTCCGCCGGTTCCGAACCGAAGTCGATCAGCGCGTCCGTCAGTTCGAACCTTGAGCCGCCGACCGGCACGAGCCGCGCCGTCACTCGAAAGTCGCTCTTGACGATCAGGAATTCACCGTACCCCTCCACGATCACCCGATCCCGCTCGAGCCGGACGGTAACCCGCTTGATCTCGTGGTACTTCCGAAGAATCCAATCTTCGAGGTCCTTCGCCTCGATTTCGACCCAACCCTCGCCGGTGCCGCTTCGGCTCAGCACGATCTCCCTACGATCCCGCGCCGCCCGGTAGTCGTAACGGCAGTCGGGGACGCTTGCCTCCAGCCGCCGAATCCGAAGCCCCGCAAGCCGGAAGTCGGCCAGCCGGAGCCGCAGGTCGACGATTCGGCCCGATGTCGGACGGTCCGGCTCCGTGAACAGCGGAAGCCCCGCCGTCGAGAAGCGCGATGCCTCGATAAGGACCTCCGACAAGTCGCCGAAGGGACCCGCCACCACCCCGTTGAACTTCGTCTTGACCTTGACCCGCGCCTCCTTGCCCTCGAGTCGCCCTCGGATGCTCTCGGCGGCGAGCCGCTCGAACCGGCGCACCTCCGACGAACCCGCCCCGAACAGGATTCCGAACAAGGCCAGCGCGACCAATGGACTCATCGGGCCGCCACCAACGGGCCGTCCTTGGCGTAGGATAGGTCGGAATCGGGCATTCTGCCACCATTCTGTCGCCTGACCAGGCAATTCCGTCATGAGAGTCAACGAAGCGGTCCGTGGATTCACCGAAGCCGACGCGGCAGGCTACCGTCTCGCCGTCGAGCGTTGTGTTCGCGTTCCCGTCGACGACGCGTTCCTGCGCGTCACCGGAGACGACCGAAAGGGCTGGCTCCAGGGCCAGGCCTCCAACGATTTGCGCCAGATCCGGGAGGGCGGTTCCCTGCGCTTCTGCTTCTGCCAACCCACCGGACAGATCGTCGCGCCCGCAAAGCTGTGGGCCATGCCGGATGCCTTCTACCTCGCCGTCCCGCGCGCCACCCTCCCGGCCGTCCTGAATCGATTCGAGACCATGGTCGTCATGGAGGACGTCGCCGTCGAGGACGTCTCCGGCTCCCATCGTCGCATCAGTCTGCAGGGCCCCGCCGCCGCCGAACTCCTGGGCGCCAACCTTCCTCCCTTGGACTGTGGCGAGGTCGCGATAGGCGAAACCCGGGCGCTCGCCTTTCGCGCCAACCGTACGGGGCTGGGCGGCTGGGACGTCTGGTTCCCCACGGACCGTCCGGCGGGATTCCTGAAGTTGGAGCGGAAGGTCCCACCGCTCTCACCCGCCCCGCTCGAAGCCCTACGCCTCGAAGCGGGCATCCCAACCTGGGGACGAGACGTCGCCGCGACGATCCTCCCGCCCGAAATGGGTCCCGCCTTCGAACAACGGCACGTCAGCTACACCAAGGGTTGCTACACGGGCCAAGAGGTGTTGATGCGAATCCACGCGCGTGGTCACACGAACCGCACTTGGCGCGGCCTGGTCACCGACGAACCGCTTATTCCGGGCGAAAAGCTCGCGCACCCCGAAAGGCCGGACGCCGGAGAGGTCACGAGCGTCGCCTTCTCACCGGAACTGGGTTGGATCGCCGGGGCGATGCTCCGCAACGTGGTCCAACCGGGCCAGAAGGTCTGGGCCGACCGGGACGGGCGACGCCTCCGCGCCGAGGTTCGGGAGATGCCGTTGCTCGGGCCCTAAGCGGGTCGCAGCCCTAGAGTTTCTCGACCTGAACGAACTCGAGTTCCACGGGCGTGTCGCGGCCGAAGATGTTGATCAGCACCTTGAGCTTCTCGCGCTCGGCGTTGACCTCCTCGATCTTGCCCGTGTAGTCCACGAACGGCCCGTCGATGACGCGGATCGTCTCGCCCTTTTCCCAGGCCACCTTCGGCGTCTCTTCGCTCGCCTCGAGGTTGCGCAAGATGCGCTGGACCTCGTAATCCTCGAGCGGAACCGGACGGTTGCCGCTCTGCACGAATCCGGTGACCCCGCTCGTGCTCTTGACGAGCTTGTACACGTCGTCCGTCAGGCTCATGTTGACCAAGATGTAGCCAGGAAAGACCTTCTTCTTGATGAGGGTCTTCTTGCCGCCCCGGGTGCTCATCTCTTGCTCGGTCGGAATCAGGACCTCGTAGATGTCGCGATCCCAGAACCCCTCGACGATGGCGCGACGGGTGAGAACGTCCTTGACCTTGTTCTCGTGACCCGCGATGGTGTGGATGGCGTACCAAGACTTGGGCATGGCCTTACCTCTTCTGAAGCAGCATGTGCAGACCGCTGCTCACCAGCAAGGACATGATGTACAGCACGGCCACGATGAGGCCGCAGATGGCGAGCACCACCCCGGTCATCCGGTTCGTCTCGCTCCGGGTGGGCCAGGTGACGCGCTTCATCTCGCGCAGAACCTCGTTGAGAAACGCCTTCGGACCCCGACGCATGCGGGGCACGGGCACGGTGCCGGACGGCTTGCTTACCTTGCTTTCTTCCATGCTAGGGAGAGTCCTAGACGACCCCAACTAAGCCTAGGGGCGTGGGGAATGCGCGAAGTGTACCCACTGAACGCCCCGGAAAGCGCGTCCGTGGGCCAACCCAAGAGTGCGCAGACTTTGACGGAAGGACTCCCTGGAGATGGGCGACATAGGCAAGTTCGCTCGGGCTTGGGCCTACCGTTGCGCCGCCAGTGGGGCCGTCCCCCACCAGGAAGTCGGGCCGTTCGGCCCGACTTCCTGGTGTCTTCGTGGAACCGATCGCCGCCCCTAAGCCCTTTGCGCGCGGGACATCAAGAGTCTGCATCGCCTGGTGGCTGTCTCGACGCCTAGAGATTCATCCTCATTCCCGTGCCCACGCCACGGTGAACGCTAACTCGCCCGCTTTTGGGCCGAATCCTCGCTGAGCATCAGAGCCGGGATCCCCTGCGCGACCGCCCCCCGAGGGATGACCACCCGCTTGATGTGCTCGTTGCTCGGCACCTCGTACATCACGTCCAGCATGACCTTCTCGATGATCCCGCGCAGGGCACGCGCGCCCGTCTTCCGCTTGAGCGCCTCCGCCGCGATCTCCGTCAGGACGTCCGGCTCGAACTCCAGTTCCACCCCGTCCAACTCGAAGAACTTCGCGTACTGCTTGACGATCGCGTTCTTCGGTTGCGTCAAGATGGCGAT
The DNA here is from genome assembly GCA_026129685.1 of Fimbriimonadaceae bacterium. Lineage (GTDB taxonomy): Bacteria > Armatimonadota > Fimbriimonadia > Fimbriimonadales > Fimbriimonadaceae > UBA2387. The sequence goes on from JAHCHO010000015.1 coordinate 28,488, forward strand.
CAGCGCCTGCTCGTCCAAGTTGTCCAAGGTCGCGATGACCGGTAGCCGGCCGATGAACTCGGGGATGAGGCCGAACTTGAGCAGGTCCTCCGGAAGCACGTTGCTCAGGAAGTCGGCGGGCCGCTGGCGCTTCCCTTCCGGCGTGGCGCGGAAGCCCATCACGTTCTCCTTCATCCGTCGACCGATCATCTCCTCGATGCCCTCGAAGGCGCCGCCGCAGATGAACAGGATGTTCGACGTGTCGATCTGAATGTACTCCTGCTGCGGGTGCTTGCGGCCCCCGCCCGGAGGCACGTTCGCCAAGGTCCCCTCGAGGATTTTCAGCAACGCCTGTTGGACCCCTTCGCCGCTCACGTCGCGCGTGATCGAGGGGTTGTCGGACTTGCGGGCGATCTTGTCGATCTCATCCACGTAGATGATCCCGCGCTCGCACGCCGACTTCGGATCCCGAGGGTCGAGCGACTCCGCCGACTGGTACAGCTTGAGCAGAATATTCTCGACGTCCTCCCCAACGTAGCCCGCCTCCGTCAGAGCGGTGGCGTCCGCGATCGCGAACGGGACGTTCAGCATCCGGGCGAGGGTCTGGGCGAGCAACGTCTTGCCCGAGCCCGTCGGCCCGATGAGCAGGATGTTGCTCTTCTGGAGTTCGACGCCGTCCTGAACTGGGTGGTGGATGCGCTTGTAGTGGTTGTAGACCGCGACGCTCAACGTCCGCTTCGCCTCTTCCTGGCCGATCACGTACGAGTCCAGGAACTCGACGATGTCGCGCGGCTTCGGGACCGCCTCCTTGCGCCGTTCCGGCTCCGGGTTCCGACGGTGGTCTCCGTCGGAGGTCAGGATGTCGTTGCACAGATCGATGCAATCCGAACATACGGCTCCGTGGAGCCCCACGATGAGTTTGGGTACCTGGTCTTTGTGCTTTCCACAAAGGCAACACTGGTCTCGGCGTTCCGTCGTCGTCGGCATCTGCGCTTGTCCTACCAGGCTCTACTATATCGGACGTTCGACCCGGGCCGAACGTCCGCTAAAACGGGTACCGCATCCCGTTGCGCCAAACTTACCGGGTTCCGGGCGCCAGGACCTTGTCCACGAGCCCGTACGCGACCGCTTCTTCGGACGACATGAAGTAGTCGCGATCGACGTCCTTGCGGATCTCGTCGCGATCTCTCCCGGTGTGGTCCGCCAGGATGCCCGTGAGGGTGTCCATGTACTTGTTGATCTCGGCAACCTGAACGTTAATATCGGCGGCCGTGCCGCGAAACCCAGCCGAAACCTGGTGAATCATGACGCGAGCGTGCGGAAGCACGAACCGCTTCGACTTCGCCCCGCCCGCCAGCAACACCGCCCCCATCGAGGCCGCCATCCCCACGCAGATCGTCGCCACGTCCGGCTTGATGATCTGCATCGCGTCGTAGATCGCCAGACCCGCCGTCACCGAACCGCCCGGGCTGTTGATGTAGAAATCGATGTCCTTGTCCGGGTCTTCCTTCTCCAAGAACAGCAACTGCGCGACGATCAGGTTCGCCACGTAATCGTCCACCTCGGTTCCCAGGAACACGATCCGATCCTTGAGGAGCCGACTCCAGAGGTCGTAGCTTCGTTCGCCGCGCCCCGTCTGCTCGATGACGAACGGAACTCCCATCGCCGTGGGACGGTTGGCCGTGTACTCGATCATGGTGTCTCCAGTCTTACTCCGCCGACGCGGCGTCCACTTCTTCGATCTTCGCGTTCTGCGTCAGATACTCGGCGACCTTCCGGTACAGCGCCCGATTGCGCAACTCGCCGAGGGCGTCGTTGCGCTTGAGGAGGGCGACCATCTCGTCCGGCGTCACCCGGTACTCGCGCGCCATGTCGAAAAGCTCCTTGTTGAAGTCGTCGTTCGTGATCTTGAGCGCCTCGCGCTGGAAGATCTCCTGGGCGATCACCGCCCGCTCGACCTGGACCTTCGACTCCTCGAGCAGCGCCTCGCGCAACTCCTCGACCGTCATGCCCTTGTCCTTGGCGTAGTCCTCGAGCGTTCGCTTGCTCTGGGACTGAGTCTCCGCGATGTCGCGCAACTGCTGGGCGGCCACCGTCTCGACCATCGTGATCGGAACGTGAATCTCGCTCGTGCGAACGATCTCCGCCATCAACTGCTCGTTGACGTAGTCCTGCGCCATGCCGACCCGCGTGTCCGTCAGGAACTCGCGCACCCGCCGCTCCAACTCTTCGACCGACTCGAACTGCAGGCTCCGGGCGAACTCGTCGTCCAGTTCCGGCGACTTCACCGCGCTGAGCGAGCGCAACGTCAGCTTGCACTTCAGGGTCTTGCCCGCCCAGTCTTTCTCCTGGAAGTTGTCGGGAAACGAGAGTTCGGCGACCTTGACCTCCTCCGCTCCCATGTGACGAAGCTCCTCGTCAAGTGCGGCGAAGGTCTGCCCGACGACGCTCATGAAGTTGCGGCCGTCCCCCTCCTCACCCTCGACCTTGATGTTCACGACCGCGATGTCGCCGTCCTGAACCGTCCGGCCCGTCACCTGCTCGCGCGTCGCCTTGCTGCTCCGCAGCGCCTCGATTTGCTTGGCGACGTCCTCGTCGGACACCTCAACCCTGGGCCGAACGACCGCGATTCCCTTGTAGTCAGAGAGGTTCACCACCGGCTTGAGCGGCACCTTGATCGAGAACTCGCACTTCGGCGGGTTCTCCTCGATCTCCGCCTTGTCGACCGCCGGCTGAGCGTAGGGCTCCAAGCCCTGCTCCTTCAGCGCCGCCCGGTACGCGCGGTTCATCACGATGTCGATCGCCGTGTCCCGAATCTTCTCCGGGTTGACCAACTGCTCGACGACGGATCGCGGCGCCTGACCGGGTCGGAAGCCCGGCACGCGAATCTCCTTCGCCGCTTCCTTATAGGCCCGCGCGAAGCCCTCGCTCACGAGTTCTTCCGGGCACACGATCGTAAGCCGCACCGTACACGGGTTCAGGTCTTCTCGGGTGACTTGCATCTTGGGAAATCTTGGGCGGCCCGCTCCTACGGGTCGGCCCCGAGATGGTACCCCGCAGGCCGATTGCCGTTCTAAGCCGTCGCCGAGCGAACCTGCGGGCGCGACCAAGGCGTCGCGCCCGCAAGGCCCCTTCAGCCGCCGTGGACCGAGGCCGACACGTCCACCACCGTCACCGTCGTCGTCTTCTCCGTCTCCCCCACCCTGAGGGTGACCTTGTAGGTGCCTGGGGCGGCCGAAGTGCGACCCGCGCGCCCGTTCCAGGCGACCCGGTTCAGACCCTTCGACTTTGAACCCGTGAGCGATGCCACTTCCCGCCCCGTGACGTCCGTGATCGTCAGGCGCGGTTCCTCGGTCGCGTCCGCCTTCAGCCAGTACCAGAGCGAGGTGCCCGGTTGGGTGTTCCTTGAGAGGTACACCCGGGCCCCGTCCCCCGTCGAGTAACCGGAAAAGCCGAGCGACAGCACGTCTTGGGGCTTGAACAGCGCGACCTCTTCCTCCCGCGCCTTCGCCGTGAGCTGATCGAGCCCGTTCACGTCCATCAACCACAGGCTGCGCCCGTGAGTGCCGATCACCAGTTCACCCTCCGTCGGCTGGATCGCCACGTCGTGAACCGCCACCGTCGGGAACCCGCCGGTGAAACGCTCCCAGGTCGTGCCTCGGTCGAGCGAGACCCAAAGCGACATCTCCGTCCCGAGGAACAGCAGGTCCTCGTTCCGCAAGCCCTCCTTGATCACGTAGGCGCAGTCGCCCTCCGGAATGCCCGCGTTGAGCTTGCTCCAGGTCTTTCCGAAATCCTCCGTCACGTACACGTACGACTTGTAGTCGTTCGACCGGTGATTGTCGAAGGTGACGTAACAGCGTTCGAGCTTGTACCGGCTGGGGGTCACCCGCGAGCACCAGGAGTTCGCGGGCAAGTCCGGGATGTTCGCCACCACGTTCTCCCAAGTCTTGCCGTCGTCCTGGCTGAGCTGCACGTTGCCATCATCGGTACCCACCCAGACGACGCCCGCCTTCACCGGGGATTCGCCGATCGTAATGATCGTACAGTGCCGCTCCGCCCCCGTGTCCTCCGGCGTCACCCCGGCTCGCGGGTTCAGCTTGGCCGGGTCGTTCGTGGTGAGGTCGTCGGTGCGTTCCCAGGTGTCGCCCCGATTCACGCTCTTGAACAGCCGATTCCCCCCAAACCACAGCGTCTTCGCGTTGTGGGGCGAGATCACCACCGGGGCGCTCCAGTTGAACCGGTACGTTTCGCCCTGCGGCGGCCGAGGACGGATCAGTCGGCTCGAACCCGTGACGATGTCGGTGCGCTGCAGGAACCCGCCCTGACTCTCCGCGTAGACCGTCCGCCAGTCCTCAGGATCGACCTGAACGTGAAAGCCGTCGCCGCCCGCCACGTTGAACGTGTGCCAAAAGGCCACCCCCCCGTGCGCCGTCTGCGTCGGTGTCCCCCAGGACCCATTGTCCTGCAGCCCGCCGTAGACGTAATAGGGACGGCGCATGTCGAACGCGACCGCATAGAACTGCCCGATCGGCATCGAATTGATGTGCTCCCACTTCTCGCCGCGATCGCGGGTTTGTGCGAGTCCACCGTCCTCGCCGATCATCATGTGGTTGCCGTCCGTCGGGTTGATCCACATCGCGTGGTGGTCCACGTGGACGTCGGTTTCGAGCCGACGGAACGTGGCCCCCTTATCGTCGCTGACCATCAACTGCACGCCGGGGACGTACACCCGGTTCTCGTCCAACGGGTCCTGACGCGGAATCGAGAAATAAAAGGGCCGGGGATTGGTGTTCCCCATCTTGGTCCAAGTCTCGCCACCGTCCGTGCTTCGGAAGAAGCCGCCGCCGCCTTGGCCGGCTTCGATCGTGGCGATCACAATCTTCGGGTCCTTGTCGAAGTAGTCCAGTCCGATGCGGCCCAGCGGCCCGGCCGGGATTCCCTTCTCGACCTTCTTCCAGCTCTTGCCGCCGTCGGTCGAACGGTACAGCCCGCTCCCTGGTCCGCCGCTCGCGAACTGCCAAGGCTTCCGCATGCGCTCGTACATGGCGCACAGCATGTTGCGCGGGTTCTTCGGGTCCATGACAAGGTCGATGACCCCCGTCCGGTCGTCCACGTACAGCGTCCGCTCCCAGGTCTTGCCCCCGTCCGTCGTTCGGTACAACCCACGCTCGTCGCCCGTTCCCCACAGGGGGCCGAGCGCACCGACAAACACGGTGTTCGGGTCTTTGGGGTGGATGAGGATCGAGCTGACGTGTTTGCTGTTCCTCAGCCCGACCGATTCCCAGGTCTTGCCCCCATCCGTCGACTTGTACACCCCGTCTCCCCACGCCGTCGAGTTCCGGCTGTTAGCCTCGCCCGTGCCGATCCACACGAGATTCGGGTCCTCCGAACCCACCGCGACCGCACCCAATGCCACCGAAGACCCGCGATCCCACACCGGGGCCATCGTGATCCCACCGTTCGACGACTTCCACAGCCCTCCGCTCGCCGTCGCCACGTAGAAAATGCGTGGGTCCTTGTCGAAAGGGGCGATGTCCGCGATTCGGCCCCCCATCACTGTCGGCCCAAGCTGGCGCGGTTGAAGGTTCGACAGCAACGATTGTGACTGGAGCAGCGCCGGCAAGAGCCCGAGGAAAAGGAGCGCTCGTTTCATTACCGCGCGTTTTACCCAAGCTCGCTTCGGATCGGACTCCCTGTCGAATATTCTCCGAGCCGAGCCCGAACCACACGGCGGCGCACCGGCACCCGCGTCTGCTAGAATGATCGTCGCCGGGAACTGCGCGGCGTGTGGTCGGTGAACCCCGCCAGGGCCGGAAGGCAGCAACGGTAAACCGTTCCAGCGTGCGACGCATCCTTCCCGGCGTTCCTCTGGAGTCCCCTTGGCCTACGTCTCGCTGTACCGCAAATACCGGAGCCAGACGTTTGGCGACCTGATCGGCCAGAACCACGTCGTCCGCACCCTCCAGAACGCCATCTCCTCGAACCGCATCGCCCAGGCCTACCTCTTCACGGGACCGCGCGGCACCGGCAAAACCTCCACCGCCCGCCTCCTCGCCAAGGCCCTTTGTTGCGAGAACGGGCCGACCGGGGAGCCCTGCAACGTGTGCGACATCTGCACGAGCATCACCGCCAACACCTGCCTCGACGTCGTCGAAATGGACGCGGCCAGCGAGTCGAGCGTGGACTCCGTGCGAGAGAGCATCGTCGAGCGCGTAGGGCAACGGCCCGCCTACGCCCGGTACCGCGTCATGATCATCGACGAGGTCCACGACCTTTCGGCCAAGGCCTTTGACGCCCTCCTCAAGACCATCGAGGAACCGCCCCCGCACCTAATCTTCATATTGGCGACGACCGAGTACAACAAGGTCCCGCCGACCATTCGCAGCCGCTGCCAGAAGTACGAGTTCCACCGCGCGACGCTGAAGGATTTGATCGGTCGCCTTGCGTACGTCGCCGACCAAGAAGGAGCCCAGGCCGACCCGAACGCGCTCCTCGCCATCGCCCGTATGGCCGACGGCGGGTACCGAGACGCCCTCACCCTGCTCGAGCAGGCCCTCCTTACCTACGACGGCAAAATCGGCACCGATGAGGTCTACGCCCAACTCGGACTCGTGCCCGAAGAGGTCGTGGACCGGTTGCTCGTCGCGATCACCGCCCAGGACGCCGCCACCATCATGAACGTCGTCGGCGACGTCACCCGAATGGGCCGCGATCCCCGCGCCATCCTCGAGTCCATGATGTACCGCCTAGCGGACCTGACCCGCGCCGCCTACGGCGTCGAAACGGGCATCGTGGATTCCGCGCAGGAGGCGGCTATGAAGGAGCTGTCGGTCCGCCTTGGGGCTCCGCAACTCCTGCGTCTGCGCGGTCTCGTCGCCGAGGCGCACAAGACGATTCGCGACGTCACCCTCCCCCGCCTTTGGCTCGAGTCGGAGCTGCTTCGTCTCGCGACGACACCCCCTGCCACCGAAACCGCCCCTAAGAAGAACCCGGTCCCGACCCCAACCCCCGCCCCCCACGAACCACCACCCCCCGCGTCTCCGCCAAAGAGCGAGCCTCGCCCATCGGTCCCCCCCGCCGAAACCGCGCCGCCAAAGCCCGCCCCCGTATCCAGCCACGAACCCCCCGAGTTGCGTCAGGCCAGGGAGATCTGGGCTCGCGTCGTCCAAGACCTCTCCTCGGTCTCGAAACTGATGAAGGCGAAACTGGGAAGCGCGAACGTGCTCGAATTCTCCGCAAACCGCTTGGTCGTCGGCTTCGGGCGCAAACTGGACCTAGATTGGGTCACCGAGGTGCCCAAACGTGAGGCCGCCCTCCGAGAGAAGGTCCGCCAATTCGCCGGCGAGCAATGGGAAGTCGCCTTCGTGCCGGGCACGAACGGCCCCACGAAAGACGCCGGCGGCGACGACCCGGTAGAATTGGTGCTCGACGGCGAACGCTTGCGCGCCGAGGCGGAGAAGATTCTCCGAAACGCGGGCAACTAGGAACTGAAGAGCGGATGAAACTCCCCAAACATTTCGGCGGACAAGGGTTCCAGGGCATGATGTCGCAGGTTCAGGGCGCTATGGCGCGAGCCCAAAACCTCGAGGACGAACTCGCCGCCGAGCGAATCCCGATCGACAAGGGCCAGGTCAAAGCCGTGTTCAACGGGCGCGGCGAACTGCTGAAGCTTAGCCTCGACCCCGCGATCGTCGACCCCGAAGACATTGAGGGCCTCGAGGACCTGATCGTGGGCACCATCCGGGACGGATTCACCAAGGCGACCGAGTTGCGGGACGCGAAGGTTCAGTCCATCCTTCCCAACATGCCCGATATTCCCGGCCTCAACCGCTAGGGATGCTCTTCGCCAAACCCCTCGCCGACCTCATCGCCGAACTGGAGCGGCTTCCCGGGGTCGGGCCGAAGTCCGCCCAGCGACTCGCGTTTCACCTGCTCAAGGTGCCCCTCGCCCAAACCCAACGGCTGGCCGACGCCATCGTCCGGGCCCGCGAGCGCCTCTGCTTCTGCTCGCGCTGCCAAAACGTCAGCGAACACGAGGTTTGCGAGATCTGTGCCAGCGCCCGTCGTGACGAGCACCTCGTCTGCGTCGTCGCCGAAGCCCGGGACATCGCCGCCATCGAACGCGTCAACGAGTACAAAGGCCTCTACCATGTGCTTCACGGTCTCCTGAATCCGATGGACGGAGTCGGCCCCGAGCAACTCCGGATTCGCGAACTGCTCGAACGCCTTGGCCCCGACTCGAACGTCACCGAGGTTATCGTCGCCACCAACCCGACCATCGAAGGCGACGCGACCGCCCTCTACCTGGCCAAGCTCCTCAAGCCTCTCGGCGTGCGCGTCACGCGCCTCGCCCACGGCATGCCGATCGGCGGCGAACTGGACTACGCCGATGCGGCGACCCTCCTGAGCGCCATCGAGTACCGGCGCGAAATGTGATGCTTGGGTCCCAGACCCGCAACGCTTTGCCAACGCCCAACGTCCCGACCATGAAGGCCGCGCCCCCCGAAAGTCCCGGCCTGAAACCGTCAACTGTGCAAACTGTTCCGCAGCCATGAAAAAGGCAACTCTGATCGTGCTCGTCGTCTTGGTCGCCCTCTGCGGCTTTGGCGGCTTCGCCGCCTACAAGTACATGCAGATGCAGGGCGCCGCCGCCATGGCGGGCCAAGCCAAGCGAGACACGAAAGTCGAGAAGGGAGACCTGACCGTCCAAGTTGTGGAGACTGGTCAGATTGACGCCGTCAAGGCCGTCGAGGTTAAGAGCCGCGTCTCTGGGCGCGTCGCCCAGCTCCTCGTCGACGAAGGGGCGACCGTCCAGAAGGGGCAGTTGATCGCGATCATCGATCCCCAGGAGACCCAACTTCGCGTCCAACAGGACCAGGCCCAAAAGCGAGGGGCCGAGGCCGCCGTCCGGCGTCTCGCCATCGAGATCGCCCAGCGCCAAGCCACGAGCCGCGCGGCCTACAACGAAGCGGCGACCAGGCTGAAACAGATCGAGGCGCAGATGAAGGCCCAGCCCACCCTCACGCGCACCGCTATCGCGTCTGCCGACGCGAGCCTCGACACCGCGCGCCGCGAACGAGACCGGCTCGTCATGTCGGCCCATCCGTCCCAGAGGGTCGCCGCCGAGTCGTCCTTGCGCGAGGCCCGGGCCAGCCTCCTGAACGCGGAGCAGGAATACGAGCGTCAGAAGGAGTTGGTCGCCCTCGGCTATGCACCGGGACGCCAGGAAGAGTCCGCCAAACTGCAATTGGACCTGTCGCGAGCGAGGCTCGACTCCTCCCAAGAGCAGCTCGATCGGCTCGCCGCCCAACAGCGCGTCGAACTGGACAAGGCCGACGCGAGCATTCGGCAAGCCGAAGCCGAAGCGCAACGCGCCAAGGCGAACGCCTTCCAAGACCAAAGCAAGCGTCAGGACTACGACAACGCCCTGAGCGAACTCCGGCGAGCCGAGACCGCCTTGCGCGACGTGGAGGCCCTCCGCCAGTCCCAGGCCCAAAGCGCCGCGAGCGTGGACCAGATCTCCAGCGTGCTTGGCGACAGCATGCGGCAACTCGGCGAAACCGAAATCCGCGCGCCCATCGACGGCGTCGTCACCCGCAAGTACATTCAGGAAGGCGAACTGGTTGCCAGCCTCAGCAGCTTCTCCAGCGGCACTCCCATCGTCCGGATCGAGGACCGAACGGCGATGATGGTGAAGCTCAGCATCAACGAAATCGACGTGGCGAAACTTCGGCACGGAATGGAAGCCAGCGTCACCGTCGACGCGTACCCCGACCGCGAACTCAAGGGCGTCGTCAAGAAGATCGCACCCTCGACCCAAGAAGGCACCACGAACGTCTCCTCGGACGCCGTCGTCAAGTACCAGGTCGAAGTCTGGCTCACCGACCCCGCCGCATTCCTCAAGAGCGGCATGAGCGCCAAGTGCACCATGATCGTTCAGCAGGTCAAGGACGCGCTCCAGGCGCCCAGCGAGTTCGTCGGAAAGGATGACAAAGGGGCCTTTGTGTTGCTCAAGCCCGACAAGCCCACCGACAAACCGACCGAGATTCGGGTGAAGACCGGCATCGTGACCGGCGCCAAGACCCAACTCCTCGACGGCGTGAAGGACGGCCAAGCCATCATCAAACCCGACTACAAAGGCCCGACTCGAAAGGGCGCCATGCAGTTCGGTAACGGCGAAGAGGAAGAGCCGGCCCCCGGAGAATCCAAGTAGATGATCGTCGTCCAGTCCCTGATGGTCGCGCTGGACATGTTGCGCCGCAACAAGTTGCGCGCCTTCTTGACCATGCTCGGGGTGATCATCGGCGTGATGAGCGTCACCCTCATCGTTATGATCTCGGGTGGGTTCCAGAACTACCTGAACGTGCAGTTCCGCAAACTCGGCGCCGACACGATGTTCGTCTTCTTCGATCCGGGTCGACGCGAACGAGGGCAAGCTCTGGGCTCGATCGAGGGCTTGACGATGGACGACATGCGCTACCTTTTGGAGCGCGCCACCGTCCTCGACATCGCTTCGCCCCTCACCCAGGTGCCGGCCCAACCGGTTCGCTACGGCGAACGCGAGTATAAGAACCCCCAAATCTTCGCCTCGGACGAGAACTTCTCCGAACTGAACCGCATGGCGATCGTCCAGGGACGCCATCTCACGAAGGCGGACCTCGATTCCCGGGCCAACGTCGCCGTGATCGGCGAGGATGTGCGAGACCGTATCTTCGGCAAGACCGACCCCATCGGCAAACGCATGACCCTCAAAGGCATCTCCCTCGAGGTCGTCGGCGTCGTCGAGAAGATGGAGTTTATGGGCGATAACACGGGCCGCCTGTTGCTCCTGCCCCTTACCACCGCCCAGGACAAGTGGGTCGGCGGCAAAAACTTGATGATGATCATGCTGAGGGCCAAGAAGGGCACCCCCGTCGATCAGGCGATGCAGGAGGTTTGGGAGGCGTTGATGAGCCGCTCGAACAACAAGCCGATCTACCGGCTCGACTCACGAGAGTCCATCCTCGACGTGTTCAAGGGCGTTCTCGGCGTCGCCGGAATGGCCCTGGCCGCCGTCGCCGCCCTCTCCCTCCTCGTCGGCGGCATCGGCATCATGAACATCATGCTTGTCTCCGTGACCGAGCGGACCCGGGAAATCGGCCTCCGCAAGGCCGTCGGCGCCAAGAACAAGTTTGTCCTGACCCAGTTCCTGATCGAGGCCGCCACCCTTTCCCTCATCGGAGGCATCATCGGCATGCTTTTCGCGCGTGGGCTGGGCTACGCGGTGACTCTCGTGACCGCCGCGCGCGAGTGGCCGGCAAAAGGGGGCTTGGAGTTGCCCTTCCCCATCCTCGCCGCCCTGATGGCCGCCGCCTTCTCGGCCCTGATCGGTATGGTGTTCGGCTTCTTCCCCGCCGCCTCCGCGGCGAAGCTGGACCCGATCGTGGCCCTGCGCCACGAATGAGCGTCAGAACGTCCCGTAAAGCCGGTCGCCGAAGTCTCCCAGTCCGGGCAGGATGTACTTCCGGTCGTTAAGACCCCGGTCGAGCGATGCGGTGAAGACGTCCACGTCCGGGTGCTCGCGCCCCAGATGCGCGACCCCCTCCGGCGTCGCCACGATCGCCAGCATCGTCACCGACTTGGCCCCCGCTTCCTTCATGTAGTGGATCGCCTGCGCCGCCGAACCCCCCGTCGCCAGCATGGGGTCGAGACACAGGCAGAAGGCGTCGTCCAAGGGAGGCAGCTTTCGGTAGTAAATCCGGGCGATCGCGGTCTCTTCGTTGCGCTCGAGGCCAATGTATCCCACCCGAACTTCGGGGAACATCAGCGTGACCGGTTCGAGCATCCCGAGCCCCGCCCGTAGCACCGGCACCGCCGCGATCGCCTGGTCGATTCGACGCCCTTCCGTCGTCTCCAGCGGCGTCTCGACCGAGACCGGCCGCGTCCGAATCGCGCGGGTGGCCTCGAACACCAAGGCCATCGTCAGGTCGCGGGCTCGACGGCGGAACGTATCGGGCGTCGTGTCCCGGTCGCGAAGGTCGGCGAGCAGATGGGCGGCGAGCGGATGATCGACGAGGTGCAGAGCCATGCCGCCGGTACCAATTCGCCCCCGACCCCATTCCTCCTTCGCAAAACGACTCGCCGCGCGTGATCGCCGTCACACTGCGGTTCGCCGGTGGGTCCTATTCTTGACTCGCTCCCGCGATGGCGGAGCGAGCCCGTGTTACCGGGTATCCTGCGACGTCCGTTTTCGTTTTTGGCGGTCGGGTATGCGTTTCGGGGTTTTTCGAGTTACAATGGACACGCTCAACCATCCATGGAGGGAAGGTTAGACGTGAATACACTAAAAATCCGCGGCGGCAAGCCGCTCATCGGGGAACTGGAAGTCCCCGGAAGTAAGAACTCGGCACTGGCCATTCTCAGTTCCGTCATCCTCTGCGAAGGAGAGGTGATGCTGGAGCACGTCCCGAACGTCTCCGACACCTTGACCAAGCTCGAGCTCCTGCACACCTTTGGCGTCCGCACACAGTGGGTTGAGGGCTCCCTGCTGATCGACGCCGGTGAGTTGCGCTCCGCCGAGCCCGATCCCGACGCCGTTGGCCGAATCCGCACCGGCTTCTACCTGCTCGGCCCCCTGTTGGCCCGCTTGGGCCACGTGCGCCTTCCCGCCCCCGGCGGATGCAAGATTGGTGCCCGCCCGGTGGATTTCCACGTCAAGGGCCTGCGGCTGTTGGGCGCCGAGATTGAACTGGAGAACGGCTACTACATCGCGCGTGCCGACCGGCTCGTGGGCGCCGAGATTTACCTCGACTTCCCGAGCGCGGGCGCGACGCAACACCTGATGTCCACCGCGACCCTCGCCGAAGGCATCACGACCATCCAGAACGCCGCCATCGAGCCGGAGGTCGTCAGCCTCGCGGAGTTCCTCAACCGCATGGGCGCCCGGATCGAAGGGGCCGGAACCGGCACCATCACCGTGATCGGGGTCGAGCGGCTGGAACCCTGCCAGTTCCGAATCCCCGCCGACCGCCTCCAAGCGGGAACCTTCCTCCTCGCCGGGGCAATCACTCAGGGTGACGTCACCGTCCACGGCATCATGCCGGACCATCAGACTCCGGTCGTGAACAAACTGCGGGAGGCGGGAGCCATCGTCCACGAGGGACCCGACTGGGTCCGCGTCTCCTCCGTCGGTCGCTTGGACGCTATCCAAGTCAAGACGATGCCCTACCCCGGTTTCCCCACCGACATGCAGCAGCCCATGGCGGCCGTGCTCGCCCTCGCCGACGGAACCAGCCTGATCGACGAAACGATCTACGAAAGCCGGATCGGCCATATCTCCGAACTGAACCGAATGGGCGCCCGAATCCAACTTCAGGGACGAGCTTCCGTCATCACCGGCGTCGAGCGGCTCAAGGGCGCCGTCGTGGAGGCGTCCGACCTACGGGCCGGCGCCGCCCTCTGTCTCGCGGGGCTGGCCGCGCACGGCGAGACCACCGTGCGCAACGTGCACTTTATCGACCGGGGCTACGAGAACCTGGAGGCGATTCTGACCGGCCTCGGCGCGGACGTCGTTCGGCTCGACGCGAACGGGAAACGCGTCGAGGTAACCCAAGCGGGGCCCGGCATTCCACGTTGAGGCTCGTTCCCGAGATCGGGATTGACCTGGGCACGGCGAACATCCTCGTGTTCCGCCGGGGCAAGGGCATCGTTCTTCGGGAACCCACCGTGGTCGCCATCAACAACCAGAACGGGCGCGTCTTGGCCGTCGGCTCGGAAGCCCGAGAAATGCTCGGGCGCACCCCCGGGAACATCTCGGCCATCCGACCGCTTCGCGACGGCGTTATCGCGGACTACACGACCACCCAGAAGATGATGGAGTACCTCCTGAACAAGGTCTGCGGCAAGCGCCGTCTGTTCGGGCCCACCGTCCTCGTCTGCGTTCCCAGCGGAGTCACCAACGTCGAGCGGCGCGCCGTCCTCCAGGCCACCAAGCAAGCGGGCGCCGGAACCGCCATGACGATCGAGGAACCGATGGCCGCCGCCATCGGCGCCGGCCTCCCCATCGCCAGCCCCGGCGGCAACATGGTTGTGGATATCGGCGGCGGTACCTCCGACATCGCCGTCATCAGCCTCGGCGCCCCCGTTATCGCCCAGAGCCTCCGGGTCGGCGGCAACAAGTTGGACGAGGCGATCATCCGCCACATGCGGAACGCCTTCAACCTCATGGTCGGGGAGCCGACCGCCGAGGAGATCAAGATTCGCATCGGCTCCGCCTACCCCCTCGAACAGGAACTCACCATGGAAGTCCGCGGTCGAGACATGATCGCCGGACTCCCGAAGACCGTCACCATCAGCAGCGAGGAAATCCGCGAGGCCCTCGCCGATCCGGTCCGCCAAATCGCCGAAAAGGTCTGTCAGGTCCTTGAGGAAACGCCTCCCGAGCTCGCATCCGACATCATCGAACGCGGCATCACCCTCACCGGCGGCGGCGCGCTGTTGCGCGGACTCGACAAGCTCCTCTACACCGTCACCGATATCCCCGTCCGCGTTGCGGACAACGCCCTCGAGTGCGTCGCGCTCGGGACCGGCAAGGCGCTCGAAGAAGTCGATCGTATCAAGGCGAGCGGCGCTGTCTCCACGATCTAGTAAGGATTCGTTCCCTGCCGCAACTCGGCGTCAGTTTCGCAAAGCCGATCGCCAACCCCGGACCGCATACTGGCATCCTCGTGCCCGCCGAAACCGAGCCGATTCCGCGGATCGCCCGCCAAACGCCCGTTCGCTGGGCGTTCCTGGCGCTCGGGTGCGTCAGCGTGACCAGCGGCGTCATCGGGCACTTCGTGCCCATCTGGCCCTCCACCGTCTTCTATCTCATCGCCCTCTGGTGCTTCAAACGATCCAGTCCGCGGCTCGAGGCCGCCATCCTCGATCACCGGATCATCGGGCCTCCCCTTCGCGACTGGCAGGAGTATCGCGGCATCCGTGCGGGTACGCGGCGCACCGCCCTGATCACCCTCTGGGTCGGACTCGCCGTATCGGCGGCGATCGCCCGCCGTCTCGAGGTGTACGCCATCTTGGGCGCCGTCGCGATCGGGGTCACCTGGTACCTCTTCACCCGACCCACCGTCCCTGAGCCGTGCCCGGAGGGTCCACGGTCGGCGCCCGACGAGCCGGTGTAGAATCGGTCCGCCCGCCCGGGCGATTAGCTCAGTTGGTAGAGCGCCTCGTTTACACCGAGGATGTCGGGGGTTCGAGTCCCTCATCGCCCACCAATCTTCGTTTTCGACCGCCGCGCCCGGGAAGGTCGGTTCCTCGTCCGAACCGTTTTGTACCGCTTTCAGCATCAGATCGTACGGATTTCGGAGCTCGAGCTCCAATCGTCCGTCCTTCCAGAGGCAGTTCGATAGCAGTCTTCGGAGGGTCTCGTTGCGCTCGTCGGGATCGCCCTCGTCGAACCTGGCGGGAGCGTCCAGGGCGAGTTCGAGAGTCGCGAGCGCCTCGTCCGCCGAGCGGTCCCCCGCCTTCTCCAAGGCGGCGATCTCGATGCGCCTCTCGGCGATCTCGCCCTCGATCTTCGTCCTCAGGCTCCCGTAGGTCTCGTCCGAGAGGAGTCCGTCCGCCCTGTCCAGGTACAGCCTCTCAAGGCGTAGCCGGAGAGCCGACAACTCGGTCTCCAGCCGATCCTCGCGCCGCTTTTGGTCGGAGACGCGCGCCTCGTGCCCCAGC
>JAHCHO010000016.1 GCA_026129685.1 Fimbriimonadaceae bacterium
CCTGGGACACGAGGCGCGAGTCTCCGACCAGAAGCGGCGCGAGGATCGGCTGGAGACCGACTTGTCGGCTCTCCGGCTACGCCTTGAGAGGCTGTACCTGGACAGGGCGGACGGACTGCTCTCGGACGAGACCTACGGGAGCCTGAGGACGAAGATCGAGAGCGAGATCGCCGAGAGGCGCATCGAGATCGCCGCCTTGGAGAGGGCCGGTGACCGCTCGGCGGACGAGGCGCTCGCGACCCTCGAACTCGCCCTGGAAGCTCCCGCCAGGTTCGACGAGGGCGATCCCGACGAGCGCAACGAGACCCTCCGAAGACTGCTATCGAACTGCCTTTGGAACGACGGACGACTCGAGTTCGAGCTCCGAAATCCGTACGATCTGATGCTGAAAGCGGTACAAAACGGTTCGGACGAGGAACCGACCTTCCCGGGGGCGACGGTCGAAAACGAAGATTGGTGGGCCCAGCTAGATTCGAACTAGCGACCTCACCCTTATCAGGGGTGCGCTCTAACCAACTGAGCTATGAGCCCACGCGGGATACCGATTGTACCACGGCGATTTGGCGCGCGCCACGGGTGGGTTTGAGGGTCCTAGACGGTGCGCGGGGCCGCGGCGGGAGTCTATCCTTAGGGTGCCGACGGACGACGCCCATGGACCAGCCCCGCGAACTCGCCGAGAAGGAGCAGATCGAGATTCTGTTTTGGCGCGACTCGGCCCACGAGCGGCCGGAAGCGGACTCGCTCGAGAACCTGGTCAACAAGCTCTCCGAGGCGAGGGTGTTCCTCGAAAAGCTGAGCGCGTTCGGCGATCGGTTCGCGGGAGCCCAGACGATTCTCGAGTTGGGCGGCGGGCAGGGGTGGGCGTCGGCAATGCTGAAGAAGCGGTACCCGGACAAGACCTTGATCGCCTCCGACATTAGTGAGTTCGCGATCGCGTCGGTCGGCAAATGGGAGCGGGTGTTCGAGTCGAAGGTGGACCGGACGTTCGCTTGCCGGGCTTACGAAATCCCGATGGAAGACGCCTCGGTTGACCTGGTGTTCTGCTTCGCGGCGGCCCACCACTTCGTCCGGCATCGGAGCACGATGAAGGAGCTCGCGAGGGTGTTGCGACCGGGGGGGGCGGCCCTGTACCTGCACGAGCCGGTCTGCCCGCCGAGCATGCACAAGTGGGCTCATCGGCGGGTGAATCGGAAGCGCCCGGAGGTGCCGGAGGACGTGTTGATCTACCCGGAGATCGTCCGGTTGGCGAGCGAGGCGGGCCTGCGGGCGACCGTCCGCTTCGCGCCCACGACCACAAACCGCGGAGCGATCGAGACGGTGTACTACCTGGCCCAGCAGAAGCTGCCGTTCCTGCGAAGGCTCCTGCCTTCCAGCGCGGACTTTGTGATCGAAAAGGCGGGCTAGCCGACAGGGCCCGGCGGATTGCGCTCCCGTCATTCCCGTCACTCCTGTGTGTCGCGCGCGGTTCTCGTTCCCGCCAATCCCGTCATTCCCGTCACTCGCGTGTGTCGCGCGCGGTTCTTGTTCCCGCCGATCCCGTCATTCCCGTCACACTCGTGTGTCGCGCGCGGCTCCCGTTCCCGCCGATCCCGTTCATTCCCGTCATTCCCGTCATTCCCGTCACTCGCGTGTGTCGCGCGCGGTTCTCGTTCCCGCCAATCCCGTCATTGCCGTCATTCCCGTCACTCTCGTGTATCAGGCGCGGCTCTCGTTCGCCGCTGTTGGCGTCGTTCCCGGTTCGTCGTCGGGCCGGAGGCGGTTCGGTGGGCCGATTCGTCGTGGCTCATCGCCTTCTTTGGGCGGGCGCCAGACGGTTCGTCAACCGATCGGGCGCGCTATGCGTACGGACTTCGGTTGGTGGGATCGCCGACTCTAGTCGTGAACGTCGCGAGAAGCGGGGGTCCGCCAACCCGTTCTAGCGCTTAACTTCGCGGACCGCCCGCTTCAGGAGGTTCATTTGTCCCAGGTGGTAGGCGGCGTGGACGGCGAGGGCGACGAGCACCTCGATCGCTTTCTCGTCGCTCTCCATGCGATGGTCGAAGGGCTCGCTGTTCGCGATCCGGGCCGCTTCGTCGAGGCCGGCGAGGAATTCGGCGCGGAGCGTCGGCCATTCCGAGGCCTCGGGCACGCGCCAATCGCCCGTCCAAGCCTTCATCCCCGTCGGGCGTGGCTCGCCGTGGAGCGAGGCGAGCCAGAGGCGTTGCCAATAGACGGTGTGGCACAGGTTTGTGAGCAGCGAGTACGGCAGAGGGGCGACCTCGCGGGCGGCGGCGTCCCCTTTCACGCGGAGCATGCCGGTGGGCGTCGGGACGTCCCAACCTTCCCGAATCTGGCGAAACAGGAGGGTGACGGCGCGGCGGTCCATGCGACCCATTGTACGAGACATCGTTTGTGCCGGGACCCGTCGGGAAGCCGGGCGTTCCGCCGACAATAGGAACGATGTCCGCGTCGCGTATTCTGTCGTGCGCCCTCGCCCTCGCCGGGTCGCCGCTCGCCTTGGCGGGAGGTCCCACCTGGCGCCTCAGCGGCTACCTCGAGGGCGTGTACAACAAGCTGACGGGGAACTCAAGCGCGGTGATCGTCCGCTACGGGACGCGGAACGGGCCGCACGAGGTTCACGCCTTCGTGCGCAACGAGACGTTCGACACCACGGGTTCGGACCTTCCCTTCGCCTATTCGAGCCGCGGCGGCGTCGCAGGGATCGGTTACCGCTACTACCTGCCGGGGGACAAGGTGTTCGTCTCGGCGAGCGCGGGGGTGGCGGTTTCGGGGCAGGTCAAGACGCCGGACTACCGGGCGGGCATCGTGGCGGGCGACTACTGGGAGAAGGGATCGTTCGTCGGTGATCTCTACGCGGAGGCTTTCTGGGTTTCGCGGGCGGACGACGTCTACGCCACGCTTCGTCTGCGTCCCGGCACGATCCTTAGCCGCAACAAGAACGGACGGCTATGGGGCTACGGGGTGCTCCAGGGCTGGGCGAGCGCGCACCAACGGAGCGGCACGGAGAACAAGGTGGAAGCGGGGGTCGGCGCGGGCTACGTCTACCAAGGCGAATGGTCGCTGAACGCGGAGTTCCGGGTCGGTTACTCGTTTGCGGGGCCGATCACGAACAAGCGCTACACGAATCCCTGGGTCACCCTATCGCGGAGCTTCTAGCTCGCGGACGGCCCGGGGCTGCTTTGGCCGAACCGTGCGCTACGCGGCCTGCGCGCCGTCCACTTCCGTTGCGAGCATCTTCTCGAACACTTTGGAGCGACGTTCCAGCGCGGCGAGCATGGAACGGTGGCGGGCCGAGGCGACGTAGGCCAACAAGGACCTCATCTTG
Source organism: Fimbriimonadaceae bacterium (assembly GCA_026129685.1). Classification (GTDB taxonomy): domain Bacteria; phylum Armatimonadota; class Fimbriimonadia; order Fimbriimonadales; family Fimbriimonadaceae; genus UBA2387. Next base: position 3,326 of record JAHCHO010000016.1, read on the forward strand.
GGCAGATCCTGCTCGATCATCTTGACCAGGACCTCGATGGCGTAGGCGTCCTTGGAGAACAAGACCCATTCGAGGAGGTCGGGGAAGTTGGGCTGATCGAGCAGGGCGGACGTTGCGTTGGCGCGGACGGGCCAATCGCGATCGAACAGGAGGCTGCGCAAGCGCGGCTGGAGTTCCCACCACGCGAGGACGCCGATCGCGTTCGCGACCTCGGCCCGCACGATCGAGTCTTCGTGCCCGGCGAGCCAGGTCAGGGCCATCGAGACGGCGTCGCGGTACTGGTCTTGGATGTCGGGCGTCAGGCGTTTGAGGGCGAAGACGATCTGGTCGCGCCGGCCCGAGTTGAGTTTGGCGACCAATTCCTCGAGATCGATTTCCTCGTGGGTGGCGGCGCCCGGGCTTTGGTCGCCGGCGGTGGGAAGCGCGCCGAGGCCCTCGACGTGGTCGGTCTTGGCCCACTTCATCTGCTTCCTTCCGCGTTGCGAATCGGAGAACGCCTTGAGGGCGAGCACGGAAGCGTGCCCGTTCAGGATGTTGGCAAGGAGCATGCGCGGACCCGCGCCGAGCCCCGCCGCCACCCCGTAGACCATGGACACGAACACCGTCTTCTGGACTACGCGATACACGGTCAGGCCCATCACGACAAGGAGAATCGTAAAGAGAGGCGTGCCCGGCCGCACGACGGGCAGGATCGGCAGCGGAATCCAGCCGGCCTGGTTCATCCAGCTCGCCACGACGTAGAGGAACACCAGGTATCCGATCACGGTCGCGCTCATCGCGACGAACACCTTGCGGTCCTTGAGGAGGTTCTCCCGTATCCGCCAGCCACCGGACCAGCCGGTCATCACCCACTCTTGAATCGAAATCCCGAGGATCCACCGCGACTTCTGACGCACCGACCGCTTGTAGTCCATCGGGAAATAGGACCAGTTCGAGACGAAGCCGCTCCGCTTGCAGAGGGGGGTCCACCAGGGGGACTCGTCGTCGGCGAGCAAGACGTTCACGAAGACCGACCGGTAGCCGGACTCGAGGATCTTCTTGGACATCGAGTAGTCCTCGGTCAAGGAGGACTCGTTGAAGACCTGGCCGTGGTGCAGGTCCTTCAGGAAGTGGATGACGCGCCGTGAAAAGCCGGTCCCGACCCCGGCGTAGGGTACGAAGCCCGTCATCAACTCGCGGGCGGGCACGTCCTTCATGTGGTTCTCGCAGAATTCGTCGGCGTAGATCCAGTGCACCCAACGGCTCAGCTTGGTGGGAAGGGGCAGGATCGGGAGCTGAACGACGTCGACCCGGGGAATGAGGTAGTTGTAGACCAGGAATCCGTAGGGGTTGACGACGTCTTCGGCGTCGTGCATCGCGATAATGTCGAAGTTGATGCCGTGCTGCTTCTCGTAAGCCTCGATCGCTTGAAGCACGTTGTTGAGGCAGTCGGCCTTGTTGGTCGGCCCGGGGCGCGCGGTGACGACTTTGATGACCTCGGGGCGGGTGGCGGTGATGCGGTCGAGGGCGTTGTTGGTCTCGGGGTCGTTCGGGTAGACCCCCACGAACACCTTGTACTTCGTGTACTCGACCCGGTCCAGGATGTTCTTGACCATCTCGCCGATGACCTCTCCCTCGGCCCATGCGGGGACCATCACGGCGATCCACTGCTGTTCGCGCATGCGCAGGCGGGCCTTGGTCAGGCGATCGCGCCGCTTGAACTTGATTCGACGCATCACCCTGAGGGCGTAGCTGAAGAGGTCGTAGCGCAAGTCTTGGAGGCCACTGACGAGGTAGATCGCGGCCACGATCCAGGTTAGGACCGTGAACACGTCCCGAAGGAGAATCGACCAGTCTTGCGGCGCCATGGACGAAGGATCGAGCTAGGCGAGTTGCGGTCTGCGCCGGGCCACGAACTGCGACACCAGCCAGACCGCGCCGATGAGGACGAGAAGGAGGATCGCGCCGAGGGTGGCGAGCATGGGCGGGGTGTACCGGTTCTCTTCGGTGGCGAGTTGGCCGACCAGCGCCTGGTACTCGTCGGACTTCAGTACGATCACCTGACCGTCTCGGTCAAGGATGGCCACGTCGCCCGCCAGGAGGTCCTGGAAGGCGGGATCGGCGGCGCGGCGGGCAAAGCGAAGGAACCCCGCATCGTCGGCAGCGAGCAGGACGTAGACCACGCCCTGGTCGTGGAACGGGGAACGGATGGCTTGGAGGATCACCTTGTCCTCCATCAGTCCCGGCATGACGGTGATGCCGTGCTTGCCCTCCAGTCGCCCGGCGGAGCTGAGAGCCAAGTGCATGTTCTCCGCGATCGGCGCAAGTCGGTTGACGTCCTTGAAGGTCCCGATCCAGAGCTGGGTCTGGGAGCCGAGCGCGTCGTTGTCAAAGGTCACGCCCACCCGGTTCGCCCTTCCCGCAAGGGATCCGATGGCGGCAAGGGCCTCGTACTGCCCGGGAGACGGGTGATCGGGGAGGCCGACGTGGACCCGCTCCGGAATGTCGCCGTCGCGCGTGCGGAGGTAGGGGAACGCGACCAAGGACGGGGGACCTTCGACGCCGCCGGGTTCGAGAACGAGCTCCGAGTCCCCGTCGATCACCGTCCAGGCGACCGACTCGTACGCCTTCGAGCAATCAATGGTGCCGAGATCGTGATAGGCCTCGACCTCGAGTTGCCAGGCGAACTTCGCGAGTTCTTCCAGGGGCAGCCGCAACTGCAGGACGCCACCGTTCGCATTGGAGGGGTCGAGCACGGTGCTGCCGACGGGGGTGCCGTTCAGTCGTACGGTGAGCAGGGAGCGAAGGGGGTTGAGGGTGGCGGAGTGCCGGAACTTCAGGCGAAGGTGCGACTGCTTGCCCAGGTTGACGCGGATCGGCCTTCGGACGTAGATCGTGGCGCGCTGGGTGAAGACGCCCGCCAACGAAACGGACGGGTAACCAAGATCGGCAAAGGTCAGACGGCCGATTCGGCCGAGCTCGTCGGACGGCGGGGCCGGCAGATCGCGATCCAGGAGCAAGACGCCCTTTCCTCCCGCCTGCTCGAGCAGGGCGGGATTGGCGAGGGCGCGGCGCGCGCGGGCCAAGCCCTGGAAGCCGTCGCCTTGGACGATCAGGGTGTGAAGCCCATCGGCCTTTTTGCGGACGGCGAGCAGTCCAGAACCCTTCGGCAGACTCTCCCCGCCGTCGGTGGCGGCGGCGGTGCCAAGAATCTTGACGGCGGGCCGATTCGCGCCCCGCCCGACGTGCAAATCGGCGTATCCGCCGGGCCAGCGTGCGGTCCAGTCGCTCGCCAACCCCATCATGCCGAGGGCGGCGGGAACGGTGGGGGTTGCGCCAAGGTCCAAGGAGGAACGGACGAACTCGTCGGTGAGCGGGTTCAACCAGGGCCAGGGGTAGGCGGCAAGGCCGTCGCGCGCGCCCGCCACCGAGGTGATCAGGCGGGAACCGGGATCGATGCGAACCCAGTTCGCATCGTTCTCGAGGTCCTTGCAGGGTCCATCGATGGAGCGCTGGCGCGAGACCAGCATCAGTTCGTTGGTGCCTGGGCGGAGATAGCGGACGGGTACGTCCACGACCCACTGAACGAAGGCGGCACCCGGAGCGCCGCGAAGGGGACGAGTGGCAAACGTGGTGCCGTTGACGACGAGGGTCATGGAAGCGGTCTGAGGGAGGATCGTGGGGGAGACCGCGTAGCGAAGATCGAGGCGTTGGGACGCGACGGCGACGCCCTTGGGGATTTCGTAGTACATCCGCCAACGGTTGACGGGGTCGCTCAGGGTCAGGTCCTTTCGGGTCAGGGAGAGTTCGAAGGCCTGGGCTTGGGAGAACGCCCACAACGTCGCCGCGACCGCAATGAAAGCGAAGCGCAACGCCCGGTGAGGCTTGCCCCGGGCGCACCGGCGCCGAGGTCGTGTGAAAGTGCCGCTCATCGTATCCACGTCCAGTGAGAATTGTCAGTTTCGGGAGGTCGGTCGCTCAGGCTTGGGACGAGAAAACCCGGGGATTTTGGCGGACGATCGGGTGCGCGGTACACTCTCGCCGCGATGCTGGCCGAACTGAAGGAGCTTTGGCGCTTCCGCGAACTCCTCGTCAGCATGGTCGAGCGCGAGCTGAAGATCCGTTACAAGAACAGCCTCTTCGGCTTCCTGTGGTCGCTGATCGTTCCTCTCGTCACGGTCGTCGTGATGACGCTGGTCTTCAAGTTCTTTCTTCGGAACGCGACGGACAACTTCAGCGCGTACGTGTTGGCGGCGTACCTGCCCTACATGTTCTTCCAGTTGGCGTTGCTCGACAGCGCCCAGTCGGTGCTCCTGGCGCTACCGTTGGTACGAAAAATCTACTTTCCGCGCGAAATCCTGCCGTTATCGCTCATTGTCAGCAACTTTATCCACTTTGTGCTGGCGCTGGTGGTGTTCTTCGCGTACCTGCTGTTCGTCTGGATTCGGCACCCGCAGGTGTGGCCGTTTCGGCTCGAGATGCTGTGGCTTCCGGTGCTGCTGGCGGTGAACCTGTGCCTGGTGACGGGCCTCGGGTTGCTCTTCAGCGCGCTGAACACGTTCTACGAGGACGTGAAGTACTTCCTGAGCGTGACGCTGTACGTGAACTTCTTCTTGTGCCCGGTGATGTACTTCAGCGAGGACGTTCGCTACTCGGGGCTGATCCCCGCCCAGTACCGGGAACTCGTGTACACGCTCTACCATCTGAACCCGATCGCGATGCTCTGCACGGCTTACCGGAAGGTGCTGGTGGCGCCGGGGCCGATCCTCCAAGGCAAGGAGCGGATCGCGCCGATGGCGCTGGACTGGGGGCTGTTCGCGGTCTGCGCGGGGGTTTCGTTGTTCGTTCTGTGGTTCGGTTACGCGACCTTCAACCGCCTGAAGTGGAGGTTCGTCGAGCGACCGTGAACGATACGCCAATCTCGCTTCGCGACCTTCGCAAGGAGTTCGTGTTGAGCCACCAGGGGGCGGCCTCGATCAAAGCGGCATTGCTGTGGTGGAAGCGGCGCTCGTTCGAGCGACTCGAGGTCCTGCGCGGGGTGTCGTTCGACGTCCGCCGGGGGGAGTGCGTGGCGGTGCTGGGTCGCAACGGCGCGGGCAAGAGCACGCTGCTATCGCTCCTGGCGCGCGTGTACAAGCCAACATCGGGGACGATCGCGCTCCGTGGCAGGGTGGCGCCGTTGCTGGAACTGGGCGCCGGGTTCCATCCCGACCTGACGGGGCTCGAGAACGTGTTCTTCAACGGGGTGGTGCTCGGGCTGACCCGTCGCGAAGTCGCGGAGCGCGTGGACGCGATCGTCGATTTCGCGGAGGTGCGGCGACACATCGACGCGCCCGTCCGCACCTATTCGAGCGGGATGCTGGCTCGGCTTGGGTTTTCGATCGCCGTCCATGTGGACGCCGAGATTCTGCTCGTGGACGAGGTCTTGGCGGTAGGCGACTATGCGTTCGAGCGAAAGTGCTACGCGAAGATCGACGAGTTCCGAACGGGCGGTGGCACGATTCTGTTCGTATCGCACGAGATGTCGGACGTTCGCCGGGTGGCGGATCGGTGCCTCTGGCTGAGCGAGGGGCGAATCGTGCTGGAAGGGACGCCCGACGAGGTGATTCCCAGGTACGAGGCGGGGTACGGCCCCGACCCGGACGGTGGCACGGCCACGTCGCTATAATCTCCCGATGGCCGCCATCACCCCCGACGTCTACCTCTCAATGGGACTGCGTTCCAGCGAGTACGACCTCCTCCTGAAGCGCCTCGGCCGCGAACCCACCCTCACCGAGGTCGGGATGTTCGCGGTCATGTGGAGCGAACACTGCGGCTACAAGTACTCCCGACCGGTCCTGGCGTTCTTCAAGAAGTACAAGGAAGCGATGGAGGGTTCGGGGCTCGAGAACGCGGGCGTCGTCGAGATCGGGGACGGGCTCGGCGTCACGATGAAGGTGGAGTCGCACAACCACCCTTCGGCGGTGGAACCCTACCAAGGGGCGGCGACGGGCGTGGGCGGGATCATCCGAGACATCCTGACGATGGGAGCGCGACCCATCGCGGGCCTCAACTCGCTTCGCTTCGGCCCGATTCGCGATGGTGAGGACGACCCGGCGGTGGTGCGACGCAACCGGTTTCTGTTCGAGGGGGTCGTCGCGGGCATCGCCGGGTACGGGAACTGCGTCGGCGTCCCCACGGTGGGAGGCGAGGTGTTCTTCCATGCCCGGTTCAGCGGCAACCCGCTCGTCAACGCGATGTGCGTCGGATTGCTGGAGTGCGACAAGGTCACCACGGCGGCGGCTTCGGGAGTCGGCAATCCGGTGATCTATCTCGGCTCGGCGACGGGCAAGGACGGGATTCACGGGGCGACGTTCGCGAGCGACAGCCTCGGGGAGGACAACGAGGCAAAGCGGCCCAACGTTCAAATCGGCGACCCTTTCGCGGAGAAGCAGGTCATCGAAGCGACCCTGGAGGCGCTCGGTACGGGGGCGATCGTCGCGATTCAGGACATGGGGGCGGCGGGGCTGACGTGCTCGACGACCGAGATGGCGAGCAAAGGCTCGGTCGGCATGGACGTGGACCTCGACCTTGTTCCGATGCGCGAGCGCGACATGACGGCCTACGAACTCATGCTCAGCGAAAGCCAGGAGCGCATGCTGGCAGTCGCCCACCTTGGCCGCGAGCAAGAAGTGCTCGACGTGTTCCACAAGTGGGGCCTGCCCGCGGTGGTGATCGGCCGGGTGACGGACGATGGGCTCGTCACCATCCGACGCCACGGCAAGATCGAGGCCCAGGTGAATCCGAAGGTCCTTACCGACGAGTGCCCGGTCTACGAGACCCCCTGGGAGGAGCCGGCCTACTTCAACGTCGCGCGATCCTTCGACATCGGCAAGGTGCCGGTGGCCGATCCGCAGGAGTCGTTGTTGCGGCTGCTGGCGTGCCCCAACATCGCCAGCAAGCGGTGGGTGTACCGGCAGTACGACTCGGAGGTTCAGACGCAAACTTCGGTCGGATGCGGCGCAGCGGACGCAGCGGTGCTTGCCCCGCGCGGTACCCTCAAGGGACTGGCGCTGGCGATCGATGGCAACGGGCTGAAGACCTACCTCGACCCGTTCGTCGGGGGGCAGTTGGCGGTGGTGGAGGCGGCGCGCAACGTAGCCTGCACGGGAGCGCGGCCGGTCGCCGCCACGGACGGGCTGAACTTCGGCAACCCCGAGAAACCCCACGTGTTCTGGCAGTTCCACGAAGCGGTTCGCGGCATCGCGGAGGCGTGCGAGACCATGGAGACGCCCGTGGTGAGCGGCAACGTCAGTTTCTACAACCAAAGCGACCTGGGCGAGGTGCTCCCGACGCCGATGATCGGGATGCTGGGCGTGCTGGAATCGGCAGAGCGGCGGGTGGGGATGGGGCCGTTGACGGACGGGGCCCTCCTGATGCTCGTTTCCACCCCGTTGAACGTCGTGCCCCAGTCGGGCCTCGGAGCGAGCGCGTACCTAGCCGAGATTCACGGTATTGAGAACGGCGTTCCGGTGCCGCCCAACGTGCCCGCCGAACACCGTCTGTGCCGTTTCCTAGAGAAGACGATCGGGGACGGATGGGTCGAGGCGGCACACGACGTCTCGGACGGGGGCCTCGCGGTTTGTTTGTCGGAAATGGCAATGGCTTCCGGAGGAGGCTTGAACGTATCGCTCGATTCGGGTGACCGACTCGACGCCGCCCTCTTTGGCGAATTCCCGGGGTGGGTGGTGGTCGTCGTGCCGCCCGCGCGCGCGGTCGAGACGGCCCAACTCGCCGAACGGATGGCGCTGTCGGCAACCCTGATCGGAGCGTTCGACGCGGGGAGCGCCAACCTGACGATCGCGTGCGGGGACGCGACGATTCGAGTGCCGGTGTCGTCGTTGCGCGAGCGGTACGAACACGCCATTCCGGCGGCGATGCACGTCGAAGCGTGACGCGCTACTCGGTCTGACCGGATCGGTGCGACTCGGCAAGTTGCTCGAAGTGGCCCGTGACCATAAAGGCAACGCGTTCGGCGATGTTCACCGCATGGTCGGCGATCCGCTCGAAGTGGTGGATCGCCAGCAAGAGGTAGCTCGCGGTCACGACGTCCTCGGGGCGATGGCGCATGACCTCGTGAAGTTGGTGGCGGAACTCCTTGTAGAGGGCATCGACTTGGTCGTCTCGCTGACCGACGCGTTGCGCCAGTTCGACGTCCCGCTTGACGAACGCCTCGATCGCATCGCGCAGCATCCGGGTGGCGAGGGTCGCGATTCTCGGCACGTCGACGAGACCCGGGTCGCCCATTTCGGCCTCGATTTTGCGGCCAATCTTCGCGATATCTACGGCAAGGTCGCCGACCCGCTCGATATCGGTGATCATCTTGATGGCGGTACCGACGATGCGAAGGTCGGTGGCCAACGGGGTGTGGAGGGCGAGCAGTCGGAGGCAAGCGGCCTCGATCGCAAGATCACGCACGTCGATATCGTCGTCGCGCTTGAGCACGGTGAGGGCGAGCGACGAGTCGAGGTGGGTGAGGGCCTCGGTCGCGTCCGCGATCATGCCCTCCGCGATGGCCGCCATTTCGAGCACGCTGTGCTCGATCTCGGCAAGTTCGTGGGAGATCTGGTTCCGTACGGGCGAGTTCGCGCCGAAGGTGTCGGACATGGTGCACTGCTTGTTCGCGCGCCATCCCGAAAAAGGCGCGTGGGGCTACTTAGGAGACGGCGGCGGAGGTCGATACGTTGACGGGATTGTGGCAGAAGTACACGCGGAGGCCTTCGGTCGTCCCGGCAGGGTCCTGGGCACAGGCGGGCGACGCGCTCACGCATCTTCCCGCGAACCGGCACCCCGGGAACCGGGTGGTCGGGTCGGGGATTTCTCCCTCGAGCGGTTCCGGCAGCGTCCCGAGTTTCTCGAGGGTGGGCGCCGAGTCCATAAGGGCTCGGGTGTAGGGGTGGCGCGGGTTCTCAAAGACTTCCGCCGTGGGCCCGGCCTCGACGATGCGTCCCAAGTACATCACGGCGACCCGGTCGGCGAGAAACCGAACGGTGGTCAAGTCGTGCGATATGTATAGGAACGCGCAGCCTAACTCTTCCTGAAGATCGCGGAGCAGGTTGAGAATCTGGGCGCGGATCGACAGGTCGAGGGCAGCGGTCGGCTCGTCGAAGATGACGAGGGGCGGGCGCAGGGCGAGGGCGCGTCCGATGGCAACCCGCTGGCGCTGGCCTCCGCTGAGTTGGTGGGGAAAGCGGTCGACAAAGGCGGGATCGAGGCCGACCTCGGAGAAGATCGCACCGACATCTCCCGTGCGCTTGGCAATGCGAAGCGGCTCCGCGACGGAGCGACCGACCTTCCACTTCGGGTTCAGGCTGGCGTAGGGGTCTTGCCAGACGATTCCCACCCTCTCGGCGAGTCCGCGCGAGGTGCCGTGCACTTCGTGGCCCTCGACGACGATGCGCCCTCCCGCGACGGGCTGCAGGCCGAGGATGGCGCGGGCGAGGGTGGTCTTGCCGCACCCCGACTCGCCCACCACGGCGACCGTCTCACCCGGAAACACCTCCATCGAGACGCCGTCCAGCGCACGGACGACGCCGTTCTGAGCGGCGAATTCGACGGACACGTCGCGGACGGTAACGAGGGGTTCGGCGCTCACAGTTCGCTCGGGACTCCGCTGGCGGGTCGCTGGCTCCAGAGGAGCTTCTCACCGAGCTTGCGGAGGAAGTCATTGTAGCCCGCGCGCACCAGTCTCGTCACGCGGTCGGAGCGGGCGACTCGCACCACGTCGCGCGACAGGATGTGGAGCTGGACCTGGCCGTCGGCGCTGAGCATGGCGTCCCCGTCCGCCTCGACGCTGAACTCGACGACGGCGTCCGCTCTCAGAATCAGGGGTCGGGCGCTCAGGGTGTGGGGGGCGACCGCCGAGAGAAGGAGGGCATGAACGAGCGGGTCGGCGAGCGGGCCGCCGGCGGAGAGATTGTAGGCGGTCGAACCGGTCGGAGTCGAGACCATCACGCCGTCCGCCGGGTAGCTCGTGATCGGGTCACCGTCCACCGCGACGTCGATGACGACCAGGCCGCTCGAGGGGTTGCGGTGGATCATCGACTCGTTGAGCGAGTGCAGGGTGACGATCGACTGGCGGTTGCGAATCAGGTCGGTGGTCAGCATCATCCGCTCCTCGATTTCCGCCTTCCCGTCCAGAAAAGTCTCCAACGCTGGGATGGCGTCGGGCGGTTGGCATTGGCAGACGAAGCCGAACCGGCCGTAGTTGACGCCGAGAATCGGAGTGCCGAGTCGAGAGCACCAGTTGGCGGCGCGGATCAGGGTGCCATCGCCGCCGAGGGTGACCACCAGTTCGGCGTTGGCGAAGTCGTTGGCGTCGGTCGGGTGCGCGCCGATCTTGGCGGCGGACTCAGGATCGGAGCCGACGGTGATTCCCCGCTCGTGCAACCAGCGCACGAGGTCGGCGGCGGCTTCCATCGCGTCGCGCCGATGGCGATTGACCAGAATGTTGACCCGCACTAACCGTTACCCGCCCGTCTGATTCGGCGCAAATTGGTTTTGGCCTCCTCATAGTTCGGGTCGATCTTGATGGCCTCCTGGAGCATCTTGATCGCTTCGGCACGGTTCTCCAACTGCTCGAGGGCGACGGCGAGATTGTTGTAGCCCACGGCGAAACGGGGATTCGCGGCGATCGCGAGACGAAGGGCGGCCTCCGCCTTCTTCCAGTCCTTTTTGTTAATGTGGAAGAGCCCGAGGCCGTTCAGCGCCTCGTGATTCTTGGGGTTGTCGTCGAGAACGGCGTCGTAGTGGATTTTCGCCTCGTCCCACTCCCCCAGCCTCGTGAGGGCGTTGGCGAGGCCGACGCGCACGCCGGGGGCTTTCGGGTCGATCGTCAGCGCCTCCTTCCAGGAGTTGATCGCCAAGGCGAGGTCGTCCGTCTTGACGGCCGCGGCGGCCAGATTGACCCGGGCGGACACGCTCCCCGGATTGAGGCCGGCCAGTTGCGCGAACAGCGTCTTAGCCTCCTCGTAATCGCCCTTCCTCATCGCGAGCAGACCGAGGTTGTTGAGGGTGTCCAGGTCGTTGGGATCGATTTCGCGCGCACGGCGGTAGGCGGCCTCGGCACCGGGGACATCGTTCCGGGCGGCGCGCGCCACGCCAAGGTTGAACCAGACGGTCACGCTCCCGGCGTGAAACTGGGAGAGCGAGCGATAGACGTTTTCCGCCAGGTCCGGCTTGCCGATGCGGGAATAGACCTCGCCGAGCGACAGTCCAAGATTCAGGTCGCGGGGGTCCAGCCGGTAGGCGCGCTCAAGGTAGGGCTGGGCGCGCGCGGGCTCCCGGTTGCGGAGGAGGGCAAAGGCGGCGTTGCGGGCGAAAACGACGCTGGCGGGATCGAGTTGGGAGGCCTTGCCGAAGTTCGCGGCAGCGGGAGCGAGGCGTCCGGCGTTCTCGTGGGCGACGCCCAGGTTGTTGTACACGTAGGGGTCGGTCGGCTTAAGTTTGGCCGCCGTTTCGAAGGCCCGGACGGCCTCCTCCCAGGCCTTGCGGCGCAGGTGGATGTTGCCGATGTTGTACCAGGGCTCGAAGGTGTTCGGGTTCCCTTTGGCGACCTTCGTGAACTGGGAGAGGGCCTTGTCGAGTTGGTCGGTGCCGAGGTAGGCGTTGCCGAGATTATTCTGGACTTCAAGGTCGTTCTCACGCTTGGCGGCGACCTTTTCAAGGACGGGGACGGCCTTCTCAGGTTGCTGAACCCGTAAGTATAAGAAACCGAGCCAAGCGAGGACGTCCGCGTTATCGGGCGCCTCGCGCTGGAGTTCCTCGAACTGCTGGAGGGCGGATTCGACGGTACCCTTGTGGTACGCATCGATCGCGTCTTGGACGCGTTTCGAGACGTCGCGGGTCTGCGCCGCCACGGTGGCCAGCGCGAAGGCCAGGATCGCCGCCACCGGCCAGAATCGTCCAATCGTGCCCATCGTTCTGTCGTTTTGCCGTTGCGAGTTTGGGACGGAGTCCCGTTCATTCTACACACGGATCGTCCCGCGCGTTCGGGTCTCGCGGCAGGGGTAACCCGGCATCGTCGTAACCGGGCGTCCGTTCGTTCATCTGACACCTCGGAAGCCACGGAGTTTCCCAGGAGTGGACGCCGAACATGCTACCGATCCTAGCTTTGATAGGGCTTCAGCAAGCCGTCGCGATGGAGGAGCCGGGCCAACTCACGGTCCCGCTGGCGGGCAGGCCGCCGATCGTCTGCCCCCTGGAAGGGACCCAGGTCGTCGCCAATGTCGAGGGTTTTGGGGCGAGGGTCACGGTCCGGCAGACGTTCCACAATCCGACCCGCGAGGCGATCGAGGCGATCTACACGTTTCCGTTGCCGGAGGACGCCGCCGTCGACCAAATGCGCCTCCGGGTTGGCGAGCGGGTGGTGGAAGGCGCGATTCGGCTTCGCGACGAAGCTCGGGCCCTCTACGAGGCGGCCCGGAATGCGGGGCAAACCGCTGCGCTGCTCGATCAAGAGCGACCGAACGTGTTCACGCAGTCCGTCGCCAACATCGGGCCAGGCGCGCGGGTCGAGGTCGAAATCGGTTACGTTCAAGTTCTCAAATATGAAGATGCACGCTTTGAGTTCGTGTATCCGATGGTCGTCGGACCGCGCAACGTGTCACAGGCGACGGATCCCGGCAAGATCGCGCCGCCGACCTTGAGGCCGGGGGTACGAAGCGGCGCCACGATCGACCTGACCCTCAACGTAGACGCGGGTGCGGCGATCCAAGACGCGCGGGCGGTGCTACACGACGTCGACGTGAGTCGCGGCGGGAAGTCACGGATGGTGGTCCGGCTCAAGAAGAAGGACGAGATTCCCAATCGAGACTTTGTCTTTCGTTACCGGGTGGCGACGGACCAGGTCCAAAGCGCCTTCTTGCCCCAATGGGACGTCGAGCGGAAGGCAGGGCATTTCGCCCTCGTGCTGTTGCCTCCGACCGACCCGGCGCCCGCGATGGTCGCGAACCGCGAGTTGTGGTTCGTGATGGATCAGAGCGGAAGTCAGCAGGGTTTTCCCATCGAAAAGTCCAAGGAACTCACGCTCGGGTTGGTCGCAAAGATGCGTTCGGACGACACGTTCAATGTGATGGCGTTCAACACGCAGGCGACGACGCTCTGGCCCGAGCCTCGACACGCGACCGAGGAGAACGTCGCCGAGGCGCAGCGCTTTGTCCAGGGGCTCCAGGCGAACGGCGGGACGAACATCCTCGAGGCGGTCCGACAGGTGTTGCCCGAGAACCCCAGCCAGGACGGCATTCGGATCGTGGTCATGAACACCGACGGCTACGTGGGCAACGAGACGGAAATTCTGGCCGCCATCCGGCAGCGGGTGGCGTCGTCGCGGGTCTTCACCTTCGGCATCGGGAACTCGGTCAACCGGTACTTGGTCGACGCGATGGGGCACTATGGACGCGGCGCGTCGGAGGTCGTGACGCTCGCCGAGAAGGCAGATGAAGCGATGGCCCGGTTCTACCAGCGCATCGAGAGTCCGGTCCTCACCGATGTTCGCATGGAAACGGAGGGCCCGGTGAGCGACGTCCTACCCCGAGCCATTCCGGACGTCTTCAGCCGGACCCCAATCGTGATTCGGGGACGGTACTCGAAGCCCGGTCGAGCGAGTTTCACGGTGTCGGGCAGGGTGGGCGGCCAGCCTTGGGCCCAGACGATGGAGGTCGTGCTTCCCGGAAACTCAACGCGCGACTCGTCGATCGCCTCGCTCTGGGCGAGGGCCAAGCTCGACCAACTGCGTTTTGAGTCGGCCGAACCCGCCGATCCGAACCGAGCGGCCCCGCGCGACTACGCCGCCGAAATGACGCGGGTGGCCCTCGACTACCGAATAATGTCCGAGTTCACGTCGTTCGTCGCCGTCGAATCGCGCGTCGTCAACGTGGGCGGCAGGCAAAGGTCGGTGCGAGTGCCGGTCGAGATGGCGGACGGGGTGACAATGGGAATGGACGTCCTCGAGCGAGCAAGGGACATGAGTGGCGGATTGGCCTTGGGTGGTCGACCGGGGTCGTTGGCGCAGGGCGCCTCAGCCAATCGTGGCGGCCTTGGCGGAGGGGGCTTTGGTGGCGCGACCGCTTCGCCGGCCACCTCGGCGGGAGTCCAAGTTCGACGCGCCGACCCGAGGCTCAGCCCCGTAATCGGAAGGGCAACGATGGCGGGCAAGTCGGTCTCGCCGACGACCGGACAGCGGGCCGAGGTGGATGCCCAGAAGATTGCGGCCGGGTTGCGCGGAAAGAAGGGCGTGCTCGAGGTGAGGGTTTTGCTCCGCCAACTCGACGGCACCGTGCGGAAGGCGATGAAGGAGGCCGGGTTCCAGCTCGACGACCAAGATACGAGGCTCAAGCTCGTGTTCGGGCGGATCGATGCGGCGAAGCTGGCAGCTTTGGCAAGACTCGAGTGGGTGTTGCGCATCGAGCCCTTGGTCGACTGACCCCGCCCGGGGCCAGTCCACGGCAGGACCTGGCCCGGGGTTGGCGAAGAACGCTCCTCGGGCCGGCCAAGCAGGGCGGCCCGAGGAGACGAACGATGGTGAACGCAGAATCTGCGGCGGGGGTTGAACTCGCCCTGCAGTTAGCGCGCGAAGGGCTGGAGGCGTCCTCGCGTCAGAACGACCTTGAGGCGGCGCGACGGTTCTTCCTCATCTGGGAGTGCCTCGCCGCTTCTCCAAAGCTGGAATTGGCGCCCGAACCGGACGGAGCGTCGGCGGTCGTGGAGTCAGAAACGGGTCCGGAACTTGAGCCTGAGCCACCGGAAGACGCCCCCGCTGATCGTCCGCACCCTTCGAAGGAGTCTCCGGTGTCGGTGGAGCCCACAGAACCTGCGGACGCGATCCCGGTCGCGGAGGGTGCGCCGGCGACGGAGGCTCCGGTCGACCAACCGACGGCGTCGGCCCCGGAGGCGTCGGAACCGGAGACGCCCGCAGCGGCGCCGGTCGTGGCCGGATTGCCGGTGGTCGTGCGGGCGGCCGCCCAGGTGGAAGGACCACCGATCGGCGAGCGGGTGAAAGACCTGTGCGAGCGGGTGCGCGCGTTTCTCGCCGCGCCGGACGACGAGCCCCTGAGCCGGATCGCGGAGGCGAAGAGCCTCGTGTGCGAAGCGGAAGCCCTTCGCCCCGGGGCGCGGCACGATCACCTTGAGCACATCGTGCGCGAGGAAGCGGAGGCTCTCCGCGGGTACCTGGAGGAACGTCGGGCAGGGATCTTTGGTGCGGGTCCGCGCTTCCGTGTCCTCGCCGACTTCGAGTGGCGGGAGTTGGCCCAGGCTTTTCGGTACGCGGCGCAGGCCGAACGCCTCACCGCCCTTCTCAAAACGGGGGAGGCGACCTCCGAAGAGACGCGAGGGGGCGTCCTGCACGCAGCGGCGGGCCAAGCGCTGGCCGCGCGGTGGTACATCGATCGCACGATGCCGATCGATGCGGGACTTCTACGGCTGAGGGACGACTTGGCGACCCTTCAGGCCGATCGGTTCTTTATCCCGTGGTGGAGGCTCGATGGACCCGACGCGGCAACGGTCGATCAGATCACCCAATCGGCGAAGGGGATCGAGACGGCCCGGAGGAAGCTCGAAGCGGCCTACGCGACCCGCGCCCGCACCCGGACGCACGCGGAGAAGGTTGGGAAGTCGCTCGGGGCGCTGGCCGACTTGCTCAACAGCCCGGGAGACGGCGACTCGTTCGAGGCGAATCTTCTCGGTTCCATCGAGAGCGCGCTCGGCGGAGGCATTCCTCCAAGCAACAAGGAACTGCGCCGCCTTTTGGCCGGATACCGCCATGTGGCGGAGCGGGTCGTCCATCCCCAGGGAAAGAAGCTCTGCGAGTACCTCGACAAGGACTCGATGAACGCCATCGCCAAGAAGGAGGAGCCCGCCGAACCGGCCGAGGTCGCGGACCCGACGGAGATCAGCCGTTGGATCGAGGAGTTGGCCCCGTTCCTGCGCGGAAAGACGCTGCTGCTGATCGGCGGCAACAAGGGGCAGTCGCACCGCAAGAACGACTACAAGGAGCGTCTCGGTCTTGCAGACGTGCTCTGGCCGGACCTGGAGGAAACGGACAAGCCGACGATCGCGCGGCCCCAGATCGACAAGGCCGATGTGGTCGCCTACATCGTTCGCTTCTCCCGCCACAGCTACAAAGGCCTCCTGGACGAAGCAAAGCGAGCGGGCAAGACAACGGTCACCATTCCTCGCGGACTGGGCATCCACACGGTGGTGCGGGATATGCACGAGCAGTTGGTCCGTCGCCCGTCGAACGGCAAGGAAACGGCGAACGGCGACGCGGCCTGATCGGCCAGCCGTCATACTCTGCTCATGCGGATCGAGGCGCTCGGCGACGCGGCATACGTGTTGCGCGATCTGGCCGACCTTCCCGCCTACGAGTGGGCGCGGCGCATTGAGGGCTTGGGGCATCCCGGCGTGATCGAGGTGACGCCGGCCTTCGGCACCGTGGGGGTGTACGTCGATCCGTTCGGCTTCGACTCCGATGCGTTCGCCGCCCGATTGAGCGGCCTGGAGTCCGAGCCTTGGACCGAGCCCGATGGAACCCGGACGCACACGATCCCGACATGCTACGAGTTGGGTGACGACTTGGAGGAAGCGGCGAGCCACCTTCAGCTTACTTGCGACGAGGTGGCGGCAGCCCACGCAAGCGAGACTTACGTCTGCCACGCGATCGGGTTCTGCCCGGGCTTTCCCTATCTCGGTTCCCTTCCGCCTTCGCTACGGGGGGTTCCCCGACGACCGGTCCCGCGCGTCCGGGTGGAGCCGGGTTCGGTGGCGATCACGGGCGACCAGACGGGCGTGTACCCGCTTCCACGCCCGGGCGGGTGGGCGCTGATCGGGCGGACCCCGCTCCTCCTCGTTTCGGTCGAGGAGGACTACTTCCCGATCGCGCCGGGCGATCACGTTCGGTTCGCGCCGATCTCGACGGAGGAGTACCGAGAAAGGCTCGGGGAAAGGCTATGAAGACGATCGATCTGAACGTGGATATCGGCGAGGGAGCGGGCTTCGACGAGGCACTCCTTGGGGTGGCGACCAGCGCCAACGTCTGTCTCGGGAGCCACGCGGGTTCCTGGGAGATCACCCTCGCCACGATCCGCCGATGCGAGGAGGCGGGAGTTCGGATCGGCGCGCACCCGGGGTTTCCCGACCGAAAGGGTCTCGGACGGAGGCCTCCCCTGAAGAACGAACGCGACGCCTGGGCGGCGGACGTGCACGAGCAGGTCCGTCACTTTCGGAGACTGGGGGTCGGCGCTTACCTGAAGCCCCATGGCGCCCTCTACAACCTGTCCGCCGACGGTGACCCCTGGGCGGGCGACGTCGTCGCCCGCGCGCTCGAGGTTCTCGACGTCCCCCTCTTGGGTCTGCCGGGAACGGCCCACCTTGGCATCGCCGCCGAGGCCGGACAGTTGCTGATCCGGGAGGGGTTCGCCGACCGGCGCTACACGCCCTCGGGGTTCCTCGTGCCTCGGTCGGAGGCGGGCGCGGTGCTGACCGAGTCCGACGAGGTGGTGGCCCAAGCGCTCGCTCTTGCGCCGACCGTCGATTCCCTGTGCCTTCACGGCGACACCTCTGGATGCGTCGAGTTCGCTCGCCGACTGCGAACGGCGCTGGAGGAAGCCGGGTTCGAGGTCTCCGCTTGAGTCTTCGGGTGCTTCGTCCGTCCGGCGCGGTGCGGGTCGCTCGTCGACCGGCCCGGAGGAAGTACGGGGTCCCCGAGGGCGGCCCCTTCGACGCCATGTCGGCTCGTCTCGCGAACGTGTTGCTCGGCCTCGACCCGGAGTCTCCCGTATTCGAGTTCACCGTGTTTGGGGCGACCCTCGAGGCCCAAACGGACGTTGCGCTGTCCGTCGTCGGAGCGGACTGCCGTGTTCTCGTGGGCGATGTCGAGCGCGGCGGAAACGCGGCGTTCGGCGTTCTGGGCGGAACCTTGGTTCAGGTGGTCGGTCGCGGGGCGGGGGCGCGCGTTTACGTCGCCGCTCGGGACATCGAAGGAGTCGGACCGGCCGCGCCGTTCGTCAGGCTTGCGGAGCCGCCCGCGTCGATCCGCCCCGGACCCTTGAGACTTCTCCCCGGCCCACAGGCCTCTCTCGTTTCGACATCCGCTCTCGTCGCTGCCGAATGGCGGGTGGCCACCGACTCCGACCGGGTCGGTCTGCGTTGCGAGGGCCCTCGCCTCGGCGAAGCGCCCGAATTCCCGTCCGAACCCGCCTGCGTGGGAGCGGTGCAGTTGACGCCCTCGGGCAGGGTGCTCATCGTCGGCCCAGACGGTCCGACGATCGGTGGGTACCCCAAGATCGGGGTCGTGGCGACGGTGGATCATCCTCGCCTCGGGCAACTGCGGCCGGGCGATCCGGTGGGCTTTGAGGCCGTGGATCTCTCGGAAGCCCTGGGCGCGTTGCGGGCCCGGCAAATGGCGATGGAACGACTCGAAGCTTCGATCGGTTGGAGTTCACGATGGAAGTAGTCGGCTACCTACTGCTTCTGGCGGCGGGTCTCTCGCTCGGGCTGATCGGGGGTGGGGGGGCGATCCTGACGGTTCCGATTCTGGTCTACCTGTTCCGGATTCCACCCGTGCAGGCGACCGGCTTTTCGCTGGGGGTGGTCGGCTTGGCGGCCTTGTCGAGTTGCGTCGGGCACCTCCGACAGGGGCTGGTTTCGGTCAGGGTCGGCGGCTGGTTCGCGCTTCCCTCGGTTCTGGGCGTGTTCCTGGTGCGGAACTACGTCGTCCCCGCGTTGCCGGAAACGCTTTCTTTCGGGTTCGCGTCGGTTGCACGAGATCGTTTCATCCTTGTGCTGTTCGCCCTCGTGATGCTGGCGGCGGCCCTGTCGATGTTGCGCCGAGGCGACCCGGAGGTCGCTCCACAACCATCAACGCTAACCGACGACCTGAAGATCGCGGGGGTTGGGTTCCTGGTGGGCGGCTTGGCGAGTTTCCTCGGGGCGGGCGGGGGCTTCATGATCGTCCCCGCACTCGTCGCGTTCGCTCGCTTGCCGATGAAGACGGCGATCGGTACCTCGCTGGGGGTCATCGCGGTGCAGTCGCTGGTCGGCTTCGGCGTGGACTTGGCAAGACACCCGAATCCTCCTTGGGTCTTTCTGGCGGCGGTTTCGACGATCGTTCTCGTCGGCAGCTTTGTCGGTGTCCGGCTGGGGAGGCGGGTGCCGGGCTCGACCCTCAAGCCCGCGTTCGGCTGGTTCGTTCTGGTGTTGGGGACGTTGATCGTGGCCAAAGAGGCGCTTGGCGGGTAGCCGGCGCGGGTAGGTCCCACGCATGGAAGACCCGTGGGCTTCGGGTGTCAGAATCGGGGACGCCATGGCCTTCGCCCCCCGTATGCGCCCCATCCCTCTTCGCGACGTCACCATCACCGATGCGTTTTGGGGGGAACGGCAACGTGCGCTCGCCGAGGTCACGATTCCGCACGAATGGGACCAGATCTCGGTTCAGACCCCGCGCCTCAAGAACTTCCGTCGCGCTGCGGGCAAGGCGGAGGGCGTGCACGAAGGGCGCTACTTCGACGACAGCGACATCTACAAGTGGCTCGAGGCCGCCGCTTACAGCCAAGCCCTGAACCCAAGGCCCGAGGTCGAGGCGATGATGACCGAGGCGATCGGAGCCGTCGCGGCCGCCCAGATGCCGGACGGCTACCTGAACACGTTCTTCCAGACCAAGCACCCCGACCTGCGCTGGAGGAACCTAGGCGCGATGCACGAGATGTACTGCGCCGGCCACCTCTTCGAGGCGGCGGTGGCGCGGTACGAGGCGCAGGGCAAGCGCGACTTGCTCGACATCGCGATCCGCTTCGCCGACCATATCGACGCGGTGTTCGGTCCCGCTCCCAAGCGGCGCGGCTACTGCGGCCATGAGGAAATCGAGCTCGGCCTGTTCCGCCTGGCGGAGGCGACGGGCGAAGCCCGTTACGCCGATCTCGCGCGGTTCTTCATCAACGAGCGCGGCCAGGGAGACTCGCCGTTCGCGGCCGAAGCCAAAGACCCGGAAGCGGTGAAACTTGCCCCCTGGCACGCTTCGCTCGTCGACGGGACCGGTGCCTACATCGGCGGCGAGTACTTCCAGGACCACAAGCCGGTGCGCGAACAGACCGAGATCGTGGGCCACGCGGTGCGCGGGATGTACCTCTTTTCGGCGGTGGCCGAGATGGCGAAGACCTCGCCCGACGAGGCGCTCGAGCAAGCGAGCCATGCCGTTTGGAACAATCTGACCGAGAAAAGGATGTACGTAACGGGAGGCATCGGACCATCGGGTCACAACGAAGGGTTCACGTTCGACTACGATCTGCCGAACCGGACGTCGTACGCCGAGACGTGCGCCGCCATCGGCTTGGCGATCTGGGGGCGGCGACTCACGGAGGCAACCGGGGACGCCGCGTATGCCGACGTGGCGGAGCGAGCGATCTTCAACGGCTGTCTCGCCGGGATCAACCTGGCGGGCAACCGCTTCTTCTACGCCAACCCGCACGAGAGCCTGGGGAACGACGAGCGCGTGCCGTGGTTCGACTGCGCCTGCTGCCCGCCCAACATCGCGCGGCTGATCGGTTCGATTACGGACTACGCGATGTCGGTCTCGGACGACGGCCTCTGGGTTCACTTTCCGGTATCGTCCCGGTTCTCGGCGCGGCTGGGCGGGGCGACGGTCGGGGTGGAGATCGAGGCCGACTACCCTTGGTCCGGAACCTACCGCCTGGCCTTTGGACCGGAAACGCCGACCGAGTTCACCGTTCGCATTCGGGTACCCGAGTGGTGCGAAGACCTGACCCTCGAGTTTGACGGGGCGAGCGAGGACGCGGAGTTCGAAAACGGCTACGCCGTCCTGCGGCGGGTTTGGACGCCGGGCGAAATCCTGAAGGTCGAGATGACGATGGAGCCCCGTTGGTTGCGGGCCCATCCCAAGGTGATCGACGCGGTCGGCAAGGCGGCCCTCACCTTCGGACCGCTCGTGTACTGCGCCGAAGGCACCGACCTTGGCTTTGCCGCGCCAACCCTCTTCGTTGACCCGGAGGAGGAGATCGCGCCCGTGCCCGCGCCTTTTGGGACGGGACTCCGGGCGCTTCGGGGAAGGGCCTACCGTCCCGACGACGAGGAGCGGCCCCTTTACGACGGTTACGAAGACCTTGCCCTGCAGGACGTCGAGGCGACCTTCATCCCCTACTTCGCTTGGGCGAACCGGGGCAAGACCACGATGGCGGTGTGGTTCCCGGTTGCGTAAGCCTTCGGCTTGTTCCGCGACGTAGACTATTGGCAACGATGCTCGAAACGACCTATCCGAGACGCAAGACGCGACCCGTTCGGGTCGGGGATGTGACGATCGGGGGCGGCCATCCGGTGGTCGTCCAGTCCATGATCACCTCCGAAACGCGGGAGATCGAGGCGTGCGTCGAGCAGATCGTCGCGATGCACCGGGCCGGCTCGGAGATCGTGCGCGTCACGACGCCCAGTCTGGACGAGGCGCGCTGCCTCGGGGAGATCAAGGCCAAGGTTCGGGAGCGGTACCGCGACGTGCCACTGGTCGCGGACGTCCACCATCAGGGATCCGACATCGCGGTCGAAGTCGCCAAGTACGTCGACAAAGTACGCATCAATCCGGGTCTTTTCGTGTTTCGGAAGCACACCAACCGCGAGGAATACACGCCGGACGAGCACGCCGCCGAACGGTCGGCGATCGAAGCGTGTCTCGTACCGGTCATCGAAGCGGTGAAGCGGCGCGGCGTCGCAATGCGAGTGGGGGTGAACCATGGGTCCTTGTCGGAACGCATGCTCGTCACCTACGGCGATACCCCGGAGGGCATGGTCGAGAGCGCTTTGGAGTATCTGCGGATCTGCGAAGCGCACGACTACCGAGACATCGTGCTGTCGCTCAAGGCGAGCCGGGTGCCCGTCATGCTCGCGGCCAACCGGCTGATGGTGCGGCGCATGGACGAGTTGGGGATGTCGTACCCGTTGCACCTTGGAGTGACCGAAGCGGGCGACGGCGACTACGCGCGGATCAAGTCGACCGCCGGGATCGCGACCTTGTTGAACGAGGGGATTGGTGACACGATCCGGGTAAGTTTGTCGGAGGACCCCTTGAACGAATTGCCCGTGTGCTATGACATCCTCCAGGCGCTCGGCCTGCGCAAAACGAAAGTCGAGTACATCGCCTGCCCCTCGTGCGGTCGGACCAAGTTCGACCTCCCGACGGTCTTGCGGGAAGTTCGGGATGCCACCCGCCACCTAGTCGGCCTCGATATCGCCGTAATGGGTTGCATCGTGAACGGTCCGGGCGAGATGGCGGACGCGGACTACGGGTATGTGGGCAAGGCGGGCGGCAAGATCGCGCTCTACCGCAAACGCGAGGTCGTGAAGGCGAACATCGCGCAAGAGGACGGCGTCAAGGAGTTGGTCGCGTTGCTGAAGTCGGACGGCGTTTGGAGCGACCCGCCGGAGGGTCAGCCCGTCTCGGCACGGCCACCACTCACCGCCATCCGTACCATCGGCTAAAAGACGGAGGGCGACGAACCTAAGGCCGAAGTCCGGTCTCCGTCACGATCACGGAGGCGATGCCGCCGCGGACGTTGAAGTGACCGGTCACTCGCATCCACTTCGGCGCACAAGAGGCCACAAGGTCGTCGAGAATCTGGTTTGTTACCGCCTCGAAGAACGCCCCCCGGTCACGGTAGGTGAAGTAGTAGAACTTCAGCGATTTGAGTTCGAGACACAGGCCGGCGGGGATGTACTCGACTTCGATCGTCGCGAAATCGGGCTGGCCCGTCTTCGGGCACAGACTGGTGAACTCGGGGCAGACGTGCCGGATCGCGTAGTCGCGGTTCGGCGCGGGGTTGGGGAAGGTCTCGACCACGGCCATGGGCCCCTCCATTGTATCCGGGCCGAAGCGGTCGCCCCAACGGGCGTCAAGGTACCATCCCTCCACCTCCATGAGCGACCACGGCGCGAGGAAGCGAAGGCCGATCGGCGACCCTGCCGACTGGGTCCTTTGGTGGTGGTTTCCGATTCGTCGATGGGAGACGGTCGCTCTGTACCGGTCAATTGGTATGGACCGGTACTATTCCTTCATCATCGGGTTGACGCGCGAGCTGGACTTTCGCCGTTGCGTCCAAGAACTGGCGCCGGGACACACGCCACTGAGCCAGGAGGACCTGACCTGGTTTCGCCAGGAGTGCCGCTACCACGACGCCGCCAACATGATTCGGATCGGCTTCCTACTGCCACCTTTCGGCGTCCTTGCGGCGCACGGCGCGTGGGGACTGGCGGTGATGTTGCTTGGCTTCGGTCTGCTCCACACCTACTCGCTGATGTTGGATCGGTACAAGCAACTATTCCTGAACTTGTATGAACAGCAGGCCCGCGATGATGGGGTCGAACTGCCGGAGAAGATCAGGCGGTCGAGCGGCGTTTCGTTTCAGCCATCCCCGTTTCATCGGGTACCCCTCCGGTGGTACTTCGACCCGAAACCCTGGGAGTCCGAACGGTTCTTCCTCGCCCTGGGCATCGGTTACTGGCAACGGGTCGTGTACTACATGACTTCCAAGGCCTGGCACCCGGTGGCCGAGCGTCGGGAGCCCGGAGCCCGGACTTCATTCTTCCGGGAGGGCTCCCGGCAAGAGATGGTGGATTTCGAGTTCGCGACGCGCCTGGGGGAGACGATGCACTGGCTGGGTCTCCTAACGCTGGCGCCGGTCGCCACCACTCTCTGGCGGTTCGGCAGCTATTGGTCTTCCGGCATTGCGCTGTTCGTCATGCTGACGGACGCGCTCCTCGTCATGACCTTGCGCATGCATCGGGCCCGCATCTGGAAGCTGGTTCAGCGCGTCGCCGCCCAGGCTCAATCATGAAGCACCCCCGCGTTCTCATCGTCTCCGCCTCCGTCGGCAACGGCCACATGAGTGCGACGCGCGCGATCCACGAGGAGTGCGAACGACGCGGGGTGCCCGTCAAGTCCATCGATATGATTGAGTTTACGCCGCGAGCCTTCCAAGGATGGTATCGCGGAGGCTACGAGAGGGCGGTCAAGGACACGCCGAAACTGTGGGGATTCCTCTACGCCCTTTCGGACGTGCGGGGACCGATCTTCAGCCTTCAGGACTGGCTCGACCGGACGTTCTGCTTCCGGCTGGATCCGATCGTGCGGGAGTTCGACCCGGACGTGGTCGTCTGCACCCATTCCCTTCCCCAGCCGCGTCTGCTCCGGCTCAAGCGGCAAGGATTGCGGTTCCGGATGACGATCGTGGTGACGGACATGCACCCCCACAAGATGTGGCTGCGCGGGGAGCCGGACGACTTCGCGGTGCCGTCCGACTGGTCGATCGCTCGCCTCAAGGAACGCATGCCGGAACTGACCGACGATCGCGTGGCGGCTACCGGTATTCCCATCCACCGAGGGTTCGTGGCGATCGGGGAGTTCGCGGACCAGGACCCGCCTCTTGTGGTGCTCACCAGCGGCGGCATCGGCGGCGGGCCGATCGTCGAGGCGATGGAGGCCCTGTCGTCGGTGCCGGAACGTTGCCGCATCGTGGCGGTGGCGGGGCGGAACGAACGGGCGAGACAAGACCTGGAGCGCCATGCCGCCGCCCTGCCCGCCGGTCGCAACCCGGTCGAGGTGCGGGGCCACGTTCCGCTGGACCAGATGGCAGAACTCGTCCGGGGCTGCACGCTAATGGTGGCGAAGTCGGGCGGCCTCACTTCTTCCGAAGCCTTGGCGGCGGGGGCGCCCTTCGTGGTGTACCTGCCGCTGCTGATTCCCGGTCAGGAGGAGCAGAACGCGGAGTTCCTCAAGGAGTCGGGCGCCGGGGTCCATGCCGCCAACCGCGACGAACTGGTGGCGACGGTGATGCGGCTCCTGCGTTCTCCGGAAGAGCGGCGAGCGATGAGGAGCAAGGCCCTTTTGGTGGCGAAGCCGAACGCGGCCGCTCGGATCGTGGACGGCCTTCTCGAACATCATACGGGGAACCCGCCGACGAATCCCATCAGCAACCAGTAATATAAGAGGAATTGAAATCACAGGTATTCGCCGAGATCGCCGACGCCTCCCGCCGCAACATCCTTGCCGAACTCCGGCGGGGACCGCGCACGGTGTCGGAATTGGTCAGCGCGACCGGACTCAAGCAACCCAACGTCTCGAACCATCTTGCCCGTCTGAGGGATTGCGGTTTGGTCGAGGCGACCAAGCGGGGTCGGCTGGTGTTCTACGCCCTCAACGACCCGCGCGTCGAGGCGGCCCTAGGGATTGCCGCGAACGGGCTCTGCACCCGCGCTCATGACCCGATCTCCCTGGCAACCTACGTCGAGCGGTACGCCGAAGCGGCCGTTCGGGGCGAAGAGGCGGCGTGCGTTGCGGTGGTGGACGAGCTGCTAGCACTGCACGTCGACCTGGTGACGCTCTATTCCGACGTGCTTGGGCCGGCGATGGCAAGGGTCGGCGACGGGTACGTTCTCGGTGAGATCGACGAGGGTCAGGAGCATCTCGCCAGCGCGATCACGGAGCGCGCGATGGCGCGGATCGTCCACTTTCGCACCAAGGGCGTCATGAACGAGCGGCTGGCCCTACTCGGCTGCTCGGCGGGGAACCTCCACACGCTCGGACTAAGGATGCTGAGCGATTACCTTGCCTCGGAGGGTTGGGAGGTGCGCTTTCTCGGGGCGAACGTACCCCACCAGGCGTTCCTCGAGGCCGAACTGCGTTACGAGCCGGAAATCGTCCTGGTCAGTTGCGGAGCGAGGGGAACCGAGGAGGCTTGCGAGTCGCTCGTACGAGCTTTGTCGGACCGGAAACCGCTTCGGCCCGATCTGCGGGTCGGCGTCGGGGGACGGTGCGCACTGGAAGCGGCCCCACGGTTCCTGGAAGCGGGCGCCGATTTCACCGCCCGCGACTTGCGCGAGTTCGCGGCGGTCTCCCTGCCGAGTCTGGCGGAGCGGCGTCGTCCGCCCGGCGCAAATCGTCTATAACGGTAGTGCCGTGAAGCCAAGCTTTCGTCAGATCGCCGACTTGTTCGGTATCCCGATCCCCGAACACGCATCCGAGCCGTCGGACGACATTGTGACGGTCAAGGGACGCCTCGGCCGAACCGCCGAAGAGTCGCGGGCGTTCGGCAACATGCTGATGCTGGAGGGAAAGACGGAGCTCGCGATCGAGCATTTCCGCCGCGCGGTCGAACAAGAGGGAGAACAGAGCCTTGCCGCCAAGCTGGACCTCGGCGGCGCGTACGAATACGTCGACATGATGCCGCAGGCGTTGCGCCAGTACCGCGCGGCGCTCAAGGTCCACGCCGACAGCGTGGATCCTTACGTCGCGCTCTCCGACTTCTACAAGCGCCACGGCCGGATGCGGTCGGCGATCGGGCGGATCGAAGAGGCGATTCGGCTGCAACCCAAGAATGCGTTCCTGCACTCCAAGTTGGCCGAGGACCTGCGCGAGATCGGGGAGCGCGAGATGGCGCTGATCGCGATCCAAGGCGCGGTGTCCGTCGCGCCGGAGGACGCCTTCTACCACTTCTGGATGGGCGACCTTCTCATCGAGTTGGGGCGATTCGCGGAGGCGCTGGACGCGCTCCGGGCGGCGATCGAGCTTTCTCCCGGCGACGACCATTACTACCTCCGGGCGGCGGTGGCCTTTTGGAGCGTGGGCAAACGACCGGAAGCGATCCGCGCCATTCGGTTGGCCGCCGACCTCGAACCGGACAAGCCGTCCTACCAGGGCATCTTGGCGGAATTGCTGGAGCGCACCGGGCAACACGACGAGGCGGCGATCATTCGCAAGACCCCCCTTGATCGCTACGACCGCGAGGTCGTGCGCCGATTCCTCGAGGAGATCGGGCGCGCAGCGGCCGCAACCGCAACCGATTGACCCGCCGGAAGCGAGCGCGAGCGAACTGGAAGCAGTCGAGGTCGGGGCAGGAACCCGACCGGCCGCGACATCGTCCAACCTCCCATAGGGCGGATGAAGCGCGCGCTCTGGGCGACCCTCATGTTGTCGGTGCCCCTGGCCCAAGGCCAGGACTATCCGGGCGCGTACTGGAAGCCCGCCGACCCGAGCAACTACACCGTCGCCGAGCGGCCCACGACCTACCCGATCCAGTACGTTGTGATCCACACGGTCCAGGGAAGCTGGCTGGGCGCCCTGAACTGGTTCGCCAACCCCGCCTCGAACGTCAGCGCCCACTATACGATGCGCTCGGCCGACGGCTACGTCGGCCAATCCGTCCTCGAAAAGAACGTCGGATGGCATGCGGGGAACTGGTGGTACAACTGCCGCTCCGTCGGCATCGAGCACGAAGGCTACGTGGACGATCCCCGGTGGTACACGGACGTCATGTACCGGGCCTCCGCCGATCTGACCCGCTACCTGGTGCGGAAATACGGCGTCTCGGTCACGCGGGCCAACGTTTTGGGGCACGTCGAGGTACCCGGCGCCACCCATACCGACCCGGGTCCGAACTGGGACTGGGCGAAGTACCTGTTCCTCGTGCGAACGTCCGGGCGGGCGATCGCCTGGGACTTCCCCGCCAAGATGGCGCCCGGCGAACGTCGCGAGGTGCGGTTGATCGTTCACAACGACGGCCTCGACGCTTGGCCAAGCTCCGGTACCGGTTGGGTGAAGCTAGGGACTCAAGACCCGCAGGATCGTCCGAGCCCGTTCTTCACGGCGGGAAGTTGGGCGGACCGGCATCGTCCGCGCGCGGTGGATCGGAGCGTCGCGTACGGGCAGACCTTCGACTTTCGCTTCACGATGACCGCCCCCCACCAGCCGGGCAGGTACGTCGAGTCGTTTCAGCCCGTCGCGGAGGGGGTGGGGTACTTCGGTCCGATCGTGACGTTTGTGATCGACGTAGGCACCACGGAATCGGTGGTCGACAATCGGGACGTCGGCTTCACGGTCAGCGGCTCGTGGAGCACGGGGACGACGGCGCCCGGGCGTTACGGCGACGACTATCGCTACGCCGCCACCGGTCCCTCGGCCGCCGACTACGCCGAATGGAACTTAAACGCGCCGGAGGACGGGGTGTACGACGTGTACGCCTGGTGGTCGCAGGGAACGAACCGTTGCGACCGGACACTCTACACGATCTACGGCGCGGAGCCCTGGCAACGGGTCCGAACGACGGTCGACCAGCAGGCCAACGGCGGGCAGTGGAACCGGCTCGGGTCGATCCGTCTCCGCGCGGGTTCGGGAAAAGTGCGGCTCTTCGCGACCAGTCCGACCGGCGGCAAGGTCTGCATCGCGGACGCGGTGCGCTTCGTCGGGCCGGGCGTGGACCGAACGGTTCGCGCCCCATCGACGGGCCGACTAGGTTTCCTGGACAAGTTGGTCGACGATGCCGAGCCGGCGTTGCGGTTCTTCTACTCGCTGACCGACGCACAAAAGCGGCGCGCGCTGAACCGGCGTCCGCTCGAGTACGGCGAATTGGGCGACCAGTCGCGGACGCTGTTCCGTGAGGCGGCGGTCTTGGGAGCGGGGCTCGAGACCCTCCGCTTCTTCGACCGAGCGTCGTTCTTCCTCGAGACGTTCCGGCGGCGAAAGGCGATCGAGCCACGATCGGGAGCGATCGTTCGCGGGCCATTGGTGGACGCCGGCAAGGGTGCGCGCCCTTACGATGGGGTCGAGGTTTCCTTCTCCTTCGGGCTGGATTCGGGTCGGGCCACGACGTACCGCTTCGAGGCAGACCTTGCCGAGTCGCCCGCCGACCCGTACCTTGCTTCGTTCCTCGCCGATCGGGATCGGATCGTGGAACGCGGATGCGACGTGTTCCCCCAGCCGCCCAGCGACTGCCTGTTGAACGCCCCCAAGGGGTAGCCGGATGCCATACTCGGGAGCGTGAAGACGCACCATAAGGCCCGTCTCGAACGACTCGCGGGCGAGGTCGCCGCGGCGGGAGCGGACGCTTTTCTCGCGTGGTCGCCGGTGGCGATGGGCTATCTGCACGGGCTGTTCGAGAGCGGCCACGAGCGGTTCCTGACCTTGGCCGTTCGGCACACCGGCGAGGTACGGCTAATCTGCCCGGCGCTGACGGCGACCCAGGCCTCGCGGTGCGGGGTGAAGGACATTCGCCCTTGGAAAGACGGGGAGGACCCGCTCGCCCACTTCCGGGACCTCGCTTCAGACTGGGGACTGCGTTCGGCGATCGTGGCGGTGGACGACGAACTGCCGGCGCACATGCTCCTCGCGATGCAGACGGAGTTGCCGGCGGCCCTGTTCAAGCCGGGGAACGCGATTCTGTCGAGCCTGATGCGCGTCAAGGACGCCGAGGAGTTGGACGCGATGCGGCGGGCGGCGCGGATCGCGGACGCCGCTTATCCGGCGGCCTTGGCGGCGCTCCGGCCCGGCACGACCGAGGTCCAGTTGGAGGGCGTGCTTCGCTCCGAGATGCTGCGGCTCGGGGGGAAGCCGACCTTCGCGATCGTGGCGACAGGGGCGCTCGGCGCGGAGCCGCACCACCACAGCGACGAAACGGTGATCCGGCCGGGCGACGTGGTCATTCTCGATTTCGGCTGCGAGGTGGACGGCTACCAGAGCGACATCACCCGGGTGGCGGCCTGCGGCCGGGCACCGGAGGAGGCGCATCGGGTTTACGAGATCGTGCTCGCGAGCCACCGGGCGGGTCGGACGGCGGCGCGGCCGGGGGCGACTTGCGGGGCGGTGGACGCGGCCTCGCGGAGGGTGATCGAGCGCGCGGGCTACGGCGAAGCGTTCTTCCACCGGACCGGGCACGGCATCGGGATGCGGGGCCACGAAGAGCCGTACATCGTCGCGGGCAGCGAGGTCGTTCTCGAGCCGGGGCACTGCTTCAGCGTGGAGCCGGGGGTGTATCTCGAAGGGCGTTTCGGGGTTCGGATCGAGAACATCGTTACGGTGACGGAAAGCGGTTGCGAGAGCCTGAACGAGGAGCCCGCCGAACGGTTGCTCGAAGTGGGGTAGCGCGGCCCCCCCCACTGGTTCTTCCCTTCCCTGCCCTCGCGACGCGACGAACCGGAGGGCGGCTTTCGCCGCCCCCCGGTCGTGTTTGCCAGAGGAGGTTCTTGGAGTAGGAGGGTCGGTTCACCCGAGGCGGGTTCGCGTCAGGACCGGACGATGGCGATCTGGGCGAGGTTGCTGTAGGTGCCGGGGCCGGTGCCGGGGTCCACGGTGATCTTGCGGGTGAGGTCGAGGCGGAGGAAGCCGTCGGTGGCGGCGGCCGGGAAGATCGGGCCGCTGGGCTCCATCACGTCGTTGATGTTGAAGGCGTGCATCAGGCCGGTGTCCCAGAGCAGGCCGTTGGTCGTGCCGTTGTAAATCGCGGCCTGGACGTCGAGCTTGATGGACTGGCTGCCGGTGACGGTGCCGCTGGTCTTGACCAGGTCGTCCCAGAAGCGGAAGTCCAGGGCGAGGGTCTCGTTGTGATAGAAGTTGATGTTCTGCATCTTGCTGTCGCTGCCGTTGCCCCAGCCGTCCACTTCCCACCAGACGCCGACGCAGCCGTTGACGTAGAGGTAGGGCTTGACGGTGACGGAGGTGGGGGTGTCCAGGTGGACGTAGCCGGCTCCGGAGAAGTCGGAGTCGACGCACCAGCTGCAGTCGTAGGTGAAGGTGCGCCACTGGGCGAGGGCGCCGGTGGACAGAGCGACGAGACCGAGAGCGATGGCGGAGATTCTTTTGAGACCGAACATGACCGTTTGTTTCCTTTGCCGACCCTTCTTCGGGGCCGTGCTCGATGGGATTGTCCGTTCTCGGAGACGTTCGCGGAAGTCGCCTCTTCGGGGGTCGCCGGGACTAGGCTCGCAGGGGTGCCGGGTT
>JAHCHO010000017.1 GCA_026129685.1 Fimbriimonadaceae bacterium
GCTTCTGGCCAAGACGGGCTCCTCCCCCGATCCCAGGTTCCTGTGGTCCGGGGACACCGGCAGCCGAACGACGGGGCTGGCGTACTCGGAGCAGTACAACCGGGCGAGGCACTACGGAAGTATGCAGGCCGGCTGGACTTCCGCACGCTCCGTGGCACCATCGGCGTACGAGTACGCGATGGGCGATCCGATCGCCAGGAGCGTCGAGCCGGCCGTGTGGACGGACCCAGGTGTGGCGTCCATCGTCAACATCGCCCGCGCGATGCTTGTCGGGTCGAGAGGTTCTGCTCGTTCGCCACTTGCGGCCGACATCTGTCCTACGACGGGAAACCACGGCAGGTGGAACACTGACACTCCCCCACGCTTGGCCGACGAGGGTCCACCGGGCAGTTGGGAGATAAACCGCGGGCAGAAGGACTTTCAATGCAAACCAACTGATCGACGGGGCGAGACAGTCTGCGGCGTCTACGGTAAGGTGTACTACTGGCTTTGCGACCGGTCCTGCGGATGCGGATGCCTGGCGATGCACGAGCGGGAGCACGTAAGGGAAATCAGCGATTGTTGTGGGAAGTTTCAAGTAAAGGAGGGCGCAAGTGTTTCTGACAAACTGGCTGCGGTCGAACGGTTTCGACTTTGGCGGACAAATAACATAACGGCGCTCGAGTGCCGAGGGTACGCGGTGGAGGTAAGTTGCTATGTGGCAATGTTGCTGACTTACGATGCCATCATTCGTAACGGGTTCCCGTCCAAAGAGATCCTCGACTGCCGCAGAAAGTTGCCCGAGTACATCGCCGATACGATCGCGTTGTGGAAGAAACTGAACTGCCCAAGTCAGCCAGCGGTGCTCACTCCATGCTCCTGACGGCTCTGCTCGCTTTTGGTGCGTCCATGGTCCTCCAGAACGACACGATCGCCAGGGGCGAGCCGGCTTGGGACTTGAACTACGTGCCAGACGGGATCTGGAACCCGATGTTCTTGGGTTTCGGTTCGACGAAGCTCCTCGGCGGGGCGCAGATCGGGTTCCTGGAAGTGAACACTCACCCGAGCGCAAGCCGGGATGGGGAACGGCACGCGCTCGTCGTCTTCGGCTCGGGCCCGACGCCCTATGTTAGGTCGTTCCGCTCGTTCGCCGACCTTGGCGACCTTCTGCGGGTCGAGAGCCCGACCGACGCGCTGTCGGCGGTGCGGATTCTCACCTCGCCCGTCGCCCAGGGGCTGCTCCAAGACGCGCTCGACGCGACGGTGTACGACGAGGCGCTCGAAGCCTGCCGACGCCTCGATCTGAGCGGCGACCACTTCCTTGGCAACGAGAAGGCGCGCGCCGACCGGCAGCGCGACTCGACTCCGACCGACCTTGGGGTGGTGGAGGATGCCGATTGGGTCCGGACGCGAGCGTTTCCGCCCCGCGTGCGGGCGGTCGAGGGCGGCTATACGATCGAGCGCTGTCTGCTCGGCCGGGTCGGTCAAGCGGGCGCCGAGAAGACTTACCGCGTCCTGTCGGTTCGGGAAACGCTGTCGCGGAGCCGGGGCGGGGTTTGGACCTACCTGCGCGACCGCGACCCCAGAGTTCTGGGCGAGATCGCGGGCGTGTCCTCGCGGCGACGAGCCAACGTCTGGGCGGACGGCTTTCCCGGCCCGCCTTCGGTGGGAGCCGACCTCACCCGCGCCGAAGCCGCCGACGCGTGGCGGGATGGGTCGTTCTTCTATTTTCCCGGCCTCACCCTCAAGGCGCTGACCTGCTGGGGCCGTTACACGCCGGGACCGCTTCGCCCCGGTTGGGCGATCACGGGCTTCTTCGGTGGGTTGCCGGAGATGGAGGTCGTCGCCGCCGCTTATTCGCGCGATCCCGCGCCCGCAGTGCGGACGGTCCGCTCTTTCGCCGATCTCGCGGACCTGTTGACGATCGGTTCGGATGCGGACGCCTTGTCCGCCGTTCGCATCCTCACGTCGCCCATCGTCCAAGGCCGATGGGTGGGCGCGAGCTTGGAGGGCGGCGCGTACGACCGCGTCGTCGAGGCCTGCCGCGCGCGCGATCTCGACAAGGACCACTTCCTCGGGTCGCAGCGGTCACTGGACACGGGGAGGAGTCGGTTCGCCGGAACGGCGGTCGGGGTGGTGCCGGACGAGTTCTGGGGGCGGGTCGGGGCCTCGCCTCCCAAGGTGAGTCGGCTCGATTCGGGGTACCTGGTGGACCGGTGTCTTCTGGCTCGCGAGCGTTCGGCCACGGGCGAGAAGGCGTTCCGGGCGCTTCGGGTTCGCGAGCGTCTGACGCGGGATCGGCGCGGCGCGTGGCGCTACGCCATCGAGCCCCAGCCCGCGGTTCTTGGCGAGTTCCGGCTGGGAGCCAAGGGCGGCGCGGTGGGCGTCGGCGCGGTACCGGCGCCGGAACCCAAGTCCGCGGGGACCTTCGGCTGGAGCGGCGATCTCTACGAAGCGTCGTTCCTCGACCCGCCCGACCGCCTTGCGGTGGGTCGCCAAACGTCGGCCCGTTCGTCCGAAAGCCTTCGGTACGCGATCGTGACGGCGGGTCAGGCTCGGCCCATCTTGAGCCTCGCCGACGCCGTCGGGCTGGTCAGGATCGTCTCGGCCGAGGCCGCCCTCGACTTCGTGCGGCTGCAGACCTGTCCCGGCGCGGACCTGGAGGGCGAGTGGCTCATCCGAACGCTCGTCGAATCCGACATGTGCCGGGACGTCATTCCCGAGAGCCTTAAGGACGATCCCCTCTTTCGCGCGGTGGCCCGAAACCCGTTCCTGGCCCGATGGACGAGCGATCCGCCGGTCGCGTCCCTCCCGTTCGACCGCGAGACGCTGGCCATCGTCGTTCCGGACGAGGCGATGCGCGAAATCAACCTCTACCCCTGGGTGCAGGGCACTGCCGGGGAGTCGTGGAAGGTGCACCGTGCCGTCGGCGTACCGCGAGCCGATCTCGGGGAGGTGCGCGTGTTCAAGGTCGAGGAGCGGGTGGAGCGGAACGGCTCTTACCGCCTGACCGAGTTCAAGCCGGCGGGGACGATCCGGTTGCCGCCGAGCTCTTCGGGCGCGTCGCGCGGATCGTTGCCCAAGGAGAAGAGCCGATGCCGGTGACGAACTACCACACCGTGAACGGAAGGACGATCGGCGAGACGACCGACGGGGTTCGGACGGACTACCTGACGGACGCCCTGGGTTCGGTGACCGCCACGGTGGACCAGAGCCAGAACGTCCTGAACACGTATCGCTACAAACCCTACGGCGGGCTCTTGGCCAAGACGGGCTCCTCCCCCGATCCCAGGTTCCTCTGGACCGGGGACACCGGCAGCCGAACGACGGGGTTGGCGTACTCCGAGCAGTACAACCGGGCGAGGCACTACGGGAGCAGGCAGGCTGGCTGGACGAGCGTGGATGGAAACTGGCCATCAAACCATGGCTACGAATACGGCGGAAGTTCTCCCCTGGTGTTCGTAGATCCATACGGACTGTCTATTACTTATAGAGAGTGCTCATGTGAGAAGTGCGACGGCACTGTTCCACGTCCCGTGCCTCCGCCAAACCCAATAGGCCCAGTAGTTAAGAGCATCTGCGAAGATATTCGGAAATGCAGCCAGGATAGTCGCTGCAGAAACAGAGCCATCCAGTGCATCAGAGATTGCGGCTGGAAAGACGCCGCTGCAATGTTCAACTGCTATGGCAAGTATTGTCTCGACAGTGGTCGTGGGCACGATTACGTTGAGATTATCTGCGGTAACGATTGGGCTTGTCACGTTCACGACGCCTGTGCGATCGCAAGACCTGGCAAACCATGTAGGGTATACGTCTGCACGAGGACCGAGAGCAATCCTTGCGATTGCATGCCGTCAGGAAACAGGTGGACGGACAGATGCACTTTTCCGAAATGCGCAGCAGACAAAAACAACAAAATATCGCTTGACATAACGATTCTTCATGAAATGGCTCATTGCTGTGGAGTTGGGCCAGATGGCGGGCCTTGGGGTAATCAGGAACTTCCCAATTGTATCGCCAACTGCATGGAGCACAACATGCCGTGGAGAATCCGATGAAGAGGCGTACCATGTCGAATAAACGCGGGCTTTGTGTCGCAATACTAGTGCTTGCGATGATGAAGCTGCTTCTGTACGACATTCCTTTGTTGACTGGGCAGCTGTTCATTGATGTCGCCAAAGACGAACATGGGTTCACCCACGTAAGCGTACATCCCCTTGCCCTGCTTGTAGAAGTGGCAGGGATGAGTTTCTGTGCTATGTGGTTGTTCCGGCATCGAGTGAGGTGAGACCACATGCTACTAGTTGGCGCAATTCTCAAAGTCGCGGCGGTCCCAACCGGCTCGGAGCTCGGCACGATGAGGACAACGCTGGTCTGGCCCCCTTCGTTCCTCAGGGCATGCTCCGGCGACTACCCGCAGGGGCGGAGCTGACGACATGCCGGTGACGAACTACCACACCGTGAACGGACGGACGATCGGCGAGACGACCGACGGGGTTCGGACGGACTACCTGACGGACGCCCTGGGCTCGGTGACCGCCACGGTGGACCAGAGCCAGAACGTCCTGAACACGTACCGCTACAAACCCTACGGCGGACTCCTGGCCAAGACGGGCTCCTCCCCCGATCCCCGCTTCCTCTGGACCGGGGACACCGGCAGCCGAACGACGGGACTGGCGTACTCCGAGCAGTACAACCGAGCGAGGCACTACGGGAGTATGCAGGCCGGCTGGACGAGCGTGGACCCAATGTGGCCGACGCGGAGGGCATATGTACTAGGCAAGTGTTGTGCCGCCGCATGCATCCGTGATTCCGGAGGGCCTCGACAGTTCGCCGGCGACCTTATCGTTCCGATTCTCTGTGTGGGCGCGTGTGTTGGGTCCCTTGGCTGCGGCGCAGGCTTTTTCGTAGCATGCAGGAACTGGTACCCAGGTTACGATTCGTTTCTCGACTGTGCGATGGACTATTTCTATGAGCTGCCGGTTCATTCGCGAATCGGCTGCATCGTTGCAACCTCCGGTTGCTTCGCCTGCCTGGTGAAGTACGCAAAGCCTCTCCTCCAGAGAGTGTTTCCAGGAGAATGCACGCCAACCCAGTGGGAAGCGTGGGAACGCGCCATACATATCCCTTGCGATCTACCGACAAGTTGTAGTTCCATGAACAAGGGCTATCCCCAGCCGCCACATACTAGGCAGCAGATGTGCGCCTTCGCCGTGCCCCGCCTAGCGGCCGGCGTGTCCTGCCTGGCGGCCAGAATTGGGCGACAGATCGCATGTTACGCAACGGACAAGAATCCCGACGGACACATCAAGGCGATCGTAGACACGTCAAAGCGCGCAATTGGGTGTTTGGAGCTGGCAACCGAATGGGCGTGCCTATTCAAATGAGCAACCCGACCGACGACAAGTACCGCTGGTTTCGGCAGAAACTCCTCGCAGCCTTCCCGGTTCAGCTGCCGGACACCGAGCGGAACCCGGAGATTCGCAACAAGGTGCTGGACATGCAAAAGCCGTGGGATCAGATCGAGCTAGCGGAGAAGAACTGCATGTTCGCGGAGGAACTCGACGAACTCGATGCCGAATGGAAGCGCTACTATCTGCCGTGTTATTTGTGGAACGCAATCGAGGAAGACGAGTACCAGCAGTCCTTCGTGAGCGACATGCTGTGGCAGGGGAGGAAACGGTCTGTGGCGCATCTGATGGCATCGCTTTCGACGGAACAGCGATCGTGCGTTAGGGATTTCGTCGACATTGTAAGGAGTCAAATACTCAACGTCGACCCATCTCACCAGAGGTATATGGCGTTCTCTTTGGACCATCTCGACAGAATAGACGCGTACCTAGATCGCTTCGATCCGCCTCGGCCGCAGATTCTGCAGGGACGGAGCTGACGACATGCCGGTGACGAACTACCGCACCGTGAACGGAAGGATGATCGGCGAGACGACCGACGGGGTTCGGACGGACTACCTGACGGACGCCCTGGGCTCGGTGACCGCCACGGTGGACCAGAGCCAGAACGTGCTGAACACGTACCGCTACAAACCCTACGGCGGTCTCCTGGCCAAGACGGGCTCCTCCCCCGATCCCAAGTTCCTCTGGACCGGGGACACCGGCAGCCGAACGACGGGGCTGGCGTACTCCGAGCAGTACAACCGGGCCAGGCACTACGGGAGCAGGCAGGCGAACTGGACGAGCGTGGATCCTCTGTGGCCGGGAGAGAGCGATTACGGGTATTGT
Organism: Fimbriimonadaceae bacterium; assembly: GCA_026129685.1. Classification (GTDB taxonomy): domain Bacteria; phylum Armatimonadota; class Fimbriimonadia; order Fimbriimonadales; family Fimbriimonadaceae; genus UBA2387. The sequence goes on from JAHCHO010000017.1 coordinate 6,219, forward strand.
AAGTCCAACCCACTTTCGAAGTTTGACCCCAATGGGCTAGATGACATAGACGATGGCCCATTCAGGCTGCCTTCCTGCTTCGGTTACCAGACTCCCTCCTTTCCACTGGGTCCCCTCCGTTTCAGCGTCTCCGCTCAGATTTGCTTTTCGTGTTACGACGCGTCATGTTGCCCACCAGGCAACTGGTCAGGGGAGTGTAGATCGTTAGCAGTTTACGGCTCGTTATCTTTCGGAATCTCTTGGCGAGACATTGATAAGTGGCTCAAGGTACTCTCACCGCGAGGATTGACGGATACTTATGAGAGCATCTTGCGAGTTATTTCGGGCCTGGCTTTTGGTGTCAATCAGTGTCTTTCTCCCGAGAAGACATGCGTCCCGAAATCAACAAGGACTAGCTTCGATCTGTGCGTTCGGGGCTGTCTTGGCTTCGTTAGCGTCGGTTGTTGCGCCCCATTGAGTGGTTTGAGTCAGTGGAAGTGCAGCGGTGCACTTGGCTATTGTGGCCTCCCCAGCATCTCCTGGCGCTTGCGCTGGAGGCACAAGGAGTGTGACTAAAGTTTTCAGACTTTCATGGTGGGGCCTGTTTTTCATCGAGTTGTTTCTCGGAATCTCGATTCTCGCAACCGGCGCCAATGGCACGTGGCGCCTGCTCATAATCGGTTTAATGGCGGTCTTGGCGGTGCTATGGACCAGATGGGGATCCTGCTATCGGGCCGAATTAGGTGAACGAACCCTCATTCTGTACGATTCGAAAGGAAATGCTGAGACGACTATTGTGTTAGAAGACGTGCGAGGAGTACAGGCTATAGTCGGCCAAAGCGATGCATACTACCACATTGACACGAAGCGTGGCCCGGTGCTTCTGCAACCATACTATGACGGTACTGGGCAAATAGTGCGAACGTTAAGGGCGGTAGCAGAGAGGAACACGACCTCGAAGGCCAGGACCGAAGAGGCGGACGAGCCACGATGAGGCGCTTTGGACGACAAGTCGGAGGAGATCTCGGACCGGAGCTGGCGAGCACGGCCTCGACGCAAGGGTCCATGGACAGAGTTTTTTCGTGCTGCACGGTCGTGGTCCTCGCGCGCAACGAGGCGGCGCGGATCGCCGCGTGCCTCGGGTCCGCCGAAGGGCTCGACGTCCTGGTGCTCTCCATGGGGTCCACCGACGACACGGTCGGCGTCGCGGAGTCGCTCGGAGCGAGGGTCGTCGAGGTCCCGTTCGTCGAGGAGTTCGATCGCGCCCGCAACCTGGCGAGCCGGTACGCGGATACGCCCTGGATTCTGTTCCTCGACGCCGACGAGCGACTGACCCCGCGGGCGATCCAGCGCATCGAGGAACTCCTGGAGAGCGCGCCGGAGGACGTCGCCGCCTTCAGCCTTCCGTACAAGACGATCAGCTTCGGACGCTGGATCCGTCACGCAGGGAACTGGTGGCCGAGCCACAAGTCGCCCGCTCTCGTCCGCCGGGAGCGGTTTCACTTCCCGGGCGGCGTCCACGAGCCCTGCCGCATTGCCGGGAGGATCGAGAAGGTCCTCCCCAGAAGCGACGACGAGGCGATCGTCCACGAGTCGCACCGGGATCTTTCCCACTATCTGGAGAAGCTGAATCGGTACACGAGCCTCGAAACCCGAAAGGAGGTCGCCGGCAAGCGGGAACTCGGGTGGCCGAGTCTGGCGCGGAGATTCGGGTCCAACCTGGGCTGGTTCTACGACGAGACGGAGGGCAAACGTGACGGCCTTGCCGGGTGGCTGCTCAGCGTCGGCAGCGCCCTCTACGAACTTGCGACCGACCTCAAACTCTCGGAGACGGCACCGGGCCGAGCCGTGATTCCTCCGTCCGCCGAGGCGTTTCTCAGAGAGGCGAGCCTCGCGTCGAGCGGACAGCGTTCTTCGGAACCTTCCTGGGCGCCTTGGCTTCGCGAACAGGCGCGCTGCTGCACGATCGTTCCCGCCGAGCGAGACGCCCGTCGCCGACCCGACTCGACGCTCGTCGCCGAGGTCGGGGACCGGCTGTCGATTGATCGCCCCCAAGCGCGGTCGAGGCCGGCCGACCGATCGCGGCCCGGCGCGCAACCTGACCGTCTATGTCGAGACCGAGCTGATCGACCGCGCCAGGGCGACCGGCCGCCCGATCTCCCGCGTCGTCGAGGACGCGCTGAGGGCATACCTCTCGACTTGGGCGGGCGAACCCGTTATCGGTTCAGAAGGGCGTGCTTCAAGCCGCCCTCGCCCAACTGACGACCCGCGAACCCGAGAACCCGCTGAGCCTGAAGCGGGCTCTGTCCGAGGCCGCGACCCGGGCTAACCCCAACCGGGTTCCCGAGGGCGTCCGGCGGATTCGCGACCTCGACGCCAAGGCGCGGGCGAACCGGAAGCCGCCGACCGAGAACTTGGGCGGGCCAACCGTTTCGACCTCGCTGACGATGGGCGAGTTGTTGACCGGCGAGCGCGGCGCGACGATCCTGCCGCAGGTCCCCCGAAGCGGACTCGGAATCCACCGACGGGAACAAGAGCTCTACGGTCGGTCTCAGACCCAGGCTCGGATCGAGGACCTGCCTAGTTCGGTCGAGTCCGCGATGGCTAGGTTCGACGAGCAGAACTTCGGTCGGCGAACCTACGGGGAAGGGCGGGGTTTGAGCGCGACTCAGCAGATGCAACGCGCGGCGTACCGCGCCAACCTGATTCGGTCGGGCCTGGAGGCGACCGTCGAGGGGGCCGGACTGCCCACCGCCGAGGTGTCGAGGCGGCAGACCCCGGAGCAGACTCGCGCGATGCTTCAGAGCGGGGAGCCCGGTTCCGAGTTCTCGCAGGGGGTTCAGCCGTTCCTCGCGGGAGTGGCTTCGGGAGTCCCCGAGGGATTGGCGGGCGCGGCGGGCGCGGCTCGCGGCATGGCGATCGGCTCGAGGGCGGGTCCGATCGGCGGTTTGGTCGGTACGCTCGTCGGCGCGTTCGGAATGGGATCGCTCGAACGGCAACTGGAGCGGTGGGCCGATATGGGCTTCCGCGCCGTCGGCGGCAGAACCCCGTTCGAGACGGTGAGGAAGGCGCTCGAAGAGGAGATGGCGGCGAACCCTGGGGCGGGCGCGGTGGGCGAGATGCTCGGCTCGACGGTCGCCTTCGCGCCGAACGCGGAAAAGGTCGCCCTCGCCGCGTCCCATCTTCGAGAGTGGATCGCGGCCGGTCGTTCGGCGAAGTGGGGCGCGTCCAACCCGGCGAAGGTCGCGAACATCGTGGACGTGGCGTTCGGGGCCGCTTCGCAGACCGGGATCGAGGCGACGAGGCAGGTCGCCGAAGGCAAGCCGGACCCGTTGCGTCTGGCCGCGTCGGTGGTGCTGGGCGGACTCTTCAGCGAACCGAACGCCTTGGGCCGGAAAATGGGTCTGCGTCCGACGGCGATGGAACCGATTCGCGCCAAGAGCCCCGCAGAGCCGCTTTCCGCCGCGACCCCCTCCGAAGTCCCGCCCGCCGCCCTGGAGCGCGGGAGAACGAATCCTGGCCCGGTTTCCGAGGCGGCCGTGATGTCGCCCGACCCGACGAAGGGCGTCACGCCCCAGAGTCTCGCCGAGATGTCGGCGGCGGACATCGAGCGCCTCGCCGACCAGGCGGAGGACTTCGAGCGCAACGTCTCGCGGGACGTGTTCGGCGACCGGGCGGCCGAGTACGACGCGGCGGTGCGCGGCACGAACAAAGGAAACGCCTCGGCGGAGGCGCGAATGAGGGAGATGGAGGCCTCGCTGACCCCGGAACAACGGGACCGGCTGTACGGCAGGGCGGGCGACGGCCTGGACGCCGATCAGATCGGAGCCTATCGCCGAGTGGCGGTGGACGTTCACCTCGCCACGACGGCCGACGAGATCGCGGAGGCGCTCGAGCGGCACGTCTCCCGGGCTCAAGCGGGCGGGACGGTGGACGACCTGACCGCGTTCGCTTTGGGCCGCGCCGAGAAACGGGCTCGGGAGTTGGGTATCGACCCCGTGGAGATCGGCGTCGCGTCGAAGTCTCGGCGAGAGACGATCAGCGGTCCCAAGATCGCGGACCAGCTGCACCCGAACGCGGGCAAGTCCGACGCTCTGCCCGTTCCCGAGCCGAAGGCGAAACCCAAGCCTATCGCTTACGACACGGAAGACGCTCGCCCTCGCGAGGAGGTTGACCCTCGCCCACGTCGCGACACCTTTGCCGACCCGTTGGGGCCGGACGAGATCGCGAACACGCGCAAGCGAGTGTGGCTGGACCTGCCGGGAGCCGACGACGGTCAACAGGGCGTGTTTCTGGGACCGGAGCGCGTCAAGAACGTTGAGACGGGAGAAGGCGCGGTCGGACGTTTCGTGCTGGGCCAGAACGCCGGGGATGTCGGCGTCGTGACCGAGTTCGAGGGCGGTCGGTTGACGGTCGAGTTCCCCGGAGATCGGACGTTGCTGATGGACCCGGACGGCGCTCGGTTCGTGACCCCGGAAGCGGCTCGGGCGCACGGCAACGACAAGGCGTGGGTGAAGAGCCGTGCGGGTAACATCGCCGAAGGAAAAGTCCATGACTCTAACCGACCAGGACGGCAAGCGACTCCGGGCGAAGCCAAACTCGCCCGAATCTGGGAACACCTCTCCGGACTCCGAAGAGACCTTTACGGGTCTGGGCGAGTACGGGCAAGCGCTGGTGATGAAGGTGTTGGCGGATCGTGGGCTAGAGGATACGCCGAGCAACCGCGAGAAGCTGGCTCGGCATCTCCGCGCCGTCTGGTAACCCCGCACGGAGAAGCCTCCGTATCCCGAACCTATCGGCCGTCCGAGACGATGGCGAAGAGGTTCGGCGACGCACAGGTCGAGGCGCACCCCGTCCACGAGTTGGAGTACACCGACGCGAACCGCGAGTGGTTCAAGAAGTCCCTGCTCGAAGTCTACGAGGGTTCCGACGTTGGGAAGCAAGTGCAGGACCCGCTCAGCCCGAACTTCGACCTTGCGGGCGCCCGGATGTTCGTCGTGGGCGAAGGGGACGCAGTCTTCGCGCTCAAGGGCGACGATATCGTCTACGCGGGCAAGGTTCCCGGCTCCAAGGCGTCCAACGTCGCGTACTCCATGCTTCAGCTCGCGGTGGACGAGGGAGGGCGAAGGCTGGACGCTTTCGACGGGTTCCTCCCGGAGATTTACTCCGACACGGGGTTCAAGGCGGTGGCCCGTCTGCCGTTCGACCCGAAATACGCTCCTCGCGGCTGGAACGTCGAAGAGATGGGCAAGCCGGACATCGTCGGGATGGTCTTTGACCCCGCCCACAACAGCCGGTACGTCAAGGGCGACGGCAAGTACGTCGTGAGCTACGACGATATCGCCGTTGCCCAGAGGGGGGCGCTCAAAACGAGCGCCCAGGCCAAAGCTCCCGGCGGCGAGACCGGTAAGGTTCCGAAGCCCGAAGCCGTCGAGGAAAACCTGGAACGCCCCAAGACCGGTCCTCCGGTCCCCGTCGCCCCGATCCAGGGTCAGCCCGTCGCCAACATCGAGGAGCGAATCGACGCCTTCGCCGAGGCCCTCGGCAAGACGATCCGCCGCGACCGAACCCCCGGTCGAGCCGTCGGGAGTTACCGACCCGGCGACACCCGCGTGAACGCCCGCCGCGGCGACGTTCCCACCGACGCCCACGAACTCTTCCACAACCTCGACGACGAGACCGGGATCAGCCAGAGGGCGATGGGCGAGGACTGGTTCGACGCCGAGATTCTCGGACCCGCCGAGTACGGCAAGACCACCCCCAAGGGCGCGACCGCCGACCAGACCCGCTTCGAGCGTTGGGCCGAGTTCATGACCGCCTACGCGCTGAACCCCGACGAAGCCCGCCGACTGAGCCCCAACGCCGTCGCCTGGATGGAGGGCAACCTGCCCGCCGACGCGCTCAAGGCGATTCGGACGTTCAGCGACGACGTTCGCCGCTTCGCCGGGTCCACCGGGGCCGACCAAACCGCCTCCCGCGTGGTGATGGACAAGCCCGAGCCCTCGAAGGTCGAGCGGGTCAGGGGCTTCTTCCGGCCCGAGGGAGCGGGATACCGCACCTCCGGCATGGACAAGGTCCGGTACCACCTCTCCAACGACCTCGCGCCGCTGGAGTCCGCCGTCCGTGAGCTGATGCGCCGCAAGGGGATCGACAAGGTCCTCCCGAGCGAGGACGTGGCGGGTCTCGCTTCCGACTACCGCTACGTGGACAACAAGGTGGACGACATGCTCGTCGAGGGCGTGACGGACGCCGCCGGGAAGCGGATCACCCGGCCGATCGCCGAGATGTTCGACGGACTGGACGACTCCTCGCTCGAAGCGTTGGAGAAGGACGTGCGCGACGGGCTGTCCCTCATGATCAGCGAACGGGCCTTGGAACGGAACGCCAAGACCGGGGTCGGAATGGGTCTCGCGGACGACCTCGACGTGGCGCGGCGCACCGTCGCGGAACTCGAAGCCGATCCCGAACGAATCGCCAAACTCCGCAAGTTCTCGGAAGGCTACCGAGCCCACGCGGACGCGCTGCTGAAGTACGCGCTGGAGAACGGTTACCTCTCCAAGGCCGACTACGACCGGATCAGGCTCGACAACCGGTTCTACGTCTCCATGGCCCGCGAGGGCTTCGAGGACATCCAGGCGACCCGCCGAGCCGGGGGCCTGGTGAACGGCACCGAGCTGTTCCAGCGGTTCGACGGCAGCGCGCGCGAGATCGTCAACCCGATCGCCTCGCTCCTGGCGCAGACCCACAAGGTCGTGCGCGAGGTGGACCGGAACAATGTGCTTCAGAAGCTCTACGACCTGGCCGCGCCCTCGGATCGCGCCATGCAGGGACCGAACCGGGTCTCCACCGAGGACATCGTGCGGGTCGTGGACAAGGGCACCGAGGGGGCCGTCAAGGTCCGAATCGACGGCGAGACCAAGTACGTGGTCATGGAGGACGAACTCCGCAAGTCGCTCGACTCCCTGAGCGCCATGAGCGGGCGAATCCCGATCCTCGACGGCGTCGTGGCGGGGGCCGCGAGGCTGGTCCGCGACACCGCCACCAAGATGCCCGCGTTCGCGGTTCGGAACCGAATCCGCGACGCCCTCGACCGCGTGATCAATTCCGAGGCGGGTTCGCCCTTGTTCCTGCCCAACAAGAAACAGGCCGCCCTTCGCCAGGACGAGCTGAACTCGCTCTACAAACGCTACGGGGCCGGGATCGGTCGCGGGCACTACATGGACGGACCGACCGACTGGTACCGGGTGCAAAGGGAGATGATGAGCGCCCACGCCAAGGACCCCAAGAGCCGTTTCCTCGCGCTCCCGCACGACGCCTGGAAGCGATACGAGGGGTTCCTCGACTCCAGCGAGATCAAGGGCCGCCTGGTCGAGTTCGAGAAGGCCTACGAGGCGGCCCTCGCCGAGGGTCTCCCCGACCACGAGGCCAAGATCAAGGCCGCCCGTCAGGCGCGGGGTCTGCTCGACTTTATGCGCGCGGGAACCCTGATCCGAGCCGCGAACCGGTACGTCCCGTTCCTCAACGCCGGGGTGCAGGGATCGCTCAAGACCCTGAACACGATCAAGTCGAACCCCGGTCGCACCGCCAAGCGGGTCCTCTTCTACCAGGGCCTGACCGCCGCCGCGCAGTACGCGCTCGTGGCGAGCGACCCGAAGAAGCTCGAAGAGTATCGCCAGCTTCCCCCCGATCAGCGCACCCTCTTCTGGAACATCCCGGCGGGCGACAAGTGGATCACGATTCCTCGCGGCTTCGCCTACGGCTCGATCGGCAGCGCGTTGGAGCGCGGCATAGACCTGGCGAACGGCAACGAACGGGCCTTCGAGGGCTACACCGGGATCGCCCTACAGTCGATTCTGCCCGTGGACCCCGCCGTCATGCCCGCCATGTTCAAGGGGCCGGTAGAGGTCGGCTTCAACGTGGACACCTTCCGGGAGCGACCCATCGTTCCGAACCACGAGTCCAAGCTCGACCTCGACCTGCGGAACACCGAACACGCCTCCGAGATCGGCAAGGCGGTTCAGAAGATTCTCCGGGTGGACGCCCGCCAGGTGGACCACCTGATCCAGTCGTACCTAACCTCCGCCGGGCGCATGGCGATGGACGTTTCCGACGTGATCGCGGGCAAGAAGGACGCCGGGACCGTTGCGCTCCGGGCGACGGGCCTGGTGCGCGAAGGGTCGGTCTCGGCCTCGCGAGACGTGCAGTGGGTCGAGGAGACCGCCGCGCGGCTCGGTGTCTCCGGCGGACGGTTGAAGGAGTTCCGCGACCTGAAGAAGAAGGCCTTCGCCGACCCGTCGTTCAAGCCCAAGGTCATGGAGGCGGCCCGCTCCCTGCGCGACAAGATCGAACCGCGCCTCTCGGGGGACGCGAAACGGGACCAAGCGACGGTGAAGCGGGCCTTCGGGATCAAATCGAGGGACTAGACGGCCCTCGGCAGGGTCCACCAGACGCGCTCGTCTTGGCGAAACGCCCGCACGCCCATCCGTCGCGCCTCGTCGTACATCGTCTTTGCGCCGAACCCCGACGCCTCCAACTCGGCGCGAACGTCCGAGACGCGAAGCGCGGTGCCCGTCAGCAAGTCGCGCAGAACGTCGCGGACGGCGGGGCCGCTCGAACCGGGGGGCCGACCTCGCTTCCGGGGCAGGACCTTCCGCTCCAGGTCGCAGAGACGGCGGTCGAGTTCCGTGTAGGCGTGGCTCAGCGTCTCGACGAGCCCGCTCTGGTCCGGCGGCGTGGGCGCGTAGCGTCCCGTCCTGCGGATCGCGGGCAGAACCTCGTGGTTCACCCAACGGGTGAAGGCCAGCGCCTCCGGCTTGCGGGACCGGGAGATCAGCAGGTAGACGTTGCCCTCGCTGATGAAGGTCGTGGGCTGGACGCCGCCGTCTGAAGGGGTGTCATTTAATGACACCCCTTCCTTGTCGCACCACGCCGAAGCGATCAGGCGATGCGGCTGCTTGATCCCGAGCGCGCCCGCCACGTCGTTGAGGCGGAACCAGAGAACGTCGTCGCGCTCGAAAACGCGGACCCCGTGGCCGTTGAAGGCCAGGATCGGCGGGTTTTCCACCGAAAGGGGCTGAGGAACGAGGGGCGATGCGCCAGAATCTCCGATAGACGGCGCGAGATGTGTGTTCATCTTGTTGTCCGTTCAGGCTCGGTTCGGTGTTCTCGCACCGACCGGGCCGCTACCCACCGTTGTAGCACGAATCCTCGCGAAAGTCAACGATGGCTTTTGTCCATCTTTTGACGACAAAACGCCACTTGTGATCATCCGCCGGACGCGCTAGAGTGCAAAGCGTGCAAGCGGGAAGGTTCGTGTTGCTCGTGTGCCTCCTGACCCCTGTGGTCGCCCCCGGAACGTCGGACACGTCCTCGCAGGTCCGCGTGGACGACGCGACTATCGTCGCCAAGATCGTTCAGGGGAAGGTCTATCTGCCCCTGGACTCCTGCGCCCGCGCACTCGGGTGGTCGGTGTCGAAGGGACCCGCAGCGATAGTCCGCACCCGACCCGCGATCCCGCCCTTGCGAACCTGGAAGGGCGTTCTGCCTCCCGAAGATGTTCGGGCATGGAGACGCGAAGTAGAGACGTTCGTCGTCCGCTTCGCTCGCGAGAACGACAAGGCGTTGGAGCCCCTTCTCGACTCCGATTCAAGAACCGTCAGGGAACACGCCCGAAAACTGCGAATGGGAGAAGACTATGTGGACGTAGTCGCAGAGGCGTACGAGGCGCTCGTGGTCGCCCCATACGATCTTCGGGCGACCACCAACTTGACGTCTATTCTGGAATACGTCAAGACTCATATTGAGGGGTGGTCGTTCTTCCAGCTCACCGACGAGCAAGACCGATCTGCCGTCCTTCGTCGGTTGCCTGCCAACGAGGTCGCGCTCGCCGAGGCCGGGGCCCTCCTGCGACGCACGCTAGTGCACGAGATTTCGCTGAGGGCCTGGTA
>JAHCHO010000018.1 GCA_026129685.1 Fimbriimonadaceae bacterium
GGCGAAGAGCACCGGCACCGTCAAATCCAGACGACCCTGAGAGATCGGCTCGACCCGACGCAGGACGAACAGACCCGCCCCCAGCAGGCCCCCGCCCAGCGCCGCGTTCAGAAAGTCGTGCAGGCTCATGTACCGGGGCGCCACGAAGTACAGCCCCCGCACCGTGAACACCGCCACCGCCAACAGCGACAGGATCGCCGTCCGGTGCGGGTACGCCCCCCACGAGCGCGCCGGCACCGCCCCGTCGTAGGCCAAAAGCAGCGTCAGCGCCAGCGCGATCGCCACGCACGACACGTCCGCCGCCACCTCGGCCAAAAAACGCGTCCAACGCGCCCGAGAGACGCGTCGCAATTTTGAAGAGCCTATGCCCGCGCTCAATGCGCACCCCACAGTGCGGTTACGCCCATCTGATTCACCTTTCAGTTCGACTCGCGCCGAAAAAACAAGTCAGGTCTTTCGACCCGCAAGGCATCATTGTTGTTCCTTTCGCCCGGTCGTGACAAGCCTGGAGCCCCCTCGATGCGGCGGGGTTTAGCTACGGTTCAGACTATTCCGCCAAATGCGGGTCGCTCGGTACACTCGCACGGATGAACACCTGTGACCGCTACGTGACGATGCCAATTCGGAGCGACAAGCTAACGGTGACGATGAAGGTGCACAAGGTGGTCCATCAGCTCCAAACCGACTATCAGGAGTTGACGATTCTGGACACCGAAGTGTTTGGGCGGGCCCTCCTTCTTGATGGACATATTCAGCTGACGGAGTTCGACGAAAGGGCGTACCACGAGTGCCTGGTGCAGATTCCTCTGCTCTCGCTGATCGAGCCACGGAGTGCCCTGATCATTGGTGGCGGCGACGGCGGGGTGCTGCGCGAGATCGCACGACACGGTTCGATCGAGCGAATCGACATGGTGGAGATCGACGCGGGCGTGATCGACGCTTGCCGGGAGCATCTTCCGTTTCTGAACGCGGGGGCCTTCGACGATCCCCGGTTGAACCTCACGATCGGGGACGCCTTTTCCTACGTTATGGCGGCGACGGGAGCCTACGACCTCATCGTGGTGGACGCGACCGACCGGTACGAGGACGAGACCGGCGCCTTGAGCGAAAACCTTTTCAGCAAGGCGTTCTATGCGGACCTGTTGCGGTTGCTGACCGACGGAGGGTTCGTGGTTTCTCAGGCCGACAACAACGTGATCTGCCCGGAGATGACGCAAGCGGCGCTGTCCGAGTTCGCGGCGGTGTACCCCCGGTCCGGGTTCTACCAGGGGCTGGTGCCTTCGTTCGGGGGCTATTCAGGGTTCATCTGGGGCGCGAAGAGCGGGGAACCGTCCCGCGCGTTCGACGCGGCCCGGGCGAGGGAACTCGGGCTGGTCCACCTTTCGGAGGGAGTCCTCGCGCTCGCGTTCGATCCGCCGCGGTTCGGCCGATCCGGCTAGCGGGCGGCGAGTACGATCGGTGGACGCGCGGGGCCGATCGTCTCGATGCACCCGATGCACTCAAAGGCGATGCGCCATCGCTGCTCCGCCGATCCTCCCCGGAGGTAGTACGCGACGCGACCCTGCTTCCAGCCGATGCCTTTGCCCACGTAAAACTCGCGCCCGTCGCGGGTCATTACCTTTGCGCCGTCGAACGGCTTGGAACAGCGACTCATGAGCAACTCGAAAGCCTCCCCCTCGTGACGGAACGCCAAGGCGGCCCACTCGCGACCGTGCCGAGCCTGGTCGAACCTTGCGCCGCACGGGAGCCGTAACACGGGAGCCGGAATGCGGGCTTGTTGGCCGACCCACTGGCTGGCGGCGACGGGGCTCATCGTCGCAAAGGTGGCCTCCACGGGGGTTCGGTCGAGCCGGATCGGGTCGAATAGAGCGGCCGACCAGACGGCGGCGATGGCGGCGACGGCGAGCGCCCCGGCGAACGACCAACGGACGGCGGGGACCCAGCAGGGGTGGCTCGCTTTTCGAAGGGCGCGACGCAGGTTGGCGGTCGGGACGGGTTCGGCGACCACGGCTCGACGGGTCGAGGCAATGAACCCGCGGAGACCTTCCAGTTCGCGACGAGCCGAAGGGTCCTCGCGCAGGAGCCGGTCCGCTTCGACGCGAAGGTCGGCGGGGAGGCTACCGTCGAGATAGGCCTGCCAGTCCATCTGGTTCATGGCCGAGCCCCCGAAAAGCTGACGATGCCGGCGAGCTTCTGGCGGAGGATGGCCCGCGCGCGGAAGAGACGGGAGCGGACGGTGCCGATGGGAATGGCCATCGCCTGAGCCGCTTCCTCATAAGAGAACTGCTCGACGTCGCAGAGGAGAAGCGTCGTTCGGTACTCGTCCGGCAGATGATCCAACTCGCGCATCACGTGTTCGGCGTCGATTCTCCAGGTGACCTCGTCCCAGAAAGGGCCTTCGGTGGCGGTCGTTTCCTCGAGTTCGACTTCCTGGCTTTGGGCGGCGAGCGACCGGTGTCGGCTCGCGCACTCGTTGCGCAGAATGCGAATGAGCCAACTACGGAGGTGCGACCCGTCGAAGCGATCCCAGGCGCGAAACGCCTTGATCAGGCATTGCTGGACCAGGTCTTCGGCCTCTTCCGGCGAACGCACCATGCGGCGGGCGACGCGATAGAGCGTCGGGAGTTCGTCGCGCACGCTGCGCTCGAAGTCTCGCCGCGGGAACGCCCATCGGAAGGCGCCGGCTCCGGCATGGGTGTCGGCCATTCGTTTCTGTCTTGCTGAGGGGAACGCGCGCCAGCCGCAATCGGTTCCGAGGTCAGCGGCAAGAAGTCGGGGCGTCGTTGGGGACGACGGATCGCGGACTCAATGGGATTGGGGCGAACGGTCCATGATGAGGCGTGCGGAATCGAGTCGTGGTACTGGGCGGGTATGGCCGCGCCGGTCGGTTGGTCAGTCGCTATCTTGCGGACGAGCCGGATGTCGAGGTCGTCGTCGTTGGGCGCAACGACTCGATGGCGCAAGCGGTGGCCATCGACCTGTCTCGCGGCGGTCGGCGGGTTACGAGCGGGTGCGTGGACGCGGGCGAGGAGGGGTCGGTCCGCCGGGCGATCAAGGGCGCTCGGCTTCTCGTCGTCGCCTCGTCCACGCTCAGGGTCGTGGGCACACCGATGGACGCCTGCCTCGCGGAAGGGGTGGACTACTTCGACCTTCAGATCGAGTCTCACCGGAAGGAGGCGGCCCGCGAGGAGCGTCGCGCGGCGATCGAGGCGCAAGGCCTTTGTTTCGTGACCGACGGAGGGTTCCACCCCGGACTGCCCGCCGTGTTGGTGCGTCACGCGGCGACCGTATTCGACGACTTGGTGCAGGCGGACGTTGGCAGCTTCCTGAGGGTGGATTGGCAGGGCCTCGGGACTTCGGAAGGCACGGCGACGGAGTTCGCGGAGGAGTTGCTCGACATGCGGATGGAGGCGTTCCGGGACGGGGTCTGGCGTCGGCTGTCCTTCCTGGAGTGGCCGATCTTCGCCCCGCGAGCGCCGTTCAAAGGGTTTCGCGGCGTCCCGATGCGCCTTGCCGAGTTGGTCGAGCTTTGCGACTCGTTCCGGCCGTTGCAGAAGACCGGTTTCTTCATCGGGGGTTCCGGTTGGGTGGCGGACTGGCTCATGTTCCCGCTCGCCTATGGACTGGCCAAAGCGGGCCTTGTCGGGGCAGCCGGCCGATGGTTGCGATTCGGTCTTACGGCGAGTGCCCGCCCGCCGTTTCGGTGCGAGTTGCTTATGGACGCCGTCGGCACGATCAGGGGGGAATCCTCGACGTGTAAGTACCGCATCGCGTGCGAAGACGCGTACGCGCTGACGGCGGCGTCGGCGGCGGGTTGCGTTCTCCAGATGCTGCGGCAACCGAAAGCCGGGCTGTGGAGGCAGGGCTCTTTCGCCGATCCCGAGCGGCTGTTCGCCTCCATGCGGCAACGGGGCATCCTGGTAGAGGCGCCGTCGCCCCGGAGCTGAAAGGGACCAACGGTATACGGCGGAAGATTCCGTGATACAGTGTCGTTGGCACGATGGAACAAAGTCTTCAGAACGAGGCATCTCCGTCACATCCGCCGTCTTCGCCGATCGCGGAGCGAATGAGCCAGGACGAGGCGATGGCGGTTATGGAGCTGTACCAGGCTCAGGTCCGGGAGCAAGAGGCTGTCGCTTCGATGCCGAGTACCGCGGATTTGGCAGAGGCCCTGCGCATCCCGGAGGCCCAGGTGCGCGCGATGCTGGAGCAGGTGCGGCTTCGGCGGACGCTGGACGCCTACCGGGCGCCCAACGTCGCCAATAGGACCACTCCCGGGATGTCGGCGGCGATCATCGCGAGTTTGGTCGTGGTGTTCGTCATCCTTGCCGTCGGACTGCTGTTCGTCTCCTTGCGCGCCGAAGTCGCGGTTCCCGCCGAGGCACCTCGAGCGACGTCCACCGCCGAGATGCCTCCCCCGGACTCCGTCGCGCCCACCCCGCTCCCTTCTGACGGGGCCAGGGAAGGAACGCCCGTTCCTTCCGACGCAAGGTGAGTTCTCCGGTATCTTTGTTCCTTCGCCGATGACCCAGCCGACCCTGATCCGTCCCACGGCTTTGACCGATGGCCCGTCCCGCACCGGCCGTCGCGGCACCTATCACATTCAGACGTGGGGATGCCAGATGAACGAGGAGGACAGCGAACAGATCGGGCTGTACCTCCGAGAGATCGGATTCGAGCCCGCAGGGAGTCTGTTGGACGCGCACGTCGTGTTGCTCAACACGTGTTCGGTCCGCAAGAAGCCGGAGGACAAGGCGTTCTCGTTTCTCGGTGAACTCAACTTGCTCAAGCAACGGAACCCGGACCTGATCGTCGGGGTGTGCGGCTGCATGGCGCAACTCCGGGCGGACGAGATCAAACGGCGCAACCCGTTCGTGGATTTCGTGGTCGGGACCGCCCAGATCGCCAGGATTCCGGCTCTGGTCGAGGAAGCCGCGCTGAACCGGCGCTTCGCCAAGCGGGTCGAATTGCCGGAGCGGAAGGGGAACGTCGTCACCGACCTGCCAGATCGCCTGGTCGAGCGCAAGCGGAAGCTCAAGGCGTTCGTCCCGATCCAGTACGGGTGCGACAAGTTCTGCACGTACTGCATCGTGCCGACGACCCGGGGGCGGGAGAGAAGCCGCCCGACGATGGACATCGTGCGCGAGGTGACGCAACTTGCGGAACACGGAACCAAGGAAGTGACGCTCCTCGGCCAGACCGTGAACAGCTACGGCAAGAACCTCGCCGAGGGCCGCGTGTCGTTCGCGAAGTTGCTGTGGCTGCTCGACGGCGTGGAGGGCCTGGAGCGGATTCGCTACACGAGTCCCTATCCGCGCGACTTCCGCACGGACCTGATCGAGACGATCCGAGACTGCCCGAAGGTGATGGAGCACGTTCACCTGCCGCTGCAGTCGGGCGACGACGAGGTTCTGGCGGCGATGAAGCGGGTGTACACGTTGGAGAGCTATTGCGAGATCGTGCGGGAACTGCGCGAGGCGGTGCCGGGGATCGCGATCACGACCGACGTGATCGTCGGATTTCCGGGCGAGACCGAGGAGCAGTTCGGGCGTACGCTCGAGGCGTTTCGGGAGCTTCGGTTCGACGGCGCCTTCATGTTCCATTACTCGGCACGCCCGGGGACCAAGGCGGCGGAGATGGAGCAGGTGGATCACCGGACGAAGCTGAGGCGGCTGAACGAACTGGTCGCGTTACAGAACCAGATCACGCTGGAAATCAACCAGGCGCGGGTTGGGGACGAGTTGGAGGTTCTGGTGGAGGGCCGGTCGCCGAAGAACCCGGGGATGCTGCAAGGTTACTCGCGCGAGTTCAAGATGATGCACTTCGAGGGACCGTCGGAACTCGAGGGCAAGACGGTGAGGGTTCGGGCGGCGGCAGCGCACCCGTGGGGCCTCCACGGCGTCGTCCTGCCTTGATGGGGATTGACTCAACTACCGTCGGGAGGCCGTCCGTTTCCGGACGGTAGATTGGGAACGCGACGCGTCCTAACCTCGAATCCGCCCAGGACCTTGCCGTCGCCGGCGTCGAGGAACAGGTATTGGCGGTCGGAGAGCTTGTACACTCGGGCAAGGACCAACTCCTTTGGGTCCTTGCGCCGCTTGCCGCCGAAGAGGTGATACACCCTACGACCGGGGCTACCGCCTGCCAATTCGGTCCACTCAAAGCCCGCCTTGTGCGCCCCTTCCACGGTTTGTTCGCACGGGACTCCTCCCTGCGCTCAGCATGGCAGGACTCCCCGGCTGTCATCGTGAGAAACGAGGAATCCCGGTCGGCGGGGGGGGGGTG
>JAHCHO010000002.1 GCA_026129685.1 Fimbriimonadaceae bacterium
AGCCGACGATCACCTGGGAGTTTCAACCCTCATCCCCCCGGGGGGGGGGGATGCGACACAGGATCGGACTCCGATGAAACTCCACCGCTTGACCCTCAAGTTTCAACCCTCATCCCCCCGGGGGGGGGGGATGCGACGAGGGCGAGGCGGCGCGCCTGCGCCGCGAGATCGCCGTTTCAACCCTCATCCCCCCGGGGGGGGGGGATGCGACGGCGCGCGAGGGGGCAAACTCAGGTTCAAACGACTCGCGCACTCGACCAATCTTGACAAGAACGATCTGCAGTTTTCAAGGTGCGCGGGGCCTCCGCGAGGCGGAGCCGGTCCAAGAACCCCAGGTTGCGCGCGTCATCACCACCGGTTCGCGGCTAGACGATCAAGGGTCCCTGGAAGTCGATTCTCCGATCCAGCCCGAAGACCCGAACGATCCGCTCTCTCGAACCCGGTAGGGTGTACACCCGGAGGCTGTCCTCCGACGGGTCGATCTCCTTGACCACGCGCATCAGGAATCGCTCCAGGTCGCTCGGGGTCACGGCACACTCGAACACCGACTTCTGGACGCGCTGGCCGAAGCGTTCGCAGGCCTTGGCGACGCGGCGAAGGCGTCGTTCGCCCAGGATGTCCGCCGTGCGAACGTCGTAGCAGATCAAAATCTCGATTCGGGGTGGCACGGGCATCGTCGTATCCTCATCTTGCCAGGTACGGGACGTAGTCCTCGACTTCCCCTCGGAAGCAGCGCGCCATGATTCTCGCCTGGACGTGGGGAAGGAGTCCGATGGGAACGCTTTCTTGGAGGAGCGAGTGGTGCTGATCGGTCTGCTTGCGTTTCTGGTACGCCACCAGCAGCTTCTTGCGACCGTCGTCGGTGAGCATCACGCTCTCGCCGGACCGAACGTCGAAGTCGCTCGAGACGAGTTCCCGTCGGTTCACCAGGGTAAGGGCAAGGCGGTCGAGAACGACGGACCGGAACTCCTCGGTCATGTCCAGCGCGAGACTTGGTCTGCCCGGACGCAACGCGTGCAGGATGCCGAACTGCGGGTCGAGACCGACGCCCTCCAAGGCGGCGACGCAGTCGTTCGTCCAAATACTGTAGAGGAAGGAGAGGAGCGCGTTCATCCGGTCGCGCGGCGGACGTCGGCTTCGGCCGTCGAATCGGAAGTCCATGCGTTGGGTCGTGATCAGGCGGTCGAAGACGTCGAAGTACGACTGAGCGGCGTTCCCTTCGACCCCTCGCACCCAGTCGAGCGATTGCGCGCCAGGAAGCAAGGCGAGGCCTTTCGCCTGGTCTTCGGCGGCCGCGATCAGCGGCCCCTTGTCCGGCTCTTTCGCGTCGCGCGCGCCCCTGAGCAAGACTTGCCTCGCGTTCTGGAGTTTGCCGGCAACCACCGACTTGGCGAACGACAGGGACCGGCGCTCGTCGCAATGGAAGTCGTACTGCGCCTTCCGGAGCAGCACGTTGCCGGTCGTCTTGCCGACCACGCGGGCCAAGAACCGGCCGAACTCGGTCATCAGGACGAGGCTCCGTCCGGTTTCGGCGAATCGCGCGATGAGGGGCGACGTGACGAGAACGCGACCGAAAGCGCACAGGGCGCCAAGGTGATGCAGGGGGACCTGGATCACCTTCTCGCCTTCCACCTCGACGCGCACCTGCTCGTTTTCCAGGCGGCAGACGGCGCCTTCGGTTCCGACGTAAAGGGTGTTCAGATAGACGCGGGTCATTCGCGAGCCTCCGGTTGGGGTTCGAACACGATCCGGCGTTGCGTTCCACGGGCGGCTTTGACGGCGAACGGCATGCACGCGTCCACCAGGGAGCAGTTGCGGCAGCGAGCGTCCGCGACGGGCTCCGGGACGTCGCCGGAGAGGATCATGCTCCGGATCGAGGCGACGACCGACTTAGTCTCCAAGCGAAGGGACTCGTCCATCGGGACGGGCAGCCGATCGCGGGTGGCGACGAAGTAGATCGCTCCGAACGGAACTCGCACTCCGAAGATCTCTTCGAGGCACAGGGCCTGGGCGCAGAGTTGGAGGGCGGCGTGTTTGGGCCGGACGGGCTTGCCCGACTTGTACTCGACCGGAACCGGCACCTCGCGATCTCCTTGCAGGACGAACTCGACGACGTCGGCGCGCCCGACGAGACCGAGTTCGTCCGACCAGAGCGGGAGGGCGCGCTCGACGCGCACCCCCCGCTCCGTTCGCGTCATGGGCTCGTCGGCCCGTTCGTGGGCGGCCGAGCCTTTGATCGTGAAGGCGTTCTCGTCCCAGATCTGCTCGACGTGGATGAGTCCGCACTGTCGGGGGCAGTACGACCAGTGTTCGAGCGCCGAGATGGAGACGAGAACGGGCTCCGTCACGCTGTCCTCAGGCGAGCAATCGGTTAGTGAGGGGCCACAAAGGTGCGTCGCTCGGCCTCACCGTTCGGGCCTTTGGGATCGGGTCAGTCTGCGCAGTATCAAGGTGCATTTGTTGTTGTTGGTATATGCGTGTTCCTTAGGTGCGAGATTGGCTCAGGCGCTCGGCCAGACTTCGAGATGCGTATGGGCAGCGTCCTCCATGTAGCCGAGGAAAGTCGGGTCGTAGCGTCCTTCCCATAGCCATATTTCCGGGAAGTCGCGGCAGGCGCTCACGGGCAGGCGGGCGGTCCGGTCGGCGTAGATCTGGACCGAACCGCGTACGAGAATCCGAAAGGGCGTTCGTCCGCCAGCCTCCAGCCGCGCCCGCAAGCAGGGGTCCACGACGGCAAAAACCGAGTCCGACTCGATCAGTCGGTACTTCCGCTCGACCTCGGGAAACCGACGGTGCCTTTCCAGGCGTGCGAGTTCGTCGCGGCGAGACCGGAAGGAGGCGTTCAGAGACCGGGCGAAGGCGCGGCGCATCAGTTCGCTCGGAGTTTCGCGATCGAAGTCGCCGTTGGCCAGGAGCTCCTCCAGGATGGCGGCGGATTCGCGCATGTCGGGATGGGCGGAGATTCCCTCGCCCGCTAGCCGAATGCTCCACACCTCGCCTTCCCAAGGTTCTTCGTGCCGGCGGACCCTGCCCGAAAGTTGGAGGAGTCCGGCGACGGTCGCGCTCTCTCGGAGACCGCGACGGAAGGAGAAGTCCATGCCCGCCTCGATGCAACTCGTGGCGACGAGGGTCCAGGACCGGTCGGGTTCGTGGTCCAGTCGTTGACGGACGGTGCGGACGACGACCTCGCGGTCTTGGGGAGCAAGGGCGGTCGAGAGGTGGAGGACGTCGAGACCGGCGTCGCGCATGGTTCGGGCAAGAGTGGCGGCGGTCTTGATGGTGTTCGCGACGACGACGCTGGGACCCTCCCAGGACGCGGCGAGGCTCGCGAGGTCGAGCGCCGTATACGGGTGGGGCGCGAGGCGGGGCACGACGCGGCGGCGCTCACGATGCAGGAGCTCATTGAGGAGAGGGGCGGGCGTCAGTTCCTCCACGGGCTCCGTTCGACGACCGAGGAAATCGGCGGACTCCCAAAAGCGGTGCAGGCTCCCGCTGCCCAAGACCCAGGCGACGCCCCAGGACTCGGCCAAATGCTCCATCCAGCACCAGGTCAGCGGCCAGAGGTGGACGGGCATCGCGGCATGTGCCTCGTCCACGAAGACGGCGCTTCCCGGCAGTTGATGGAGCTTGCGGAGGCGTGCCGGGTGGCAACCGGCAAGGGTCTCAAAGAACGCGACGGCGGTCGTCACAACGACGGGAGATTCCCATCGCGCGGCGAGGTGCCGGCTTTCGGGAGACGAGAACTCGGCCTGGTGATGGAGTTCGGCGACGATGTCGTCCGGATTCTCGTCAGGGAGGACTAGCGCGCGGCGGTACTCTTCCGCCGCTTGAGCGACGATGTTGGTGAAAGGCAGAACGACGAAGACGCGCCGGAGCCCGAGGCGAGCGGCCCGCCGGACAAGGTAGGCCATGACGGCCAAGGTCTTGCCGCTGCCGACGGGGGCGGAGCAGGAGAGGACGGGACCGAGCGTGTCGGAATCGAGGCATCCCGCGAAGAAGGCGCGTCGGTACCGATCCCGATCCGTGAGGGCGGGTTTGGCGTCGGCGTACGCGCACAGCCGGGAGAGCCGCTCGCCCCAGCGCCGGCGGACGCGAGGCGGACTGGGCTCGTCCCAGTAGTGTGCGGCGGTATCGGCGTGGTCGGCGTCCACTAGGCAGGAGAGGGCGATTCGCAGTTCGGTTTGGTGGGGGATGTCGCTCGGAGCGCTCGGGTCGGCGCAAAAGGACGTCTGGTGGGTCGCGCGCCAGTCGCCCAGGTGGTCGTTCACGAAAGCGCGGTCCTCTTCCTCAGGGCTACGGAGCCTGAGATTCGGATCCTTGGTGCGCTCCGCATCCCCGTCGAACAGCCCACGGTGGTGAGCCGCGACGAGGGCGGCGGCCCAGTAGTCGCGGCGCCCGACCAGGTGGGCTACGCCAGCTTCCTGGTGGGGAACTCCCCCGAGGGGCGATCGGGATGCCGAGGCAAGAGTCCGCTGCTTCGCGGGTTCGAGCTTGCCAAGGTCGTGCCAGAGAGCGGCCGCTCGGACCGCGCGAAGGAAAGACGCCTTGTCCGCCACGTGGTAGACGCCGACGCGACGGGCATTCGCCACGGCTCTCCGGACCACGTTAGCGACGTGGTCGTCGTAGCTCTGGGCCGGGACGCCGCGCTCGGGCCGCGCGCTGTGGGCGAGCGGGGCGGCCACCTACGTTCGCACAAGGTCCCGGAAGTTGGCGATCCGATCGGCGAACGGGCCTGGATCCGCGTGCACGTCGTACTGGTCCCAGGAGGTGGAAGGGCGATCTTCGCCGCCATCGTTGCGTCGCGGAGTGAAGTGCCGGACGATGTCGAAGTCCGAGCAAGAACCGAGAACGGACTTGTGCTCGACCACAAAGGCGTGCCGGACCTCGACGAAGGGGCGGGCCTTGGACGCCGTGGCGGAGTACGCGCAGGGAAGCAGAGCCAGCATTAGCTCGATGTCCTGGAGCGTGCAGTGGGTACGGTGGGCCACCGCAGGGTTGACAAAGAATGGCATCACGTAGACCGCGTGCAACACGCGCCGGTCAGCGAGAGGGGCCATGCCGCGATCCTTGCCTTCCTGGGCGCCCGCCATCTTCGTGTTCGTGCTACGGACGATTTCGACGGGGCAGACCGAGTGGGCGTTCACGAACTGGGCGACGCCGTTGCGCACGGCGCTTCGCTGGTTCGCTTTCTGCGCTTCGTCGTCCTTCTTGTCCTCGGCGGCCGCGGACTCGAGGAACGTGTTCCCGAACACGCGGGCGTCCCAGAAGCGCTCGTGGAACGACCTGTAGTTGTCCGCCCGAAGATTCTCGCTCTTCTCGCCTTTCAACATGGCCGTCACGCCGGAACGTTCCAAAGCGCGGTCCTCGAGGATGTCGAACCGCTTTCGATCAAGGTCCTTGAAGCGCGTTTCCATTTCCCGCCAGACGACGCCGTCCTTCTCCAGAACGAGGTTTCGGAGCTTTCGCTTGTAGGAGACGGCACTGATCACGCCCCGGCGGTCGGGCAGGGTCCGGGGATCGCTTTCCCGGTCCGGATCGCCGTTCGGGTTCGATTCGTTGGCCTCGATGATGAGAACTCCCGTCATGCGGGGGATGGTCTTGTCGGTCGAAACTTGGTCAGTTGGCATCTTCGGTTCCTTGATCGGGGTGGCCGGCGGGCGTGTCGTCGGCGCAGGAATCGTGCGAGAGGTATCCCAGAAGCAGCTCGGCACGGGCTTGATCGTCCAGCCGGGCGGGCACGCGTCCCGCTAGCTTGGGGGCGAGCCGTCCCAGACGCGACAGGGTCTTTTTCGCGATGAGCGGGTCCTTTTCGCCTCGAGGTTCGCAGGTGTTGGCCCACGATTGCCAGGGCCGTGAGCGTTCGAGCAGTTCGGCGAGCGCACGAGGCGGGTCGTCGCAGGCGATGCCGATCAGCTGGTTGCCGCCGAGGGTGGGCGGGACGGATTGGCGTTCGTGGCGGCAGTAAGTCAGGTGGAGGGTGTCAACCAGTCCGAGGAGCAGTCCGAGGCAGTAGGCGGGCGAGGGAGAGTCTTGGTCCATGGGATGTCCTAGCGCGTCGAGCAACAGGGCGGTCGCGGCGGCGGCCCGGGCGGCTTCAGGCTGCAGACGCTTCGGCAACTTGCAGGTTCGGGCGCGGACGGCGGCCGAACGCATCAGGCTGCCGCAACGGGCGACGAGTAGGGCGAGCATCGGATCGGCGCGGAGCGCGCGTTCCGGTCCGCTGGCGAGCATGAGGTCGAGGACTTCGCCCGCCGAAGGGCCAGGCACGGGCGTGTCGCGGGCGGCGTCGCTCGTCCAATCTCGGCAGAGGCAGGCGACGAGGGAGCCCGGGGAGATGACGAGCCGCTTTGCGGTAGGTCCTTGAAAGCAAAGGCGGGGGACGGTCCGCTGCGCGTTGGACCAACGGGTCCCGGCGTCGAGGACTTCGCGGGCTCTCGGCTGGCGGCAATAGACGGCCTGGGCTTGCCCGTCGCTGATCTGCCGGAGCAGGACGAGCAGGACGGTGGCGCGTGGCCTCGCCGTCGAAACCCCGCTGAGCGCTTCCAAGACGGAGCCCAGAGCGTCCTCGTACGCCTCGTCCGGTTCGCCGGATCCGAAACCGTGTGCCAGAGGCGCTTCGACGTCTACCGCGTGGGCGATGAGGAGGTCATTCGCCTCCTTGCCCAGAGATACCTTGCCGCTGGGCATAGAGGTCCATGTCCGGCCCAGCCGTTCCGGCTCGACGGCGTACAAGAGGGCGTCCAGCGCGGCCTGAACCGTGCCTTCGCCCACGGTGAGGAGGTCGGTCCCCGTACGGCCGTAGCGCGTGTTGGCCTCGACCTCGCGAAACATGGAGAAGAGGGGAACGCCTTTGCGGGAGACGCAGGGCAGCTCGGGGGTTGGGAAGGGGCCGTGCCAAGAGTGGTCTTCACGTCCGGCGAGAGAGCAGACCCGACTCGCGCCCGTGCCCCGGCCCACGGCGGCGACGGCGGTTTCCAGGGCCTGCCGGACGACGGGGGAATAGACGGTCGCTTCGGGGAGGTCAAAGGCGACCTGAGCCTTGTCGCCCTGCGCGCTTTGTCCGAGGGCAAGGGCGACGAGCGCGGCGGCCAGGTCTTCGTTCTCGCGGGCGCGCTCCACGGCGAGGCGCAGTGGCGCGGGGTCGGCTCGCAGACGGTCCAGCCGGTCGCAGAGGGTCAGGAGTTCGGGAGGTCCATTCGGGGTGGCGATCTTCGCCCAGTGTTCGGCCCGCACCCGGGGCTCGAGGTCCAGCAGACCGGGCCAGTCGAACAGGCACTCGGCAAGGACGTCCCGATGCATACGCAGGGCAACCTCGGGAGTGTGCTTGTCCGAACCGCCCTTGCGTTCGTGGGCAAAACGAGCGAGGTTTCGTTCCACGGCGTGGCCGTCGTTCCAGCAGGGATCATTGGGTCGGACGACCGGCCAGAAGAAGAAGTTGCCTTTACGAAGTACCCAGAGGGGGGTAGCTGGATCGGTAACGGGGAGGAGGGACACCTGGCCGTCGTCATGGATCAGGACGCGGAGGGTTTGGCGTTTTGCGAGTCCGGGCTTCATGACGTCGGTGGCGCGACGCGGGATATCGCCGCCCACTTCCGCAAGCGATTGGCTGATCTTCCAAGCTTCAGCCAGCATTCGTGTACCCCAGCCGACCCAGGTCGCAGATTCCGGCGATCACCTCGACATGCCCATATCGTGGTCCCCAGGCCCCGCCCACCGGAAGGTCCCATGGAGACACCAGGTAACCGGGGACGCTCTCCGAGGCCGCTTCCGAGGGCTTGGTCTCGGGCCTGAGGAAGCCGAAATAGGAGGGCGCGAACTCCTTCCAACCGAGGCAGGGAGGGTAGCGCGATTGACCGAGCCCGAGTCTGCGCTCCAGCATTGATGTGAGTTTGACGTGAGGGTTCGGCACGTCGCACCGGCCGTACGGGACACACTCCCCTAGGATTTGATAGCAAACGTCTGCCAGGACGCGGGCGACGTGCTGGAGGTTCGATCCTTGCTTCATCTGGTCTGTCTTGCGCAAGGGACCTCCGTAGTTGCAGACGTAGGGCACGTACCGAATTGGGCGACAGACATGAACGAGCCTGGGAACGAACACTGCACCTTCCACTCGGGCGACCGACTCCACCAGCGCTTTTATGGCGCTTCCGGTAGGAAGGGGGTACGAAACCGGGCACGATCCTGTATCCGGTCGCATGAACATGGCCATCGGGCCGGCGATCTCAAAACCGAATCTCAGCGCGCTGCACATGGGTGAGTAACGAGTTCCGATCGAGCGGCTGTCTATCCTTCCGAGTGCTCGCCAACCGTGGGGCGACCGCTTGGGCGGGCCGGCACGAATCCACAGGGCGGAGGGGTGGGCTGGCGCAGGTAGCGTTGAAAGCGAGAGTCGGCTTTGGCGCCATGGTGGCTCAGTCCGAGCGCCCAGCCGGAAGCGCCGACGCCGAACTTGGCCGCGGACCGCTCGGCGGTCGCGGCCACATCGAGCAAGTGGCGACGGAGGTCGTGCCATTCACCGTTCGGTTTTCCCGCCGTGTGCGCCCAAAGCGTGTTCAAGATGACCCCTCGCGTCGCGATGCCCGGTCCACATCGCACGATCGCCTTTCGCCACCGACCGCCGGTTTCCTGCAGACAACGGCGGGGGAGTACGGGCCCGGTTCGCGTGAGGGTGTGCGGCCACGGGTTCGGATCCGAGCGCGGGAGCTTCGCCCCTACATCTTCGGTCGCTTCGTGCTTTCGGCGGCCTTTGGATTCGCGTTCCGGGGCTCCCACCGGGGTGCGGAGGAGCCGGGGTCCTTCGCTTCGCTCAGGATGACAGGGCTCGCGGAAGGATGGCAGGGGCGGCCCGCACCGGGGTCGTGGAAGGAAGCTTTGGGGGCGGGGAGAGGGGTTTCGAAGCGGTTTCCGGCGTGCGCCGGGTCCTTCTGGTAAGGGATTCTGGCGGGCGCCGAGCTATGGGTGCACACTCGGCCACCCGGTGATCCCGGGGACGCGCCGGCGCCCGCGAACCGGCGACGGGTCACGATTCGAGGTCGAGGAAGCGCAGCAGTTCGGATCGGGGGATGCGGATCGATCGGCCGATCCGCTTCGCCTTGATCGCTTTGGCGTCGAGGAGGGCGTAGATCTTGGTCCGTCCGATACGGAGCATGGCGGCGGCTTCCCTCGGCGTGAGGAGCTCGGGGACGTCAGCACGGATGTCGTTCAGGTCTCTCATGGGGTCACTCCGGCAAGGAGGGGGCAGGACGCGCGATGATCGGGTCGTCGTTCGCGTCCACGGTTCGAAGGTTGGGTGGGGGAAGCCGGTGGGCGGAGGTTTGTCGTTCGACGAGGGCGAGGGACTCGAAGCCGTTCGCCTCTCGCTGGAGGCGGACGATCTCGCGGTCGAGGCGGGTGCGCTGGGCCATCAGCTCCCGGACGCGGGCGCGGCGGGCGAGCGCCTGCTCGCCATAGGTCACGGCGCCGAACGGCGGGGCAGGGCGCCCGGTCCCCACGGGGTCTTCGGTTTCGGCGCGAGCGCGGGAGGATGCCCCCCAGGGGCGGGGCGGGGCGTTCCGAAGGTCCTCGTCGGGAAGAGGCGGGGCGTCCGGGCGATCGTCGTCTCGCACGGAGGGCCAACTTGGGCGGAACGGCCGGAAGGGGTTCACGCGGGCACTCCGTGGCGTTTGCGGTCCCGGGCGATCACCTCGCGGGTCCAGAGTTCGGCGGGAGCCGGGTCCAGCCCCTCGAAGACCCGCGAGGCGCACTTGCCGTCCCATTCCCGGCGCACGAGGGCGCGGATCTGGGTGCGGGCGTGCCTCAGGATTTGCGCGGAGTAGCCCCGTTCCTGGTAGTAGTCCAGCACGGGGGAGACGCGGAGGGGGACCCCGGTGCGGGCGCAGACGATGTGGGCGTTGTCGCGCGCGTCGGTGACGTCGCCCTCCCACAGGTTGCGGGTCACGATTTCGCGCCCGTTGGCGAGCCTCACGACGAACTCGCGGCCGCCGTGGCCGCGTTCGACGAAGCGAGCGCCGCAGCCGGTCGGCTCGGGCTCCACGGTGAACCAATGGCCTTGGTAGACGACCTCGACGTCCTGGACCAGGACGGTCGGCGCCGGCACGGGTCGCGGCGCGTTCGGAGGAGCGGGATCTCGGGTGAGTGCGTTCATGGTCGGGCCCTCTCGCGGGGCGATCCAAGTGTATCACGCCGTGTCCCAATTGTCAATAATGTGTCCCTAATTTGTCCTGACTCCGACCAGGATCAGGGCCCGATGCCGCCGTCGTCCCACTCGATGGTTCCGCGCCCGCGACCGTAGTTGCGGAGGACGGCGACGATGTAGCCCACGACGCAGCTCTCCTTGGGGACCACGCGATGCTCCTTGTTGACGGCCTGGAGGACGTGGTCGCCGTGTTTGTCGCGCAGGAGGGTTTTGACGGTCACCTCGCCGTCCTCGGTGCGCGCGACGACGATGCGTCCGGTCCGGGGCGAAGGGTCGAGTTCGACGACGACGAGGTCGCCGTCGTGGAGCCGGGGGGACATCGAGTCGCCCCTGATGGTCGCCACGACCCGTTCGGGGGAGCGCGGGGTGGTGCCGAGGAAGCTGGGAACCTCGATCCAGTCCTCGGCGCCTTGGGGCTCGTCCCAATCGCCGTTGGCGGGGAGGGCGGGCCAAAGGGGCAGGCGGATTTCGGGGAGATAGGCGGCGTTGCGGGGCGGTCCGAGCGGCTCGGGTTCCCGTTTGGGGAGCTTCGCGAGCATGGCGTCCCACACGGATTCGTCGCGGGGCGCGGAGGCCCCGCTGATCCAGTTGTGGACGGTCTGGCGGGAGACGCCGAGCTGGCGCCCGAGCCAGGCGAGCGACTTGTTGTGTTTGGCGAGCAGACGCTCGACGTCTTCGGCGCGCGGGTCGCGGACAGGCACGATCCTCATCATACAGACTTCAGAATAGCACGAAATTTGACATAAGTGGGACACATTGTGCTATGATGTCCCAACGAGCGACAAAACCGACGACCGGGGCGCAGGCGTCGACCGAACCGCAGGCTCGGGCGAGAGACGGTCTGGGCGCGGCGTTGGCGTCCGGTCTTTCCGGCGATCGGCCTTTCGCTCAGATTTGGAGGTTGGTGATCCCCCATGGCGTTGCATCAGGACAAGCGAGGCGTTTTCATTCACGCGGCGAACGGCCAACTGAGCCGGGGACGACGGGAGGCGCGCGAGGCGTTTCGGGCGGTCGACGGCGTCTTGGTCTCGTTGTCGCTGCACCGGTCGGAGTGGAACGGGCGGGAGCGGACGGAGTTGTGGATCGAGCTGTTGGACGGCGAGGATCGGTATCTGGTGACGAGCCGGCATCCGACGACGTTCAGCTATATGTTCGCGCGACACCTCCGGGCGCTCAAGGCGGGCGATCGGGTGCGGTTGGACGTTTGGCTCGTCGAGGGTCAGGAGAGGGTGACGGGGGCGAAGGTTTCGACGCTGGGGGCGGACGGGGACTGGGTTCCGGTGCCGAACGAGGCGAAGCACCCGGCGCCGCCGACGCGGGAGGAGCGCCTACGGGCGGCGAACGTCTGGATCCTCGACCACGTCGCGTTCCGACCTACGGAGACCTCGGCGTCGCCGGAGGACGCGATCGCGGGGGAGATCGCGCTGTACGGGTACGCGTTCCGACGTCCGTTGCCGGAGGCGCTCCGGGATCCTTTGGGGCCGGAGCGGGTGTCGCTGTACCGGCGGGAGGCGACGCGGTTGGGAGGTTGGGATCCGCTCGTGTTCGGGCGGACGGTCGCGGCGCGCCTCGGGGAGCCGACGCCGACCAGCCTCGAGACGACGCCGCGCAAGTTGGCGGCGTTGGCGCTTTCGGTCATGGCGGCGAGCGATCGGGAGGGCTTCGATCGCGACGCGCTGGTCGCGGACTACGAGGCGATGGCGCGCGAGGTTCCGACGGCGGTGCTCGACGAATACGACCCGTTCGAGGGGGAGTGAGGGCGGTGCGGGCGAGCCGGATCGAGGCGGAAGCGCGGACGGCGACGGTCGTGCGGCACGGGCGGCGCTACGAGTTGCGGCGCGTCGGGGACACGGTCCAAGTGCGGGAGGAGGGGTACCGGTCGTTCGTCACGTTCCGAGATCGGGGGGTGGCGCGGCGGCTCTGGGAGTCGGCGTCGGAGGAGGCGGGAGGGCCGAGTTGGTGACGCGCCGCACGCGACCCCGGCGGGCAAACCGGACGGAGGTCGGGTAACCCCATGGACGGGACCGAGTACACGGAGCGGCGTCCGGGTCCGGGGCATCCGGAGCGGTGGAGCTACCACTGGTGGCGGATGGACGCGCGGGAGGGCTTGTACCAGGCGTGCCGGACGTGGGGGTTCGTGGTGCGGTGGCGGCGCTCCGCTCGCTCGCGGGGGGCGGTGTGGCCGACGTGCCATCGGGAGAACGACGAGGTCTGGGTGGAGGTGGACGGGCGTCGGACGCGGGTGATGGCGAAGTATCTGCCGAGCGGGTCGACGAAGGCGCGGGAACCGCTCCCGGCGATCGCCTACGCGTACCTGGACGTCGAGCGGCTGGTGATCGAGGTGGCGGGGGAGGAGGCGGCGGTCGTGTTGCGGCGGTGTTTGGCGCGGCAGTTCGCGGACGGCTCGGGGCGGGCGGTGCGGGCGGAAGATCCGGAATGGGTCAAGGCGCTCGTGTGGGAGTTCGTGCGGCGGGGGACGCGGCGGTTCGCGTAGGTCCGGAGGACGCGGGCAAGGGAGCGCGTCGGTCGGGGACCACGGGTCGAGGGGTGCGTGGGGGACGGGGCGGTGGCGGGAAATCGGGGACCCGACGCGGGCGGACACGAGGTCCGTGATCACGCGCCTCCCGAGCTTCGGGGTAGTTTTGCGGCATGATCCCTCTCCTTGCGATCGCGCTTCTTGGCGCCCAATCTCTGCAAGCCGGTCCCGACCCCTATGCCAACGAAACGCCCGCCCAACGTGATTCGCGTATGGCGTGGTTTCGGGAGGCGCGCTTCGGCATGTTCGTTCACTGGGGCGTGTACTCGGTGCCGGCCGGGGTGTACGACGGCAAGCCGATCGACGGGATCGGAGAGTGGATCATGCATCAGGGGAGGATTCCGGTCGATCGCTACCGCGCATACGCCAAGGAGTTCAACCCGGTCCGGTACGACGCGGACCGGTGGGTTCGGATCGCCAAGGACGCCGGCATGAAGTACATCGTGATCACGTCCAAGCACCATGACGGCTTCGCGATGTTCGACTCCAAGGCCTCGGACTGGAACATCGTGAAGGCGACGCCGTTCGGGCGCGACCCGCTGGCCGAGCTCGCCAGGGCGTGCAAGAAGCACGGCATGCGGCTGGGTTTCTACTACAGCCAGGCGCAGGACTGGAACAACGGCGGTTCGGCGGCGGGCGGGCACTGGGACCCGAAGCAGGACCGAGACATGACCGAGTACATCGAGAGAGTCGCGGTGCCGCAGGTGAGGGAGATTCTCACGAAGTACGGCAAGATCTCGGTGCTTTGGTGGGACACGCCGGTCGAGATGACCAAGGAGCGGGCCGACCTGCTGTTGCCGCTGCTCCGGCTCCAGCCCGGCATCGTCCACAACAACCGCCTCGGCGGCGGGTATCGCGGCGACACGGAGACTCCGGAGCAGTTCGTCCCGGCGACCGGGTACCCGGGACGCGATTGGGAGACCTGCATGACGATGAACGACACGTGGGGCTACAAGAGCACCGACCACCACTGGAAGTCGAGCGAAAGCCTGATCCGTACCCTGGTGGACGTTGCCAGCAAGGGCGGCAACTTCCTGCTGAACGTCGGGCCGACGTCGTTGGGCGAGATTCCGGGGCCGTCGGTCGAGCGCCTGGCGGCGGTCGGGGCCTGGATGAGGAAGAACGGCGCGGCGATCTACGGGACTTCGGCGAGCCCGTTCAAGAAGCTCGCCTGGGGGCGCTGTACGAGGAAGTCGGTGAAGGGCGGCGCGACCCTCTATCTGCACGTGTTCGACTGGCCGAAGGACGGCAAGCTGGTGGTGCCGGGATTGAGGAGCCCGGTGGGTTCCGCTTCGCTCTTGGTGGGCGGGAAGAAGCTCGCTTGGAGTCGCACGCCCGGGGTGGTGGAGATCGCGGTGCCGACCAAGGCTCCGGACGCAGTCTCGACGACGGTGAGACTCGCGCTGAAGGGGGCGGTGCTCGTCGAAGAGTCTCCGCTCGTTCTCAAGCTCGGGTCCTCGCTCGCGCTCGAGCCCGACGAGGCGACCCTGCACGGCGAGCTTCAGTCCGAGGAGCGCGGCGGGAAGCCCAACCTCGGCTATTGGACGGACCCGAAGGACTACTCCGAATGGACGTTTACGGCGGAAGCGTCCGGGATGGTTCGCCTGACGACGGAGATCGCCACCCCCGCCTCCGCCGCCTTCACCGTCACGCTGGGCGGGCAGACCGTCCGGTTCGCGTCGCCCGAAACCGGCTCGTACGAGTCCTATCGCACGGTGGCTCTGGGAACGTATCCGGTCGTAGCGGGGAAGAACACGCTCGTGGTCCGGCCGATCGCGGAGGGTTGGCGGCCCATGAACCTGCGGGCGATCCACGTGAACGCCGCATCGTAGCGGGTGGGGAGCGGGGCCCAGCGGGGTCCTCGGGTTTTCGGCGGTATTCTGCTCGGGTGCAGCGGCGAAGAGGTTCAAGCTCGATCGCCCGGTTGGCCACGATCCGTTTCAAGGCCGCATTCTCGGCCTCAGGTTCCTTCAGACGACGGACGTCGTCGGTGTCCATCCCGCCGTCCTTGCGCTTCCACGCGCGTGGCCGTTCTCGCTCGCGCCGTGAGCACGGCGAACCTTGCGAGCCGACTTGCCCGAACCGACCTCGCTCAGGGTCCGCACGATCCGCCCTTCGCCGAATCTCGATTGCTTAACTCCTTCGAGCAGAGTCCAATGCTATCGCCAGCCCGGACTTCGGGGGGCAGACCAAGACAACTTGCTCAGCTTGCCAGAGTGCCGTCGTGAGGCAGAAAGAGAGCCGGCCCGCGTTTGCGGGGCCGGCTGTTTGGTCGTGCGTTCGGCTCCTACTTGTCGGAGCTGTCGGCGTTGGAGTCCTCGGAGTAGTCTCCGCTGGTCGGGTAGCCGTCGGAATATCCGGCGGCGGTCTCAGAGGCGCTGGGCTCGATGTCGGTGCACATAAGTGATGTTTCTCCTTTCGAATGGCTTGCCGGCTCGCGCCGACATAGAGTAAATGCGGCTGGGCCGGGTCCGGTTGGAAGATTTTTCGGGATTTGCTTTTTGGCCCCGTCTTTCGGCGGGGCCGGGATTGCTCAGAAGCACCAGGGGATGCAGGGGTCGCAGGGGTCGGGGTCGGTCGGCGGCTCGGGCCAGTAGACGTCCGGGCCGGGCTCGTCGTAGACGGTGCAGTAGGGGCACCGTGCGGTGGCGGAGTGGCAGTTGCCGTTGCACATGTTCTTCACCTCGTGCGATGGGGATGCCGGGGCGGCGGAGCCGCCCACGGCGGTGGAGTGCTTAGTCGTCCTGGGAACCGGGGTCGGTGCCGCTCTCGATCGAGATGATGGTCTCGCGATAGCTCCAGTCCTCGTTTCCGGTCGGGATGTTGTCGGTGCTCATGAAGGTGAGCCTCCTTTCGTTTGGTGTACGTCGCTTTCGCGCCGCCAACAAAGAAAGGCGCCCCGCTCCCCTTTGCTTGGAAACCGAGCGCGATTTTTCCAAAAAACCTTCAGCGGCCGCGAACCGCCTTCCAGAACCCCTCCTCCTTGGCGATACCCTTCTTCTCCAGCTCGTTTCCGAGGCTGTAGAGGTACGCCATCGGAATGTCCGTCTGGCGGATTGACGCTTGGACCGTCTGACCCGCGGCGTTGCCGAAGCAGGCGTGGCCGCCCTGTCCCCAACCCAGCCTGCGCAATCCGTATGCCCGCAGGGTCTTCACCACTCGATCTCGTGAAACGCATTTCATCAAGACTGAAATGCAGGGATGAGCGTATCGGTTGACACTAGGCAAACAATCGTTTGCCCGCATTGGTCTGGCCCCACTTTCCGGTCCACGCGCAACCTTTGGCCCTTGCGTGTGATGACATGCCAAAGTCCACGCGGAGGGAGGGCGCGGCTCGACCGGAGCGCGTGAGCCGCTCGGTAGCCCATGTTAGGCGCCACACCCGTCTCAGGGCCTTCCGCAGAGGCTCATCTCGGCCCGTGGTTCCGACCCAATGAAAGAGGTCGGCTCGAGTTCTAGTTCCGGGCGGGTTTGGGACGGCGGCGACGGAGGAGCCAGGCGGCGAGGGCGAGGCCGGCGAGGGCGCCGGCGAGGTCGATGGCGAGGTCGAGGGGCTGGCCGGTACGGCCGGGGGTGCGGAGTTGGCGGCCTTCGTCCACGAGGGCGTGCCCCATGGCCCAGGCGAGGGCCCAGGCGCCCGGTTGGGCGAGGCGAGGGACGCGGCGCAGGCCGAGGAAGGCGGTCCCGGCCATGGCGCCGTAGAAGGCGACGTGGACGGACTTGCGGAAGGCGTGAACAATCTGGCGGACGTCCTCGGGGGACAGGCCCCGGGCGAGGAGCCAATCGCGCATGGGGGAACTGGAGCCGGCGGACCCGCTGAAGACGGCGATGGAAAGGCCGAGCAGGAGGGGCGGGAGGAGGAGGCGGGTGCGGGAGCGGACGAGGGTGAGGGCGCAGAGGAGTCCGCCGCCGAGGCCGAAGGCGAGGAGGGCGAGGGTGCCATCGGCGGCTTCGGAGGCGAGGAGGCAACCGAGGAAGGCGACCGCGTAGGCCAGGAGGATGGAGAGGAGGTTCGAGGAGCGGGCCATTCTCGGTCTAGGGTCAGGAACAACCGGGTTCGGGCGGGGGTTCCCGGGCGGGGTTTCCGGGCGGGGGGCGGAGCCGATGGCCCGCGGCAGGAACGTACGGGGGACGGGGCGAAGTAGACCGTGGCGCCGGGGATCCGAGGGGCCGAGTCGCCCGATCTCGAAACCCGGCCGCGTCGTCTCCCTCGGGAGGCGAGGATTGAAACACTCGAATTCCTGTGTGTTTGAGGTTTGGCGCCACCCCGGCCAGTGTGACGCGGATCAGGGCGAGAAGGACGGGTACGAGGCCCGTCGAAGGGTTGGTCCTCACGATGGAGAACGCGAAGGCGCGGTTTCTGACCTACTCCTGGCTCGACAACCCGGACGATGTGGACTACCTTGCCCAGGAGTTGCGGGACGCGGGGATCCAGGTGCCGGTCGATCGCTTTGATCTTGTGCCGGGCCAGCGGCTCTGGGATTCAATCGCCGGTTGGATCGACAAATCGGACGCTTGGGGGATCTTCTTGACTCGCAACAGCCTCTCCAGCGAGCCCTGTATGGAGGAACTTTCCTACGCGCTCGATCGTGCGCTCGCAAAGCCGGGTTACTCGCTCATCGGCCAGTGGCACGAGATCGATGCCTCGCAGGTGCCGAAGGCGCTGAAGGTGAGACTGGGAGTCCGGCTCTCCGATCCCGACCGGGTCCAACGCGTGCTGGGGGCGGTTCTCGGCGAGCCACCGAGGGTGGATCGCCCGCGGCTGGATCCGGTGGAGGTCACGGTCCACGAAGATGGCGCGGGCGGCGTGATCGTGGAGTTGCGTCCCAGGCTCGACGTGATTGCGCCGTTTCGCGTGGCGGTGCCACTCTCGTTCTGGGACCCGGGCGTGAGGGTGCGCTCCGGACCCGCCCGCACGCCGCACGCGGTCACTTGGGGGGAGCAGGGCGTCCTGGAAGGGGAGGCCGAAATCGGCGGGGAGCCTTGCTGGTTCCACCAATCGAACGGTCCCGCCGCGCCGTACGCGTCCTTCTATCTCTTCGCCCGCACGATTCCGGGCACGGTCTTCTGCGGCCATCCCGAGAAGATGTGGTCGTTGAAACTGAAGTAACCGCGTTCCCGCGGGGCGCTGAGGAGGGAGGGTCTGGGTGCCCGCCTCGGTCGGACTTCGCGGTCGGGCGTTTCCCCCGGAACTTCCACGCGGGGCCACGTTGGGGGACGCTTCGGCAACCGGGTTCTGGGCCGCGCTCTGGCGCATGGGAATGGGATGGTGGATGGCGTTTCGGGGGGAAGCCGGACGAACGCAAGGCACGAACCCGGGAACCGCTTTCGGCGGCGACTCCGCGTCCCGCACAAACGCGGCGCGGTGGGTGATCGGTCGGGCGGGGGCGGATCGGGGCCTTTTCCCGGCGAGGGGGATCTTGGCGCCCCGCTCTGGGGCGGAGCGGACCGGGACCTTCGCTTCTCTCAGGATGACAGGGCTCGCTCGGGATGACGGGGTGGGGGATGGGCGGTCGGCGGAGGACCGGGATCCTTCGCTTCTCTCAGGATGACAGGGCTCGCTCAGGATGACGGGGACGGGGATGGGCGGTCGGCGGAGGGCCGGGATCCTTCGCTTCGCTCAGGATGACAAGAGCGGGGACCGGGGTCCTTCGCGGGCTCCGGATGACGGGGCTCGCGTTCATCCTTGGCGACCGGTCCGGGATCCTTCGCTGCGCTCAGGATGACAGGGCTCGCTCAGGATGGCAGGGGGGGGAAGGGCGGTCGGGGGGGTACCGGGATCCTACGCTTCGCTCAGGATGACAGGGCTCGCTCAGGATGACAGAGAGGGAGCCGGGATCCTTCGCTTCGCTCAGGATGACAGAGATCGCTCAGGAGGACAGGATTCGCTCAGGATGAAGGGGGAGTTCCCGGTCTGGCGTAGACGCCGACGTCGGCCGGGTCGGGGGGGAGGCCGAGGAGGTCCTTGGCGGTGGCGCGGTCGACGACGCCACGGGCGTAGACGTCGCCGACGCGGCGGTAGAGCTTGTCGCGGTCGTCCTGGAGGACGCGGACGTCGGCGTAGTCGGACCAGAGGCGCAGGTCGGGTTCGTCGTAGTCGGCGCGGAGCAGTTGGCGGGTGACCTGGCGGCAGAGTTCGCTGCGGGTGCCGACGACGGCTTCCTCGTAGAAGGCCTCGCGAGCCTCGCGGTAGTTGGCGTAGGTTTTCTGGTCGCTGGGGAGGTGGACGGCGAGGGGGTCGATGCCGAAGGCGGCGCAGAGTCGGCCGGCGGGCACGTCGCGGAGGCGGGCGAGGCCCATCTGCTCGGGGGAGAGTCCGGGGGCGGTCACGTCGGCGGGGAAGGGCATCATGAGGGCGCGGCCGACGCCTTCGCCGCCGAAGGCGTCGCGGACCTGCTCGCGGAAGGCGCGGCGCTGTTCGGGGGTGGGGGCGCCGACGCCGGATTCGCGGGGCGAGAAGACGAGTCCGGGAACGCCCATGTTGCCGAGGAGGGCGACGGAGTAGGTGGCGGCGCGGTTGTCGCCGACGACCTCGCGGAGGAGGGCGGCGAGCGGGGAGAGGCCGAGGCGAGGGTTGCGGGGATCGATGCCGTGGCGGAAGTGGACGACCTCGGAGCGCGGGACGGCGAGGGCAGACCCGCCGATCGGTGTGTACTCGAAGTAGGTCACGAGTTGGCGTCCGTCGGGGTTCTCGCGATCGGCCATCGGTCGCATCTGGACGTGGGGCACGTAGACGAGGCCGGCGATCTGGTCGGCGCGCCCGCGCACTTTGAGCCAGTAGGCGTTTCCGGCGACCATCCAGGAGAGGAGGGTTCCGGCCCAGAGGACGGACCCGGAGACCCAGGGGTTGGGGGTTTCGAGGAGGTCGAGGAGCGGGTGGCCGGCCTCGTCGCGCCAGACGCGTTTGCCGGCGGCGGTTTCGGCGCGCTGGACGACGAACCCCGCCTCGGACCAGGCGCGACACATGGCGCCGACGCAGATCGAGACGACGCCGTTGTCCCACCGGTCTCCCGCCTCGCGCTCGTAGTCGACCTGGGCGCTCGGCAGCCACCAGCGCCAGGATCCGCCGGCGGCGGTTTCGGAGGCGTAGACGGGCAGGCCGCGCCCGACGGCGCGTCGGACGGCTTCGAGGAGGCTCAACGCCGGGCCCACCCGCGGATCGCGGCTCCGAGGACGACGAGGGCCAGGACGGCCAGGCCGATCGCCAGGACGCCCCCGGCGACGGCGAGAAGATTCCAGAAGAGTTCGATCGGTTTCATACGGTCCACACGTCCGCCCAACTTGCGGTCGAGGACAACTCGGCGAAAGCGTCGGCGAGGGCGTCGACCTGGTCGTCGAACGCGCCGAGGGGGAATCCGCGCAACTCGGCCAGGAGGTCGGCGTTCCATGCGCCGCGAATCATCCGCACGTTTCCGGCGTTCACCTGGGCGGCGAGTCCGAACGCCCGGGTGCGCTTGTCGCCGGTGACGGGACGGGTCCGGACGGGAAAGCCGGCGAGGACGCGGACGAGTTGCGCGGCCTGGGCCTTGCCGGCTTGGCCGGGGTCTTGGGGCACGCGCACGACGACGGCGTGGCCGTCGGTCTCGGCGGTCTGGCGGATGACGCGGACGGCGTCGTCGGGGAGCCAGCGTCCGCGGCGGACGTCGAGGATCCAGGTTCGGCCGTCCTCGTCCCGGGCGAGGAGGGCGCCGACGGAGAAGTCGCTGCCGGGTCCGCCGCCGCCGAGGTCCCAAGCCCGGACCTTCGGCGCGGCGGCGGGGGCGGCGTCGGCGAGTTCGATGCGTTCGGGCCGGAAGAAGGCGCCTTCTTCGGGGCGGGGGGTGCCTTGGAACTGGCCGAGGAAGACGAAGGGGTCGCGGTCGCGTTCCGCCTCGAGCCAGGCGAGGGATCGCATGGGGGAGAGGGGTTCGCCGGGTTGGCGACCGGTCGGATCGCCGGGGAGGCGGTCGGCGATGGCGGGGAACCGGAGGGAGGCGAAGCCGCTCGCGATCAGCCGGCCGGCGAGATCATCCTCGTGGTAGCGGTGGAACATCACGACGACGCTGGCCTCCTCGCCGACGCGGACGCTGGCGGTGCGGGTCCACCAGCGCCAGACTTTCTCGTTGATCGCCGGGGAGCGGGCCTCTTCGTCCGACTTGTAGGGGTCGTCGATGAGGAGGAGGTCCACGCCTTTGCCGGTGAAGCCGCTTTGGAGTCCCATGGCGAGGAAGGAGGGCTGGGCATCGCGGAGGCGGGCGCGGCCGACGGTTTTGAAGCGGGCGGCGGGAGCGTCGGGGGGCAAGCGAGCCTCGGGGTCGGGGAAGGCGGCTTCGAACTCGGGGGAGCGCATCAGGTCGAGGATCGTGGCGCCGAAGCCGGTGGCGTGGGTCTCGTTGTAGCAGGCGAGTCCGATGCGGACGGTCGGGCGGCGGCCCATGAGCCAGGCGGGAAAGCGTTGGCTGACGACGACGGACTTGCCGAACTGGGGCGGGGCGTGGACGGCAAGGCGGGTGCCGGGGGTCTCGGCGGCGCGGACGAGGGCGGGGATCAGGTGGTCGCGCTGCCAGGAGTGGAGGGCGAAGCGGGTGGTGGCCTCGACGAAGTCGGCGAGGGGGGGCGGCGGGGCGGGGGGTCCGAGCCCGTCAAGCAGGCCGGTCGCGATCCGTTGGGCCGCAGAGTCGAACAAACGCTTTCTGGACGGCGGCGAGCTGGGTTCGATCACGGATCACCTCGCGGACGGAGGCCAGGAGGGCGGCGACGAGGGCGTTGGCCTCTTTGGCGCTCAGGGAGTGTTCGGCGGCGGCGAGGCGTTTGGCTTGGCTGAGGGCGAGGCTCTCCTTGCGGGCGATGAGGCGCAGGAGGCGGGCTTCCTTGTCGGCGGCGGACCGGCCGCGCGCGACGGTGTTTCGGAGGGCGGCGAGGGCGGCGATCGCGGCGTCGGCGTCGTCGTCGGCGATCGCGCGTTCGAGACGGTCGCACCCTTGGCCGATCAGGCCCCAGAGGTGGGCGCCGCTTTGTTCGTCGAGTTCGCGGGCGGCTTCGTAGACGAGGGCCTGGACGACGCCAATTTCGCCCTCGAGATCGGCGAGGTCGGGGTCCTGGAGGGCGGCGGCGTAGTCGGCGGCGAGTCGGACGGGGAGGAACTTGCTGTACCGTCCGTGGGCGAGGGGGCGTCCGCCGCCGGCGCCGTGCATGTGGCAGACGGAGGCGCCGGGAGCGGCGTGGCGACGACACCGTTCGCCGGAGCGTTTGGACTTGGCGGTGCAGCGGGGCATGGCTCTAGCGGTGGCATTGCGGTGGCGGGGCGATGGCCCTGCGGTGGCGGGAAAAAGGAATCAGAAACGAGGAAGGGGGGACGGGCGGGACGCCAACGGTGGCTTGGCGACGGCGCGGCGATTGCGGGGCGATGGCGAGGCGTGGCTTCGCAATGGCACCGGAAGGGGACCGGGATCCTTCCTTCGTCAGGATGACAGAAACGGTGGCTCTTGCGGTGGCTCAGCGGTGGCGGGCCGAGGGGGACGGATGGGGCGGATCGGACGAATCGGACGGATCGGCGGGCGGGATGGCGCGGCGAGCACGGCTTGTGAATCAGTGGTTTGCGGGGCCGATGGCTCGGCGCGTACCCGGTGCACCGGAGGGGGTTGGTCGAGTGCCGGAGCCGGCGGGACGCCGGAGAAACCCCTTGCGGACAGAGGACCAGGGCCCCGACGACGTGGTCGGAGCCCGGAGGTCCCTACGGAGGATCGGCCCCACGAAACTCGCAATGAAAGGGAGCCAATCGTCCGCACTATACGACAAGATTGACCATTCTCCTCTTACCGTTTCGCGCGGTCCGCTATCGCGCTTTCGCCAACACGATGGCCACGCTCGCTTTCGGCGGTGGCCCGGCGTTGCTCGGCGATGGGGGGAATAAGGAACTAGGAACGAGGAAAGGGCACCGGACGTCAACGGTTGCTTTGCCGTGGCTAGGGCGGGAGGACAATGGCTTTGCGATTGCTCGGCGTGGCTGGCGATGGAGGGAAGAAGGAACTAGGAACGAGGACGGGGACGGATCGGGCGGGTCGGACGGATTGTGCGGATCGGGCGGATCGGCGCGCTATCCGTGGCGCCGGAATGGGGGATCGAGGTCCTTCGCAGGCTCAGGTTGACCGTCGCCGTCCTTGCCGCGCCGACCCTCCAGCGCCCGTTCCAGCCCGAGGGGGAGGCGGACGCCGAGCCGACGGACGTTCTCGAGGACGCTGATCGCTTCGGTCACGATGATCAGGGTCACGACGGCGGAGACGGAGACGGGTTGCCAGGGGGCGGCGCCGGGGACGTGGCGGGTCACGACGGCGCAGACGGCGATGGTCGCGCCGTAGCCGAAGATTTTGGCGACCACCCTTCCGAAACGGGCGCTGCGGACGGGTTGGCCGGTGGCGACGGCGGCGGCGAGGCCGGTGAGGGTGTCGAGGAGGACCATTCCGAAGGCGGCCAGGCCCGCCTCGCGGCCCGCCTGGTCGGGGAACAGGTACCCGAGGACGGCACCGAGGACGGCGGCCAGGGACTTCCCGAGGGGGGCGTCACCCACGGCTTTGGCTAAGGCGGTTCCCACGGCGGTCGTTCGGAGCATGGGCTTCTCGGTTTGGGGGGCGGTGGCTCCCGGAGGCGTCCTTCGCCTTTCGTCCTTGGCGCAAGGTGCGAACCTACTTGGCGCAGGTTACGCCTTAGGCTCGCGGGACGCAAATAGCGGCTCGGGTATTCGCGCATCGACGCTAAGGGCGAGTTCGGGGGTCGGGGCCCGGGGTTCTCCGGTCCGGTATCGAAACTCATAGCGAACGCGGTCGGCGGCGCTAGGGTTCTTCGCCTTGCTAAGGATGACGGATGGGGGAGCCGGGTCCTTCGCTTCGCTCAGGGCTCGATGGCCAGGTGGACCAAAGAGCGCTCGTTTACGGGGGCCTTACGGGACCGGGATCCTTCGCTGCGCTCAGGCTGACGGGATCGCTCAGGAGGATGACAGAGCTGGCCTTACGATTACCGGGATCCTTCGCTGCGCTCAGGATGACAGGCGGGCGGAACCGGGGTCCTTCGTTGCGCTCGAGGCGGTGGTTCTTCCGGTCCGGTCCGGTGTGTCCGCTCGACGACCGTCCACGTGGTTTCGGTAGACATTCGGGGCGCACCTTTTCGGCGTTTTGGCGGATCGGCGAACCAAGGGGGCGGGTCGAAATCGGGCCGGGTGCGCGCGAGGCCTGTATCGCCGGGGGGCGGTCGAAATCCAGGTTCCCCAAGAGGCTGTTCGCGTGGTAGACTGCCGTCAGTTTCCGGCGTGTGCCGGGGGCTATGGATTGAAACTCACAATATGTGCGGCAAAAGTTTTTTTATCTAGGTTTCCGGCGTGTGCCGGGGGCTATGGATTGAAACGGTATCGTCACCGTGCCGTCGCTAGTGAACTGTTTCCGGCGTGTGCCGGGGGCTATGGATTGAAACCGGCGGGTGGCGAGGGAGATTTTGATCTTCATAAGTTTCCGGCGTGTGCCGGGGGCTATGGATTGAAACCCATGAGCCAGTTGGGCCCACGGCCAGACAAAAGTTTCCGGCGTGTGCCGGGGGCTATGGATTGAAACGTGGAAACCGTGGGAGACCCCAGGTTTCCTATATAGTTTCCGGCGTGTGCCGGGGGCTATGGATTGAAACATGACGTCCCCCAGCGGGACGTCTTGGACATGGTTTCCGGCGTGTGCCGGGGGCTATGGATTGAAACCAGGAAAGTTCGTCCTACGACACCTTTTGGCTCACACGTTTCCGGCGTGTGCCGGGGGCTATGGATTGAAACCGAGACCGGGGCGATGAGGTCGATCGTGCCGAGCGGGGCCGAGTTTCCGGCGTGCGCCGGGGGCTATGGATTGAAACCCCCACGCTATAGCCGCCACTATGGCGAGAAGAAGTTTCCGGCGTGCGCCGGGGGCTATGGATTGAAACTAGGAACGTGTATTCTCCGTTCTCTACCCTTCTTCTCTTTTCCGGCGTGCGCCGTGGGGCGTTGTGCTGAAATCCCTTACGACCTGGCGATCTCATGTTCGCGGTTTTTGGCGAGGTCGTCGGGGGGCGTCGGGGAAAGGAGATCGGGGGTCCCTCGCCTCGCTCGAGAGGACGGGATCGCGTTCCTCCTTGGCAGGCCGGTCCGGGATCCTTCGCTGCGCTCAGGATGACACGGGTCGCTCAGGAAGACAGGGGCGGCGCGAACCGGGATCCTTCGCTGCGCTCAGGATGACAATGGGGTGCTTTGCTTCGCTCAGGATGCCGGGATCGCGTTCCTCCTTGGCAGGCCGGTCCGGGATCCTTCGCTGCGCTCAGGATGACAGAGCACGCTCAGGATTGGCAGGGCTCGCTCAGGATGATGGGATCGCGTTCCTCCTTGGCGGCCGGTCCGGGATCCTTCGCTGCGCTCAGGATGACAATCGGAGGGGGTCCTTCGCTACGCTCAGGATGACAGAGGGGGCGGCGGTTCAGGTCGGTTTTGGCCCGCGACCCGATGGGCCGCCGTGCGTGCCTCGCACCGCCGGAGCGACGTCGAAGGCGACCTCGGTTTTGTTACAGGCGACAAGAATCCGGCCCTTCGCGACATCGGCCGCGTTGAGGACCATCCCCCAGTCTCGGTAGTGGACGCAGCGATCTCGGTCCAGCGGGATTCGGCGCCCCTCCACGCGCAGGTGATCGTCCGACACCCGGAAGGAGGCCTGTTCGAGAGTGGCGGCGTGCTCCAGGTTGACGCGGGTGCCGTCCGGGCTGATCCGGACCGACACGTTGCCGACCCGAACATCGGTCGCGTAGCCCCGTTTCGGTTCGATCTTCTCCGTCTCCAATCGTTTCCACCAAGCTTCCGGACCGTCGCTGGGGAACGCAACGCGCCATTCGATCGACTTTTGCAGCGCCTCGCCATCGCACGCGTAGGCACGCTGCTGCTGGCCTCGCTCTCGTTCCCACTCGCCTTGCTGGCGCTTCGTGTAGAGCCACCGGCCGGCGGCGGCGTCACGGACCTTGTCGGACGTGGCCCTTGCGCGAAGCCTCTCGTAATATTGCAGCGCGTCCACGAAGACGCCCGCCAGTTCGATGGCGGCTCCGACCTGGAGCGGGTTGAGGCCGGCGACGTCGTCATGTTCCGAGGAGCCGGAAAGCAGGAGGGACGACAGCTCCTTCTTGTCCCGGGGGGTTGCTTTGACCAGACGCCGCTCGGCGAGGAGACGCGCGACGATTCCCCGTCGCTCGTCGGCGTTCTGGGACAACCATTCGGCATAGGTCTCGCCTTCGCCCGTCGGGACTTCGCCTCTCACCAAGAGCGCGACGATCGCCCCCCAATCCGTCGCGGCGGCGAGCACTTCGGCCAGGCGGCGGGTGGCGGCGAGGGCGATTCCGGCATCGCGGTTGCGGGCCGCTTCCCCGGCGATCCGTTGGATGAGGGTCCGGTCCTGCAGGCCGTTCAGGGACTGGGCCGCCGCCGCCCACCGGCCCAGGGCAAGGTTCGCCCTGACGACGATCTCTTGGTGCGACGGGGCAAGGGTCCCGGTGCGTTCCTGTTCGACCCGTTGAAGCAGCCGCTCGGCATCGATTGCGATGCCCTCCGGGTGTTTGGCGTGGAGTTCGGCGAACCAAGGGAGACAATCGGGCAGCGGAAGGGCGGAGACCTTCGCGCGCAGGTACATCGGTTCGACGCCTCGTCGAGCCTCGGGGTCGATTCGCTCCCAGAGCTCGACCGCCTCGGACATCCGTCCCCCTCGGTAGGCGACTTCCCCGCGCGTGCGCGCCTCGACGCGGACTCCCGACCTGACCAAGTCTTCGATCCGTTCGCTGACGAGCCCCAAGAGGGCACCGTCGCAGGTCGCACCGAGAAGCTTGCGGATACAGCCATCGATCGCGTCCGCCCAACTCGCCTCGGTCAGAATCCGGCGGCGTAGATCCCGGTCCGCCGAGCCGAGGGCAAGGGACAGGTCGTAAAGAAGGGCCTCCCCCTCCCGAACCTCGGTCCCGTTCGCCAAGTACGCGGCCACCTTGTACTCGACGGCGTTCCGCACCCTTTCGTGGGAGGTTCCCAGGTTCAGAAGGAAGGTGCGTCCCCGTTCGCCGGCTCCCCAGGCGGCGATCACGGAACGATCGAGGTCGTTCAACTCGGCCCAGAGTTCGGCGGCCTGCACGAGCTTCTCGGGCTCGTCGGCCCCTTCGATCTCGAGGGCTTCGGCCCGACAGCGCTTCGCCGACCCGGGGCTTGCGGCTCGACCGAAGGACTGCGCGGCCTGACGGAGGAGGAAGGCGTCGCGGTGGTGCCTCCCCGCTTCGGCGAGCGTGCGGCCCGTGGCCTCCGGGCTCTCCTGGTCGTCCTGCCAGCTGTTGAGCGTGCCCTGAAGGATCGTGCCACAGCGCGGGAGCCAAGCGTCCGGGACGGGGGTGCGGTTCGCTCGGGCCGCCTGGTTCCCCTCCGAGAAGATCGGCTGCCAGAAGGACGCGATGTGCGCCCTATAGTCCACGATGAACAAGCGCTTGCGGGGACGACTCGCCGCCACGTACAGGTTGTTGAGGAAGTACTGCGGCTCGATCGCGCCATCGCCGACCACGGTTCTCGTGGTGTCGGCGATGGCGCGGGCGAGTTCGGCGGGGCAGGCGCCGCCAAACCCGTACATCACGACGCGCGGAAACTCGAGGCCCTTGACGCGACTCGGACTGACGACGTTCTTGGGCACACCCGCGTCGTCGAAGTCGACGCAGTCGGCAAGACCGTTGTCACGAGCCCATTCTCCTTCCGCCCCTTCTTCGCACGGGACGACGATTCGAATCTCCG
Organism: Fimbriimonadaceae bacterium; assembly: GCA_026129685.1. Taxonomy (GTDB): domain Bacteria; phylum Armatimonadota; class Fimbriimonadia; order Fimbriimonadales; family Fimbriimonadaceae; genus UBA2387. Next base: position 27,517 of record JAHCHO010000002.1, read on the forward strand.
ATTGGGTTTGGAGGGCCTCGAGGACCCCCGGGTCTTCGCGGGCGAAGTAGACCACGCTGGGCGCGGCGTCGTCGTCGTCCCAGGGAACCTGAGGTTGGACCTCGGGAATATCGAAGGCCACCCTTCGCACCAGTTGCAGGGAGTTGCAGAACTGGACGATGTTGCGACTGGACCGATAGTTATAGGTCAGCTCGCGGTAGTTGACGCGGTCGCCGCCCCCCAGTTCCGGCCGGAGGAACTTCTCGGTGAAGAAGGCCTTGGTCGTCTCCCATTTGAAGCCGGTCGGATTGATCGTTTGAAAGGGATCGCCGGCGAAGGCGATGGGAACCCGGCCCAGTTGGTGCGTCTGAAGCCGCCTCGCGCCAAAGAGGCAGAGTCGGCTCAGAATCTCCAGTTCGATGCGCGTGAAGTCCTGCGCCTCGTCGCAGAAAAGCGCCGGGTGTTCGGCCCTGAGAAGGTCGTTTTCGAGCAGGTAGCGACCGAGGTCCTGATGGTCCCAGAACCCCTCTGCGCCCTCTTGTTCTTGGCGATACCGGGTCCAGACGTGCTCGAAGACGGTTTGGAACGTCGCCTGGGTCACCGTCTTTTGTCCTTCGGGAAGCTCGGCGTAGTCGTCGGGTTCCAGCCAGCCCTCCGGGTCGGTCCCCTTGATGTAGGTTCGGATCACGTGCCAGGCGAGGCCGGCGCCTAGTCGGGCGACGGCGTCGCCGCGTCGCCCGACTCCAATTCGCCACCATCGTTTGAACCGACGATAGTCCATCCGGCGCGCCGTGGGGAACAGCTCGGAGGGAGCGAGTTCGAGGAGCGACTCGTAGAAATTGCGGAAAGGTCCTTGCACGCGATCCTGCAGCGCCGCCCGGAGTTCGTCGGCGGGCAGTTCTCGCTCTTCGGCCCGGGCGCGGGCGCAAACCAGATTGCGGACGCAAGCCTTTGCTCGCGCCAGAAGTTCGTCGTTGCAGGCGAAGAACAAGGGGGGTGGCGAGACGGGCACCGTGGTCAAGTGGTGGTACAGGTACTCGGAGAACAGATACTGCAGGATGGTGGATTTGCCGCTTCCGGCGCGGCCGTTAATGAACAGCGGGAAGCCCTCTTCCCGCTCGAGGACTTCGACTTCTTCCAGGGAAAGGGCCATATTGGCCTCACGATCCCGCTCGACCTCGAACCAGGCGTCGGGGTTCAGTAAGAGCTCGAAGGGATAGGCCCGTCGGGTACGGCGCAACACGGCTTCGTCGTCGACGGGCCCGGGTCCAAGAATGTCGGCGTAGTGCGCGCGGGCTTCGTCGAGGGGAGCGGGACCTCGGAACGGGGTCAGCAAGACGACGCGCTTCGATTCGGGGTCGGCCCGGTAGAGGAAGCCGAAGGCTTGGTCGGCGGCGAGGCGTTTTTCGGCGATTTCGCCGGTCGGCGCGTCCAGCGTGTCGAGCAGATCCGCGGGAAACAGGGCCAGCCGGCCGGCAAACTCGTCACGCTGCATCGCCTCGACCCAGCCCTGCGTTTCGCACGCGTGCCAGTCGGCGTAGACCACGCCGTGCTGACCGCGCACCTCCAAGTAGGCTTGCTCTTCGATCGACGCGACAGGCGGGGGGTCCGGCAACGGTTCGGTTCGCGCGTCGACGAAGGCTTGCAGCGCTTCGTCGGTCAGTTCCTGCTCGAAACGGTTTGCGCCGGGTACGTGGTTGTAGTCCGATGCGATGAACTGGGCGTACTCGCCGTGCCCCCGAACCAGAAGCCTAAGAAAGCAGACCACGGTATGGTCGCCAACCCGGCGCTCGAGAGCGATCAGGCGGATTTGCCGCTCGAACCGCTTCTTGAGGTAGAGCGCGGAGTACCGCAGGAAGATCTTGGTGTGCTGATCCCGCTCGACCCGCGCTTTCAGGTTCTCGATCTGGGGGAGGTAGTCCCGATGCCGGGCATCCTCCTTGCACATCGTCGTGACCAGTACGTGGACCGCCATACGAGTTCGTTCGCGACCTGGTTCCTCGCTTCCTGCCCGAACCGTTCGCCAACCGACTTTGCCGGGGGTCTTTCGTTGGCGGCCCGATCGGATCGGGTCTCCTCCGGGTTCGGGGATCGAGGTCCTTCGCTTCGCCCGGGATGACAGGGCTGGTGCGAAACCGGGATCCTTCGCTTCGCTCAGGATGACACGGGTCGCTCAGGAAGACAGGACTCGCTCAGGATGACAGGGCGGGAGGCGGGGTTCTACGCTTCGCGCGGGGCGCGGCGGTTCCCCCGGTCCGGTCCGTCCGCTCGACGACCGTCCACGTGGTTTCGGTAGACATTCGTGGCGCACCTTTTGGGCGTTTCGGCGGGTCGGCGAACTTAGGGGGCGGGTCAAAATCGGGCCGGGTGCGCGCGGGGCCTGTATCGCCGGGAGGCGTCCGAAATCCAGGTTCCTAAGGCGACTGTTCGCGTGGTAGACTGCCGTCACAGTTTCCGGCGTGTGCCGGGGGCTATGGATTGAAACTAGCACTGCAAAGCAGCGCCACGAACGAAAAGTGTTTCCGGCGTGTGCCGGGGGCAATGGATCGGAGGCGATCGGGAGGGAAGGGGGACCGAGGAGCGAAGTTGCGTGCGCGGTCGGCAGCGCGTTCGGGACTGGAGATTCGGGGTCCTTCGCGGCGCTCAGGATGGCGGGCCGGTCCGGGATCCTTCGCTTCGCTCAGGATGACAGGGGGGACCAAGGAGGGACCTTATCGGACCGGGATCCTTCGCTTCGCTCAGGATGACAGGGCTCGCTCAGGATGACAGGGGCGGGCCGGTCCGGGATCCTTCGCTTTGCTCAGGATGATAGAGGGGGGGAGCCGGGTCTGGGTATGGTGGGGCCATGGACGCCGTTTTGATCGTCTGTCCCGGCCTCCAGGACCCGGTTCACTTCCAACGGGGCGCCCGGCTCGAGGGGATGCCCGAGCCGAGGACCGACGCGTGGACGGCGTTCGTTCGGGAGCGGCTATCGGGCGAGCCGGGCGACGTCGCGGCACGGATGGCGGCGGCGCAGTTGGTTCCCGGACCGCACGTCACGGCTTTGCGCTCGTTTCGCTTCTTGGCGGACCCGACGCCGGAGGTTTACGCCGCGGTGTTCCCGGGACGGCCGGTACCCGATCGCGAGGACTTCGAGGACGACGGAAGGACGCGCGCCGCCTCCACGCGGGTTCGATCGTCGAGGTATGGATGTTGCACGACGGCTCGGACCCGATGGCGGCGCGTTGCGCGCTCCTGCGCGAGTTCCTTCCAGCCTTGACGCCGTGGTTGACGGCAGGCGCCGTGCGGTCGATCGTCCTCGACAACGCCTTCGAGGGGGGTGGAAGCCTACGAAAACGAGCCGGACGCGCCCTGCCCTTGGATCGCTCGGGGCGATCGTCCGATCCACACCTTCTATCCGCGCCACGCCGAGGCTTGCCTACGGGTGATTCCGGGCGCCTTCCGGGCGCCCGCGCCCGAGTTGCGCGGACGTCGGCCAGTGTTTTTGCTCGGGCCGGGGACGCCCCAGATGAACCTGGGGTTTCTCGACGCGGGGCGGGAAGCAGAGGTTCGCGCGGCGGAGGACGAGACGCCGGGCGCACCGCCGGCGGTGTTCCAGGTGATCGGGCCGGAAGACAATCCAAAGGTGATCCACCACTTGGCGCGGGTTCGGCCCTGGGTGATCGAGCGGTTGCGCCCGGAGACGCCGAAGGTCGAGGTCCAGCGGACCAAGGACTTGAGCCAGCAACTCGAGAAGGCGATCGAACGCCGCTTGAGCGAGGCGAGGCGCCTCCAACTCGAGTTCGCGAACCGTCCTCGGGAGGGCGCGGGCGACTTGCACGACGGTCGAACAGTGGGGGGCGCGGCGGGCCGCCGCACCGGCGACCCGACCCGTCGAGCTCTGGCGGCAACTCCCCGACTCCGAGCAACAGGCGATCCTAGGGCAGGCGATCGGCTTATGCGACAACAACGTGGCGATCGGCCGGCTGCTCGGAGTCGGGGAGTCCACGGTTCGGACCTGGCGCAGGGCGCTCCGGCGTTAGGGGATCCCTCGGGCGCTTCGCCAGGCGTTCCCCAACCTTCGGCGGCCTTCCGAAGAGGAGTCTCGGGTTCGCGCCGAGCAGGACGGCTTGGGGCCGGACGCGAACGGTCCACTATGGGAACGGTGATCAGCCTCGTCGGCAACCAGGACCCCTACAATCGGGAGGGGAGGTTCGGCCCGATCTTGGCGGCGCTTCACGAGGAGTCCGCGTTTGCGGACCAGGCGGTGTTGCTGGTCGCGGTGGACAATCCGGGCGAGACGACGTTGTCCGAGCTTGCCGAGAAGACCGGCCGAATTCTGGCGATCCGCGAAGGACCGCCTAGGTGGGACGTGGTGAGGCTCGTGGGTCGGCCCGACCGTCGCGAGGACGCGTTCGCGCTGTTGCTCGGGCAGTTGCTACCCCGGTTGCTCGCTGCGGAGGAGCCGTTGCACTTCATCACGTCGTCGGGAACGCCAGCGTTGCGCGAGGCGATGCACGAGTGCTGGCTCACGCTCCGGGCGCGCAAGCGGAGTCGCGTGTGGCGGCGGCCGGGTGGCGGGCCGGTACAGGAGGAGGACAGTCTCCATCTGGCCCGGCACGCCGACCTGCAGGCGGCGATCGCGCTGATCCGGCGATGCCAATGGGAGCCGGCGCGACAGATCCTGCTCGAACTGGGTTACGGTGCCAACCTCGGGCACCGGTTCGAAGCGGTTCACGCGGTGTTGTGGTCGCTCTCGTCGCTCGAAAGCGGACGATGGCGGGAGGCCGGACTTCCGAACGGCCTCCCGGACTTCGGCCAAAGCGGATGGGTGGCCATGGCCAGAGGGGTCAGGGGTCCGTTCCCGGCAGCCTATCGGTTGCGGATGGGGGTCCAGTTGGCTTTCGCCCGGCACCACGCGGTTTCGGGGCGGAACTACGGTTTTTTGTTGCGCCAGGCGATGGAAAACGCGGTGCGCTCCGTGACGCTGGCCCATGCCCGCACTTTCGACTTCGGGATCCTCCTCGATGGGGTTCCCGGTCTCTTGCCCGATCTCAGGGATTCCATCGTCGGGTTGAAGACCACCCTGAACCGCTGGGTGCACGACCAGTATGCGCCTCAGGGCGCGGCGCTCGACGAGTCGGCGATCGTGGTGATCGCCCAACTCCTAGACACGCCGGAGGCCGAGTTGCGCGCTCACCCCTTGATGCCGGAAAACATGACGGAGTTGTCGGCTCGTCTCCAGCTCGCGGTTTTGGAGGCGATGTACGGAGGGGCGCGCGCGGGACGGGGTCGCTGATACCGACGGGTCGGCACGGACACACGGCTCGAAGGCGTCCTTCGAAGGGCCGGGCGGGGCGGGGCGGTCAGTGCCGCGTGGGACCGTGGGAACGGCCGGCGAGGAAGGCTTGGACGACACCGGAGACGCGGACTTCGAGGAAGCGAGGGTTTTCGAGGCACAGGCGATCCGGTTCGAGGTCGTAGACGCGGCGCATGACGATGGCGAGCGCGGCGCGGTCGGGTCCGGTCAGCCGGGCGAAGGGGGGGTAATCCTTTCGGCACGCCTTGAGGCGACCGCGAACGACGCCGGGGAAGAGGTTCTTGAGCATGAGGTCGGTGGCGAGGGCGACGTGTTGCCGGAAGATCCGGGCCACCCTCGTGTCATCGAGCCCGTTGGCCCGAAGGTCGGCGAAGGCGAGTTCGAAGCGGCTCACGATTTCGGCGTAACGCATGCGGGGGCACCCGCCGCCAGTAGACCGGGACGCGGGGACGGGCGGGCTCCTCGCAGGTTTCTGCGACCCCTCCTCCTTCTTGGGCGGGCGATCGGTCAGGGGCGGGATCCGATACAGGCGACGGCGTCGGGGAACCAGCGTTCGAGACGGCACGCGTTCTCGGCGACAGGGCAGGGAGGGGAGGTTCCCCAGCGGGCGAGGACGCCGGGGCGACGATGGAGGGGAACGCGGACGGGTCCGGGTCGCAGGTCGGGCAGAAGGACGGACGGGGATTCGCGCGGGTCCTCGGTTTGGACGAGGAGGGCGCCCCAGGCGTGACCGGGATCGTTCCAGCCGGCGAGGGGGGCGACGGCGCCTTCCTCGAGGAGGGTCTGGCAGAGCCGGCGCAGCCGGTGGCTTCGCGCGGCGTGCCAAGCGGCCAGGCTCGGGACGGTGGCGAGGCCGATGACGGCGGCGAGGGGATGGATGCGGTAGGGCCAGAACGTTTCGTGGTTCGGGGCGGCGGCGGGGGTGCGCGCGTGGCGGGCGAAGCGGTGCGGGTGGCTTCCCGCGGCCATCGCGGCTTCCCAGACGGCACGGTCGTGGGTCACCAACATGCCGCCTTCGCCGCAGGGAAGGTGTTTGCGGGGGCCGAAGGAGAACGCGGCGGCGTCGCCGAAGGACCCGACCGGTCGGCCGGCGATCGTCGCGCCGAGGGCGGAGCAGGCGTCTTCGATGAGGAAGGCGGGGGCGGCGTCGGCGATCTCGCGGAGGGCGGGCATCGAAGCGGGGCGGCCGGCGACATGGATGGCGACGATGGCGCGGGTGCGCGGGGTGACCCGTTCGGCGACGGAAGCGGGGTCGAGGCACCAGGACGCGTCCACGTCGGCGAAGACGGGAACGGCGTCGAGGGCGTCGAGGAACACGAGGATTTGCCCCCATCCATAGGCGGGGAGGATGACCTCGTCGCCGGGTCCGACGCCTCCGGCGAGGAGGGCCAGGTGGAGGGCGGCGGCGCCGCTGTTCGTGGCGAGGGCGAACCGCGCGTCGACGAGGTCGGCGAACCGGCTTTCGAACGCGTTGATGGGATCGTCGTCGGAGACGCCATCGAGGACGCTCGTTCCGGTTAGGGGCGCGGACAAGGCGGCGAACACGGCCTCGGCGACCTCGGGCAGGTAGGGGGGCCAGGCTTGCCGCTCGGCGAACGGCGCGAGGGGGGAGGCGATCATCGGGACACGCCCCGGAGGGAGGAGAGTTCGGCGATGCGTCGGTTGAGTTCGGCGACGTCGAGGCGTCCGTGGTCGTCGAGGAGGCGGCGGACGTGCGGCGGGCAGTCGGGGGTGTCGAGTCCTCGTTCGGGGTCGTACCAGGGGATCCCGGGCAGGAAAGGGACGGCGCGCAGGCCGACGAGGTCGAAGAACTCGTGGAGTTGCTCGTCGCGGTTCGGCTTGTACTGGGCGATGGCCTCGGCCAAGTCCGATTCGTCGAGAGGGGCGTTCTCGGCGGCAGCGGCGCGATCGGCGATCTCGCCGGCGCGGGCGAGAATCTTCTCGAGGTCGGCTCCCGAAGCGCCTTCGGTGGCGGCGGCGGCGGCGGCCAGGTTGGTCCCTTCGGCGAAACTTCGGCCATCGCGTTGGGCGAGGGTGTCGAGGATGCGGGCACGGTCGGCGGTTCCGGGCGTGGAGACGAGGTAGACCTTTTGGCACCGGCGAAGGAGGGCGGCATCGATGAGGTCGCCTCGGTTGCTGGCCATCACGAAGAGGGCTTTGCCGCGCAGGCGTTCGTCGCCAAGGGCGGCGAGGATTTTGCCAAGGACGCGTTTGGAGGTTCCGGAGTCGCCGGTGGGCTCCCCGCGCGCGACGAAGGTGGTGTCGACCTCGTCCATGAACACGATGACGGGGGCCATTCCCTCGACGACGCGGAGGACGCTGTCCATGCGTCGTTCGGACTCGCCGACGTAGCTGCCCATGACCTCGCCGAAGGCGACGACGTTGACGCCGCCGGCTTCGGCGGCGAGGGCGCGGGCGAGGCTCGACTTCCCGGTTCCCGGGGGGCCGACGAGGAGGAGGGCGCGGGGGAGGTTGCCGCTGGCGGGGTTTTCGCGGAACAGGCGGGCGATTTCGCGCAGGTCGGGGGCGACGTGATCGATCCCGGCGAGGCTTTCGAATCCTCCTTTGAGGGGGTCCATGAGGGTGAGGCCGCCGTCGGCGAGTTCGGCGATGACGGACGCCTTGGCTTGGCGAACCTGATCGAGGTTCACGGCGCGCCCGTTCACGCCGGCGTTCCGGAAGATGGCCTCGATATCGGTCAGGCGCAATCCGGCGGCGACGTTGGCGAACGAGGACGGCTCGACGCCATGGGCCAACGACCCGAACGCGGGGTTCGAGGCGGCGACGGCTTCGAGGCGGGCGAGGAAGTCGGCGATGGCGGCGCGGTCGGGGAGGGGGTGGTCGAGGGGGGCGTAGGCCTTGCGAACCACTTCGCTGACCTTCCCGGCGCTTCGGGTGAGTCCGACGGCGAGGTTTTCGGTGGCGCGCATGGCGGCGGAGCTGCCCCAGCCTTCGACGATTTCCTCGAGTTGGACGATCTCGAGGGGTTGCACGCCCGCCACGCCGGGTTGGGGGGTGATGCGGTCGAGATTGTGGAGCACGACGGCGACCTTGGTACCGGACTGGCGGAGGAGGCGATCAAGGCCGCGAAGGGACTCCTCGACGGTCGGGAGCGATCGGGGGTCGCGGTTCGCGTCGTCGGCGTCGTCCACTCCCAGGCGGAGTCCGGACAGTTGGCGGACCCGGGCGTGCCGACGTTCGAGCTCGCGGCGATCGGTCACGTCGGTATGAAGCTCGGCCCCCCGAGAGAGGGAGTAGGTGAGCACGAGTTCGAACCCGCGTTTGAGGAGCAGGTCGGGCACGTAGGCTTCGATGGGGCTGACGCCGTCGACGTCGAGGCACAGGTCGTTGGCGTGCTCGAGGAGGAACGCGCTGCGGCGGGCGTGGTAGAGGCCGAAGAGGACGGGGACGAACCCCGGTTCGGTGGTGATCGCGGTGGTCAGGTTCGTGTTCATGGGGGTTCTCTAGCGGAAGAGGCGGGACCAGGCGGCGGCGACGGAGGCGGGGGGGGCGGTGGACGACCCGGAAGCGGACTTGGCGGCATGGTCGAGGGCTTTGGCGGCGCTGAGGCGTCGGCGTCCGGTACCGGCGAGGGCGGCGCCGGCTTGGGGGCCGTTTCCGCCGCCGACGTACCGTCGTTCTTCGAGTTCGAAGCGGGCGCGGGTGCGCTCGGCGAACGTCCGGAGGAACCGGTTGACCTCCACCGAGCACGCGGCCCCGGCGAAGGCGCCGTGCGCGGAGTCGAGGTCGAAGCGAGCCTGCTCGTCGAAGCCCACGACGATGGCGCGCCGACCGGAGCGGGAAGCCTCGACGACGCGGCGGTTCGCGACGAGTCGCTCTTGGCAGGCGTAGCCCATCGCGCGGAGGGTGGCGGCGGCTTCGCGGGCGAGGGCGTCGCGCTGTTCACAGGCGACGGCGCGGCGGGCGTCGTCGAGGAGGTCGGTCAGGGAGCGGGCGACGCGGGAGCCGTCCTCGGCCACGGTGACGAAGTCGCCCTCGAGGTAAGCCGCGCGGAGGCGGCGCAGTTCGTCGGCGACGGGATCGCGGCGATGCGCGGCGTGGCGGTCGACCCACGCCCCGGCGCCGTCCGCGTGGACGGCCTCCCAGAGGGCGGCGGCGCGGGCGAGGGCGTCGGCGGCGGCGCGCGCTTGAACCGCCTCGCGAGCGAGGGCCTCGGCGTTGGCGCGTTCGAGTTCGACGGCGGCTTGTCCCGCGCGGTGGGCGGCTTGCTCCAACTCGGCCAGGTCGGCCCGGTCGATGAGTCGGTCAGCGGCGACCAAGGCCTCCCGGGCGGCGGCGAGGGTCGGGTTGGCGACGCGGAGGGACTCGGCGCGGGCGACGGCCATGGTGGCGCGGGCGAGCGCCTCGTGGGACCGGCGGACATCGGCGGGGGCGGCGCGGAGGACGAGGGTGGCGTCGATCCGGCGCGCGAGGGCGGGGGGGTTGGGGAGGTTGAGGGCGCGCCCAAGGGAGCGCGCGCGGTCGTCCACCCGAATCCGGGCCAGGCGCAGGGTCGGGTTGGTGGCAGGCGCCAGGGTAAGGGAGGGGGCGACGAGGCTCGTCAAGTCGCGCACGGCGAAACGGTAGGCGTCGCGAAGCACGGCGTCGAGGCGCTGGTCGGCGATACGGGGCAGGGGGCCGGCGAACGCGAGGTCGCACAGTCCTTCGACGGCGTTGACGATTCCGTAGGCGATTTCGCTCACTGGGGGCCTCCGAAGTCCACGCCGCCGGGATCGCGGCGATTGGGTTGGTCCAAGGGGTTGAGGGCGGAGTTGCGGCGCAGGCCGCGAATCTCGTCTTCGGCGGCTTCGCGGGCCGCCCGTTGGCGCTCGACTTCGTCCAGGAGTTCTTGGACGTGGGACGGGTCGGGATCGGCGATCGACGCGGCGGCTGCCCGGGGGGACTCGGCGAGGACTTCGTCCACGCGGGGGTGCGCCGAGGTCTCTTGGAGGTTGGCGGGGACGCGTCCGTTCGTGGCGGCGAGGTTGGGGTTCGGGGCCGGTTCGGGATCGAGTTCTCGGCTCGGGTTCGGAGCGGGGATGCGGGGAGTCGGCCGGTTCGGCCGTTCGGTCGACGCGGGGGTGGGGGCCGGGTCGCTCGTCGCCCCGGGTTCGTCGTCCGCGAGAAGGTTGTGGTAGACAAGGTTGGCCCGGGTGGCTCCCCAGGCGACGAACGCGATGAGAAGCGGCCAGAGCAGGTAGAGGGTCCCGAGGAGCCAGGAGCCGCCCACGATGGCACCGACGTCGGCCACGCCGACGATGTCGTGGAGGAGTCGGTCGGTTCGCGGGCTGCCGACCAGTTCGGCGGTGCGCAGAGCGAGGACGACCGCCTCCCAGCGGTACATGAAGGCGCCATAGAGGCCACCGATGGCAAGGAGGCCGAGCGCGTGGGGGACGAACACGCGAGCGAGGCGGAACCCGCCGTCGGCCAGGCTTTGGGCCACGAAGATCCCCGCGTAGGCGAGGGCGTGGGAGAGGGCGCAGGTCACGAGGACGTAAGCGGCGGCCATCAGGTCCGAGATGGCGAGGTCGCTCTGCGCGAAGAGGGGGCCGAGCATGGTCGAGTCGGCGACGGGCTCGGGGGGGAACCAGTTCAGGTACATGCTCGAGGAGAGCAGGTAGGCGACGACCATGACGGTCGCGTCGATGACGAACCACCAGGAAAGCGAGAGCCAGGCGGAGACGACGTCCAGCCCTTGCCGCCCGGCCCACCGCTTGGCGACGCCGAGCACGAGGGTGTGCAACAGGAACGCGATGCCGACGATGAGGATGACGCGCACAAATCCGGTGTCCATTTAGGCTTTCCCTCCGGGCCGCCCCGACCTCGGCCGCAGCACGAACAAGGTCGCGACGAGAAGGACGAGGGCGAGGGCCCCCCCGCCGAGGAGGAAGGGGTCGGTGCCGCCGCCTTCCGACGGGCGGCGGACGCGCTTGGGGGGATCGAGGCGACGGCCGGTGGCGCCGGACTCGATGCCGGTGACGACCTGGTCGAGGGCCATGAAGGCGGGGAGGGCGCGCAGTTTCGGGCGCACGGCTTCGGCGACCCAGACGGCGCGGACGGTCGCGCCTTGAAGGGTCGACCAGTCGAACGCGGAGAGGGGCCGGAAGCGCTCGATGAGACGGCCGTCGGGGGTCTTGGCGTCGTCGACCTGCATATCGGAGAAGAGGAGGAGGTGGTCGGCGTCGGCCCGGGGCGGGTTGGAGAGGTAGAAGGCGGCGAGTTCAAGGCTGCCGACGACATCGGTGCCGATCGAGCCGGCGGCGGCGCGGAAAGCCTGGGCGAACTCGGCTTGGGCCTCGCGTTTGGAGCGGACGCCCTGGATGTAGGCGATGGCGCGGGGTTTCGCGTCGCAGGCGAGGACGTAGACCTCGTCATAGGGGGACGTGGTGGCGACACGCCGCACGTAGTCCCAGGCGGCGTCGCGGGCGGCGCCGAGTCTGGCGACGAAGCTGCCGCTGCGATCGACGATCACGACGATGCGGTTGTGGGGACGGCCGGCGGCATTGGATTGAGCCAGGGCGGCCGCGCCAAGGACGAGCCACGCGGCGAGCCCGAGGAGGAGGCGGGCGGCGCGAGCGGTTCGATCGGAGGAGGGCGACACGGGGGCCATGTCGCCATTGAAGCACCCCTTTGCCGGCACCGCCTTGATCGCAAGGGATTGCGAGCGGGCTCCGGGTCGATCTCGAAACCGAGCGTCGGCTCAGGCGCGCGACGACCGGGCCGATCCCTTCGATCATACCACGAATCCGCGCCCAAGGGGGGCTTTTGCCCGCTTGGCCGGGGCAATGGAGGGGACGGGGCGGAGGGAGTCGAGTCGGGCCCCGAGCCAGACGAGGCCGGGTTCGAGGGCGGCGACGCGGGTCTTCTCCGGCGAGCGTTGCAGACCGCCGCGCCGCAGCGCGGCGTCGAGGGCGGCCTCGGCCTCGAGGGCCTCTCCGCACGAGGCGAGGCCGATCAGAAGGTCGTCGGCGTAGCGGACATAGCCGGCGAACCGGTTCCCGAGTTGGCGGTCCAGGTCGTCCAGGGCGACGTTGGCGAGGAGAGGGCTGAGGGGCGCCCCGACCGGAAGCCCGGGGATGCGCTCGACCACGCCGTTGCGGACGCCGCACCGGAGGATCAGGGCCTGCACCAGATCGCGAAGGTCGGGCGGGACGCCGAAGCGATCCAGGTTTCGGCGGACGGTGCGCCAAGGGAGGGAGGGGAAGCAGTTCCGCACGTCGGCGCGCAGGACGAACCGGGCGCGGCGAAAGCCCCGTAGCCGTTCGATGGCGGCAGTTACGCCGCGGCCGGGACGGTAGGCGCAGGAGGCGGGGTGCAACCGGGGGTCGACGAGGGGCTGGAGTCGCTCGAGGGCCATGCGTTGGACGAGACGGTCGCGGACGGTGGCGATGGCGATCGTGCGCCGCTTGCGGCCCCCGATTTCGAGGAGGCGGTAGGGGCGGGGACGGTAGGCGCGGTCGGCGAAGGCGCAGTGCAGGTTCGCCAACTGGGCTTCCAGCCGTTCCTCGAACCAGGCAAGGGAGCAGCGGTCCAGACCGGGCGTCCGGCCGGCCCGACGCACTCTGCGCCAGGCCCGGCGCCACTCGAGGTCGGTGGGGGGCGGGTTCAGAGGACCCATTCGCGGCACGGTTCGTCGGCGGTTCGCCCCATCGCGAGGATGGGATCTTGCGGGAGGCGCTCGATACGGAGGCGGTCCACGGCGGGGTCGACGAAGCCGACGGCGCGATGGAGCAGGGCGCGCAGACGCCGGGCGTCCACATGGCAGAGGAACACGCTGAACTGGACGCGGTCGCCGAAGGCGGCGAGGGCGCGGGCCAGGCGCTCGCGCTTGCGGTCGTCGGCGATGTCGTAGGCGACGAGGACGCGCATGATCTTTCGCCAGGTTGGCCGGGGGCGGGGGATCGGGCTCGACTCGCAGCGCGTTGCGAGGGGGTCGGGGCGGGCGGGCAGGCGGACAGAATGGGTTCATGGTCCAAGAACCGCGAAGGCCAGGGTCCTCGTCGAAGGTGGAAAACCGGCGAGAAGGAACCGCGCTGGGCGCGGCGAATCGGGGTGCCGTGGCGCGACAACCTCCCGCTTCGGGGTTTGGGTTTACGGTTCGAACGCCGTCGCCGGACGTCGTCGTGCAGATCGAGTTGATCACGCCGATGCTCGGGGGCGGGGCGGAGGCGGGGACACCCGACCCACACGATCCGTTCCGAGGCCCGGCGATCCGGGGCGCGTTGCGGTGGTGGTGGCGGCGGGTGGTCGTGGGGGCGTGCCCATCGGTGAACGACCTTGTTGACAAGGAAGCCAAGCTCTGGGGCAGCGCGGAGGCGCCCGGGGCGGTCGAGGTTCGGGTCGTCCACGTCACGGCGGGCGTGGACAAGACGGTCGATCGGGTCGGCGCCCCCCAGTACGCCTACGGGCTTTACGGCAACGCCAACACCATCGCGGCCGATGGCCCTCGCTACTTGGTTTCGGGGAGCGCGACCCTGGAGGTCTCCGGGGCGGACGCCGACGTGAAGGCGGCGCTCGCGCTTTGGCTTTGGCTCGGGGGGGTGGGGGCGCGGACGCGGCGCGGGTTCGGTTCGCTCGGTTGGTCGGTCGCGAAGGGTGCGCTTCCGGACCCGAAGACGATTGTTCGGGACCGCCGCGAGGGACCGGTGCGGTTCACGGGGCTCGAGGGCGCGCGGGTGTTCGTTGCGACCGGGCAATACGCGCAAGCGAGGGCGGCTTGGGCGGCGGCGGTGGCGCTGTACGCGGCGTTCCGCCGGGGGGAGTTGCCCGACGCGGCAGGGCGCCCGCGACACGGTGCGGACAGCCACTCCCGTTGGCCGGAGGCGAACGTGATTCGGCGTAGACAGGGCGCGGACCAGACCCCGGAGGCCCCGCTCCCGGTCGGCGCCAACCCGGTGCCGCGGGCGCGGCTCGGCTTGCCGATCGGCTTTGTCAGCGCGGGGGGGACCCATCGGTTCGGCAATCGCGTGCTCACGCTCGGGGTGGCGGGCGAGGAAGCCCGGTGGCCGTCCCCGGCGATCACGAAGGCGGTTCCCGACGGCCAGGGCGGTTTCGAGGCCCTGCTCGCGGTGCTGGGGGCGGGGGACCCGAATGCGAACGGGATTCGGACGGAGATGGGGAAGGTTCCGCAGGTCACGTTCGAAGCGGCCGGCACCCCCGCCGAGTGGTTCAATGCGCACGGTTTCGTGACGAAACCAGCGTACTCGGACGATGTGCTCGAGAAGCTGGCCGACTACGCGAAGGACGCCGGGTGGAGGGAGATTCCGTGAAGCGCGTGCTGATTCGCCTTGCGTTCGGACCGGTGCAGGGCTTCATCGCGGCGGCGCGGAAGACCCGCGACCTAAAGGCGGGTTCCGACCTGCTCGTCGAGGTCGGGAGGGCGATCACCGCCGAACTCGCGCGCGAGCCCGGGGCGGCCGACCTCGCGATGATCTTCCCCCACGCCACGGGCGTGAAAGGCCCGAACATCGTCCAGTTCCTGATCGAGACGGAGGATCCGGGGGCCTTGGTCGAGAGGTGCCGGCAGGCGGCACTCGATCATCTCGACACCACTTACACCGAGACGCTGGGGTCCGAGAAGGTGGTGGATCACGTTTTGGCGCGCGCGCAGATCGCGGCCTACCTCGAGTTCTACGCGGCGTGGGCGGACTGCCCGACGGACGCCGACTACCCGGAGGCGCTCCGAACGGTCAACGCGCGCTTTCGGGCCCGCAAGGCGTTGCGCGACTTCCCGGTTTCGCCCTCGCGGGTTCCGACGAAGGGCCAACCACGAGTCTCCCTTCCTCCCAAGAGCCCGCTTCTCCCCGAATTCGACACGGTTGTGGCGGTCGGGGGTCCGGGGTACACGATCGAGGAGGCGGTTCAGAAGCGGTTCTCGCTGGGGGCACGGGAGGCGCTCGACGGCCTGAGCCTGCTCAAGCGGCGGCTCGGGAAGGGAGTTTCGTTCCCCTCCACGCGGACGATCGCGGTGGCGGACACGGCCGACGTGGAAGGGGCCGCCGACCGGATGGCGACGATTCGCCGCCTCCTCAGGGATACCGACTTCGACTTGGGCGACGCGGTGTTCGGCGAACTCGAGCCGGAGAAAGGCGACGACCGACGGACTCTCGATCCGTCGGTCAAGAAGACGGTCGAGAAGGAGGTCGGGGCGCTGCGGGACGTATTGGCGCAGGACGGCTACGCGTTGCGACCGTACTTTGCGGTGATCCACGCGGACGGCGACTCGATGGGCGCCGCGCTGGGCGCGCTCACCGAGCCAGCGGCCCACCAGCGGTTCAGCGAGACGCTGGCGAAGGGTTTCGCGGGGCAGGCGTCGGAGCGGCTCAAGCTCCACGGCGGGACGGTGGTTTACGCGGGGGGGGACGACCTGCTGGCGCTGGCGCCCTTGGGGTCGGCGCTTTCGGCGGCCAAGGCGGCGCGGGACCTCTTCGTGGACGCGATGAAGGAATACGGCATGACGCTGTCGGTGGGGATCGCGGTGGGGCACGTATCGGAGAGCCTGCAGGACGTCGTGGAGCGCGCCCGGCGGATGGAGGGGCAGGCGAAAGCGCTTCCGGACAAGGACGCGCTGGCGATCAGCGTGCTCCCGCGCAGCGGGGGCGAGATCGTGGCGCGGGGCCGCTGGACGGGAGCGGCACGGGACTCCACGCGGCTCGAGGCGGGGGATCTGGAGGAGTTGGCGCTCAGCGCGGTGGCCGGGGCGCCCCGGGGGCTTCCTTACGACGTGCGGCGGGAGGCGCGGGAACTCGCCGCGCTCGACGCGCCGGAATGGGCGGTGCGGGGGGCGTACGGGCGGCAACTCGAGCGGAAGCGGCTGGATCCGAAGGCGTTCCCGCTCCCGGCTTGGGTCACGACGGCGGGCGATTTGGCGCGGTTCGCGGACCTGCTCGTGATCGCCCATTTTCTCACGCGAGGCGACTCGGCATGAAGACGACACCGGTGGTCTACCGGATCGAGGGGCTCGATCCGTTGGTCTTCGGAGACGGGCGGCCGTTTTCGAACGACGCGGGCAGCCTGACCCGCCGGACGTTCGACGCGCCCTACCCGAGCACCTTGGCGGGGGCGCTGGCGACCCACCTCCTTCAAGGGGGGTGGACGGAGAAGGCGAGCCATGACCTGGTCCACGAGCTACAGGTGCGGGGGCCGCTGGCGGTTCGAGACGGCGAGGTGCGGTTCGCGGTCCCGGCGGACGCGATCCCGACCAAGGTTGCGGGAAAGGACGAGTCCGAGTTCTTGGTTCGCGTCCGTCCGGCGGAGCCGCCCGAGGGGGCGAACTGGCCGAAGGGCGTCGACCGCGCCTGCGAGGGGGCGATTCCGGAGGGACACGGTCCGGTCAAGGACTCCACGCTGCGGTCGATCTCGGCGGCGGCGATGACGGCCTGGCTGGTCGATCCGGGGGCGGGAGCCGATCCTTTGGAGGTCGCCCGGTGTTCGGGGTCGCCTCGGGAGGACCGGTTCGGGGTCGGGATCGACCCGGCGAGCCAGTCGGCGGAGAAGGGGCTGCTCTACCGGACGACGGGCATTCGGCTCGGCCCCGGGCTCACGCCGGCGGGGGGGGCCGGCTCGCTCGCGCGAACGCGGACGGACCATGCCCTGCTGGTCCGGGCGGACGTTCCGGAGGGCGTACCGATTCCCGAGGCGGGCGCGCTGTCTCTGGGCGGCGAGCGTCGGCAGGCGCACTTGCGGAAGGACGAGCGCTTGGGATCGGTTTTCGCTTGCCCCCAAGAGGTACGGGAGGCGCTCGCCAGGACGGCGCGGATTCGGTTGGTGCTGGCCACCCCGGCGCACTTCGGCGGGGGCTGGCTTCCGGACTGGCTGGCGTCGGGCAAACGGTGCCCGTTCGCGGGGGTGCGGTTCCGGTTGGTGGCGGCGTGCGTGCGGCGGCGCGAGCACGTCAGCGGCTGGGGCTACGCGGGGACGTCGGCGGGCCCGAAGCCGGCGTTGTGGCTCGTGCCGGCCGGTTCGGTTTATTTCCTCGAGGCGCTTGGCGACGACGGCGGGCCACTCGCCGGGGAGGGGCGCGCCGAGATGGCGCGCAAGTTGGCGGAGAGCTGGTTGCAGCCGGTTTCCGACTTTTCGGTCTCGCGCCGCAAGGGGTTCGGCCTCGCCCTGTGGGGCACGTGGACGGATCCCCAGGAGAACGCATCACCATGAACGAACCCGACGCTTGTTTGGCCATCGTCCGCACCCTGACCGCCACGCGGGTGGGTTCGGGTCAGGCCGCCGACATCATCGACCTTCCGGTGTACCGGGACGCGGCCACGAGCTGGCCGGTTTTGCCCGGTTCCGGGATGAAGGGCGTGCTCAAGGACTCGCCGCTCCGCGCGGCGATGGAGGCGCACCGGGGCGAGACGGATCCCGAGACGAAGGCGAAATACACGGAAAAGGCGCTCAAGTCGCGGGCCGAGCAAGAGCTGAAGGACGTCTTCGGCCTGGCCGGCGACGACGGATCGGGCGGAATCGGCAGCCTGGTGGTGGCGGACCTGTGGCCGGTGTTGTTCCCGATCCGGAGCTTCTGCGGGGTGTTCGCGTGGGTCACCTGCCCGTTGGCGCTCGCCAAGCTTCGGTTGTTCGCGCGGCTGGCGGCGCCTCCCGTCCCCCCGCCCGACGGGGCCTCCGGATCGGTCGAGGCCACGACCGAGGCAGCGCTCGACCACCCCACGGAAGTCGGCGAGGAGGCCGGCCGCAAGGTTGCGGCCGAGGAGGCGGCGCCCCGCCCGCTCGCCGTCCCGGAACTCGCCCTCGAGGCCAAGGAACCACCCGAGGTGATCGTGGGGACCAAGTCCGTGCTCCGGTGCAAGAACAAGGTGGTCCTCGAGGAGTTCGACCTGGTCCCGCAGCCCGCCGCAACGGCCAACACCGACGCCCTCGCGACGGCGCTCGCGCCGGTTCTTGGGATTGGACTCAGTGCCCTGAAGGAGCGGTTGGCGGTGGTGGACGACGACGTGTTCACGTTCCTCACGGAGGTCGGGACGGAGAAGCGAACGCGGACGGCGCTGGAAATCGGGACGAAGGCGGTGCGGGCCGGCAGCCTTCGGACGGAGGAGTACGTTCCGCCGGAGACGGTGTTCGTCGGCTACGCGGTGATCCCGGACGCTTACAGCCTGCGCACGGCGCGGTTCTTGCAGATCGGGGCCGAGGCGAGCCTGGGGGCCGGGATGGTCGAGTTCCGGGTGGGCGGAGGGGGCCGGCCGTGAGGCGCGAGCTTTCGGATCTTGGCCTCGCGCTCGGCATCGCGAACAGGGTTTCAACCTGCGAGGAGGCGGCGAAGTTCTCGACGGCGGTCAACCAGGTGCGCGGCCTGTACCTGAGCTCTGGGCTGGCCTTGACGCTGGTGTTCGTGGACAAGAAGGCGGCCAAGGAGCCGGCCTACAAGCGGGTGCGTCAGGCGCTAAGGCAGTTCGTCGGCCACACCGGTAACGGGGGTTTCGCGGCCGACGTCGCGGCGCTGGACACGGCCGCGTACATTCGTTGGACCCGGCGGACACGCCAGGGGCTGATCCTGCTGGCACGGGCGGCGGAGACGCGCGAGATCGCGCTCGGGTGCGCCGAGAAGGAGAAGAAGGCGGCCGACGCGGCCCCGGAGGAGGGGGCGCCGTGAGGACAGCGCTCAACGGACTCGACTGCAAGCACCCGGGCCTGCTCTTTCAGACGGTTCCGCAGGCGCTCCCAGCGAGGGGAGACAAGAGGGCATGGGAAGCGGCGAAGGCAGCGTGGCGCGAGCGATGTCGGGCGGCTTCGACGGCGTCAGGCGTTTACCGCGACCACCGCGACCGGATGGAGGGGGCGCTTGGGACGGGTCGGGTCTTTGAGTGCGCGGGTCGGCTCGTGGTGGGTCTGGGCAACGGGCACCTGTTCGAGCGGGGGTTCGCGCTGCACGGGCTCTTCGGGACGCCGGTGATCCATGGCGCGGCGCTCAAGGGGCCGATGCTGCGGGAGGCCCTGCTCCAGACGGGGCTCTTGGCGGAGGCGGACCGGATCGCGCGCGATCCGACGCATCCGATCTACCCGATCGCGTGGGAACGGCTGGCGGATGCGGTCCCGAGTGTGGCGGGCACGATCGGGGGGTTGGCTTGGTTGTTCGGGGACGCGGAGGGGGCGGGCGCCCTGACGGTGTTCGACGCGCTGTGGGAGCCGAACGGCCAGTTCTTCGCGGCGGACGTGACGACGCCGCACAATGGGCCGTACTACCAGGCGAACGGCGGTCGCCCTTGGCCGGACGACACGGCCGCGCCGGACCCGCTTTCCAGTTTCAGCCTGCCGAGGGGGGCGCGCTTCCGATTTTGGCTGCGCACGGGCGACGCGGGCGCCGACGACCAGGCGTGGGCGCTGCTCGAATCGGCGCTGGCGAACCTCGGGGTCGGGGCGCGGACGAGCAGCGGTTACGGGCGCATGCTTCCGGTCGTTCCGGGGACGGGCGGGCGCCCGGCCCCTTTGGGGGCGGCGAACCTCCCCGCGTCGAGCGGCCCGGCCCCGCGCGGCGGGCACGCCGCGCCGGAGCACCGACCCGATCCCATTTCCTCGGCGTCGCCCGAGCCGACGGCGACGGCGGGTCGGGTCTTTCGCCGGAACATGGCGTGGGCTTTCGAGGCGGACGGGGGGGACGCCGCCACCCCGATCGACATTCCGGACAAGGAGGCGCTCGGTTTCCCGGCGGGGGGAAGGCGGGCCCGGGTGCGTCAGAGGGGCAACCGGTTCGTATTCATCGAGTTCTTGGAGTGAGGCGGTGTCGGATCTGTACGTCGTGGAGCCGGGGGCGCTCGTGCGGTCGGAGGGGGGGCGCGTGTTCGTCGGCGTCCGCACGCGGACGCTGGCGGAGTATCCGATCGAGACGATCGAGGCGCTCTTCCTGCTGACGGGGGTCGGCCTGACGCGCGGGGCGGTGGAGGCGTTCGCGGAGCGCCGCATCCCGGTGCTGTTCGTCACACGTCCGGGCCGGCTCGTGGCGCACCTGGCGTACCCGCTGGACCGTCACCTCGAGGGGCGACTCGGCCAATTGAGGGCGTTCCACGATCCGGAGCTTCGGCTCGCGTTCGCGCACGCCTTGGCGGGGCAGAAGCGGTCCTCGCAGCGGCTCGCGCTCGGCAGCTACCGGAAGCGGGGCGAGCTCGAGGCACCGCCCTCGTGGCGGGACCGGGTCGGCGCGGGCGACTTCGATCGGTTGCGCGGTTACGAGGGGGCGGCGACGGTACGCTACCTCCGGGCATGGCGGACGCTGGTTCCGCCCGAGTGGGCGAGCGACCGTCGCACCCGCCATCCGCCCGCCGACCCGCTCAACGCGCTGCTGAGTTTTGGGTACACGCTGGCGTCGGGGGCGGTGGCGGCGTGCGTGGCGCGGGAGGGTCTCGATCCCTGGCTCGGGATGTTGCACGCGCCGCACCACTCGATGGAGGCGCTCGTGCAGGACTTGGTGGAGCCTTTTCGGGCGGCGTTGGTGGATCCGTGGGTGCTTCGCCTCGTTCGGGCGGGAGTCGTGCGCCCGGAGGACTTCGAGGGGTCGGAAGCGGGGCCCTACCTGGCGGACACGAAGGCGCTGCGGGCGGTGGTGCGAAGCTACGTGGACGCGCTCGCACGGCCGACGGTGGGTTGGACCTGGCGCGACGCGCCGACGGCGCGGGACGCACTGCGGCTCTGGACGCGCTCGGTTCGGGAGGCGTTCGCGGCGGACGATCCCAACCGTTTGTCGGCGGGCGTCTAGCCGTCGTCCGGGAGGCGGGGGGGGGGGCCTTTGCTTGCGAGTCGGACTTCCCGGACGAGACACTCCTAAGCCACGTAGCTCGGCAACGACTCGGCGAACTCGATTACAGCGTCGGCGCCCAAGGCGAGTTCGTGCGGCGGCGGGAGATCGTGCCCCGCCACCACGGACAGCGCGTTTCGTACCTTTTCGATCGCAAGGTTGGCTAAGGATTCGTCCGAACCCCTCGTTCCGTGCAGTTCGATCGTTCGCTGATGGGATTCGTTGAGGTATGCCAGCACGGGTAAGCAGAGGTCGCGCGTGCGCGGAGCGTTCCAGGTCGAGGCGGGAAACGCGAGGTTGTGGCAGGTGCGCTTCTTAACCAAAATGCCCGGGGTTTGTCGCCATACGGCGGCGAGCCTTTCGCCGCTCGCCTGCGTTCTCCGATCGTTGAGCGTCGTCTTGGGCCCAACCGGTTGCTTCAAGCATAGGGACAAGACGTAGCGCATCGTTTTTTGGAGGGCGCTACGGGCCCGGGTCGAGACGTTCGGGTAGTTCTTCGTCGCGAGTCGCCTCGAAAGGCTGGCGTACAGATCGAGCGCGACGGCGAGCAAGTCGGGCCGAACCAGTTCGGCGAGCCATTTGGCCCACGATGTGGCGAGTTCATGGACGGGCCGGCACGACGCGGGCGGGGGTGTGCGCACGATGGCATCGATCTTCTCTTTGGCGAGTCGGTAGTCCCCGATATCCCAATGCCCGAGCGCTTCGGCGGTACCGGCGAGCCAGTCCAGCCGCTCGCTTCGCGCGGCATCGCCCGAGAGCGCTTTGGCGGTACGCAGCACCCGGGCGGCCCCGTGGAAGTCCATCGATCGGAGGCACTGCTGGGCCTCTCGGACGCGGACGGCGAGGGTTTCGGCGGTGAGGGTGCACTCGACGACATGGCCGGCCCTAAAGCGCGGGTCGAGCACTTGCCAGAGCCGAACGTTGGCGAACCGGCCGGAAAGAGCGATCGCGGTGATCGCGGCCGCCGAACCGGGGGTCCCGGAGGACACGTTGAAGTGGACGATGGCTTCGTTGGGCGCGTCCGAGAGGGTGGCCCGCAGGACGCGGTAGACGTCTTCGGCGAGGGCCGGATTGAAGTCGACGATCTCGACGCGTCGGTCGGCTTCGGGGAGGAAGGCCTCCAGAAGGTCCGCGGTTTCGCGGGCGTTGTGCTCGTGCGTCCGCGGGACCCCGGGCGCGACCTCGGCTCCCCGGATCGGCTCTCGGTTGGCGACCAGTACGACGCGCGTGACGGGATGCGCCAAGGTCTGGAGGTGCGCCGCGACGGTCACACAGGGTCCGAACTCGCCGGGCACGGAGCCCAAGGGGTCTCGGCTGCCCACGACGGAGACGTACATCGTCATGGTCTCTTGTCTTCGCGGCTCCGCCGGGCCATTCCTGCGGCGGGGCTATTCCGGGACGAGGGAAAGAGGACGGGAAGATTGGGCGGGCCACGTCGTCGAGACCGCCTCGCATCACAATGCGGCGTCGCGCCAGGGGTGCGGAAGGGGGTAGACCGGCGCCATGCGTACTTTGACAAGGACACGGCAACGTTGCCACCGGTGCGGGGGCGAGCGGGTCACGCTGGCGTCGCCGCACACGCTGGACGACGGCGACGCGACGACGTGGCCGCACGGGCGGCGGGGCGTCTCGGGAGGGTGCGGTGACGGACACGCGTTCGGGTTCGACCCGACCGGCGGAAGTCCGCGGGCGGTCGCGCCTTGGCTTCCGGCGCTGGACTGGGGCCGCGAGGTCACGGTGGTCCTGGGCGGCGCGGACCCGGAGATGGGGACGATCGAGCGATTGGCGCGGCACTTCGGGATGCCGGTGGTGCAGGCGACGTGCCAGGGCAAGCCGGTGCACGCGGGGAACGCTTACCGAGCGGACCCGCTCGTTGGCAATCTTCTGTGGGTCGAGTGCGCGCCTCCGGGCGGTTGGGCCCACGCGGACCATCACCGGGCGGGCGATCACGGGTTCGGCGCGGCTCCCGAATGGTTTTGGGACGCGGGTTCGTTGGGGCAGTTTTTGCAGATGGCCGTCGACTCGTGGACCCCGCTGGACCTTGTGGACCTGCCCTCCGGTCTGACGGCGGAGGATCTCCGAGGGATGGCGGCGGCGGACCACTGCCTGCGGGCGGCCTACGCGGGGGCGTGTCCGGGGGTGACGCCGGAGTCGCTTCGGCGAATGCGGGTCGGGCAGAAGGCGGCGCAGCAAGGGACGAGCCGGGAGGCGATCGAGGCGTCGATCGAGCGCGCGATCCAGGCCTTGCGAGAGGCGACCGCGATCGAAGGGCTGGCGGACCTGCGGGGCGTTCACGTGCCGGAGCTTCCGGAGGCGCAAGCCATCTCGGGGATCGGGTTCGTGGCGACGATCGACGACCCGGACGGCCGGACGAAGGTGGTGGTGCAGTCGGGGGATTCGGGGACGTTGCGGCGTTTCTTGGCGGGGGAGATCCTGCCGGAGTTGGTCGGACGGTACGGCGATCCGGTACGTGGTTTCGCGGGCGCGTACCTTCCATAGGCTCCCGCCGGCGGCTCTTTCCACGGCAGGAAAGGGCCCGGGCGTCACGAACATTGCGACATGGGATGCGTCGTCAGTCTGGTGGGCGGTCAAGACCCGCTCAACCGCCATGAGGCGGACGGCCCGATTTTGTCCGCGCTCGCCGAAGAGAGGGCTTTCGACGGTTGCGACCTGTTGCTCGTCTCGGTGGACAACCCGGGGGCGACGGATTTCAAGGAACGGGCGGTCGCGGTGGGTAAGACTCTGGTCGCTCGGGGCTGGCACACGGATCGGATTTGGGTCGCGCCGCTCGAGGGTCGCCCGGACCGACGCGAGGACGCGTTCGGGTTGATGTTGGGGGGTCTCATGCCCGTCCTTCGGGAGGCGTCCGCGCCCTTGCACTTCCTCACGTCGTCGGGGACGCCCGCCTTGCGGGAAGCGATGCACGAGTGTTGGCGCACGCTCCGGGATCGGATGGACTGCCGCGTCTGGCGGCGTCCCGAGGGCGGGCCGGTCCAAGAGGACGACATCGGCCACCTGGAGACCCACGCCGACGTCCAAGCGGGCATCGAGATGATTCGGCGGTCCCAATGGGGGGTGGCCAGCCAGATTCTGAGGGGGTTGAGGAAGAGGACGGGCCAGACGGTGGGGGCGAGCCTCGTCCCGGTCGTCCAGGTGCTGGACGCTCTCGGCGCGCTGGAGAGTGGACGCTGGAACGAGGTGGTCGCTCTGCCGGCGATACCGGATTTCGGGCAGAGCCGTTGGGGTTCCATCGCCGAAGGCGCGAGGGGGACTTTTCCGGCAGCCTACGGGTGCCGGCTCGGGGTTCAACTCGCGTTCGCGATTCACTTTTGGCAGGGGGGCCGCAACCCGGCCCCTCTGCTCCGCCAGGCGTTGGAGAATGCGGCGAGGTTTCGGACGACCGCCGTTCGAAAGCGCGCCCCCTTCAACGAACTGCTGGACGGAATCCCGGGGTTCGATCAGCCGAGCAAAAACAGGCTGTTCGCGACCAAGAGCACCTTGGATTCGTGGTTGCACGACGAGCCCGAGGGGGGTCGTCCTCTCGAGGTCCTATGGGTTGTGGAGACCATCGCGCGTTTCGCCCGGTTGGGCGATGTTTGGGGCCATCCGTTGATGCCCAGGAATCTGGCCGACCTCTCGGTCAACCTGCAGCACGCGGTGCTGAGCGCCCTCTATCCACCGCGGTAGGTCCTTCGGTTTGAACGAGCGCCGGTCCAGGCCGCGGGGGCGGCGCGGTCGGAAGGAAACGGGGCGGTCCGCAGCGAACTCGCGGGGGAAGGCCTTCGTTTGCCATGAGCGGCTCTACCCTGAATCCCACCGAGATTGCGGATGCGACACCGCAAACCCGCAATACCAGCCCTGGTTACCTCGCAGCCGCACTTCTCTAACCCACCAGTCCCGGCTCCAATGTGCTCTGACGCCCCTGACTTGTGACTCGACGCCCCCGGTCGGCGCCCGGCGCTTCTTCTTCGGCAGGCGCTGGAAAACGCGGTTCGTTTCGTTAACGGCGCGCCGCCCCGGGCGAAGCTCCACACAATGGTCGGCCAGATTCCGGGTTTGCGGGATCCGTGGAGGGCGGTGAAACTCAAGGAGAGGGTCGACTTGCCCGTTCACGACTTGGCGGAGGTCTACTCGCCCCGGGCGGTTAGAGCGTACCGGTCGCAGGGCGATGACGGGCCGTTTGATTTGCGATGGCGGAACAGCGGCTTTGCGATGGCGCGGGCAGAGGGGCGGGTTCGAGCGGGACTTGCGCCAGGGGTAGCTCGTACTTTGAGCCAGTGTCCGGTCGGTGCCCGCCCGGCCGCCGAATTGCTGTTCGCCTTCGTCCGAAAGACCCAAGCGACGGCGTGCCGGCACGGACCATGGGTCCCGCGTCTCTCCTTGGGCCTGGCAGGAGGGAGGGCGGGGGTCGGCGAATCGCTCCGCAAGATGGTCGGGATTCGCATCGCCGCCGCCGGTTGTTCGCGCAAGGGACCGGTGCGCGGCAAGAACCAGGACCGCTTTCTGCTGACGGGTCTTCCGATTCAGGACGGGCCGGTCGGGGCCACTTGGTTTTTGGAAGGGTCCGACTTGACGGGGCGGGGGTTCATGGCCGCCGTCGCGGACGGGATCGGGAGCATCGAAGGGGGCGAGGTGGCGAGCGACGAGTTGGTGCACGCGCTGGCGGACGCGTTCGAGGGCAGCGAGGCGATTCGTCGGACGGCGAGCGCGGGTACGGACGCCGAGCACGTACAAGCCCTCGACGAGCTCGTGGGCGAGGCAAGCGAGGCATTCGAACGGCGACTGCGCGAGCGGAAGCTGAGTCCCGCCGGCACCACGCTCATCGCGCTTTGGGTCGCCCCCGACGGACGGATCGCCACGGTTCAGGCGGGGGACAGCCGTTTGCTCGTATCCCGCGACGGCGTATGCCGAGCGCTCACAGTGGACCACACCTGGGCGGGCATCCTGATATCCCAGGGCAAGGTCGCGCCCGGGGGCGGTTGCTTGGACGGGGAGGACTTCGCCATGTCTCGGTACTTCTGCGGGCACGGGTCGCGTTGGGAGACGGTCGGGCGCGAAGCCGCCCGTCCGGGCAATCGGTTCCTCCTTTGTTCGGACGGGCTGCACGGGATTCTGGGGGGTCTGCCGGAGCGGGAGGTCGCTCGCCGGCTCGTGGGCCAGGGCGATCTACGGGACCTCGTTTCCGATCTCGTGGAAGCGGCGCACGACCACGATCCGCGCGACAACGCCACGGCGGTCGTCGTCGAGATCCTGGCGTTCGACGACAACTTGGTCGGCCATCAGCAGGTCCCGGTCTGATCTCTTGCGGGGGCGGCGCGGTCGGAAGGAAACGGGGCGGTCCGCAGCGAACTCGCGGGGGAAGGCCTTCGTTTGCCATGAGCGGCTCTACCCTGAATCCCACCGAGATTGCGGTCGCCGCCTTGGCGGACGCGTGGGACTATGCGACGGAGCAACCGCGGGTGGCCCTGCAACTGCTAACGGAGGCGTTGCTCGAGGCGGTTCGGCGGTTCGTGGGTCGGGAGGACGACCCTCCGGGCGGTCTTTCCGGATGGTTGGAGGACCCCGCGATCGTCCGGGCGCTGGGTCCCCAGCTCGAGGTGGCGGGGATGCTCGCGCAGGCGGGACGGGCGGCGCAGAACGGTTCGGCAAGGTTCACGCCGGGGGAAGCGCGCGACGCGGTGCTCGCGGCGGCCGAACTGTGCGCGTTGCTCGGATGCCCCGTTCCGAGCGGGACGTTCGCGGACGTCGAGTCGCCGAGTCCGCGGGCGACGGACGACGGGTGCGAGCCGGGCGGACGCGTCATTCCCGATTGGGCGGTGCTCAACGGCCGACCCGCGAACCAGCGACTCACGGAGGGGGAGCGGTACCTGGTCGAGCACCTTGATCGGGTGCTGGCCCCCTCCTGGAACCTGTACGTCCAGCCTTACCTGCTGGGATTGCGGCCGGACGTCGTGTTGCTCGACCCGCTTCAAGGGGTGGTGCACATCGAGGTCAAGGACTGGAACCTGGACCGTTTGCGGCGCGGAGCGGACGGGGTGTTGACGGTGGACGGCTCCCGTCGTCCGGCGAACCGGGCCGACCCGTTGCTTCAGACGAAGCTCGTGCGCGACCGGTTCCTCGATGGGCCGCTGGCCGTTCTCCACGCACGCGGGCAGGCACGAAAGCGGGTCCTGTCCCTTCTGTACCTTCATCGGGCGAGCCCCCGCGATGCGGCGCGCCTCTTTCCCAAGGACCTCGCCCGCGATATCGGCGTTCTTGGCCGAGCTCAGGTGGAGGCGGGCGAGCTTAACGGGCTCATCGAAAGGCTCCGTTTCCAGCGGACGGAGGACGAGGAAACCCGAGTTCTTCTGGGCAACCTTCACGCGCACCTGGTGCCGCCGAGTTTCGTCGATGCGCCCTTGCAGGCGCAAGCGGGACAGAAGCGGCTCGTGTTGAGCAAGTGGCAGGCACCGGGTCGCGCCGGGAGCGACGGCCAGGGCCGGACGTTCGTGCGGATTCGGGGCGGGGCGGGAACGGGCAAGTCGCACGTGCTCGCGTTGCGCGCGGCCAATGCGGCGCTGGCGGGGAAGCGGGTGCTCGTCACCTCGTTTCAGATCACGATGGCCAACTTCCTCAACGGTCTGGTGCGCAAGGCGGCCACGGGTCGGGCGCGGGAGCGCATCACGACGCGCCATTTCCACGGGTTGATCTACGACCGGATGGTGGAGGCGGGGTTGGTGGGGAGTCGTCCTTCGAGGGGTCGTCGAGGGGACGACGGGGGCGATCCCGAACCGCATCTGCTCGACCGGTTCGGCCGGGGGTTGGACGACCCCGACTTGGGCGCGGCCTTGCTGGGCGCGCGGTACGACGCCATTTACGTGGACGAGGGACAGGACATGGACGCGGCGATTCTGGCCACCCTCGGACGTTTCCTGGCGGACGGCGGCGAGTTGGTGCTGTTCGCGGACGCCCGGCAGGACGTGCACGGCCAGACCCGGCTCTGGTCGCGGCTGCCGGTCCCGTTCGAGCGGTGGATTCCGCTGCGCGGCAGCAGCAAGCGTCTTCCGGACGACTTGGCCCGCTGGCTCAACGGGCTGGCCCACGAGGCATCGGTCGGCGACGCGTTCGACACGGACCTTCTTCCCGCGGGGTCGCAAGGCGAGTTCGACTTCGGGGAGGGCGCGGTTCTGCGGTGGCTGGACTGCGACTCGGATTTGGCGGCGGTGGAGGCGGTGCCGTTCGCGATCGAGTCGTTCGGTCGGTGCCATCCGAGCGACATCGTCGTTCTGGCCAATCGGCGCGACCTCGGGCTGCGGGCGGTGGGTCGGATGGTGGGTCGCTTCGGGCAGAACACGGTCCTGCACACCTTCGGCGACGATTTGGAGCGGAGGCGATGCGGTTCGGATCGACACGTGGTCCGACGGCAGAAGTGCGCGTTCTTCGAGGGAGTCGGCCAGTACAAGGCGACCACGATCCACAGCTTCAAGGGATGGGAAAGCCGGTTCGTGGTGTTGTTGTGGTCCGGCCATCGGACGCACGCGAACGAGACGGAGGCGATGCGCCACGCGCTTCTGTACACGGGCGCCTCACGGTCGCGGGAGGGTCTGATCGTTCTCAACGGAGACGACGCGTGCCGTCGGTTCCGAACCCCGGTCTGGAAGGAGTTCTGGAGCGGTCAGGCGCCGGACCGAGCCGCGCGATGGCGCTCAAACATCGAGCGGGCTCGTCCGCATTGGGTCGAGATCCGGGCGGACGAGGCCGCGCCGGACCCGGCGGGACGGCCCTTTGAGGCCGAGATCTAGCTCCCCTTGAGGCTCCCCGGCTCGCCTTTGGCTAGCGTTTGTAGAAGGCGGCCTTGTAGATCCACCGTTTCGGGTCGCCGTAGCGGTCGGCGAAGAAGGTCTTGTCGCCGTAGAGGGGGTCCATGATGCGGTAGCGGACGCCTTCGCGCTTGTAGACGAGGACCCAGTGAGGGTCGCGCCGACCGGCTCCGATCATGGTCTGGACGACGACGAGGCAGCCCTCGTCGAGGCGGGCGTTGAGGTAGGGTGTGTCGGCGGCCACGGCGCTCCAGTCCTTGAGGGTTCGGAAGTACCGCGACTTGGCCCAGACCACGTTGGGTCCGCTGAAGCCGCCGACGCGCTTGAGTTCGTTGTTGACCGTTTTGGGGTCCCAACCGTTTTCCCAGACGCGCCAGACGGAGGCGAGGGAGGTGACGACGCAACCGGCCTGTCCGATGGTGAGGTTGGAGTTGCCGAGTCGTTCGTTGCGCCATCGGGCATCGGCCTGGGAGAAGGCGACGACGTCGTTGACGGCGGCGGCGAGGGCGGCGAGACCGGCGATCAGGGCGATGGAGGCAAGTTTTCGCATGGCCGGGAAGTTACCGGCCGCTTCGGGTACAGGTCGGTGTCGCAGGGATCTGCGAGGGGGTTCGGGTGCCGCGCTTCGGTCGATGCGCTCGGCACGGAACCGGGGGCGAAGCGGTTCAGGTCCGAAGTCCGGCGACGACTCCTCGACCGGAGCGATCTCGGTGCGCCCCCCGGACGCAGCGAACTGCGACATTGACTTGAGTGCGTGGGATTCCAAGCGTATATTGTTACGTGCATGGCGATCTGGGAACCCTTCGGCTTCGGGTCGGGAACGGCGCGGCGGTTCTGGCGGGCTTGGAACTGACGGGCATGCTCGGCGTCGATCTCTACCGGCGGATCCACCGACTCGACTACCTGACCCCGATCGCCACGGTCCTCAACGAAGCGTGGTGCGCCCTCCCACAAGCGCTCGCCACCATGCTTGGCGAATGGGAGTTGCTGTTGGCGCTGACGGGCGGCGGAGGCGAGCCGGCGCGGTACGCCCTCTTCGCGGTGATGAGGGAAGGCGACACCCTCGACGCGGAGGGTGCGGGTCGGCACGCGCGGACGCGTCGCGACGAGCTTTCGCGTCTCCTGAGGCACACCTGGGATTTCTGCGAGTTCGCGCCGGCAGGCGACGACGGCGCGGCGGCGGTGGCGCGGGCCCTTGACCTCCCGGGCGGTTACGCGGTGGAGCGACGGGTCGTCACCATCGACGTCCGCGAGACCGTCGTTCCCGCGATCTCGAGCGCTTTGCGCCGCACCATGGAGCGTCTGCGGGCGATTCGGCCGTGGACTCCCGACCGGGCTCACTCGTGGTGGCCCGTCCTTGATTTGATGGCGTCCTCGGCGGCTTTCTGCGCCGTGCTGGTTTCGGCGCGCCATTCCCCTCCGCAGCCCGAGGCCGCCACGGCGGAGGCGCAACAGGCACTGGCGGACGCCGAGGACGTGTTCGTCAAGACCGGGGAAGACTTCGGCTGGCTGCGAGCGCAGGCGGCTCGGGTTCGTGACGCCGCGACGCGCACCTACGATCAGTTGCACGGTCCGCTGTTGGCGGTGCGGGTCCGGGTCGTCGGCGAGGGGGATCCCCCCCACGCCCTGCACGGGATGCTCGCCGGCGCCATCGACGCCTCGATCGAGCCGGGCCAGGCACGGGGCGGCATCGCTTTGCGAGCCGAGACGGGGTCCATTCTCGAACAGGAGGACCCCCCTCCGCTCCACCACCTGTTTGCTCCGGAGGAGGCGGTCGCGGTGCTGCGCTCGCCCCATCCGATCCTCGAGGACCGCGAGGGGATTCGCTCGGTGCGGTCGCGAACTTACCCCGCCTTCGGGGCCTCGGGCGACGACGCCGCGATCGGGGTCAGCTCGCACCGTGGGCGGTCGCGCGTCGTTCGTGTCGGCAAGGACATGCGGTTTCGGCACGCGTACGTCGTCGGGCAGACGGGAACGGGCAAGAGCACGCTGCTTCTCAACATGATCGCCCACGACGTCCGGGAGGGTCGCGGGGTCACGGTGATCGATCCGCACGGGCCCCTCTTCTACGGAACCCTGGAGCGGATTCCGGAATGCCGGATGCACGAGGTCGTGGTGCTGGACCTGTCCGACTCGCGGCGCCCGGTCGGTTTCAACCCGCTCCTGATCGATGAGGACGATCCTCGTCGCTACCGTTACCGTCGCGACGCGCGGGTGGACGAGTTCATGGAGTCCTTCGACCAGATGTACGACTTGCGTTTGACGGGGGGACCGATCTTCGAGCGCCACATGCGGGCGATGTTGGCCCTGCTCATGGGTTCGTGTCGACCGGGGCCGGACTGGCCCTGCCCCAAGCTCTCGGACTTTCCGCGACTCTATTCCGAGCCCGACATCCTACGTTCGTTCATGAACCGCCTCGACGAGGACGCCGATGCGGTGCTCCTCGACTTCGTCAAGGAAGCGGAGCGCTCGCGTGGCGAAGGGTCGATCCACAACGTCGCCCCCTACGTCACGAGCAAGTTGGGACGGTTCTTCACCGACACGATGGCCCGCATGGTCCTGTGTCAGCCGCGCACCTTGGACTTCGCCGACATCCTCCGGAGCAAGCGGATTCTGCTGGTCCACCTTGGGAAGGGCCATGTCGGGAACATCGTCGCGGCGCTCGTGGCGAGCCAGGTGGTCAACCGCCTTCGGGAGGCGGCGTTGCGGCGCGGGGCCGACGACGGGGCTGTCCCCCATCACCTGTACGTGGACGAGTTCCAGATGATCGCGAGTCCCCGCTTTTCGGAACTCCTGGCGGAGGCGCGAAAGTACCGGCTCGCGCTGACGGTGGCCCACCAGTACTTGGATCAGATCCCGCCCACCGTCTTGAGCGGGCTCGCCGGGAACGTCGGGACCATGATTTCGCTCCGGGTGGGCACGAGGGACGCGGAGTGGCTCGCCAACCTGTTCGCCCCCGTCTTCAGCGCGCCGGACCTGGTTTCCCTGGCCAACTTCCAGGCGATCGTCGCCTCGCCGGGCGCGTTCGGCGCCCCCTTCAGCGTGGCGGGCCTGGGGATGCCGACGACGTTCGGCGAGGAGCACGGGGCGGAGGTCCACGCCTTGGCTCGGGAGACCTGGGGAACGCCGGTGCAACAAGTGGAGGGCGAGCTGGCCGACCGGTCGATCCCGACGTGACGATCGCGGTCCCGGGCGAGGCGCGCGGAAACCGTCTGGGCACTCGTCGGGCGGTCGCCTCTAGACCTTCAGCGCGCCTCGCCAGTTCCGGATGGTCGGTTCAGGAAAGCCGAGCAACCTGCCGGCCGCGACGTTGCTGGGCGTTGTTTGCAGAGCCTGCGCCAGAACCGCCCGCCGTTCCTCTTCCGACAGGGCCTGCCAGAGGCTCACGCGTTCTCTTCTGGTGGACTCACCGGCGCGAAGAAGCCACGCCTCGACGGTCGTGCAGTTGGCCGCGCCTTGGTCGACCAGGGTTTGTTGCAGCCGCTGAAGCCGACGGGTCTCCACTTGGAGTCGCTCGATCTGAAGGCGCAGTTCGACTTCGAGCGATTTCGCGGCGTCGAGTTCCTCGTAGAGGGTTTCGGGACGCAAGTTACGGATCACCCTCGGCTCGACCCGGGTCAGGTAGTGGACGGCTCCCGGGTTGTCGCCCGGCTCGATCACCTGGGCGAGGAGCGGATAGCCGTTCGTATCCGGCACGCCGCTCAGCGCATCGTGCTCGGCCTGGCGCGCGGCGTCGAGCAGGCCCATGTTCATTTGGGGGGTGCCGGGGCCGAGGAGCAAGAAGGGTCGGCGATAATCCAGGGCAGGCTTCAGGACGTCGCGGAAGGCGCCCGGGATCACCCGAAGGCAGTCGTGCGCCCGATGCGGGAGGAGGGGGCGATGTCCGGTCGATCCGGGCGGAACGACCCACGCGGGGTCGTCGTCGGGGCCACGCCGATCGATCGGATTCGCGAGGGCCATGTCCACCACGGAGTCCGGGTCGAGCCAGGGGGCGAGGGCGGGGAGGAGGCGTCGGACGAAGTCGCACCGGGCGACCATTCCTTCCGAGCCGTCGTGCAGCAGCCAGACCGCTTCGACGCGCCCTGGCTCGGTCGCGAAGAAGTCGGCCGCATCGTCGGCGAGGTCGTCCGAGGTCACCGTTCCGGCCCGAGGATGATGGGGGAACATGGCCGCGAAAGTCGCCAGGGTGGGGTCCTCGAGGAGGCGGAGGGAGCGGAGGGCGGTGAAGAGGGGGCCCGGCTCGAGTCGCTCGGCGGCCATGCCTTCCCATGGTTCGGGGTGGCGGTCGAGACTCCGTTGGACGAACGCGGTCCAATCGGCGGTGGCGGGCGCGGGCAGATTGTCGGGCCGGTAGTTCTTGGGGTACCGGACGGGGTCTTGATGGCCCGGGCACGCGATCAGGACGGCGGGGACAGGCATCTTTCGGCTCGACCAGCCTACTGTACCTCTCGGCTGGGGTTCGAGGTCGTCGCGGGCGGGCGGCTCAGTCGCGAAAGTCCGTCCAAGGATAGAGGTCGCCGTAGACCTTCTTCTCCCACCAGATCCCAAGGCGGAACCACCAGCGGGACAGACGCGACGCGCGGGGCGGCGGCGTGGCGAGGGCCGTCGGTTCGTCCGTCGCGGGGGGAAGCGTCATTGAAGACGCTTCTTCGACCGGGGTCGCGGGCCTTGGCGGGGCTTCCTGAATCACGCCGGACAGCGTACCCGACCCGTTTGGCGGGCCATCCGGGTTTGGACGAAGGCGGTCGGGGCGGGTTCCTTCGCTTCGGGATGACGGGGCGGGGACCGGGGTTCTACGCGGCAGTCGAGGAGGGGGCGGTTCTCCCGATCCGGTCTGTCCGCTCGACGACCGTCCACGTGGTTTCGGTAGACATTCGGGGCGCACCTTTTCGGCGTTTTGGCGGATCGGCGAACCAAGGGGGCGGGTCGAAATCGGGCCGGGTGCGCGCGAGGCCTGTATCGCCGGGGGGCGGCCGAAAACCAGGTTCCCAAACCGACTGTTCGCATGGTAGACTGCCGTCACAGTTTCCGGCGTGTGCCGGGGGCTATGGATTGAAACAGAAGTTGGCCGGGTCCTGAGCCAGCTCAACTCTGTTTCCGGCGTGTGCCGGGGGCTATGGATTGAAACGTAAGCTTCTATCCATGAAGCTTTTTGAGGGACAAGTTTCCGGCGTGTGCCGGGGGCTATGGATTGAAACATGTGTGTTTCCACCGCCTCTGCACTTTCCGTAGCAAGTTTCCGGCGTGTGCCGGGGGCTATGGATTGAAACATGTGTGTTTCCACCGCCTCTGCACTTTCCGTAGCAAGTTTCCGGCGTGTGCCGGGGGCTATGGATTGAAACGTTGGGGCCGAAGCCTACTACCAGTCGGGAGCGTCGAGGACATGCTCGACGTTCGTTTCCGGCGTGTGCCGGGGGCTATGGATTGAAACGCCAGGTCAACTCTCCCTTCCGGACCTTCGTCCCGTTTCCGGCGTGTGCCGGGGGCTATGGATTGAAACAGGGGCCGAACGAAACACCCGTTTCATAGAGGAAAGTTTCCGGCGTGTGCCGGGGGCTATGGATTGAAACCCAGTAGCAATCTGGGACGCTACCCACGGATTAGGTTTCCGGCGTGTGCCGGGGGCTATGGATTGAAACAATTGCCTCCGTGGGCAGATCCTCATCGTGTTCCAGTTTCCGGCGTGTGCCGGGGGCTATGGATTGAAACGCGAGGATGATGTTGGTCTCGACGTTTGGATCCCAAGTTTCCGGCGTGTGCCGGGGGCTATGGATTGAAACTGAGTGGTCGGCGCCACCGCTTGCGCGGTTTGGTTGCAGCGTTTCCGGCGTGTGCCGGGGGCTATGGATTGAAACGTGGGCTGTCCCCCCGCCATTTCGATGAGAAACGTTTCCGGCGTGTGCCGGGGGCTATGGATTGAAACAGAGGGTAATCGTCCCCTGGTCGGGGTTGATCAGTTTCCGGCGTGTGCCGGGGGCTATGGATTGAAACGGGAGTCTTGTCAGACTCAGTCGCCGCCCTCAAGTTTCCGGCGTGTGCCGGGGGCTATGGATTGAAACCTTTGGTGGCACCATTTGTGGAGCCCACCCTGGAAAGTTTCCGGCGTGTGCCGGGGGCTATGGATTGAAACCCTCCGAACCCAATTCCGCCATACGAGGCGACACAGTTTCCGGCGTGTGCCGGGGGCTATGGATTGAAACTCACTCTCCACTCTGCAAAGCCATCAGCAGGCGGCGAGGTTTCCGGCGTGTGCCGGGGGCTATGGATTGAAACAGTCGTGGTACTAGCGGTTGCCGAGTGGGTTTCGTTTCCGGCGTGTGCCGGGGGCTATGGATTGAAACTTGAGTCTATTTATCGGATGATAATTAACGCCAAGTTTCCGGCGTGTGCCGGGGGCTATGGATTGAAACGCGAAGAGAATCCCGCACCAGAGCCGAGAAGGGTTTCCGGCGTGTGCCGGGGGCTATGGATTGAAACCCGCTTTGCGACGACCACCGCCGCGCCGAAAAAGTTTCCGGCGTGTGCCGGGGGCTATGGATTGAAACATTTGCTTGCCGCCCAGTTCTCGAAAGTGTGGCAGTTTCCGGCGTGTGCCGGGGGCTATGGATTGAAACCGCGATCGTAGGCGTACAGCTCCGCCTCGGTTGTGTCCCAAGACGTGGTGTAGGAGCGCCTTCCGTCGAGTCGCATGATATCACCATCCGGCGGCTCGGGCCAAGAGGGCGTCGTGTTGGGTGCTGGGCAGTCCCAGACTGTGCCGAGCCGTCTGTCTGCGGGTCACCTGCCACTCGTCGTGCTGTTCCATCAGGATCGCCCCCACCAGACGCACGACGCTGTTCTCGTTGGGGAAGATCTGGACGACGTCCGCGCGTCGCTTCACCTCCCGATTGAGCCTCTCCAGACCGTTGGTCGAGGCGAGGACGGGCCAGAGCTCCCGAGGGTGGCTCCGATGGGCCAGAACGTCGTCCTTGGCCTCGCGGACCAGGCGCGCGACCTCGGGAAACGGGTTCTCGAGCATCGTGGCGACCTCGTCCCAACTCGCGCTCGTGTCCTCGGGCGTGGTCTGGGCCATCGCGGTGCGCACGAAGCTCGCCACCAACTCCTTTCGACCCTGGGGCACCCGCGCCAGGACGTTTCGCATGAAGTGGACCCGGCACCGTTGCCACTGACAGCCCGCGCACCGCTGGATGGCCTTGACCAGGCCGGCGTGCGAGTCGCTCGTCGCCAGACGGACGCCCCGAAGACCCCGGTCCAGAAGCGAGCGAAGGAACTCCGTCCAGAAGCTCTCGGTCTCCGCGTGGCCCAGCCGCATCCCCAGGACCTCGCGACGACCCTCCTCGTTCAGCCCGACGGCCATCACCGCCGCCTTGGAGACGATCCGAGAGCCCTCGCGAACCTTCACGTAGGTGGCGTCGAGCCACACGTAGGGGAAGACCCCCTCCAAGGGTCGGTCGAGGAACTCGCGAACGCGAACCTCCACCTCCGCGCACAGGCGCGACACCTCGCTCTTGGAGACTCCCGAGCCGCCAAGGGCCTTCACCAGGTCGTCCACCGCGCGGGTCGAGACCCCTTGGAGGTACGCCTCCTGGATCACGCTCACGAGCGCCTTCTCAACCGTGCGCCTGGGCTCCAGGAAGCTCGGAAAGTAGCTGCCCCGACGCAACTTGGGGATCCGAAGGGGAAGGTCCCCGACCCGGGAGCGGAGCGTCCGCTCCCGGTACCCGTTGCGGGAGACGAGCCGATCCTCGCTCCGTTCGCCGTGCCCGGCGCCCGTGAGCGATCGCACTTCCAGTTCCATCAACTCGGTCAGCGCCTCGAGAACCACGTCTCGCAGACGATCCTTGAACTCCGCGCCCTCGAAGAGGGCTATGCTTTCGTTTGCCATTCTCGTTCTCCGTTGTCTTCTCATCAAAGCAAGGGGACGGAATGGCGCTCCCTCGTACACCAACACTTGGGACACAGCCGTCGTTGCCCTCGCCTGTTGCCCGATGCGCCCCGGACCGACCAATCCGAACGCACCATTCCCGGAAGGTTGAGGCCACGTCCGAGATCGGGCCCCGCTAAAGACGGCCCGGGTACCGTGTCCGGAAGCCAAAGAACGAGGAAAGCTCGGGCTCGATAGTTCCGCCTCAATCCGTAGACGCGGACTCCCGTCCCTCAGTCGAAGCACGCCATCGCGTCGCGCAGATTCTCGTCGGTCGCCTCCGAGTAGTAGCGCAGCGTCGTCGAGACGTCCGCGTGACCCGCCAGACGACTCACCACCGTCACCGGGACCCGTCGGTCGTTGAGCAGGTGCGAGACGAAATGGAACCGCAGGTCGTGGCTCGTCGGATCCGGCTGACCGGGAACCCCGCACAACCCCGCCCGCTCGAACGCCCTCGCCAGAGACGTCTGGGCCGCCCGAGGCTCGAGCCACCCGCCCAGTCCGTTGCGAACCACCGGGCCGTCGTCGAGCGAGGTCACGAAACGTCGCACCGAGGCCGGTACCGGGATCGTTCGCCTCGCCCGCTTGGTCTTGAGCTCGACGAGCGCCAGCCTCGAGCCCCCGCCCTCGTTTTCGACCCGCTGGAGCTGACGGTGCACCAGCACCGTGCCGGCTTCGAGATCGAAGTCGCGGGTGTGCAGCCCCAGCGCCTCGGACACCCGCAGTCCGAGCCGCGACTGCAACAAAATCAGCGCGTGAGCGGGCGTCCCTTGGGCCGCCACCAGTGCCGCCTCGACCTCGGTCGCCGTCAGGAGTCGCTTCTCGGGAGCGTCGTCGTGCTCGAGCGAGGCGTCGTGTCGACGACGCCCCTTGGCGATCGCCTCCCAACGGACGCGCAACCCAAGGGCCGGGTTCTTCGGGATCAGCCCGTGCTCCACCGCCAGATTCAGCGCCGAACTCAGCGCGGTCCGGGCCGCCTTGAGGCTCGACACCGAGAGCTTCGCCCGACCCGACGCGTCGCCGCCCTTACCCGAACGCGAAACCTCCTTGTCGGCGAGTCCGTGCAGGAAGGCCCGGATCGCGTTCGGCTCGATCTGGGAGAGGGACAGGTCGCCCAGCACGGGCAGAACGTGATCCCGCATCGAGGCGGCGTAGTCCCGGACCGTCGCCGGCACCGTGCGGGGCCAGTGCGCCTCGACGCACGCGCGCGTCCACTCCGCCAGCGTCGGACCGTCCTCCCGCACGACCAACGTCTGCCGATGGGCCGACCCGCCCTCCACGATGTTGAACTCCTCGTAGAACGCGTCGCGCCGCGTCCGCGCCTCGCCCTTCGATCGGCACCGCGCCTGGCGTCGGAACAACTCGCCCGAAGCCAGTTTCAGGCGAACGTTCACCCGGTACACCCCCCCTAGGGCCGTGATGTTGGCATCTCGGGTCTTGGGTCGAAGCGGAATGAAAACACTCGTCGGCATGTCGCGTCACCAAAGCGACTCTACCACGAAATGACTTCAAAATGACTTCAATTTGGAGCCGACGACCGGATTCGAACCGGTGACCTGCTGTTTACGAAACAGCTGCTCTACCACTGAGCTACGTCGGCGCGACCGACATTATGGCGCGCAAGCGGGCGGGGCCGCAAGCCTCGCACGGGCCCCCGGCGGGTAACCTTGCCCGGTTCGAGGCCAACGGTGCTGAAGCCGGATCAAGATCGAGAGGCGAGAGTCAACCGGCGAATGCCCGCGAGGACAAGCCGCGAGGTCGTGGGACGCGCGGTCGCACCGCCCGGAGACGGAACCGCGCGGCGGTCGCCAGCGACCGCTCCGGGGCGCGGCACGCGATCATAGAGACCCCAAATGGGCGAGTGGCGGAACTGGTAGACGCGCTGGATTTAGGTTCCAGTGTCGCAAGACGTGAGGGTTCGAGTCCCTCCTTGCCCACCACTTTCAGAACTCCACGCCGAATCGGGCGCCGAACGACTCGATCACGCCGGTCAGTTCCTCCGGCAATCGGCTTCGCACCACCGATCGGATCGCCGCCGGCACCTCGCCGTAGAACGCCTCCGCAATCCCGCCCGCGATGCACGCCTGGGTGTCGGCGTCGCCGCCAAGGGAGACCGCGAGACGAACGGCGTCCTCGTACGACTCGGAATCCAGGAACGCGATGATCGCCTCCGGAACGCTGCCCTGGCAGGAGATATCAAAGCGGTATTCCGGTCGGATGGCCTCCACGGTTCGGTCAAGTTCGTAGCCAAACCTCTCGGAAAGAAGAGCCCGGATACGCTCCTTGCCGTAACCCGTTCGCGCCAGAAACACGGCAAGCGCGACCGACTCCGCCCCCTTGATGCCCTCCGGGTGGTCGTGCGTCACCTCGGCGGAAAGCTGCGCTTGACGCAACACCTCCTCTTCGCTATCGAAAGCCCAACCGACCGGGGCCACGCGCATCGCCGACCCGTTCCCCCAGCTACCATAGGGCGTTCGGACATCCGACATCAGCCAACCGCGGAATGCGCCGCCGTAGCCGGCGAACGGGTAGCGGTTACCCCATCGCCAAATGGACTCCCCGTACGGCAGTCCACCGACGATTGCGTCGGCCACGGCAATGGTCAGAACGGTGTCGTCCGTGAAGCAGGAACCCTCGCGGAAAAGGGGAAATTCACGCGACTTGGTCGGGCGATGCTCGAACACCGAGCCGATGACGTCTCCGGCGATCGCGCCGATCAACGGTTGGCCTCCCTATCCGATAATCGTCTCCGAACGGTTGGGTGTTCCTTCATATGTTTCCTCAGCAAATTAGGTCGCGGCGCGCCCGCGCCCCGTGGCCGATCGGATTCGGACCGATCCAGCGTTCGTCGACCGGCTCGTTCGCGCTCTGGTAGCGAGAGTCCGTCGAAAGGCGGATGAAGGGCGTTTCGTTGTCGGTGCTCGCGTGGAGCGTGAACATCGAGAAGGTCAGCAGGTCGCCCATCTGGTACTCGGCGGCGAGCCAGCGACGGTCGAAGCGTTCGGCAACGCTACGGGGATCGTTCGACAGCGCGCCGTAACCATGGTATCCAAAGTCGTTCATCGCGCGAACACCGGGCTTGTTGGCGCACATCACGTCCACATCCATCTCGCCATAGGTCGCCTTGAGCTCGTCCAACTTGTGCGCGTTCTCCAAGACGATAAGGCCGCCCCCTCCGTGGGGAATGTCGCTCATGGGCACCCAAGCGGTGTAGACTCGCTTCGTACCTCGGCCCATGTAGACAATATCGTAGTGCGGCTCGGTTGCGCGTCCCGGAGCCATCGCGCGCAGCCATGTGTAATCGTAGTGCATCGCCTTGTCCTCGACCAGTTGCCCGAAGAACGCCATCATTCTCGTCGAGTATAGGAGCGAGGTCACGTCCGGATTGCCGTTGGCAAGGTCCGGGCGAAACGCCATATCGAGGTCTGGTCGAGCGACGGCCTTTCGCCAGTCGTGGTCCGGATCGAGGGCGCCCTCGTTCCGAAGCGCCAGGAGTACGGATTCCCGGGCTCGAACCACATCCTCTCGCTCGAAAAAGCCGGGAACGAACAGGTACCCGTCCTCGGTCATCCGCGCCCGCATGGTCTCCGGGTCCATGCCAGGCTCGGTGCGGCGTAGTTCGCCAAGGCGGTTCGGCGAGGGATCAAGCGTCCTTCCACACGAACGAAGGGGACCGGCGACCATGCTCCTGAGCATGACGCCTCCCGCATCCGCCCCGCAAGGCTCTAGAGCTTGGTCGGATTCGGCGCATCCCCGTAGACGGCGACCGGATCGAAGGTCTTCACCGCTTCCTCGAACACGAGTGGACCGCCCGCGGCCGGGCCGAACGGCACGCTCCGGTAGAAGCAGGACCGGTAGCCGACGTGACAGGAGGCCCCGCCCTGCACATCGACGCGAAGCCAGACGCAGTCCTGGTCGTCGTCCACGCGAATCTCCCTCACCTTCTGGACCAGGCCGCTCGTCGCCCCCTTGTGCCAGAGGACCCGACGGCTTCGGCTCCAGTAGACTGCCTCGCCGATCTCGATCGTTTTGGCGAGCGCCTCGGCGTTCATGTAGGCGTGCATCAGAACTTCGCCGGAATCGAAATCCGTAGTGACCACCGGGATCAGGCCATGCTCGTCGAACTTCGGGGCGAGTTCGCGCCCTTCCTCGACTTGCTCGACGGATCGGCGTTCGGCGAACGGAGTGGATTGGGCCATGGGGACGAAAATGGTACCCGCCGCTTGGGCTAGCGCCGCTTCCACCAGAGCGCCTGGGTTGTCGCGAACGGCTTCATCCGCTCTTCAAGGTCCTTTCGCTCCGCTTCGCTCATCGGTCTGAAGTTCACCACCGACCGCAGATTGGCTTCGACCTCGGACTCCTTCCGCAAACCGATGGTGAGGGTCGAAATCGGGAGGCTCAACGCATAGCGCAACAAGGGCTCCGCATCGTCGACCGTTCCCTTGGAGAGTTCCAGCCCCTTGAGCGACTTCATCCCCACGATCCCGATGCCCAACTTCCGTGCCTTGGGCACAACCTCTTCCGCGAAGTCCGACAGGTGCTTGTCCAAGGCGCTCACCGGCACGAGAATCGAGTCGAACGGATAGCTATCGAGCGCCTTCGCGATCACTTCGGGCCGGGTGTGGCCGGTAATACCGATGAACCGAATCAGGCCATCGCTTCTCGCCCGTTCGAGGCCCTTGATCGCCCCCTTGTCCCCCAAGACCTGATCGAGGGTCCCGAAGTCGTTCACGGCATGAATCTGGAGGGTGTCGATTCGTTTGCACTGCAGGCGCTCCAGGCTCGCTTTGACCTCCGCGTAGGCGCCGTCGGCGTCGCGCGCCAGCGTCTTGGTCGCGAGAAAGACCTCCGGTCGACGACGCTTCATGACCTCGCCGATCGCGCGTTCACTTCGCGAACCTTGGTAGCTGGGGGCGGTGTCAAGGTAGTTCACCCCCGCGTCGATCAAGCGATCGATCGCCCGAATCGCCTCCTCGTTGGCCGGAATCTCCGCCGAACCCAGGGCATAGATCGAGGCCTTCCAGCCCGTTTTACCGAAGGGCCGAGCCGGCATCTTGGGCGCGGCACCCGCTTCGGTGGCAACGCCCCCCAGGGCGAGCGCGCTCGCACCGGTGAGTTTCAGAAAGTCGCGGCGACTGAGGGCCATGGGGATCGCTCCGGTCCTACGTTACCTGGGGGAGGAATAAGGAAGGCGCTTTGTCGTTGTCACTCTGAGCGAAGCGAAGAGCCCCGAAAGAGCGGCCCGATCGCGGAGAAAGCCCCTTGAGCGACCGAGCCGGGATCCTTCGCAGGCTCAGGGATGACAAAGCCGCGTTCCGCTTCCCTTGCCCCTTACTTCGTCACCAGTTCCTTCTCGCGGGTCGGGCCGTCCGAGGGGTCGATTCGCCGGAAGACCACCTTCTTGTCGTCGTCCAGGTCGGCCAGGATATGGTCGCCGGCGACGAAGGTCCCGAGCAGAAACTCCTCGCTGAGCGGGTCTTCGATGAACCTCTGCACCGCTCGCCGCAGCGGACGTGCGCCGAGGTTCGGGTCGTAGCCCTGCTCGACGAGCATGTCCTTCACGGCCTCGCTGAGCTCGATCTGAACGCCCATCGAGGCGGCCTGTTCGTTCACACGCTTCAGGTAAAGCTCGGCGATCTGCAGGATTTCCTCGCGTTGCAGGTGATGGAACACGATGACCTCGTCAACGCGGTTGAGGAACTCCGGCCGGAAGAGCTTCTTCATCTCCTCCAGCATCTTGTTCTTCATCGTCTCGTAGGTCTTCGGGTCGGTAATGTCCAGCTTCGACGACCGGAAACCGAGCGCCTGATCGGCCTCGATCGGCTTGACGCCGACATTGGAGGTCATGATGACCAAGGTGTTACGGAAGTCGACCGTGCGACCCTGCGAGTCGGTGAGCTGACCGTCCTCCATCACTTGCAGGAGGATGTTGAACACTTCCGGATGCGCCTTCTCGATCTCGTCGAGAAGCACCACGCAGTACGGGTTGCGGCGGACCTGCTCGGTCAGCTGCCCACCCTCGTCGTAACCGACGTACCCGGGAGGGGCGCCGACCAGACGACTCACCGAGAACCGCTCCATGTACTCGGACATGTCGATCCGAACGATGTTCGACTCTTTTTCGTACAAATACGCGGCCAAAGCCTTGGCCAATTCCGTCTTGCCGACGCCGGTCGGCCCGAGGAAGATGAAGCTGCCCATGGGCCGCTTCGGGTCCTTCAGACCGCTGCGAGAGCGGCGGATGGCGCGGGCGACGGCGCCGACCGCGTCGTGCTGGCCGATGATGCGATGGTGGAGGTCTTCCTCCATTCGGAGGAGTTTCTTCGACTCGCCCTCGACGAGCTTCATGACCGGAATTCCCGTCCAACTCTGAACGATCTGAGCGATCTCGTGGTCGGAAACGACGGGCTCGTTCCGCTCTCGGTGCGACCACGTCTCTTCACGCTCGTTGATGCTGAGTTCGAGGGCTTCGAACTCATCCTTGAGCGTACGGAACCGGTCACCCTCTTCCTCGCGTCGTTTCAGGTGATCCAGGTCGGCCTGAAGCTTCTTGAGGCGGACGCGGTCGTTGCGCACGTCGTCGGGCGGAAGGCTCTCATGGAGACGAACCCGGCTGGCCGCCTCGTCGATCAGGTCGATCGCCTTGTCCGGCAAGGTTCGGTCCGTGATGTACCGCTGGGAAAGCTGGACGGCCGAAGTGATCGCGTCGTCGGTGATCTCGACCTGGTGGTGAGCCTCGTAACGCTCGCGGAGACCCTTCAAGATATCCACGGCTTCCTCTTCGGTCGGCTCTTTGACCTTGACGGCCTGGAAGCGTCGCTCAAGGGCGGCATCGCGCTCGATGTACTTTCGGAACTCGTCCTGCGTGGTCGCCCCGATGCACTGCAGTTCGCCCCTCGAAAGGGCGGGCTTCATGATGTTCGAGGCATCGATCGCCCCTTCGGCCGCGCCCGCGCCCACCAGAGTGT
This sequence comes from Fimbriimonadaceae bacterium, assembly GCA_026129685.1. Taxonomy (GTDB): domain Bacteria; phylum Armatimonadota; class Fimbriimonadia; order Fimbriimonadales; family Fimbriimonadaceae; genus UBA2387. The sequence goes on from JAHCHO010000002.1 coordinate 71,222, forward strand.
GCAGTTCGTCGATGAAGAGGATCACGTCTCCCTCGGCGCGCCGAACCTCCTCCATCACCTTCTTCATCCGTTCTTCGAACTCACCACGATACTTGGTGCCCGCGACCAAGCCGGCGAGGTCGAGCGAAATGAGGCGCTTGTCCTTAAGCAGATCGGGGATGTCGCCGCTCACGATGCGGAGCGCAAGGCCCTCGGCGATCGCCGTCTTGCCGACGCCGGGCTCGCCGATCAGGCAGGGGTTGTTCTTCGTGCGCCGGCAGAGAATCTGCATGACGCGCTCGATTTCGTTACGCCGCCCGACGACCGGATCCAGCCGTCCGTCCCGCGCCAACTGAGTCAGGTCGCGCCCGAATTCGTCCAACGTCTGGGTCTTCGTCGAAGACGATCCGCCGCCGCCGCCGGAGGAGGATCGGCTCCCGCTTTTGGCCTGCGAATCGGAGTCCTGCAAGGCCATCACCTCTTTGCGGGCGCGTTCGAGTTCGACCCCGAGTTTGGACAAGACCCGACCGGCGAGACCGTCTCCCTCGCGTATGAGCCCCAGGAGGAGGTGCTCGGTGCCGATGTAGTTGTTGTTGAGGTTTCGTGCCTCGTCGTACGCCAGATCGATGACCCGCTTCGCCCGGGGCGTCAGCGTCATGTCCTGGGAGGCGCGGGCATCGCCGCGCGGCAGTTGCTTCTCGACCTCGGCGCGAATCCGACCGAGCCCCACGCCCAGTCGCTCAAGCACCCGCGAGGCAACGCTGTCCGACTCGCGAACCAGGCCCAGAAGGAGATGCTCGGTCGAGACGTAACCCTCCCCGAACTTCTGCGCCTCCTCTTGGGCATAGAAGACCACTTTCCTCGCGCGTTCCGTAAAGCGTTGCCACATTAGCTCGAACCTCTGACCAGACCGATGGACACCGTGGGGGTGTGCTCACATATGACCGCAGACCTCATGTCTGAGTTCTACGGACCCAGACGGGTGGGCGTTCGTACCCACCAACCGGATCACGGGCTTTCGCCCTTGTCGGTGAAGACGGACGGCACAGCCTGACCGCATCGACCAACACCCGACGAGAATACCTTGCCACCAGGAATCGGCCCGTGACTGGAATTGTCGGCGAGCCTCGCCCCGACCGGACCCCTAGACCAACTCCGCCAGATCGAATTCGGCGTGCAGGACTCGGACCGCCCGCTCCGAATCGGCCTCCGGAACGAGGCAACTCAGCGAGAAGTCGCTGTCCGAGGTCTGGAGAACGGGAATCTGCGACCGGTCCAACCTCGCCAGTACGCGAACGAACACGCCCGGTTGCTGGAGGTACTCGTGCCCAATCAGCGACACCATCGTGCAGCCCTCCGTAACCTCGGCGACCAGGTGGCGTATGGGACCGATCGCCGCCAGCAACCGCTCTTGGGTTTCGACCTCCCTCGTCTTCGGCCCGATCTGCACCATGTAGATCACGGGCGGGGCCGACTCCCCGTTAAGGGGGACGACCAGCCCGTCCATGAGGTCCATCACCACCTCGAACTGCCCCCGTGGCACGGCAAAGCCCATTCCGGCGGGACTTAGATTGATCATGAAGAGGTTGATCCCGTACCGCTCCAACATCTCGTAGACCGTGCTCTGGATGGCCCGCCGGTCCTGTCCGCGCGAGTCCTTGAGGTCGAACTGCAGGTACACGAGTTTGCCCGTATGGGTGATGCCCGTCACCCGGCGGCCCGGAAACTGCTCCCGGGTGACGATCTTCGTGCCCGGGTCGTCGCCAAAGGTGCTCTTGACCCAAAGCGGAATGCCGTACTTCATCGCGATCTCCGCCGCCCGAGGATGCAGCACCTTCGCCCCGAGGTGCGCGATCTCCGCGACCTCGTCGTACGTGACCACCCGAAGCGTCGGTGCGTTCGGCACGTAATCCGGGTCGGCCGACTTCACGCCGTCGACGTCGGTGAACACCTCGACCGTCTCCGCCCGCAGGGCCGCCCCGACCGCGCTGGCCGTCGTGTCGGACCCTCCCCGTCCCAAGGTCGTGAGTTCGTTGGGCACACCCTCCGGCGAATGGAACACGCCCTGGAAGCCGCACACCACGGGAATCCGGCCGGACCCGAGGATGCGACGGATCGCGGACGGCTCGACGCGAGTCACCCGCGCGTTCGTGTAGACCCCGTCGGTGAAGATGCCGGCCTGCCCACCCGTCATCGCCATCGCCGGATGGCCAAGCGCCTTGAGCACATGGGCGAACAAGACCGCCGACAGAATCTCGCCGCAGGACATGAGGAGGTCCAGTTCCCGCTCGTCGGGCGCGGTGTAAGGCTCAATTTCGCCGAGCATGGAGATGAGCGTGTCCGTCGCGTAGGGGGCGCCGCGTCGACCGATCGCGCTCACCACGACCACCGGACTGAAGCCCTGTTCCTTTGCCGAGATCACCTTAAGGGCGGCCGAGTTGCGCGCCTCGTTCGTCGCCACGCTCGTGCCGCCGAACTTCATCACCTTGATCCTCAAGCTTCCACCCCCAGGTTGCGCTCGAGCGAGGTTCGGAGCCGCTCCGCCGCGTCGTCGGGAACCACCATCAAAACCCGATCGTGCATGTCGCCGATGTGATCCACTTCGACTCCCTCTTCGATCGCCGACCGCACGATGCGCGCGATCAGGCCCTCCTCGTCGCGCATGTTCACCGCGTGGGCGAGGACGATCGAACGGCCCGCCCGGACGGTGTAGCGGAGGTCGGTCGCCGCGAGCGTCGCCTCCGTCGCCTCCGAGCGCTCCGCCGGAATGATGAAGGACAGTCCGGACTGGGTGAGCTTGAGGAAGTCGATGCTGATGCCCGCCGCCGCGATCACCCGCAGGACGTCGAGCCGACGCGCCATGAGGGGCTCGCCCAGTGGCCCCACGTGGACCTGCGCCAGGCCGGACCGGACCTCGACGCGGCTGATCCCGCGCCGTCTTTCAAAAAGCGTTTCGCTAGCCATTCGGACGCGCGAACCCCAAGATCTCGTCCGCCTTCGCCCAGACGTCGTCCCCAAACTGGAGTCCGCACGCCTGGACGTTGGCCTCGATCTGCTCGGGCTTCGTCGCCCCAATGATGACGGATGTGACCTGCTTCTGTCGCAGACACCAGGCGAGGGCGAAAGCGGGCATCGTCGTCCCGAGTTCCTCCGCGTAGGCCTTCAGATTCTGCACCCGGACGAGAACGTCGTCCTTAAGCAGACCGTGCATCCACATGTTCGACTTGTCGTCCGCCCCCCGCGATCCCTCGGGCGGCGCCTGGCCGGGGGCGTACTTGCCCGTCAGAACGCCCTGTGCCAGCGGGGAGAACACGACCATTCCCATCCCCGCCGCTTCGCACGCCTGGATCACGCCGTTCTCGACCTCACGGCCGAGCAGATGGTAGTGGGGCTGGTTGCTCGCAGGCGGATTTGCGTTCAGGCGCTCGGCGACGTGGACGGCGCGCGCAATCTGGTGCGGCGGCCACTCGCTCACCCCCCAGTAGAGCACCTTGCCCTGTCGGATCACCTCGTCGATCGCCCGGACCGTTTCGTCCAGGTCCACGTCCGGGTCGAACCGGTGGAACTGCATGAGGTCGAGGTAGTCGGTGTTCAGGCGCCGGAGGCAACCGTTGACCGATTCGACGATGTGCTTCTTGCTCAGCCCCCGGTCGTTCGGCCCGTCTCCCATCGGGAAGAAGCACTTCGTTCCGATCACCAGGCTCTCGCGGGGCAGGCCGGCGATCGCCTTGCCCAACGCCTTCTCCGCTTCGCCTCGGTTGTACACGTCGGCGGTGTCGAAGAAGTTGACGCCCAGATCGTAGGCGCGGCGCACGACCCGGGTCGTCGCCTCGTCGTCCAAAGAGCGGCCGTGGGTCATCCAGCCGCCGAGACCCACTTCGCTGAGCCGGACGCCAAAGCGCCCAAGTTTCCGGTAGTTCATCGTCGGCGGTAGGTTACCGCTACCCGGACGACCCTCGGACTAAGCCACGCCGCAGCGGCGATTGCGCGCGGGCCAACGGAACGACCGCTGAACCTCGCGATCATCGGTCCGAGGACTCGTCTTCCACGATTCGAAGACCCCGCTTCTTCAGGCCCTTGCCGTGATAGCCCGCGTACTCGGCCGGATAGGGCGTTTCATATCCCTTCATGGCGTGCCACACGATACGGTTAAGGTTGTCGTCGTCTTGTGCCGTCTTTAGTCCAGTGCGCCGGAGCGGAATCCTGGCGCTGACCTCGGCCCAGTACCGAGCGTCGCCGGTCAGTTCGTTCGACGGGGGATTCAGCTCGTCGAGCGGAATCTTGACGGGTATCGCAGTATACGGTTTGAGGTTGGGCTTATCGGTAAAGCACGTCGTCATTATCGGGGAGGAGGCAGTTCGCTGATTTATCGGAGGCATCCCGAATATGCGCTCGATCGTGCGCAAGACCGAGGTCTGGTTGTAGAACTCGCTCACCACCGCTCCGCGGCGGCTGTAGGGGCTTACGACGAGGCACAACGACCGATGCCCGTCCACGTGGTCGAACCCCGCCTGAGGATCGTCCTCGTTGATAAAGATCGCCGTCTTGGGCCAGAATCGACTCTTGCTGACGGCCTCCACCAGCCGTCCGACCGCAAGGTCGTTGTCGGCCACATGCGCCCGGGGCGTCGGCATCCCCGCCTCCGTTCCCGAGGTGTGGTCCTGAGGCAGGTACACCACGACCAGGTTGGGAAAGGTGCCCTTGCGCTCGAACTCGCGAAACTCTTCAAGGAACCGGTCGACCCGAATCTGATCCGGAATGTTCATGTTCCAGCCGGGCACCCGCAGATTCGAGTACATGCGAACCCGTTCCACGCCGATGTTGTGCGCGAACTCGATCGGCTGCTTGGCCGCGTACTTGTCCCAGACCTGCTTGAAGCCCATTCCCGCGGGCGGCTCCGCGTAGTTGAACTCGCCGTAGTTGCGGAAGGACAACCCCGCCGCCAACACGTGATCCCAGAGAAAGCCGCTCGACGAGTAGGTAAGGGGATCGTCTCCGAACGTATAGCTTCGCGTGAATCCGCCGAACATCCGCTCCAAGTAGGGCGTCACGTTTCCCTCGGTCGCCCAAGAGTGGCCGTCCGCCGAAAGAACGCCGTTGCAGTAGTAGTTGTCGAGCAGGCCGAACTCGCGCGCCAACGCGTGGTGGTTCGGCGTGATCTCCTCGCCAAAGACGCACAACTTCGCGTCGCCGTCACCCTCCTTCATATCGCCGAACACTTGATCGTAGGTGCGATTCTCCTTGATCACGTAAATCACGTGTTCGATCGTGCTCGGGTCGCCCAGTCTCGCGGGAATCGGCACGGGTTTGGACCGGGATGACCCTCGTCGCTCCATCCCCGCCAGAATCTGCGGCACCCGTGCGTTGTCCAGAACCTTGCGGCTTGCCGACCTCAAAACCGACGGGGTCGGTACGCCGAACCGCTGCACGCTGCCCCGATGGTCGTGGCTGTTCCATCCCTGCTCCACCGGACGCACTCGGCTCCGAGAACCCACTCCCTTGTTGTTCGCGACGAACACGCGGTCACCCGAAACCGCCACCGCCGCCGGATACCAGCCGGTCGGAACAAAGCCCTCGATCACAGGCTTGCGCGCGTTGTTCAGGCTTAGGACCGCCACCGCGTTATTCCCGGCCAAGGCGACCAACAGGCGCCGCCGATCCGGGGTCACGGCAAGCCCGTCCGGCATCGAGCCGAACGGAAGCGCAAGGCTGGGCTTGACGACGACCGTCCCGACCACCTTGCGCGACGCGAGATCGATCACACAGATGGAGTCGCCGTTCGCGTTCGCGACATAGGCGAGTCCGTTTGCCACGACCACCGCCGTTGGCTGGAGCCCAACCTCCGTTTCGCCAACGACCTTGCCGCTCTCGGGCGAAACGAACGATACAGAACCCGTCTTGGCGACCCCTCGCTCGTCCACCGGCGTTTCGGTGCCGGCCGATGGCGCCGTCTTTTGACCCGGTCTGGGTCGAAAACCTCCTTGATTCGTCACGATGAGAAGGCCGCTGGTCCCGTCCATCGCGACCGCGTAGGGCGCGATGCCGACTTCGGTGCGGGCAACGACCGAGCCGGTGGCGAGTTCGACCTTGACCAACTGGTTCGCGCGGGACAAACAAGCGTAAAGGTAACGACCGTCCGCCGAAACCGCCATACCGGTGGGATAGGACGCCCCCTTTCCTTCCGGTCCCGGAACGGCCATGGTGCGGGAAACCGCGTACTTGCCGTCGGGACCCATTGAGAACTCGTGGACCTCGCTCGCCGCGTTCGAGAAGTACACCTTGGCTCCCCCGCTGCCGACGGCAAGCCCGAACGACGAGGCGCCCCCTTTGCTCGCCACGCTTTGCACCTCGGTCAGGGTCTTCGGGTCGACCACTCGCAACGAACCCATGTCCTTCACGAACAGCCGCGACCCGTCCGGCGACATGGCGACGTCCACCGGGCGTCCGTTGAACTCGAGGGTGCTGCCGTACGGCTCGATCAGAATGTTGGTTGGGGTTAGGACGCGCCCGGCCTGGTTCCCCGGCTGAACCTTCGGAGTCTGCGCGCCAAGCGCGACTAGAACAAGACAGGACGCCGCAAAGCCGTACCACCGCATGTCACAGCATTTCGACGAGATGGGCGCTCAGTCCTTTGGAGACGCGCCACCGCCGGATTTCAGGTACCGATCGGGCAGCGGGTTCTCCGGCGTCTCGCCCTGCCACATTACGGAGACGATCCACCACCGCTTCCCGTCGTTCATCAGTTGGATCGAGTTGATCCCGCGCTGAAACGGCTTCTCGTCCTCAAGGTTGGCTCGGCTCTCGTAGGTGCTGAACACGTGCCCGATGTTGCCGAACAACTCGGTCCGCTGGGCAACCTCCTTTTCGAAGAAGCCTCGCTGCTCCAAGGTCGGGCCCGATAGCCGGATGTAGTCTTCGACCGTAAGCACGCGCATCGTCATCGGCGGTTCGTCCGGCCCCGCGCCGGGACGATTGGCGACGACGATCATCTTCGCTCCCTCCGCGAACAGGCCCCGCATCCGGTCCCAGTCGCGCTTCGCACCCGCCGGACCCGAGATGACGGTGTACAGCGCCTGGGTGATGCTCCGAACCGACGCGGTGTCCGCCGACGTGGTTTGCGCGATGAGCGACGATGCCGCGAAGAACGAAGTCAGGACGGTGGCGGAAAGCTTGTGCATGGTGGCCCAAATCAGGTGAACGAAGGTTCGCTCCTAGTCGCGGACCCTCCTGCCCCGCTGCCCGGGCTGTCACAATGGCTTTGACCGAATCCGCGACACAAGCACGGGTGCGGCGATCCAACAACGAGGTTGCGATGAAAGAGGTTCACGAGTACAAAGACCGCTCGGTCCTGATCCACGGCAAGTTCAAGAGCGAGAAGTGGGATTTCCAGGACCACATCACGGCACCCATCACAACCTCGGTTTCGTTCCGCCTGCGGACCGCCGAGCGGGGGTCGGAGGGGTTTCAGCAGTTCGCGAACCCGGCTCTCGACCGGGCGACGACGCACCCGATCTACATCTACGAGCGACTCGACGACCCCTGCCAGGGCCTTCTCGAAGAGACCCTCGCGTTCGCCGAGAAGGGGGAAACGGCGATCAGCTTCGCCACCGGGATGGCCGCGATCAGCGCCGTCCTCGGCATCCACGTCCAAGCCGGCGATCACATCGTCGTCAACCGGACCATCTATGGCTGCACGTTCAGCTTGATCGTTCACTGGCTGACCCGTTTTGGCGTAACCCACACGTTCGTGGACCTTGCCCGGCCCGAGCAGCTTCACGAGGCGATCCGCCCGGAGACTCGCGTCGTCTACTTCGAAACACCCTGCAATCCGACCCTCGAACTTGTGGACATCCGGGGCGTCGTCGCCGAAGTGGCGGTCGCCAATCAGGGCCGCTCGGAAGAGGACCGGATCGTGACGATCGTGGACAACACCTTCGCGACCCCGTTCTGCCAACGTCCGCTCACCATGGGGGTGAACTACGTCGTCCATTCGCTGACCAAGAACCTCGGCGGGTTCGGGACGAGCATGGGCGGGGTCGTAATCGGACCGCGAACCCGCGAGACCGACCTCCTCCTCTTTCGCAAGGACTTCGGCGGCTCTCTCGCCCCGACCAAGGCCTGGGACATCCTCAACTACGGCGTGCCGACGCTCGCCCTCCGGCTCGAGCGACAACAGCAGCTCGCCCGCCGCGTGGCCGAGTTCCTCGATCTCCATCCCAAGGTGAAGCTCGTCCGCTATCCCGGGTTGGACAGCTTCCCCCAGAGCGAGCTTGCTCGCGAACAGATGCGCGACATCGACGGCAATTTCGCGCCGGGTTCGCTCCTGTGGTTCGAAATGGCGGGGAACGCCGAGACCTCCTACGGCCGCGCGGTTCGGCTCATCAACCGCGTCGCCGAACGCGCACTCAGCATCACCCTCGCCGTCAGCCTTGGCAACGTTCGGACCCTGATCGAACACCCATCGAGCATGACCCACAGCGCCCTTCCACCCGAGGAGCAGGAAAAGGCGGGCATCGCCCCGGGGGGCATCCGTCTCAGCCTCGGGATCGAAGACGTGAGCGACATCCTGCGCGATCTCGAGGACGCCTTGTCGCACGCGTAGCGTCGGTCATTCCCACTCGATCGTCGCCGGCGGCTTGCTTGTGAGATCGTAGAGGACCCGGTTCACGCCCTTGACCTCGTTCACGATCCGGGTCGCGATATGCTCCAGCGCTTCGAACGGAATCGGCACCGCGGTTGCGGTCATCGCATCCTCGCTCTGGACCGCGCGCAGCACGATCGGGTTCTCGTAAGTGCGCTCGTCGCCCATCACTCCGACGCTCCGCACGTCCCCAAGCAGCGCCGCGTAGGACTGCCAAATGCCGCGGTGCAGCCCACGCGCCCGGAGTTCGGAGCGGAAGATCCAGTCCGCTTCCTGCACGACGCGGACCCTCTCCGGCGTGACCTCTCCCAGGATGCGGACCCCAAGCCCCGGCCCCGGGAACGGCTCGCGATCCACGACCTCTTCCCCCAATCCCAGCGCCCGACCCACCGACCGTACTTCGTCCTTGAACAACCACCGCAGAGGCTCCACAAGTTTGAGTTTCATCCAAGCCGGTAGCCCGCCCACATTGTGGTGGGTTTTGATCTTGGCGGCGGTCGGCGAACCGGATTCGATCACGTCGGGGTAGAGCGTGCCCTGAGCGAGGAACCGGCAATCCTTGAGGTCGTCGGCATGATCCTCGAAGACGCGGACGAACTGCTCGCCGATAATCTTGCGCTTGGCCTCGGGATCGGTGACCCCGGCCAACGCTCCGAAGAACCGGTCCCTCTCATCGAACACCACCAGGCGGGGATGGAAGTGGCGGGTGAAGGTATCGCGCACCTGTTCGGCCTCGCCTTTCCGCAACAGCCCGTGGTCCACGGAAACACACACCGCCCGCTCGCCGATCGCCTCGGTCAGGAGCGCCGCCATCACCGAACTGTCCACCCCGCCGCTGACCGCACAAAGGACCTTGCCCTGTCCGACTTCCTCGCGAATCGAACGAACGGTCTCCTCGATGAAACTCGCACTCGTCCAGTCCGCCTCCAGACCTGCCTCATCGAACAGGAACCGCCGCAGGATTTCCTTTCCGGCCGGCGTGTGGGAGACTTCCGGATGGAACTGGACTCCGTAGAGTCTTCGACCTGGGTCTGCGAACGCCGCGACCGGACAGGTTTCGGTACGGGCAACGATGTCCGCGCCCGTCGGCGGCGCCTCGACCTCGTCCCCGTGGCTCATCCACACTTGTGGCGACTCCAGCCCTTCCAGAAACGAGCCCTCCTTCGTCCAAGTCAGTTCGCGCCGGCCATATTCTCGCCCTTCGGCGTGGGAAACCCGGCCCCCCAGACGAGCCGCCATCAGTTGCTGGCCGTAGCAGATGCCGAGCACGGGACGGTCGCCCAACAGCGAAAAATCGAGGTCGGGAGCGCCGGGCGCGGTCACCGACATCGGGCCCCCGCTCAGAATCACGGCGGCAGGGTTCAGCTCCCTGATCGCCCTCTCGGCCCGGGCAAAGGGCGCCATCTCGCTGTAGACGCCAAGTTCGCGCACTCGGCGAACGATCAGTTGGGTGTACTGGCCGCCGAAATCGAGCACGAGAACCGCTTGGCGATCGGACGAGGGGCGCATGGACTGAGTGTGGAGGATGCGCACGCTCGTGCGCAACGCGCCCTTGGGCACCACCGCTGCCTCCGGAAGGCCCGCGATTCCATCGTCCGCGTTTCCCTGCCTCGATCGTCCGGAGAAGCCTCTTGCCGCGAGGCACGCCGCGCCGCCGAACCGGTAAGGGTCAGTGGCGAAACGCCCCCCGCCGCGATCGAGCGGCGGAGGGCGGGAGGTGCGTGTCCTGAAGCAGGCTACAAGCTGTACTCGTCGGCGATCGCCCGGCGGATCATCGCGTCCGCGATCTCTTCGCCGGTCGGGTTGTACGTCCCGGCCTCGATCCTGGCTTTCAACTCGGCGACCAACTCTTCTCTCTCCGGCATGTTGGCGATCCGCTTCGTCAGTCTCGCGACGATGTCGCCGGAACTCTCGCCGGTACCTTCACGGAGGCCCAGGATCGAGTCCTGGGTTTGGCCCTGCTCTTTGCGCCGGGCTACGACTTTCTTCATCTGTTCGTCCGAAATCCGCATGGTCTTTTCCTGACTGCGTACTTGGACAGGCATCCCGGCTGTCTCTTGCGGGCTCATTCACCGTCCGAGACCCTAGGCTTTGCGTGAGCGAGGTCGCCCTCGTCGTGCCGTTTTTCTGTTCGCGCGTTCGCGTCTAGCTCGATTGTCGGAAGACCCCCGCAATTTCAACAGGGTGCTTCTCGACTTTTTCGTCGTTTTCTCCGCGAGGGCGTCCCGGTGGAGCGCCGATCTCGTCACTGACCTAAGCATCGGCGGTCGGGCGGCGTCCCTCGCTGGCTAAAATATCGGAATACCGTCCCGCGACGAAGGAGTCCCCATTTTATGCCACGCTACGTCCGCCTGGGCCACCTGCCCCGAAAGAAGCACGTTCAGTTTCGCAAGCCCGACGGTGGCCTCTACGCCGAGCAACTGTTCAGCACGCGCGGCTTCAGCGGCCCGATGTCCACGATGTATCACATCCACCTGCCGACCGAGGTCGCTCGTTGGGAGGATATGGGGTCGGTCGCGGTCGAGTACCTCGAGCACGAGCCCCTTCGTCACCGTCATCTCCTGACCTCGCGAATGGCGCCTCATGGCGACGCCCTCACGGGCCGCATCCCGCTGATGGGCAACCAGGACGTCGTCTGGTCCCAGGCGCTCGTCGCCGAACCCATGGATTACTTCTACAAGAACGCCGAGGGCGACGAGTGCCTGTTCGTCCACGATGGTCGCGGGGTTCTGGAATCCATGTTCGGGCCGGTGCCGTTCGAGCCGGGCGACTACCTCGTGATCCCCCGTGGGACGATCTACCGGATCGTGTTCGACGCGTTCCCCGTGCGCCTGATCGCCATCGAGAGCCACGGCCCGATCGAGACGCCCAAACGCTATCGCAACGAATACGGCCAGCTCCTCGAGCACGCGCCCTTCAGCGAGCGCGACTTTCGAGCACCCTCCGAACTCTGCACGGTGGACGAACGCTCCGAGCACGTCGTGGTGATCCGCGCTCGGGGGCGAGACACAAAGTACGTCTACCCCTACCACCCGTTCGACATCGTCGGATGGGACGGCTACGTGTTCCCCTATGCCTTGAGCATCCACGACTTCCAACCGATCACGGGCAAGCTCCACATGCCTCCACCGATCCACCAGACCTTCGCTGCGCCGGGTTTCGTGATCTGCTCCTTCTGTCCTCGGATTCTCGACTTCCATCCGGAGGCGATCGTGATTCCGTACAACCACTCGAACGTCGACTCCGACGAAGTGCTGTACTACTGCAACGACAAGTTCGGCTCCCGCAAGGGCATCGAGGAAGGCTCCATCACGCTCCATCCCCTTGGTATCCCGCACGGCCCACAGCCTGGTGCGGTCGAGCGATCGCTCGGGGCGACCCACACCGACGAACTCGCGGTCATGCTCGACACCTGGCGTCCCCTGAAGCTGACCAAGCAGGCCATCGCCCTTGAAGACCCCGACTACTGGCAGAGCTGGCGAACGACTTAGGGGCGCTACGCCCCGTACGGAACCCAGACGTTCTTGACCTGGGTCGCCTGACGCAGGAACTCGTCCACGCCGGCCCGTACCGAGCGACCCGTCCAGGTTCGTTTCAGGTTGCCCGCCGAGCGCCGCTCGATTTCGGCGTCCCAATCGCCGACGAAGCTCCAGCACGACTCGATCCCGTCGTGGTCGGCCAACGTCGGCACGACTTCTTCCCGGAGCCCCGTCAATAGGTTGGCAACCCCGTGGGGAACGTCCGAGGCGTCGAGCACCCGGTATAGGCGCGCGGCGGGAAGCGGGTTGGCCGACGAGGCGAGGGCCACGACCGCGTTCCCCATCGCAAGGCCGGCGGCAAGGGGCCGGACCAGGCCGAGCAAGGAAGGGGAGTCGGGACACACGACTCCCAAAACACCCATCGGCTCGTTTCGTGTGTAGCACAGGATGCGCCCGGGCACCGCGTGCACCGAGCCGTCGTACTTGTCGGCCCGGGCCGCGAACTCGAACAGGGTTCTCAGGGTCGCATCGAACTCCGCGGCGGCGGAGGCATCGGAGTCCCCTCCGAAGCGAAGGGCCTCGACGAGCAATCCCCGCTCCGCCTCGAGGTTTTCGGCGAGATAGTACAGAACCTGGGCCCGTAGGTGCGCCGTCGATTTCGCCCAACCGGGTTGCGCCTTTCGAGCCGCCTCGACCGCGTTCCGAACGTCCTTGCGGTTGGCTCGTGCGAACGCCTCGCCCCCGATCGTAAGGCTGTATCCCGAGTCGGGTCGAACCTGGGCACCCCCAACGTACAGTTTGTGCGTGACGTCCAACTCGCCGACGGCGGTCTGTACCCGTGGACGGGTCGATCGGGAGGGGGGAGCCGACGGTTCTGTCGTTGGCGCCAGGTATTCGTACAACCCCTCCCGACCACCCTCGCGCCCAAAGCCGCTCTCCCGGTAGCCGCCGAAGCCCGATGCCGCGTCGAACCGATTCGTACAATTCACCCAGACCGTGCCTGCGACCAATCGTGCGGCAACGTCGTGAGCAACCCCCACATTCTCGGTCCAAACGCTCGCCGCCAGACCGTACACCGTATCGTTGGCCAAACGTACCGCCTCGTCCGGTGTGCGGAAGGTCATTGCGACGAGTACCGGCCCGAAGATCTCTACCTGAGCGACGGTCGAAGCCGGGTGCACGTTCGTGAGGAGCGTTGGCGGAAAAAACCAGCCCTCGCTCGGGCAGGCGCAGGGCGGTTGGTAGAGTTCCGCGCCCTCCGAGCGACCCTTCTCCACCAGTTCCTTGATCCTCGTCAACTGGACCGGCGCGACGATCGCCCCGATGTCCACCGCCTTGTCCAGAGGGTCTCCGACCCGAAGCGTCGCCATCCTCGCCCTGAGCTTGGCCAGAAATCTCTCGGCGACTCCTTCTTGGATCAGCAACCGCGACCCTGCGCAACAGACTTGGCCCTGGTTGAACCAGATCGCGTCCACCAGGCCCTCGATCGCGCTGTCGAAATCGGCGTCCTCGAACACGATAAAGGCCGACTTGCCCCCCAACTCGAGCGACAGCTTCTTGCCAGTCCCGGCGGTCACCGTTCGAATCGCCCGACCCACCTCCGTCGAGCCCGTGAACGCGACCTTGTCAAAACCCGGGTGTGCCACGATCGCCCTCCCCGTCTCCCCGTCCCCCGTCACGATGTTCACCACCCCGCTCGGCAACCCGACCGCGCGACAGGTTTCGGCGAAAAGCAGGGCGGTCAGCGACGTGTACTCCGCCGGCTTGAGCACCACCGTGTTCCCCATCGCCAGCGCCGGCGCGATCTTCCAGGCCAACATCAGCAGGGGGAAGTTCCACGGGATGACTTGTCCGCAAACGCCGACGGGGCCAAGGCCTTCGCGCTCCATAAGTTCGTCCGCGACCTGGGCCCACCCCGCATGGTGCAGCAAATGACGAGCGACCAAGGGAACGTCGATGTCCCGCGTTTCCCGAATCGGCTTCCCGTTGTCCAGGGTTTCCAGCACGGCGAAGAGCCGAGCGTTTTTCTGGATCTGGCGAGAAAGTGCGTAGAGGTATCGGGCTCGAGCGTGGCCGCCCAGGGCCGACCACCGGGGCTGAGCCCTCCGCGCGGACCGTACCGCCCGGTCCACGTCGGCCTCGTCCGCCTGGGTGAGGATCGCGATAGGTTGTCCGGTTGACGGATTGTAACTTTCAAACGACGCGCCACCGGACCCTGAGCGAAAAAGCCCACCGACGAACAACCCGAAACGGCGCGCGCGCGCGTCCAGCCACGAGCCCGCAAGAGCCGCCGATTCCGGGGCGGGCCCGTACTCCATGCTCGATAGAAGGTCCGGTAGGCTCATGTCGCTATGGACTCGGGTGACGAAAGTCTGCCGAGTACCTCCCGGTCACAAAGTGCTCGAGTTGGCGCTCGATATCGGTGAGCAGCGAGCTCGCTCCGATGCGAAACAGCTTGGGCGTCAGCCACGGTCGATCGAGTTCCTCTTTCATCAGGATCAGCCAGTCCAACGACTGCTTGGCGGTACGGATTCCCCCGGCCGGCTTGTAGCCAACCCGAAAGCCGGTCCGCTCAGCGTAGTCGCGAATCGACCTGGCCATGACGAGCCCCACCGGAAGCGTCGCGTTGACCGACTCCTTGCCCGTGGAGGTTTTGATAAAGTCGGCACCAGCCATCATGCACACAAGACTGGCGCGGGCCACGTTTGAAAGGGTCCCGAGCTCGCCCGTTGCGAGGATCGTCTTCAGGTGGGCGTCCCCACATGCCTCCCGAAACGCGCGCACCTCGTCGTACAAAGCGGACCAGTCGCCGGCCAGCGCGTGTTCGCGACGGATCACGATGTCGATCTCCGCCGCCCCCGCGCGCACGCTCGCTTCGATCTCCCGCACTCGCTCGGACAGCGGGTTCAGGCCGTGAGGGAAGCCCGTCGAAACCGCCGCCACCGGGATGCCGCTCCCGGCGAGCGACTCGACCGCCGTCTCGACGAACGCGTGGTACACGCACACCGCGCCAACCCGAATCTCCGGCAAGCCCAGCCCCTGCCGAAGGTCCTCGCGGATCGGCCCGCGCGCCTTGGCGCACAACCTGCGAACGGTCCCGGCGGTATCGTCCCCCCCCAGCGTCGTCAGGTCCAAGCATTCGATCGCCCGAACCAGCCAGGCCGCCTGCCAGCGGTTCTTCACGGTGCGCCGGCCCGGGAGGGTCGCCGCCCGATGCTCGATCGCGCTGCGGTTGGCGCGCGCTTCCTCGACCCAACCCAAATCCAGGCCCATGCCGGGATTCCGAAGGTCGAAGTCCACCCTTTTTGGCGAGGGGTGCATGCCCAGGATTGTAGCCTTCGACGACGTTCGCCCGCCCGAGCTAGTAGACTCAAGAATCGGGGAACCGCCAAACCCCTCCCTCTCGTCGTGAAGATTGCCGAACCATGAAGCGCAAGACCTTTACCGGATTCACCCTCGTCCTCGTGCTTATGCTCGGGGTTGCGGTCTTCTTTCAGTCCAAGTTTCGGCAGGTTATCGTGAGCGGATCGTCTATGGAGCCGACCTTTCACAGCGGCCAGAAGGTCTGGATCAGCAACGCCTACGGGTTGTTCGGCGGGATCAAACGGAAGGACGTGGTGGTGCTGGCCGGGGAACGCGCGGGCGAATTCCTGATAAAGCGGGTTTACTGGACGGAGGGCGAGGTCGTCGAACCGGACGCCCGATCCCGGGACATCGGGTTTCTCTCCGAGTACCGCGTTCCCCCGGGGAAGGTCTGGGTCATGGGCGACAACCGATCGGTGTCCGAAGACTCGCGCGCCTTTGGCCCGGTGGACGTCGACAAGGTGCTCGGCAAGGTGATCAAGTATTAGCGTGAAGCGCTTTCCAAGCGGCAAATACGGACGACAGCGGCTGGAGTTCTTTCCGGCGCCCTTCCGTTCGCCCCTTCGGGCGTTCGCCGCGCTCGTCTTCCCGTGGCGGGGCGACGAAGTGCTTCTGTGCAACATCTGCGACCGCGGATGGTGCATTCCGAGCGGCCGAGTCGAACCGTTCGAAACCTCGTGCGAGGCCGTCCACCGCGAAGCGGCGGAAGAAGCGGGCGCGGTCCTGGACAACCTCCAGTATCTGGGGGCCTACCGAATCTCGGAGAGGCAGGAGGTCCGGTGGGCCGATCTGTTCGCCGCCGAGGTGGCCGAACTCAACGAGATTCAAATGAAGGAGGAGTCCCTCGGCCGACGCTTCGTTCTCATGGACGATCTCCCCGAGGTCTACCATAGTTGGAACCCCCTTATCGAGGCCCTCTTCCAGCACAGCTTCGACTGCGTGCGGCGCCGTCAGGCGCACCCCGCGTGTTGCGAGGCGAAGATAGCTATCTGCGAAGACGCGGGCTGAGCGCGTCGATCACCAGCCCTACCAGGCCCGCCACCGCCGCCAAACCGACCGAAACCGTCGCCATACCGATCATCGAGTCACTTGTTGGCCCTTCCCCGCGAACCTATCCCGGCGAGCTTGCGAGGTGAGGCCCAACTCCCGCTTGTTTGCGGGCCGGTCGCCTTGCCGGGTCCCAAACCCGCGAATCGTTCGGATTGCCGCCCTTGTTGAAGAAGGATCGGTCCGTCTTTACGACGCCCGCATCGCCGCGCTTCCATAATGGCCCGGTGGCAATCGCATCGTCCCTACTGGATCGGCTCGCCCAGGGCGTGATGGTCTTCGACGGGGCCATGGGCACCCAGATCCAAGCCGCCGACCTGCACGATCGGGACTTCGTCCTCGACCCGGACGGCGACTACCCGCCCGCCGTTCGCGAGGCCGCGAGGCGCCTGAACGGCAATCTCCTGGACGGCTGCAACGAGATTCTGTGCTTCACGCGCCCCGACGCCATCCGGACGATCCACGAGCACTACCTCGAGGCCGGTTCGGACATGGTCCAGGCCAACACGTTCGGCGCGTCCGGCATCGTGCTCGCCGAGTACGAGATCGCGGAACTGGACTACGAGATCGGCCTCGCCGCCGGCCGCATCGCCCGCGAGGCCGCCGACCGGCACTGTTCCGACGACAAGCCCCGGTTCGTCGTCGGCGCGATGGGTCCCGGAACCAAGCTCGTCAGCCTCGGCCAGACGACGTGGGACGAGTTGGAGGGCACCTATCGCCGTTGCTTCCGTGGGCTGCTGGAGGCGGGGGTGGACGCCCTCATGCTCGAGACCCTCCAGGACCTCCTGATGGTCAAGGCCGCGTTGCGCGGCGCGCGCCTCGCGATGGACGACGCCGGCCGCGACGTGCCCGTGTTCGTGCAGGTCACGATGGAGCAAACGGGCACGATGCTGGTCGGCTCGGAACTCGGCGCGGCGCTCAACACGATCGAGGCGTTTCCCTGGGTCCAGGTCATCGGGATCAACTGCGCGACCGGCCCGGTCGAGATGGCCACCCACGTCCGCTTTTTGGGAGACCATTCGACCCGCCCGATCTCGATCCAGCCGAACGCCGGACTGCCGATCATGGAAGGCGGTCGGGCCGTCTACAAACTGAGTCCGGAGGAGATGGTCGTCCACCAGACCCGCTTCGTCGAGGACCATGGCGTGGCCATCGTCGGCGGATGCTGCGGCACCACCCCCGCCCATATCCGCGCCCTCGCCGACGCGCTGGGCGGCCGACCGCACGGCAACGCGGCCCATTGGCAGCGGGTGCGCGAGGTGTACCCCGGCTTCGACTTTTCCATGGGGAGCCCGGAGCGCGAGTCGGGCCTTCGGCTCCAGGGCTGCAGTTCCCTCTACCAGTTCGTCCCCTACAAGCAGGACAGCAGCTTCCTCATCGTCGGCGAGAAGACCAACGCCAACGGAAGCAAGGCGTTCCGCGACATGCTCGGCGCGGAGAACTGGGACGGGCTCGTGGAGCTCGCCCGCGAACTCGAAGGCGAGGGTTCGCACATGCTGGACGTCTGCACCGCCTACGTCGGTCGCGACGAGGTCCGCGACATGACCACCCTCCTGGGCCACTACAACCGCCAGGTCACCGTTCCGATCATGATCGACTCGACGGAGGCGCCCGTGATCGAGGCCGCTCTGCGCAAGATCGGCGGCAAGCCCCTGATCAACTCGATCAACTTCGAGGACGGCGAAACCCGAACCCGCCGCGTGCTCGGCCTTTGCCGCGACTACGGGGCGGGAGTGGTGGCCCTCACCATCGACGAGAGCGGCATGGCGAAGACCACCGAGCACAAGGTCGCGGTGGCCGACCGGCTGCTCGCCGCCACTCGCGAGTTCGGTCTGGCCGATCACGACGTGTTCATCGACTGCCTGACCTTCACCCTCGGCTCGGGCGACGAGGAGTTCCGCAGGTCGGCGATCGCGACGATCGAGGCGATTCGCGAGACCCGGGCGCGACACCCCCGCGTGAACTTCACGCTCGGCGTGAGCAACGTCAGCTTCGGCCTGAAACCGGCCGCGCGCCAGGTCCTGAACTCGGCGTTCCTCCACTACTGCCTCGAGGCGGGCCTGACGAGCGCGATCGTCCACTTCAGCAAGATTCGCCCGGAGAACCGAATCGAGCCCGAGATCTGGCAGATCGCCTCCGACCTCGTGTTCGATCGCCGACGTTACAAGTTAGTGGGATCGGCTGCTTAGTCGCACTCGGCGTACCAGGTCCTGCTCCATGAGGTTGGGTGAGCTTCGCCCGAACGCTTGCCCTCCGGGTTGACCCGGGTCGCGTCGAATGCTCCCGGCGACGTGATGGTCTTGGCATGACCGTCGAAGAAGATCATCGAACCTCCCCGTGAGCCCCAGCGCCGATAGTAGTTGTAGGGCGGTTCGCAGTCGTAGCCATAGCGCTGGCACCCGACGTCGACCGAGCGGTCGAAGAACGGAAACATCTCGAGGCGCATGACCCGCGTTTCCGAGGGGAACTCGACCCCGCCGTCCGTCACGATTCGCGTGAAGTCGTACGGCACGTTGTTGCCGCTGGACTCGCCCGCGATCATCGAGTACATGCACTGGGTAAACCGATAAGAGCTACCATAGGCTTCCCAATAGGTCTGCGCGCCGGGCACGTCTTGGCTCGTGTAGGGCCCGCCCGCATCCAGCGGACTCCGGAACAATTCTCGGCTCTTGGCGTATGGCATCAGTTCCACCTCGACGCCCTTGTGGCCGGCTTGCCACGCCGGGGGCTGAGAGTTGTACGCGTAGAAGATCGGCATCGTGTCGTCGTGGTCCGACACGTACATCCGGAGGGCGAGACCGATCTGCCGGGCGTTCGAAAGGCAGGCGGTCGCCTTCCCCGCCTCCTTTGCTTGGGCGAAGACCGGGAACAGAATCGCGGCGAGGATCGCGACGATCGCGATAACGACGAGAAGCTCGATGAGCGTGAAGGCGCGTTGCTTGGTCATGGTACGTCCCCCAGAACCTCCACGGGCCGCCTTCGCTTCGATTGCGAGGGCGGCCCGTGGAGTCTTCTTCGAGGACCGTGCCTCCGCAATTCCTACGCCGGTCCTAACCGGATCAGGTTCCTAGGGTAACTCCGCTCTTCTGCGGAGACTCTCAGCCGTGACGGCTCCCCCTGCGGGCAACGCGTGGACGCTATGCGGTTGTCGAACTTATTCTACGCCGGTCTCGCGTCTTCGGCGCCCAGAGCCTCCCGGGTGCGCCGCAGCTCCTGCACGAGCGTCTGGTGGCTCTGGGTCGTGGTGAGGTCGCTTCGCGTTCGTTCGACGACCGCCCTTAGGGCGTCGCAAGTTCGGCGCAGTCCATGGGTCAAGGAGTCCGCGTAGTCGAAGCCGATCAGGTCCTCGTAGATCGTCTCCATCCGCGCGAGGATCGTCTCCGCTCCCTCCACCCGGCCCGAGCGCATTTCGTCCAAGGCGAAGCGCCGACACTCGCTGCTCGCCTCCCCCATCCCGTTCAGATACGTCATCGTCTCGACCCCCAGCTCTTGCGGCGTGGGGTACGCCTGCCCCAACACGATCGCGAGCACCGCCGCCGCTTCCACTCGTTCCTTTTCGGCGTCGTGCAGGTAACCGGCGTGGAACAGCGAAGGGTGAGGCGACAGGGCGTCGCGCGCCTGGGTCGCCACCTCCCGTGCTTCACCCAGGAGACGTTGCGCCTCGTCGAACTGGTGGCGATGAACGTGGCGGATGCACCGCGCCGAGAGTTGGGTCAGTTTCCGGCAAAGCGTCAATCCCGCCTCCCGAGCCTCGTGCATATGTTGGGCGTCGTTCTTGAGTTCTCGGACGATCGCGTCCCACTGCTCGGCAAAGGGCGGAGTCTCATTCATAGAAGGCCTCGTCGTCGGAAGCTGACGAACTCGGGGTCGCCAATGATCACGTGGTCGAGCACGGGCACGTCCAGTTCCTCCCCAATGCGCACCAGCCGTTTGGTGATGGCGAGGTCTTCGGGGCTCGGCTCCGGGTCGCCGCTCGGGTGGTTGTGGGCGACGACAATGGAGGACGCCCCCTCCCTCACCGCGACCCGGAACACCTCCCGCGGGCCGACGACCGTGCTGTGCAGGGTCCCGATGTGAACGGTCTGCGACCGATAGACCTTGTTCTTCGCGTCCAGCAACAGCACGACGAAGTGCTCGCGCTTCTCGCCGATCAGGTGCGTCAGCTCCGCGTAGACGTCCTCGGGCACCCCGATCGAGGACTGGACGCCTTTGTTGGCGAGGGCCGCGCGGCGACCCAGTTCGATGAGCGCCAGAGCCCGGTCGCACTCGAACGCGTCGAGTCCGAATCGGTCCCGCAACTCGGTTGAACTGAGGTCGGTGATGTGACGAACATGCCCAAGCCCCTGCAAGAGGAGCTGTGCAACCTCCACATTCGGCGCCACGTCCTCTTCGCATCGGCTCAGCCCGACCGAGAGAAGGGCGGTCGGCGAAGCGGCGCGCATCCCCAGGCGTCGGAAGCCGGCCAGCGGGTCCGTTGACACGTCGTCGGGGATTCGACGGGGATCGCCGGCTTCCTTCCCGCCTTCTTGGAGACCTACTTTGGCTCGGCGAGCGCCTTGAGAATTGCGGTCGTCAGGATCTGGTCGTCCGGCTTCGTGCGAGACGAGAACCGGGCGATCACCCGCCCGTCGCGACCGACCAGGAACTTGGCGAAATTCCAGTCCACATCCTCTCGCGGCTCGACCGAACCGATCAACCACTGGTAGAGCGGGTCGATGTCGATCCCTTTGACCGAGATCTTCGAGAACATCGGGAAGGTGACCCCGAACTTCGATTCGCAGAACTCCTTGATCTCCTCGTTCGTCCCGGGCTCTTGGGCGCCGAAATCGTTCGAGGGGAAGCCCGCGACCACCAGGCCCCGTTCCTGGTAGCGGCGATAGAGTTTCTCAAGGCCCGCGTACTGGGGGGTGTTCCCACACTGGCTCGCCACGTTGACCACCAAGACCACCTTGCCCCGGAACTTGCGGAGCGAAACGTCCCGCCCCTCGATGTCCTTCACGACGAAATCGTGGAGGGTCGTTCCGTCTTTCTTCGACTGGCCCGGCCGGGGCGAGGCCGCGTACGCCACCAAGGTGGCGACGAGCAGAGCGGCGGCACCGAAAGCGAGGTTCCTGAAGCGCATCATTGACATCCTGAACGCGCCCGGCGGGCGCGAGTTCGCAATGATATGGACGAATCGCCCCCCAGGTGGGTTACCCGAGGGTCCGATCGCAACCGACCGAGGGCCGAATCACGTAGAATTGTGTCGGTGCCTGTCGTTCCGTACGATCTCCCCTTCAAGCTTTCCGGCTCCTTCGAGCCGAAAGGCGATCAGGCGAGCGCCATCGCGACCCTCTGCGACGGACTCGAGGCCGGATACCGATTCCAGACCCTGCTCGGCGCGACCGGCACGGGCAAGACCTTCACGATGGCCTCCGTGATCGCCCAGACCCAGCGCCCCGCCCTCATCATCGCCCACAACAAGACTCTGGCCGCCCAGCTGTGCCAGGAGTTCCGGGCGTTCTTCGGCGAGAACTCGGTCCAATACTTCATCTCGTACTACGACTACTACCAACCCGAGGCCTACGTCCCCCAGTCCGACACCTACATCGAGAAAGACTCGAGCACGAACGAGGAGATCGAGCGCCTGCGCCACGCGGCGACCCACGCCCTCCTCGAGCGTCGTGACGTCGTCGTCGTGGCCTCGGTCTCCTGCATCTACGGCCTCGGCTCACCGAGCGAGTACGCCGAGTCCGTCGTCACCTTCCAGGTCGGGGCGGAGTTTTCGCTGACCGAAGTACTCAAGAAACTCGTCCAGATGCAGTTCGTGCGCAGCGAGATGGTGCTCGACCGTGGCACCTTCCGCGTGCGCGGCGACACGCTCGAGATTCAGCCGAAGGACGAGGAAATGGTGACCCGGGTGGAGTTCTTCGGCGACACCGTCGAGCGAATCCGTCTCTTCGACCCCCTGACCCACGAGGTGCTCGACGAACCGAGCAAGGTCAGCGTCTTCCCCGCGACCCACTACGTCACCCCGTGGGAGCGCTTGGACGAGGTGATCGAGGAAATCCAGGCCGAAAGGGACGCTCAGGTCGCCTCCTTCAAGGCGCAGGGCAAGTTCCTCGAGGCCCAGAGACTGGAGCAACGCACCAACTTCGACATCGAGATGATGCGAGAAGTCGGCTTCTGCTCCGGCATCGAGAACTATTCGCGCTACTTCGACGGCCGCGAACCCGGTACCCCGCCCTACACCCTGCTCGACTTCCTCCCTTCCGACGCGATCGTATTCATCGACGAAAGCCACCAGACCCTTCCCCAGATCCGCGCTATGTTCAACGGCGACAAGCAGCGCAAGCAGGTGCTGGTGGACTATGGATTCCGACTCCCCTCCGCCCTCGACAACCGGCCGCTGAAGTTCGAGGAGTTCCTTACTCGCGTCCGGCAGACCGTGTTCGTCAGCGCCACCCCAGGGCCCTTCGAGCGCGAGAACCAGTCCGAGGTGGCCCAGCAGATCATCCGACCGACCTATGTGCTCGACCCCGAGATCGAGGTCCGCCCGACCCACCAACAGATCGACAACCTCATTTCCGAAATCCAGAAGCGCGTCGAGCGACACGAACGGACCCTCGTCACGACGCTGACCAAGCGGATGTCCGAGGACCTTACCAAGTACCTCCAAGACTTGGACGTCAAGGTCCAGTACATCCACTCGAACGTCCACTCGCTCGAACGCCCCGAGATCCTGCGCGACCTGCGTCTCGGCGTCTACGATGTAATCGTGGGCGTCAACCTTCTGCGAGAAGGGCTCGACCTCCCTGAGGTGACCCTCGTCGCGATCCTCGACGCCGACAAGGAAGGGTTCCTGCGCTCGGAAACGTCCCTGGTCCAGACCATTGGCCGCGCCGCCCGCAACGTGAACGGCCTGGTCATCATGTACGCCGACCACGTCACCGATTCGATGCGGGCGGCGATCGACGAGACCAACCGGCGACGCGAAGTCCAGCGGGCGTACAACGAGGCCCACGGAGTCAAGCCGACGACGATCGCCAAGGAGATACGCCAGACGGTGCGATCCGCCGAGGTCGACGCCGTCGCCGAGGTGATGGCCCAGTACACGGCCGAGGTCGCGAGCGAGGAGACGATCCGCGTCGAAGATATCCCGGTCCTGATCGACGCGCTCGAGAAGGAGATGAAGGACCTTGCCAAAGCGATGGAGTTCGAGAAGGCCGCCCAGATTCGCGACCAAATCCTGGAACTCCGCAAGACGTTGGGACTCACGGACGGCCGCCTTGGACGGGATCGTCGCCGCAACAAATTGATGTCGCGCCGCTAGGCCGCGAACACGGTGCCGGGTCTTGGGGTCTCACAACCGAATCCGCCGTGCGGAAGGCGGAAAATCGCTTACAATAGGAATACCATGCGGCTCAGAGGGTTCTTGCGTGCCGCGGGCGGCTTCGGTCTGCTCGCGATGGCGACGTTGGTCGCCGCTCAAAAAACCGACCGGCTCGTTCCGGTCGACCAATATGTAACGGGTCCGGCGGTGGTGGACAGCACCTACAACTACTTCCCGCCGATCGACAACTCCCTTCAGAAGCCGAGCAAGCGTCCGGCCAACCCTTTGAAGCTCTTCACCGAGCCGGGCCTGCCGAACAAGCTCGTGCCGGGCGGCATGCTCAAAGAGACTCGCGGCGCTCCCGAGATGCGGTTTCCGGGCATCAGCTACACGGGCTGGATTCCTCCCGACCCCGACATGGCGGTCGGCCCCAACCACTATATCGAGGTCGTCAACAGCCGGATGGCGATCTACCAGAAGTCGAACGGTAGCGCGACCTTCCAGCAGAATCTGGACGGCGCCAACTTCTTCTCCGGCCTGGGCGCCACGAACTTCACCTTCGACCCCAAGGTCTTCTACGATCCGGTTTCGCAACGATTCGTGGTCCTGATCCTCGAGGAGCAGGACAGCCCCCAGGTCAGCAAGGTCCTTATGGCCGTCTCGGACGACAGCGACCCGAACGGCACGTGGTTCAAGTACCGCCTCGAGGCGGCCCAGGTACTCAGCGGCAACAACACCTGGATGGACTATCCCGGCATGGGCTTCACCAGCGACGCCTTTGTCGTCTGCGGCAACCAGTTCGGGTTTTCCGGCGGCTACGGTGGCGTCCAGTTCATGATCCTTCCGAAGGCCACGATGCTGACGGGCGGTTCGGTGACGGTCACGCGCTACCAGACGTCCTCTTCGAGTTTTTCGGTCCAGCTGTCCCAGGCCGCGGAGAGCAACAACACGCTCTACGGGGTGTCCGAGCAGACCTCGACCTCGCTTCGCGTCTTCCGTCTGCAGAACCTGGCGGGAGGTTCACCCACCGTCAGCCAGAGCGATCTGTCGGTTCCCGCCTTCACCTCTCCCTCCTCGGGAGCGGCGAGTCGCGGCGGTCGCCTTCTCGATGCTCTCGATGGACGCACCATCAACGTCAGCCAGGCGGGCAACCGCCTCGCGGTGGCCCACGGGATCGATGCCAGCGGCCGTAAACAGGTCCGGTGGTACGAGATCAACGTCACGGCCTGGCCGCCCACCCTCGTCCAATCGGGCAACGTGGGCGAGGTCGGCAGCGACTGCTTCATGCCCGGCATCGCGATCAACGGCAACGGCGATATCGTGACTTGCTTCACCCGCAGCAACTCGTCCACGACCGCCGACTTCTGTTACGCGGCGCGTCGATCCGGTGACGCCGCCGGCTCGATGGGAGCGATCCAACTCCTGGAGGCCAGCGCCGCCGTGGCCTATGGCAGCGCTTCCGGCACGAACCGCTGGGGCGACTACTTCGACGTCAACGTCGACCCGAGCAACGCCTCGCGATTCTGGATGGTCGGCATGATCGGCACGGCGGCCGCCAACTGGGGAACGGTGGTCCACACGATCCTCATGGCCGAGCCGTCGCTCAGTTCGCTCACGCTGAACCCGACCACCGTGGAGGGTGGCCAGACGTCGACCGGCACGGTGACGCTGATCAACGCGGCCCCGGCGGGCGGCGCCCTCGTCGCGCTTTCGAGCGGCAACACTTCCGTCGCCACCGTCCCCGCCAACGTGACCGTCCCCGCCGGCCAGACCTCCGCGACCTTCACCGTGACGACCGCCGCCGTCACCCAGAACGGCACCAGCACGATCGGCGCGACCTATGCCGGTGACGCCAAGAGCGCCGACATCACGGTCCAAGCCAGCTACAAAATCGGCGGCACGATCACCAGCGGTGGCAGCCCCCTCAGCGGCGTCAACGTCCAGGTGACGGGTCCCTTCCCCGCCGTTCACAACCAGTCGCAATCGTCGGGCCAGTCGGTCACGGACTTCACCACCACCGAATCGAACATGGTCGTGACGCAAACCGGAACCGTCAAGGCGGTCGTGGTCGGGGTGGACATCACCCACACCTATCGGGGCGACCTGCGCGTGTGGCTCGTGCACCCGGACGGAACCGCCGTCATGCTCAAGGAGGCGAACGGCAACGACAACGCCCAGAACCTCGTGACGACCTACCCGACCTCGACCACCCCGGTCGAATCGCTCGACGCCTTCATCGGCAAGCCGCTCAACGGCACCTGGAAGTTGCGCGTCTACGACAACTTCTCGGGCGACAGCGGCACCATCAACTCCTGGAACCTCTCCGTCACCTACCTGGCGAACGGAAGCCAGAACGTCACCACCAACGCGAGCGGCGTCTACCAGATCGCCAACCTCTCGTCCGGCACGTTCACCGTCACCCCGACGCTCAGCGGCTACACGTTCACCCCGGTGAACCGGTCCGTCGCCGTGGGGCCGAGCAAACTGTCCGAGAACTTCACCGCCAACTCCGCCACTCGGCCCGTCAGCGGCACCATCACCCTCGGCCAGTACACCGCCTCGCCCAACGGGGTTCAGCTCACGATGATCCTCCGGAACACCGGATCGACGGTGGCGCTCGAGACCAAAACGGTGACCCTTGACGGAAGTGGGAACTACTCGTTCCAAACGTCGCTCCAGGGCACGTACGACCTCGCCATCAAGGGTAGCCACTGGCTCCGCAAAGTCGTCCCCGTGAACATCGCGGCGGGCGGCGTCACGGGCGTCAACGCCAGCCTCCTCAACGGCGATGTGAACGGCGACAACACCGTCAACATCTCGGACTTCGTCGCCCTGCGCGCGGCGTTCGGGTCCTCGTCGGGTAGCGGCAACTGGAACCCGAACGCGGATCTGAACGGAGACGGAAGCGTCAACCTGGCCGACTTCCTGATCCTCCGGGCGCGCTTCGGCAACTCGGGCGACGCGTAAGGTCTCGTCTGCCCGTCGAGCGGGGGTCGGCCTTGGGTCGGCCCCCGTTTGCCGTTTGCGGGAGGAATGGCGGCGGAAGCGTCGAAATCCGTCGCTCATCATGACCACCATGGTTCGCCCGCGCATCGGCGCCACGATCCTCGCCCTCCTCCTTGCCACGGCGTCTTTCGCTCAGGCCAAGAAGCCGCTGGATCACTCCGTCTACGATGGATGGAAGTCCGTCGGGGCACCCGCATTGAGCCGCGACGGGCGATGGCTGCTGTACACGGTGAACCCCCAAGTGGGCGACGGTGAACTCGTCGTGAGGCAGACTTCGGGCAGCACCACCCACACTATGCCCCGAGCCACCGCTGCCCGCTTCAGCGACGATGGATCGTTCGTCGTCGCCACCGTTGTCCCCGCCAAGGCGGACGTGGACAAAGCCAAGAAGGACAAAAAGAAGCCCGAGGAGATGCCCAAGAACGCTTTGGCCATCCTCAGCCTGACCGACGGCGAGGTGCGCACGATCGAAAACGTGGCCTCTTGGTCTTCACCGCGCGACCTCGCGGGCTGGATCGCGTACCGGCTCCCCACCGAAACGGCCAAACCCGCGCCGGAAGGGGAGAAGAAGGACGAGACGAAGACCGAGAAGCGAAAGGACCACCGCCCCGGCACCGACCTCCACCTCCTTCGTCTGGCTTCCTCGACCTCCGACAAGATCGAGTTTGTGGACCAGTTCACCTTCACCGAGGACGGAACGCGTCTCGTCTTTTCCCTCTCGACCAAGGACGGCGCCGAGGACGGGCTCTACGTCCGCGACCTCGCTTCCGGCAAGACCGAGACGATCCTCAAGGCGCCGGCAAACTACCGCCAGGTTGCGGTGAACGACAAGCCTTTCCGCGTTGCCTTCTACACGGATAAGGACGACTACAAGGCCACCAAGCCGCAGTTCTCGCTCTACGGTGCCGAAGGCGGCCGAGTTCGACTCCTCGCCAAGGCTGGCTCGGCGGGCATTCCCGAGGGGCTTGTTCCGGTCGAGCGGGTTCGGCCGCGCTTCAGCGAGTCCGGCTCACGGGTGTTTTTCGGAACCGCGCCCAAGCCCGAAGAGGAGAAGAAGGACGAGACCCCGGAGGACGAAAAGCCCGTGCTCGACGTCTGGGCGTGGACCGACCGCCTGATCCAGCCGATGCAGCTCAAGCAGGTGGCGACCGAACGCAACCGCAGCTTTGAGGCGATGGTCGAGTTCGCCGGCGGCAAAGTGCTCCAACTCGCCACCCCCGACACGCGCACCGCCACCATCGGCGACCGGGGCGACGGACGGTTCGCGGTGGCGACCGACGACCGGCCCTACCTCCTGGAGAGCTCCTGGAACATGGGCTACAACGACGTCTACCTCCTCGACACCCGGACGGGAACCCGCGCTAAGGCGCTCGAAAGGGTACGAGGCGGAGTCGCGTTTTCTCCGACCGGGAAGTACCTCACCTGGTGGAACGGCGAGCAAGGCGCCTGGTTCGCCATGGACGTCGCGCGCCGCACGACGGTGAACCTAAGCGCCACCCTGCCTCACCCGGTGGTCCAGGACGACCACGACACACCCAACGAACCCGGGTCCTACGGCGTCACCGGCTGGACCCAAAACGATGATCGCTTCCTGATCAACGACAAGTTCGATGTCTGGGCGACGGACCCCGACGGCAAAGCCGCCCCCGTGTGCGTGACGGACGGGGCGGGACGCCTCGAGTCCGTGCAGTTGCGCGTGTTGCGGCTCGACGCGGAGGAGCGATGGATCGACCCCGCCAAGCCGATGCTCCTCTCCGCGACCAACCTGGAAACGATGGCCGGCGGCTTCTACCGCGACACCTTCTCGAGCGCTCCGCAACGCCTTGTGATGATGGATGCCGACTATGGCAACCCGATCAAAGCCAAAGACGCGGACCGCGTCGTGGTGTCTCGTCAGACCTTCGCCGACTACCCCGACCTCTATGCCACGACGTCCTCGTTCGCGTCCTTCACGCGGATGAGCGACGCAAACCCGCAGCAAAAGGACTATCTCTGGGGCGATGCCGAGCTGATCGACTATCGCTCGATGGACGGCGTACCCCTCAAGGGCGTCCTGATCAAGCCAGGCGGGTTCGAGTATGGCAAGCGCTATCCGATGCTCGTGTACTTCTACGAGCGTCTCTCGAACACCCTTCACCAATACCGGTCTCCGTCGCCGAGTGGGTCCTCCATCAACCCAGCGTTCTTCGCGAGCCGCGGCTACGTCGTGTTTCTTCCCGATATTCCCTATCGCGAAGGCTACCCTGGCGAAAGCTGCTATGCGGCGGTGATGCCCGGGGTCCAAGCGGTCCTCGACCGCGGGTTCGTGGACCCAAAACGCATCGGCATTCAAGGCCATTCGTGGGGCGGCTACCAGTCGCTCTACTTGGTGACGAAGACGACCATGTTCGCCTGCGCCGAAGCCGGCGCGGCGGTGTCCAACATGGTCAGCGCCTACGGCGGCATCCGCTACGGAACCGGAATGAGTCGGATGTTCCAGTACGAACAGACCCAAAGCCGGATCGGCGCGAGCCTCTGGGATCGCCCGTTGCGCTTCCTCGAGAACTCGCCCATCTTCTTCGCCGACAAAGTGACGACGCCCCTGCTCCTCCTTCACAACGACCAGGACGGCGCCGTGCCCTGGACGGAGGGCATTCAGATGTTCCTCGCGTTGCGCCGCCTCGCCAAGCCCGCCTGGCTCGTGAACTACAACGGCGAGGATCACGGAATCGGCAGGCGTCCGAACCGGCTGGACTGGACCGTTCGAATGCAGCAGTTCTTCGACCACTACCTGCAAGGCGCCCCGGCCCCGGTCTGGATGACCGACGGCATTCCCGCCGTGGACAAGGGCAGGAAACTTGGGCTCGAACCAAAGGTCTCGAAAGGCGGCTCCTAGTGACACCCGTCGCCATCGCCCTTGGATCGAACCTCGGAGACCGTCTCGCTCACCTGCGAGAGGCGGTCTCTCTTTTGGGCCAGGCGATTTGCCTTGAACGGGTCAGCC
This sequence comes from Fimbriimonadaceae bacterium, assembly GCA_026129685.1. Lineage (GTDB taxonomy): Bacteria > Armatimonadota > Fimbriimonadia > Fimbriimonadales > Fimbriimonadaceae > UBA2387. The sequence continues at coordinate 101,032 of JAHCHO010000002.1, forward strand.
TCGCGTACGAAACGCCGCCGATGTACGTCGAGGACCAGCCACCCTATCTGAACGCCGCCGTCACCGGCGAGACCGACCTGGGACCACTGGCTCTCATCGCGTTCCTCAAATCGACGGAACATCGGATTGGGCGCACGCCGCACCAACGCTTCGGACCCCGAGAGATCGACCTTGACCTGATCGCTTACGGTCGGCTTCGAATCCGGAGTCGCGGGTCCATTCCGTTGCACGTGCCCCATCCCCGTTTGCCAGAACGGCGATTCGTGCTCGAACCGCTCGCCGAAATCGCCCCCGGACTCGGGCTGCCCGGCTTGGGGTCGGTGAGCGAACTGCTGGGTTCGCCCACCGTTCGGGCGCAGGGGTGCGAGCCGTTCGCCCAAATCGCGCCTCGCTAGGAAGCGGCCGATTCCTGACGACGAGGGTAGTCTCCCGCCATGATCTTGTCGTAGGCCCCGCTCAGCACCCAGCGCTCGAGTTGTTGGGTGCGATGAACGGGCATCGGGTGCGTGTACGTCGAGCCGCGCAGGATGAAGATCAGAATCTTGCCCAGATTCTCTAGCGCCCCGGCTTCCTGGTAGGCCCTCGCCTGATCCATGAACGCGTCTCGGTTGACCTCGTGAAGGAACCGACTCGGTCCGGCGGTGAGCGCCAAGTTGGCGTCGATCGAGGTGTTGAGGTCCTGCGCGACGAGCAACCCGGCTCGGTCGGCGGTCAGTTCGGCCTGCCGCGACCACTCCGTCATCGCCAGCACCAGGCCGATCGTTGCCACGTCGCCCAAGCCCATCGTTCTTCGCCCAACCATCTCCAGCAACGGGATCAGGACGCTCGCGACGGACCGGTAGAGCACGTGGCCCGCCTTGATATGGCCAAGTTCGTGACCGATCAGATGATACAATTGCTCGTCCGTCAGGGTGTCGATGATCGAGGAGCGCAAGGTGATGTACGGGCGTTCGACCCCTCCCGCAAACGCGTTCGGGAACGGGTTGCTCGTGACGTAGAGTTCCGGTTCGGGCATGTCCAACACGTCGCTGGACTCCCGCAGAATCTCGTAGAGGGATTTGAACTGGTTCGGGCCGCACCGCACCGACATGGACATGTTCCAGCAATACAGCCACCGATCCACTCCAAGGTCGAAGAACTTCTGGATGATCTGAGGCAAGAGCGGAACCCGTTTCAGCGCGTCAAGGGCGACGCGGTCCGTCTCCGCCACGAACGCGCGGGCTTCGATGCCGTCGAGTCGCTTGCGATTGGCCATGGTTGAACGCATCTTACTGGCGAAAGACCGCTCTCGTTGCGCGATCGTGCCCCGACGACGACGACGACCAGAGTCGGAAGACCCGTCGTCCTCCCATAATCAAGCGGCATGCCTGTCACCTACGACGACGTCGTCTCCGCCGCCGAGCGTCTGTGCGGCGTCGCCGCCCAAACTCCCGTCTTCACGTCGCGCACCCTCGACGGACGGCTGGGCGCCCACGTCTTCTTCAAGGCCGAGAGCTTCCAACGGGTCGGCGCGTTCAAGTTTCGGGGCGCGTACAACACCCTCAGCCGATTGGACGACCGGGCGCGCCGCAACGGGGTGTTGACCTTCTCCAGCGGCAACCACGCGCAAGCGGTCGCCCTCGCGGGCCGTCTCTTGAATATTCCCACCGTCATCGTGATGCCCTTCGACGCCCCCGCCGTCAAGGTCGAGGGAACGCGCGGCTATGGCGGCGAAGTCGTTCTCTACCACCGCGACGAAACCACCCGGGAGGCACTCGGGCAACGACTGGCCGAAGAGCGTGGCCTCACCGTCGTTCACCCTTACGATCACGACCATGTGATTGCGGGCCAAGGCACCGTCGCCAAGGAACTGATCGAGGAAGTGGGCGAACTCGACCTCCTGCTGGCTCCGGTGGGCGGTGGCGGCCTCTTGGCGGGATCGGCGCTGTCAGCAAGGGCGCTCAGCCCGCGTTGCCGAGTCATCGGCGTCGAACCTGCCGCCGGCGACGACGCCGCCCGCTCGTTCCGAAGCGGGACGATTCAGACCTCCCTTGACCCGGTCACGATCGCCGACGGGGCGCGAACCCCCTGCATCGGCGAGCGCAACTTCGCGATCATCCGCCGCGACGTTTCCGACATCGTCACCGTCGAAGACGGCCCCCTCCTTCCCGCCCTCCGCTTCCTATGGGAGCGCATGAAGCTGGTCATTGAACCGACCGCCGCCCTTCCCGTCGCGGCTCTCCTGGAAGGGATCGTTTCCGTCCGGGCCGGACAGCGGGTCGGCGTGATCCTCAGCGGGGGCAACGTGGACCTCGCCCAGATGGGGGACCTCTTCGCCCATGGATAGCGAGTCCCTCCGGCAAGGCGCCGCCCAAATCGGGCTGAACCTCGACCCCGAGACGCTCATCGCATTCGAGGGCTTTGAGCGCGACCTCTACGAGGCCAACTCGGTCATGAACCTCACCCGAGTGCCCCGAGAGGAGTGCGTCGTGCGCCACTTCCTCGACTCGCTCCTCATCGCTCCGGAAGCCGAGTCTGGGGCGACCGTCCTCGACCTGGGCACGGGACCCGGCTTCCCCGCGTGGCCCCTCGCTCTTGCCCGGCCCGACCTCCGGGTGACCGCCCTCGACTCTTCCGGCAAGATGCTCGGGTTCCTCCGCCGCCATCCGTTGCCGAACCTGGAGATCGTCGAGGCGCGCGCGGAGGACTGGGGAGCTCGGGAGCGATTCGACCTCGTCACCGGCCGCGCCCTCGCCCCTTTGGCGATCCAACTTGAACTGAGCGCGCCCCCTTGCCGAGTCGGGGGGACGGTTTGCCCGATGCGCACGCCGAACGACCTGGCCGCGATCGCCGCTTTCCCCGCCGCGCGCCTCGGGCTGGCAAGCCCCGAGATCGTCGAACGTCGGTTGCCCCACTCCGACATCGTCCGCGTCCTGCCTCGCTTTCCGAAGGTCCGAGCCACCGATCGGGCCTACCCGCGACGATGGGCCGAAATCCGTGCCCGCCAGCTTGCCTAGATCGCCCCACGGAGTCCACGGCGAGGGACCCGACCCCGCCGGGGCACCCCAGGTACCATAGGCAGCAAGGCCGCAACGTTGCGGCTTTTGTCATGAGGAAACCTATGAACAAGACGTATGCCGTGCTCGGCTCCGGTATGCAAGGCACCGCCGCCGCGTACGACCTGGCCCTCCACGCCAATCCCGCCCGCATCGTGATGGGGGATCTCGATCCCGATCAGTCCCAGACCAATGCGGACCGGATAAACCGTCTTGTGGGTCGCGAGGTCTGCGTTCCCGCGCAGGTCAACGCCCTCGACAGCGCCTCGCTCGCCAAGTTCCTCGAGCCCGTGGACGTGCTCCTGAGCTGCGTGCCCTACTGGATGCACCCGCAGGTCGCCGCCGTCGCCATCGCCACGAGGACGTCCATGGTGGACATGGGGGGCGACACCGACGTTTCGCTCAAGACCCTCGCCCTCGACGAAGACGCCAAGGCCGCAGGGGTGAGTATCGTGCCCGATACCGGATTGGCTCCGGGCCTGGTCAACAATCTCGGCGCTTACTTCATTGAGAACTTGGATGAGGTGGATACGATCAAGTTGTACTGTGGTGGCCTTCCCCAGAACCCGAAGCCACCGTTCAACTACAAGCTCGTGTTCAACATCGAGGGTCTCGTCACCGAGTACGTGGACCAAGCCCGCGTCATCCGCAACGGCGAGGTCGAGATGGTCGACACCCTCGATGAACTCGAAATCCTCCATGTGGACGAGCTCGGCGAGATGGAAGCCTTCACCACCTCCGGTGGAACCAGTACCGCGCCCTACACCTTCAAGGACAAGGTCCGCAACTACGACTACAAGACGATCCGCTTCCCGGGCCACTGCGAGAAGATGCGCATCTTCATGGACTTCGGCTTTTGGGGCACCGAGAAGATCGCCGTTCACGGCCAGCTCGTCGAACCGCGCGAAGTCTTCCATCGCCTGATGGGACCGCGTCTTCGCGACGACGCCGACGTGGACCAGGTGGTCGTTCGTGGCGTCGGCATGGGCACCCGGGGCGGCAAGCACACGACCCTCCAGATCGACATCCACGACAAGTTCGACCGGGCCACGGGTTTCAGCGCCATGGAGCGCATGACCGGCTTCTCCACGGCGACGATCGCCAAGGAGATCGCCGATGGCCACGTGGCGACCGGTTGCGTTCGCTACGAGGAAGCCATGACGGGCACCAAGTTCGTCGAAGAGATCCAGAAGCGCGGCATCAAACTCGTCTTCTCGACGAAGTGAGCCAACCGCAGGGCCGACGCCACGAACGCGGGCGTCGGCCCCGCATCCTTTCCGGGTTCTCCTCAGTTGGTGCATGATGGAGGCAAGCGCGGACCACGCCGTCTGCGCCCGAGGACCCATGCATACCGACGACGCCCGGCGAGGTTGGGAGACCGGCAAGGTTCGCCTAGTCTCCCTCGACTTCGACCGCCACTTCGAGAACTGCCTTCGCTGGATCAACGACCCGGACGTGACCCACTGGCTCATCGTCGGCGACTACCCCCCGATCAGCCGCCTAGCGGAGAAGGACTGGTTCGAATCCGCTTCCAAAGACCGTGACCGCGACGTCCTGTTCGCGATCGAGACCCTTGACGGCGTCCACATTGGCAACACCGGCGTCCACGCCGTCAACCACGTGCACCGCAACGCGATGACGGGCTCAATGATCGGCGAGAAGTCGTACTGGGGACAAGGCTACGGCAAGGCCGCCGCCATTGCGCGTTCCCTCTACTGCTACAAGGTCATGAACCTTGAGCGACTCTTCTCCAGCGCGCTCGAAGGCAACGTTCGCTCCTTCCGAATGCTGACCGGCGTCGGCTACACCGAGTGCGGGCGCATGCCGAAGCGGTTTTTCAAACGAGGACGCTATTGGGACGAGATCCTTTTGTGCCAGGAGCGCGACGCGTTCCTCGATCGCTTCGGCGATCACCCATTCCCATCCTAAGCTTGCGCGGAAACCCGCAGTTCTGACGGCCTGTTTTGGGGGACGCGCGACGATGATTGAACCGGGTTCGCATGCGCCGTCTCTTTCTCAACCTGGGTTTGGTCGCGATCGCCGCCGGCGCGCTTGGACAGCGAATGGCGCCCGCCTTCGCGAGCGACTACCGGCTGATCCCCCTTGGCGTCGTCCCCGGCCATCCCGGCGGCCTCGGCGCGATCGAATTCGACCCGAACGATCCGAATCTCCTCTTCCTTGGTGCGAACTCCATCGAACCGAACGGAGAACTCTACAAGATTCGGGTCTTGCGCGACGGGCAGGGGCGCATCGTCGGCTACGATGGTCGCGCCGCGTTGCGCTCGCGCGCCCCCCAAATCGACGGGGGTCTCTGCTTCAGCCCCACCGGCGTGCTGTTCTACGCCTGCTACCCAACCAACGAACTCGGCCAGATCACTCCGAACTCCGTTGGCCCCCTGAAGACGGCCCGACTCGGCGCGGTCGGGATCAACAGTTCCATCGGCGCGATTCGCTTCGTGCCGCGCGGATTCCCCGGAGCCGGTTCCCTAAAGCTGGCGAGCTACACCTCGGGCCAATGGTACGACGTCGCCATCCGCCAAGACGCCGCCGGCACCTACGATGTCGTCGGCTCGAGTTCCATTGAAGGCTCGATCGTCGAAGGCGGGGCCGGAAGCGCCGCGTATGTTCCGCTTCCCTTCCCCCAGTTCGCCAAACCGAGCGTCTTGGTCACCGAGTTCGACTATCGCAGCGTCTCCGCCTTCGAGCTGTCGGACGACGGGTGCCCCCTGCCGCAAACGAGGCGCGAGTTCGTCACCGGTTTGATCGGCGTACAGGGTGCGACTCTCGACCGAGGGACCGGCGACCTCCTGCTCACGTCGATGCTGACCAACGAGATCACGATCGTCCGCGCCGAGAGTGTCCCCGCCCGCATCACCGGCGGGGTCGTCCTTCAGGACTACGTCGGTTCTCTTGCCAACCTCCCGATCACCGTCTCGATTCGCAACCGGACGACGGGGGCGGCGATCCAGACCCTCTCCACCCGGCTGAACCGTTACGGCGCCTTTGCCCTCGACACCAACCTGCGCGGCCGGTACCGGGTGACCGTGAAGCTGTCGCACTGGCTCCGCGACGCCCGAGACGACGTGTCGATCGGGCCCGGAACCACGCTCGGCGTGGACTTCACGCTTAGGAACGGCGACGCAAACGGTGACAACGTCGTCAACGTCGCCGACTTCGTCGTGCTCCGCAACGCCTTCGGCTCGCGCCGAGGGTCGGCGGGGTGGAACGAGATGGCCGACCTCGATGGCAACGGCTCCGTCGGCACGAGCGATTTCCTCGTTCTTCGCAAGTACTACGGCATGGGCGGCGCCTAGGCCGGATCGATCTGCCCGTAGACTTCTTTGAGCGAAGCGGCGGATTTGTACAACCCCTCGCTCTCCAAATAGTCCACATCAGGCTCCAGGATTCCGAGAACCCCCGCGCGCCCCACGACCGTCGGCAACGAGAGGCAGACGTCCGAAATGCCAAGACGACCCGTCTGGTAAGCCGAAACCGGAAGCATCGCGTCCTTGTCCAGGGCGATCGCCTCGACCACTTCCTTGATCGAGACACCGACCGCGCGACCCGCGCCACCCTTGAGCCGAATGACCTCCGCGCCCGATTTGCGCGTCATCGCGAACACCTCTTCGGCGGCCTCCGTCGTGTAGCCGGGAAGGCTGCTCATCTTCACGCCCGCCACCGTCGCCGAAGACCAGATCGGCACCATGGAGTCCCCGTGCTCGCCCAGAATGAGGGCATGGACGTCGCGCGCGCCGACCTTGAAGTGGTCCGCCAGTAGCGACCGAAACCGGCAGGTGTCCAACACGGTTCCAAGGCCCAGAACCGACATCATCGGCACGATGTCCGCCTCCACCGCCAGTTGCGTCAGGATGTCCACCGGGTTGGAGACGACCATGATGATCGCGCCGTTGGCCAACTTCACATCCTTGATCTTGGACAGGATATCGCGAAACAGGGCGACGTTGCGATTGACCAACTGAAGGCGGCTCTCGTCCGGCTTGCGCCGCAGACCCGCCGTGATCACGACGCAGTCGCTCCCGTCCACGACCTCGTACCCCCCACTGGAAAAGGTCGTGTTCGCGGTCAGCGCCGCCCCGTGACGCAGGTCGAGCGCCTCTCCCGCCGCCATGTCCTCGTTCATGTCCACGAGGGCGATCTCGTCCATCATCCCGCCGAGTTGAAGCGCGTACGCGGCGTCCGAGCCGACCCGTCCACCGCCGCCGATAATGCTGACCTTCATGAAACTATGAGTTCTCCTGCCCCGGAGACGGTTCCTTGACCATCTGGCGGAGCAAGTGGATTATGGCATCGGGCTCGGGTCCCACCCGTCGGTTGTGACCCGAGCCCAGCGGGTACAACGGCACGTCGCGCCGCGCGCCATGAAAGGCAAGCCCAGCCCCCTTCTCTCGATCTTCTTCACCGTCTTCCTCGACATGTTGAGTTTCGGGATGGTCATCCCCGACATCCAACTCCGTGGGGAACGTCTCGGCGCGCACGGCGCGATGATCGGCCTCGTCATCGCAACCTTCAGCCTTGCCCAACTGCTGACCGCACCCCTTCTGGGAAGACTTAGCGACCTCCACGGTCGTCGCCGCGTCCTTCTGCTGACCACCGTGCTGGCCACCGCCAGCTTCCTCTTCTATGCCAACGCGCACGCCCTATGGGCGATGTTCGCCGCCCGTGTCTTCGCCGGGATCGCCGGCGCCAACATCGGGGTCGCCTACGCCTACATCGCGGACGTGACCAAGCCCGAGGAACGCTCGAAGGGCATGGGTCTGGTCGGCGCCGCCTTCGGGATGGGGTTCGTGTTTGGCCCGGTGACCGGGGCGGCCCTTGTTCGCTTGGGGCACGGAGAGCCGGACCTGCTCGGATACACCGCCGCCGTCCTCGCCGCCCTGAACTTCGTGTTCGTCTACCTGTTCGTGCCGGAACCCGCGTCCCACCGGGAGTCGCCGACGGAAGGCAGTCGCATCGCCCAACTTCGCCGCGCCTTCGCCTCGGCGGAGTTGCGTCTGCTCCTCATCCTCTTCGTCGTCGCGAACTTCGCCTTCTCCAATCTCGAAAGCACCTTCTTTCGCCTGGTGACCGGGAGGTTCGCGATGTCGCAGATGGACGGTGCGTTCGTCCTGGTGTTCGTGGGCCTCGTCGCCGCCCTGATGCAAGGCGGAGCCGTCCGTCGCCTCGGACCTCGCTTCGGGGATGTTCGTCTCCTAAGGGCCGGCTATATCCTCCAAGCGCCCGCACTCGCCGGCCTGGCCTTTGCTCCGCCTTGGGTTCCGATGTTGCTCGCATCCCTGGTACTCGGCATCGGGTCGGGTATGTCCCAGCCGAGCCTCGGCAGCCTGATCTCCAAGCGCGCTCCCGCCACGATGCAGGGCGGCGTCTTCGGCGTCACGCAGGCGCTCGGCGCGTTCGCGCGGATAGTCGGCCCCCTGCTCGGAAACGTGCTCTTCGACATGCAGACCTGGTTGCCATACGTCGTTGCGGGCGTCCTGATGCTCGTCCCGATCTCCGCCGCGTTCGCCGTTCGAGAGAACCCCATGGGAGAATCCGCGACCTCTCGATCCTGAACCCGGACTTCCCCCGGTGGAAAGCCCCGTCTCCGGCAGGCGGTATCCTGATCGTGGTCACAGTCCTTCACATGGCAAGCCCCGCTCAAACTCCTCGTACCGGTCGGCCCGAGTGGCTCGGGGCCGTGCTGGGCGTGGCGACGTTCGTGCTGGGCGTCTATCTGCTTTGGCAGACTTTCCAGTGGGCTCACGAGATCTTGGTTCAGTCCCCGGAGCAGGCGCTCAAACTCGACAAGGACAAAGCGGTGGACATCGGCGTGGCGGGCCAGTCCTTGGTCTCCATCACTCAGCGGCTGCTCGCGCTCGTCCTCATGGCGGGCATCGGCTCGATGATCGCGACCCGTGGCGTCAAGCTCTATCTCGCTTCGCGCACCCCGAGTCCGCCCAATGAGTCGACCCAAACCCGGGTCGCGTCCGAGCCGACCGAGCCCACCGCATGAGGACGGTGGGCACTAGGGTGTAACCTCGCGTAACGAGAGAGTCTCGTCAACGTCGTACCTGTGGCGCCCCCAAAGGGTCGCCCTACGACGGCCCGAGATGATTCGAACAAGGACCTTTGACGGTTTGATCGCAGGCAACGCACAGCTGGATACGGACGAAGCCTTGGTGCGGCGGGCGAAGCGCGGCGAATACTCCGCGTTCGAGACGCTGTACGAGCGCCACCGTGCGCTCGTGTACCGCTTCGCCTACCAGATGTTGCCGAGACGCGACGATGCCGAAGATATCACCCAAGAGGCGTTCGTGCGCGCGTACCAGAACCTGGACCGGTACCGAGACGAGGCCAAATTCACGACTTGGCTTCTTCGGATCGTCACCAACCTTTGCACCGATCGGTCCCGGATGTCCCAGCGACGGACCAACCTCGAAACCCAGGAGGCGGCGGGAGCCCTCGCTTGGATGACGATCGGGATTCAGGACGACCCGGTGGAGAACCTGGAGGGCGACCGGCGGATGCACGCGATCAAGACCGCCCTCGGGGCCCTACCCCTCCATCACCGGACGGCGATCGTCCTTCGCGACATCGAAGAGCGCGAGTACGACGAGATCGCCTCGATTTTCGGGTGCAGCGTGGGTGGAGCGAAGCTCAGAGTGCTTCGCGCCCGGCGCGCCCTGCGCGACCGCGTCGCTCCCTTGATCGGAGAGACAACGACATGAAGAACATACCGGAAGATGATCTGATCCGGATCGCCTTTGGCGAAGCCTCCGAAGAGGAAGCTCAGCGGTTGCTGGCGGGGGCCGACCCTGGGTCCGCCATGAAGCTGGACCTCTATCGGCGCCTGTGCGCCGACCTTCGCGGCATGGCGTCCGACGTTCCCGAACCGCAACTCTCGCAGGAGCGGCTGCAGGAGGCGATTCTGCGCGCCGGCCTGAAGCGTGAGCGTCGTGCGTGGTCTTGGACTTGGGCCTTCGCCCCGGTGGCGGCACTGGCGATCGGTGTTCTGTTCATCAACCGTCGCCCCGACCTGGTCGAACCCGTCCAACCTAACCGCGAGACGATCGAAGCTCCCGAAGCCGCGACCCAGGGCCCCGTCGCCCCTGCGCCGAAGACTTCGCCCGGCCCGGCCGTCGCCGAGGTCCGCCCCTCCGGAGCGCCCGTGGCCCCGGTCGCCGCGCCAAAGCGCTACGTTCGCCTCGGCGGCGCCGCGCGAAACAAGTCGACCATCCCCGTGACCGGCGGTCTCGCTGCCGATGCGATGCGGAATCTCGCCTTCTTAGGGGCGTCCAAGCGCAGTGCGCCCGAACTCGCCTCTCGGGGCGACGCCGCACCTCGGGCCGGCTCCTCGGACCCCGCGCGCACGTCGGTCGACGCCGCAGCCCCCGCAGATGCCATGATCGTGCTTATCGCCTCGGAAACCGATGCGGCTACCGGAGCGAACCTGGCCATCGAGGTGGCCTCGACCAGCAATGTTGTCATCGGTAGTTAGCCTGGCGGTCGGACTCCTCGGCTTTGGACAGCTCAGTTCGCAGGAACTGGCCGTCTGGAAGCGCATCGAGTCGTCCGTCGTCATGATCGAACAAGGCGACCGGATCGTCGGTCCCGCCGCCCTGATCGACGCGCGCGGCTTCTTCGTCGCCCACAAGAGCGTCGTCCTCGGCGGAAAGGTACGGGGGAGACGCTCGAACGGCGAGCTCGTCGAGTTCGACGCCCGTGCGACCGACGAGGCGAGCCAACTCGTGCTCCTCGAGGCGTCCGGCTGGCAAGCCGCGAGCGTCAGTCCCTTCACCGTCGTCTCGGACCGGGAGCGTCCCGGCGCCCGCCTGCTCGCCGTCATCGGACAGGGCCCGATGCGTGCCCAGGTGTCCTCGCAGGTCGTCTTCGGTTTGGTGGATCGCTCCCAGCGCGCCGCCATGCTGACGCCCGTCGAGTTCGAAGTGCCCCTATCGCAAGTGGCGGGCGCGATCCTGTTCTCGCTCGACGGACGTCTCGTCGGTCCGATCGCGGGAACCCTCGGCACCGACAGCGTACGCACCCAGTTCGAGCGGAACGTCGCTCAGGGCCTGGCCAACCGAAAGTCGTTCGGACCGGCCGCCATCGCGACGGGCTACACCCTCGGCCCGAACGTGGTGCGCCGGGTGGTGGACGGCTTTCGCTCCCCCGGCTTTCGCGTCCAGCATCCGCGGATCGGCGTGTTCTGCGTCGATGAGCCCGGCGGGGGCGCCCTCGTCCAGACCGTTGAGAAGGGCTCGCCGGGTTACCTTATCGGCCTCCGGACGGGCGACGTGGTGCTCGCTCTGGACGGCCGCCCGGTCCGCAACCAGGTCGAGTTGTCCTCCATGATCTTCGAGTGCCAGGTGGGCCAGATCGTGCGAATCACCTACGTGCGCGACCGCGTTACCACTCACGCGAGCATCGTTGTCGGAACCTAGCGCGCTGCCACCGGTCCCCCCTCCGCCAGCCCCAGATACCGAAGGGCCAGGCCAAGGGCCTTGCGTTGTGGCGCCGGCATCGGTGTTTCCGCGAGTTCGGCGACCGTGCGCCACGAGAACCCCTCTTCGCCCTCGACAACGCGCCGGAGCCGCACGCGATAGCGGATGCGATGATGGGTCACGCTGTGCCGGAAAGTCCCCAGTTCCTCCGACCACGGGCCCGCCGACGACGCTTCGGGAAACTCCCAAAGGCCTTCCCACCATCCCCCCGGGGGTATCCGACGCACTGCGAACCGGTCGCCCATCCAAAGCAATTCGATCGTGCGCGACTCGTGCACGGTCGCGGTGCGCCGCGCCACCGCCGGACGCGCCGCGACCGTTCCGTTGATCGCCGCCAGGCACCAAGCTCTCAAGGGGCACCCGCTGCAGTCGGGGGCATCCCGCCGGCACACGAGGGCGCCCAGTTCCATGAGCGCCTGGTTCCAGTCGCCGGGATTGGCACGGTCGAGCGATCGTTCCGCCCAATCCCAAGCACGACGATGGAGGTCGCCGTCGGTCGCCAGATCGTCGACGACCCGCGCGTAGACCCTCTCCACGTTGCCGTCGACGACCGGAGCGGCCTCGCCATAGCAGATCGAGGCGATCGCTCCGGCCGTGTACCGCCCGACGCCCGGAATGGCCCGCCACCCCTTCGCCGTCGCCGGCCAACCTTCGGCGACCACCCGCCGTGCGCCCTCGAGAAGAAGGCGGCACCGACGGTAGTAGCCAAGGCCCTGCCAGGCGGCCAGGACTTCTTCCTCGGAAGCTTGTGCCAACGCCTCGACCCCTGGGAAACGCCGCATCCAGGCTTCGTAATACGGCAACGCCGTCGCGACTTGGGTCTGCTGCAACATGACCTCGCTCACCCACACGGAGTACGGATCCTTCGTCCGGCGCCAAGGAAGGTCGCGGCCCGCGCGCCGGAACCACTGGGCAAGCGCCCGACGCGCCTCCTCGGGTAGGGGCACCTCCTACGCTCCCGGCCCAAAACCTAAGGCGGCCAAGGCCGCGGACACGTCCGGGTTGTCCGTCAGCGCCCGCCCCACCACGAGGTAGTCCGAACCGTCCGCCAACGCCGTCTGCGCCTCGCCCACCCGCATCTGATCGTGGAGGTCCGCTCCCGCCGGCCGTATCCCCGGCGTCACGATGATGCCCCGGCCGACCGCGTCGCGGACCTCCTTGACCTCGTGCGCCGAACACACCACGCCGTCCATCCCGCAATCGCAGGCGAGTCGAGAAAGGTGGACCATTTGCTCGCTGATCGTTCGTTGGACACCGACGTGATCGGTGAGGGTGTGCTGGTCGAGCGAGGTCAGCACGGAAACGCCGATCAACAGCGGGGCATGGGGCGCGCTGCGAGCCTCCATGACCGCCGCGCTCATCATCGCCGGCCCTCCCACCGTGTGCATCGTCAGCATCCAGACTCGATGCCGGGCCGCCTCCCGAACCGCGAGCGCCACAACGTTTGGAATGTCGTGGAACTTGAGGTCGAGGAAGATGCGGGCCGCGCCCGCGTCTTGGAGCCGTTCGATCACGTCGAGTCCGTGACCGAGCGTCAGGGCGTGTCCGATCTTGAACGCGCCCACGTGCGGCGACAGCCGACGGGTGAGCGCGATCGCGCGGTCAAGGTCCGAGGTGTCCAGCGCACAGATTATCTTTCGGATCATGGCAACCCCCTCCCGGTCCCCTCATTGTCTCACATACGAGGCGGGGACGGTATTGTCGAGCAGGCGTACGCCCGGGAACTCGAACCCGGAGCCTCCCGTTTTGGCCACGAAGCCCGCCATGGACTACCCCCACTCGATCGCTCTTCGACTCGCCCGTTGCCTCGGCTTGGGAACGTCTCTCGTTTGGGCGGGCCTAAGTTATGCCGGTCCACCGCCGACGCTCTTCACGATCGGCGGACTGAACGCCCCCGTGAACGACATCGACGTCCACCCTTCCGGCCTCTGGGTCGCGGTGTCCACCGGTCGTGGCGTGTTCGAGTACAGCACGACCGACGCCGCCCTCACCGCTCACGTCGGCCCGGAACTCGCGCCTGGCCTCCCGGGCGCCCAGGCGATTCGCTACTCGCCCGAAGGAAACTGGGCGGCCGTTCGGTTCGGCAATACGATCCGCATCTACAGCACCCCCGGCTTCACCTTCTACGGCCACTTCAGCGCCACCGGCGGCACCCCGATCTTCCAGGGCACCAATCGCCATCTTGGCGTGATCGGGGGCTCGATCTACCGCACCTCCGACTTTCAACCCATTGCCCTGACCTACAACGGCAGCCCCGTCGATTACCAGTTCATCGCTTGGCTCGGCCACTATGCGTACATCCGAAGCGACCCGTTCGGCCTCTTCTACATTATCGGAATCGAGGGCGACTACCGGGTGGATCGCGCGATCTCCGTCGGCCTGTTTGGGTACCAGGTCTTTGGCAACGACCTCGGCGTCGTCCCCCCCTACCAGAACCACAACTTCCACCTTGGCACGACCGCCTTCCCGGGGATTCGCGTCTACCCCCATGCGGTGGGTAACGCGTCCAACCCTTGGACCACCTTCGCGAGCGCTTCCGGTTCGAACGCCTCGGGCGGCAATCACCGCTTCTCGCGGGACGGCCACTTTATCGTGCACCGTGGGTACGCGGAGCCGAGCAACGTCCAGATCTGGAACTACGATCCGGAGCGCATCACCCTCACCGACATGTACGGTTACGGCGAGCACGTTCGCGGACAAGAAGCCGTCGCGGCGATCCACGCGCCTCCCGGATGGCAGCTTGGCGACGTGTTCATGGCCTCCGCCACCTACGACGTCCACTGGGTCCAGATCAATGCGAACCATGGAGAAAAGTGGAAGCTTTTCGACTTCACCCCCAACGTCGGCGGAGTGCCCAGGGTCGCCTTCTCGCCGAACGGGTCCGAATTGGCCGCCGGGGTCTACAACAGCCTCGGCTCCGACAGGGGCGTCTGGATCTGGAACGTTGCCACGAACCGCCCGAAGAGACGCCTAACGACGACCGACACCGTGACGCACCTCGCTTACCTGGACGGATCGCGCCTGCTCGTGGGCCACGGCGAGAGCCCGGGCCGTTTGGAGGTCTGGCGGCGGGCCCCTGGAGACTGGGTTCTCGAAAGAACGATCGAGACGGGCAGGTTCCAGGACCTTGAGGTCGCGGGCGCCCGCGCGGTCGTTCTGCTTTCGCAGCAACGCCTGTGGACGCTCGACCCCACGACCGGTCTGACCACCTCGTCGCATCCGTTCCCTACCCTGTATGGCGGCACGATCGCCGTGTCGCCGTCCGGAAGATTTGTCGCCCAACACCGGGGCGGGTACTTCGACGTCGTCCTCCGCCGCACCGACGACCTTGAAACCGCCACCCAACTCACATCGGTGCCGCAAGGTGGGGTGGCGATGGACTGGTCGCCCGACGGACGAACCCTCGCCCTCGCGATCCGAAGCGCGAGTGGCGAAAACACCTTGCGCCTTGTGGACACCTCGACGGGACGCGCCCGCGAACGAACCTTGCCGAACCACGTCGGCGCAGTTCGTTTCGTGCCCAACCGTAACACGATCGTCGCCTACGGCGCCTTGACGCGCTGGGCGGCCCATTACGACGTCCAAACCCTCCAACCCATCGCCGAGTACGACGCCCGCATTCTGGGGGGCGGGTTGAAGCAACAACTCGCCGTCTCGCCCGACGGTACCAAGACCGCCTACGGAAGCGCCGACGGCCCGATCGTCGTCGCCACGAACCCCGGGGCGCCCAGCGTCCAGCGCGAGCGTTGGTCGCCACCGGGCACGCGCGGCAACCAATCCACTGTAAGATAGAGCATGCGCAAACGACTCGTCTGGATGCTCGCCGCCTCACTGGTGTCTACTCTCGCCCTTGCGGGCGACACCCCCAAACCCGCTGCCGACGTCGTCGCCGCCGCTTCCAAGATCGCGAAGAAGGAGGGCAAGAACGTCATGGTCCTGTTCCACGCCTCGTGGTGCGGATGGTGCAAGCGTCTGGACGCCTTTATGACGCGCGCCGACATGAAGCCGCTGTTCGAGGCGAGCTACACCATCGTCCACCTCGACGTGCTGGAGCAACCCGACAAGAAGAACCTCGAGAATCCGGGCGGCGCCGATATGCTGAAGCAGCTCGGCGGCGAGAACCAAGGCATTCCCTACTTCGCGGTCGTCGACCCTAGCGGCAAGGTGCTGATCACCTCCAAGATGCCGAGCGACAAGCAACCCGCCGGCGCGAACATCGGTTGCCCGGCCACCGCCGAGGAGATCGGCTGGTTCGATACGATCCTCGCGAAGACCGCGCCGAAGATGAGTAAGGCTCAGCGCGAGAAGATCAGGGCCGCCCTCGAAGAGCAGGCCAAGGGCTTCTAGGTCTGTTCCGGTCGGGGCCATACTGAAACGTGGCCCCGATCGCCCTGACCCTCTACACCCTGCGCGACTCCCTCGCGACGCCCGACGATTGCCGTGCCAGCCTTCCGCGCGTCCGTGCGATCGGCTACGAGTTCGTCCAGGTCTCGGGCGTTCGCGGTCTTCCCCCGGACGAACTCCGAACCGCCCTCGACGACGCCGGGCTGACCTGCATCGCGACCCACTGCCAGTACGCCGAACTCCGCGACGAGCCGAGCAAGGTCGCCGACGCGATGGTCGCCCTCGGTTGTGCGCACACCGCCCTCGCCTATGTCCCCCGCGAATTGCAGAACAAGGAAGGCTTCGAAAGAACCGGCGACCTTCTGGGCGAGCGAGCGGCGGCGATGCGAGCGCAAGGGCTCACCCTCAGCTATCACAACCATGCCTTCGAGTTCGAGCGCTTCGCGGGCCAGACCGGCTGGGAGATCATGGTCGAGAGGGCACCCGACCTGGCGATCGAGTTCGACGTGTACTGGCTCGCCCATGCCGGATGCGACCCCGCCGACTGGATTCGCCGCTGTGACCGGGCCCAACCCCTTCTCCACCTCAAGGACCGCGCCGTCTACGCCGACGAACCCGACTACGCCGAGGTCGGCTACGGCAACCTGAACTGGGACGCCATCCTCGCCGCCGCCGAGGAGCGATCCGTGGAGTGGTGGATCGTCGAGCAGGACACCTGCCGGCGCGATCCCTTCGACAGCGTCCGACTCAGCTTCGATTGGCTGGCCGGTCGACGAGGTTAGGCGTCTAGGTCGAAGACCTTGCGGCCCGGCGCGCCGTCGCCCGCCTCGATCCGCGACACCGCCACGCTCTTCGCCATGCACGTCCCGCCAGGAGCCTCGACCGAGACGCTGAGCCGGTCCGAACGCGGGAAGACCAGCGCCGTGAGCGTCGTCCTTCCCCCGTCCGCCAACACCTCGACTGAGCATCGGTCTATCACCACCATCAGGTCCACGCCTCCCTCGCGAGTCTGCAACGGTCCCTTGTAGACACCGGGAAACTCGGGGTGGATCGCCGGCCCGGACCGTCGACGGTCGAGCCGCACCGTCCCCTTCAGGCCCTCGAGCGTGATCGGCACCGTGTCGGCGTCGCCGAACTGCAGGTTCAGCGTGACCGACGGACAATCCGCGAGCTGCATGCTCGCCTCGAGGAACACCGCTCCCTGGGAGAGGTCCTGGACGCCGAAAAGCCCGCCGATCAAGCGGGCGTCCGCGTTCCTGAGATCGAACAGTCTCGTTCGGCGGCACAGGACGGCCTCCGCCACGGACTGGGTCACCACGAGCGTCCCCTCGTCTACGGCGAGTGACAGCTCACGCGGGATCGTCATGGCACCGCGCCATCCGTTCGTCGGGGTGGCATGGGCGTACTTCCAGTTCGACATCCAGGCCACCCCGAGGCCCGGTCGCCGAGCGTGGTTCCAGGTCTGAAAGGCGTAGAAGTCGGGCCCATGGTCGAGCCGTTGTGCGAACGGCCGGTCTGGCCGAAAGGTGGCGCCGTCGAACTCCCCGACGTACGCGTCGCACCCGCCTTCGTTGCTGACGGTGAGCATCCACCGTGGTCCGTCCGGTCCAGCCAGCTCGACGAGATCGGGGCATTCCCAGATGCCCTTCGCGCCCTCGACCGTGAACTCCCCCGTCTGCTCCCAGTTCGCCAGGTCGCCGTCGCTCGCGTAGAACCGCACCGTCCGCTCCGTCGGCAATGCGACCGCCATGCGAAGCGACCGCGAAAACGGGACCCGAAACAACTTTGGATCGCGGAAGTCGGCCATGCCAAGGTCCAGCACCGGGTTGCCCTCGAACCGCCGCCAAACATCCCCGTCCTCGCTCAGGGCGAGCGACTGGGTCTGCCGCCCTTCGCGGTGCGACGTGTACGCCGCCAGCATCCTGCCGTCGTCGAGCACGATCGCCGAACCCGAGAACACCATGTCGTGCTCGTCGCACCATAGGGCCACCGGCCGCTCTTGCCAGTGCACAAGGTCCTCGGAAACGGCGTGGGACCAACTCATATTGCCCCAAGTGTCCCCGTGCGGATTGTGCTGAGCGAACAAGTGGTAGTGCCGCCCGTCGAACACGAGGCCGTTCGGGTCGTTCACCCATCCGTGCGGCGGGGAGTAGTGCGCGTGGGGACGGTGACGGTCGGGCATGCCGGCCTCAAGTCTAGCCCCGGAACGCTATACTGGAGTGGCCCCAATGAAGCTCGCGATCGTCATCCCGGCGCGCATGGCCAGCACCCGCTTTCCGGGTAAGCCCCTATGCGACCTCTTGGGCCGGCCGATGATCGCTTGGGTCTACGAACGAGCCTGCGCCGCCGAAGTGACGGACAACGTTCTCGTCGCCACTCCCGACCCCGAGATCGAGACGGTCTGTGCGAATCTCGGCATACCCGCCGTCCGCACTCGTCTCGACCACCCGAGCGGCACCGACCGAATCGCCGAAGTCGCCGAGACGCACCCCGCCGACGTGTTCGTCAACCTTCAGGGCGACGAACCGCTTGTCCGCCCCGACACCATTCGCGCCTGCGTCCGGCCCTTCCTTGCCGGCGAACCGGTCGAGATGGCGAGCGTGTGCGCCCCCGCCGCCGCGAACGAGTTGGAGAACCCGGCGGTGGTGAAGGTCGTCACCGATCTCGCCGGTTACGCCCTCTACTTCAGCCGCTGGTGCCTCCCCTTTCCGCGGTCCGATCGCCCCGAGCCCGTCAAGAAGCACATCGGCCTTTACGCCTACACCCGCGACGTCCTTCGTCGCTTCGCGACGTGGCCACCCTCGCCGCTCGAACGAGCCGAAAGCCTTGAGCAGTTACGCTTCTTGGAGAACGGCGTACGGATCAAGATGGAGTTCGGCCAAGGCTCCGAAATGGCGATCGACACGCCCGAGCAAGCGGACATCGTGCGGAGCATTCTCACCCGGGGGGACGTCCTCGCGTGAAGACGAATCCCACCGACCGTTACCACATCGACGATCAGTGGGAGGAGCCGGAAGCCCTCCACGAACTGACGCAAAAGCTCTACGCGTACCATCCGGAATCGGACCTGGTTCGGGTGCGGTACGCCTACTACTTCGCGGAAAAGGCTCACGCCGGGAAGTTGCGCTCGTCGGGCGATCCCTACATCACCCACCCCCTCGCCGTCGCCCATATCGTCGCCGACTTGAGAATGGACGACGACTCCGTCGTCTCCGCGTTGTTGCACGATACCGTCGAGGACTGCGAGGGGGTCACCGTTGAGACGATCACGAGCCGATTCGGGCCGGAAGTGGGCAATCTGGTCGACGGAGTCACCAAGCTAAGCTGGCGCCATGTCCGCGAACTGGGATCGCAAGGAATGCGCGCCCAAGAAACGATCAAAGCCGCCGAGTCGCTTCGGAAAATGCTCCTGGCGATGGCGAAGGACTTCCGGGTGATGGTGATCAAGTTGGCGGACCGGCTCCACAACATGATCACCCTTGACAGCCTGCCGCCCGAAAAGCGAACCCGCATCGCGACCGAAACGATGGACGTTTACGCCCCGCTGGCGGCGCGCCTCGGCATCTGGCAGATCAAGTGGCAACTCGAGGACCTGGCCTTCAAGCATCTGCATCCCGCCGAGTTCAAGCAGATGACCGAACTGGTTTCGCGTTCCCGCGCCCAAAGGGAGACCGACATCAACCGCGCGATCGGCGCACTTAGGGAGCGGCTCGAATCGGAAGGCATCCGAGACGCCGAAATCCAGGGCCGGCCCAAGCACCTGTACAGCATCTTCAACAAGATGATCCAGCAGGGGCTGGACTTCGATCAGATCTTCGACCTCACCGCTATCCGGATTATCGTGAACACGATTCCGGAGTGCTACCAGGCCGTCGGTGCCGTTCACGCCCTTTGGGTGCCGATGGGCAATCTGTTCTACGACTACATCGCCAAGCAGAAATCGAACGGTTACCAGTCTCTCCACACCAAGGTCATCGGCCCCCACGGCGAGCCAATGGAGGTGCAGATTCGCACCCGACGGATGCACGAAATCGCCGAGTTCGGGGTGGCCGCCCACTGGACGTACAAGGAGGGTCGCGCCAAGCAGGAGGAAACCCAGAAGTTGGCGACGTTGCGCCAACAGCTGTTCGACTGGTCGAGCGACGCCCGCATGTCGAGCGACTTCTTGCGTTCCCTCTCCACCGATCTTTTCGCCGAACAGGTCTTCGTCTTCACACCGAGGGGCGACGTGATGGACCTGCCCAAAGGGGCAACCCCCATCGACTTCGCGTTCCGCGTTCACACGCAAGTCGGCATGACCCTCGTCGGCGCAAAGGTGAACGGCCATATCGTTACCCTCTCCACTCCGCTGAAGAACGGTGACGTGTGCGAGCTGATCACCCGTTCCAACGCTGCCCCGAGCCTCGACTGGCTCGACTACGCGAAAACCTCGCACGCCAAGTCCCGGGTTCGCGCCTACTTCCGCCGTACCCATCGCGACGAGTACGCGCAGAAGGGGAAGGAAGCCATCGAGCGGGAGCTGAAGACCCAAGGTCTCGAACCGCGCGAGTTCCTCGGCGAGGACCGACTCACCGAAGTCGCCAAGGCGTACGAGGGATGCCACGAGGCCGAAGATCTGCTCGCCAAGGTGGGCGGGGGCCTCGTTTCGGTGCAGAGCGTCGTCCAGAAACTGGTCGGCAACCGGCCCGAGCCGGCCAAGCCCAATCGCATCGAATCCAAACGTTCGGACGGCGGGAAGACGGTCTTGGTCTCCACCGGCGCGTCGAACCTCCTCGTGCGACGGGCTCGTTGTTGCGAACCGATTCCTGGCGACGACGTCGTCGGTTATGTCACCCGGGGCCGCGGAATCATGCTCCACCGGTCCGCCTGCCCGAACGCCCAGCACTTGCGCGACACCGAGCCCGAGCGCCTTGTCGAGTTCGACTGGCCCGCCGACGGCACGAACTACCCGGTGTGGATACGCATCTTGGCCCAAGATCGACAGGGGCTGTTGATGGACGTCTCGACGGTGTTCGCCGAGACCAAGGCCAACGTCGGCAACGCCACCATCCGCATGACCCCCGGTCACACCGCCGAGATTTCCCTCACCCTCGAGGTTCAGGACGCGGCCCACCTGAGCCACGTCATGAACCGCGTGGGCCAGTACCAGGACGTGATCAGCGTCCTCCGCAAGTTCGGTCGTGGGGGCGCGAACTGAGGGCCGTCGTCCAGCGCGTCTCGGCCGCAACCGTGACGGTGGAAGGGTTGGTCGTTGGCGAGATCGGCGAAGGTCTCCTCGTCCTCGCCGCCGCCCATCGCGACGACCCGGGCGAACGCGCCGACCGGATGGCCCACAAGGTGGCGAACCTTCGCATCTTCAACGATGCGACGGGAAAGATGAACCTCTCGCTCCTAGACCTGTTGTCCGACCGGCCCGTCGGCGTTCTCGCGGTCTCGAACTTCACCGTCTACGGAGACGCCACGAAGAACCGCCGCCCGAGCTTTATCGAGGCGGCGCCCTACGACGACGGCGAACGGCTGTTCGAGCGATTCGTGAGCGCCCTCGGCGCCCTCGTCCCGGTGAAGAAAGGAGTCTTCGGAGCCCACATGGAGGTCACCCTCGTGAACGACGGACCCGTGACCATCGTACTGGAATCCTAGTCGGCCGCCTTCGTCAACACGATCTCCAGGCTTGCCGGAGGATTGGTCGGGTCGATCCCAACCGCGGATTCCGTTCGCCAAGCCACCCGGTCTTTCACCCGAATCTCCGCCATCAGCGCGTACTTTCGGTCGGCAACGATTCGTTTTGCGTCGAACGCGAGCCGAAAACGGATCGGGACGCCCTTCAAGTCCTGGTCCTGGTACTCGGCGATCAGGGGATTCCCCCGAACCTGCATGTCGAGCAGCGTCACCCGCAGCACCGCGCCCGGAGGCAGGGCGACTCGCTCCCGAAAGGTCGCCGCGCCCGTGACCGCACGGAGATCGGGCGGCGGGGCCGCCTCCTTGGCGACGCCCTTCAGCGGGCCCTCCGGGTCGAGGACTTCCGCAAGGTCCGCGAACGGTACCTTCACCTGGAACGACCCCTGCACGAAGGGCCCCATTTCGTAGGGGTCGAACAGGAACGTGATGCCCGAGGGAGTCACCACGAACGAATCGCACTGCTCCGGGGTGAGGGCCTTGACCGTCCCGTCCTGCACCCATTGGGCGTCCAACTTAACGAGACGGGGCAGCACCATCTCCCCGAACACCGTCACCGGATCAAGGCCCGCCTTCAGTAGGTCCGATGCCGCCAACCGCTTCGCGCGGCCCCGGACGAAGCCGTACGCGAACGGCCGAGTGACCTCCATCCCGTGGGCGCCCCCCGTTTCGGTGTCAACCGTGGCAAGGAGGCTGATCAGGTCGGGACGCACGACCGAGGTCGTCACCTTCGAGGTGTAGGTCCATTCTCGCCTCGGCAGGCCCGGGACCGGCTTCTGGTTGAGCGAATGAGCCCGCCCGACAAACGCATAGAAGCCGTCCTCCAGCGCGAGCTCCAAATCCGGTCCGGCACACTGCTCGAGCACCCCGTCCGTCGCGAACCTCGGCACCTGCGCCACCGCCCGCCACTTCCCCTTCTCCACCGAGCGCAAAGTCTCGAAGCGAATCTTGGGGCCAAACTGACCCTGCCCCGCGACCGCGGCGAGGAGCAACCCAAGGGTGACGAGGCGCGTCATCATGCCGCCAGTATGCCTCAGACCCCACCCGGAGCGAACGCCCAAGGCGAACCCACCGATGCGCGTGTAAACTCCCTCCGACATGGCGACCGCCACCGACTCCCACGACAAGCATTCCCAAGTGGTTTCCGAGCGCGGACTCCCCGGCCTCATGCCTCGACCGATCAGCGTGACGATGATCGGGGCGGGCAGCTTCTTCACCAATGCGATCCTGAAGGACGTCGTCCTGATCCCCGGCAATGCCGGCGGCGAGTTGCGACTGATCGACATCGACGGGCACCGTCTGGGGCTCGCCGAAAGCCTGATGCGCAAGATCGTCGAGGCCGCGGGCCAAGCCGACAAGTGGACGATCCGCGCCAGCACCGATCGAACCGAACTCCTCCCGGGAACCGACTACATCGTCAACTCCATCGAGGTCAGCGGGGTCGAGTGTGTGCGGTTCGACAACGACATTCCCCTTGAGTTCGGGGTGAGCCAGTGCATCGGCGATACCATCGGCCCGGGCGGCCTCTTCAAGGGTCTGCGCACGATCCCCGTCTTCCTCGAGATCCTCCGCGACGCCGAGCGACTCTGCCCGCGCGCCCTCGTTCTGAACTATACGAACCCGATGAACATGATGTGCCTGGCCGCCTCGCGGGTGAGCCGGATGCCCGTCGTGGGACTCTGCCATTCCGTCCAGGGCACCTCGCACCTGCTCGCGAAATGGGCCGCCGTCGAGTACGAACAGATGCGCTGGGAGTGCGCGGGCATCAACCATTTGGCGTGGTTCACGCGTCTTGAAGACGCGGACGGGAAGGACCTCTACCCCGTCCTGATGGAACAGGCACGGGATCGCGAAAGCGCCTTCGCGAAAGCCGAGCCCGTGCGCAGCGACATGATGCTCCACTTCGGGGCGTTCATCACCGAGTCGAGCGGTCACCTAAGCGAGTACCTGCCCTATTACCGCAAACGCAAAGACCTGATCGAACGCTATACGGACGAGGGCTATCTGGGAAGGGAGAGCTTCTACGCCGACAACTGGCCGAGCTGGCGCAAGGGTCAGGACGCTTCGCGCGAACGCCAGATCTCCGGCGAGGAGCCGATCAAGTTGGAGCGGACATGGGAGTACGGCGCGTGGATCATCGAGGCGCGCGAGAAGAACGTGCCCTACCGCATCCACGGCAATGTCGCGCCGAACGCCGGACTGATCCCGAACCTGCCCGACGACGGCTGCGTCGAGGTCGCCTGCCTCGTCGACCGCAACGGCATCCAGCCGACCCAGCACGGACGCCTGCCCAAGCAGATGGCCGCGATCTGCGACTCGAACATGCGGATGTTCGACCTCGCCGCCGACGCCTGCATCGAGCGCTCGAAGACGCTCGCCTACCACGCACTGCTTCTCGACCCCCTAACCTCCGCCGTCTGCTCTCCCGCCGAGATCAAGACCATGACCGAGCGCCTTTTCGAGGCGGAGGCGGCCTTTCTACCCGGCTTTCGCTAGAGCCGGTCGTGCCACGATGGGCTCCGGTGCGCGATAGCGGGCGGCCCAACCAAAACGGAGGACCCAAATCGGGTCCTCCGTTCGTTCAAGGGCAAACGCCGAGTCAGCGCGCGCGGCGACGACGCAGAAGCGCCAACGCCCCCACGCCGAGCGCGATGAAGCTGGCCGGCTCCGGCACCGCCCGGATGTTGTCCACGTACATCGTGCGCGGACCCGCGTTCGCCGAGTTCACTCCGATGAACACCTGGAACCACGGGTTGCTCAAGTTCGGGGCCTGAATGGCCGAAACGTCCACCGACACCGTGTGCAGACCCGCGGCGGTCGGGATCGTGGTGCTCGTGCCCGTCTGGCGCCAGCCGTACGAGCCGTCGTTGTAAGCGACCAGCATGTTGGCCCAGTTGGACTGACCCACGAAGCCCGGGTCCACCGTAATGTCCATCAGGATCTGGTTCGCACCGTGGAGCGCGGTCTCGACCGCTCCCGCCGTGGAACTCGTCCCGATCCAGCCGAAGCCACCGCTCCAAGTGATGGACATCGCCTGGGTCCCGTTGGTGGCGCCCGTCGTCGATTGGGCAAGGGTGATGACCGGATCGCCGGCCAGATCCGCCCAGCCTTGAAGGTCGGATTCGAAAGAGTAAAGCGTTTGGGCGAAGGCACCCGTCGAAACGAGCGCGAGGGCGAACACAAGGGATCGCTTCATCATTGACTTCCTACTCCTGCGCTTCGCCTCTGTCGGGCGAATGCGCCATCGGGCGCGACACCGCGCCACACCCCCATTGTAGCGACATCGGCGCCAAATCCGAATCGGCGGGGCGAAACGCCCCGCCGAATGGTCCAAAGGTCCCAGGGAGCCGCCTAGAGCACGATCGCGGTGGACACCGAGTGGCTCAGCACTTCCTCCGCCGTCACTTCCCGGCCGAGCTTCTCCGAGAGGTAGATCCCCTCGCTGATCAGCATCGTGTTGAGCGCGATCTGGGCGGTCGGCAGCAGCGGCACTTTGCCCTGGAGCGCCGCCACCCAGTGGTGCTGCGCCGAATCGTAAGCCGACTCGTCCGGGTTCAATTGGTGGCGACGCCAGTCCGCGCTGTCCGTATCGAACTTGGCGTCCATCGGGGTGTCCTCCAGGTTCGTGAAGAACGTCAGCGGATCGAGCTTGATGCCGCCCTTCGAACCGAAGATCGAACTCGGCTCGAACCCGCCCATGTGGACGGCCCACGACTCGATGACGTCCATGGAAAGACCGCCCGCGAAGCGCACGAACCCTAACCCGAGTTCTTCGACGTTGTAGCCGCTGATCTGCCGCCGGTTCTCGTCCATCTCGGTTTCCTGGTACGTCTTGCCCGTCACCCGCTCGACCGTCGGGTTGCCGAGCAGAAACAGCATCTGCGCGATGTGGTAGACGCCCATGTCGTAGAGCGCCCCGCCCGAAGCCGTCTCCTTCTTGACGAAACTCGGCGTCCCGTAGCCGTCCACATAAGGTCGTCCCCGGCGACGGTGGCCCGTGCTTCGTGCGTGGTACACCTTGCCGAGGTGCCCCTGCTCGATCAGCTTCTTCGCCATCTTGACGCTGGACCCGTAAAGCGTCGAGAGTTGGATGCTGAGCTTTCGACCCGTCTCCTCCGCCGTGTCCATCATCGCCTTCGCGTCCACGAACGCACCCGCCATCGGTTTTTCACAGTACACGTGCTTGCCGGCCCTGAGGGCCGCGATCGTCACCGGCGCGTGCAGGTTGTTGTGGAGGCAGACGTCCACCGCGTCCACGTCGTCCCGCGCGATCAGCTCTCGGAAATCGCTCGTCGTGAACGGGATCGCGTACTCTTCCGCCGACTTGGCGAGGGCGCTCGCGTCGAGGTCGCACGCCGCGACCACCTTGGCCCCGGGAACGCTCTGGTACTGACGAAGATGATGCTGGGCGATCTGCCCCACGCCGACGAATCCGATTCGGACGGTATCCATTCCGCCCACGATTATGGGAGCGACCCGGGCGAAGCGCCTGGGACGAAAAGTGTCGTCACGCCAAGTCCCGGACGCCGACAAAGGCAGTTCCGACGGTCTAGAACTTCACTCCCACGAACAGCCCGACTCCGCGCAGGGCACTCTCGGAGCCGGTGAACAGCTTCGCCTCGACGAACGTCGGCACCGGACCGATGCCGAACGGGATGCCCGCGCCGAACTCCAGGCCGAACTTGGCCGAGTCGATGCCGCCCGGCGCGCGGTTGAACGCCACTCCGGCCCCCGCGAAGGCGTAGAACCCGACGAAGCTCCACCGGTAGGTGAGGGCAATTGGGATGCTGCGCGCCCCCAATTTCTCCATGTAGTCCGCCGAGAGCATGATCTTGTTCTCGAGCGGACCAAACTTGAACAGCTTCGTCATGTCGAAGTCCGCGCCGAGGGCGAGCCAGGTCGCTCCCAGGTCGCGCGCGTCGCCGGAGCCGGGCAGGAACAACCCGACGCGCACCGCGTTGAGCTTGTCGAGCGACGGGAGCGGTTGGGCGATCGCCGTCCCGGCGAGGGTTACGAGGGCAAGGGGAAGCAGCGCGCGTTTCATGGCCTTACTACTATGACGCGCCACTTCCCGGTTCCGTTAACCCGGCCCACCGGTCCGCATACCTTCAGCGAACCCGGCGCAACAGCGTCACTCGTCCGATCGGAACCCATTCGGCCACGAGGATGTCGCCGTTGCGCAAGAACATCGCGTCGTGCGGGTGGATGAACTTGCCGGGAAGGAACTCCGATCGAGGCTTGCCCCGCAATCCCGAGGGATGGCCGTCCCCGAGTTGGACGATCGGTTGGTTCTTCTCGTCCAACAAGGTCACCACGCTCTCCAGGTCCGGCACGAGCATCACGCCTTCGCGGACGTCGAAGTGGCAGGGGAGGCGCATGCCGACGGTGCTGAAGGAGACGTGCTTGCCCTCGAGTGAAAAGTATTGGATACGTCGGTTCGCCCGGTCGGCGACCGCCAGCAGTGGCTCCGAACCCCGCGCATCGACCCAGAGCCCGTGCGGCTGCTGGACTTGCCCTGCCTCCTTGCCCGGGCCGCCGAAGGTGCCGAGGTAGTTCGCGTCCTTGTCGTACCGGTGAATCCAGCTCGACCCATACCCGTCCGCGACGTAGAATCCACCGTCCGGGCCGAACGCCACGTTGGTTGGAATGTAGTTCTGGCCGTCTTTGTACTTCTCGGAGGCCTCCGGAACGCCCATCTCCCAGACGACGCGACCATCGAGGCTCGTCTTGACCACCTTCCGGGCGTTCGTGTCGCAGTGGTAGAGAAACTCCTCGTCCCCTTCTTTCCGAAGGTCGAGCCCGTGCGAACCACCTTTGAACCGCTCGCCCCACGAGGTCAGGTACTTGCCCTTCTCGTCGCACACCACGATCGCGTTCGACGAAGCGCTCTCGCCGTTGACGGTGTGGCCGACGTAGATGCGGCCCTGGGAGTCCTGAGCCACCCCCTGGGTATCGCCGAAAACCATTCCTTCCGGGGGCGTCAGCCAGTCGTGCAGGCACTCGTAGCGGTGCGACCCGCTGCCAAGAACCAACGGCTGTTCCGGCTGGCCGAACGAGAAGCGACGGGCCAAGACCGCGCCCACCACGGTGGACGCGCGACCGAGCAACTGACGACGGGAGAGATCGCAACCTTCGGACATGGGCGGCCTTCGCGAGACGCTATCATACCGTCCGTGGAGGTTCACGACATCGCGCGCTTCATCAGTTCGAAAAGGTCGCGATCCACACGGTAGCCGTCGAGATCTTCGTACCGGGCGTCCGGTCGCCCGTGCTCGATAAGGCCGAACGCCCCCTCGAAGTTCCA
This sequence comes from Fimbriimonadaceae bacterium, assembly GCA_026129685.1. Taxonomy (GTDB): domain Bacteria; phylum Armatimonadota; class Fimbriimonadia; order Fimbriimonadales; family Fimbriimonadaceae; genus UBA2387. Next base: position 128,889 of record JAHCHO010000002.1, read on the forward strand.
CATGCCCCAGCCCCATCCGAACTCGCGGTAGAGGTCGAACAAGTCTCCCAGCCAACGTAACGCCACTTCGTTCGGAGTCTGGATGTAGCAGCCGAACTCGCCGATGTGAACGGGTGCGCCTTGGCGCTCCACCTCGCGCCAGGGTTCGTAGAACGCGCGCAAGGCGTCCTTGTCCCAGGTCCTGCCGTCCCAGAACACGCCCGGGTAAATCGGCCCTTCCGCAACCTTCCATCCGTCCCACCAGCCTGCGCCCCAATGGCTCACGGGCATCGGCTGGTAGCCGCGCCCGCTATGGGTGACGTCGAGATCCGCCAGTTCGGGCATCGCGAGATGCCCGCCCGCCAGGCCGTCGATCGCGATCGGACGGGTCGGGTCCACCGACCGAATCGCCGCCACGGTACGACGGATTACCCGGGCGTGGACCTCGCGGGTCATGCCATACTGGCCGACGTCCGGAGGCTCGTTGACTAAGTCGAAGCTAAGGTCTTCGGGCAGTTCGCCGAGGTAGCGCCGGGCGAAGGTCTCCCAGAGGAAGACGAATGCGTCGGTCGCGATCCCCTCGCCCCAGAGGTTGTCGCGCTCCAAGTCGTTGCGGTTGATGCAGTAGCCCGGCGCCCGGTGCAGGTTCAGGCTCATGTGCAGCCCGCGGTCCTTGCACGCCACGAGGTAGGCGTCCAGATGGGCGAAGACCGCTTCGTCCGGTTGGAAGTAGTCAAAGTCCTTCGTCCAGACCCGATAATCGGTAGGAATCCTTACGAATCCGAAGCCGTGTTTGGCGAGGAAATCAAGGGCCTTCTCGTCGGGCGGCGGGGGCGTCTTGCCCGCCTGATGCACGAACATCCACTGAAAGCTGAACCCGGACCGTCGGTGGAAACCCATCGTCCGGCAGGCTACCCGTCTCGGCTAATCCAGGGTGAGACGCTCCGGCAACTCCGCGTCGTCCGCGGTCGGTTGTTCCACCGCCTTGATGGAATCCGCCGGGGTGGCCCGCTCGAGCGCCTCTCCCATTTCGTCCAGGACTCGTTGGGCAAAGGCCGCGCCCGCTTTGGCGGTTCCCCGCATCAGCAAGTAGGCCAGGCCGTAGCCGATCGCCAAGACGATTGCGCCAGGCATGGGGAGGCGCTCCTTGAAGGTCATGACGCAGGAGATCAAGGTGGAGAAGAACAAGAGCGGAATCGAGAGGGCGACCGCCGCCCCGGGCGTGGACTCGACGCGCATTCGGGTCCGTCCGTCCCGGGCGACGACCTTGAGTTCCTGGCTGGAGAGACCGGCCATGTAGGCGGTTCGAAACGTGTTCCCCATCGCCGTCGGCTGACCCGTCAGTCCGCTGACGGGGAGACTCAAAATCGCTTCGGCGTAGGCGGCCGGTTCGTACTCGCCCTCGACGACCCTCTCGAACGTGCGTTTCCGCCATGGCGGTCCGCCCGAGTCGTCGCCGGACCGAACCTGCTCGATCGCCGCCGAAAGGTCGGTCGGGGCGATTCCGACCTCTTGGGCCAAGCGCTCGAGTTCGAGGCGAGAAATGCCGCCCGAGTCGCGACCCCCGCCGGAATCCGAGCCGTGCCGCCGCGCCGCGACCCGGATGATTTGGGCCACTTGCGCCTCGGTGAACACGTCGCGATCGTTCATGGACTGACGTATTGTGACCCGCATTCGAGTCGGACCCGGTTTGGCTCAGGTGCGGTGCCGCCACAGGTCGTGGAGCAACACCGCCTGTCCTCCATGGTACGCCTCGTGTTGGGCGACATGGGCGACCACCCAGCCGAGTGAAACCTCGAACCCTTTCCGCGCGATTCTGCGTTCGGCGGAGTCGTCGCGGAGGCGGTCGAAAGCTCGGGCGCGCACCCGGTCATGAAGGTCACAGTACCAGGCGATGGGCTCGGAGGGCGGGGTCGGCCAGTGTCCGCCGTATTGGCGCGTTTCTCGGTCAAGGGTTTGTTTCAGTTCGTTCGGATTCCGGCGGCAACCCCGTGCGAACGTCTCGAGCCAGAACGACTCGCAGGCCACGATGTGCAGGAGAACCGCCCCAATGCTGTGCCCGTTTGGCCGCGGCTGCCAGACGATCGCCTCTGGAGGGGGATCGCCCAGTTCGGCGCGCCACTTGCGGGTCGCCTCGTTCATGGTCGCGAGCAAGAGCCCAAGCTCGGACTCGAAGCCGTCCAGTGGCTTCAGCATAAGGTTCTTCGGCATCGCGACGGAGCCTACCGCCGTGCGGGACGGGCATAGACGGCGCCCCTTCCCTTTGTCTATGCTGGGATCGATGGATCGCGTGAAAGTCGCCCTTGTCGGGGCGGGAAGTCGGTCGTTTGGGCCGGGCACCGTCCGGGACGTGTTGCTGAGCGAACCGCTCAACGAGCGAGGGGTGCACCTCGCCCTGATGGACATCGACGAGCGAGCGGTCCGCGAGGTCGAGGATTACGCCCGCTACGCCTCCGCACAACTCGGACGCGACGCCAAGATCACCGCCACGACGTCCTTGGCGGAGGCCCTCGAGGGCTCGACGGCGGTGGTGGACGCGATCGAGATCAGCCGAGACGTGTACTGGGCGATGGACTTTCACATCCCTCGCAAGCATGGTTTCCGGCAGATCTACGGGGAGAATGGTGGTCCGGGAAGCCTGTTCCACGCCCTTCGAAACATGCGGCCGATCGTCGAGATCGCCCGGGCGATGGAGGTGCAATGCCCGGGAGCGATCCTCCTGAACTACACGAACCCGATGCACAAGCTGTGCCAGGCGGCGACTCGACTCAGTTCCACGACCACCGTCGGCCTTTGTCACGGCATCGGGATGGGGATGGGCCAGATCGCCGCGATGCTGGAGATGGCGGTCGAGGACCTGGACGTTGCCGCCTGTGGAATCAACCACTTCACCTGGTTCCAGCGCATCCGGGATCGTCGCACGGGCGAGGACCTCTACCCGGCCCTTCGGCATGCCGACCGTGAGGGCGATCCGCTCTACGACTGGCACGAGGTCGCCCTATCGCGCGTGCTGTTGCGACGATTCGGACTCTACCCGTCGCCGGGGGCCAACCACATTGGCGAGTACATTGGCTGGGCGGACGAATTCTACGCGCCGAACATGCTCTGGTACTACGATCCGGTCGACGGACACCCCTGGGAAACCGGGGCCGCACCCGAGTTCGTGTACACCGTCGGCGCGACCTCGACCGACCGACCGCTGCGCAAGCCGAACGATATGCGGGGCGGGATCGAGAAGGGCGACCTCTGGTTCAGTGGCGAACTCGCACAACCCATCCTCGAGGCGATCGCCCTGAACGTCCCTCGCGACCTCGAGGCGGTCAACGTACCGAACCGGGGCGCGATCCCGAACCTGCCCGACGACCTCGTCGTGGAGGTCCCCGCCACCGCCGACGGTTCGGGACTCCGGTCGGTCGCGATGGAGCCGCTTCCGGAGCCCATCGCGGCGCTGATTCGCACCCAGGCCTCGATCCAAGAGCTCCTAGTGGACGCTTTCGTCGAGGAGTCCAAGGAGAAGTTGCTCCAAGCCGTCCTGCTCGAGCCGACGGTGGACTCCTACCGCCGGGCGGTCGAGATGGTGGACGAAATGCTGCGAATGCAGGCCGACCTCTTGCCCCCACTTCATTAGGATTACTTATGATAGTTCTCGGGATCGATGTGGGCGGAACAAAAACCCGCGTCGGGGTGTTCGACGGCATTCATTCGATAGCCGAAACATCATTCGCCACGGAGGGGTTCGACGCCACCCTTGACCGGCTTACGCAATGGGCCGAGCCGTATTCTTACCGCGCGATCGGCGTCGGCTGCCCCGGGCCGCTGGACGAAACGAACGGAACGGTTATCCACCCCGACACGCTTCCTGATTGGATCGGAAGGGACCTCGTTGGAGCGTTAGGCTCCCGAACGAACCGACCCGTGGCCATTCTGAACGACGCCGACGCCGCCCTCCTCGGGGAAATGCAGGGCGAGACGCGCGAACCCACCGCCATGCTGACGTTCGGCACCGGCGTCGGCGGCGCGTTCTGGGCGGGTACGGACCGTTACCGGGGTGCGTTCGGCGAGCACCCGGAGATCGGCCACATGCCCGTGCTGCCCGACGGGCGGCCGTGCTACTGCGGTCTGTGCGGTTGTCTGGAGAGCGAAGCCAGCGGTACCGCCCTGAACGCGCGCGCCGCAGAAGCGGGCTACGCCGACCTGGCGTCGGCAGTTCAGGCAGACGACCCCCTGGTGCATCGGGGGCGTGAGGCGATCGGCCGCGCGATCTGGAACCTGGCCCACGTGCTTCGGCCAGAGCGGGTCATCCTGGGCGGGGGCCTCATGGACGCCTTCTTCGACGATCTCGTTCCGTTCCGCACGATGGTCGCCGCCACGGCGCCCTCGCTCATCGCGCCACTCCGGGTCGTGCCCGCAAGGCTCGGCAACCGGGCGGGCGTCGTCGGGGCGGCGGACCACGCACGGCGGAGGTTCTTGTGACCTACCGCCATTTCTCGCACGCCGTCGGGCTGGCCGAAGCGGGCGCGGACCTGGTGGACGAGACCCTTGCGACCAATCCGGAAGCACACCTGGTCCTGGCGACCGGGAGTTCGCCGCTTGGCCTCTACCGCGAACTGGTTCGACGTGGTCGGCGATGGGACCGGGCTTGGGTGACCAAACTCGACGAATGGCTTGGCCTCCCCCCAAACGACCCGGCGACTTGCGAGGCATACCTCCGGCGTGAGGCGATCGGCCCCCTCGCCGCGCCAGAAGAGCGGTACCTCGCCTTCGACGGCTTGGCCACCGATTCCATCGCCGAGTGCGCGCGCGTCCAGCGCGCCCTGTGCGAAAGACCGTCCGTGGATCTTGCGATCCTTGGCATCGGACGCAACGGGCACCTCGGACTCAACGAACCGGGGTCCTCGCTGCATCCTGGGTGTCACGTCGCCGCCCTCGCACCCACCACGCGAAGCCACCCGATGCTCGACCGGGCGGGTTCTCCGCCGACCCACGGCCTGACTCTGGGAATCGGCGACCTTCTGTCGGCACGGCGAATACTCCTTATCGTGAGCGGTGACGGTAAAGAAGAGGCCTTTCGCTCGCTCAATGAGGGCCTCGTAACTACCTCGCTCCCCGCATCCTTCCTCCACCTCCACCGGGACGTCGTCTGCCTGTCCCAGGCTTCCTGACGACTCCTCACCTCCTTCTAGCGACGGTATCGACTACCTGCTCGGGTCGGCGCCCTTGGCGCCCTTCTCGTCCAGGCGAGCGACTTGCAGGGTGTTCGACAGAGCCAGTGTCTTGGCGACGATGCCCGCCGGATCGAGACCCGGTCGGTGGATGGGCCAATGGACGACCGCCTGGAGGTTGGCGGCGGTGCGGTCGCGGAAGACGGCAAGGGACGCTTCGTCAGGGCTCTCGAATCGCCACGGGAGCCGAAGTACATCGTCGAGTCCGATCGGTCGTCCGATTTGGGCGATACCTCGCAAGAAGGAGGCGAGGTTTGCCTTGGCGTGCTCATAGACCCGGTCTTCGACCGACTTGGCGGGCTCGGGCCGAGCGGGAGTTCTGCCGCCGGCATAGGGCGCATCCCAGAAGCGCTCGTGGCGGAACCGGGTCGGGTGGCCCACGAACACGCAGAGGCAATCGGTCCGTCTCCGGGAGACCTCATGCAGGACCTCGGCACAACGCCGCGCGGCACGGTCGTCGTCGGCCCAGTCGTCCTCGGAAACCGAAAGGTGTTGCGTGAAGGCGAGCACACCGTTGAAGCGGTGCGCACAACGATCCGGCAACTCGGTCAGGGCGTAGACGTATGCCGGTATACCGAGTCGCCCCAAAGCGTCCGTGATCTCCGGTGACCAGGTGTTTCCCGCCCCGCCCCAGAAGGCGGGTGGCCTCCCGAACGCTGCTGCGAAAGCGTCGAACCCACGCTTCTCGGCCAGGTAGGCGAGGCGCGCACCCTCCTCGAAGGCGACGTCGGCCAGCAGTTCCATGGTCGTGGGATGGACCGAGTGCGTATCCGTGTGGAGACCCAGGCAGTGGGGAGCGAGCGCATCGAGGACGTCGGTTCGGCGGCGAGCGACCAAAGTTCGGCACTTTTCGCCCGTCACGCAGAAGTTTCCGCGAACACCGGCCTCGGTGAACAGCCGGGCTAGATCGAGGGCCGCGTCGTCCGCGAGCGGATTGATCGGGTCCTCGACGTCCATAAAGAGGTGGACCATGGCGCATTCTGGCGCGGGCCGGAACGGAACGAATATGCTTAGCACGCGGTGCCGAGTCGCGCGAACCATCGGATCAGGAACAACCTGACGGCGTACCTCTTCCTGAGCCCCTGGCTCGTCGGTCTGTTGGCGTTCACGATCTGGCCTTTCTTCCAGAGCATCTACCTATCGTTCACCCGCTACAACATCGTGACGACGCCGAAGTGGGTGGGAATCGCGAACTACCGGATGCTCCTCACCCAAGACGAGTTGTTCTGGAGGTCGGCGTGGGTGACCGTGAAGTACGCCTGCGTATCGGTGCCGCTCGGGATCGTGTTCGGGGTGGGACTGGCCATGCTCCTCAATGCGAACGTGCGGGGGATCGCGCTCTTCCGGACGATCTTCTACCTCCCCTCGATCGTCCCCACCGTCGCCACCTCGGTCCTGTTCATCTGGCTCCTGAACCCGAACATCGGGCTCGTCAACAGGCTTCTCGGCCTCGTCGGGATCACCGGACCGGCGTGGCTGAACACCGCTCCCTGGGCGTTCTACAGCCTCGTGATGATGGCCCTCTGGGGGGTCGGCGGGAGCATGGTGATCTACCTGGCCGGCCTGAAGGACATCCCTCGGCATCTCTACGAGGCGGCCGACCTGGACGGAGCGGGAGCCTTCGGCAAGATGGTACACGTCACGTTGCCGATGATGACGCCGGTGATCTTCTTCAACTTGGTGATGGGGATCATCGGCGCCTTCCAGACCTTCACCCAAGCTTACGTCATCACCCCGAACGGTGGACCGCAGGACAGCACCTACTTCTACAGCCTCTATCTTTATAATCGGGCATGGAAGTACCTTGATATGGGTTATGCGAGCGCGATGGCCTGGATGCTCTTCCTCGTTATCGTCGTGCTGACCGCGGTCGTCTTCCGAACGCAACGGAGGTGGGTCCACTATGGCGGCTAAGCGCGTCCTCCGATGGGGGCTCTGGTTGCTCGCGCTGGCGGCGGTCGTGTTCGTGTTCGCGAGCGGATATTCCACACCCCGCAAATACCCCGAGCGAAAGCTCGTGCGCTTCTGGCATCGCTGGCAGGGCGACTGGGAGAAGCAGGTCCAGAAGATCGTCGAAGCGTTCAACAAGAGCCAGAGCGAATACGAGGTGGTGCCGGTCAGCGTGCCGAGCGGCGGCGCCGACTCGAAGTTCATCCTGGGCGTGATCGGAGGCGATCCGCCCGACCTGATGTCGATGTTCAACGGCGCGGTGCCGAACATGGCGGCCAACGGCTTCCTCACCGACCTCGGCACCTTGATGACGCCGGACGAGAAGAAGCGCTTCTTTGAGGAAAGCTACCCCTCGATCCGCGAAACCGGCATGTTTCGCGGCAAATGCTACGGCATCACGATCGGGGCCGATCTGATGGCGCTCTATGTGAACGCGCAACACCTTCGCGAAGCCGGTTACGACCCGGACAAGTTCCCCAAGACTCTCGAAGAACTCGAGGAGATGGGGATGAAGTTGAACAAGTACGACGGCAAGGGCAACTTGACGCGTCTCGGATTCCTGCTCAACGATCTGGTGTACGTCGCGCACTACTTTGGCGGGGGCTTCGAGATGGACGAGCACGGCGAGGTGCGCCTGAACACCCCGGAAAACCTGCGTGCGCTCAAAGCGATCGTGCGGCACCGCAAAGCGGTCGGTTTCGACAACGTCGTGCGCTTTCAAGCGGGGTTGAACGATATCGAAGGTGCGGCTTCCTGGGCCTTCATGCACGGCGACTTGAGCGTCACCTACGACGGTCAATGGCGAGTCGAGGAGTTGCGCAAATTCAAACCGGAGATGGAGTACCGGGTGTACCCGATTCCACCGCCGCGCGAAGGCGGCACCCCGTTGGGCGGTCAGGTCGGCGGCAACTACATGATCGTCCCCATTTCCGCCAAGCAGAAGGCGGGGGCTTGGGAGTTCCTGAAGTTCTGGACAGGCCTGAACGACCCAGACCGGGCGGCGACGTTCTACAACCTGGGTGGGTGGCTTCCCTACTCCCCCGCCGTCGCGAACTCCCCGACGTTCCAGCGGTGGCTCCGGACGAACCCGCAGTTCCAGGCGTTCCTCGACATCTTGGCCAGCCCGAACTGCAAGGCCCCGCCCCCGATCGCGAACCTCCAGTTCCTGACCGACCAGATCTACCGGGCGGAGGATCGGGCGGTCCGGGGGGTTATGACCCCTGAGCAATCGCTCGCCGAGCTCGAATCGAAATACCGCGAGGAACTGGCGAAAAGGAGGGCCCTTGGCTACGAAGAGTGACACCGGCCCCAGGTTGGCTCTCTCGGGCCGACTTGGGGTGTACGCCGCCCTCTTGTTGCTCTCCATTCCGGCGATGTTGCCTCTTCTGTGGATGGTCGCGACCTCGTTCAAGGGCAACGCTCAGATCTTCGCCGGGGGAGAACTCACGTTGCGCTCGCTTATCCCGTCGCCGTTCGTGACGAACAACTATCCGGAGGCGATGCAGAACATGCCGTTTCTGCTCTATCTGCGAAACACGCTCGTGCTCTGCCTGTGCACCGTCGTCGGGGCGGTGGCGAGTAGCGCGATCGTCGCCTACGGGTTCGCGAAGATGGAATTCACGGGAAGGGGGCCGCTGTTCGCGCTCATGATCGCGACGATGGCGCTCCCGGGGCAGGTGACGATGATCCCGGTCTTCAGCCTGTTCCGATCGCTCGGCTGGTACGGAACCTACCTTCCGCTCATTGTGCCCGCTTTCACCTCGTCGGCTTACTACGTGTTCTTGCTGACGCAATTCTTCAAGACGCTGCCGGCCGAAATGTCGGAAGCGGCCCGCATCGACGGGGCGAACGAGTGGCGCATCTTTACCGGTCTCGTGCTGCCCCTCTCAAAACCCGCTCTGGCGACGTGCGCTCTCTTCCAGTTCATTGGCTCCTGGAACGACTTCCTCGGTCCCTTGCTGTACGTGAACGACCCGGCGAAGTACACGCTGGCCTACGGTTTGCAGCAGTTTGTATCGCATTACGGTGGGTTCTACGCCCAATTGATGGCGGCGGCGACCATCTTCACCTTGCCGATCATCGTGCTGTTCTTCTTCGCGCAGAAGACTTTCATCCAAGGTATCGCAACGACGGGCGGCAAGTAGCGCGTTACTCGGTCATCGCGAGGCGCATCGCGTTGGGCATGGTGGCGGTACCCCCGGTCGCGGCTTGGTACGCGTTCCAGAGGGATTCCAGCGCCGTGTCGCCCTCCCGTAAGTCGGGAACGACGACCCGATCGGCGAAGAAGCGGCGGGCCGGGTCCACGTCGCCAAGCGCGAGGGCGGCGCGCGCCTCCGCAAGCCGGACACGGCCGTCGTCGAGGCCGACTCGCGGCAGACGCGGGAGGAGTTCGATCACCGCGCGCGGGTCGTGCTGCGCGAGAAACCCGAGGGCTTCGCGCGCCAAGACGAGGCTTGGGGATCCGGCGGTCATGGCCGAACGGTAGGCGGCGACGGCGGCCCCGACCTTGCCGACCCGGCACGACGCAACCGCGAGGTTGCGGCAGGTTACGGGCGACGGGGACCGGCCCAAGGAGCGGTACCACGTCCGGATCGCCGCGTCGGTGTCCCCCCGGTAGAACCGGGCGACGCCCTGGTGCATCGGGGAGTTCCCGAGGAAGGAGGACCACCCCTCGGCGACCTGAAAGCTCGACGTCGGGGGCGCGGCGCCAGCCTCCAGGAACTCGATCCAAGCCGCTTCGTCGGAACCGGGGTTCGATTGCATCGGAAGGCCCGCGTCGGGGAGGCTGGGATCGCCGGCGAGTCGCCTTCGTACTTGCTCGACCGCCCCCCATCCGGAGCCGGTCCAGAGCGCTTCGACCGGCCGCAGGTGGCACCACGCCTTGGATTGCGTCTCGACCCGCTCCAGGATCTCCATGGGTAGAGAGGCGTCCAGAGAGGACTCGAGCGCGGCGGTCGCCGAGGCGTGGTCGGCGGCCGGGGATGACTCGATCGGGCCATAGGCCTCGGTCCAAGTCCACTCCGACTGGGCCGGCATCGCTAGGTACTCGAGCTGGGTTTGGGCGAGGCCGGCCTGAATCTCGAAGTACTCGCCCCCCAAAGGCGAAAGCAGCCTCTGCCAGTTCGACCCGGCCGGCCCCGTCCCCCAGACGAACAGCTTTCGTCCTTTCAGCCTCGCCGTCGAGGCCTGAACGACCCCTCTCCCATCGCCGTCCACCGCGGCGATCCACTTGCGCCGCTCCCGGGGGACGTCGAAGAAGTAGTCGCGGGGCATCGACGCGCGGCTCGGGTAGCTCGCGTCGAACCCCTCCGCCTCGGGAAACGGGATCACGTCGAGACGGCTTCGGTACCCGAAGGAGAAAGCCCGTTCGGCGGGGACCAGAACGCGCACGTCGGGTGCTTGCGGGACGGCCATGTTCGACCACCAGTACATCGGGATTGCGACCTCGCGCGGGTTGCGGATGGTGATCGTCACGAACAAGTAAGGCGAATCCCCGGGAAGCCGGCAGTCGAGTTCGTACAGCACGCCCCGAATCCGCTCGTACTCGTAGAGCCTGAGAACGGGTTCCCCATCCGGCCCATCCAGGCGAGCGGCGTAGACGGACGAGCAAGTTTGGGGGCTGTGGCCGATCACCCCGCAGTTCCACTCGACCCCGCCCGCGAACCAAGCGTTTCGGAGGGCGAGGTTCGCGTACTGGACGCAGGCGTTTCGGTAGAGCAGTTCTCGCCCAGAAGCCTTGTCGAACAGGGACCACAATCGGCCCCCGCGTTCGAGCAGGAAGGTCGCGCGAAGGTGAGCGTTCTCAAGGACGGCAACCCGAAACTCGCGTTCGACGAGGCGGCGATCGTAGCCGTCCTGCATCGTGTAGGGAAGCACGCTGGGCACGTGGCCCGTCCCGAGGTTGCGCACGATCTCGGCCGGTACGCCGTCCGCATGGGCCACTTCGTGGAGTTCGCGTTCGGAGACCAAGGGTGGCAACGGGCTATCCGGACCGAGGTCGGCGGCGGGCATGGCGAGACGCTCGACTCGGAGTTCGGTCACGTCCTCTCCGCCCCGCCGCTCCAGACAGACACCTCAAAGGGCGCGAGTTCGACAACGACGCCTCGCGGGCCGAGGACGATCTCGTTGGGCGCGTGCGTCGAGAGGTCGGGCTTGAGCCGGTACCGCCTCGCGGCTCCCGGCGGGAGTTCGAAGGCGGCGTCGGCATCCAGGGCAAAGCGCCGCACCTCCTCGGACGGGTTGCGCAACATCAGCGTGACGCGGCCGTTGCGCCAAGCGGCGGTTCCATAGACCTCTCCCCTTAGCGGATCGCCACCGACCCAGTGGGCGTCCATCAGGGTCGGACGGTGAGTCCTCGCCCATTTGACGGCGCGCGCGAGTCCGTCCCAGGCCGCCGGGGTCACCAGACGCGGCGTCAGGTAGAGCTCCTGCAACGTGACGCCCATGCCGAAGAAGCTGTAGACCTCGGCAAGAAAGCTCCGCAGGTCGGCGAGGGTGGCGAGGGGGGCGTCGAGGCCGTGGGGCGCGTGCTCGGCCAGCGTGGGTCCGACGAGCATGACGCAGGAAACCGGGAAGAGCGGAGACTCTCGGACGCCGCTCTTGTGCCAGTTGCCGTCACGATAGGTGATCCAGCGCTCGCGGCTCGGCCCATTCCCGGCGCTCAGCGTGTCCTCGCCGTCCCGCCAGATCGAATCCACGTAGAACAACCAGAACGGCGAGTGCCAGGTGCCGACGGTGGCGTTGATGAAGACCTTCGGATCGCGGGAGCGCAGGTCTTGGGTCAGGCGGAACAGGGCACGATAGTCCGCGACGGCTTGAGGGTTGGGTCCCCGCTGGTACAGGCCGCCGCCGATTCCGTCGAACTTGAACGCGCCGACCCCGTAGCGCTGCATCAGGTCGAGGGCGACGTCGCGAAAGCGACGGTAGTAGTGGGGACCGGCGAGGCGGAATCCCTCGTAGCCGTTCACGACCTGGGTCTCGAACGGCGGCGACTGCGCCTTGCCGTAGCGGACGCGACGAATCTGGTTTTCGCCGTAGCCGCCGAAGGGCGACATCCAGACGCCGAGAGTCCAGCCGTACTGCTTGGCGCGGGCGGCCAGGTTGGACCACTCGTCCGGAAAGCGGCTCTTGGGGAAACCCCAGAGCGAATCGGGGTCGTCCCACGGGTCGTCGAGAACATAGCCGTCGAGGGCCACCCCGCGCCTCTCCGTGAGCTCCCGGCGGAAGGCCGCCATCCGATCCAGCACCTCGGCCTCGGTGAAGGGCGGTCGGGTGGGGAACCCGAGGTCGAACCAGCAGTTCGGGTGGAGGTAGTACCGTCGCGGCTGGGCGCGGAAGGCCTCGAGGTAGGTCTGGAACGCTCTCCGTCGTTGCCCGATCGCGTGGGCGCCGATAACGGAGTCGACCACGATGGATTCACCGGTGACGAGGTCGGCGTCCAGCCGCAGTTCGCTCGATGCGCGCTCGCCCGCCACGGTGGATACGGCCATCGGGTGCTCGATCGAGGCGAAGAACGCCTCGTTGGCGAGGGGGTTGCCGTCGTCCACCCCCAGAACCTTGGCTCCAGGCATCGTGAGGCCGAGGCGGACCGCGTCGACCCGGACCGGCTCGGTTGCGGTCAGCCGAATCTCCGGACGCAGAATGTCCTGGTCGGCGTAGGTACGGAGTCGTACCACGATGCTCAGGCCGTGCCCCGCGTAGGTGGCGCGAACGGTTCGGGCGCGTTTGGCTCGTCCGGGTCGGTACGAGGGGGTCGCCTCGCCGGGCTCGACTTGGGGGGACGCCACCACGCGAAAATCGCTCGGGCCGAGCCACCGCCCGCCGACTTCGACGTCGAACAACGTACCTCGGAGCACGGTGAGGGCATTCGCCGACGTGACGCGGAATCGCCCGCCGTCGACCTCGACGTCGAGGAGTCCCCTAATCGTGACCGGTTCAGAGGAGGCGAGGTTCATGGCGAGCCACACGGCGAGGGCGAGCGGCATGGCGCGAGGTTACCGGAGCGGATCGTCGGCCAAGGTCCAACGACGAAAGGCTCTCGTGGGCCGATGGGCCGGGGTCCAACGGCTCAGGTCGGAGGTCGCCGCCCGGTGTATCCTCGAAACGTCCTCGGGCGCGATCAACGGAGATCGAACCACGACCCGACAACGAAGCGGCTCGAGGCGACGTTCCTCGCGTAAAGGGAGGGACGTTCCCAAGGGCTGTGACCGCTGTCGCCGTTGGTTCGCCGTACCCGTCACCCGCCATGCTCCTCGTCGTCGTGCCGACGAGGCCGAGGACGAGCTGATCATGGCGAACCAAGACAAACTCGACCAACTCCGGGAGAAACGAGCCGCGCTCCAACTCGGTGGGGGCCAAGCCCGCATCGACAAGCAACACGCCGCCGGACGACTGACCGCCCGCGAACGCATCGGGCACCTCCTCGACCCCGACTCCTTTGAAGAGCAAGGGCTGTTCGCCGAGCACCGATGCACCCAGTTCGGCATGGCGGGAAAGGAAGCGCCCGCCGACGGGGTGGTGACGGGTCTCGGGAGCGTGGACGGGCGTCCGATCCACCTCGCCAGCCAGGACTTCACCGTGTTCGGCGGTTCGGCGGGCGAGGTCCACTCGATGAAAATCGTGGACGCAATGGAGAACTCCCTCAAGACAGGAACCCCGTTCGTGTTCATCAACGACTCGGGCGGCGCGCGCGTCCAAGAGGGCATCGACAGCCTGGCCGGGTACGCGCGGGTGTTCTACGCGAACACCATGCTGAGCGGCGTCGTTCCCCAGATCTCGCTGATTTGCGGCCCTTGCGCGGGCGGCGCGGCGTACAGCCCCGCCCTAACCGACTTCATCATCCAGACCCGCCAGGCCCAAATGTTCATCACGGGCCCGAGCGTGATCAAGCAGGTGACGGGCGAAGACGTGAGCGCCGAGCAACTCGGCGGCGCCGAAGCCCAGATGCACTACTCGGGCGTCGTCCACTTCGTGGCGGAAAACGACAAGGAGGCGATCGACATCTGCCGCAGCCTTCTCAGCTTTCTGCCCCCGAACAACGTGATGGACCCGCCGATCAAGGAGGGCGAGTACCGCCTCGACCCGGTCATGGCCCTCAACGACGTGATCCCCGACGACCCTCGCAAGCCGTACGACGTGAAGGACGTGATCGACCTGCTCGTGGACGAGGCCGAGTTCCTCGAGATTCACGAGAACTACGCGACCAACATCGTGGTGGGATTCGCGCGCATCGCGGGCCGGCCAATCGGCATCGTGGCGAACCAGCCGCTCAACTTGGCGGGCGTGTTGGACATCAACTCGTCGGACAAGGCGTCGAGGTTCATCCGGTTCTGCAACGCCTTCAACTTCCCCATCGTGACCCTGGTCGACACCCCCGGCTTCCTGCCGGGCGTCGAACAGGAGTACGGCGGCATCATCCGCCACGGGGCGAAGATGCTGTTCGCCTACAGCGCGGCGACGGTGCCAAAGATCTCGGTGATCATGCGGAAGGCCTACGGCGGCGCGTACGTCGCCATGTCGGCGAAGGACCTGAAGACGGATCGGGCGTTCGCCTGGCCGACGGCGGAGATTGCGGTGATGGGCGCGGAAGGAGCGGCGGAAATCGTGTTCAAACGCGAGATCGAGACGGCGGAAGACAAGGCGGCCACCCGGGCCGAACTTATCAAGCGGTACCGCGACCACTTCTCGAACCCCTACGTCGCCGCCTCCAAGCGGATGGTGGACGATGTGATCGAACCGGCGAGCACCCGTCTGCACATCGCGCGGGCCCTCGAAGTGCTGAGCACCAAGCGCGAACTGCGGCCGCAGAAGAAGCACGGCCTGATCCCGCTCTAAGAGACGACGACCATGAAACTCAAAATCAATGTCGAAGGAAAGACCTACGAGGTCGAAGTCGAGGTCGCCGAGGCGGAACCGAGGCCCGTTCCCCGGGCGAGTCGAGGTTCCGCACCAGGAATGCCCGCCGGCCCCGCGCCGCGTCCGACCGGTGCCGGGGGCGGACGAGCGGCGACGGACCGGAGCGTGGTGAGCCCCTTGCAGGGGGTCGTCTCCGCGATCCAGATTACCGTCGGCCAAGAGGTTGCGGAGGATCAGGAGGTCGTCATCCTTGAGGCGATGAAGATGCTGACCTCCGTCACCTCGCCGCTGGCGGGGAAGGTCAAGGAGATTCTCGTCAAGGTCGGCGACGCCGTCAAGCAGGACCAGGTCATCATCGAGTTCGAGGAGGAGGAACCCCAGGCATGAGCCCGCACCTACGATTCATCGACCACGTCGCGATCGCGGTACCGCAGGGCCAGTTGGACGCCCACGTCGACGTTTACCGGCAGATGGGGTTCTCGATCCTGCACCGGGAAGACGTTTACGGCGGGGACCAAGTTCGGGAGGTGCTCCTCCGCATTGGAGAGAGCGACAATCTGATCCAGTTGCTGGAACCGCTCGGTCCCGATTCCCCGGTTGCCAAACAGATCGAGAAGAGCGGCGGGCGGGCCGGACTGGCCCACGTCGCGTTCCGAACGACCGACATCCAGACCGCTTTCGACGACATGAAGGCGGCGGGCTTCAACATCATCGACGCGGCTCCCCGAAAGGGCTCGCGCGGCACAACGGTGTTCTTCCTGCACCCGAAGACGCACCGGGACGGCGCCCTGGGGGTGCTGTACGAAATCGTTCAGGAAGGGGGAACCGAGTAGGATGGCCGACCGTTTGTTCGCCGAATTTCCGCCCGTGCCCACGGAGGCATGGCTGGCGACGATCGCGCACGACCTGAAAGGCGCCGACTTCCGCAAGAGGTTGGTCACCCAGACCGAGGACGGGCTGGACGTTCAGCCGGTGTACCGTCGGGAGGATGTGCCGCCTTGCGCCGACTCCATACCCGGCGGCGCGCCTTTCCAGCGAGGATTCGATGCCAATCCCGACTGGGCGGTCCGCGAGCCGATTCGCGAGGCGAACGTGGGCGACGCGAACGCCCACGCGATCCGGTGCCTTGGCCGTGGCGTGGACGAAATCGCCTTCCTCGTGACCCCGGGGTCGCCGGTCTCGTCTCAGGCCGAGTTCCGCGCGCTGCTGGACGGCGTCGTGCTGGAGGCCGTGCCGGTCCACTGGATGGCTGGGCCCTGTTCGCCCCAGATCTTGGCGATGCTTCTCAACGAGGTGGAGCGGCGAGGCATCGAACCCGCCGACTTGGCGGGCAGCGTCGAGTGCGACCCGATCATGGATAGCCTGATCGGCTGGAGCGCGGCGGACCCCTCGTCCTGGACGGCAAGCGCCGGAGCGATGCTCGAACCCATCCGGGATCGGCTGCCCCGCTTCCGTACGCTGACGATCCGCGCATCGCTTTTCCAGAAGGCGGGCGGTTCGGCCGCCCTCGAACTGGCGACCGCGATCGGCCTGTTCACCGAGTACCTCGCGGGCCTTGTCGAGGCCGGCTTCGACGGACGCTGGCTCGCCGCCAACACCGAGTTTCGGTTCGCGGTGGGATCGGGGTACTTCCAGGAGATCGCTAAGTTGCGCGCGGCGCGAACCCTGATCGCGAACGTTGTGAAAGCGTTCGGGTTGGAGGGAGTGCGCCCGCGACTGCACGTGGAAACGACCTCCCTCAACAAAACCCTGTACGACCCCCACAACAACCTGCTCCGCACGACCACCGAAGCGATTTCCGCCGCCCTGGGCGGCGCGGATTCGATCACCGTGGGGGCGTTCGATCAAGTGTTCCGCGAGCCGACCGAGTTCGGCGAGCACTTGGCGCGCAACACGCAAACCATACTGAAGGAAGAAGCGTTCCTGGCCAAAGTGGCCGACCCACTGGGCGGCGCCTACTTCGTCGAACGGCTGACGGAGCGCCTCGCAACGGCGAGTTGGGACCTCTTTACGGAGATGGAGGACCAGGGCGGCTTCCTCACGGCTTGGCGATCCGGCTTCGTGCCCGAACGACTGGCCATGTCGCGCGGCGCCAAGATCAAGGCGGCCCATACACGGCGGGCCGGGATCGTCGGGACAAGCACGTCCCCCAATCCGAAGGAGACCCGCTTGCGCGACCTGGGCCACGCGCCCGTTGCCTCCCGGGTTTGGCCGCTCGACCGCGCCTTCGGGCCGTTGCGCGAAGACCTGGCGAACGGTGCGCGGCTCTCGGAGTGGGAAACCGGCGAACCGGTTCCCGACTCGCCGCTTGCCGCCTTCCGCCCCGCGGCGGCCTTCGAGGAACTCCGGCTGCGAGTCGAAAGGCACGTGGCGGCGGGCAAGGCTCGTCCGCGCGCTTTCCTTGCTCAGTTGGGCGACCGCAAGATGGCGTCCGCCCGGGCTGGGTTCTGCACCGGCTTTTTCGGGTGCGGCGGGTATGAGGTTGTTTCGGAACGTCCGAAGGACGCGGCCGAAGCCGTACAGCGATCGCGCGACTTTGAAGCGCTGGTCCTGTGCAGCGCCGACGACGCTTACCCCGAACTGGTCGGACAGATCGCGCCGCTTCTCAGCAAGGCCTCGCCGCCGATTCTCGTGGTGGCGGGCAATCCGACGGATCACCTCGACTCGTTGCGACGGGCGGGGGTCGAGTTCTTCGTCCACATCCGGAGCGACGTCGTCGCCACCATCACCGACCTGCACGCCCGACTCGGCATCGGTCCGAGCGAGGAGCGAACGCGATGAGACCCTTGTTCGGCCCACTTGACCTGACCCCCTCCAAAGCGACCGAGTCCGTCCAAACCACGTGGACGCCCGCCGAGCAAATCCCGGTAAAGACCTACTTTACCGATCAAGACTTACAGGGAATGGAGCACCTGGACTACGCGGCAGGTCTGCCTCCGTATCTTCGCGGCCCTTACGCGGCGATGTACGCGATGCAACCGTGGACGATCCGGCAGTACGCGGGCTTCAGCACCGCCGAGGAGTCCAACGCCTTCTACCGGGCGAACTTGGCCGCCGGGCAGCGGGGCTTGAGCGTGGCCTTCGACCTCGCGACGCACCGAGGCTACGACTCGGATCACGAGCGCGTGGTCGGCGACGTCGGTAAGGCGGGCGTCGCGATCGACTCGGTCGAGGACATGAAGATCCTGTTCGACCGGATTCCGCTCGACCAGATGTCGGTCTCGATGACGATGAACGGGGCCGTGCTGCCCGTTATGGCGTTCTACATCGTCGCCGCCGAGGAGCAAGGAGTCGGTCCGGCGAGCCTGACGGGCACGATCCAGAACGACATCTTGAAGGAGTTCATGGTCCGGAACACCTACATCTACCCTCCGGCGCCTTCCATGCGGATCATCGCGGATATTTTCAAGTATTGCGCCGACAAGATGCCGCGATTCAATTGCATCAGCGTCAGCGGTTACCATATGCAGGAGGCCGGGGCGACGGCCGACATCGAACTCGCGTACACGCTGGCGGACGGCCTGGAGTACCTTCGGACGGGGATCGAGGCCGGTCTGGGAGTGGACGACTTTGCGCCCCGTATCAGCTTCTTCTGGGACATCGGGATGAACCACTTCATGGAGGTGGCCAAGATGCGCGCGGCACGGATGCTGTGGGCCAAACTGGTCGCCGGCTTCGAACCGAAGAACCCCAAGTCCATGGCCTTGCGTACGCACAGTCAGACCAGCGGCTGGAGCCTGACCGAGCAGGATCCGTATAACAACGTTGCGCGCACCTGTATCGAGGCGCTGACCGCCGTGCTCGGGCACACGCAGAGCCTCCATACGAACGCCCTCGACGAAGCGATCGCCCTTCCGACCGA
The DNA here is from genome assembly GCA_026129685.1 of Fimbriimonadaceae bacterium. GTDB lineage: Bacteria > Armatimonadota > Fimbriimonadia > Fimbriimonadales > Fimbriimonadaceae > UBA2387. The sequence goes on from JAHCHO010000002.1 coordinate 147,756, forward strand.
GGCGTCGGCCCGGGTCGCTCGGAACACCCAGCTGTACCTTCAGGAAGAGACGGACGTATGCCGAGTCGTGGACCCCTACGGCGGGTCGTATTATGTGGAGTATCTGACCCACGAACTTGCCCATAAGGCCTGGAAGCTGATCGAGGAAGTGGAATCGCTCGGCGGCATGACGAAGGCGATCGAGACGGGCTTGCCGAAGCAACGGATCGAGGAGGCGGCCGCGCGCAAGCAGGCGCGCATCGACGCCGGAAAGGACGTGATCGTCGGCGTCAACCGGTACCGCCTCGACCGTGAGCAACCCCTCGACGTCCTGGAAGTGGACAACACCACCGTCCTCAACAAGCAACTCGAACGCCTTGCCCAAGTGCGGGCGCGTCGCGACCAAGCCCAAGTCAACCGGGCCCTCGACGCGCTGACCCATGCGGCCGAAACAGGCGAGGGCAACCTGCTTGCCCTGTCCGTCGAGGCGGCGCGGTTTAGGGCGACGCTCGGTGAGATCTCGACCGCGCTCGAGCGCGCCTACGGACGCTACCAGGCCACCGCTTCCGCGATCAGCGGGGTCTACAAGTCGGAAGCGGGCGATGCCAAGGCGTTCGAAGCGGCGCGCAAACTCACCGAGGAGTTCGCCGAACGCGAAGGCCGACGCCCCCGAATCCTCGTCGCCAAGATGGGCCAGGACGGTCACGACCGAGGCGAGAAGGTCGTCGCGACCGCCTTTGCCGACATGGGCTTCGACGTCGACGTGGGAGCCTTGTTCGCGACGCCCGCCGAGGTCGCCCGCCAGGCGGTCGAGAACGACGTGCATATACTTGGGGTGTCGTCTTTGGCCGCGGGCCACAAGACCCTCGTCCCCCAGCTGATCGACGAACTCCGCGCAAGGGGACGGGACGACATCCTCGTGGTCGTCGGCGGCGTCATCCCCGCGCAGGACTATGAGTTCCTGTACGACCACGGGGTCGTGGGCATCTTCGGCCCGGGAACGGCGCTACCGGAGGCGGCGTCCGGCATCCTCAGAGTCCTGATCGAAGCTCGGTAGGCCCTTCCCGCAACGCCCGCCCCGCGCCGAGCGTGGAAACGGATGGACGCGAGGCCTAACGATGGACAACCGGATTTGGCTCGGGGGCGGGCTGGTTTGCGCCGTTCTGATCGGCGGCTGTCAGGCCACCACCTACCGCTTCGAGACGGTAAACGGCATCGTCGAGACGGGCACTCCCGACGCGCTCGGGAGTGGCGGACCGGCCTTCGGGGCGCTCTTCTCCCACGACGGCGAGACCATCGGCACCGTCCGATACTCGCCGAACGGGAACGAAGCCGAGTTCGTGGTTTGGGACCGGGCATCGGGAACCGAACGACTTCGTTATCGGTTCGGCGAGCAAGACTGGACGCCCGCCTTGTTCTCGGCAGACGGGAGGTCGGTCTTCTTCGCCGGCTCGTTCGATGGCAGACCGACGGTTCGTCGCATACCCCTGGACGGCCAGGCCCACCGTGCGCCCGAAGGCGAGGCCAAGCCGGAAGGGACGGTCGTCCGACTCGACGGAAATGGAACCGTTGCCCTGCTGGACGACACCATCCTGACCGCCGACGGGCGCCTGACCCCTCTGCGCGGGGACGCCACCGACCTGGGTTACGACCGGGATGGCCACATCTGGGTTCGTGCGAGGGGGTGGCGGCGGATCGAGCCGACCGGCAAGACCTTCGTCGGCGACCCGCCGAAGGGGCTCGACGCCGAACCCGGTCGCCGACGGCCGGGGCTACGGCTGACCTCGCAAGGGACGACGCTCGAACACCTTGGAGCGAGCGCCTTTGCCACGGCGGTGTGGTTGGAGGACGAAGCAAACCGACCGTCGCCCAGAAAAACCGCGCGCGACGATCAACCGCACGCGGCATTGGTGTATCTCGGCCCGGACGTGACGTCGTTCTCGTTCGTGCCCAACCGGAACGAGGTTCTGGTGGTCACCCAAACCGGGTCGTTCGTCGTTCCTTACACCACGAAGCCGCCGGCAAAGCGACCCTGACCGTCGACCGCCTCGTTTCCCGCCATCTGGGCTTCTCGACCCCGACGGGACGCCGTTGCCGGCTCCTACCCTTCGGCCTTCCAGCCGTAAGTCACGTATTCGGAATCGAATGTGCCATCGGCGTAGAGGTTGACCATGGCGTATCCGGGCTCGCACTCCTGATAATTGCCGCCCCACCAGCCTCCGCACACCGCTCCGTTGCAGAGGTAGGTCGTGCCCAAGTAGTCCACCCGATCCAGCAGGTGGATGTGCCCGCTTAGGGCGACCTTGACGTTCCCGGGCTTGTGGAAAAGTTTGACGATGCGCCTCGCGTCGATGTGCATCCAGGCGCCCGGGACCTTCCAGTCGCCGTCCTTCTCGTTGTCGCCGTCGAAGTAGGCGCAGGCGGCGAGGATCGGAATGTGCGACAGCACGAGCACGGGCGTCGATTTCGGCGTTGCCGCCAGTTCCCCGGACAGCCACTCGAACTGCTCGTCGTCGAGTTTGGCGACGTATCCGGTTCCCCGGGGAAAGGTGCTGTCGAGAACCAGGAACTTCCAGCCCGCCCGCTCGAAGCTACGATAGGGCTTCTCGAGAGAGAGCGCGTCCATCGCCCAGCGCTTCCCGCGTTCTGGCTCTCCGCCGTCGCGGGGCCAGTTCCAGACGTCGTGGTTGCCGATGCAGTGTTCGACGGGGGTCGCGAGGCAGTCCTTGAGGGTTCGTTGCCAGAGATCCCACTGCGTCTTGGTGCGCTCCTTGGTCGCGCCAAAAGCGTCCATGACCAAGTCCCCTCCGGTCAGAATCAGGTCGGGGCGCTCCTTCTGGTTTTGGGCGTGGACAAAGGCGGCGGCCATCCCCTCTCCGGCTCGCTTCTCGGGTTGTACGTGAACGTCGGTCAAGTGGGCGATTCGCAAGACCCGTCGGCGCGGCTCCTGGGCAAGCACCGACGCCGGGCGGGCAAGAGCTCCGGCGGCGGCGCCGACGAGAACATGGCGGCGAGAGAGGTTCATCGTCAAGTACGTTACACCTTCGACGTTAACGGGAGTTTAGCCCTCGGGCGGGTCGTGCGTCGAGCGCTCGTTGAAGGTCAGCGACCTGCCCGGCGGGGTGTGACGATGCGGGGCGAAAGGTCGTCATAATAGGCGGAAAGCGCGCGCGTGAACCGCGAGCGCGGCGAGATTCATGGTGTACCGAACAAAGCGTGGAATTGGATTGGTCGCGGGCCTGCTGGTCGCCGCGTACGCCTCCGCTCAAGCCCCGTTCACGATCGTCCGTCCGGCGGACGGGTCGAAAGTCCGCGAAACGGTGAACATTCTGATGCCCAAGGACAGCATCCCTGAGGGCGGCTACATCGGGGTGTTCCTGAACGGCCGGTTCATCGAGGGGACGTTGCCGCCGGTGTCGGGCAAGTACTACTCCTACGCGCTGGACACGAAGAACCGCAAGATTCCCGACGGCATCCAGAACGTCGAGGTCGTGCTCTACCAGGACGTCAACGGCCAGCCGCGCGTGGTGGACCGGTCGTCCATCGAGATCAACGTTCAGAACTCCGCCAGTATCCAGGTGCCGGCGGAAGGCATCGCGCTTCGGTACCGATTCGTTCCGGATCGAACCTACTTCTACCGGGTGGACAACAAGGTCACGATGTCCTCGATCAGCGAGGAACAGAACCGGCTCGGTGGGAGGGCGGCGGAACAAGACGTCGAGTCGCAGGTCTTCCGCATGATGTACGCGGTGGACAACGTGTTCCCGGGCGGCGACGGTCTGGTCCGGATGGCCGCCCAACCCCTCAAGGGCAAGAAGACGGTCTTCCTCTCGACGACGATGAACCCGGACGGCCGCTTCTACGACGAAAGCGAGATGGCGCCGATCTACATGCGGCTCACCAACACCGGCCGCCAGGTCTGGGGCAACGTCCCGGCGTATTGGCCGATCGAGGGCGGCGGCGGCATCGGCTCCACGACCAATCTCTTCGCCAACTTCCCGTTGCCCACGCTTCCGCCGAAGCGGGTGAAACCGGGCGACGTTTGGGCGGGCCGCTTCCAGTTGGGCCAGTTCGACATGAACCAGCTCTACACGACCAACTCCCTCGTCCAGACTTTTCCGGCACGCGGCGAGTTCTTGGGCGTGGAATGGGAGCGAGGATTCCCGTGCGCTCGGATTCGGCAATCGGTCGAGTTGGGCGCGAAGAGCGTCGAAGGCGAAAAGCTGAAGAAGGAAGGGCGCGACTTCACCGATGAGAAGGTCCAGGTCACCGAGAACTACTGGTTCTCGCTCGACTCCGGCCTCTTGGTGCGCCTCGATCGAGAGATCAGCATGGATATGGTCTCGACCCAACCCTCGAGCGGCGTGGGCGTTCCCGGCGCGGGCCAAGGGATGGGCGGCAGCTTCGGCCCGCCGGCAGGATTTGGTGGACGCGGCGTGTCCGGACCGCCCGCGGGCCTCGGGATTCCGACGGGGCGACCCGGTGCGGGTGGACGAGGCGGCGGTGGACGAGCGGACGACCTCGGGCAGGACTCGCGGCGCGGCGGCATGCAGGGCGGCGTCGGCGGCCTTCAGGGTGCCCCTCCCGGAGTCGGTGGACCCGGTGGTCCTCCTCCCGGATTCGGCGGCCCTCCCGGCGGCATCCCCGGCTTTGGGCGCGGTGCGGCGCGGACGGGCGGCACAACCGCCACCAACACCTTCAACCGGATCAAGATCCGCCAAACCTTCCTGTTGGAAAGGTAGTCTTACCGGCGGCGCATGCCCTTGTTCCGCCGCAAACCCAAACCACGAAAGTCCTCCGATGATCCGGAGGACTTTCGTGCTCCGTTGGTCGATCACCTCGAGGAACTGCGCACCCGGATTTTCCGGTCGCTCATGTTGCTCTGCGTCGGCTGGGCGGCGGGTTGGTTCCTGGAGCCCTGGCTCTACGCCCAGATCGACCACCTCGTCCGGACGTCCATCCCGGCGCACATCAAGTACACGGACGCGTTCCACAGCGTGACGGAGCCGTTCTTCTTCAAGCTGAAGCTCTCGTTCTCGATCGGCATCGCGCTGGCCCTTCCGTTCATCGTCCTGCAACTCTGGGGGTTCGTCGCGCCAGGCCTCAAGCCCAGCGAACGCCGACCGATCCAGCGGATGGCGCCGCTCAGCGTGTTGCTGTTCGCGATGGGGGCTACGGTGTGCTGGTTCGTGCTCCCGCCCGCGTTCGATTGGTTCGCCAGCTACCTGGACGAGTATCCGAACACCGTCCTGATGCAGAAACCGCAGGACATCGTGTTCTTCACCGTCAAGATGATCACGTCTTTCGGCGTCGGCTTCCAACTGCCGATCCTCGTGTTCATCCTCGCCAAACTCGGCTTCATCGGACCGGAAACCCTGACGAAGTACTGGCGTCACTCGGTCGCGATCATCTTTTTCCTCAGCGCCGCCATTACCCCGAGCGGTGACCCCGTCAGCCTGATGATGATGGCCATTCCGCTGACGTTGCTGTTCGTGATCAGCGTCGCCGCCGTCCGGATCACGCACAAGAAGCAGATCGAGGAGGAAGCGCGTGGCCCGCTCGACGAACCCGACGAGTCCGCCACCGCCTGAACAGCCCTGGGACTCGGTGCTCGAGGCTTGGCAGTCCCAGAACAGGCTCGGCCCGGCCACGACCTCGAGCGACCGTGAACCCGCTTACGGGGTGCCCCGGCGTCCCCTGGGTTCGAAGCTACGCGAGCGATTGGCCGAAGTCGGAATCAGCCGCCTCTACTCCCACCAGTCCCATGCGTTCGACGTGGTGAAGTCGGGAGAAGACGCCGTGATCGTCACCGGGACCAACAGCGGCAAGTCGCTCTGCTATGCGCTTCCGACCCTCGACACCCTCCTGGAGGAGCCGTTCAGCCGAGCCTTCTTTCTCTTCCCCACCAAGGCCCTCGCGCAGGACCAGTGTCGCAAGCTCGAGCGGCTCGCCCACGGAACCGGCATCGAGATCGCGAGCTTGGACGGAGACACTCCCGGGCGACAGCGCACGGCGGTCAAGAACCTGGCCCGGGTCATCCTGACCAATCCCGACATGCTCCACTACGGGATTCTCCCCAACCACGACCGATGGGTTGCCGTTCTGAAGAGCCTTCGCTTTGTGGTGATCGACGAGGTCCACACCTACCGAGGGGTGTTCGGCGGCCATGTCGGGCTTACGCTGCGCCGGTTGTTGCGGCTGGCGGCGTGGCACGGGTCGAGGCCACGCGTGATCGCGTGCAGCGCGACGATCGGGAATCCGGTCGAGTTGGTGCGCACCCTCACGGGCCGGGAGGCGGCGCTCGTGGACGAGGACGGCTCTCCCCAGGGCCGGCGCACCTACGCGTTCGCGACTTTCGGCGCGGAGGAGTCTTTGGCGGAGGAGAGCGCGAACGTCCTGACGGCGTCGTTGCTGACCGACCTTGCCGCCGACGGGGTGCGAACGCTCGCGTTCAGCCGCTCGCGAGCGGGTGCCGAACTCGTATTGCGCTATGCGCGGGAGCGCGCGGCCGGGCGGCCCGACTTGGCGCCAGGGAGCCTGGAATCGTACCGAGCCGGCTACACGGCGGCGGACCGGCGGGCGATCGAGCAACGGATGGGCGATGGGCGCATCCTCGGCCTCTCGGCGACGAGCGCCCTCGAACTCGGCGTGGACATCGGCGGCCTTGACGCCGTCGTCATCAACGGATTCCCCGGAACGATGGCGTCGTTCGCCCAGCAGGCGGGACGAGCCGGCCGAGGGAGGCGCGACGGCCTGGCCGTGTTCGTGCCCCACGACGACCCCCTCGAGCGTTTCCTCGCCCGACAGCCCGATCGGTTGTTGGGCGGACGCAACGAGCGCGTCGTCTGCGCCGCCGACAACAACTTGGTCCTGGGCCAGCACCTCTTGTGTGCGGCCTACGAGCGTCCCTTGGCCGAACCGGAGATCGCTTTGTTCGGCGCAATGGCGAGAACGGTCGTCGAGGACTTGACCGCCTCCGGCGCACTCCACGAGCGGGGCGGACTTTGGTTCTATCCCTCCCACGATCCGCCCGCCGCCCGCGTCTCGTTGCGCGGCATCGGAGGACGCTCGATGCGGCTGGTGTCAAACGGGGCCGAACTGGGGACCATGGAGGAGTGGCGGGCGCGTCAGACGGCCCACGTCGGGGCGGTGTATCTGCATCGCGGCGAACGCTACATGGTCACGGCGGTCGATAAGGCCGGGGGCCGCGTCGAGCTGACGCCCACCGAGGTCCCCTACTACACCCTTCCCCACTTGCGCTCGTCGCTCGACGTTCGCGCCACGCTCGAGGTCGCGGCGATCGGTCGGCATCGCCTGTCTTTGGTGACCCTGCACGTCGCCACCGAACTGATCGGGTTCGAGCGAAAAGCGCTTCGGGGCGGACAGACGCTCGGCGTCGAAGAACTTTCCGCTCCTCCGCACCGTTTCGACACGGTGGGGGTCCGTCTCGATCTGGAAGAGGGCCTCCAAGAGGACGGCGAAGGGTTGGCGGCCATCCACGGCTTGGAGCACGCGCTCGGCTCGGTTGCGCCGATCCTCGCGAGTTGCGATCGGGGAGACCTGTCCACCGCCTGGTACGCGGTGTTGCCCGATACGATGCGACCGGCGGTCTTCGTGTACGACAGTGTGCCGGGAGGGGTCGGACTCGCCCATGCCCTCTTCGAGAATCGCGAACGCTGGCTCGGCGAGGCGCTCGAACTCCTGACGAGTTGCCCGTGCCGCGACGGATGCCCGTCCTGTCTGCTCATCGCCCAATGCCCGGACGGCAACCGTCTCCTGAGCAAGGAGGGTGCGATCGGCCTGTTGCTCGAGGCCAACGCAAGGGCGGGCGGCAAACCCGCAGGTCCGCCGCCCGTCCGTTAGGCGCGCATTCGGCTCATCGTCGTCGGCGCTTGGCCAAGAGGGCCAAGCCGCCGGCGAGGACGGCCATCGTCGCGGGCTCGGGGACCGGGTTCACGTCGGCCTGGGTCGCGCCGACGCGAAGCTCGTCCACATCGATGATCTGGTTCGCCGCCGAACCGGCCTCGATCTTCAGGACGTCGAGCGAGGTGAAGAAGGTCGAGCCGCTGTCGGTGTGCAGGGTGTCCAGAACCTTGACGCCGTCGACGTACATGTCGGCAAGGCGGGTGCTCAGGTTGAACTCGAAAGCCAAGTGCCGCACCTGTCCATCGACGACTCCGACGGAAGACGGCACGTCCACGGTGTCTCCGGCCGTTCCCGCACCCCAGAAGCCGGTCTCCCAGAGGGTGCCCATAAAGAAGCGTTTGCCGCCCGTTCCGGTCGCGCCCTGCCGCGCCTGAACGCCGCCGTAGGAGCCCTGGCCCGACCCGTTTGGACCGTTCCAGCGGGCCAGGAAACCGACCCAGAAGGTCTGGCTCGAACTCGTGCGGGCGTCGATCGCCGCCTTGGCGGCCGCGTCGATGCGCCGGAACGACTCGCCAAACTCGCTGATGCGCGAGTACTGGCCCGTCCCCGTGCCGAGCGGGCTGGCGGAACTGTAGACGAGGGGGCTGTCCCACGTGTCGCCGGCGTCAAAACCCATGCCGCTTGTCGTGGTCGAAAAGTCGTCGTAAACGAAGAGCTGGGCGTTCGCCGCGCCACCGAGGGCCGACGCCATCGCCAAAGCGAGTAGCCGTTTCATTCTCTATACTCCTTCCGGTTGACCGGACCGTCGCCTCGTTGGGCGACAATACTAGACCAATCGCTTCAACACGAGCGTTGACTAACTGACTAAGCGATTAATCTTACACTCAGTATAGCGCGACTTCGCGAAAACGGGGGCACGATTTCGGGATTTTGGCCGGCACGGGTCGTTTGGCCTAGCCCTTGACGGCGCCGAGCTGAATGCCTCGCACCAGGAAGCGCTGGCCGAACAGAAACACCAAGAGCGGTGGCACCAGGCTCATCGCGGCGGCGGCCATCAGCAGGTTGGTCTGCCGCCCGTAGACCGTGTCGAACGTGAGCAAGCCGACGGGGAGCGTCCGCATGTGCGGGGACTTCACCATCACCAGCGGCCAGTAGAACGACCCGTAGTTGCCGAGGAACGCGAAGATCGCCAGCGTGATCACCCCTGGGCGAGCCAAAGGCAGAACCACGTCCCAGAAGACGTGCCAGTGCGTGGCTCCGTCGAGGCGCGCGGCTTCGTCCAGCGCCGTCGGCAGACCAAGCATGAACTGACGCAAAAGGAACGTGCCGAACGCCCCGAACGAGGCGGGGACGATAAGCCCGGTGTACGTGTCGAGCAGGTGGAGCCGAACCATCAGGGTGTAGTTCGGGATCATCGTAACCACGCCGGGAATCATGAGGGTCGCGAGGTACAGCCGGAACAGCGCGTCCCGGCCCCGCCATCGAAGCCGGGAAAAGGCGAAGGCCGCCATCGCGCTCGACAAACAGGTGAGCAAAGTGACCCACCCCGCAACGACCACGCTGTTCGCAAAGTAGCGGCCGAAAGGAACTTGCTCGGCCACCGCCGAGTAGTTCTCGAACTTCCAGACGGTCGGCACCGGGTTCGCGCTCTCGACCTCGGCCAGTGGCTTCAGGCTGGCCAGCAGCATCCACGCGAACGGGGCGAGCGTCGTCAGCGCGAACGCGCCGAGCGCGACGTAGACGCCGAGATCTTTGAGGCGTCCCGACCTAGGCATCGTCCGTTCCCCGGTCGCCGAACTTCCAGTTCAGCAACGTCGCCCCGAAAACGACGGCGAACAGGATCCAACTAACGGCGGAGGCGTAGCCGATCCGGAATCGTTCGAACGCCTCCGTGTAGATGTGGTACGAGAGCGTCGTGGTGGTGGAGGCGGGACCGCCGGTGGTCATGACGCGGGCCTGCTCAAACCCGCCCTGCAATCCGCCGATCACCGACATCACCACGATGAAGAAGGTCGTTGGCGCAAGGAAGGGCCAGGTCACGCTTCGAAAGCAGCGCCACGACGACGCCCCGTCCAACTGCGCGGCCTCCGTCAGTTCGGTGGGGACGTTCGTTAGTGCGGCGAGGTAGAGGAGCATGTTCCCGCCCCCGATCGCCGCCCAGAGGCCCATTAGGATGAGGGCGTCGCGGGCACCCAGACCCCACTGGCCCGGGTCGTGTCCAAGCCGCTCGAGGCTCAGAGCGAGGAGGTTCTTGGTGGACAGCAACCACCGGGGGGATTCGAATTGGGTGACCCCCAACCCGGCGGCGACCGAACGCAGCGCCACGTTGATCGCGCCGAAGTCCGGGTTCAAGAGCGCTTTCCACAGGACCATCACCGCGACGCCGCTCGTGAAACTCGGCAGATAGAGCAACGCGCGCCAGCCCCCCGAAAACCGGAGCGGACGGTTGAGCAGGACGGCGAACCACAGGCTGGCCGCGATCGCCAGCGGCAGCCCGAGCATCAGATAGACCGTGTTGCCCAGATAGAACCAGAACGGATCGCTCGCCAGCGCGTTCCGATAATTGTCGAGCCCGACGAACCGAAGCGGGCTCGTACGCTGCAGATTCCAGTTGGTCAGGCTTGCGGCGAACGAGAACAGAACGGGACCGGCGGTGAAGAGACCGAACCCGAGCAGGTTGGGAGCGAGGAATCCGATGGCCGCCACCAAGTCGGACCGCTTGCTCATCGGCGAGCCCCCTTGCGCGCGGCCACCCGCCGGTCGTACTCCTCCCGCAACGCAGGGCTCTCCTCAAGGGCGCGAGCGAGCGAAGTCCGGAGACGCCGCGCGGCGTCGTCCATGGCGTCGTCCGGGCTCTTGGCACCCGCCTTCACGAGGTCGAGTTGGGAGCCGATCGCCCGGTAGACCTCGCCACCATCGAGGAAAGGACACACCGGGGCGGCAACGGCCCGCTCCATGATCGTCCCCCACACGTGGTTGTAGTCTTCCTCTGGATGGTCCGGGTTCCGCAGAAAGGCAGGCTCCTCCACGTACCGTCGCACCGGGGACATCGCGTCGGCTTGAAGGTTGATCAGCCGGTTGTAGTCGGCTCCCCCCATGAAGGCGAGGAAGTCGAGGGCGGCCTCGCGATGGGGGGCGCCCCGGGCCAGCAGGGTCGAACGCCCGGCGGCGTAGAACTCGCGCACGTAGGCGTGGGGAGTCTCCGCGACGCCCAACCGCAGGCCCTTCTCCTTGCGGAGCGTCGCCAGCCACCATCGTCCGCCCAAGGCGACGGCCACTCGCTTCGCCAACAGGTAGTTGAGGCCCCCGCTCCCCCAGCCGCCCTGACTCGCCATCGAAGCCTCCTCGACGGGCGACGGGCTCACGCGGTAACGGTAGACCAGGTCGCGCATCAGGCCGACCGCTTCCTTGGCCGCCGCCGAATCAAGCAACACCTCGGTGCCGTCCTCGCTGAACACCTTGGCGCCGAACACGGCGAAGAAGTCCGCCCACTGGTCCCACGAAAAGTAGAACCCGTATTGCTGGACGCGCTCCGCCGCGTCGCGAACGGTCAGCCGCTGAGCAAGCGGAATGAACTCGGACCAACGCCAACCCCCGTCCGGGAACCGCACGCCCGCCGCATCGAGAAGATCCCGGTGGTACCACAACCCATCCGCGCCGACGTTGGCGAGCACGCCGTAGACCTTGCCGTCGACGGTAAAGAACGGGGCGCCCGCGGCGAACGTCTGCGCGACAGGGTCCACGCCACGCCTCGCCAAATCGGGACGGATGTCCTCCACGATGCCCGCACGCTCGAACGCCATGAGGTCGTAGGGGGTGTAGCAGTCGAAGACGTCGGGGCCAACCCCCGCGAGGGTCTGCACGATGATCTTCTCCAAGCCGCCGTTGTTGGGGTCGAGCAGCACGTACCGGTCCGGACGGAGAAGGTTGAACCGGGCGATTTGCTCCTGACGCAACGGGTTTTCGTCGCTCACCCAGACGACGGCTGCCCGGTCGGAGGGCGCGGCGGGGGGCGAGGTCGCGAGGAGCACGACCGAGGCGACCGACAGCACCAGCAAGCCGACGGCGAAGACCGCCCTCATCACCTGCTCGGTTTCGCTCCCTGGGCGCCGGCTCCTCCCAATGGGTGCCTATCCGCGATAGCCCATCGGCTTGAAGGTCCACTGCCGGGCGAGGGCCACCTGGTCGTCCGCGTGGGACCCCGTCTCGGCAACACCGGGAGGCACGACGTTGCGACCGACCGGGCGCCTGGGCGTGAGTTCCACGATTTGGATATAGGTGCCACGGTCGGCGTACGCCACGCGCGGCCCCTCCGGGGCGGCAAAGCTGCCCATCGAGAGCCGCCATTCCGAGACCTCCGATGGCAGGTCCCCACCGGTCGTCCAATCGCGGAGGGGCGACGACAGGTCGCGCGATTTGCCCTCCATGTAGTCGATCTTGGTCTCTTTGTTCCAGGCGGCGAGGATGAGGCTGGGCTGGATCGCTTGGGAGAAGAACTCGGGATTGACGAAGGTGCCCAGTTTGTCGCCGAACACATAGCGCCGCAACCCGGCGAGGGTCCGATCGAAAACGACCGGCGCGGCCAGGCCGTCGAGACGCCACCCGTCGTAACCCTTCAGGTAGGTACCGGCCTCGCCGCCGTCCGGGATCGCGGTCCTGAAAACGGGCACGAAGTACTTCGCGTTCGGGTCGCGGCGGGCGATGGACCAGGCGGCGCGCTCAATGTCGCTCGGTCCGAGCTTCGGCGCGGTCAGCTGCTCGAGCAGGACCTCGTTGCGGAAGATCCGGCCCCAAACCGGGGTATCCAGGTTCGGCCACCATGCGACGGGCTTGTTGTTCCAGTTGGCGATGAGCCCCGAAGGCGGGTCCACCACGTGTGGCATCTTCTCGAACGGGATCGCGCCCGTCCATTCGCCGGTCCCATCGCCTGGCAACGGGAGACGGGGATCGAAACCGTCGCGGCGTGTCGGGACCCAACCGCAGTACTGCCAACCGGTGTGGCCGCTCGTGGTCGCGTAGAACAGGTTGAAACACACGGGGACCTTGGCGGCAAAGGCGCGAACTTCGGCCGGTTCGGCCGCTCGATAGAGGTCGTAAATCGATCCGAACGCGTCCATCTCGCGCATCCAGTAGCTCGTCTTCTTGGCGAAGTACGCCTTGGCCCCCCGCGAGTGGAGGATCACGGGACCGTGGGTCGTCCGCAACGTCACGACGGTACGCGGAGCGCCTCCCTTGACAAGGATCGTGCGCTCGATCGTCTTCACCGCTTCCGGCCCTTTCGCAGTCTGGTACTTCCCTTCGCCCAGGTCGGCGAACCAGAAGACGTCGGCAAGATCGGCGACCCCCGTGGTGAGGCCCCACGCCAGCTTGTCGGTATGGCCGATCAGCACGGCGGGAATGCCGGGGACGTCCATGCCCGCCACCTTCCAATCCGGTGTGCTGAGCGACACTTCGTGGACGATCGACGGGATTGTGTGCCCCATCTGCGGCGCGGACAGAAGCCACGGCCGTCCCGTTTTCGAGCGGTCTTTCCCTACGACGACCGCATAACTGCCCCACTTGAAGGGGGTCGCCGTTTGCTCCGCCGCGAACGTGGTGTCCTCGCCGGCAAGCAGACGGACGGCGGGAAGCAACTCGAGGAGGCCGGGCTGGGGCATCGCCTTGAGTTGGCGCTCGGTATCCGAACGCGACCACTTCGGGAAGATCGGATGGGTCTTGGCGAGGGGGTCCTCCTTCGCGCTCACCGTCGTCATAGCGCGGGGATCGTTCGACCAGAGCAAGTCGTCGAAGGCGTCGAGCGCCCGATCCTTCACGGCCGTCGTCCGCAAGTACTGCAGGGCCGCCAGGTTACGCAGTTCCCCGCCGCCGCCCGAGCCGAACATCTGGGCCATTCGCACCGAAATGGCGACCGAATCGAGCGGGCTCCAAGGCTCGGGCACGAGGCCGAAGCGGGCGTACTCTGCGGGAAGCCGGCCGCCGGCCTTCGCCTCCTCGATCCAGTGGTTCACCCCCTCGGCATAGGCGAGGAAATACCCGCGCACGCGCTCGGGCAGCCGCGCGAACTGCTGCTCGAGTTCGGCATCGGTATAGCCGGTCAGGGCGACCTCTCGATCCGACGCGAAGTACGCCTCGCCGAACGCTTCCGCCATGCGACCCCGCGCGAGTCGGCGGCTGTTCTCCATCTGCCAGAGCCGGTCCTGCGCAACGGCACGGCCAAACTCTCGCATCGCCGCCTCGTTCGTATCCGCCCGAACGTGCGGCACCCCGAAACCGTCGCGTTCGACGGGGGCGGCGCCCGCTTGCGCGCCGAGGACAAGGGCCAAGAGGAAGGCGGACATGGGGCCATCTTACCGACCCCCAAACGTAAAGAGGCCCGGCGTTGCCGGGCCGTCTTCGGACGGGGTGAGCTTACTTACCCACGAAGGAGGGAGAGAACCGCTTGGGGCGCGGAGTTGGCCTGCGCGAGCATGGCCACGCCCGACTGCTGGAGAATTTGGAGTTTCGTGAAGTTGGTCATCTCCTCGGCCACGTCCACGTCGCGGATCGCGGATTCGGAAGCGGTGAGGTTCTCCTTGGCCACGCCGAGGTTCCGAATCTGCGACTCCAGCGTGTTGCGCACGAAGTTGCCGATGTTGCCCCGGGCGGCGGAGATCTCCTCGATCGCCTTGTCGATGACCTTCATCGCGTCGGTGGCGCTGGCGCCGTTCGTGATGTCGAGGTTGCTCAGGTTGAGGCCGGACACGACCCCGGAACCCAACTGGCTCGAGGCGTAGTTCCCGATGTTGAGACCGGCGGTCTGTCCCGCGTTGGCGCCGATTTGGAACTGCGTCGTCCCAACGTTCAACTGGCCGATCGTTGTGGCCGCCGCCAACAGGTTGCCGTTCTCGGTCAGACTGATCGAGTTGCCGTAGGCGTCCTTCAGAGCGAGGCCGGATCCTTGGCTGAAGCTGACCGTCGCCGCCGCGCCGCCCACGGTGACCGACACGTCGGCGACCGCGTTCACGCCCGCGTCGCTGGTCGCGCCCGCCGCCGAGAGCAGAATCCCGCTCGCGTCGCTCAGGTTGACCTCGGCGGCGGAGCCGTATGCCTTGCTCGTCAGGGTCACGCCCGCACCGGCGGTCCAGGCGGCGGTGACGCCGGTCACGTCGGACGACTGGTTGATCTTGGCGACGACGTCGCTGATCGTGTCGGACGTGGTGACGGAGAAGGTCTTGCCGTTGAGCGAAAAGCTTCCGGCGGCGGTCATCACGGTGGTGGCGAGCGCAAAGGTCCGCGTTCCGGTGAGGGTGGCCTTCTCGGCGTCGGTCGTCACGTTGACGGTGACCGCGGAGTCGGCGGTGATGGCCTGGCCGTTGAACGTGCCGGAGAAGCTGATGTACGAAACGTTCGCGGCGCTGACCGAGCTGGCGACGACCCCCGCGCTTCCGTCGAGGAGCCGCTTGCTGCCGAACTGCGTTTGCTGGGCGATTCGGGTGATGGACTCGGCGATGCTGTTGAGTTGCGACTGGTTCGCCTGAATCTGCGCCTCGCTGAGGGTCGCGGCGTTGGCGCCGGCGACGGCGAGACTCCGGGCGTCCTTCAGCAGGGTGCTGATCTCACCGAGAGCGCCCTCGGCGGTCTTCGCGAAGTTCACCGCGTCCTGGTTGTTGCGGACCGCCTGGTCGAGGCCGGCGATCTGGGCTCGGAACGTCTCCGAAATGATGAGGCCGGCGGGATCGTCGGACCCGCTGTTGATTCTCAAGCCGGTCGAGAGGCGCGTGATGCTCTTCCCCGCTTCCATGCTCGTGTTGCTGACGTTGCGCAGAGCGCCCATGGCCGAGATGTTGTTGTTAATGCGAAACGACATTTCTGATTCCTCCGTGATACAGGGCCTGGCGACCGTCCGTGTCTTGGCCCGTACCGGTAAAGCTCACGGGTTTCCTTCCATGGGCGTAGGCGGGGAGGAACCGGTGGAATTACCAGGTTTTGGCGACTCCGCACGGATTGCTTGGGAAAGGGGGGCACGACTGTGGAAAGGCGGCCTCAACGTGGAAGCGGCCCCCGTTTGGGGGCCGCTTCGTCACGATCGGGCCAGGTCGAGGCTCAATATCGCCAGCGGTTGTTGCTGGTGCCGAAGTCGCGAATCTCGTACCGTCCGCGGACGTCCTCAAGCCGGAACATGTGGTAGCTCGATCGTCGGGCGCCCCACGTGTCCTGGTAGACGTGCTCGGCGAAGATGGTCGCGAAACGACCGTCGCGCCGCACGTCCAACACCCGGTATTCCTGAGTCAGGGTGCCCTCGACGAGGTCGGACAACAACCCGTAGAAATCGTCGGCGCGAATCGAATACTCGTAGCGGCCGTCGAAGTAGTAGTTGATGCGCCCGTCGTTCGGGACCAGTCGGGCGACGAGGTTCATGTCGCGTCGCTCGAAACCGCGCACGAGGTCGTCGACCGAATAGTCGAGCTCGGAGTAGCGGTCGGCGCCCCAACCCGTGTCGACCCGATTCCAGCGGTACGGGTAGCCGTAACTGATGACCGGGACCTCGATGTACATCACGCGGCTGACGACCAGGTAAGCCGGCAGGTGCGGGTAGCAGTACCAGGGCCCAATCACGCACCGGTAGCGGTACGGATCGAAAGCGTAGAAGGGGAACGCGAACCAGTCGTCGCACCAATCGCGGTTGTAGTGCGAATAGCCTCGCCGACCGCCCGTGATGATACGAATTCGATCTTCCCGGCGCACCTGGGAATCCAGCGGGCCGCTGAAGATGTCGATGTTGCCGACGCGGGTGTGGCTCGTCGCGTCTCGTCCGACGTTGTTGTTCGTTCCGTAGGCGCCGGACCCGTTGCCCCGCCGACCGACGGCCCGGCTCAGGTCGTTCGGCGCCCCGGTCGTCGCGCCGGGTCGACCTCGCTCGTCGTAGCTTCCCACGCCGCCGCCGCGAGTTCGGTTCGTCTGCGAACCGGGATCTCCGCCCGCCCGAGTCGTATCGCCGCGCCCAAGGCCACCGGTCTGAGGTCGTCCGCGTTCGTCGTAGCCACCGCCGCCGCCGCGCGTTCGGCCGGCCGTGTCACCCGTGCTTCGGTCGTTGCCCGAACTTCGACCCAAGTCACCGACCGACCCGCCGGTCCGTCCCGTCGTGTCGTCGCGTCGTGGAGGATCCGTGCGCGGGAAACCGCCCCGCTCCTGGCCGGAACCACCGCCACCCGTGCGCGTCGTGTCGTCGCGTCGTGGAGGATCCGTGCGCGGGAAACCGCCCCGCTCTTGGCCGGAACCGCCGCCACCCGTGCGCGTCGTGTCGTCGCGTCGTGGAGGATCCGTGCGCGGGAAACCGCCCCGCTCTTGGCCGGAACCGCCGCCACCCGTGCGCGAGGTGTCGTCGCGTCGAGGAGGATCGTTGCGCGGTGGGGCGCCGCGCTCCTGACCCGAAGAACCGCCGCCCGTGCGCGAGGTGTCGTCGCGTCGAGGCGGATCGTTGCGGGGCGGGGCGCCGCGCTCCTGGCCGGAGGACCCGCCGGTGCGATTCGTTCGCCCCTTGCCGAGGTCCTGGCCGATCGCCAGCGAACCCAGCGTCATTGCCGAGACCGCGAGGAAACAGAGAGCGCGCCAGTTGGACATTGTGTGTGTGCTCCGATGGGATGCCTGCATTGTATCAACGTTTCCGGAGAGGCGGGGTTACGGTCCCCAAAGCGCGTCCCGGGACCGTAAGGTTCCTGCAGTTTCGTACCCCGAACCATAATACGCTCACCACCCCATGTTGGACGAATACCGGGCGAAACGCGACTTCGCGAAGACCACGGAACCCTCGCCCGGAGCGGGGGACCCCTCCGGCGGCCTGCCCCGGTTCGTCGTCCAGAAGCACCACTCCCGCCACCTGCACTACGACCTGAGGCTGGAGTGGGACGGCGTCCTCAAGTCCTGGGCGGTTCCAAAGGGACCGAGCCTGAAGCGCGGAGACAAGCGCTTCGCCGCCCTTGTCGAAGACCATCCCCTCGCCTACGCCGACTTCGAGGGGGTCATCCCGAAGGAGGAGTACGGCGGCGGCGAGGTGATCGTCTGGGACCGAGGAACCTACTTCCCGGACGAGAACCCATCCGTGGACCCCACCAACCGTGCGGCCGTCGACGAGGAAATGCGTCGAGGGTTTGCGGCAGGCAAGTTGTCCTTCACCCTTCTTGGCGAGAAGCTGCGGGGTTCGTTCGCCTTGGTCCGCATGAAGGAGGGAAAGGACTGGCTTCTCCTCAAGCACCAGGACGAATACGTGGACAATGAACGGGACGTCCTCGAGCGGGACCGCTCCGTCCTCACCGGTCGGACCATCGCCGACCTACAAGGAGTCCCGGCCGCACCGTCTCCGACCACGACCGACCGCCGCCCCATCCCGGGCGCGATCCACGCTCCGTACCCGACCGTCTTTGCGCCCATGATGGCCACGCTCGGGGACCGGCCCTTTGTCGGCAAAGACTGGGTGTTCGAGCCAAAGATGGACGGGTTTCGCGCACTCGTGTTCCTGCGCGACGGCGACGCCCGCCTCTTCAGCCGCAACGGCAACGAGATGACGTCTCAGTTTCCCGCGTTGCGATTCCGACTCGCGAACCTGGGGCTGAACAGCGCGGTGCTGGACGGCGAGATCGTCGCGCCGGACGAGCAGGGGCTCCCGTCCTTCCAGCGACTCCTGAAGCGCTTCCAACTGAAGGACGCCCTCAGCGTGCAGAACGCCGAGCGAACCATCCCGATCCATTTCTACGGCTTAGATCTGCTCTACTTGGACGGGTTCGACCTACGTAACGCCCCCTGGACCGAGCGCCGTGCCGCGCTGGAGCGCTCTATGGCCCCGCGGACGAGCGACGCGATCCACCTGATCCCCGTGTTCGAAGAGGACGGACCGGTGGCGATGGAGGGTTGCGTCGGCATGGGCTTCGAAGGCATCGTCGCCAAGCGCAAGGCCGGTCGGTACCAACCCGGCAAGCGGTCTTCGGACTGGATCAAGTTCAAGCGGGAGGCGAGCGACGAGTTCGTCGTCGTCGGTTACACCCTCGGCCAGGGTTGGCGGTCGAAGTCGTTCGGATCCCTCGTGCTGGCCAAGACCGAGGACGACGGAAGCCTCACCTACGTCGGCAACGTAGGCTCCGGATTCGACGACGCAACCCTCGAGTCAATACAGCGCGAGTTGGAGCCACTCGCCGCGGCGGAGAGCCCCTTCGCCAAGCTTCCCGCGATGAAAGAACCGCACGTGACCTGGGTCCGGCCCGAGGTCCACGCGGAGGTGAAGTTCGACTCGTACACGGAGGCCGGAAACCTGCGCGCGCCGGTGTTCCTCCGACTGAGGCCCGACAAGGAACGGGGTCCTGGAGTGCCGGAAGTTCGGGCCGACGCTCCGGTGGGAACCGAGTCCGAGGAGGACATCGAGGCCCTGGTCCAGACCCTACGCGAGGGTCGGCCCAATACGACGGTCAAGATCGACGGCTACCCGGTGGCGCTTACCAACCTTGACAAGCCGCTCTGGACGGCGGAAGCCGAATGGCGAGCGTTCACGAAGCGCGAATACGTCGTCTACTGCCTTCGGAACCGGGTGGCGATGCTGCGACACTTACGCGACCGCCCGCTGACCCTCACCCGCTTCCCCAACGGGCACCGCGCCTCGCATTTCTACCAGAAGCACTGGGAGGGGACCCTGCCGCCCTATGTCACGCCCGTTCGCATCTTCTCCGGTCTTCGCGGCGAGTCCGGCGACTACATGGTGTGCAACAACCTGGCCACCCTGGTCTGGTTGGCGCAGATCGCGGACCTGGAGATTCACTCTTGGTACTCGCGCATCGCGCGATCCGGTGACGGCTTTGCGGACGATTACGGTTCCTCCAAGGAGGCCCTCGCCGCCTCCGCGCTGAACTACCCGGACTTCATGGTGTTCGACCTCGACCCCTACATCTACAAGGGCACGGAGAAGGCGGGGGACGAGCCGGAACTCAACCGCAAGGCGTTCCAGAAGGGGTGCGAGGTCGCCCTCTGGTTGCGTGAGATTCTCGAGTCGCTGGGACTCCACCCCTTCATCAAGACCACCGGCAAAACGGGGTTGCACGCGTTCGTCCCGATCGTGCGCAACCTCTCCTTCGATCAGACCCGTTCCGCCTCCGAGGTCATCGGACAACATCTTTTGCGGCAGCACCCCGAAGACGTCACCCTCGAATGGGCGGTTGAGAAGCGGGCCGGCAAGATCTTCTTCGACTACAACCAGAACGTGCGAGGCAAGACCTTGGCGTCCATCTACTCGCCACGGGCGACCGGAGGCGCGAAGGTTTCGGTCCCGGTCCGCTGGGACGAACTGATGGACGTGTTCCCTTCGGACTTCGACATATCGAACGTACCGGATCGGGTCTCCCGGGTCGGCGACGTGTGGGAGGACATCCTGGATCACCGGGTGGACCTCAAAGCCCTGCTGAATCTGGGCTGATCAGTCCGCGACCATCCGGAGAACGCGGGCCGAGTTACGGTCCGGAATGGTGACCTCGATCCCCAACTCCCGAATCGCGTCGGCAGACAGGCGTCGCTCTGCCACCTCGCCGACGACCGACTCGACCCGGTACACACCTGTTTCGGACGGCAAGTTCGGGCGGACGCGGAAACTGCCCCGATCGTCTTCGAGACGATAGACCCCCAAGAGCACGGAGTCCTCGGCGCCCGATCCTTGCACCGCCCTCCAGCCGTGACGGTCGCCCAGCGGAGCGAACGGCGTGAGGGGCACGATCGGGTTGGCGACGATTGCCGCACGGTGACGCTTCCACTCCAGGGCCACCCCGCGCACGGACTCGCGCGCTCGCCCGCCCAGACTGGCGACGTCGCCGCTGAGTCCCAAGCTCCCAAAGAAGCCGAAGGCCATCGCGAACGCGGGGTCGCACGGTTCGCGCGGGTCCCAGCCTGCCCCGCTGGGCACCTCGACCAGCCCATCCCGTTCGCGCAACACCGCCCAGCGCCCGAGCCGGCCCAAGGGAAGACGCAGCGCCGCGTCGTGGGCGATCGAGACCATGTCCCACGGGTTGACGGTATCGGACAGGAAGTAGCCGTCGTAGCGGGTCGCCGCCGCCAGGTCGCATCGCATCGCGCCGCTGGCGCACCCCTCGAAGAAGGTGTCGGGGTAATCGCGCCGCAACCCGGACAGAATCTCGTACCAAGCGGCGAGGTAGCCCGCGTGCTCCGCGCTGCGCGGGTCGGGACCCAGGGCGAAGTTATAGTCCAGCTTGATCCAAGACAACCGGTACGTATCGAGCAGTCGGCGAATCTGTCCGTCAAGGTAGTCCCGGACTTCCGGACGAACCAGATCGAGTTCGGCGTCGCCGCGCGCGTTGTTCGGCAACCAGTCGGGATGCTCCCGCCGAATCGAAGCCGCGCTCCCCGATCGCTCCGGCTCCATCCACAGCCCGAACCCCAGTCCGGCGGCACGGACCTCCTCGGCGAAGTCGCCCAATCCGCCCGCGAGCGCGCTCTTCGGGCCGTCGAACCACTCTCCCGCCTGGCTCCACCAGGATCGGGGCTCGCCGTACCATCCCGCGTCCACCACGAAGGTCTCGGCCCCAAGTTCCTTGGCGGAGGCGAGTTGGCGCGTCAGGTTTTCGCGCTCCAGGTTGTCGAACCGATCGAACCAGGTGTTGTACAGAAGGGGCGGGACTTTGGCGGGGGCGCGCTTCAACGCCATCCGCTGGATCTGTTCCGCCGAATCCTCCGGGCGTTGGCGAAACGCGGTCAACCAGAGTTCCGGCAGGTCCATGGATTCGCCCTGGGCAAGACGCCGCTCGAGGTCGCCTTCGGCGAAGCCGGCATCGATCAACCAACCGTAGTGCGGTCCACCGAACGGGGTCAGCCGAATCGTCCAGTTTCCGTTGGGAATCAGGTGAAGGGCGAGCCCATCGCTCTCAAGGTCCCGGATCCAGAGCGCAGGAGTGGACCCGTCGGTCGTCCGGCCGGGCACGTGGGACAGCGCGATCTCCGCCGAAGTCAGAGGGAGGGGCGTGGTCTGGTTCTCGCCGCACCAGCGGGCGGACTGTGCCCAGGCCTCGTACCGGGCAGGAGGGAGCACGAGGCGCGCCGATGCCGCCTGAATCGTACAGGCTTGGCCTCGATTCTCGATCGTATCGCGGCGCGACCAGACGCCGACGACGTCGCGACTCCACACCGAACGATGCAACAGCCCGGTCGCGCTCTCGAACTCGGCGTCGAGGGTTCGCTCGGAGCGCTCGACCTTGCGCAGCGTCCAGTCCCGCACGAGTCGGCCGTCCCGACGCACCCGCGCGTTGTACGGCTGACCCTCCGGGGTGTTCGTGGTGAGGGTCAAGGCGCCGACCGCCACCGGGCCGAAGCGGGGAGAGGTCTGAAAAACGGCGTCGGAGACCGTCACTTCCGCCATTTCGGCAGTCTATCCCGCCTGAAGCGGATGCAGAACGGCCCCCCGCGCAGGCGCCCGCCGGGGACTTTGGGTGGCCCGCCGACTGCTCGGCCCTAGAAGTACCCGCCGCTCGTCTCGGCGGAGGCGTCCATGTAGGTCGCGATGAACTCCGCGAGCTGCTCCTTGGTGGCGCCCCGATAGAGCGGCATGAAGCGGTAGAACACGCCGTCGATGTTCTCCGAGTTCTTCAACTGCTCGAGAAAAATATCCCACTTTAGGCGGGTCGTGCCGTTGGTGAACCCGCCCGGCCCCCGGTAGAAGAAGACCGCGATGTTGTCGCCGTACTGGGCGTGCTGCATGTAAGCGAAGCTTGCGGGAATGACGCCGCGCCCGGTCGGAATCTGGACCCGCTCTTCGCGAACGATGTTCCAGCCTTGGGCGGTGAAACACACGCGCGGGTCGTGGAAGCTCTCTTTCTCGCGGCTGGCGATGAGGACGACGTCGAACGTCTTGTCCGCCGACTCGTACTTGCGCGCGACGATCCCGTAGGGGCGCAACGTGTCGTAGGTCAGCTTGTCCATCTTGTACGAGCACTCCGGGTTCTCCGGGCTCGCCGCGAACCGGAACCCCGGCACCTGCTTGGGCGCGCGCTGCTCCATCCAAGTTTCGTTCTTGTCCTTGAAGTTGGGCTTGGGGGATAGGGCGAAGATCGCCCCTGCGGCCAGAAGCACGCCCGCGAACACCATGGTCCGTTTCGTCAGTCTTTCCATCCGAGCATCCTCGCGAATTTGAACAGCAGGAAGAAGCAGAGCAGCAGGGTGATGTACCCGCTGTAGTCGTGGAACGCCATGCCGGCGTCCGTGCCGAACTCGTTGCCCACCACGCCGATGAGCGCGATGCGCAGGCCGTTGATGAACAGCGCCAACGGGATGACCATTCCGGCCATCAGCAGATTGCCCCACCAGCGCAACCGGGCGATCATCATGAAGAAAGCCGTGAACGCCGTCAACGCCAACACCAGCTTCAGCCCGGAGCAGGGCACCGCGACGTTCAGGGTGAATCGGTTGAGTTCGATCGTGGTGACGTCCACCCGGAAGGGGGACAGCCCGAAACTCTTGAGCATCGCGTAGGCGACGTCGGTGGACCAGATCTGGAGCCGGTTCAGATAGACGTCGATCGCCATCGTCCAGATCGGCAAGGCGAACGCCAAGTACAGGATCGGCAGGCTCAGCGCGAACATCCACCGCGCTCCCGCGACGAACCAGACCCCGCACAGCAAGGACAAGATGAGGCCGAACGACATCAGAGCCTCGATGTCCTGAATGTACGCCGCCCTCAAGGGCCACAGCATCAGCAGCACGGGCAGGATCGCCGGCCAGAACGGACGGATCGGTCGAGACTGGAGCCTCGGCCACCAGCGGTACACCACGTAACCCGCGATCACCGGCACCAAGAACCCGTGGGAGTAGTAGCCGTCCTCGCTCATCCAGAGCTTCGGCAGACCAGACACCAGCGGCCAGAAGGCGGCCAGCAGACCCAGAACGGACAAGGCGCCGGGCACAAAGCCGGGCGACCTCAGAACCTTCTGCAGGTCAAAGACGGGCATCGCGAACGCCGCCTCGGGAACGGGCGTCTCGAGCGGCGGCTCCGTGACGGGTGCGGCGGTGACTTCCATCCCTCGTTTTGACTTCACGCAACGTCCTCTGTTCGACCCGGAGGTCGACGAAGAGGGAGACGTTCTCTATTGTATGCCATACGTCGTAACCCCGCGACTATTTCGCCAGTTCCTCCAAAGCAAGGACCGTCGCCCCAACCGTGGCGTCCCAATCGAAGCGCGGGGCACGGGCGAACCCCTGGGCGACCATCGCGTCGCGCTCCCCCTTTTCCCGGAACTCCCGCACCGCCCTCGCGATCGCGCCCGCGTCGCTCGGGTTGAAGTAGCGAGCGGCGTCGCCCCCTACCTCCACCATCGCCGGGTGATCGCTCGAAAGCACGGGCGCTCCGAGCAACATCGCCTCGAGAACCGGGATTCCGAAACCCTCGTAGAGCGATGGGAAGACGAAAGCCTCGCACCGGGCGAACAGCTTGGGCAGGTCCTCGTCCGGCACGTAGCCCAGGAACGTCACCCGATCCTCGATCCCCAGGGCCTCCAGGTTCGCCACGATCCCGCTCTCCCGCCAACCCCGGGCGCCGGCGACGACCAAGCGGAGGTCCCCGGTCGCCTCATGCGACGACAGCTCGGCCATCGCGGCGAACAGCGTCCCGAGGTTCTTGCGCGGTTCGAGGGTTCCCAGCGTGAACAGGAAAGGTCCCTCGGGAACGCCGATCTCCCGCAAGTCATCGTCGGAGACCTCGTCCGGAAATAGGGGCCGACCCACGTTGCCCGGTCCGAGCGGAGTCACGACGATCTTTCCACGCCGGTGGGGGAACCGGCGTTCGATGTCGGCCTTCGTCGCTTCGCTGTTCGTCAGCACCAGGTCGGAGCGGCGGCACGCATAGTTGAGCGCGAGTACCTGGTAGGCCGCTTTGCGCCTCCGAAAGAAGCCCGGGTACAGGAGCGGGACCAGGTCGTGGATCATCACCGCCCGGCGACCCGGGAACTTCGCGGGCAAGCCCGTCGCCAGCGAGAACCACACGTCCAGCCCCAGGTCGCGCGCAAGCCGGCGTGGATGGGCGAACTCCCACCAGACGCGCCCGACCCGGTTGTGAAAGGGCACGGTGTGGAACCTCAACCGCGAGTCGCGCCAATGCGGCTCCAATTCCGCGCCCTTCGGCACGAACACGTGGTAGGTGTGGGGGTCCTGGCGGCGCGCGAGACCGTCGAGCATGCGCAGGACGTAACGCCCGATGCCCGCCTTCCGATACCCTTCGCGGGTATCGAGCAGGACGGCGCTCACGCCGATGGTCAGCGGTCGCGAGTCGCCTTGCGGCGGGATGGCCTCGGCGGCGTCGAGCATACGGGCTGGATCATAATACCGACGTTCTCCAGGTTCCCTATGGAAGCAACCGTCATTCCCGGCGTCCTCGTCCGATCCTTGAAGCGTTTCTCCGACGCCCGTGGCTGGCTGATGGAGCTGTTTCGCGAGGACGAGTTGCCGGATGGCTTTCGGCCCGCGATGGGCTATCTGAGCGTGACGAAACCGGGGGTCGCCCGCGGACCACACGAGCACGTCGACCAGACCGACGGCTTCGCCTTCCTTTCCGGCTCGTACCGTCTTTACCTTTGGGAGAACCGCCCCGACCGCGCGCCCGCCAAGCTCGAACTGGAGGTGGGGGAGGCGAACCCGGTGCTGGTGCTCGTTCCGCCCGGGGTCGTGCACGCCTACAAGAATGTGGGAGACGCGGAGGCGTTCGTCCTCAACGTGCCCAACCGCCTCTATGCGGGAAGGAACCGAGCCGAGCCGGTAGACGAGATTCGACACGAGGCCGACCCCGCGTCGCCCTTCCGACTCGATTAGCTCGGGACCTTCTGCCCGCTTTGGTTCCCAAGGCGAACCAAAGGCCTAACGTTTCGGCCCCCATCCCGTAGATACTCCCGCATCGACGCGTTCGGCACGGACCGGGTAGGATTTCCCAGAAATATGAATTGCATGATTTGGGTGACGCGAGCATGAGTTGCCCGGTCTTCTACGGGTCCGTGACCGTTGGCGAGCGGGGGCAGATCGTCATTCCGGCCGACGCCCGAACGGAACTTGGGTTCCAGCCCGGCGACAAGCTGCTCGTCATGAAGCATCCGATGCATCCCGGCCTGGTCGTGTTCAAGATCGACTCCGTTCGCGAGTTTCTCGATCACTTCCAAGAAGGGCTTCGGTCGATCGAATCTTCGGAGGAAACCACTTGAACTTCGGACTCGCGTTTCTCGCGACCCTCGCCGGCGGCGCCTTCGCCGTCCAAGCGCCCCCCAATCGACTCACCATCGACGCAGCCGTCCAGATCGCCCAGAAGAACTCGTTCGCCGTTCGCATCGCTGAAACGAACGTCGAGAAGACCCGCCAACAGAGGAACGAACAGCGCGGCGGCCTCTTCCCAACGCTGAACGCCTCCGGGACCTACACCCGGTTCGACAAGGCGTCCACCGCCAACTTCGGCGGAGCGAACGTGGTGATCCGCCCGATCGACGCGAAAGCGGCGGACCTCGTCCTGGCCTGGCCGATCGACATCTTCGGGGCCCGGCGCGCGGGCATCGCCGCGATCGACGCGCTGATGCGGGCCAACATGGACCTCGTCGTCGCCGAGGCCAACTCCCTTCGCGCGAACGTCCGCACCGCTTTTCTCAACACGCTGAAGGCGCAAGAATTGGTGAAGGTCCGCCAGGACGCCCTGGGGTTGCGCAGGGCGACCCTCGACCTGGCGAAGGTCAACCTTGAAGCCGGCGCGGTCGCCAAGGTGGACGTCATCCAGGCGGAGACGCAGCTCGAACAAGCCAAGGGCGACGCCCTCCTTGCGGACAATCAGTTGCGCCTCGCCAAGAAGGTCCTGAACAACGCGATGGGGCGAGCGATCGAAACGGAGTTCGAAGCGGTGCCGATCGAAGGCATGCCCAGCCCGCCCGCCGCCGAACGCGTGAAGTTCGAGGATGCCGCTTTCCGAACGCGTCGCGAACTCATGAGCTTTGATCGGCAGTTGGTCGCCTACGAGCGAAGCCTCAAAGCCGCCCGTGGAGGGCTTCTCCCGTCGCTCAACCTCTCGGTCAACCACTCGATCACTTTTGGCAGCGGCGGCTTTGGCAGCCAGAGCGAAAGTACGACCGGTGTGGCCGTCCTGCGGGTCCCCCTCTTCGACGGCGGCGTGACGAACGCGCTCGTCGCCGAGTTTCGTCAGGACTACGAAAGGACGGTTCTTCTCCGTGACCAGACCCGGTTGGGTATTTCGCTCGAAGTTCAACAGGCTCTCGTGAACCTGAGCGACTCGCAAGCCCGCCTTGCGGTGGCCGAGCAAAACGTTCGCCTCGCTCAAGAGGCGCTGCGCGTCGTCAACGTCCGCTACAAAGCGGGCGAGGCCATCCAGATCGAGGTGGATCGGGCGCAAACCGACCTGACCGTCGCCCAGACCTCCGTGATCACCGCGAAATTCGACTACCTCGCCGCCTACGCACAACTGCAGAAGGCGGTGGGCGCCGATGATCTCGACCGGGCGCTCCAGCCGGAAGCGCCGAAAGCCCCCCAGTAAGGAACCCAATGCCCATGATGCGTGGATGGAACCTCGTCGCCGTGACCGCCCTTGTCTTTGCGGGCGGTTGCGTCAACCGTGAAGCCCAACAACAGGGCAAGCGGACCGAAAAGATCGTCAGCGATTCGAGCGTCGCCGTCACCTTGACGACGGTGGAAACGGCCAACCTCGCCGAGACGATCGACGTCAACGGCGAGGTCGCGACCGCGAACGACTCCCAGGTCGGCGCGAAGGTGCCCGGTCGGATCACGGCGGTCTTCGTCAAGGAAGGTGACGCGGTGCGCGCCGGGCAGTTGGTGGCGTCGCAGGACAAGACGTCTCTCTACGCGAGTCTGCGCCAGGCTCAGGCCGGAGCCGCCGCCGCCCGGGCGGCGCTGGCCCAAGCTCAGGCGAGCGCTCGCATCGGTCCCGACCGATCCGCCTCGGCGGTGAAGAGCGCAGAGGCCCAACTGCGGAGCGCCCAAACGAACCTCAAGAAACTCCTCGCCGGCGCCCGAGACGAGGAGCGACGACAGGCGATGATCGGGGTTCAGAAAGCGCAGAGCGACCTCGACACGGCCGGCAAGGAACTGGAGAGGGTCAAGAGCCTGTACGACGGTGGCGCGATCTCGAAGCAGCGCCTTGAGCAGGCCCAGAACGCGTTCGCCGCCGCCCAGTCCGGCTACGAGAACGCGCTGCAGAACCAGCGCATCGTCGAGCGTGAACCCCGTGCCGAAGACGTGAGCGCCGCGCAGGAGGCGATCCGCCAGGCGGAGGAGGGGGTTCGCAACGCGAGGGCCACCCAACGCTTGGACGTGAACCTTGGGTCGCAGATCGAAGCCGCCCGGGCCAACCTCCAATCCGCGATGGCGCAGGTGGACGCGATCCAGATTCAGCTAAGGGACGCGGACATCGTCAGCCCCTTCGCGGGCCGAGTGTTCGGCCGCCCGGTCGCGGTGGGAACGGTGGTCGGAGCCGGGACGCCCGTCTGCCGAATCCTCGGCACCGACGGCGGGTACTTTGAGGGCCAGGTTCCCGAAACGCAACTTCGTCAAGTCCAGATCGGGGCGCCCGTCGCCGTCGAGATCGACGCCCTCGGCAAGCAGACTTTCTCGGGTCAGGTCATTGCGATCAACCCGCAGAGTCGGGAACTTGGGCGACTGTTCGCGGTCCGCATCCAAATTCAAGGAATCACCGACCAGGTTCGCCAAGGGATGTTCGCACGGGGTTCGATCCAAGTCCGCTCCGTTCCTTCCGCCACCGTGGTTTCGCGCGACGCCGTCGTGACCCGAGGCGCGGAGAACTACGTGTTCACCGTCGAGGGCGAGAAGGCGAAGCGGGTGAACGTGACCCTGGGATTGCGCAAGAACGGCCTCGTCCAAGTCACCGGGTTGGCGCCCGGCCAGAAGGTCGTGCTCAAAGGGAACACCAGCTTGGTCGACGGTTCCACCGTGAGGGTGGAAACGGCGGACAGCACCGAGGGCGCCAATAGCGCCGGCTAAGGAGCCTATCGAATGGGTCTGACCAAAGTCGCGATCACGCGTCCGATCTTCATCCTCATGCTCATGCTGGCGGCGGTCCTGATGGGCTACCTGTCCTACACCGGCATGCGCAAAGAGCAGAACCCCGACGTCGAGTTCGGGTTCATTTCGGTGGCCACCGTCTACCCCGGAGCCGGCCCGGACGAGATCGCCACCCAGATCTCGCGCAAGATCGAAGAGGCGGTCTCCGGCATCAACGGCCTCGAGGACGTCACCTCGACCTCCCAGGAAGGCGTCTCCGTCGTCTTGGCCCGGTTCAACATTGGGATCAACCTCGACGCCGCGCTCAACGACACCCGATCTAAGATCGACCAGTTGGCCGCTGCCCTCCCCTCCGGCGCGGAACGCCCGATCATCAGCAAGGCGAACACCTCTGCCGACCCGGTTCTGACCCTCACGCTTCGAAGCAAGACGCTCGGCAACCTGCAACTGCGCGACATCGCCGACGACAAACTGAAGGACCGCTTCGCCCGTGTCCCGGGGGTCGCGGCGGTCGTCGTCACGGGCGGCGACGAGCGCGAAATCCAAATTCGCCTCCACAAGGACCGCCTGATCGCGATGGGGATCGGCGCGGGCGACGTTCTGAACGCGGTGCGCGGCGCGACGATCAACCTCCCGAGCGGGCGCGTCGTCCAGGACCGCGACGAGATGGCGGTTCGCGTGCTGGGTGAGTTCAAGACGGTCGAGGAGATCGAGAACATGGTGATCTCGGTCAGCGACCGGACCAACCCGAACGCCCGCCCGGTGATTCTGCGTCTCAAGGACGTCGCGACCGTCGTGGACGCTTCGAAGGAGCGACGACTCTACAGCCGACTCAATGGAACCGACTCGGTCGGCATCGCCATCCAGAAGGCCAAAGAAGGGAACGCGGTGGACATTTCCAACGCGATCCAGAAGCCCCAGTTCGGTCAGGACAGCCTTCTGAAGCAGATCGAGAAGGAGTACGGGATCGAGTTCGTCGTCACCCGCGACACGGCGATCCAGATCGAGGAATCGCTCTTCGACCTCAACTTCGCCCTCCTTTTCGGCATCTTCCTTGTCACCGTCATCGTTTGGGTCTTCCTGCACAACCTGCGCGGCACGATCATTGTCGGCGTGGCCATCCCGGTCTGCCTGATGGCCACCTTCATCGTGATGGCCCTCTTCGGGTTCACGATCAACAACATGTCCATGCTGGCGCTTTCGTTGGCGGTGGGCGTGCTGGTGGACGACGCCATCGTCGTCTTGGAGAACATCTACCGTCACCTGCGTCTGGGGGAGAGCCCGGTCCAGGCGGCGATCAACGGCCGCTCCGAAATCGGACTGGCCGCGATCGCGATCACCCTGGCCGACGTCGTCGTGTTCCTTCCCATCGGCACCATGCCCGGCATTCTGGGCCAGTTCTTCCGGCCGCTCGGTCTCGGCTTCGCGATGGCGGTGCTTCTCTCGCTCTTCGTGTCGTTCACCGTCACCCCGATGCTCGCCTCCCGCTGGTACCGCGCAGGGGAGGATTGGGAGCATCCGACGGGCCGGTTCGCGGTCTGGTTCGAGCACGGGTTCGAGCGGTTCGCCGCCCGGTATGGACGCGCGCTTGAATGGTCGCTCCATCACCGTTGGGCGATGTTCTGCGGAGGTTTCACCGCCCTCGTCGCCGTCGTGGTGGCCATCATGGGCGCGTCGGCCCCGAATCTGGTCGCGGCCGCCCAATCGACGATGCCCATGGTCATGGCGTGCGTCGGTATTGCGGCCGTCGCCTTGCTGTGCAACCTGGCCTTCTACCGGCGGTTCAAGCCTTTCCTGATCGTCGGCGGACTGCTCTTCGGCCTGGTCTTCCCGCTCGCCGCCATGGGCGGGTTCAAGTTCGGCGAGTGGAAACAGGGAGCGGTCTTTAACTTCCAATTCTTCCCCGCCAGCGACGGCGGCCTCGTTCAAGTCCAGATCGAGTTGCCGCCCGGGGCCAGCCTTGCCGCGACCCAAGAAGTGGTCGAACGGGTCGAGAAGATCGCGATGGCCCACCCGGACGCCAAGTACGTGACCGCCAACATTGGGTCTCGCAGTTCGGGTTTCAGCGCTTCCGACGCGGGCACGAACGTCGCGCAGGTTCGCATCACCCTTCACGACAAGAAGGCCCTGCTCGACAGCATCGCCTTCTGGGTCAAGCACGAGGGCGAGTTGCGAACGAAGTCCGACACCTCGGTGGCGGCCGAACTGCTCGAACAGATCGGTCGAATCCCCGGCGCCAAGGTCATCGTGTCCGCCCAGGCGGCGCAGGGGTTCGGGTCGCCGATTCAGATGTCGTTCCTTGGAACGAACCGCGCCGCCATCCAGGCCGCCGCAGAGGAGATTCGCCTTCGTCTCGCCCAAGGAGTCATCAAGGGCGTCGTCAACGCCGATACCTCGACCAAGACCGGCAAGCCCGAACTCCGCGCGATACCCGACCGGGTTCGGCTCGCCGATTACGGCCTCACGACGGTCGACGTCGCCCAGTCCCTTCGCCTTCTCTACGAGGGCAACGACGACACCCAATTCCGGGTGGCCGGCCGGGAGTACCCGATCCGCGTGCTGATGGATTACGCGGATCGCGACAACCCGGAGACGATCACCAATCTGCCCGTCAAGTTTCAGAACGGCTCCCCGGTCTACCTGGGCCAGGTCGCGACGATCGACCGTGGCGTGGGAGTCGACAAGATTCAGCGCCGCAATCGGGAAGAGGAAGTGCTCCTGACCGCCGACCTGCTGCCCGGCTATGCGGCGGGTACGGTTCAGAAGCAGATCGAGGACTGGATGGCCAAGGAGAAACTCGTACCTGCGGGCGTGACCATCAAGCCCCAGGGCCAAGCCGACTTCATGGCCCGCGAGGGACCGTACCTGTTCCGGGCGTTCTTCCTCGGTCTGATCTTGGTGTACATGCTGCTCGCGTCGCTGTACAACAACCTGCTCTACCCGCTGGTGATCCAGCTCGCCCAACCGCAGGCGATGGTCGGGGCGTTGCTCGCCCTGATCCTCACCGACAAGACGCTCAACATCGTCGGCTTCATCGGCATTATCGCCCTGATCGGATTGGTCGGCAAAAACGCCATCCTCCTCGTCGACTATACGAACACTCTCCGTACCCGGGGATACAAGCGTCACCACGCGCTCGTCGAGGCGGGCCCGGTCCGCCTTCGCCCGATCATGATGACGACCCTGGCGGTCATCCTCGGCATGTTGCCGGTCGCCCTCGCGATCGGACGTGGCTCCGAGTTCCGTGAGACGATCGGCATCGCGATTATCGGTGGCATCGCGCTTTCGACGATCCTGACCCTGCTCATCATCCCTTGCTCGTACACGATTCTCGACGACCTGTCGGACCTGTTCGCTCGACTCGCCAAGAAGCCCACCAGCGAGGAGTACTTCAATCGCCTCGCCGAGGAGTCGGGCTTTGAGCGGCACGTCGAAGAGGGCGGCGAGTAGGCGCGACGTCTACTCGCTGCCGATCCGCTGGAACTTGACCTCGCAGACGGTCCAGCCGAGTACGTCGGAGATCCGAAAACGGCCGCCGAGCGCGCGAGAGAGGTTTTCGACGATCTGCAACCCGAGGTGGCTCGCCTTCGAAGGGTCGTAGCCCTTGGGCAGGGGGTCGCCGCTGTTCGAGACCCAGACGCCGATCTCGCTCTGGTTGTCCTCGACCGTGATGTGGATCTCCCCCTCGTCCGACTCTCGGAAACCGTGTTCCACCGCGTTTTGGATGAGTTCGTTCATCACCAGGGCGATCTGGGTCGCCTGGGTCATGTTGAGGTGAACGTCGTGGCCGCGAACCTCGAACCGAATCTTCTTGGTCGGCGGCAGGAACGACTGCTGGACGTAGTTCACGAGCGCCTGGGCGATGGAGCGAATGCCGACGTGGTCCAAGTCCTCTCGGCTCAACAAGTCGTGCACGGCCGCGATGGCGAGGATGCGAGCGAGCGAGTCGGTGATCGCTTCTTCGAGCGACTTGTAGTGGCTTTGCCGAAGCTGCAGTCGCAAGAGCGAGGCGACCTGTTGCAGGTTGTTCTTCACCCGGTGGTGCATCTCTTGCATCAGCGTGTGGCGCACCTGCAGCTTGGCGTGTTCGATCGCGACCGCCGCCTGCTTGGCCAGGGTTTCCAGCGCGTTCACCTCGTCGGCCGGAAAGTCGCGCGGCTCGCTCGTGTAGCAGCTCATCACCCCGAGGGGGCGATCCTGAATCGTGAGGGGGACGCAGATCATCGACCGAAGGCCCTGCTCGCGCGCCAGATCGTGACCGATGTACTCCTCGCTCGTTTGCACGTCGTGGACGATCACCGCCCGGTTCTCGGCGATCGCTCGCCCCGCGATGGACTCACCGAGTTTGATCGCCGGCTTCCGCTGGTACGCCCGGGCGGGAGCCTGGGTCGCCCGCAGGACGAGCTCGTTGCGCACGGGGTCCAGCAACCGCACCGAACACACCGTGTAGTTGAACTGCTGCGCGGTCATGTTCACGAGCAACTGCAGAATCTCCTCGAGGTAGGGACTCTGGTTGAGGGTCTTGGCGACCTCGTTGAGGGCGCCCAACCGGTTGAGCTTCGTGCCCGCTTCGTAGGCCGTTCGGAAGTTGTGGAGGCGAATCGCCGCCATCTGCGCGAATCCCAACAGCCGTTGCTTGTCCGTCTCGTGGAACGGCCGTGGCCGCTCGAAGGAAAGGAACGCGATGCCGAGGCCCTGGCCGGATTCGACCAACGGCAGAACCGCAACCGCCTCGGAGTGCACGTGTTCGAGTCCGGGGTACGTCGTGAAGAACGGGTCGCGAAACGCTTCCCGTTCGATGAAGATGGCTTGCTCGTCCACGAACGCCTTGCCGCATAGACCACGGCCCTTCGCCATCCGAAGGTTGCCGACGGCTTCGGGAGACCCGGTGCTCGCCCGCAGGGAAAGCCCCTCCGGCTCGGCGATCAGGATATCGGTATGGGAGGCTCCCGTCAGATCCTGGAGTCGCCGGGCCAAGGCAAGCACCAAATCCTCTTCGGTGCCCGTGTCCATCCCGGCCCGAAGGATGCTGAGGAGCGGGCTTCCCGCGTGCGCTTCGTGGGTGGTCGCCGCCAGCATGGTCAAGCCTCAAACGGCCCGATCGCGGTCGTGCTCAATCCGTTGGCGAACACCCGCCTGGCCAGCTCGATCAGACCCTCGTTCGTCACCGCTCCGAGCTTAGCCAGGGTCTCCTCGATCGGAACGTCTCGACCGTGCACGATCTCGCTTCTCGCCATCCGCATCATCCGCGAACTCGTGCCCTCCAGAGACATCACCAGATTCCCGCGCAAGTTGTTCTTCGTCCGCGTCAGTTCGTCCTCGGTCAGCCCCGCCTGGATGACCTTCTCGATCTCCGCCGAGACAAGCTCCTGAACCAATGGCCAGTTCTCGAGGCTCGTGCCGCCGTACACGGTGTAAGCCCCGCCGGGGCGGTAGAAGATCGAGTAGCTGCCGATCGCGTAGGCCAGGCCGCGCTTTTCGCGGATCTCCTGGAACAGCCGACTGCTCATGCTTCCGCCCAGTGCTCCGTCGAGGACGGTCATCGTGTACAGATCGTCGTCGTAGACGCTACAACCCTCGGCGCCGATGCAGAAATGCACCTGCTCCACGTCCCGGCTGACTTCTCGCGTGCCGCACGCCCGCACCGGACGATCCAGTTCCGCCGTCGCTCCGCCCGAGGGGATCGAACCCAGCGTCTCTTCGGCGGCGGCAAGTGCGACCTCCGGATCCACGTGCCCGGCGATCGAAAGCACCACGTTCTCTCCCCGGTAGCGCCGCTCCATGTACCGAAGCAGGTGTTCGCGCTCGAAAGACGAGACCGACTCCGGCGTGCCGATCACCGGCTTGCCGAGCGGATGGGACGGCCAACAGTGCTCGAAGTGAAGGTCGTGAACCAGATCACCGGGCTCGTCCTCGCTCCGCTTGATCTCCTCCAGTACGACCCCTTTCTCGCGCTTCAGCTCCTCGGGGTCGAAGAGCGAGCGGGTCATCATGTCGCCCAACACCTCGACCCCGTGGGCCACGTCCTCCATCAGCACCCGGCAGTAATAGCAGGTGGATTCCTTGTCGGTGAAGGCGTTGAGCATGCCTCCCCGACCCTCGATCGCTTCGGCGATCTCCTTGGCCGTTCGCTTGGAGGTTCCCTTGAAGAGCATGTGCTCGATCAGGTGGGTGATGCCCGCCTCGTCCGCCTCCTCGTGACTGCTCCCCGTGACGCACCAAAGGCCGACGGCGGCGGACTGGACGTGGGGAAGCGGCTCGACGAGCACCCGAACGTTGTTCGCGAGCGTGTATTTGTGCACAGGCATGGACGGATTCACTCCACCGGCGCAATGACGGTGGCCTTGAGGGTACCCAGCACGGGCGCGCTCAGTTGGACCTCGTCCCCGATCTCGAGCCGGGGGGGCGCTTGGTCGCTGAAGTTCTCCGACGCCATCGAGACCGCGAACACATCGCCGGAGAGCAACCGGCCGGTTTGGCTCGCGTTCACCAGCAGTTCGGCGAACGACCAGTTCGCCTCGATCATGTTCGTATGGAACACATCGCGACCGTTCACCCGGGCGACCATCTCGAGGTCCATCCGAACTCCGTCCTCGTCGTTCCGCAAGAGGTCCTGCATATCGTCGGGCGTCACCACCACCGGGCCGATCAGACTGGCGAAGTCGCGGGACTGCCCATGCCCGGTGATCGACGACGCTTCGAACCGGGCAAGGTCGCGGGCCACGAACTCGATGCCGAGGGCATAGCCGAGGATCAGGTTCTCCGCCTCGCCCAGTTCGAGGCGATGCCCGTCGTCCTGGATCACGACCACGATCAGTGGTTCGAAGCTGAGGTCGTTCGTCAGCGACGGGTACTCGACCGACGCGCCCGGCCCCAGAATCGCGCCCGGATTGCGGTAGGAGTACGTTGGGACCGGCTCCTCGATTGGCAGGTCGTCGAGAAAGCCGAGGGGGCTCTTGATGCCATCGATCTGGTGGTTCGAGTAGACCCGAAACGACCCGGGCCGCTTCACGGGTGAAAGAAGCTGAATATCGGCCGCTTCGTGAATGCCAAGCGGATTCTTGCCGTCGGTCTCGTAGACCTTTCCGTTGTGGTAGATGCCGACGCGCGGGTACCCGGGCGCGGCGGCAAGCTCAAACCGGCACAGCTTCACCCACCAAGGGTACCTGGGGCTTAGAAGTCGTCCAGAGGCCAGTGGTGCGCGGCCGGGTTCGCGAAGAGCGCCGCGACCCGCTCCCACGGCCACCGGATTTCCCGGGCCATCATCCAGGCGCACGGGGCTTCGGCGACGTCCACGGCGAGGGCACCGATCAGCGGATCGTACGTCGGGTCCAAGGGCAACCGCAAGTTGACTTCGGACAGACCACGCTCGCGTGCCGCCTCCCGCACCGTGGCTCCGAGCGGGGCCAACCCCTCCGTGTCCCCTGCGGCTTCGAGCACCGACACGCGATCGTCGCCGAACTCGGCGACGACGTAGGTCCGCAAGTCCGCCGCGCCGGGATAGGTGAACACGGCGCGATCGGGCTTGAGCATGAGGGCGACCGTTCCCGAGCGCAAGTACCGCGCCGACCGCGCGTGGGTCAGCGGCCTCGTCGCGTTGTCCTGGGCGTACAACTCGCCCATCCGGTCTATCAGCGTCGGGACGTGCATCGGTTCGAGCCGAACCCCGCCCGCCGCCGGCCCGCTCTCCGCCACGCGCCCGTTCCGTTCGCGCAGGGGCGTGTCCTTCCACCCGTACCGCCGGTAGTGCGCGTGCACGCCCGTGAACAGGAAGGAGAAGTCGCACCCGACCTCGTGCATCCAGGCGATCGCCATTTCCAACAGGCGTCCGGAGTGCCCTTGCCGACGCGCGCGCTCGGCGGTGGCGACGCTCCCGATCCCACCCATGATCGCTTGCCCACCCTGCTCGTCGCGAACGGGCCGAACGAAGACGTCTACCGTCGAGACCAGGTCGCCGTCGTCGAAGGTTGCGAAGGTCTGCGCCCAGCCGGACTCGCTGGTGCCCCAGTGCGCGGTGTGGAACAGCCACGTCCCCACCCCGAACACGCTCTCGTAGTGCCGCAACGCGAGGTCGCGCTCGGCGGGGAGAAGGACACGATCCTGAGTAGCCATGCCTCTCATGCTATCGCACGGACCCTAGAGCGACGACCTCCATGAGGTCTATCGGGTTAGGTGACCGGGCCTTTCGACCTGCCACCTTGCGACCGCGACAATCGCGGCTGTCATTCGTCTTGTGGGTCTCACGGCCCGCGTTGGTTCGGTGAGCCGGACGTGGCGATGTTGCTTCGTGCCCAAGGGTGGCCCGACCACCTGCAGACGATGACCCGGAGCACCGCGGCGATGGTCGAGCTCGCCGTCGCCACGAAGCACCCGATCCGATGCGTATATCTCGTCGAGAACGTCCTGCTGACCGGCGGCGACGATCGCCTGAAGCGCCAACTGGCCCGGCGGCTCGACGACCCCGACGTGCGCGTCCACGAGGCGATCGTCCGCAAGCTGTACGAGTCCATCGGAACCTGGAGGGACCTGCCGAACACGGCGGGCGCCACCCCGCACGCCGTTCGGGAGATGCTCGCCCCGTTCGCCCAGAAGGTCCGCGAGCGCTTCGGCGGCTAGACCGGCCCGGGGTTAAGTTCGCGCACCGTCGGGTGATCCCAGTTGATGATGATCACCGAGTAGTCGTTCGGCTCGCCCTGGCGGCGCTCGACCTTGACCGCGCCGTTGTACTCCAGGTTCGCGATCAGCGCCTTGCGCTGGTAGTCGGCGAGTTGGGTCATCTCGTTGCGCAATTTGTGCAGGTACGGCATGAGGAACACCTCCGGGTGGTGGCCGAAGTACTTGAGCAGAATCTCCAGAGCGTCCCGTTCGTCCTCGTCGTCCATCCCGAGGGCCCGATTGAAGACCGTGGGCGGAGCGATGCGCAGGGCGGCCTTCGGCGTTTCCTTGGTCGGGGCGAGTTTGGCGCGCTCTTCCTGCTCGCGCGCGAGGGCGGCCTCCGCCTTCGCCTCGTTCAGCTTGGCGAGCGCCGATTCGCCCAGCAGCGTCTCCGCGTCGATGAAGTTCTCCTCGCCGACGTTCAGGAGGAGGTCGCCGGAAAGGAACTTCTCGCGAAAGGCGACCGCCATCACCTGCTTCGCCTGCTTCGTCAGGTGCTGGATGACCGGGATATAGTCACGGTCCCCGGCAAGAAAGATGAACGTATTGATTTCGGGTCGCGTGTACAGAATCTCGAGGGCGTCGATGCACAGCCGCATGTCGGCGGCGTTTTTGTGGTCGGTGCCCAGCACGTTGTGGGTCTCGACGCCGAGCAGATACATCGAACCCTGGGGGGTGGCCTTCATGCGCTCGAAGTCCGCGTACGCCTTCATCACGATCACCCGCTCGTCCCGGTCCCCGAGCATCTTCGCCCGCAGGTTCCGGATCATGTCGAGAATCAGGTCGGACGGCTCGGCGAGCTTCGGGTAGTAGTTCTTGAGATAGTAGTAGACGTTTTCAAAGTCAATGAACACCGCCGCATAGCGGCGGGCGGCGTTCGGCCAGCGTAGTAAATCGGGAATCAGCGTTGCGTCTCGTGTAACCATACATGCTCCTAATGTTTCGTCGGCCCGGACGCTTACCGCGCCTTCGGGACGGGTTTGGCGGCCTTGTCCGGATTCGCCACAAGAAGGTCGGACGTGTCCTTGACCGCCGCCTCGGTGTAGCGGTTCTTGGCGTTCCATAGCAGGTACTCCGAATAGCCCAGTTCTCGGGCCGCCTTGATCTGGGCCCGCACTTCCTTGGCTCCGTACGCGACGCCTCCGAGCGAGAAATCCTGCAACCACGGTCGCAACGCCTTGTCCGGCAGTCGCCTTCGGTAGTCGCCGAGGCTCTTCAGCACGATCGCGTAGGGACTGGAAGTCGGGTCCTTGATTCCATATTCCCCTCGCGCGTAGTGCGAGGGGTACACCATCGGGCAGATCAGGTCGAAAGGCTCTGCCGTGGTCTCCAGTTCCTGTCCGATCCCCTGGTCCTTCGTCGTCGAACTGATGATGCCGAACACGTCCGCGCTCAGCACCGCCCCACGCTCGTGGACCCTTTTCCGGATGGTCCGTGCGAACGCCGCGATCACCTCGGAATGGCGCGCTTCCGGTTCCGGGTAGCTCTTCCGGCTCGGGAAGACCATCGACGCCGTCTTCCCCTCGCTCGGGAAGCGCACGTAATCCAACTGAATCTCGGGAAAGCCCAGGTCGAGGGCGTAGTCCACGATCGAAGCAAGGTACTCCCAGTTCGCTTGGTTGTACGGGTCGAGCCACGGGTAGCCCGCGCGATCCTTCCAGACCTTCCCGTCCGCTGTCTTCACCGCTCGATCGGGGCGCGCCACCGGGACGAAGCTGTCCCGGAAACAGGCGATGCGCGCGATCGGGTAGACCTTCGCCTCCTTCAGGCGCTCCATCAGTTTCTCCGGCTTGCCGACCGCAACCCGCGTCGCTCCCGACTTGTCCGCCAGTTCGATCCCGGTCCTAAAGTAAACGATCCCGGCGTCGCGCACGTCGATGACGATACTGTTCAACTCCGTGCGACCCATCATGGCGAGAACGGCGTCCATCTTCTTGGTGGAGCCCGCCGACCAAGCCGTCAGATAGAGGCCGCGAACGTGTTCGGGCCGCGCGTACGGTGGCTTCGGCTTCTCGACCGATGCGGGCGCGGCGGGCGGACGACCGGTGCCCGACTTTGTCGGCGAAGGGCCCCCGCATGATATGATCAGGCAGACGCCAAGGATGGCGACGAGAGCATGAGGAAAGCGCGCACGGAATTGCGACACCGTCTTATTTTAGCCCTTTCGGCATGCCTGATTCCCGCGGGTTGCGGGCAGGCGCCGCCGATCCCGGCGGCCAGCGGTCGGCTCGAGAACCAAGCGACCCCCGCCCCCGAGCCGATGCCCCGCGCCACCGATCGGGCCGCGAATCTTCAGGGCGACGTGCTGATCGTCGAGTACCACAAGATCGCCGCTGCCGAAGCGCGCTGGGACCGCTCGCGCGCCCGATTCCGAGCCGACCTCGAACGGTTCTACAAGATGGGGTTCCGGCCCGTCACCGTCGGGCAGTACCTGGACGGCAACATGCCCTTGCCTCCGGGTGCGTCGCCGATTGTGTTCACGTTCGACGATTCGCACCCTAGCCAATTCCGGCTGCTTAAGGATGGTTCGGTGGACCCCGATTGCGCCGTCGGCATCTGGCGATCCTTCGCCGAAAAGCACCCCGATTTCCCGGTGCGGGCGACCTTCTACGTGCTTCCGCCGACCCCATGGGGCCAACCGAAGCAACTCGCCGCCAAGTACGCGCTGCTCAAGGAATGGGGTTGCGAACTCGGTAGCCACACCGTCACCCACACCAGCCTCAAGAAACTGGACGCAGAGGGGGTCAAGCGCGAACTCGCGGGAGCGATCGATTTCATCGAGGCCGCCGGTTTCCGTTGCCGAACCATCGCCCTGCCCTATGGGATCGCCCCCAAAGACGAGCGACTGCTGCGCGCCTTCGAGTACCGGGGCAAACGCTATGCCATGGAGGGAGCGCTCCTCGTCGGCGCCAACCCGGCCCGGTCGCCCTCCGCCTCCGCGCGCGACGCTTTCCGCCTGCCCCGCATCCAAGGGATCGAAGGGGACATGGGCATCACCTATTGGCTCGATAGGGTCGAGCAAGGCGGCGTGCGTCCATACGTGGCGAAGTGACCCTTCTGCCAGAATCTGCCCATGAGCGGTTGCCGCATCGTGCGTCCGAACGAGTTCCTTGAACTGAGCGACCTGAGTCCCGAGCCTCCGAAAGGAACCGACAAGGATGCGGTCGAGGAACGTCGCGACGCGCTGCTGAAGGAACTTGGTGAGTTGGAGGACCTGCTCTTCTTCGCGAGCCGACACTCCGTGCTCCTCGTGTTTCAAGGCATGGACACCGCCGGCAAGGACGGCGCGATCCGACGGATCCTCGCCGGCCTCAACTCGCTGGGGGTGCGCGTCGCGGGCTTCAAGCGGCCGACGGAAGAGGAACTCGGGCACGACTTCCTTTGGCGCGTCCACCGGCAGACTCCGAGACGCGGCGATATCGTGCTTTTCAACCGCTCCCACTACGAGGATGTCCTGGTCGTAAGGGTGCACGGTCTGGCCCCTCCCGAAGCGATCGAGGGCCGCTACGGTCACATCAATGCCTTCGAGCGGCTTCTCCTCGACAACGACACCATCTTGCTGAAGTTCTTCCTCCACATCTCGAAGGACGAGCAGAAGCGACGGCTTCTCGAACGAGAGGAGCAACCGGAAACCGCCTGGAAACTCGCCGCCGCCGACTGGAAGGAGCGCGAACACTGGGACGCCTACCAAGAGGCCTACGCCCTCGCCCTCGCCCGTTGCTCACCACCAGAGGCGCCTTGGCGGGTGGTGCCCGCCGAAAAGAAGTGGTACCGCGACTTCGCCGTCCTCGAAGCCCTCGTCGAGGCCCTACGCCCGTACCGTCAGGAATGGAACGACTACCTGGACAGGACGGGGGCGCGGGCGAAGGCCGAGCTGGCGGAGTACCGCAAGCCGAAGGCCTGACGTCCCGACCGGTTCGAAACCCGCAACCCGGTCGGCGAACCGGCCGTAGAGGGTAACGTCATTGGTGCAAACATGCTTGGACTCTGGATTTCATTGGGTCTCGTCGTGCTCCTCGTTTTCGTGGGGATCGGCGCGTACAACAGCTTGGTCTCGCTCCGGCAAGAGACGAACAACGCCTGGGGCCAAATCGACGTTCAGCTGAAACGCCGCTACGACCTCATCCCGAACCTTGTCGAGACGGTGAAGGGGTACATGAAACACGAGCAGGACACGCTCGAAAAGGTCATTCAGGCCCGCAACATGGCCCTCTCCGCGAACGGCCCGCACGACAAGGCGACCGCCGAAACCGCGGTGGCCTCGGCCCTCAGCGGTTTCTTCGCCCTCGCCGAGTCGTACCCCGATCTGAAGGCGAACACGAACATGATCGAGCTTCAGGAGGAACTGCGCTCCACCGAGAACAAGATTTCGTTCGCCCGCCAGTACTACAACGACATCGTGACGCGCTACAACACCAAGATCGAAGCGTTCCCGTCGAACATCTTCGCCGGGATGGGCAACTTCAAGCCCAAGGAGCTCTTTGAACTGGACAACCCGGTCGAGCGGGAGCCCGTCAAAGTCCAGTTCTGACGCCATCCATACGACGCGTATCAATGGGGTCCCTGCCGCTCGGCAAGGACCCCTTTTCGGTTCACTCGGGAAGTCCGAGCCGCCGACGCACCGTCGCCAGCGTGTCCGCGTCGCCTGGGTTAAGGTCCGGCCGGCGACGCACCACGTGCGCCTTGGCGACCTTCAGACCGCACCGGTGCCGGGTTGAGGGCCAGACCTCTTCGACCGCGATTTCGTAGACCCACTCGGGAAGCACCGCGAGCACGGGACCGGACCGCTCGACCGCGTTGTTTCGAACATACCGATCGATGAGGTCGCGTTCGGACTCCGGAAGTCCCTGGGCGGTTTTCGCGAACGGCGTCGGCTGGTCACCCGACCAGACCCCGAAAGTCGGTAACTCGTACCGGCCCGCGCCGCGCTGGGCATAGAGCAGGACGGCGCAGACCGTCACCGGTTCGCTGCGCCACGTTTGCCAAGCCGGACGCGCCCCGTAGGCCGCGTCGGCTCGCTTCAGGATCAAGCCGCACGCGCCGAGTCCCCGAGCATGCGCTCGCCGCGCCTCGAGCCCCCCCGGGGCTTCCTCGATCAGATCGGGGCATCGCAACGGCTCCCGAACGAGCCCGCGCAACCGAGCGCGCCGAAGCGACAGGGGGAACGCCCGCAAGTCCTCCCCTGCCTCGAAAAGTGCGTCGACCACCACCATGTCCCTTCCGTCCGGCGAGAGGACCCCTTCCAGCACCGTCCCCGGAGGCAGGAGCAGGAGCGCGCTCATCAGGGCCGACGACGTGACGGCGACCTGGTGGAAATCCTCGCTCCAGCAGAACGTCCCCTCCGCGTCGCGGACCGCCTGAATCCGCCGGCCTGGCCACAGGTAGTCGGCGACCTGGCCGCCGCCATCCCCGGAGTAGGGGACGATCCTGGCGAACGGCAACGGACCGAACGCCGCATCGGTCGCTCCCTCGAAAACCCCGCTCCAACCGGGCGCGGAGCGTGATCCCGCCATCAGCCAACGAGCGACCGAGACCCGACTCACGGATCGGACCTCCGCGATCGCTTCCGCGAGGTGGTCGATCCCAATCCCCAACCGTCCACCCAGAAGCCGTTTGAAGTATGGCCACCGCGCGGACGGATCGAGGGCCGCCAGCAGATGCAGCGCGCCTCCAAGCGAAGAGCCTCCTTGCAGGATCGCCAACCCATCCGCCAGATCGGGCGCGCGTTCGCCCGACGCGGTGCCCAGGAGGCGGGACAGGCCTTCGGCGGTGTCGTCCGCCCCGCGCAGAGCCTCCGAGAAGAGCCAGTCCGGCAACCCCGCACGATCCCGCACCTCGTCCACGAGCGCCCCGCGCGTGAACCGTGAACGCCATGGAGCGACCAGCCACCGGACGGCGGCGGCGGCGTCCGCATCGCTCGCCCCTTCAAAGTAGGCCCGCCAAGCCACGACGCGACGCGCGTCGTCGGGGGCGGCCTCGTAAGCCTCGACCGCTTCTGCGAACCGATTCAACCGGTGCCCTCCTCCTCAGACCCGAAGGGCGTCTCGAGCGGGGCCGCGTCGAGTCCTTGTTCCCTCAGGTAGCGGGCGACGAGTTTGGTGAACCCGTGGGTCGGCCGCACCCTCTCCGCCCCCGATTCCCGCACCGCACCGAGCAACGCCGGCCAGTCCACGTGGTCGCTGATAACGAACCCCATGTCGGCTTCGAGCCGTCGCCGCGCCCCGCGTAACGCCATCCAACCCGAGGCGAACGCGGTCGAGAAGGAACGGAATCGCCGCATCCAAGACGTCCCCTCGACTCCCGGCGGCGCGATCACGAGGGCACGGGTCCAATCCGTGTCGAGCGGAGCGTTCGCCACTGGGGTCGCAAGGGGCAGAACAACGCCCGCTTCCCGGTAGGCGTCCGTCATCGTGGCGACCGCGTCGTGAAGGAAGACCGGACCGATGCCAGGATCGACGCCCCCGAGAAGCCGTTGCGCCTTCCCGAGCGAATAGCCCATCAGGATGCTCGCCCGTCCGGCCGACCGGTTCGCTCGCCACCAAGCGTTGATCTTCGCGAACTCTGCCCCTGCGTCGGGCCAACGATACAGCGGCGACCCGAACGTGCACTCGGTCACGAGCGTGTGGCACCGCACGGGCTCGAACGACCGCACCGTCGGGTCCGGGGCCGTCTTGTAGTCCCCCGTCACGACCCATACCTCCCCCCCGTACTCGACGCGCACCTGGGCCGAACCGAGAATGTGCCCCGCCGGATGGAGCGACACGCGAACGCCGCGAAGCGTGCGCGCCTCGCCGTACTCGACCGGCGTCACGTTCGTCGCGGGTCCGAGGCGCAACCGAAGTACCCCCGCCCCTTCCCGCGAGCAGAGGTACCGTCGCGAACCGCGCCGCGCGTGGTCGCCGTGCGCGTGCGTGACGATGGCCCGCTCCACCGCCCGCCACGGGTCGATG
Organism: Fimbriimonadaceae bacterium; assembly: GCA_026129685.1. Classification (GTDB taxonomy): domain Bacteria; phylum Armatimonadota; class Fimbriimonadia; order Fimbriimonadales; family Fimbriimonadaceae; genus UBA2387. Next base: position 192,236 of record JAHCHO010000002.1, read on the forward strand.
TGGAAGTCGCCCGCCTCGCAGTAGAGGCCGTCCGGGGTCAACCGCAACAAATCGGCCATCGCGAACGAGTATACAAGCGTCGGGGTGTCTCGACCGGCCGTCCCATTGAGCGAGGTTCGCCGACCACCGAGGCCCGTGCACACCCCCGACCCGTAGGGTCGAAGGAGCGAAGGAGCGCGCGTTCCACCCGTCTGGACGTATTGACTTGCGCCAGACGATTCTGCTAGTGTACGTCCGGCAGGATTGCCACCCATACGCTGGATCATGGGTCTCGTAACTCAGGGAAGAGATCGAGACTGAGCGCAATCGAGTCCCGGCGGCCAGCAAGGAGTAACGTGTCCGTGAAGAAACTTGCGCAAGTTCTGATCATCGGCGGCGTTTTCGCCGTCGCCCCCTTCGCCAACGCCCAGGACAACATGGGTCCCAAGCAGGGCTCCAAGAGCGTGTCCTTCAACTCGCTGTACGACGACATCGGCGGTACGAAGAGCTCGACCCTCAATCTCGCCGGGTCCTACTTCTTCTCCAACGCGGTGGAGGGGCTTGCCGGCGTCAGCTTCAGCGAGCTTAAGAGCGGCGGCACCGTCAAGTTCACGACCTTCGGGATCGGGGCCAACTACTACTTCGGCAACAACGTCAACTCCGTGGCGGCTTGGCACCCCTACCTCGGAGTCCGGTTCGCCCGGCTGAACGTCGAGGTTCCGGGCGGTAGCGGACACGCGGACGAGTGGGCGGGCGCCCTCGGCATGCACTACTTCATCAAGCCGGGCGTCTCGGTCAACCCCGAACTCCGCATCGGCCGTGTGAACGGCGGCGGCGTGAGCGACCGGCTCACGTCCTTCGGCGTCGGCCTCACCGTCTGGCTCGACTGATCCCGGTTAACCGTGATCCGGCAAACGCCTCGCCCAACCGGGCGGGGCGTTTCGGTTTGTCCACACTGTCCGCCAGCCCCGTCCGCTAGAATTCAGGGCATGGTCGTCGTCGTCGGTAGCGCCAACATGGACCTCGTCGCCCGCGTGCCCCGTTTTCCCGAACCGGGGGAGACCATCCACGGCCGGGAATTCGCCACCTACCCCGGCGGCAAAGGCGCGAACCAGGCGGTGGCGGTCGGCAAACTGGGAGGCCGCGTCGCCTTCGTCGGGAAGGTGGGGCGGGACGCCTTTGGCGATGCGCTGGAAGCCAGCCTGAACTCCGCCGGCGTCGACACCGACCTGCTCGCGCGGAGCGACGCCCCCACCGGGACCGCGATCATTCTTGTCGATGACCGGGCGGAAAACCAGATCGTCGTGATCGGCGGCGCGAACGCCACCCTCACCCCGACCGAGGCGGAGCGGTGCGTCCGGTCGCTGGACGCGCGGGTCGCCCTCTTCCAACTTGAAACCCCGCTCGAGACCGTCGCCGCCGGTCTCGCCGAAGCGAAACGACGCGGGATGACGACGATCCTCAACCCGGCCCCCGCCGTCCTCCTCCCTGCGGAAATCCTCGCCAGCGTGGACATCCTGACCCCCAACCGAACCGAAGCGGGCGCTCTTGCCGGACTCTCGGACGCCGAACCCGAGGCGCTCATCGCCGCCCTTCTCGACCTCGGCGTCGGGGCGGTGGCGATGACCCGAGGCAAGGACGGCTGCGTCTTCGGCACCCGCGACCGGACGATCGCCATCCCCTCCGTCGACGTTCGGGCGGTGGACACCACCGCCGCCGGCGACGCCTTCAACGGCGCGCTCGCCCTCTTCCTCGCGGAGGGCCGCCCCGTCGAACAGGCGATCGCCGGCGCCAACCGGGTCGGCGCTCTTGCCGCGACCAAGCCCGGCGCCCAGACCTCGATGCCGACCCGCGCGGAACTGGAGGCGCTGGACGAGGTGCGCGGCATCCCCGCACGGTTCTCCTGATCTCCGCCGCTCAACATCCAGGCGGCTTCTGGACGGTGCCAAGACCCTGTCGGCGAACGACGGAGGCCAAGCGGATACACTGGTTGGCGTGATTGACGAAGCCCGTTTGGTCGGCCTCTTTCTCGACCTGTGCCGCATCGAGAGTCCCGCCCTGGCGGAAAGCGAGTGCGTGGCCTACGTGCGGCGTCTCCTGGAAGGAGTCGGGCTCGAGGTCTGGGAGGACGACGCGGGCGCCCGGATCGGGGGCGACGCGAACAACTTGATCGCCAAGCTCCCCGGCAACAAACCCGGCGCACCGAGCGTGTTTCTGAGCGCCCACTTCGACACCGTCGAACCCACCGTCGGACTCGAAATCGAGGAGAGGGACGGCGTGTTCTACTCGAAATCGGACACCATTCTCGGCGCCGACGACTACGCGGGCATGGCCCCCGCCATCGAGGCCGTTCGCGTCCTGAAGGAGAGCGGCGAACCGCACGGCGACGTCTACCTGCTGCTGAGCGTGGCGGAAGAGATCGGCCTGAAGGGAGCCGAATCGCTGAAGATCGAAGACCTGAACCTGGACTTTGGCTACGTGCTCGACACCGGCCCCCCCGTCGGCAGCTTCGTCACCCGCACCGCGACGCACGACAAACTCGACGTGACCCTCGTCGGCAAACCGGCCCACGCGGGCAAGCACCCGGAACTCGGCATCAACGCCATCCAAATGGCGGCGCGAGCGATCGAGGGGATGAAACTCGGGCGCCTCGATGACGAACTGGTGGCCAACCTGGGGATCATCTCCGGCGGGACGGCGGTGAACGTGGTCTGCCCGAGCGTCACCATCCGCGCCGAAGTCCGGGGTACCGACGTCGCCGCCCTCGACGCCCAAGTGGACCACATGATCCAGCGCTTTGAGCGGGCGGCGCGGGAATTCGGCGGCGAGGCGCGGGTCGAGCACGAACGCCACTACGTCTCCTACCATATCCCCGACGAGGCCCCCGTGGTCCGGGTCGCGATGCGCGCCAGCGAACGGCTCGGGCTCAACCCGTTCCTGCGCACCACCCTCGGCGGCTCGGACGCAAACGTGTACAACGCCAAGGGCGTCCCCACGATCGTCGTCGCCACCGGCATGAGCGAGATCCACACCCACGACGAGTTCGTCAGCCGGAAGGACCTGGTGGACACCGCCCGCCTCGCTTACGAGTTGCTCGTCGAAGCCGCCCGGTAGGTCAAACGTCGAACTCGGCGACCACCGCCGTGTGGTCGGATGGCTTTTCGCCCTGACGTAGCGTCCGGTCTATCGTGCAACTCGTCGCTCGCACGGCGAGGGGCGCCGTCGCGTACACGTGATCGATGCGCCAACCCAGGTTGTTCTCGAACGAACGGGGGATGACGTAGTCCCAAAACGTATAGTGGCCCGGCCCCTGGTGGAACCGTCGGAACACGTCCTCGAAGCCCCAATCCACAAGAGCGGCCAGGCGGGCGAATTCGTCCGGGTGGTGGCCCACCTTCCCCAGGTGGCGGCGCGAGTCCCACACGTCGTCCGGCGTCGGCGCGACGTTCATATCGCCGACCCACACGATCGGTTCGTCCGGCCGATGGCGGCTCGCGAAGAGGGCGCGGAGCCGCTCCATCCACCGAAGCTTGTAGTCAAACTTGTCGCTCCCGACGACCGTCCCGTTCGGGACGTAGGTGTTGACCACCGTCACCCCGCCGACGCTCGCCTCGATCAGGCGACAGTCTTCGGGAAACCGGGGATCCTCGAAGCCGCGCCGAACCCCGAGGATGGAATGACGGCTGACGAGGGCGACCCCGTTGTAGCTCTTCTGGCCGTAGATCTCGACGTTCCAGCCCATCTCCTCGAACTCGAAACGGGGGAACTTGTCGTCCGCGCACTTGGTCTCCTGCAAGGCGAGCACGTCCGGTTCGTGGACCGCGAGCCACTCCAGCACCGCGTCGAGGCGCATCCGAATCGAGTTGACGTTGAGGGTGGCTATCTTCATCAAAGAGCGCCCTCCAGCCCGCTTTGGGCGATCTCGAGCGCGCGCAGGCTGGCGGCCGCCTTGTTGCGCGACTCGTTGTATTCCAGTTCGGGCCGCGAATCGTGGACGATTCCCCCTCCCGCCTGCACGTAGGCGGTTCCGTCCTTGATGGCGATCGTGCGAAGGGTGATGCACAGATCCATGTCCCCCGACGCGGAGAAGAACCCCACCGACCCCGCATAGGTCCCGCGTCGAGTGGTCTCGAGTTCGTCGATAATCTCCATCGCTCGCACCTTCGGCGCGCCGCTCACCGTGCCCGCCGGGAAGGTCGCCCGGACCAAGTCATAGGCATCCATGTCGATCCGCAGCCGACCCGTCACGTCGCTGACGATGTGCATGACGTGGCTGTACCGCTCGATGACCATTAGGTCGTTGACCGTCACGCTACCGTAGTCGCAGACCCGCCCCAGATCGTTCCGGCCCAGGTCCACGAGCATGATGTGCTCCGCCCGCTCCTTTTCGTCGGCAAGGAGTTCGGTCGCCAACGCTTCGTCCTCTTCCGGCGTCTTGCCTCGCCAGCGTGTCCCCGCGATCGGGCGAACCCGCGCCGTACCCTGGTGCAGGCTGACGAGGATCTCGGGTGACGCACCGACCAGATCGAAGTCGCCGTAGCGCAACAGGAACATATAGGGTGAGGGGTTCAGGGAACGCAGGGCACGGTACACGGTGACCGGGTGGGCGTCCACCCTCGTCTCGAACCTCTGCGACAGCACCATCTGAATCCCGTCGCCCTGGGCGATGTACTCCTTGGTCCGGGCGACCGTTGCCTCGAACGCCTCCTTGGTGATGTTGGCGACGACGGGCCGAATCTCGTGCGCCTCGCGCGGGAGCGGCGGAAGGGGCTTCCGCAGCGCGGCGAGGATCGTCTCGATCTCGGTGGAGGCCGCATCGTACGCGGCTTCGCTCCCGTCCGCGAGCACGATGATCTTGATCACGTTTTTCGCGTGGTCGAACACGACGACGGTGTCGGTCAGCATCATCGCCAGGTCGTCGAAACCCAGGTCGTCGGTCGTCGTGTCCGGCAGGCGCTCAAAGAACCGGACGATGTCGTAGCCCAACATCCCGATCGCCCCGCCCACGAAAGTCGGCAGTCCCTCCACCGGAATTGGGCGCGGCCGATCGAGTTCCGTTTGAAGCAAATGCAGCGGGTCCTGCCCTTCGGGCACCTCGCCGATGAGGTCGCCTTCCCGCGTATGGCGAACAAAGCGCCGCCCCTTGGTCCGCAACACCGCGCGAGGACGAACGCCAAGGATCGAGTAACGCGCCAACTGCTCGCCCCCCGTGACGCTTTCGAGCAGAAAGCTGAACGTCTCCTCGGAGGCAAGCTTCCAATACGCGCTGAGCGGCGTCTCCATGTCCGCCAAGATCTCGCGGACGACCGGCATGGGTCGCTTCCCTTCGGTGCGGCTCAGGTACTCCGGCTTGGTGGGATACTGCATCGGCTTCGGCATTGTGGCACCGAAGCCGACGCGCGATGGACCAAGGACCGGCCCGACGATCAGGCCTTGTTGGCGCGGCGCATGGCGACCACCCCCAAGACCAGGAGGGGCAACCAGATCGGGGCGAAAACGAGCACGTAGATGCCGACCGATCCGAGCCAGCGGCCCGCCGCCGACAGCCCGTTCACCGCGTGAGCCCACGTATCCTCCGCCCAATTCTTCGGAGCCTCCGGCTTGCCGACCTGTACGCGCTGCGTGAAGGTGCCGACGATCGTGCTCATCGAGGCCGCGTTGCGCAGGTACCGCCGTTGACCTTCGAGCGACTCGATTTCGAGCCGAACCTGGCCCAACCTCGACTTCACTTGGAGGATGTCTCCGATGCGGCTGGCCTTGGAGAGGATCGTCAGGTACTGGTCCTCTTCGACCTTCAGCGCCTTGACCCGCGCTTCGAGGTCCACCACCTGAGCGGTGACGTCCTGGCCGTTCACGCTCTCGCCCTTGACCTCGCCAAGCGCCCGCAACTGCTCCATGGCCGTGTCGAACCGCTTTTCGGGTACCCGCATCGTCACGTTCGTCACCGGCAGGTTGCCCTCCAAGTAGTTGATCGAGCTGTTCTCGACGTAGCCGCCCAGGCTCTGCGCGAGGCTCGTCGCCCGAGCCATCGCCGCCCGCGCGTCGCCGACCGTCAACTCCAGGTTGGCGTTGCGGATGACCATCGTCGGGAGGGTCGGGACCTCGCCGCCCTGGATGTTGGAGTAACTCTCCTTGTCCGCCGGCACGGGCGCGGCGGTGGCAGGGACCTCGGCCTGGCCACGCCCACCCACGCGTTCGCGAAGCGCCTTGGCCTCCACGCCGCCGTCCCGAAAGGTTGTTTGGTCAGGGGCCTGTCCCTGGTACCGCAAGTCCAAGTCGGCTTTCGCCGATTCCCGCTCCATTGGAATCGAAGCGGCGGCGGTAGCACCGGAATCCAGTGACTTGAGGTCGGCGGAGCCCGAAAGTCGCGCCGAGTACTTCGACTGGGCAAGGATCGGGAACATCACCGCCACCAGCAAGATGACCGCGACCCCACCGAACGACCATCGGGCCAGCGGCGGGACGTTGGGCAGGAACCGGCGGCGACCCGCCCTGGAAAGCGCTCCTTCCAGCCCCTCCACGCCCGGGTCCTTGGCCAAACGACGAATCTCAAAACCGAGTGCTCGCATGAATTCGACCTCCTCGCGGAGAACCGGGTCGGTTTCGATGGCGCGCGCGACCTCCGCCGCCCGCTCCGGGGCGAGTTCGCCGTCCAGATAGGCCTTCAGATCGTCGCGCACGCTCATTGTTCGCCTCCGACTATGGTCTTCCGCAGGTTGAGAAACGCGTGATGGAGTCTCGACTTCACCGTCCCGACGGGGACGCCCAGCATCGTGGCGATCTCGTCGTAGGTCAGCTGCTCGATCTCGTGCAAAACGACCACCTCGCGGTGCTCGGAAGTCAGACCCAACAGAGCGCCGCGCAACGCCTCTCGGTTCACGATGGCGCCTTCGGCGTCGCCGCCCGGTCGCTCCCAGAGGCTTTCGACCGGTATCTCGCGCCCCGTCTTGCGGATCGCGTTGCGGCAGTGGTTGTGCGCGATGCCGAACAGCCAGCCGCGAAAGCTGGCCCGCTCGTCGTATCGCTTGATCGTTTGCTGCACCGTCACGAAGGTCTCCTGAGCGACGTCGGACGCCAGGTCGCGCGGCACCCGTCGCCCGCAGAAGCGATAGACGTCCGCGTAGTAGCGGCGCACCAGTTCGGAGAGCGCGTCGCGTTGACCGCGTTTCGCTCGCCTCACCTCGTCCAAAACCTCTTCGGTGGCGTGGGGGCTGCCCGTCGGCGACTCCATCATCGTCTCACGGCCTATTCATGTCGGTCAAGGGCCGAACCGTTCAACCATAATTCAAGTTCGATGTCCACGGACGGGACCGCCCCCGAGACGATTCGCACGCGCGCTCCGGTCGTGCTCGTTTCGACCGCCAACGAGCCGGAGACGATTCGCGGCGCGATCGTCGCCGCCCGGAGGGGTGGCCGCCTCGTCGCCGTCTACCAACCATACCGTCACCGAACCCTTCAGGGACGCGCCGAAGCGTTCGCCGAAGCCCTTTCCGAGGCGGACGCCGTCGTCCTCGCCGACATCGATCCCGGCGACGAGCCTCCCGTCCCCGGCGTCAGCGCCGCCCAGATCGCCGATCACCTTCGCGTGCCGACCCGCCACGTCCCCGCCTGGAGATACCTGACCCACCCAAGGTTGACGGGACTGGAGGCGACGGACACCATCCTGCTCCTCGGCTCGCCCAACCTTGCCGGACTTGGACCCGGCATCGCCGCCGCCTTCGACCCGCGAGAGCGGACTCGTGTCGCCGTCGTCTACGGGGGCACGAGCGCCGAGCGTGAGGTCTCCGTCCATTCAGGGCGAGAGGTCCACCGAGCCCTCGTCGCCCGTGGCTACGACGCCTTTCTGGTGGACCTGGCCGACCTCCTCCTCGGCGAGGCGTCGGTCGCCCCTTTCGTTGGCCCCAACCGTCCCGACGTCGTCTTCCTCGCCGTTCACGGCACCCACGGGGAGGACGGAGCGACGCAGGGCTTCTTCGAGTTGCTCGGCCTACCCTACACCGGCTCAAACGTGCTCGCAAGCGCCGTCGGCATGGACAAGAACCTGACAAAGGCCGTCCTTGAACGCGCCGGCCTGCCCGTGCCGCGCGGCGAACTCCTGACCAAGCCGAATCGCGCGACCAGTCTCCCGCCCCCCGTCGTCGTCAAGCCCAACGCGCAAGGCTCCACCGTCGGCCTCAGTTTCGTCGAATCCACCGACCAACTCGAACGCGCCATCGAGCACGGCTACCGATACGACGACGCCCTCCTCGTCGAGGAATGGCTCCGGGGCATGGAGATCTCTGTCCCCGTCCTCGGCGACCGCGCCCTCCCTCCGGTGGAGATCGCCCCCAAGTCCGGCCGCTACGACTTCGCCTCGAAATACGTCCCCGGCGCGACCGAGGAGATCGTTCCCGCCCGCCTTCTCGCGCCGACCTTGGCCCTCGTGCAGGAGTTCGCCGTTCGGGCCCACGGCGCGCTCGGCTGTCGGGGTGCGACGCGAACGGACATGATCGTTGCCGAAGACCGCATCACCATCCTCGAGGTGAACACCTTGCCGGGAATGACGAGCACCTCCTTGCTCCCGAACAGCGCGCGCGCCGTCGGTGTCTCCTTCGAGGATCTCGTCGAGTGGATCGTGCAGGACGCCCTCCGCCATGCCCAAGCGTAAGAAGAAAGGTCGTCTCCGCCTTCGTCCCGGCTTCTGGTGGCTGCTGTTCGTTGCCAACACGGCCGTCGGATTGATGACCAGTCCCCTCACCTCTGCGACCAAGGTGGCGGTCGAGGGCGCGGAGCCCTTCGACCGGGACCGAATCGCCAAGGAACTGCGACCTCTCGAGGGCCAACCCTGGTCCGCCGGCGCGGGCGCCAAAGTGCAGACCAAGGTGCTCGCGCTACCGGACGTGCGCACCGCTAGGCTGAGCCAGAACCTCTTCGGCCGGGGACTGCTCCAACTCACCTACCGCGACGCCGTCGCCCAACTGGACAAAGCGCCCGGCATGGTCCTTGCCTCGGACGGCACGGTGTATCTCTCCACCCGAAAGTGGGAGGGGTTACCCTTGCTGAGCCTGGACCCCGTGCTGCAGAAACCGATCGTCGGCTTTTGGCAGCCGTGGAAACCGAGGGAGGTCGCCAACGTCTGCCGAGCCCTCGACCGCTTGGGTTCGCCGCGCGAGTTTGCGGTTCGCGTGGACGCCCGCGGAGCGGTGTGCTTAAATAGACAATCGGGCGGCAGTATCGTTCTCGGCTCGACCGAAGACCTAGACGCCAAACTCGACAAGGTCCGCGAAGCGTTACGGGAGGAGCCGACTCTGTTGCGGCCAGGGTTCGAATTTGACGTGACGGTGCCGGACCGAGCCGTTTTGCGTCGTACCGACTCCAAGGAACCATCGTGAACCCCTTCGTCTCGCGCTTCGGACGCAACTCGTGGATCATCTCGCTCAGCGCGATGTCTCTGGCTCTGGGCCTGATGCTCAGCATGGCCTGGCTCACCGCCGAGACCCGCGAATCGCGGTTCAACCAGTTGCCCTTCGACCTGCGCACGCGCATCACCGCCAGCACCCTGGACTTTGAGACCGAGTACGTCAAGGTCCAACGGGAACTCAAGACGGTGCGCGACTCCCTCGCCGAGATCCGCGAGGAGAACACCAAACTCCAGAACGCCGTCGCCGACCAGACCAAGTCCACGAAGGTGCTCAACGAAGGATTGCAGGAACTCAAGGCCTACGCCGGCCTGACCGAGGTCGAAGGGCCCGGAGTCATGATCACCCTCAAGGACTCCGAGAAGGAGGCCCCTCCCGGATTCAGTTCGTCCGAGGTCGCCATCCACGACATCGACGTCCTGAAGGTCGTCAACGAGCTGTGGAACGCGGGCGCCGAAGCGGTCAGCGTGAACAACCTGCGGATCGGTCCGCGGACCAACTTCCGGTGCGTCGGAAGCGTGATCCTCGTGGATCGCGTCCAGATCGCGTCCCCGGTGGTGATTCGGGCGATCGGCGACGCGAAGACGCTCCTTGGGGCGATGAACCTGCCGCTGAGCGTTCTCGCCGAGCTTCGGTCGTTCGACGCTTCGATGGCGACCGTTCAAGAAGTGGATCGCATGCGCCTCCCCGCGTTCTCGGGTTCGACCAAGAGCACCAGCATGAGGGTTGTGGAGCCGAAGAGCTAAGCCGTGATCTTCATCCCCGTCATCTTCCTGCTCGTCGGCCTGGTCATCGGGCTCCTCCTGTTACCGCCCCTCAAAGGAGTCGCGGGCACGTACCTGGCGCTCGCCTGCCTCGCGGGCTTGGACAGCCTTCTCGGCGGCGTCCGCGCCTCCCTCGAGAGCAAGTTTCACGCCGACGTGCTCGTGACCGGGTTCGTCTTCAACACGATGATCGCCTTCGGCCTCGGATGGCTCGGTGATCAGATCGGGCTGAACCTCTTTCTCGCCGCCGCCCTTGTACTGGGCACCCGAATCTTTACAAACTTGAGTCTCATCCGCCGATACGCTTTGACTCGCATCAGCGACGCCCTTGCGCGACGACGGCTGCAACGTCAGGAGGCGAACAAACCGGAATGACCTCCGATCTGCTCTACGTACTCGACCTGGGAACCACCAAAGCCGCCTGCCTGGGCGCCGAACACGACCTTAGCGGCAACTTGCAGGTGCGCGTTGCCGCGACCGCCCCCGCCAAGGGACTCCGCAAGGGCCGAATCGAAGACCCCGATATGGCCGCGGTCACGATCGACGAACTTGTCCGCAAGACCGAACAGCTGTGCGGGCGCGAGATCAAGGACCTCGTGGTCGGCCTCGGCGGCGCCCACGTCCAGAGCGCCAGTTCCCAGGGCTTTGTCCCGATTTTCCCTCCCGGGCGCGTCGTCAACCGCGAGGACGTTCTCCACGTGATCAACCACAGCCGACAGATACCGGTCGGCGCGGATAGAGAGCAGATTCACGCGCTGCCGCGCGAATTCCGCCTCGACGGGCGTCGGGGCATCAAAGAGCCGATCGGAATGACCGCGAGCAAGCTCGAGGTCCTGACCTGCATCCTGACCGCCCGAACGGCGGAGATCACCGTCTTCGAGCGGGCCCTCCAACTGGCGGGCCGGCGCGCGATCCAGATCGTGCCCTCCGTCGTCGCCTCCGCCCTCGGCGTGACCACCAAGGAGGAACGCGAGCGAGGCATCGCCGTCGTCGATCTCGGCGGCGGCACCACCACGATCGCCGTGTTCGTCGGGGGCGCCCTCGCCTACGTCGGCGCGATCCCGATCGGCGGGCAGACGGTGACCAACGATATCCGCCTCCTGCTCAAGACCACCGAGGAGGAAGCCGAGCGGCTGAAGCACCAGCACGGCGCCGCCCTCGGGATCGCCGCCGAAGAAGGCGAGTCCGTCGAGGTCCGCCAGGCGGATCAGGAACACCCGCGCCCGATGAGTCGCCGGGTCCTCTGCGAGATTATCGAGAGCCGAATGCGCGAGTTGGCGGGCCAAATCTCCGCCAAACTGGACGAATTCGGCGGCCCGCGCGAGCTTGATGCGGGAATCGCCATCACCGGGGGAGGCAGTTTGCTCGCCGGAATCGGTACGCTCTTCGCGAACTCGCTTCCGAAGACCACGATCACGGTGCGGGCGCCCCAAGTCGGGGGCGCGTACGGCAGTATCGTGAGCCGCCCCGCGATGGCCACGGCGGTCGGGTTGGCGAGGTTTGGCCTCGAAAGCGTGGAAGACGAATTGGTATCCGCCGGAGGGGGCGAGGGTTGGCGCGACCGCGTTCGGTCGTTCTGGTCTTTGTTCGGCGGGAAGTCCTAGGTTTTGAGCGGGAACCACCGTCGTGGTTCTCGAAGTAACGTCGGGCGACGGTCGCCCACGGCGGTGCGGGTTTGCGCAAGAAGCGAGTTTTGGAGACGGATGCGAACGTGAGCAGCAACAACGCGGTCATTAAAGTCGTCGGCGTCGGCGGCGGTGGTTCCAACGCGGTCAACCGGATGGTGGAGTCCGGCATTCGCGGGGTGGAGTTCATCGCCATGAACACGGACGTGCAGGTCTTGGACCTGAGTTCGGCGGGCAAGAAACTGCCCCTTGGCGCGAACCTGACGCGCGGACTCGGCACCGGTGGCGACCCCGAAAAGGGTCGTGCCAGCGCCGAGGAGAGCCGCAACGAGATTCGAAAGGCCCTCGAAGGCTCCGACATGGTCTTCATCACCGCCGGCATGGGCGGCGGCACCGGCACCGGCGCGGCCCCCGTCATCGCCGAGATCGCCCGCGAGATGGGCGCCCTCACGGTGGCCGTCGTCACGCGCCCCTTCACCTTTGAGGGCGGTCGGCGGCGCAAGGTCGCCGAAGCGGGCGTCACCGGCCTCATCGGCCGGGTGGACACCATCATCACCATCCCCAACGACCGGCTCCTTTCTGTCGTCGAGCGCCGAACCACCCTCGGCGACGCGTTCCGGGTCGCGGACGACGTGCTTCGCCAGGGCGTCCAGGGAATCAGCGACATTATCACCGTCCCCGGCATGATCAACGTCGATTTCGCCGACGTGCGCGCGATCATGGCCGACGCGGGCCCCGCCCTTATGGGAATCGGCTACGGCGTCGGCGAGCAGCGCGCCATCCAAGCCGCCCAGTCCGCCACCAACAGCCCCCTGCTCGAGCAGACCATCCACGGCGCGAAGGGCCTCCTCGTCAACATCACGTCTTCCGAAGACCTCACCCTCAGCGAGGCGACCGACGCGATGGAGTACATCCAGAGCCTGTGCGACGAGGAAGAGGCGAACATCTTCTTCGGCACCGTCGTGGACCCCGACATGGACGGCTCGGTTCGGATCACCGTCTTGGCGACGGGCTTCGCGCCGACCTCCGCCGAGGAGACCACCGCCCGCGAGGCCGCGTTCGGGAGGTTCACGCGTCCCGAGACTCCTGCCCGCACCGCCGAGACGCACCGCATGGTGACTCCCGCCGCCGATCCGGGTCCGAGCCCAACCCGGAAGAGCGTCTGGGACCGGATGCCCTCACCTCAGCGCGAACGGACCGAGCCGGCGGAGGGGTCGGACGATTCCGACCTCGACATCCCCGCCTTCATCCGCGAGCACAAGAAGCGCGACCGCTGACCCTTGTCATTCTGAGCGAAGCGAAGAATCCCGGTCCTGTAAGCCCGGTCCTGTCATTCTGAGCGAATCGACGAATCTCGGACTCCGACCGCAGCCCTGTCATTCTGAGCGCAGCGAAGAACCCCGGCTCCGCAAAAAGAACCCTGGTTCCCGCACCCCTAGGCGGGCCGACGTTGGCCGCCCGGTAGAAGCCCTTTCGATTCGGTCCACCCCGAGAGGGTGGCAGACGTCAGCCCTGCGGTCAAATACCCCGGGGAAGTGCCTTCCACCCAACCGGACCCCGCTGCGATGCCGGAACTCCCACGCCCGGCCAGAAGGTGGCTGGATCGCACCCGCGGAAGCCATCGGCAATTCGTCCATCCGGTGAAACCGGGCGTCAGGACCGTCAGCGGACATTCGAGCGAAGAGATGCGCCCGAGACGCTGAAGAGCGTCTTGAGGCAGGCCGGATTGGACAAGGAATGACCCGATACGCGGTGGTGTTCGAGAAAGGCGAGCGAAGCTGGTCGGCCTACGTGCCGGACCTGCCGGGTTGCGTGGCGACGGGGAAGACGCGCAAGGAGACGGAGGCGACGATCCGCGAGGCGATCGCTTTCCACCTGGAGGCGATGCGGCTTCGGAAGTTGCCGATTCCGCCCTCGATTTCGACCGCGACGAACGTGCGGGTACCGGGCTGACTTCGCTCGGGCGCGGACGTAGGTCGTCAGGTCGGAGTCGCGGAAGTAGCCCAGGCTCCCCACTCAGAGGAACGGGCCGACGCCTGCCTCGATCTCGCCCGCGAGCTCCCCGTAGGGCCAGTACTCGAACCAGTCGGTCAGGGTCTGGGAGCCGTTCAGATACGCCACCACCGAGCCCAAGGGTTGGTCAGGTGGTCGCGCTTCTCCGAACCCTCCACGTGCCCGACCACTTCCCCCATCGGGGAGATCAGGAGCGTCACGACACCCGAGGAGGGCTTGATGGTCGGGTGGTTCGATGTGGCCGGCAACGACAGAACCCTCCTCACGCGCCGACCACCCTTGGGTGTCACCCTGACGAAGGAAGGATCCCGGAAGAGGCGTTGGGCGCGCCGACTCACCATCGCCACGGCAGGCGGACCGTGATTCTTCGATCCGCTCAGAATGAACAGGCCATCGGCCGTGGTCGCCTGCCCCGCCCGCGCTTGCCGCTCTTTTCGACCGCGATCCCGACCATCTAGGTCATTCTACGCCAGGTTCGGCGAATCGCCAAGGGAATCTCGGTCGTTGCCCTTTCCTGCGCAGGCCCTCGCCCGCTTCCCCGCGACCGCACATCTCAAGGAACGAAGACCATCCGATCCGCACCCCGACGGGGCGCCAGAACCATGCCGAGAGCGACGCGCTTGGCTCGACGTGACCATCCCCTCGCCCCCTGTGCGAGTTGACCGACCAACGGCACGAGCGATTTCACCACGCCCTGGTACCAGCAGCTCCGAGGGAGCCTCACGTGGAGTCGGGGAGGATGGCGCACGGCTGCGGGACGCTCGTGGCCGAGTTTGGAGGTTCCTCGGCTAAACTGGACGCGTGAGACAGGTCTTGGTCTATCAAGGCGAAAGCGGTCTTTGGGTGGCCGAGGTGCCCAGCCTTCCCGGGTGCGTCAGCCAAGGCGAGACGCGGGAGGAGGCGATTCTCAACGTTCGCGAGGCGATCGGTCTTCACACCGAGTCTCTGCTCGCCAACCGGCAGGAGGTCCCGCCGGACCGCCTCAACGCGGTGCTGATCGCGATTTGAGCCACCTGCCCCGAATCTCCGGGCGCGACCTCCGCAAAGCCTTGGAGAAGGCGGGGTTCGCGCTGGATCGGCAACGAGGGAGTCACATGACCCTCGTTCGGCGCGAGCCCTTCGCCGCCGTCACGATTCCCGACCACCGCGAACTCGACGCCGGCACTCTGCGGGCCGCGATCCGAGGCGCGGGACTCACGGTCGAAGAGTTGAAGCGGCTGCTCTGAGGCGCGCGTGGAGCGCGCCCTGTCCCTAACCTCGGCCGAGGAAGACTCAAAGGCGGGTCGAGGGGCTGCGATGGGCGCCGGAAAGGGAGTGAGGCGAGACGTCCCGGTAACCGGCGGACCGGTGGGCTTGGGTTTGTGAAGGCGCTGGGCTGGATGGAACGATCCTTTAATCTCCCCGTAGGGCCAGTACTCGAACTGAGCGATCAGGTTCTGGGAGGGGTCGAGATAAGCGACCACGCTGCCCAGCGGGTCGGTGAGGAAGTCGCGAAGCGTCCCGTCCCGCACCTCCGCCACGACCTCGCCGCCCAGCACCACGAACAGCGAGTCCCCGCCGCTCGACCGCCGCGCCTGGAGGTAGTCCGCTGAGCCTGCCCTGAGAGACAAAGGGTACCAGACGAAGGTGGTCGTGACCCCGGACAGAACCGTCTTGCGGCGCAGGTCGTCCACGTCGAACGTCGCCGTCGACACCGTCCCCGTCTCCTCGGAACGGTCAGGTCATTGGTAATGTCCGCATAGGAGTAGGTGGCCTTGATCCCGCCCGCCTCGCAAAGCTTGGCCAGCACGCCCGCTGTCCCCACTGCATCGTGCTCGTCGTCCCTCCGACCAGCATCGCTTTGGCCGATCCACCGCAGAGCCTGCCCTGAGGAACGAAGCGAACTGCATGGTTTGCCGACTGCCGCCCTGATGCCACTTGAGGGACGATTGCTGGACGGTGGCAGGGGAACGAAGGGGGAGACGTCCGGGTGTTCGGCGGAACGCGTTCCGGGATCCTTCCTTCGCCAGGATGACAAATCCCACGGACGACTTCGTGCGCCGCGAGTCGGCAAAGCCCGCCCAAAGGAACGAACGGTCCGGGAGGGCGTAGCGCTTGGCGACGGGCACGCGCCCATGACACTCCTGTGCCAACCCATCGGGGACATTGTACGACAGGTTCGCTGACTCGCCAACGGATGTTCGAGGGCTTGCGCCCAATCCGGCCGCCGGATTCTTGGAGCGGGCGATGGGAATCGAACCCACGTGGCCAGCTTGGAAGGCTGGAGCTTTACCATTAAGCTACGCCCGCTCGGAACCTCCGTATTGTACCAAGGGCGTCGGGCACGACCGTTCTCCGGTGGCCCCTCGGTGTGGACGCATCCGCCAAGTTCGGTGAGCCCATTGGGCGGTGAGCCTCAGTCGCCCAACCAGCGTCCGGAGAAGACGCGCTCCGCCGGCCCGGTCATGAAGACCGTCCCATCCTCCCCATACTCGATGCGCAGATCGCCGCCAGGAAGGGTCACGATGACGTCGCGATCGGCACGACCGGTGCGGAAGGCGGCGACGGCCGAGGCGCACGCCCCCGTCCCGCAGGCGAGGGTCGCCCCCGCCCCGCGCTCCCAGGTCCGTTGGCGAAGATGCCCCCGGTCCATCACCTGTACGAAGTGGACGTTCACCCGCGCCGGAAACTCCGGGTGCCCTTCGAGGACGGGCCCCCAGGACTCGAGGGGGACCGACGCGACGTCGTCGACGAACAGGGTCAGGTGGGGGTTGCCCATCGAGGTGGCGGTACCGGCGAGGATCGCGTCGCCCACGGCAACGGGGCGGTCCAAGAACTCCTCGGCCGGGTCGTCGGAAGGGTGAAACCGGGGTTCTTCGTTTCGCTCGGCCTGGCTTCGGGATTCCTCGCTTCGCTCAGAATGACAGCCGCATGTCATGCCGATCTCGCCCCGCGTGAGGCGAGCGCGGCCCATGTCCACTCGAACCTGCCCGTCGGAAAGCGACTCAAGGCGAAGCACTCCTGCCCCCGTTTCGACCTCGATCTCGTCGGCGTCCGTCCGTCCCGCCTCGCGAACGAAGCGCGCGAAGCAGCGGACGCCGTTGCCGCACATTTCGCTCTCGCTCCCGTCGGGATTGAACATGCGCATGCGCAACGCCGCCCTCTCGCCGGGAAGGGCGAGGATCAGGCCGTCGCCACCGATGCCGAACCGACGGTTGTTGAGCCGACGGGCCAGGTCGGGCAACTCGGCGTCGTCGAAGGACCGGGCGAAGGCGTCGACCATGACGAAGTCGTTTCCCAGCCCGTGCATCTTGACGAACTCGATCACGCTTCCGAGTCGCCGGTAAAGCCTTCGTCGTCCTCGTTCGGCCGGTACGAGCTGATCGGCCGGCTCGGCACGATGCTCGTGATGGAGTGCTTGTAGACCATCTGGGTCGGCTTGCCCGGGGAATCGAGCAGCACGGTGAAGGAGTCGAAGCCGCGCACGTGGCCCCGAAGCTGCACTCCGCCCACCAGATAGATGGTAACGCCGATGTTCTCTTTGCGTACCTGGTTCAGGAACATGTCCTGCAGGTTGATCGCCTTTGCCATGGTTCTCGTCCTCAAACAAACCCAATCGAATGCAATGCATGTTCGACGAGCCGATCCCGGTCCTCACCACCCAGCCACCCCAGGTTGGGCTCGGACCGGAGCCACGTGCGTTGCCGTTTGGCATAGCGCCGTGTTTCCTCTACGATGCGCGACTCCGTCGCGTGCCGCGAGGCGCCGCCTTCGAGAAAGTCCCAGATCGCGCCGTAGCCGATCGCCCGAAGGCCCGGCCATTGCCGATCCGCGCCACCGTCGCGCAATCGGGTGACCTCCTCGATCCACCCATTGTGCATCATGTTCGCCACCCGGTGGACGATCCGACGCTCCAACTCCTCGGGGGTTGTGAGGATCGCATGCTTGACCCGCCGAAACGGAGGCAGTTTCACGGGCACCAACGATGGTTCGCCAAGGACCCGTTCGAGCGCGCGCCGAACGCGAACGGGGTTCATGAGGTCGATCCGCGCCGCGACCTCCGGGGCTCGTTGGGTGAGGTCTTCGACCAGCGTCGCGGGGCCCTCGTCCCGCTCGCGGCGCTCGAGTTCCGACCGGAGCGCTGGGTCGGGGGACTCTCGAAGGTCGGCGTATTCCTCGAAGAGCGCGCGCACGTAGAACCCGGTGCCTCCCACGAGGATCGCGGAACGGCCCCCGGCGAACGCCTCGGTCAAGACGGCCTGGGCCTCACGGACGTACTCGCCCACGCCAAACCTCTCGGACGGATCGCGGATGTCGACCAGTCGGTAGTCCGCCTTGCGAAGGGGTTTTCCGGTTCCCACGTCCAGGCCCCGGTAGATCTGGAACGCGTCGGCGTTGACGAGATCGGCGCCCGTGCGGTCGGCCAGCGCTTCGGCGAGATCGCTCTTTCCGGATGCGGTCGGCCCCATGAGGGCGAGGAGGAAAGGGACCCGTTCCGGACTCACGACTTCGCCGCTTCGAGCAGGATTCGTTTGATCGTCCAAGCCCAACCCACGTCGGCGACGTTCGTGATCTTGTGGGGGTTCGCCATCGGGTCCACCCGGGTCAGCCACCGGGTTAGCGACCACATCGGGCGCTTGAGATCCTTACGGCGATGGGCGGAAAAGGAGGCGACGATCAGGTGCGGGAAGTCCTCGTCCGGGGCGTCGAACCAGTTGAGGTACGAGCGGGTCAGATGCCCCCACGCCCGCCGATACCGTTCGGCGGTCTTCGAGGCAAAAGTGCCGGGAACCTCGTGCATCTCCGGGAACACCTGGCACAGGAGATCCGGGTACCAGGCGTCACCCGCCTTCTCAACCCGATCCGACCACCGCCAGGCGCCGACGGTCTCGTCGAACAACCGGTGAATGCCGCGCGCCACTCGGTTCGCGTCGCTCCGGTAGCCGGCGGCGCCCGGATCCTTGCGTTCGGTCAGGTAGTCGGCAACGTCCTTCAGTCCTGCATAGACCTCGCAGTTGTCCATGAGCAATCCGTCGTTCGGGTGCGGCTCCCCGGTTCCCAACTTGGTCGAACTCTCCTGGTACGCCCGGGTCAGACCGGGAATACCGCTCTCGTCTTGGCGCTTGATCTGGTTCCGGATGTTGGCCCTCGCGATGTTCCGGATCGCGTTGGCGTTGACGTCCCACCAGCCATGGTCGCCGGTGGCGCGCACGTATCGAACCGCGAGTTGAAGGAACGTCGCCGCGTATGCGTCGTGGCTGTCCGGGTCCATCTTCTGCTTGAGGTCGGCATCGAGGGTGTCGGGCACGAGATACCGGGCGCCGTTGATCGAGCCCAGATTGCGGATGTAAGCCTCCAGGTGCCCCCGGGCCAGTTCGGGGTTCGTGGTGACGACGGTCAGCAGGGCAAGGTTGCCGAAGTACCAATGGACGCCCTTCTGGTCGCCCATCCGTAGCGCCCCTTGGAACGGTCCGTCCGGCACGATGAACCGCCTATAGATGGTGGCGGGTTCGAGGCCGGGCAGGCTCGCGAGGGCGTCGCCCACCTCTTTGGGCGTCACCGCACCGTCCTGGGCGCCTAGGAGGGACATGGCGAGGAGGGTGGCGAGCATTCCCTCTATCCTACGCCGGTCGTCGCCCTATTCGTCCTTTTGCGGTCCGTGGCAATCCATGCACAGTCCGGTCTGCCAAGCATCGCCGATGTCCACCGGGTGCTTGAAGGCGAGTCCCTCGACGTTGGTCTCGCGCTTTCCGCCGGGTGGGACCTGCGAGAGGATCGTATGGCAGGTCTGGCAGTTCTTGGTGAGCACCTTGCCCTCCGGGCTGACGTGCTTGTCGTCGTGGCATCGGAAGCAACCCAAGGAGTGGACGTGATCGAGGTTGCTCGGATACCCCTTCCAACTAACCTTCATTTCGGGGAAGTAGTTCGTGCGGTAGATCTCCTGAACCTGGGCGATCGCCGTCACGAGCTTGGGCTGGAGGGTCGCGAACTGGTCCTTGTAGTTGTCCTGGTAGTACTTGAGGATATCGGCCCGAATGGTCGCGATGGCCTCCGCTTCGGTCTTGTACGGCTTTTCGAGGGCGTCCTTGGCGGTCATCTTGATCTCGGGGATGCTCCGGTCGATCAGGTTGCGGGCGAGCGCCTGGTTCAGCGTGACCTCCGGCGGCCGATATTGGTGCGAGGGCCGGTTGTGGCAGTCGATGCAGTCCACGATCCGCCGCTCGCCCTTCTTGAGGTCTTCGTCCGTCGCCTTGAGCTCGGTGCTTCGGTAGACCGTTACCTTCCCGTTCTTGTCCTTGGACTCGACGTACGGGATGATCTGGCGCTGCCGATCGGTCGAGACGTAGCTGATCTCGTTCTCGATGTACATGTGCGCGTGGATGCCCTCGCTGGCGCCCTGCTGGACGCCGCCGATCTTCATCAGCATGCTGATCTGGGCCTCCGTGTTCTCGGGATCGCTCAGGAAGTACTTTCGGTCCTTCAGCTTCTGGCTGTAGAAGTGGTCCGGCCAGTGGCAGTGCTCGCAGGTCTCGCGGGCGGGGCGCAGGTTCGCGACCGGGGTTTCGATCGGGCGGCTGTACTTGTTGAAGAGGGTCGAGTAGACCTGATAGGAGCCCGAGATCTTCGACCGCACGTACCAGTCGGTCCCGGCTCCGATGTGGCATTCCGCGCACTTGACCTTCGCGTGGGGCGAATGCTGGTACGCCACGTACTCCGGCTTCATCACGTTGTGGCAAGTTTCGCCGCAGAACTTAACCGACTCGGTGTACTCGTACGCTTGGTAGGACCCGAAACCGGAGACGAGCATGAGGCCGAGGCCGCCAAAGAGGAACATGAGGAACGCGAAGCGCTGCTTGCTCTCGTTGAAGTCGATCGTCGGCAAGCGCTTGGCCTCTTCGCCTCGGCGCTTTCGGCGAACCGCCCGGTAGAGCCCGACGAGCGCGACGAACAGCCCGAACAGCATCACTCCGGGCAAGGCGATGAACGTGATGAGTCCCAAGTACGGGCTCCCGGTTCGCGAGAAGCTGTCCAGGATGAACAGAAACACGATCATGCAGAAGCTGATTCCGAAGATCGTCATTCCGATCAGCGAGGTCGTGTTGTAGAAGACGTCGGGCAATCGTCGTTTCATGGGTTCGGGTCCTTAGGGTGGGTTCGCTCCGAGGGGTCGAATCCCTGCCGCAAATTCGGGAGCGTCGCCGCTAGGCGGGCGGCTCCTCGGGCGACGGGCCATCGGCGGTGGGCTCGGCGGGTTCGTCCGGCTCGACCGTCGGCTCCGACGGCGAGGGCTCCTCGGCGGGAGGCGCGGGAATCTGGCCCTCCCTCACGAGGCGTTCGTACTCAAGGGGATGATGGTGCCGCAATTCGTCGGCCGTGATCTTGCCGGTGATCCAGACCCGGCTCATCGGGAAGGAGCGCGGATTAAGGCTGGCGTTGTACATGTGCCAGGTAAGGATCGCGAGGAACGCGAGGACCGCCTCGTAGGAGTGGGCGATGTACGCGGCCGGGATGGCCATCGGCGGAAGGAACGACCCGAAGAAGACCGGGAACCACAGGATGAGGCCGGTGATTCCCATCAAGGGCACGCCCCAGTACTCGGCCAAGTAGTCGAGCTTGCTGCGGAAGGAGTATTTGCCGTACTTGGGTGGCTCTTCCTCAAGGCCGAGATAGTGCCGGGACAGATGGACGAAGTGCTCGATGTCCTGTTTCGTCGGCAACATGCTCCACGACTTGATGCTGAAGCCGTGCCTGGCCCAGCGCACGAGCAACTCGGTCACGTGGACGATGAAGACGAGGATGAGCCCGACGCCCGCCACGCGGTGGACCCAGCGCGCGACGTCCATCCCCCCGATGAACCCGTAGAACGCTCGGAAGACCGAGTCGTCGGACTGGCGAACCGGGAGTCCCGTCAGGATCAGCGAGACGAAACACACGATCATCATCGCGTGCTGAAGGCGATGGGAGAGGGTCATGCGGTCGAACAGCACGACCTCGCCGGAAATCCTAGCTTGGCGCTGGCGAAAGGCGTGCACCCCGACCGCCGCCACCAGGAGGACGGCCCCGACCCCCGCCGTCGCGAAAGGATTGCCCGCCTGTAGCAGACTCTGGTAGATCGCGATGACGATCGGAAGGAAGCCGAAGGAAAGGAGCGCGCCGACCAGGCGGCCGCAAGGCGGCTCCCTCTTGCCGAACACGGTGGTGCGCAGGTCCAGGACCACCCCGATGAACAGGAAAGAGGTCATCCCCACGACCAACACCACGAAGAACAAGAGGATGCCGCTCAGGATCGGTTCCTGGGCGATCCGGAGGTTCATGTGGTTGGCGCCGGAAACGGCGAAGCCCTGGGAGGCGCCCGGGTGGCATCCGGACTGGGCGCACGTCAGGACCAGATTGTCGGGATGGGTGGTCGCCCGCGGATCGGTGTGGGTCAGAACCCCGTGGTTTCCGTGGCAGTCGATGCAGATCGCCGTCTTGAGATTGCCGAATCGAAGGAGCGCCTTCCCGTGGAAGCTGTGGTCGTACGATTCCACCGCCCCGACGTTCTTGTCGTACTGAGCCATTCGGCTCATGTCGCGGTGGCAGCCTTCGCAGACCTCGACCTTCTGCTTCCGGGTCCACGTGCCGCGAATGTGGACGGCGTGAGGGTCACCGCCGCCGTGGCAGGTCGCACAGGTCGGATGGTCGCCCGCCTTCTTGTCGGGGCGAGCGTGGACGCTGGTCTGGTAAGCCTCGGACGCTTCGGGGTGGCAATCGGCGCAAGCGGGCATCGCCCGCTTCATCTCCTCGGTGTGGGGCGCCTCGGGCGTGAACGCGGAGTGGCAGTCGCGACAGTCGAACCCCTTGTGGGGCGAGGCGTCGAGCGACTCGAAGCGGACCGGGGGACCGGTTTCGGCCTCCGGGGCGTGGCAGTTTAGGCACTCTTGCGTCGATTCGCTCGGACCAGGGGCTGGCGCTTCCGGTGGGGGCGACTGCCCGAACACGAGGGCCGCGACGAACGGCCCGAGGGCCAGGGCGAGAGGCAGTCCTTTGATCCAGCCGCGTTTCCGCTCCATGGAATCGTTGTCTCGGTGAGCCGGTCGGCTCGGTCGGGGCCTTGCTGGGGCCAAGGGTCGAGAGCGTTCGAAGAACGAAGAGCCGAGTCGCTGGTCGCGGCCCGGCTCTTCGGTTCGGTCGTCCGCGCGGGGCTAGCCGGGGAGCTTGTCGGCCTTGATGTCGTCGATGTTCTTGGCGCCGTTCTTGTTCGAGTCCTTGCCCTCGACCGCCTTCAGGGTGTCGGGGGTGAGCTTCTTGGACGTGCCGAGGGTCGTCTTCAGGTCCTCCCCATAGGGGTTGAGCTTGCCGCCCTTCGCGGAGGTGTGGCAGACGGCGCACTTCGCCTTGCCGAGGGTGGAGTCCGGCTTCACGCCGTACTGCTTCGCGAAGATGGGGCCGAAGGTGCCGAACCCGAAGGATCCGACGGTGAGACCGAGAACGCCGATGAGAAGCGCGGTTTTTCGCATGTCAACCTCAAATGGGATGTCGAAGGGGTTCGCCACGGTGCGAGGCCCTCACTTCGTCTGACGATGACTTAACCGTATGGATTCGTCAGAAGTCAACAATATCCGTCATTCTAATCTGGCGGACTGCGTCAAGATTGCTTACGGCGATGTCGCCGAGGCGTCCCGGTGAACCTGAGCCGACCACGAATCACGCGCCGGTGATGCGTGGGACCATGGTCCCTGGCGAAGCCGACCGCCGCAAGGAACCTGGCGCGCGTTCGCAAAACGGGACGCCGGCGTCGAGAGCGCCGGGCGGACGCGAACGCTAGAACCAATCTATACCGACTAGTCTTGATACTTAGGAATATGCCCAATGGGGGGCATTCGACAAATTTGAGAAAATATCGCCAAATCGTGCAGGAACCGATCGACGACCCACCAAAATGAATCGCAAAGGTCCGTCAGATCGGTGCGACGAGCGCACCCCGGTCCTTTGGAGAAAAGATGCGACTCGAGACCGTTGTTCTAGGAGTGGGCTTGGTCTCCCTCGTCCTCGGCGCCACCGCCCAAAAGGCGGTTCCGGACCAGCCGAAGGGAATCGCCGCCGCCTTGTTCGCCAAAGCCTCGGAGGACGACTACGTGGGCGCCGAGACGTGCGCGGGATGTCACGCCGAGCACGTCGCGGAGTTCAAGAACTCGGGCCACGCGGCCTACTCGAACGACCCGCGCGCACCCCTGAGCAAGCGAGGGTGCGAGGGCTGTCACGGCCCGGGCAAGTTCCACCTCGACGAAGAGCACCCGGAGAACGTCGCGTTCACGAAGCTTTCCGCCAAGGAATCCAACGCGGCCTGCATGCGGTGCCACGCCGAGACGATGAGCCAGTCGCAGTGGCATCGAACGAGCCACCAGCAGGCGAACCTGGCCTGCGTCTCCTGCCACCAAATTCATACGAACACGCCGGCCGACGAGAAACTCGCCAAGGCGAAGATCGCGAGCGTGTCCAGCCCGCTCGTGGTCGCCAAGCCGGCCACCAAGAAACTCCTCAAGGCGGACGAGGTCACGCTCTGCTCGTCCTGCCACCAGGCGGAGTCCGCCCAGTTCCGACTCAACTCCCACCACCCGCTTCCCGAGGGCCGGGTGACCTGCTCCGATTGCCACGCCACCCATCCTACGAACAAGGCCCGCAAGACGGTCGACATCGTCAAGGAGAAGTGCGCGTCCTGCCACGCCGAGCACACGGGTCCTTTCGTGTTCGAACACGACCCGGTCGCCGGACTCACCGGAGACGGTTGCGCCGAGTGCCATCGGTCCCACGGTTCGCACAACCCGAAGCTTCTCAAGTCCTTCTCGCGTGGCCTGTGCGCCAGTTGCCACACGGAGAAGACCACGACCCACTACCCCGGACGCACCTGCTGGTCCGCCGGGTGTCACGTCGCGCTTCACGGATCGAACAGCGACTCTCGGTTCCTCAAGCCGTGACCGCGCCAAGGATAGACCCATGACTCGCATCGAACGAGCAACAGGCATGAAACAGAAGAGCCGCGCGTTGGTCGCGCTCCTTTCCCTCGGTTGCCTCGCTTCCATCGCCGGGGCTCAAAACGAACCCCCGGCCGCGGCGCCCGACGAGCCCGCCGTCGCCGAACGGAAAGGCCCCGTCCTCGAAGTCGGCTGGGGCGACTGGAATCTGAGGGGCAGCGACACCTTTTTCCGACGCTACGGCGGGCCGGCGCGCGGCTTCTTCATCAAGGACTTCTCGCACTTGTTGACGAACGACGCCGCATCGTACCGGGCGTCGTGGGACGTGCGGGGGTTGCCGCAAGACGATCACTGGATGAACGGAACCGTGGTTCTGAACTACGGTCGCACCGTGCTCCAAGGCTGGTCGACCAAGAGCGAGTTCACCGACTCGAGTCCGTTCACGATGCCCGTGAGCGAGCAGAAGGCGGTCGAGGTTCTCGCCAAGCAACGGTTGACCCACGATGCCGCCGTCACGCTCCGGTACTCGATGGAACAAAAGGACCGCTACCTGGAGGCGCCCAGACCGGAACGCCACCAGCGCACCCGTTACTTGGACCTCAACGCCCAGGGCGCCGTCGCGGGCGGACAGGGCGGCGTCGGCTACACCGACTTCCGGTACTGGGACCGCACCGACAAACGGCCGGACACGCAGGTTCAACGCTGGACCGCCCACTACGACCGTAACCTGACGCCGACCATCGACGCGGGCGGGTCGTACGCGCATTCGCGGATCACTCAGACCGGCTCCCCAAACAGCACGGTCGAGAGCTACGCGCTCGGCGCCGGCTGGCAGATGAGCGACCGGACGGACCTGAGCTTCGCTTTCAAGCACGACAAGATCGAGGTGCCCGTCGTGCGGAACAGCTACGTTCGCGAGCGGATCACCGCCGGCGGGCGACTGGTCCATCGGCTCGGCGCCTGGACGGCGAACGTCGGCTATACCCACCGCGAGGCGGAGAGGGTGCGCGCCGACCGATCGTTCGTGGACGTCCCGATCTGGGACAAGACGGACGTTCGGCTGACGGGCAAGCTTGGCGAAGGGCTCCGAATGACGATTCGCGGGACCTACGAACACCTGCGCGGCCGCCCGGTGATGGTGATGGCGGACACCCGCTCCACCTACTGGGACGACAACCGGACGTTCCAAGCCAAGGTGGACAAGACGGCCGACCGCTTCGGAGCGTACGGGTCGGTCACGTACCGCGCGCAAAGGAACACGCTGCGGGACGTGAACATCAAGACGACCGCCTTCAACCTGGGCGGCACGTTCGACGCCTCCTCGAGTCTATCGTTCTTCGGAGAGGTTTCATCCGAGAAGACGGATGCCACCGGCGAAGGCGTTCAGAACCGAAACTTCGACGCCTTCTTCCCGAGCAGCCGGGTGGTCGCACTCGGGGCGAGCTACGGGTTCAAGCCCGAGTTCAGCCTGACCGCCACCTACACCCAGATCGGGACGGACAACGTGAACCCGATGTTCGAACGAGGCGGCAACTACAAGGGCCGATTCCTGACGCTCGGGCTCGTCCACCGGACGAAGCAGGGCAACGAGTTCGGCGTCCTGTTCGCGCCGTGGCACTACGAAGACAAGACGGACGCCTCGGTCAACTACGCGGCTTCGGTGATCGCCCTTACGGGCAAGGTGAAGTTCTGATCATGAACAATCGACGATTTGCGGTTCTCGAAACCGCGGAAATGCAAGCGACGAGCGGAGGAATGCTATGAAATCGAAGTGGCTTTTGACGCTCTTTGCCGTTGTGCCATTCACGGTGGCGATGCTCCTACTACAGAGCTGCGGCGGCGAAGGGGGTCCCGTTGGGGGTGGAGGAGGCGACGATGGTCTGCCGCCGATCACCCAGCAGTTCTTGGCCCTGTTGCCCGCCGGACAAGCGGGCGCGACCTATGTGGGCACCAACAAGTGTGCCGAGTGTCACGGTGGCGGCGGCGGCGGAGCGGTCTCGTCGAAGGCCCCGTCCGAGGGTGAGAACATTCACGCGGACTGGCTGATGACGAAGCACGCGGGCGAAAACGTCGGCTGCGAGCGGTGCCACGGCCCCGGCAGTAAGCACGCCGCCGGTCCCTCGGCGGAGAACATCCTGACCCACGCGAAGTCCACGTCGCCGATCGTGTGCGCCCAGTGCCACGGCAAGATTTACGATGAGTGGAACACGAGCATGCACAGCCGGATCGTGGAGGCCCCGGTCGAAGAGGCGGGCCAAAATCCGCAGAACTACGGCCGAAGCTCCCAGTGCATCGCCTGCCACAGCGGCGTGACCCGCACGTTCGTGGCCAAGGGCGGCAACCTGCCCGACCTGTCGGACGAGCAGATTCGCGAGCTCTCGGAAGAGACGATGAACACGGTTCCGCACACCGCGAGCTGTGTCACCTGTCACGACCCGCACAAGAACACCACGAACTTGAGCGCCGGCGGCAAGGAGGTTCAACTCCGCGCCAGCACGTTCAACACGGACACCGCGCCGATCGCTCCCGGCACCACCGCCGCGAGCTTCGTGAAGTTCAACCACGTGTGCGGCCAGTGCCACAACGGACGCGGCGCGAGCGGCACCGACGCCAAGCTCCGCAGCGGCACCGCCCGCCCCAACATGCACGACTCGAACCAGTTCAACATGCTAATGGGCATCGGCGGTGTCGAGGGTGAGGGTCCGGTCGTTCGGAACACCGCCCACGCGAACGCCCCCGGCCAGTGCACGCACTGCCACATGGCGGACGCGCGACACTCGTACGTGGTCAACATCGAGAAGGGTTGCCAGCCGTGCCACACCGCCGCCGACGCGGCGGCGCGATCCGCCACCCTGAAGACGCAGATCGTCAGCTCGCTGTACGCCCTGCGCGGCCGCATGGAGGCTTGGGCGCTCGCCAAGTTCGGCGACGTGGACATGTGGGAGTACACCTCCAACATCACCGCCGAAGGCAAGACGCCTCCGCCCCAGACCGACGCGTCCATCCCGATCGAGATCAAGCGGGCTCGGCACAACTACTACTTCGTGTTGCGGGACAGCGCCTATGGCCCCCACAACGCCAAGTACGCCCAGCATCTGATCACGGTCGCCAACAACAACATCAGCGCGATCCCGGGCGGCGTCTACCAGGCGCGTCCGACCAACCTGACCACCGACCAAAAGTTCGCCATTCTCCGCGCGGACGCCGCCAAGGCGCGCCGCAACGAGATGACGGTACGCGACGTCGAATGACCCCGTGGCCCGGCGGAGGTCCGACCCGGTCGGCCTCCGCAGAGCCTCTCGAGGCGGACCGGTCGGGACCCTGACCGGTTCGCCTTTTTTGTTCTACAGTAGAGTACAGAAAGGGAATCCTGACGGACGCGCCGGCGTTCCGATAGGTGGACTCCCTCAAGGAAGATCGCTTGGAAGACAAGATCCCGGTTCTGCCGTCCCCGCCCGACTGGTCCCTGATGGTCGGAAGCCTCGGTCGCTTCTGCGTCTGGTTTGGCGTCGTGGCGTTCATCGTCGCGATCGTCGTCTGGGGCTTCGGCGAGAAGTCGCCGAAACTCCGAACCGTCGCGATCGGCTCGTTCGTCGTGGGTTGCCTCTCGCTTTTCGGGGCGTTCGCCTCGTTGGCGGTGCTGTTCGCGGAGAACCGGTTCGAATTCGCTTACGTCTGGGGGCACGCCGATACGAAGAACGCGCTCCAGTACCGGATCGCCGGCATCTGGTCGGGCCAGGAGGGCAGTTTCCTGCTCTGGGGCTGTTGTGCGGCGATCTTCGGCCTGCTCACCGTCCACCGCACGGGCGCGTACCGTCGCTGGTACACGATCGGTTACTCAGCGTTTCTGGGCTCGATCTGCGGCATCCTCAGCTACGAAACTCCCTTCAACCTCAACCTGCTCGACGGCAAGCCGATCGTGCCGGAAGAGGGCGTCGGCCTCGCTCCCTCGCTTCAGAACTACTGGGTGACCATCCACCCCCCCACGATCTTCCTCGGCTTTGGGTCGCTCACCGTCCTGTTCTGCCTCGCCTTCGCGGCGCTCGCCACCAAGGACCTCAAAGGTTGGGTGCCGATCGTCCGACCCTGGGCGCTCGTTTCCCTCGCCGTCTTGGGCCTCGGCCTGTGCATGGGCGGGTTCTGGGCCTACGAGACGCTCGGTTGGGGCGGATTCTGGATGTGGGACCCGGTCGAGAACGTCAGCTTTGTCCCCTGGGTTCTGTGCGCCGCCTTCATCCACGGCCTGATGGTCCAGACGACCAAGAACAAGTGGATCTTCTCCAACTTGATCATGGGGGCGGTTCCCTTCCTCGCCTTCGTGTACGGCACGTTTCTGACCCGGTCGGGCTTCCTCGCCGACACGAGCGTCCACAGCTTCGCCGAGATGAACAGCACCGCCCTGAAGGTCTTGCTCGGGTTGCTCGTGACGTACGCGGCGGGCTTCACCGGCCTCTGGCTGTGGCGCATGGTGCAGGCTCGCGGCGAGTCCGCGCCCGCCGAGCCCGCGAAGGGGTTGCACCGAGAAGGCTTCTTCCGCTGGGGTTCGGTCTTGCTCGCCGGAATCGGCCTGGCGACGGCGATCGGAATGAGCGTGCCGTTCTTCATGGCGGTGGCCGGTCGGCCCCCTAAGGTCGTCGCCGAAGAGGTGTACCACCAGATTCTTCCCTTCCTGTTCCTTCCGTTGATCCTCGCGATGGCGGCGGGTCCCTTCGTCTCGTGGCGCGGCGAGCCGACGTCCTCGGTGCTCAAGAAGCTGTACGGCGCCTTCTGCGTCTCCTTCGGGATGGTCGGCATGACGATGATGCTCGTCACGATGACCCCGCTCCGCAACCAACTCGCCATCGGCGGCATCATGAACTTCCCGATGGGCCAACGGGTCTACGCCCTTCCTTGGATGCTGATCCTGATCGGCCTCTGCTACTTCGCGATCGTCGCCAACGTGATCAAGATCGCGGAGCTTTGGAGGAGGTCGAAACTCGGCACGATGTCGTACCTCACCCACTTCGGCGTCGCCGTCTTGATGCTCGGGCTCATCGTCTCGCGCGGCTTCGAGACCAAGACCGACCTGTTCGTTCAGGAGGGCACCCCCGGCCAAGGCCTCGGCTACACCGTGACCTACAAAGGCCAGACTTCCAACCTGAAGGACCGCGACAACAAAGTGCTTCTCGAGGTCGCCGGTCAAGGCCACACCTTCACCGCTCGACCCGGTCTGTACTACGTCACGGCGGCGGACGGAGCGGAGAACCCGATGGTGTGGCCGCACATCGAACGGTATCCCTTCCACGACGTGTACCTCGCCCTGCACCCACGACAGACTGAAGCCACCGACACAGTCGCTCTCCACCCCGGCGAGTCGTTCCGCTTTGATCGCTACACCTTCACTTACGAGTCGCCGACGCGCCAAGGCGAGCCCGGCATGGCGGGCACCCAGTTCGGGGCCAAGGTCACCGTTCATGACGGGCACGGCCACACCACCGTCACTCCCGGCATGCGGTTGGCGGCGGGCGGCCCGGAGAAGGTCCCCGCCCCGATCGGGAACGGCCTCTACCTCACGATGGAGGGGATGGACGTCAGCGCCGGGTCCGTCACCTTCCAAGTCCACTTCACGAACCCGATCTACCCGATCGAGATGTTCTACAAGCCGATGACCATCCTGGTCTGGCTCGGGACCGGCATCATGACCCTCGCCGGCCTCGCCGCCGCCTACTACCGACGGCGCGTCCCGGTACTCGTCCCGGCCAACCCGCGCGAACACCGACCCGGCGATCGCGTCCCGACCCAGAACGCGCCGGGCTTGACGACGTAAACTAGAGAGACTCTTCCACCATGAGCACCAGCCGAACCTTCCCGAAAGGCCTCGTTATCACGATCATCGTGGCCCTCGTCGCCGTGAGCGCGATCGTGGTCGCTTTCCTCCAGAACGCCAGCCCCTACGTCACCGTGGCGCAAGCCAAGCAGATTCAGGGCGACAATCTCCACCTGGCGGGCGACATCCTGAAGGAAACGTTGAAGAGCGACATGAAGAAGGGCGTCATCACCTTCGACATCCGCGACGAGAAAGGCGAGGTATGCACCGTCGTCTACAAGGGTATGCCCCCCGCCAATATGGGCGAGGCGACCAAAGTCGTCGCCATCGGCGGCATGAAGGACGGCCGGTTCCACTCCGAGAAGATGCTGGTGAAGTGCCCCTCGAAGTACGAGGCGGAAGCCAAGAAGGTCTAGGCCTTACTCGACCGTCACGGACTTCGCCAGGTTCCTCGGCATATCGATCTCGCAGCCGTTGAGGCGGGCGACGTGGTACGCGAGCATCTGCATGGGGATGATCGAGAGCAGGGCGTCCAGGTAGTCGAAGTCGCCGTTGGGGATTTTAACCGTCACGTTCGCCACCCGGTCGACGATGCCGTCGTCCTCGGTCGTGATGGCGAGGACGGTTCCGCCCCGCGCCTGGATCTCGCGCATGTTGCTGACGATCTTGTCCCGCACCGAGCTTTCGCTGGCCCCGAAAACCGCCATCACCCCTTCGTGAACCAGGGCGAGCGGCCCGTGCTTCATTTCGCCGGCCGGACACTCGACGGTCGGGATGTAGGCGATCTCCTTGAGCTTCAGCGCTCCTTCGAGGGCGACGTAGGCGTCCGCGCCGCGGCCCATGAAGAAGAACAGGGGCGCGCCGCGCACCTGCTCCGCGAGCTTCACGATCTCGGGTTCGAGTTCTAGAACGGCCTTGGCCCGCTCGCTCAGCCCCTGCATCTCCTTGGCGATCGCCTGCACGCGCACGCCGGGCATTTCCTTCACCTGCGCGATGTAGAGCGCCAGGAGGGTGAGCGTCATGACTTGAGCGGTGTACGCCTTCGTGCTGGCCACCGATATTTCCGGGCCGGCCTGGGTGTAGAGGGTCCGGTCGCACTCGCGCGCGATGCTCGATCCCACGACGTTGACGATCCCGAGCGTCCGAATCCGCTTCTCCTTGCACAGGCGCAAAGCGGCGAGCGAGTCGGCGGTCTCGCCGGACTGCGATATGAAGATCGCCAGGGATCGGGGTGACAGCACGGGGTCGCCGTACCGAAACTCGCTGCTGTAGTAGCAGTCGGTCGGGAGGCGGAGCGCCGACTCGAACAGGTGCTTGCCCATGAGCCCGGCGTGGTAGGCGGTGCCGCAGGCGATGATGTTCACCCGGTCGATCTCGTGCCAGACGAAATCGGAGAACATGCGCTCCAGGCGAATCCCGAAATCCTCGTCGATCCGGCCCGCGAGCACCTGGCGCATGACCTGCGGCTGCTCGTGGATTTCTTTGCGCATGAAATGCTCGTACCCGCCCTTCTCCGCCGCCGCGACGTCCCAGTCGATGTGCTCGACCTTGACGGGCAACTCGCGCCCGTCGCCGTCGGTGAGTCGGAGCGTCTCGGCGGTCATGATGGCGATCGTGTCTTCTTCGAGGACGACGATTTCGCGGGTGTAGGGCAACAGGGCCGGAATGTCGCTCGCCAACATGTTCTCGCCCGCGCCCAGGCCAAGCACGAGCGGGCTCGCGTTGCGGACGGCGACGACCTTGCCGGGTTCGCGCTTGGACATCACGACGAGGGCGTACGCGCCGCGAAGTTGGCGAACCCCGTGCCGAACCGCCTCCTCGAGCGAGACCCCCTTCGCGTACTCCGCGCCGATCACGTGGGCGGCGACTTCGGTGTCGGTCTCCGACCGGAACTCGTGCCCCGCCCGCGCCAAGTCCATCTTCAGTTCAAGGTAGTTCTCGATGATGCCGTTGTGGATGATCGCGATCTGCTCGAAGCGGTCGTAATGCGGGTGGGCATTGGTGTCGGTAGGGCCGCCGTGGGTCGCCCACCGTGAGTGCCCGATCGCCATCGTGACGCCGTCCGGTCGTCCGCCGACGAGTTTGCCCAACTCGGTGAGCTTGCCCGCGCGCTTCATGATGCCGATCTCGCCGCCGTCCAGATAGGCGATGCCGGCGCTGTCGTAGCCACGGTACTCCAACCGCTTCAGTTGGTCGTAAACAACGTCGATGGCGTTCCGTGCGCCGATGTAACCCGCGATCCCACACATGCTTGTCAATAGTAGCATCGGGAGGCTAGACCCGGCTTACCAGGGAATCCGCGCAAAGGGCGATCCGAACCCGTCGGACGGGTCTAGAATGAGGGTGGGCTCGATGGACACGTCGATCATCCTCGGCATCTTCGTCGCTTTCGGCTACGCCACGCTGTTGCTGGTGGGGTACGTCTACGGCCTCTTCAGCCTGTTCCGCGGGATCGGTCGGGGCGCGTTCGCCAAGTTCAACCGGAGTTTGGTGCTTCGCACGGTCGTCGCCGGGTCCGCCTTCCTCGCCGTCACCGCGGAGTTGCTTCCGATCGACGCCCTGTTGCGCAACACGCTGGCCGTCTGTCTGTTTCTCGTCCACGCCGGGCCGTGTTCCCTTGGGTTCGCCTTGGGCCGGGCCGAGTACGCCGAAGACGACGCCGAACGGCGGAAAGAGCGCACCGCCGAGTGGCTGAGCCGATGGGAGCAGGGCGATTCGGCGGACGCCGCCCCCGACCCGCCGGATTCGGAAGGACTATAATGCGACGGTGGGCGTCTTAGCCTCGCGAACCGACCTTCTCCAACCTTCTCCG
This sequence comes from Fimbriimonadaceae bacterium, assembly GCA_026129685.1. Classification (GTDB taxonomy): domain Bacteria; phylum Armatimonadota; class Fimbriimonadia; order Fimbriimonadales; family Fimbriimonadaceae; genus UBA2387. Next base: position 225,567 of record JAHCHO010000002.1, read on the forward strand.
ACCCTGGCCATGACCGCGCGGGCGCGCGCCTTGGTCGCGGAGGGGCACGACGTGGTGTCGTTCGCCGCGGGCGAGCCCGATTTCAACACCCCCGAGCCCGTCTGCCACGCCGCCTCCGAGGCCATTCGCAAAGGCTTCACCAAGTACACGCCGACGACCGGAATTCCCGACCTCAAGCAGGCGGTGGTGGACAAGATGGCCCGTGAGAACGGCGTAACCGTGCGCCCGGAGAACGTGGTCGTCAGTTGCGGGGCCAAGCAAAGCCTGTTCAACGCGATCATGACCCTCGTCGACCCTGGCGACGAGGTGATCGTCTTCGCGCCCTTCTGGGCGACCTACAGCGACCAGATTAAGCTTGCCGGAGGCACTCCCGTCGTGGTCGCGACCCGCGCCACCGACGATTTCGTGCCTCGACTCGAGGACCTGACGGCCGCGATCACCGCCAAAACCAGGGCGATCCTGCTGAACAGCCCCACCAACCCCACGGGCGCCGTTTACCCGCGCGAAACGCTGAAGGAGATCGCCGCGACCGCGATCCGCCACGACCTCTGGGTGATCGCGGACGAGATCTACGAGCGACTCGTCTACGGCAAGACGCACACCTCGTTGGCCTCCCTCGGCGCGGAAATCGCCTCGCGAACCGTGACGGTGGTCGGGGTCAGCAAGTCCTACTCGATGACGGGCTGGCGAATCGGTTTCGCCGTCGCGCCCGTCGAGGTGGCCAAGGCGATGGGCAACCTGCAGGACCAGGTGACGAGCAACCCAACCTCCTTCGCGCAAAAGGGAGCCGTCGTGGCGCTGGGACTGCCCAACGAGACGATGGAGGGCATGCGCGGCGAATTCGAGGGTCGCCGCGACCTCGTTCTGCGCAAACTGAGGGCGATTCCCGACCTCGACGTCCGAACTCCCGGCGGCGCCTTCTACGTGTTTCCGGACGTCCGCCCGTACTTGGGAGGCGAGATCGCAAACGATTCGGCCCTCGCGGAAGCACTGCTGGAGCGGGCTCGCGTCGCCACCATCCCCGGGTCGGTGTTTCAAGCCCCCGGGTTCCTGCGCCTGAGCTACGCCGCAAGCCGACACGACATCGACCGAGGCGTCGATCGCATCGCCGAGTTCCTCGTTTCCCTTCGCCCATGATCCCGAAGCACATCCCGCTCAGGAGCCAGGAGTTGTTCGACCTCGCGGTCCGGCACAGCTCGGCCTGCGCCGACCCGGTCCATGAGAGCTACGAGCGACTCGAGTTCTTTGGCGACTCCGTCCTGGGTCTCGTGATCGCGCAGTACCTGTACGAACACCACCCGGACTGGGATCAGGGCATGCTGAGCAAGGCCAAGTCCAGCGTCGTCCAAGAGGGTCCTCTCGCCGAGACGGCGGAAAGGCTGGGCTTGGATCAGCACATCCGGCTGAGCCCTTCCGAAGTCGCCTTCGGCGGAAAGAAGCGGCCGTCGGTTTTGGCCGACGTGCTGGAGGCGATCATCGGCGCGGTGTACCTTGAGAGCGGGATCGAGGTGGCGCGCTGGTTCGTGCTGGAACAGCTTCACCCCTTCCTGATGCGGGTCCAGACCGGTGACGTCAGTCCCAACGACCACAAGTCCAAGCTACAGGAACTCGCCCAAGCGAACTGGCGCAAGACGCCAACCTACCGCATTACCGGGGAAACCGGGGTCGCCCACAACAAGAAGTTCCACGTCGAAGTGCTGTTCGACGACGAAGTCATGGGGGACGGCTACGGACGCTCGAAGAAGGAGGCCGAACAGGCCGCCGCCCATGCGGCGGTCGAGATGATCGAGCGAGCTCTCCGCATGCGCGAAACCGCCCGCCACCCCTTCGACGAATAGCCGCTACTTCGCCGACCGCAGAAAGACCCCGCCCGACGAATCCGCGCCGCCGTCGCAACGGACGTCCGCGACGATCGTCGCCTTCCCCTTCTCGGGCCGGCGGAGGCGAAAGTCGTTCGCCACGTCCTCGGTCCCGGTGCGCCCGTTGTGCTCGTCCACGGCGACGGTTTCGCCGTCCACGACCAAGCGAACCCGGCGGATCTCGAGGCGGTGGGCGCCCTCCTCGTACTGGAAGCGGACGATCACGTCCCCCGACGTCGTTACGCTGTCGGGAAGCGGCCATTCCACCGTCGTCCAGGATTCGCCGATCTGCCCCCGCGTCCACCGTCCGACCATCGCGCCCATCGAGAAGTCGCCGGGAACCTCGGCCTCGTACTGCTTCAGTTCGGCGATCCAGGCGTTCGCCGACTCCACGACGTCGGGGATCGGCGTCGGACTCTTGACGCCGGGCCTCGTGATCCAGGCCTCTTCCCACCGCCGAACGTCCAACGGGGTGCCCGACCACTGCCCCTCGATCCACGCTCGCCATCGGTTCGCGTAGTAATCCGTCAGCAGTCCGGACCACACTTTGGCGGCATACTCGGACAAGACTGGCCCGCCCCACACGGTGATCTGGCGCTTCGCGTCCTCCTCGTACCGATCCCCTTCGCGGGGCAGGTCGCCCCAACTTCGGGCCATTCGCGTCCAGCGATCCAGCCGATAGAGCGGGTGCGACGCGTAGAACCGGTCCGCCCGGGCGACCAACTCCATGAACGTCTGAAACGCCTCTCGAGCGGACTTCTCGTCACCGAGCCCGGTCGCGACTACGGCGGCGCGCAGGTAGTCGTCGGCGACGAGAAGCGTCCATTGGGCGACCGACTCGATCACGTCGTTCCGATAGAGTGCCGATGCCGACAGGGACTTGCCATCGACCAAAAGGCGCTCGACCGACCGTCGGAACTCCTTGCTGTTGTTCACCCTCCCCCGGGTGCCGATCCCCAGGTTCGCCGGACGTTGTTGCAGGAGGTGAAGGGAGTGCGTTCCCGGGTCGCGCGCGTAGACGGTCTGGCTCAGCAACCGCCACGCCTCCTCGGCCGCCGCCGAAGCCGTACCGTAGCGGGCCCGAGCGTAGCGAGGGAGCCACGTCTGAAGGTCGATCGGCCGGGTACTCCAGGCGCTTTCGAACAGCAGTTCGTGAACCACCTCGTTGTTCTCCGTGCCTTCGGCGGAAATGCCAAAACCGACGAGATTGCCGCGCGCCGGATCGGCCACCGTCGAGGCCGCCAACGGCGCGACCAAGGCCAAGCTTCCGGCCATCGTGTTCTGCCCTCCCCAGTTCGGGATGGTGCTCATCACCCAGCGCTTGCCGTGAAAGGCGTCGGTCAGTTTCCAGACCTTGATCGCTTCGGTGTAAAGGTCGAGGACGATCATCTTGTCGTCGGGCACCCTGCGCAGGAGCGCGGCCCGCGACTCGGCGTCCCAGAAGTCGCGCGCGTTGAAGAACAGCCAGCCCTGCATCACCCAGGTGCCCTCCGGATCGCCCGCCTTGATGGCCGAATACACGGCGTCGCCGAACTGCTCCAGTTCCGCGAGGCGGGTCGCCCGGTCGTCGGAGACGGGCACTTCCATCTCGTTGAAGCTGTCCGCCAGGTAAAGGTCGGCGTCTCCGAACTCCGCTTGCCACTCCTTGATGAACCGTCCGCCAATCTCGGCGTAAAGGGGCGAGAGGGGATGGAGAATCCAGCTCTGGTGATCGCCCTCAAAACCCGCCCAGGGCTTCATCGGGAGGACGTTCGCATCGGGGCGCGCGCGTTTGAACCCCTTCGGCACGAAGCCGGCGAAAGCGGGGGCGATCGGCTCGATCCCAAGGTCCCTCATCCGAGCGAGGATCTTCTTCTGCAGCGCCACCGAGCGGCGCAGGTAGGACGGCAACAGCGGCCCGTCGTGCTTGTTCAGATTGCCCATCCGATGCCATGGCAGGAACGCCGGGCCCGTGAAGTATCCGCCGAGTTCCTCGTCGGTGACCCCGTAGGACTTCCACACCTTCGCCCAGATCGCTTCGGACCCGACGGGCGCGAACATCGCGCTTCCGCCGTGCAGGGCCATCACGTCGAGGTACCGCTCCCAATCCGGCCATTGATAGAAGGCGGTCGTGTAGCCAAAGGCGCAGACGTTGTCCTGCAGCACGAACCTAAACGGCGATTGCACGCGCCGCTTGGCCAGGTCGGGAAGCGGCGAGCGAACATGGGAGACGTTGGCCCCGCCCCAGGTGATCATCGCTTGGCAGCCGTCGCGCAGGTAGTCGTACGCCCCACGGCACAGGGCGACGGGCGTGTTGCCGCGCACCCGCACCCGACCTTCGGACGCCTCGATTTCGTACCAGGGGTTGTCCCGGTCCTCCACGAGGGTCAGGTCGAACTTGCTCGCGGCGGCGGGAACGCGGCGAACCAGAAGGGCGCGAACCGCCTCGATCGTCGGAGCGGCCAGGGTCGACGCGGCGGAAAGAACCAGGGACAAGAGCAAAGCGGCGCGCATCCTCTTCCCATTCGGTGCCGGACCGCCGATGCCCTGCGGGTCTAGCCGAGGACGTCGATCAGCGTCGCACTCATTGCCGGGAGGGTGACGGACGGGGAGACCCCGGACACCGGGGTGAACTCCGGCGAGTCCCCCGCCAAGACGAAGGCTCGGGCCATCGCCGCAGACCAGGTCAGACCCGAGACTTGGACGAGCAAGGGACCCTCCGTCTTGTTCAACAGCACCAGGACGTAGTGGCCGGGGTCCGCACGAAACCGGCTCGCCCAGACCGAGAGCCTTCCGCGTTCGCCGGTCGGAAAGGAGGCGTCGATCGAAACGTCGCCAAACGTGCTCCCCCGGCCATCGAAATTGCGGTACATCCGGAACGCCGCGCGGCTGAAACGGGTGTCCTGCCAGTTCAACTCCCAGTGGGTGGCCAGTTCGACCCCGTAACGTCCAAAACACCCGAGCGCGTCCGCCGTGGCGATCGCCCCGCTGATGTGGTGGTCGGCGCCGAAGTTCCACTCGGTGAGCGCGAGTTTGGTGCCGGGATAGTGGTTGGCGATGCGATCACGGTGGTCGGCGATGAAGCGCAACGGCTGGTTGCCCAGCATGTCCCGGGTGATCCACGAGTTCTCGACGTAAGTCTCGTCCCAGAGCGACCGTGGCGCGTTGACGCGCGCGGCGGACGCGACGGCGTCCGTGTCTCCATCGGTCACCCGGCGATTGCTCGCGTCGCGGTGCTCGGAGTAGAAGTGGTAATCGAGGTAGTCGAGCAGTCTCGTACCCGCACTTTGAGAAGCCGTGCGGAACCCGTCCAAATAGAAGTCGGTGAACGACCGCCCGTTCGCGTCGGGAGCGTTTACCAGGTTGTACGACTCGAACCAGCCGAAGCCGCTCGGGCCGACGATCTTGGCCTCGGGCGCGATCTGCTTGACCGTCGTCGCCATCGGAACGCTCCGCGCGAGCATCTCCGCGTAGGTGGCCTTGTCGGGGTGGACTTCCGCGTGGGTGTACGCCCATAGGCCGGGCTCGTTGTCGAGGCAGAACCAGAGCGGTTGGCCTTGGCGCACGTTCGGAAGGTACCGCTCGTGCAGAGCCCGGACGAACTGACCCTGGAAGACGTTGCGGTCGGATCGTGTCGGACGTGCCCCGGTCGGCGAATTGGTGCGCCAGTTCCGATGGAAGCGCGTGTTGAGATAGTCGGGCGAGTTCCGCACGTCTCCGCCCCCGTTCTTGTCCGCCGACACGTAGTCCTGGAGCGAGAGTTGGACCAACCCGCCCCGCCGGGTCGCGAACATCGGGTCGAGCGTCTTGGTCATCGCCAGGCCGGGCGTGTCCGCTTCCTCGAGGAACCCGTCGTTCTGGAAGTACCAGTCCGAACCGGCGTTGCTCGCGTTGGTCTCCCAGTTGTAAGCGGTGTGGCGGTTGCCCCCGATCCGAACGATCGAGAAGTGGGCGGGATCCCCCGTCACCGCGTTGAGGGCGTTGATGCCGTAGACGTACGGGGAGATCGGACCCACCGGCGTCGCCGTACTGAGGGTCACCGTGATCGAATCGGCGACCAAGGCGGCGCAAGCGAACACGATCGCGATCATCGCGTTTTGTTTGATTCATTCGGGGTGGCGGAGGTTCCCTCGGGCCCCCCCCCGTTCGCGTCAAAGGAACCGAACGTGCTCGATCAGGTCGCCGGCGAGCCGGTAGATCGCCACCGCCTCCCTCGTCGATCCGTCGCGGTACCCCTCCAAATACTCGTGATCGACCACGTAGGCGCCGTGCCGAATGCGGTGGGAAATCGTGCAACGAACGTTCGGTTCCCGGGAGAACGCGTCGGCGTACCGCGCGCGGAAAGCCTCGGCGCCTCGGCAGATCGCCTTCCCGTCCCCCGTTTCGACCAGCACGTCCTCCGTGTAGCAGGCGACGAACGCGGTCACGTTCCGCGCGTTGTAAGCCTCGAGTTGCCGCTCGACCGGGTCGCCCATAGGACGCAGTATGCCCGGAACGTCGGGTCGGTCGGACCGATCCGCCGGGCAAACGGGCGCATCCTCACAATTCTGGAAAGTTTTGGGCAGATGGGTGACTTTCGTGATATGGTTTGTGTCGTGCCGCCCGATAGACGGCGGTTTGGAACGGTCGCATGCAACGTTGCTCGGTTATCGCCACCCTTCTCATCGCCCTTTCCGCTCTCCTCGTCGGTTGCGGCGGCAGTTCGTCGGAGCCGGAGGCCCGACTCGTCGGCACGGTGGAGGGCCGTGTGTACGCGCCGAACGGGGCCCTTCCCATGGCCGGCGCGACGGTGTCCTCGCCCGACGCGCGCGGCTCGACGGTCACCAACGCCCAAGGTGATTTCCGGTTGGAGAACGTCCCCGCCGGCAACACTCCGATCACGATCCGAAAGGGAGGCTGGACGAAGATCGTGAACAAGGCGGTGACCGCGAACCAGGTTGCGCGCCTGACCGCCTCCGAAGGAACGTTGCCCTCCCAGGTGGCAAACGGCGCACCGCGAATCGCCGTGGTGTTGGGTCAGTGGGACAAGATGGAGGACGTTCTGGCAAAGCTCGGAATGGGGCAATTGGACGACGTCGGCCACCTCCGACGCGGCACCGAGTCCTTTTCGATCGTGGCGGACGGTGCCGCGTTCCGAACGCTCGTTTCGAGCGCCGCGAACCTCGCGCAGTACGACATGATCTTCGTGAACTGCGGCGCCGATCTGAACCCGGAGGGTCTCGACCTCGAGGTTGCCAAGACCAACGTCCGCAACTGGGTCAACCAGGGGGGCGTTCTGTACGTCACCGACCTTTCCTACCCGATCGTGGAACAGGTCTTTCCGACCGACATCGTGTTCGAGGGGATGGTCGGCCAGGACGGCATCACGACCGAGGGTACCGTTCACGACGCGGCCCTTCTCGCCTGGCTCGGCGCGCGCGAACAACTGACCGCCGGCAAGGTCCACATCGGCGGCTTCCTCAGCGGATGGGCGGTCATCAGGACCCTAGGCCCGAACACGACGAACCTGGTGGACGGTCTGGTTACCTTCAACGCGGGCGCGCGCCCGAACGGCTCCCGAAGGGGCCACGACCACGGGTTGGGCGACCTGCGGCCGACGACGAACGAGGTTCGGCCCCTGACCGTCACCTTCATGCACGGAAGCGGGCGCGTGCTCTACACCTCCTATCACACGGCGGAAGAGCCCAGTCTGAACCTCCGTCCTCAGGAGTACATCCTGGGGTACCTGGCGCTCTCCCTCTAGCCGCGCGGCGTTCCGATCGGAGCCCCGCGTTCGAGAGGCTCCGATCGGTCCACGCTCGCACCGAGGCGGGCCAGTTCGTGGAGGGTTCGACCCGAGCCGGCGACGACGACGGTGCGGTCGAACTGCCTCCGGGCGACGAGCCGCCAACCGTCGAACTCGAAGCCCTGCCACACGCCGTCGTCCGCACGCACGTCCTGGACGGCGGGGAGGTTTGCCTTGAGGCGCGACGGCCAGTTGTCCGAACGAGAGATCGCCAACGTCAGGGTGTCCCCCGTCTTTGCGTTCATCCAGTCGGACCGCAAGAACGCGCTCGCCTGACCGATCCGCTCGTAGCTCTGGTCGGCTTGGGCGCGTGCCGCTTCGGCCGTCGGGCCGGTCGCCAGATGGAGCTCGCCGGCGGGGTCCAGGTACAGGGCACCGTGGATCGTCCACTCGCCCGTGCTGACGGCGAAGTCGCCCGTCCCCAACCAGGGGGGCACGGTGCGCACCTTCGCGTTCATTCTGTCCCCTTGGCGAAGGGAGATCATGAGCGAGTCGTCCACCAACTCCAACTCGATCTGGAGGTCTTCGGGGACGTTGTCGCGATCCACCACGGGCTTTCGGCCGGCGAACGGCCGGGGCGCGGGCGGGGCCTTTTCCTGATAGTCGGACCCCAGGTAGGTGAAGCCCTCTGGAACGGCTATCCGGCCGATCCAAGCCCCCTTTCCCAGTTTGGAGCGCGCCCGCAGGGCCGTCAGATCCAGCTCGTAAGTCTGAAGGGTCGGACGCGCGGCGCGTTCCAGCCAGGAGCCATCCACCCATCCGCGCATGACCCGCCGGTCCTGCTCGAACCCGTAGTCCCGGAGCGTCGTGGCCTCGCCTCGGGTCAGCACTTGCTCGGCGGCGAACGCCTCCTCGCCACCCGGACGAAGAGCGCGCAACAAGGCGCCGGTCTCACGGTCGAGCACGACTTCGGAATGGCGCGCCGTGGTCGTCAACCGATACCGATCGACCGACCGGTTCAGGATTGGTTCGCCATCGACCCGCGTCGCCCCCATCACGTCCACCGCGGCGAACCATGGGACCGCCCGGTCCAGCAGTTGCACGGCAAATCGGCGGTCGCCTTCAATCCAGCGGTAGGCGCGCTCGCCCTCGACCGCGAACAAGTCGGCCCTTCCGTCCCCTCGGGGAGTCCCGGCGATGGTCAGATCGCCGGACCGCAGCAGGTACGCCGAGCCACCCCCTTCGAGACGAGCAAAGACTTGGATCGTCCCCTCCGTCGACCTTCCCACCCCTGGATGCAACAAGGCCGCGACCATCGCGAGGACGAGCGAACTCATGACAATCTAGACGCTATCCGGCGGCAGAGGCAACGGCAGAATCGCGGTCCGTGCGGTCTGCGCTAACATCCGACCCATGGCCGCACACGTGCACCTTCCGGGCGACGACGCCGAGGATCACCCCATCGCCCTTCTCGCGCGCCGTCGCGTCGCGGGGGATCGCATGCTCCTGGCGGACGTGCGCTTGCAGAAGGGGTGCCACGTCGCGACCCATTCGCACGAGAGCGAGCAGATCGCGTTCGTCGTCTCCGGCCGGGTGACTTGGCGGCTGGGCGAGCCCGGGTCCGCCGAATACCGTGAGGAGACCGTCGGGGCGGGCGCCGTCGTCGTGCTGCCTTCCGGCTTTCCCCACGGCGTGGACGCGCTCGAGGACACCCACATCGTGGACGTGCTCAGCCCTCCCGGGGAGATGGGGGTGGACTCGCAACGGACGTGACGGATGAGCCCTTCATGCACTCGGACAGAACCCGTGGCGATCCGAACACGTCCCGAAGCCTGTCGGGCGGGTTGCCGCTGAAGACGAGCCCGTCCCAACTCATGAAGTAGACCCAGGGTTGCTGCTCGAGAATCTCGGGGGACGGGATTTCCGAGTTCTCGGAAAGAGCGACGGGCTTCCCGTTGGCCAACTTGGCGACGCGGTCGTACCACTCTTGGGGAAAGGTCTCGTGCCCTTTCTCGGGGTAGATGTCCGCTCCGAGCAGGTCCACCCGGTCGTGGCCGGGGAAGAAGGCCTCGACCCCCTCGCGCGGCCGATCCGAGTTCCATGCCCAAAGGAGGTTCGTCAGCCTGTGACGCTTGGTGAACCGTTCGAAGATCATCGTCCAGAGCGCCACGAATCGTTCCGGCTTCCCGCCCCACCAGAACCAGGACCCGTTCATCTCGTGGTAGGGACGGAACACGATGGGGATGCGCTCGTCCCGCAGGGCGGCGAATGCGACGGCAAGCCGATCCACGTGCTCGGCCCAAACCTTGTTCAGAGGGGTGCCTTCGGTCAGAATCGCGTCCCAGTCCGCGTCGGTGATCTTGCAGATCACGCCACCCTGAAAATCGCACGGCTCCCCGACGGTCGGACTGGCCTGGTGATAGGTGATCACCACGATCCGGCCCGCCCGATGGTGTTCCCGAATCTGGTCGAGGAGTCTTGGACGGTACTTCACGTTGTCGGTGTCGTGACGTTCGTCCGAGAAGCCCCATTCACCGCCCCAGACGACCGGGTACTTACCGGTGATCTCCTCGACCCTTTCCGAGATCACCGACATCCGAGGCATTTGGTTGTGCTGCCCGCTCAGCGTAAACTTGCCCTGGATGGAGTCGAGGTACGCGAGGAGTTCGCGCGCTTCGGGCGAGGCGTCGGGATTCGCGGGAGCGGTGCTCATGGTCTGGGTTCCGGGCGAGGAGACCGAGGTCCGGACTCCGGCGGCGGCCATCGCCAACGCGAGGGCGAGCGCCCACATGAACCGATTATGCCGTCGCCGGCTGACCGACGCGTCCGGACGCGATCGACGCCCGCAAAAAACGCGAAACCTCACCCGGCGACGCGCGCGTATAACGGGCATGTCGGACGATATGATGTCTCAGCACTCCCTCAACGTCGGATCCACGTTCCCCTGGCACGAAATCTACGCGCCGGACGCGGACAAGGCGATCGAGTTCTACACCACGTGCCTCGACTTCGGAACCGAGTCCATGGACATGGGGCCGATGGGCAAGTATCACATGCTCACCAAGAACGGCCAAGCCATTGGTGGCGTCATGGGCACGGCGAGCATGGAGCACGGCGAGCAGATTCCCCCGCACTGGGCCGTCTACCTTTCGGTCGACGACGTGGACGCCCGAGTCGCGAAGTGCCTGGAGCACGGTGCCTCTGTCGTGGTGCCGGCGATGGACGTCCCCAACGTGGGCCGCATGGCGCTCATTGCCGACCCGCAGGGCGCCCACCTTTGGCTGTACAAAGGCGCGTAAAGCGCCCCCGAGGCGACCCCGGGTGGCCCGGGGTCGTCCGACTCAGGCCGGTCCGAACGTCGGATGCCGCGCGAAGGCGATCGCCGCCGTCGCATAGAAGGCGAGGGAGTAGCCCAACTCCTGGAATCCGACGTGTTTGGGGGGCCGCACCTTCGCAAGGGGCGAAAGGCCATACGCGGCGCGGACGAGCAGCAAGGCATACCCGGCGGCCAGGACCGGAGGTTCGCCCGGCCGGGACCACGCCGCGCCGAGGGCGAGGCCGGCAAGCGCGGTGCCCCACGCGGCGACCCGCCCGGCGCGCGGGGCGTCCGTACCCTTCAGCCGCATCCGAACGTAGAGAATCGCCCCCCACGCCTTGGCGGCGACCACGGCCCCCCCGGCGAGCCCGACCCAAAGCCAATCGCCAAGGGTCGGTCCGCGCGCGAGCAGGCCGATCGCCGCGAGAGGGGTCGTCACGAGGGCCCCGAGAAGCTCCCGTCCCAGGTGGCCCGGCCGGACCGCCGCGTCCACGACGCAGAAGAGGCCCGCGAGAAGCCCGGTCGCGGCGAGCGGTTCGATCAGGCCAGGTCCGCCGAGCCGGACGGCCACGCCAACCGAGGCGACGGCCAACCCAAGGCACACGGCTCCGACGGCCAGACCGAAGCGCGTGCGGGGGTACGTTTTGCGCAACCGAAGGTCGCGAAGGCCAAGCCGCAACGGTCGGTAGGCGACGAAACCGAGCAGGACGGCGAGCGTCGCCGCGCACCCGGCCCAACTCGGACCCCACATCAGGCCGAAGATCGGCGGCTCCAGCACGAAGGCCCAACTGCCGTGTTCGGAAGGCAGAACGGTGGTGCGCCAGAGGGACGGGGGCCGCGCGCGGGACATCCTGCCGACGAGTTTGCCGCGACGATGTGGAAAACTTTCTAAATTCCCGCACAAACCTCTTGGCTTTTCTCGGCCCGGGTGCTATAGTCTCGGACTAAGCGTTTCATCAGCGTCCCAATGCCGGGGACGGCGGGCCGACCAAACGCTTGGTAACGACGCGACAGACCGATGGCACAGCGAACCCGACGTGGAGTGACCCTGCGCGATGTGGCGGATCGAGCGAACGTCAGCTCGGCGACCGCGTCGTCGATCCTGAACGGGTCCAAGTCCAACACCCGCGTGTCGACGGAAACCCGGGAACGCGTCATGACCGTCGCCCAAGAACTGGGCTACCGTCCGAACGCGATCGCCCGCGCCTTGGTGAGGCAGGCGACCGACATCCTCGGATTGTACTTCGGTTACGGCCATCTCGAGCCGCACGACCCCTTCCACGCCGAGGTGCTGACCGGTCTCCAGGCGGGTTGCGACGAGACCCAACGCGACCTGCTGATCCACTACTCGTTCCACCGGCGCAACGTGGACGAGGTCTACCGAGAGTTGGTGGGCGGCAAGATCGACGGACTGGTGATGCTGGCGGCGCCCGGCGACCCCCTTGTCGAGCGGGTTCGTCAAGCGCGTCTGCCGGTGGTGGCGATGACCGACAAGATCGAGGGGATCCCCTCCGCGATCGCGGACGACGAAGCCGGTTCGCGGGCGATCGCGGAGCACCTGCACGCCAAAGGCCATCGCTCGGTCTTCTATCGACTCTGTCCGGGCGAGTCGGATTCGGCCGGAAGACGCTACCAGGCGTTCGTGTCGCGCGCTTTCCAACTCGGCATTCGGGTTTATCCGGCGCGGACCGAGGACTGGAAGGGCGCGCTCGGACCCGAGGAGCACAAGTTGCTCGACAAGCGACAGGAACTCGGCATCACGGCGGCGGTGTGCTGGGGCGACCCCAGCGCGAACGCGCTGCTCGCACACTGCCTGGGGCACGGCATCGATGTCCCAAGACAGTTGGCGATCGCCGGGTTCAACGGCATCGAGCCTCCGGTCGTCCCCGCCCGCGTCCTCACCACGGTTCGCGCGTCTTGGTCCAAGGTCGCCCATCGCGCGGTCGGCCTGCTCGTCGACATGTTGGAGGGTCGCAGCGTCCCGATGCTGACCATCCTCCCCACCGAATTCTCTCCGGGCGACACCACGTAGCCCCCGTTCCGCCGACGCCTTCCAACGGAGGAGGCGTCTCACTCTCGAGGTCCCGCAATGAAGCAGTCCCGTGCCTTTACCCTCATCGAACTCCTCGTCGTGATCGCGATCATCGCGATCCTCGCCGCGATCCTCTTCCCGGTCTTCGCCCAAGCCAAGGCCTCGGCGAAGACCATCTCGACCGTCTCGAACCTCAAGCAGATCACGCTCGGCGGCCTGATGTACGCGGGCGACTACGACGACGTCGCTCACCTCTACCAGGACGTGACGACCTCGCCGACGGCCGGCTACTACCGCCTACTCGAGCCGTACATCAAGAGCCGGCCGCTCGTGTTCGACGCCGCCCGCGGCGTCCCGGTCGACACGAGCAGCTCGGTCAACTGGGCCTGGTCGCAGTTCGTCAGCCTTTCGGCGAACCGAAACGGCTGGTTGGCTTACGAGCCGTTCACCCCGCCCGACCAGTTCTTCCCGCGCGTCTACCGCTCGATCTCCTCCCAGGAGGAGCCCAGCAAGCGCGCCGCCTACACGATCACGACGCGACCGACGGAGAACCTCACCGCCGGTTACAACTTCCTGACCGACGAGGCGGGATGCGCGGTCGGCGTTCAACCGCTGACCGTCGCGAACACGCGGTTCAACCGGGTGTACGTCGCCGCCTTGAACTTCCATCGCGAGAAGATCCTGACCGGATTCGGCGACGGTCGAGCGGCGTCGGTGTCCTTCAAGCGCGTCGGTTCGGTTCGCAACACGGTGAGCGAGGCGGAAGACTGCGCCGGCTATGGCCCCAACAACGGAACGTTCATCCCGTTGCCCCACGACCAGGGCGGCATCGACACGACGTTCTGGGGCAAGTGGAACAATCCGACCCAGTAGATGAAGAACCCTCTCAATCCGGCGGTCGTGTGGGCGATCATCGTGGCGGTGGTGTTGGTCGCGGGGGTGAGCATTTGGCTGGCCACGCGGACGAACACGCAGCCCGTTGACCTCACGAAGGTGACCAAGGAGCAACTCGAGGACCCGGACCCGCCGAAGCGGGGTCAACCGGGGTACCGCGAACGCATCACCGACCCGCCCAACTAGTCGGCCGACCCTCGGGTCACCTCTTCTCGGTCCCGCCGTCCGGCGGGACCGTACCCCTCTTCCATGGGTGCCACCCATCCCGCTTTGAAGCCGCATCCGCGACTCACGCTCGGTGAGTTCTTTCGCGTTCTTCGGCGGTTCTGGCCGTTCGTCGCCCGATATCGCGGCAAGTTCGCACTCGGCCTGCTTCTCGTCCTAGTGGCGGTTCCGCTCGGGCAGTTCTCGGTGTTTCTGACTCGCGACGTCACGAACCGGATTCTCGCCGCGAGCGAGGAGAGCGTCGAGGCGCGCTGGGGCGCCGTCCTCGCCATCGTCGGCCTCCAGGCGGCGTTCTGGCTCGTGAGCAGCCTTCTCGCGACGGCCCGCGAGGTGATCGAGTGGTACCTGTCGATGCGCAGCACGTACGACCTGCGCATGGCGTTCTACCGCCACCTCTACCGTCTGCCGCTCAGTTTCCTGCAACAGCGCCCGCCCGGCGAGCACCTCTATCGAGCCACCGAGGACATCGGGCCCCGCGACGGCGACGGTTACGCTCCCGGGCTCATGGGCATGATCTGCCGTCAGGCGCCGCAGTTGCTGGAAGCGGTCTACGGCGTGGTTTGGGGCGCCTTTCTACTTTCGCTGGTCGATCCGAACCTCGCATGGATGCTCGCCGCTTACATCGTCCCGTTCGCGCTCTGCGCCAACTGGATGTACGACAAGATGCGCCAATCCGCCTTTGCCGCCAGAGGCATGGCGGCCTACGAGCAGGCGGTCCTCCGAGACTCGATCGCCGGTCTCCGGACCCTCAAGAGCATCGGGCGTACCCTTCTTCAGCGCCGAATCTACGCACGGGCGGCCTCGGACACCAAGCGGTGCCAGAACCAACTGAACTTCCAGACGGTGCTCACGACCCAAGGGCTGATCATCGGGTTCCGTCTGGCGTTCAGCGCGATCGTGTTCGTCTACATTTCGAACCGCGTCATGGCGGGGACGGCGACGATCGGAGACTGGGTGGTCACCTTCCTCTTGGTGAACGAGGCCCAGACCCCCCTGGAGAAGGCGGTCCAGGTGATCCAGCAAATCCGTATTCTCATCGTGCCCGCGCAACGCGTGCTCGAGACGCTCGACGTGGAGCCGACCCTCCACGACCCGCCGAACGCGGTGGCCCTCGGCCCGCTGGAGGGTCGCGTTCGGTACGAGAACGTGAGCTTCGAGTATCTGCCCGGGGTGCCTGTGTTGCGGAACGTGACGTTCGAGATCGCGCCCGGTGAGCACGTGGGTTTCGTCGGACCGAGCGGCGCGGGCAAGAGCAGTCTCTTGGGACTCTTCCTACGGCTGTACGCCCCCAGCCACGGGTCGGTGACAATCGATGGCGTCGACGTGTCGGACGTTCGCCTCGACTCCTTACTGTCGCAGTGCGCGGTCGTACCCCAGACGGCGTTCCTCTACGAGGGCACGATCCGGGACAACGTGCTGTACGGCGACCCGGACGCGAGCGACGCGGCTTTCGCGCAAGCCTGCCGAGACGCGGGCGTCGCCGACTTCGTCGAGCGGCTCGCCGACGGCTACGACACCTGGATCGGCGAGGGCACCCTG
Source organism: Fimbriimonadaceae bacterium (assembly GCA_026129685.1). Lineage (GTDB taxonomy): Bacteria > Armatimonadota > Fimbriimonadia > Fimbriimonadales > Fimbriimonadaceae > UBA2387. The sequence goes on from JAHCHO010000002.1 coordinate 241,136, forward strand.
CTTTCGGGCGGCGAGAAGCAACGCGTATGCATTGCGCGTGCCCTCATCCGGAATCCGCGCGTCCTGATCCTCGACGAGGCGACGTCAAGCCTGGACTCGCGCACCGAGTCGGAAATCCTCGAGTGCCTCAACCGCATCGCGCAAGGACGGACCGTGATCTCCATCGCGCATCGTCTCCGGGCGGTGATGCGTTGCGACCGCATCCACGTCCTGAGCCAGGGCCGAATCGTGCAAGTAGGGTCCCACGCCGATCTCGTCGAGCGCGACGGTCTCTTCCGCGAGATGTGGCAAGAGCAGACCGCCGAGGCCCTGCTGGCGGGGGTGGGCGACGATGCGTGATCCACGTCCCCTCTTCACGCTGACGGAAGAGGAGGCGCTCGCCGAGCATCCCGCCCTAACGAAGAAAGGGGCATGGGAAGCGCTCAAATTCTGCCTGCCTTGGCTCAAGCCCTACGTTGCGAAGTTAACGCTGATCACCCTCGCCGATATCGGGTTGCTCGCGCTCTCTTTCGTGCCGCCCTGGTTCACGACGTTCATGCTGGACAGCGCTTTGCCCCAAAATGACTGGGCGCTGGTCTGGCGCATCGTGCTCCTCATGCTGGCGACGGGCATCACGATGCTCGTCATGCAAACGGCGCGGGACTATGTCTACTTCTACGTGGAACTAAAGATACAACTCGACATCCGGAACCGAATGTACCGACAGATCCAGCGGTTGAGCATGAACACGATCGACGGACGTCCTGTCGGGCAGATGGTGGACCGGGTGCTGATCGACTCCGACCGCGTCGGCCATACGATCTATCGCATCATTCCCACCTTTCTTATGGTCGTTCAGTTCGCGCTGCTGTTCGCATACGTCAGCTACGTGGACCCGCTCATCACCGGCATCGTCGTGTTGTTCCTGATCCCTTGGACCATGCTGTTCCACTGGGTCACCACCATCGGTCGGGAGATCGACCGGCGTCGCCTGTACTGCTGCGAGATGCGGGACGCCACCATCCAGCAGGCGGCGTCCTCGTTCTCCATTACCAAGAGCTTCGGGCGTTCGAGGCACGAGGTGTTCAAGCACGGCCGGCGGGCGACGGCGGTCCAGCGCCTTGGAAACCAGAACTACCTCATTCTGGTGTGGTTCGAGTTCGCGACCGTACGGCTACTGCCCTACCTTAAGACCACGACGGTGTACCTCTACTTCATGCGCAAGGTCGTCCTCGGCGAAATGACCCTCGGCATGACCGCGCCGATGATCGCTTACCTCGGCCGCCTCAACTTCCCGCTGGAGCGCATCGCGAACTTCTACAACTGGGTCCGCCAAACGATGGTCAGCACGGAGCGCCTTATGGCCTTTCTGCAGGTGCGTCCGGACGTGATGGATCGCCCCGGAGCGACGCGGCTCTCGGGCCTCGCCGGCCGCGTTCGAGTCGAGAACGTCTCGTTTTCGCGGGCGAACCGTGGCCGCGTGCTGGACGACGTGACGATGGTGCTGGAGCCCGGACGAACGACCGCCCTCGTCGGCCCAAGCGGGGCCGGGAAGAGCACGCTGGTGGCAATGCTGTTGCGTCTTCACGACCCAGAGGAGGGACGGGTCGTGGTCGACGATCGCGATTTGCGCGACGTTCGCCTCGATTCCTACCTGCGGCGAGTCGCGGTCGTCCAACAGGAGACCTTCGTCTTTGGCGGCACCCTCGCCAACAACGTGAAGTTGGGCAAGCCGCGCGCGAGCGACGACGAGGTCCGCGCCGTGTTGGGTCGGGTAGGTTTGGGGGACTGGTTGGCGAGCCTTCCCGATGGGCTCGACCAGGACCTGCAAAGTGGCCACGGCCTGTCGGTCGGCCAGAAGCAGCGGATCGGCATCGCGCGCGCGTTGATCGGCGACCCGGGCTTGGTGATCCTCGACGAGCCGACGTCCGCCCTAGACGGCCCGACGGAGCGCGACATCATGGCTACCCTCAAGGACGTGTTCGGCGCGAAGACCGTGCTGCTGGTGACGCACCGGCTGCACACCGTGATCGACGCCGACACGATCGTCGTGATCGACCAGGGTCGGGTCGTGGAGTCGGGTTCGCACGAGTCGCTACGGGAGGCCGGCGGCGTCTACGCGCGGCTGATCGGGGAGTACGGTAAGCACCCGTCTGCCGTCGGCGTAGGGGGGGCCGCGCGATGAGCCGATCGATCTTTCAGCCCGAGTGGCGCACCCAAAGCCGTCGAAAGCGACGGTTCTACGCCCACTACATGGGGTGGCTCGAGAAGACCGGCTACGTCGTCGTCACGCTGCTGGTGGCGGGGTTCGTCGGGTCGTTCTTCTATTCGGTGGACGAGTGGGTCACCGCCGACGACGTACCGATCGAAGGGCGGACGGTGCAGGAACTGACCGCCGCCGCCGGGGGCACCCTGGTTCGCATCGCCGTTCGAACCGGGCAAGAGGTGAAGGCGGGGCAGGTGCTGTTCGAGTTCGCCGGGGCGCGCGCCCCCGTCCGCGTGCTCGCCCCGCAGGACGGAACCTTGGTCCTCGCCCCTGAGTTGAAGCCCGGGCCGATCGCGGAGGGGCAGGCGCTGGGCGCCTTGCGGAACTACGACCGGCTCGTCGTCCGCCCGAGTCTTACCGGCAAGTCCGTCGCCAACGCGGCGGTCGGCCAGCGCGCGGAAATCTCGAACGTGCGGGTACCGGGGCCGGGCAACACCTTGTTGCGCCTCAACATCGGTGACCGGACCCTCGTCTCCCGTAGACTCGCTGAAACGGCGGTGCGCGATGCCCTCGACGCCACCCTCGTGGGCAAGTCCGTCGTGGCAAGGGAGGACGCTCCCCTCACGATCACCAAGGTCGGCGACATCGAGGTCGAGGCGTCGATCAAAGCCGTCCCCGACGGAGCGGCGACGGTGGAACCGGACCCGGCACACGACGCGACGTTGCCCGGCAAGGTCGAGGAGGGCAACCCGACATTGACCGCCCAACTGGGGGACCTGCCGCCGGAGGCGAAGCGGGCCGCCGTTCAGGCGTTGCGCGCCCAACTCGCCAAGAGTGGAATCGTGCTGGGCAACCAGAACTACCGCATCGAAGACCTCCTCGATCCCCGCTTCGTCGTCAAGCTGACGGCGGACAAGCCGGGCTCGGCGACCGACGCGATCCCCGCCGCAACGATCAAGCGCAGCTACGAAGCCGTCGTCGCCTTGGCAGACGAGCGGGTGACCGAATCGCTGCGGCAGGCCGTGAGGGACGCCGAGGCCCAGGGTCGGTCGGTGACGGCCCGCGTCCAAGTCCGTACCGGGGCGCGCCCGGTCGCCTACTTCCTGTTGCGTCGCTCCTAGATCCGAAGTCATGCCGAACGAACCACGCCCCGAACCTCGACCGCCGCTCCCGCCGGACTACCCGGAGCGAGTCTACGCGGGTGTTCTCGGCAAGATCATCGGCGTCTACGTCGGGAGACCGGTCGAGAACTGGTCGTACGAGCGAATTCAGCGCGAGATCGGCGACATCCGAGGCTACATCCACGAAAAGCGCGGGCGCCGACTCATCGTGACCGACGACGACATCTCGGGCACCCTGCTCTTCCTGAACGCGCTCGAGGACTTTGGCTTCCCCGAACCCCTGGAGCCATGGATGGTCGGCGAAACCTGGCTCGACACCCTCGTCGAACGGCAAACCACTCTGTGGTGGGGCGGGCTTGGCAACTCGACCGAACACACCGCCTACCTGCGCCTGAAACAAGGGACGCGCGCACCGCTGAGCGGATCGGCCGCCACCAACGGCCGCGTCGTTTCCGAGCAGATCGGGGGCCAGATCTTCATCGACGGGTGGGGCCTCGTCTGCCCGGGGAACCCCGAGCGGGCTGCCGGATACGCCCGGGTCGCCGCCAGCGTCAGCCACGATGGTGAGGCGATCCACGGCGCCCAGGTTATCGCGGCGATGGTGGCCCAAGCGTTCGTCGAGACGGACGTAGACCGGTTGGTGGAGACCGGATTCCGGTTCGTTCCAGCAGAGAGCGAAATTCGCCGGGTCGCCGACGCGCTAAGGGACTGGCGAGCCGCGGGCCACGATTGGCGGCAGAGTCGGCGCCTGCTCGAGGAAAGGTTCGGGTACGACCGATACCTCGGCGCGTGCCCGATCGTCCCCAACCATGGCCTCGTGCTCCTGGCCCTGCTTTACTGCGAAGGCGACTTCGCCCAGGGAATGCACATCGTCAACACGAGCGGATGGGACACCGACTGCAATTCCGGTAACGTCGGTTGCATCCTCGGGGTCGCGGGCGGCCTGTCCGCGTTCGATGGCCCGACGGATTGGCGGAGCCCGGTCGCCGATCGGCTGTTCCTTCCCGGTCCCGATGCGGCAAGGTGCTTTACCGACGCCGCCACCGAGGCGATCCGGGTCGTCAACCTGGCGCGTCGCATGCGCGGCCTGGCGCCGATCCAGCCCAAGGACGGCGCGCGCTACCACTTCGCCTTGCCGGGTTCGACCCAGGGGTTTGCGCCGACCGACGAAACCACGTCCGTGACCAACGAGGATGGTCATCTGCGCATCGAAGTCGAAGGTGGGGGCGGCGTCGCGACCTGGACCTTTATCCCGCCGTCCCATATCGACTTTGTCAGCGGCTACAAACTGATCGGCTCGCCGACGATCCATGGCGGCCAGAAGGTCACCGCGACGATCGCCGCCGGCGACACACCGGTGATCGCAAACTTGTTCGTCTCGCGTTACGACGAGGCCGATGAACTGGTGCGCGTTCGTGGCGCCGAGCGGCACTTGGGCCGAAGGGAAACGGCGCGGATCGAATGGGCCGTTCCGGACACCGACGGCTTCCCGATCGCGGAGATCGGCTTCGAGGTGCGCTCGGCGGCGGGAGGGAGGGCGGCTCTGCTCGTGGATCGCCTCGACTGGGGCGGAACGCCGTCGGTCGTCCTTCGGCCCCGGCCGGGGCGGATGTGGGGGCGTGCGTGGGCACCGTGCCTCGACCGCTTCCAGGCGGAACGCGACGGGTACGGGCACCTGGTGCACGACGCCGGCCTCGGCATGCTCATCCAGGGGGGCCGATCGTGGCGGGATCTGCGATTCTCGGCAAAGGTGACTCCCCATCTTGCGAGCCGCGCGGGGATCGCGGTCTGCGTGCGAGGGATGCGCCGGTTCTACGCCCTTTTGCTGGACCATCGGGGGCGAATCGAGCTCGTGCGACGCGGCGTCGAAGAATCGGTTCTCGCCTCCGCCCCCATGCCTTGGGACCTCTACCGGGAGTACGCTCTCGTCCTGGAGCGACGGGGCGATCGGTTGCGTGCTTGGGCCGACGGCCGGTTGCTCTTCGACCTTGCCGACGCCACCTACGACGGCGGGGGCGTCGCCCTCGTCGTCGACAGCGGCGCCATGGGGGTGGCCGATGACGTGTCCGTCACTCCGGTTGGCGCTCGTGAACCCTCGGCCTCGGAGCCACCAACGGAGGTCGCCCGTGCTTGATCCTCGTGCCGACCCCGTTCGCGAAGCCGCCGACCTGAGCATGGAGCGGAGACTCAAACGCTTCGTGGTCGATGCCGACAGCGACCCCGCGCGCCTCTTCGCGCGCCGAAGTCGCAGCGCGACGGCCGGCGACTGGTACGGCGAGCACCTCGGCAAATGGCTTTCCGCCGCATCGCTCGCCGCCGGCCGAACCGGCGATGCGGGCCTCGCGCGGACGGTCGGCGACATCGTGGGCTTCTTGGCCAAGGAGCAGGACCCGGATGGGTACCTGGGCACCTACTCGGAGGACAACCCGGCACGCTTCGACCGAGATACTGCCGAGGGGGTTCGGACGTGGGATCTCTGGAACGTCGCGACCCTGCTCGGCGGATTGCTCGACGCCTCGGAGACCTGCCAAGAGGCCGCCGCCGTCGCGGACCGCCTCGGCGCCAAAATCGTCGCGTCGTTCCCGCCGGGACGGTCGGTCCTCGCGCAGGGGAACCACCAGGGTCTTTCGGCCGCCGCGTTGCTCTGGCCGTTCGCGCGGTGGGTCGCCCAAGAACCATCCGCGCGGAACCGGGCGTTCCTGTCCCGTCTGGCGGGCGAATTCGACGAGGAGCCTCGGGGGCTGATCTCGGGACCACGGGAAGGTCGCGACGCCTCCAAGCTCGGCACGGGTAAGGCCTACCAGTTGTGCCTGGCGTATCGCGGCCTGGGCGAGGCGTCGATCGTGCTGGATCGGCCCGAGTGGCGGGAGGCGGCCGTCCGGTTCTGGAAGAACGTGCGCGAGCGGCACCTGACGCCCTGGGGCGGCCCCTGGGGGGGCGTCGCATCGCACCTCGAGGTCTTCAACGACGGTGGCTTTTTCAGTCCCTATGGGTTGGTCGAGACCTGCTCGACGATGGCATGGATGGACCTTTCCCACGCGCTCTTCGAGGCGACGGACGAAGCGGTTTACGCGGACGAATGGGAGCGGTCCGCCTTCAACGCGCTCCTTGGCGCCCGGCACGCGAACGGGGAGGACTGGGCCTACTTCAGCCCCGCGAACGGGCCAAGGACGCACACGTACGAATGGGCGTGCTGCAAGTCGAGCGGCGCGCTGGCCCTCGAGCGCTTCGTGGGACGGCGATCTTCGGCCACCACGACGGAGTTGTCCCTGGCGGTACCCCACGCCGGACGATTCGAGTGCGAAGGCGCGGTCGTCGACGTCGCGACGACCTACCCGAATCCCGGTTGGTTGACCGTCACCGTCAACCGCCCCTCCCCAACCCGCCTGACCGTGCGGTTTCGAGCGAACGCCGGGGTCGCCAAGGTGAACGGTTTCGTGCAAAACGGGGCATGGTGGGTCTGCGACCGCCTGGGTTCGGGTCCCGAGGCGGCCACCGTCGAACTCGCCATGCCGCTCGAGATCGTCCGGGCCCAACACCGGGTCATCCACCATGAGTGCGAGGTCCTTCGGCTGGACTACCTGGCGTTGCGGCAAGGGCCGGTCTGCTTCGCCTACGAGCCGCTCGACGGATTCGCCCGCGAGGCCACCGTGCGCATGCCGACCCTCTTCGACGCGTCTCGATTCCGCGCCTCGAACGACGGAACGGGCTACGACCTCGACGCCCCGGGCCATGCGCCGATTCGGTTCGTTCCCTATGCCAAGGCGGGACGAGAGCGTGCGGACGGCTGGCGAAACACCTGGCTCCCGGTGGTGTGGCAGTGACCGAAGCGAGGGCCGGACACGCCGGTCCGGACGTGCGCGCCGACTGCCTGGTGACCGTACGCTACGACGACCAAGCTCGATTCGCGTTCGAGTCGCCCGTAGCCGCGCTCTACCGTGGCCAAACCGAGGTCCTCGCGAGAAACGCGTTGGCGAGACTCGGCGCAAGCGGATGCTCGGTGGAAGTGGTGGACGCCGGAGCCCTTCCCTTCACGATCGTCGCGCGCCTCGAAGCGGCGGTGCGACGGATGGGCCGAGCGAGGTCCGCCGCCCTGCCCACCGGGCCATCCCCCCTAACCCTCGACGAAGTTCGAGCCCGACGACTTCGGACCCGCCTCTACCTGCCGGGGGACACCCCGAAGTTCTTTCCCAACGCCTGCCTCTACGGGGCGGACGCCTTGATCCTGGACCTCGAAGATTCGGTCGCGACGCCCGACAAGGACCAGGCTAGGATCCTCGTCCGCGAAGCGCTGAGGACGCTCGACTTTGGGGAATCGCTCCGAACCGTCCGTATTGACGGTGTGGAAGACGTCGGGGCGCTCGCGGGCTCGCCCGTCGACCTGTTCTTCGTTCCGAAGTGCGAGGACGTCCGCGACGTGCTGGCGGTCGTCGAACTCGCCCCGAACACGGCGGTGGTTCCGATTCTGGAGTCCGCGTTGGCGGTGCAGCGAGCCTACGAGATCGCGTCGGCCCACCCCAACGTCGTCGCCCTCGCCCTCGGGGCCGAGGACTACCGCAAGGACTTGGGCGTCGATCGTTCGCCGGACGGCGCAGAGCTGGCCTGGGCGCTCGGCGCGCTCGTCAACGCCGCGCGGGCGGCCGGGGTCGCACCCCTCGGCTCCGTTTTCGCGGGGATCGACGACGATGCCGGCTTCGAGGCTTCCTGCCGCGCGATGCGGGCGCAAGGCTTCGTCGGAGTCGCCTGCCTCCATCCGCGCCAGGTCGGCTTGGCCCACCGGGCGTTCGCGCCGACCGAGGCCGAGTTGGAGAGGGCGCGAAGGGTCGTCGCCGCCTTCGAGGCGTCGCCCGGTGGCGCGATCGCCGTCGACGGGCGAATGGTCGATCTTCCCATTTACCAGCGGGCGAAGTCCACCCTGCGGGAGGCGGGCGAATGAAGCGGTTCGAAACCTCCGAGTTCGTCGTGAACGGTGCCGGACGATCGGTTCCGTTGTTCTGCGACCGCCGATCCTGGCGCCCCTACGCGGAGCCGAGGGGCGTCCCCCCTCCCGTGGTCCGCGTCGAACGGGCGCCCCGGTCTTGTCGCGAGTTCCCGGCCTCGGGCGACAAGCGCGCCCCATCCTTGCGCGAGGCGATCGTCCGGGCAAACCTCCATGACGGGGCCACCATCTCGACCCACCACCACTTTCGCGACGGGGACCTGACCGCCCTCCAAGTCTTCGAGGTCGCCCGCGAACTCGGCTTGCGGAACTTGCGCTGGTTCCCCTCCGCCACGTTCCCCTGCCACCGAGCGCTGATCCCTTACCTTGAGGACGGGACGATCCGGTGCATCGAGGGGAGCCTCAACGGACCGCTGGGGGACTTCGCCACGGACGGGCGGATGGGCGGCCCGTCCGTACTCCGTTCGCACGGGGGCCGATACCGGGCGGCGCAGGACGGGGAAGTGACCATCGACCTGGCGGTCATCGCCGCGCCCTGCGCGGACGCCTTTGGAAACGCGAACGGTCTTCGGGGGGCGGCGGCGTGCGGACCCCTCGGCTTCGCCTTGGCCGACGCCCAGTTCGCCGAACACGTGATCGTCGCGACCGACCGGTTGGAGCCGTTCCCGTGCGTCCCCTGGCATATCCAGGGCAACCACGTCGATCAGGTGGTCGTGCTCGAGCAGATCGGCGATCCGTCGAAAATCGTGTCCGGCACGACGAAGGTCACCCGCTCCCCGGACCGTCGGCTTATCGCGGAACTCGCGGCCGCTTTCGTCGAGAAGGCGGGCCTGATGCGCGAAGGGTTCTCCTTCCAAGCGGGGGCGGGCGGAACGAGTCTCGCGTTCACCATTTACCTCGCCGAGAGGATGCGCGCGGCCGGGGTCCGGGCGCGCTTTATCCGGGGCGGAGGGACCAAAGTGCTCGTCGAAATGCTCCGTGACGGTCTGGCCGACTACGTGCTCGACGGGCAGTGCTTCGACCTCGACGCCGTCGCCTCGATGCGCGACGACCCCCGTCACCAGGCCACCAGCCCCTTCACGAGCTACAACTATCACGGCAAGGGCAACTTCGCTTCGATTCTGGACCTTGCCGTCCTCGGGGCGACCGAGATCGACCTGGAGTTCAACGCGAACGTCGTCACCCACTCCGACGGACGCATCCAGCACGGCATCGGGGGCTGGCAGGACGCCCTGTTCGCGGGTTGCTCGATTCTTGCGGTGCCGACGTTCCGGAACCGTCTGCCCGTAATCCGGGATCGAGTGACCACCCTTTGCGCCCCCGGGGCGTTGGTGGACGTGGTGGTCACCGAGCGTGGCATCGCGATCAACCCGGCGAGGCCGGACCTGGTCGAGTCCGTCCGGGGCGCAGGCTTGCCGCTTCGCTCGCTCGAAGAACTGAAGGCCGAGGCGGAGAGGCTGTGCGGCACCCCGGAACCGGTCGCCTTTAGCGACGAACTCGTGGGCCTCGTCTCGTGGGTGGACGGCACCCTGATCGATTCCCTGTTCCGACCGGAGACCCCTTGACCATGTTGACCCTTGCACTTCTGCTGTCCATGCGCGACGGAGGCGCCCCCGTGTCCGGATTCGACCCCAAAGCCGCCCAAGCGATCCTAGACCGGGCCGTCGCCGGCCGACTGGTTCCTTCGGCGAGTTTCGTCGCGAGCGAGAAAGGACGGACGATGGCGTTCGTCGCCTCCGGGTTGGCGGATCGCGAAGCCAAGGTGCCGGTGACGCGCGACACCGTGTTCCAGATCATGTCCATGACGAAACCCGTCACCGCGGCGGCGGTGATGATCCTCGTGGACGAGGGCAAGGTCTCCTTGGGCGCCACGGTCGATCGGTACCTTCCCGAATTCGCGCGTCCATCGGTCAAATCCGGCGACGGCGTCAAGCCATCCCCACGCGCCCCGACAATCGCCGAACTCCTCACCCATACGTCTGGCATGGACCCCGACAATCCCCCCGGGGTGAGCGACGAGGACAAGCGCCGGATGACCCTTGGGGCGTACACCGCGTTGATCGCGAGGATGCCCCTCAACACCGAACCCGGGGCGAGAGTGCGCTACTCGGGAACCGGGTACACGGTCCTGGGTCGGCTTGTCGAGGTCGTCGCGAAGGAACCGTTCGAGCGGTTCGTCAACCGTCGCCTGTTCGAACCGCTCGGCATGAAGCGCACGTGGTTCTTCCTGCCCACCGCGCAACGACCTCGGTTGGCGAGGATGTACGTCGAGCCCGAGGCGGGATGGAAGGAGCTTGGCGAGGACCCCTTCCGAAACGGGGCCAAGCTCCCGAATCCGGCGGGCGGGTTGTATTCGACCGCCGAGGACATGGCGCGCTTCATGTCCCTGTTCGCGAACGGTGGCAAGGCGGGTCGCCGTGTCGTCCTCAAACCCGAGTCGGTTCGCCGCATGACCACCCCCCAACTGAGACCGGGGCTGCCAGGAAGCGAATCCGGCTCCGACTGGGCCCTCGGCATGGTGGTCTACAAGGGCGACCGGCCCCTTGCCGGCTCCTTTGGGCATACGGGCGCGTTCGGGACGGCGATGTGGGCGGACCCCAAGAGCAGCCGGGTCGGCGTGTTCATGACTCAGTGCTTCGGCCCGACCGTCGCCATCCGCGAGGACCTGGCGCGACTCTTGCGCCCCTGACGGCCCCGGGTCCGGGCATCCATAATAGGAACGCCCCATGCCCCTTGACCTGGAATCCCTCAATCCTGCCCAGCGCGAGGCCGTCGAATGGCCCGGCGGGCCGATGCTCGTGTTCGCAGGGGCGGGTTCGGGCAAGACGAGGGTCATCACCACCCGAATCGCCCGCCTGATCGAGGACGGCGTCTGGCCCTCGAGAATCCTCGCCGTCACCTTCACCAACAAAGCGGCCAAAGAGATGCGGGAACGCGTCGCCAACCTCGCCGAGGCCGACGTCAAGAACATGTGGATCGGCACCTTCCACGCCGTCTGCGGGCGAATGCTGCGGATGGACGGCCAGGCGATCGGGATCGACCGCAACTTCGTCGTCTACGACGACGCCGACCAGCTCAGCCTCGTCCGCGACATCCTCAAGCGCAAGAACGTGGACGACAAGAGCGTCCAGCCCCGGGCGCTACTTAGCGAGATCAGCTCCGCCAAGGAGAAGCTCCAGTCGCCCGAGAAGTACGCGGAGCGCGCCGCCGGGTTCTTCGAGCGCATCTGCGCCGACGTCTACAAGCAATATCAGGCCGGTCTGCGCCGGGCCAACGCCCTCGATTTCGACGACCTGCTCGGCATGGCCGTTCGGTTGCTGAGGGAGCGCGAGGACGTGCGCACGAAGTACCAGGAACGCTTCCAGCACCTGCTGGTGGACGAGTATCAAGACGTCAACCTGGCCCAATACGAACTGGTGCGGGCGGTGGGGGACGGAAGCCGCAACATCATGGTGGTCGGCGACGACGACCAGTCGATCTACGCCTGGCGGGGCGCCGACGTCGAACTCATCCTGCGCTTCGGGTCCGACTATCCCGACGCCAAGGTGATCAAATTGGAGCGAAACTACCGCTCCACCCAGATCATCCTCGACGCTGCCTACGAGGTGATCAAGAACAACCGAGCCCGCGCCGACAAGCGGCTCTGGACCGACCGCAAGGGCGGGGCTTCCATCACCCTCAGCGAGGCGGGGACGGAGCAGGACGAGGCGATGATGGTCGCCGACGCCATCCAGCGCCTGGTCAACGCCGGCGTCCGGCGATGGGGCGACTTCGCGGTTCTCTACCGGATGAACGCTCAGAGCCGTGTGCTGGAAGAGGCGTTCCTCATGCTGAGGATTCCCCATGTGCTGGTCGGTGGGGTTCGGTTCTACGAGCGCAAGGAGGTCAAGGACATGATGAGCTACCTGCGCCTCGCGTGGAACCCCTTGGACGATGCCTCCTTCCGCCGCATCGTAAACGTTCCCACGCGCGGACTCGGCGCCACCTCTCTGGCCGAGATCGGCGCTTACGCCGCCGCCAAGGGCCTTTCGCTGTTCCAAGCTGCCGCCACGCAGGAGGTCCAGGCGAGCCTCGCGCGAAAGGCGGCAAGTTCCCTGCGCGCGTTCGTGTCCGTGCTCGAGGAAGCGACCCACCTGGCCCAAGAGGGGCGCGTCACCCCCGTCCTGATGAAACTGATGAACGACTCGGGGTACCTCGAGTCGGTTCGGACGGACGCGAGCCGCGAGGGCGTCGATCGCCTCGGAAACCTCCAGGAACTGCAGAACGTGACCGCCCAGTACGACGAGACCGCGGACGAGCCGACCCTCGGCGAGTTCCTCGAGAACGTTGCCCTGGTGGCCGACGTGGACACCTTGACGTCGGCGGGAGAGGGGGTCACGCTCATGACGCTGCACTCGGCCAAAGGCCTCGAGTTCCCCGTCGTGTACCTGGTAGGACTCGAGGAAGGTCTGTTCCCGCATTCCCGGTCCCTCAACTCCGATTCGGGCATCGAAGAGGAGCGGCGGCTCTGCTACGTCGGAATGACCCGCGCCAAGGAGGAATTGCACCTCTTTCACGCCCACCGGCGCGCGCTTTTCGGCCAGCCCACCTTCAACCCACGCTCCCGGTTCCTCGACGAGATTCCCGACGCGCTGCTCGCCTCGCCGAAGCTGTATCGAAGGGACCACCAACTCCGCTCCGAGCCCGGTAGGCGGGTCGAGTCCGGCATGGCGCCGCCCGATGGGGGAGGAGCGTCGTTCCGTCGGGACGCGCCCCGGTCCGTCCCGTGGAACGCCCCATTCGAGGTTGGCACGAGGGTGCGACACGCGAAGTTCGGCGTCGGGGTCGTCGTGGCGTGCAGCCCCCTGCGCGACGACGCCGAGGTCACCGTCGCGTTCCCCGGGGCGATGGGCGTCAAGAAGCTCGTGCAAAGCTTGGCTAAACTGGTTCCCGAATGAAGCGCCTTGCGTACCTCCTGCTCCTCGGATCGGCGGTCGCCGGGTGCGGCAAGCGTTCGGAGCACTTTCCTCTTCGGGTGGGGGACGCCCGCGTCTACGAGGTGGAAGGGGGCTTCGTCGCCGGCGCGGACGAGGTGAGGGTAGCCGACACCACGACGATCCTCGATCACCCGGGGTTCGCGCTCGAGGGCGCCTTTGGACCGGCCCGGGTGGCGTGGGTCGGCGACACGCTCTTGGCGGAGGACCTTGCGAACACACGCTTCCGACCGCCCATCCCGATCCTTGTGGAGGACCTCGGCAAGCCGGAGCGAGAGTGGCGCGGCGCGATGGTCACGATGGGCCGGCTCCTGAACGCGACCGCGACCCTCGTTCAGGAGCCGAAGACCCTCGACCTGGGCAGCCGGAAGTACCAAACCATCCACGCGCTGCTCTCGATCAGCGCGCCCGGCACCGAAATCGAGGTGTCCATGTGGTACGCCAAGGGCATCGGGCCGGTGCGTTGGGAGGAGCGCATCAACCAGGTTCGTGTCTTGAAGGCCGACTACGTGAGCGGGAAGTAGATGAGCGAACTCAGGATCCAAACGATGGGGCGCGAAGACCTGGACCTCGCGATCGAGTGGGCCGCGAGGGAGGGCTGGAACCCGGGTCTCGGCGACGCCGATCCCTTCTTCGCCGCCGACCCGAACGGCTTCTTCATGGGATTCCTCGACGGCACCCCCGTCTCGTGCGTCTCGGCGGTGGCTTACGGCGAACGCTTTGGGTTCGTCGGGTTCTATATCGTCGTCCCCGAGGCGCGCGGACGCGGATTGGGGCTCGCTACCTGGAACCACGCTCTCGCGTACCTGGGTGACCGATCGATCGGGCTGGATGGGGTCGTCGCCCAACAGGAGACCTACCGCCGTGGCGGATTTGAACTCGCCTACCGCAACATTCGGTTCGAAGGTCCTGGCCTTGAAGACCCCCCGACCGGACTGACGGACCCCGAGGACCTCGATCCGACCGAGGTCGTGAGGTACCTACGGGGCACCTATCCGGCGCCTCGAAACGGATTCCACAAGCTCTGGTGGACCCAGCCCGGCGCCGTTCGAGTCGCGGTTTGGCGGGACGGTCAGATTCGTGGCCTTGGCCTCATGCGACGCTGCCGTGTGGGCTGGAAGATCGGGCCGCTCGTCGCCGACGATCCGGACATCGCCGACCGGCTCTTCCGCGGCCTGGCTTGCCGAGCCGGGCAGGGACCGGTGTATCTCGACGTCCCGGAGCCGAACGAAGTCGGTCTCGCCCTGGCCTCCCGCTACGGCATGACGCCCGCTTTCGAGACCGCCCGCATGTACCGAGGTCCCATGCCGGACACGGACCTTAGCCGCCTCTTCGGCGTGACCACCTTCGAACTCGGGTAGAAAAGGGGCGTCATGCCCCGACTCGTCCTCGTTCGCCACGGTCAATCGCTTTGGAACCTTGAGAATCGCTTCACGGGCTGGGTCGACGTCCCGCTCACCGAACAGGGCGAAGAGGAGGCGCGACGCGCCGGGGAACGGCTGATCGGCATGGAGTTCGACGTCGCCTACACGAGCGCCCTCACCCGGGCCCAAGAAACGCTTCGCCTGATCCTGGAGACGATGGGCGTCCAGGTTCCCATCATCCGCGATCAGGCGCTGAACGAGCGTCACTACGGCGACCTGCAAGGACTGAACAAGGACGACATGCGAAAGAAGTTCGGCGAGGAGCAGGTCAAGTTGTGGCGCCGCAGCTACGACGTGCCACCCCCGAACGGCGAGGCTCTGAAGGACACCGCCGCGCGCACCCTCCCCTTCTTCGAGCGGGCCATCCTTGGCGACATACGCCAGGGCAAGACCATCCTCGTCGTCGCCCACGGGAACTCGAACCGCTCGATCGTGATGGCGCTCGACAAGCTCACCGAGCAACAGGTGATCGAGCTGAACCTGGAGACGGGCGTTCCGCTCGTCTACGACCTGGCCCCCGACGGCGAAGTGCTCTCCAAAAGCGTGTTGGCCTAGGCGACGAAGGGGTTCCGGACCGTCACGCCACCGATCCGTAGCCCGTCTTGGAGGTCCTCGGTGAGGAGGGTACGGCACCCCGCCTCGTCGGCGGTCGCGACCAGCACCGAGTCCCAGAAGCTCAGTTGGTAACGATCCGAGATCGCGATCCCACGGTAGATGATCGGGCGGGTCACAAGGATGAGGGGGAACGTTTCGAGGCCCGCCAGGAAACCCCTCGCCTCGCTCACCGAGTAGCCGACCCGCTTCAAGAGGTTGACGTACGTCTCCTGGATCACCTGGGTGGAAAACGCGAGGTCGGCATGGTTTTCCACCAGGACCGTACGGGCTCGGGCTCCCTTCGGGTCGTCCTCGCCACGACCCGCCGCGTACACGAGGATATTGGTGTCCACCAACATTGGCGTCGTCATCGCTCGTGCGCCTCGTCACGCGTCATGGGCGGCCCGTCCATCGTCTTGCCGACCTTCTGGACGAACTCGAAAAGCTCCTCGATCGCCGCCTGGGTCATCGCCCGCCCGCGTTGGTCCGACTGAACGATCGCGTCCGAAACCGCCCCTCGTACAAATGCGCTCAGGCTGATCCCCCGCGAGGCCGACTCGATCCGAGCCCTGCGCAACAGGTCTTCTTCCAGCGTCACCGTCACGTTCTTCATGCGGTCAGTGTAACACGAGATTCGTGTTTTCGTGCCGATCGCATAGGCCCATCGGGGGCTTGCCGGTTAGCACTCTCGGCGGTATACTGCCAACACGTTCGCCCGAAGCGAGGCTTCTGGGCGAACCACGATTCACGAGACACAGGAGCCCACGAAGGAAGCAATGAACCTCAAACCCCTTCACGATCGCATCATCGTCGAAGCCGCGCCGAAAGAAGAGAAGACGGCCAGCGGCATCATCCTTCCCGACACGGCCCAGGAAAAGCCGCAGAAGGGCACCGTCCTCGCCGTCGGTCCGGGCAAGCGCCTCGACAGCGGCCAGCTCGCCCCCGTCGATGTGAAGCCAGGTGACATGGTCCTGTACGGCAAGTACAGCGGCACCGAAGTCACCGTCGCCGCCAAGGACTACGTCATTCTTCGCGCCGAAGACGTGCTCGCGGTCCTCACCGCCGAGACGGCGGGGGTGGCGTAATGGCCTCCAAAGAACTGAAATTCGGTAACGAGGCGCGAAAAGCCCTCGAATCGGGCGTGGACAAGCTCGCCAACGCCGTCAAGGTCACCCTTGGCCCGCGCGGACGCAACGTCGTCCTCGAGAAGAAGTTCGGGGCGCCCACCGTCATCAACGACGGCGTCACCATCGCCAAGGAGATCGAGGTCGAGAACCGCTTCGAGAACATGGGCGCCCAGCTCATTCGCGAAGTGAGCAGCAAGACCAACGACACCGCCGGCGACGGCACCACGACCGCCACCGTGCTCGCCCAGGCCATCTTCAAGGAGGGCATTCGCAACGTCGCCGCCGGCTCGAACCCCACCCTCATCAAGAAGGGCATCGACAAGGCCACCGACGCGATCGTCGCCGAACTGAAGGCGATGAGCACCGAGATCTCCGGCCACAAGGCGATGAAGGAAGTCGGCGCCATCTCCGCCAAGAGCGCGGAGATCGGAGACCTGGTCGCCAGCGTGTTCGACAAGGTCGGCAAGGACGGCGTCATCACCGTCGAAGAGAGCAAGGGCACCGACACCGCCTTCGAGATCGTGGACGGCCTGCAGTTCGATAAGGGCTACATGAGCCCCTACTTCGTCACCGACCCCCAGCGCATGGAGGCGGTGTTCGAGGAGCCGCTGATCCTCTTCTACGAGAAGAAGATCGGCAACGTCCAGGACCTGATCCCCATCCTCGAGAAGGTGCTCTCGTCCCGTCGCCCGTTCGTCATCGTGGCGGAAGACGTCGAGAACGAGTGCCTCGCGACCCTCGTCCTGAACCGCATCCGCGGCAACCTGCCCCTCGCCGCCGTCAAGGCCCCCGGCTTTGGCGACCGGCGCAAGGCGATGCTGGAGGACATGGCGATCCTCACCGGTGGCCAGTTCATCAGCGACGACCTCGGCATGAAGCTCGAGAACGTCACCCTCGAGATGCTCGGCAGCTGCTCCAAGATGGTGATCACAAAGGAGAACACCACGCTGGTCGGCGGCAAGGGTCAGGCGTCCCAGATCGAAGGCCGGAAGAAGCAGATCCAGCAGCAGATCGAGAACACCGACAGCAACTACGACAAGGAGAAGCTCCAGGAGCGCCTGGCCAAGCTCTCCGGCGGCGTCGCCGTCATCAAGGTCGGCGCGCCCACCGAGCCCGCGCTCAAGGAAAAGAAGGCGCGCATCGACGACGCCCTCGCCGCCACCCGGGCGGCCCTCGAGGAAGGCATCGTGACGGGCGGCGGCGTCGCCCTCCTGAAAGCGTCGAAGGCGCTCGACGGACTGGTCACCGAAGGCGACGAGACGATCGGCGTCAACATCGTGCGCCGCGCGATCGAGTCGCCGCTCCGCACGATCGCCGAGAACGCGGGCGTCGAGGGCTCGGTCATCGTCGAGAAGGTGCGAACCTCCGGCGAGACCTCGTTCGGCTTCAACGCCGCGACGAGCGAGTACGAGGACCTCAAGGCGGCGGGCGTCGTGGACCCCACCAAGGTCGTGCGCGCCGCCCTCCAGAACGCGGCCTCCATCAGCGGCCTCCTGCTGATCACCGAGGCGGCCGTTGCCGAGCTTCCCGAGAAGGAAGACGAAGGCGCGGCGGGCCACCACCACCACTAGTCCGGCCCGAGTCATCGCGGCAAGAGCGCCCCGTCCCCCCCTGGGATCGGGGCGCTCTTCAGTTTCCGGGCCGACGGGAATGGGACGACGATCGGGTCCTGACCGGCCCGGTTCTCAGGTCCTCGGCTTCCCGAAGGGGCGCGGAGCGAAGGCGGCGAGGTCGCGGCTCGTCAGGGGTTTGGCGACGGCGTTGGTTCGCTCGCCCACCTGGATCAGACGCCCGTCCTTGGCGACCTTGGCGGTGAAGATCGCGTCGCCTACCACGAGGGTTGCCGCTGCCGCGCCGTCGGAAGGGAACGGCGCGTCCGACGGGCGCAGTGTCACCGTGACCCCGCCCGACGGTCGGGCCAGCCGCGCGGGGCCGAGCGTGGGCACGGGTGGCGGGGCGGGGGGCAGCGGTCCTCCCAATTGATGCCCCATCCGCAGTTCCCGAACCGCTAGCCCCCGACCCGTATGCGCGTCCACGACCACAAAGCGCGTGATACTCCCCTCGTCCGGATCGTAACCGCCGAGCGTCACGACGTACACGAGCACCAGTTGCCGGTTGGCGGAGGCGGCTCGGTGCTCGTCGTCCATCTCGTTCAGGTCGTTGGCGAAGTGCGGGATCGCCCAGCCGAACCGACGCTCGATAAGTCGCGGCGCGGGCAGGGGCGGCATCGTCGCGCAAACCCTCCAAGCTTCCGCGTCCGCTGCCGCCTCCGAGACACGATGGGAGCGTCCCGGGCGAGCCTCCGGCATGTAGCCGACGATGTTGGACACCCCGACCGGAAATCCGGAGAACACGTCAATGTGGACGGAACTGACCGGCCCAAACTGGAACACGGGCCGACCCGAGCGCCAGAGCGTGAAGTAGAAACGGTACGTGTCGTCGTCGTTGCGCGCCTCGATGTCGTGCGCGCGCACGGAGAAGGGTGGGCGCGCCTTCTCACCGATGATCGCCGTCGCGATGCGGCGCGCGTCGTCCACCTTCAGCCTCTCCGCCGTCTCCCTATCGAAGCCCGGTGGTCGGATAACGGGGAGAAAGAGGTCTCCTACAAGATCGAGCTCATCAATGTAGGTCGCGCTACCAGGCCCAAAGTGCAACGAGATCACGTCGTCCCGCACCCGGAAGGTGCCCGAAGTGCGGTTGCGCCAAGCGACCTGGTTCGGTAGGGCCCCCGGATCGGCCAGGGCCCGGGCAACGATGCGATTGACCGCACCGAGTGCTCGATCGACGGCATCGTCCTGCTCAACGGGGACCGCAAGGCAAGCGAGAATCAAGCAGGGCACTATGTTCATTTCGTCCTTCTAGCTTCCGATTGGTAGCCGTACCCACTGCAGGTAGACATCGCTGGGTTCGCCTCCTAGAAGGTAGGCCTCGGCAAACCCAGGTAGACGCCTCTGCGGCGCGCCCAGGGGTCGCCTCGCCGCAGCATCCCGCCGATCACTTTTGTGAACTGCCGCGACCCCGGAACCGGTTCATAGACGGGCGGGTAGTCCACGTTCGCGGACGCAAGAGCATCGTCCACCACGAAGCCGCCCTGAAGCAGATTCAGGAGGACGAATGCGTGTTCCTGAATGCCGTGGGTCGGCGACGCGCTGGGTTGCGTCTGGCCCTTCGGAAGGTTGGTCCAAGCCGACCCCGGCCAGAGACCTCCGCTCACGTTCTCGGCGAAGCCCAGGTAGGCCCGGTCCGGAATGATCGCTCCGGACCCGAAATCCAGAACACGAAACGCCTTTGGACCGAAATTGTCCGAGGACAGCGTGTGGCACGAGTACAGCGCGACGATGCTGTGGAACGGAATCCCGGCGGCCGCCTTCTCTCCGGTCCGCGCGCTCACCCCGTCTTGGCCTGAGAAAGCGATGAAGGGAACCGGCTCCAAGCCGTTCGAACTCGTGATACCCGCGGGCGATCCGTGCGTTACCCCGACGAACACGGTGGACTCCGTAAGTTTGCCAAGAACCGCCGCCGCCGATTCGCTTCGCGCGGGCGCCTCGGGTTGCGGATCGGGGTGACACGGCGGGAAGAGCTTGGTGTAAGCGGCGTACGTGATGGCGTCGCTGGTGTCCTCGAACCCCTTCGACGGAGTCGGCGGCTGGCCGGGACCGACGCCTGTGCCCAGCAACTGCAACTTGTGGTGCGCCTGCACGGTGTAGACGTGCTCGTACGACAGGTTCGTCGAGGCGCCTTCGAACGGGATCCACGTCGCGCCCTCCCACCGACCCAGGTCCACTTTCGCGGCGGCGGTGATCGCGATGGGGTCGCCGTTGACGAACGGCCAGGCGGTGAACCGAAACATGAGAACCTCGTTAGCCGGAACGAACCCGGCGTAGGTATCGATCACTTCGGACCCAAGTTTGAGTTCGACATCGTGCCACCGCGCGTGGGCCCAGGTGTCGCCGGTAAGGCCAGGCTCGTTGCGAACCGGGGCGTGCCGGAACCGAATCTCGAACTCCACCTTCGACCCGGAGACCCTCTGCCCCTGCGTCAGGCCGACCATCGTCGAGCCGTATTCGCCGATTCCGTAGGGTACGGCGTGAGACGAATCGGCGAACGCCGACCCTAACAACAGGGACGTGCCGACAACCCCAAGACCGATGCGAACAAGCGCGACTCCCATCTTGCCATCCCGTGGCGAGCCGACCGAGGCTCCCAAGCGCGATGTGAGCCCGTCCCCCCCCCCCCGAGGATGTGACGGCCCGAAAGACCCAACCCATGCAGACGCGGACGGTCGCCTCCGCTCCGGGGTTCATCTCGTCCACAATGGGCGATGCTCGTCACCTCCGACCTCATCGCAAGGCTGGCGCGGTCCAACGCGGTCTGGCTCGCCCGGGCCGTGCGCGCGGCCGGGGGGGACGTGCTCGAGATCGCGGGCGGCACCGCCGCGTTCTGCGGGGCGGGCAACGTTCTGACGCAAGCGGTCGGCATCGGGATCGAGCGGGACCCGTCCGACCAGGAGTGGGAGAACCTCCTTGCCCACTTCCGAGGACGTTGCGAGCGCTTCGAACTGGCCGTCTCGCCTCTCGCGAAGGAGGGGTTCCGACGGCGGGCGGTTCAGGTCGCCGACGACGTCTCCGAGTTCGGAACGGTGCTGGTGCGCGAGACGGACGGCCCGATTCCAGACTCGCCTTCCGTCTCCGTCGAGGAACTGCCGAAGGAAGAGGCGCGCGCGTTCGTAGCCCTTTCCGCACCCTGGTTCTTCCCGGACGGCGCGCCGCCCGGTTTTGAGGACACGATCGTCGCCGCGAGTTCGATCGAGGGCAGCCACACCTTCGTCGTACGGGTGGCGGGCGACATCGTGGCGGGCGCGACGCTGGTCGCTTGCGACGGCATCGGCCGATTCATGGGCGGCGGGGTCGCTCCCGCGCACCGTGGGCGAGGGTACCACCGCGCCCTCATCGCCCACCGAATCCGGGTGGCCCGCGACCTCGGCCTTCCGCTCGTGAGTCAGGGCGCGGAACCGGGCACGGTTTCCCAGCTCAACGCCCAGCGCAACGGGTTCTCGATCGCCGCCATCGAACCCGTGTTCTGGGTGCGTCCCCAACCGGTCTAGGCCTTTCCACCCGCCACCCTTGGTCCGGAGCGAGGTTCCCGCTACGATGGCCGCCATGTCGTCGCTCCTGCCCTGGCTCGTTGCCTCCATCGCCCTCTCCGGTTCGGGCGCAACCCCCAACAAGGAGGAGCATTCCCTCCTTCCAACCCTCAAGGTCGGTGACATATTCGTCTACGAGATGCGGGCCGAATCGAAAGCGGGGGAAAGGGCGTCGGGCATGAACGCGATCGTCGAGATGCACGTGGACGGTTTCGAGGACGGACTGATCCGTTTCAAGAACTACCAGAAGAACACCAAGACCAAGGTCGGGGTCAAGGAAAGCTCCCTACCCGATTCGGTCTACGGCTCGAAGCTCAAGCCCACCGGCGAGATCGTCTGGATGGAGGTCCCCGCCTCGAGTCCCGAGCGGACCCGGTTCGGCCGTCTCATGCTGTTCCAAGTCCCCACCGAAAAGGTAGCGGTCGGCTCGAAGTGGACCTGGGCGACCGAGCCCTCGGCGGCCAACGGCCAGGTCGGCGCCGAGTCCCGCGCCGAATGCCTCGGCTTCGAGGAGCACGGGGGCACCCGGTGTGCCAAGGTGCGGGTCGCCGTCCGCGAGACGTCCGGTGAAAAGCCCGCTTCCGGAACGATCGAAACCTGGGTTTCGCTCAAGGACGGTCTTGGCACCGAAATCCGCATGGCGTTCGAGAACACGCCCTTCGCTCCCGGCGTCGCCGGGTCGTTCCGGGCCACCTACATACGCGTGCCCGGCGCCTGATCGTGGCTACCCGCCCCCGAACTCCGCTTCGTTGACGCGATCCTGAACCGTCGCCGACTTGAAGTCCATCCACCAAGCCTCGCCGTCCGCAAAGGTCGCGACCACCTTCATCGGCGCCATCGCGCCTCCGACCTTCTTGTAGTTCGTATAGTCGAAGGCGGTCACGACCGAGCCAAGCGAGCTGCGACGAACGTTGACCATCCGGACCAGCAATCCCGTCTTCGCGTCGAACGACAGCTCTTCCGTCGACAAAGTGGCGGGCCGGGAGCCGCGAACGACCACGACGCTCGCCTTGCCAACCGTGTCCTTGCCCGTCACGGTGAGGCGCTCCAACCCGTCGAACGCGCTTTCGCCGCGCCAGGCCCGGCCCATGCGCCCGAAAATCGCCGCCGCCTCGTCGGTCACCGGGAAGCCGCCGTACCAGACCTGCTTGCCGTCCGAACTCGCCTTGTGCGCGGGCGAAGTCAGCCGGAACTTGCCGCCGTCCGCCTGTACGAGTTCGAGCGGCGTGGTTTCGGGTTTGTGCGTTTCGTTGTTCGCGGCGGTCAGGGTTCCCTTTCGGACAAGGACGGGCGGGACCTTTCCAACGGCGGCGATGTGCTTGGCGAGCAGGTCTTCCGGCTTGGGCGCGGCCTCCATCCGCTCGTGACGCAGGCTGATTCCCGCCGGGAGCGGGGTGCCCGCCGGATGCTCTTTGCCCCCGTGGCACGAATGACACGTGATCTCGTTGCGGCCGTTGAAGTGCTTGGCGTTGATGTCCCGCTGCATCAGCACCATGTTGCGGGCGGTCTCCTTCGTCCGGTTGTCGGCGGCGTAGTCCTTCGGGTCGTGGCAGTCCGTGCATTGGAATTTGAGGGACGCCGCCATGAACTCCATCGCCGGAATCAGGTCGTTGGCCGGTACGCCCTTGAACACCTTGATGTTCTTGAACACCTGCTCGCAGGTGGGCGTCGGCTCTTGCGCGGTCGGTTGGGCGGAGACGACGACGATCGGCGCGATGCCGAGGGCAAGGAGAACGAGATGGGCGTATCGGCGCGACATGGGTCGCATTATAGGTCAATGGCCGGGGAGGAGACGCCACGGGGATAGCGCGACCAATCGCCCCGCCACCCCTGGACCTCGTGTACAATCTCCGTTGCATCAAGAGCGGTTCGCCCAAAGGGCGAACCCGGCAACCGAGCCCTGAGACGGCCACGGTGCCCAAACGATGCGCGGCCCGCAGGCTGAAAAACGAGTCTCTCGCCTTTCACCTTGTTCGGCCACGAGGACAGCCTCATGGAACACGAACCCACGTCCCCCATCGTCATCGGCCGCTTCGACGGCACCTCGATTCTGATCGACCCGCTTACGGGAATGGAGATCGCGACGACCGAGTCGCCTCGCGACCCCTTCGATTCCTTCGCCGACCCGGGGGAGCGCTACGCTCTCGCCGTCCGCTTGGTCGAGTTCGCGCACGCGCGCTATCCGCGCCATCCCATGTCCGAGCCGTGCCTGGCGGCTGCCCATGCCCTGATTCGCGGAGACGACGACGCGTGCGGGCGCCTTGACGAGTTGCGCGTCGCGTACGGCAACCTGGCGGGTACCGCCGGCTGGCTCGGGGTCAAGGTCGGCGACCCGAGCGCGGCCACGTGCATGGCGGCCTACCAGCTCGCTCGTCGCGACCCCGACGTGCTGGAGCGCGCGTTCCAGAACCTCGCGCTCATGGTGTATCTCGCCGAGCGAGGCGGGAATGCCACCGTCCGAAGAGAGTTCGAGCGCTTCGTCGACCTGCTGATCGAGCAAGGCTCCCGGCTCGGTTGACCCGGGGGCGGGGCGTCGCGCCCGCTCCATGCTTGAAGTAGGCCCCTGCCCGGTCGAGGCGACCGGGCAGGGGCCGAGGTGGACCTTGTTAGAAGTCCATGTCGTCCATGCCGCCGCCGGGGCCGCCGGGCATGGGCGCTTTCTTCTTTTCCTGCTTTTCGACGACGAGCGTCTCGGTCGTCAGGACGAGACCCGCGATCGAGGCCGCGTTCTGCACCGCCGAACGGGTGACCTTGGCCGGATCGATAATGCCCGCCTTGACCATGTCGACGTACTCGCCGGTCGCGGCGTCCAGGCCTTGTCCGAACGGCAGGTTCTTCACCTTTTCGGTGACGACGCTGCCCTCGAGGCCCGCGTTCTCCGCGATCTGGCGAAGCGGCTCTTCGAGCGCGCGGCGCACGATGTTCACGCCCGTCCGCTCGTCGCCGGCCGCTTCGACGTCGGCCAGCGCCTTCGCCGCCGCGAGCAGCGTCACGCCGCCTCCGGGAACGATGCCTTCCTCGACCGCCGCGCGGGTGGCCGAAAGGGCGTCCTCGTAACGGTGCTTCTTTTCCTTGAGTTCCGTCTCGGTGGAGGCGCCGACCTTGATGACCGCCACGCCGCCGGAAAGCTTGGCCAGGCGCTCCTGGAGCTTCTCCTTGTCGTAGTTGCTGTCGGTCGTCTCGATCTGCTTCTTGATCAGCTCGATCCGGCCCATCACGCTCTCCTTGGAGCCCGCACCCTCGATGATCGTGGTGTCCTCCTTGGTGATCACGACCTTCTTGGCCGTGCCGAGCATGTCCATCGTGACGTTCTCGACCTTGGTGCCGAGGTCCTCGCTCACGAAGGTGCCCGCCGTGAGAACCGCGATGTCCTCGAGCATGGCCTTGCGGCGCTCGCCGAAACCGGGGGCCTTCACCGCCGCGATCTGGAGCACACCCCGAATCTTGTTGAGAACGATCGTCGCGAGCGCGTCGCCCTCGATGTCCTCCGAGATCACTAGGATCGGCCGGCGGGCCTGGGACGCCTTCTCGAGGAAGGGCAGGAAGTCCTGCGCGCTCGAGATCTTCTTCTCGTGGATGAGGATCAGCGGGTTTTCGAGCACCGCTTCCATCCGCTCGGGATCGGTGACGAAGTAGGGCGACACGTAGCCGCGATCGAACTGCATGCCTTCGACCACTTCGAGCGTGGTCTCGCGGCCCTTGCTCTCTTCCACGGTGATGACGCCGTCCTTGCCGACCTTGTCCATCGCTTCGGCGACGTGCTTGCCGATCTCGTTGTCGTTCCCCGCGATCGTGGCGACGAACTCCACCTGCTCCTTGTCCTTGATCGTCGAGGAGACCCGCTTGATCTCGGCGACGACCGCGTCGACGGCGCGATCGATCCCACGCTTCACGGCGATGGGGTTACCACCCGCCGCGACGTAGCGCAGGCCTTCGTTCACGATCGCCTGGGCGAGGACGGTGGCGGTGGTGGTTCCGTCGCCCGCCACATCGTTGGTCTTGGAAGCGACCTCTTTGCAGAGTTGCGCGCCCATGTTCTCGTAGGGGTCCTCGAGTTCGATCTCCTTGGCGACGGTGACGCCGTCCTTGGTGATGGTGGGGCTGCCCCACTTCTTGTCGAGGACGACGTTGCGTCCTTTCGGGCCGAGGGTGACCTTCACCGCGTCGGCGACTTTGTTGACTCCGCGCTCAAGGGCGCGGCGGGCGAGTTCATCGTAAAGAAGGGTCTTGGATGCCATTTTGGGTTCAGTCCTTTGTGGAAACGTGGGTTCGGAAGCGTGGCGATGGCGGTGCGATTGCTCTGCGGTCGCCGTTCTTCGATGGTGGGTGCTTCAAGCAGACGGAGCTCCGGACTCCCGCGCGATACGATCGCCCGAGATCTTGGCGGCTAGATTCCGCAGTCTCACTCCCAGATCGCGGAGTAGCTTCTCGTAGCTCGCCAACTCCTCCACCGAGCCCATACGGAGTTCGGAGGCAATGCTCAACAGCGTTTCGACCTCGTTGAGGGAACCGAGCGCGATCCGGAGAAAGCGCAAGAAGTCCGCGTCGGAATCTCTTCCGGCTCCCTCCGCAATGTTGGCCGCCACGGACACGGCCGCCCGACGCAACTGCCCGGTCAGCCCGAAGGCCTCGGACGTCGGGAAAGACTGGGAGACCCGGTAGCTTTCGACGGCCATCCGGCGGGCAAGCTGCCAGACCTCGAGCTTCCGGTAATCCCTCATCGCGACGCAACGCCATTGCTATGCCATGCCAAGCTGCCGAGCGAAGTTCAGCCAACGATCGCGTAGACCTGGTCCTCGTCGAGGATCGTGTACTCCTGGCCCTCGACGGTGACTTCGTTCCCGCCGTACTTGCTGAAGAGCACGCGGTCGCCGACTTTCACGGTCAGCGCGTTGCGCTCGCCGTTGTCGAGGGTGCGGCCGTTCCCGGTCGCGATCACGGTGCCCTCTTGGGGTTTCTTCTTGGCGCTGTCGGGGAGGAAAATGCCGCTGGCGGTCTTCTCCTCCTGCTCGACGAGTTGGACGACGATCTTGTCTCCGAGCGGTTTCAATGCCGGCATAGGGTGTGTCTGAGTCCTCCTGATCGGTTCAAACGATGCGTTCACGGCGGACCGGGGGTCCGCACGTTAGCACTCTCGTGCTGTGTCTGCTATTGTGAACCCCGCCCCCCTCGGTCGTCAAGGGCGGGTTGGCAGAAACGGGACCAGAGTGCCAAAACTCGGTGGTCCTTTGGATTTCGGGGCTTCCGTCCTATACTCCAGGTGGAAATGAACCTGCGCCTTCTCGCCGTAGGGGTCGGGATCGCTTGGTTACCGGGGTCCGTCTGGGCCGACTGGGACCTCCGCGTCACCGAGGTGTTCGCTTCGGACGAGACCGGGGCGCGGCGGGAGTTTCGTCTCGGCGAAGGACCGGTCTTCCTCACCGTGCGGGTCAAGTGCCAAGGGACGGGCGCCGGGACGTACGACCTCGACGTCGAACTCGCCGGCAAACGGCACACGTTCGCCGATCAGAAACCCGAAAACGGGGCGACCGCCTCCTTCGTGTGGAGTCCCGGGTTCAACGCGCACGTCGCCCTTCCCTATCGCGTCCGGCTGACCCCCCGCGTCGAGTCGGCGGCCCGTTCGCGTCCGGAGGAAGCGTCGACCGGCGAGATCAAGCCCGTCTACCCCGAGGAAATCGAATGGTATGGGCCCCGGCAATACGAAATCCGTCAGCGATGGTCGGCTTCGTTCCCCGCGGCGAAGCCCACCGAAGTCGTCGTTGCCGTCCCCGTGATCGCGCCAGGCCTCCACCAACAGGTCCAGACATGGACCAAGGACGAACGCAGCGTGCTGGCGCGCCTGGCGCCGATCGACCTTCCGGTTCTTCGTCTCGACACAAGTTCAGGGTTCGATTCGCCGGTGGTCGTCGAACAGCGCGCCACGGTGAGGGTCCGTTCGTTCCGCGTCAACCCGGGTCTACTCGAAGCCGATTGGAAGGCCTACGAGGCATTGCCCTACGACGTGCGGCCGTTCCAGGCGAACCCCGAGCCCCGAGAGGGTGAACGGGCCGCCCTCGACTCCCTTTTCGCCTCGGCGCTGCCGGAAGGGGGACGCGACCGACTCTCGCCCCGCGAGACGGCGGAGCGGCTCTTCATGGCCACCTTGGGCGCGCTTCAGTACGACGCCGAAGGTCACGCCAAGGTCGTCGAAGCGCTTCGAGACAAAGTCGCGGTGTGCGAAGCCTACGCGGAAACCTACGCGAGGCTCCTTCGGATGGCGCACATTCCCGTCCGGGTCGTCAACGGCTGGATCGCGGACGGGGCGGGCGGACCCAAGCCGCCCTTGGATGCCCACTCGTGGGTCGAGGTGTGGTTCGTCGGCGCAGGCTGGGTTCCTCAGGACCCGACGTTCGCCGATACCGCCGCCCCCGGGGCGACCGTCCCGTTCTACTTCTACACCGTGCCGGACATGAACCGTCGGATCGCCGTCTCGTACAACGTTCCCTATAAGTTGCGCGAGGGCCTCGAACCGGTCGGACTGGTCGGGCCGGCCCACTGGTACCGTTTCGAAGGGAACGACCCGAAACCCGTGATCGACCGGGTGTTCACGATCGAACCCCTGGAACCCGCGACCCGAAAGGGCTAACGCGCCCGCTCGACCCGAACGATCGTCGCCGCGACGGCGCCCTCCTTGGCGTCGATCTCGCCCTCGACGCTGACGGGAAGCACCTTCTGCGCCTTGATCCGGCCGAGTAGGTCGTCAAGGCTGATCGCCGCCCCCCGATCGCCGACGATCTTGGTCGTACGGTCCGCCGTCACCTTCACCGTGAGGCGATCGGGCAGGAAGCCGCGCGCTTGCTCGACCTTCAGAGTGAAGCCGCCGCCGTCCTGAGCCATCGTCGCCAACCCGTGCATCGCGCTTGGCGCGCGGTCGTCCGCCAAGAGCACGATCGTCTCGGCGACCAAAGCCCGTTGCCGCGCGTCGTAGGTGCCCCGAACCATCGCCGGCCGATCCGCTTCGAGCAGTGGCGCGGTCCCGGCTCCCACGATCGCCGTGTCCTGGTCGGTGACCACCCGCACCGTGCGTCCGCTCCGGTCGAGAAGCGTGAATTCGCGCGCGCCGTTTCGCTCGCTCAGGTCGCGTACCCGCCCCGCGTGATCGCCCCGCATCTGGTTGCGGAAGTCGTCGTTCCCCGGTTCCGGTCCGTCCTTCAGCGCCGGTCGCACCGTTTCACCCTCAATGACCCAATTCGCCACGTTGAAGTCGATCTCCATGTCTCCGTTTCCGCCCTTCAGCCGGCGGCTTCCGGCGACGTTGGCTTCGACGGTCGCCTTCCCGTCCTTCGCCCCGACGACCTTGTACGTCTTCGGGGTTGCGGAGTCCTTCGTGAACACCACCAGTTCGTCGCCCAGGATCACCCGGAAGCGCTCGAAATCTCCCGCCCCCAGGGCCCCTTCGCCCAGGAAGAGGGAACGTGCCTGCTTGGTGCCGAGCGCGCAGAGGTCCAGAGAACGGCCTTGCCCGTCCTCGAAAACGCGCGAGACCGATTCGCCGCGAACCATATCGAGCGCGTACACCCTGACCCATGCCTGGGAAAAGGCCTTCTTGGTGGTGTCGGTCGCGATGAGCGCGAACCGGCGCCCGAGCGGAATCTCGCGGCGGTCCGGATTTGACGAGTTGTTGGCCATCGGAGATCCCCCGAATCCCGACCCGTAGCCGTATCCCGTGTTGCCGCCCATGCCGGTCGAACTTCCGGTTCCGCCGCACCCGGCCAGAACCAGCGTCGCCATCGCGCCCAAAGCCATCGCTCGTCGCATCGTCTTCATTATGGGACGCCCGGGCTTACCGTCGTTGTTCGCATATCGCGAACCGGACGACCTCGGTCGTCTCCGGCGCGACCGCCACGACGACGCTCCGGGCGGGTCGCCGCGCGACGGGCTCGTTCGCCAGCGACTCGATCGCCTGGGAAAGGGCGCCCAGACGCACCGCTCCTTCGCTCGAAGCGCCGTTTCCGCATTCGACGGGAATGTGCCGATCGCCCATGGTTGTCGTTGACCTCCAGTTCCCCAAACCTATCGTCGGTTCCTGTAAGCGTTTCGACGCCTCCGCTTGGCCGAAAACTCGGAACACCGTCCGAACGTCCCGAACGAACGCCTTCCCCGGCCTGCCTCGGGGCGTATGATGCGGGCATGACGCCTCTCCTCTGCGCCCTTCTCCTCGGCTCGGTCACCGACCCCATGCGAAGCCTGTCCGACTTTGGCGTCTCGCCGCGCAACTCGGCCACGGAGAACGCCGCCAAACTGCAGGCGGCGATCGACTGGGCCTCCCCGAGGGGCGAAGCCCTCTACCTCGAGCCGAGCCCCACCCCCTACGAGGTCGACGGCGGCATCGTGTTGCGCGCCAACGTGTCGCTCGTCGGTCCGCACGGGCCGGTCGGACGCGGGACCGTCAACCCCACCGGCAAGCATCCCGTAGGTGCGGTGTTCGCGATCCGTAACCGTGAAAAACCGTTTCTTACCGTTGAATCTGCGACCCAACTTCGAGGACTTCAGTTTTGGTACCCCGAGCAGACGCTTTCAGATCCCGGGAAGGTGATCCCCTATCCGCCCACGATCCAGGTTTCGCAGACCGCCCCCGCTCAAGGAGTCACCCTGTCCTGCCTGACATTCTACGGGGAGTTCTTCGCCATGGACTTTCGGGCCGCCGCCGCGCACCCGTGCGAGCAAATCCTGGTGGAGCACTGCTACGGCTATCCCTTGGGCGGCACGTTCGTCGCGATCGACCGATGCTACGACATCCCGCGCATCCTGCACTGCCACGCGAACCCGGCGAACATGCGGCTGTTCGCGGGCGGGTTCGCCAAACCCGTGATCGACTCCGTCGTCGCGCGCGGAACGTTCGCCTACGCCATCGACCGAACCGACAACGCGGTCTTGATGGACGTGTTCACTTTCGGCACTTACGGCGGCGCATGGTTGGGGCCGGCAACCTACGGCCAACTGACCGGGTTCAACTTCGACTGCGTCACGATCGGGGTCCAGAAAAGCGGCGACGGTCCGTTCAACCGAAACTGGCAGCTCAGCCAGGGCTCGATCATCGCCAACACCGGTCCGTCGCTCGACCGAGTTCATCCCTTCGTCGTCGAGGGGAAGGGCCACCTTTCCATCGGCAACGTCGAAGCGTTCTCCGGCGCGAACGGGGCTCTGACCACCCTCGACCAGAGCCAAGACTTCCTCGTCGTTCGCGGCGACGAACGCTGTACGGTCTCCCTGTTCGGTTGCCGGATGCGCAACTACGCGGCAGACGCCCCCCTTACCCTCCTGAACCCGAACGCCACGGTGCGCGCGGTCGCCTGCGTGGACAAGGACGAGAAACCGTTCGAGCGATGACGATTCGTCTCCATCCGTGGCGTCTGAGCGTCTGCCGCATCCCGCCGAGGATCGGTCACGAAGCCGTCGGAGGCGCGTTCTCGGCGACGGTCTCCGCGCCGAACGAGACCTCGGTGGTCTGCGAGGAGGGTCGCGAACCGCTCGGCGCCCGCGTCGAGCCTGGTTGGCGAGCCTTCGAAATCCAGGGACCGATCGACTTTGACCAGGTGGGCGTCCTAGCGTCCGTGCTGAACCCGCTGGCGGACGCGCTCGTTCCGGTCTTCGCGATATCGACCTACGACACCGACTTCGTCATGGTCAAAGAGACCGACCTGCGGAAGGCGAACCGAGCCCTCCTTTTGGCCGGTCACGAGGTCTCGCCGGTCACCGCCGAGGAGTCCCGGTATTTCGATTCATCGCCAAGGTCGCGTCCTTGACTAATCGCTTTGTCACCCATTGATGGTGTCCCGGTCGTAGAGCGCGGCCGACCGCTGCAGACTCGCGCAACGCGCGGTCGCGGTTTCGAGTTCGTCCGGAGCAAGGAAGCCCTCCGCCTCTATTTGAACCCGCTCCAGGAGTCGACGGGCCGTTTGGCGAGCCTCGGCGATGGACACGGGTCGCGCGAAGACCAGCCGCAACTCCATCGGAAAGCGGAGATCTGAGATCTTGACGAAGCGTTCAGTCTGTCGGCGCGTCGCGGGCGGCTTCTTCATGTCCGGAGCGTACCGAACTCCGGCGCGGCCAGCCGGTCGGTAGAATCGCCCCGGTGCCCAAGGTCCTCGTGGTGCTTGCCGGTGGCGACGACTCGATCGGTTCACTCGCGAAGTGGGCGGCGTCCGCCGACGTCATCCTGGCGGCCGACGGCGGCGGTGATCGCGCGATCGCGGCGGGATTTGTTCCCCACATCGTCGTCGGCGACCTGGATTCGTTGAATCCGCGCCATCGCGACCAGATTCCCGAACTGATCCGGATTGACGACCAGAATGCTACGGACGCCGACAAGGTCCTGCGTCTCGCCGCCGACCGGGGATGGCGGTCGCTCACCCTCATGGGCCTCGAAGGCGACCGGCTCGACCACGTGTTGGCGAGCCTGGGCAGCGGCCTGGCTTGCGGCCTCGAGATTCGGATCGTTCTCCGCAACATGCTCGCCCACTTGGTGCGCCCCGGCGACCGTGCGTTCGCGACCCAGATGGGCCGCCGCGTCTCGCTCATCCCCTTTCCCTTCTGCCGTGCAAGCCTAACGGGCGTGCGGTGGCCCCTTGTCGAAGCCGAGTTGGCCATCGGCGCTCGGGTCAGCGTGTCGAACGAAGCGATCGAACCGACCGTTCGGCTGGCCTTGTCGGAGGGCACCGCCCTGCTGTTCCTCGAGCATCGGGATACGGAGCCGGCGGCGTGGTGAGCCTCGCGGAGGCTCGGGTCCTCCATCTTGGCCCGACCGACCTGATCGTCGTCGGCGTCTTTCTGGCGGCGCTGTTCGGCCTTGGATTCTCCGCGCGGGTTCGCGGCAGTTCGGCGCTTCAACTGATCGCGGCGGGGCGCTCGCTGAGTCTGCCCCTGTTCGTCGCAACCTTGGTCTCCACGTGGTACGGCGGGATTCTCGGCGTCGGCGAATCGGTCGGTTACTACGGGGTCGGCGCATGGGCGCTGATCGGTGTGCCCTACTACGCGTTCGCGGTCGTGTACGCTCTCTGGCTGGCCAAGCGGGTGCGGCGGGCGGCGGAGATCAGCATCCCCGAGCGGCTCGAGACCAAGTGGGGCCGCGCGGCCGGGTTGGTCGGCGCCGTTCTCGTCTTCCTCTTGGCGGTGCCGGCGGCGCACGCCCTCATGATCGGGGTGCTGGTGCAGGCGCTGACCGGGTGGGCGACCGTGCTGTCGGTCCTCGTCGGCTCTTTCGTCGCGACCCTGTTCCTGTACCGCGGGGGGTTGCTCGCGGACGCGCGAGCCTCGCTCCTCGCTTTCCTGATGATGTACGTCGGGTTCGGGGCGATGGTGGCGTTCACGATGTCGAGGGTTCCCTTGACGGAAGCGATCGCCCGACTCGACCCGCCCCTACGAACCTGGGACGGCGGCACCGGGTTGCCGTTCGTCGTCAGCTTCTTCATTCTGGGGGCTTGGACCTTGGTGGACCCCGGGTTCCATCAGCGGGTCGCGAGCGCGGCGAGCATGGAGACGGGGCGACGGGGGGTCCTTGTCAGCGTGCTGTTCTGGATGCTCTTCGACTTCCTCTCGATCTCCACGGGAATCTACGCGGTGACCGGATTGGCCGAGAAGCCGTCGAACGCGCTCCTGATCTACCCGGCGTTCGGGGAGGCGACCCTACCGGACGGGCTGAAAGCGGTGTTCGTGTGCGGCATGCTCGGCACGATCGTCGCGGCGATGGTCGGCTACACCCTCGTGAGCGGGGCCACGCTCGGGCGCGAGATCGTGGCGCGGGCGAGCCAGGCGCCCCTGGACGACCCTCGCGTCGCCCTCTGGACGCGACTCGGGTTCTTCGCGGCGACCCTGATCGCGGTCGGCCTTGCGCTCACCGTCCAGAGCGTGGTTGCCCTCTGGTACTCGTGGGCGGGCGCGGTGGTGGGTGCCCTGCTCCTCCCCATGGCGCTGGCGTACCGGGCAAGGCCGTATTCGGGCAGGGCCTCCTGGGTCATCGGGTCGATGGTGGCCTCCTTCGGCGCGGCGGTAACTTGGATGATCGTCGGGACGTCTCAGGGCAACCCCTTTCTCAGCGCGACCCTTCCGAACGGGCAGACCTTCAGCGTCGGCACTCTGTTGCCCGGTCTGGCGGTTTCCGCTTTGGCCCTCGGCACGGGTAGCCTTGTCGGAACGTACAAGGAAGACCGACGATGAACGAGAACGAAGCCGATATCCTGCCCGACGAGATCGCTCCGGACGCGGAGGCGCCCGTCGCCGTCGTGCCACGCCTGATCGTCAAGCGAAGCGGCTTGGAGACCGACGAGGTGTTCCCGGTCAACCCGCCGTGCACGATCGGCCGCTTCGACCCGGCGGTCGGGCCGATCGACGTGGACCTTGGTCCGTTGCCGGAAGGCGCGTACGTCTCCCGAAAGCACGCCCGAATCACCGCCGAAGACGGCGTGTACCGGTTGCACGACCTAGGGTCCTCGAACGGCACTTTCGTCCTGCGCGACGACTTCGAGCGGGTCGAGGAGACGGAACTGGCGGACGGGACCGAGTTCGCCCTCGGCAACGCCCGGTTCGTGTTCCGAGTTACGTAAGACCGGGGCCCTCCCGCCGATCGTTTGCCCGTGGGCGAACCCCGTCGATCCGGCGAAGACCCTAGATCGAAGACCGAACCGCGACCGCGCAGAACAGGCGGTCGTCCGGTCGGGCGGGTTCGTGGGTGAACTCGTGGAGTAGCCGAACGTCCGTGAAGCCCGCTTCCGCGAAAACCTCGCGGACCTCGATCTGACCGTACCAGCGCCCCTCCGGGGAACGGCGATGGAACTCGGTCTGCACCACCTCGCCCTCCAACTCGACCTCGAACCGCTGTTCGGTGTGCCAGAGACGCGCCTCGGGATCCCGCCATTCCCGGGTCCACGAACGCACGGTGGCGCCGTCCTCGGGCCGGGTCTTGTCGAAGAGGAGTTCCCAACCGGTGTCGAGCGGGTCCCCCGGCCTCCACTCGAACGCGAAGGACGCGACGAGCGCGCCGCCCGGCAACAGGTGATCGAAGAACCGGCGCAGCGCTTCACGGAAGACGGGCGGATCGGTCAGCAGTTGGAGCGCGCTCGAGGGGGCGAGAATCGTTCTGAACCTTCGCGGAAGGTCGAGTTCCTCCATGCGTTGTTCGTACACCTCGACCTCGATGTTCTGGGCGGTAGCCTTCGCCCGACAGAGGTCGAGGAACTCGGGCGAGTTGTCAACCCCCTCGGCGTCCATGCCAAGGGCGCGAAGGTCGAGCAGGATGCGCCCGGTGCCGCACCCGATGTCGAGGACGGGCTCGCCGAACCGGCGGATCAGGTCCACAAAGAGATGCCGGTCGCTCCAGTTCGAGGTGTCGCCCCGGGCGAGATCCCAGGTGCTCGCGAGCAAGCCGTGGTAATCGTAGCCGGCGTCCTGCATCCGGCGGTGATACCCGGTGCCGGCGCGTTGTGTCCGATGGCCGTGCGTTGGGTGCGGCAGGGTTGGTTCCGTCACGAGGGCCCGGACGGTGGCGAGCTAGCGATGGCCTTGCCTGGCGCGACCTAGCCCTACACGTTGAGCCCGAAGTGCTCGCAGTACCGCCGAAAAAGGTTGTGGGCGGCGGGATAGCAGGAATGGGGCGACACGAAGTGCGGAAACTCGAAAGTGACGATCTTCTCCGCGACCCGCGACGCCGCTTCCATCTTGAACCGTAGGTACCGCCAGTCGGCGGGCGGGAACTTGATGGGCATATCGCGGTCGAAGGTCTCCAGGTTCGACCAAATCGTGATACCGTGCTTTCTCCCCAGATCGCCGATGCCTTGCACGAAGGCGGGCAGTTCCTGGTAGTGAACCTGGCCGTCCTGAAACGCGCACACGTCGAACGCGCCGCGGGTTTCGGCGAAGATGCGGTCCCAGTGGTCGAACGACTCCTCGAGGGTAAACGCGGCCGCGCCCGGCTGCTTGGCGCCCTGGGGGTAGGGCGAGATGAGCACCGGAAGGTCCTTCGCCGCCTTGCAGTGACGCCCAAGGTGGTTGAAGAGCTCGATGATGTGAGCGTCGTTCTTGCCCGTCTCGTGGCAGAGGTACCAACCCGCGAACGAGGGATGATGGCCGTAGCGCGCCACCACCTCGTCCACGAACGGCTTGTTGAGTTCGACCTCCTTCCACCAGGTTCGGCGCATCCAGTGCCAGCCCGAATCGAAGAGTCCGAAGAAAAGCTTCAGGCCAAACTCGTCGGCAAGGGAGAAGAAGACCTCCGCCAGGTCCTCGTACACGGGCAGGAGATCGGGGACCGACCGGGCGGCAAAGACGCACTTGTTCTGGTAGCCCGCCCGAATAAGGATGACGGTGTCGATGCCGATGCGGGAGTAGAGTTCGAACTCGCGCCGCCACTCCTCGGGCCCCCAGTTCTGGGACGGAATGTCGTGCGTGATCTCGTCGAGGAAGGTGCCCGTGATGCGCAAGGTGGGCGTCATGCTGAGGGGGATGGTACCGTTCGGGTGGCGCCGCTGTCGTACAATGGGCACGTCGGGTGATCGGCCCATGAAGACTCTGCTCGCGCTCCTGTTCGGCTCCGCTTGGTTGACCGCAACGGCCGCGCCGCCGGGATGCGACCTGTGCTCCGAGGCGCGTCATGGCACCTTCCTCCCGATCTCCCGATCTCCGCTCGAGGCGCCCGATGCGACGGACGTGCTGCACTACCGTCTCGAACTGGAACCAAACTTCACGACGCAGCGGCTCCGTGGCACGTGCGACATCCTCGTGCGGAGTCTGGTCGACGGTCTGCGGGAGTTCACGATTCGCCTCGCCGACACCTTCACCATTTCGGCGACGGTGGACGAGCGGGTCGCGGGCCTCGACCGGCAGGACTCGGCGAAATTGCGGCTCGTGTTGGGGAAGGCGTACAACCGGGGAGAGACGTTCGCGATCCGGGTCGAATACGAGGGATCGACCCTCGCGGGGCAGGGATTCGGCTCCGTTGTGTTCACGACCCACGGGTCGAACAAGCCCTTCTTCTTCACCTTGAGCGAGCCCTGGTTCGCCTACACCTGGTGGCCGGCCAAGGACGTCAACACGGACAAGGCGACCTTCGACGTGGCGGTCACGACGCCGAGCACGATGCTGGCCCCCTCGAACGGCACCCTCCAGCGGGCGGAAACCCTCTCCGGCGGCCGGCGGCGCTTCACCTGGAGCACGGACTACCCGATGGCGCCCTACCTGCTGAGCGTGGCGGCGACCGACTATGTGTCGTGGCGCGAGTTCTTCAGCCATCCCGGC
Organism: Fimbriimonadaceae bacterium; assembly: GCA_026129685.1. Classification (GTDB taxonomy): domain Bacteria; phylum Armatimonadota; class Fimbriimonadia; order Fimbriimonadales; family Fimbriimonadaceae; genus UBA2387. The sequence continues at coordinate 277,909 of JAHCHO010000002.1, forward strand.
GGTCAGATGCCGGTGGACTTCTTCACCCTCCCGGAAGAGGACACTCCTGCCAATCGGGAGGGCTGGAACCAAGCGGTCGCGATGCTCGGTACGTTCGGCGATCTGTTCGGGCCCTATCCGTTCCTTAGCGAGAAGTACGGCATCTACCGGTTTGGGTTCGGCGGCGGGATGGAGCATCAAACGATCACCGGGCAGGGCGGCTATGGCGAGTCGCTCACCGCGCACGAACTGGCCCACCAGTGGTGGGGAGACATGATCACCTGCGAAGGATGGTCCGACATCTGGCTCAACGAGGGATTCGCCACCTACGCCGAGGCCCTCTGGCTGGAGAACAAGCCCGGAGCGGGACCCGACGCGCTCAAGAACGCGATGCTGGCACGACGACCCGGCTCGGTCAACGGGACCGTCTGGATCGCCGAGCCCAACAGCGTAGGACGCATCTTCAACGGCAACTTCTCCTACCGCAAGGCCGGCTGGGTGCTGCACATGCTGCGGGGAATCGTCGGACGGCAGACGTTCCTCGACATCCTCGCCGAATACCGAGCGCGCCACGAATACGCGACGGCGAACACCGAGGAGTTCATCCAGGTTGCCGAAGAGGTGGCGGGGCGCCCGCTTCGGTACTTCTTCGAGCCTTGGCTCTATATGGTCGGCGCCCCCGAATACCGTTGGGGATGGACGGCCAAGCGGGTGGACGGGCGGCTGATGGCGTTGGTCCACGTCGACCAGGTTCAGGAAGCGGGGTACCCAACCTTTTCGATGCCGCTCGGGTTCCGGCTGACCATCGCCGGGCAAAAAGTGGATCGCACGCTATGGAACACCGTGCGGACCCAGCACTACGCCCTGTTCCTCCCGCTGACCCCCTCGGACGCCGCCCTCGACCCGGACGCCTGGGTGTTGGCCACCGGCAACACGAAAGAGGCCTACCGGCCGGGGCCGCCGAAGCTGACGTCCGTTCTCCCGGCAACGGGGTCTTCGTCCGGCGCGCGCGTCCGGCAGGTGCGGATCGGGTTCCACACGCCCGTGCAGATCGCGCCGGCGCAGGTCACCGTGGTGGGCGACCGCGTCGGGTCGGTCCACTTTCAACTGGCTCGAGCGGGAGACGCGACCGTCGTGCTCAACTTCTTGCGAACGTTGCCGCCGGATCGGTACACGGTGAGGGTTTTGGACTCGGTGACGGCGCAGGATTCGGGTCAGAGACTGGACGGCGAGATGGGGACGCTTCCGAGTGGGGACGGCGTTCCCGGCGGGGCGGCGACGTGGACCTTCACGACGACCGGACCGGATCGGGGTCGGTAACATCGGCATGAAGAAAGGCAAGCTCATCGGGTGCGGCATCTTCGTTCTGGTGCCGCTGTTGTTGCTGTTCGGCGTCCGCGCTTACCTGAGCCGGGACTTGCGGGCGGCGGCGGGCGAGTACGACCAGGCGGTGGCGGCGGCGACGAAGGCGGGACTGGCGCTGAAGATCGAGGACGCGCTGCCGAAGCCGGTGCCCGAAGCGGAAAACGCATCGCGGGAGTACCGGGCGCTGGTCGCCTACGACAACGAGAACCGGAAAGCGCTTGCCGACGCGCTGAAGGTCCTGGCCGACCTGGCCGGCCCGGGGAAGAACGTTCCGACGACGGAGTTGCGGACGGCGCTGCGGAAAGCCGGACCGTTCCTCGCCATCGCCCGGCGGGCCGCGAACAAGCCGTATTGCGTGTTCGAGCGGGACTGGTCCAAGCCGTACGCGGTCATGTTCCCGGAGTACGCGGTCATGAAGCAAGCGGGTCGCGTCCTGATCGCCTCGGGTTGGCTGGCGGTCCGGGAGGGTCGGGTTTCCGACGGATTGACCGACCTGGGCCTGGCGATGAAGGTCTCCCGCCATGCGGCGACGGAGCCGACGATCATCTCCCTGCTGGTGGGTTCGGCCCTCGAGGCCATGGTGCTGAGTGCGGCGACCCAGATGGCGGCCGAGCGGCCCGCCTTGGCCTCGAACCAGGAGTTTCGGACCTTCGTCGGGCAGCCGCGTCCCTTGCCAGACCTGAAGAACGCGTTTGCGGGTGAGCTTGCCTTCGCGCTCTCGATCGACATGGGCGACGCGGAGATCTCCAAGATGCTCACCGGCGGAGGTCCGGACGACGGTGCCCCGTCCGTGGATCGGCCGACCGGGGACCAGATGATGCGCTACGTCGCCGACCCCGGGACGTTGAACCGGGCGATGCAGACCCGGGCCCTTCAGTTTTGGACGGCGGCTTCCGCGGCGCTCGAGGGGTCCGATCCGCTCACGGTGTACCGAGCGATCTCGGACCTGTCCGCCGAATACGGGCGGCGGGAGGCACGCGGCGACAACCTGAGCTACCGGTTGCTGGGCATCCTCCTGCCCTCGCTCGAGGGCGTGGCGGCGCAACCGGTGACGATGCAGGCCCAGCGAAAACTGGCGGGGCTGTACCTGGACGTGCTCGCCTTCCGAAGCGCGAACGGAGGCTGGCCCTTGGACCTCTCGAAGCTCCGGACGAACGCGACGGACCCGTGGTCGGGGCGGCCGCTGATCTACAAGGTGACGGCGGACGGCTTCGACCTCTACTCGGTCGGCCCGAACCAAGCCGACGACGCGGGCGGGCCGGACGACCGGGGCTTCTTCTTCCCGCCGCGCTCGCCTCGAAGTCCGTAGCGCCAAGTTCGACGAGGTACCCGTAACACCGCGTATGCGGATGCGGCGCCTCGCTAGTCAAGGGCGTCGAGCCACCCCGGGGTCTCGCCTCGTTCGGTCGAGGGAGGATCGGCGACGGTATACTGGCGTCTCGTTGCCGGATCGTCTAATGGCAGGACAGCGGTTTTTGGTGCCGCACGTTTAGGTTCGAATCCTAATCCGGCAGCCAAGCCTCCTGACCCCCCTCTGGTAGCGAGTGGGTTCCAGGGCCAACCCGTGGCCAAGCGCCGAGTCCAACCTCACCGGGCGCCAATCTAGCCCGCGTCCGATCGCGGTTGGGACCCGATCACCCGATCTTCATAGCCTGTCCGACCCGAACGTGTTGCCCCCGTTCGGGTCGCCGGATTTCCAGCCTTTGAGGAACCAGGTGCGGCGTTGGGCGGAGGTGCCGTGGGTGAAGGAGTCGGGGACGACCTGCCCACGCGCCTTGCGCTGAAGCGCGTCGTCGCCGATCGCCTCCGCCGCGCGAAGCGCCTCCGTGAGGTCCTCCTGGTCGAGGGAAGCCATGGATCGGGCATGGTGCGCCCAGACGCCCGCGTAGTAATCGGCCTGCAATTCGGCGCGGACCGACAGTTTGTTGGCTTCGACCTCGGAGAGCCGACGCCGGAGGTTGCTCGTCTTCTCCGATACGCCGAGCAGGTTCTGGACGTGGTGGCCCACCTCGTGCGCGATCACGTAGGCCTGGGCAAAGTCGCCGGAAGCGCCGAACCGGTCGCGGAGTTCGCTGTAGAAGCCGAGGTCCAAATAGATCGTCCGGTCCTCGGGGCAGTAGAACGGGCCGACGGCGGAGGAGGCGGTCCCGCACGCCGATTCGACCATGCCGGTGAACAGAACCAACTTCGGTTCGACGTAGCGGGGCAGGAGGCTCTTCCACACCTCCTCGGTATCGGCGAGCACGACGGAAACGAACTCCTTGCCCTCGGCGTCCTGGGTCGGAGACGTCGTCTCCGGTCCGGTCGTGCCCAGCAATGCCGAGGGGTCGCCGCCCATCAGGAAGACGACCAGGGCGATGACGAGGGTCAGGCCCCCGCCGCCCGCCACGACGCCGCCCACGCCCATGCCGCGTCGGTCTTCCACGTGGTCGCTCTGCCTTCGTCCTTTCCAGCGCATGGCCCATTGTGACGCGGGGCCGACCGACCGCAATCAGGCGGTGACTTCCCGGTAGCTCGCTCCTTGGCGAATCCGGTGGACGGGGACGCCGGGAAGGAGGTCGCCAACCGCGCGGGCGAGGGAATCCATCGCCCCGTCCTCCGAGACGCCGTGGTTCACCACCACCAACGGTCGGCCCTCGTCGTGGCAGTATTCGCCGATGATCCAGGCGCGGGCGATGTCGTCCACCGTCACCGCAAGGTCCGCGCCGAGGTCGTAGAGGTCAAGGGCGTCGCTGCAACAGCCGGTCCCGACGCCGATGGTCCGGACCAAGCGATCCGGGTCGCCGTAGAACTCCACCGTCCGCTGCCCAGCCTCGGCGGTCCTCGCGGCGAGGGCCCGCGCCCAAGCGACCGCGGGGCGCGGCTCGACGGCGTAGACGTTCAGATACCGGCGGCTCGCCACGATCTCGGTCAGCCCCAGGAACCGGCCCCACTCGAAAGGCACCCCGATCTCGCCGATCGCGTCCCACACATCGTGACAGCGGATCACCGCCACCCCGAACTCCTCGATCAGACGCGCCTTCTTCTCGGCGGCTTCTTGGAGCCGAGGGTCCCCGGGTTGCCGGCGGAACTCGTGATGATCGTAGAAGGTCGGCTCGTGGGCGACCACCACATTGGCGCCGAGGGCGCCCGCCCGGAGGAGGGTCTCCGAGTACGGCATCCAGCACACCGCGACCGCCTCCACCGTCGCGTTCGGGTCGCCCGCGATGACGCGGTCCACCGTCCGCTCCCGGTCCAACTCCGGCCAAAGAGCGCAGAGCGCGTCGTTGAGCCCCTGAACGGTCATTGCCCGCTCCTTACAGCTTCACCAGCTCGAGTTTGCGGAACTCCACCTCCGAGCCTTCCGCCTGCAAGGCGATCTGGCCGCGGCGGGCGGTGGCGTTCGTGCCCGCGTTCACGAGGTCTCCGTTGACCCAAACGGTGACGGTGTCCGCCTTGCACTCGATCACCATCGTGTTCCATTCGCCCACCGGCTTCTCGCTGCCGTCGGTCAGGTTCTTGATCCTTCGCGCCTTGTCCCCGTCCACGCCCCAACGGTCTTTCGGGCCACGGCGGGCCTCCATGTCCGGCACGACGATGTCCTCGCCGATGCACCAGAAGTCGCCCGCATCGCCGCTCTGCATCTGGACCTCGATCGACTGCGGGAACATCCCGTACAGCCGACGGGGGGCCGAGGTATGGACCAGAACGCCGCAGTTGCCCGGTTGCTTCGAGAACCGATACTCGACGGTCAAGCGGTAGTTCTCGTAGACGGCGTCGGTGATCAGGTGGCCTCCCGGCGTGCCGAGGCTCACGAGCATCTTGTCGCGAACGATGAACGGCTTCGGGCCGTCGGGGTTCTTCTCCAGTTCGGGAACGTCCATGTGCCAGCCCGTCAGGTTCTTGCCGTTGAACAGGGAGATCGGCTTGGACGAAGCGGCGGCGAGGGCCACCGCGCCAAGGACGGCGATCGAGAGGATGGAGAGGGTCTTCATGATGCGCAGTCTATCCCCCTCCCGCGCCACAAGGACGGTCCCGGGAGGTTTGGGTATCACCGCGCTTCGGCCCCGTCTCCTCTCGAAACATGGGATACCCCTTCCTCAAGCTCTCCTCGATCGGTTGCGGCCTCGTCGTCGCGGCGCTGTCGTCCGCCCAATACTCGTTTTCCTGGCAACGGTTCTACGATGGACCGCTCCACCTCGAGGACAACCTTCAGGGCATCGCGCTCGATCCGTCGGGAAACACCTACGTCGTCGGCTCGGTGAACTGGACGACGTGGAACCCGGACATCCAAGTCCTCAAGTACGACCCGGCCGGTGCGCTCGTATGGGAGAGACGAATCGACGGCGAGGCGAACGGGCAGGACCTCGGATTCGGGATCGCCTTCGGGGGCGACGGGTCGGTGAACATCGTGGCGAGGACCGTCACCAATACGACCGGGTCCGACATCTTGACGGTGAAGTTCCGGGCGTCGGACGGGGCGACCCTCTGGTCCCGAACGTACGATGGACCGGCGCACAGCATTGACGACGGATTTGCGATCGAGGCCGACGCCGTGGGCAACGTGTTCGTCGTTGGAGAGGTCTGGAACGACGCCGAGTTCTATTCGAACGGCGACTACGCGACGCTCAAGTACGATCAGGCGGGCAACCTCGTCTGGGCCCGCCTGTTCGACGGGCCGGCGAGTTGGATCGCGACGAGCGACCAGCCGGTTGCGATCGCCCTGGACGGCCACGGCGACGTGGTCGTGACGGGCAACTCGCCGACGATCAACCTGGCGGCAGATTGGGCGACCGTCAAGTACCGGGGAAGCGACGGAACGCTGTTGTGGGAGGCGCACTACAGCTCGGGCGTCTCGGGGGTTCCCACTTCGCTGGAGATAGGAAAGGACAACGATGTGTACGTCGGCGGAAGCCAGAACGCGGTGGTGATCGCACGCTACGACGGAGCAACGGGGTCCGCCAAGTGGGTGAAGGAGGACGGCTTTCCGCATGCGGGACGGCTGCGCAATCGCTGGGCGCTGACCCTGGATCCGACCGACAACCCGGTGATCTCCGTCACCTACGACGGGGATAGCGACGACAGCAACCTGAACAACAACGTTCAGACCACCAAATACGACGCGGCGACCGGCGAACGCCTTTGGTCGGTCCAGTACGGGGGAATGTCGAACCTCGACGGGCAGTACGCCGGCCAAGTGCTGTGCCAACCGAACGGCGACGTGCTAATGGTCGGGACGGAACGACTCGGCCCCGCACCCTATAAGTTCTTGCTGCTGAAGTACAAGGGAGACACCGGCGATCTGCTCTGGACCGGAACGTTCGACCAGCCCTTTGGCGGAGCGAACCCGCGCCGCTCGCGTTTCGACGCGGCCGGTGACCTGCTCGTAGGGGCGATCACCAACAGCGCGACCAACAACCCGGACATCAGCGTTCTGAAGTTCGCCGCGGACCCGATCGACTTGGCGCCCATCGCCCTCTGGCGGCGATCCGGCCTCGCGGTGAGCGGCGGTCTGACGGAGATCGGCGCGAGCGACGATCTTGTGCTGAAGGGGGCCTTCGAATGGCTCTTGGATCGGCAAACCCCCAACCTGTCGTGGGAGATCGGTGCCACCTCGCCGACGCCCGCGCCGGCCAGGCTCGACCTAACCTTCGAGTGTAGGACGAGCCAAGCCGGCTTGCGACTGGAACTCCAGGTCAAGAACCACGTCACCGGGAAGTGGGACACCGTTGGCGTCTACGGTACGACTCTCGTCGATGCGGTGCGCGAGGTCTCGATCACGGAGGCGGCGGCGAGGTACGTCGGGGCAGGGGGCGCGGTTCAGTTGCGCGCGAGCTTCCGGCCGGTCGGGCCGACCCAGCGCGTCGTGACGGCGAGCGTCGACCACGTGCGCTTTGCGGTCACCGGATGAGACGACGCTACGCTTCGAGCGGAACGAGGATCGGACGCTCGAAGCGCAGACCGAGGCGGTCGCGGCCGCCCACCGCTTCGGCGCTCATAACAAGGGCCTCGACGGAGAGATCGGTGAAACCCAAGCGGACCTGAACGGTTGATCCAACCGGGCGGCGGAGTTCGGTCAGGACTCGGCAACCGCGGGGAGACACGTCAAGCAGTTCGGCGGGATGGCCGTCCAAGGTGGCGTTCGGCCAGGGGTTCCCGGGCAGGCGCGGCTCCCGTCGCCGGTTCTGGGGGCGGGCCGGTTCGGGCGTCCGGACGGTGAAGGTGTGGGGGTTCATCGCGCGGGCCAACACCTCCGTCCGCCAGAGCACGAGGCCCGTCTCGCACGCGGACTCGATGACGACCCGCTCCCCGACCCGCAACGGGACGTGACGGTCGCGGGCGAGGGGGGCGGCGAACACCCACCCTTCGTCCGAAGCGGCGACGAACCGCGTTCGGTAAATCTGGTCGCTGGACCGGACCCGGACCTTCGACCCCGGTTCGAGCCGGCGCACGACCCCCTTGGCGCATCGGCGGGTCGCCAGCACGTAGCCGACGGCGAGCGACCCCGCGAACAGGATCGCCAGGTATCCGACCAATTCGGCCAACTGCGACAACACGCCACTCTAGATTGTGCCGGGGATCGGGCGCATCCTCAGCCGGACCGACGTGCGACGGCACGAACCCGGCATCGGATCGTGCCCCGCATTCGTCCCAAACCTTGACACATGGGAATTCCCGAGCCCATCGCCTGGGCCCTGAGCGTGCTCTTCCTTCTTGGCAACGCGTTCTTCGTCGCCGCCGAGTACGCGATGGTGGGGGCGCGCAAGAGCCGCGTCGAAGGTCTCGCCAAGCACGGCAACCGTTCCGCCAAGAGCGTGCTGGAGTCGCTTGGACGAATGGCCTCGTACGTGGCCGGAATGCAGGTGGCGATCACCATGCTCGGCCTGTGTCTCGGCGCCATCACCGAGCCGCTCCTCACCGACACCCTCGTGGGGCTGATGGGTCCGCGCCTCGGTCCGGCCGGTCCCGTGATCTCGATCCTGCTGATGACCTATTCCGTGGTCGTCGTCGGCGAACTCATCCCGAAGTACATGGCCCTGCGCGCCCCGGAGCGGGTGGCCTTGGCCCAGACCCGGTTTCTGAGGGGAGCGATGGTCCTGCTCGCCCCCGTCGTCTGGGTCGTGCAACGCAGCGGCTTCGGGGTGCTGCGGGCTTTCGGCGTGGACGTGAGCCGCGACGGCGGCGAAGGACTCTCCAAGGAAGAGCTGTTGCTGGCGGTACGGGCGGCGGAAAGCGAGGGCCACCTCGAAGAAACGCACGCCAGGGTCATCTCGAGGGTTTTTCGGCTCGATCGCCTGAAGGTGCAGGACGTGATGATCCACCGGATGGACATCCAGTGGCTCGACGAGGACGCCTCGCGCGAGGACCTGCCGAACCTGCTGCGGGACATTCGCCATTCGCGAATCCCGGTCTGCCGGGGGGACATCGACGACGTCCTCGGCGTGGTCTACTTGGGAGACATGGTGGCGCGTTGGGACGACGAGGACTTCGACCTGAAGGAGGTGACACGGCCCGTCGAGACGGTCCCGGAGAGCGTGACCCTCGACCAAGCCGCCCAACTGATGCGCGAGCGCAAAACCCACATCTTGCTGGTGCTGGACGAGTACGGGGGGACGAGCGGCCTCGTCACGTTGGAGGACATCGTCGAGGAGATCTTCGGCGACATGGAGGACTCCCTCGAGAGCGATCGTCCGCGGATCGAGCAGGTGGGGCCCTACCGCGTCTCGGCCAGGGCGGACGTTCGCTACGACGAGTTGAGGGAATGGCTGCGGACCGATCAGGAGTACCCGGACGACGCCGAATTCGAGACCGACACGCTCGCGGAAATCGTGACCAAGCGGCTGGCGCGGGTTCCGGTCTTGGGCGACGCGGTCGAACTCGGCCTGGGGACGCTGCGGGTCGACAACATGGCGCGACGACGAATCACCCGGCTCTCCCTCACCGTGAAGCGCCGACGATCGAGCGAGGAAACGTGAAACGGATTCGACGGATTTGGGCGTATGATGAGGAAATCGAGAAGCTCTCCGCAAGACGCCCGCCGGTTCAGGACTCGATACGGTCAGGTTGTGTAATATGGTTTGCGTGGCGTTGAACGCTCAGGGCAGTGGCTTTCGGTCTACAATAGGCCTCCGTGGGGTCGTCCGTTGGTTTTCGGTCCGGCGCGGCGATCCGTCGTCGCGAGCGCTCCCGAGCCGCCTCGCGACCGACCTGGAAGGAGCGCGCTAGATGGCCATGACCCGGATGCCGATGGTGCAGTACCTCGTTCAGAAGGGGTACCTGACCAAGGAGCAACTCGACGAAGCCCTCAAGGTTCAGCAGCAGACCAAGAACCCCGACCTGGGCAAAATCCTGACCGAACTCAACTTGGTCGGAGAGCGCGAGGTCATCGAGGCCCGCGCCCAAGAGGTCGGCCTCGGGTTCGTGGATCTGGACCGGCAGGAGATCGAGTCGTCCGCCGTCAACATCGTGCCCGAGCGGCTCGCCAAGCTGCATACCGTGATGCCCGTCCGCAAGGAGGGCATGGTGCTGTACCTGGCGATGGCCAATCCACGGAACATCCAGGCGCTGGACGACGTGAAAATGGCGTCCGGTTGCCGGGTGACCCCCGTGCTCGCGGTCCCCGGGGCGATCGAGGACGCGATTCGCAAGCACTACGCGGGCTCGTCCGCCAACGGCGCCCCCGGAGGCGCGGCGGCGACGGCCATCGCCGGGCAAGGCCAGGTCAACTTCAACGCCGATATTCGCCAGGCGATCGCCTCGGCGGGCGTCGCGCAGAGCATCAACCGGGTCGGTGAGGAGGACGAGGACAGCGGCGACGAGCAGATGGCGGACCAGGCGCCGATCATCCGCCTCGCGAACGCCCTCATCCAGCAAGCCATCGCCGATCGAGCCTCCGACATCCACGTCGAACCGCAGCAGCGCCACGTGCGCATCCGGTACCGAATCGACGGCGTGCTCATGGAAGCGATGACGGTGCCCAAGAACCTCCAGGCGCCGCTCATCAGCCGCCTCAAAATCATGGCGGACATGAACATCGCGGAGCGGCGCATCCCCCAGGACGGCCGCATCGAGGTTCGCACCCAGAGCAAAGACTTCGACCTTCGCGTCTCGGCGATCCCGACCCCCTTCGGCGAGAAGATCGTCATGCGCATCCTCGACAAGTCGAGCGTCATGATCGGCCTGAACAAACTCGGGTTCCTCGAGGAAAACCAGGCGATCATCGAGGACCTCACCGCCCAGCCGAACGGGATGTTCCTCTGCACCGGCCCGACGGGTTCCGGCAAAACCACCACGCAGTACTCCGTTCTCAACAAACTGAACGTGGTCGGCGTGAACATCCTGACCGTCGAGGACCCGATCGAGTACCAGTTGGGCGGCATCGCCCAGGTCGGCGTCAACCGCAAAGCGGGTCTGACCTTCGCCACCGCGCTTCGCTCCTTCCTCCGGCAGGACCCCGACATCATCATGGTCGGCGAAATGCGCGACCTTGAAACGGCGGAGATCGCGATCGAGTCGTCGTTGACCGGTCACTTGGTCTTGTCCACCCTGCACACGAACGACGCACCGTCGGCGACCCTCCGCATGATCGACATGGGCGTCGAGCCGTACCTGATCGCGGCGACCGTCATCGGGGTCCTCGCGCAACGTCTCGCTCGTCGCCTGTGCCCCGAGTGCAAGGAGCCGTACGAGATCGAAATGCGAGAACTGATGCGGTTCGGGATCATCGCGGGCGAACCCGACGAAATGGTCCAGATCTACCGGCCGGTGGGTTGCGAAAACTGCCGCAACACCGGGTACCGCGGTCGAACCGGCATCCACGAACTGATGGTGATCAACGACGAGATCGCCGAACTGGTCGTACGACGCGCGCCGCTGGCGGACATCCGCGCGGCGGCGAAAGCGAACGGCATGAAAGAACTGCGCGAGGACGGCCTCAAAAAGGTGCTCGCCGGTGTGACCGACCCGACCGAAGTGCGGCGCGTCGTGTTCACCGCCGGCCACTAAGGCGGGTCCGAGCCAAACGGCGGAACCCGTTTCCGCGAGAACGATCCAATAGAGTAACGCATGAGCAACGTACAGCGCCCGATGCCCGGCCAGCCTCCAATGCCGAACCCCATGGCCCGCCCTCCGATCGGCGGTCCCCTGACCCCGCCCCCGGTCGAAGAGAAGAAGGACGAACTGATCCCGCCGGGGCCGCGAAGGGTCCTTGAGGACATCCACATCGACGAGTTGCTCGACTACGTCATCGAGATGAACTGCTCGGACCTCCACGTGTGCGCGGACTCGCCCCCCGTCATCCGCCACGACGGCGCGCTCAAGCGGCTGAACTACGAGGCGTTCACCCCTCAGGACACCCAACGGATGATGTACGAGATCATCTCGGACGAGCAGGTGCACCGGTTCGAAACGACGCTCGAACTCGACTTCTCGTACGCGATGCCCCGACGGGCGCGTTTCCGCGTCAACATGTACCGCGACCGGGGCGCGGTGGCGGCGGCCTTCCGCCTGATCGCGACCAAGATTCCCACGGTAGAGCAGCTCAACCTGCCGCCGTTTCTGAACACCCTTACCGAGAAGCCGCGCGGCCTCATCCTGGTCACCGGGCCGACGGGTTCCGGTAAGTCCACCTCGCTCGCGGCGATGTTGCACCACATCAACATGACGACGGCGGTGCACATCATCACGATCGAGGACCCGATCGAGTACCTGCACGAGCACCGCATGTCGGTCATCAACCAACGTGAACTGGGCGGCGACACGAAGAGCTTCGCCAACGCCCTTCGCGCCAGCCTCCGCGAGGACCCGGACGTGTTGCTCGTCGGTGAAATGCGCGACATGGAGACGATCGCCCTCGCCATCACCGCCGCCGAAACGGGCCACTTGGTCTTCGCCACCCTGCACACGAACTCGGCGGCGGAATCCATCGACCGCATCATCGACGTCTTCCCCCCCGGCCAGCAGGAGCAGATTCGCGTGCAGCTCGCGAACAACCTCCAAGCCGTCATCACCCAGCAGTTGCTGCCGAAGGCGAGCGGGTCGGGACGCGTGCCCGCGATCGAGATCATGGTCGCCTCCCCCGCCGTCCGCAACCTGATCCGCGAGAACAAGACGCACCAGATTCCGTCCATGATCCAGACCAGCCGACAGGCGGGCATGATGACGATGGACCAGTGCCTTCGTGAGCTCTACATTCGCGGTCAGGTCACGTGGGACGAGATCATGACCCGCGCCCACAACGTGGACGAGTTGAAGAAGATGCTCAACACGCCGCAAGAGGGCGACGACCGCCTCTCGCGCGGAGGGCCGCCTCCGACGGCCCGACGCTGACGCCGATACCTAGACCGAGGAACGAACGATGCCGATTTACAGCTACTCCTTCCGGGACGCCAGCGGTGGCGTGCAAAAGGGCACCGCCGACTCCGAGAGCGAAGACACCCTAAGGAAAAGGTTCGAGGAACAGGGCTTCACCATTCTCGAGGTGAAGATGATCCGGTCGAGGGGAACCCGCCAGAAGAACTACGGGCGGGTCAAACTCGGCAACTTGGCGGTGTTCTGCCGCCAGTTCTCGACCATGGTCGACGCGGGCGTCTCCCTTGTGCGGTGCCTGGACGTGCTGGGGGCCCAGACCCAGGATCCGAAGCTCAAGAAGATCCTGTCGGACATCGGTGAGCGCGTCGAATCCGGCGAAAGCCTCTCGCGCGCAATGCAGCGCCACCCGCGCACCTTCAGCTCGTTGTTCATCGGCTTGGTTCGGGCCGGTGAAATCGGCGGTGTGTTGGAGGAGTCCCTCCAGCGTCTCGCCCAGTTCCTCGAAAAGGACGTCGAACTCCGCCGCAAGGTGAAATCGGCCCTGACCTATCCGGTCTTGGTCGTCGTGTTCGCGACCGGCATCGTCGGCTTCTTGGTCTACTGGTTCGTCCCGCAATGGGCGACGATTCTCAACGACCTTGGGTTGAAGGGCGACCAACTGCCCGCCAGCACCCAGTTCCTCATCGACGTGGCGAACCTGATGAAGAACCAGAGCTGGGTCATCGTGATCGCCCTCGTGACCGTGTTCGTCAGCCACAAGCTGTTCGTCAGCACCCGCTTCGGACGTCGGGTGATGGACCGCGTGAAGCTCAAGGTGCCGGTGTTCGGCAAGTTGCACCACAAAGTGTGCATGGCCCGCTTCAGCCGGACGATGGGCACGCTGCTGACCTCGGGCGTTCCGATCCTGCAGGCCATGGAGACGGTTTCCGGCGTCGTCGGCAACACGATCATGTCGGACGCCATCCTCGAGGCGCGCGCGCGGATTCGTGAAGGCGACCGCATCGGCGACCCGCTCGAGGCCTCCCGCCTGTTCCCGCCGATGGTCGTCCACATGATCGGCGTCGGCGAGGAGTCCGGTTCGCTGGACTACATGCTCCAGAAGATCGCCGACTTCTACGAGGCGGAGGTCGAAGCGTCGCTCGCGTCCCTGACGGCGGCCCTCGAACCGATCCTGATCGTGGGGCTGGGCTTCGCCGTCGGCTTCATCGTCGTTTCGATGTTCATGCCGCTCGTCCAGGTCATCAGCCAACTCTCCTCCGGTCAGGACGAGGAAGGTAAAGGCGGCGACGAGTAACCCGAGACTTCTGGGCACCGGGGTCTGGGTGGCGTGTCCACCCAGACCCTTGGCGTCGCCCCTCGCACGGTTCGGGAACTAAGCGCCCGAACTCCCGAAGTTCCGGCGCAGGGACAACGAGCATGGTCCCGAAATGTCCCCGGACTCCAGAGCCTTCGGCTCCCCATGCGGTCGGGTCGCCAAGTCAGTAAACTCTGGGGCCTATGTCCGATCGTTACGAACCGGCCGCGTTCGAGGCCAAGTGGCAGGCCCGGTGGCGAGACGCCAACCTGTTCGCCACCCGCGAAGAACCCGAGAAGCCCAAGTTCTACGGCCTCGACTTCTTCCCGTACCCCAGCGGCGCGGGGCTCAGCGTCGGACATGTGCGCAACTACCTCGGGTCGGACGTCGTGTGCCGGATGAAGGCGATGCAGGGCTTCAACGTGTTGCACCCGATGGGGTTCGACGCCTTCGGCCTGCCCGCCGAAAACGAGGCGATCGCCAAGCGGACCCACCCCGCGCCGATGATCGAGCGGTACGCGGACACCTACCGACGCCAAATGGAACTCGTCGGGATCGGCTACGACTGGTCCCGCTCGTTCAAGTCGAGCGATCCCGACTACTACCGCTGGACCCAGTGGATCTTCAAACTACTGTACGAGCGCGGGTTGGCCTATCGCCGCCTCGCGAGCGTGAACTGGTGCCCGGTGGACAAGACGGTGCTCGCCGACGAGGAGGTCGTGGCCGGGCGATGCTGGCGTTGCGACAGCCCCGTCGAGCGCAAGCAGATTCCCCAGTGGTTCTTCAAGATCACCGAGTACGCACAGCGCCTGCTGGACGACCTGGACGATCTCGACTGGCCCGAAGGCATCAAGCAGATGCAACGGAACTGGATCGGCCGCTCGGAAGGAGTCGAGTTCGCGATGAAGGTGTCCCCCACGACGCCCTCCGCCGGCGACGAAACCGACTTCCGCGTGCTGCCGAAGGAGCGAGGGCTGTCCTTCCGCGTGTTCACCACCCGGATTGACACGATCTTCGGAATGACCTTTTGCGTCCTCTCCCCCGAGCATCCTCTCTTGCCGAACCTCCTGGCCAAGGTCGACGTCGGCCATCGGCGCGCGGTCGCGGCGTACCAGGCGGCGGCGAAGCGCTTGAGCGACGCCGACCGGCAAGCGGCGACCCGCGAGAAGACCGGCGTGTTTACCGGTGCCCACGCGATCAACCCCGCGAACGGCAAACGGGTGCCGATCTACGTCGCGGACTACGTGCTGATGGGATACGGCACCGGCGCCATCATGGCCGTCCCCGGCCACGACGAACGCGACTTCGAGTTCGCCCGTAAGTACGGCTTGGACGTCGTCCGCGTCATCGCCCCGTCCGACGGCAGCGAACCGGACCTGCCGTGGACCAACAAGGAAGGGGCGGTGCTGGTGAACTCGGGCGAGTACAGCGGCAAGCCGGTCAAGGAGGCCCAGCGGCAGTTGGGTGAATGGATGGAAGCGCTCGGACTGGGCGAACGCAAGATCCAGTTCAAACTGCGCGATTGGCTGATCAGCCGCCAACGGTACTGGGGCTGCCCGATTCCGATCCTGTACACCGCCGACGGGCACGACCATGCGGTCGCGGACGAGTGCCTGCCGGTGACGTTGCCCGACGTCGAAAACTACGAACCGGGCGACGACGGATCATCCCCCCTCGCCCGCATCCCCGAATTCGTCAACGCGACGGACGCCAATGGTCGACTCGGTCGGCGCGAGACCGACACCATGGGCGGTTTCGCGTGCTCGTCCTGGTACTTCCTGCGGTTCTGCGACCCGCACAACGACAAGGCGGCCTGGGACCCGGAAGCGGTCAAACGCTGGATGCCGGTGGACTGCTACGTCGGCGGGGCCGAGCACGCCGTGATGCACCTGCTCTACGCCCGCTTCTGGACCAAGGTGCTGTTCGACGCCGGCTTGGTACCCGTGAACGAACCCTTCAAGCGCCTCGTCAACCAAGGCATGGTCCAGGCGCCCACTCCCTACCGCAAGCCCCGACCCGGGGAGGCGCTGGCGATCGGCGAGGAAGGGGTCCGCATCACGTTCGAGGAAGCGGCCGCTCTGCCGAAGGACGAGGTGTTCATCCGGAACGAGAAGATGAGCAAGTCGAAAGGCAACGTGGTGACCCCGGAGGAGGCTGTGGCAAGACACGGCGCCGACGCGTTGCGCGTGTTCGAGTTGTTCGTCGCCCCCTTCGATATGGACGTCGTGTGGTCGGAGGAGGGCATGTCCGGCGCCGTGCGCTTCCTGCACCGGGTTTTCAAACTCGCGTCGGACCTGCGCCCGACCTACGACCGGCAATGGAGCGAACGGATCGGCGCCGCCGACCTCGGTCCCGCCGCCAAGGACCTGCGCCGCGCAACCCACCAGTCGATCCGCAAATGCGGCGGCGATCTCGACCGCTTCGCGTTCAACACCTACGTCGCCGAACTGATGAAGTTCGTGAACGCGATGAACGACTTCTTGAAGAAGGAGCGTCGGGACGACGACGCTCTTGCCGGGAGCGAGGCCCTCGAAACCCTGATCCTCCTCCTCGCCCCCGCCGCGCCGCACTCTGCCGACGAGCTGTGGGCGTCGCTCGGCAAGGACGGCTTCACCTATCGAGCGGCTTGGCCGACATTCAGCGAGGAACTTGCCCGCGACGAGACGGTGACGATCGCCGTGCAGGTGAACGGCAAACTGCGGGACACGCTCGAACTACCCGCCGATGCGGACAACGCGACCCTCGAGGAGGCGGCGCTGGCCTCTCCCAAAGTGCGCGTGTTCACCGAAGGCCATGGCGTCCGTAAGATCATCGTCGTGCCCAAGAAGCTCGTCAACTTGGTCGTGAACTGACGTGACCCGTCTTCTTTGCCTCGTCGGTCTGGCGTTCATCGGACTCACCATCCCGGGCTGTGAGCCGGGAGGCAAGGGCCAGATTCCGATCATCCGCAACGGCGAGACGTTCAACCGAGTCTTGGCGGAGGCGGAAGAGCACTCGCGCGAGATTCTGGAACGCTACGACCGCGACGAGGAACTCACCGACGCGGACCGCAAGGAACTCGAGGAGGCCAAGCTCAAGTTCGAGGGACTGATCGGGTTCCAGCCCGAAGGGTTCGCCCTGCACTTTGGGATGGCCAAGGTGCTCCAGGGCTTGGACGAGCACGACACGGCGGTTCAGGGGTTCGAACGGGCGATCGCCCTGGCCCCCCCCCAGGGCTCGGAGGACGTCCGACGCACCGTGGCCGAGGCGTACGGACAAATCGCCCGCAGTTCGATCTTCCTGGCCCGCTACTCCGAGGCGTCCGAGGCGGCGAAACGGGCGCTCGCGATGTACCCTCGCAACCCGGACTACCTGTCCTATCTCGCCTCGGCGGCGATGCAACTGGGCGACCTGAAGTTCGCCCGCGAGACCCTCGACAAGGCGCTCCGCATCGACCCGACCCATGAGCGAAGCCGACGCCTTCGCCGGTTCCTTGATATGCGGGCCTGATTCGAGCGCTCGCCGCTTCAACGGCTTTTTCCCCTTCGCGGTGCGAAATCGCGGTGGAGAACGTCTGGAAGAAAGGCAGGGTTTGCCACCGCATCTTGCGGTTCGAGGGGTCCCAAGGCCCAAGATATGGGGCCGACGGTAGGTATGCGTTGTCCGTTCTGTGGTCACGAGGAGCACAAGGTGCTCGATTCCCGTCCGGCGCGCGGGGGCGACGCCGTGCGTCGACGCCGCGAGTGCGACGGTTGTCGTCGCCGGTTCACAACCTTCGAGGCGCCCGAAGGATTGCGGCTCTTCGTCGTCAAGCGGGACGGGTCCCGGGAGGAGTTCGACCGCGAAAAGGTGCTGAAGGGGATGGTCGTCGCCTGCCGCAAGCGCCCCGTCTCGGTCGAGACCTTGCGCGAGGCCGCCGAGCGCATCGAGCGAGACCTGCTCACCTGCTACGAGGACGAGGTCCCCAGCGGCGAGGTGGGCGAGCGAGCGATGCAGGAACTGCGCGACATCGATACTGTGGCCTACGTTCGGTTCGCCAGCGTGTACCGACGGTTCCAAACGCTGGACGACTTCTTCGAGATCGTCAAGGCGGAGCGCCGCCCGGCGACCGCCCGAAAGCGCCCCTGAGAAGATTCATCCCCAAAACCCCGGATATGGTCGTATACTAGACGCATATCTACCAGATATAGTAGACGGTTCGTGTTGTCATGAAGATCAATCGGTACTACACCCAGGAAGGGAAAGGCCCCTACGAGGGCATCGAGTTCGTCGCGCGCAAGAGCGAGATTCGCAACCCCGACGGCTCGGCGGTGTTCTCCATGGAAAACGTCATGGTGCCCTCGACCTGGTCCCAAGTGGCCACGGACATCCTGGCGCAGAAGTACTTCCGAAAGGCCGGGGTGCCGATGGCGGACGGAACGACGGGCGGCGAGACCGACAGCCGCCAGGTGTTCGATCGCCTTGCCGGATGCTGGCGGCATTGGGGCGAGCGGTACGGCTACTTCGATTCGACCTCCGATGCCCAGGCGTTCTACGACGAGTTGTGCAACATGCTCGCGCGCCAGGTCGCCGCGCCGAACAGCCCGCAGTGGTTCAACACGGGATTGCACCAGTCGTACGGGATCACGGGCCATGCCCAAGGGCACTTCTACGTCGATCCGAGCACGGGCGAAACAATGCGGAGCGAGAACGCGTACGAGCGGCCGCAACCTCACGCGTGCCAGCCCTACCATGCGCTCGTCAGCACGCCGGCCGGACCCGTTCCGATCGGTGAGATCGTCGAGCGAAAGGCGATCGGGCTGGAGGTGTTCGACGGCACCGCGGGCGGCGCAGGACGAACCCGCGTGGTGGCGGTCGCGGAAAACGGGGTCAAGCCCGTATATCGGATCGTGCTCAAGAACGGCGTGCGCGTCGAAGCGACCGGAGATCACCTGGTCCTCGCCTCGAACGAGCGCGGCTGCGTCGGCACTTGGTTGCGAGTGGATCGCCTCGAGGTAGGGATGAGAATGGTGCTGTCCACCGGGACGACCGTCGAATCGCCCAGCGAACCACTGGCCGTGGACGAGGCGTTCTTGGCGGGCTGGCTGCAGGGAGACGGATTTGTGGGCCAGTACGAATCCGGGACGAACCGCAGCTTGACCCTCGAGTTCATCACCATCAACGACGACGAGTTCGACGCCGTGATCGAAGCCGTCGAACGGGTCTTTCCCGAGGCGCACTACCACGTTCGGCCGGTGGAGACCCTTGACGATTCACTCGACGTTCGACGCATCCGGTTGTACGGCGAGCGACTCCGGCCCTTTGTCGAGCGCTATGGACTCCTGCGCGACGGCAACGACTGGTCGGTTCCCTCGGCGATTCGGTCGGCGGGCGCCGATGCGCAACGCGCCTACCTTCGGGCGCTGTTCCAGGCCGACGGGACCGTCCGGCTTCGGGAACGGGGGTCGCACACGGCGGACATCGTGCTTTCCACCGTTTCGCCCGAAATCGCCTATGGCGTCCAGGCGCTCCTCCTCAACCTGGGCGTCTACGCTCGGGTACAGCCAGGGTCGGACGGGCGCGAAAACCGACGGACCCCCTACCACGTTTCGATCGGCTACGCCTCCGCCCGGGTCCGCTTCGCCGATACCATCGGATTCGTATCGGCCGAGAAGAAGCAGAAACTGGAGGCGGCCTGCTCGGAGACCTTTGCGGGAAAGACGGTTCCGGCCCTGCGCGAGGAAACGGTCGCCCGCATCGAACTCGTCGGTAGGCGCCCGGTCTACGATATCCAGACGACGTCTGGGCGGTACCTCTCGAACAACGTCGTTGTCCACAACTGCTTCATCCTCTCCGTGACCGACGACCTCGTCAACGAGGGCGGCATAATGGACCTCTGGACCCGGGAGGCCCGCATCTTCAAGTACGGGAGCGGGGTCGGCACCAACTTCAGTTCGTTGCGCGGCGAGAACGAACCCCTCAGCGGCGGCGGCAAGTCGAGCGGCCTGATGAGCTTCCTGAAGGTGGGAGACCGTTCGGCGGGGGCGATCAAGTCCGGCGGAACCACGCGTCGAGCGGCGAAAATGGTCTGCCTCGACGTGGACCATCCGGACATCGAGCGCTTCGTGGGCTGGAAAGTGCGCGAAGAGCAGAAGGTGGCCGCCCTCGTGACGGGTTCTGCCCTGAACAACAAGCACCTCAACGCGATCTTGCGGGCCGGCCACGAAGCCAAACACCTGCCTGAAGGCGACCGTTTCGATCCGCGCAAGAACCCGGCGCTGAGCCGGGCGATCGCCGAGGCGAAGTCCGTCCTCATCAGCCCGAACTACATCCAACGGGTCGTCCAACTTGGGCAGCAGGGCGCCACCCAGATCGAGTTCCCGGTCTTCGACACCGGCTACGAAAGCGAGGCCTACGTCACCGTCTCGGGCCAAAACTCCAACAACTCGGTCCGCGTTTCCAACGAGTTCTTGAACTCGGTCGAAAACGGCTCGCCGTGGCACCTGCGGGCGCGAACCCAGGACCGCATCGTGAAGACGGTCCCCGCCGGAGAACTCTGGGAATCCATCTGCGAGAGCGCTTGGGCGAGCGCCGATCCCGGCCTGCAATACGACACGACGATCAACGAGTGGCACACCTGCCCGGGCGACGGCCGAATCAACGCCAGCAACCCGTGCAGCGAGTACATGTTCCTCGACGATACGGCCTGCAACCTGGCGTCCATCAACTTGCTCACGTTCTACGACCCCGCGACGGGCCGCTATGATCTCGACGGTTACCGCCACGCGATTCGTCTCTGGACGGTCGTGCTCGAGATCAGCGTGCTGATGGCCCAGTTCCCGAGCCGAACCATCGCCGAACTGAGCTACGAGTTTCGGACCCTCGGCCTCGGCTACGCGAATTTGGGGGCGTTGCTGATGCAGATGGCGGTTCCCTACGACAGCGGGCGGGCGCGCGCGGTGTCCGGTGCGCTCACCGCGATCCTGGGCGGCGAGGCGTACGCCACGTCGGCCGAGATGGCGCGGGAGCACGGGCCCTTCCCCGGCTACCGTCGCAACGCCGACTCGATGCTTCGGGTGATTCGGAACCATCGCCGCGCTGCCTACGACGCGCGGCCCGACGAGTACGAGGGCCTGACGATCCGTCCGGTGGGGATCGAGGCGGCGGCGTGCCCCGACGAACTGCTCGTCGCGGCGCGCAAATCGTGGGACCGGGCGCTTCGCCTTGGCGAGGACCACGGCTACCGCAACGCGCAGGTCACTGTGCTCGCCCCGACGGGGACGATCGGCCTAGTGATGGATTGCGACACCACGGGTGTGGAACCGGATTTCGCGCTCGTGAAATTCAAAAAACTGGCGGGTGGCGGCTACTTCAAGATCGTCAACCAGTCGGTGCCTCCCGCATTGCGACGACTCGGCTACTCCCAAGAGCAGATCGAGGACATCGTCGCCTACTGCGTCGGCCACCAGTCCTTCGACGGTGCGCCCGGCATCAACCCCGAGGCGCTCCGGGCCCGCGGGTTCGACGACGCCGCCCTGGAGAAGGTCGAGCGATCCCTCGCCGGGGCGTTCGACATCCAGTTCGTGTTCAACAAGTGGAACCTTGGAGAGGAGTTCTGCACCAAGACGCTCGGCGTGCGTGCGGAAGACCTTGATGACTACGCGTTTAGTCTGCTGGAGTTCCTCGGCTTCAGCCGAGCGGAGATCGCCGCCGCGAACGAGTACGTCTGCGGCACCATGACGATCGAAGACGCCCCCCACCTCCGGCCCGAGCATTACGCCGTGTTCGACTGCGCGAACAAATGCGGGGCGAAGGGACGGCGTTCCATCTCCCCCGAGGGGCACATCCGCATGATGGCGGCGGCCCAACCCTTCCTCAGCGGCGCGATCAGCAAGACGATCAACCTGAACTCGACCGCGACGATCAAGGACGTGAGCGACGCCTACCTGCTGAGCTGGAAACTCGGCATCAAGGCGAACGCCCTCTACCGCGACGGATCCAAGTTGAGCCAGCCGCTGAACGCCAGCGTGGACGACGCGGCGGCGGCCATCCTCGAGGCGACGCTCGAAGAGCGAGCCCCCGAACTGGCGGCCCTGGCCGCCGAGCCGGAGCACGCCCAGATTCAGGCGGCCACCCGCCTCGTCTACCGCTACATCGCGAGACGCCGGCTCATGCCGGCCCGCCGGCGCGGCTACACCCAGAAGGCCCGGGTGGGCGGGCACAAGGTCTACATCCGAACCGGCGAGTACGACGACGGCACCATCGGCGAAATCTTCATCGACATGCACCGGGAGGGCGCCGCCTTCCGATCGCTGATGAACTGCTTCGCGATCGCCATCTCGCTCGGACTCCAGTACGGAGTGCCGCTCGAGGAGTTCGTCGAGGCGTTCGTGTTCACCCGCTTCGAACCGAACGGTCCCGTACAAGGCCACGAGAACATCAAGGCGGCGACCTCCGTGATCGACTACATCTTCCGCGAACTTGCCATGACCTACCTCGGAAGGAACGACCTGGTCCAGGTGTCCCCCGAAGACCTGCGGAGCGACACCGTCGGCAAACCCAGCCAGCCCGCCCTCGACTTCGAAGAAGAAGAGGAGCGGGGTGAGGTGGTCGGGCAGGTTCCCGGCTACACGCGCGAGGACCACGACTCGCCCGGCTTCCACAAGGGCCACCCGCCCGTTCGCGGACTCGAAGACGAGGACGAGGACGACGAACCCGCCCTCTTCGCTTCGGTCCCGCGGGTCGAGCCCGGGTCTTTGGCCGGCCCCACCCAACGCGTCGCCACCATCGCCCGAGAAGACGAACTCGCCCGCCGAATTCGCAACGCCCGCCTGAAAGGCTACGAGGGCGACGCCTGCACCGAGTGCGGCGCGTTCACCCTCGTCCGAAACGGCGTCTGCCTGAAGTGCCAGTCCTGCGGCGCCACGAGCGGGTGCAGCTGACGGCTAGCCGTCCGCGAGTTGCTCGCTCACGTGGCGGGGGTGGTTCGTGATGATGAAGTTCACCCCCCGCTCCCGCAGACGCCCGACCCATTCGCCCGGCGGGACGGTCCAGGCGAAGACGGGGAGGCGCCGGCCGTGGAAAGCGGCGACCGCCTCCTCACTCGCGTTGCCGTAGGCGAAGCCGACCCCGTCCACCTTCGCGGCGGCGGCGTCCGCAACCATCCCGGGCAGAACTCCTGCCGTCGGCTTGTCCCCGATCAGCCAGACCCCCTTCAGCCCAGGCTCCAGGGACTTCACCTTCGCGACGCGTTCCCTATCGAAAGAGAACACGATCGCCTGGTCGAGCATCCCCTCCTTGCGCAGGTGGGCGACGACCTTCTCCTCGATGCCGTCGCCGTCTTTGATCTCGATCACCAACACGATCTTGCCCTTCGTGACGGCGGTGAGTTCCTCAAGGGAAGGCACGCCGAGGGCGCGCAACTCGGTGGAGGTCGCCCGAGCCACTGGCCCTTTCCCCGTCGTCGTGCGGTCGAGCGTGTCGTCGTGGATCACCGCGATGCCGCCATCGGCGTCAAGGTGGACGTCGCACTCGGTCGCCACCGCCCCCGACCCGATTGCCGCGCGGAAGCTCGGTAGCGTGTTCTCCGGCGCGTAGGCGGCGGCGCCGCGATGCCCGACGACCAGCGTCTTGCGCCAGCATTCCTCGAACGCGCGGGAGGCGGAAGGGACGTCCATCCCGCACAAGCTTACAGTGGCGAGGGCGACGGCGAGCATCCTCGCTTGAATTCTGGCGCGAGCCATGCCATGCCCGCTACGTATCCCGAAGCCGAAGGAGGAGGATCGAGCAAAGGGAGTGGCGGAAGTCCTTCGCTCCTCGGGATGACAGCCCGGGGGCCGCTGTCATTCTGAGCCTGCGAAGAATCCCGAAACGCGGGCCCAAACTCACCGGGGTCCTTCGTCTCACCAGATGACGACCCCAGAGACGACCCTGGACCCGGCAGACGCCGGACCGGTCGGTTCCAGGTACCTAAGAGGACTTCGCCCGCTCCGCCCGCGCCGTCTCCTTCCGCTCGTTCCAGGGGAAACTCCGGGGCGTTTCGCGCCGTTTCCCGGGCGCGCCGCCCCCGATGATCCAGGCGCGGCGAGGCATCGGGCTGTGGTTCGCACCCGCATAGTGGAGCGTCCGACTGTGGTGGAACGTCGCGCCGCCCGCCGGCAGGGGACAGGCGACCGCCCCGCTCACGTCCGCGCCCTCGATCTCGAGCCCGTGGATGCGCGGGTCGTGGTTGATCGAGTGGTGGGGGAACACCTCCGTGCGGTGGCTCCCCGGCACGAACCACATACACCCGTTCTCGACCGTCGCCGGCTGAAGCGGAATCCAGATGCTCAGCGAGTTGTAGTCCCACATCGGGTCCCAATAGGCCTCGTCCTGGTGCCAGGGGGTCTCCGCCCCATGGAAGGGCGGCTTGTAGATCGCGTGGTCTCCCCCCACCCCGCCTTCCGGTCCAAGCAGCTGCTTGACCATCGCGTCGGCGTTCGCCCAGGCCTGGGTGAGACGCATCTCGGGCGCGTAGTTCGAGGGGCCGAGAATCTGCGGGAGGGACGCCTCCTTGCCCTCCTCGTCGGTTCCCGCCAAGTCGAACTGGTCGCCCTTGTCGCGCCCTGCCTTCTCGGCGAACAACCGGTCGTAGACGCCGACCAGCCGGTCCACTTCGTCCTGCGTCGTGATGGCCTCGATAGCCAGGTAGCCGTGCTCGTGGTAGAAGGCGATCTGGTCGTCGGTGAGGAGGATCGTGGGTTCCATAGTCGTGGTTCCGCTTCGATTCGCCGCCGGTGGCCGGGGTCCTCCCGGGACCGTTGGAGGGCCAAAGGTACACTCCCCTCGTCAATCTGAGGAACCCCGGTTCTGCCAAAGGCGCCGGAATCGCGCGGCCAACTCGATAACAGGAGATCCATTCCTTTATGAGCCACAAGCGCGTGTACCTCTTCCGCGAAGGGAACGCTTCGATGCGAGACCTGCTGGGCGGGAAAGGCGCCAACCTCGCCGAAATGTCCAACATCGGCCTCCCGGTCCCCCCGGGCTTTACCATCACCACCGAAGTCTGCACCGAGTACTACGAGTCCGGCAAGCGACTCCCCGACGGTCTGATCGACGAGATCAAGGCGGCGCTGGCCGACGTCGAGGCGGACCAAGACAAGAAACTCGGCGACGTCAAGAACCCCCTCCTCGTCTCCGTCCGATCCGGCGCCAAGTTTTCGATGCCCGGCATGATGGACACCGTCCTCAACCTCGGCTTGAACGACGAGATTGCCGAAGCGATGATCGCCGCCGGCGCCCCGGACCGCTTCATCTGGGACAGCTATCGCCGCCTCATCATGATGCTCTCCGACGTCGCCTACTCCGACGCCACGCCGAAACTGAGCAAGCACGGGTTCGAGCACCTATTCCGCGAACTGAAGGCCGAGAAAGGCGCGACGAGCGACCTCGAGGTCGACGGCGCCGGCCTCAAGGAACTCTGCGAACGCTACAAGGCGCACGTCCGCAAGGAGGCCGGGTTCGACTTCCCCCAAGACGTGATGGAGCAGCTCAAGGCCGCCGTCGAAGCGGTGTTCCGGTCCTGGAACAACGAACGGGCGATCATCTACCGCCGCAAGGAGAAAATCTCCGACCATATCGGCACCGCCGTCAACGTCCAGGCGATGGTGTTCGGCAACATGGGCGACGACTGCGGCACCGGCGTGGCCTTCACCCGCAACGCCGCCAACGGCGACAACCATGTGTTCGGCGAGTACCTCATGAACGCCCAGGGTGAGGACGTCGTCGCCGGCGTCCGCACGCCGATGCCGATCTCCGAGCTCGAGGACCAGAACCCGACGATCTACAAGGAGTTCGTGGCGGTGTGCCACAAGCTCGAAGAGGTCTACCGCGACATGATGGACATCGAGTTCACCATCGAGCGGAACAAGTTGTTCATCCTCCAGTGCCGCGCGGGTAAGCGCACCGGCACGGCCGCGATCAAGATCGCGGTGGACATGGTGCGAGACGGCATCATCACCAAGGAGGAGGCCATCGCCCGGGTCAGCCCCGACCTGCTCAACCAGTGCCTCCTGCCCGTCATCCCGCCGGGAACCAAGTACACGACCATCGCGAAGGGCCTTCCCGCCGGACCGGGCGCGGCCACCGGCATGGCCGTCTTCAGCGCGAAAACCGCCGAGCGCATGGGCAAGGGTGGCGAAGGCAAGAAAGTCATCCTCGTCCGCGCCGACACCAGCCCCGACGACCTCGGTGGCATGTTGGCGGCGCAGGGTGTCCTGACCGAGCGCGGCGGCATGACCTCCCACGCGGCCCTCGTCGCCCGTGGCTTCGGAATCCCCACCGTCGCCGGTTGTTCCGAAATCCGCGTCGGCGACGCCTCCTTCACCGTTCCCGGAACCGGCCTGACGATCAAGGAAGGCGACTTCATCTCCCTCAACGGCACCGCCGGCGAGGTCATCGAGGGCGCGGTGCCCGTCGAGGACGCGAAGATGACGGGCGACTTCGGCGAATTCATGTCCTGGGCGGACGAGTTCCGAACGCTCAAGGTGCGAACCAACGCCGACACCCCCGCCGACGTGCGAAAGGCGCTCGAACTTGGCGCGGAAGGCATCGGCCTCACCCGCACCGAGCACATGTTCTTCGACCCCGAGCGGCGGCCCATCGTCGTCGAGATGATCCTCGACATCGACAATCCCGAGGCCCGGAAAGAAGGGCTGGCGAAGCTGCTCGAGTTTCAGCGCGAGGACTTCAAGGGCATCTTCGAGGCCCTCGGCGGTCTTCCCGCCACGATCCGTCTCATCGACCCGCCGCTTCACGAGTTCCTTCCCAGCCTCGAGGAGACGATCGAGAAGGTCGCCACCCTCAAGGCCCAAGGCAAGGACGCCGCGAAGGACGAGGAGATGCTCGGCAAGATCAAGCAGATGCACGAGATCAACCCGATGATGGGCATGCGTGGCTGCCGCCTCAGCATCGTCTACCCGGAGATCGTCGCGATGCAGACGCGCGCCATCCTCGAAGGGGCGGCGGCGGTCATCAAGGCGGGCGGCAAGGCCGTCCCCGAGATCATGATCCCGCTCGTCGGCCACGTGAACGAGCTGAAGACGGTCAAAGCGGACCTCGAACGCACCGCCAAGGAGGTCGTGACCGAACAGGGCGTCGCCATCCCGTACAGCTTCGGCACGATGATCGAGGTGCCTCGCGGCGCCCTGACGGCCGACGAGATCGCGGTCGAGGCCGAGTTCTTCAGCTTCGGGACGAACGACCTCACCCAGATGACGTTCGGCTTCAGCCGGGATGACTCGGACCGGTTCCTCAAGCCGTACGTGGCCCAGAAGATCCTGCCGGGCGACCCGTTCGACTCGATCGACCAAACCGGCGTCGGCCTGCTGATGCAGATCGCGATCGAGAAAGCCAAGAAGGTCCGACCCGACATCAAGCTCGGCATCTGCGGCGAGCACGGCGGCGAGCCGGAGTCGGTGAAGTTCTGCCACAAGCTGGGTCTGAACTACGTGAGCTGCTCTCCCTTCCGGGTGCCGATCGCCCGCCTCGCGGCGGCGCAAGCGGCCCTCGGCAAGGGCGTCAGCGACAAGTAAGAGCCTTAGGGCTAAGACGATGCGGGTGTCGGGCGCCAAGGCGGCCGACACCCGCACCGCGTGTACCGTGAGTCCTTTCATCCTGAACGAAGTGGCTGTCATCCTGAACGCAGTGAAGGATCCCGGTTGATCCGGGAAGTCGGCGACCCGCCTTCTTCGCCCCGGAACCAACCACGCCGGCGAGGCGAGGTCTGGCATTCGACCGGGGCGCCCGATCTTCGTGGCACGTTCGCAGATCTCCCGGAGCGTGAGCTCGGGCATCCAAAGGGCCTCCGATCCCGGGGGCTCCAAACCGATGGCCGACCGAACACGCCGCGCCCCTCCGGCGTCGGTACACTTGCGCCCACCGAGCATCCGATGACCAAACGCCTGCTTCCCCTGATCGCCTTGATCTCCCTCTGCGCCGTCGCCGGCGCCCAACCGTGGGCCGAGTTCAAGGCCAGGGAGGCCGGGTTCGGCATCAAGTTCCCGACCAAACCCAAGACCGAGGAGTCGAAGCCGGGCGATCCCAAGGGCGTCGTCACCCTCACCTCGATCATCGGCGACGAGGTCTACCTGGTCGCCTACAACGACCTACCCGACTTTGACGGCGCGTTGCCGGCGATCCCCGGATTGCTCGAAACCAGCAAGAACGGGTTCGCCGAGGGCTTCGGCGGTAAGGTCGTGAGCGAGCAAAAGATCAAACTGGGACCGCTCGACGCCCTGGAGGTCATGGTCCGAGACCCGGGTGGATTGCACGCCCGAGGGCGCATCTACATCATCGGCCGGCGGCTCTACCAGACCTTCGTGTTCAACCCGACCTCGAACGCGAACGACGTGAACGCCAAGCGATTCCTCGACTCGTTCCGGTTGCTCGGGCCGGCGGACGCCGGCTAGGCGGCGCTCTTCTCGACCTCGAACTCGACCACGGCCGCCGAGGCGCGATAGCGGTCGAGGGCGCGGCGCGTGTTCTGCCCCGATCGGATTCCCTCGATCGCCTCGCCGCGTCGCTCCCGAAGGGTGTCGAGCAACCGCCCCTCGATCTCGCGCACGAGCACCAGGGCGCGCACGTCCCCTCCTTCCGCACCGGAGAGGTTCTCGATCTCGCGCGACCGGGCCCGGACGAGCGCGCTCGCCTCGTCCCAACGCTCCGAGAGCAGGGCCTCCTCGAGGGCCATCGTCAACACGAGCAGGCGTTGCATGGTTCAGGCGGCGACCCGCTCCTCCATGGGGCGATGCTGGGTGCGCTCGATCTCGGCCCAACCGTCTCGTAGGTGCGCCAGGAGGCGGATCGAGCGATCGATCGGCTCGGGACGGTCGTGCAAATTGGCGTCCACGAGTTCGTCCGAAATATAGCTGTAGATTGAGAACAGGTTCGTCGCCAGTTCGCCGCCACGCTCCATGTCCAGGCTGGCCATGAGTTCGGCGACGACTCGTTGCGCCCGCTGGAGCTTTTCGTTCTGCCCCTCTAGGTCCCGCGCCATCATCGCGTGCTTGCCCGCTTCCATGAAGCGGAGGGCGCCGTCGTAGAGCATCACGACGAGTCCGAGGGGCGAGGCGGTCGTGACCGCGTTCTTTCGGTATTCCTGGGCGTAAGTTCCGGGTACCACGGCTTGTCCTTCGTATTGGGCGAGCCCAACGGCGTCGCCTGCCTGTATTGTCGGCGAACCCCGCGAAAGTCACAGGTCGTTCGGGGCCGTTCTTCGAGGAACGACCCGGCGTAGAATGGGGGAGCAGCATGCGGGTTCGCTCTAACCTCTCTCGACGCCTCCTCGCCGCCACCGGCCTTGCGGTTCTCGTCGGCGCCTCCACGATCCCCCTGCTCGGGCGGGCGACCGCTCAACCTGCCGCAAAGCCGGCCGTCCCGACGTTCGCGGCGGACGTGCTGCCGATCGCGACGCGGTTCTGCGCGCCCTGCCACTCTGGCAAGAACGCCGCCGCCGGACTCGACCTGGCGCGATTCCGGACGAGCCAAGCGGTCCTCGAGAACCCGGTCGTCTGGGCGAAAGTGGCGGCGAACGTGAAGGCGGGCCACATGCCCCCGAAGGGAGCGCCGGGCCCGACGAAGGCCCAGGCGTCGCGCTTCGTGGCCTGGATCGAGGCCACCCTGACCCAAGCGGGATGCGACCTTCGCGAGCCCGGCCGGGTGACCATCCGACGGCTTAACCGGACCGAGTACGACCACACCGTCCGCGACCTCCTCGGTCTGGAAGTTCAGGCCTCGAAGGACTTCCCGTCCGACGACATCGGCTATGGGTTCGACAACAACGGGGACGTGCTCTCCCTATCCCCCCTCCTGATGGAGAAGTACCTGGACGCCGCCGAGGCCATCGCCGCGCGCGCGATCGTCGTTCCCGAAGCGCGGAACCGCCGCTACGGCGCCGACGACCTGCGCGCCACCGGCGGGGTCGCCGAGGCGTCCGACGGGGTCCGCACCCTGGCCACGAACGGCGCCGTCTACGTCGATCACGCGTTTCGAGAGGCGGGCGACTACCGCATCCGGGTGCGCGCTTACGCCAGCCGCGCGGGCGACGAGCCGGCGCGCTTGGCCGTATCCGTGGGTCAATCCTCGCCCGCGTCCTTTCAGGTGACGGCCGACCAACGGCAACCGGCCTGGTACGAGACCCCCGTGCGAGTGGAAGCCGGGACAGGCCGCGTGGCGGCGGCCTTCACCAACGACTTCTACGACCCCACCAACCCGGACCCGGCGCGTCGCGACCGTAACCTGTTCATCGAGGCGATCGAGGTGGTGGGTCCCCTCGGTGATGCGACGCGCCCCGCGTCCCATCGCCGGGTCATTCCGGAAGACCCCCCCAAGGGGCAGGAAGCTGCCTTCGGAAAGAGGCAACTCGCGAGGCTCGGCGAACGCGCCTACCGACGACCGTTGCGGCCCGCCGAGGCCGAGCGATTGGGCCGCCTCTTCGAGCGCGCCTGGGCGGACTCCCGCTCTTACGAGGCCGCCATGCGCGTCGGGCTGACGGCGGTGCTCGCCTCGCCCAGTTTCCTGTTCCGCGTGGAGACCGACCCGGACCCCGCCCGGGGGCGCGAACTCGGCGCCTGGGAACTTGCGTCGCGCCTGAGCTACTTCCTCTGGGCGTCGATGCCGGACGAAGGGCTCTTCGAACTAGCCCGCTCCGGCGAGTTGCTCAAGCCGACCGTTCTGCGGCAGGAGGTCCACCGCATGCTGAAAGACCCGAAGGCGTGGTCGCTCAGCGAGGACTTTGCCGGACAGTGGCTCCAGTTGCCCCGCCTCGGCGAGGTCAGCCCCGATCCCAGTTTATTTCGAACTTTCGACGAAACTCTAAGGTCGTCCATGCGGCAGGAGACGCTGCGGTTCTTCGCCGCCGTCGTGGGCGAGGATCGAAGCGTCACCGACTTCCTCCAGGGGCCCTACACCTTTGTCAACGAGGCCCTCGCGAAGCACTACGGAATCGAAGGCGTTCGCGGTCCCGAATTCGCCAAGGTTGCCCTGAAGGACGGACGTCGCGCCGGCGTCCTGACCCAGGGCTCGATCCTGACCCTGACTTCCAACCCGAACCGGACCTCACCCGTCAAGCGCGGCAAGTGGGTCCTCGAACAGATTCTGGGAACCCCTCCCCCACCCCCGCCGCCGGGGGTCGGCGACCTGGCGAACGACCCCAAGAAGGTCGCGGGACGAACCTTGCGGGAAAGGTTGGAGGAACATCGAAAGAACCCGGCCTGTGCCTCGTGCCATGCGCGGATGGACCCGATCGGATTCGGGCTGGAGAACTTCGACGCGGTGGGCCGATGGCGCGACGATGAGGCTGGTCGGCCGATCGACGCTCGAGGCGACCTGCCGGACGGATCCAGTTTCACCGGCCCCGCCGGTCTGCGCGGCGTGCTCCTCGCGAAGAAGGCCCAGTTCGTCCGCAACTTCGGCGCGAAACTGCTCACCTATGCCTTGGGCCGGGGTCTCCGGCCGGAAGACGACTGCTACGTGGACGAGATCGCCAAGGCCGCGACCAAGTCGGGCAACCGGTTCTCGGCGTTCATCGAGGCCATCGTCCTGAGCGAGCCCTTCCGAATGCGAGGACCGCTCCCGACCGCAACCGCGCGCGAGCCCGTGCCGTCAAAAGGGAAAGACCCCGGCCAGCTACCATGATCCGACAACCCCTTCCCCGCCGAACCTTCCTGCGCGGCCTCGGCACCGTGATGGCCCTCCCGTTGCTGGAGGCGATGACGCCGTTGAGCGCGTTCGCGCAGACGAGCCACAGGCGTCCGACCCGAATGGCCTTCATCTCGGTCCCGAACGGGGTGAACATGGACTTTTGGCGCCCCGGCCCGGAAGGTGCGCTCGGCCCCCTGCCCGAGACCCTCGCTCCCCTCGAACCGCTGAAGGACCGCCTGACCGTCCTCACCGGGCTGACCCAGAAGAACGCCTTCGCCCTCGGCGACGGCCCGGGAGATCATGCGCGCTCCTCGGCGGCTTGGCTGACCGGCGTGCACCCGAAGAAGACCGACGGGACCGACATCCGGTGCGGCATCTCGGTGGACCAGTTGGCCGCCGCCCACGTCGGCAAACAGACGCGTTTCGCCTCCCTCGAACTTGGATGCGAGCGCGGGGCGCTCGCCGGCAACTGCGACAGCGGCTACTCGTGCGCCTACTCCTCCTCGATCTCGTGGAAAACCGAGAACACGCCCGTGGCCAAAGAGGTCAACCCTCGACTCGTCTTCGAGCGGCTCTTCGGCAGCGGCGACCGAGCGGAGGAGTCGGCCCGGATTCGCTCGCGACGTAGCGTGCTGGACTTCGTCATCGAAGACGCCGCCGCCCTGCAGGGCCAACTGGGCGGACGAGACGCGCGCAAGATCGACGAGTACTTCGCGGGCGTACGAGACATTGAGCGTCGGCTGACCGCCCTCGAGCAGGAAGAACCGCCCCAGCCCGCCGGAGCCACCCGTCCCGACGGGATTCCGCAAGACTATGGGCAACACCTCCGCCTGATGGGGGACATGATGGTGCTCGCCTTCCAAGCCGACCTCACCCGCGTCTGCACCTTCATGTTCGCCAACGAGGGCAGCAACCGCAACTACCGCCAGATCGGCGTCTCCGACGGGCACCACGACATCTCTCACCACGGTCGTGACGACAAAAAACTCGACGCCAAAAAGCGAATAGACCGGTATCACGTCGAGCAACTCGCCTACATCCTCAACCGGATGCGAACGATCGAAGAGGGCAATGCAACGCTATTAGATAATTCGATGATCGTCTATGGCAGTGGCATCTCCGACGGAGACCGGCACAACCACGACGACCTGCCCTTGCTCCTCGCGGGCGGCGGAGCCGGAACTCTCAAGACCGGCCGCCACTTGGTCTATCCGAACGGAACGCCGATGGCGAACCTCTTCCTCTCCATGCTCGACCGCATGGGCGTTCGAGAGGACAAGTTCGGTGACAGCACCGGCCAACTCGAGCGACTCTTTTAGCCCGTCCACGCGGCGAAAAATCACCGCAAACAAGTCGTGATTCGGCGAGAGCAACGTGATATAGTAGAGTCGCGTCTACCTTTTCGGAGCCAAGCCCATGAACCGAATCACCCATTTCGAAATCCCTTCCAACGATCCCGAGCGCGACATCGCCTTCTTCAGCCGCGTGTTCGGTTGGACCTTCCACAAGTGGGACGGTCCCGTCGAGTACTGGCTCGTCTCCACCGGCGACGCCGGAGTCGGCATCAACGGTGGGCTCATGCGGCGCATGGATCCGGCGCAGCCCATCGTGAACATGATCCAGGTCGAATCCGCCGACGCGACCGCGAGCCTCGTCGAAACAGCGGGCGGCACCGTGGTGGTGCCCAAGATGGCCGTTCCGGGCGTCGGATGGCTGTTCTACTTCAAGGACCCAGACGGCAACATCCACGGTGCGATGCAGGAGGATCCGGCCGCCGCGTAGCGGGCCGCTACACCGATTCCGGGACGATCGCCTCTTCGAAGAACCGCTCGTCCCGGAGCCCGACCCGGTAGGCCGCACCGGTCCCCAGACCCGCCACGACCCGGGTCAGCGTCCCGTCCTCGAACAACAGGCCAACCCCCTCGTCCGCCGCGTACCCATCGGGCAACGAACCGAACTCGATGAAATTCCTGAGCGTCGGCCGACGCTGAGGCTCCGAATCGTAGTGCGGGCAGAAGCTGCCCGCGAGCCAGCCCAATCCCGCCATCGTCGCCAGCCCGTCGCCGAACGAGTCGGTCGAGCAGGCCTCGAACCAGCAGTTGGCCCCCGCACTCACCCCGCCCAGCACCTTCCCCGCCTCCGAGGCGCCGCGCAACAGCGCGTCGAGCCCCCAATCGCGCCACAGGACGAGCATGTTGTGGGTGTTGCCCCCGCCGATCCAAAACGCGTCCATCGAGGCGACGTAGTCGGTCAGGTCGTGGGACGGTGGACGAAAGAGCTCCAGAACCTGGGGCCCGCAGTCCTGCTCACCGCACGCCCGGTAGAACCGGTGCAGCCCAAGAATCGAGTCGCCCGAGGCCGTTCCCACGTAGCACACGCGGGGACGCGCCTGTCCCGTGAGCGAGAGAAAGAAGCGGTCGAGCCCCGGCGTCGGCGTATCGCTGTTGAACCCCGCCCCGCCGACCGCCAGAATCGGCCCGAGACTCACTCTTTCCCCGGGGCGCAGTAGACGAAATCGCCCAATCCGCGTGAAACCTCGGTCGGCTTCTCGGACGCCATCATCGTCAGGGTGATGCCGCGCTCGCCCGTCCGCTTGCGAACACGGTAGTTGATCCCCTGCCCGTACATGACGTGACCCGAGCCCGCAACCACCACCATCACGCGGTTCGGATCGTCGGGATACTGTGCCAGATACCTGAGGGCCGAATCCGCCATTCCCTCGTCCCAAAGCACTTGGGCGGCATAGATGTTCTCGCCCCGTGGACCGGTCGGTGGGTGGCCGCCCATCAGCGCGCCAAAAACCGCGCGATGATCCTTGTTGTCCAAACTCATCTCCTTCGGGAGGTAGGCACGCTGCTCCGGCGTGAGCGCGGCATAGCCGTCCCGCCCCACCGCCCGAACCCAATCGCGAGGAACGTTCAGGGCAACCATCGGCAGCCGGTGCTTGCGGGTCGCCTCGAAGATCGGCCGGTAGAGCGCGAAGTCGAAGCCCCACTGCGTCTTCCACTCCGCGTTGGCGACGAACTCCTCCTCGCTCCACCAGCCCAGGGTCCAGGGGTTCATCCGGTCCTGGACCGGGCGCGTGAACATCTCGAAACCCACGATCACGTTCCGTCCGTCCGCGACGAGCGCCTCGATGACCGCCGCCTGCATCCGGTGGTGCTGCGCGTTGTCGTGCGATTCGCCCAGGTAGACGAAGCGATGGCCGCGCGCCGCGCGCGCGATCCCCTCCGCCGTCGCGATCTTGCCGGTCGCCGTGTCGCGCGTCTCCCCCGGCGCGACGGTCAAGGGGCGAGGGTCGCCGATGGGAAGTCGGTAAGGGCTGGGGGTCTCTTGCCCCGTGGTCATCAGAGCAAGACCGAGCGCGATCGCGTGCATGCCCGATTGTCCGCGTCCGCTCGGCAGGAAGTCAACGGGTACGATCCCGGAGTGCGCCGATTCCCTGGGACCGCCCTCCTGCTCCTTGCCGTCGCGGGTCTCGTGGGATGCCAACCGGGTTCCGGAGCGACGGCCGATCCCGACCCTGCCGTCAAGACCGAAACCGAGTCCGCCGACCCGCCCGCGACGCCCGAAGGGCGCGTATACGAGCAATTGCGGGCCGGGGCCGTTCAACTCGACCTCGCCCAGGTGGCGATCACCGAGGCCTACTCGCACGCCAACGCCATCCGCGACGACCGCGAACTCGACATGGCGATCCAGGAGGGAGCGGCGGACGTTTCCGAACTGCTCGACAGCGCGGGCGCCCAACTCGGGGACTTCACGGAACCGCCGGCCGACGAGGCCGCCGTCGCCAAGGCCTTTGGCGAACACGACGAGCGACGAATCAAGGCGATCGAGGCCGCCAACGACGCGCTTCACGATCTCGACGACGCCTTGGGCCTCGTGCAGAGCCTCTTGGACGCGGCGGACGAATCGGTGCGCCCGCGCCTCGACGTCTTGTTCGAGTCGATCCGGGGCGGCATCGACGAAGTCCGATCCGCCATCGCGTCGTTGGGTGGCGAGATCGAGAAGGCCCCGGACGGCGAGCCGCCGGGGTAGAGTCCGAGCGTGGACTTCACCGATCAGATCGTGGTCGTGACCGGGGCGAGCCGGGGCATCGGTCGCGCGATCGCCCAACGATTCGCCGAGGCCGGCGCGGTGGTGGCGTGCGTGGCGACGACCGAACAGAGCGCGGGACAGACCGCCCTCCTGCTGGACCAGGCCGGCTTCCGCGCCATCCCCTACGCCTGCGACGTGGGCCACGCCGAGCAGGTCGAGGCGATGATGGCGAACATCCAGGACCAGCTCGGAACGCCCCATGTGCTGGTCAACAACGCCGGCATCGCCCGCGACGCGTTGCTCGTGCGCATGAAGGACGAGGACTGGGATCGGGTCCTCGAAGTCAATCTCAAGGGCGCCTACCTGTGCATCAAGGCCGTGACCCGCGCGATGATGAAAGCGCGCTACGGACGAATCGTCAACGTCTCGAGCGTCGTCGGACTGCACGGGGCTTCCGGGCAGGCCAACTACGCGGCGGCCAAAGCGGGGCTGATCGGGCTCACCAAGGCGGTCGCCAAGGAGCTTGGGTCGCGCGGCGTGACCTGCAACGCGATCGCTCCCGGCTTTATCGAGACCGATATGACGCACGACCTGCCGGAGGACTTTCGAAAGTACGTGGAGACCACCGCCCCCGCCGGACGGCTCGGCACCGCCAACGACGTCGCCCCCGCCGTCCTGTTTCTCGCCTCGCGCGAAGCGGGCTACATCACCGGCCAGACCCTCACCATCGACGGCGGCCTGTTTCTGTAGACGCCTCGGGCCGCCCGCAAACCCGAGTTGTCATCCTGAGGAACGAAGGATCCCGGTCTCACCCTGTCACTCTCCTCCAAATCGTCCCCTCCGAACCGATCCCGAAGCGGCTCCCCCGGTGTGTTCGAGGCGAGTGACCATGGCGGGCGGCCACGGCCGAAAGTCCTGCTTCGACCCGACTTCCGCGCGGGGGGGGGGTTGGGTCGCTCATGGGGGCAACGAGTCGCGACATGAGCATGATCAGGGGCAAGTCTTTGAGGCAATCGGCGGTCGCCTCTACGCGGAGCCCGACCCGCCCGGCTCGGAGGAGCAGGAGGTGAATCCCCCGGTCTTGGTGGACTGGGCGAGCGTCGCGCGGACGGTAGGATCCGAGGTATCCGGTCCTTGGCGTCCTCTGATGACCCGCTTCGTCTTCCTCTACTCCTGTCTTTGCGGGTCGAGCGCCGCTTCCGTCCTGAACGCCTACGACGTCAACGGACGCGCGAACGCGGCGGCCTTCGCCTTCGACAACTCGGTCCTCAGCACCCTCAAGGCGGGCGACCCGACCGCGATCCTCCCCTACAACGACGCGAACGGGAATCTGCTCATGACCGACAAGCTGACCCTTCACGCGAGTACCTTGCTGGCCGATCTCACCGCCGGCTATCTGCCACAAGTCGCCCTGTCGAACTCAAACGAGGCGTGCCGTCGCGGCGGCGATGGCCCTCACCGGATGGAAGGAGGTCGAGGTCGGCGTCCAGGAACCCCGGTACCACGTGCCCGCCTACGCGAGCCTTCCCAACCGGATGTCGGATCGCCACCGCCGTCGGGCCGAGTCGTCACGGGCGATGCTGGTCTACGAGGTCTCCGTGAACGACGCGCGCGTGGCGTGGAAGGAGGGTCAAAGCCGGCCCTTCGTCCAGGTGTACGCCGACGCGGAGACCGGCGAACCGATCGCGATCCTTCCCGCCTTCGCGATGCGCGGCGGCGCTCAGCCCGCCCCCCGTCCCTTCGTCTGGGAAGGACGATGGAGGGTGGGGTCCGTGGAGGGTGTCGTCGAGCCGACGGAGGCCGAGGCCACGAAGGCGAACGTGGGGCGCGAAGTGTGCCTCGCGCAAGGGGGTCGGCGCGTGCTGGCCCGCTACGACGGCAAGACGGGCCTTCTGACCGTCGGGGAGGGTCCCGACGCCCGATCCGGTCGTCCCGACCGAACGCTCGGCCGTGCCCTCGCCCGCGCCAAGTCCCCCCGTTCGTTCCCGATGAAACCGCCGAGAGGCACCACGCCCCAGAAGGGATAGGCGGGACCGCTAAGGTGAGGAGTCCCCAGGTTCGCCGAAGGCGGGCGCCCTCCTGGAAGCCGTCCTCGGTTGACGAACGCCTTTGGCGCACCCGAACAGGGTGATGAACGACGCGCCCGTCGAAAGAACGAGAACCGCTCGCGAGGCGGCTCGATGCGCCTTCCGACCCGGATCGCCTGAGGGACATCTGGGGCAATGGCCCGGGACCACCGGGACGGACCCAATGTGCGAGACACATACGAGTGACGGGAATGACGAGACGGACCCGATGTGCGACACACACGAGTGACGGGAATGACGGGACGGACCCGATGTGCGACACACACGAGTGACGGGAATGACGGGACGGACCCGATGCGCGACACACACGAGTGACGGGAATGACGGGACGGACTAGTCGAGCGACGCCGTCCGGCTGAGCGATCGCACGACCGACCGAAAGGGCGCGTCCCCTTCCGGAATAGGGTCGATCGCGCGCAAGGCGGTCGCGGCGTCCGGGAACACTCCGAACACCGCCGAACCAGACCCGCACAAATGAGCCTGACGCGCGCCCGCCTCGCGAAGACCCTCGATCAAAGCGAGGCACTCGGGCGGGGCCACCGATTCGAAATCGTTGCCGAACACGGGATCGTCGGCCAGATACCGCTCGATGGGGCGAAACGCCGCCTTTCTGGGACGTTCGTCGAGCCGTGCGTACATGGTGGGCGTGGAGCACCCGATCGGCGGTCTCAAGATCGCGAAGGCGAGCGGGCGTCCATCCGGAAGCGGCGTGAGCCGATCGCCAAAACGCTCGCCGATCGCCCGGCCCCCGACGAGAAAGAACGGCACGTCCGCCCCGACGGCGGCGGCGATCTCCGACAATTCGCGCGGCCCGAGCGGCGCGGGGGCGACTCGCTGGATCAGGCGAAGCAGACCCGCCGCGTCCGAACTCCCGCCGCCCAGACCGCTCTGCGCGGGGACCCGCTTGGTCAGACGAATCGACAGGTCGGGGACCGAGGTGTACTCGCGGTAGAGACGGAGGGCCTTCGTCAACGTGTTCTCCGCCGGAAGCCCGGCCCAGTCGCACTCGAGGCGCGGGCTTGATACCCCGGTTTCGATCTCGAGGTCGTCCCCGAGCGACACCGCCTGGAACACCGTCCAAAGCGGGTGGTAGCCGTTCGGCAACGGTTCGCCGACGGAGAGAAACAGGTTGACCTTGGCCGGGCAGAACGCGCGCAACCGCATACGGTCTCCATTGTGGTGCGAGCGTGGACCCACCATCGGCAGGACCCGGCTCGTCCGAATCGAATGAGGAGCCTCGATGAAGCTGAACTGGGCCATTCTCGCCACCGGTGGCATCGCGCGCAAGTTCGCCGCCGGCATCCGCGCCTGCGACAACGGCAACCTCGTCGCGGTGGGTTCGCGCGATCTCGCCCGCGCCCAAGCCTTCTGCGGCGAGTTCGGCGGCAAACCCTACGACGATTACGACGCGGCCATCGAGGACCCGGCGGTCGAAGCGGTCTACATCGCCCTTCCGCACCACCTCCACACCGAGTACACGATTCGCTGCGCCAAGGCGGGCAAGCACGTCCTGTGCGAGAAGCCCTTCGCCCTCAACGCCGAAGACGCCGCGCGCGCGCTCGCCGAAGTGGACCGGGAGGGCGTGTTCTTCATGGAAGCTTGGATGTACCGGTCCCACCCGCAGACGATCGAAGCGAAGCGGCTGGTGGCGGACGGAGCGATCGGAACGGTGCGAGTTGTCCGCGCCGAGTTCGGCTTCCAAGCCTCCCGCGAGTGGAGCAACTTCCGGACGGTCGGCGAGGTCGGCGGAGGCGCCTTGATGGACGTCGGCAGCTACCCGGTGTCCTTCGCTCGGCGGATGGTCGGGGCCGAACCCGTCCGCGCCGAGTACGCCGCCGAGATCACCCCGCAGGGCTACGACGCCGTCGGCGCGGGCGTCCTCGAGTTCCCCGGTGGGGTCGTCGCATCGTTCGGCACCGCGATCCATCTGAACCTCGAGAACGCCGCCGTCGTGTACGGCGACGAGGGTCGGCTGGTCGTGCCGAGCCCCTGGTTCTGTAGTGGTGAACTCCGCCTCCATCGTAACGGAAAGGAACCCGAGACGATCCAGACCGGCACGGTGCCCGACCTCTGGGGGAACCAGGCGGCGGTCGTGGCCCGCCACCTCGCCGAACGGGAGTCCCCCACGATGACCAAGGCGGACACCTTGGGCAACATGCGAGCCCTCGACGCCCTGCGGCGCAGCGCCGGCCTGCGCTTTGGTGGCGACCCCTGGTGAGGTGCCCAGGTCCCATTGGACTTCCGAGGCCGTTGCCCGCCAGAATCGAAGGCGATGAAGTACGGGCGAATCGCCGGACTCGACGCCGACGTGTCGAAGGTGGTGCTGGGCAGCACCACCTTCTCCGACAAGGACCTTGATCGCACCTTTGCCTTGCTCGACCGGTTCGTCGAACTGGGCGGCAACGCGGTGGACACCGCCCACGTCTACGCGCACGGCGGTTGCACCCAGGCGTTCGGCAAGTGGATGACCGCCCGAGGATGCCGCGACCGGATGGTGACCTTCGACAAAGGTTGCCACCCCTACGGGTCGCCTCGTTTCAGCCCGGAATACATCGACTCCGATCTGGCCGACAACTTGAAGCACCTGCAAACCGATCATATCGAGATCTGGGCATTCCACCGGGACGACTCCGACTACCCCTTGGAGCCGATCATGCGCCGCCTGAACGAGCATAAGGCAGCGGGCAGAATGGCCGCCTTTGGCGGATCGAACTGGTCGCTCGACCGCATCAGGGAGGCAAACGCGATCGCCGAGGCGCACGGATGGCAGGGCCTGTCGTTCAACAACCCCAACCTGTCGCTCGCCACCGTCAACGAGCCGATGTGGGGCGGTTGCGTCACGATCGACGCCGAGGGAAGACGTTGGCACGAAGCGACCCAGTACCCCTTGTTCTCCTGGTCCTCGACCGGGGGCGGCTACTTCGGCGGGGTGGACAGCGACGACGTGCGGCGCGTTTACCACAACGAGGAGAACGCGCGCCGGAAGGTGCGGGTGGAGGCGATGGCGCGGGACAAGGGGGCGACTCCCGTCCAGATCGCGCTCGCTTGGACGCTCAATCAGCCGTTTCCGGTTTGGGCGCTGGTGGGCTGTCGGAACGTCGACGAGGTCACGCAGGCGTGCGAGGCGACCGCGATTGCCCTTAGCCGGGACGAGTGCGACTGGCTGGAGAAAGGCGACTGATCAGAGCCAAGACGGCCCGACCCTGGTGGGTCGGGCCGCCCGTTCGCTCAAGGAGTCTTACTCCTCGTCGGTCTCTTCGGTCTTGGCCTCTTTCTCGGCCGACTCGTCGGTGTCTTCGGACTCCTCGGGTCGCAGGAAGCCCTTCAACATGCCGAGTCGCTCACCGATGGTGGCGCCGCCGCCGCTCGAAGTGACGGTACCGAACCCGCGTCCACGGCCACCGGCCACAAACTCAAGGTCCTCGTCCTCGCGGTCGCGCCGGCCGCCTTTGGCGCCCTTCTTCTTCGCGCCCGGCTTCTTGCCAAACCGGTCGTCGTCGTAGCCGCCACCGCCATATCCCGGGGCGCCGCCTCCCGCCGGGACGGGTTCCCCGCCCAGGGCCCGGATGCTGAGAACCATGCGGCGCTCGTCCGGCTTGAGGTCAATGATCTGGACCTCGACTTCCTGACCCTCTTCGATGGCGTCTTGCGGCCGGCGAATGCGCCGCGCCGACATTTCGCTGAGCGGGAGGAAGGCCTCGGCGCCCTCGGGCAACGCGATGAACGCGCCCGCTTGGACGATACGACCGATGGTGCAGGTCAGCTTCTGACCCGAGCGGTAGTTGTCGCGGATCAGGTTCCAGGGGTCGGGCAACACCTGGCGATGACCGAGACTGATCTTGCCGATCTCCTTGTCCAGGCGCAGGACCATCACCTTGATGTCCTGGCCCTCCTTGAACATCTCGCGGGGGTGCTTGATTCGCGCCCAACTCATCTCCGAGATGTGGAGAAGACCGTCCACGCCGCCCAAGTCGACAAACGCGCCGTAGTCGGTCAACCGCCTGACCGTGCCCTCAAGGACGTCGCCGGGGGCGACCTCGTTGAAAATGCGGTCCTTCGCCGAGTCTCGGTGCTCGTCCTCGGCGAGTTTGTTCGAGAGGACGACTTTGCGGCGCTCGCGATCAATCTCGATGATCTTGAAGGGCATGACCTGCCCAACGTACTTCTCGATGTTGCGCAGTTTCCCGCTCTGGACATGGGTTGCCGGCACAAAGCCGCGAACGCCGATATCCACCACGAGTCCACCCTTGACACGGTCCACGACGGGCGCCTCGAGCGTGACCTTGTCACGGAACGACTCTTCGATACGGTCCCAGAGATCCTCGAAATCGGCTCGCTTCTTGGAAACGATCGCCCCGCCGTCGCCCGATTCGGGCTTCATGATGACGACGTTGATCTTGTCCCCAACCTTGACGTGGTCCTCAGGGTTGCCGCCGTGGGTCGTCAGTTCTTCGATAGGGACGATTCCCTCGACCTTGCTGCCCAGGTTGACGAAAACGCGATCCTTCTCGACAAGTACGACGGTCGCCTCGACCATCTCTCCGCGTTTGGCGCGGCGATAGCCTCCCTCGACCTCCGGGTTGTCGGCACCCAACTCGAACGCGCTCAGCGCGGCCTCGAAGAGGTCGGCATCGCTCGTGGCGGGGGCGACATGGGCGACGACCGGGGTTTCCGAAGAAACCGCAACGGCCGGCGGTTCCGGTACGTCCGTAGGAGTGGGCGCGGCGGGCTCGTCGGCGGGGACGGGATCGGACGGGGCCACGATGGGCACCTCCGGGTTCGCCTCCGCAGAAACGGGTTCGGGCGTCGCCTCGGATTCGGGCTTGGGTTCGTCCACCGGGACGTCCTGGCCTGGCGGCGTCAACTGTTCGTCGATCATTCGATTTCGGCTCTCTGCGGGCGCGTGAGTGCGCCCAAACCCAACTATGCTACCTGAATCCAGGGCCTACGTTGGGACGGGTCCATTTTGACGTGGTGAACCCACGACCCGCAAGCCGAACCGGCAAGTGCCACAATTCCGGCGTGAACTCCGAGACCGATCCCTGGTTCCATCGTCGATGGCCCTGGGTGTTGGTCGCTTCGATACCCCTGTTGGGGTTTTGGGCCTATGGGCTGTTCGACCTCGACGAAGGGTTCTACGCCGCCGTCGTGCGGGACATGATGCGGCGCGGGGACGGCATCGTGCCCACTCTCGGCGGGAAACCCTGGTTCGAGAAGCCCATTCTCCTCTATTGGGCCGCCATCCCGAGCGTCCAGGCGTTCGGACCTTGGTTTGGCCCGCGACTGCCCAGCGTGCTGGCCACGATCGCCCTGGTCGCCTTCCTTGGCTGGCTGGTCCGGCGAGAGGGGGCGAGTCCGGCGACTGCCGTTCTGGCGACGCTCAGCGGCGGCACGTGCCTGCTTTTGGCGGCGGCGGGACGCATGATGCTGACCGACTCGTTGCTGACCCTGACCCTCACCCTCTGCTTCGGGTTGTTCTGGGTCGGCGTGTCCACGGGCGCGCGGCATTGGAAGTGGCTCGCGGGAGCGGCGCTCGGGTTCAGCGTACTGGCGAAGGGACCGGTCGGGGGCGCGCTGTTCGTGTCGCTGGCCGGACTCACTTACTGGCGCGAACCCGCCTTACGTCCCGGCTTTCGGGGTGGATGGGCCGGCGCCGTCCTCGCCTTTGCGGTCGTCGTCGCCTCCTGGTACGTCCCTGCCTATCTTTGCGAAGGCGAC
Organism: Fimbriimonadaceae bacterium; assembly: GCA_026129685.1. Taxonomy (GTDB): domain Bacteria; phylum Armatimonadota; class Fimbriimonadia; order Fimbriimonadales; family Fimbriimonadaceae; genus UBA2387. Next base: position 321,316 of record JAHCHO010000002.1, read on the forward strand.
GTGTTCGTCCGGGAGTTTCTCGTCGCGCAAAACCTGGGTCGCTTCTCCGGTGGCGACCGAGCCCACGCGGTGAAACCGGAGTGGATGCATCCGATTTACTACCCAGTGGTGCTCCTTGTCGGCGCCGCGCCATGGTCCTTCCAGGCATTTCGGCGGCGGTTCTGGGTTCCTTTGGGCGATGCCGCCCCCTTCCGGCGTTACCTCGTTCGCTGGCTGCTGGTCGTGCTCGTGTTCTTCAGCGCGAGCGGCAGCAAGTTGCCTCACTACGTTTTGCCGGCGGTTCCGCCGTTGGCGATGCTTGCGGTGTTCACCCTCGCCGAGGGGCGGCGTTCCCTGCGTCGCCTCGCCGTTGCCGGAGCGGCCGGGGCGACGTTCCTTTGCGTGCTGCTGAACGCCGGGTTCGTTTGGTGGTACGGGGCCAGCGGGCATCGGGAGGTCCACGCACTCGCCCTCTTGGCGGCTCGCCTCGATCCGAACGCCCCGATGGCGACGTACCAGATGAGCCGGCGGGACAAGGACCTCGGGACAGGACGCCTGAGGGTGCAAGAGACGAGTCATCCCTCGGTTCGGTTCTACTTCCCGGGACCGACCGAGGACCTCGAGCGGCTCGAAGACCTCGCAACCCGTCCAAGCGGGACGTGGGTGCTCACGCGAAGCGGGCGCATCGGGTCGGCGGACGCCGCTCGGCTTCGCCGCATGGGCCGTGACCCGGTTTGGATTCGGCAGGCTAAGGTTGGGTCGGGTTACGTTCTCTATCGCCTCGCCACCCGACGGTAGCCCGACGCGACGAACCGGAGGGCGGCTTTCGCCGCCCTCCGGTCGTGTTTGCCAGAGGAGGTTCTTGGAGTAGGAGGGTCGGTTCACCCGAGGCGGGTTCGCGTCAGGACCGGACGATGGCGATCTGGGCGAGGTTGCTGTAGGTGCCGGGGCCGGTGCCGGGGTCCACGGTGATCTTGCGGGTGAGGTCGAGGCGGAGGAAGCCGTCGGTGGCGGCGGACGGGAAGATCGGGCCGCTGGGCTCCATCACGTCGTTGATGTTGAAGGCGTGCATCAGGCCGGTGTCCCAGAGCAGGCCGTTGGTCGTGCCGTTGTAAATCGCGGCCTGGACGTCGAGCTTGATGGACTGGCTGCCGGTGACGGTGCCGCTGGTCTTGACCAGGTCGTCCCAGAAGCGGAAGTCCAGGGCGAGGGTCTCGTTGTGATAGAAGTTGATGTTCTGCATCTTGCTGTCGCTGCCGTTGCCCCAGCCGTCCACTTCCCACCAGACGCCGACGCAGCCGTTGACGTAGAGGTAGGGCTTGACGGTGACGGAGGTGGGGGTGTCCAGGTGGACGTAGCCGGCTCCGGAGAAGTCGGAGTCGACGCACCAGCTGCAGTCGTAGGTGAAGGTGCGCCACTGGGCGAGGGCGCCGGTGGACAGAGCGACGAGACCGAGAGCGATGGCGGAGATTCTTTTGAGACCGAACATGACCGTTTGTTTCCTTTGCCGACCCTTCTTCGGGGCCGTGCTCGATGGGATTGTCCGTTCTCGGAGACGTTCGCGGAAGTCGCCTCTTCGGGGGTCGCCGGGACTAGGCTCGCAGGGGTGCCGGGTTTCCGTCACTCCCGTCATTCCCGTCACTCTGTGTGTCCCGCGCCCTCATCCTTCCCGTCATTCCCGTCACTCGCGTCACTCTGTGTGTCGCGCGTCCTCATCCTTCCCGTCACTCCCGTCATTCGTGTGTCTCGCGCCTTCTTCCTTCCCGTCACTCCCGTCACTCCATCGTCCCGCTCGGGAGGACGATTGGACGGTTCCTTCCCAAGGTTGTCCGACGCCCGTGGCCCGTACGGACCACCGGGCGTTCGCTCCGCGAACACCTTGTCTTGAGCGCTCGTGACCGATCGTCAACCGGTCCAGCTTCGCGGCGAAGCCGATCGGTCTCCCCCTTTGCCCGTGGAGGGCCACCATGGGATTACGGGGGCGCGGGTAGGAGCCGAGCGAGGACCCACCGTGCGACCGGGCGGCATGGCGGCCGACGCGGCAGGATGACCTCAGGGAGCGCTCGAGACGATCCCGTCGAAGGAAACGCCGGACGCCCGCCGAACCTGGTAGACCGTGTCTCACGTAGGCTTCGTCGGCCTCGGGGTGATGGGTGGCGCGATGGCGCGCCACCTCGTCACGAAGGGCTTTCCCACCGTCGTATGGAACCGCACCCCATCCCGCGCGGAGCCCCTTTGGTCGCTGGGCGCCCGGGTCGCTTCGAGCCTGTCCGAAGTGGCGGCGTCCTGCGAAATGGTCTGCGTATGCGTGAACCGCACGGAGGACGTTCATGAGGTGTTCGCGGCGATGACCCCTTCGGCCCGGCACGGCACGTTGTTCGTGGACCATTCGACGATCGCCGTTTCCGCTGCCAAGGCCTTGCACCGAACGCTCGCGGAGCAGGGCCTTCGGTTCGTCGACGCGCCGATCACGGGCGGAAGCATGGGGGCGGAGGCGGGCACGCTCACGATCTTCTGCGGCGGGCGCGAGGAGGACGTGGAGCGAGCCCGGCCGGTGCTGGAAGCCTATGGCCAACGCATCGAGCGGGTCGGCGACGGCGGTTCGGGACAAGCGATGAAGATGGTGAACCAGGTCGCGGTCGGGGGCGCGCTGCTCGGGTTGTGCGAGGCCCTCAGCTTCGCGAAGAAGCTCGGGCTGGACTTGGCGCAGACTCGCGAGGTGGTGGGCAGCGGCGCGGCGGGCAGTTGGGCGTTCGAGCGGTACGGACCCAAGATTCTGGCGGAAGACTGGTCACCGGGGTTCTCGGTCGCCAACCAACGGAAAGACTTCGGTTACTGCCTGGAGGCGGCCGAGGGGTGCGACGCGGCGTTGCCGGGGACGCGCCTGGTGGACCGATTGCTCGCTCTGCTGGAGGAAGAGGGGCACGGTGGCTGGACGACGGCGGCGCTCTACGCCAAAATGCGGGAGTTGGGTTTCGACGCGTGACCCCGACCGTCCAACTGTCCGCCATCGACAAGCGATTCGGCGCCGTGCAGGCTCTGCAGGGCGTCGATCTGGACGTTGAGCACGGTCGGATTCACGCACTCGTGGGAGAGAACGGGGCGGGCAAGACCACCCTGATGCGGGTGCTGTACGGGTCTATCCGACCGGACGGCGGGACGCTTCGCCTCGACGGCCAAGAGCGGCGCTTCCGTTCGTCGGCGGAGGCGATCGCGGCGGGCGTCGGGATGGTGAGCCAGCACTACAGCGTCATCCCGGAACTGACGTGCCTCGAAAACCTGGTGCTCGGAGCGGAACCGGGAGCGGTGATCCACGTCGCAGGGGCGACGGAGCGGGCGAAGGAACTGGCCGAGCGCATGGGGTTCGAGTTCGACTGGCGCGCGGAGGCGGCCACGCTGACGCCAGCGGGTGCGCAGAAGCTCGAAATCCTCAAGCTCCTTTGGCGCAACTCGCGGATCATGATCTTGGACGAGCCCACCGCGATGCTGTCGCCTTCGGACGCCGACGCGCTCTACGAGAGCCTGCGGCGCCTGGCGGACGAGGGGGCGACGGTGATCGTCGTCACGCACCGCATTCCCGAAGTCATCTTGTACTGCGACCATGTGACCGTTTTGCGCGGGGGGGTCCGAGTGGCGGACACGTCGGTGCCCGAGACGGACCCGACGGCGTTGGCGGAACTCATCGTCGGCCACCCGGTGGGAACCGACCCGATGGGCAAGCCGCTTCAGGGAGGCAAACCCTTGCTCGTCGTCCGAGACCTCGTGGTCCGGGGCGAGCGAGGCGACGAGGCGCTCAAGGGCGTGTCCCTCGACGTGGCGGAGGGGGAGGTGCTCGGCATCGCGGGGGTGGACGGCAGCGGGCAACGGGAGCTGTTCCAGGCGCTGTTCGGCCTGCGTTCGATCGAGCGGGGTTCGGTGCGACTGGGAGATGCCGACCTCGAGGGTTGGAGCACGAGCCGTCGCCTTGGGGCGGGCCTCGCGATCGTTCCGGAAGATCGTCACGACGAGGCGGTCATCGAGTCTTGGTCGCTCGAGGACAACGCGCTTTTGGGCCACCAACGGCGGCCCCGGTTTCGGCGAGGGGCGTGGGTCGTTCGGGGCGAGCAGCACGCCTTTGCCCTTGCGGTCGCCGATCGCTTTTCGACCAAACACGGGGGGCTTCGCCACCCGATGTCCAGTTTGTCGGGCGGCAACCAGCAACGCTTCGTGGCCGCCCGGGCCCTGGCCGAGGACCCGAGGGTGCTGCTGGCGTTTCAGCCGGCGCGGGGCCTCGACATCGCGGGAGCCCAGCGGGTGTACGAAGCGATTCGGGCGGAATGCACGAAGGGCGGGTGCGCTCTGGTGGTGTCGTTCGACCTCGACGAACTGCTCCAGTTCTGCGACCGAGTGGTCGCGATGTACCACGGCACGCTGACCGATCCGCCACGCGGCCACGAGTTGGATCGCCGCCTCATCGGGCGGCTCATGGTGGGGGCGAAGGCGTGAACCGTCGCGTGCCCGTTCTGATCGCCCTGTCGGTCGTGGCGCTGGTCGGGTTGCTCGCGCTCTCAGGGGTGAATCCGGCCGAGGCGGGAGTCGGGTTGTTACGGGGCGCGTTCGGCAGCCCGGTTGCGATCCGGGGCACGTTGAAGCAGACGATGCCCCTGCTGTTCGCGGGGATGGCGGTGTTTTTGGCCCTGCGGGCCGGGCTTTTCAACATCGGGGCGGAGGGTCAGTTGCTGGTCGGGGCCCTGGCGGCGGCGACGGTGGGTCTACGCGTGCCGGGACCGGCGGGAATCGGTCTCGCGGTGTTGGCGGGGATGGCGGCGGGGGCGCTTTGGACCCTGCCGGCGGGGTTGATCAAGGCTTACAAGGGGGGGCACGAGGTGATCACGACGATCATGCTGAACAACATCGCGGGGCTGATGACCACGGCCTTGGTGGCCGGGCCGCTCAAGGACCCGGGGAACGAGATGCCATCGACCCCTTCGCTGGTGTTCGGCACCCGCCTCCCGAGCCTCCTGGTGCTCAACCCCCCGAGGGGGGGGAGCGTGGTGCGGCTGATGTCGCCGGACGACCCGGCGGTTCGCGAGGTGGGGCGAATCGGATTCGAGCTGAATTTGGGAATCGTCCTTGGGGTCGTGCTCATCGTCGTCCTGGGCGTCTGGCTCGCGCGGACGGTGGCCGGCTACGAACTGCGCGCGACGGGGGAGAACGCGATCGCCGCTCGTTTCGCCGGCGTGGACAGCAAGGCGGTCACGGTGCGTGCGCTGGCCGCTTCGGGGGCGCTGGCGGGCCTAGGGGGGGCCCTCATCGTGTTGAGCCAGGAGGGCCGGTTCTACGCGGGGTTTTCGCCGGGGTACGGGTTCGACGCGTTGGGGGTGGCGATCCTCGCGGGCTCGGCTCCCTGGGGGATCATTCCGGCGGCGCTGGCGTTCGGGGCGCTGAACAAAGGAGCGCTCGCGATCCAGGTTCTGGACGTACCGAAGGGCGTCACAGGGGTGATCCTGGGGGTCCTGATCGTCGCGTTCGCGGCCGCCCGGTACCGTGAGAGGCGCACAGATGGATAGCCACTTCCTGATCGTGCTGCTCGGGGGAGCGATCAGCCTCGGATCGCCGCTGGTCCTGGCGGCGATGGGCGGGTTCCTGAGCGAGCGGGGCGGGGTGATCAACATCGCGCTGGAAGGCAAGATGCTGATGGCGGCGTGCGTCACGGGTTTGGTGGCCGCGCACAGTGGCGACGCCTTGGTCGGCCTCGGGGCGGGGATCGGGGCGGCGGTGCTGATGTCGCTGTTGCACTGGCTTTTCACCCAGACTTACCGGATCGACCATATCGTGAGCGGGATGGCCCTCAACGCGATCGCGATCGGCGCGACCAACTTCATGAACAAACGGTTCGCCGACCTCGGTTCGAGCCGCCAGATTCCGCAGTTGCCCTTGCCGCTGTTCTACGCCCTGGCGCTGGCCGCGCCGTTGCTTCTTTGGGCGTACGCCAAGCGAACCCGGCCCGGGCTACGGCTGATGGCGGTGGGAAGCGACCCGGACAAGGCGCGGCAGATGGGGGTGGACCCGTTGCGGGTGCGGGCGATGAACCTGTTGGGGACGGGCTTGCTCACCGGGTTGGCGGGGGCGCTCATCGTTTCGAACGCAGGGCGGTTCTCGGACAACATGACGGGCGGCAAGGGGTACATCGCGTTGGCGGCGCTCATTCTGGGGCGGTGGAAGCCCGTCCCGGCGGCTTTGGCGGCGCTGTTGTTCGGGACGTTCGAAGCGCTTCAGATTCAGCTGCAGGGGACGGCGGTGATGGGAGCGCGGGTCCCGTCCGAGGTTTGGCTGAGCATTCCGTTCGTGGTCACGATCGTGGCGATGGCGGGCTTTCTGGGCCGGAGCAAAGCCCCGTCGGGGCTCGGGAAGGCTTAGGTCCCGGAAACGTTTCGGACCGGTCCCAACAGCCTTCAAATCTCCCCTCCGTTGCGGGCACAATGCGGTTGACCCCGAGGTTCTCCAGGATGGCAAAGAAACTCCGAATCGGCATCATCGGCAGCGGCGGCATCGCCCAGGGCTGCCACATTCCCGGCTACAAGAGCGTACCGGACGCCTGCGAAATCGTCGCGGTGTGCGACGTGTCGAGCGAGACGGCCAAGAAGGCGTCCGAAATGTCGGACGGCGCCAAGGTGTACACGGACTACCGAGCGATGATCGCCGAGATGGAACTCGACGCCGTCTCCGTCGCGACGCCGAACAAGTACCACCTTCAACCGACGGTGGACGCGCTCAACGCCGGCCTGCACGTGCTGTGCGAGAAGCCGCTCGCGATGAACGCGGACGAAGCGCGCAAGATGTGCCGCGCGGCCGAGGACAACGGCAAGATTCTTCAGGTGGCCCTTCAACAACGCTTCACGGGGGCGGGCCGTTTCATGAAGGAGTACATCGATAACGGGCACATGGGCGACATCTACTACGCTCGCGCCCAGGCGCTCCGGCGGCGCGGCGTGCCCCATTGGGGGGTGTTCATCGACAAGGAGCAGCAGGGGGGCGGTCCGCTCATCGACATCGGGGTGCACATCCTCGACTTCACCTTGTTCCTGATGGGCTATCCCAAGCCGGTGAGCGCGAGCGGTTCGACCTACGACACCCTCGGCAAGAACCCGGACATCGTGAATCCGTGGGGCGACTACGATCGCACGAAATTCACGGTGGAGGACTTCGCGGTCGGCCTGATCAAATTCGACAACGGAGCGACGGTCGTACTCGAGAGTTCGTTCATGGCGAATCTGGACGGCGACCCGTTCCGCACTCAGTTGTTCGGAACGAAGGCGGGGGCGGACGTGCAGTTCTGGGGCGGCGAGCCGATCACGATCTACACGGAGCAGAACCGTCAGCTGTTCAACATGGTGCCGCGGAACGTCCCGAACGTGGCGTCGGCGCATACGGCGGAAGTGCAGGCTTTCGTGGACGCGATCCAGAACGGGAAGCCCTCGCCGGTGCCAGGTTTGAACGGCCTGATTCTGAACGCGATTTTCGACGCGCTGTACAAGAGCGCGGAGACGGGCAAGGAACAGGCGGTGGACGTGTCGTTCTGACGAGCGATCGAGCCGACGTGATCGAGGGCGGCCGCCTTTTGGGCGCCGCCCTCTTTGCACTCGCTTCTGAAAGGGCCTTAGAAGCGGATCAAGATCAGTTCGCCGGGGTTCACGTAGGTGCCGGGTCCGTGGTCGGGGAACACGGTGATGCGGCGGTCAAGTTCGATCGTCATCATGCCGCCGGTTTCGAGGGGGAGCGCCCAGGAGAAGGCGTTCCAGGCGTTGTTGAAGGTGACGCCGTTGGCGAACACGGGCAGGCCGATCGCCATCGGGAGGTGGGCCGAGGTGAAGGCGATCGCCCGATACTGCATCGGGATGTTGAGGTTGGTCAGGGGGCCGCTGGGGCCGGATCCGGGGACCTTGGTGAGGTCGCCGAAGTTCTGGAAGTCGATCGCGAGCATCTCGTTGTGATAGATCGTGATCGTCGTCGAGCCCTGGTGGGTGCCCGAACCCCAACCGTCGATGCTCCAAATCGCCTGCATGAAGCCCTGGACGTACAGGTAGGGGTTCACGTAGGCCACGGTCGGCATGTGGAAGTAGATGATGTTGGTGGTCCCGTAGTAGGGGCCGTTCACGTCGCTGTTGACGCTGTACTGGAACACGCGACCGCCGAGGGGTTGCGCGACGCCGAGCGTCGTGGCGAGGAGGGTCAGAGCGAGTGCGGTTTTCTTCATTGCGGTTTCTCCCGCGGTCTTCGCCGCGGCGTTTCGTTTAGCGGTCTCCCGCCACCCCGAAGTTGCGTCGGACGATGACGAAGTCTCGGATGTCCACCCGGCCGTCTTTGTTGAGGTCGGCGCCGGCGAGGTAGCCGGGTCCTCCCTGGCTCGCTCCGAAGGCTTTGCGGACCAAGAGGAAGTCGGCGATGTTGACGGTGTTGTCGCCGTTGACGTCGCCGTTACGAAGATCGAACACGAGCTGCCCGACGTTCTGGGTTCTCAGATCCATGGCGACCTTGCGGGCGAGGAAGGTGGCGGACTTGGCGACCACGTCGTACTGGCCACGCTCGTCGAGTTCGACGCGAATGCGACCGTCGTTCGAGATCAGGGCGGTCTCTTCCTTGACGAGGTCGGTCGTGCCCTTCCGGTAGACCCGGACGTTGACCGAGTTGGGCTTCCCTTCGGTGTCACGGAAGGCGACGGGCGCGGAGAAGGAGGAGGTCGGCGGGATCGGGCCGCTACCGCCCATGTCGACGCGGTAGAAGGAGCCGTCCTGGCGCGTCACGGTCAGGCGGTCGCCGGTGTCGTTCCAGTTGATCGAGGTGGCGTAGAGGCCGGGTTCGCTGGGCGACGTGTAGACGACGGCCCCGTCGAACACGCGGTAGACGCGGACGATGTTGGGATGCTGAATGACGGCGACGGTTTCCCCCGTCGGGTTCATGGCGCAACTTCCGATGCCGGTTCGCTCCATGACGGCCATCAGTTTCGCGCCCGTGTTCAGGTCGTACACGTAGATCATGCCAGCGGCGACAGCGAGTCGCCGACCGTTCCGGCTAAAGGACACGCCCATCGCGGGACCCATGTGGCCGGAGAAGGTCCATTCGACGGTCGTGATCGGGTTGTACACCTTGACGACCCCGTCCGAACCGCCGGTGGCGATGCGCGTGACCGGAGCGCCGGCGCGGGTCCCGTCCATCGAGGTCACGGGGGACCCCGAGTTGAAGGTGAAGACGTTCAATCCGGAGCTGTCCCAGAAGCGCACGTTGCCGTTTTGGGCGCCCACCATGACGTTCGCGCCCAGGAAGGTCGCGGCGGACCAGGGGGCCTCCGGGTTCATGGCGCTCGCACCGACCGTCCAGTCCGGGATGCCGAAGCTCCAGAACTTGATGGACCCGTCGCGCCCGATCGTGGAGTAAGGCGAGGCCAATCCGGCGACGAGGGGCGATCCGTGATCGAACGTGGCGATCCGGCTCATGGCCGGGCCGTCCCAGAAGATGGCCTTGCCGTCCCAGGAGCCGGTGACGTAGGGCGAGAACGCGCCGCCGAACGGGAGAGACGCAACGTTCGTGATCCAGTCGCCGTGGGCGCTCAGTTCACGGATAAGGGTGAGTCCCGGTCCGGGGAACATGGAGTACCAACGGACCGCCCGGTCGGCGCCCGTCACGTAGACGAACGAGCCGAAGTGCTTGATCGACCGGATGGGCCCCTTCGCGTCGTTGTAGGTGAAGAGGATGGCGCCGGTGCGATCGAGGACGATGAGCTTGCCCGTTTCGGTGCCGACGAAGATGCGACCGTCGAGGGCCAACTCGAAACGAATCTCGGTCACGACCTCCCCAAGATCGAGGGAGAACACCTGGACGGCGTTCTTGTAGAGGTTGAACTTGCGGTCCTTGGCGGCGGTGGCGACCCACCGGTCCGGGCCACCATCGGCGAACAGATCGACGGCGGTGATCTCACCCGTGTGGTCCGTGATCACGGGCCAACTCAGCATGGTTCCGAACCAGACGCGCACGGTCTTGTCCCGGGACCCGCTGACGGTCCAAGGTCCCCAGCCGGCGACGTCGGTGATGGCGTTGGTATGGCCCATCAGGGTGAGGGCGGGGCCGGGGAGCCCGGTCCAGACCTTGACCTTCCAGTCCTCGCCGCCGGTCACCCATCCGTCCATCACGACGTTCTTGGACATGCAGTTGACCGGACCCGCGTGCGCAGGGCTCACGGCCAGCATCGCGCCGGTCGTCCGATCCCATTCGATGAGGTAGCCGTCCTCGGAAGAGGTCACGACGGTGCCGAAGCGGTTGACGATGCCGGTAAGAGGTCCGTTGTGGCCGGCGAGTGTCTTCTTGAGGAAGTACGGGCCGAGATCGCCCCAGATCTTCGCGGTGCCGTCGGCGGAGGCGGTCATCACGACCATGCCGTCCGCATCCACCTGCCGGATTTCGCCCGCGTGCCCGCCGACCGCATAGTCGTGACCGGGAGGGGCCATCGCGGTGTATGGGAAGGACATGGGAACGCTGAAGGGCGGGACTCCGCTGTCGGTGGCGGTCAGCGTCGAAACGAACGGGCCGGCGGCGGGGGCCTTTGGCGCGATCACCCAGTGACCGGTTGCCGGATTGTAGTTGGCGTCAGGGTTCGCGTTCAGGCTCGCCGTCACAGTGTTGGGAACCCCGAGGACGACGTCCGGGTCGGAGAGGGTCACGTCGCGCCAGATGCCCTGACCGTGGAACACGGTGCCGACGAAACCGTCGGCGGCGACCGTGATGACGGGCGGCTCATTGACCTCGGTCACGGTGATCGAGAACGTGCGGCTGGCGGTCAGGTCGGGCACTTGGTTGTCGTGAACGGTCACGGTGACCGAATGGACTCCGTCCTGAAGCTCGGTCGGCGCCCAGAGGAACTCCCCGGTTGTCGGGTTGATCGTCATGCCCTTGCCGAGCGAGGTCGCGTCGAGCGTGTAGGTCAGGCCGTTCGGCACGCCAAGCACGAAGTCGGTGTCGGCGCCAGCGGCGAAGAAGTTGACGTTCTGCGGGTTCGATCCCTGGGCATTGGCCTCAAAGCAAGCTTGGCCCGCGATCAGGCCGAGGGTCGGCGCGACGTTGAGTTCGTTGACGTCGATCGTGATCGTCTCGTCGTCGGTGGCTAAGGTCGAATCGGTGACGGTGACGGTGACGGTGTGGGGACCGTCCTGGGTTTCGGTCGGCGTCCAGCTGAAGTCGCCCGTCATCGGATTGATCGTCATTCCCTTGCCCAAGGACGTGGCGTCGAGGGTGAAGGTCAGGGTATCGCCCAGGTCGGGATCGCTGGCGGTGACGGTGAAGTTGAGCGGCGCCAACTCGTCCACGGACTTGTTCCCGATCGGGTCCAGAACGGGATCGGCGGCGGGAATCGGCGCGCGACGTCCCTGCATCAGGAACGAGCCCGTGGTCGCCACGGTAAGAAGAAGACCGAGGGCGAACGCGCGCCCGGTGGTCATGCCGTGGCCAGCACGGCGAGTTCGAAACCGATTGAGGAGACCCATGGGTTTGTGACCTGGCTCGGAGAGCCTTGCGCGCCCGTCCGATGGGCGAATGTGGGCGGCCATCCTGGCCAATCCCGTCCGACCCCCTGATGAAAGGACGCGAACGCACCGATTATAGCGGGATCAGGGTGCCCTTTGCCGGTACCTATTACCGGGGACATTTGCGGGGCGTGAGGTATAGCGAGCGACCGGTCCCACCGGCCCGGGACGGCCCCGCGCCGGCCGTATACTCGCGGCGTGCCCTACCGCTTCGACGCTTCGGTCTGTGCCAACTTCGAGCGCTCTTCCCGTCTCGAGTGGGTGCTGCCGGACGGGCGCGGCGGGTACGCGATGGGGACCTTGGCGGGTCCGAACACCCGTCGGTACCACGGGCACCTGGTCGTCGCGGAACCCGATTCCATGGAGCGGACGGTGCTGTTCGACGGGCTGGACGCGTTCGTCGAGATCGGGGGGGTCCGAACCGGCATCTCGGCCAACCAGTACCCGGGGACCCTCTTCCCCCAAGGCCACCAGTTTGTGGAGGAGTGCTTGGTCGGCGACTCGGTGGTCTGGCGGTACCGCGTTGGGCACGGGCTCCTGCAGAAGGATCTGGTGCGACACCGGGGGGAGAACGCCTGCACGGTCACCTTTCGGAACATCGGAGGCGAGCGATTCCGCCTCGTGCTGTTCCCGCTCGTGTGCCACAAGTCGTACCACGAGACCTCTTTGGAGCGGGGCGACTACCCGGAGCGGATGGAGTTCCACCCGCATCGCTCGACGGTCGTTCACCGGAGCCGGTGCTTGCATCTGTTGCATCCGGGCGCCCAGCGCCACCCGGTCCAAGGCTGGTACTACCGGTTCGAGCGAGCCCGCGACGAGGAGCGGGGGCTCGCGCACCGCGAGGACCTGTTCTGCCCTTGCGAACTCCGTTACGATCTGCCGCCCGGCGCGGCGGTCCACCTGGTGGCGACGACCGACCTGGAGACGTCGCCCCGTGAGCTCCCCGAGCCCGTCGCCGACCAGTCAAGGTTGACGCCGTTGCTCGTCGAGGCGGCGGCAAAGTTCGTGATCGAAACGCCCGCGCGCACCTCGATCCTGGCGGGTTTCCCATGGTTCGCCGACTGGGGACGCGACACCATGATCGCGTTGCCCGGAGTCCTGCTCCATACGGGCCGGGTGGCGGAAGCCCGCCGATTGCTCTCGGACTATGCGGGGGAGATGCGCGACGGCCTGCTCCCGAACCGGTTCGTCGAGTCGGGCGCGGAACCGGAGTACAACACGGTGGACGCCACCCTCTGGTTCGCCAATGCCATCTACGGAACCCTCCAGGCGGAGTGGAACGCGGCGTTCGCGGTGCGCGCGATGATCGCGCTCGACGAGGCTTTCGAAGCCCACGTGCAGGGCACGCGGTACGGTATCGGCGTGGACCCCGCCGACGGGCTGCTGACCCAAGGCGAGGCGGGAGTGCAATTGACGTGGATGGACGCCAAGATCGGCGACTGGGTCGTGACGCCCCGCCACGGCAAGCCGATCGAGATCAACGGACTTTGGGTGAACGCGCTGCGCGTCATGGAGTGGCTCGCCGACAAGTTGGGTCGCCCGACGGCGCCTTACCGGGAGACCGCCGAGAGGGCGGAAAAGGCGTTCGACACCAAGTTCTGGTCTCCCACCCTGGGTTACTACCTGGACACGGCGGACCCAGACGACGCCTCTTTGCGCCCCAACCAACTGATCGCGATGAGTCTTCCGTTCGGCCCGGCGAAGGGAGATCACGCGCGCGAGGCGCTGGGGGTCGTGACGCGAGAACTGCTGACGCCGTACGGGGTTCGCACCCTGGCCCCTCGAAGCAGCCAGTACCACGGCCGATTTCGGGGGCCTCTCCCCGATCTCGATGCGGCGTACCACCAAGGCACGGCCTGGCCCTGGTTGATGGGACCCTACGCGAGCGCGCTCGTGAAGCTGACGGGCGACCGCCGGGAGGCGAAGCGCATTCTGCGCGAAGCTCGGCCCATGTTGACCGAGTACGGGGTTGGCGGCTTGGCGGAGGTCTACGACGGCGACGCGCCGCAGTCACCGGGCGGATGCCCATGGCAGGCGTGGAGCGTGGGCGAGTTCCTGCGGGCTTGGATCGAGGACGCGGGCGGCGACTAGGCAGTTTCGGGTCTTTCGAGTGGGAACTTCGGGGGATTCCGGGTAAGTACACCGTTTGGCGCGGTCGCTTCTTGCTCCGCCCGTAGGTCACCGCGTGCACAAGTCGCTTGCCATCGTCCTCACCCTGAGCCTCGTCGGTCTCGCCCTGAGCCAAGGCGAGGAGCGCTCGAAGCGGAAACTCCCGGCCGTCCGCATCGCCGTCGCCCCGGTGATCGACGGGTCGCTCGACGACGAGGCGTGGAAATCGGTCCCCGTTGCGACGCCTTTCATCAACGCCTACACGGGTCAACCGACGGAGGACCGCACGGAGGCACGGCTGGCCTACGACGACAAGGCGCTGTACGCGGCGTTCTATTGCCACGACAGCAAGCCGGACCAGATCGTCGGGCGCGAGATACAGCCCGGGACCGAGTTCGAGGGCGAGGACTTCGTCGTGCTGATGCTCGACACGTACGGCACGCGGCAGTTTGGCCAGCTTTCCCGCTTCCTCGTCAATCCGCTCGGGACGACGAACGAATCGATCGCGGGCGGACGAAGCACGAAGCGGGAATGGCGGGGCCAGTGGACGGCGGCGACGAAGAAGGTCGCCGACGGGTGGATCGCGGAAATGGCGATCCCGTGGGGGGTCCTGAACTACCCGGGCGGGGCGAGCCTCGACATGGACGTCAACTTCGTACGCAACCAGCAGCGAACGAACGTCACGTCTCGGTGGTCCGACCTAACCCCCAGCTTTCGAGGCGAACTAATGGGGATTTGGCAGGGCGTGCAGCCGCCCAAGGCCAACGCGAAACGCCGTTTCGAGTTTCTGGGCTACGCGGCGCCGGAGTACGACAAGGACAAGGGATCGGGCGTTCGCGCCGGTCTCGACATCCGGACCAACTTCACGAACGACCTCTCGGGGGTCGCCAGCCTCAACCCGGACTTCAAGAACATCGAAGGCCAAATCGCGGGCATCGAATTCACCCGGACCGAGCGCTACATCGACGACACGAGGCCATTTTTCACGGAAGGAAGCGACTACTTCCACCTGACCCCGGAGTACACCTTCGGCCAGATGTTCTACAGCCAACGCGTCCCGTACTTCGATTACGGCGCGAAGGCGTTCGGGCGAGTGAACAAGAGCACCACTCTGGGCGCGCTGGTGGCGGTGGACACGGACGACTCGACCAACGCGGTCGTAAACCTGGGTAAGGAGTTCGGGCCGAACGCGTCTCTCGGTGTCTTCGCCACCGCGCGCGACGAGAAGGGCGTGGGAACGAACACGGTGGCGGGGCACCGAAGCTCCTATCGCTTTGCCCGCAACTGGTTCGTCGAGAGCGAGTCCGCCACCATGTGGGAGAAGGGCGATCGGAAGGGCGCTTACGCCTACGCCCTGGCTTACGACATGCCCCGGCTCTTCTTGGTCGCCCGGCACAGCAAGGTGGACGGGGGGTTCCGTCCGGCGCTCGGGTTCATTCCGTTCACGGACGAGGTCGGGACGTACCTTTTCGGCGAGTACAACAACCAAGTGACAGAGGGGGCGCTGAAGAACTACGGCGCAAACCTGTTCGCCAACGTGTACGAGCACACCGACGGTCGACCGTTCCATCGCGAGTTCAGTCCTTCCGTCTATGTCGTGACCCGATCCGATCACCGGGTGAACCTGTTCACCAACATGGACACGTTCGAGGGGGAGCGTTCGCACGTATCGGGCCTCAACCTGACATTCAACCAGTCCAACCGGTTCAAGCGGTTCGGTTTCGGTTACAGCGGAGGTAAGCGAGGGAACGACAAGACGCAGTACCTGAACGCCTTCGCCAACATCCGTCTTTTCGGACGCGTCGTACTCGGTGCGGAGACAAACAGCCTTAACTATGCCGGCCACGGCACCCTTTCGGTGGCGACGCTGAGTTGGGAGATGGACAAGCGCCGGTCGTTATCCGCCCGGTGGGTGAACCGCGACGGCTCGGCGAACTGGTACCTCGCCTATCGCAACGCGGGGCTGGCGGGGGCGGAGTGGTACGTGATCGTGGGGGACCCGAACGCGGCCAAGTTCCAGAACCGGGTGAGCGTGAAGGTGGTCTGGGCGTTCTAGTCGGCGAGGGCGGGGGCGACGGGTCGGCCGTCCCACTCGCGGGCCGGGGTGAGGCCGAGGAGAACGGCCAGGGTCGGGGCGGTGTCGACGATGCGAACCCCGTCGGGTAGCTCTCCCGGCCGCACCCCGTCCCCGACGAGCATCCATGGGATGGTCATGTCCTCGTCCATCTCGGTGCCGTGAGAGCGGTCGTGGCCACCGTGGTCGCTTTGGACGAGCATGGTCCAGGGCCTCTGCTTACGGTCCAAGGCTTCGACCAGGGGCGCGATGCAGGCGTCGGCGTGACGGATCGCGTCCAGGTAAGGGGCGGACATCCAGCCGTGGTCGTGGCCCATGGAATCGGTTCTCCCCAAGTAGACGAAGAGGAAGTCGAACGGGCGCTCGGCGTGATGGGCGACCGCGGATCGTGCCACCGACGTATCGCCCGCCTCGGTCTTCGAGTCGGCGATGAAGTAGGCGGCCTCGACGCTTTCCGGTTCGTAGAGGTCGCGGAGGGGACCCCAGTTCATGAAGGCGCCGCAGCGTTTGCCCGCTCGGGAGGCGAGGTCGAAGAGGCTCGGGACGGGACGGGCGAGGGGGACGAACACGTTGGTCGTGATGCCGTGTCGCGTCACGTCCACGCCTCGGAGCATCGAGGTGTGGCAAGGGAGCGTGACGGAGGGCATGACCGTGCGGGCGCGGTCGGTGTAGGCGGCGCGCTCGCGGAGGCGGTCCAGGCAGGGCGTTTTGGCGGCGCGCAGGGCGTCGGGCCGCATTCCGTCCACGCTGACCAAGACCACGGTTCGATCCATGGCCCGGACGTTACCCTCCTGGCGGCGACGGGAAGGAACCGGCCCGTCGCCGAGGAACGGAGGAGCGATGCTCGGAGTGGTACTCGCCCTCATGAACCCCCTTCCCGCTTGGCAAGCCGACTGGATCACCGTTCCCACGCCGGGTTCGGCGATCGAGCGGGCCTCGTGGGTATGGGCGCAGGCGCCGGGCGAGCCGGTCCCGAGTTTGGAGGACGCGCCGGCAGGGGTGCGGTGGTTTCGAAAGTCGTTCGCGGCCAACCCGGGCGAGCCCGCAACCTTGGCGGTAGCGGCCGACAACCGGGCGACGGTGTGGATCAACGGCGAGAAAGTGGGCGAGGCGAGGGACTGGGCGGCGACGTCGCGATTCCGCACCGGGCCTTTGCGGCAAAACAACACGATTCTCGTCCGAGCCGAGAACGGAAAGGGAGTGCCGGGCGGCAATCCGGGAGGACTGATCGCGGCGATCGAGCAGGGTGACAAGACGCTTGCGGTCTCGGACGGTTCATGGTCCTCCTCGCTCGACGAGGCAAGCGAAAGGGCAACGAAGACGGTGGCGCTGGGCCCGGCGGCCTCGGCCCCGTGGAGCCTGCGCGAGCCTTCCCGTCCCCCGATCCTGCGGCGCGAGTTCGCCGTGCCCAACGGCGTCGGGAAGGCGACGGTCAGGGTGATCGGGCTGGGCGACTTCGAGCTGAGGCTGAACGGACATAAGGTCGGGGGCGACGTGCTCGACCAGCCTTGGTCGCAATACGATCGGGCGATCTACTGGCGGGAATTCGACGTTACCGGCCTGCTGAAGCCGGGAGCGAACGCGTTCGGGGCGTTCCTGGGGGCGTCGTTCTGGCGGGTCGAGCGTCCCCCGGCGGGACGGTACGCCAAGGGCGATGCGATGCCCGACTTCTCGGAGGGGCGACCGTGGATGTTTCGGCTGGAGCTCTGGGTGGAGGGCCCCCAGGGTCGACAACGGCTCGTCGCCACCGACCGGGAGTGGACGTGGGCGCCCAGCCCGATCCTCTTTTCGAACGTCTACGCGGGAGAAGACGTGGACGCCCGCCTCGAATCGTCGGGATGGGACCGGCCGGGTTTCCGCGCCGAGTGGCCATCGGTGACGGTGGCTCGCGCCCCGAAGGCCGAGTTGCGTCGGCAGAACTGGCCGGGTATTCGGGTCCACGAAACGTGGTCGCCGGAACGTTGGATCGAACGCCGGCCCGGCGTCTGGTCGGTCGTGTTTCCGCAGAACGCGTCCGGACTCGTCGAGACTCGTCTGCGCGGGAAGCGTGGCGCACGGGTGGTGCTGGTCCCCTCGGAGGTCATGACGGACAAGGGGGAGGTCCAACAACTGAACCTCTGGAACGCCGAGGCTTCGTGCGCCTACACCCTGCGCGGCGGGGGCGCGGAGACGTGGCGCTGGCGGTTCTTCACGCACGGATTCCGGTACGTGGAGGTTCGGGGAGCGGTCCCGGCGGGGAGGTCCAACCCGCAAGGTCTGCCGGTGATCGAGGGGATGCGGATGATGCACACGCGGGTTGCGATGGCGGAGGCAGGGGCTTTCGCGTGCTCGAGTGACCTCTACAACCGGACCCACGCTCTGATCGACTGGGCGATGCGCTCGAACGCGAGCCACGTTCTGACCGACTGCCCTCATCGCGAGAAGCTCGGATGGCTCGAGTGCGCCCACCTGCTCGCGCCTTCGTTCCTCTACCGCTACGACGCGAAGACCTGGTTCGCCAAGATCGCCCGCGACATTCGCGACGCCCAGGCTCCGGACGGACGGATCGGGACGGTGGCGCCCCGTTTCCTGCAACTTCCCTATTCGAGCCCCTACGCCTACACGGTCGAGTGGGGCGCGGCGGGCGTGCTGATGCCCTGGACGCTGTACGAGTGGACGGGCGACCGTTCGGTCCTCGCGCAGAGCTATGCCTCGATGAGGGCGTTCGTGGACCAGATCGAGTCGGTCTCACCGGACGGGATCGCGCCCACCGGGCTCGGCGATTGGTACGACTATGGGCACGGGAACCCACCGGGACCCAGCCGCTACACCCCGACCGACCTGACCTCGACCGCGACTTGGGCGATGTGCGCGCAGGCCCTCGCCAAGGCGGCCGATGTCCTCGAGAAGCCGGACGACGCGACGCGGTACCGGGCACTGCACGGACGGATCGCGGCGAGCTTTCAGGCGAAGTTCTACGATCCGGTCACGAAGACGTGCGCGAACCGGGGCAGTCCCCAGACGGCGAACGCGATGGCTCTGTGCGCCGATCTGATCCCCGCCGAGGACCGGGAGACGGCCGCCGCGATAATCGTCGCCAACCTCGAAGCGCGCGACTACCAGCAGACTTCGGGCGACGTAGGGCACGTCTTCCTGATACGAGCGTTGGCGGAGGCGGGGCGCAGCGACGTGCTGCACAAGGTGTACTCGCGGACGGGGTTGGGGAGTTACGGGGGAATTCTGGCGAAGGGGCTGACCACCCTTCCGGAGTCGTGGGACGCCCTTACGGTCGGAAGCAACTCGCTCAACCACTGCATGCTCGGACACGCGATGGAATGGTTTTACGGGTGGGTCCTCGGCATCCGCCAGGCGCCGGGATCGGTCGGTTGGCGGGAGGTGGTGGTCGCGCCCAACCCCGGTTCGTTGAGTTGGGCGAAAGGGCATTTGGCGACGGCTCGGGGTCGGATCGAGGTGACTTGGAAGCGTCGCGGGAACGGATTCGACGTGGCGGTGACTTCGCCCCGAGGGATGGCGATCCGCGTGGAGGGTCCCGACGGCAAACCGGCCACGGACCTCGGCGGAGGCCGCCATCGGATCGAAGGGTGAGGCTCGCCGAGGCTACAGCTTCGGGATGGGCTTCAGGTAGGCCCGGGGGTTCTTCTTGACCGTCGCGATGCAGCCCTCACAGCAGAAGAAGACCCGACGCCCTTCGACGACCGCCGAGACGTTCTTGTTCACGGGCTCGCCGGTCACCGGGCAGGTCGAGATTCCGTCTCCCTTCCCCAGGAACTTGTCCTTCCCGGACTTGGCGGCTGCGGGGACGGGATGCATCCGGTGCATGCCCGCCATGCCTTCCTTGACGAAACCGTCCACGGCGGCGGCGTGGGCGCGGATCAAAGCCACTACCTGGGGGTCGTCGGAGGTCTCGGTCACGGCGACGCCCTGCTTCGTGAGCGTGACGATCATCTTGACCGCCTCGTGGCGCTCGAACAAGGCGGCGAACAAAGGGTCCCAGTCGCGGATCGGGCGGCCTTCCCGGAGACGCTTCTGCATGGCGACCGCGTGAAGCTGGATGCGACGCGACACCTCCGGCTCGTTGCTCAACGTGACGGTCGAGACGCCGCCGGAAACGATCTTCGTGCTCCGCTTTACCTTGGACGCGTCGGCGAGAAGCGCATGGATCGCGACCATGTCCTTCGCGTGGGCGTCGTCCGCCCGCCCCAGACGTCATCTGGCCCAGCGCGGGGCCGGCGAGACAGGCAGCGAGGCACACGACGAGGGCGGACGGCCTGGACACGTCTCCACGATACTCGGCGGAGGAACGCCGCGCCTATGACGGCGCACGAATCCAAGCGCGATCCGCCTCAAGGATGCGCCGTTCCTCGACGTACCGTTTCGAGCCCGCCGCACGAAGGACGGTAGTGACCGTCTTCAGAAGTTCGCGCAACGCGGCTCGCTCGGCCGGGGACGCGGTCGAGAGGCGCGCCCGAACCGGATTGAACGCGCTTCCATCGCCATAGCGGAGGAAGCCGGGGTACAGCTCGACCAGACTCGCGAGGGCTCTCCGCTCGGACGAGGAACGGGCCACCCGAAGGAGGGCCTGCCCCACGGACCGGTCGGGATCGTAGGCGCGGGGGTTGTAGGCGTAGTCGGCGCAGGTCAGAATCGGGATGCGGTTCGCCTCGCGGGGTCGGCACATCGAGTTCGCCAAGTACCCGTCGGCGATCGTCCCAAGGTCGCGATCGCGGCCCACTACTGGTCCAAGGTGCATCGTCGGGTTGTCGTCGTTCACGGGGTAGTTGTCCCAGACGAACAGGGGGTGGCGCACGATCGCCCGGAACGAACGGGCGAAAGCGGTCGAGATCGGCCCGTACACCTCCTCGCCCGTCCAGAACACCCAGATCGCGGGGTCGAGGTCGGCGGCGAGCGTCTCCAGATAGGGACGCTGCCAGGCCCCCTTGCCGTCGCCCCAGTAAGCGGTCGGGCACAGCACGAAGCGGACGCTCCGGTCCTTGGCGCGCAACCGCCGGAACACCTCGTTGGCGACGCGCGCCTGGCCCGCCGCGTCAATTCCCTCGCCAATATCGTCGAAGGCGAGGCTGAACCAGCGAACGCCCAGGCTTTGCATCCAGGCGTATTGCCGGTAGAGATCTTCGAGGTCCTTGCGCGAATCGTAGGCGAGCGATCGGGCGGTACAGAGGCTCGGGTTCATGCTGAAGCAGAACGCGATCCCGGCCCTCTGGCACGCGCGCACAACCGCCTCGTACTTGCGACGCTTGGCGGCGGGGAGGGGCTCCCACCATCGGTTGGCCCTGGGGTCGCCCCATTTGAAGTGTTCGATGTCGCACATCGAGGTGTAGCAGTTCATCAGGAAGTTCATCTTCGCGGCCCGGAGGGTGGGAATGACCTCGGCGTAGGCTTCCGGCGGCCACATCCAGCCCTTGATGCCGCGAATCGCGAATCCCGGCCTCTCGCCTTTGGCGAGAGGCTCGGGAAAGGGGCGCCGAACGGCAGGGACGGTCACCTCCAGGGCGGGGAGATCGACCCCGGGGAACCGGAAGGCGTCTTCCGCGATCGCGGCCCGCGCCACCATGAACCATGGCGGCATTCCCGCTTCCCCTTCGACGGACCGGTTCTCGACGCGGAGGACGTTCTCGCCGGAGCGAAGGGCTCCGGGAGGAAGCGGGTATCGCCGCACCCCCCAGTAGGTCGCAGAGAACGGGCTCGAACCCTCGAACAGGGTGGTGTCGTTGAGCGCGATCCGAATCGGGCACGGGACGGGGGTTTCGTCGTCGAGGGCCCTTACGTGCAGGGACAGCCCGCTCATCGGCGCCTTTTCGAGACGGAAGCGCGCCTCGATCTTGCTCAGGCCCGTGGGGAGGGCGTAGACGAAGTTCACTCGTTCGCCTCGGTAGTGCGAGAAGTAGCGCGCCGAACCGCCGCCGGAGAAGTCCAGCCCGGTGAGGGACACGATCGGGTTCGAAGGCAGGGGGACCATCGCCAGTAGGAGCGGGATCATGCGTCTGCCGTTGCGATTCCCGCCCGTACGCCCCGGGTCCTGCCGTTATAGTCCGGCCAGGAGCTTCTGGCGGTAGTGTTCGTCGGGCCAGGCGTGGATGTGGCGGACCTCGCCGGGAGAGAGGGGCCGGATCGAACGGCCCGTCTGCAACGCGCCGAGCCAAGCCCTCGCCGCCTTAACCGCCATGCGGGTGGCGCTCTCCGCATCCGCCGCCGTCTTGCCGACGGTGATCAAGCCGTGGTTATGAAGCCAATAGGTGCGCGGAAGGTCGCCCCAGCGCTCGGCAAACCCGCGGGTCCGCTCTCGGATCGCGACCGCCAAGTCGAACCCGGGAGCCACGTAGGGCACGAAGCAGGTCGCGGGGCCGCAGCACACGATCTCGTCGGGGAACATGCGTTGCGACGCCAGTTCCTCGGCGTCCTCGAGGGCGAGGAGGGAGAGCAGGGGGGTCGGGTGGGTGTGGACGACGAACTCGACGCCGGGAAGAGTCAGGAGCCAAGCATGCATGAACGCTTCGGTCGAGGGCACGGCGGGAACGTCGGGGTCTCGGCGCGCACCGTTCAGGATCGAACGCAGAACCAGGTCGTCGGGGCGGGGGAGGTCGAGCGCCGATATCACAGGCTCGAACCGGACGCGGACAAAGGTCGCTTCTTCGGGCGATTCCATCGTACGGCCGCTCGCCTTGACCCAGAACGTCTCCTCGTCCTCGCGGGAGGAGGTGTTGCCTTCGGCGAGGATCACGAAGTCGCGGGTGGGGTCCCCGATGCGGGCGGTGAGGGCGACAAGTTCCTCGAGGCGGGCGGTCATGCCCCGAATTGTGCGGCATCGGCGGCGTTCTCGACGCGGACCGTCCGGGTCGGATACGCCAGGCTCACGCCCATCTCGTTGGCGATGCGGAGGATGTCGCCGAGGACCTGGGCGCGCGACTCGAGTTCGGCGTCGTAGCCCGGGACCTCGAAGTAGGTCGAGAGCAGGACGTCGAGCGAACTGTCGCCGACGTCGTAGAAACTGACGCGGACCCTCTCTTGCCAGACGTCGCCACGAGTGCGCAGGTTGTCGCGGACGCGATCGCAGAACTCGGCCAGCTTTTCGGGCGGGGTGCCGTGGACGACGCCGATCGTCGTCCGGAATCGGCGGTACCGCCGACGCCCCATGTTCTCGACGCTCGCCTTGATGAGGTTGCTGTTGGGAAGGGTGATGATCGAGTCGTCGAAAGTTCGGATGCGGGTGCTGCGCAGGTTGATCTCCTCGACCTCGCCGTCGATCGTGCCGATGATCACCCAGTCGCCGACGGCGAAGGGCATGTCGAAGAGGATGGTCAGCGACCCGAACACGTTTTCGATGCTGTCTTTGGCGGCGAAGGCGACCACGAGGCCGCCGATGCCGAGGCCGGCAAGGATCGCGCTCACGTTGATCCCGAAGGCGGCGAGGACGACGACGAGGGCACCGAGGACGATGACAACGTCGAGCACCTTCGTGAGGAAGGGAACGACGAGGCGTCCGGTTCGCGCGCCGAAGCGGAGGGCGCGTTCCTGGATCGCGGTCGTCACGGCCTGGGTGAGGAAGTGGACGGCGAAGGCCCCGGCGGCGATGCGAACGAGGACGAAGGCGCCGGTCAGGACGGCGCTGATCGGCAAGGGATAGCCGAGGAAAGGGACGGCGTACAGGACGGCGGTGGCCCCGGCCACGCGCCCGGCGTTTCGGCGAACGCCGAACCGGATCGCGTCATCCAAGCTTCCGTGGAAGGCCCGGAGGGCAAGGCTCGCGCCCGCCTTGATCAGCGCACGGGTAGCCCGGTCCACAAGCACGAAGAGGGCCAACAGCCCGAGCAGCCCAAGCCACTGGTAGCCGAGCAAGCCGGCGATTTCCCGGTGAAGCGCTTCGGGCACGCGTCGCCGAAACCACTGAGCCGGGGCGAACGCGAATTCGTCAGGGTCGGTGCCGAACACAATCGGTTGTTCGCGAACCGCTTCCCACATGTCGTTGAGGGAGGCGACGGTATGAGCGGTGAATCGCCAGGCACCGTCCGTACCGGGAGCGACCTCAATCGTGCCGACGGTTTCTCCGGCCGCGTCACGCACGGTACGGAAGGTGAAGGCACCTTCGGACGTGGCGGGAATCGCGGCGACGCGCACGTATTCAAGCCGGTTCAGCACGGCAAGGAGCATCTTCGCGAGGCGAGGACCCCGCGATTCGGTCTCGACGGCCGGAAAGTCCGAGAGGTCGAGGGTTTCGACGGCGCGAGGGAGGTCCTCCTTCGCCATGGCTTCGAAGAACGTCCGGAAGGTCGCGCGGGGACCGTCGAGGACGCGCGCGGCGGCCGGGTCGGCGACCGAAGGCGGCGACGGAGGGCCGACCAGGTTGGGTTGCCCCAGTGCGCCCGCCAGGAGCAGGAGGAAGGCAAGGAGGACGAGTGCGAAGCGACCCCGTTTCGCCATGCGGAGAAGGTACCGGCTTTGCCGCCGGCACCCTCTTCGGCGTTCCCCTATGCGGCGCGCAACAGGTCCCGGTCGTCGCGTTCCAACAACGACTTCGCCAGGGCTCGTCTCGACGCGGGTTCGAGGAACCGGTCGAACTCCTCGCCGCTCAAGGGGCGGGCGAAGAGGTAACCCTGCCCGGTGTCGCATCCCAGCGCGCGAATCGCCCGCATCTGGAATCCGGTTTCGACGCCCTCGCCGGTGACGCCCATGCTCAGACTGCGCGAGAGGGCGACGATGGCCTGGACGACGGAGATCGCCCCCGCTTCGTCCTCTAGGCGCGAGATGAAGGCGCGGTCGATCTTCAGGGTGTCGATCGGGAAAGCGCTGAGGGTGGAGAGCGAGGAGTAGCCGGTGCCGAAGTCGTCGAGGGCGATTCCGATGCCGAGCGCCTTGAGTTCGGCCAGCTTCGCGGCGACGGTTTCGGGGTCGCGCATCAGGATGGTCTCGGTGATCTCCAGGACCAGGAATCGGGGTTCGAGGCCGGAGCGCTCGACGGCCTCGCGAACCCGGTCCACCACGTCCGGGCGTTCGAGTTGGCGGCCGGAGAGATTCACGCTGATCGTGAGGTGGGACAGGCCGGACTCCTCGCGCCATCGGCGCATCTGGCGGCAGGCCTCTTCGATCACCCAGTAGCCGATCGGGACGATCAGGCCGGTGTCCTCGGCGATGGGGATGAAGCGGGCGGGGGCGATCACGCCGCGCGTCGAGTGGCGCCATCGGGCGAGCGCTTCGGCGCCGGAAACGTGGCCGGTCTGCAGATCCACCAGTGGCTGGTACTCCAAGAACAGCTCGTCGCGCGCAAGCGCGGTTCGAAGCGCGGTTTCGAGTTCCATGCGCTCGGTGGCGCTGTCGTTCATGCTCTCTTCGAAGCGCACGCAGCACGACTTGCCCTTGGCCTTGGCGTGGTACATGGCGGTGTCCGCGTCTTTTAGGAGGCCCTTCGGGGAGGTTTCCTTGGTGGCGGCGAAGGCGATTCCGATGCTGGCGGACACGTAGGCGTCGCCGACCCCGAGCGACACCGCGGGGACGAGGGCCTCGAGGATTCGGGCGGCGACGTCTTCGGCCTCGCGCTCGGACTCCAGGTCCTCGAGCAGGACGGTGAACTCGTCGCCGCCGAGCCTTGCGACGGTGTCGCCGGGCCTTACGGCGGAGGTGAGCCGTTCGGCCACCTGCTGGAGGAGCCGGTCGCCGGCGTCGTGGCCGAGGCTGTCGTTCACGAACTTGAAGTTGTCGAGGTCGAGGAAGAGCATCGCGGTGCCCAAGAGGTGGCGGCTCGCTTTCGCGAGGGCGAAAGCGGTGCGGTCCAGGAACAGGGCGCGGTTCGGCAGTCCGGTGAGTTTGTCGTGGAAGGCGAGGCGTTCGATTTCGCGCTCCATCCGCTTCCGCTCGCTCACATCCTTGAGGAACAGGTGGAATCCGGTCGAGGGCTCTTCGGTCCCGGAGTCCGCGACGATGGTGATCGCGGCGAAGATGGTGTCGCCATCGCGCCGACGCGCCTCGACCTCGGCGTCGGATTTGCCGTGTTGGCGGGCGCGGCGCAACGCCTCGGCGGCGGCTGAGCGGTCGCCGTCGGCGATCGCGACGGTCCATGCTTCACCGATGAGCTCTTCGGGCTCGTAACCGATGGAACGGGCGAAGGCGGCGTTCGCCTCGACGATCCGGCCGGACGCATCGACGCGGGAGATGCCCTCGACCGCGTTCTCCAACGCGCTGTTCTTCTCGGCGAGTTGCTGGGTTCGCTGACCGACCAGTTGCTCGAGGGATTCGTTGTGGAGGCGCAGGCGCGCCTCGCTTTCGCGCAGGGCTTCGGCGCGCTCCAGGCTCTCGAGCATCCCGTTGATGGTGTTGGCCAGCCGACCCAGTTCGTCGCGACCGGAGAGGGCCACCCGGCCGCTGCGGCCAGAGGCGCCGATTTCCTCGACTTGAGATCCAAGGCTCGTCAGTCGAAGCAAGGCGAATCGCTCGATCACCCCCATGACGACCGCGGCGAACACGATGCCGACCAGCAGGATGAGCTTGCTGAGGTAGCCGACGCTCGCGACGCCCTGGAGGTAGATGGATCGTGGCTCGGTCACGCGCAGGACGAGGGCCTCGCGCCCTCCGATGTCGTCCGCCACCGCGTAGCCGGTTATGGTCTTGGCGTCGGACGCGCCTTCGACGTAGCGCTGGCCCGACTGCCTTCCGTGGGTTGCGCTCGACACGTCGGCGGGTGTTTGGGAACGACCGACCGGGAACACCTCGACGGACAGCTGGGTCATCTCGCGCAGTCGTGACACTATCGATTCGTCGAGGTAGCGGGCGAAGACAATCCAGCCACGGCGCGGCGCTTTTAGGTCGGTATCGTGGACCGGGCGGACGGACACGAGCATCGGCGCGGCCACCTGTAGCACGATTCCTTTGACGCCGTCTCCGTGGCCCTTTGCGCGGGCAAAGACGCCGTGCTCCCGCAGGTACTTCAGCATGGCGTCGGCGTTGGGGGCGGCGAGAGCGGAGGAGCGGGCGACGACCATGCGGTGATGCTCGCGCTGCGACTCGGACACCCATAGCATGAGGTCAATCTTGGTGGACGCGAGCGACTCCTGCGAGAGATTGGACTTGATGTAGGCCGCGTTGCGGTCGGCCATGAACTCGTACGTGTCGTTCCAGTTCGACCAGTCGGCGGTGAAGACGTGAAGCTCGTCGACCATCTGGTCGAGGGTGTTGGACGCCCGCTCGACGTCGCGGCGCGCGCCGGTGCGCTCGAGGTCCTCGAAGCTGCGGAGCATGACGCGCTGCGAGAGCACGTGGATGCCGGCCAGCAAGCCCGCCAGGGTGAGCCCGATCGAGATCAGCAGTCGGAGACGCAGGGTCATGGTTCGTCCCGTTCGTGCGGTTGCCCCTGGGCCAAAACCCGGTGGTTTGCTTGTTGGCGCCCCATCCTCCGCGGGCTCCCGCCGACCCCGTATTCTTCGGCAGGTTTGGGCTCCGTGCCGGTCGTCGCCGCGAAAACCGGCAATTGTGCGCGGGCCAGGTGGTCCTTCGGGTACCGCGAGCCGCGAAAGGCGCCGACAATCCGGGTGACCATGAACGGGAGCACCCGCCCTCGAATCCTGATCGTGCTGACGACGATGGCCCTCGGTTGCGCCGGGTGGACTCAGGAACCGGCGCGGATCGAAACGACGCTCAACGTCGATCTCGTGTCGAAGTACGTTTGGCGCGGCATCGTCTACGTCAACGACTGGGCGGTCCAGCCGAGCGTCGAGTTCGCCTGGGGCCAGTGGACGCTCAACCTATGGGGCAACCTCGAGCCCACGGACTGGAACCGCAACGCCTACCCTTCTAACCCCCAAGGAAGGTTCACCGAGTTCGACGCGACGGTGGAGTACGCGGGGGTGTGGCAGGGCGGCACCTGGCGGGCGTCGGTCGTTGACTATCGCTTCCCGGTCACCGGGTGGTCTCCCTATCGGGAGTGGACGGTCGCGATCGCCCGGGAGACCCAAGCGGGCGCCGCCGAAATCGAGTTGACGAGCGAGCTGGGTTCGAAGACGGGCACGTCGCTCCGGCTCGTGCTGTCCAAGTCTGTGCCGTTCGGCGACGAGAGAAGCCTGGACGTCGAGGCAGAAGCGGCCTACGGCGACGCACGGTCGAACGGATTTCTCTACGCGGCGCCGAAGTCGGGCTTCTCCTTCGCGGGCCTCCACCTGTCGAGCACCCACGATCTCGGGCGGGGATGGTCGGTGACGCCCGCCCTGCACTTCACGACCCTCGTCGACCGGGCGATGCTGGCGGGGCAACCGCGCCGCACCAACGCGTGGCTCGGCGTGAGCGTCTCGCGGAAGCTGTAGGTCGTTCCGGCCTAGGCCAGGGACTGGGGGTCCACGTCGATCGTGACTTGGACCTTGCTCGGCGCGAAGCCGTCCAAGGCAGTGCCCAGGGGGCGCGCGTCGGCGTCCGGGTTCAGCTTGACCACCAGGTGCCGGCGCCACTTGTTCTGGATTCGCTCGATCGGGCAGTCGGTCGGCCCCATAAGGATGGCCTCGGACAGTCCCGCTTCGAGGCGACGCCTCAACTCGGCCGAGGCGCGGACCACGGCTCCCCGATCCTCGCCGGTGACGAGCACGTTCACGAGGCGGACGAACGGTGGGTACTGGGCCTGTTCCCGCTCTTCGATCATCGCGGCGTAGAAGGTCTCGAAGTCGTGGTCGCGAGCGGCCTCGAGGGCCACGTTTTCGGGGTTGAAGGTCTGGATCACGACGTGTCCGGGGCGTCGCCCACGACCGGCGCGTCCCGCAACCTGGGACAGGAGTTGGAAGGTCCGCTCGGAAGCGCGAAAGTCCGGAATGTTCAGAGAGACGTCGGCGGCGATGACGCCGACGAGGGTCACGTTCGGGAAGTCGAGGCCCTTGGCGACCATCTGGGTTCCGACCAGGACGTTCGTCGCACCGGAACGGAACCCGGCAAAGGTGGCCTCGAGGGCGCCGCGTCGGCGCGCGACGTCGCGGTCCAGCCGATCCACGGACGCCCGGGGGAACTCGATGGCGACCGCCTCCTCCACCTTCTCGGTCCCCATCCCCATGGGGGCGATCTTGGTGCTCCCACAGGTCGGGCAGGTGTCGGGCGCCCGTTCGCGATGGTCG
Organism: Fimbriimonadaceae bacterium; assembly: GCA_026129685.1. Classification (GTDB taxonomy): domain Bacteria; phylum Armatimonadota; class Fimbriimonadia; order Fimbriimonadales; family Fimbriimonadaceae; genus UBA2387. The sequence continues at coordinate 350,124 of JAHCHO010000002.1, forward strand.
CAGTGATGGCAACGGAGCGCCTTCTCGAGGCGGTGGTAGGAGAGGGTGACGGCGCAGTAGCGGCAGGCGAAGCGGTGGCCGCACTCGCGACAGAGGAGGAAGGACGAGTACGCGCGGCGGTTCAGGAAAAGGATCACCTGCTCGCCCCGCTCGAGCGTTTCCTCGATCCGCTCGTGGAGGGCCGCGGTGAACATCGCGGGCTTGCCTTGGCGATAGCCGACGCGCAGGTCCTCAAGGTGAACCGAGGGGAGGGAGGCCGCGGCGGCGCGTTCGGGCAGCCGTAGCAGGGTCAGGCGACCCTGGAGCGCCTCGTAGTAGCTTTCCAGGCTGGGGGTGGCCGATCCGAGCACCAAGGGGGCGCCAAACCGCTCGCCAAGGAACTGGGCGACCCGCTTGGTGTGGTAGCGGGGCGCATTCTCCTGCTTGTAGGAAGCCTCGTGTTCCTCATCGAGGATGATGAGGCCGATATCGCGGAGAGGGGCGAACAGGGCGCTGCGGGGGCCAAGGACGACGGACGCCTCGCCGGAACGCACCCGCATCCAGTTTTCCAGGCGCTCCTTGGGCGGAAGGTCGGAGTGCAGGACGGCAACCCCTTTGCCAAAGCGGTCGCGCAGTTGGGCGATCACCTGGGCGGTCAGGGCGATCTCGGGCACCAGGTACAGCACGGGGCGTCCGAGGCGAAGCGACTCGGCCGCCGCCCGCAGATAGACCTCGGTCTTGCCGCTGCCGGTGACCCCGTAGAGGAGGAAGCCGCCGGACCGGCGCGCCCGCACGGCCTCGGTGAGGGCGTCGATCGCGGTTTGTTGGGTCGCGTTAGGCTCGGGGGCGGGCCTTATCGGGGCAGGCTCCTCGCCAAGTTCCTGAAGCAGTCCGGCGGCGAGGAGAGCGCGAACGGTCTGGTCGGTAACCCCGGCGAGGGCACGGACCTCCGCCACGGTGAGGCTCGACGACTCCGTGCCCTGCAACTTCATCAGGGTGAGGGCCTGGGCGGGCTTTCGCTTCCCCTCGGTGCGCAGGAACCGCTCGATCCGCTCGGCGTCCGGGTTCAGCCGAACCGACCGGCCCGCCTGTCTTCCTTCGGCAAACGGCACGACCCGCAACCCGAAGGTCACGAGTCCCTTCGCGCGCAACAACTTGAGGGAACGGAGGGCCTCGGCGGCGATTTTCTTGCCGGGCGTCTCCACGAGCGCGCCGCCCGCGTCCTCAAGGCTGCGAACGGTCTCCCGTTGGGCGACGGTCAGCGCCTGCCGCAGTTCGGACGAAGCCCCTTCCACCAGCCGCCACTCGGCGCCGAGGCGGTCGCGGACGCCCGGGGGCAGGGCGACGGAGAGGGCCTGAGTAATGGGGCACAGGTATTCGTCGGCGACGAAGCGAACCGCCTCGACGATCGGTTCGGGGACGCTGAGGCCGGCGACGCGCTGGTCCGCGACACGCAATCGGCCGAAGCCAAACCCGAGTTCGGCCTCGTTCGTTCGGCGCACGGCGACGGCGAATCCGAGCACCTCCCGGCTTCCCAGGGGGACGATGAACGCGTCGCCGACGGTCGCGCCGTCCGGGCCGCACCGGTAGGTGTAGACGGCGTCGGTCCCGCCGTCCCTTGGGCTCACGGCCACATCGACGACGAGGATCGACTCGCTCACGTGGAAGTCTCGTTCACGCGGCCGAAGATCGCCTCGGCGGCAAGGATGGCGACGGTTTCGCCCTCCACGGTGGCGACCAGCTCGCCTTCAGGACCGATGCCGATGCCGATGGCGTCCTCCCCGTCGAGGGTCTTGTAGCGCTTTCCGGGGGTGTCGTCGAACACGCGCCAGATCGGGGCGAGTTCGGCCCAGTCGTCCGGCTCGGGCAAGGCGTCGAATCCGGCGACCACGAGCCGAGCGAGGCCCTCGGCGGACAGGTCTCCCCGGCGCTCGATCGCCAGACTCGTGGCGAACTCGCGGACACCGACCGGAAGGGCCAAGGGACCGAGGTTGACCCCAACCCCGACCACCGGGACGCGTCGGCCCTTGTCGTCGACGCACATCTCGGTGAGGATGCCGCCGACCTTCTTGCCGCGAATGGTCACGTCGTTCGGCCAGCGCAGTTGGGCACGCACCGCCCCCGCGACGGCGAGGGCGACGCTCATGCCGACGAGCCACGGTTTGGGATGGTCGGCGTAGTCGCGGAACACGAAGCTGACGGTGAGGGACTCGTCGCGGCGACTGATCCAAGTCCGACCGAAGCGACCGCGGCCCGCCTCTTGGTGGTGGGCGAACACGGCGCCGACGTCCTCGCCGGCCTTGAGCCGACGCGAGGCTTCCGCCTGGGTCGAGTCCACGGTTTCGAGTTCGACCCAGGAACCGGTCAGGAGGGGGGATTTCATGCGAATTCGAGGTGGAACGGCACCGGAGGCGCCGCCATGGTGACGGCGCTGACCGAGACGAGGTCCACCCCTGATTCTGCCACAGCGCGGACGGTGTCGAGACGAATCCCGCCACTCGCCTCGAACCTCGCCTTCCCCCGATGTCGGGCGACGATCTCGGCCATGGCGTCGGGCGCCATGTTGTCGAGCATGACGGTGTCCGCCCCCGCCCGAATCGCGGCTTCGACCTGCTCGGCCGATTCGCACTCGACCTCGATGCCCGCAAGGTGCGAGCAAACCCGCCGAATCCGTGCAACCGCCTCCAGGGGTCCGCCACAGGCCCGGAGATGGTTGTCCTTGACCATGGCGGCGTCGTAGAGCCCCATGCGATGATTGTGTCCACCGCCGCAACGCACCGCGTACTTCTGCAGCGACCGCAGTCCGGGGAGGGTCTTGCGGGTGTCCACGAGGCGGGCACGGGTCCCGCTCAGCCGGTCGACGAAGGCACGCGTCAGGGTCGCGGTGCCGGACAGGGTCATCAGGAAGTTCAGGGCGACGCGCTCGTGGGCGGTCACCAGTCGGGCGGGGCCGACTCCTTCGGCCACGCGGGTTCCAGGCCCGACCGGTTCACCGTCTTCGAGCGCGAGCGAACACGCGGCGAACTCGTCGGGACGGTCGAGAAGGTAGGCCACGACGCCGGCCCCGCACAACACGCCATCGCCCTGCGCCTCGATGCACCAGGAAACGCGAGCTGCGGGGTCCAGGCATATGGCGGCGAGGTCGCCGGTGCCGAGATCTTCCTCGAGGGCCCGATCAACGAGGGCCTGCCAGCCGTGGGGAGGGGGGTCGAACCAGCCGTTCACGCGGTTTCCAACGGTACCTTACAGCGTGCGCCGATCTCGTCCAGGAGCACGTCGTAGGCGACTTCCATCCCGTTGCGCTCCCACCCGATCGGTACCCTGACGCGCCCGACCGAGATGTGGGCGGGGGGATCGATCTTGACCTCGCCCTCGCGCAGGACGAGTCGGGCCCGGTCCCCTTTGACCTCGATGCTCTTCACGTCGTTGTACCGGACGGTCTTGGTCTTGGCGCCCTGCACGATCTCCATCAGTTCCTCGTAGAGGACGTACTCCGAGGCGTTCGCTTGGGCGTGCAGGGCCTGCGCGACGGCGGTTTTCCCCGCGCCGAAGATCGCGCCCGCGGCATCGCGGAAGTTCCGACGAAGGTCGTCGCCGCCCCGGAAGGCGGCTTGCCCTCGGCGTTGGGCGTCGCGGGCGGCGCTTTCGGACCCCATCTGGAGCCAGCGCACCGCATCGGCGGGTCGGTAACGTACGACGGACATTGTGAACGCCATTATAGGGGGGCCGGCAGACGGCAAAGGGCCGTTTGGCAGGGCCTATAGACGGCGTTCCCATCGCACGACCCGGCCGGCTCGCTTCAGGACAAGCGTGTTGCCCTGCGGCGTCGCTTCGAAGACGGTCGGATCGGGTCGCCGAGGGATCGGACGGTCGCGCTGAAGCACCAAGTCGTAGCGAAGGGTGAGTCTCCCGTCCTCGAAGCGCCAGGTCCCGTAGCCTTCCCAGGAGTCGGGACCGGCACATCCGAACTCGTAACGCCCGCCACCGAGCAGCCGGATCTCGCAGTCGTCCGCCGACGAGAGGGGAAGGGCCCCACGCCACCGTCCGGTCAGGTCCACATGCCGGCAACCCGCGATCAGCAGGATCGGGAGCCACCACGCACGACGCATGCCGACAGGATATCGCTAACGCACGCGGCCCTGTTCGCGTAGGCCAGAATCGAACACGGGCCCCATGTCCATTCCTTACGCCGACCTGGCCTATCCTCCCTGTCCCGCCGGACGCCCGTACGTCGCCGTCAATATGGCGACGACGATCGATGGCAAGATTCTGACGGGCGAGCGCGACGAACCGGTGGCCGATCTGGGCTCGGCGGTGGACAGGGCCACGATGCGGCGGATCGAGGCCAGCGTGCAGGCGGTGATGATCGGGGCGGGGACGCTTCGCGCAACCCCCGGCCTCTGGTACCCGACCGACCTTTGGCGGATCGTAGTGTCGGGTTCCGGACGGGTGGACGGGGGGTCGCGCTTCTTCGGCGACGCGCCAGACCGAGCCATCCTTCTGACGGGCTCGAAGAACCTTCCCGCTCTGCCACCGGGCGTCAGGGTATGGTCCGCGGACCTTGCGGACGCTTTGGCGCGGTTGCGCGTCGACCTTGGTATCGAACGCCTCCTCGTCGAGGGAGGGAGCGAACTCAACGCCCAACTGCTCGCCGCCGACTTGGTCGACGAGTTGTTTCTCACGCTGGCGCCAAAGGTGAAGCTGGGCTCCTTGGTCCCAACTTACGCGGGCGGCGACCCGCTTCCTCGCCATCGGGTCCAGCGTTACCGGTTGTTGGAGGCCACCGTCGTCGAGGACGAGGTGTTCCTGCGGTACCGTCGAGTTCGCCCGAGCCCGGGAGGCCCCTCCCCTGCGTAATCCGCTCGCCCCGACCGTTTATCTGCGCCGCAACGCCGCGAAGACCCTACCGCTCGTTGGGGTCATCGTGTTCGCGGTGATGCTGATCGCGTGGATCGTGGCGCTTATGAACTCGATTCCGTACTCCGTCAAAACGGTGTACAGCTATTCGCAGTACTCGCTCGGAGTCACGCCGCGTGGCGATCCCCTTATGACGCCGCGCCTGATCGAGACTTTTCGGAAGGAGTGCCCGGTGCCGATCGAGCGCCTCGTCGTCTGCCGGGGCAGCACGACGGTGGTCAAGAGCATCGTGGGGGACTGGCCGTTCGTGGTGTTCGGCCTCAGCCCCGTCGACCTCCAGTACTTCCTGAAGAAGCACTTCACTTCGTCGATTGATGGTCGGGTTCCGAGGCCGGGGTCGGCGGAAGCGATCGTCAGCGAGCCCGTCGCGCGGAACCTGAACCTCAAGATGGGCGACGTGCTACTGGGCCCGGACAAGACGGACGCATACTCGCCGGTGCCGGTGAAGATCGTGGGGATCGCCCAGTCCCCGGAGTGGATGATCCTCACCGACCTCGAGTACCACAAGGAGAACCACTTTCCGCCGATCGACGTGTTCCTCGTGTTCGCGCGGAATCGGGAGGAGCAGTCCAAGCTCGACCATTGGGCGGTGGATCGGTTCAAGGGCGAGCACACGCGGCTCTTCGCCTACCACGAATTGGAGAAGGACACGAACCAGATGTTCGCGACCCTCTACCAGATCCTCAACGTGGTGATTCTGACCCTCGTCGCGGTCATCGCGCTGATGATGGGGATGCTGATGAACATCTACCAATCGCAGCGGCTGGTGGAGTTCGGCCTGTTGCAGGCGATCGGGTACACGCGGCGGCAACTCCTCGTCCGGTCGCTCAAGGAGACGTCGATCGTGATCGCGACGGGTTGGGTTCTCGGCGTGGTGGTGGCGCACCTGATGCTGCGGGTGGCGTACAAGGTCCTGATGGAGCCGAAGGCGTGGGGCCTCGACACGCTCGATCCGACGGCGTTCGCCTACACCTTGATCGTGCCTTCTTCGATCTTATTGGTGGGGTTCTTCACGGTGTTCCACCGTTTCCGAAAGTTCGACCCGGTCTCCGTCGTGGAACGGAGGCTCGTATGATCGAGTCGGTCGGGGCGAGCCTGGTGTACGAGGATCACGGGCGCGAGGTCTTCGCCTGTCGCGACGTGTCGCTCTCGGTTCGACCGGGGGAGTTCCTCGGGATTCTGGGCCCTTCCGGTTCGGGCAAGTCGTCCTTGCTGTACCTGCTGTCGGGGCTCAAGACGCCCTCGTTCGGGGCGGTGCTGTACGACGAGCGGGACCTCGCCTCGATGTCCGACGAGGAGAGGAGCCGTCTTCGCCGCCGCGAGTTCGGGTTCGTGTTCCAGCAGCCCTACTTGCTCGGCTACTTGACGGCGCTCGAAAACGCCTTCGTCGGGGAGCCGACCTCCGCTCGCCGCGACGAGGCGCTGGACCTCTTGGATCGGTTGGGACTGGGGGCGAAGGCGCACCGCCAGCCGCACGAACTGAGCGGCGGGGAGCGTCAGCGGGTGTGCGTCGCGCGGGCGCTGCTGGGCGAACCCCGGGTGATTTTCGCGGATGAGCCGACGGCGTCGCTGGACCATACCAACGGACTTCAGGTCGTCGGCATGCTGAACGCGATGCGCGGGGACGGGGCGCTGGTGATGGTCACGCACGACCCCTCGATGCTCGAGCGGGCCGACCGGGTCGTGAACCTGGTGGACGGCCAACTCGTCCGCCACGGCGAATGACTAGTTGAGGCTCGCGGCTTCGGCGGGGGGAGAGGCGAAGGGGTCGTCGTCGGCTTCGGCTTCCGTCTTCCTTTTGGCGGCGGCCTCGATGCTGGCGCGGAGGGCGTCCATCAGGTTGATCACCTTGGTCTCCGGCGCGGCCATCTCGGCGTTGACGACCTCTTGGCCAGCGAGCTTGGCCTGAATGCGCTCCATGAGGGCCTCTCGGTAAGCGTCGCGATACTTCGTCGGCTCGAAAGACCCCGCCAGGAGATCCACCAGCTTCTCCGCCATCGTCACTTCGAGGTCGTTCACCTCGACCTGGCTGAAGTCCACCTCGGCCGGGAGGGCGACCTCGTCGGGGTAGTGCAGCATTTCGAGCATGATCAGGCGGCCGTTCGAGCGGAGGGCGCAGAGGCACTCCTTTTGGCGGAGCGTGATCTTGCCGAGGGCGGTGACGTTCTTCTCCTCCAGCACGCGCTTTAGGAGGGCGTAGGGCTTCGCCCCGGTCTCCTCGGGCTCCAGGTAGTAGGCCTTCTCGTAGTACACGGGGTCGATCTCCTCCGCCTTGACGAACGCGGACACCTCGACCGTCCGTTTGCTGGGAACGGGCAATTCCTCGAGGTCCTCCTCGCTGAGGATCACGTACTGGTTTTTGGCGTACTCGTAGCCCTTGACGATTTCCTCGTCCGTCACCTCACGGTCGGCCACCGGGGACCACTTCTTGTACTTGATGCGGCTGTTGGTCTCCTTGTGGAGTTGGTTCAGGGCGATGTCGTGGGTGCGCGTGGCAGTGAAGAGCTTCACCGGGATGCTGACGAGCCCGAAGCTGATGACGCCGTTCCAAATCGACCGTGCCATGGGTCGTCCATTATAGTCCACATTTGTCGGGGTGTTCAACCGTTCTCCTTTGCGATTCGTCGGGCCGATCGGGGCCAAAGGCATGCGGGGGTGCCGGGACCTGGGTTAGGATGTGCGTTCTATGCACCGGTCCGCGTCCTCGCTCCTCGCAGCGGCTTGCGCCCTCGTGTTGCCCGCTCTTGGGTTGGGTCAGAAGTCGACGGCGCCCCGATTTCGGATGGTCGTCTCCGAGGGAGCGCGCGCCGACGCCGAGGCGTTGACGCCCGAAGTCCGTTCTGGCGTCGCGCGGGTCGAGCGGTTCTTCGGCAAGCCCTTTCCCCGGTCGTTCGTGGTCGAAGTCTTCGCGAGCCGGGCAGAGTTCGACGCGTTCGTCAAAAGGCGCGGATGGATGGAGCGTACCGAGCGCTGGATGGTCGCGTCGGGAGTGGCGGATCGGATGGTGATCCTGGCGCCCTCGGTCTGGCGCGCGGAGGCGGACGAGCACAACCCAGACGACCGGGAGCATGTTCGCGACTTGGTGGCCCACGAGTTGGTCCACGTCTACCACGGCCAGCACAACTCGAAGCCCGACTTCGACGGGATGGACGACATGGGCTGGCTGACCGAAGGACTGGCGGTTCTCGTCTCGGGCCAACTCGATCGGGAGCACCGGGGCCGCGCCCTCGAAGCGATCAAGGCGGGGACGGCGCCGGCCCGCCTCGCCGACGCCTGGTCGGGTCGCTACCGCTATGCAGTGTCCGGCTCGCTCGTCGCGTATGTGGACAGCCGGTATGGAAGGGACGCCCTTCGAAGACTGCTCCGGGCGACCACCACTGGCGACGCGATGCGAATGCTCAAGACGACGGAGACGCGACTCCTCGACGATTGGGTTCAGAGCGTTCGCGGGTCTTCGGGTTCGGTCGGAGAGTAAGCGCCCCGCGTCGCCAAGAACCGAACAGGGCAAGGGCACACCCGAGTCCGCACGGCCAAAGGAACCAGTCGCCCAAGGTCCGATAGAGGGTCCAGCGCCGCTCCGGGATGACGTCGGCGACCAGAATCTCATCGGTTCCGGATCCCCCCTCGGCGACGACCCTTCCTTGGGAGTCCGTGATCATCGAGTAAGCGGTGCCGTCCGCCCGGACCACCGGCACCCCTGCTTCGGCGGCGCGGAACGGCGTGTAGGCCGCATGAAACGCCTGCACGGTGCCGAAAGGAGCGACCGGGTCCTGGGTCGGGAGGAGGATCAGACCGACTTCCGGAAGAACGGCGGTGTCTCGGATAACGGCGGGGAAGCACGAATCGAAGCACACGTTGAGCCCGACGACGAGGCCGGAGACGGGCACCGCAGTCGGGCGGTTGCCCGCCGCTCGAACGAACCGTTCGCCGCCGAAGGGCTTGCGCTTCGCGTAGCGGGGCGACTCGACACCCTGGTTGAAAAGGGCGGCCACGTTGTGGGGCAAGGGCTTCGCGTCGTCCTCGAAGGTGGTGAGGAAGGGGGGCTGACCAACCTCGCGCGAGAGATCGCGCAGGTCCTTGGTGTCGCCCCCCGGCGCGATCGCAAGGGCCGAGAGTTCCGGCCACACGACCAGTTCCGCGCCGAGTTCGCCTGCACGTTTGTTGCGGTTGGCGAGGTCATCGAGCGATCCCACCGGGGTTTGGAGGGCGGCGACGCGGACCGATCCTGCGACCGACCCCGGTCCGAAAGGAGCCAGGGTGACGACCAAGCCAATCAAGAGGACGATCGCCGCCGCCTCCCGGCCCTTCCCCGCCGCCAGAAACTCGGCGAGCGACAGATTGGCGAGCCAGACGAGAAACGAAACCCCCCAGATTCCGGTCCAACTCGCCAGGTTCAGCATCGCGGGAACGCGGGCTTGGGTGAGGGCCAAGTGCGCCGGAAGGTAGAGGAGAAGGGCGGCCTCGAACAACACCGCCCAGGCCGCCACGAGAGCGGGTCGCCACTTGGAGCGACGAGTCGTCTCGGCCCAGACGCCGCACGCAAGTCCGCCCGCGACGCCGAACACGGCGAACCCGGCGTAGTTCCAGGCGGGACTCCCGTCCAGAAGCGACGGCCGGTAGAGCCAACCGAGACGGGTGAGGAGGGCGCCCGCCAACATCGCCGCCATGGCCAGACCGAATCCCCGTGCGAGCCCTCGCTCGCGCGACGCGATCAGCACGGGCACGAACGCCACCCAGCCGAACGGGTGCCAACCGACGGGGGGTAGCGCGAGCACCAGCAACGTGGCGGTCAGGAGCACCGCTGCCGAAAGCACCGCAACCGTTCTCACGTTACGCGATACGAAACTCGTGCGCGCCAGGTTGGTCGGATTCGCACCGCTCTTCGGCAAAGAAGTATGCTTCCGTCTACCCATGAGCGACGCGCGCGCGATGATGGAGGCCGCGTTCGCGCGCCTCTCCGCGCGCGACGGGTACGTGGACCGGCCGAACCAACGCCAACTCGCTTGGCTCGTGTCGGACTGCCTGGACGAGGCGGCCAGCGGCGCGTTCGAAGCGCCGACCGGCCTCGGCAAGTCGCTCGCCGCCCTGATCCCGGCGATCGCCCACGCGATCGCGACGGGCAAACGAACCGTCGTCGCCACCTATACGAACGTTCTCGCCGAGCAGTACTGGCGGAAGGACCTGCCGCTGGCGCTGAGTCTGTTCGACCTGGACGAGCCGCCGACGGTCGCCTTTCTCATCGGTCGCCAGCGGTACGCCTGCCTCGCCGAGATGGAGCAAGCCGATTTCCCTTGGTTTCCGGCCTACCGTTCGCGCGCCGAGATGGGACTGGAGTCGGAGTTTCGGGCGATGAGGCTCTTGCCCGGCGGCGAGGCGACGGGCGTTTGGCGGCGAGTGGCGGCGCCCCCGATCTGCCCGAGGCGCCTTTGCCCGCACTACGCGGCGTGCTACTACTACAAGGCGCGGCGCGAGGCCGAGAAAGCGACCGTCGTCATCACCAACCACAGCGTGGTCATGCAGGACGCGATGCTGAAGAAGGTGACGGACGGCGAGCAGACGATGCTCGGGGAGTACGACGCCCTGATCGTGGACGAGGCGCACGACTTCGCGCAGGCGGCGACGAACAGCCTCGAGTTCGAGTTGAGCGACTCGCGGCTGGGCATACTCCTGGGTCTCGCGGCGCGCATCGACGGGGCGATCGCGCCGTTGGCGGCGCGGACCCCCGACCGGCGACGTTGGGACATGGCGTACGGCGAACTGCGGCGCGACATCGAGCGGGTACGGCGAGACGTGACCGCGCTGGCGACGGTGCCCTCGGGAATTCTCGCCGCCAGCCCCGACGACATCGCGGAGAGCCCGCCGATCAAGCGGTCCCGGTCGGAGGCGCCGCGCGCGCTCATCGAACGTCTGACGGAGGACGCGGCGGACTCGATCAACGACTTCGTGCGGAAGGTCGGCGAAACCTTGGCCGACTGGAGGGAGACGGACGCGCTCCCGGCGAGCCAGATTCGCGAGGCCACCGAAGCGATGAACGCTTACGGGGCGTACCTGCGCGAGTTCGCGATCGGTTGCCGCGAGATCTTCCGGCCCGAAGGGGTGGCGGTGAGCTACGTCGGCCACCCGACCAGCGGTCCGATCGTTCGGCGGGACGTGGTGGACCTCCGCGAACCGCTGACCGACCTTCTATGGTCCAAGACGCCGGGCGTGGTGTTCCTCTCGGCAACGCTGGCGGTGGACGGGGCGTTCGACTTCTTCGTAAAGCAGACGGGCGCCCGAGCCCATTTCACGGAGGTGTTGGAGACGCCGTTCGACTACGCGAGCCAGTGCGCGGTGTACCTGTCGCCCGCCGGCCGCATCCCCGACCCTTCGGTGGCGCGCAAGGAGAACCGGGAGGACGCCTACTACGAGGCCCTCGCCTCGGAGATCGAGATGATCCTCGAGGCGATGGAGGGCCGGTCGCTCGTGCTGTTCCACAGCCGTCGGGAGATGGAGGAGACATTTCGCCGCATTTCGCCGCACCGCGACTACCCGGTGTACCTACAACGCTCGACGGGAGTGGCCTCGGTTGGGGAGCGGTTCCGGGAGGTCGTGCCGTCGTCGCTGTTCGCGGTACGTTCGTTCTGGACGGGGTTCGACGCCCCGGGGGAGACCTTGTCCTGCGTGGTCCTGGTACGGGTGCCGTTCGAGGTGCCGGTGGATCCGCCCCAGGTCGCTCGGCAGGCTTGGCTGCAATCGCTGGGCGAGTCGCCGTTCGCGACCCATACCTTGCCCCAGGCCAAGATGATGATGCGGCAAGGGGCGGGGCGGCTCATACGGCGGGCGGAGGATCGGGGGGTGTTGGCGCTATTGGACCCCCGGTTGCGGACGAAGGGTTACGGCGAGGAGATTCTCGCCAACCTGCCGCGCGGGATGCGGACTTTCGCGGACGTCTACGACGCGATGGCTTGGGTTGGCTTGGAGCCAAGCCTGATCGGTGACGCATGATGCGCAGAAGAAGGCGGCAGACCTGCGTCGGATCGTCATCCGGAGGAACGGAGGATTCCGGGAGGGCGGGCTGCTCTGGCGGGATTCTTCGCCACGCTCGGAATGACAGGGTCAGGGGGCTAGACCTGCCCATCGTGCTGTCCGCGCGGTGACCTCGTCCTGACCGAACCGGTCGTGCTCGGCGGCCTTGTCGGGGCGTCGGCCCATCGCCTTCTTGAGGGAGCGGGAGGCGACGCGGCCGAGGACGTCGAGGCGCGCGGCGGGCGAGACGCTCACGGAAGGCGCGTCGTGGTAGGTCGCGGCGAGGAAGTCGGCCATCCCTCGGATCGGGTCCGTCCGCAGCATCCGGTCGGTGGCCCACTGCCGCAACGCCGCGAAGGTCGGGTCGCCGCTCAATACGAAGTCGCGCAGTTCGCCAAGGCTTGGGAATCGAGGGACGTACTCGTACCAGGGGTGTTTGACGAACTCGGGCAACGGCAGGGGAGCGAGCATCGCGATCGGCTTCTCGGCGATCGCCGCTTCGATAAGGCTGGTGCTGTAAGAGGACACGACCGCGTCGGAGGCGAGGATCCACTCCCGCACGGAACCGTCCTGAATCACGCGCAACCCGGGTGGCGGGTCCCCGATCGCCTCCCGCAACTTGCCCATGAACCGCTCGCGCGGGGTGTAGGGGCGGGGGCGAAGGACGATCTCGAGAGAAGGGCCGGCGAGGTCGCGCAACCACTCGCACATCGTTCGTAACGACGCCCGAGCGAACTCGCGGAATCCCCAGCTCTCCTCCCGGCTCGCGCCGCGCGCGACCATCACCTCGAGGTGCGAGTCGGGATAGAACGCCGCGCCGTAGTTTTCCGCCACCAACAGCCAAGGCTTGTCGGGGTCGAGGCCGTGGCGCGCGGCAAGGGTCGGCTTGTCCTCGAAGTAGCGTCGGTACGGCTCGGTGTAGAGCCCGTAGACCGGGTTGCCGACCACGGTGACGAGTTCCGCGCGGACCCCGTAGCGCACGAGGAGGTCCCGGTAGAAGTCGCCCCAGGCGAAGTGCCGAACCTGGGTGCGCGCGAGTTCGCCGTGGGGAGTCTTGACCGACTCGTTGATGTTCTGGAGGACCTGTTCCCAGGCCAGGTTCACGTAACGGGCGTCGGGCCAGAGTTTGCGCGCGCGCCGGATCGGGCCGTCGTCGTCCTCGTAGAACCAGGGAAACGCGACGACGCGCGGCGACCCGGCGGCGAGCATCCCTTCGTAGAGGTCGAACTTCGTGGATCGGACGGCGAGTTCGAGCCCGTGGCGTTCGCGGAGGAGGTGGCGGACGGCGCACATCACGTCGAGTTCGCGGGCGACGTGTTCGATGAAGACGACAAGGTGGGCGTTCGCCAAGGTCGCCCGCAAGGATACCGGCGCGGAGCCTACCGCGCCGCTCGCCAAGCCGCCCGGAGCATGCTTGCCTGGTACAGAAGGAGGCGCCTTCCCTCCCGAACCTCGGCGCGGTCCCACCGGAGGCCGTAGAGGCCGTCCGGCATTCGCCCGACGACTCTCGCCTTTTCGATGGCGCGCTTCGCCACGTTGGCCCAACCCGCCGACGGCTCCAAATCCTGGAGTTCGAGCCACGCCTCCGCCAGGTGATGCGCGAAAGGCCCTTCGTCGCCGATCGACCCGTCGGCGGTCAGCCACTTTGTCCGAGAAGCCCGCCCCACGCGCAAGGCCTCGGTGCGGTCGGACGCCTCCCCGAGGAGCCGGTACCGAAGGACGTGGACCCGAATCATCAGGGCGGTGTTGTACGACCACTTCGTCTTGTCCACGGTCCCGGCAAGAGACTTGTGGTCGAAGTACAGCCCGTCCTTGTCTTGGAGCGCCTTCGTCCAGGCGACCAGACGATCGGCGGTCTCGCGATACTTGGCGTCCTGGGTGGCGGCGAACAACTTGAGGGCGGCGAGGGCGGCGGGAGCGTTCGCGCACACGTTCTTGCTCTTACGATCGTTCTCGCGCCAGAAGACGCCTCCGCCCAGTTCGCTCGATTCCCCCGTCATGACGAAGGCGAAGGCCTCCTTGGCGCGGGCGAGGGTTTTCCGGTCGGGGACGGCCTCGTTGGCGTCGAGGTAGGCGAGGGCGATCCAAGCGTTGTCGTCGTAGTAGCGTTCGGGCGGCTCCTGGTGCGGGAGGACGGCATAGCCCTTCGCGAGGGGGGTGGTCACGAAGTACCGGTCAAGGCGTTCCGAGACCCTTCGGAACCCGGCTTCGGCGCCTTCGCGGTCGCTCCGCAAGCCGGCGGCGTACGCGGACAGCAACACGGCCATGTCCCACGCGAAAGCGGGGGCGTCGGCGGCCTTGCCTTCGCCGTCCACCCACGCGGCGTAATCCCCCGGGCGCAGGAACCGCGCCTCGATCAGGTTCCGCGTTTCGCGCGCCAAGTCTCTCATGGTTATGGGCTGGGCGACCCCGAGGCCGAGGAGAAGAACCGTGGCGAACCCGATTCCGACCATGCCTCCATCTTGCGCGATGTCGCGACCGCGCGGGGCGGAAACTCGTTCTTGATTTGTGAAGGCGCCACCCCTATACTTAGCGTCTGGCCCCGTTCCGCATAAGAATCCATGCTTGGTTGCCCGGTTTGCTCGCCGCCGTCGTGGCGGCGGGCCAGGTGACGCCCGCGAAGCCGTCTTCCCTGCAAGGCGTGTGGTCCGATCCGACGGTCCCGACCGAAGCACGGGTGGCCCTGGCCGAGCGTTCGGTGCCGCTGTACCCGGGCGAGACGATCATCGGCATCAAGGAGGTGGGCGACTCGAACTTCGTTCCGACGGGCGACTGGGCGGCGATCGCCCGGTTCGTGGCGGGCGCGCGGGGCTTGTCGTACATCGCGCAGGTGCGCGACAAGGCGGGCCAGATCGCGGAGGTTCTGGTTCGGGCCGAGCCAGGCGCCCGAACGGCGACGCCCAAACCGGTCGAGCCGGTCGTCAAACCTGGCGAGACGTCGGGGCGATTCTCCGCCGAAGAGATCTTTCGCGATCTGCGCGACCGGGTGGTGATCGTTCGGACGGACTCGGCGCAGGGCACCGGCTTCGTGGTCGGTTCGTCGAACCTGGTGGCGACGTGCGCCCATATGCTCGAGGACGCTATGGAGATTGGGATCGCCTTCGCGGACGGGACGACGCGCACGCCCCGCGCGGTGGCGATCGACGAAGGAACGGACCTGGCGATTCTCGAGTTCGCGGACATCGTCGCGGCGAGGCCCGTACCAATTCGGCAGACGGGGGAGACCGCGATCGGGGCGACCACCTACGTGATCGGCCACCCGCTCGGGCTAAGCTTCACGATCTCGAACGGGATCGTGAGCGCCCTGCGACAGGAGAAGGGCGTTTCCGAGGTCCAGTTCACCGCCCCCATCAGCGTCGGCAACTCGGGAAGTCCCTTGCTCGACGACCAGGGGCGGGCCATCGGCGTGGTCTCCAAGTTGCGGGAGAGCGGACAGAACCTCAACTTCGCCACGTCGGCGCGGCATCTGGAAGAACTGCTCGCCAGGCCACGGACGCCGCTGGCGGCGTTCCTAGCGTCGCGCCCCGCCCGCAACACGAAGGTGCCGCCCGTCGATCCGGAGGCGGCGTCGAGCGCGATCGGGCGACTGCTCGACCGCCTGTTCACGTTGGCGGTCGAATGGGACATCGCCAGGCGGCGAGGCGAGGGGGTCGAAGCGGCGGAGGGGTTCGTCGAGCGCTTCGACCGAAGTTGCGACGACGAGATCGAAAGCGGCGACCTGATCCGTCCTTTCGTCGGCTCGGGGACCGAAACGTGGAAAGCGGTGCTCGCTTGGGTGCTCGACGTTCGGACACGCGTCCGGTCCCTGGCCCGCGAACGGGCGACGGGGTCGCGCGAGGCGTTTTCGGGTCTGTACGCCGAGGTTCTTCGGCCGCTGAGTCGGTTCAAGGACGAGGCCTGGTTTCGCGCCGATCGGGTCGTGAGCCGCCTTGGCGGTCTGCGGGAGGCCGTGGTCCTGAGTCCCGAGTTCCTTCCCGATCCGAACGCGCGCGCGCGGTGCGTCGTCGCCTGGGCGTCGCCCTCCTCGGAGTTGAGGTCTGGCGACCGGATTATGGCGATCCTCGTCGGGCCGGGGGACGAGAGGGCGGTGAACGGATGGCGCGACCTCGCGACGCTCGCGGGTCCCCGATCGGCGGCGTTGGTGGTGTTGCGCGAGGGAGTTCGGGTCGTGGCGAGGGTCTCGATGGGGCCAGGCTCTTGAGATTTCGTAATTTCGGTTATTTTCTAATGCTCTAAGGTATCCGATCGGCTTCTGGTCGGGGTCAGCACGGCGAAAGCGTAGGGATCGAGGCGCAAGCGGTCGCGGGGGACGGTCTTGCCGGTCCAGAGATCCTCGAAGGCACCGGGCACCGGGCACGGGGCCGAAAGGACACGGTCCGACAGGTTCACGGCGACGACCAAGTCCTGGCCGGGGGCCGAACGGCGGAAGACCACCAGATTCGGGGTGCGGTTCTCCACGACGGTCTGGCTGCCGGTCGCCAAGGCGGGGTTCGCCTTGCGCAGTTCGGCAAGGCGGGCGTAGTGTCGGAACAGCGACTTCGGATCGTTCTCCTGCTCTTCGAGGCTGACGCCGTCGTCATCGTCCGAGAACTCGCGGTTCCACCAGCGGCCGGTGTCCTTGTACCAAAGCGGGGTCTCCTTGCTCTCGAGCTTTCGCTTCCACCGATATCCGAGACGGACGGGGATGTCGTTGCCATCGCTGCCCCACGTGCCTTGGACCCCCTTCATGCCCAGTTCTTGGCCGTAGTACAGGCTGGGCGTGCCCTTGGTGAGGAACAGCAAGGCGGCGGCCAGACGCCGGCGGCGCGGGTCGGGTTCGATCGAGGCATAGCGTTCGAGGTCGTGATTCTCGAGAAACGTCAGTTGGGTGCGGCCCTTGGGCGCGAGGGTCGCCGCCTCGCGGAGGCCTTTCTGGAGGTTCACCTTCTCCCACATCAGGATGGCGCGTCGGAAGCGGAAGGCGAAGACGGCGTCGGTGGGGGTTTTCCCGAAGATGTCGAGCACGTTCTGGTAGGCCTCCCAGTCGGACTGCTCGCCGACGAAGAAGGTCCCGGGCCGCTTCTCCTTGAGTTCCCGCACGATCGGCGCCCAGAGGTCCTTCATCAGGTTCGTTTGGACGCCCTGCCAGTCGAGGTCGTCCATCATGTGGTCAATCCGAAAGCCGTCCACCCCATGGTCGAACCAGAAGCGGAACACGTCCCACACCATCTCGCGGACGTCGGGCTCGTTCAGGCGAAGAGAGGCGATGGCGAATCGTTGGCCGTCGTACCAAGGCAGTCCGCCCCACTCGGCTTTGCCGGAGTTGTCCACGAGGAAGCGGTACGAAGGCGCCTTGGGATTGCCCTTCGCTTCCTTGAGCCAGGGGTGCCCGTCCGCCACATACTGGGGCTCCATGTCGAGGACGACGCGGAGGTCGCGCTTGTGGGCGGCGTCCACCATCGCGCGGAAGTCGGCCAGGGTCCCAAAACGCGGGTCCGTGTCCTTCAGGTCGTCGGCGAAGTAGTTGTGGTAACAGCGGGACTTGACGACGGGGCTGAGAAGGATGGTCGTGCAACCGAGCTTCTGGATCGTGTCCAAGCCCTCGACGATGCCCCGGAAGTCGCCGTGTCCGTCGCCGTTCGAGTCGCGGTAGCTCCGGACGAACACGTGGTAGACGATCTCGGATTCCCAGGTTCGTTCGCTCATCGCTGGACTCGGGTGCAGCGCCGCTGCCGCCAAGACGAGGAGGAGGGCCATGGCGTCATTATAGGCCGCGCCAGGTCTGGCCCCCAGGAGGCTCCCTCTGCCCTCGGTTCTGGCGCCACCGTCGCCCGTCCCAAGACCAATGGCCCAATCTTGTAGGCACTCCTAGGGAGAAGTCTTTAGTGCCGTGAAGCGTGGCTATGATGCCAGTGTGGGTGATTCGGTAAGGAAGTGCATTTTAGTCGCTATGGTAGGGCTCTGCTTGGGGCCCCGGTGGGCGGTTGCCGGCCACTACAGCGTGTCCGTCACGACGCCCATTGGCGTGGCCCTTTCGCCGGAGACGGCACCGACGCCGACCTGCGGGCCCGGTAAGTGCTCCGTCTCGGTGGGCGGACAGAACGGCAACGCTTCCATGGCCGGCAGCGTCTCGAACCGCGACCTACAACGGCGGGGCGATCGGGACGGTCACCGCGCGGCGAAACCTGGCGATCTGGGTCATGCACTATGTCTACTGGCTGTCCTTTGGCCACACGGAGTACGACCAAAGCCGGTACACGATCTGGACGACGGGCAGCCCCACCGGCAACGCCGGCATTTATTGCGAAGCTTGGGTTCGGAGCGGCGAGAAGTTCGACCATCAGGGCCTCGGGTGGTTCAGCTTCGCCCAACTTGACACCGTAGATAGGACCCAGTGGAACGGGGCGGGCGTGCCCCTCCATACGGACTGCCCAATCGGATCCCTCGACAATTGCTGGCCGTACGCGACCTCAGGGGGCACTCCGAGCTGGTGGCCCGCCGACGACACCGAGCTGAGCCAGGGCACCAAGGGAGATACTACCGACTGCCCGGAGTGGGAACTGATCATGGGCACCGCCACTTTCGGGGTCAACGACGACTTCGAGATGTTACTGATCTACGAGCCCCCCTCGAACGGCGTGGGCACCGAGATCGTGCCTCTCCACGTGGCCGGTTGGAACTGGTCGGCCGAAGGCAGCCGGAGTCTTGGCAACGTGGTCACCTTCTCCGTCAACTCGATCGCGCAGACGAGCTCGGTCAAAACGCCTTCGTGGAGTCTCCAATGGACGAACGTACACCTCAACAACTAGGCCGCAAACGGCTGCCTCTCGTCGTCCGCCGCGTGGGATGGACGGCGCTGGTCGCCCTGCTCTTGACGGCGGCCTTCTTCGCGTTGTTTCCCCTCTTCGTGACCCCGCGCGGGAGCACTCATGTGGTTACTCCCGGCACCTACGAGCGAAATCGGCGCTATGACGAGCGTGTTAGAGAGTCGAACGTTCGGTTCTTGGCCGGCGACTTGGACCAAGCCGAAGCCCGGTACCTAAGGATCATCGAGGAATTCGGCTACAGCTCAAGGCTAAGCCAGCACCTGGCGCGGATGTACGAGAAGCAGGGTCGCAAGGCGGAGGCGCTCGCGCGGTACGCCGAGATCCTCAACCCGCCTCCCCAAACCTGGACCAGCCTGTCCGAAAGCCCGGAGATTCTCGGGCGCACCCTCGAGTTGGCGACGGAGCTCGGTCGCGCCGACCTGGCCGACCAAGCCCTCGCCAACGTGCTGCGTACCGGCCTCGCCAAGCCCATCTTCAGCGACCTGCCCGTTCCCGAGACGGCGGACGAGAAGCTCGCGGCCGCCCATCTCATCGTCGGCGTCCGGTCGTCCGGGGTGAAGGACGAAGAGGCGCTGCGGCACTACGTCGCGGCGACCGAACTCGACCCGACCCTGACGAAGGCGTGGTTCTTCAAGGGTCAGGCCCTCCGAGGGTTGGGCCGCTACGCCGAGGCGAAGCAGGCGCTGGAGAAGGCCCGGCACATGGCGGCCCCCGGCACCAAGCAGGCCGAGTTCATCGAGGAGGAGTTGCGGGGGATCTTCCCCGACGGGACGGTCCTCCGCGACGGAAGGCGCGTGGTGGGCGGCCGCCTGGTGACGCCACCGTAGACCTTCTGTGCGGGCGCTCCCCGAGTGGGGCGGCGGGCCGCTCGGGTATCCTACGACCTTGGTCCTTGTGGGAGGCGCGTTCGCGCGCCGCCACGACCACCTGAGGCACCATGCGACAAAACGTCCGTAAGAACCCCCATTCGCCGCGTTTCACCGACCTTGCCAAGAAAGTGGACAAAGACGCGGTCTACACCGTCGATCAAGCGATCGCCCTCGTCAAGGAGACGGCCGGCGCCAAGTTCGTGGAGAGCGTGGACATGGCGGTGCGGCTCGGCATCGACCCCCGCAAGAGCGACCAGAACGTGCGCGGCATCACCAACCTCCCCCACGGCACCGGCAAGACCAAGAAGGTCGCCGTCCTGGCGAAGGGCGACCGGGCGGCGGAAGCCGAAGGGGCGGGCGCGGATCGCGTCGGCGCCGACGAGCTGATCGCCGAAATCCAGGCCGGTTGGCGCGATTTCGACGTGTTGCTGGCCACGACCGACATGGCCCCCCAACTCGGCAAGATCGGCCGAGCCCTCGGCCCCCGAACGCCTAACAAGCGCAACGGGACCGTCACCGACGAAATCGGCCAAGCGGTGAAGGAGATCAAGGGGGCGAGCCGCGTCGAGTACCGCGCGGACAAGGCGGGCATCGTCCACCTCGGCATCGGGAAGGTCAACTTCACCGAGCAACAGATTCGCGAGAATATGCACGCGGCGATGGACGCCCTCGTGAAAGCGAAGCCGTCGACCTCGAAGGGCAAGTACATTCTTTCGGTGACGATGAGCAGCACGATGGGGCCGGGCGTCCGCGTGGACCCGCTCGAAGCCTCGAAGGTCTGATCCACTTCGGGCATGGGCCGCTTCCCGGAGCGGCCCTTGCTTTTTACGCCAGACCCTTGGTCGCGGGGTAGGCGGCGCGGTAACGACGGTAGGCGTCGGCGTAACTCGTGCCGGAAGGCTCGGTGGTCGCCCTTCGGCGGACGACGGCTTCGCACGCGCTTGGGACGTTTGGCCAGAGGCCCACTCCCACCCCGGCCAGGATCGCCGCGCCAAGGGCGGGGCCTTCATCGAGCTCAAGCGTGTGGCAGGGCGCCTCGAAGGCGTCGGCCAGGAGTTGAACCCAAAACCCGCTCTTTGCGCCGCCGCTCGTGACGCGAATCTCCTTGACACGGGCGCCGAGTTCGCGCAGGAGGGCCATTCCATCGACGAGGCCGAAGCTGATTCCCTCGAACACCGCGCGGGCCAGATGCCCCTCGGTGTGGGCGAGGGTGAGGCCTAGGAAGCCACCCCTAGCGAGGGGGTCGTTGTGAGGGCATCGTTCGCCCGTCAGATAAGGCAGGAAGGTCAAGCCGTCGCATCCGGGCGGGGCGGTCTCGGCCTTCTGGGTCAGTTCGTCGTAGGTTTGGCCGCCACCGAGGGTATCGCGGTACCAACGCAAGGCGCCGCCGCAGGACAGCATGACGCCCATGGCGTGCCACGCCCCGTTGGCGTGACAAAACGTATGGGCGGCCCCTTGGGGATGGAAGCGGGGCTCCTCGAGGGCGACGAACACGACCCCGCTCGTGCCGAGACTGACGCTGACGACCCCGGGCTTCACCGCACCGGTGCCGACGGCGGCGGCGGCCTGGTCGCCGCCGCCGGCGACCACCGGGATGCCATCGGCCAGGCCGGGGACTCCCTTGGTCTTGCCGGTGACCTCCCAGCTCTCAAAGCTCTTGGGGAACAGGCTCGTGGGAAGGTCAAGAGCGGCGAGGAGTTCGGTCGCCCAGCGACGCCCGGCGACTTGGAACACACCGGTCCCGCTCGCGTCGCTCACATCGGTGGCTTTCTCGCCGGTGAGTTTGAGACGCACAAAATCCTTGGGGAGGAGCACCGTTCGCAGACGGGCAAAGGCGTCGGGTTCGTGGTTGCGGAGCCAGAGAATCTTCGGGGCTTGGAAGCCGGTCAGGGGCGGGTTGCACGTGACGCGGCGAACGTTCTCGGGTCCGAAGCGGGCATCGATCTCGGCGCACTCGGCGGCAGTACGCTGGTCGTTCCATAGCAGGGCGGGACGGATGGACTCGTCGTTCGCATCGAGAAACACGGAGCCGTGCATCTGGCCGGTCACGCCGATCGCTTCCGGGTTCGGCTCGTCGAGTTCTCCCAGGACCTGGAGCACACCGTTCCACCAGTCCTCCGGGCGTTGCTCGGACCAGAGCGGACGAGGGACGAGGAGGGGGTATTCGGCGGTCGCCTGCTTCAGCAGACGTCCGTTCTCGTCTACGACGAGGGCCTTGACGCCGCTGGTGCCGAGGTCGATGCCAAGAAAGCGTGACACGGACACATTCTGGCCTTTACGACCGTCCGGTGGGGGCCTTCGGGCCGAACAGGGCAGAGTTGTTCTCGGGGGTCAGGAGGGCACGGAACTCCTCGAGCATTCGTTCGGCGTCGCTTTCGAACTGGAAGGACCCGTCGATTTCGCCCTGCCAGATGGTCTCGACGACCCACCGGGGCACGGGCAAGAAGACGATGCGCTCCGGGCTGGCGAGGGTGACGGTCAGGACGGTGGCGTTTGACTGGGGGTCCGGGTAGACGAACTCGAAACGCATGGCGCGGGGTTCGTAGCGGGTCGCGCCCATCTGGGGCTCGCCCTTGACCTTGGCCTCTTGGCGAGCACGCTCGTCCCACTCGCCCTCCTCGGGGGGGAGCCCTTGGCGGAGACGTTCGAAAACGCGAAGTCGGGCGGCGGCGGCGTAGGAGTTGAGGGTCATAGCGTGCTTGGGACGGCGATGGGTCACCGGTCCAGCGGTGATCGGACGGGCGGCCGAACGATCCTGCTCGCTTTTCCGGCCGTGAGCAGGATCGAGGCGACCATCCCCCTTATTCTAGGACATCGAACAGCCGGACGTCGCCGTGGTCCTCATTCCGACCGTCGGCGCGGCCATAGCGCAAGGCGTCCCGGTCCATGAAGGGATCCAGGTCGGCGGGCAGTTCGGCGACAAGGTCGAGCACCACGTCGCGAATTCGGTGCGCGTTCTGCCGGAACACCTCCAGCACGCTGTGGGCGGTGACGGCCTCGGTCTCAGAGACGTGCCCCGCATCGTAGTCGGTGATCAGGGAGATGTTCACGACGCCCATTCCCAACTCCCGGCAGAGGTAGGCCTCGGGGTACTGGGTCATGCCGATGACTTGCCAGCCCATCTTGGTGAACCAGATGCTCTCCGCTTTAGTGGAGAAGCGCGGGCCGTTGATGACGACGATCGTGCCGCCGTCGTGCGCCTCGATGCCGTGGCGGCGAATCACCTTCAGCGCGAGTTCGCGGAGCGCCGGATGGTAGGTTTCGGCGGGAGAGACGTGGGTGACGATCGGGCCGTCGTAGAAGGTGTCGAACCGGCCCGACGTGCGGTCCACGAACTGGTCGCAGACGACGAAGTCGCCCGGCTTCACGTGGGTTTGGAGCGATCCGGACGCGCACGGACTTAGGACAACCTTGACCCCAAGGGAGCGCATCGCCCAGACGTTGGCCCGGTAGTTGATGCGATGAGGGGGGATGCCGTGGTGCCGCCCGTGACGGGGCAGGAAGGCGATGCGGCGACCCGCGTGGGTGGCGAGGAACACGCTGTCGCTCGGCGGTCCGAAAGGGGTGTCGAGGCGAATCTCTTGGGTATCGGGCAGGAGGGAGTAGAACCCGGACCCGCCAAAGACGCCGATCTCCGCCTCGCTCACTGCTCACCCTTGGCGACGCGGGCCATAAGGGTGTGCATCGCGTCGATCAGGTCGTTCACCCGGGAGCCTCGGCGGGTGGCGACGTCGGCGGCGAGGCCATAGACGTACTTGTTCTTGACGGCGGCGGTGGACTGGAGTTGGGGGTCCTTGAGGACCGGCTCGGCCTCTTCACCCTTGGACACCGGCTTCGGGGCGGTGTCGGGCACCTTTTCGTTGGCCTTCACCTCGACGGCGAGCATGCCTTCGTCGGCGGAGCCGCCAACCACCAAGATCACGTCGGGGTTCATGCCGATGAGCGCTTCGGTGTTGACGGGGGCGTAGCGCGACCCCTCCGGGCCGACGAGTTCGCCTCCCGCCTTCGCGACGATGTCCGCCATGAGGGAGCCCTTTCCGGCTGCCCAGTAGGCGCCGGGGTTGCCCATCAGGATGACGGCGCGTGGTTTCTTCGGCAGGGCGTCGGAGGCGGCCGTCTCTTCGGCGTTCGTGATCTGGTCGACGTACTTCGACGCGTTGCTCTCGCCGGCCACCTGGGCGGCGAACAGCATGACCTCTTTCTTGAAGTCGGCGATGGTGTTGGCCTTGAAGACGAACACCTCCTTGGCGCCAAGTTGCTTGATCCGTTCGACGTCTTGCTCGGAATAGAGGTCGGCGTCGTAGACGATAAAGTCGGGCTTGATCTCAGCGATCTTCTCGTAGTCTGGCTTGACGCTCGCGACGACGGGCACGGAGGACACGTAGCTTGGATAGTCGCACGCTTGGGTGCGGCCCTTCATCTTGCGCCAGTTCGCGTACCTCGCGATCAGCTCGGTCGCGCTGGGGCTCAGGCTGACGATGCGCTCGTAACGGGGTCCGTCTTTCCCTCCGATGATGACGTTGGGTTGCGGGTTGCACCCGACGAGGGCGAACGCGACGGCGGCGACGGGGAGCCAGGACAAGTACCTGCGCATAGGGCTCATTATGGAGCCAACGTCGGCCCATGCGCCGGGGTTCCGGTCTCCTTGGTCGGCGGGTCAGGCGCCGCCGACCGCGACGGGGGCGGCGAGACCTTCCTGAAGGTCCCGGCACTTCCAGCAGGCCGACGCGTGCCTTGGGTCCAATGCGATCAGGTCCGGTTCCTCGACGCATCGCTCGTGCCGATACGCGCAGCGCGGCGAGAAGGAGCAACCCGACGGCAAGTTGGTGAAGTCGGGCGGTTGGCCGCTGATGGACTCAAGCCGATCGGCGCCCGCCCGGGGCAAGGCGGCGAGCAATGCCTTCGTGTACGGATGAGCCGGCCGGTTCAGCACCTGGTCGGCGGGCCCGGTTTCGACGATGCGACCGGCATAGAACACGGCGATGCGCGAGGCGAGCGATCCGATCACGCCGATATCGTGGCTGATCATCATGACGGCGGTGCCCTCCTTCTCCTTCAGTTCCTTGATCAGGCGGAGGATTTGGGCCTGCAGGGTGACGTCGAGGGCGGTGGTCGGTTCGTCGGCGATGAGGACCTCCGGTTTGCAGGCGAAGGCCATCGCGATCACGACCCGTTGCCGCTGACCGCCGCTCATCTGATGCGGGTACTTGCGGGCGGCCTGGGCGGGGGCGGGGACGCCGACGGCCTCAAGCATCTCGACGGCTTTGCGCCGGGCTTCTTGCTTCGACCGCTTCTGGTGGAGGATGAACACCTCGGCGATCTGGTCGCCGATGCGCATCATCGGGTTCAGCGAGGTGAACGGATCCTGCATGACGAGGGCGATCCGCTTGCCGCGAATGCGTTGCATGTCGCGCTCGCTGCGCCCGACCAGTTCCTCGCCGTTGAGCTTGACGGAGCCGGCGCTGATCTTGCCGGGCGGATGAAGCATGTGCATCAGGGCGAAGCCGGTCATGGACTTGCCGCACCCGGACTCGCCGACCACGCCGAGGGTCCTTCCGGCTTCGAGGTCGAAGGAGACTCCGCGCAGGATGCGGATCGGTCCGAACGAGACCTCGAGATCGCGGACTTCCAAGACGGCCATCAGGACCCCATTATGGGCGAGGGTCTCGGTCCAACGTGCGCGGAGCAGTCCCAAGATCGGCTCGGCGCATCGGCCCATAATCCGCTCGGTGGTGCCCTGAAGCGCCGAAGGAGACACCGATCCTCATGACGCCGCGCGAACGCGTTGCCAGGGCCATGCGACACCTGACGCCCGACCGGGTACCGGTCATGTGCCAGTTGTCGCTGGGCCACTACTTCCTCCACAGCCCGGAACCGAACGCCTCGATCTGGTTCGACTCTCGGTGTTTCTCCGATACGCTCGAGGCCTTCCGACGGCGATACGGGTTCGACGGCATCCTACTCAACATGCCGGGGCGGCCCGCGAATTGGCAGGACGCGATCGCCTCGCGCCGAACGGACGAGAAGGGCGAGACGATCGTCTGGAAGCGGGGTCTGGAAACGTGGATTCCCAACGACGATTGCCCGCACACCTTCACCCCGGGGGGAGGGCGGTTGGCGCGGGCGAGCGTCGAGACGGTGGACCCGGACGACCCGGCGACGTACCGGATCCCGGGCTACGTGTGGAACACGTTTCACGCCCCCGACCTTTGGGACATCCCGGCCGAAGCGGACCTTGCCGACCCGGGTACGTGGCCCGAATGGCACCGGAGCGCCCTCGTTCACGCGCGGGGGGCCTACCCCGACGTATCGGTCCACGCGGAAGTCTTCTCGCCGTTCACGCACCTGCTCGAGTTGTTCGGGTACGAGGACGCGCTGATCGCGCTCCTCGACGCGCCCGCCCTATGCGAGCGGCTTCTGGAGCGCTTCGCGCGGATCGTCGAAGCCCAGATTCGGAGTTACGCCCCCTGTGAGCCGGACGCGATCCTGATCAGTTCGGCATTCGCAGGGGCGGGCTTCATCAGCCGCACGATGTACCGAACCTACGTGTTGCCGTACGAGAAGCACTGCTGCGGGGCAATCCACGAGTTCGGGATTCCGGCCTACACGCACACCTGCGGGGCGATCGGGGACCGATTGGACCTAATGGAGCAGACGACCACGGACGGGATCGACACCCTCGACCCGCCCCCGTTGGGGACGGTCGACCTCTACAAGGCGAAGCGCGAGTTCGGCGAGCGGCTGTTCTTCAAGGGCAACCTGGACTCGGTGAACGAAATGCTCAAGGCGGACGACGTGACCTTCGAGCGAGCGGTACTCGAACGGCTCGCGATCGGTAAGCCCGGCTCGGGGTTCATCCTGTCGTCGGCTTGTTCGGTGGCGCCTTACGTGCGGCCGGATCGGTTGCGGGCGATGACGGGGCTGGCGGAGACGTTCGGCGGCTATTCGTCGTGAGGGACGCCCAGGGTCCGCAACTCGTGCTCGATCCACCCCATGATCGCCTCCGCTTCGTCGTGCTTGGCGAAGCGGCGCGGTTCGCCCCAGGTCACGCGGGCGCGACCCCATGACGGTCTTGGGAGGACGGACCCGTAGGGCACGATGCGCTCGGTGCCCCGGAGTCCGCAACAGATCACGGGGGAGCCCGTCGAGCGGGCGATAAGGGCCACACCGGACTTCAGGGGGAGCAACTCGCCGCTTTCGCTGATGCGCCCCTCCGGAAAGACGGTAACGGCCTCGCCCGCTTCCAGCAGTTTGATCGCGAATTTGAGGGCGCCCCGGTCGGCGGAGTCCCGCTCGACCGGAAAGCAGTTGAGGTGGCGGATCAGCGGTCCGAGGACGCGGATGTCGAACAACTCCCGCTTGGACATGTAGTGCATCGCGCGCGGACAGGCGTACTGGACGGCGATGGGATCGAAGTCCGAGCGGTGGTTGGCGACGATGAGGAGTCCCCCGGTCTTGGGAACGAGGGCGGCGCCCTTCACGCGGATCGGTCCGAGCAACCAGAACAACGGGGCGAACACGAAGCGCCCCACGGGCAGGAACCACCTTTCGTAGAATCGAGAACCGGGGACCAGATCAGTCGCCATCGAGTTCCCTCAGGACCTTGGCGACGGCTTCGGCGTAGGCTTGGTGTTCGAGAGCGAGGACCCGTCCCGCGAGGGTGTCGGGCGTGTCACCGGGCAGAACGGGGCAGCGCCGCTGAAGGACGACCTCGCCTTCGTCGTAGACGGGCGTCACGCGGTGAATCGAGCACCCCGACTCGGTTTCGCCCGCCGCAAGGACCGCCTCGTGGACGTGACGCCCGTACATGCCCTTCCCCCCGAACTTCGGCAAGAGGGCGGGGTGGATGTTGAGCACTCGGCCGGGGAAGGCGTCCAACACCTCGGTGGGGAGAAGGCGCAAGAAGCCCGCGAGGCACAGGAGGCGGCACCGTCGTTCGCTCAACGCTTCGGCCAATCTTGGACCCGCGTCCTCCGCCGTGAAGTCGTGCACCCTCACCGGCAGACCCATTGCCCGGGCGACCTCGAGGGCAGGGGCGTCCGCGCGGGGCCCAACTACGAGCCCGACCTCGGCGGCGAGCCTCCCGCTCGCACAGGCTTGGGCGAGGGCGCGCATGTTGGATCCGCGCCCACGAGTGCCGACGAGGATGCCGATGCGCGGAGCGCTCACGCACATTAGGTTACCGCCGGGCCGGGGTACCTTTCGCCGATGCGCACCGTCCCCGGCACGCGGCTCGTGCTCCCTGAACCCTTGATCGCGTGGGTCCTTGTGGTGGTCGGAGCGGTCGGCCTCGTCGTTGGCACCCTTTGCGCGATGCGAGTGCGGCGGTCGGTGAACGCAGAGGGAGGGTGGATCGAGTCGCTGTTCCGTTCGGGATCTTCGACGCTCGGGATTCTCCTCCATGACTATGACGAACCCGACAAGGCCCTGATGGCGGCGGGTCTGATCTTGCGTCCGGTCCTTGGAGCCGTGATGCTATGGGGCATCGCCGGCGTCGCGTGGCGGTAAGGCGCGACGGGCCGGGACGAGGCTCGTCCCGGCCCGTTCGAGGAACGCCGACGATCTGGATCAGCGCTTGACGAACTGGAAGCCGCGTCGGGCCTTCTTGCGGCCGTACTTCTTGCTTTCCTTCACGCGGGCGTCGCGGGTCAGGTAGCCGCCCTTGCGCAAGGAGGCGCGGAGGTTCTCGTCCTCGACAAGGAGGGCGCGGGCGATTCCGAGCCGGACGGCGCCCGCCTGACCGGAGATGCCGCCGCCCTTGGTCTTGGCGACGACGTCAAACTTGTCCTCCAGGCCAAGGTGCGCGAGGGGACTCTTGACCAGGATCTCGAGCACGGGCCGACCGAGGTACTCCTTGAAGTCTCGCCCGTTCACGGTGATCAGACCCTCGCCCGGTTTGACCCAGACGCGCGCGATCGCGCTTTTGCGCCGACCGGTTCCATAACTGAGGTTCGTCAATGCCATCGTTCGTTCCGTTACTTCACGAGCGTGAGCGGCTTGGGATTCTGCGCCGCGTGCGGGTGCTCGGGACCCGAGTAAACCTTGAGTTTTTTGATGATCTGGCGACCGAGTTTGGTCTTCGGGATCATGCCCCAGACCGCCTTCGTCATGAGTCGCTCGGGATTGTCGGCCATCAGTTTGCCCCGGGAGACGTTCTTGAGTCCACCCGGCCAGCCGGAGTGCCAGTAGATCAGCTCGTCCTGCTTGTTGCCGGTGAGGACGGCCTTGTCGGCGTTCACCACGATGACGAAGTCCCCGCAGTCCGCGTGATAGGTGAAGGTGGGCTTGTGCTTGCCGCGCAACACCTGGGCGACCTGCGACGCCAGACGACCGATGGGAAGGCCCGTGGCGTCCACCACGTACCAGTCCTGCTGGATCGTCGATTCTTTTGCCGTATACGTTCTGTTCATGTGCGTCCTTCCGCCCATCGCGGCGATGACTGATTCCCCTTGTGGGGGTCTGGGCGGCTAATCCGCCGAATCCGATTCATCAGAATCCATTCGATTGTCTCGCAAGGGTCGATCGTAGCGCACCCGCATCAAGGTCAGCCCGCGCGCGGGGAGCACCACCGGCCACGTCAGGCCGTCCCGCAGATTCGGGTCCAAGAGGCGACCGACGTCCTCGACCGGGCGCTTGCCCGACCCCACCTCGAGGAGGACGCCGCTCATGCGGCGCATCATGCCCCGGAGGAAGGCGGTGCCGACGATCTCGATCCGAACCTCGTCCTTCGTCGCGGACACCTCGACCTTTCGCAAGGTCCGCACGGTGTTCACGATGTGGGGAGCAAGTTCCTCGGTGTAGGCTCTGAAGTCGTGCCGGCCAAGGAGGGACGTCGCCGCCCCCCGCATTCGCTCCACGTCGAGCGGCCGGGTGATCGTGTGCGCGTACCGTGACCGGAACGGGTCGCGGCCCCCGACCCGGATTCGGTATCGGTACGTCCGATCCTTGGCACAGAACCGGCTGTGGAACCGGTCCGGCACGTTAGACGCCCGAATCACGGCCAGATCGGCGGGCAACACCCGATTGAGGGCGAAGACCCACTTCTCGGACGAAATCGGCCGCGACGTGTCGAAGTGGCAGACCTGTCCTCGCGCGTGGGCGCCGCTGTCCGTTCGGCTTGCGCCGACGATCTCGATTTCCTCGCCCGAGACAAGGCGAACGGCTTCTGTCAAGGTGCTCTGGACGGTTCTCCGTCCAGCTTGTGCGGCCCATCCGCAGAAATCGGTCCCGTCGTAGGCGACGGTGAGCTTGATGCGACGCTTAGGGCCGGATGGCGTCAAACAAGCTCGATGACACAGGTCTGCGCGGCGTCTCCGCGGCGAAGGCCCGTTTTGACGAGTCGGGTGTAGCCGCCGTTCCGATCACGGTAACGCGGGGCCACGTTGTCGAAAAGATGCTTGACCAGGTCCTCGCCGTTGAGTTGGCTGTTCTCGATTTTCAGCCGGAGCTTCTCGGACTCGGTCTTACCGGCGTACAGCTTGGAGGTGGTCTTGGTCGCGCTGGAGTGCCCGACGAGCAACTTGCGGGCGGCGCGGCGCGCGGCGAGGGTGTCGTCCTTCCCGAGGGTGATCAGCTTCTCAACGACGCGCTGAAGCTCCTTGCCCCGCCCGAAGGTGGTGCGGATGTACCCGTGGCGCACGAACTGCCGAGCCAGGTTGGTCAACAGCGCCCGACGCTGGTCGCTCGGCAACCCGAGTTTGCGGTGATCGACTTTGTGGTTCATGGTTCCTAATTCGTTGGTTGGGCGGGCGGCTAGTCGGGGAAGATGTCGTCTTCGTCGTCGAGCGCCGAGTCGGAGATTCGGACGCCGCCTTTCGGGGGAAGGAGTTCGAGACCGTGCTCGTTCAGTTTTTCACGCACTTCCTGGAGCGACTTCTTGCCAAACCCGCGGATGCTGGTGAGGTCCGATTCGGTCGCGGTCGCGAGGGCGCGGAGGGTGTTCAGTCCGGCGCGGCGCAGGCAGTTGAAGGTGCGCTGCGAGAACTCGAGTTCCTCGATGCGGATATCGGGGATGTTCGCCAGTTCGGGGCCGAGGTCGTCCCCGAAGAACGCGCCCGCTTCGAGGCCGGGGTGCCCGATGTCGAAGAACATTCGGAAGTATTTATCGAGGATGTGGGCGGCCTGGCTGACGGCGTCGTTGGGCTCGACGGAACCGTTCGTCCAGACCTCGAGCACCATGCGCTCGTAGTCGGTGCGCATGCCGACGCGGGTCTGTTCGACGATGTAGTTGACCTTTCGGATCGGGGTGTACTGGGACCCGGTCGGCAGGATGCCGATTACGCCCTTGAACCGATCCTGCTTTTCGGGCAAGACGTATCCGGTTCCCCATCCGACAAAGAACTCGATTTCGAGGACGGCGCCCGGGTCGCTGATCGTGGCGAGATACATCTCGGGGTTCACGATCGAGAGGCCGGGCGGGCACTCGATGTCCGCGCCGGTGACGCGGCCGGGGCCGGTCACTTTCAGTCGGAGGACCTGATCCTCTTCGAGCGGGAGCAGTTCGTCGTCGATCCGGATCGAGAGGTCCTTGAGGTTGAGGAGGAGTTGGGTGACGTCCTCCTTGACGCCCGGAATGGGCGCGAACTCGTGGAAGACCTTGTCGATCTTGACGGCGCTGACGGCGGCGCCTTGGATGGAACTGAAGAGGACGCGCCGAAGGGCGTTGCCGATCGTCTGGCCGTAGCCGCGCTCGAGGGGTTCGAGGACGAACTTGCCGTAGGTTCGATCGAGGTGCAGTGTGGAAATCGTGGGCATTGGTGCGGTGTGTCTCCGGGGTCCCCTGGTCAGATGCGGCGTCGCTTGGGCGGGCGGCACCCGTTATGCGGCACGGGGGTCACGTCGCTGATGGCGGTGACCTCGAGCCCCGAGGCTTGGAGCGAGCGGATGGCGGTCTCGCGGCCGCCTCCGGGTCCTCGAACCTGAACCTCGATCTTGCGCATGCCGTTGTCCTGCGCCTTGCGGGCGGCCTTTTCGGCGGCGACCTGCGCGGCGAAGGGGGTTCCCTTGCGGCTGCCCTTGAAGTTGACGTTCCCCGCGCTCGACCAACTGATCACGTTGCCGGTGGGGTCGGTGATCGTGATGTGGGTGTTGTTGAACGAGGCGTGGATGTGCGCCACGCCCGACGGGACGTTCTTCCGCTCTTTCTGCTTGCCTTTCGTGACCTGCTTGCGTGCCATGCGATCCTTGTTTTCGAATCCTTACTTCTTGGCCTTCTTCTTGCCGGCGACCGTCTTGCGGACGCCCTTGCGGCTCCGGGAGTTGGTGCGGGTGTTCTGGCCCCGGGTCGGGAGTCCTCGGCGATGCCGGAGGCCCCGGTAAGACCCGATTTCGATGAGCCGCCGGATGTTCGAGTTCACCTCGCGGCGAAGGTCGCCTTCGACCTGATAGTCGCGATCGATGATTTCGCGCAACTTGGAAACCTCGTGGTCGTCGAGATCGCGAACCTTCTTGCGCGGGTCGAGACCCGCTTTCGCGATCACGTCCGCCGCGTTCTTGCGACCGATGCCGTAGATCAGCGGCAGGGCGTAGAGGACGGCCTTGTCGCGGGGGAGATCGACGCCTGCAATACGTGCCATGGTTCTTGTTCCGGTCCTTCTCAGCCCTGACGCTGCTTATGCTTCTTGTTGACGCAGATCACCCTCACGACTCCGTCGCGTTTGATGATCTTGCACTTGTCGCACATTCGCTTGACGCTTGCTCTGACTTTCATTCCTTTTCACCCCGTTCGTTCGTCTGGACCGTTGAACACGAACGCACAGGCACACTGGCCCCGTCGGGGGCGAGGCTGACGCAAGAGCGGATTATACACCCGCAACCCGGGTCCGTGTCTACGGTCGCGGCGGCACCCGGAACCCCGCGTTCGAGACGCGGATCGTGGGCTCCGACGCATTGCGAGGCACTATTATGACCGGTTCGACGCGCCGGATGCCCACGTTATCCAAGTACACCGGGCTCGGTGGCTTCAGAGGCGCCTCCTGACGCCTCGCTCATCGCTTGCGAGAGCGCGGACTCAAGCCCCGAGAAGTCGGCGGGGCATGGCGGTACGATTGCGGACGATGTTTCGCACGCGCACGGGTGGGTTTCCGATCGGGTTTCGACGCGGATGGTCGGAGTGGCAACGCGACCTTCCGACCCTCGTCGCTTGGGCCAAGGCCAACGGCTTCGCGTTGCTGGACTTGGGCGGCGACGCGGACGAGAGCGCGACGATCGTGACGGGCGCGGGGTTGGGGATCGGGTCCGCCGACCTGGTCGACTGGGGAGGCCTATTCTCCCCGGACGCCGGGGAGCGGCGGGATGCGGTCGCAAAGAACAGCGCCTACGTCACCCGGTGCGCGGCGCACGGTATCCGGAACTACTTCCTCTGCGTTCTGCCGAAGGACCCGAGCCGGGCGCGCGCGGAGAACTTCGGATACGCGGTCGAGTCGTTCGGCGCCCTTGCTCCCGCGTTGGAGGCTTCGAACGCGAGGGTGGTGATCGAGGGTTACCCCGGGGCGGGCGCGCTCGCCTGCACCCCCGAAAGCGTGCGCGCGCTCTTCCGTGAGGTCCCATCCGCGTCGATCGGCCTAAACTACGACCCCTCGCACCTGCTCCGAATGGGCATCGACCCGGTTCGGTTCCTTGGCGAGTTCGCCGGCCGCGTCGGCCACGTTCACGGCAAGGACACCGAACTGCTGTCGGAGGGGCTGTACGAGTACGGCACCGAGCAACCCGCCACGTTCGCCTCGCCGATCGGTTTCGGCGGGATGCACTGGCGCTACTGCATCCCCGGGCACGGCCACGCGCGGTGGAACGACATCCTGGCGATCCTTGCCGAAACCGGCTATACGGGCGGGATCGGCATCGAACTTGAGGACGCGCACTTCAACGGGACGACGGAGGGCGAGCAAGCCGCGCTGCTCTACTCGGCAAGGTTCCTGGAGAGCGTCTGAGGACGCCGCCCAGGGTCGGATCGGACGGGACGGATACACTCCTTCCCATGGGCACACGCCAGTTCACCGACGAAGAGGCACGGGCCATCGGCGACCAGATCGGCATCGACTGGTCGGTCACGCGTTTCGACGAGTTCCGCGCCGGCCTGGCCATCGAATTGGAGCACGGCTCTCGGGACCCGAGGACGGACGTCACCCACGACGATCCGATCTTGACGGGCAAGATCGCCTGGGCGCACCTCAACGAAATTCCCGATTACTACTCTCGGCTTAAGCGGATGGAGTCGGAAGCCGGCTCCTGACGCCGTTTGCGGCGGTCTAGGACAGGCGTCCGTGGAGTCCCTTCCGGGCGATCTCCTCGGCGGCGGCCTCGGGAAGGGGGACCACGCCACCGAGCTGGAGGGCACCGAGGAGCACTTTGGCGACCCGCTCCAGGGTCTCCATCCGGTCACACGCCTCCCAGAGGTCGCGGCCGAGGGTGGCGGCCCCGTGGTGGCTCAGCAGGAAGGTTTTGTGGCCAGGGAGGAAGGGCTCCAACCGGTCCGGCACCTCGTCGGTGCCGGGCATCGAGAAGGGCACTTGGGCGACCGGGCCGAGGACCAGATCGGCTTCCGGCAACACGCCCGACGGGATGGGGCGATCCGCGACGGTGAACGCGGTGGCGACCGGGGGGTGGGCGTGGACGACGGCGAGGCAATCCGGCCTTCGCGCGTAGCAGCGCAGGTGCATGCGAATCTCCGAACTGGGCTTGCCGCCGGTGAGGGATCGACCGTCTGGCATGAGAACGACAAGGTCCCCGGGCGTGAGGTGCCCCTTCGAAACCCCGCTCGGCGTACTAAGAACGCTCCCATCGGGGAGGCGGGCGCTCAAGTTGCCCTCGCACGCGCCGACCAATCCGCGTTCCCATAGGCGTCGCCCGACTCGGCACATCGTTTCGCGCAAGGACGCTTCGTCCACGGCTGGGCATTGTGGCAGATGGTCGGGGGCGATCCCGGGATTCAACGGCGCGCGCGGAACGCCTCGGGGAGTTTGAGGTGGGCGTAGACGTCCATGGCGAAGCGGTCGGTCATTCCGGCGAGGTAGTCCACCGCCCCCTGCACCCCGTCGTACCCCTCGGGAAGGGCTCCCGGTTCGACGTAGTGGGCGAAAAGCTCCTTGACGACGCTCCGCGCCTTGGCGATATCGGGGTAGACGAGCGGATAGCGGGTGTAGACCTCTTCGAACAGCCACTCCTTCATGGCGTTCAGGGTCCCGAGCATCCCGTGAGAGAGGCGGATCGCGGGGCGATCGAGGCTCTCGGTGATCGCGTCCTCGACCATCGCGCCGACCCGGCGGCCGTGGGACGGGCCAAGGGCAAGGAAACGGGCGGGCACCTCGCGCACCAGGCCGGACCGGAGCGCGTCGTCGAGGTCGTGGTTGAGGTAGGCGATGCGGTCGCTCACGCGGACGACGGCGGCCTCGAGGGTGCTGGTCGGTTCGCCGTCGTGGGCGCAAAGGTCCTTGCGCCCCTTGCTGTGGCCGTCGATTCCGGCCCGGGTCTCGTGGGTGAGGTTCAGGTCGCTCAGGACGTCCACCACCCGGAGGCTCTGCTCGTAGTGGCGGAACCGGTCCGGGGTCTCGCCGGTGCGGGCGTGACGCTCCTGGAGCGCTTCGTCGAGGGCGCTCTCGCCCGCGTGGCCGAAAGGGGTGTGGCCGACGTCATGGGCGAGGGCGATCGCTTCGATCAGATCCTCGTTCAAGCGGAGGGCGCGGCCGATCGTCCGGGCGACCTGCGCCACTTCGAGGGAATGGGTCAGGCGGGTTCGGTAGTGGTCGCCTTCCGGGTCGATGAAGACCTGGGTCTTGTGCTTGAGGCGACGAAACGCCTTCGAATGCAGCACGCGATCCCGGTCGCGTTGGTAGCAGGTTCGGACGGGGTCGGGTTCCTCTTCGCGAGGACGGCCCTGACTGTGCGCGGCCAGGGCGGCAAAGGGAGAAAGGGACTCGATCTCCCGCCTTTCCGTCGCGAGGCGAACGTTCTGCGGCATGACAAGTGAGACGGAGCGGAGGGTCGCCTAGATGCCCGCCAGCTTGCGGTAAAGGGCGATGACCTTCGGGATGTAGTTGAGGGTCTGCCGGTAGGGGGGCACACCCTGATGGCGGCGAACGGCCCCGCTGCCGGCATTGTAAGCGGCGAGGGCGAGCACGAGGGCGTCGTATCCGTCGCCCGTCTGTTTGGCGTAGCGTTCGAGGTGGCCACGGATGGTGCGTACGGTCCCGTAGAGGTTCTCGGTGCTGTCGTAAGCGTCGGTGATGCCGAGCCCCTGGGCGGTTCCGGGCATGAGTTGGCCAAGCCCCATGGCGCCCGCCGAACTCCGGGCGGAAGGATCGAAACCGCTTTCGATCTGGACCATCGCGAGAATCAGGCGGGCATCCACCCCGTAGCGGATCGAGAATCCGACGACGCCTTCGGCGATCCGGAAGGCCTCGGCATTGGACAGCCGCTTGTTCATCTTGGCGACGTAGCCCGCATAGTAGGGGGTGGCCTCGCTGGCGGGAAGGTTCCACGTCCGTTTGGGCTTGCCGATCGTTCCGGTGAGGGGGCCCGGGTTGCGGACCTGGGGTCTGGGCGGGGGCTTCGGACGCTTCGCTTCGGCCTCGACGCGCTTCCGGAGGGCTTCCAACTCCATGGCTTCGAAGTCGGTCGACTTGGCCGCGCCGAGCAACTCGAGATCGAGGGTCCCGTCGTCTTTGCGTCGGGTCGCGCGGATGAGGAGGCGGGCGTTGGGACTGCCCTGATGGAGCCACTCCGGGCAGGCGTCGTACCCGACGAACAGGACCTCATCGGCGTCGCTTTCGAGCAGGAGATGCGGTCCGGTGGCGGTCCGGGCGGTGCCGGTGATCTTGCCCTGGACCTCCAACACGCGGTTGCCGATCACGGTCTGGAGCGCCTCGATGCCGACGGGGGACACGATGCCGTTGTCTTTGCGCAGGGCGAGGTAGGCGCGGAACGTCTCGTCGGCGTAGGGGAGGGCGGCGAGCGGGACGCTCGCGACAACGATGGCAAAGACGCGGGGCCAGACCGTCCGCATAGCACCGGGTGTGCGGTTCAGACGGCTCTGGCGGAGAGATCGGGATTCGAACCCGAGAGGGGAGTTATCCCCTACCCACTTAGCAGGCGGGCGCTTTCGACCACTCAGCCATCTCTCCGCGCGAGGCCATTATACACGGGCGCGTCTTGGGTTTCGGTCAAGGAACGGCTACCGGACGGGTAAACCGAGGCTGAATTCCAGGGGGATTGGCGAATCCGGTAGACGGCAAGGCCGAATATGGCGCATACTGTGGCCTGAGTGAGTTGGCCTTGCTTCGTCCGACGGAACGCGTTCCCGCGAAGCCTCGACGGGTCTCGATCACGAATGGAGCGGTTATGCTGTTGAAGAAGATTGGTTTGTACTCGGTGTCCATCGCGGTTCTCGCGATTGGGCTCATCGGTTGTGGCGGCGAGGGCGGCGGCGGCGGCGCCGGAACCACCGACATCAACGCCGTGCTCGACGACTTTGTGGGCGATGCCGAAACCGGCGCGGTCGGCGATGGCTTCGCCACGGTTCGCGTGCGGCAAGAGGACGGTTCGGCGGTGGACGCGATCGTTCCGGTGGGCCTCACGGTCGCTCCGGGCGACGCGGTCGCCGGCATCAACGGCGGCAACATCAACGCCAGCTACGTGGCGGAAACGGCGATCGACGTGAACGGCAGCCCGACGAACCTCAAGGTCGGCATCGACGGCCGCCTCAGCGGCGCGTTGGCCCTTCCCGAGGAGGGCGAGGTTTCGCTGAACGGCGAGGGCACCACCCGCGAACTGACGACGAGGCGAATCGCGTTCCGGTACAAGACGTACCGAATCGGGCGAAGGGCATACAAGTCCAAGCCGCTCGAGCTCAAGGCACGCAACCTTGACAACGGCAAGCGGACGACCAACGGGACGGTCGAGGCGTGGTTCCGCGCCAGCACGCCGGACTCCTTCCGCGCCAGTCTCTTCGTGGACTATGGGAACGGAATCGTCATCAACCGTGGCCCGTCCATGCTCGAAATCGATCCGGCGACGGGTCGCAAGTACGTGAAGTGGAACGCCAACGGTGGAACCACGATCCCGAGCAGCGGTGTCCAACTGATCCGCGTCTCCTGTCGGTAAGTTCCCCATCACCGACGGACTCGAAACGCCCCCGTCGCCGAGAATGGCGACGGGGGCGTTCGTTTTGTACGGCGGGCCTGATCACACGAAGGGCCGGACGTTCGGACCGAAGTTGGCGCTGTAATAGTCCAGCACGTTCGATCCGGGGGGAACGACTTCGTCGATCTTGGCGAGCAGGTCGGCACCCAGTTTCACCTCGCAAGCGGCGGCGCTTTCCCTCAGTTGGTCCGCACTTCGGGCACCGATAATCGGACTCGTGACCCCGGGTTGGCCGGCCACCCAAGCCAGGCTGAGGGTCGCGAGGGAAAGACCCGCATCGTCGGCGAGGGCCTTCAGCTTGGCGACGGTTTCGGAGGTACGCGGGTTCACGCGGTTGCCGGGGTCGCTCTTCGCGTAGCGGCCTCGGTCAGGCTTCGGGCCGAGGTACTTGCCGGAGAGTTGACCGCCGGCGAGGGGCGACCAAGGGATCACGCCGAGGTCGTAGGTCCGACAGAACGGCAGGAGTTCGCGTTCGATCCGACGATCCAGCAGATTGTAGGGTGGTTGCTCGGTCACGAACCCGGCGGTGCCCAGCGCGCGCGCGACGTAGTGGGCCTCGCAGACCTGCCATGCGGCGTAGGTCGAACACCCGATGTAGCGGACCTTGCCGGACCGAACGAGGTCGTCCATGGCCCGAAGGGTCTCGTCGATCGGCACGCTCGGTTGCGGCCGGTGGATCTGGTACAGGTCGATCCAGTCGGTGCCCAGTCGGCGAAGCGAGGCGTCGCAGGCTTCGAGGATGTGCCGCCGGGTGTTGCCCCAAGCGTTCGGGTCGGTGTCGTGCATCCGCCCGTGGCACTTGGTGGCGAGGACGACTCCGTCGCGCCGACCCTTGAGGAGCTTGCCCAGAATCGTCTCGGACGCGCCTCGCGCGTACACGTCGGCGGTGTCCAGGAAATTGAGGCCCAGGTCGAGGGCCGCGTCCAGAACGGCACGGGACTCGTCTTCGGTCGAGCCCCAGTCTTCCGGGTCCCAGCCGAAGGTCATTGTGCCGAGACACGCCACGGAAACCTGGAGGCCGGTGCGGCCAAGAGATCGGTGTTCCATGCGGACGGTTTACCCGCCGAACGCATCGGTCAGTAGGATGGCCCGCCCCTTCTTCCGAACCGCACCCTCGCGGCGCATTTTCGACAGTTCGCGGCTGACCGATTCCCGGGTGGCACGAATCCGTCGGGCGATCTCGGTTCCGGTGAACCCGATCACCGCGCGATCGCCGTTCGACATCTCCTGGGCGTGGGCCAGCAGGAACTCGTTCAGTCGGTCGCGGAGCGTGGGTCGGGCGGTGCGGGCGTCGTCGGCCTCGCGGAGGCGCCGACTGAGACCGGCGAGCATCTCGAGGGCGAGCTCCGGGCTCTGCCGGAGCAGGTGGAAGAACGCTTGCCGACTCAGGGACAAGGCCTCGCCCGGCTCCGAGGCGGTGGCGGTGGCGGACCTTGTCCCACCGTCGAGGAGGGTCATCTCGCCAAGCGCGTCGCCCGGGCCACGAGTCGCGAGGTGGACGGTCTCCTGATTGCGGTCCTCGCGAGTGATCTCGAGCCTCCCGCGGAGGACCACGTACATGGTCTCCCCCGGCTCCCCTTCCCGAAGAAGGGCCTCGCGCCGCTTGAAGCGGCGCCGCGTGCACACGCGCAACACCTCGCGAAGCACGCGATCGGGCAGGTGCGCGAAGATCGTGACGTTTCGCAGGGCGGCGACTTCGTCCATGTACCGATCATGGCAGGACCCGCCGGGCCGATGTCACGGGCCGCGGCGGCGTAGAATGGGTCTGGCCGATGGCTTGGACGCTCTACTACGACGGAGGATGCAATCTCTGCCACGCCTCGAAACTTCGGGCGGAGGCATGGGCCGCGCGCGCGGGCCAACCTCTCGTCGTGGCGGTCCTACAGAGTCCGGCCGCCATCGCGAAGGGTTATCTCGAGGCCGATGGGGCGACGCAGATGGTGCTGGAAACCGAGGACGAGGTGCTGTACGCGGCCGACGCCTGGTTGCGCCTGATGGAGATCGCCCCGTGGACCCTGCGCTGGATCGCGTTCGTGTGCCGGGTCGCGCCGCTGCGACGGCTGGCGAAGCGCCTCTACTTCGTGGTCGCCCGCTACCGGTACCGCTGGTTCGGGACGCGGGCTTGCCCGCGGCCCGGAGAC
Source organism: Fimbriimonadaceae bacterium (assembly GCA_026129685.1). GTDB lineage: Bacteria > Armatimonadota > Fimbriimonadia > Fimbriimonadales > Fimbriimonadaceae > UBA2387. The sequence goes on from JAHCHO010000002.1 coordinate 389,976, forward strand.
TAGCCCCCGTTGAGCTTGGCGAACACCATCCGGCCGCGCTCCGTTTGAATGAGTTGCGTCACGACCACGTTCAGGGTCTCGCCCATGTGGACCCGACCGTTTTCCACGACCACCATCGTGCCGTCCTCCAGGTAGCCGACCCCCTGATGGGGCTGGTTGCCCTCGCGGGAGATGGTAAGGAGGAGCGACTCCTGGGGCAGGATGTTCGGCCGCAGGGCGATCGCCAGATCGTTCACGTTGAGCACGGTGACGCCCTCGAGCTGGGCGACGTTGTTGAGATTCCAGTCGTTCGTGACGATATCGGCGCCGAGGGCCTTGGCTACTCGGATCAGGCGCTGATCCACCTCTTCCTTCGAGCCTGCCACGAGGCGGTCATGGGTCCGCACGTCCAGATCGAAGTCGGTCTGCAGGCGCCGAAGCACATCGAGGCCGCGCCGGCCCCTTTGGCGACGGTTGGCGTCGCCGGAGTCGGCGATGTGCTGAAGCTCTTCGAGCACGAACCCCGGAACGTAGAGGGGACCCTCGATGAAGCCGGTCCGGATGATGTCGTAGATGCGTCCGTCGATGATGATGTTGGTGTCGAGCACCTTGATCCCCGACTTCTTGCCGGCGCGTCCTTTGTTCCACGGCAGCACGTCGCCCATCGACTGGAGGGCGTAGACCGAGAGGCCGGCGAGTCCGATGGTGAGGCCGAGGGTGGCGAGGGCGACGTAGACCCCGCTCAGCAGAGACGACAGCAGGGTCGTGAACGGCAAGGAAATGATGAGGCCGGCGAAGACGCCAATGAACAGGTTCAGCTTCTCCCCGGCGACCATTCGGTCCCACTTGCGGAGGGCGTTGTCGCCCGTGCGCAGGACCAGACTCCCCAGGCCGAGGCCGGCGATGAGCCCGAAAAGTCCGCTCGCGGCGATGGTAAAGGCGTTCGAGGCGTTCGGCCGGTCGCTGCCCGCCGGGACGGCGAGGTTGAAGAGACGCTGGAAGAGCAGCGGCGCGTAGTAGGCGCACAGCAACCCGCCCGCGATGGCGAACGAAGCCACCGCCCAGAACCGGATGCCCAGACCTCGAACGTAACCTCTCAACGCGACTGCTTCCCGAGAACCTCGATCTTGACGCCTTCGAGGAAGGTGAACGAGAACGCTTCCTCCACGTTACCTTCGCTCAGCTTTACGTGCGCCGGGTCGACTTGGATTCGCGGGATGGTGGCGTCCAACCCGATCCATTGCTTTCCGGTCCACGCTTCGACCCAGGCGTGGTAGTAGAACCGCCCGTTCCAGTTCGTCAAGCCCGCCACCAGCCGGGTGGGAACCCCGGCGGCGCGCATAAGGGTCGCACTCAGGATGGCGTAGTCCCGGCAGACCCCTTCCTTGGTCGCGAGCACCTCGCGGGCGTCGCGCACGACGCCGATCCCCGCGTTCGGGCGCATGTGCTCGAACACCCAGTCCCGAACCCGAATCGCGGCCGCCAGGGTATCCGTCTCGCCCCGGACGATGTCCCGGGCGAGGGCCACCATCTTGGGATCGTCGGCGGGCACGTGGGTCGTCGCCTTGGTCCACGCGGGCTTCTGCCTTTTCGCCTCGGCGAGCGGGATCGTGCGTTTGGGCAGGGCGGGCGGATGGACGTCGACGCGCCAAGCCTCACCGTCCTTGCGGACGGTCTGGTGATCGCCGGAGGGGAGGGCGGAGAGGTCGAGTCCGGTAAGCCGAAGGTCGAGGGTCCGCAAGTCGTCCACGCGATCCAACGAGGGGGTGGAGGCGATTGAACTCTCGGTGGCGAGATCCAGGGTGGAGAGGTCTCCCGCCGTGAAGGCGAGGGCCTTCTCCTTGGGCTCGGCGACCATCTCGAGTCCCATCACGCTCTTCAGCTTGACCAGGTCGCCCTTGGCACTCAGATAGGCGGTCTGGGTCATTCTGGGGTCTTTGATGAGGACCGTTTCGACCTGGACCGGGACACCGCCGACCTCGATCGTGGCCTTGCCGGCATGGGTCGCCTCGTTCTTGATCAAGGATACGGTCATCGGATCGAGGAGGTAGAAGGTCTCGGTCTTGCCGGTGGGCGAGCCCAAGACGACCAAGGTCGGGTCCTCGACGACCCGCGCCCCGCTCGGGACGTCCAAAACCTTGGTGGACTTCTGCCCGCCGTTTACGATCGCGACGGAGACGCGCGACCCTTCGAAGGTGGCGTCGGTCGTTTGGGTGCGACCTCCGCTGTCGACCACGAACCGCATCGAGAGGGGCCGACCGGACGCGTCGGAGTAGGAGACGGTCTCAATGCGAATCTGTAGACCGGACCCAAGCATCTGGGCCGCGATCAGGGTCGTGGTTTCGGTGCGTTGCGCCGTCTTGCCACGGTACTCGGCTTCGGAGGTCGTGAACTTGGCGTAGCCGATCTTCTGGTTCTTGATATAGAGGCCGCACCACGTCTCGTCCGCCGCCGCCAAGGCGGTCAGCAGGAGCAGGAGGCAACCGACGAGCGGCACACGTTTCATGGGTTCCGACAAGGATACAGGAAGCGTTCCTCTCCGGGTAGGACGGCTCGGCCCGACGAGGGTTCTGCTAAGTACAATTCGGGCGTGAAGCAGTTGCGTCTTGGCGTCGTCGGGTTCGGGTTGCGGCGGTCGCTCGCCTTCGAGGCGCATCGGCCGGAGCAAGGGACGGAAGTGGTGGCTTTGGCCGATCCTAACCCGGTCGCTCACGAGCGGTTTCGGGAGCGATTTCCGGAGGGCAGGACGGTCGGCGACTACCGCGATCTGTTGGCGATGGACCTTGACGCGGTGCTCGTGCTCAGCCCGGACTACTTGCACGAAGAGCAGGCGGTCGGATGCCTGGAGGCGGGGGTCGGGGTGTACCTCGAGAAGCCGATGGCGATCACGACCGAGGGTTGCGACCGCATCCTCCACGCGGCGAAGAAATCGGGCGCGCGGCTCTACCTCGGGCACAACATGCGGCATTTCGTCGTGGTGCGCAAGATGAAGGAGTGGATCGAGGCCGGCCGGATCGGAGAGGTGAAGGCCGCCTGGTGCCGCCATTTCGTCAGCTACGGGGGCGACGCCTACTTCGCCGACTGGCACGCCGACCAGCGCAACACCACGGGCCTGCTCCTGCAGAAGGGCGCCCACGACATCGACGTGCTGCACTGGCTGTGCGGCGGCTACTCGAAACGCGTGACGGCGATGGGCAAGTTGGCGGTTTACGGCGACATTGGGCGGGCCCGCGACGCCGCCGAGTACTTTGAGGTGGACTTCAAGAAGGTCGGCTCGTGGCCGCCCGCTTCGATCCCGCTGACGAACGCGGTGGTGGACGTCGAGGACCTCAACATGATGCTGATGGAACTCGAAAACGGGGTTCTCGCGAGCTACCAGCAGTGTCACTTCACGCCGGACGCTTGGCGCAACTACACGATCATCGGGACGGAAGGCCGGATCGAGAACTTCGACGACACACCTGGCCGTGCTTCGGTCAAGTTGTGGAACAAGTTCCGCTTTGGGTACGAACCGGCGGGCGACGAGTCATGGTCGCCGGAGGTCTCGACCGGCGGTCACGGGGGTTCTGACACCCTGATCGTCGACGAATTCCTGCGGTACCTCCGCGAAGGCGGGGAGACGGACACTTCGCCGATCGCCGGACGCATGGCGGTCGCGGCGGGGGTGGCGGGCACCGAGTCGGTCCGGAACGGGAGCATCCCGGTGGACGTGCCGCCGTTGCCAGACGACTTACGCTGAGCGGTTGAGGCCCGGGCGTTCCATGGTTGTGACGCCTTCTTCGCGACCCGTTTCGAGAAACCCCATGGAGCGGTACAGGGCGCGGGCTTCGACCATCGCTTCGAGGGTCTCCAAGCGCAACGGCCGACCTCCCGAGCAGGCGATTAGGGCTTCCATAAGTCGGCGGCCCAGTCCGCGACCCCTTGCGGACGGTTCGACATAGAGGCGCCTCACGACCGAGGGTTCGGATTTCAGGTCAAGGGTGACGACCCCCCGGCACTCCCCGTCGAGGTAACCGAGATAGACGAACCCGTTCGGCCTCGAGTAGCGGGTCCTTAGCCTGGGCAGGTCCTCGGCGAGACCGTCGAAACAAGGGGTCTCAGCAATGGATTCGGCGTACCGCGAGAGCAAGCGGCGGGCCTCGTCCCATTGCTGGGGCGTGCGCGGATGGATCGTCCTCACGCCGCCATTATCCCGGACCGGGTGCGCAGAGCAACCCGAAGATCGCGGCGGCCGGTCCAGTGTTCTGGTGGATCGTGAACTCGTTCGTCATCGGCGCGCACCGATTCTCGTACCACCTTTCGTTTCCGGGCCACGCGTCGATCGGCGGGTAGAGGGTCCGGTTGGGCCAGTCGGCGTCCCACGGTCCGACCCCTTGGTCGCGGTTTTTGAGCCAGGGCCCGTACGGGATCACGCCGGGGTGGGGCTTGCCCTTACCGTTGTACCAAGCGTCCAGGTGAAACACGTGAACAGGATGCCGCGGGCCGAGCCCGGTGACCCACGTCGTGTTGAGGGCGTTCGTCCCGAGGAAGTAGTCGCAGGTGGTGTAGAGGGCGCCGAGCAGGCGTCGGGCGAGGTCCGGGTCGTCTTTTCGGGCGAGGGCGAACCCCACCGCCACGTCGAGCACGAGGGGCGTCGTCTGCTGACCGACGAGCATCGGGAACGAGAAGTCGCCGCCCCAGCGCAATGCGCGCTTGGAGGGCGTCACGATGCCGCTCTCCCTCGCGGTATGGAGGACGGCGGCGCGGAAGCGCTTGGCCGTTTCCGATGCGCCTCCGCCGAGCGCGAACACGAACGCCCCGTACGCCTCGTCGCCGACGAGTTTGGTGGTGGGGGTGACGTCCGACGCGTCGGCGGCAAAGCGATCCTCGTAGGTTTGCTCCCCCGTCAAGCGGAAAAGGGCGGCGGAGGCGTAGCGCCGGTGGACCCGGACCTTGGGGTCGTCTCCGGGCAGCGTGTTCGCGCGCGCCCAGGCGTAAGACTCCCTCGCCTCGCGGGCCCAGTCCACTCCTTCGGGGTCTCTCGCCTTGGCGATCTTGAGGGCCATCGCCAGTTGGGCGGCCACGCCCGCGTAGCGGTAGGTCGAGGCGGGGTCCTCGCCGGAGACGATCCAGGTTCGGTTCACGTCGAGGTAGGACGGGACCCCTTCGCCGTCGCCGCCGAAGTCGTCGCCGCACACCCGCAGTCCGATCCCGCCGGTTCCGTACTTCTTGGCGAGCAGTTCGTGCCGCAGCCGATGGCAGAAGCGGGGCAGCCAAGCCGCCTCGTCGAGGATGTCGGGCACGCCGTTACCGCTTTCCGGGATGTTGAGCTCACCGTCGCGGAAGTTGCGCGGGGCGATCTCGTAAGCGATCAGCAACTCCTGGGCGACCCGTAAGTGGGTCTCATAGGAGTCCCAATCCCCCGCGTCCTGGTACCAGCCCCAGGCATCGAGGGGACCTTTGATGCCGGCTTCGAGGCGTTCCTTCCCTCCGTTCTCGGCGTTCCAGTCGATCGATCGGGAGGTGGTGTAGACCAACTTGCCCGCAAAGCCGGGTGTCCGCTTTGGGTTGTGGGGGGCGGGGCGCTCGAACTCGGTGTAGGGCTTCGTCAGGGCGATGCCGCTTCGGTTGTGGTAGAGGCCGCGCGCGACGGTTCGGAACGCTTCACGGTAGACGTCCGGGTGGATGCGGAACGGGAACGAGCAGCCCACCCCTTCCACCGCGACGACGTAGCGGCCCGGCCGAGCGAAGGAGGAGAAGTCGCACTCGGCCACGTCCGCCTTCAGGAAGTTGCCGTCGGGCGGGGAGTCGCTCCGGTGGAAAGTCTCTTGGGCCGTGCCGTCCATCCGCCACCTCACCTTGCCCGTGAAAGACGGCTTGCCCGTCGCCTGGTCCACCAGCCAGAAGGTGCGACCCACGAGCGGTTTGACGTCGAGTCCGCCCACGTCTCCGGTCCAGTAGTACACGTAGGCGAACTTCACCGGAGCTTCGGGGACGTATCCAAGCAGGTTTGCGTGGACCGACTCGGCGCGCGACTTCCTGGCCTCGAACCGCAGGGTCCAAGTGGTCCCGTTCTTGGCGAGGCCCCCGGTCCGGACGACGTAGCGTTTGCCCTCCTTGAGGGGATTGGGCAGGGTCAGGGCGATCCAGTGTTCCTTGGCGTGATCGGGGCGGTCGTTGACGGCACGCCCGTTCTCCCACTTGTCCACGAACCAGGCGAAGTCGGTGCCCTTGGACTTCCGGGCGACTCCGACGGGAGCCACGGGCGTTCGGTAGGCAGGGTCGTCGGAACTCACGATCGTGTAGGTCCCGGCTCGGCTCGCCGCAACCGTATCGAGGAGGTCCACGACGACCTTCTCGTCCGATCGCTTCTGGCCCTTGCCGTGGTGGACCACGTAGCCGTCGTCGAAGTGGATCAGCAGCACTCGGTCGGTGAGGGGCGAGACCTCCACCACGTCGGAGGCCAAGCCCAAACAAGCGACGAACGAACCGGCCAACGCGAGAGCGGCGCGCATGGCCGGAAGTCTATCTCTGGCCGCGCCATTGGGCCCGGACCAGGGGGTAACGTCAACCCCGTATGGGCAAACGCCTGATCGTCGTCGACGGGTACAGCCTCCTCTATCGGGCGTTTTTCGCCACGCGGTACCTCAGCACGAGCGACGGGCGGCCGACCAACGCGCTCTTCGGCTTCTGCAACATGCTGTTCATCCTGTTCGAGCGGGAGAAGCCGGACGCGGTGGTCGTCGCCCTCGACGCGCCCGGCAAGACCTTTCGGCACCACGCCTTTGCCGAGTACAAAGCCACCCGGTCGGAAACGGCCCCCGAACTCAGGGTCCAACTCGGGGACGCCCGCCAGCTGATCGCAGAACTCGGCATCCCCTCGATCGAGGTGACGGGATTCGAAGCGGACGACGTCTGCGGCACGATCAGCCGGATGGCGGAGGAGGAGGGGTACGAGGCGCTGATCGTGACCGGCGACAACGACGCGATGCAACTCGTGGACAGCAACGTGCGGGTTGTCACGCCGAAGATCGGGGTGACCGACGTGCAGGTGAGCGGCGTGGACGACGTGATCGCGCGCTATGGCGTGCCGCCGACCGCCCTCCCGGACTGGAAGGCGATCGTCGGCGACAAGAGCGACAACATTCCCGGCGTGCCCGGCATCGGCGAGAAGGGGGCCACCGAGTTGATCACGACCTTCGGATCGATCGAGGAGCTGCTGCAGCGTTACGACGAGGTGCCGCCCAAGTACCAGAAGAAGCTCGATCCGGTGAAGGACGAGGTGCTCGACTACAAGTTTCTCGCCACGATCAAGCGGGACGTCGAGATCGACTACGACTTCGACCCTTTCCAACTCACGCCCGAGCAGTTCGACGCCGCGCGGGACATGCTCGAGGGCTTCGAGTTCCGCAGTCTCGCGAAGCGCATCTACAAGGTGCTCGGTCCCTACGTGACGGGGGAGCAGAACGCGCCCGCCGAGGTGACGACGGAGCGCCTCGACGTGACGTTGGCGGACGCCCGCAGTTACGCCGACCTGAGCGAGTTCGTCGGCGGTCGTCCCTACGGGCTGTTTTTCGAGCAGACGAGCGACCAACTCGGGTTCTTCGACGAGCCGACCTTCGCCGCCTACGTCGCCGTGGGGCAGGACGTTCGTCGCTGTCGCCAGGAGGACGCCGAGCGGCTGTTTCGCGAACGCACCGGCCAAGCGATCGTTCACGACGCGAAGCCGCTGTACGGTCGTTGCGGCGAGGGATTGCTCGAAGCCCCGGGATTCGACACGATGCTGGCGGGTTTCGTCCTCCAATCCGGGCGAACGCAATACGCGCTGCGCGATCTGATCCAGGGCTACACCGACCTCGGGGCGCCGACGCGCGCAGAGGAGATCGCCGCCTCCCTCGCGTTTCTAGAACCCGCGATGAGCGACCGGTTGCGCAAAGAGGACCAGGATCGGGTCTTGCGCGAGATCGAACTGCCGTTGGTTCCGATCCTCGCGGAGATGGAGGGGTTCGGAATCAAGGTCGCGCCCGAAGTGCTGCAGGATTTCTCCAAGTCGCTGGAAGGGGAGATCGCGCGCCTGACCGTGCGGATCCACGAACTCGCGGGCCAGGAGTTCAACATCGGGTCGCCCAAGCAACTCGGCGAGATTCTCTTCGAGAAGATGGGCATTTCCGGGTTCAAGAAGACCAAGACGGGCTATGGGACGGGGGCGGAGGTCTTGCAGATTCTTGCGCCGACCCACGAGATCGCCACCGAGATTCTCAACTGGCGCGAGCTGACCAAGCTCAAATCCACCTATGCGGACGCCCTCCCCAAGCTGATCGCCACCGATGGTCGCCTTCACACGACGTACGCCCAGACCGGGGCGGCGACGGGCCGGCTCGCCTCGTCGAACCCGAATCTGCAGAATATTCCGATTCGGACGGAACTCGGGCGCACCATCCGGTCCGCGTTCGTCGCCGACCCCGGTTTCCGGCTGGCGTCGTTCGACTACTCGCAGATCGAACTCCGGCTCCTGGCGCACCTTTGCCGCGACGAAAAGTTGGTGGACGCGTTCGAGCGGCGCATCGACGTCCATACCGTCACCGCGTCCCTAACCTTCCAGGTTCCGGAGGAGCAGGTGACGAAGGAGCAACGGCGCTACGCGAAGATGCTGAACTACGCCGTGCTGTACGGGGTGACGGACTTCGGGCTGGCGAACCAACTTGGCGGCGGGTTCTCGGTGCGCGAGGCCAAGGCCCTCATCGAGCAGTACTACGAGCGCTTCCCGGCGGTGAAGGAGTTCACGGAGGGGGTGGTCAAGGAGGCGCGCGCAAAGGGTTTCACGGTGACCCTCTGCGGTCGCCGACGCTACTTCCCCGACATCCACGCCGCCAACCGGACGGAGCGGCAGTACGCGGAGCGGCAGGCGATCAACGCGCCGATCCAGGGCGCGGCGGCGGACATGATCAAGCTGGCGATGCTGCGCGTGCGGCGGGAGTTGGGCGCGTCGGCGACGAGAATGCTGCTGCAGGTCCACGACGAACTGCTGTTCGAGCTTCGGGAGGGCGACGAGGCGCTGATCGAGCCGATCCGCCGGGAGATGGAGGCCGCCCTTCCCCTCAGCGTGCCGGTCGAGGTGGACGCGAAGATCGGGGCGAACTGGAACGCGATGTCAGCGGTGTAGACTTCTATCGGAAGGACGGTAACGGTCGCGGAAGACGAGGTGTTGCGAGCAATCGTGGATGGTCTGCGCACCGCGTTCGACGTGCGCTCGGTGGTCTTGTTCGGGTCCCGAGCAAGGGGCGAGGCGTCACCCGACAGCGACTACGATGTTTTGGCCGAGGTGGACAGCCGTACCGAGTTTTGGGAGCGTCAGCGAGAGGCTCAAGCCCTGTTCCGTCGCCGCAGTTGGAGCATGGACCTGATCGTTATGACCTCAGAGGAGGTGGGACGGAACCGGGCGATCCCGGGCTCGGCGATCTACTGGGCCCTGCGAGACGGGGTAACGGTCTATGAGCGCGATGCAGCGTGAATGGGCGGTCGGCTGGATGGACAAGTCTCGCTCGGACCTACGGGCGATAGACGCTTTGCTAGGCGTTAAACCGCCGATTTTGGACTTGGCCCGTTACCGTGCGACACAGGCGGCCGAGAAAGCACCTAAAGGGCTGATTGTCGCGAATGGTCAACCGCCGCACAAGACTCACGACCTTCTGAGGCCAGCCGACCTGGTTCCGGTCGTGGCTCCGGAAGCGGTCCTTCGATGGTGCGAGGAGATTCTGCCCTACTCCTAGTCCACGCGGCAGCCGACCGATGCGGAAGTTACCGAGGCGCAAGCGATCCGGGCGCGCGAAGCCGCGATCGGCATCGTCCGGTGGGTTGAGAAACAACTCAATGCGCTTTAGCCCCGAACCCCCCGTTCCGCGCAGAGGTCGAGGTAGCGTTCGATCGCGGGAGGGGGGATGTCCCAAGGGATGTGGTTGCCGATGCAGAGGAAGTAGCCGCCGGTCATCCGCGCCGTCTCCAGCATCCGCTCGACCATCGCCTCGATTTCGGCCGGGTCGTTGCGGGTGAGGACGCGGTTGTCGCCTTCGCCGGCGAGCACGCAGTCCGGGTGGCGGCGGGCGAGGGCGCGGAAGTCGGTGTAGGGCTCGGTCACGATGCCGGAGGCGCCACAGGCGAACACGTCGTCGGCGAAGGCGTCCATGTTTCCGTCCGACATGAACACCACGCGCTTGCCCGCCGCCCGGAGGATGGACCAGAACTCCTCGTAGCGCGGGAACACGAGTCGGCGCATCCAGGCGGGCGACAGGAAGGGGCCGCGAGTGCCGACGATGTCGTCGTGACAGATCACGACGTGGACGGGCAGACGGGCCATCGCACGGAACGTCCGGCGGCTGAGTTCGGCGAACTCGGAGAGAACCCGCTCGAACTCCGGCTCCACGGAGGCTTCGAGGAACCGCTCCCAGCCGAAGGTGAGGAGGGGCCACATGAAGAGGGTGTTGTAGAAGCCGATCGTGACGTCGCCGTCCTCCGGGGGGAGGTCGCCCCATTCGGCGGGGTAGCGCGCCCGGAACTCGCGGTAGAGGGTGTCCTCGTCGACGTAGTTCCGCGACTCCACGACCGGGATGTCGGTGAAGTCGGGACGCTCGAGGGGCGAGAAGCGGAGCACCTCCTCGACCGTCGAGAATCGGCGGCCCCAGCCCCATTCCCAGCTTTCGCCGGCGCCCCAGCGGACCGCCTCGCTCGACTCGCGGGTGAGCTCGGCGGTGGCTTTGGGCCGGGGCAGGGGGTCGTCGGATTCGGGGACGGGGAGGCGCAGTTGGGGGTAGCGCTCGGCCAGGCGCAGGCGGCACCGGCGGGGGTGTTCGTAGTAGTCCACCCCCGAAAGGTAGGTTTCGGCGTCGGGGCAGGACCAATGCTCGTAGTGCGGGATGCGGCGGGGGGCTTGACCCCGGAAGGCCCGAAGGGTGTCCATCGGCGGATCGAAAGGAACGTCCATGCCAGCGACCTCGACGCCTCAGGTTGGCCGTTCTCACCCCCGGGTCAGACCGTCGGCGCACCAAAGACCCAGTGTGGTCTGGAGTCGGCGCGGTTCGCCGCCGACAATGGAAGTAGTCAGAACGAGTTTGCCCTGTTGTCGGCTCCCGCACGCGGGGGCCTTTCTTTTGGGCCACCAATCGGGCGTATTCTCACGCGACCTTGTCCGCCCCCCGCCGATTCCCGGACCGTCGCTTTGGACTCGTGCCCGTCGCCGAGAGCGGGGCGGAGTTCGACGACTTCGGGCCGTACGCCCCGGCGATGGGGGACGACGGCACGGTGGCCTTCACGGCCCGCACGCGTGAGGGTCGGGACGACGTGTTTCTCGCCACCGAATCCGGGGTCCGAGCCGCCAACGCCCTCAACGGACCCGGCCACACGATCGTCAGCCATCCCGACCTCAATGCGCGCGGCGGACTGTGCGCGTACGTCGAACTCGCTTCGGGGGAGCGGGCGCTCTTGCTGGCGAACGGGAAGCGGGTCGCGCACTTCGCCGACCGAGCGTCGGGCTTCCATACGGTCGGCCCGCTCGGCCCAACCCTGCACGACGGAGGCACGGTGGCGTTCCGCGCGGAACGGGAGTCGGGGCGCGCCGGAATCTACCTGGCCGATCCCGTGGGCGTCCGCGTCGTCGCCGAGGCGGGCGACCGTTTCGTCGGCTTCGATGGTCTGCCCGTTGGGTCGCCCAATGGCTCGGTGGTCTACCGGGCCAACCGACGCGACGGGGGCGAAGGCGTCTACCGATGGACCCCACAGGGAACCATGACGGTCGTCGAAACGGGGGATCGCTTCGCCGCCCTTGGCCGATTCCCGAGTGCGAACGAGGCGGGCGAGGTGGCCTTCGCGGCGACCGACCACGCGGGCATCGGCGGCGTGTACGTCGCCACGCCGGACGGCATCGAGACGGTGGCGGAGGGCGGCGCGTTCGGAACCTACCGGGGCGCGCTGATCGGCGAGGACGGGGCGGTCGTGTTCTTCGCGACGCCCGTCGGCGGATCGCTCGGCGCCTTCAGCGGGCCCGATCCAGAGTCGCACCGCGTCCTCGAGATCGGCCGCCCCCTGGTCGGCGCGGGGGTCGCGGACTTCGCCCTCAACGCGGTTTCGTTGAACTGTCACGGACAGATCGTGGTCCGGATTCGGCTCGACGACGGACGGCAGCTCATCGCCGTCGCCGAGCCCAACTAGCGTTCGAGGCTCCGATGCCTACGGTGGCGTCACCAGACGACCGCCTACCACGCGCCTTCCGTCGCGGAAGACCGTCCCCTCGGGGAAGATGCCCCGCAACTCCTCCTCGATGAACTCGGCCTGCTTGGTGCCGGGAGCCGCCATGTGCCGGGCCTTCTCCAGCGCCTGCTTCGCTTCGGCGTAGCGACCCAGCGCTCGGAGGGCCTGACCCTTGAAAAACCACGCCTTCGTCAGCGTCGGGTCGAGTTCCGTCGCCGCCACGTAGTGCCGAAGCGCCTCCTCGTCCTTTACCCCGGACGACTGGACGCCGACGATGAGATGGGCCGCCGCGAGCTTCTCGTTTGCCGTTTCGGGAGCGGGCAGGTCGCCAAAGATGGGCTTGGCGAGCCCGATCCGCAGCACGTTGCCGAGGGCTTGGTCGGCCAGGTCGGCGCGACCGAGCTCGGTCGCCAACTCCATCGTGCGCCCGAGGATCTCCGGGCTTTCGGACAGGCTCGTCCAGGTCTTGGGAGGCGGGCTGAGGATCTCGGCGTAACGCGCGAGCGCCTCCGCCTTGCGGCCCTGCCTCTCGTACATCCGCGCCAGGTGCTGGCTTAGCCTTGAGCTGTAGCCGAATTCCTCAATGATCGCTATGTACCGGGCTTCGGCTTGTTCCCAGTCGCCGGCCAAGAACCGAACGTTCGCTTCTCTAACACGCTCGTTATAGCGCCGATTTCGCTCGTAGGTGCCGGGAGAGATGATGTGAGAGCCACCGCGCGGGGTCACGAAGAGAGGGAACAACACGAGGAAGGCCCCCGTCAAGAGCAGGACGACCAGCGCCGCCCATCCCACGCGGCGGACGACGAGAGGCGCCCGCTTGCGCCTTAGTTGTTGAAGTGAACGTTCGTCCATTGGAGACTCCACGAAGGCGTTTTGACCGAGCTCGTTTGCGCGATCGAGTTGACGGAGAAGGTGACTACGTTGGACAGATTCCGGCTGCCTTCGGCCGACCAGTTCCAACCGGCCACGTGGAGGGGCACGATCTCGGTGCCCACCCCGTTCGAGGGGGGCTCGTAGATCAGGAACATGTCGAGATCGTCGTTGACCCCGAAAGTGGCGGTGCCCATAATCAGCTCCCACTCCGGGCAGTCGGTAGTATCTCCCTTTGTGCCCTGGCTCAGCTCGGTGTCGTCGGCGGGCCACCAGCTCGGAGTGCCCCCTAAGGTCGCGTACGGCCAGCAATTGTCGAGCGACTTAGGAGGGCAGTCCGCATGGAGGGGCACGCCCACCCCGCTCCACTGGGTTCTATCCATCGTGAGCAATTGGGCGAAACTGAACCACCCTAGGCCCTGATGGTCGAACTTCTCGCCGCTCCTTACCCAGGCTTCGCAGTAGAAGCCGGCGTTGCCGGTGGGGCTGCCCGTCGTCCAGATCGTGTAGCGGCTCTGATCGTACTCGGTGTGGCCGAAGGACAGCTGATAGGCGTAGTGCATGACCCAGATCGCCAGATTCCGCCGCGCGGTGACCGTTCCGATCGCCTGGCCGTTGTAGGTCGCCGTCGCCGACACTTCTACGTACGCGGGAAAGTCGCGGAAGTCCTCGTCCCAGACCAGGCCGATCGAGGGTTCGGCGAGTTGCGCGGGGGTCGGCATTGCCCTTTCGCGCGATTCGGCATACGGGTCTCCCATCGGATTGGTGCCGGAGGCCCCGTAGACGATCTCGCGGAAGTAGCTTCCGTCCGCAACCCAATCGTGGTTCGACAGCGCGACCGGGCCCGCCGACAGGCTGAAGGTGAGGCGCTGACCGATGAGCGCGTTAGCGCGACCCTCGTCCCATACAGCGCCGCCGACCCCGATGGCCACGACGTAGACGTTGATGGAGTACCCCAGGCTCAACCCGAACGGCCCGTTCGACGAGCTCGCCGAGCCGGACGGGTTGCGCGTGACGGTAAAGCTAGAGGCGCCGGATCGGACCCACGCGTAGGTGCCCGTGCTCGTTCTGTTCGAAGCCGTCCCGGTCTGGATGTACGAGCCGTTGGGAGGCGGTACCGGTATCCAGGTAAGGATCGGGGTGTCTCCGCCCGTCGCGGCATGTCCCAGACCGTTCGCGGCCGCCGTGGACGGGGAGCCGGGGTAGGCGTTCGCGAACGCCGTCACCGTGCCGTTCTCGACGATCACGACGGACTCCGGCGGCAGGTCGAGCTCGCCATCGGGCTCCCAGGTGAAGGTGGTCGAGACGCTACCGGAGATGGAAGCGTTTCCGTTCTGTCCGCCCACCGACACGGAACACGCGCCGTTCCCACAGGTAGGACTCGGTGGCGTCCCTGGCGATAGGCTCACGGTCGGAGCGGTCGTGACCGACACGCTGTAGTGGCCGGCAACCGCCGACGGGGGCACCGTACAGAGCCATAGAACGGCAAAGAAGAACCTTTTCCTCATTGGGCTTCCCTATCACAGAACTCTACCACGATAATTCATGCATTAAGGCGGCCCTCTAGGGAATACCTTTTGACGACGAGCCATGGGTCTTGGGACATGCGGCGGGCGGAGCGGTGGCTTTCCTGGGCCACGAAGGTCGCGACCGGCGATTTGCGGAGGCCGGGGATATGGAGCCGCCGCCAAGCGCAAGCAGAAGGGGTCGCTTTGGTAGACTCGCGACGATGCGCGTCCAGGACTGGACCCGCGAACTCGCGACCCTGCCGGCGTTCCACCCCATCCTCACGAGGTTTGGGGAGGCGTGCGAGTTCATGTCGGTCCCCTTCGAGGCGCGCCCCGTCCTCGTCGCCGCCTCCTATGCGGTGCATCCCCGGCGGACGCTGATCGTCACCGCGAACCACGACCGGGCGCTCCAGTGGCAGGCCAAGCTGGAGCTGTGCGGGGTGCCGAAGGATCGCATCGTCCAACTCCCGTCGGGCATTTCGACCCTGTTCGAGGACGCGACCCCGGAACACCAGGCCCTGAGCGAGCGCATCGGGGCGCTTCGCGCCCTCGTCGAGGACGAGCCCTGGGTGATCCTGGCGACGGCTTCCGCCGCGCTCGAGCGCACCCTCCCCGAGGAGGTGCTGCGAACCTATTTCCTGGCGCTCACCCCCGGGCTGGAGATCGACACCGAGGAACTGGTCGGCAAACTCGCCTCGATGGGCTACGAGCGACAGGAGCCGGTGCGCGAGCCGGGGCAGTTCAGCCGACGGGGCGGCATCGTGGACGTCTATGCGATGGGGCGCGAGTTCCCGGTGCGCATCGAGTTCTTCGGCGACGAGATCGAGAGCCTGCGCGAGTTCGACCCGCAGACCCAGCGCTCCGTCGGCGCGGTCAAGCTTCTCCGGCTGGCTCCCTCGCGCGAGACGGTGTTCCCCACCGAACCGACTCAGTTCGCCGAGATGCTCGAATCGGCGGCCCGCCACGAAGCCGGCTCCTTGAACCCGGAGGCGGCGGAGAAGTTGGAGGAAGCGATCCTTGAGGACGCGCGGGCGATCGACGACAAGGTGTTCTTCGATCGGCTCGACCTCTACCGTCCCCTGTTGCACCCGGACAGCGGTTGCGCGGTGGACCTGATCGGGGAGGACGGGCTGGTGGTCCTCGACGAGCCGGTGGAGTTGGAGTCGATCGCTTCCCGCGCGGAAGACGAACTGGCGGCGGCGCTCGACGCGCGCCACCAACGAGGCGAGATCCTCCGCTCCGTCGCGCGGGACTACATGTCGGGGGTCGAGCGATTCGCCGACTGCCGCCGGCTCTCCACGTTGAGCGCGATGAACGCGCTGCCGGAATGGCTCAAGCTACCGGAGACGCTCGACCTCAACGCGAGTTCGCTCGAGCCGTACCGTGGACGGAGCGACGCCCTCACCCTGGCGTTGCAGAACTGGCGGGACCAGGGGCTGTCCATCGGCTTTGCGACCGATCAGCCGAATCGGGCCAAGACGGTTCTGACCCAGATCGAGATCTTCCCGAACGAGGAGGAGGTCGGATTCGCGCCCGGCACCCGCTACCTGGTCCATGGGAACCTGGGCGGCGGGTTCGTCGCGCCGGACCTTGGGTTCGCCCTCGTCACGGACGCCGAGTTGTTCGGGGTCCGCCGGCTTCGCCTCCCGCAGAAGCGGTTTCGAGAAGGCGCCCCGATCGCGACGGTGCTAGACCTGAAGGCCGGTGACTTCGTCGTTCACATTCAGCACGGGATCGGGGTGTTCCGGGGGCTGGTGAAACGGGGGACGGACGGGGTCGAGAAGGAGTACCTGTTCATCGAGTACCAGCCGCCGGACAAGTTGTTCGTCCCGGCGGACCAGTTGGACCGCGTCCAGAAGTACCTGAACCCGGGCGACGCCGTCCCCAAAATCAACCGGCTCAGCGGGACGGAGTGGCAGCGCACCGTCAAGCACGCGCGGGAGGAGGCGCAGAAGTTCGCGCGGGACCTTGTCGGTCTCTATGCCAAGCGCAAGCAGGCCAGCCGGCCGGGCTTCGGACCGGATACCCCGTTTCAAGGAGAGATGGAGGCCACGTTTCCCTGGGTCGAGACCCCCTCCCAGATGCAGGCGATCAACGAGGTGAAGTTCGACCTCACCCTCGAGTACCCGATGGACCGTCTCGTCTGCGGCGACGTGGGATTCGGCAAGACGGAGGTCGCGATCCGGGCCGCCTTCAAGGTGGTGCAGTCCGGTCGCCAGGTCGCTGTCCTCTGCCCGACGACCATTCTTTCCGAACAGCACTACCGGAACTTCGTCGAGCGCTTGGGACCGTTCGGCACGAAACTCGATCTTCTCAACCGGTTTCGCACGAACAAGGAGCGGGTGGAGAGCCTCGCCAAGCTACGGAGCGGGGAGACGGAGGTGATCATCGGCACCCACGCGCTGTTGGGGAAAGAGATCGCGTTCAAGGACCTGGGCATCCTTATCATCGACGAGGAGCAGAAGTTCGGGGTGAAGCAGAAGGAGGCGCTGAAGGAGCTGCGGGTTCAGGTGGACGTTCTGACGCTTAGCGCCACCCCGATTCCGCGCACCCTCAGCATGGCGCTGATGGACATTCGGCAGATGTCGCTCATCAACGACCCGCCGCCGGGACGCCTGCCGATCCGGACCTTCCTCCGGCCCTACAGTAAGGAGGTCGTGCGGGAAGCGATCCTGCGCGAACTCGCGCGTGGCGGGCAGGTCTACTACGTTTTCAACCGGGTGCAGGGCATCGAACACGTCGCGGAGCGCCTCAGCAAGTTGCTTCCGATGGCGCGGATCGGGGTGGGGCACGGGCAGATGACGGAGACGGAACTCGAACCGATCATGGTCGCGTTCATCCGGGGGGAGATCGACGTGCTGCTTTCGACAACGATCGTCGAGAGCGGGCTCGACATCCCGAACGCGAACACGCTGATCGTCGAGAACGCGGATCGCCTCGGGCTCGCGCAGCTGTACCAACTGCGCGGGAGAGTCGGGCGGTCGGACGTGCAGGCTTACGCCTACCTGCTGTACGAATCCAGCAAGGAACTCACCGAGAACGCCTTTGCGCGGCTGCAGTCGCTTCAGGAGTTCACGTCCTTGGGGTCAGGCTACTCGTTGGCGTTTCGCGACTTGCAGATTCGGGGCGCGGGCGACCTGCTCGGGGCGAAACAGCACGGCACGATGACGTCGGTGGGTTACGAGATGTACACCCAGTTGATCAACGAAGCGGTGGTCGCCCTCAAGAGCGCGGCGGACGGGAACTACACGGAGGTGCCGGACCCGCTCGCGTCGCTGACGCCCCTGCCCGCGTTCGACCTGCCCGTTACCGCGTTCCTGCCGGACTGGTACATCGTCGATCAGGCCCAGCGGCTGTATTACTATCAGCAGATGATGAGTTCGCGAGACCTGGCTCGGCTCGCGGAAGTCGAAGCGGAGGTGCTCGACCGCTACGGCCACCTGCCCGATCCGGTACTCAACGCGTTTGCGGTCATGCGGCTCCGCATGCGCGGACGGGAACTCGGATTCGAAAAGCTCGACGGAAGCCAGGGTCGCCTTGCGGTGTGGTTCATCGACCGTGGCACGGTGCCGCCGCGGGTGTTCAGCATCATGGGCCGGCGGAACCGCAACTGCTTCGTCAGCGCCGACAAGTTCGTCTGGCCGTTTGCGGGGGACGCGCTGGCGGCGTGCGAGCGCATGCTCGACGAATTCGAGGCCGCCCACGAGCAGTTGGCGCAGGAGCGGTCGCTCGTCCCCTGATTCGGGCGACAATGGGTAGCCATGGTGGGTCTCGTGGTCGCCGTCGCCATCACCGCATCGGGATGGGTGCCGTTGCACCCGTTCGCGGAGCGCGAACTCCTCGTTGCCGACCCGGTCGGGGTCCGGGCGATTCTGCGAACACCCGCCAACCTCGACCCGGCCAAACCGGTGCCGGTGATCGTGTTCGCAACCCCGAACGGCAACACCGCCGAACAGACTCTCGGCACCGCCGTCGATCCGAACACCGACTGGCATTTCGGCATCCAGCACGTCGCGGCCCAGGCCCGGTGGCTGAGGGAGGTCGGCGGCATGCCGAACCTCTGCTTAGTCGTCGCCCAAGCGAACAGCCTTAGCTGGCCCGCCTGGCGGCGCGCGACGCCGAAGGCGGCCGAAGAATCGCGGCGGCTGTTCCGTGGTTGGCTCGATGCGATCCCGGGGCGGCGTAAAGAGGTGACCCTTACGTGCCACAGCGGCGGCGGCTCCTTCCTTTGGGCGTACCTGGAAGGCGCGCCGGCGATCGATCGAGAGGTGAACCGGATCGCCTGGCTCGATGCGAACTACTCGTTCGAGGCGGACGCGCACCGGAACAAACTGCTCGCCTGGCTACAGGGGTCGCGAAAGCGCGAGTTGAGCGTCCTCGCGTACGACGACCGTCGGGTCACGCTGGACGGCAAACCGATCGTTTCGGAGACGGGCGGCACCTACCGCGCCACCGACCGGATGCTGGCCGCGCTCGGTCCCGGCACGGTCAAGCGAATCGAGGGCGAATGGGAGATCGTCCGTTTCCACCGCGGCCAGGCGGAGTTCCGGGTTCACCGGAATCCACGCAACGAGATCCTGCACACCCGATTGGTGGGCGACATGAACGGACTGCTCTGGCTGTTCGATCGAAACGCCTCCCTTGCTGAACAACGCCGCTACCTCGCCTTCGTGTCGCCGCCCGCTCGCGGCCTTGACCTCACCGGGTTACCTCCGCGTCGGCCCGACGCCCTCGGCGGACAAGCCTGGATCGAAAACGCGGCTTTGCTCGAGCGAGAGGCTCGCGAGTCCTCGATCTTCGCCGCGATCCTGGACGGCAACGTCCCGTCGTTCCTGCGCCGATGGGTTCCCGTCCGACTCGGCGGAGCGGAGCGAACCGTCGTCGTGCTCGTTCAGCCGGACTGCCTGGCCGTCGGTTCGGACGACGACTTCGTCCGTCTACCGATGAACCCGATCACCGCGCAGGCGATCGCCGATCGCTCGGAAGCTCTTTTGATGACCGATCGGATCAGTGACGCCGTCCACGCACAGGCGGACCTCCGCCTCGACCCGCGCCCCCTCACCATGCTGCGGGAGGCGACGAGTACTTTCGCTCGCCATAGCGGGATGATCGAGGAGCAGCGGGCGGGAAGTCCCCTGGGTCTTCTGATCGCGGGCATCAAGAAGGATGTGGTTCTTACGAACCGGTTGCTGGAACGACCTGGACGGGTGGCGATCTACGGCTGGCACCATCCGGACGGAAGACCCATCCAGCCGCTGACCACCGTCCACGTCGATTGGTACGTGGACTACAGTCACGGTATCCGACTCGTGTCGCGCCGGTGCTGGGCGAACGGCCAGGAGAGGGATCTTCGCGACCTGCTCAGAGACCCGGATTGGGCTCCGCTCCTGGCGAGCGAGGGGGCTCTTCGCCTGACGAGCTACTCCGAACGCCCACCCGGGAAGGCCGAATGACCCGCCACGACATCGCCCACGCGACGGCCAGGCACGCCGCGCATCCCAGGAACGGGGAGTACCGTCCGACGGTCCGATCGAAGGCCTGAAGTTGCTCGTACAGGAACGCGCCGAGAGGCGCGCCGATGATCGCGCCGACCCCTTGCGCCGCCATCACCGCCCCGAGGTTCGCGGCCCGCTTTTCGGGGTGAAGGTCGGTCACGATCGCCATCCAGGCCGGGATGGCGAGAAGGAACCCGAGCCCGACCAACGCCCCGCCGACCGCGATCGCCCATCCGCTGCGGAACAGCGCGACGAACGCGCCCAGCGAAACGACCACCATCCCGACCAGGCAGAACGCCAGCCCGAGCCGGACGGCGAGGACCGGGCCAATACGATCGCCCAAGCGGGCCATCGGGACGCTCAGACCCGCCATCAGGAGGGCGGCGGGGAGGAACAGCAGGCCAAAACCGGTCTCCGTAAGGTCGAACTGCTCGATCGCGAACAACTTGACGACGAGCATGGGGAAGCCGACGCCCATAAAGGCGACGGCGGCGATCGCGAGGTACGCCGGGATCCGGTGCGCGCCTTCGATCAAGAGCGCCGGATCCGCCTCCTCGTGGGCGAGACGCTGACGGGGAGCGGGCGGGCGAAGGCGCATGGCCGCCATCGAGACCAAACCGAACAGGCCCGCCGCAAGGTAGAAGCTGGCCGTGTAACCGGCCAGGGTGTCGCGGAGAACGGCCCGGGTGACGTCGTTCGCCATGCCCCCGATGGGAAGGGCCAGCCCCACCCCGAGCAGGTAGCACATGTTGAGGAGCGACATCCCCTGTTGCCGCTCGTTGGGTTCGACCGAGTCGGACATTGCCGCGAAGGCGGCCGGCCAAATCATCGCGGCTCCGAGCCCATCCGCCGCCCGAAGGAACACGAGGCAACCGATCTCGAGCCACCCGGCGTCGTGGGGCACGGCCAGTGTCAGGAGGGAGGTCCCGACCGTCAGCAGGGGGCCGAGCGCCATCAGCCGAGTCGTCCCCAGGCGGTCGGCAAGGCGACCCATCGGGCTCTTGAAAACGGCCTCGCTGAGCAAATACGAGGCGACGACCAGACCGATAACCGCCTCGCCGAGGCCCCGGTTGTACTTGAGGTACACGGGCATCGCCGACACGTTCAGGACGGCGTAGCCGATCTCCGCGAAGAGCGCCATCAGGAGCAGGCGCCCCACGTTGGGACGGCGCAACATCTGCCTCGTCGAGGTGGGAATTCCGGTCATGGCGCGGACCCCATGATTGTACTAACCCCACCTATCCCCGCAACGTGACGAGGTGGGTGCCGTAGAGCGCGAGATAGGCCAGGAACGCGACCCACGTGCCCTGCTCGGCGCTCGTCGGCGACTTGGTGCGGACGTATTCGAGCAACAGAACCGGTCCGGCCAGAAACACGACCTTTCCAAGGACCAGACCAAGGGGGCCGTACTCCTCGAACAGGCCCGCGAAGAGGGGATTGCCCTCTTCGCCGCCGATGGCCAAAAAGACCACCGTCGTCACCAGGTCGAATAGGCCGACCGTCACCAGGCAGAGGGTGCTGAGGCGCACTTCCGAGCCCAAGAGACCGACCCGACGTTCGGCGGTCGTCGGCACGGAGGTCGGTTCATCGCGAACCGCCGATTCGAGCGCCCCTTTGGTCAAAACGGCGTCGGACAGGACCGCGCCCCTGAGGTCGGCGGCCGCGAGCACCGCGTCGGAAAGATCGGTTCCGACCAGTTTCGCGAAGCGCAGATTCGCCCCCGTCAGGTCGGCCCCCACCAGCTTCGCCCCGGTCAGGTTGGCGGCTTGGAGGTTCGCCTCGCGGAGCACCGCGCCGGACAGGTCGGCGTGATAGAGGTCGGCCTTGCCAAGGTCGGCGCGGCTGAGGTCCGCCTCCCGCAAATCGCCCAGGGGGCAGCTCTTGGTTCGAAGCAACAGCTTGACCTCATCCAAGTTCGCCATGGCGTGGCCCGCATCGTACCCCTGCGTCCGGGCGGGTACCTTGGCGGAATGCCGAAAGCCGTCGTGCTGCTGAGCGGCGGCCTCGATTCCGCTACCGTCGCCGCGATAGCCCGCGACCGGGGGTACGAGGTCCACGCGCTTACCGTCGCCTATGGCCAGCGTCACGCCGCCGAACTCGGGGCCGCGCGCCGGGTGGGGGAAGCGTTGGGCATCGCCGAGCATCGCTTCGCGTCGGCGTCGCTGGGGGATTTTGGCGGTTCGGCCCTTACGGCGTCGATCGAGGTGCCGAAGGACCGCGATCTCGGGGAGATGGGAGAGGCCATCCCCGCCACCTATGTGCCCGCGCGCAACACGGTTCTGCTGAGCCTCGCCCTTGCCTATGCCGAAGCGATCGGGGCGACCGACCTGTTCGTAGGGGTCAATGCGGTGGACTACAGCGGGTACCCCGACTGCCGGCCCCAGTTCGTCGAGGCGTTCGAGACGCTGGCGAACCTGGCGACCAAAGCCGGGGTGGAGGGGGCGCGGTTCAAAGTCCACGCTCCGCTCATCCTGATGTCGAAACGCGAGATCATCGAAACGGGCTTGGCGCTACGTGTGGACTACGGCCTGACCCACTCCTGTTACGATCCGGTCGGCGACCGCGCGTGCGGACGATGCGACGCCTGCCTGATTCGGCGTCGCGCGTTCGAGGAACTCGGCATGAACGACCCGGCGCTCGCCCGATGAACCTCCGCATCGCCGAAATCTTCGCGAGCGTACAGGGCGAGGGTCGTTGGGTCGGCGTCCCTTCCACCTTCGTCCGGGTCAGCGGGTGCAATCTGCGATGTGTCTGGTGCGACACCCCGTATGCGAGTTGGTCTCCGGAAGGCCCCACGATGGAGGTCGGCGAGATCGTGGGGCGCGTGCGGGAAGCGGGGCTTCGGCACGTCGTGCTGACGGGGGGCGAACCGATGCTGTTCGACGCGGTCGTCCCGCTGGCGGTGCGGCTTCGCGAGGCGGGGCACACGATCACGATCGAGACGGCGGGCACAGTGGACCGGGAGCTTCCCTGCGACCTCATGTCCATCAGCCCGAAACTTGCGAACTCCACCCCGGTGGAGGCCGGCGAGTGGACGGAACGGCACGATCGCACCCGTCGGCGACCCGACGTCGTCCGGTCCTTGATCAGGGGATACCCCTACCAACTCAAGTTCGTCGTCAACCCCGACGAGGGTGACGGGGGGATCGGCGAGGTCGAGGACTTCTTGGGGGAAATTGGGGAGTTCGAGCCGGAGCGCGTTCTGCTGATGGCGGAGGGAACCGACGCGGCGACTCTGAACCGACGGATGCGGGCGCTCGTGCCGATCGCGATGGCGCGAGGCTGGAGGATCACCCCTCGCCTCCACATCGATCTCTTCGGGAACCGCCGAGGGACCTAGACGGGCAGGGCGGCGGGCCTCTCCGGGCGAATACCGATCTCGTGGCCACCAAGATCGAGACCGGTCCGATGGGCGTCGGCGAGGGCGCCGACGTCGCCCGCTTCGTCGCTCGTACTCTGCCCGACGAAGCGATCTCCGAGACCCGCTTCGCCCGCCAGGTGTTGCTCGACCCCAACTTCGAACTCGAAGGGGCGCGGATCGCGCGCGACGACGGGCGCATCGTCGGGCTTTGCCTGGCGATGGGTCGACGAACTCCCTTGGAGAACGCGCCGGACGATTCCGACCGGGGCTATCTCACCTTGCTCGCCGTCGCGCCGGAGTACCGCCGACAAGGCATCGCGCGGACCCTTGTCCAAGCCGCCGAGGCGTACCATCGCGACGGTGGCCGAAGGCAAGTTCAGGTTTCGCCCTATGCCCCAGGTTATTTCATACCCGGTCCCGACGAGGCGGTTCACGCGGGGGCGGTGGCACTGCTCGAATCCCTTGGCTATGGGAAGGTGTACCGGCCCCTCTCGATGGAGTGCCCGCTCTGGCGGCTGACGGTCCCCGATTGGGTCGAGCAGGCCGAGCGAGACCTGGAGGCGCGGGGCGTTCGCATCCGCAACTTGGACACCGGTCTCATCCTGCCCACGATCGAGTTTTCCGCCCGCGTGTTCGCGGGCGACTGGGTGCGGTACGCCCGCGAGGCGGCGCACGCGATCCTGGCGGGCGACTGCCCGGAACGGTTGGTCGTCGCGGTGGACGAATCCGGCCCGAACCCGGTCGTCGTCGGTTACTCGCACCACGCTGCCGAGCGCTTCGGCCCGATCGGGGTCGATCCTCAGCGTCGGGGAGAGAAGATCGGCCAGGTGCTGATGTACCGAACCCTCCGCGCCCAGCAACGGGCAGGCTACCGAACGGCCTGGTTCCTCTGGTCGGACGACCGGACGGCGGAGCGAATCTACAACGGCGCGGGGTTTCGCGAGAGCCGCCGTTTCGTGCTCATGAAGAAGGACCTTTGACCCCCACGATTCTGAACGGGCCATGAACTCGGAATATGCACGAGAAAAAGCAGATTCCTCGTCCCGCAGTGGGTGGATGATGGAGGTGTCGCGCCCGTTTGAGGCGCGGGGTCCCGTAGGAGTAGTCCGTGATGAAGCACGCTTATCGATCCGCGGCTTTGGCCGTCGTTTTCGCGACCGTTTCGGCGCTCGCCCAAACCTCCATCCCTCTCGTCAATGGTGACATCGAGTCCAACGTCTCGGCTCAGTTTGGCGCGATCGCGGGTTGGGGTCCCAACGGTGGTTGGGCTCTGCACAGCGGATTCGCGCGCCCGAACAACGGCACCCTGGGCAACAACTTCGGTTTTTATTCGGCGGGCTTGACGGAAACCGTCGGCCAACTCACCTCGCACCTGATCCTTCCCAGCGTCCAGTACCGATTCTGGAGTTGGGGCCAGGGCGGAGGCGACGACACCGGGACCATCCCGTTCCAGATCGGCTACGCGGCCACCACGGGCAACCTCGCCTCGTTCACCGCCCTTGCGACGCAGACCCATGCGGTGGGCAACGCCTGGCAGGAGCTTCCCGGCGTGATCTACACGACCAACGACGTGGGCGCCGAACTGGGCAAGGAACTCATCGTGCGCTATGGCAACGGCGCGGCGGGCGGCGTGTCGGACGTCTGGTTCGACAGCGCGCAAGCGACCTACCAGGCGGTTCCCGAGCCAGCGTCTCTCGCCGTCCTCGGGCTCGGTCTGTTCGCCCTCTTGCGACGACGCCGCTAGTCGCCTTGCAGGGAAAGGGGTTCGCTTGGCGAACCCCATTCCGCGATGCCCGAAGTCGACATCCTCGCCATCGGCGCCCACATGGGTGATGAGATCGCCTGGGGAATGACGCTCGCCGCCCATCGGCGCCAAGGCCTACGGGTCGGCATGTTGCACCTGACTCCGGGTGAGAAGGGCCACAAGACGATGTCTCCGGAGGAGTACGCGGCTCAGAAGCGGATCGAGTCCGCCGCGTGCGCCGAAGACCTGGGCGCCGCTTGGTGGGCGCTGGACTACCGGGACGGCGAACTCCCGGTGGCGGAGGACGTGAAGTGGGGCATCGCGGACGTCCTGCGCGAAGCCCGCCCCCGGTTGGTCCTCACGCACTGGAAGGGCAGCATGCACAAGGATCACACGGCCGCCCACGAAAACCTGCCGGACGCCCGGTTCTTCGCGGGTTTGCCCGCTTTTCGGCGGCCCCTTCCCCACCACTGGGTCGGCCAGGTGCTGTTTGGGGAAAACTGGGAGGACCTGCGCGGCTACGAGCCGGAGGTCTACGTCCGCATCTTGCCGGAGGACCTGGACGTCTACGAGCGGGCCATGCGGCGGTACGCGCTGTTTCGCGGCGAAGTGGCGACCTTTCCCTATCTCGACTACTACAAAGCCCTCGTGCGCACCCGGGGTTGCGAGGTCGGCTGGGAGTTTGCCGCGAGCCACGCGGTGATGCCGGAGGCAAGGCGGCGTCGCCTCGAGTCCCTCGTGTGAGGACCGGTAGCCGCGGGGCCCGACCGCTGGTATAGTTTCTCTGGGCGGTTCGCCGCCCGACCAAGGCCTAATGTCGCGACCGTGACAGCGGGGGACCCGTTCCCCGGGGTGTATCCGGCCCATGCGCCGGAAGGGTGGTTCTTGACCCTAACCCGACAGCTAACCTCGCCGGCCGATGCAAGAACCGGGTTCGCCCGGAGGAGGTTACGATTTGACGGAATTCGACGCGCGCGCCAAGATGGCGCACATTGAGGCATCCACGATGCCGCCGATGCGGAAGGTACGCGCCCTGTTGCGGTTGCGCCGCGCGATCCGACTTCGACTTCGAGCCTTGAGCGTTTCCCTCGCCGCTCCGATCGCCAAGATCGATCGCGATGCCGCCACGCGCATGACGCGTCTGCTCGATAGCCTGCACCGGCTGGACAACGACGTCCAAGATGCCGCGCAGCGAGCGCTCGCGTCGCACGGGGCCAAGTCGTGGATCGGTTCGCCGCGATAGGGTTCGGTGGTGCCGGGGGCGCGGCCGCAACGGCGCGGCTTCGTCCCGCTCAAATCCAGGGTCCACGGGCGCCGAAGGAAACACGGCGCCCATTTCCTCTTCGCCCAGTCGACCTCGGTCAACCGCCGAGGTAGGACAGCGGGTTGACGGGCGAACCGTTCACCCGCACCTCGAAGTGGAGGTGCGGGCCGGTGGAGAGGCCGGTGGATCCGACGAGCCCGATGCGCTGGCCACGGCGAACCTCCTGGCCCGACCCGACCAAGAGCCTCGAGCAGTGGCCGTAGAGCGTCGAGATTCGGCCCCCGTGGTCGATGACGATGTAGTTGCCGTAGCCCCGGCCGTACGCGGCGAAGATCACGGTCCCGTCGCCCGCCGCCATGATCGGCGTCCCGGTTCCGGCGCCGAAGTCCACGCCGGTGTGCATCCGGTTGCGCTTGAGAATCGGGTGGAAGCGGTTGCCAAAGCCGCTCGTCATCCTTCCGCTGACCGGTTTCCCGAGGCGGCCGCTGAACGCGCGTGGCACCGACCCCTTCGCGCTCGCGTAATACCGGGCGATCTGGCCCGCGATCGAGCGAGACTCCTCCTCGAGAATCGCCAACGCCCTCTCGAGTTCCTCGGCCTTGTTGCTGAGTTGGGCCAAGTAGGTTTGCTTCTGTCGCTTGGTGTCGCTCAGGTCGCCCTGTTGGCGCTCTTGATCGCGCTTGAGGCCGGCGATGCGGACGACGAGGCCATCGGCACGCTTCTTGTCGGACTCGATCCGTTGCGTCAGGGCTCGGTACTCGGTGAAGATTTCGCGATCGTGGGACGCGACCCGCTCGTACACGTACCTTCGCGAGGCCAGTTCACCCACGCTGTTGACCCCGAGTACG
Source organism: Fimbriimonadaceae bacterium (assembly GCA_026129685.1). Taxonomy (GTDB): domain Bacteria; phylum Armatimonadota; class Fimbriimonadia; order Fimbriimonadales; family Fimbriimonadaceae; genus UBA2387. The sequence goes on from JAHCHO010000002.1 coordinate 417,264, forward strand.
GCGGAAACCGCCTGTCCCTCGCCGCGCATGTAGATCGCCTTCATGTGGAGGCGAACCTGGTCGCGCAGATTTTGAAGGCGGTCCCGAGCGGCCACGAGGTCGTCGGCCAGCGAGGCCTGCTCCCTTCGGCTCTCCTCGAGCCGGCGGGTGGTGTTCCCCAATTCGTTTTCCAGGCGATCGAGTCGCTCATCCACGTCGCGAATATCGACGCGCACCGCCCGCACCGCGCGCCGGGTCGCCTGGAGGGCCGCCCCCGTCCGCTTCTTCTCGGTCGTCAGCTCACGGAGTTTGGACTGCAGGCCCTTCACCTTGGTGGGGCTTGGTTTGGCGCTGGGTTGCCCCACCGCGACCATCGCCGAAAAACACGCCAGAACGAGCGCCCACTGCCTCATGCTTCGCGAAGCGGCCTCCGTGCCGCCACAAGGGAACAGACGAATCCGAACGCCCCCCCGGTTACGACGAGGAGCGCCAAGGTCGGCCAGAGCGGGAAAGGCGATGGGTCCACCGTCGCCATCAGCCCTTCGACGGTGGCGGCGAAGAGGCGGTAGACGGTGTAAAGCGCGGGGGTGGCGAGCGCCCCGCCGATCGCGCCCTGCACCGTCCCTTCGATGAGAAACGGGATCAGGATCGTGCTTTGGGTCGCCCCGACCAGGCTCATGATGCGAATCTCGCGGCGACGCGCGTGCAGCGCCAGCCGGATCGCGATGTAGATCAGGATGCCGGCGGTCGGGACCAGGGTGCCAAAGAGACCCAAGCCCAGCCATCCGAGGAGCCGGAGGATGTGGCTGATCAACTCGTGCTCTTCGCTCAGGTAGTTGACGCCGTTCGGCGCCACGGCGGGCAGTCGTTTGATCGAGGCGGCCACCGACCGGCTCTCTTCCAGGTCCTTCAGGATGACTTTGAAGGCGTCGGGGAGAGGGTTGCCCAGGTCCTCCGGCATCGCCTCCCGAAGGTCGCGCTTGAAGCGTTGCCAGGCGGCGTCCTTGGGAATATGCACCACAGTGTCCACCCCTTCGATCGCACGGATCGCGGTGGCGGTTTCACGGACCTGATCGTAGGTGGTCCCGTCGCGCAAGAACACCCGCATCTCGAACCGGCTGGGAAGCGAGCGCGCGTAGGCGTCGATCCGCCAGTAGGCGTACGCCAGCCCTCCGACAAGGAAGAGAGCGACCGCGGAGGTCGTGATCGTGGCGAACGTCATCCCCTTGTGCCGGGTGAGCGACGCCCACGCTTCGCCGATCAGGAACTGGAGCCTATTCATCGTCGAAGCGGCTCCGATCCCCAATAACGTGGCCGTTCTCGAGGGTCACCACCCGACGGTTGGTCCGCCGGATCACTTCCGTGTCGTGACTCGCGACGAGGACGGTCGTGCCTCGTAGATTGAGTAACTGCAGCAGTTCCATGATCTCCCAGGAATGCTGGGGGTCGAGGTTCCCGGTCGGTTCGTCGGCAAGAAGGAGGCTCGGGTTGTTGATGAGGGCGCGGCCGATGGCGACCCGCTGTTGCTCGCCGCCGCTCAGTTCGTGGGGAAAGGCGTCGGCGCGATGGCCGATTTGGACTCGTTCCAGAATGTCCGGAACCTTGCGCCGGACCTCCGCGCGCGACCTTCCCACCGCTCGCATCGCGTAGGCGACGTTCTCCCAAACCTTACGGCTGGGCAACAGGGCGAAATCCTGAGGAACGATGCCCATCTCGCGACGCAGCATCGGAACGTCCCGCACCGTCGCCAGGTCGCGGCCGTTGAGCCAGACTTTGCCCGCCGTTTCGCGGACCTGTCGGCTCAGGAGTTTGAGGACGGTGCTCTTGCCGGCGCCCGTTCGGCCGACGAAGAACACGAAGTCTCCCCGATGAATGCTCAGGGAGACGCCGCGAAGTCCGTAGACGAGATCGCTGAACTTGACTTCGACCCCGTCGAACACGATATAGGGGGACTCGGGTTTCTGCTCCGCCACGGGCCGAACCCATGCTACCTGCTTCGCCCCCTCGCCCCTCGCGGCAAGGGGGCGAAGCCGATCAGTCCACCACGCTGACGGTGAAGCGTCGCCCATCGGCGACGCCACTCATGTCGATGCTTTCGACGCGCCGATCGTCCCGCATTCGCACGCGACCGTTGCCCGTGATTCGTCGGCTGAATCCGTCGGTCAGGGTCAGGGAGTAGTCCCGACCGTTGCGCGTCCATCGTCCCTTGAAGACCACGTCCTTCTGGCCGTCCACCTTGATCACGAACGTGCGGTCGCTCCGGATCGCGATGTCCGCCCGGTCGAGTCGGCTGGAATCTCGGTCGACCCTCAGGGTGCCCGAACCCCGAATGGTCGCGTCGAAGGAGTCGTCGTAGTCCGGGCGGCCGTCGGCGGCGGAGTCGAACGCGATACGGAACGAGCGGCCGTTGGCGGAGCCCTTCATCTGGATCGTTCGGACGGATCCGTCACGGTCGCGGGTCAGCGTGCCGGTCCCGCGCGACCCGCTTCGGTCGAACGCCCGGTCCACGTCGAGGTCGTAAGTCGAACCGTTGCCTCGCCGGTTCCACTGCCCGGTGACCCTTACCTTGATGTCTCCGATGAACTGGATATCGAAGTCGCCGTTGCCCTTCATGGCGACGATCGCCTCGCGGACGTTGTCAAGACCGTCGAACTCCACGACGCCACGCCCTCGGCTGCGGTGGTTGAAGGCGTCGCTCCAGCCGGAGCCGCCGGCTCCCCAGCCGGGCCCGGTCGGTCCTCCGTTGTCGCGGGCGGTGAAGCTCACCGAGAAGGCGTCCTCGTCGACCTTACCGGACAACTCGATGCCGCGCACGGCGGACCGACCCGCCATCGTCAGGGTGCCGCGTCCGCTCACTCGCTCGTTGCGGCCATTGACGTACTTGACATTGAGGGTGATGCCGCCCCCGCTCTCGGTCCAAACGCCCTCGAAGGACGGACTGCCCGCCCCACGGAACTGGATCGTGAAATCGCCGCGCGAATCGAGGCGAACGGTCGCGTCGGTCAGGGATTGGCCGCGCCCCCGAAAGGTGAAGAGACCGCTGCCCCGGATCGCGTCGTTCAGGTCGCGGTACTGGGCCGAGACGGCGCCCCCGGCGGCGGCGATGCCGATCAGCACGATGGTTCGGACAAGACTGTTCATGGCGTGTTCGCGAGCGTTGCCGCCCGACTCCTAGTCTGCGCGACGTTTCGGATTCGATCGGCGGGCGGGCGCGTGGGTCCAAGGTCACGCTGGACGTTGTTCTTCCGGCTCGCCAAGCGTATGACGCTCGAACCGTTCGCAAGGCACCGCGACCCATTGCCGTGCCAACATGGACCGTTCCCGAGGAAACCACCGTGAAACGACCCGCCATCTTGTTCACCTGTGCCGTTCTGGCCGCTTGCGTCGGCGCCCAAAGCGACCCCAACCGTCTCGTAATGACGGTCAACGGGGACGAGATCCGGGCGGACGAGTACTACCGCCGGATGGAATTCTTGACGGGGGTCGGCAAACGGGTCGGGGACGGCTTCGTCGAGTTTCCCCCCGGCCTCCTCACCATCGAGCAACTGGTCTACGAGCGACTGATGAAGCAGCTCGCCGTCAAGAAAGGGGTGCTCCCGACCCCGACCATGGTCCAACAGGAGATTCAGTACCGGATCGAGGAAAATCCGAAGCTGCTCGAGGAATGGGATCGAACCGCCTTGCCCCGAACCGCACTCGACGAGCAGATCTTCCTGGAACTGCTCGAGTTCCGTTTGTACACCTTTGGGATCACGGTCACCGACGCGCAGGTGGACGAGTTCTACAACGAGAACAAACCGATGTTCACCACTCCGGCACGGGCCGAGTTGCGGATGATCGCGGTAGCCGACGAAGCCGGCATGAGCGCGGCGGACGCCGACCTTGCCGCGAACAAGCCGTTCGCCGAAGTGGCGCGCAAACACAGCACCGACGTCAGCAAGGCCGCGGGAGGGGATTTCGGCATCGTGGCCTACGATCAGCTACCGCCGGGCATCGCGGACGCGGTGCGCGGTGCCGCCGATGGCAAGACCACGGGCTGGCTCAAGATTCAGGACAGCCACGTCAAGTTCCTCAAGGTCAAGAGCTATGCGGAGGAGCTTCAGAAGCTCGATGCTCCGCTTCGCCGCTCGATCCGCCGTCGACTGATGCTCGATCGCGGGCGCATCAAGAACGACGTGGTGAAAGAGATCAACGAATTGCGGGCCAAGAGCGCGGTGGACATCAAACAGGCGATGCTCGCGGACGCGTGGAAGCGGCTCAACCAGAGCCACCTCCGCTCTCAAGGGGCAGGCGGCTAGTTCGGCCGGGGGTTCCGAAGGTACTCCGCGATCGCGGTCAGGTCGTCTTCCGACAGGGCGAAGGCGGGCATGGTCGAGTTTGGGCGAACCGAGCGCGGATTCCGGACGAAGCGGCGGTACCAGTCGGGGTCCGGGTGCTTGCGGTGAACGAAGGTCAGGTCGGGTCCCCCTGAACCCTTCGAGCCGTCCAGCCCGTGACAGCGAACGCAGCCACGAGCCTTGAACAGCGTTGCCCCGCGGGCGGCCAGTTCCGGGCGGATGGCGAGGACGAGCGCAGAGTCGGCCGGCTCCTCGGTCAGCATTTCGTCCGCGATCAGCGAGGCGGGCCGGCCGCCGAAAAACGCCCCGACCGCGACGAGCGCCAAACCCAGGATGCCGACGGTTGGCAACAGCGCGCGCCGGCTCACCCGCTGCGACCCGAAGGGCAAGAGGACGAGGGCGGTCGCCACGAGCCCGGGGAGGACGACCGCCCCGATCCATCCCCAGCCGGGAACGACCGAGTCGAACCCCTTCATCGCCCCGTGCATCGGCCACACGTACCAGCCGGGGAGGGCGTCGTAGCCGTTCGCGTCGGCCGGTCCGGCGGGCTCCCCGATCGGGGCGCCGACGGCCAAGGCCATGAGGACGGCGACGCTGAGGGGCAGGATCGTCGCCACCGCCAGCGGCCGCGCTCGTCGAACACGACCGGGCCATGCCAGCCCGGCGGTCGCCACCACGAGGATTCCCGGCAGGACGAGCCGATGCGCGGCGTACCAAAGGTCGACCGTCGCCGCGCCAAAGCCCGGCCCCGCCAACACGCGTTCGGAGAGCCAGGGACCGACCCATGGAACCCGTCCAGCGATGGACGCTTCGATGACCGCCGTCTGGACCGCGTGCCGATCGAGCGGTAGCAGGTTTCCACTTACCTGGAGCAGAAGGCCCGATCCGGCGAAGGCGAGCGCGCTCCACCAACGGCCGCGCCATTCCTTGCCGTAAGCCCCGGTGACCAGCATCCACAGGATCAGCAGGAGGGCGCCGGCAAGCATCGCGTGGGAAGCCCAGAGGTGGAACGCGGCGAGGAACTCGGACGGTCCTCCCCGCGTCAGCATTGCCGCCAGCGAGGCGTGCCCGCGCCCGACTTCGTATTCCCTCCCCTGCCAGAGCCCGACCAGGAGTTGGGTGACGCTCAGCACCGCCAGGCCCGTCGCGAGGGTCTCGAGATAGCGGGCCGTCGGTGGGCGGGGATGATCGGACATGGGCCGGTTAGTCGCATTCTGGCCCGAATCGGTTGGGCCGCTCGACGCCGGGTTCGGGTACCGCGCATTTCGGCCCAGGGCCGGTCAAACCGCGTGTACAATCAACCGACCTTGCCACAACGCGCGGAAACGATCGAGGAGTTCGGAACCGAGGGGTTTCAGAACGACCGGGTCCGCGAGATGCTCGACCTGGCCGATCGGCTGGTCGAGTCTCACGGGGGTCGTCTTGACGACTCGGCGATCTCGGCCGTGGCGGAAGCCACGGGCGCCGATCCCGAGTACGTTCGGCTCGCCCTTTCGGTCCGTTCGAAGCAGCGCAAGGAGAGTATTCTCGCGCGGCTCCGGACCGGCTATCTCGCCCTCGACCCCTCGGTACGGACGAACGTGGCGGCGGGGTACCTGGCGGCGGTCTGCGCTCTAGCGGCCGTCCTCAGCGCCCGCTACGGCGACCGCCAAGCCTTGGGCGGCATCTTCCAACTGGTGTGCGTGCTGGGGGCGCTCTACAACGCGGCCATCAGCCGCACCGACCGGGTCGCGTTGGTCTCGGGTGGCCTCTTCGGCGCGCTTTACTTCATCGGCCAAAGCCTGATCGCGACGATCTTGAGCGTGGAGCAGATACAGCTTCACGCCTTCGTCCTCATCCCCTATACCGCCGGAGGCGCCTTGGCGGCCCTGGCCGCCTACCGGCTCTTCAACCGCCACCGAGCGCGGCTGGGGCTGAAGGACCCGATCCAGGAGCGGCAGGAACTCCTGCAGCAACTGGTGCAGATTCAGGACAAGCTGAAGTCCGCCGAGCAGGACATGACGTTCCTCAGCGCGGACATCGTGGGCTCGACGCGGATGAAGTCGCTCGCCGATCCTCTCGCGGTCGAGTTCACGTTCAACGAGTACCACAAGTTCGTCGAGTTGGTCGTCCGCAAGCACGGAGGATCCGTGCATTCGACGGCGGGGGACGGCGTCACGTGCGCGTTCGCGCACCCCAGCCACGCCTTCTCGGCGGGCAAGCACCTCCAGGTCGGCCTAACCGAACTCAACCAGTTCCGGAACCGCATCGGCGCGCCCATCGCCTTGCGGATCGGAATCCACACCGGGACCGTGCTGACCCCCTCCAAGGACGACGTCCGTTCCGTCAACTTTTCGGAGGTGATCGACGTCGCCGCGCACATTCAGAAGAGCTGCCCGGTCGGGGGCGTGGCGGTCAGCGAGAAGGCGGCGGCGCATTTGCCGGGAGGTATGGACGCGATCGGCCCGGATCGGGTCGAGGTCCAAACGGTGCGGGCGGCGGTCTGGATGCCGCGCGTCGTGCTCCCCCTGTCCGGGTCGGCCGCGCCGCCGCCCCTTCCCGAAGGCGCGTAATGGCGCTGTTACGAACCCCTTAGACCCATCGCTTCGGCGACCCCGATGTAAAGTAACCGGAACATGAGCGTCGCCGAGATTCGCAACCTGACCGTGAAGTACGGCGAATTCACGGCGCTCCGTGATTTCAGCGTCGATGTTCCCGAGGGATGCGTCGGCTTGCTCGGCCCCAACGGCGCGGGAAAGACCACCCTCCTGAAGACCCTCCTCGGCTTTGTTCTGCCAGCACGGGGCGGCGGGACGCTCTTCGGCCACGACATCAAGCGGGACGGGCGCCTGATTCGACAGAAGATCGGCCTCATGCCGGAGCAGGATTGCCACATTCCGGGGATGACGGCGGTGATGTTCGTCGCCTTCGCGGGCGAACTGGCGGGAATGCCCAAGGACTTCGCGGTCAGCCGGGCGCACGAGGTGCTGGAGTACTGCGGCCTTGGCGAGGCGCGCTACCGAAACGTCGAGACCTACTCGACGGGCATGAAGCAACGGATCAAGTTGGCCCAGGCGCTGGTCCACGGTCCGAAGCTGCTGTTGCTCGACGAGCCCACCAACGGCCTAGACCCGCAGGGCCGCGAGGAGATGCTGGAACTCGTGCGGTCCGTTTCTCACGGGAAAGGGGTGAACGTCCTGGTCTCGAGCCACCTTCTCAAGGACATCGAGCGCACTTGCGACGAGGTGATCGTCGTCGCCAAGGGCGCCCTTGTCGAACAGGGCCGCATCGAAACCCTCAAGCAACTGACGGCGACCCCGCTCGACGTGGAGTTGCTCACGCCAAGCGAGGCGTTCGCCGGACGGATTCTTGCGAAAGGGGGTCGCATCGTGCGGCAGGAATCCTACAACTACCGGGTCGTGATGCCAGGCGACGACGCCGTGCAGATGAGCCGACTCGTGTTCGAAGCCGCGGTGGAATCGGGGGTGCAGTTGCGCGGGGTCGTCCTCGCCCAGCGTTCGCTCGAAGACGCTTTCTTGGAGGCCGTCCATGGATAACCCGCCCAATGTTCCCCCCGTCGCCGTGAACGCCTCGCCGGCGGCGCCCATCGCCGACCTCACGTACCGGAACTACACCGGCCCCCTGTCGCCCCCCGCGTTCCGCTGGTGGGCGATCGCGAAGATGACGATGCGGCTCGGGGTCAAAAAGAAGGCCTTCTGGGCGTGGGCGGCGTTCTCGGCTTGGTTCTACGTCCTTCAACTGGGAATCCTGACGATGCTCGACCAGTTCAGCAGCGGCAGGAACCGCGAGTTCCTCGACCAGTTCTATCGGATGGTCCGGTGGAAGGACCTCTTTCTGGACGGCTATCTCTCGAGCCTGTTCTTCCTCTTTCTCTGCACGCTGGTGCTGGCGAGCGGCAACATCGCCGCCGACAACAAGGCCAACGCGTTGCTCGTTTACCTGAGCAAACCCGCCACCAAACTCGACTACCTGCTCGGAAAGTGGACCGGCTTCTTCCTGATGCTGTTGGCGGTGAGCGGGGCGCCGATGCTGTTGACGTACGGCTACGGACTGATGACGTTCCGGGAGCACGGCTTCCTGACCCAAGAGCCCTGGCTCGTGGCGAGGCTCCTGGGGCTGATGGTGATCTGCCCCGCCCTCCTCGCGAGCGTCGGGGTCGGCGTCAGCGCGCAGTTCGACCAGCCCCGCTACGCGACGGCCGCCTTCGCCGGGTTGTACTTCCTCCCGATGGTGGTGTCTTACGTGATGCTCGCCGTCATGCGGCACGGAGAAGGCGACGCGCTGCCCGTTCTCCAGAACCTGTACTACTCGCACCTCGCGGGCTTGGAGGAGGGCCTCGGCAAGGCCATTCTGGACACCAAGGGTGGGTTCGCGCGCGCGCTCCTCGGCGGGCCGCGCAATCTGGCGGAGGGAGGCGGCGGCGACGGCATCGTGGGGCCGCCGAACGGCTACGTTTTCATCGTCGCATGGGCGGCGGTCATTGCGGTCAGCGCTTTCCTGGCTTGGCGCCGGGTGCGGGCGGTGGAGGTGGTGAAGTGATCGAGCTCCAGCGCGCTTCGCGTTGGTACGGCCAGGTGATCGGCCTCAACGACGTCTCCTGCACGATCGGCCCGGGAATCACGGCCCTTCTCGGCGAGAACGGGGCGGGCAAGACGACCATCATCAAGATGATCACGGGCCAGATCAAGCCGACCACGGGCGAGGTCCGCGTCTTCGGGATGCGTCCGTTCGCGAACCCCGAGGTCTACAAGATTCTGGGCTACTGCCCCGAGATCGACAGCCTCTACGAGCGCATGACGGGGCGCGCTTTCGTCGTGGCGATGGCCCGAATGTTCGGCATGACGGCTGAGCGCGCCCGCGTCCGAACCGAGGAAGTCCTCGACATGGTGAAGATGAGCGACCGGGCGGATCGTCGGATCGCCGGCTACAGCAAGGGGATGCGCCAGCGCATCAAGCTCGCGCAGGCGATGCTGAACGACCCGAAGGTCATCCTGCTTGACGAACCGCTCAACGGCCTCGATCCGGGGGGTCGGCGCGAGTACATGGAGATCGTGGACCACCTCGCCAAAGAGGGCCGGACGATTGTCGTTTGCAGCCACATCCTCTACGAGGTCGAACAGATCACCCGCAACATCCTCTTGCTCCACCGCGGGCGATTGCTGGCGACGGGCGACGTCCGGGTGATCCGTGGCCTGATCGACAAGCACCCCCACCGCATTCGCATCGAAACGACCGACCCTCGGCGCGTCGCGGCCCACCTGCTCGACCTCCCCTACGTCATCAGCGTCCGGTTCGAGACGACCGGGGACGCGCTGGAGATCGAGAGTCGGGAGCCCGACCGCTTCTACGAGTCCTTCCCCAGGCTCGCCATCGAGCACGATCTCCCTGTCCGCTCGTACTCGAGCCCCGACAACAATCTGGAATCGGTGTTCCGGTACCTGGTGAGCAAGTGAGCGGTCTCTACGTGTTCCAATTCGCCTTGCGCGACCTTCTTCAGGTCCGACGGCTGCTCGTTTGGCTGATCGTCATCGCGCTGATCGGCGTGCTCGCCGCGTACTTGCCCTCGCTCGCGCAGAACCTGACGCCCGAGGACGCGTACGTTCAACTCGCGGGCGGGTTGGTCTACAAGCTCACGGCGCTCGCGGCGGCGATCTTCACCGCATCGGTGGTGAGCCAAGAGGTCGAGCAGAAGACGATCGTATACCTGCTGACGCGACCGATCCCTCGGGTGATCACCCTCCTGGCGCGCACCAAGGCGGCGGCGATCGTGACCCTTTTGGTCGGCGTCCTGGCGCTGACCGTCGTGAACGTCGCGATCTACGGAACCCATGCCGCCTCGAACGCGGTCTACTACCGCGACCTGGTCGCGCTCACGATCGGGTCCTTCGCCTACACGGCGCTGTTCCTGCTGGTGACGCTCCTGATCAACCGGAGCATGCCGGTGTGTCTGCTCTTCGCCTTCGGGTGGGAGAACGTGATCCCGAACATGCCGGGGGACACGGTGTACGTCTCGGTGTACGGCCACCTGATGGCGCTGGCCCAGCACCCAAGTTCGGAGGGGTCGGCGGGGCCGCTGGGACTGCTTTCCGGCGCTTTCGGCACCAATCTCATCCCGGTGTCCACCGCCTGGGTCATTCTCGTCGGGATCGTGGTGATCGGGACGGGCCTCTCCAGCTTCGTGTTCTCGAACTTCGAGTACGTGCCGCGCGAAGACACCGACTAAGGTTCGGTTCGGGCGCTCTCCCCGGACCAAGCAGAAGGCCCCCGAGGAAAATCCTCGAGGGCCTTGCTTGTTCGGTTGCGAACTAGGGCGTTCCGGTCTTGACCCCAGGAGGGGCGGCGACCGCCTGATCGATCGTGTTCGCGCCACCGGTGGCCTCCTGCTTGGAGGTCGGGACGGGGGCGGGCGCCGCATCGGCCGGCGCCACGTCGTTCGGATTCGCCTGCTCGCGGCAACCCACAACGAGAGCCATCAGGCCCAACGCCAAGATGGCGAGGACGTGCTTCTTCACGTTGAGGTTAGCCACCGAAGTAGTTGGTGTCAAAGTTCCAGAGGTACTTCGACTTGTCGACGATCACCGTCAGGTCGCCGTCGGTCGCGGTGGCCCAGTCGGTGCCGGCCGCCAGCGCGTCGGCCTTCAGGTTCTTCGCGTGGCCGTCAAGCCAGGCAACGTTCGAACCGGAGCCGTCGCGAAGGGCGACTTCCGCCGTGTAGGGCTTGTCGTTGACGTGGGCGCCGGCCGTCGCGTTCTTGGCCCAACCGGTGTTGGTCCAGATGCAGTAGGTCGGGTGCGGGGCGATGATCGGGTACATACCCGGCGCCGTCGCGGTCCAGTAACCGAGCTGACTCGTGTAGGTCGGGTGGCGGCTCTGCGTGAACAGGACCGTGCCCGCGGGCTCGTCGGCGCCGGCGGCCGTGCGCGACTCGGAGCGAGCGCAGTCGGGCCACGGGCTAAGGAAGAGGTAGTTCAGGCCGATGTACGGGAACAGGTTCTGGTTGCGGAACCAGGCGAACGGGCCCGAGCCGAAGATGTTGTTGGGGTCCGAGGCCATCGGGTCGAGCATCATCTGCAGCGACTTGATGTACGGTTGCGTGGTCCACACCCAGCTGTCGACGCGGTTGACGCCGTTGTAGTTGACCAGGTTGCCGTAGGGACCGTTCATCATCATGGGCAGACCGTCGTCGTAGTCCGCCGAGTACATGATCGCCGCCAGGCCGATCTGCTTGATGTTGCTCAGGGACGACGTCTTCTTCGCCGACTGCTTCGCCTGGGCGAAGACCGGGAAGAGGATGGCGGCCAGAATCGCGATGATCGCGATGACGACGAGGAGCTCGATGAGGGTGAATGCTTTTCGCTTCAAGTAGTACGTTCCTCCGAAAGGAAATGACGTGGACAGTTCCACTGTACGCCAGATTACCGGAAAATTCCCGAGTCAGGGGAACTTTTCAGCAGATTGTGCTCCGGCGTCTGCTAGGTTCGACGACTCTCCAACGGTCAAGGTTGCATAGGCCCCCGTGGGTCCCTCGGCAAGGTTCGCCGCCGTCTCGACAGGACCTTCGACCCCTCCGGTGGAACCCGGTGCGCCCCCATTTTCGGGTCTCATTCGTGCATTGACCCGGTTACAATGGGTTCGCTCGCCACGCGAGATCGGAGTGCCGTGAAGAGAACCCGCCCCGTGCTTTTCGTCGCCCTTGGCCTCGTCGTCGTCGCCGGACTCGCCTACCGGGTCTATTTCGACCGGAGCGCCGCGGACGCCGAGAAGGAACTCGCCGCCAAGGTGCGCGCCGAGGGATCGTGGGAGGCGGCGGAGAAACTCGGCGCCATGGGCGTTCGCGTGGCGCCGACGATGGCGTCCCTCCTCGAGGAACAGAAGTGGGACGTCCGCATGGCCGCGACCAAGGGAATCCCCAAAATGGCCCCGGACCAGGCGGTCGCCGACAAACTGGCCGCCATCGTCGCCGACCAGACGGACGCCAAGAGCCTCGCGAAGGCGCTCCGAACGAGCGCCGCCGAGGCCTTGGGGGCGATGGGCGCCTTTGCCATCCCCCATGCCAACGCGCTTTTCGCGAAGGGCGACGAGGCGTCGCGGGCCATGTCCCTCTACGTGGTGACCCACATCGCGTACTACCGCCCCCTCGACGCGTTCGCGGCCGAAGACCTGATCCGCAAAGGACTTGCCGACGAGGCCTACGACGTCCGTGACAACGCCAAGGCCGCTATCGACTGGCTGAACGACCACTTCAAGAACAAGCGTCCCGGCGACGAGAATCTGCTCGACGCCAAGCAGAAGGAGTTCCTCGCCTGGGTGCGCAAGAACGCGGGCTGGAGCAACACCCTCAAGACCCCCGAGCAGATCGAGGCGGAAAAGAAGATGGCCGAAGAGGGCGCCCCGAGCGGGGGCGCGGGCGGTGCGGATAGCCCGATGGGTCCCGGCTAGGGCGCGCCAGACGGAATCGCTTGCGCGAAGACGAACCCACTCGGTTCAGCCGAATCGGCTCGTCAGGAGAGTTCCCGAAGTCAGTTGTCGATCCCGTCCACGGGCATCGGGGCCGGCCGGCCCCCGCCGCGAATGTGCTTGGCCGCTTCGCGATCCTTTTCCGTGATCTCGATGCGCTGGGGCGGCGGCTCGCCGCATCCGAACGCCCCGAGGAGCGGCAACACGAGTAAGAGCGTCGCAAGGAACCTCTTCATGGCCGCGTCAGTTGTCCACGCCTTCGGTCGGCATCGGGGCGGCGCGCCCGCCTTCTTTCTGCATGTTCGCCGACTTCTCTTTGTCCGCGTCGGTCATCTTCACGGTGCCGCCGTCTTCGCGACACCCCGCCAGTGCGCCACCAAGGACGAGGATTGTGAGGAGCAAAAGTGTCCGTTTCATGGTGCCTCCACGCGGAAGCCTTGCCCTCGAATACGAGGACAAGACTTCCGCAAGTATGGGCTCAGGCCAAGTCTAGCCGTTGCCGATGTCGCACTGCTGGATCGTGTAGTTGAACTCCGAGTCGGGTCGGAAGAACCCCGGGTAGAACGTGTTCACGCCGTAGTTCTTCGTGCCGCCCGGCTCGACGCAGTCGGTCATCCAGTAGGGGATGCCCGCGCCGCCGCCACCATCCTCGAACGCCGACCACGCGTGGTCGTTCGTCATGATCTTGCCCGCCGTCCACTCGGGGGCGTTGATCGAGCGGAACTTCGCCGACGTGTCCGTCGCCACGAAGTGCATGCCGCGTCCGTACACCCACGTCGTGAAGCCGTTGGCGAAGCCCCACCAGACGTAGCCGTAGTCCGCCGCGCCGCCCGCCACCGCCGGCCGACCCGGATTGAACCGGCACGGTCCGACCGCGTTGCAGTAGAGCTGCGGGCTCGTGATCGCGAAGCCGTCCATGTTCTGCTTGAACATGCCCGCCCACGCGAGCGGCAACTTGCTGGGCTGGGCGACCGCCGTGGCCGACCAACCGTGGAGCATGCCGTTCATCGAGATGCCGACCGTCGCCCGCGCCTTCACGGCCTGGGCATAGTTGGTCGCCAACTGGTACTTGCTGATGCCCGTCTGCGAGGGCAGGTCCAGGCTCTTGATGTAGGGGATCGTGGAGTTCGCCCACATCTGGCTGTCCTCGGCGATGCGAGCCGGGGTGTCGTGGACGCCGTTCGCCTGCCAGCCGGCGGGGACGCGGTGCCAGAAGTTCCAGCGCGCCTGGCCCGTGCTGTCGGTGCCAAAGGCCAACGGGTACATGTCGTCGTTGTCGGCGGTGTACAGCAGGATGCCGGTGCCCGTCTGTTTGTAGTTCGACAGGGCGGACGTCTTCTTCGCCGACTCCTTCGCCTGCGCGAAGACGGGGAAGAGAATGGCCGCGAGGATCGCGATGATCGCGATCACGACAAGGAGCTCGATAAGGGTAAAGGCTCGTCGCTTCAAGAAGTTCGGTCCTCCAAAAAGGAATGGGATGAAATCAGACCCTGACACTATACGTCATCTTTACAAAAGTTCCAAGTAAAACGGGAACTTTTCGGCAACGCGCCGTTCAGGTTCGCCGCCGAACCCTATTCGCGTCCCGGCGCATCGTCCACCCGACCAAAGTCCCGGGTGCGCATTCGCGAGATGGGTCCATCGGCCCGCTAGGGCCCGGCCAACGCAATGGCCCGGGCGCGATAGCTCTCGGCGCGCGCCATCTGCCCGGTCGCCCGCAGTTCGCGCGCGATCGCCTCGTAAGCCCGTGCCGCCGCCGCCCGGTACTTGACCGCGTCGTCGCGCGAACGCGGTTCCGCCAGTCGCGCCGCTTCCTCCCACTGCATGCCGCTGTTTTCGAGTCGGAAAGCGCGCTCGTCCACGCCGTTCGCCTCCATCCCCGCTTTGGCGTACACGTTCGCCAGGTCGGTGTGGAAGAGCGGGTTCGCCGGGTCCAGTTCCAGGGCACGGAGATAGTGGCGCTCCGCCTCGCCCAGGTTGGGCTCCGCCTCGAGTTCCTGGCCGCGCCGCTCGTAAAGGATCGCGAGATCGCGCATCACCCGTCCGCGACCCACCGCGTCGGTGAGCGGCCCGGCGAGCGCCTTTTCGTATTCGGCGATCTGCTCGACGACCGGCCGCTTGCCGTTCATTTCCGCCAATTGGACCCGCAGTCGTTGCTGGTCCTGTTCCTCGGCGAACCGGCCGATCGCCTGCCCCAGGGACCGCACCCCGTAGATCACGAGGACGGCGAGCACCACCATCGAACCGAGGATGACGAACACGCGTCGGGCAAAGGCCGACTGTTGCGGAGACAGCAACGGACGCCGAGGCGGCGGCACGAACACCGGCAGGTTCGCGAACGGATGGCCCGGCAAGCCGGTCTGTTGAGGCGGGAAGATGGCGGGCGGGGCGTTCGGCGACGGGTTGAACGGTTGCTGGTAGACCTGCCCGATCGGGTTGATCTGCACGGTGCCGGGGGTCGGTCCCGGGACGAACCCTCCGGTCGGATAGGTCGGGTACGCCGGGGTCGGAGGGGGGGCGTAGGCGGCGGGCTGGGCCATCGCGCGGGACAACTCGTCCTCCATCTGCTTCGCCGAGTCGAACCGCATGGACGGCGTCTTTTCCAGCGCGCGCTTCGTCACCGCCCAGAGGCCGGGCGCGACCTGCGGGAGGAAGTCGGGCTCCTTGTTCGTGATCGCGTAGCTGATCGCCATCACGTTGTCCCCTCGGAAGGGCTTCTGCCCGCTCAGCATCTCGTACAGGATCACGCCGACGCTGAACACGTCGCTGCGCGCGTCGATCTCCTTTCCGATCACCTGCTCGGGCGACATGTAGCTCGGGGTCCCGAACACCTGCCCGTCCATCGTCAGGTTGGGTTCGAAGACGAGGCGCGCGATCCCGAAGTCGGTGAGTTTGATCCGGCCGTCCGAGAGCAGTTGGACGTTTTCGGGCTTGATGTCCCGGTGGACGACCCCGTGCCGGTGCGAGAACTCCAGCCCCTCCAGCACCGCGGTTGCGATCTCCACCGCCCGCTCCGGCTTGAGGAACCCGCTCGTGTCGAGTTCGTTCCGCAAGGTGCGGCCGTCGAGGTACTCCATCGCGATGAAGTGCCGTCCCGCTTCCTCGCCCACCTCGTAGATCGTCACGATGTTGGGGTGGGAGAGCGACCCCGCGGCCTTCGCCTCGCGCAGGAACCTTCGGATACGCTCGTCCCGGCTCTGAGGCGTCGAGCCGTGCGGCACCGCCAGTTCCTTGAGGGCGACGCGACGGTTCATCACGGGGTCGTACGCCTCGTAGACGATGTCGTTCGAGCGGGCGATCTCCCGGATGATCTGGTACTTGCCAAGGGTGGTGGGCGGTCCGGCGCTCATCGGGTGGGTTCTGCTGAACTATACGCCAGACTGCCCGGTTCGGCTCCTACGCGGTCGTTCGTCCCGGTGGGAGTTCTTGGTCCCTCCCTTGCCAGACGAGCCGGTAGGGCGTCGGGCAGTCCACCGTCACCTTGCCGTCGTCCAGCCTCACGGTCAGGTCGCCGTCGGGATGGGCGATGCGGGCGTCGAAGCGCTTCAGCGTCCCCGGTCGGGGCGCGATGACCGAGTGGGCCCAACCCGGCGCGTCGCTGCGTACTCCGGCGACGTGGCGAAAGAAGCCCAGCGCGGGATGCGCCGACCAGGCGTGGCAGTCCGACCGGACGGGAGGAGGGTTTTCCGCAAAGGTCGAGAGGCCGGCCTCGATCATCTCCGTCCAGGGTTTGAGGGCCGCCAGGTAGTCCTCCGGCAGCATCGCCTCGTGCTTGTAGAACTGGAAGTAATACGAGCAAGGAGCGGCGTCCGCGAGGGCGTACCCCGGCCATGCCACGTCCTCGATCGCCTCCGCCGCCCCAAGTTCCCGCAGGGTGTGGCGCAAGGTCAGGTAGAGCGCCCACTCGTGTTCCGTGGTCTTGCCTTCCTCGGGCTGGGCCAGGCGTCTCCGCAACCGCTCCCCGAGGGCGTGCAGCCTCGGGAAGAGTCCCGCGTCGAGGCTCGCAAACGGCACGTTCATCGGGTCGTCTCCTTCGAGCCACTCCCTGTAAGAGTGCATCGCCACGATGGCCAGTTCGAGGAGGGCACTGTGCGTCGCGGAGGCCGCCCCGCCGGGAGGCATTCCCCAGCCCCAGGCGGGCACCCAGTCGCCGAACTGCCAGAACTGCTCGCTGATCGGGAGGTGCTGAAGCGACCGGTAGGCGTCGATCACCCCGTCGATCACGCGCGCGTCCACGAAGTCGGGCCTCGCCTGGGGGCGATCGTAGAGCATCTGGTCATGGAGCATGAGCAGCCAGAACAGGCTGAACGGCGGAATCACCTGCGGCTGACGGCTCGGGTACCGGCTCTGCGTGAGGCCGTTCTCCATAAGCGACCACCCGAACTGGCGCACCGCGTTGCGGGTCAGGGCGCGGTCTCGCGAAAGAAGGTAGTGGATAAGGATCTGAATGCGGGTGTCGCCGCCGTACTGCAGTTGCTCATAGTACGGGCAGTCGAAGTAGGTCTCCCCCGCGCAACGCTTGGCCGTTCGGACCGACACGTCCCAGAGAGGACCCACCCGGTCGTCGTCCGCCTCGAACGAGGACTCGACGGCGTAGGGGTAGCCCGTCTCCACCGCGTCGAACGCGGCCACCGTGACCGGCCGGTCCGCCTCGATCTGGACATAGCGGAAGGTGCGCCACCAAGCCGTCTCGAAGGTCCGCGCCTCCTCGCCGCAGACGAACTTGTCGAGATAGCCTTGGATGCGTTTCCCCTTGACCTCGTTGCGGTTGCCTTTGTCGTTCAGGCTCGGCTTGTCGGCGTGAACCCACATCGACTCGGCGTACACGACGGTCACGGTTGCCCCTGGATCGCCGCTCAGCCTGACCCTTGGGTAGGCGCACAGCAGTTCGCCGTAGTCGAGCAGGAGGGGTTTGCCCGGCTCGATGCGGATCGGCGCACGGAGCGGCCCTTCTTTCGGCGTCGGGTCCGCGTGGTCGTCGTGGAATCCGCGGCGGACGGTCGGCGGCGTCCCCCGGATTTCGTACCGCATGGAGGGAATCGAACGAGGCACCAGGCTCCAAGCGGTACCGCCCGCCGGGGTCCCCCGCGATTCGGCCCAGGTCACGGGATTCGGCTTTTCTCCGGGGATGGAGCCGGTCTCCCAACCTTCGGGCAGGGTTCGACCGTCCAGTACTTCTCCCGGCCCGACGTCGATATAGAAGTATCCGAGACGGTTGTGCATCATCTCGAACCACCAACCGGGCACGGAAGCGACCGTCCACCCGCCCGGCGTGTCGAGTTCTTCCTTGAGTTCCTCGTCCTCCGCTTCGACCAGAAAGGCCGTCCGGGCGGTGTGCTGCGCCATTGGCGCCCAACGCCCGAAGTTCCAGACCAGCGCGACGATCGCGTTGCCGCCGACCTTCAGGTAGGGCGCGAGGTCCACCGTTTCGTAGTGCCAGTGAAGCCCGTCGCCTCGCTGAGGCCCGAACTCGACCAGTTTCCCGTTGACGTAGAGCTTGTAGCGCTGGTCCGCCGAAAGGCGCACCCTCGCCTTACCGGGCGTCCGGTCGAGGGTCAAGGACCTCATGAACACGAAGACGCCGAGGTCTCCTCGGGGGTCGAAGGCCGGACCGATCCAAGACGCGCGCCACTGTCCGCTCATGCCACCGGTTTCGTCGGCGGGCGCCCTGGGTCCTCCCTGGCAGGGCGGCCCGGTTCGTGGCAAGATGGGCGTCAGGATGTTGCCCGAGCTGTTCCTCTCCGCCACCCTCCTCTTCCCCGCCCCCGACCATGCCGAGCGCACCAACTTCGACCTTGACTGGCGCTTCGCTCTTGGGCACGCGACGGACGCGAAGAAGGACTTCGGCTTTGCCGACGGCTCGTTCAGCGCCTTCGCCAAGGCGGGCACGAACGCGGGTCCGATCGGGCTAGGCTTCAACGACCGAGGCTGGCGGACGGTGGACCTGCCCCACGACTGGGCGATCGAACTGCCCTTCGAATCGAAAGCCGACCTCATGCACGGCTACAAGCCGGTTGGGCGCGACTACCCCGAGAACTCGGTGGGCTGGTACCGCAAGCGTTTCGTCGTTCCCAAGGAGGACGAGGGCCGACGGTACCGCATCACCTTCGACGGCATCTTCCGCGACGCCCTGATCTTCGTCAACGGCCACTACCTTGGGCGCAACGAGAGCGGCTACATCGGGGCGACCTTCGATCTTTCGGACTACGTGCGGTATGGCGGCGAGAACGTGATCGCCGTTCGGGTGGACGCGAGCTACATGGAGGGCTGGTTCTACGAGGGGGCGGGCATCTACCGGCACGTGTGGCTGCATCGCTCCGGCCCGGTGAGTTTCGTCGAAGACGGCACCTTCTTCGAGACGAACGTGGTGACGGACGGAACGGTCCACGCGACGTCGGAGGTTCGCAACGATGGCGACGAGGAGGCGCGCGTCGCCTACCGGGTGCAACTCACGGACGGGGAGGGCAAGGTGGTCGCGAGCGCCCCTCCGGCCCAGACCACGATCCCACCCCGCTCGACCCGGACCTTCACCGCCGACCTCACGGTCGCCGCGCCGAAGCGGTGGTCGGTCGACGAGCCCACCCTCTACACGGCCGAAGCGACCATCGGCTCGGACACCGTCTCCAAGGCGATCGGCTTCCGCACCTTCCGTTTCGACCCCGACAAGGGGTTCTTCCTCAACGACCGGCCCCTCCGGATCCAGGGCACCTGCAACCACCAGGACCATGCGGGCGTCGGCGCCGCGGTTCCCGACCGGGTGAACGCCTGGCGCGTGGCGCAGCTCAAGAAGTTCGGCTGCAACTTCTACCGAACCAGCCACAACCCGCCCACACCGGAGGTGCTCGACGCGTGCGACCGTCTTGGCGTGATGGTGCTGGACGAAACCCGCGTCTTCGGCTCGACGGGCGAGGCCCTGTCCCAACTCGAACGGATGGTCCGCCGCGACCGAAACCACCCGAGCGTGATTTTCTGGTCCATTGGCAACGAAGAATGGGCCACCCACGGCACGGCCGAATCGGCCCGTATGGCGCGAACGATGATGGCGGCGATCCGGGCGCTCGACCCGACGAGGCCCGTCACCTATGGCGGGAACAACGGCGCGGAAACCTCGGGCATCAACTCGGTGGTGGACGTGCGGGGTTTCAACTACAACATCCACACGTTCGACGAGTACCGTCGGGCGCGCCCCGACCAGCCGATCCACGGTAGCGAGACGGCCAGCACGGTCACCACGCGCGGCGAGTACGCCGACGACCCGGTGCGAGCGTACAAGAAGTCCTACGACCACAAGGGTGTGGACTGGGGTAACTCGGCCGAGGAGTGGTGGCGCGCGACTCTCGAGCGACCTTGGTTTGCGGGCGGGTTCGTCTGGACCGGCTTCGACTACCGGGGAGAACCGACGCCCTATGCCTGGCCGAACGTGAACAGCCACTTCGGCATCCTCGACAGTTGCGGATTCCCCAAAGACGTCGCCGGTTACTACCGCGCCTGGTGGACGAACGAGCCGGTCCTGCATGTGTTTCCCCACTGGAACTGGCCCGGAATGGACGGCCGGGACATCGAGGTCTGGGCCTTTTCGAACCACGACGAGGTCGAGCTGTCGGTGAACGGAAAGAGCCTCGGCCGGCAGAAGGTCGAGCGGGGAGGACACGTCGCTTGGACCGTTCCCTATGCGCCGGGCAAGCTCGCCGCCAAGGGCTACCGCAACGGTAAGGCGGTCCAGGAGACGGTGGTGGAGACGGTTGGCGCTCCCGCAAGCCTCCTGTTGGAGACCGAACACACGCGTCTGGCCGCCGATGGTTCCGACGCCGCCGTCGTGATCGTCCGGGCGATCGACGCGAAGGGCCGTCAGGTTCCGCTGGCGAGCAACCTTGTTTCCTTCACCTTGACGGGCCCCGGACGCATCCTTGGCGTCGGCAACGGCGACCCGAGTTGCCATGAACCGGACACCCTCGTCACGTCCAAACCGACGACCCCGATCACCGGATGGCGCTTCAAAGCCGTCGAGGGCTCGCCCGAGAGCCGTCCGGAGGCAAAGCCCGGCTTCGACGTATCCGAATGGGCGACGGTGGGGAGGGAGCGGTACCAGTTGCGCCGGCCGAACACCGTCGGGGTGTTCGTCGCCACGCCCGAGGTGCCGAATCCCGAAGCGATTCAGGTCCTGGACCTGGGTCCGGTCGACGATCTCGGCTGGGTCTATCTCAACGGCGAGTTGATCGGCACGACCCGCGACTGGTCGGCCAGCCACGCGTTCAGCGTGGTCGGCAAACTCAAGAAAGGACCCAACCACCTCGCGATCGTCTGCCAGAACGAGGGCGGACAGGGCGGCTACACCGGGGAGGCGGCTTTCGTCGGCAAGGAACCGGCCCCGGCCTATCAACGGAGTTTGTTCCACGGCCTTGCCCAGGTGATCGTTCGGTCGGGCCGCGAGCCGGGCACGTTGACCCTCCGCGCGACCGCCCCCGGATTGGAACCGGCATCTTTGCGCATCGCGACCGACAAACCTTAATCGGCCGGCCAGGAGCCTTAACGGGGGCTTGAATTCCCCTTAACGGGTGAGACCGCATGATGTTGGCGTCGTCCAAACGCGACGAACAACGGACTGCCATGCGTCAACGAGCCTTCACTCTGATCGAACTCCTCGTCGTGATCGCGATCATCGCGATTCTCGCCGCCATTCTGTTCCCGGTCTTCGCTCAGGCCAAAACGTCGGCGAAGCGGGCGAACGCCCTTTCCCAGGTCAAGCAGATCAGCGTCGGTTGGCAGATCTATGCCGCCGACTACGACGATCTGGCGGTTAACGTGAGCAGCGGCGGGCCTCAGGGCATCCACCGCACCGATTTCTGGGTCGTGATGCAGCCGTACGTCAAGAGCGTCGATCTGTTCTTCAGCAGCGAGCGAACGGAGACGGGCTGTTACTACCATAGCCAAGCCGATATCCAAAGTACGCCCTGGGCCAAGCGAATCTACGATCTGAACCCGACGGGCCGGTGCCTCGGCTATGGCTACAACTGGGGTCCCCAGATCTACGCCGGCGGCGGCGTTCTCGGCCCGGTGGTGGACATCCCGGGCGGCGGGACCTACCAAGCGGGTCGGTCGCTCACCTCGTTCGAGGCGCCCGCCAACCTGTTCGTCTTCGGCGACACATACGACACGCCTCGCCCCACGATCGGCATGTACCCGAACAGCGCCGGCGGCAAGGCGTGGATTCTCGACACGTTCCCGGTCTCGGCGTCCACGAAGCAGAGCGACTTTCGCTGGGGTGGCAAGTTCAACATGGGCTACGCCGACGGTCACGCCAAGAACGTCCAGTATCGCGGAGGGCTGACGCCGGGCGTCGGCTACGTCTACGTTCCGGCGAACGAGAAGGATCGCCTTGGCTACTGCGCCAATCCGAGCGAAATGCTGGACGGCAGTCGGTTCAGCCTCGGCACCATCGCGTGCCAGAACTTCGTCAACTATCCGTTCACGGTCAACACGGTGTGGTCGCCCAACTAGGATGAAGCTCATGCGATCTCTGTGGGCCGTTCTGGTCGTGGCCGGCGTCGTCGCGGGGTGCGGGGAGGGGAGTCGCGATCTGAGCAAGGTCGCGCCCCAGCCCGATGCCGACCTGGAGAAGGGCCGCAACGCCAAGACGCTCGAGGAGTGGGCCTCCGCCAACCCGAACAACGGCGCTCCCGGCAGCGGCGAGGGATCGGCGGGCAAGTAGCGGGACCTTCCACCGGGGGGACGAGCCTGAGTCGTCCCCCCTATCCGCGCTCGTCCGGTGACGCGGAAGGAGGATCCTGGAAGTAGGCCGAATCCTATCGCCCATGATGAAGCGGGGAATTCTCCTCGTCGCTTTCCTCGCACCTACGCTCGCGGGAGCGCAGTCCGTCGCTTACGAGACGCGCGGCGAGACGCTGGGCGCGACGCTCCGCGCGATCGGGCAACGCATTGGCAAGCCGATCGAGGTGGACGGCGTCCTCGCGAACGAGATCGTGATCGTGCGAACCAAGTCTCGCCCGGTCGAGGACGTTCTGCGTCAGGTCGCCGGGGCGGTCGGTGGGAAACTCGAAACCTCGAACGGCGGTTGGCGGATCGCGGCCGACGCGGAGGTCCAAACCGCGCAAGAGAAGGCGGATTTCGCGCGCCGCCTCGAGACCCTCCGAACGGCGCTCGCCGCCCGGCGCAAGCGGTTGGACGACCAACCCGAGTTCGGTGAACGCGATGCGCGCCTGCTGGTGGCGCGCCTCCAAGCGTTCGAGAAAGACCGGCAGCGCGATCCCATGGCGGCGGGAACCACCTTCAGCGACCTTTGGGCGGCCACCCCCGACGGACGGCTGGTAACGCGCGTTCTCACGGGCGTCGGCGCCGAAGCGCTCGCGGCAATCGAGCCAGGACAGAGAGTCGTGTTCACCGAGCGACCCAACCGTCTGCAGCGTCCGCTTCCCCCGATGGCGGCGATCACCGATCGCTACTGGGCCGAGTTCAAGCCGATGGCGGACGAAGTCGCGGGAAAGGAACTCACCGGGTTCGCCGCAATCGCCATGCCAGAGAAGCGCCCCACCCGATGGCTTCTCGAGGCCAAGCGAGGTCCGTTCGAGAGCGGTCTGGAGGTCACCCTAAAGGGGTATGACGACGGCGGGATAGTGCGGACGCGCGTGCCGACCGACCTGACGGTGTCGCGGCTGTTCCGGGGCAGCCCACCGACCCCCAGCGCCGCCGAGAAGCCGTTCGCCTTCTCGCCTGGCGTCAAGCGCATTCTCGCGGAAATGGCGAAGGGGTTCCTCGGCGGCCAGTCGGACGTCTACCTGCCGGAAGACGTTCGCAAACCGTTGCGAGACCCCGTCGCCAACGATCCCCTCTCGTGGTGGGTGGCCGATGCGCTGTTCGCCCTTGCCGCCCGGGAAGATCGGGACCTCGTCGCCTGCGTCCCCGATCTCGTGCTGTTACCGACCCTGATGATGGCGGCGATGGAGTTCGAGGCGCCGAGGGCCGGCGCCTTCGAAACATACCTGGCGGGCGAGGCGGCCACGCTGACGCGGCCGGAGGGGTGGTTGCTTGTCTCGCCCCGCAGTTTCCGCTGGTCGCGCGAACTGCGGACCGACCGACGCATTCTCAAGGTCTACCTCGAGGCGGTCGCGAGAGGTGGGGCCACTTTCATCGAAACGGCACAGTTCGTCTACGGGGCCCCTCGCGCGTTCTCCGACAGCATTGCCCCCTACTACCTGTTGATCGTGGCGCCGGAGAGCATGGAGGCCCTGTCGTCGATCAACGACCACTCGCTTCTTCGCATCGTCGGCTCCCTGAGTCCGGTGCAACTTGCTTCCGCCGGCTCCGGGACCATCGTCCCGATCGGGGCCTTTTCGCCCGAAACGCGCAAGGAGGTTGAATCTTACGTGTTTGGGCCCTACGCCCAAGAGCCGACGCACCTCCCCGACCCGGTCCCGGCGGCCAGCGGGCTCGGCTTCGCCGCCGACGAGCCGACGGTGCGCTATGCGAACGGTCTATCGCCCACCTTGTCGCTCGCCGTCGCCCCGTACGGGACGTCGTTCGTGTTGCGCGCCCTCGAGGAAGGCGGCGCCCCGCCCCCGCGCGATTGGGAGGAGCCCGCCAACCTCCACCGGCGTTTGGCGACGAAGACAGAGGCCGACCTGGCCCGGTTCCGATTCATGGTCGGCGAGCGGACGACGGTCACCGTCGCGCTCCACTACGAACCCGGACTGGCGACATCCGCCACGTTTCGGCTCGTTCGGATTCAGAGCGCGGAGCCTCGGCCCTTCGCCGGTCTCCCGGAGGCGGTCCGGCGCGCCCTCCTGGGCGGGACGCCGCTCAGGTCCTAGGCGACCCGCCCGTTCCGGAACCGTAGGCCCGCCAATCGGGTTCAATGTTCCGGCGACCCGGAGTCACCCCACGTTGATCGACTTCTTCCTTCACCTTGACCGACACATCGAGGAACTGATCCTGCAGTTCGGGCCGTGGTCCTACGGGATTCTCGCCCTCATCGTGTTCTGTGAGACGGGGCTGGTGGTGGCGCCGTTCCTCCCGGGGGACAGCCTGCTCTTCGCCGCAGGGCTCTTCTGCAACGCCGGGGCAATCGACACGCCGTTGAATTTCTGGGTTCTGTTCCTTGTCCTAATGGTCGCGACGTTCCTCGGCGACAACGTGAACTACCACATCGGCAAAGCGATCGGCAACCGGATTTTGCGGAAGGGCGGGTCGAGGTTGATCAAAAAGGAGTATCTCGAGCTCACCCATTCGTTCCTCGAAGAGCACGGTCCCGCCGCCGTCATCATTGCCCGTTTCGTGCCGATCGTCCGGACGTTTTCCCCCTTCGTGTGCGGCATGGGAGCGATGGAGTACCGCCGGTTCATCGGCTTCAGCGTGCTCGGGGCCGCCCTCTGGGTCGGCGTCTGTGCGGGCGGGGGGTACGTGTTCGGGACGATTCCCTGGGTCCAGAAGAACTTCAGCGCGGCGATTCTCCTGATCGTTGGCCTCTCGGTGGTGCTCGGCGGGTGGAAGTTCCTCTCGCACAGCAAGAAGTCGAAGACGAAGTCCGAGGGCGGAACGGCCCTCTCGGACGCACCGCCTCAGTAGTCGCGGTTTGGGTCGCGCATCCCCCGCTCGAAGCAGGTCACCGGGCACGCTGCCGTCCGTGGCCGGCAGGTTGACCCGGCTGGACACCTACAGGACGTACTCGTTGATCAGATTCTCCAGGTATTCCTGTCTGCCGGAGCGGCGCAACGGTTCTCCGTTCGCACGAACGTACGCATCGCAATCGTCCAAGGTCGCCTTCCCCGACATCACGTCGGACCCAAACGGTCCGGACCACCCGGCGTAACGGTCGGTCACGAACGCGTCGAGGCGACCGTCCTCCATGATCCGGTGCGCGATCTCGAGGCCGCGCGCGAAAGCGTCCATGCCGCCGATGTGAGCGTAGAACAGATCGATCGGTTCGTGCGACTGACGCCGGACCTTCGCGTCAAAGTTCAGCCCACCGGTGGTGAAGCCACCCATCGCGAGCAACTCGAGGGCGATCGTGGTGGTCAGGTAGACGTTCGTCGGGAACTGGTCGGTGTCCCAGCCGAGGAGTTCGTCGCCCGCGTTCGCGTCGATCGAGCCGAGGATGCCGGCGTGGCGCGCCGCCCGTAGCTCGTGTTGCATGGTGTGCCCGGCGAGGGTCGCGTGGTTCGTTTCGATGTTCAGTTTCAGATGGCCCATCAGATCGAACTCGCGCAGGAAGTTCAGGCAAGCCTCGACGTCGCTGTCGTACTGGTGCTTGGTGGGTTCCATCGGCTTGGGCTCGATGTATAGCTGGCCGGTGAAGCCGATCGTGCGAGCGTGGGCAATCGCCATGTGCAACAGGCGCGCAAATTGCTCCCGTTCGCGCTTCATGTCGGTGTTCCAGAGGGTCTCGTACCCTTCCCGACCTCCCCAAAAAACGTAGCCAAGGCCGCCGAGGGCATGGGTCGCCTCAAGGGCGTACTTGACCTGGGCCGCGGCACAGGCGAAAACGTGCGGGTCCGGGTTGGTCGACGCTCCCGCCTGATAGCGCGGGTTGCTGAACAGGCTTGCGGTTCCCCAGAGCAGCTTGACTCCGGTCTCTTTCTGCTTGCCGTCCGCCGCCTTGACGAGCGCCTCCAAGTTGCGGCAACTCTCGGCGTGGTCGATCCCCTCCGGGGCGATGTCGCGGTCGTGGAAGCACCAGTACTCGACCCCGAGCTTCGAGAAGAATTCGAAGGCGGCGTCGAGGGTGTCGTAGGCCCGACGCATCGGGTCTGGGTTCGCCGCCCAAGGCCGCACGAGAGTGGGCGCACCGAAGGGGTCCTGCCCGGTGCCGACAAACGTGTGCCAGTAGCAGACCGCGAAGCGAAGGTGCTCGGCCATCGTCTTCGCGCCGATCCGCTTCGCGGCGTCGTAATGGTGGAAGGCGAGAGGATTGCGGGAGGAAGGCCCTTCGTAATGGACGCGATCGGCGACTTCGGGGAAATACACCATGCCGTCGGATTGATTCGACGACTTGGGCGGATTCCCTGCCGATCCCGCCGGGCGGCTTACGCCAGCCGGATCGGCAGGTTGCGGTAGCGCGTCCCCGTCGCGGCAAAGATCGCGTTCGCGAGGGCGGCGGGGGCGCCGGGAACGCCAACCTCGCCCATGCCCCCGGGGGACTCGCGGCTTTCGATCCGATGGATCTCGTGGCGCGGCGCGTCCTTCATGCGGAACCACTCGAAGTCCCGATAGGAGGACTCCACGACGCCACCGTTTTCGATCGTGATCTCGGCGCGGAGCGCGCAGGAAAGACCGTCCACCGTGCCGCCGAGAATCTGCTGCTCGACCCCGCCGGGGTTTATGGCGATGCCGCAATCCACCGTGGAGACCACTCGGTTCACCTTCACTCCACCCTTCGTCATCGTCGCTTCGACGATATGGACGCAGTAGGATCCATAGTCGGCGAAACAGGCGACCCCGCGCCCCCGGCCGTTCGGCAGTTTCGAGCCCCAGTTCGCCTTCTCGGCGCACAACTCGAGGGCCTTTCTGAGGCGCGGATCTTCTATGTGGGCGAGGCGAAAGGCAACCGGGTCCTGCCCCGCCGCCGTGGCAAGTTCGTCGACGAACGCCTCGTACACGAACCCGGTGTGCGAGTGCCCGACCGAACGCCATGCGCCGGTGGGGACGGGGGTGGCGACGGAACCGCCGCGCGCCTCGACCGAACCGAACCCGTAGTCGAGGCTTTCCGCCCGGTACGGGCCCGCGTTGGTCCGTCCGCCCGCTTGAATGTACTGGTGACGCCAATGAATCGGCTTGCCGGAAGCATCGAGCACCGCGCGCAAGGCGTGGTGGCTGGCGGGACGGTAGTAGTCGTGGCGGGTGTCGTCGTCGCGACTCCAGACGAGTTGGACGGGGTCACCGACCCGCTTGGCGATCTCGATCGCCTCCATCGCGAAATCCGAGACGAGCCGGCGCCCGAATCCGCCGCCGATGAGGGGTACGTGGATCGTCACCTTGTCGGGAGCGACCTCGGCGGCGCGGGCCGCCTGGCCAAGCAAGGAGTCGGGCACCTGGGTGGGCGCCCAAATCTCGCACACGCCATCGTGAATCCAGACGGTGCAGTTTTGGGGCTCCATCGGGGCGTGAGCGAGGAAGGGCAGTTCGAAGGTGGCCTCGACGACCTTGCCTTCGGGGGCTTCCGGCCAGGGCTGGATGGCCGCGCGCATCGCCTCCCGGATGGAGGCCGAGGTGACCTTGCCCGCGGGCCCGGGATTCTCGGTAGTTTTGAGGCGCTTGCGTCCCTCAAAGGCGGCGTGGGTGGTGTCGCCAATGACGACGACGCCAGTCCCGAGTTGGAACACGTCGCGGACACCCTCGACCTTGCGGGCTTCCGTATCGTCGAACTCGGAGATGCGGCCGGTGAAGCAACGGGGGCGCAAGATTGCGGCACGGAACGCCTTGACGGCGCGCACGTCGAGCCCGAAGACGGCACGACCGGTCACGACGTCGCGGTTGTCGACCCTCGAAGTTCGCTTGCCGATGATCGTGAAGGCGGCGGGGTCCTTCAGGGTCGGGTTGGCGGGGACGGGCAGTTTGGCGGCGTCGGCGGCGAGGGCGGCGAAGGCCAGTTTGTTGTCGCCGCTGAGAACAACCCCGTTCTCCGCACGGCAAGCGCTCGCCTCGACGCCCCACTTGGCGGCGGCGGCGGCGACCAGCATTTCACGGGCGGCGGCGCCCGCCCGGCGGAGCGGCGCGTAGGAGCCCCGGACGCTGGCGCTTCCGCCGACCCCCATCGGGCCGTACTTGCGGTCGGCGACGGCTTGCTCCACCTTCACCTTCCGCCAGTCCACTCCGAGTTCCTCGGCGACGATCATCGCCATGCTCGTGCGCGTGCCTTGGCCGATATCGGGGCGGGCGACGACAATGACCACGTCGTCGTTCGGCAGAACCTTGAGCCAAGCGTTCGGCTCGAAAACGGGACCGTCCTGAGCTTCCCCATGCGACAGGTTGCGGGCATGGGAATCGGGGGACGCGAGGCGGCAACCAAGCACCAAGCCCGTGCCGGCGACGGCGGCGACGCGGAGAACATCGCGACGGCTGACGGATTCGAGGCTCACGCGGGCACCTCCTCTTCGGAACCCGGCGCGCCTTGGGCGGCGAGTTTGATGGCGGACCGGATACGGTCGTAAGTTCCGCACCGGCAGATCACGTCGCTCATCGCGGCGTCGATATCGGCGTCGGTGGGATTGGGCTTGCGCCTCAGAAGGGCGGCAGCGGCCATGATCTGCCCGGCTTGGCAGTAGCCGCACTGGGGAACGTCCAGTTCCATCCAGGCGCGCTGGAGGGGGTGGTCGCCGGTCTTGGACAGACCCTCGATCGTCAGCACGCTCTTGCCGGCGACCTGCTTCAGAGGGACCATGCAGGCGCGGGCGGCGAACTCGCCGACGAGCACCACGCACGAGCCGCAGACGCCGACCCCGCATCCATACTTGGTGCCGCAGAGGTTCAGTTTGTCGCGGAGGACCCAGAGGAGGGGCATCTCGCCGGAGGCCTCGACGCGCACGTTCTGGCCGTTCACTTTGAGTTCGAAGTGTTCCATGGGACGGTCCACTGCCGAGCTTCGACAGCGGTCGCGAGCCGTCCTTTCCAGGCGTGGAAAAGTCCTAAGCGGCCGCTCGGACCGGCGCCCCCTCGAGGACGACGGCGCCCATGGGGGCGGTACGCGCGCGCATCGCCAGCGGGCGACGGTTGCCCGCGCCTTCGACGGCGACCATGGACGCCATGGCGGCCGCCTCGTTCGTCCAACTTCGGGCGAAGGACTCACTCACCTCGGGCAGAAAGGCGACGTAGTCGCCTTCGGGCCGTCGGCAGATCGCGCCGCCGCGGGGCAAGCGCGCCCGCAACTTGTGTGCGTAGTCTCGCAAGGCGCGTTGGAGAGCGGCGCGCCCGAACACCTCGAGGAGTTCCTGCCTGCGGAGCGGCTCCAGGTAGACCAGCCAGCCGGAGGGCATCGCCTGTAGGTGAGACTGGAACTCCCGAGCGGTCATCAGACCGCTTTGCGAAGCACTCTCCTCGAGCCGCCTCGAGAACGCCTGGCCGATCTCGGCGGCGACGAGCCGAAGGGTGTGCCACTCGGCGACGTCGATCGCCCCGGCCGTTCCGGACGCGGCGCTCAAGAATCCGTAGGGGGCTTCGTCGAACTGGATCGGAACGACGCAGTAGCTCCCCACGCGTTGCTTCAGGGCCTCCGCCTTGTCGCAACGCTGATCCTCGAACACGTCGAAGATCGCCAACTCCGGCGCTCCGATTTTGAGCCAACCGGCGATGCCGGGACCATAGGCGAAGGACATCGACTCGAGGAAGCGAACGCTGCGTCCGTGCAGAGCGGCGGGCACCAGTTGGTCGCCGTCCAGGAAGTACGCGCCCAGGTGATCGAGTTCGGTGGCATCGGCGAGTTCGGCGACGACGCGGGCGGCGAGAGCGGCGGGGCTGGTCGCGCCGGTCCCCGTCGTGGCGATTTCGTAGAGCAACTCGGCCTCGTGCAGGCGTCGATGGGTGCGCCGGCTGGCGGCCTCTTCGCGGATCAGCCAGGCGACGAGCGAAGCGGCCTCCTCGGCGGTCGCGCGGGCTTCCGCCAGTTTGGACTCGTCGAGGCTCCGGACGGTCAGCATGCCGGTGGGCCGATGGTCGTCGAAGAGCACGATGTTCGCGCCGGTGGCACGGTCGCTTTCCGACTGAAGGGCGCGGAGCCGGTCGGCAGCCTGGCCGGCGAGGGAATCGAGCCCCCTCGACAGGTCGAACGGGATGGTCTCGCGGACGAACGCCTCCGGCACGTCGCCGGCGGTCGCTCGGGCGACGAAGGAATCGGTGAACTGGGCCGTCGTGTGCAGAACGACCTGGTCGGCCTCGGTGAGTTGGGCGAGGGTGGCGGCGAGGTGGCGGTAGAAGGCGAGTCCGCGATGCCGGCGCGTCTCGATCAGGCGCACGGTGAGTCGGTCCCGACGTCCGCGCCGCTGGAGGTCGCGGAACTCGTCCCTCAAGGTGCGGTAATTCTCGCGAAGTTGGAGATAGGCCTCGGGAACGGGTGGCTCAACGCCCTCGTCTTCTTCCAACGGTGCCGGGGTGGTCGCCAGGTCTCGGGTCACCGTCATCACCGTGCGTCGCTGGTTGGTCAGGAGGCCGACGGCGAGGACGAGGGCGGTCTGGCCGAGGAGCGTCGGTGCGGGGTCGGCGGATCGAAAGACGAAGTTGGCGATCAGGATCGCGGCAGCGGCGAGGGGCGCCATCGCGCTTGGAAGCGACCCGAACCGGGCGGCGGCGTAGGCGACGGGCAACAGGACGACAAAGCCAAAGGTGTCCAACGCGTCCAACTTGCCGACGATGAGGGCGAGGGAGATCGCGTCCAGAACGGCGATCAGACCCGCGACGCCGGGGTTGCGAAGATCGCGCCGCTCGACCAGGCCGACGAGGACGGCAAGGGCGGCGAGCATCGCGCCCGTCTTCCAGGCAAGGTCGAACTCCACGCCGGCGACGTTGAACCAGCCAAGACCGACGAGCGATCCGGCGAACAGCAGACGGGCGATGAACTCGACCATAGGAACCTACTCTAGGTTTCGGCAACCCCGGCAATGTTTGGAGGGCCGGGCGTTCGGCGGGGGAGACATGCGCGTGATACAATGGTCGCATGGTAGACGCGAATCTACCAATCTTCAAGAGGGACCGACGCCCTCTGCGTTGCCTGTTCCTCGACCTCAACGCCTACTTCGCGTCGGTCGAGCAGCAGGAGGACCCGGCCTTGCGGGGGCGGCCCGTCGGGGTGGGGGCGGTCAACGCCGACACCGGCACGATCATCGCCGCCAGCTACGAGGCGAAGCGGTTCGGGGTCAAGACGGGCACGAAGGTTGGGGAGGCGAAGGCGATGTGCCCGGATATCGTCCTCGTGGGTGGGAACCACCGGAAGTACGCCGAGTACCACGACCGGGTGCTCGCGGCGGTTGAAGACGTGCTGCCGGTCGAGAAGGTGTGCTCGATCGACGAGATGAGCTTTCGACTGATCGGTCGCGAGCGTGAGCCGGACAGCGCCCTCGAGCTGGCCCGGCGGCTCAAAGCGGTGATCCGCGATCGGGTCGGCGAGTGCATGCGTTGCTCGATCGGGATCGCTCCGAACGCGTTCGTGGCCAAGTTGGGCACAGAGATGCAGAAGCCGGACGGGTTGGTGATGGTGCAAGGCCACGAACTACCCGACCGGCTGGAGATCCTCGGGCTCATGGACTTCACCGGGATCAACCGGCGGATGCTGGTTCGGCTGAAGGCGGCGGGAATCTTCTCCTCGCGCGACCTCTGCCAAGCCGACCCCGCGACCCTTCACCGGGCGTTCGGATCGGTGATCGGCGACCGCTGGTGGTACTTGCTGCGCGGTTTCGACCTGGCGTCGGAGGAGACGGAACGGCGAACCCTGGGCCATTCGCACGTGCTTCCACCCGACCTCCGCACGGACCAAGGCGCGAGGGAGGTCCTGCTTCGGCTTTTGCACAAGGCGGCGGCGCGCCTACGGGCGAGCGACCTGTGGGCGGGCGGGATGGCGGTCACCGTCAACGGCTTCAAACGGAGTTGGGGGTTCAAGACGCGGATGCCGCCGACCCAAGACACCCTCACGATGCAGAAGTATGCAATGGAGGCTTGGCCGAGCCGCGACTTCGACAAGCCGATGCAGGTCGGGGTGACCTTCTACGACCTCGCGCCGACGGCGGAAGTGACCCCCAGCCTCTTCGAGCCGACGGTGGACCTCTCAAAACTCAGCCACGCGGTGGACGAGGTCAACCAGAAGTTTGGCAAGAACAAGGTCTACCTGGCGGGCATGGAAGGGGCCAAGGACGCTGCCGCCGAGCGCATCGCGTTCAACAAGACCTGGCTGTTCAGCGAAGGCAAGGGCGACAACGAACGCGGGTCCGAGGCCGGCGGTTTGCCGTAGAAAGTCCTTGCCGTCGGGCGGATTCCGTCGTATAATAGGACCAAGCATCAAGAGCGATCTCGCGAAAGCGAGGTCCGGCAACCGAGGTTTGAGACGCCAACGGTGCCTTGCGACGAACGTCGCGATGTGCGGACCGAGAGGTCCGAACGGACAAGGTCTCGAAACGCGGCCCCGCGTTCCGCTCGATGTGGAACGTGGGGCTTTTTGTTTCCGCCCCCTGGTGCGACTTCGAATGCAAGGACAAGTCGCATGCAATACGAACCGATCCTCTCCGAAGACGGCCCGGAACTGACCGGCCAAGACCTCTACCTCGCCTGCCTCGCCGTGTTCCGGCCGGAGTCGGCGGTATGAGCGGGATGCTCTCTTCGCTCGGCGTTTACGGATTCGACGCCATCGAGCCCCTGATCCTGTCCGCCTTGGTCACCGAGGACCCGTTGCTCCTGATCGGCGAGAGCGGGACGGGCAAGACCTACCTCCTCAACTCGCTGAGCGAAGCGTTGGGCCTCGAGCATCGGCACTACAACGCCAGCCTCGTCAGCTTCGACGACCTGGTCGGCTTTCCCTACCCGGACGAGGACAAGGCAACGGTGCGCTTCCTCGAGACACCGGCGACGGTCTGGGGCGCCGAAAGCGTGCTCGTCGACGAGATCAGCCGGTGCAAGCCGGAGCACCAGAACCGCCTCTTTTCGCTGATTCACGAACGTCGCGTGCAGGGCGTCGCGCTGCCGAAGCTCCGCTACCGCTGGGCGGCGATGAACCCCTGTTCACCCGATCAGGGGGGCGACTACGCGGGCAGCGAACCGCTCGACCGGGCCTTGGCGGACCGCTTCGGCCTTATCGTGGACGTCGTGGACTGGAAAGACCTGTCGGACGAGGATCGTCTGCGGGTGGCGGACCCGGCGGGAGAGGGCCAGATCTCGGAAGACGACGGCTTTCTCGCCGGACGTCTCTTCGGCTGGCGCCAGCGCTTCGAGTCCCTGCTGAAAACCCCGCCGGAGAACATCGTCCAGTACGCCTCGACCTTGGTGACCGCCCTCAACGACGGCGGGACCCGGGTCTCGCCACGGCGGGCGCGCATGATCGCGCGAACCCTCCTGGCCTGGTCCGTCGTGGAAGGAAGGACGGCGAGCGAAGAGGCTTTCCGAGACATCGCGGAATGCTCGATGCCCCATCGCGCCTACGGGGCGACCGTCACCCGTGAAACGATCGCCGCCGCCCATCGGGCGGCCTGGGACGCCTCGATGTGCAGCGGCACCCAACGGTGGGTGAACGAGTTTCACCTGGCCCGTAATCTCGCGCGGAAGGTCGAGAAACTCCTGGACCATTGCCCAAGTCCAGACGCGGGCACGATGGCGCTGTGCCAGGCGCTGGCCCATGAGGATCCGGCGATGGCGGCCGCCCTCGCGTTCGTCCTCTATCCCGCGGCAGCCCTCGGCAAACTGCCGATCGGGTCCGAGGCGGTGAACGACCTCGGTCTGGTCGCACAGCCGATCTTGCGAGTCGATGCGGAAATCGACTGGCGGGAGCCCTACAAGGCGTCGGGTACTCAGCACCCGGCGTTCGATACGATCGGCCCCGTGCTCGACCGACTACGCGGCGCCCGGCTGAAACGCGCGCGTCAGTTCTTCTACTGGACGATCGCGGAGGGGCTAGCCCTCCGCGACCCGGAATCCCTTGAGAGGGACATTGAGCGAGCGGTGAGCCTCGTTTCCCGGAGGTTGGGATGAGCGGAGCGTTCGCCTGGATCGAGTGCATGGGTCCGCCAACGCGGGCGCGGAACGAGCGGCTCTTTGCGACGGTCCTCGGCCATCGCGACGGCCCGCTCGTCTGTCCTAAGGTCGTGCGGGTCGGGTTGCGCTTCCTGGACGGAAGCGACCCGGTAAAGGTGATCGAGTCCCTCGCCAAGTCGCGGTCGGTCAAGAACGCCGAGAGCGCAAGGGCGCTCTTCGCCGGCCGGATCCCTGCGGGGCCTCGCTTGGCGTATCCGGCGTCGGGCGTGTTTCCTCGGCTGTCCGCCCACGATTCCGACCCGGATCGGGTCCTCTGGACGGCGGTCGTCCTCGGCCTCTGCACCGCCACCTACTACGATCCCGCACGCACCGTTCTCTGGACGCGGGCGAGCCTTGTCCGCCATCTCGACCTCTTTGCCACGGAGGGATTCTATGCGCTTGACTGAGGAGTACTCTCGACGCCTGGTCGTCGAGCTGATCGAAGAGAACCCGTTCGCGGTGCGGCCCGTGCTCCAGATTCTGGAGACGCGGTTCACCGACACGGTGCCGACCCTCGCGGTCAGCCTCCAGGAGCGGCCCGTTCTGCTCGTGAACCTGGCTTTTTTGGCGCGACACTGCCGAACGGACGAACACGTTAAGGCGTGCCTGTTGCACGAGTTCCTCCACGTGTTGCTCGGGCACACGAGGCGCTTCAAGGAGATCGGGTTCAACCTGAACGTCGCCCTTGACGCGGTGATCAACGCGATCATCCACCGGACGGCCGGGACCGCGTACTCCGACTTCTTCACCCGTTACTACGGGCAGCGTCGCGACGTGATGGCGCTCCTGCGTCCGCCAAGACCGACGAGTGGCCGAGGGTTCCGGAACCCGGGCGGTTCGGAAGCGTTGGGACGGGCTTGGCAGGATCTCTACGAAGGCAAGCTGGTCGCCGACGACATTCTCGACCTGGCCAAGACAATGCCGCCACCCGATGGCGACGTGGTGTTCGTCGGCAATCACGAGGGCCTTCGGTGGGACGACGAGAGTCCGATGGCCGGGGCCATCCAGGAGAGCCTTCGCCAGATCCGAGTTCCGGGCATCTGGCCGGGCGGCGCCGGACGCCCGAGCGCCTTCGATTGCCGGGCCGATCACCGGGCGGTCGCGCTCGAGCGCTGGAAGAGCCGTACCTTCGCCGTACTCAAGCGGCACCTGGTCCCGGATCGTCGCGGGCTTGCCGAAGCGTCGGACCGGCCCTACCGATTGCCAATCCCGAGCCCGCGCGATCGGCGAGGCTTCCTGCGCGCCCTCTGGTCGCCGATCGTCCCCGAGTTCGAGTGGGCGGGTTCCACGACGCGTCCGATCGGGGCGGCGAACGTGTACCTCGACGTTTCCGGCTCTATGAACCACGAAATGCCGCTGATCATCGAGCTTCTCTTCCAGCTTCGTCGCGCCATCCGCACCCCGTTCTGGGCGTTCAGCAACGAAGTCGCGCCGGCGACGATCCGGGACAGCCGGCTGGAGACGACGACGACGGGCGGCACGAGCATGAACTGCGTGTTGCGGCACCTGGAGCGGACACGACCGCCCTCGGCGGTCGTGGTCACGGACGGGTACATCGAGCCGGTCGATCAGCAGTGCCTCCATCGCGTAGGCAAGACACGACTGGTCGCCGTGGTCACCCGCAAGGGCTCGACGGCAGAGCTGGAGCGCGCCAGCATCCCCTTCGTCCAACTGGAGGAACTCCCGCGATGATCCGCGTTTCGGAGGCCGTGTTGCCGGGGCACCCGGACAAGCTCTGCGATCGGATCGCCGACGAGATCGTGGCGGAGGCCTACCGAGCCGACGACCGTGCGTGCGTTCAGGTCGAGATGGCCTGCTGGCGAAACGAGTTCACCTTGACCGGTCACGTCGTGGCGCGTCGGCCCGTCCGGACTCTTTTGGCCGACATTGTTCGGCGGGTAGCGAACGAGGTGGGCTTCTGCGGGGAGAACGCCGTTCAGGCCGATCGCTTCGACGTCCGGTGCGCGGTCGGGGTCGTCCGGGACGACCCGCGCGAGTGGACGGACCGAGTGAACGATCAGAGCATCGTCGTGGGCTACGCGGGCTACGATGCCAGGACCCGTTGGCTGCCGCCCGAGCACTTCCTCGCGCTTGCTCTGAGCGAGGCGCTTGCAGATTCGTGCCGGAACGGGGCGCTCCAGGGGCAGGGCCCGGACGGCAAACTCCTGGTGCGAGTGCGGGAATCCGGAAACGAGTGGGCGCTGGAACACCTGCTGGTCAGCCTCCAGCATCTTGACCACACGCCGCTCGCCGAGTTGTGCGGCCTCGTGGTCCGGGTGCTGCGCGACGCCTACGAGGCGATCCGCCGAGGCGACCCCCGGTGGGTCCTGCCATTCGACGACGTCGGGCTCATGGTGAACCCCAACGGCCCCTTCCTGAAAGGGGGGCCGCTCGCCGACAACGGTCAGACCGGACGCAAACTCGTGGTGGACCAGTACGGGCCCCGGGTTCCGATCGGCGGGGGGGCCCTGTCCGGGAAGGACCTTTCGAACATCGATCGGGCGGGCGCCTACGCGGCACGAGCGGCGGCGGTGGCGACGGTGGCGGGAGGAGCGACGGAGTGCCGGGTGCGGGTGTGCTACGCGCCCAACGTCTCGAGGCCGCTCGACGTTGGTTGGGATTTGGTCGGCCGGGGACCGCGCTTTGACGACGCATGGTTCGATCACCGGTCGGTGGTCGCTTGTTTCCCGGCGGCTTGTTTCGACCCGCGCGTCGCCTCGAGGGGGCACTACCACGACCTTGACCTGCCCTGGAATCGGCCTACCCGGGAGGACCCTTGACCGATCGGGAGTGGGCACTCGCCGAGTTGGGTCTCGACGTTACGGCGCGGTACGAGGACGTGGAAGCGGCGCGCGCGGCGCGCTTGGCGTCCGCGACCCCGGAGGGGGCCAAACGAGTCGAGTACGCGCGCGACACCCTCGTTTTCTGAGACCTGTCCGGCGAGTACCCGTTCGGCTCTCCTTTGGAGCCGGAACCGACGCTCGCAGATCCGTCTCCGACAGACACGCTGTGCGATCCGACCGACACGCCCGCCTTGGGCTGTCCCCCGCCGGCCGACGAGCCCCGAGACCTTGCCGGCCGAATGCGGCAAGGGGCCCTGGTGCTGCTCCGCACGATCGCTTACTTTGGCAGCGCGCTTCTGGCGGTCTGTTGCCGGGTTTGTTCGTGTTCGGGGTATGGGCGACATACGAGTTCGTGTCGGGACTGGTCAGGCCGCCGCCCGGGTTGGAGCGCCCGCTCGGTCGCAACGTTCACCCGAGGTCGTCCTCGATGGACCCCAGACCTCGGGTCGACGATGACACCGACTACCGCGACTCGGTCAAGGAACCGCTTCTTGAGGAGGATCTTGGGCCACCGAAAGACCCCGACGCCACCAGGTGGCGCGGCGACTTCCTCGACGATATTGGAGACCCGGGAGACGACCCCTACGAGCCACCCCCGCTTGAATACGAAGAACCGGAAGACGAATGGGGCGGAGATCCACCCCTTGTGGACGACTACTAGAGCCCCAGCCCCCCTTATCCGCCGCCCCGGGACTTCGCGGGGCTCGGGTCGGGCGGCTGAACCGGGCGCTGGATCGGCTTCTCACGCACCTTCTTGAGCATCTCTTCGACCGCCCGATCGAGTTGGTCGTCCTTGCCCTTGGCCCAGTTGTTGGGGTCGTTCTCGACCTCGATATCCGGGACGACGCCCGTACCTTCGACCTGCCAACCTTCGCCGTCGCGCCAGTTGCCGTATCGCGGAACCTGGATTCCGCCGCCGTCCACGAGCGGCCACATCGGCGCCGAGCCGACGAGCGCGCCGTAAGTGCGCTTCCCGATCAGCGGCCCCAGCTTTTCAAGTCGGAACCGGGTGGGGAAGCCTTCGCCGTCCGAATACGCCTTCTCGTCGATGATCAGGCAGAGATGGCCTTCGAAGGCGTCGTGGTAGCGGGTGCTGGCCTCGACGCTGTTGCGCTGACTACGGCGGAGGGTCGGCTTCTTGGCGAGAAGTTTGGCAAGGACCCCGCCGATGTAGCCCCCACCGTTGCCACGGATGTCGATCACGATCGCCTCTTTGTCGATCTGCGCGAAGTACTGCCGGGTGAAGTCCGCGTAATCGGGGTCCCCCATGCCCGAGAGGAACACGTAGCCCACCTTGCCCGCCGACTTCTGGCGGACGTACTCGCGGTTCCGCTTCACCTCGTCGCGTTGCCAAAGGGCGCGGTGGGCGGTCGCGGGGATCGGTTTGACGTAGAGCGCGCGCGCGCCCTCCTCGCTGGGCTTGTCGTTGACCTTCACCGAAATGGTCTGGCCCGCCTTGTCCATTAGGAGGGCGTTCGGGTCCACCGACTCGGTCACCTTCTGGCCGGCGATCTCGATCAGGTAGGCGCCTTCGCTCACGTTCATCCCGAGGGCGGCGAGGGGACCTTCCATGAGGCCGTCGCCATCGTAGATCCGGGCGATGCGGTGAAAGCCCCCCTCCGGCTTGGTCTCGATCCCTAGGAAGGCGGGCACCGAGGCACCGGAAACGGCCGGGTTGGGCGGCTGAGCGCGGAAGGAGTGGCCGATCGAGAGCTCGGCCTGGAGCCAGCGGATGAGTTCCGTCAGTTCGCTGCGCGAGCGGACCTGGGGCAGGAACCTGGCGTACTTCTGGCCGATCGCGTCCCAGTCGGCGCCGTGCATGTTCCGCACGTAGAAGTAGTCGCGGCAGAGCCGCCAGGCGTCCCAGTACATCTGTTCCCACTCCTTTGCCGGGTCCACGTCGAGTTTGAGGCTCGCGAAGTTGACCGTCGGCGTGGTGGGCGGCAGGTCGGTGCCGGTCACGTCCACGATGCGGAAGCCGCCGCCACCGGAGACAAGGAGTTTCTTGCCGTCGGCGGAGACGTCAAAGGACGTCCCCGCGATCACCTTGCCCGCCTTCTTCCCGGTCAGGTCGTAGAAGGAGATCGAGCCGTCGCCCGCGGCGAGGATGCGGTTCCCTACCATATCGACTTGCGTGTACTGGCCCGGGGGGAGCGGGACCTTCACCAGTCGACGGTAGAGCCCGTCGAGGTCGGGACCCTTCTTCTCCTCCGGTTTCTTCTCTTCCGCCGGCTTGGCCTCGACGGGCTTCGTCTCACCGGTCTTGACCTCGGTCTCGGCCTTCTTGGGCTCCTCCTTCTTCGGTTCCTCGTCGTTCTCGGGCAGGAAGGGGGACGGGGTGTCCTTGCGCAGGGCCAAGAGAAACACCTCGGGCTGTCGGCCGGAAGACAGTTGGGAGTAGATTTCGTCGTACTGGGGGTTGAAGGCGCGCCAAGAGACGAAGACGAGCCATTTGCCGTCACGGCTGAAGGCGGGCGCAGAATCGGCGTAGACGCCGTCGCTGACCGGATGGCTCTTGCCACTTTCGATGTCGTACAGGTTGATCCGGTTCAGGTACTGCTGGGACCAGGGCTTTTGATCCTGAAACACGAGCCACTTCGAGTCGGGCGAAAAGTTGTGGGGGAGGGCGGTGATCTCGCGGCGGGCGGTGGTGACGAGGCGCTCGTCCGTTCCGTCGGCCTTGATCAGGCGGAGCCGCAGTTCGCTATCGCCGATCGCCAGCCATTTGCCGTCGGGCGACCACTTGATGGAGTCGATCTGCCTTCCCCCGTCCTTCGTGACCTGAACGGGCTTGGTGCCGTCGATCTCGGCGACGTAGACCTGGTTCTCCCGGGTCTCGTCCGAGATGTAGGCGAGTTTGGTGCCGTCGGGCGAGACGCTCGGCAGACGGTACCGGACCCCCGGCTTGGCCAACACGACACGGATTTCGCCTTCCTTGGCGGGAACGGACACGATCTGGCCGCGCGCCTCGATCACGAGACGTTTGCCAGTGGGGGTCAGACTCGCCGAACCGGTGAACAAGGTTGCGTTGACCTTGGTCGGGCGAGCGTGGAGGCGGTCGGAGGCCAGGTCGATCGCCAGTTCTTGGACCTTTGCGCTCTTGATGTCGTACGTTTCGAGCGTGTTGCCCTTGACGTAGATCAGCTTCTGGCCGTCCGTCTCGAGGTCCATAACCTCGACGTCGTAGGGGCCGGCGTGGCGCTTGAGGTCCTTGCCGTCCGCCGTCACCGAGCACACGCTGAACGTCGCGTTCTCCTCCTTTACGAAGTAGATGCGCTCGCCGACCCACTGGGGGTACTGGCTCTGGGTCTTGGCCTCGTAGACCTTGCGGAAAGACTTGGCAGCGAGGTCGCCGACCCAAAGGTCGTTTCTCGCGCCGCCCTGGTAGCGGAACCAGGCGCCGCCGGAGACCGCCGGGAAGCGGGTGTAGGCGATCTTGGTCCCCGTCGCACCGTAGCCGCCCTGACCGAGAGTCTGCAGGGGCAGTTCGGTGGGCACGCCGCCCTGTACGGGAATTTCGTAGCCTCGGAAGTCGCCGAACGCGTCGAGGCTCGTGTAGAGCACGCCGCTCGCGTCGGGCTTCCAGGCCTGGACGAGGGCGGTGGTGAGATGGGTGGTCAACCGAACCGGGATGCCCCCGGCGACGGGCATCGTGTAGACCTGATTCGCGCCCTCGTATTGGGCGGTGAAAGCCAGGGTCCGGCCGTCGGGCGAGAAGCGCGCGCGGGTTTCGACCCCGTCGTGGCGGGTCAGGCGCGTCGCTTTGCCCGAAGCGATGGAAGCGAGCCAGAGGTCGCCCTCCCGCGTGAAGACCACTTGGTCACCGTGGATGTCGGGCTGGGCGAGAAAGGCGCCGATTTCCGCCTGCGCGGAGGCGACAACGAGAGCCAGAGCCAGGGAAGCGACGCTTCGACGGACCATGGCGAAAGTCTAGACGATCCCATACCGGATCGCCACCCCGGAGTCGCGGGTCAGCGGAGATTGGAGAAGACGAGACCGGCTCGATGCGGCGAGCCTCGGGGTGTCCGCAGGGATCGACCGGTCGGCAGGACGAAACGCTTCGTTCTCGAAATCGGAGAGCATGGACTCGACCTCGGCGATGACGTTCCGCACGAAGTGCGTGGTGTGTCTGGGAGACAGCATCACCGAGGCGGCGGACGCCGACGAGGGGTACGTCTTGGCCATCCGGCGTCTCGTGGAGCCGGCGGGAACGATGGTGGTGAACGCGGGCGTCGGCGGCAACCGCTCGACCGATATGCGTGCCCGCTTCGAAAGCGACGTCGTGCGCAGGCTGAAAGAGTTTGCCCCAGGGCTGGTGACGATCAGCGTCGGCGTCAACGACGTCTGGCGGTTCTTCGACAAGCTCGACGACGGCGTCCCCCTGGGCACGTACCGCCGGATGCTCGAAGAGATGGCAGACTTGGCCGTGGGCGCGGGAGGCAAGGTTCTCTTCCTCTCGCCGACGATCATCGGGGAGGACATCGACGCTGCCCCCAACCTCAAGGTCCAGGACTACATCGGCGCGATGAGCGAGATCGCCTACGGGAAGAGTTGCGCGTTCGTGAATCTGTTCGAGCCGTTCGCCCGGGTCTTGCGGGCGTACCAGGCGCTCGCCGGGAAGGAGGGTCTGCTCTTGACGACGGACGGGGTCCACCTGCGCGAGGCGGGCAACCGGCTGATGGCGATGCAGGTTCTACGAGCGCTGGGGCTGGAGGATTGAGCGCTCAGCCATTGCTCGCCGGCACGTACTCGACTCCCGCCCATTCGGCGAGGACGAGTCCGAGCCACGCACTCCGCTCGGCTTCTTGACGATAGAGCACGGTCACCGCCGTGTCGGCCTCCAAGCGGAGACCCCAGGAAGGAAAGCTGTCGTCGCCGCGTCCCCCGTCCTGAACTTGCCTCACGGAGCGGATCACCCCCTTCGGCACCTCGCGCGAGCGGAGCCACCGACCGAGGGCGCGAACAATCGCCACACGATCGTCGCCCAGCATCACCATCGTCTTGCCGAAGAACATCCACGCGGCGAACAGACCGACACCGATCAAGGACGCCAAGAACACGAGCACGAACAGAAGCGAAGGGATGGGCGGCCGCTTCATCTCGCCTCTTATGAAGGCCAAGGTCAGGTGAAAGGTCCCGGTCGCCCAGCCACCGATCCAGGTGATAAGGAACG
Organism: Fimbriimonadaceae bacterium; assembly: GCA_026129685.1. GTDB lineage: Bacteria > Armatimonadota > Fimbriimonadia > Fimbriimonadales > Fimbriimonadaceae > UBA2387. The sequence goes on from JAHCHO010000002.1 coordinate 459,764, forward strand.
CCTTCATGCAACCCATGCCTTGAGGGGTGTAAACGACGATGATCCGATCGCCGGGCTCCAGCACCTGGAACCCTTGAGGCGGGTCGGCAAGTCGCGCGGCGAGTTGGCTCAAGGTGCCCATGCCTTGTAGAACCGGTGCCTCGCCTCGACGGCCCGCTCGACGCAACCCTCACCGACCGCGTTCAGGTGCCCCATCTTCCTTCCCGCCCGGTTCTCCTTGCCGTACCAATGGAGGTGGACGCCGGGCACCGTCAACGCGGCGGCCAGCCCGTGCCGAAAGTCGCCCGCGCCGGCCCGGCCCAAGAGGTTCGCCATGCATACAGGTCGCCCGGTTGGTTCCGCCAAGGGCAATCCCATCGCCAGGCGAACGTGCTGCTCGAACTGGCTCACGCCGCCCCCGTCAAGGGAGTAGTGACCGGTGTTGTGGGGGCGCGGGGCGATCTCGTTGACCAGGAACGACCCGTCCTGCGCTTCGAACAACTCGACTCCGAAGAGACCGAAGCCGCCAACCGCCTCGGCCGCCGCGATCGCTACCGCCGAGGCGTCTACCCCCGCCGGGAAGACCAGGTCGCAAACGTGGTCCGTCTGGACCGTTTCCATCGTCGAGAAGGCGCCGGTTCGGAGGGGGGAACGGAAAACCATCACGGCGAGCTCGCGACGAAACGGGACGAAGGTCTCGGCGAGCCAACCCCCTTCGCCCCATTCGCCTTGGAGGGCCGCCAGTTCTTCGCGCGTCCGCACCGTCCGCGTTCCCTTTCCGTCGTAGCCGCCGAAACGCGCCTTGAGGACCATGGGGAGTCCGATCCGGTCAAGCGCCTGGTCGGCGTCGCGCAGGGCGAGGGCATGGGGCGAGGGCACGCCGGATCGGGCGTAGGCCTCGCGCTGGCGGAGCTTGTCCTGGATGGTCTCGAGGCAGGCGACGCCGGGCATCAAACGCGATTCGTCGGCGCCCGCCCGAAGGATCGCCTCGCGGATCGCCGAACCAGGGATGAACTCGTTCTCCAGGGTAACGCGATCGCACCGGCGGAAGACCTCGGCGATCGCCAGCGGGTCGGCGAGCGCGCCCACGACCCCTTCCGCCACTTGTGCGGCGGGGCTGTTCGGCGTCGGGTCGAGCGATAGGCAGGTAAAGCCCATCCGCTGGGCCGCCATGATGGACATGCGGGCGAGTTGCCCTCCGCCGAGGAAGCCCAGGTCAAGCGAGGACATCGCCGGGCCCTCCGTCCACGATCTGGGGAGGCTTGACGGGCATCGAACTGGCCCCCACCAAGTCCCGGGTGCGGATCACGCCGATCAGTTCGGTCTCCGCAATGCGCGTGCCGTGGGACCGCGCGGTGTCGGCGATCCAGTCGACGATGGGATCGACCAGCGTGAGGTCGGGCAGGGTCAGGTTGAACGAGACTTGCGCCGACTCGCGGCTCGCCAGGTAGAAGCCGAGGGCGCGGACCCCCACGAACCGAAGATCGCCTTCCGAACGCCGGGTACGAATCTCCTTGGCAATACCCTTCGCCACCGAGACGTCGGCCGTCGCGAGGTTCGCGTTCGCCGCGACCAGGAAGTCCCGGTGGCCCAGCACGGTGACGCCAAGCCGGGAATGGGCGCGGTCCGGGCCGAAGTCCGGGTTGAGGGTTCGCCCCAACAGCGAGCCGAACCCGCCCCGGCGCAGGCTCGGAAGGTCGGATTCGTGGCGTCCCCGCTCCGACTTCTCGTACAAGAACACGGGGAGATCGTGCCGATCGGCGAGGGCGGCGGCGAAGGTCTCGATCATCGCGTGCAGTTCAGCGTTCCCCAAGACGCCCTCGGAGGACGGCAACGGGATGAACGGACAAACGTCGAGGGCGCCGACGCGCGGATGGACCCCGACGTGTCGGTTCAGGTCGATCGCGTCGAAGGCAAGGGCGGCAAGGTCGAGCAACGCTTCGAACACGATGGACGGCTCGCCACTGAACGCGCTGACCGTGCGGTTGTGGTCCACGTCGCCCTGGAGGTAGTGGACCCGGAGGGGGCGCGCTTCGAGGACTTCTCCGAATCGCCGCACCAACGACGTCTCACGGCCGAACGACCAGTTGGGGACGGTAAGGAGGCGAAGCATCGGCCTACGGTCCGACCATGTTGTAGCCGCCGTCGATGAACACGATCTGTCCGGTGACGCCACGGCTCAGGTCGCTGAGGTAGTAGACGGCGGACCCGGCCACCTCGGCTTGCTCGGCCGGGCGCTTGAGGGGAGCGCGCTCCCGAACGTGCTCGATCTTCGCCGACAGACCCTTGACGCCTCGCGCGGAGACGGTATTGATCGGGCCGGGAGAGAGCACGTTGACGCGAATACCGCGACCGCCCAGGTCGAGGGCAAGGTAACGCGCGGAGGATTCAAGGGCGGCCTTGGCGACCCCCATCACGTTGTAGTTCCCCGCCGCCCGGGTGCTGCCGAGGTAGCTCAGGCAGACAATGCTCGCGTCGTCCCTCATCAGCGGCTCGAGGGTCCGACAGAGGGCGACGAACGAGTAGGCGGACACGTCGAGGGCGATCCGGAACCCCTCGCGGCTGGTGTGGATGAACTGCCCCTCGAGCTCCTCGCGCAGGGCGTAGGCCACGGAGTGCACGATGAAGTCGACGCCGTCCGGATAGAGCGCCCGAACCTGATCGGGAAGTCCGACGAGTTGCTCGTCGTCGGAAAAGTCCACGAGGACGGTTTCGTAGCGGGGATCCTCCTCGAGCAAGCGCTGGACGCCGCCGAGCATTCGCTCGTTTTGGACTCCCAGCGCGACCTTCGCACCGTGGTCGGACGCAGCCTGAGCGATGGACCAGCCGATGCTGTGCCGATTGGTGACACCGAAGACCAGCCCTTTCTTACCTGCGAGCAACATACTCCCGCCATTATGCGCGGATGCGACCGGTCGGTCCCGCCGGACGAAGGGCGGTAGGACCACATCCTTGGCCCGGGAAGCCGGGGTGATCTCGAGTTCGACGATCTCGCCGGCGCGATAGACGCATCGGACGGTCGTCCTTCCGGGCGCGTGGAGTTTGAAGTCCACGTCCCAGCCTTGCGGCCACGCGGGAAGGAGTCGGATCGCTCCACCGGCCTCGATCGAGTCCGCCTGGAGCAACATGAGGTTCGCCGTGTTAAGGAGGTTGCCGCCATGGTTCTGGTCGGGCAACCAGTCGAAGTTGGGTCCCCAGGTCGCGGGCCAGCGGTAAGCGGGGTGCGAGTTCGCGGCTTTGACGCGGAGGATGCGGGCGGCCTCCTCGGTCATCCCGAGCAAGGCGGCGACATTGCCGTCGTAACCCCAGCCCGTGTCCAGCCGGTTTTTGCGGTGGGCATAGGCTCGCCGCGCCTCTTCGATCCGTTGGGGCCGTCCCAATTGAACCAGTCGGAACGGCCACACGCCGTACAACTCGCCGTTCTCGACGTTGCTGGTGCGAGGGTCGTACTTCTGGGCGGGAGCCAGTTCCCGGCCGGACTCGCCCTCCTCCAAGGGCAGTTCGGGACAGGCTGCGCGCATCCGGGCGAAGAAGGCCGCCTTGTCCTTCGGGACCAGGTTGGCGGGCAGGACCGTAAGGCGCTCCGTCACCTCGATCAGCCCGGCCACCGTCGGCATATCGTTGACGACGTCCGTCCAGTAGGTCTCGACGACCTGGGTGGGGTCGAGGACGATTCGTCCCTGCGCGTCCTTTCGGAATCGAGTGTCGAAGTAGCGGAGGGTCGTTTCCGCCATGGGCAGGACGCGCTCCGCTAGGAACTTGCGATCCCGGGTGTAATCCCAGCGGTCCAGCATCAGCGCGACCAACTCAGGCCCCTGGTTCCACGCGTCGTCCCACCAAGGACACTGGACATCCTTGGGTTGGAGGCCTTCCCTATTCCAGCCGTAGTCTCCGCCGGAGTAGGTGCCGAAGGCGGTCATCGTTTCCGGAAAGTAAGCGCCCTCGGCGCCGTGGTACCGGCGTGTGCGGGATTCGGCGAGCGGGACCGCCGATTCGTAAAGGCGAAAGAAGGGATCGGACTGCTCGGCGTCGCCGGCGGCGAACATGGGATGGACAAGGTGGCGTTGGTTTTGGAACCAGAAGCAGTCGCCCCACTGGCGCCAGTCGGCGTCAAAGGGCATGCCCATCGCGGCGGGCTCCACGGAATAGAAGCCGCCGTTGAACTTGGCGGGGAACGCGCCGCGTCCCTGACACGCCTGGACGAAGCGTTGGAGGGTGTATCCCCGGGTGACGGGCGAACCCTCGTCGGCGGGACGGTGGGCGACGCGCTTGCCGTTTCGGTAGATGGCGGCTTCGCCCGTCGCGGCGTCGTAGGTGGCCGCGACGTGTTGCCACTCGTTCGGCGCGACGCACTTGGGGGCGACCAAGGTCAGGTCCCCGACGATCAGTCGAAGGGCGTCGCCGGGGTGGGTGTCGAAGAGGAAGCCGTCGTTGGCGCCGGCGGTGAGTTTGTCCACGATTCGGCCGGGGCGGTTCCCTTCGGGGCGAATCCAGGCGTCCACCGTGAATCCCCCGAGGGACTTGACCTCCTGGTCCCCGGCTTTGGGCATGGGCGTGGGCGGCGCGCTCCAGTGGGCGGTCGCCTCGCCGGGCACCAGCCCCTGGGTCGCGGCCAGTTCGGCGATCCGGTTGGGTCGGATCGGATGATCCCACCAGGAGACCATCAGGAACTTGCCGGGGAAAACGTTCCCGCCGACCGAGTCCACCCCGATGCGGAATGGGTGCGCGTTTTGAGGAACCTCGGCGGGAGCGCGGTCGCCCTCGACGCGCACCCAACTGCGGTTCCAGAACTCCTTCCACCACTTGGCGGTCCGTCGCTGGGCCGGGTTGGCGTCGTTCGAGCCGGCGGCGACGGTGGCCAGCTTCGCTCGCCAGTCCTTGACCGTCCGAGTCTGGGCGCAAGCGGTGGCGAGGCGGAGGGCGAAGGACTTCCCTTCCCTGACCAACCCTCGATCGTCGGCGCGGACGAACCCCTCGCCCTCAAGCAAACCGCCGAAGGTCCGGTGGAGGATCGGATCGAACGTGCCCGGAAGCCCTTTGAGAGACTGGTTTTCCCAGATCCGGGGCACGACGGAGGTTTCGTTGCGGTGGTACCAGACGAGACGGTCCGTTTCTGGCACGAACACGTCCGCCGACTCGACCTTGGGGAAGGGCCCATCGTGAACGGTCCAAGCCGAGCGTTCCTCCTCCGGGGGCAGGGCGCGTGCCCGGTTTCGCCAGTTCTCGACGGTCGCTCGGACGGAGACCGGCTTGACAGAACGTCCGGTCACATGGACGACATCGGCCCGGGAGTCTACGAAGAGACGCAAGTCGGTTCCGCCTCCGGAGACCTCGATGCGCCCGTCCTTCAGGTTCAGGCGCTGGCGAAAGTCGGCCGCGTGCTTCCACGGGCTCGGCTCGAAGTGAACGCGCACCCGGCCCAACTTGAGGAAGCGCGAAATCTCGGACAAAGCATCCGTTCGCGCGACGTAGAACAGGAGGTCGCCCGTATCCGCCTCGACCCATACGTTGAGGACGACCTCGCCGTTGCCGATAGGCATGGAACCGGCGGCGTCCACCGAGGGCGTCCTCCACATCACGTCGAGCGCACTCGGATCGGGTGCGGCGGTTGTCAGCGCGGAGGCGGCGAGGAAGTTGAGGACGAGGCCGGACATCGGAGAGCTGTTCGACGATCGTTGTCGGAACGCCTTCTCGCCTCGTTGGCATGGAAGGGCAGGACGAGTTTCGGTTAGCCGATCACGAGCCGCATCGCGCCGACTCTGTCCATGACGCCTAGCATGGCTCGGTCGCTCGTGGCCAAAGGAAGGCTCCTTCGGACCGCCAACTCGACGTACGCGGCATCGTACACGGTAAGTCCCTGCTCGACGGCGAGGTCCAGGGTCGTGCTCCAGACCAGTTCGTGCGACTCCGAATCCACCTCTGTCCGGAGCGACCTGAGCAGCGCGACCGCCTCCTGGGCGAGATCGGCGTCCATTCGACCGACTCGCCGAGCGGTACGGATGCAGTTCCCAACCTCGTACAGCCATAGGGATGGAACGACCAAGCCACTCTCGGCAGCCAAGCGGAGGCAACCATCGGTGTACTCGGTGGCTTCGTCCGCGAAGCACCAGGACAAGGTGACGGAAGCGTCAGCTACGAACAACTACCGTCGCCGCCCGTCGTCAATCATCGCGCGTACGGTCGGACCCTTACCGGTTCGAGCCTGTAACCGATGGAATCTCGCGACGATCTGGGCCGGACGATCGCCCGGTTGATGGGTTGGCGTCGGTTCGAGCGCACGGACCTCCGCGACCGGCTTGCCCTCTCGCGTCAGCACGACGGCCTCGACGGACTGAAGGCACCGGATCAGGTCCTCCAAATCCGGCCTTGACTCAAGCGTTCGGTGCACGTGCATGGGACCATTGTACAGTGGTCGCTGACCGGACCGGTCCACTCGGTCGGAACACGGTGGGATAGGGTCGCGGAACGCGACGGCGGCTAGAATCGGGATCGTGAGGCAAGGACTCTCCCGCCGTGTTGTCGCAGGAGTTGGTGCGACAGCTCTTGGCTCGCTCGTCGCGCTCTCGTGCGAACCTGCCGCGAAGGGCCAGGTCCAGCCGGATCTCCGGAGCGAGGGAGTCGCCTATGGGATCGCCTTCGAACACGGGAGCGGGACGCTCCTTGTCTGGGTTCGCAGCGAGGCCGAGGACCTCGTCGCGGTGGACCGGTACGCGCTGGGGGTTCGAATCAGCGGTGTCCAAGGCCTCGTTCCGACAGAATGGAACCGAGGAACCAACAAGGCGAGGGCGCCGGCCGAGTCGGACTGGGTGGCGCTTCGGAACGGTCAGACCGCGACGTGGACTTTGTCGGCACGCGGCGCGTGGCGCGAGGCCCTACGCAATGCCGACTCGCCGACCGCCTCGTTCGGAGACGAACCGAGCCCAATGCCCGCGTTCTTCGCGAAGGAGAAAGCCCGCGTCTGGGCTTTCCCGAAGGACATCCCGATCGAGATACGGCCCTGAACCCCGCCAGAGTCGCCAAGGTATGGCCCCGACGTCGGGCTAGAATCGGGATCGTGAGTCAGCGACCGACCCGAAGAGACGTGCTCGCGACCGGCCTGGCGGCCGGAGTCGCCGCGACCCTGAAGGCGACCGCGAAGAGTCAGGACAATCCCGAGCCTCCGGTGGACACCGCCGCCGTAGAGTCCCTGCTCGAGAAGCCCTTCCCGGCCGAGCACAAGGCGAAACTCCAGGAAGCGGTGAAAGCGAGCCGTGCGAACTCGGAAGCCCGTCGGAAGCACCCCCTGACCGAGAACTCCGAGCCTTGCTTCCGTTTCGTCGCCAAGCCTGTCGAGGCAAAGCGATGAGCGTTTCTCCCTTCGCCTCGCTCGCCGAACTGGGTTCGGCACTGAAGAAGAAGCAGGTCTCGTCCCTTGAGCTCACCGACCTGTACCTGGGCCGCCTCAAAACCTTGGGGCGCGAGCACCGGGCGGTCGCCGAACTGACCGAGGAACGGGCGCGGGAACAGGCGAGACGCGCCGACGCGACCCCGCGCAAGGGTCCTTTGCACGGCATCCCGTTCGGGGTCAAGGACCTGTTGGCCACGAAGGGCATTCCCACACGATGGGGTTCGCCCGGTCACGCGGACCAGGTGTTCGACTTCGACGCGACCGTCGTGGAACGTCTGCAGAACGCGGGCGGCGTGCTCGTCGCGAAACTCGAGATGATCGCCCTTGCCGGCGGCGGCAACTACGATGAGGCGGACGCGAGCCGCATGGGGGCGTGCCTGTGCGCCTGGGACAAGACGCTTTGGGCGGGCGGTTCGAGCAGCGGCTCGGGTTCGGCCACCGCTCTTGGCTGCGTGGGGTACGCGATCGGCACGGAGACGAGCGGGAGCATCCTGTGCCCCTGCGCCTTCAACGGGGTCTCCGGGATACGGCCGACGTACGGTCGGGTCAGCCGCCACGGCGCGATGGCCCTTGCCTGGACCCTCGACAAGATCGGTCCGATCGCCCGATCGATCGAGGACTGCGCCCTGGTCCTGACGGCGATCGCGGGTCCCGACCCGCGCGACGAAACGACCACCATGCCGCGCCTCGACCTTCGGCCGCGCGGCCCGCGCCCACGAGTCGGACTCATCAAAGAGACCTTCGAACCGCTCTCGAGCGTGGCGAACGCGTACGAGTCGGCCCTTGCCGTGTTGCGCAAGCAGGGCTACGAAACGGTCGAGGTCAAGTTGCCGGATTTGCCCTACGACCTCGCGATGGGCATCTTGGTGGACGCGGAGGGGGCGAGCGCGCACGAGCGTTTCATCCGTTCCGAACGCCTGCACCTGTTGCCGGACAAGAAGCAGATGGCGGGATTGGCCGCCTCGCTGGCGACCCCGGCGACCGACTATCTTTGGGCGCAAAGGTTACGCCGCGAGGCCCTGGTCGCGAACCAGGTTTGGGACGCCTGCGATTGCCTCTTCTCGCCGGTCTTCTACAAGCGGTCGCTTCCGGTCGATAAGCCCTTCAGCGAAACCTGGTCGGGGATGGGCGGCGATCTGATCACGCCGAGCAACCTGCTCGGTTGGCCGGCGGCGGCGTTCCCGATCGGATTAGACGGCGGAGCGCCGCTCGGGGGACAGGTTGTGGCCCAGGCATGCCGCGAAGACGTTTGCGTCCGAGTGGCGCGCGATTTCCAGCGGGAAACGGACTTTCACACCCGGCGGCCCGTCGGGTAGCAGGGTGGACCGACCTTCCGGTCCATGGGGCGCAGAGGAGGAGGGAACCCTCGTTGCTTTCTCGAACGAAGTGCCTCGAACGGGATCGAGATGAGCAACGCTGACCCCATCAAGAGAATCTCCGCGGCTTTGAGGGAGATCGCGGACGCCCTCGACTCCATGGCTAGGCAGGCGGATGACGAGCCGGTCCGATCGTCCGCGGAAGGACGCGGCATCGCCACGAAGCTCGATCCGGAGACGGTTTGTAGCTCGCCCCTACCCGATGCGGGTCCGTTCATGTCGCCCGGCATACCCCTGTTTCTCGAGGCGAACGGGGTCACGATCGTGCAACAGAGGCCTGCGCCCGACCTGGGACTGATCGGCATCGCCGACTTCGTCGCCCAGAAGCACGCGACGGTCAGCGAGTTCATGCAACGGCTGAAGAGAGCCCTGAACGACGGCAGAACGGTATCCCTGGATCTCTCTCGGAGGCCGCAAGAAACGATCGCGGACGTGACGATGGCCGCAACCATGATGTACCGTGCGGGCCTTCTCGAGGAGTACCGCTACGAGCGAGCCCCGAGGTGCCGGCTGCAGTGCGCCCCCGGCCGAGCCCCGATCGCGGTGGCCTTCATCACGGGCTCGTGGCTCGAGCTGCACGTCCTCGGGACCTTGCGCGACCTGGTCGACGAGTTGGCGATGCAGGATCGAACGGACATCGGCCTGGGCTACCAGATCCGGTTGCCCAACGGTGACCAGTTTGAGTTGGACATCTGCTGTCTCGTGGATCGCGGGCGTCTCATCTGGGTCGAAGCGAAGACGGGCGACAACTTCAACGCCTTGTTGGGCAAGTACGCGAGCTACCGAAAGTCTCTGAAGGTCGCCTCGACCGACGCCGTGCTGTGTTGTCCGGAGTTCGATTCGGACTCGGCCTCGAGAGCCAGAGCGGCGGTTGCGGAGATGGTGGCGGCCGGAATCTCGGACATCCGGGCGCTCCTCAGGTCGAGGCTCAGCGCGTCGGCTTAGCCACGGCCGACGTGGACTCTGCCACACTCAAACGACCATGATCGGCGCGGTTTCGGCCCTCTTCGCCCTCGCCCTCGTCGCCCCCGCCCAAAACCCCATGATCGCCTTCATCGAACGCTTTTCGTCGGACTACGCGGACCTCACCCGGTTTTACTCCCTCGACCTTTCCATGGCCCGCCGGGACCGGTTGGAACGGTTTCTGACCGAGTCGGAAAGACGGCTGGCGGAGGTTCGCGAGGCGGACTTGCCCTTCGACGGGCGGATTGACCGCCGACTCATGGCGAACCACCTGAGCACGTTGCGTTCGGCGCTCGCCCTGAAAGCGAGAAAGCTCTCCGAAACCGCACGAGCCACCCCCTTTCGGGATCGCATTCTGAACCTGGAGGAGGCGCGATGGCGCGTGGAGCCGCTCGACCCCAAACTCGCGGCCGACGAACTCGACGGAATTCGGAAGGAGGTCGGCGAGGTCCGAGCGGAGCTTCAGGCGGGCATCGACGGCAAGCCGGACGGTCTCAAACTCGACCGCGTGGTGGCGAACCGCGCGCGCCAAGAAGTGGAGTCTCTGCGCCGGACTCTCGAAACGTGGTTCAAGCACTACGACGGCTACAAGCCAGTGTTCGGGTGGTGGACCCGTGCTCCCTACAAGCAGGCGGACGAATCGCTAAGGGATTTCGCGAAGTATCTAAAGGAGTCCGTCCTCGGCATCAAGGAAGGCGACGAGGAACCGCTGATCGGATCGCCCATTGGTCGAGAGGCGCTGGTCGACGACATGCGCCACGAGATGTTGCCGTGGTCGCCGGAGGATCTGCTGAAGATCGCGGAGCGAGAGTTCGCCTGGTGCGAGGCCGAATGGAAGCGGGCGGCGCGCGACATGGGATTGGGCGACGACCGGCGGGCGGCGCTGGAGCGGGTCAAAGCGGACTACGTGCCCCCCGGCGAACAGGACGACCTGGCGGCGGCCTTGGCGCGGGAGGCGATTCAGTTTCTCAAAGAGCGCGACCTCGTGACCATCGATCCGCTCTGCGAGGAGACCTGGCGCGTGGACATGATCCCGGAAAAGGACCAGAAGCTCTGGCCGTTCCAGTTTTACGGCGGGCAACGGGTGGCGGTCTCGTACCCCCTGGACACGATGGACCACGAGACCAAGATGATGAGCCTTCGCGGGAACAACCGGCACTTCACGCGTTGCACCATCCAGCACGAGTTGATTCCCGGGCACCACCTTCAGGGGTTCATGGCGAAGCGATTTCGGCCCTATCGGGATGTGTTCTCCACGCCGTTCTTCATCGAAGGATGGGCGTTGCACTGGGAGATGCTGTTGTGGGACCTTGGCTTCCCACAGACCCCGGAGGACCGCATCGGATTCCTGTTCTGGCGCACCCACCGGTGCGCCCGGATCATCGTTTCGCTGAAGTACCACCTGGGCGAGATGACCCCGGAGCAAATGATCGCGTTCCTCGTTGAGCGGGTCGGCCATGAGCGGTGGACGGCGACCTCGGAGGTCCGAAGGTACATTGGCGACATGTACAGCCCCCTCTACCAGGCGGCCTATATGATCGGCGGTCTGCAGCTTCGCGAGTTGCACACGGAGCTGGTCGGTGCCGGAAAGATGACGAACCGCGCGTTCCACGACGCAGTGCTGAGGGAGGGTTCCATCCCGATGGCGATGCTTGGGGCGGCGCTTCGGGGGAGGATGCCGTCAAGCGACTAGAGAGCTCGACGCGATTCCGCCGATACTGACGGTTGGCGGTACCATTGGCACCGACGGGTATGCGTATGAAATCAGGTTCGGCTCCGGTTCTCGCGGCTTTGTTCGCGACCGTGTTCCTTGGCGGCTGTTACCATGACGACGACTGGAACCTCAAGGCCCAGATCACTCCCATCGAGTCCCGCCTCGCGGAGGTCAACCGGGACGGCCAGACCTACCTGTACGCAGTGGCCAGTTGGAAGAACGAGGGGCCACGCCCGATCGGCGAGATTTGGGGTCGTTATCGGATCAGCGGATCGAAGAAGACCGGGGCCAGCCAGGCTCCGGACAAGCCGCTGTTGCGCGTCGAGCCCTCGATCCCGGAGGACGGTCGATTCGACCCGACCGACCCGGCCACCCAAGGGGTCGAGATCGGGCGGAAAGAGGACGTCTTCAAGGAATACGGCGACAACCTGAAGGTCGAGTTCTTCTTCGACAACGCGATGGAAAGGTGGACCCCAGACCGCAAACCTGGGAAAAAGCCCTAAACCCTGATTGCCGACAAGTGGGGTCCGGCGGCCCTGGGGTAAGGGCCGACCGGACTGTGTGGTAGGGGTTGTCTGAGGCTAGAAAAGCCGATTCCGGCGCACGCCCTCTGACCGGTAGTCACCCCGAGGGGACGCCACAGGCCGGTTCCAGAAGACGAACCCCGCCTTGCCGACCGCTACGCGATAGGCGGGCGGGGATAGCGCAGACTCCTTTCAATTAACCAGAATGTCCGACGGTCTTGGCAGATGACCGAAGCGATTCCGCCGCGTTCGCCGATAACCGTTTAGTCTGGCCCGACGACGCAAAGGTTCCCAGTTTCCGCAATAAGGCCCTGCGGGCGAAGGCCACCCGCAGGTTCAAGCCGCGGCGGGACTTGGCGTCAGCCCGCGTCCTGGAACTTGAAGGGTTTCCCGAGCATCGCTTGCCAGCGTTTCTTCTGGTCGGCGGTGAGGACGGCGAGCACCTTGTCGCCCGCCTTCTTCATCATCGTTCGCATCTCCTCGCGGGACGGCATCTTGGGCGGCTCGCCTTCTTTCGGGGGCGAGGCGGGGCGGAGGCTCTGGAGCCCCTCGAAGACCTTCTTGCGTTGCGCCTCGGTCACGCCGAGTTTCTCGGCGATATCGGGGCGCAGTACGGACATCGGTCCGGCACGCTGGAGCCCGAGTTCCTGGAGACGCGCCGACTGGGGCTTCGTCAGGATCGCGTCAACCTTCTTCTGATAGTCCTGAAAGGCCGCCATCGGGCCGGCGGCGCCACCCGGACCACCCGGGCCGCCGCCCATCGGGGGTTCGCCGCGACGTCCACCTTGTCCTCCGGGGCCACCGGGTCTACCGGGGCCACCCATCATCCCACCCGGGGGCGCGAGCTTCTTCAGCTTGGCCACCTGGTCGGCGCTCAGCGCGAGTTCCTTCTGGACGTCGGCCCGCATCAGCAGGAAAGGGCCGCCCATCATTCCCATCCCTCCGGCCATCCGCGGGCCCTGGCCGGGACCGCCGCCGGGCGGGGGGCCACCGGGTTGCGCGAGGGCCGTCACCGCCGCCATCGCCGCCATCATCGTCGCGAGCGTCTTCCAACTGATCTGGGTCATCGTAGCCTCCGAGCGGCCCGGAACTCTGCCGCCATCGTTCTTTGACTTTAGCGGGATCGGATGAGGAAATCGTTTGGACGATGCATGGTCCCAGGACTTGCTGCCGGAACGCGCAAGACTGCCCCCATGAACCACCGGTACGTTGCCGACCTACTCAACGAGATCACGATCCCCGAACACGGGATCACAAGCCGCGCCCTCTACTCGGACGAACACACCCGGGCGGTGATCTTCGGCTTCGACCAGGGGGAGGAACTCTCGGAACACACCGCTTCGATGGACGCCATTCTTCACGTCCTCCAAGGGGAAGCGACCCTGACGCTGGGAGGCGAGACGCGCGAGGCCAAGGCGGGCTCCTGGGTCCACATGGAGGCGAACCTGCCCCACAGCGTGGTCGCCAAGACTCCGCTCGTGATCCTCCTCACCCTTCTGAAGACGACGAAGAGCTGATCGGCAGGAATTCCGCCCCAACTCCCGAACACAGGTCGATCATGGACTGGGAGGTCCGACTTCGTGCGGCGCTGGAACAGGGCGTGGGCCCGGGCGCCGTGTGGCGCGAAGGTCAACTGGAAGCGATCCTCGCCGCCGTCGAACCGGGTGGCCGAACGCTCGTCGTGCAACGCACGGGTTGGGGCAAGAGCCTCGTGTACTTCGTCGCCACCCGGCTCCTCCGCGACGTCGGGTGCGGGCCGACGATCTTGGTCAGTCCCCTCCTGGCCCTCATGCGCAACCAGAGGGACACGGCAGCACGGCTGAAGCTGCGCGCCGTCTCGATCGACTCGACGAATCGCGACGAATGGGCGTCGCTCGAACACGAACTCGACGAGGACCGGGTCGACATCCTGCTCGTCTCGCCGGAGCGGCTGGGCAACCCGGACTTCGCGAAACGGACGCTACCGATGCTCGAACGACGATGCCGACTCCTCGTGATCGACGAGGCGCACTGCATCAGCGACTGGGGCCACGACTTCCGACCCGACTACCGTCGCATTCTCGACACGGTTCGGCGACTGCCCGTCGACGGCTCGGTCCTCGGCACCACGGCGACGGCGAACGACCGAGTTATCGCCGACGTGCGGCACCAACTCGGTGCGAACCTGACGGTCCTGAGAGGACCGCTGATGCGCGAGTCGCTCCGGCTACGGGTGGTGTCGCTGGCAGACCAGGCGGAGCGCTACGCCTTCGTCGCGAAGTTCCTCCCGAAGTTGCCTGGGAGCGGGCTCGTTTACACCCTCACGGTGAACGACGCGCGGAGACTGGCGCAGTGGCTTCGCGACAACGGCATCGATGCACGGAGCTACCACGCGGACCTCCCCCATGAGGAACGCGTCGCCCTTGAAGATGCCTTCCAGCGCAACGAGGTCAAGGCGCTTTGCGCGACGACCGCCCTCGGCATGGGGTACGACAAGGCGGACGTCGGCTTCGTCGTTCACTTCCAGCGCCCGGGTTCGGTGATCGCGTACTACCAGCAGATCGGGCGGGCGGGACGAGCGCTGGAACGGGCGGAGGTCGTCCTTCTCGAGGGCTCGGAAGACGACGAGATCAACACCTACTTCATCGAGAGCGCGTTTCCGGACGAGTCGGTGTTCGAGGCCGTTCGGTCGGCCGTTCGCGGGCGCGAATCGATGTCGCTCGACGAGTGCGTCGCGGCAACGAACGCAAGCCGTGGGCAGGTGGACAAGGCGCTGAAGCTGATGGAAGTGAGCGGGGCGCTGGTGCGCGACGGTACTCGGTACCGCCTTGGCGCCGTCGACTGGCACTACGGGGTCCTCCGATCGGCGGAGGTGATCGCGGCGCGGCGTCGGGAACTGGAGCAGATGCGGGAGTACGCGCGGACGACCGGATGCCGGATGGAGTTTCTGGCGCGCGCCCTCGACGACCCCGATCCGCACGTCTGCGGGAAGTGCGACCGGTGCGCCCACCTGCCTTTGCCGACCATACCGCGCGAACTGGTCCTTTCGGCGATGCGGGCGCTGCGGCGACACGCCCACACGATTCGGCCCCGGTTGCAGTTTCCGCCGGGAGCGTTCGGGGTGGGACGCACGAAGATACCGGCCGGCCTCGTGCTGGAACCCGGCATCGCCCTCAGCGTGTACGGGGATGCCGGATGGGGCAAGTTGGTGCGGATCGGCAAGTACGAGACCGGACGGTACCCGGACGAGTTGCTGGCACCGTGCGTCGAGGCGATCGCGGGGTTGCCGAACCCGATCGAGTGGCTGACGTGGATTCCCAGCCTCCGCCATCCGAACCTGGTCGGGGGATTCGCCGAAAGACTCGCGAAGGCGCTCGGGGTTCCGGGCCATGCCTGCGTCGCCAAGCAGAAGGTCACCCCGGAGCAGAAAGAGATGCGAAACTCGACCCGACAGTTTTTGAACGCCTGGGAGGCGTTCGAGGTCGACGAAACCCGGGTCCTGCCCGGCGCGTGCCTCTTGCTCGACGACGTCGTGGATTCCGGTTGGACGCTGACGGCGGTCGGGACCCGGCTACGGAAGGCGGGCTCCGGCCCGGTGGTACCCTTCGCTCTCGCCAGCGCCCGCCCTCGTGACGACGCATGAAGACCCTGTTGATCGCCGCCCTGACTTCGCACCTTGTCGCCGACGCACCCCCTTTGTCCGCCAAGGTCTGGCGCGCCCTGGAGCCTCTCGTCGAGGCGGGCGAACCGGTGGAAGCACTGCTCGAGTACGCGAACACCCACCTCGGAGAGCCGGAGGACGGGCCCGTCTCGGTACGTTTGGGAAACGCGACCGCCTACGCCGACGCTCTGGAGGTCCTCGCGGAGCAAGGGGTTACGGCGCTGATCCGTTCGGACGCAGACTATCCCATTCGTTTGGTCGATCGGCTCGGCCCGAAGGCCCCGCCCTTACTGTTCGCGGGCGGATCCTTGTCCCTTCTTCGGGGCGACGGGGTCGGCATCGTGGGATCACGGGACGTGGACGAAGGCGGCTCGGATTTCGCCGCCCAAGTGGCGCGCACGGTGGCGGCCCGGGGGGCCTCGGTGATCTCCGGAGGCGCGAGGGGGGTGGACAGCGTCGCGATGCGGGCGGCCCTCGAGGCGGGCGGGTCCGTGGTTGCCTACATGGCGGATTCGATGGGAAAGGGGTTGCGATCGCCAACGATGCGCGACGCCCTCGAGGAGGGTCGCCTTTGCCTTACTTCCCCGTTTTCGCCGTCGGCCGGATTCAGCGTCGGGAACGCGATGGGCCGAAACAAGCTGATTTACGCGCACGGGCTCGCCACCGTGGTCGTCGCCTCGGCGGAAGGGGAGGGAGGAACGTGGGCAGGCGCGATCGAGGCGGTCCAACTCGGGCTGACGCCGGTGCTGGTTCGCGAGGCCGACGAGGTGCCGCCTGGGAACCGTGCCCTTCTCCGCAAAGGGTGCCACGGGTTGCGCGAGGCCGAAGACCTCTGGGCGGCCATCGAGCGGCATCGGCCCGAGCAAGCGTCTCTCTTTGAGTGAACTCCATGCGAAGCCTCTCCGCGACCGACTTCCGCCGCCGCTACTCAGCCGTCCTGAACGGCGTGGCGGACGGCGAGCCCGTCGTAACCGAGCGACGGGGACGTCCGGTGGCGATGCTGTCCCCTGTGCGTCCCGAACCCGATCGCCCCACGGTCGCCGAAGTCGTCACCGGTTTGCGGGTGTTGCGAGAGGGATATTCGCTCGGGGGTCTTCGGGAGAAGGACCTGATCGAGGAAGGGCGCAAGTACTAGGTCCGCTTTCGCCAACGAGCAAGGTCGGGCCGGGTCGGTGGGTCCGAGGTTGGGACAAGATAGGGCTATGGCTATGAAGCAGGCCGAGGTTTGGTTCGTCACCGGAAGTCAGACGTTGTACGGGGAGGAGACCCTTCGTCAGGTCGCGGAGAACGCGCGGGCGGTCGCCGGAGCGCTCGATTCGTCGTCGGCGATCCCGACGCCGGTGGTTTTCAAGCCCGTGCTCATCGATCCGGAGGCGGTCCAGAGGATGTGCCAGGAGGCGAACGCCGACCCGAACTGCGTCGGCCTCGTGCTCTGGATGCACACGTTTTCGCCGGCGAAGATGTGGATCGGGGGGTTGTCGGCGCTGCGGAAGCCGTTCCTTCATCTGCACACCCAGTTCAATCGCGACTTGCCGTGGGGCACGATCGACATGGATTTCATGAACCTCAACCAGGCCGCCCACGGCGACCGGGAGGCGGGGTTCCTGCACACCCGGCTGAGGCTGCCCCGCAAGGTAGTGGTCGGACACTGGAGCGACCCGGAGGTTCAAGAGCGGATCGGGGCGTGGGCGAGGGTGGCTCGCGCTTGGCAGGATATGCGGACGGCGCGGTTCTGCCGGTTCGGCGACAACATGCGGGAGGTCGCGGTCACCGAGGGCGACAAGGTCGCGGCGCAGGCTCGGTTCGGGTTTTCGGTCAACGGCTACGGGGTGGGCGACCTGGTCGCCCGGGTGAACGCGGTGTCGGACGCCGAGATCGGGGCTTTGTGCCAAGAGTACGAAGACGCCTACGACGTGGCGCCGGAACTGCGGAAGGGCGGCGCGCGGCACGAGTCTTTGCGCGAGGGAGCGCGGATCGAGTTGGGGATGCGCGCGTTCTTGGCGGAAGGCGGCTTCCGGGGGTTCACCACGACGTTCGAGGACCTGCACGGATTGCGGCAGCTTCCCGGTTTGGCGGTTCAGCGGCTGATGGCGGACGGTTACGGGTTCGGCGCGGAGGGCGACTGGAAGACGGCGGCGCTGTTGCGGTTCATGAAGGTCGTCGCGGACGGGTTGCCGGGCGGCACCTCGTTTATGGAGGACTACACCTACCACCTCGACCCGACCCGGCCCCAGGTCCTCGGCGCGCACATGCTGGAGATCTGCCCCAGCATCGCGGCGGGCAAGCCTCGCCTCGAGTGCCATCCCTTGGGCATCGGCGGCAAGGAGGACCCGGTTCGGCTCGTGTTCGACGCCCCCGCCGGCCCCGCCCTGAACGCCTCGCTCGTGGACCTCGGGAACCGGTTCCGGCTGATCGTGAACGAAGTGGACGCCGTCGCCGCGCCGGAGCCCCTGCCCAAACTCCCCGTCGCGCGAGCTTTGTGGGAGTGCCGGCCCAGCTTCAAGACGGCCTGCGCGGCCTGGATCCATGCGGGCGGCGCCCACCATACGGGGTACAGCTATGCGGTGACGACGGAGCACCTGCGCGACTTCGCGGAGATGGCGGGCGTCGAGGTGGTCTTGATCGACGCGGAAACCCGGCTGGAGGCGTTCCGGGACGCGTTGCGCTGGAACGAGGTGGCCTACCATCTCGGCGTCGGACTCGGTCGTTCATAGGGCCGGTCGGAAGCGGTTCGGGCAGGATTGTGGTTTCCACGGCGTTCACGGGATGACGCCACGCTCTCTGGGCGTTCCCGTCATTCCCGTCATCCTCGTGTTCTCGCCACACGCCTCTCACTCCCGTCATTCCCGTCATTCCCGTTACTTCACGACCCCCTTGGCGTTCCGGGCACCAATTCGTTCCTTTTGACGGAGTCCGGGAAGAACGATGCGGCGGTTGGCGTGAAGGCCCTCGGTCGGTCGGACCCCCACCCTGTTGTATACGGGAACGGCGTTCGTCAACCGGTCCGATCAGGGCCTACGGTCGAACCAGAGATTGCCGTAGACGATGGTACGGTTGCCGTTCTTGTCCAGGAGGCCGACGCCGAGGCGGACGCGGACGGTGACCGCGCCAGCTGGAGGAAGTCTCCTCGGGATTCTTCGCTTCGATCAGAATGACAGGGTCGGGGATGTGCGCCGGGATTCTTCGCTTCGCTCAGAATGACAGCCTTGGGACGGGCGAGAGCTCCCGGAGCCACCGATCAAACTCGGACGGTCTGCGAAACGCGAGAACGACAAACCCACCTGGGTCCGCCTGCCACCGGCGAATGCGCTCGCGCTTGCGGCCGAACGACCGGAAGTGCCACACGACGAGCGAATCCCGTGAGCACAAGTTTCGGAAGGACTCGACGTTGCCGTTGCAGACTAACTCGCCCGTGATCGCTCGCGTCACCGTGCGCCAGATCACCCGAAACAGGGACAGGCTACGCGAATAGTCCAGGCCGACGATCAGTTCGGCCCGTTCGAGGGGTATGTCGAGCCATTTGCCGTAAGCGGAGTCCAGTATCCAGGCTTCCCCGGCGCAGATCTCGGCGATGCGCGCGCGCTGGACCTCGATCGGTACCTCGACCCAGCCCGGTTCCCAGGTGAGGGTGTCCACTTCGGTCCAGGGCAGCCCGGTGACCTCGGAGAGGCGACGAGCGGCGGTCGTCTTCCCGGACCCGGTGACCCCGTAGACGAGAACCCGCCGGTAGGGGAATCCGGTCGGCGTTCGCCGCGCGTCGGGCGAGGGATCCGCGTTCATGGCGATTCCCATCATACGGGGCAGAGAGCCGGGAAGGGGGCCGCCGGGTCATAATGGAGCCTCCCATGACCGGAGACATTCTTCGCATCGTCGCGACCGACTGCGGGTCGACCACCACGAAGGCCATTTTGATCGAGCGGAACGAAGCGGGCGAGTACCGTTTGGTGGCGCGCGGCGAGGCCCCCACCACCGTCGAGAAGCCGTTCGAGGACGTCACCCTCGGGGTGCTGAACTCGATCACCGAACTCGAGGAGATCACGGAGGCGACGGTGCCGAAGGGTTACGCGGCGGGACGGCGCGCGCTCATCAAAGACGGCAAAGTCTGGAAGCTGCTGAAGGAGGGCGAGGTCGTGGACAGCCGGGGTGACAAACCGCTGGACGCCTCCGATCTCTACGTCTCGACGAGTTCGGCGGGGGGCGGTCTGCAGATGATGGTGGCGGGCCTAGTGAAGGCGATGAGCGCGGAATCGGCGGAACGGGCCGCGCTCGGTGCGGGGGCGATCCTTATGGACACCCTCGCCAAGGACGACGGACGCAAGGACTTTGAAAAGGTCAAGCGGTTGCGGCAGTTGCGGCCCGACATCATTTTGATGTCCGGCGGGACGGACGGCGGCCAGACGAAGCACCAGGTGGAGATGGCGGAGATCATTCGGTCCGCCGACCCCAAGCCCCGTTTCGGCGACATGAAGCTTCCGGTGATCTACGCGGGGAACAAGGACTGCCGCAACGAGGTGGACGAGACGCTCGGCGAATCCATCGAGCTTCGGGCGGTGGACAACCTCCGTCCGACGCTGGAACGGGAGAACCTCCAACCCGCCCGCGACGAGATTCACGAGCTGTTCCTCGAGCACGTCATGCAACAGGCGCCCGGCTACGGCAAGCTCCTCGAATGGACGAGCGAGGAGGTGATGGCGACGCCGAACGCGGTCGGCAAGCTCATGAAGTCGTACGCGGAACAGGAGGGCCTGAACATCCTGGGAGTGGACATCGGGGGCGCGACGACCGACGTGTTCTCGGTCGTGATGAAGTACGACGCGGACGGCAACCAGCTGGAGCGCATCTTCAACCGGACCGTTTCCGCCAACCTGGGCCTCAGCTATTCGATCTGCAACGTGCTCAAGGAAACCGGGATCGAGAACATCGCGCGGTGGCTGCCGTTCACGATCGATCCGGCGGAGGTCAAGAACCGGCTGCGGAACAAGATGATCCGGCCGACGACCATCCCGCACTCCTACGAGGACCTGCTGATCGAGCAGGCGGTGGCGCGGGAAGCGCTGCGGCTCGCGTTCGACCACCACAAGTCGTTGGCGCGCGGGTTGACGGGCGTGCAACAGCAGATGGACATCGGCAAGATGTTCGAGGGCCAGAAGGTGGGCGAAACGCTCATCAAGATGATGGAACTCGACATGATCATCGGGTCGGGCGGCGTGCTCAGCCACGCGCCTCGGCGCGCCCAGTCGGCGCTGATGATGATGGACGCCTACCAGCCGGAGGGCGTGACGATGCTGACGGTGGACTCGATTTTCATGATGCCGCACCTTGGCGTTTTGTCGGAGCACCATTACGAGGCAGCGAAACAGGTGTTCGAGTACGACTGCATCGTGCGTTGCGGCCACTGCATCGCGCCGGTGGGGACGGCGAAACTCGGCGAGCCGTGCGTGACGGTGACGGCGGGCGGAGCGACCCATGCGGTGGCTTTCGGGGACATCAAGGTGATCCCGCTCGGGCGAAACGAGTTTGTGGAGGCGAACATCGAGCCGGCGAAGGGCTTCGACGTCGGGGCGGGCAAGGGCAAGCCCCGGAAAATGAAGCTGGAGGGCGGCACGGTGGGCGTGATCATCGACGCGCGGGGCCGCCCGTTCACGGTGGACCTCAACGCGCCGGGTCGGGTCGAGGCGATGCGGAAGTACCTGGCGGCGTTCGGGTTGCCTTTGCCGTAGGTCGCCTTTCTCAAAAGCCCCGTCATTGGCCTTCGGGCCGGGCGGGAGGGGGCGCGGGGCTTCATAATCGGCCCCATGTCCTCCGCCACCACCTTGCCGAAAACCGACGTCCGATGGGACCTGTCCGCCCTTTTCTCGGGCATGGACGACCCGAAGATCGAGGCGACCTGGTCCGACGCCAAAGCCCGGGCGCAAGCGTTCGCCGAGCAATTCCGGAGCCGGATCGCGGGCGGCGACCTTGACCCCGACACGCTGTTCGCGGCGATTACGGAGTACGAAGCGATCCTGCAGGAGAGCCACAAGCCGGCGGGCTACGCCAACCTCGTTTTCGCGACCGACTCGGACAACCCGGCGGTCGGGGCGTTCCTGCAGAAGCAGATGGAGAACGGGACGGAGTTGCGGGTCCTGTTGATGTTCTTCGAACTCGAACTCCAGAAGACGCCGGCCACGACGATCGAACGTTGCCTGGCCGACCCGCGGCTCGCCCCCTATCGCCACTACGTCGAGAACGTGCGGGTCTACACTCCCTACACCTTGAGCGAACCGGAGGAGGTGATCCTCGAAGAGACGTCCAACACCGGGCGAAGGGCTTGGGTCCGGTTGTTCGAGGAACTGACGGGCAACCACGTTTTCCGCACCCGGAATCCGGCGACGGGGGAGACGGAGAACAAGACCCAGCAGGAAGTGCTCTCGATGCTGCGGGACGCGAACCGCTCGGTTCGGCAAGCAGCGGCCGACGCGCTGAGCGAGGGGCTGGCCGAGTTGGAGAAGGTGATCGTGTTCACCTACAACACGGTGCTGCAGGATCAGTCGGTCGGCGATCGTTTGCGCAAGCACGACTATCCGGAACACTCCCGCCACCTGGCGAACGAACTGGACAAGGCGACGGTGGACCTGGTGGTTTCGATGTGCGGCGCGAACCACGATCTGGTGGCGCGGTATTACCGGGTGAAGCGAGAGATCCTGGGTCTGCCGGAGCTGACCCACGTGGACCGCTACGCTCCGCTCTTCGAGGCGGAGGGCGAGATCGGGTTCGAGGCCGCGCGGGAAATCGTTCTGCAGGCGTTCGGCGAGTTCAGCGCCGAGTTGCGCGCCCGCGCGTCCGACTTCTTCGAGAACAACTGGATCGACGCCGCGCCGAAGACGGGCAAATTGGGAGGCGCGTTCTGCAGCTACAACACCCCTGACACTCACCCGGTCGTGTTCCTGACCTACCTGAACAAGATGCAGGACGTGGGCACCCTGGCACACGAGTTGGGGCACGGGGTCCACGGATCGCTTTCTCGGGCGCAGAGCCTGCTGAACTTCCACGGCTCGCTTCCCTTGGCCGAACTGGCGAGCATTTTCGGGGAGATGCTGGTGTTCGAGAAGCTGGTCGCGCAGGCTTCCGCCAAAGACAAGTTGGCGCTGTACGCGGAGAAGATCGAGGGGATGTTCGCGTCGGTGTTTCGGCAGGCTTCGATGTTTCGGTTCGAGCAGCGTTGCCACGAGGCCCGGCGGTCCGAGGGGGAACTGACCGCAGAACGGTTCGGCGCGATCTGGCAGGAGGAACTCCAGGCGATGTTCGGCGACAGCGTGACCCTGGGCGACCAGCACCGGCGTTGGTGGAGCTACGTGGGGCACTTCTTCTTCGCGCCGTTCTACGTGTACGCCTACGCCTTCGGGGAGCTGCTGACCCTGTCGCTCTACCAGAAGGCGAAGGCGGAGGGGCCGGCGTTCGAGGCGACGTACGTCGAGTTGCTTCGGCTGGGGGGCTCCAAGACGCCGAAGGAACTGATGGCGGGGGTAGGGGTGGACCTGGCCTCGCGCGATTTCTGGCAAGGCGGGTTCGACGCGATGGAGCGCCTTATCGCCGAGTTCGAGGCGCTTTGGGCGGCCCACGCCTGAGGCGGGCGTTGTCCTCGCGGCGTTCGAGATCGACCCTTTACTCGCCTTCGCTTCCGGAGTGGGGGGCGGAGTAGTTCGGCGGCTCCTTGGTGATCCAGACGTCGTGGGGGTGGCTCTCGCGGAGGCTGGCGGAGGTGATGCGCATGAACTCGGCGCGATCACGGAGTTCGGCAAGGCTGCCGGCCCCGACGTAACCCATGCCGCTCCGGAGGCCGCCGACGATTTGGGCGACGGTGTCGGAGAGGGCACCCTTGAACGGGACGCGGCCCTCGACGCCTTCGGGCACGATCACGCCGGTGTCCTTGATCTGGAAGTAGCGGTCCGACGAGCCCTGCTTCATGGCGGCGACGGAGCCCATGCCCCGGTAGACCTTGTAGGCCCGATTGCGGTAGATCTCGATCTCTCCGGGGCTTTCCTCGCAGCCGGCGAACATATTGCCCATCATCACGCTGCTCGCCCCGGCGGCCAGGCACTTGACGATGTCTCCGCTCATGCGGACGCCGCCGTCGGCAATGGTGGGGATGCCGAGGCCGGCGGCCTCTTGGCAGCAGTCGTACACGGCGGTGAACTGGGGAACGCCGATTCCGGCGACGACGCGGGTGGTGCAGATTGAGCCGGCACCGATCCCGACGCGCAGAGCGTCCGCCCCGAGGGCATGGAGGTCGCGGACGGCCTCGCGGGTGGCAACGTTGCCGGCGACCACGCGAAGATCGGGCAACCTGTGCTTGAGCATCTTGACGCAGTTCATCACGCCCGCACTATGGCCGTGGGCGGCGTCGATCACGACGAAGTCGACCCCGGCTTCGGCGAGCGCTTTGGCGCGCTCGTACGGTTCGCGGAGGCTCCCGATGGCGGCGCCCACGACGAGTCGGCCCTTGCCGTCCTTGGTGGCGTCGGGGTGGCGCTTGACCTTAAGGATGTCCTTGATCGTGATGAGGCCCATCAGATGGCCCTTGTCGTCCACGATGGGGAGTTTCTCGATGCGGTGTTCGGCGAGGATGGACTCCGCCTCCTGGAGGGAGGTTCCGACGGCGGCGGTGATGAGGTTCGACTTGGTCATCCGGTCGTCGATGGACTTGGCGAAGTCGGTCTCGAAGCGGATGTCGCGGTTGGTGAGGATGCCGACCAGCCGGTTGTCCTCGTCCACGATCGGGACGCCGCTGATGTGGAAGTGATCCATCAGGTTGACGGCGTCCTGGATCGTCTTCTCGCGGGTGAGTTTGATGGGGTTCGTGATGACGCCGTGCTCGGAGCGTTTGACCCGATCCACCATTTCGGCCTGCAGGTCGATCGGCATGTTGCGGTGGAGCACGCCGACGCCGCCTTCCCGGGCGAGGGCGATGGCGAGGCGGGCCTCCGTCACGGTGTCCATGGGAGCGGACACGATGGGAATATTCAGGCGGATGCCGGGGAGGAGTTCGGTGCCGGTATCGACTTCCGAAGGGAGCACTTCGGTTTTACGGGGCACGAGGAGAACGTCGTCGAAACTGAGTCCTTCACGAAAAGTGGGCAAATAGGTCACCTGGCTTTTCGGTTCATTATGGCGGGCGGCGTCAAGGAGGTCGCGGCTTGGTTTCCTTCCTTCACGTGACCTTAGTCCCAACGCCGGGGCGAAATGGTCCGCTTGGAGGGTTCGAGCGGGCCCAGGGCGGGGATGGTTTCGCGGCGCATCCGGTCGTAGGCATGGGCGGCGAGGGGCGCGAGGTTGGCGACGTCCTCACGGTTGTAGTCGAGAAGGAGGTCGAGAGCGCGGTCGTCGCGACGGTACTCGTAGCGCCGCCAGAGTTTGACGGCGTCCCACCCGGTGAGGCCGACGGTCTGGGGGCTGCGGCGGATTCCCAACGACTGCTCGATGCGCTTCAGACCACCGCGCAGTCCGACGCGGCGCAACAGCGGACAGAGGTCAATGTGGATCTGGTCGAAACGGAGGTCGAGTTGGCGCTCGATGAGGGGCAGGTCGAACTGGGTGCCGTAGAAGGTGACGATCACCGAGTACCGGCTGATGGCGTCGCGGAAGTTGCCCAGGTTGTCCCCGGCGACGAACGGATGGTAGCCTTCGACGTCCCACAGGCCGATGACGGTGATCCAGTTGTCGTCCACGCGCCCGCCGGTGGTCTCGATGTCGAGGTAGGCGGTGGCGTTCGGGAAGCAGGGCCAGACGCGCCAGACGTCGGTGGGCTTGAGCCGGTCCTGGAAGTACTGGTGCTCGCCGTTTTCGAGGCAGGCGCGCGACCGGGTCAGTTCGTCGGCGAGTCGGCGGCGCGAAAGGCGTTTGGACGCGAGGTAGCGGTCGGGTTCGGCGAGGAGGTGTTCCCAGGTAAGGCAACCCTGTTCCCACAGCGTTCGCTCCAGCCTTGGGCCGATGCCGGAAAGATGGACGAACGTGTGCTCGAGCAACCCCTAACCGCCGCCGGCTCCGCCTCGCTCTCGGGGAGCGGCCTGTGGGCCGCGGGTCATCTGCGGGTTGGTGACGGTGGTGGACTGGGCGTACCAGTAGAACTTCTTGGCGGGGTCCTCGTACCAGTACTCGCCAATGTTCTGGTCACGGTCGAACTCGCCGACGATGCGGATGAGGCCTTGGCCGTACCACCGGAAGAGGGTGAGGTCGCTGCCGAACCACTGGACCGCGCGCCACGTTCCCTCGAGGATCATGCGCCCCTTGCCGTGGAACGCCTGGCGCCCGTACTTTTCGTACTCCTTTTTGATGTTGCCGATAATCTGGATCGGCGCTCCCTTGTAGTCGTTGACCATCACCGTGCCGGCGAAATCGAACACGAGCTGGCCTTCCCCGGGGATGTTGACGCGGGTGTTGGGGTCGGTGACGCTCAGAAGCTTGAAGCTACCGAGGTTGGCCTTCATGTTGAGGGTGCCGTAAGGCTTCTGGCTGACGCGCCGGAGCGGCGGCAAGGGACCGTAGCCGGTGGCGACGGGCGGCGTCTGGGCGACGACCACGGAGCCGCCCATGGCGAGGGAGGCGACGACGGCAAAGACGAGATTGCGCACAAACATAGGCCCGATCCGGCAGGTGGGATTGTACCGGACCCGTTCAACGCCGGTTTGACGCCGGCGGTTCCGTAGGGTCGGTGCGCCACGTCGCTCGTCCCCTTCGGCTTCCCCGCGGATACACTCGGCGAGATGGATTTCGAGCGGCTCGCCAATCGGCACAAGGACGCGGTGTACCGTCAAATGGTGCGCGTCTGCGGAAACCGGGACGACGCCGAGGACGTGCTGGTGGACGCTTTGCTGAGCGCGTACCAAGCGCTCGACACCCTTCGGGACGAAGCGGCTTTCCGAGGTTGGCTCGCCCGGATCGCCACCCGAATCTGCGGCCGGATGCGGCACCGGAGCGAGTTGCGGCCGCTCGTCGAGTGGTCGGCGCTCGAGGCTCAGGGATGGGAGAGCGCCGACCCGGCGCCCGCTCCGGACGCCGAGGCGATCATGCGGCACATGCAACGGTGCGTGTCGGGCGCGGTCGAGTTTCTGCCGGCGATCTACCGCGAGGTCTACGTCATGCGCGAACTGGAGACACGGCCCGCCGAAGAGGTCGCGGAGGCGCTCGGACTGACGGTCTCGGCGGTCAAGTCACGCTTGCACCGGGCACGGCACCTGGTTCGCGGGTACTTCGACGAAAACGCCTGCTCGGCGGACTGAGCGCTTACGCCTTGTCGCGCTTGACGCACGCGTAGGCGTTGTGGGCGTGGATGGACTCGTGGTTTTCGACCTCGATCTCGTAGGACACGATGCGCTCGTCTCCGTCGAGCGCGATCGCCACTTCGCGAACCATGTCCTCGACGAAGCGGGGGTTGTCGTAGGCCCGCTCCGTCACCCACTTCTCGTCCGGGCGCTTGAGCACGGGATAGAGGCCGCACGAGGCGGACGCCTCCACCATTTCGATCAGTTCTTCGAGCCAGACGTGGTCCTTGGTCCGCACCTGGACGGTGACGTAGCCCCGTTGGTTATGGGCTCCCCGTTCGCTGATCTCCTTGGAGCACGGGCACAGGGTGGTCACGGGCACCACGACCTCCATGACCATGTCGTACGACCCGTTGGCCTCGGCGATAAACCGGCAGTCGTAGGGCATCATGCCGGCCTTGCCGGTGACGGGGGCGGCCTTCTTCATGAAGAAGGGGAAGGCGACCTCGAGGTGCGCGCTCTCCGCGTCGAGTCGCTCCTTCAGCGCGGTCAGGATTTTGGGGATTCCGTGAACGCTGACCTCCTTCTGGTGCTCGCTGAGCACCTCGAGGAAGCGGCTCATATGGGTGCCCTTGAAGTGATGGGGGAGGTTGACGGTCAGGGTGAAATCGCCGATCGTGTGCTGGCGCTCGTCGGCTCGGTCCAAGACCGCGATGGGGAACTTGACGCCCCGGACGCCGACCTTGTCGATCGCGATGTTGCGGGTGTCACGGGTGTTCTGGATATCGACCAGGGGTTGGCCAGGGGAGTTCTTCTCGGGCATCGGTTCAGCCTCGTCGGTTTCACCGGATGGTGGCGACCGACACCACCAATCTACGCGACGCTTGCCCGAAGTGCGTCACCCAAGGCGGCAAAGCGACCGGATCAGAGTTCTTTCTCGTGGCTCTGCATCCGCTTTTCGAGTTCGGCCAGTTGCCGGTCGATGTCGGAGACGCTGGCTTCGATGGCGGGCTGATTCGCGGCGACGCCCTCGCCGACGGACACGGTCTGGACGGCCACGGGCTCGACCTCGGCCGTTTTGGGACGCATGCCAAGTTTCTCCTCCAGTTTCTGAAGTTCTTCCTCGGCCTGGTAGTCCATGGCCTGATCCTGCATCTGCATGATCTTGCCCTGGATGCTGTCCGCCTGCATCTCTTGGCGGGCGAGGGCCTCGCTCTGGGCGTCCTTGATACGCTCGGCAGCGGCGTTGAAGGAATCCAGTTGGTTCTCGAAGGTGAGTCCCTCGAGCGCCTTGGCGATGGAGTTCTGGATT
Source organism: Fimbriimonadaceae bacterium (assembly GCA_026129685.1). Lineage (GTDB taxonomy): Bacteria > Armatimonadota > Fimbriimonadia > Fimbriimonadales > Fimbriimonadaceae > UBA2387. Next base: position 487,899 of record JAHCHO010000002.1, read on the forward strand.
TGCGCCTGCTTCCACTGCGCCTTCATGGCGAGGGCCTCGGCGGTCTTCTTGCGGACCTCCTCCTCCTGCCGCTTGATGGCGATCTTCACGGCTTCGACGGTCTGGAGGGCTTGGGTCAGCGAGGCGCGCAACGTCTCGAGGACGGCGTCGTTGTTGGTCTTCTCCCGCATGAACTGGCGCGCCAGATCGCGGTTGCCTTGCTTCAGGGCCATCGCCGCCTGAGATTCGAGTTGGGCGGATTTCTTCTCCGCCTCGTTCAGCATCTGCTGGAGGCGGTTCTTCTGCGTGATCGCCTGAACCGCGCGCTCGCGATTTTGGATCAGGCTTTCCTGCATGTCTCGCTTGGCCTGGTCCAGCATCATGTCGGGGTCCTCCAATCGGTTCATCATCCGATTGAAGACCGCCTTAAGCCAGTTGAAGAAACGGTTCATGGGTATTGCCGCAGCACCCGGACGCGCGCCCGGGCGGGCTTATTATACACAGGCGTCCCGGAAGGTCGCCCAATTCGGGTCCATGGTACGGGGTACGGGCGCGGGGTTAGGGCCGAGCATGCCCGGCTAGAATGAAAGCGAGTGACGAACGGCTGGAACCTGCTCCTGGACCTGGTGGCGACGCTCGCGGGCGCGTTCGTTCTCGGGGCCGCCTTCGAGCGAATCCGGCTGAACGCGGTTCTCGGCTACATCGTCGCGGGCCTGATCCTCGGGCCGAGCGTTTCCGGCGTGGTGCGCGACGTGGACACGGTGCGCGGCCTGGCGGAGATCGGGGTCGCGCTCCTGCTGTTCACGATCGGGCTCGAGTTCTCGTTCGCGAGGTTGCGCCTGATGGGCGCGCGAGGGCTGATCTCCGGCGCGTTGCAGGTCCTGCTGACGACGGGCGCGGTGGCGTGTCTCGCCGTCGCGTTGGGCCACGAGTGGAGAGCCGCCCTCGCCTTGGGGGCGATCGCCGCCCTCAGCAGCACCGCGATCGTGTTGCGCATCCTGAAGGAAACGGGGGCGCTCGACGCGGTTCACGGCCGAGCGGCCCTGGTGATCCTGCTGGTACAGGACATTGCGCTCATTCCCCTCGTGCTGCTGTTCGCGTTCCTGGGGGAGCCCGGAGCGGCGCGACCGGAGGGTTCCCCGAGTCTTCTGACGGCGGTCGTGGTGGTCGTCGGCTCGTTCGTGCTCCTCACGAGGGTCGTGCCGCGCGCTCTTGCCTCTCGGGTTATGGGCCAGAACCGGGACCTGCCGATTCTACTGGCGATCGTCGTTTGCATCGCGGCGACGTACGTCGCGCACGCGCTCGGCATCTCCCCGTCGTTGGGCGCGTTCATGGCGGGGATGCTGCTCGCGGAAACGCAGTTCGCCGACCAACTTCGGGTGGACGTCGCGCCGTTGCGGACCCTCTTCGTCACGGTGTTTTTCGCCTCGATCGGGATGTTGGCGGACGTTCGGTGGATCGGGGCGAACTTGCCGCTGGTGTTCGGGACGGCGGCGGCGGTGCTGTTGTTGAAGACGGCGTTGGTCTTCGGCATCCTGCGGGCGATGGGCAACACGATCGTCCACGCGTTGGCGGCGGGCATCGCGCTCAGCCAGATCGGGGAGTTGTCGTTCGTGCTGTCCGAGTTGGCGCGGAAGGGCTCGCTTCTCGACGCGGCGACGAACCAACTCGTGAACTCGGTCGCGGTCGTGACGCTGCTCGTTTCGCCGATCCTGGTGACGCGCGCACCCTCCTACGCGCGGACGCTGGCCAAGCGGCTGTTCCGATTGCGGTTCCTCGCGCAGGACTTCCGCGAGCGGGCGCCGACCTCGTTGCTCTCCGGGCACATCGTGGTGGCGGGTCTCGGCGAGGCCGGTCTGGCGTTCGTTCGTTCGCTGGAGGACGCCCCCTGCCAAATGGTGTTGATCGACGTGAACGTGGCGGTCGCGCGGGAGTTGCGGACGCAGGGCTACCAGGTTCACCTCGGGGACGCCACGCAGACGGGCATCCTGACGGCGGCGGCGCTGCGCAACGCGGACACCCTCGTGGTGGCGGTTTCGGACCATGACACGGCCCGGCTGATCATCTCGGCGGCGCGCCGGCTAAGCCCCGACCTCCACATCGTGGCGCGGGCGCGCTACCACAAGTTTTCGGGCGAGCTTCAGGCGGCGGGGGCGACGCTGGTGGTGGACGAGGAGCGGTCGGTCGGGCGGACGCTGGCGGACGAGGTCCGGCGGGTCATGCCGACGCGTTAGCCGTGCATCAGGTGCCGCAACAAGCCGACGGTCAGGCGGGCGAGGGAGACGGGGGCTTCGCGATGCATGATCTCGTAGCCGTGGCCGTTCTCCACCGGGATGCCGAAGGTGATCGGACGGGCGCAGAGGCCGTGGCTCGCCGCGCAGGAGGCGTCGCTTCCGCCCCGTGACAGCGCCTGGAAGGTCAGCGACATCCCAAGTTCGGCCCCCAAGTCCGCCAAGCGATCCAGGTCGGCCGGACGGGCCGCCGCGTAGCCGTCGATCGCCCAGACGGTCGGGTCGGCGGTCAGAGCGACGGGGGCGTCGGGCACGTGGGGACCCAGTTCGAGGGCGACGCACACCTCGGGCCGAATCGCGTGCATCAGGTAGAGGGCACCTTCACCTCCGACTTCTTCCGAGGTCGTGGCGGCGAAAAGCGCGTCCATCGGCTCGTCCTTCAGGGCTTCCAGCGCCAAAAGCCAAGCCACCAGATCGGCCCGGTCGTCCAGGAAGTAGCTTGCCACCCACTCGCCAAGGCGGGTGACCGTCCGGCGACAGGGGGCCACGACGACACGCGTGCCCGGGCGAACGCCGAGCCTCCCGAGTTCCTCGGCGGCAAGGCCCGTGACGACCCGCGCCATGTCCCAGGTCAAGGGATGGGCGTCCGCCTGCCGCACGGTGGAACTCGGGTCCTCGGTGTGGACTCCGCCGAAGGAGAGCACGCCGGGGAGGTCGCCCGCCGTCGCCAACACGGTGACCGGCCCTTCGCCCAACTTCCAGGGACGGAGTCCCCCGATCGAAGCGACGACGAGACGCCCGTCGGGCTCGATCGCGCGCACGATCATCGCGATCTCGTCGAGGTGCGCGGTGACGACGACGCGGGGGTTGGGCGAATCGCCAAGCGGCACGAGGAGGTTGCCTTTCGCATCGATTCGGCACGGCAAGTCGAGGGCGCGAACGTGAGCGGCGACGGCCTCCCGAACCCGATCTTCCTGGCCGGGAGGGCCAGGCAGGGCGACGAGTTCCTGCAGAAGAGCGAAGGCGTCCACGAGCGACACTTTAGACCGGCGGACGGGGGAAGTGGCAGGGGCAGCAGGGCTCGAACCCGCGACCTGCGGTTTTGGAGACCGCCGCTCTACCAACTGAGCTATACCCCTGCGCGGAGCGGACCCATTTTACACCGGTCGGCCATACTTGCGGTCGTGGTCACGCGCATCGAAGGACGTTTGGACGCGGCGGGCAAACGGTTCGCCGTCGTGGTGAGCCGCTGGAACGAGCAGGTGACGAAGGAACTGCTCGAGGGCGCCCTGGACGAGTTCCGCCGCCACGGGGACCCCGAAGTGGTCGTGGTCCAGACCCCCGGAACCTGGGAGACGCCGGTCGCCGCCAAGGCGCTTCTCGATAGGGGAGGGTTGGCGGGCCTCGTGGCCTTGGGGTGCATTCTGCAGGGCGGAACGGCGCACGCGGGCATCCTGGCGGGCGACGTCGGGTCGGCGCTGATGCACCTGCAGACGCAGTACGGGGTCCCGGTGTCGTGGGGAATTCTGACGCCGGACACCCAGGAGCAAGCGCTCGACCGGGCGGGCCTCAAGATGGGCAACAAGGGGCGTGAGGCCGCGCTGGCGGCGATCGAAACGGCCGCCTTGCTCGACGCGTTGCGTTGACGCGCGGGGAGGTTATCGGTCGCGCATCGCGTAACTTGAGCGTGTCTTTCGGCCCCTGCCCCCGTTCGGCGGAGAGCCTAGACTGAGAGACGCAATGAACACGGTCAGTGCGCGCGAAGCGGTCCAGGTGGTGAAATCCGGGGATCGCGTTTTTGTCCACGGAATGGCCGCCGCGCCCAAGCTTCTTATCGAAGCGCTCACGGAGCGAGCCGGCGAACTCAGGAACGTCGAACTCATCCACCTCCACACCGAGGGCGACGCTCCCTACTCCCGGCCCGAGCACAAGGACAGCTTCTTCGTCAACAACCTGTTCGTCGGCGCCAACGTTCGCAAAGCCCTGGACGAGGGGCGAGCGGACTACGTTCCGGTGTTCCTAAGCGAGATTCCCGCCCTGTTTCGGAAGGGCGTGCTTCCGATCGACGTCGCGATGATCCAGGTGACGCCGCCGGACAAGCACGGATTCTGCTCGATGGGCGTTTCGGTGGACGCGGCCCTGGCGGCGGTGCAGACGGCCAAGGTGGTGATCGCTCAGTTGAACCCGAAGATGCCGCGCACGCACGGGCACGGGATCATCCACCACAGCAAGTTCGCGGCGATGGTCGAGAGCGACTACGAACTTCCCACGCACGCGGTCGCGCCGCCGACGGAGACGGAGCAGCAGATCGGGGACCTCGTGGCGGACCTGATTCCGGACGGGGCGACCCTGCAGATGGGGATCGGCGCCATTCCGAACGCGGTGTTGCTCGCGCTCAAGAACCATAAGAAACTGGGCATTCACACCGAGATGTTCTCGGACGGCGTGGTGGAACTGGTGGAGCACGGGGTCGTCACGAACGAGATGAAGACCATCGAGCGCGGCAAGATCATCGCCTCGTTCGTCAGCGGCTCGAAACGCCTGTACGACTTCATCGACGACAACCCGAGCGTGGCCCTGCTCGACGTGGCGTTCGTCAACGACACCGCCGTCATCCGCAGGCTGCCCAAGATGACGGCGATCAACAGCGCGATCGAGATCGACTTCACGGGCCAGGTGTGCGCCGACTCGATCGGCGAAAGGCTGTTCAGCGGAGTCGGCGGCCAAATGGACTTCGTCCGCGGCGCTTCGCTCTCTGAGGGGGGCAAGCCGATTTTCGCGTTGCCGGCGGTCACGAACAAGGGCATTTCGCGGATCGTGCCGCACCTGAAACAGGGGGCGGGCGTCGTCACCACGCGGGCGCACATGCACTTCGTCGTCACGGAGTACGGCGTGGCCGACCTGTACGGGAAGAACCTGCGGCAACGGGCGACGGAGATGATCAAGATCGCGCATCCCGATCACCGCGAGGAACTCGAGAAGGCCGCTTTCGCACGGTTCAAGCGGTAGGCACCCTCGCTACGAGGGACGGGCGACGCTCGGCGCCGCCCGTCCATGGCCTCAGTTCTTGGTCAACACGACGGCAAGGGTTCCCTTCGTCGGGAACCGGAGTCGCGCGACCGAACCGTCCCGCTCGATGGCGACGGACCCAGTCGGCAGGCCGTTCGCGTCCAACGCCCGCCCGTTCGTCAAGAGCCGATTCCTAATCGCGACGCGCAAGCGCGCGTCGGTTACCATCCAGGGCGCCTTGCCGTAGGAGACGACCTCTCGGCCGAGGACTTTGCGACCCTCGCCGACCTCGATCTCGGTCGGCCTATCCTGCCAACCGGCGGGCCGGCAGTCGGTCACGAACTGCACCATAACCTTTTCGCTGGTCGCGAGCGGCTTGGCGTCGAGGGAGATCGCGAGGGCGGTTCCGTAGGCGTTGTCGCACTCGAACTCGACGGTCGAGAGCGCGTATTTCGGGGCGCCCGTAAAGAATGCGCTCACGCCCTGGGCGTTGGGGGTGTCCACCGTGCAGTAGCCTTTGGCGTAGTCGAGGACGACTTCCTTCGACAGGCTCTTGATCGTCGCGCCGGCGCCCTCTCGGGGCGTCTGCTTGACCGAGGAGGCGCCGGCGAAGAGGACTTGGACCGGTCCCTGAAGGAAGGCGAGCGCATCCGGCCTGCCCTTGCCGGGCACGTTCGGAGAGGCGTCTCGGTTGGGGTCGAAGCCGGATTCCTCGGGGAGGGCGGCGGGGACACGGCCCCAAAGATCGGCGAGGGAGCGTTGTTCGACCAAGGCGGGATCGGCGCGCCGTAGGTCGCCGCGGCGGTACATCAGGGCGGCGCCGGGGAACCCGCCCACCACGTCGGGCGTCGCGAAGGTCCACTTGGCGAGGGAAGGCATGTAGCCGTTCGCGGAGGTCGGCTCGGTCCATTCGTCGTCGCCGGTGGCGAACCAGTAGTAGCCGTCGACTCCGGTGACGGATTGGTAGGCGGCGATCAGGAACGGCCCCTCGCTGCCGTAACCGTTGGGCGGCACCCAGCAGCTTTCGGTGACGAGCATGGGGCGCCCCTTCGTCTGGCGAAGGTTGATCGGCAACTGCCAAGGCTCTTTGAGGGCGGACACGCTCGTGAACTTGTCGCCGTTGACGATCGCCCATCCCTCGTTCGGACCGCGATGGAGGCCGCCGAAGTAGTGGTTCACGGCGTCCACCTGGTTGGCGGTGTATGTCCAGCGCTCGGCGTCGAACAGCCGTTCCGAACTGGCGGTTCGCCAGTTGCCGGCGTTGACGAGGGCCTTACAGCCGAGGTCGTCGCGCAGGTAGCGCCCAATCTCAGCGTTGAAGTCGTACATGGTCCGGCACCAGAACTCGAGTTGGTCGGCCAGCCGGTCCCCGACACCGCCGGTGCGCTCCTGAGTCATTTCCCACACGTTGTAGAAGTCGAGCACTCCCGCCGCCGAGTCGTCTCCCTCGAGCTTGGCGCCGGGCCAGGCTTTGAGGGCGGCGTCCAACGATCCGTGCTTTTTGGCCGCCCACGCGGCAAACTTGCGTCCGAGGTTCTTTCGTTGGGCGCCCTGGAGGTTGTTGACGGTCCAGAACAGCAGGCTGTCCTCGTTTTGAATCTGGAATATTCCAAGAACCGGATCTTTGGCGAGGGGGATTCCCGTGTAGGGGTTCGGCTCGGCGAGCAGCGCCCGTAGCCACGCCTTGTAGGCGGCCTGGAGTTGGGGGTCGAAGAAGAGGAGTCCGAGCGCGCTCTGATCGGTCCCACCGGGGACGTTCCAGTGGGCGGCGAACTCCATCGGGACGCCCCAGTAGGGCGACACGGTGAGGTAGATGCCCTCCTTCTTGTAGGCGGCGGCGGCGCGCCAGATTCCGTCGCGCTCCTCAAGGTTCACGTCGGTGATCTTGGCGTTCGGGTTCTTCTGAAGGTCGGGGCTCAACTGGGTGTGGAGCCGCACCATGTTGACGCCCCGCTTCGCGAGCCAGCGAGCGTGGTGGGCGAGGTCGGGTTCGGTCTGACGCCCGAGAGGACGGGCCTGCCAGGGCCTTTCGCGGCCGACCCCGCTGTTCACGCACCAGAACCGGACGGGCTTGCCGCTGCCGAGGCGGAAGTCCCCGAGTTCGTCGACGGTCAGGTAGCCGGATTCGCCCGCCACTTTCTCGTTGAGGTACCGCAGGTCCCACTGGGCGTCTGCCGAAAACGCGTCGCGAGGGGGCGTGAAGGGCCAGGATCCGGCGGCTTCCTGCAGATCGGCGCGGGGCGGGCGGCACGCCACGAGGGAAAGGACCATCAACGCGAACGCCGACCATCGGCGAAACCGTGCCATGCCTCGGTATTCGGCGGGGCGACCCGGTGGGTCCTGCCCCTATCGCTTGAGCAACTCGCGGACGGTCGGCTCGATCGCGCGGCCCCAGATCATGTAGCCGTCCGTGTTGAGGTGAAGCATGTCGGGCATCAGGAGGGTGCGAAGCGTGCCGTCGATGCGCGTGAAGTGGGGACCAAGGTCCTGGTAGAACACGCGTTTGCCGTCGGCAAGGGCGGGCAGTTGGGCGGTGATGGCGGCGGCCTTGACGCGCATGGGATCGTCCGGCATTTCGCCCCGGGGGAAGACGCCCAAGAGGAGGACCTTGGCCCTCGGGAGACCCCGGTGAAGGGCGGCGAGGATCGCCCGGATGCCGTCCACCGCCTGATCGGGAGTCGAAGACCCATGGCCGATGTTGTTCGTGCCGATCATGATCACCACGAGCTTGGCCTTGGTGCCCAAGAGCTCCCCGTTGGCCAGACGCCAAAGGACGTGTTCGGTACGATCGCCGCTAAACCCGAAGTTCGCGGACTTCAGCGGGGCGAAGGTGGCGTCCCAGGTGGGTTTGCCGCCCCCTTCCCAGCCTTGGGTGATCGAGTCGCCGAGGAACGCGACGTCAAAGTCGTTCGCCTTGGTGGTCGCGACGCAACGCGCGTGCCGCTCGACCCACCACGCCTCGTCGTTGCGTGGCACGGGCCGAGTGGCGACGTGGTCGGGCTGGATCGCCGTGATCGCGATCACGGAGAGGAGGCAGGCGGTGACGAGCATGCGATTTGAGTTCGGCGCCGCGCAGAACTTTCCTTGGCGGTCAGGCTTTGGCGCGCTCGCGATAGCCGAACCGGACCCAGAGGGCGAAGGCGACCACCGCCGCCGCGATCCCGCCGACCCAGATCGGCCCAAGGATCGTGGTGAGCAAGTAGACGTTGAGCCCGGAGATGATCGTGCCGATGGTGTAGCCGAGAACCTGAACCCATCGGGCGTTGACGAAACTCCCCATGCGCCGGGGGTCGCTCGTTGCCATGATGAGGGGGATGATGGCGAAGGGCAACTGCATGGAGAGGCACACCTGCGAGAAGATCAGCAACTGGACGGTGTCCTTGCCGCCGCTGGCGTGGATGATGACGATCGCCGGGACGATGGCCAGGCCGCGCGTGATCAGCCGACGCAACCAGGGGGCGATCCGCCAGCGCATGAAGCCCTCCATGACGATCTGGCCGGCGAGGGTGCCCGTGATGGTGGAGGACTGGCCGGAAGCGAGGAGCGCGACCGCGAACACCGTCGCGGACCCGGCGCCGAGGGCCGAACGCAACAACTCGTGACCTTGCTGAAGCTCTTCGACGACGATCCCGCTCGAACCGAAGACGGAGGCGGCGAGGATCAGGATGGCGGCGTTGACGAAGAAGGCGAGGCTGAGGGCGACGACGGTGTCGACGGTGTTGTACTTGATCGCCTGGCCGACGTCCTTGTCCTCGCGGCCGTGCCGTCGCGTCTGCACGATGCTGGAGTGCAGGTACAGGTTGTGGGGCATCACCGTCGCGCCAAGGATGCCGAGGGAGATGACCATCGCTTCGGCGTTGGGCATGCTCGGGACAAAGGTGCCGTGCAGCGCCTGGCCCCAGTCCGGCTTGGCGAGGGCCATCTCGTACACGAAGCACCCGAAGACGGTCATGACGAGGGTGAACACGATCGCTTCGATCTTGCGGAATCCGAACTTCATGAACCCGAGAAGGAGGAGGACGTCGAGCCCCGTCACCAAGACTCCCAGTTCGAGCGGCATTCCGAACAGCAGATTGAGGGCGACCGCCGAACCAACCACCTCCGCCAGGTCGCAGGCGATGATCGCCAGTTCGCAGAGAATCCACATCGCGTAGACGACCGGCTTCTTGTAGCCGGCACGACACGCCATCGCGAGGTCCTGCCCGGCGACGACGCCGAGGCGGGCGCAAAGCACCTGAAGGAACTGGGCGATGAGATTCGAGAGGAAGATCACCCAGAGCAAGGCGTAGCCGAACTTCGACCCGCCCGCCAGGTCGGTGCCCCAATTGCCGGGGTCCATGTAGCCGACGCTGACCATGAAGCCGGGCCCGGCGAAAGCGAGGAGGCGTCGCCAAGGCTTGGATCGCCCGGGGATGGCGACGCTCCGATGCGCCTCCGGAAGCGAGCGCGGCGCGTCGTCCGGGGGCGGGGAGACCTTTACCTCGGTTTCGGTGACCATGCGGCGGCAATGTAGCCAATGCTACATTCGCGTCAAGTGTGACCGAGCCCCTTCTCTAATATCAACCCTCGGCTACATTTCGCAGTGATTTCTACGTCGCGGTGAAGGGACCGGGATACGCGACGCCCGGTTGTGCTCATCGCCGGCCTTGCGGTCGTGAAGATGCTCGCGGCCCGTCAACCGGGTGACTTCAACTATGCATCGCCGAGCGCGGAACGAAGACGCGGCCATCCTTGAGCATCGGCGCGTCGGGCATCGGTCTCCAGACGGTTCCGACCTTGACCTTGTCCGCGCCGAGCGCGAGAGTGTGCAAGGCGCCGCCCCGGACGAAGGTCCAGGCGTCGCCGTTCGGGTCGCGGGTCACCGTGGTGCCGACCGCCGATGTCCATTCGCCCAGGTCCACCATCTCGGCGTTCGACCTCTCCGCCCGTCGGCTAGCGACCGACCTTCCGTTCACCGAGATCGTCTCGCCGGGACCCAGTCGCCGCGAGGCGTACGCGGCGAACGCCTTGCGCGCGATCGCCTCCGCCCACCGCCCCTCGGACGCGAGGTCGTCCGGGCGGTTGAAGCGGCGTCCGCCCTGGGAGACGATCGGGGCCGACAGATCAAAGTGCAGTTGCTCCCACATTCCGACCGC
>JAHCHO010000003.1 GCA_026129685.1 Fimbriimonadaceae bacterium
CCCGTCACTCCCGTCACTCCCGTCACTCGCGTCACTCGTGTGTCTCGCGCCTTTCGCCGATCCCGTCACTCCCGTCATTCCCGTCAGTCGTGTGTCTCGCTTGGAGTTCCGTCGCCGCTTCGACGCAGGGACCGAGCCCCGGGGATGCGCCGCGAGGTCCCCATCTGTATGGGGACGCGACGCGCCTCGGTCAACCGGGAGCGGGCGGGAGGGCGAACCCTTTGGAAAAAAGTGTCAAGAATGTCCAACCATTGCCGCCGACGAAGCGAATAGGCGATCACGAGCGCGACAACGCGCCGGGCCGGCGTCGCGGGTCCCTGAACTCTGGGGGACGCGGCCCCGGTCGAGAGAGGATAGATCGATGAAGCGAACCCTACTTTTCGCCCTCGCGGCGATTTCGACGAGCGCCTTTGCGCAGTTTGAGACGTTTTCGACCCTGAGCGGGATCACGGGCAGCCAGGAAGTCCCGGCGACGGGACACGGCGGCCTCGGGGCGGCGACCTTCACGGTGGACACGGGATCCCTGTTGCTGACGGGCTCGGTCAGCGTGGCGGGGCTTCCCTGGGGGGACGTGACGGGCTTCCACATCCACAACGCGGCGGCGGGGGTCAACGGCCCGGTGGTCGTGAACTTCATGTCGAGCGGTTCGACGACGGGCACGGACCCTTGGCTGTACACGGCGAACACGACGATCACGCAGTCGGTGCTGGACGCGATGCGGCTCGGCAACACCTACGTGAACGTGCATACGGCGGCGTTCCCGGGCGGGGCGATCCGGGGGCAGTTGTCGCCGGTGCCGGAGCCGGCGTCGCTGGCGGCGCTCGGCGTGGGGGCGTTGGCGCTGTTGCGCCGTCGCCGTAAGGCTTAGAACGTTACGTCCTTGTCCACCCGCCACGGCCCCGCTTCGTCGGGGCCGTTCGGCGTTACCCTTGGCCGGTTCGAGGGTAAGGTTTTGACGGGGGGGCGACGGGTTTCGCTTAAGGGGGCGCGATTCGTCGGCGAAACCTACCCGTTTCCGCTTGTTCCCGACGTCGCGCTTCGCGCTCTCGTCGAGAGCAAGACGGCGCGGGTAGGTTGTATGGGGAACGCTCCCAGAGCCTGATCTGATACACTAGGGCATTGGGAGAGCAATCATGAGCGAAGGTTGGGGAACGCTCCCAGAGCCTGATCTGATACACTGACTCGGTCACGACGGAATCACAACCGAAGTTGGGGAACGCTCCCAGAGCCTGATCTGATACACTATCGGTATTCTCGACCGTTCGCGTTGTTCAGTTGGGGAACGCTCCCAGAGCCTGATCTGATACACTCACGACGGCGACCGGCCAACTCGCCGTCGCGTTGGGGAACGCTCCCAGAGCCTGATCTGATACACTCAGCCGGAGCGGTGGTCCTATCACTGGTGGGTTGGGGAACGCTCCCAGAGCCTGATCTGATACACTGGGCCGCCTTTGACGGACATGGTCTGACCGGTTGGGGAACGCTCCCAGAGCCTGATCTGATACACTTTCGGTCATCGCCTTCACGCCGCCCGCGACGTTGGGGAACGCTCCCAGAGCCTGATCTGATACACTGCCCCGAGTCCGGATCGAACCTTCCGGGCTCGGGGAATCCACCCATGGGGCGGAGCCCACGGCGGTCCTCGCACGTTTTTTGGGCGGGTCACTCGAAGAATTCAAAGGTCGCCTGAGCTTTTTCGCCAGACCCCTTGCCGCGTTTCGGAGGGTCCGCGGCGGTAGTTGCGCGGCCCTCGTCTTCGTCGGCGTGGACTGAGGAACAGGGCGGCGACCCGGGAGCCGGACCCGGGGGATCTCTCTCCTCCGCCAACTCCTCCAGCGCCTTGGCGGTTCGGACTTGGCCGGGGATCGGCATCCCGTCCGGGGTTTCCTCATCGAAGAAAGTGAACTGCTCGGGCGCCTCCTCGACGGAGCGGCGACGACGGGCGTGGAAGCAGACCATGCGCGCCCACTGCTTGTCGGTAAAGCGCAAGATTCGCACCTCCCCGGCGGGCGGCAGGGCATGGGTGACGCGGTTGTACAGCGAATCAGCGTTTTCCTCGGTGGCGCAGGGGCGGGCGTAGACACTGAACTGCACGCGGAAGAAGCCTTGGTCGACCAGGTCGTGGAGGAACCGCACGTAGTTTCGCCGGTGGGTCCGCGTCGTGACGGGCAGATCGAACATGACGAGCAACCACATCAGGCGAAACCCGCTGATCCTCACGTTGGCTCGAAAACGGGCCTGGGAACCTCCAGCGCCTCCCCTTCGCAGACGGCCCGGCGCAAGGACGCGGCGTAGCGCTCAAGCCCGACGAAGAGGGGGAGTCGCAGGTCCGAGAAGGTGACGGTCCAACCAAGAGCGGTGATCAGCCGCTTCTTTACAGGAGGGACCAGTTCGTCGAGGGTGGGTCCGCCAGCGGCGAGGTCGAAGACCAGCCGATCCACGATCGGCCGGAGGGGTTCCATGGCATCGTCGGCGAGGCAGAGGGGGTTGAAGCGGTTGCGGTGCTGGACCCCCAGGGCGGGGTGGAGGCCGGCCCCGACAACGGCACGGGCGACGGCGGCGCGGACCACGGCGTAGCCGTAGTTCAGCATGGCGTTCAGGCCAGGCTCGTCGCGGTCCCGGAGGAAGGCCCAGCCGAACACCTGTTCGAAGGCGAGGGCGGCGGCGGCTCCCTCGACGTTGTCGGGATCGCCGCTGCGGACCCGGGCGGCCAGTTTGCGGAGCCTCGCATCGTCCTTCCCCAGCGACGCGACGAGGTCGGCCTGGGCGAGGATTTTGTGGCGGACGACGGTCCGCCATACGCGCTTCTTGGCGGGGAGCGACGCCTCGATCTGGCGGCGGAGGACCTCGGTGTGGGTGGAATGGCCGGCGACCGGGAGGAGGACGCCGTTGGGGAGGTGCCGGTCGTCGGCGGTCACGATCGTCACGTTTCGGCTCGCGCAGGCGGCCAGGAGGTCGTGGGTCAGGGTGATCTCCATGCCGTCGAGGACGATGACGGCGGTGTCGTCCAAGGGGACTCGGCCCCCGGCGCCCTCGGGCTTCTCGACGACGAGGCACTCGCCGGAACGGCGCAGGACGGCGGGGGCGGCGACGGAGACGACGCGGAGGCTCACCCTTGGCCCTCCGGGACTTCCCGGACGCGCCCGATCGGGTCCACTTCGACCTTCACGGCCCGGAGGGTGTTGGGCGACTTGATCAGACGTTGTTCGTTGTCGCTCGGCGTCGCGGCATGAACCTGCCGGAGACAGATCTTGCGGTTGGTTGCTTCCAAGGCTTGAACTCGGTAGTAGGGCGGGTCCGCTTCGGCCACCATGACGGTGTCGTTCACGGCCAGCCACATCACGAAGCGCAGGCCGGGGCGAGGCGGGATTGGGTCGTACAGGGCCTTCGCCTTGCCCTGCCGGACCCGCCTGGCCGCCTTGAGCATCGACACGAAAAACCCCTCGCGCTTGAAGGTTCCATCACGGTTCTGCTTGGTCTCCTCCTCGAAGATGGCGACGTGGTGGTTGTTGCCGAGGGGGTAGTAGCGCTCGGGCCGGGCGGGGGGCACGGCGAGGAGGTCGGCCCCCGGCATGGGCTTCTGGAGCCGGGCGCGGCGAGCGACGGTCTTCCCCATCGGAAGCCCCTCCTTGAACGCGTCCTTCGGTTTGCCGCCCCGCTCCTTCAGGGTCCTCAGGGCAAGGTCGCGCAGACCGGGGTCGACGATGTCCGCGAGCGCGCTCTCGCTGAGATCGACTAGGGGTTTTCGGTAGTGAAAGACCCGGCGCTCGGCGTCGCGCAGGCCGTAAGCGGTGTCCTCGTGGAAGGCGTCGCGGATGCCGCGGGTCGTCTCGTGGCTGACGACCATGGACGCAAGGCGCGCCTTGAGGGCGTCGTGCAGCCAGGCGGGGGCGGGCGGGACGGTGTCCTTCGAGAGGGGGGCGATCTTGCCGAAGGTCCCGTCGGCGTGCCGTTTGCGGTGGGCGGTCGCGCGCATGAAGACGGAGCGGGTGGTGAAGGCGACGGCGACGGCGTCGACGGCATGGTGGCGCAGATCGTCGCGGGTTTTCTCGGTACGGCCGTGGAGGGCTTCGAAGAGGCCCCAGTGTTCGCGCAGCATGGCGGTCGCGCCGCCCTTGGTGACCTCGATGCGACCCGCCACGGGGGCGAGGAATTCCTGCGCCTTGCGGGAGAGGTACCGCGTTTCGTTGAGCTGGCGGGCGACCATCTGGTCTTCAGGGGGCGTTTCCTGCCGGAGGAAGAGGGCCCGTTTGCGGCCGGTGCCGATGCCGCGCCACTCAAGGGCGCGGGCCTTCATGGCTTCCCACCGGGGGGTGCCGCCGAAGGCCTCATAGGGCGTGCGTTCCCCTTTCTCAAGGTTGGCGTGCGACTCGCAGAGGGTGAGGTTGTTGAACGAATCGTCGTTCGAGCGTGCGTAGGGCACGATGTGCTCGATCTGGAAGCGGGCGGTGCTCGCCAGTTCCTGGGGGATGGGGGTGTTCGTGTACGGGCAGACCCACTGGCACTGCTTGGCCAAGCGGAACCAGAAGCGGTCCGTCCGCGTCGGGTTGGCGACGCCCTGCTCGGCGAGCCATTTGTCGGCTTCGGCGTTCTCCTTCGCGAGTTGCTTCTGGGCTCTTTCCAGCCCTTCGCGTTCATTCTTGGTCAGGCTGAGGTCGCGAGCGAGTTCGATCCGGACGATCGAAGGTTTGCCGTACGTCGCGATGAGGGCGTTGACGACGCGTCTCAGCTGGCCCAGGGCCTTTCGGACGCGCGGGTTGGTGATTTCGGCGCGGGTGGGGGCACGGGGGACCCGATCGAGGCTCTCAATCTCCTTTGGCGTGTAGCCCGCTCGGACCTGGGCCTCGTACATTCGTTCGATGCCCTTGTCCTCGTCGAGAGCGCGGAGGATGCGACGCATCGCGCGCGAACTGAGGGCGGCGGTGCCGTCGTCCAGCTCGACCTTGGCGATCGCATAGGCCTGGGGCACGTCCAGTTTGTAGGCGTTCCTCAGGGTCTGGTAGAGCTTGCCTTGGTCGGGGCTGGTGAGGATCGTCTCGACGAGGTTTTCGCGAGCGGCCTCGTCGAGTCGTTTCCAGAGGTCGGGTGCGGCCGAATGGAGCTTGGCGGTGGTCGCGTTGCCCTTGAGCTTGTCTTTGGCCCGGGTCAGGTTGAAGTCCGTGCCCTTGGGCAACCGAAGGAGCTTTCGAACCGCTTCCCAGGAGACTTCTCGCCTGGTTTCCAGGTGATCGGCGAGTACCCGCCTTTCGTCAGGGCGCAGGGGACGGTGCTCCTCGTCGTGAGGTTCGCGCACGCGCAGGTTGACGATGTCCTGCCAGTAGCGGTAGCGCTGGGCGACCAACTGGGCGCGATCGGCCCGTTTTCGCCGAGGCTCGAGCGAGCAGTAACCCTTGAGGCGCTTCTGCGGCTTGAGGGGGCGCTGGTGGAAGATGGCTTGGTGCAGTCGGGCCCGGAGTTCGTGGTCGAGCAAGTCGGGCCGGTGGCGGGCTTGGCACTCCCAGATTCTCTCGAACTCGTCCTCGTACATGTCGCGGTGCGCGTGCCGTCCTCTTACCGGACGTCCGGCCTCGAGTTCGGAGAGGAAGTACTGGGCGAGCGTTCGGCCCGCCAGGGCGCCGCGCAGTTCGGCGATCGCCTCGAGCACTTTGCCCTCCTCTTTCTTCCGCTCGGCGTCATCGGGCGACCTTTCGTCGGCTTCGTCGACGACTCCCGGATTCGTCTCGTCCGCTCTCAGGAGTGCGGCAACCTCGGGATTCGACGCGATGCCGGCGAACTGGGCGCCTCGGTTCGATCGGAAGCCTCTCCTTCGGGCCAGGTGGTAGAGGGCACGACCGAGTTCATGCGGTTCGAGGAGTTCGTCGACGGCCCTGGCTCGCAAGCGGTAGGGCACCCATTGGTCTGACTCCGAGTCGGCAAAGGGGCGATCCGATGGGGTCGCCAGCCCCGCCTTGAAGAGGACGTTGTAGAGGACATCGAGCCGCTGCCGTCTTCGACGCAGGCTCTTGCGGAGACCGCGCTTGGTGCGGCGCTTCTTGTTCTTCAGCGTGTTGGCCTTGGGTTCCACGACCTCCTCGAAGTGGCGAACTCCGAGGTCAACGAGTTCGGAGGGCACGCCGTCCGCGTCGCCATGGAACAGGGCCCAACCGATGGAGGAGGTGCCGAGGTCAAGTCCGAGGATAAGATTGGCATTCATGGGTTGCTCCTTTGTGCTTTCCCGGTGTATGATAGCGTCGTATCAGATCAGGCCTGCGGCTTCCTCAACAAGGTCTCTTTTGAGACCGCAGGATAAATGACCTACGGGTCAACGTTAGCGGGTCCGCGAGGGTCCGTCCTAGAGATCAGGGTTCGGAGCAGCGGTTCCGGACCCTGACTCTCTTTTGGCTTGCGGGCGACGGCATCCCTTCCACCGTTCGTGACACGGGATCGTTGGCGAAGGGCGGCTGAGGTAAAGTCCGGGGCGAGCGATGACCCGATTCGCCTTCGTCGTCCACCCCTTGGAAGCGCGAGACGCGGCGCGGAAGTACCCGCTGTTCCGTTACCTTCCGGACGGGTGGGTGGAGGCTTTGCTTCGGTTCAAGAAGCCGGGGGTGGTGAGCCACATCACGGGGGTGCGTTCGATCACGGGGGCGGAGACGGAGGGTTGGTTCATCGGTTGCCCGCTCACGTCGCACCAGTTGGTGACGATGCCTCCGGAGGCGGTCTATCCGATTCTCGTGGAGTGCGCGCGCCTCGGGGCGGAGCAAGGGGCGGACCTGATCGGGCTGGGGGCGTTCACGAGCGTGGCGGGGGACGGGGGCGTGACGGTGGCGCACCAGGCGCCGATCGCGGTGACGACGGGCAACTCGTACACGGTGGCGACGGCGATCGAGGGGACGTTGAAGGCTTGCGACCTGGTGGGCATTCGGCTGGACGACTCGGTGTTGGCGGTGGTGGGGGCGACGGGTTCGATCGGGCGGACGTGTGCGACGATGATGGCGCCCTCGTTTCGGCGCACGATTCTGGTGGGGCGGGACGAGGAACGGACGCGGGAGGCGGCGCGGGAGCTTCCTCGCAGCGAGGCGACGACGCGGGTGCCGGACATCACGGTGGCGGACGTGGTGGTGACGGTGACGAGCGCGGACACTCCGGTGATCGAGCCGGGGCATCTTCGGCCGGGGGCGATCGTGTGCGACGTGGCGCGTCCTCGGGACGTTTCGGTCAAGGTGGCGAAGGAGCGTCACGACGTCCTGGTGATCGAGGGCGGGGTGGTGAAGGTGCCGGGGGAGGTGGATTTCGGCTTCGACTTCGGGTTTCCGGCGGGCACGGCGTACGCTTGCATGGCGGAGACGATGGTTTTGGCGCTGGAGGGGCGGGCGGATTCGTTCACTTTGGGAAAGAGCGTGTCGCTGACGCAGGTTCAGGAGATCACGCGCCTCGCGCAGCGGCACGGTTTCGGGCTGGCGGGTTTCCGGTCCTTCGAGCGGGCGGTGGAGCCGGAAGCGATCGAGCGGGCGCGCCGGGCGCGGGCTTCGATGGCGTCGGCTTGATCGCAGATCGGCGCGGATTGCCCTTGGCTTTCGACCCGGAACGTGCTATAATCCGATTGTTACGTTTCGGATGTCTTGGATTTCGTATGGAGCTTCGCCCTTGGGGCCGGTTCTCGAATCGAATTCTCCTGCCTTCAGAACCGGAACAGAAAGCCTTAGGAGGCTAGTATCATGGCGACGACTCTATACGTGGGCAACCTGCCCTATTCCGTTTCGGAAGCTCAGCTTACCGAATTCTTCTCCGCTTACGGCGCGACGAACGCGCGCATCGTCGAGGGCCGCGGTTTCGGCTTTGTCGACATCGAGGGCAGCCAGCTCGAGGCGGCCATCGCCGACAAGCACAACAGCCAGCTCGGCGGACGCAACCTGACCGTGAACGAAGCCCGACCGCGCGAGAGCCGGCCGAGCGGCGGCGGCGGCGGTAGCTACGGCGGCGGCGGTGGCGGCGGTCGCAGCGGCGGCGGCGGCTACGGCGGCGGCGGTGGCGGCGGTCGGAGCAGCGGAGGCGGCGGTGGCCGCGGCGGCTTCGGCGGTGGCAACCGCGGCGGCGGCGGCCGCTGGTAAGAACGAATCCGGCCCTCTAGGGGTCCCTGACAGGACGGCCTCGGCGTTTCGCGCCGGGGCCGTCGCATTTTCGGCTCATGACTTGCGGGGGGAGTTTGGCCTCGATTACTGCCACAATGAAGTCGCGATGGCCATCAACGTCCGTCCCGCCGTCACCCGAATGACGCCCTACTCGCCGGGGAAACCGGTCGAGGAGGTTCGACGCGAACTGGGGTTGGAGCGCGTCGTCAAGCTCGCGAGTAACGAGAACCCGCTGGGTCCGAGCCCGAAGGCGATCGAAGCGGTGGAGCGCGCCGCCGAGACGATGCACCTTTATCCGGACGCCTCGGCCCACGACCTGAACGCGGCGCTGGGATACCACCTGCGGCTGGCCCCGGAACGGATCGTGATCGGCAACGGAAGCGACGAGTTGATCCACCTGCTCGGGCTGGTGCTGCTGGAAAACGAAAGCGACGAACTGGTGATGGGCGACCCGTCCTTCGTGCGGTACGAGGCGTCCGCCCAGCTCGCGAACGCACGACTGGTCAAGGTGCCGCTGGACGAGGACTTCCGCCACGATCTGCCGGCGATGGCGAAAGCGGTGACGGAGCGGACGCGCCTGGTGTACATCGCGAACCCCAACAACCCGACGGGGACGATCGTGCGGCGCGACGAGTTCGAGCGCTTCCTGGGCGACCTGCCGACGGACGTCCTGGTCGTGCTGGACGAGGCCTATTACGAATACGCGGCGGGGGCCGACGGCTACCCGAGCAGCCTCGACTACGTTCACGCCAACCGCAACGTGTTCGGCATGCGCACGTTCAGCAAGGCCTACGGTCTCGCAGGGATACGGGTCGGTTACGGTTTTGGGCCGCCGGAGGTCGTCGACGCGATCCACCGCGCGAGGGAGCCGTTCAACGTGAACTCGCTGGCCCAGGCGGCGGCGATCGCGGCCTTGGGGGATCGCGAGCACCTGGCGCGCACGGTGGCGACCAACCGAGCGGGTCTGGAGCGGCTCGGCCTACTGATGCGCTCGCTGGGGGCGAGCGTCGTCGAGAGCTACGGCAACTTCGCGTTCGTCGACCTGGGTCGGCCGGCGGAACCGGTGTTCGAGGCGCTGTTGCGCAAGGGGGTGATCGTCCGCGCGGGACGGCACATCGGCCACCCGGATTGCCTGCGGGTCACGGTCGGGACCGATGAGGAACTGGACTTTTTCGAGGAGGCGATCCGGGAGGCGCTCGCCCCTTCGGTGTTCGTATGAGCGGGCCGATCTATCGCGTTTGCCGGCGATTCGTGGTCGAGAGCGGCCACATGCTGAGCCGCCACCCGGAAGCGTGCCGGTTCCCCCACGGCCATACGCGCACGATCGAGGTGGTCGTGGCCAGCGACGAACTCGACGATCTTGGCATGGTGGTGGACTTCAAAGCACTTAAGCTCGCTTTGGAAGGGCACCTAGACCGCTACGACCACGCGATCGCGGTGAACAAGACGGACCCGTTTCTTAAGAGTTTACGGTCGGCGTTCCCCGAAAGCGCCTTCGTCGTCTTCGAGGGAGAGCCTACGACGGAAGCGATCGCGAAAGAAATCTTCGATCACGCTTCGCGCGTTCTGGCGGACGGGTTCGAGGCAGCGTCGGGGTCCGGGACCCCTTATCGGATACCGCCAGGGCGATGCCGCCTCGAGCGGGTTCGGGTCTGGGAGACGCCGTCCAGTTGGGCGGAAGTCGCGCGGTAGGACGCGACCCGGGCCGATCGGCCCAGGTCGCGAGACGACCCGGGCGGACGACCCCTAGAAGAGACATGAACACCGCGATCCATCCCGAAGCGCGCATCGGACACGTCCACCTGAAGGTGGCGGACCTGGAGCGGGCGCTCGCGTTCTACACCGGCGTCCTCGGATTTGAACTGACCCAGCGGTACGGCCGAGGGGCGGCGTTCGTGTCGGCGGGCGGGTACCACCATCACATCGGTCTGAACACGTGGGACAGCCTTGGCGGGTCGCCGCCGCCGCGCGGGAGCACCGGGCTGTACCACGTCGCCATCCTCTTCCCTTCGCGGAAGGCCTTGGCGGAGGCCCTGGTGCGCCTGGATCGGGCGGGCGTCGCCCTCGACGGGGCCGCCGACCACGGGGTGAGCGAAGCGCTCTACCTGCGCGACCCGGATGGGAACGGCCTCGAGTTGTACTGGGATCGACCGGCCGAGGCGTGGCCGCACGACGCGAAGGGCGAACTGGCGATGGTCACGGAGCCGCTGGACTTGGACGGCTTGCGGCGGGCGGCGACGAACGCCTAAGCCGCGCGTCGCTCGCCGAAGGGTTCGGGGATGCGCTCGTCTTCCAGTTCGAGTTTGGACCAGTCGAGCCGCAGGAAGGCCTCGACGATGTTGGGGTCGAACTGGTGGCCGCTCTGTTTCTGGATTTCGAGCATCGCTCTGGACAAGGGCCAAGGGTGCTTGTAGGGGCGACGATGGGTCAGGGCGTCGAACACGTCGGCGAGGGCCACGATCCTCCCCGACATGGGGATCTCCTCGCCCTTGAGGCCGGTCGGGTATCCCGCCCCGTCCCATCGCTCGTGGTGCGTCAAGGCGATCTCCTCGGCGAGGCGGAGGAGCGACACCCGGCTGTTGCCCAGGATCTGCGATCCGACCCAGGTGTGGGCCTTCACGTTTTCGAACTCATAGGCGGTGAGTTTGCCGGGCTTGCGCAAGATGCCGTCCGGCACGCCGATTTTGCCGAGATCGTGGAGCAGGGCGGCCATGCCGATGTGGCGCGCGTAGACCGGGTCGAGCCCGGCCGCCTTGGCGATTTCCTCGCTCAGGAAGCCCACGCGGCGGGTGTGCTCGCCGGTGTCGTCGTCGCGAAACTCGGCGGCGAGGGCTAGGCGCTCGAGGATTTCGCGCTGGGTGTCCTCCAACTCTTGGGTGCGCTCGAGGACCCTACGCTCGAGTTCCTCGCGTTGCCATTTGTTCTCGCAGTACAGGCGGCGCGTGTGCAGCAGGTTGCCGACGCGGAGAAGGGTTTCGGTGAAGTCGTCGCTCTTGGTGACGTAGTCCATCGCGCCGCACTCGAGGGCGCGGGTGCGTACGTGCTGGCCGCCGTTGCCGGTGAGCACGAGGATGGGCAGAAACTCGTCACGCGAAATGCGGTCGCGAAGGGCGCGGATGACCTCGAAGCCGTCCATGTACGACATGGCCAGGTCCACGGCAACAAGGTCGGGGCGGTACGCCTCGAACGTCGCCAAGGCTTGGCGGGGGTCGGCCACGTGAGCCGTTTCGGTATAGCCGGCGAACACCAGCTCGCGACGAAGGAGGAGGTAAAAGTCCTCTTCGTCGTCAATGACCAGTATCCGCGGTTGGAACGCGTCGCGTGTTTCCATCGGGGTTCCGAACGGTCGGCTTCCCAATCATCGGGTCGTCAGCCGGAGTTCCTCAAGGCCCCGGGGATGCGGAACCGTACAAGTTTGGGGGCCGAAGCGGGTCCAGCGACGCCTGGTGGCGCGCTGAACCCGTTCCACTAAGTTGGTCACCAGGTTGCCTAGGGCGCACCGGATTGGCCGAACGATCCGCGCAGGATTACGAAGTCGGCGACGTTGACCGATCCGCTTCCGTTGAGGTCGGCGTTCGGGTTCCATCCAGCCCCGCCGGTGGAACTGCCGAAAGCGGCGCGCAACTGGAGGAAGTCGGCGATGTTCACGGTGTTGTCGCCATTGACGTCGCCATTCACGAGCGACAACGAGACGGTCGCCCCGGAGCCGCTGACGCTCACGTTCGCCGACTTGGCGCGGAGCCAGTGCGAGCTCTTGATCGTCACATCGTAGGTTCCGTTCAGGCTCGTCACGACGCCATAGGCGCCGCCGGAGGCGAGGGTCGTGTCGTAGGTCTCGAGGGGAACGGTCGAACCCGGGCTACGGATTTCGACGCGGACGGGCGTGCCGGCGACGGTCCCGGCGAAGTTCTGGAGGGTGACGTTGCCGGAGACGGTGCGGGTGGTGGCGAGTTGGACGCGCCAGATTCCGCGACCCCATGTCGCGGCGAACAGATAGCCGGCGCTCACGCCCACCTCGTTCACCTGCACGTTCGGCAGGCCCAGGGGGGCGGTCACGTTGGTCCAGGTCGAACCGGCGTTCGTGGTCATGAAGACCCCGAGGTCGGTGCCGACGTACCAGGTGTTCTGGGGGTCGGCGGGATCCCGGGCGAGCGAGTTGGCCGGGACGTCGGGCAGTCCGGTGGCGCCGCTACCGGAACGATCGGACCAAACCGGGGTCGCGGCGAGGGTGTTCGCGCAACGGAAGACGTGTCCGCTTCCGGTGCCGGAGAGGAGGACGAGGAGGTCGCTCTTGTTGGTCGGGTTCACGTTGAGGAAGGTGATCGTCCGATCCGGCAGGGCGGGACTCCCGCCGTCGATCGGGGTCCACGACGTCCCGCCGTTCGCCGTCATCTGGAGGACACCGTTGGCCGTTCCGGCGTAGATGCGATCGGAGTCCCCGGGCGCGACGGCAAGGCAGTTGATAACGTCGGAGCCGGTCGCGACCTCGATCCCGCCGACGCGGGGCGTCCAACTCAGGGTCGACGAGTCGAACCGCCAAAGGTAGTTCGCGCCAGCGTAGAGGAGGTTCGGGTTGTTCGGGTCGAGAACGATCGGGGCGATGAAGGCGGCGCGGTCGGTGCCGTGACTCAGGGGTGGGCCGATGTAGGCGCTCGTGGACCACTCGTTGGTGGTGAGGAAGGTGGCGAGTCCTTGGGCGGTGCAGTATTGGATGGCCGGGTTCGCGGGGTTGATCGCGCACCAGCCGCCGTCGCCCCCGCCCCGGTTGAGCCAGTTGGCGAGGTCGCCGGTCGAGACGGGGGTGGCGTTGTCCTGGGTGCCACCGAGCATCTTGTCGGGATTCGTCGGATGGAAGGCGGCCCGGTAGAACTGGGTGGTGTAGAGCCCGGCGTTCAGGGGGGTCCACGTGAATGTCCCGCCGCCGGGGTTGTAGACGAGGCGGTAGGCTCCCCCGTCCATGCCGACGAGGCTTTCGTTGGCGTTCGACGGGTTGACGGTCAGGCTGTGCTGGTCGTTGTGGATCACCGCGTCGCCGGTGTAGGTCGGGCCGCCGATGGAGTTCCAGTTGGCTCCCCCGTTGATCGAGACGGCGACATCGATAAGGCCGACGTAGACGACGTCCTGGTTGTTGGCGACCGAAGTCTCGATGAAGACGTCGTAAAAGGACTGCGACCAATTGTAGGTCGCGCCCATGCCGGCATTGCCATGGGGGAAGTCGTTGGTCGAGTCGCCCCAGGTCAAGCCGCCGTTCGTCGTCTTCTGGACCTTGCCGGGCGAACTGATCGAGGAGTCGACGACGTAGGCGGTCAAGGGGTCGCGCTTCGAACCGGCGACGCGGGTCAAGGCGCTGCCGCTGCCGGTTCCGACGTAGCCGGAGTTGACCCAGGTCGCTCCCCGGTTGGTGGAGAGGAGGACGCGCCCACGATAGCTGTCGGTGGCGTAGTAGAGCCGGTTGTTGAGGCCGTCCTTCGCGGCGTAGTCAAGGCTCGCGAAGAGGCCCCATCCTTCGAGGGGGGTCACGTCGCTCCAGTTGCCACCGCCGTTGGTGGTACGGACGAGTTTGCCCCACCAAGAACTCCCTCGCGAAAGCGAACAGACGATGGTGCTCGGGGATTCGGGGTCCACGATGATATCGCTGACGGCAAAGCCGTCGAACAAGGAGTCCGAAATCTTGGTCCAATTCGCGCCTCCATCGGTGGAACGCATAAGGCCGTTCGTGTAACCGACCATGCCGTCAAAGTCGCCGGTACCGGCATAGATCGTGTTCGGGGCGGAGGCCGGGATGGCGAGGCAACTCACGTGAAGAAGGGGCCAAGCGGTATCGGTGAGTGGGGTCCAGGTCGCGCCGCCGTCGGTGGTCTTGTGGACTCCGCCGGAGGCTCCCGCGACGTAGACGATCTGCGAGTTCGTCGGATGGTAGGCGGCGGCGTTGATGCGTCCGGAGAGCGGGGCGATGCCGTAGTACGTGCGGTAGGGGACCTGGAGGTTCTTCGGCCCCACATACGACCAAGTGCCGGTGGGGGCGAGGGTTCGCCGATCGCCGCGGAGACCGATTTGGCCGACGGGCATCTTGTCGCGGTGGTCGGCGCCGCGGCGCCACGCGTCCCAGTCCACGGTGTCGTTCGGGTAGGCGCGTTGCCGGAGGTAATAGAGGAGCGACTTGAGGTAGTCCACCCCCGGTTTCTCCTTGCGCTCGCGAGGGTCCACCGCAGCGTCCTCTTCCTCGCCGCCCTCCAGTTTGTCGATGTGCGCGGTCAAGCTCTTGACGGACCGGAAGACCGGTTCGGGGTTCGGGCGCGAATTCTGAGCCGACAGTCCGGAGGCCGCGCCGACGATCAGGACCAGCGCGAGAATGCGAGCAGAGAGCGGAGCGAGAGATCGCGGACGCATGGGGCGAGTATACGACCGAACTCGCGATCCGCAAAGGAGATTCTCGTCCCCTGAAACTTACCGGGCGGGGACCTCGTTTTGAACCCTCGTGAAACCGCTCGCCTCGCCCCTTGCCGCTCTCGTTCTGATAGCCGCCGTCGCCACCGTCCGCGCGGAGGTCCAAACCAAGGCGCTCGACTACAAGGTCGGGGACGCGACGTACGAGGGGTACCTGGCCTGGAACGACGCTTTCAAGACGCCGCGACCGGCGGTGCTCGTGGTCCACGACTGGAACGGGCTCGACGACTATGAGAAGTTGCGCGCTCGGATGCTTGCCGAACTCGGCTATGTGGCCCTGGCGGTGGACGTTTACGGGAAGGGCGTGCGACCGACCAACACGCAGGAGTCCAGCGCGGAGGCGCGGAAGCTGTACGGCAACCTGCCCGAGTTCCGGGCGCGGCTCCAGGCGGCGGTCACGGTGGCGCGGTCCTTGCCGGAGGTGGACAAGACGAAGGTCGCGGCGATCGGCTACTGCTTCGGCGGGGCGGGCGTCCTCGAACTCGCCCGGTCAGGCTCGGACGTGCAGGGGGTGGTGAGTTTCCACGGCTCGCTGGGCACCTCGATGCCGGCGAAGGAGGGCGAGGTCAAGACGAAGGTGATGGTGTGCCACGCGGCGCAGGACCCGGCGGCGCCGCGGCCCACCCTGGTGGCGTTTCTCGACGAGATGCGGGACGCGAAGGTGGACTACCAGATGGTGATGTACAACGTCGCCGCCCACCCTTGGACGGTGATCGGCGGCCCGCAGTACCATCCGGAAGCAGACCGACGCTCCTGGGCGGCGATGCGGGCGTTTCTCGACGAAGTGTTCAAGTCCTGAGGCTAATTTATCCCGATATCTGCACGGTCTTGACGTCGGTGTAGAAGTCGCGGGCGGCGGGACCTTGTTCGCGCGAGTGGGAACTGGAGCCCTTCAGACCCCCGAAGGGGGCGTGGGGGTCGACCCCGGTGGTGTCGCCGTTCACGCGAACCAAGCCGACCTCGATGCGGTCCGCGTAGCTCAGGGCCTTCGCCAAGTTCTGGGTGTAGAGGGAGGCGCTGAGGCCGTAGCGGGTCTGATTCGCCAGGGCGATGGCGTGGTCGAAATCGTCCGCCTCGATCACGGCAAGGACCGGCCCGAACAACTCCTCTTGGGCGAGGGGCGAGCCGGGGTCGACGCCGGTGAACACCGTCGGCTTGACGAAGTAGCCCTCGCGGAACCGGTCGTCTTGGATCGGGCCACCGGTGAGCCGCTCGAAGGGAGCGCCGGCGATCGCCGCCTCGACTCGTTCCCGGGCCGCGAGGCTGATCAGCGGGCCGATGGCGGACATCGGATCGCTCACCGGGCCAAGCGGAAGCGCCTCGACCGCCGCCTTGAGTCTTGGCAGGAGGGCGTCGCGCACGGACCGCTCCACGACGACGCGTCCGGTGGCGGTGCATTTCTGGCCGGCGCAGCGCATCGCGCCCCCCGCGATCAGATTCGCGGCGCGATCAAGGTCGGCGTCGGCGAGGACGATGCCCACGTTCTTACCCCCCATCTCGGTCTGAAACTTCGCGTTGCGGGTGGCGCAGGCGCTGGCGACGAGGCCGCCCACCTTCGCGGAACCGGTGAAACTGATCGCGGCCACGTCTGGATGGGCGACCAGGGCCGACCCGGTTTCGCCCGCTCCATGGACCACGTTGAACACACCGGCGGGCAATCCCGACGCCTCGGCGGTCTCGGCGAGCAGGGCCGCCACCGCTCCGCTCAGTTCGCTCGGCTTGAGGACCACGGTGTTGCCGAAGGCCAGGGCGGGAGCGGCCTTCCAGAGGGGGATCGCGACCGGGAAATTCCAGGGTGTGATCAGGCCGCACACCCCGACCGGGCGGCGCTGGGAGTACTGGAGCGCGCCAGGGATTTGGGAGGGGATCACGTCGCCGGCTTCGCGCACGGCCTCGCCCGCGTAGTAGCGGAGGATCAGCACGCCCCGCCCAACTTCCCCGCGCGCCTCGCCGATCGGCTTACCGACCTCGCGGGCGATCAGGCCGGCGAGTTCCTCGGCCCGCGCCTTCAGGGCATCGGCCCAGGCGTAGAGCGCGTCGGCGCGGGCCATTCCGGTTCGGGTCCACCATCCGGCTTGGGCGGCAACCGCCCCCTGCACCGCCGCTCCGACGTCGGCGAACCCCGACTCGGGGACTTCGGCGACCACGTCGTCCGGTTTGGAGGGGTTGCGGCTCGAGTGCCACGCCGTCGCTTCCGCCTCGACGCACCGTCCGGCGATGAAGTTCGGGAGTCTGGGTACATTGCTCATCGTTCTCGGCTTCCATTATCCCCGCCATGACCCACCCCGAATGGATCGAAGTCGTCGACTCGCACACCGAAGGCGAACCCACTCGGGTGGTGATCGAGGGCTGGCCGATGCCGAGCGGGGCGACGATGTCGGAGAAACGCGCCGACCTGAGGGAGCGGTTCGACCACCTCCGGCGGGCGGTGGTGACCGAACCCCGGGGCCACGACGCGATCGTCGGCGCCCTGCTGACGCCCCCGGTTTCGGAGGGTGCGCACTGCGGGGTCGTGTTCTTCAACGACGTGGGCACCCTCGGGATGTGCGGCCACGGGTTGATCGGGGTGACGAAGACGCTGGCTCACCTGGGTCGCCTCGCGCCGGGCGCGGTCACGATCGATACCCCGGCGGGTCCGGTCGTCTCGACGCTGCTCGGCGACGGGTCGGTCACGTTCGCCAACGTACCGAGTTTCCTTTACGCCAAGGACGCGGCGGTGGAGGTTCCGGGTTACGGACCGGTGGTGGGCGACATCGCCTACGGCGGCAACTGGTTTTTCCTGACGGAACTGCCGGAGATCGTGATCGGGCTCCCGAACCTTGAGAGGCTGATGGCGGTGACGCGGGCGATCCGCGAGGCGCTTTGGGATCAGGGGGTGGCGAACGAGGCGGCTCCGATCGACCATATCGAGTTGTTCAGCCCTTCCCCACGGGCGGACGCGCACTCGCGGAACTTCGTGCTCTGCCCCGGGGCGGCCTACGACCGATCGCCGTGCGGGACGGGCACGAGCGCCAAATTGGCGACCCTCGTCGAGCGTGGGGTCCTCAAACCCGGCCAGGTATGGCGGCAGGAAAGCGTGACGGGAAGCCTGTTCGAGGGGACGGTCGAGGTGCGCGGCGACGACCTCATCCCGCACATTCGGGGCCGGGCCTACGTCACGGGGACGGCGCGCCTGCGCTTCGAGCCATCGGATCCCTTCCGCTACGGCATTCGCCCCGCGTGAGTTTCGGCGTCTCGGGCAGCGGTTTCGCCCGCGACGAATCCGGTGGACCATGCCGCTTGAAGGTTGTAGCCGCCGACCCGGCCCGCCACATCGAGGACCTCGCCGCAAAGGTAGAGGCCTTCGCAGCGCAGGGAGCGCATCGTTTTGGGGTCCACCTCGTCGAGGGCGATGCCGCCCGCGACGACCTCGCCCTTCTCCAGCGGGACGGTGCGCGCCTCCCCGATCGGCCAGCGCTTGAGCGTTTCGAGAAGCCGGTTACGGGTTTTGCGGTCCACCTGGCCGAGGGGAGTTTCGCCTTCGGCTTTTGCGGCGATCAGGACACGGTCGGTCAGACGCTCCGGGACAATGCCGTCGAGGAGCGAGCGAAGGCGCTTCCTGGGATGGGTGGTCGCGAGTTCGAGAGCCCATTCGGCCACCTGTTCGGGAGTTCGATCGGGGAGCAGGTCCACGTCGAGGGAGACTCCTTCCGCACCCGCTTCGGCGACGGCGCGGCTGACCTCAAGCGCGGTGGGACCCGAAACCCCGTGGTGGGTGAAGAGGAGGTCGTCGCGCCAGCGATCCAGAACCTTGTCGCCCTTCCGGGCGCGCAGCACGACGTCGCGGAGCGACACGCCGCTCAGGTCCGCCCACGTAGAATCGGTGCGGAGGTAGATGGGGGCCAGGGCGGCGCGAACGGGAACCACCGTATGCCCCAGGTCGCGGGCCCAGCGGTAGCCGTCGCCGGTCGTGCCGGAGTTCGGGTACGAGCTGCCGCCGGTAGAGACCACAACGCGTTCGCAAGGAATGGCGCCTTCGGCGGTCTCGACGCCCGTCACCCTTCCCTCTTGGTGGGACAGGCGTCGAACGGGGGTCGCTCTTCTGACCTCGACCCCGGTTTCGGCCAAGACCTCGGCCAAGATGGCGACGACGTCCTTGGCGGTCTGGTCCACCGGGAAGACCCGGCCGTTCGGCCGGGTGTAGACCCTCAGTCCCCGGTCGGTCAGGAGCCTAAGTAGGTCCTGGTTGGAGAATCGGTAGAAGGAGGGGCGGAGGAACCGGGCCTCGTTCGGGCGGAATCCCTTCAGCACCTCCTCCATAGGTCCGTCGTGGCAGACGTTGCACTTGCCCCCGCCGGAGATCAGGATCTTGGTGCCGATGCGGGGGGTCTTCTCGAGAAGGAGGACCCGGGCGCCGAGGCTCGCGGCGCGCCAGGCGGCGACGATGCCCGCCGCGCCCGCTCCGACAACGAGGACGTCCGGAATATCGCGCACGGGATCATTGTGGCGGACGGGCCCACGGTCCACTCAGAACAGGAAATCGGTGCTGAGGAAGTTGCTGGTGCGGGAGGCGACGATGTCGTTCACGAGGTCGCGGTTGCGGGGAGAGTAGTCGGTCGCGACGAGGGAACGGATCGAGAACCGCTTGAGGGCGTCGCGAACCGAAAGGGTGCCCTCCGCCGAGGCTTTGCGACCGGTGAAGGGGAACGTGTCGGGTCCGCGTTGGCACTGAGTGTTCAGGTTGACGCGCGAAACCTGGTTCACCATGTGGTCGATGAGCGGCCCCAACACGGCCGGGTCGTAGCCGAAAAGCGACACCTGCTGGCCGAACTGCGATTCGAGGGCGTAGCGCATGACCTCTTCGATCCGCTCGAACTCGCGGACCGGGATCACCGGGCCGAACTGCTCGACGTGGTAGACCTTCATACGGTCGTCCACCGGGTAGAGGACGGCGGGATGGACAAAGTTTTCGACAACTTCCCCGCCTCCTGGGTTGACCACTTCGGCCCCGAAGGATCGGGCGTCGGCGATCAGATCGCGTAGGAACTCGGGGGCTTTAGGGTCGGCGACCGGGGTGAGCCTCACCCCCTTCTGCCAGGGAAACCCGGCCTTGAGGTCGTCCAGGGCGGCGCACAGCCGGTCCAGGAACTCGGCGCGTCGGCTGCGATGGACGAACAGCATCTTGAGGGCGGTGCAACGCTGGCCGTTGAAGCTCAGCGCGCCCGCCAGCACCTGCGGGATCGTCACGTCCAGGTCGGCGTCTTCGAGCACGATGCCGGGGTTCTTCGCGTCCAGGGAGAGGACGGATCGGAGCCGATGGGGTTGCGGGTGCTGGGACTTGAGGATGTCGGCGGTCCGGGAGTTGCCGATGAAGGCGAGCATCGAGACGCGGCCCGACCGCACGATCGGGGTGACGATATCGGTTCCCTTTCCCGCGATGATATTGACGACGCCCGGGGGGAAGCAGTCTCGGAAGGCCTCGAGGAGGGGGATGTTCAGGAGTTGCCCGAAGCGCGGGAGTTTGCTCACGACCGGGTTGCCCATAAGGACGGCGGGAATGAGGGTGGCGAAGGTCTCGTTGAGGGGGTAGTTGAAGGGCCCCATGCAGAGGGTCGGGCCGAAAGGGGAGCGGCGAATCTGGGCGAAGGCGTTCTTCTCGACGGCGAAGCGAGCGGAGGCGCGCTCCATGTCTTTGAGCTCGTGGATGGTGTCGCGGATGTACTGGACGGTGCGGTCGAACTCGCCGTAGGAGTCGGCTTGGGTCTTGCCGATCTCCCACATCATGCGCTCGACCACGGTCTCGCGGACGGCGACCATGCGCTCGACGAACGCCTCCATCGCTTCGATTCGTTTGGCGACGGTGGTGGTCGGCCACTCGCCCTTGCCCTCGTCCCAGGCACGCTCGGCGGCTTCGAGGGCGGCCATGGCTTCGTCGGCGTCGAGCATCGCGCCCGGGCCAAGGACGGGCCGCACGAAGCCCTCGTTCCAGGCGAAGGCGAGGCAAGAGCGGATTTCCTGCGTCTCGCCGGTCCAGGTGCGGATTTCGCCGCCGATGAGGTACCGGAGTCCGTCGTCGGTCTTAGGGACGGCGCGTCCGTCGGACTGCCAGAAGCTCGGGCGGAGGTGCGGGCGGGGCGGGTCTTGGGCCACGGCCCATGTTACTCGCCGAATCTAGCGGCGGCGGTCCGCATCGTTGCTCGGACAGACTCCGCACCCTTCACTCGAGCTGACACGGGGATCCGTTGACTAACCGCAGTACTTGATCTGGCGCTGGGCCTGTTCGTGGGTCGGGTCGAGGCGGAGCACCTCACGGAAGTTGGCGCAGGCCTCGTCCACCATGCCGAGCATCATTTCGGTCATCGCGAGGTCGTACCGGGCGGCGACGTGGCTCGGGTTGCCAGCCACCACTTTCGCCAGCGTATCGAGCGATCCGTCAAAGTCTCCTTCGAAACCCTGGACCAATCCGAGTTGCCACTGGGCGTTCGCGTGAGATGGGTTGGCGGCCAGCACGGTCTCGAAAGCGGTACGCGCCTCGCGGTAGCGCCCCTCACATCGGTGTGCGAAGCCCTGCTGATAGATCGCCTCGGTGTCCATGGAGGTTCCGGGAGTATATCCCACGGGTTCGTTCGCTACCGGGAGGCGGACTCCTTCCTGGGAACGTAGCAGTGGAGGAGTCCCACGCGGCGGTACCCGAGGAGCGGGTAGAGGCGGCTCCCGGTCCAACTGGCGACAAGGCAGCTCCACAACGCCCCGCGAGTCCGATCGTCGCTCAGGGCGGCGTTCATGAGGGAGGTGGCGATCCCCTGGCGCCGGTACGCGGGGATCGTCGCCAAGTCCCCGATCCAGCGGGCATCGTCGCGCGCCTTCATGGAGCGGACCCACCCGACGACGCTACCGTCCTTCTCACACCAATACGCCCGGCTTAACGGATCGTCCGGTCCGAGGTCGCTCGGGCGGAGCAGTCGGTGGCGAATCGCCTTGGCGACGCGGGCGGCGTCCTCCTTCGATTCGATGCGGCGCACCGGCACCGTCGGTTCGGGGATGGGCTCGCGCAGATCGCGGACGAACACGGGTTCGCGGTTCATCAGCCGGTATCCGAGTTCGACGAAGCGGTTGCGGTCGGCAAGGTGGTCGGTGCCGTCGTCGTCGTCCGCGGTCACGATGCCGTACTTTGGCGGGATTCCATAGGCCCGCACGGTCTCGACCACTTTGTCGGGCGGCAGGCGAAGGGCGACGAACTCGGTGTTGCGCGGGTCGGGACGGGGAGCAGCGTCGCGCATCACCCAGACGGGGCCGAACGGGACCGCCTCGTAGGGGGTGGTCACGCTGCGCTGGATGGCGAAGCCCTTGACGAACACCTCGATCGCGAGGGCCAGCGGGTCCTCTTGGTCACGTTTCACGGCTCGAGCGCTTCCTTGGTCGAGTGCGCGGCATCCATGGTCGCCATTGTGCGCGATGCCGCCGCAGGAAATGTCGAATCGCGTCGTGCGATGATTCTTGCCGTCGACCCTGGTACCGCGTGCTTTGTTCATGTCTAAGGCTAGTGACTGGTCAAGATCACGCAACGATCGTTCGGGGGCGCTCGCGTTTCGCGGCGCATTGCTTCCCTCCTTCGTTGGCGCCGACGACGTTTCGCGATCGGCGGGCGGGTACGTCAACCGCGTCGCCTTGCGTCGCTCCTTGCGCGGACCGGGATTGCTTCGCTCGGCGCGACCGGGAGGACTTCGCTGCGCTCGACGCGACCGGGATTCTTCGCTTCGCTCAGAATGACAGTCGAGGGTGGCACCGGGATTCTACGCTTCGCTCAGAATGACAAGCGGAGGGGCGCGATCCGGGGTTCTTCGCTTCGCTCGACGCAACGGGATTCCTCGCTGCGCTCAGAATGACAATAGAAGGTGGATGGCACTAGGCCTTCGCGGGGACTTTGAACTGCTCCATGTACTTGAGGCAGCACGCGCGGACGCGGGCGCGGATGCGGTTGATGTAGGCGGCCCGTTGCTGGGCGCTGACGGCGCCGCGCGCGTCGAGCAGATTGAAGGCGTGGGAGCATTTGAGGGCCAGGTCGTAGGCGGGATAGACGAGGGCCAGGCAGGTGGGCGGTCCGTCCTTCGGCATCGGATGCTCCTCGGTGGTCAGGATGCCTTGCTCGGAGTTCCAGTAGACCGGGGTCTCGATCGTGCGCTTCGACTCTTCCTCGTACATCTCGAACAGCTGGAACAGCATTTCGGTCGAGGCGACCTCGAAGTTGTACACGTTGTGCTGCATTTCGAGTTCGTACTCGGCGGTTCGGTAGCTCGTCTCCTCGTTCCACATCAGGTCGGACCAGAACGAGTGTTGCTTGTTGAGCATGAGGGCTAGGCGCTCGGGGCCGTAGGTGATCTCGGCGCAGACGGGGTCGCACTCGATGCCCCCCATCTGCTGAAAGAAAGTGAACTGGCTGATCTCGGTCCCGTCCAGCCAGACCTCCCAGCCGACGCCGCTCGCGCCGATGGAGGGAGACTCCCAGTCGTCCTCGACGAGGCGCACGTCGTTCTTGGTGGTATCGAAGCCGAGGGCGTTGAGGGAGCCGATATAGCGGTCCACGATATCGTCCGGGCTCGGCTTCATGATCACCTGGAACTGGTAGTAGCGCTGGTTGCGCATCGGGTTGCGCGTGTAGCGGCCGTCGGCGGGGCGTCGGGAGGGCTGGACGAAGGCGACGTTCCACGGGTTCGGGCCGAGGCACTTGAGGGCGGTCGCCGGGTGCATGGTGCCCGCACCGACCTCGGCGTCGTACGGCTGGTACACGAGGCATCCCTGCTCGGCCCAGTACTCGTTCAGCCGCCGGATGAGGTCTTGGAGGGTCGTCACGGGCAGGAAGTGTACCGGGGGACGAACAGGGACCCGCACGCAGAGGAACCCGAACGGCGGATCATGGTCTACAATATGACCATGATCCGCGCCAACGTCGCCGATGTCAAGGCACGACTCTCTCACTATCTTCGGCTCGCCAAGTCCGGCCAGAAGGTCGTCATTTGTGAGCGGAACACACCCGTGGCCGAGCTTACGGCCGTTCCCCGACCCGTCGATCGGGCATTACGGGAATCGGCCTTCGGGATGTTCTCGTTTCCGATGACGGACGAGGAGTTCGAAGAGGCGCTTCGGCCGATGACCGAGGGAGAAGCCGACGCGTTTGTCGAGGGTCGGTATTGAGGTTGCTCGTCGACACCAACGTCCTCTTGCGCTATGCCAGGAGCGCCCCGCCGTTGCCCGACGGGACGCGGAGGGCCATCGTGGAAGCCGAGGAGCTCTACGTGACGGCGGTTTCCCGCGCGGAGATCGGGATCAAGGCCTCGATCGGCAAGCTGAGATTGCCGAAGCCCGAACCCGCGTTTTGGAGTGAACTCGTCGCGCGGCTCCAGGCCATCGAACTGGCCTTCGACTCGGGCCACGCGGCGTTGCTCGCCGAACTGCCATTGCACCACCGCGACCCTTTCGACCGCATGATCGCGTGCCAGTGTCTGGCCGCGGGCCTCAAGTTGGCGACGGTCGATCCCGTGTTCCGGCAGTACGGTATTGAAACCGTCTAGCGGACCTCGACCAGGTCCTTCGGCTCGATCGCTGCTTCGTCCGCCCCGTCCGACGTTGGTTCGGCGACCTCTTCCTCCGGCAACACCGATGTCCGGAAGGAGCGGTCGAGCAAGCCGGCGAGGGCGACGGTCACCATGCCCAAGCCCATGACTAGGAACATCCGCTCGACGCCCATTTTCTCGAGGAGGAAGCCGCCGAGGCCGTAGCCGATCGGCATGACGCCGACGGACATCGTGACGAGGACGCTGTTCACGCGCCCGCGATAGGCGTCGGGGGTGGTGGCCTGGACGTAGGTGTTGGTGGGAATCTGGGCGAAGGGGACGGCAAGGCCGGCGATCATGTTCATGATGGCCACCTGCCAGAACCCGATGGTCATCGCTGCGCCAAGGGTCGCGACGAACCAGCCGATTCCGCCGAGCCAGGGCGCAAAGCCGGCGAACCACAGCCAGGTCACGTTTCCGAAGGCCATCGCCGCCACGGTGAGGCCGGTGACGGTCAGGCCGACGATATAGCCCGCGCCGACGCGGCGCACGTTCATCGCGCCCACGGCGATGCTCGAGACAAGCATTCCGAGGAAGAAGGTGAGTTCGAGGATGGCGACGGTTTCCGGTTTGCCGCCGAACCATCGCTCGTTGGCCGCCAAGTAGATGACGAAGAACGGCGAGATCATGAGGTTCATGAGCAGGCCGAGCAGCATCAGCACGACCAGCTCGCGGCGGGTGCGGATGTAGCGGAGTCCCTCCGCGAAGTCGTGCCATCCGCTCACCTTCACGTGCCGGACGCGATCGGGCACGATGGGCGGCAGTTTGGCGATGTACCATCCCGAGCCGTAGAACGTCAGGGCGTTGAGGGCGATGGTGGTCGCGAAGAACATCTGGGGACTCTGGCGATAGAGGATGCTGAGGACGCCGGCGCTCAGGCCGAGGCCCATGATCGGGACCATGTTCTGGGTGGCGGTGCTGAGCGAGTTGGCCTTCAGCAGCATGTCGGTCGGCACCACCGCCGGGACGGCCGCGCTTTTGGCGGGAAGGAACACCGCGCGCAGGGTGGAGAGGATGAAAGCGGTGACGACGAAGAGGGCCGCCGGGGGGTTGGGCACCACGAGCACAAGGGCGCCGATGGCGAGAAGGAACGTTCCGCTCGCGAGGTCGGACCCGAGCATGATCTTGCGCCGATCGAACTTGTCGGCCAGGACGCCGGAGGTCGGGCCGAAGAGGACGTAGGGCAAGGTCTCGGCCGCGCCGACGAGGCCGACCATCACGTCGCTGCCGGTGATCTTCTTCACCATAAACATGAAGACCACGAAGTACAGCGAGTCGCCGACCTGGGAGATCAGCTGGCCGAGCCAGAGGTTGCGGAACGCGGGAATGCGTAAGGGTTCCGTCGGTAACAAGGGACGCTCCGTTGCGGGGGGTCGGGGACGCGCGGCCGGTGCGGGGGTCGGAGAAAGGGCCGCGGTCGGAACGGAAGACCGACCTAACGAAGAGTCATTCGCACAACGGGGGCGATTATAGCCCGCCGAGGCGGTGTTCGAGGTGGGCCTCGGGACCCAGCGGGGCGTCCGCGCGGCTCATCCGTTCCATCAGCATCGTCACTCCCTCCATCGGGCGTTTCTGGCCGCGCAGAATGAGATCGAGCGCCTCGAAGACGGGCATCGCCACCCCGTGACGGCGGGCGAGGACGAGGGCGGACTCGCTGGTGCCGACCCCCTCGGCGACCTGGCCGACCTCGCGGAGGGCCTCCGTGAGGGTGGTTCCCCGTCCGATCGCGTGGCCGACCCGGTAGTTGCGGCTCAGGCGGCTGTTGGCGGTGGCGAAGAGGTCGCCGACGCCGGCGATTCCGAGGAAGGTCTCGAGGCGGGCGCCCATGGCGAGGCCGAGTTTGGTGATCTCGTAAAGGCCACGGGCGAGGAAGGCGCCCTTCGAGTTGTCGCCGAACCCAAGGCCATCGGAGACGCCGGCTCCGATGGCGAGGACGTTTTTGAGGGCGCCCGCGAGTTCGACGCCGACGATGTCGTGGCTCACGTAGACGCGGTAGGTGGGACCGGTGAAGGCGCGGCGGACGGCGTCGGCGGTCTCGAGGTCCTCGCTCGCGCTGACTGCGGCGGTCGGGACGCCACGCACGATCTCGACGGCGAGGTTGGGACCGCTGAGGGCGGCGGTTCGCACGCCCTTGTCGGCCAGCACTTCGCGGGCGAGTTCGTGCATGAGGGCGCCGGTCTGGGGTTCGAGACCTTTGCTGGCGCAGCAGACGAGGGGTTCGTCGCCTCGGACGGCGACGAGGGTCTGGCGCGCGGCGGCGGCGGGGACGGCGACGACCCAGAGATCGGCCGGTTCGTTGGCATCGGTGGCGTAGGCGACGTTTTTGGGGATGGCAAAGCCGGGAAGGTAGCGGAGGTTCTCGCGGCGAGCTTCAGTGATGGCCATTTCCTCGGCGTTTCGGCCGACGAGGGTCACGTCGCAGTCGTTGCGAGCGAGGAGGATGGCGAGGGCGGTCCCCCAACTTCCGGCGCCGAGGACGGTGACGTTCATCGCGGTCCCGATTGTACTTGTCGCCTCGACGTCAACCGATTAGGCGAGGAGGGCGCGGGCGATGGCGCGGTAGCGAGCGGTCACGGGATGGTCCGGGTAGCGGGCGACGAAGACGCCGGAGGAGGCGAGTTCCATGAGTTCGTCGGAATGGGGGATGACGCCCGCGACGGGGCAGCCATAGGCCGACTCGATCTCGGTCTGGAGGGCGACGGGGTCGAGGGAGCGGGGCACCTTGTTGACGACCAGACTCATCGAGGGGACGCCGAGTTGGCGGGCGACGTCGACGGTGACCCCGGTTCCTTGGTAGTCCTGTTTGTCGGGGCGCATCACGATAGCGAGGCAGTCGGAGATCGCGATCGAGAGGAGGGTCTCCTCGTTCATTCCCGGGTGGGTGTCGATGACCAGGGCGTCGAGGCCGAGCCTCTCGATGGCGCGCTGGAAACCGTCGTTCAGCAGTCCTACGTCGTAGCCTTTTCGGAGGACTTCGGCAATCTCGCCCGCCTTGACGCTCGACGGGATGAGGAACATCCGGCCGGTGAGGGACGGGTCCACGGTCGAGCCGACCTCGACGGCGGTGTCCTCGATCTCGCAGCCGCCCCAGAGGTAGTCGTTCAGGGTCGGGCGACCGCCGGCGTCTTCGACCCCGAACAGCACGTGGATGCCGGGGGACTGGATATCCGTGTCCACCACGCCGAGGCGGAGGCCGTCCATCGCGAGCACGGTGGCGACGTTGGCCGAGGTGTTCGACTTGCCGGTTCCGCCGCGGAAGGAGTGAACGGAGAGGATGCGGGGCACGTTCGCAACGTACCCGGAACGGTAACCTCCGCCGCATGAGCGAGCCGGTGCGATGCGCGTGGTGCCTGGGTTCGGAGGCGTACTTGCGCTACCACGACGAGGAATGGGGGGTGCCCACGACGGACGACCGAACGCTGTTCGAGTTCCTGATTCTGGAGGGGGCGCAGGCGGGACTCAGTTGGAGCACGATCCTGAACAAGCGGGATGGGTACCGGGCGGCTTACGACGGGTTCGATCCTTCGGTCGTCGCGGAGTTTGGCGAGGCCAAGGTGGCTTCCCTGCTTGCCGACCCGGGGATCGTGCGAAACCGGGCCAAGGTGGCGGCTTCGGTGGCCAATGCGCGGGCGTTTTTGGCCGTACGGGAGGAGTTCGGCTCGTTCGCGGCGTACGTGTGGCGATTCGTGAACGGGCGTCCGATCCAGAACGCCTGGTCCGACCTTGCCCAGATCCCGGCCCGGACGGCGGCGTCGGACGCCTTGAGCAAGGACCTCTCGCGTCGGGGCTTCAAGTTCGTCGGCAGCACGATCTGCTACGCGTTCATGCAGGCGGTGGGGATGGTGAACGACCACGTCGTCGCCTGCCACCGGTTCGAGGCGGTTCGGGCGATGGGCCTTCGACCGCCGTTTGGTTGAGACCTCGGCGGACCTGGCACCGTGGACGGGTGAGAACGTCCGGTGCGAGATCTGCCACTCGCGAGGTCGCCGGCCCGGCTCGGTACGGGGCTATCCACCACCCTGGTTGTGGCAACCCTCGAGGCAGACGGCGAGCGCCTGATTGCACCCGGTGCGGCAGGATTGAAAGGCGTCGCGGTTGCGGACCACTTGGCCGGCGTAGACCAGGTTGGCCTGGGCGAGACCCTCCGCCAAGTGCTGTTGCGCGTAAGCGATGGACGCGTTCTTGGCATCGACGAGGGTCTGTTGGCAGGCCGCGTCGCCGTGGCAGCCGAGATACAGCATGCTGTAGATCGAGGCGGCGCCGCTGACGATGACCACCACGTTGATGAGAATGGGTCTGATCTGCTCCCGGAAGCCGGCCAAGGTCTGTTGCATGGCCAGGCTGAACGCGTTGCCGCAGGATTGGTCGCAACCGGCAAACGTGGCTTGGCAAGCGTCCTGGCATGGCCCGGCGGGGCGCGCGGGAAGGCCCTTTGCGGAAGCCAAGACCGGGGACGGGACGATCGAATCGCCGTTTCGCTCGGTCCATACGTTGCCGTAGACGACGAGCATCACCATGACCTGGACCACGGTGACGCCCTCGTCCAGGGTCATTTGCGGAGCGGCGTAAGGAACGTGACCGGGCCGCGAGGACAAGAGCACGTAGACGGCGTTTTGGGGGGTGTTCGGATCGGCGTACGCGGCGGCGAGGCGCCCGTTCACGGTCGCGAGGAACTGCTCGGCGGTGAGATCGAGCACATACCCGGCGGTGCGGGGATCGGCGGCGAGTCGGCTCAGAAGGGCTTCGTAGCTTTCTCGAAAGGTGCCATGGTCCACACCCCCCGAGTCAAGGTGCGGCTGGGCGAACTGCATCAGGGTGGTGCGGGCTTGGCCGTCGGCGATGCCGACAAGGTCGAACAGCCGCCCAAAGGCCCGCTCCATTTCGGCTCGGGTCGTGGCGCGGGCGATCGCCTCGCTGACGTCGCGGACGAGGATGGGCTTCGGTCCGCTCGTCGCGCCGCCACAGGCCCAGACGACGGCGAGGACGAGGCCGGCAAGGACCGCCACGATGAGGGACCGGCATGAACGATGACGCATTCGCCCAGTATAGGGCGTTTCCTTCGCGAGAGGTCGGTTTTCCGAGGAATCGACCGGGTTCAGCCTCCGGTCTTGATTTCGGAGGTGGGAATGGAGAAGCCCACGCCGAAGAAGGCCTTCGTGCCCAGAGCCCGGTTCTGGGTGCTGGGTCCTACTTGCAGACCTTCGAGTCCGAGGGTCACGTTCATTTTGAGCGGGAACCCGAAGACGCCCCGGCTCGAGTGGTAGTACCGGGAGCCGGCCAAGGTGCTGTAGGTGAGGGCGCCTCCGATGCCGATGTCGTCCGATCCGTTGTAGACCGTCACGGCGTCGAGGCTCAGTTTGGTGCTGCGACCGAGGGACATCAGGGGGGTGCGCAAGGCGAGGGCGCCCCGGCGGGTGGATTGGCGATAGACCCCGAACAGGCCGAAACTGGACTCGAAGGAGGCGAGGTTGGTGGACACGCCGACCAAGAAGCGGACGTTACGCGAGACGTTCGGGTTGGGCAGTTTGACGGTCAGGCCACCCACGGTCGCCTCGTTGTCGGTCGCGGAACGCCGGTTGACGAAGGTCACCTGAACCTCGGCGGGTTCGCCGGCGGGGGGCCGGTATCGATATTCCATGAAGACCTTGCCCGGGTAGCCGGCGGGGCGGGTGGCCAGTTCGACCGGTTCGACCACGCGTTCGCCGACGGAGACGGTCAAGGTCCCCGGCAAGTCTCGCTCGTCGATCACGACGCGAAGGACGAGTTCCTGTCCGGGAACGAGGAGCAGGGGCGAACCGACAAGGTCCCAGAACCGGACGCCCTGGAGGAGGACGTGTCCGTGGCGCTCGCGGGGCGGGGCGTCGGCGTCCATTCGGACGACGACGGCGGTTTCGGCGGCGGGGCGTTCGACGGACCCGAGGACGCGGAAATCGAGGTCGGTGCGGAGGAAGGTGATGCCGTCGACCTTGCGCTCGCGCGGGTCCGGGGGCGTGTCTTGCGCAAGGACGCGCCCCGCGCCGACGACAAGCGCGGCAACGGCAAGGACGGGGCGGAGCGACGGAAACGTAAGAACGGAGTCCCGAAGGTTGCATCCCATGCATCCAGTTTATGGCGAGCGAGGCGTTTCGTCAAGGGGCGACGGAGAGATGGGGAAAACCGGGTCGGGATCGGGGCGGCACGCGGGGTCGTACAATCGTCTGTAACGTGACCTTGCCCACGACGACCCCGGCCTCGGCGCGGCGCGTCCGCCTGCTCGATCCGCACACCGTGAACCAGATCGCGGCGGGCGAGGTCGTGGAGCGGCCGGCCTCGGTGGTCAAGGAACTGGTGGAGAACGCGCTCGACGCGGGGGGCCGGCGGATCGAGGTGGACCTCGAGGAGTGCGGCCGCAAGCGGGTCCGGGTCGCCGACGACGGGTGCGGGATGGCGCCGGAAGACGCGTTCACCTCGCTGGAGCGGCACGCGACGAGCAAGATCGCCTCGGCCGAGGACCTTTCGCTGGTGACGACGCTGGGGTTTCGGGGGGAGGCGCTGCCGTCGATCGCCTCGGTTTCGCGGTTTCGGCTGGCCACCGCGCCGGCGGACGGGGCGCGCTTCGTGCTTGAGGCGGAAGGGGGCGAGGTGCGCCCCTTGGACGCGCGCGAAGCGGGGCCGCGCGGGACCGAGGTGGTGGTGGAGGACCTGTTCTACAACACGCCGGCCCGCCTCAAGTTCCTCAAATCGAACGCAACCGAACTGTCGGCGTGCCTGGACGCGCTCGCCAAAGCCGCGCTCGCCCACCCCGACGTCGCCTTCACGGTCCGGCACAACGGGCAGTTGGCGTTGCGCACGACGGGCAGCGGCGACCTGTTGGCGGCGATTCTGGACGTATGGGGGCGGGATGCCGCGCGCACCCTCGTTCCGGTGGACACCGAAGCGGGCGGGATACGGGTACGAGGTTTTGTGGGAATGCCCCACGCGACGCGGCCCACCCGGGCGTACCAGGTCACCTTCGTCAACGGCCGCCCGATCCGATCGCGCACGCTGATGGCGGCGATCGACCAGGCTTATCGCGACTACACGCCCGATCGGCGCTACCCGACGGTGGCGCTGTTCCTCGAACTCGATCCCGCGCGAGTGGACGTGAACGTGTCGCCGACCAAGGCGGAGGTCCGGTTTCAGCAGGAAGGGACGGCCTTCGAAGCGGTCCGGTACGCGATCCGGGCCGCCCTTCAGGAGCACGGGATGATCCCACGGGCGGACGGGACGGACCCAGCCAAGGCTGCTCTTCGGCCGTTCGAGGCGGGGAGCGCTTCGGCCACCGGAGAGTCGGCGGGCGATCCGGCGCACGGGGCGTTCGCTCGCCTGCTCGGCTTCGGCTCGTCCGCGCCGGCGGGGACGGCGCCCGGCGAATCCGGATGGGGTCCCGGGTTCGGGCACGGGGCCAGCCGCACCGACCTCGACGTGCAGGCCCAGATGCCCCTCGGGGTCGAGGCGGGACTCCCATCCGTTGCCGGGGGCTTCGACGCCTCGGCGGAGGGCGACCGCACGCCGTTCGCGTTCCTGTTGCGCAACATGCGGGTCGTCGGCCAGTTGATGAACACGTTCATCCTGGTGGAGACCTCGCTCGGCCTCGCGATCGTCGACCAGCACGTGGCGCACGAGCGCGTTCTTTACGAGTACCTGTGCGGCATTCGCGGCCAGGGGGCGATCGAGAGGCAGGCGCTGCTGACGCCGGAGACGCTTCACTTGGACCGGCGGGCGGCGGTGCTGTTCGCGGAGCAACTCGACGAGGTGCGCGCCCTTGGGTTCGACATCGAGTCGTTCGGCGGCGAGAGTTTCCTCGTGCGGTCGGCGCCGGCGGCGATCCAGCGCGGGCAGACGCTCAAGGTGCTTCGGGACCTTGCCGACGAGTTGGTGGACGGGATGGGGTCGAAGGGGGTGCGGCCCACGCGCGAACAGATTTGGATCACCACCTCCTGCAAGATGGCGGTCAAGGCGGGCGATCCGCTCGGGACGGCGGAGATGGAGCGCCTGATCGTCGAGCTCGCGGGGACGGAAAACCCCTATATGTGCCCGCACGGAAGGCCGATCACGGTGCTGATGACGGTCGAGGAGCTCCTGCGCCGCTTCAAGCGGTAGGGGTTGGAAGGTCCGGGAACGCAGGACATGGGGGATCGGGGGGACGTCGGGCCGATCGCTCCGCGCTGTCTTGCGTCAACCCCCCCTCGGTTTTCCCCTCTTTCGCTATCGGTTACTGACCCGTCCCGGGGATGCCGGGGTAGATCACGACGGGCGGTTCGCGCTCGCCACGGCGGTCCCGGTCGACACGCTCGGCACGGACCTTCGACAGGAGGTCGGGGCGGGTGTGGGGCGGCGCCTTGGGCTCGGCGAACGCCTTCTCGAAGACGGACCAGAGGGGATCGATGTCGTGGGACAGGTCGAAGACCATGACCCCCTGGGTCGAGCCGACCGCCGCCTGTAGGCACCGTTGCAGGGCGTCGACGTCGCCTTTGAAGGTGTTGATCGCCAGTCCGGCATAGGTCCAGGTGGCGTCGCGGGCGATCCGGTTGGAGAGTTGCCCGGCCGCTTCGACGGTGGCGCCGGGCGCGATCCCGTAACGGAGCGAATCGGCGATCGTCGCGTCGGTGTAGTAACAGCCGGTGACGAGGTAGTCGAGGAGATCGGCGTACCCAGTTCGGCGATAGCTGTCGTTGATAAACGCGAAGCCGGCATCGAACAGGGGCGAGGCGTAGTTCGATCCGAAGTTGGGGTACTCGCCGTACCAGGAGCCCACGTAGACGCCCAGCTTGGCGCCGGGACGGGCACGGTCGACGGTCGCGCGGGCGCGGGCCATAAAGTTGCGGACGGTGGCGGCTTTGAAGGTGAGCCAAGCGTCGTAGAAGCGGCCGGGAAGGACGCCTCGCGAGTAGTCGGGGCGCACGTCGTACACGAACACGTCCTCGGGCCACTGGACGGGTTGGCCGACGAAGGCCTCGAAGCCCCGCCGCGCGTCCTCGCTGAAGTCCGCGTTCAGGCCCCCGAAGCGGAGGCGGTCGTCGAAGATCACGCCGTCAATGTCGTAGTTGGCGAGGGCCTCGTCGACGATCTGCAGGACCTTGTCCTGGACCTCCTTCTTGTGGGGGTTCGTCATGAGGGGAATCTGTTGGCTCAGCCGCTCGCCGATCGGCACGAAGACGGGCTTGTGCTCGAACGTGATGGTGTCGCGAGGTTTGGCGTAGAGCCTCAGGAACTCCGCGCCCTCGCCGATCCCGATCAGCACGGCGCCGCCGGCGGGGATGCCGACGGCGAGGCTGCGCACAGCTTCGACGGTGGTCTGCATCAGGACCTTGCCCCGGACGTCCACGATGGCCGCGAGATGGCCCTCGAGGGCGCGACGGGGGAGGGCGGCGACGCTGTTGTAGGCGGCGATGCGGGTGCCGTCGTCGGGCGGGCCCACGTTCGGCTCGTCCATTCCGCGAAAACGGGGATCGGTGAAGAAGCTCGCCTTGAGCGTCACCTCGGTTTCGTAAAGGACGGTTTGCAGGTCGGGTCGGTCGAGTCCCGGTCCGGCCGGGCCGGGCTTCTCGAGTTGGGCGATTCGGTGGCCGTCGCTGAAGACGTTGAAGGAGCAGATCAGGGAGAGGCCGGCCGCACGGCACTCCTTGGACATCGCGGCGAGGGGGTCGTACTCGGCGGGCATCCGCTCGTTGCGCCATTGGGTGAGTTTGGGGGCGAATCGGCTCGGATAGAGGGTGTAGCCGACGATCGGTTTGACGTCGAACACGATCGTGTTGAAGCCGGCGGTCTTGGCCCTTTCGACGAGGCGGCGGACCTTCTCGTCGTCGTTCACGCGGCCAAGGTTGGCGGTGCCGTCCACCCAGAGGACGCGGGCTTGGAGGGCGTTGTCGCGGGCCGTTCGCTGGGCGATGCCCCATCCGT
Source organism: Fimbriimonadaceae bacterium (assembly GCA_026129685.1). Classification (GTDB taxonomy): domain Bacteria; phylum Armatimonadota; class Fimbriimonadia; order Fimbriimonadales; family Fimbriimonadaceae; genus UBA2387. The sequence goes on from JAHCHO010000003.1 coordinate 34,070, forward strand.
TGCCGAGGGTGTCGAGGGTGACGGGCGGTAGGCCGGGCAGCGGGGCGACGGTCTCGAACCGGTTCCGAGGGGGGGCGACGCGGAGGGGCTCGACCGTCGGTTGGGCGAACGCGCGCGAGCCGACGACGAGCAGCACGCCGCAGAGGACGGAGCGAAGCATAGGGGTGGTTGTACCCGCTGGGCGGATCAGCGGCCGGAGACGCCCTGGGAGCCGGTCTTGCCGTCGAAGGACTCGCCAGCGTGGGGCATCGAGACGTCCTCGATGGCGGGCCCATGCTCGCCTCGGTCGAACAGCACGTCCTCGCCGCCGAGGGGATACTCCTTGCGGAGGGGATAGCCCACCCAGTCGTCGGGGAGAAGGAAGCGCTGCGTCTGTTCGTTCCCCTCGAAAACGACGCCATAGAGATCGTTGATCTCGCGCTCGGGGTACTCGGCGCCGAGGAAGAGGCCCTTTGCGGTCGGCACCGTCTGGCCGTCGTCCACTCCGACCTTGACGAAAACGCGGGAGAACCACCGGGTGGACATGAGGTTGTAGATCACCTCGAAGCGACCGGGAAGATCGCGTTCGTGGGTCCAAGCGCTGTAGTCCGCGCCGAGGCACTCGCAGAAGTAGTCGTAGCCGAGGTCGGGGTCCTCCTTGAGGACGCGGAGGGCGTCGACGACGCGCTCGCGCGCGACGCACAGAAACAGATCGTCGCGGAAGGTCTTGACCTTGATCAAGTCCTCGCCGAGGGCCACGCGGACTTTGACGACCTCGAGCCTCTCCTCGCCGAGCATGGGGTTCGGCATCAGCGCGCGCCTCCTACCAGTTCGAGGTCACGGGCGGTGACGGGCAGGGCGGCCGGGTCGGGCTCGCCGAGTTTGGCGGGATGGAGGGACGTCGTCTCGTCCCAGTCGATCGCGTTGACGCGGATCACGTAGGCGTCGCCGATGATCCAGAGGACCATGTAGACCATGACGGCGCCGAAGCTGAAGGTTTGGTAGGCGAGGTCGGCGTTTTTGAAGACGGTGAGCCAACTCCAGAGAAAGACCACTTCGATATCGAAGAGGATGAAGAGCATCGCCACCAGATAGAACTTGATGGGGAACCGCTCGCGGGCGTCGCCGAGGGGCTGGACGCCGCATTCGTAGGGCGACTGCTTGTAGGGGGTGGTGTTTTTCGGGCCGAGCACGAAGCTCAGGGACACCATCGCGCCGCAGATGACGGCGGCGAGCCCGACCAGGATTACGATCGCGATGTAATCGCCCATACGGCGGGGATTCTACCTCTGGGGGAGGTCGAACCGTCGGCGCCGTTGGGAGCTACTTCAGGAGCTTCTCGACGACCTTGCCGTGCACGTCGGTCAGCCTAAAGTTTCTGCCCTGAAACTTGAACGTAAGCTGGGTGTGGTCGATGCCCATCAGGTGGAGGATGGTGGCGTGGAGGTCGTGGACGTGAACGGCGTCCTCGGCGATGTTGTATCCGAGTTCGTCGGTTTGCCCCACCGATCCGGGTCGGATGCCGCCGCCCGCCATCCACATGGTGAAGGCGCGGGGATGGTGGTCGCGACCCGGGTAGGGGGACATGCCACGGCCTTCGTTCATGGGGGTCCGTCCGAACTCGCCGCCCCAGACGACGAGGGTCTGTTCGAGCAAGCCGCGCCGTTTGAGGTCCATGACGAGGGCGGCGGCGGCTTGGTCGGTCTGCTTGGTCAGCCGGCCCAAGCCGGTCTTGATGTCCGAATCGGCGCTCGTGCCGTGTTGGTCCCATCCCCGGTGGTAGAGCTGGACGAAGCGCACGCCTCGCTCGACCAAACGGCGGGCGAGGAGGCAGTTGTTGGCGAAGCTCTTCGCGCCAGGCTCGGCCCCGTATAGCGCCATGGTTTCGGGGGTTTCTTTGGACACATCCGCCAACTCGGGGACGCTCGTCTGCATCCGGTAGGCGAGTTCGTACTGGGCGATCCGGGTTTCGACCTCGGGGTCGAGCGACCGTTTGTGCTCGAGCGAATTGAGGTCGCGCAAGGCGTCGAGGGTGTCGCGGCGCACCTGGCGCGAGACCCCGGCGGGGTCGGACACGTAGAGCACGGGGTCGCCCTGGGAGCGCAGTTCGACGCCTTGGTAGAGGGTGGGCAGAAACCCGCTTCCCCAACAGGCCTTGCCTCCGTCCGGGTTGTTCTCGCCCGAGATCAGGACGACGAAACCGGGCAGGTCCTGGTTCTCGGTGCCGAGGCCGTAGTTCAGCCAGGATCCCATGCTCGGCCGACCGGGGAGTTGAAACCCGGTGTTCATGAAGATCTGGGCGGGCGCGTGGTTGAACTGGTCGGTGTGCATGGAGCGGACGACGGCGACGTCGTCGGCGATCTCCTTGAAGTGAGGGAGCAGTTCCGAGACCCATTGACCGGTCGAGCCGACCTGCTCGAACTTGTGCGGCGAGCCGAGGAGTTTTGGGGTGCCCTTGATGAAAGCGAAACGCTCGCCCTTGATCAGCTCTTCGGGGCAAGGCTGGCCGTCGAACTTCTGGAGAAGCGGTTTGGGATCGAAGAGGTCGACCTGCGAGGGGGCGCCGGCCATGAAGAGGAAGATCACGTTCTTGACCTTCGCGGGCATCGGCGGCTTCTTGGGAGCGAGGGGGTTTCGGGCGTTCTGATCGACGGGGAGGGCGTAGCCCAAGTCGCGCAGCATGGCGGAGAGGGCGAGGGCGCCGACGCCGTAGCCGAGTTCCTTGAAGAACGTGCGCCGGGTGATGTGTCGTAGTATTCGTTCCTGGGCACTATCCATATGGGTCAGCCTTTCGTCAGCGTTTCGTCCAAGTTCAGGAGCACGTTCGCGACGAGGGTCCAGACGGCGTCCTCGGTGGTCGCCTTCTCCGAGCCCGCCACGCGCCGCGCCTGCACGGGTTCGTTGGCGTAGCGCGCGCGCAACCGCGCGGCCAGCGTCGTCAATCGTTTTATTTCTTCAGGAAGGGGCGCTCTTCCTACACATATCTTGAAACCACGCGCCACCTTCGCGGCGTCGTCTCCCGAACCCATGCGCCGAGCCAGTCCGCGAGCGGCTTCTAGGAGACCCTCGTCGTTCAGCAACGCCAAGGCTTGGAGCGGGGTGTTGGTCCGAATGCGGCGCACGGTGCACTCCTCTCGGCTGGTGGCGTCGAAGGCCATGAACATGGGGTACGGGGCGGTTCGCTTCCAGTAGGTGTAGAGCGAGCGACGGTACCGGTCCGGCCCGGTTTCGGTGCGCCACTGCTCGCCCGAGTACGGGCTGTTCCACGTTCCCTCGGGTTGGTAGGGGTACACGCTGGGACCCCCGATCTTCGGGTTGAGGAGCCCCCCGTAACGGAGAGCGGCGTCCCGAATCGCTTCCGCTTCCAGGCGAACGCGCGGGCCACGGGCCAGCAGGCGATTGGCGGGGTCGGCGGCGAGCATCGCCGGGGTGGCGCGAGAGGTTTGGCGGTAGGTGGCGGAGGTGACGATCGTCTTGAGCAACGCTTTCATGTCCCAGCCTCGGTCCATGAACTCGACGGCGAGCCAGTCCAGGAGGGGAGGGTTCGCGGGAGGCGAGCCCTGGGTGCCGAAGTCCTCGGCCGTCTCGACGAGCCCCTGCCCGAAGAGCTGCTCCCACATCCGGTTCACCTGAACGCGGGCGGTGAGGGGGTTGTCCTTCGAAACGAGCCATTGGGCCAGCCCGAGGCGGTTGCCGGGCCGTTTCCCGAAGGGCGACAGCACCACCGGGGTGTCGGCTCGGACGAGTTCGCCCTTGCTGAGGAACTCGCCACGCTCGTGGACGTTGGCCTGGAGCGGCAGGGCGGCGGGTTTGTCGCGCATGACAAGGGCGGTCGGAATGGCTCGCTGAAGTTCCTCGAGGTTGCGTTGGGCGGCCGCGAGCCGGTCGCGCAGGTCGCGGGTGGCGGCCGAGCGGGAGGCGAAGTGGGCGCGCAACCGGGCCTCGTCCGAAGCGATTCGATCCGGTCGCGCCCAAGCGGCGCGAACCTCGCTCGGATAGGCGGCGAGGAGAGGTTCAGGGTCGCCGGTGAGGGCGACGCGGAATCGCCCCAGGTTGTGCCGGTCGTACTTCGAGCGCTGTTCCAGGGTGACGACCAGGTCGGTCGAGACGGGCGTCACGATGGGCTCGACGAACTCGGCGATCAGCCAGTGGGAACGGCCGGTCTGTTGGGCGACGGCCCACCCCTCGCCGGTGCCGGGACGGACGGCGGCGTTGGCGGAGAAGCCCATTTGGCTGTAGTCGGCGACCGCTTCGCGAAGGGCCACCGGTTTTCCGGCGACCTCCACCTGGACGCCGGTCAGGACGAAGTTGCCATTGTCGGATCGGCCGGGGCCGGTTCCGGGGAGGGACGGGTCGGTCAGAACCTCGAGGCGCAAGCCGGTCAGGCGGGCCGGTCCCTTCACCTTGCCGACCGCCTTCGTCGTGTCGTTTTTGGGGTTCGGGCCGCCGATCCGGACGGTGCCGTCGGCGGAAACCTCGGCGGCGGCGCCCTCGGCGGAGGTGACGGAGGACGGGACCAGGAGGGTCCAGTCGGTCTCCCGCGGACCGTCGGCCTTCCATCGTTCGTAGGCGGCGCGGGTCGCGGGGTCGAAGTAGTCGAGCTTGGCCCGCAGGGTCCCAACCTGGGCGCGGAGCGCTTGGCGTCGGGTTGCCTGTTCCGGCGTGGGGGCGTCCATTTCGGCCTCGTACCATTTCTCCTCGGAGACCTCCTTCGGGCCGCGCGGGTAGATCTTCGAATTCGAGAAGAAGGCGGCCATTCGGTAGAAGTCCTTCTGGGAGAAGGGATCGTACTTGTGGTCGTGGCAGCGGGCGCAGGCGAGGGTGGAGCCGAGCCAGACGGTGGCGGTGGTGCTCACGCGGTCGAGGACGACGTTGAAGTGGGCCTCTTCCTGGTCCACGCCGCCTTCCAGGTTCAGCATCGAGTTACGGTGGAAGCCGGTGGCGAGGAGTTGGTCCACCGAGGGGTTTGGCAACAGGTCGCCGGCGATCTGTTCGATGGTGAACTGGTCGAAGGGCAGGTTCCGGTTGAAGGCGGCGATGAGCCAGTCCCGGTATTTCCAGGCGGTGCGCCCGAGGTCTTTCTCGAAGCCGTCGGTGTCGGCGTAGCGGCCGAGGTCGAGCCACACGCGGGCCTGCTTTTCGCCGTAGGCTGGGGAGGCGAGCAACCGGTCCACGACCTTTTCGTAGGCTTGGGGCGAACGATCGGCGACGAAGGCGTCGATCTCTTCGGGGCTGGGGGGCAATCCGGTCAGGTCGAAACTCAGGCGGCGAAGGAGGGTTGGCCGGTCGGCCTCGGGCGAGGGTCGCCACCCCTTGGCCTCCAAGGCGGCGAGGACAAAGGCGTCCAGCGGCTGTTTCGGCCATGTCTTGTCTTCCAAAGATGGCGTTTTCGGACGTACCGGGGGAACGTAGGCCCAGTGTTTGCGGGCTTCCCCTACGGCCAGCGACGCCCCACCGGCGATCCAGGCTTCGATCGTCCGCACTTGGGAGGCGGACAGAGGGGGAAAGCCCATCGGCATCCGGGTCAAGCCCCCCTCGCCCCGCACCCGTTGGAGGATTCGGGACGCTCTCGGGTTTCCGGCGACGAAGGCGGGACCGCTCGCGCCACCTTTGGCGATCCCGGCGGGCGAAGCCAGGTCCAAGCCGCCCTTGGCCGATGGCCCCGCATGGCAGGACGAGCAGTTCGCCTTGAAGATCGGCGCGACGTCGCTCCACGTGAGGAGAGTTTCGAACTTGGCGCCTTGGCGCACCCAGGCGGCCAACGTTTCGACCTGGGCTTTCGGCAGGGCGGGAAAGCCCAGCGGCATTCTCTTGCCCTTGTCGGGGTGGTCGAGGCGGACGACGAGGGACGAGCGCTCCGGTGCCCCGGGCACGACGGCCTTGCGAACGCCGGTCGGGGTCGATAGGTCGAGTCCGCCCTGAGCATCGGCCCCGGAGTGGCAACCGAGGCAACTCGCCTTGAGGATCGGGGCGACCTGGCGCGCGTAGTCGACAGGATCCTCGCGGGGAACGGTCCCGGCCGAGGCGAGCAACAAGACGTACGGACTCGCGCTTCCGAGCGCAAGCCACCAACGGGTACGGGTTCGACCGATCATGCCGATGCGGGATAGCTTAACGCAGAACGGCGGGCCGCGCAACCCCGACGGCAAGAATCTCGATCAGGACCGAGGCGGGGCGGGGAGAGGATCGGGCGACCCGATCCGCTCGGTCACCTCGACGAAGTCGAACGGGAGGGCGTAGCCGCTGTACCAACTTCGCTCCTCTAGGTCGGGAAGATCGGTGGCTCCCATCGCGGTGAAGAGGCGCCGGAAGGCGTTCACGGGGGTGGCGTCTTCGGGGACGGCCATCGGCAAGTCGGGCGGGGTCTGGATCGCGGAGAGGATGGGGAAGGCCTCGCCAAGGTCGGTCTTTTCGAGGGAGTTCTGGTCCAGGCCGAGCTTCGATCCGTGGTCCCCTTGGAGCACGATGACGGGCGGATTCTCCTTGTCGCCCTCTTTCAGCGCGTCCACGAGTTCGAGCGTTCGTTTGGCGATGTAGGTGACCTGCTCGTCGTAGCCCTTCCGGTAGTCGTCGGCGGAGCCGACGAAAGCGAGGAAGTCGCTCGCGTCCCAATAGCCGTAAGGCCCTCGGGGGCGTCGGGGTTCGCCGTTGGGTCCGAAGACGAAGGGGGGATGGGGAGCGAGGATATGGGCGACGACGAATCGTGGCGTCCGGGTCGGGCGGGCCATCGCCGCCAACGTTTCGAACACGTTGCCCAGGCGTTCGCGACGGCGGTCGTACTGACTTCGAGCCACGTCGTCGCGCAGGAGCCAGGGCGTTTTGGCGAGCAAGGTTCCCTCGAACAGGGTGACGGCGGCGTCGTTCGCCACGGGCAACTCGTACTTGCCAAAGCCCAGCCCCTCGAACCCGGAGCCGACGGCGAGATAACGGTAGCCGCTCGCTTGGAAGCGCCGGGCGACGGCGGGTTCCTCGAGCAAGGGGTTCAGCACGCGGCGATCGTTGAACTCGGGTCCGACCTCGGGGAGGAGGGTCTGAAGGAACGCCATGTTCAGCGAGGAGGTCACCGAGAGTTCGGTCTGGACGTAGTTCGCGCGGGCGCGGCCGGCCACCTGGAACCCGCGATCTCGCAGTCCCTGGACGAACCATGACAGGTCGGTGCCGATCGCCCGTTTGACGGCGTCTTCGCGACCGAAACCGTCGAGCACGATGTAGAAGACGTCCGGCCGGGGGCCGGGCGGCAGGACCGGGGCTTCGCGGCGCGCCTCGGCGGAGGCCTTCGGCGCGGGGGGACGCGCAAGGTACCAACCCAGGTTCGCGAGGGACACGAAGGTCACGGATCCGGCCACGAGATTCAGGATCGACGGGCGAGGCGCCCAACGGCCGGCGACGGCGGCGAAGAGGAGCCCAAGGCCGGCGTACGCGCCAAGGGTCGACGACTCCCCCACCAGGGGTTTGATCCACGGCGCGACCGTCCCAAACGCCCAAACCCACGCGAGCAGGACGGCGGCGGACGCGGCGCCGCGCGCCGCGTTTCGCCAGAGAATGGCCGCCAAGATCTGGATCGACACCCCGGCGGCGAGGGCCACCAGAAGCGGGCGGCCCAAGTCGGTGGCGGGCACGATCGCGAGGTTGGCGGTCAGCACGGCCAGAACCGGGAAGGCGGCGACGAGGGCCGGGTAGATCGGGATCGGACCGCGTCGACGGTCCGTTCCCGGCTCGTTCATCGGGGCGCCACCCGATAGAGGACCCGTCCGGAGTCGGCGATGGGGGCGCGCGCCACGATCCTCAGCCCCGGAGGAATCGACGCCTCAAAGTGCGCTTCGTCGTAGGTCGCGAAGACGTCGCGACGGGCGCGCATCATCCGTTGCACCTGGGAGTCGGATTTGGGGACCCACTCGACGATCAGAGTTCGCCCGCAACGGGCGAAGGCGGACCAGACGGAGGGCAGGGGAACGTTGTTGCCGATCGCGAGGTGATGCACGAGGGCGAGGGCGAGGGCGACGTCGGCGGGACCGCGGTCGAAGAAGCGGTCGCGCTCCCGACCCTCCCAGCCCCGACCCGGAGGCGGGTTGCGGAGATCCACCAGGAGCGGGTGGAGGTTCGTCGCGTTGGTCGCGCGAACGTGGCGGTACGCCTGTTCGACGGCGGCGGGGTCCACGTCGGCGGCAAGCGTCCAGAGGCCGACCTCGGCGGCAAGACGGCTGTAGCGACCGTTGTTGGCGCCGAGGTCCCAGCAGGTCGCGCCTTCGGTGGCGAGTTCGGCGAGCCAACGGCGGACGGTGTCTTCCTTGCTCCTTTGACCGGCCTCGGTGTAGTTGGTGTCCGAGTAGTAGTCGGCCCACTCGGTTCCCTTCGGCTCCCAGCGCAACGATTCAACGGTGCGGCGCAGGCTTTGGATCAGGCCGCGCATCCCGCCCTCGGACAGGGAGGGGGTTCGCGCCGAAGGTCCGTCGCCGCGGGACGCCCCGGCCCGGGCGTGCGCGTGAAGGTGGGTCAGAAGGCCGAAACTCCACTTGGTTCTCCACGGCAAGAGCCGGGCGGCAAGGTCGAGCGGAATGCCATCGAGGTGCTCGCCCATGAGGGCGCCCAGGCGCACGTCCACGTGGGCCATGAGGGCGAGGGGCGCAAGAAAGTGGCGGCAGAACTGGGCGTAGGCGATCCAGGGCTCGCCGGGAACGTACCGCTCGAAGGACAGTGTGTCGATGAAGACGGGGCGGCCTTCGTCGAACTGCACGTTGTAGGCGCTCGCGTCCTTCAGGACAAACCCGCGTTCGATGGCTCGCCACTGGAGGTCGAGGGTCAGCAAGGCGGCGTCGCGAAGCATCCCGAAGGACCATTCGTAGGGGTGGCTGACGAAGCGAATCGATTTGGGGAGCAGGACGGCCACCGCGCCGGGTTCGGCTTGTCGCTCCAAGTCCGTTTCGGGCGCCGACACGAGAAGGCCGAGGTCCTCCCATTCGGCGAGCAAGCCGGCTTCCTTGAGGGCGGCGTACTCGTCCCGGTAGGCCTCGTTGACCTGACGATAAAGGACACCGTCCCGGCGAAAGACGAAGCCGCAGGGATCGCGAAAGGAGCCGCCAAGCCGCCCATCGGCGGCGCTCACTTCGGGCTGGAATCCGGTTTGCGGGAAGCGGGGCGGAACCGGGCCCAAAGGTTGCCGAGGCGGAAGGAGACGAAGTAGCCGAAGGCCAGAAGACCGCCGACCACCGCCTGGAAGATCATGCTGGCGGAGCCGCCGTCGATGTAGCCGAGAAGGTTGAAGGTTGAAAGGACCTGCATGGTGGGGATTCCCTACCGGCGCACAACGAGGGAGATCCGGGAGCGTTCACCCGATGGGTCCAATGGTCCGTGAACAACCGATGACACGGTTGCCGGACGATGAAGGGAGCCTGACGGCCAGATCAGGAACCGGAGCGAACCCTCGGCCAAACCAGTAGAATAGGGTCGCTCATGGCCGAACGTCTTCTCCTCCTCGAACACGCCGCCGACCCGAACTTCGCGACGCTCGCCGGGTACCAGGCCAAAGGCGGTTACGCCGGGTTGCGCAAGGCGCTGGCGATGGACCGGCAAGGGGTGATCGACCAGGTCAAAGCGTCGGGCCTGCGCGGGCGCGGCGGCGCGGGCTTTCCCGCTTGGATCAAGTGGAACGGCATCGAGAAGACGAAGACGCAACCGCACTACCTGATCTGCAACGCGGACGAGGGCGAACCGGGCACCTTCAAGGACAAGCAACTGATGGAGCAGACGCCCTTCCTGCTGGTCGAGGGGATGACGATCGCGGGATTCGCCACGCAGGCCGACTGCGGCTACATCTACATTCGGGGCGAATTCATCGACGCGGCGCGGGCGGTCCGGAAGGCGATCGACGAAGCCTACGCGGCGGGGCTTCTGGGCAAGAACATTCTGGGTACGGGCCTCGACTTCGACCTCTACATCCACCTGGGGGCGGGGAGCTACGAGTGCGGCGAGGAGTCGGCGCTCATGAGCAGCCTGATGGGCGAACGAGGGATGCCGCGCCTGAAGTTCCCCCACGCGCCGTTGCCGACGGTCGCGGGCCTATGGGACAGGCCGACGATCATCAACAACGTCGAGACCTACTGTTGCGCTCCTTCGATCCTGACGAACGGGGGCGAGTGGTACGCCTCCATCGGCGCCTCGACGAAGAACTCGCGGGGCACGAAGATCTTCTCGGTCAGCGGCCACGTGAACCGACCGGGCAACTACGAGGTCGAGTTCGGTACGCCTTTGGCGGAACTGCTGCAGATGGCGGGCGGGATGAAGGGCGGCGCGCTCAAGGCGTGCGTCCCGGGCGGTTCTTCGGTGCCGATGATCCGCGCGGAGGCGGTCGAAAGGGCGATCATCGGCTACGAGGAGATGGGCGAGGTCGGTTCGATGGTCGGGTCGGGAGGATGCATGTTTCTCAACGAACACACGTGCATCGTCCGTTTCATCTGGCGCACCTCCCTGTTCTACGCGCGCGAATCGTGCGGGAAGTGCACGCCTTGCCGGGAGGGGACGAAGTGGCTGGCCCAGATTCTGGACCGAATCGTGAAGGGCGGCGGGCGCTCGGGGGACTTCGAACTGCTTCAACAGGTCTGCTCGCAGATCGATGGGCGTTCGTTCTGCGGCCTCGGCGATGCGGCGGCCTGGCCGGTGGCGGGGGCGCTCAAGGTGTTCCCGGAGGAGTTCCGGCACTTCATCGAGCACGGCAAGTCGGTGGTGGACTCGCCGTTGCGCGAGCCCGCGATGGTCTGAGCCGACGGTTCTACCGGGTCACGGTGAGGCTAACGCCCGCCCGGTCGACGGTGGCGGGGATCGGGGGAAGACGCTTTGCCAACTCGATCCGCACCTCCCGCACGCGCGGATGCCGGTCCAGGATCGCCTTCGCGATCGAGTGGGCCAGGGCTTCCATCAGGTCGTGGCGTCGGGCGCGGGAGACTTCTTCGACGAGGGCCACGACGGTGCCGTAGCACACGGTGTCGCCGAGACGGTCGCTGGACGGGGCGTCGGACTCGATCTCAAGTTCGAGGGACGCCTCATAGCGGTGCCCGACGGTCTTCTCCTCGCTCGAAAAACCGTGGTAGCCGTAGAACTCGATGCCTTCGATGAAGAGAGTGATGCGCATTAAGGACTCCGCAAGCCGGTGTTAACGCCGGGCTAAGGGCGGTTCGAAGCGGGAACAATCCCCGTTGTCCCCGGCGATCGGGTGACGATGAGAAGCATCGAAAGGTAAAGCACGCCTCCGGGGCCGACTTTCACATCGGCCCCATCTCTTTCAGGATACGCCGGGCCGCCACCCGCTCCTCCCAAGCCCACCGCTCGGATCGCCCCCGAGATCTTCAGACTTTCGTAGAGAAAGTTCTTGACAATCGAGGAGCGATCCCCTATGATGAGCGCGAGAACCCCTGAGGGTCCCGCGACCGACGTATCGGCGACGGTGCCCCGTCCGAAGGGTTCGGGTCAGGTGTAGGAACATGCTAGATCTCAACGGACGCATTGCGCGTCGCACCCTCGTCGTTGCCGGCAGCTCGGTTTCGGGCGCCATTCGATCCAAAGCGATGGCGGTCACCTTGGTCGTCGCCGTGCTGAGCGGGGTGGCGCCGGCGGACAACGTCGTCGTCGCGAACCAGTACGCCACGACGCCCTGGTCCCCGGCGGCGGGCCTGAACACGTTCATTCGCGACACGGGTCAGGCACGCACGGGGCAGTTGCTCATCCATAGCAGCCAACTCGGAGCGATGGCTCCGGGCGACCTCATCACGGGTTTCTCCTTCCGGATGTGGAACGGGGCGACGAGCACGTTCACGGGCGCGACCTGGGCGGACTATGAGATTCGCGTGGGGGCCGGGGTGGCGCCGAGCGCGGGTTCCACGACCTTCGCCGACAACTTCGTGGGAGCGCCCACGCTGGTCCAGGACGGCGCGTTGACGCAGTCGGGCTACACGTCCGGGGCATCGGGCGCGACGCCCAACGCTTGGGGCAACACGATCACCTTCCAGACGCCGTACGTGTACACGGGCGGCCATCTGACGATCGAGATTCGGCACGGCGGGAGCAACATCACGAACCCGGCCAACTCCTTCCTCGAGGCGGTCGCCACGACGGGCACCGGTTACTCGACCGACTATCGCTCCTTCACGGCGACGGGCATGACGGCCACCACGGGCGCCCAAGCGACGTTCACGATGACGAACCTCCAGTACACGCCGGTTCCCGAGCCGGCGACAATGACGGCGCTGGGCGTCGGCGCGCTCGCCCTGTTGCGTCGGCGGCGCAAGTAGGTTCGCGCGTCCGGGCGATCCGGCCATAATGCCCTCCGTGTGGATTCGGAACGCGGACGTGGCGTCATCCGGCGGGGTCGCCCGGGCGGACGTGCTGATCCGTGACGGGCGGATCGTTCGGGTCGGTCAGGTCCGCGAGTCGGACGCGGCGGGCGAGGAGCCACTCGACGCCACGGGACTCACGGTCCTGCCCGGGCTGATCGATACCCAGGTCCATTTCCGCGAGCCGGGAATGGAGCACAAAGAGGACATCGCGTCAGGGAGTCTGGCGGCGGTCTGTGGGGGCGTGACGACGTTCTTCGAGATGCCGAACACGGTCCCGACGACGACGACCGCCGAGGCGCTCGCCGACAAGTTGCGGCGAAGCGAGGGTCGATCGTGGGCCAACTACGCCTACTTCGTGGGAGCGACGACCGACAACGCGGCCACCCTTACGGCCTGCGAGCGCCTGCCCGGGACGCCGGGGATCAAGATCTTCATGGGCAGTTCGACGGGCACCCTGCTCGTGCCCGATGACGCGACGCTCGAGGAGGTGTTGCGCAACGGGAGCCGACCCTGTCCGATCCACGCCGAAGACCACTTTCGGCTGGAGGAGCGGAAGTCGTTGGCGGACCGGGCCCGGGGTCCCGAGCAGCACCCGTTCCTGCGCGACGCCGAGTGTGCGCGCCGTGCCACCGCCCGCATTCTTGCGCTGAGCGAGAAGACGGGGCGCCCGGTTCACGTGCTGCACGTCTCGACGCTCGAAGAGTTGCCTCTGTTGGCGGAGGCCAAGTCAAGGGGGCTCCGCGTTTCGTGCGAGGTCACGCCCCAGCACCTGACGCTCGCGGCGCCGGAGGCATACGAGCGGTTGGGCTCGCTCGCCCAGATGAACCCCCCGATTCGAGGGCAGGAGCATCGTGAGGCGTTGTGGTCGGCGGTTCGGACCGGCCTGTTCGACGTTTTCGGGAGCGATCACGCCCCCCACACGCTCGAGGAGAAGGCCAAGTCCTATCCGGGATCACCGAGCGGGATGCCGGGGGTGCAGACGATGTTGCCCGTCCTGCTGACCCATGTGGCGGAGGGCCGACTCGAACTTGGCGACGTCGTGCGGATGGCGTGCGAGAATCCGGCGCGCCTCTACGGGGTCGCGCGAAAGGGGACCGTCCGCGAAGGGTTCGACGCCGACCTGTGCCTGGTCGACCTTGCGGCCAGGTGGACGTTCGAGCGCTCCGAGGTGCGGTCACGGTGCGGTTGGAGCCCCTTCGAGGGGATGGCCATGGTCGGCCGACCCATTCACACCTTCGTCGGCGGAACGTGGTCGGTGCGGGACGGCGAACCCGTCGGCCACCCCTCCGGTCAAACGACGCAATTCACCTGGAAGGACGGACCGCATTGAACCTCAAGACCCGACTGATCGACGGTTTTCGATACGACCTTTGGGCCAACCGCGCCTGGTTGGCGGTGTTGCCTCGTCTGGCCGACCCGGAGGACGGCCGGCAGGTGTTGCGGCACATTCTGAACGCCCAGATCGTGTGGCGCGCGAGGATCGTCGGGACCACGCCGGAGATCGCCACAGAGGTGGACGACGGTTCGCTCGAATCCTCGGCGCTCGCCTGGATCGGCTTGCTGGAGGAACGGGACCTGGGAGAGGTCGTTTCGTACCGGACGACGCTCGGGGTGGCGTACGATCAGCCGCTGCACGAGATCGCCTACCACGTCGTGAACCACGGAACCTACCACCGAGGCCACCTGCGGGGGTTGGCGGACGCACAGGGCATGAGCGACTTTCCGGAAACGGACTTTGTGGGCTGGGTTCGCACGGGGGCGTCTCGCTGACGGTCCGGCCGATCTAGCGGTTCTCGGCTACAATGGCAAGCACCGCCCGAGCGGGCGACGCGACGACGTGTTCACTGCCGTAACAACCGAGAGGCCGGGGGCCGCCCGCTAGCGTGTCCCAACTTGGCGGCTTGGATTCCGAGAGACCCTCGGACTCGTCTCGCGGCGTCGCCGCGAAGCCCGAGTTTTCGGAGAAGTTCCTGTCCCGAATCCGAAACTACACCAATCCGCTGTACCACTGCCGCCGGATGGCGGACGACTTGGCCTCGGCCTACCACGCCCTCCGGAACTGGAACTACACGACGATCCGGCACGACGAGGGGAGGCTCGCCAAGGCGTTTCGGGGGAAGCTCTTCGCGGCGTTCTTCTTCAGCGGCGCCTTCATGATCGTGGCGGTCGCCCTTGGCGTTAAGACGCAGTTCGACACGAACAACCGGTACGTCGGGGTGTTCGCGACGATGGCCTACAGCATGATCCTGACGACGGCGGCGTACCAGGTTTTCTGGGCGATCGCCAACGTGGACTTCTACCACTACACGGAACGGAACTTCTGGGCGCGTTTCCTTCAACTCGAGCGCGACCTGTGGCCGGTGCATCGTCGGGCGCTTCAGATGGCGCTGGTCGTGGCGTTCATCATCGTGCCGATCAACCTGGGGATCGCCTGGGCGGTCGGCTGGTTGCCCGCGCACGTGGCCGACTACGTGCCGATGGGGGTGATCGTGGCGATCGTCAACGTGATCCTGATCGACAGCACGGTCGTTCGGGCGATGGGCGACAAGTTCGACGAACACTCGCGAGTGCTGGCGGAGCAGTACGCCGTTCCGGGCGAACCGGCGGATCCGCCCGAGTAGGCGGCGGTTCAGCGCACGAGGATCGCCCCGTGGATTTCCAGTTTCGGGACGGTGACGACGAGGGTCCCGTCGCGCCACGTCGTTTTCAGAACCTTGCCGTCGGGCTCCCACGTCACGCGCTTGGGTTGGGGGCACCGTAGGCGCACCTGGATCGGCCCGACGGGCGGGACGACGTCGGCGCTGAGGACCTGGCTTGAGCGCTGCATCTCGAGGGTGTTCAGCAGATGCACGGCGAGACGTCCGTCGCGGGTCCGACGAAGGGCCAACTCGACGAAGGACGGCGCGTCCGACGTCACGGCGGGCGACGGGAACAGCGACCGGGCCAAGGCGGCGAACAAGGAGCGCGAGGCGGGATGGTGGGTCCGGAAATGGCCGATCGCGAGGGGACCGAAGACGGCCGCCATCCGGCCCTTGCCGTATGCGTTGATGGTCGCGGCGACGAGGCCAGGTTTGCGGGTGTCCCGGGTGGCGTACCGGTAGGCAACGGGCTTGGCGGTCTTCGGCCTCACCGTTTGCCACGCGCCGGCAATCGGGACGAGGCCGCCCGGGCAGGCGAGTTCGGCGGTCGTCTCCTGGTTCTCACCCTCAAAGTCGGCCCCGATCGCTTCCCGAAAGTTGGCCGCGCAGGCGGCGCCGAGGACCAGGAGGGAGCCCCCGTTCCGAACATAGGCGAGGAGCGCCCGCCGGGTCGGTTCGGTGATGCGGTAGGCGTCGGCGACCACGACCATCGGGTATTTCGCGATCTGCGGCAACAGGGCGTGCTCGGCGAGGATGTCCACCGAGTAGCCGTTCTCCAGCAAACCGTGCAGGGCGCCTTCGAGTTCGGAGGTGCATCCCCAGGGGGTGAACACCACGTCGGAGCGGTCGAACTGGGTTTCGCTCGAGAGCATCAGGGCGACCTGGGGAACGGACGCGCTTTTGTGGGAGACGGCCTGCCGGGCGCGGCAAAACTTGGCGACGGCCTCCTGGGTCTCGATGATCTGGGGGACGATGTAGCCCCGGCGGGTCGGCTGGTAGTAGGTCTGGAATCCGCCGCCCTGCATCAAGACGACCGCCGCCTCCTGTTCGAGCATGGCGGGGGTCTTGAGGGTGTGGCCGATGCCGTCGGTCCAGTTAAAGCCCCAAGCCATCAGGTCCCAGGGGAGGCCGTTGCCCGCGAGGTAGCGGGCCTCGACGCGCGCCCGGTCCACCGACAGGGTGGGCGAGTAGTCGCCGGAGAGGAAGTCCAGGTTCACCTCGGGCTTTTTGGGGGCATGAGTGCTGTACATCCAGTTGCTGGTGAGTTGGACCCCGGGGACGGCGCGGTGCACCGCGTCGACCCAATGGGCGACGTACCGCTCGAACAGGCGGCGATGGAACTGCTTCCACTCGAACCAACCCGGATCGCTCCTCTTGCGGGGGGCATCGTCGCGGCCCGTTTCCGACTTCCAGGCGGCCATGGCGGCGGGCGAGTAGTCGAGTTGAGCGGCCCAGCAGTCGCCGTCCACCCAGGCCCCGTCCAGCTTGTAGGCGGTGAGGACCTCGGTGAGCTGGGGGATGAGCAGCTCGTCCACGTACGGGCCGAAGGTGCTCGTGTTGTTGGGGTCGCGGTTTCCGGCGGCGTCGACGCGCGCCCATTCGGGGTGGTGCTCGATGGCGACGGTATCCCATACGCCGGAGTAGTGGACGAAAAGGCCAACCCCCTGGTCGGCAGTCACCTTGCGCCAAAGGGCGAGGGAGTCCCTGACGATGCCGGGGGACGCCCAGCCGACTTTGGTCGGGTAGCCGGTGTAGCCGGCGTGGCCCTTGCAGTCGTACTGGACGTAATCGGGCCGGACGCGCCTCAGGAGTTCGCGCAGGTTCGCCTCGTCGAGGTCCGCCCCGAGTTCGGTGTCGCCTTTCTGAGGGTGGAGGTCGAAGTGCATTCCCAGGAACGCCTCCTTCCTGGGGACGGGCTTGTTGGGCTGGGTCGGTTCGGACGGGAGGAGCATGAGACCGAGGGACAGGGCGAGAGCGCAGAGGCTCATGGTCCCCTGTTTCGCGGCCCTGGACGCCACTCCTTCGCGCACCCGGTCAGCGGGCGTCCGGACCTTTGACGGGGGCGAGAAGCACCCGCGCGAACAGCCCGACCTGGTTGCGGAACCGACCGACAAGGCCGAGGGTGAGGAGGCAGGGGATCAGCCAGGCGACCCATCGCAGAGCCGCGCCCATCCGGTCAAGCAACCAGCAGACGAACGCGGCGGGTCGGCCGTGATGAATCCGAAAATAGAGCTCCTTGCCCCGGTTGTAGCGGGCGACGGCGCGCCATCGATTCACCCCGCTCGACGAACCCAGTTCGTGGACGAAGACCGCCCGGGGGACGTACACGATGCGGCCGTGGCGTCGCAGGCGGCGGCACAGGTCGGTGTCCTCGCAATAGAGGAAGAAGCGTTCGTCGAAGCGCTCGACCGGGCGCATCATGAGGCACGCCCCCATCACCTGCTCGGTCTCGGCGTTCTCGTCGAGCCGGCGCACCAAGTCGCGAGTGTTCCAGTAGGGGCTCAGGACGGGACTTCCGGGCCAGGCCTTCTCGAGGAGCGTCTGTTCGCAGAAGACGGCCCAGAGGGTGAGGGCGTTGGCGCTGGAGTTCTGCAGGCTGCCGTCCGGGTTCAGGAGCCTTCCCCCGGCCGCGACGACGGCGTCGTCCTGGAACGACTCGGCGAGCCGGTCGATCGCGCCCGGTTCGGCATAGGCGTCGCTGTTGAGGAGGAGGACAAGGGGGTTGGAGGCGAGGTCGATGCCTTGGTTGTTCGCGGCCCCGAAACCCCGGTTCGTCTCGTTGCGGATCAGGCGCGCGCGGGGGTGGTCCGCTTCCACCATCTCCGGCGACCCGTCCTCCGAGGCGTTGTCCACGACGATGACCTCGTGATGGGGTTCGATCGCGCGGAGGCACCGGTCGAGCTTGTCGCGGGTGTTGAAGCTGACCACGACCACGGAGACCGACGGACACAACCCGACCTGGCCTTCCCACCGACCAAGCGGCGGGGCACGGCGTTCGCCGGGTTCGGGCGTGTCGGGCCTCATGCTACAATGCTACTTCCGCCATGGCCAAGCCCATCCTCATGTCGCAAGAGGGATTCGACAATCTTGCCAAAGAACTCGAGCGCCTCAAGGGCACCGAGCGCAAGACCATTGCCGAAGCGATCCGCGAGGCAAAGGCGCACGGCGACCTGCGCGAGAACGCCGCGTACCACGAGGCGAAGCTCAACCAGGCGCGCCTGGAGCAGCGCATCGCGGAGTTGGAGAAGTCGCTCCTCTCGGCCAAGATCGTCGAACGGCCGGAGGACGCGGTCCACGGATCGGCTCACCTTGGCTCGAGGGTGACGCTCGAGGACCTGGAGTTCGGCGACGAACTGACGGTGGAGCTGGTCGGCTCGATGGAGGCGGACCCGGCGCACGACAAGATTTCGATCACCTCGCCGATGGGGGAGGCGTTGATCGGCCGATCGGCGGGCGACCTGGTCGAGGTCGCCGCCCCGGCGGGGACGATCCAGTACAAAGTGCTGGCGGTCGAGTAACCGCGACGGTGAGCCTCGGGCCATACTTCGGGCATGGCTCGCAAGAAAGGCGATGCGTCGACGGAGGCGCCCGCGACCCGAACCCTCGTCGAATCGGACCTGAAACGACTCCCGTGGCGGTGCATCGGCCCGGCGACGATGGGCGGCCGGGTCAGCGACATGGCTTTCAAGCCGGGCGACGCGAAGACCTTCTACGTCGCCTACGCGACGGGCGGGCTCTGGCGCACCACGAACCGAGGGACCACGTTCGAGCCCCTGTTCGACAAGGAGGCCACTTGCAGCATCGGCGCGGTCGCTTGCTGCGACGCCCCGGTCGACTGGAAGGGGTGGACGGAGGAGACCAAGCCGGAAGACCGCGAGAAGGCGGGCAAGGGCAAGATTCTCTGGGTGGGGACGGGCGAGGGCAACGGGCGCAACAGCAGCAGTTGGGGTCACGGCGCGTACCGTTCGACCGACGCGGGCAATACGTGGGTTCACCTCGGTCTGACGAACACCCACGACATCCCGCGCCTGGCGGTGGATCCCCGAGACCCCGACGTCTGCTACGTGGCGGCCCTTGGGCACCTTTGGGGACACAACGAGGAGCGGGGCCTGTACAAGACCTCCGACGGCGGCAAGACCTGGGAGAAGGTCCTGTACCTCGACGAGAAGACGGGCTGTTGCGAGGTGGCGCTCGACCCCCAGAACCCGGACACCGTTTACGCGGCGATGTACATGCGCCTGCGTAAGCCGTGGTCGTTCGAGAGCGGCGGTCCCGTCGGGGGGCTCTACCGATCCCAGGATGGCGGCAAGACCTGGACGCGACTTGCGGGAGGGTTGCCCGCCCAAACGGGCCGGATCGGGGTGGACGTGTTCCCGGGCGACCCCCAGAAGCTCATCGCGGTCGTCGAGAGCACGGAGGAAGGGGCGAACAGCATCCGCGACGACCGGATGCGCGGCGGGGGGGTCTTCCGAAGCGACGACGGTGGGGACACCTGGCGACGGATGAGCGTCCGGTCGCCCCGTGCGTTCTACTTCAGCAAGATCAAGTTCGACCCGAAGGACGATCGGCGGGTCTACATGCTGGGATGGACGACCGAGGTGAGCGACGACGGGGGCGAGACGTTCCGGCAGGGCTTCGCCGACATCTTGCACGCCGACCACCATGCGATTCTGATCGACCCGAACGACCCCGACACGATCGTGATCGGAACCGACGGGGGGGTGTCCCAGACTTTCGACCGGGGCAAGACGTGGGACTTCCTGAACACGATGCCGACCGGCCAGTTCTACAACATCGCGCTGGACGATTCGGACCCCTACCGAATTATCGGCGGGTTGCAGGACAACGGGACCTGGATGGGGCCGAGCGCGACCAACCGCCTCCACCCCAAGAGCGAGGCCGAAGGCGTGGCGGACACCGGGATCACGAACGCGGATTGGCAGGTCGTGTTCTGGGGCGACGGCTTTCACGCCGCGTTCGACCCCACCGACCCGAACACGGTCTATGCCGAGTGGCAAGGCGGGCACATCACGCGGCTCGACCTGCGAAGCGGCGAGAAGAAGTACGCCAGCCCCGAGGCGAGGGAAGGCCAACCGCGCCACCGCTACAACTGGAACGCGCCGTTTCTGGTGAGCGCGCACGACCCCACGGTGCTGTACCACGCGGGCAACTACGTCTTCAAACTGACCGAGCGAGCAGACAAATGGGCGAAGATCAGTCCCGACCTCACGACCGCCGACCCGCTGAAGATGGAGACGGTCGGCTCCCAGGCGGAAACGCACTGCACGGTCGTCAGCCTGGCGGAATCGCCGATCGCGCCCGGGATTCTGTGGGCGGGCTCGGACGACGGACTTATCCATGTGACCAAAAACGACGGCGGTCACTGGAAGGAGGTGACCCCGAAGGAGGTGGACGGCCGTTACGTTTCGCGGATCGAGGCTTCCCACCATGCCAAGGGCCGGGCTTACGCGAGCATCGACGGGCACCGAACCGACGACTTTTCACCTTGCATCTTGATGACCGACGACTTCGGCAAAAACTGGCAGTCGGTGACCGGCGACCTGCCGAAGGGATGGTCGGTGAAGTGCGTGCGCGAGGACCGGTTCAACGAGAACGTGCTGTACTGCGGGACGGAACAGGGGTTCTGGGTGTCGCTCGATCGCGGCGGCCATTGGGTTCGGCTGCACGGAAAGGCGCTCCCGACGGTACCGGTGGACGACGCGCAACAACACGCTCGTACCCGGGATTTGGTGTTGGGGACTCACGGGCGTTCGATCTGGATTCTGGACGGGGCGGGCTGGCTCGGCGAGTTGACCGGGGAGGTGCTCGCGAGTCCTTTGCACCTGTTCGCGGTCTCACCGGCACGGCCCAGGTGGTTCCTGACCTATCCCGGCCTGTGGACGCACAAGGTGTTTCGGGCGCCCAATCCCCCGGCGGGGGTCTGTTTCGACTACTGGATCGCGGCCTATACGGGGGACGAACTGAAGGCGACGATCGAGGACGCGGAGGGCGTCGTGGTGAAGAAACTGACCGGCTCGAACGCCCCGGGCTACAACCGGCTGGTCTGGGACCTGCAACCGGAGGAGTGGCTCCGCTTGCACGACAAGGGCGAGGAGGCGATCCTGCCGCTCCCGTTCCACGCGCGCCCGGGCGAGTACAAAGCGACGATCGAGATGGGCGACCATAAGGTGTCCCAAACGTTTACGGTGCTTCCCAGAGCGTGATCGACTGGACGCCCTGTCTGCTGGAAGCGAAAGACGGCGACCGCCTTGCCGCGTTCGAGGGTTCGTTCTCAGTTCTTGAAGACCGGTCCTCTTCCGTCGGTCGGCGGTTGCGGCTGCGGGTCGTGCGGATTCCGGCTCGAGAGCCCAGCATGGCACCCCCGGTGGTGTTCCTGTGCGGGGGTCCGGGGGATTCGGCGATCCGGTGGCCTTCGCACGGGCCTTTCTTACGGGCATTTCGACTGATCTCGGCCCGATGCGACCTCGTGTTGCTCGATCAGCGTGGCTGCGGGCTGTCCGAACCCGACCTAAGGACAGATGGGCCGAGTTTGGACGGCGACGCTCTGGGGTCGGAGGAGGCCTTCCGGACGGCGGTCTTGGACCATGTCCGTTCGTGCGCCTTACGATTTCGGGAGACGGGGGTGGACTTGGCGGCCACCACGGTGGTGGCGAGTGCGGCGGACGTGGCCGACCTTGCCGAACACCTGGGCGGAAGGGTCTCGCTCCTAGGCTACAGTTACGGCACGCACTTGGCGCAGTTCGCTTGCCGCTTGTACGAGGATCGGATCGAGCGCGTCGTCCTGTGCGGGTTCGAAGGTCCGGACCAAACCTTGAAACTGCCCTCCAACCTGGACGCGCAGTTGTCGAAACTTGACGCCTTGGCGTCGCCGGCGGGCTATGCCCTGCGGAGCGACCTCTTGCGGTGCCTTAATCGTTCGGAGTCCGAATCGTTCGTTCTAGGGGACGGTCGCATCGTCGGCGCGTTCACCCTCCGGCAGATGGTCTCGTCGTTCCTCGGCCTCAGCAACCGGTTCGCGCGGTTGCCGGCGGTGCTTCGGGAACTGGCGGAGGGGGGCACGTCGAGTCTCGAGCGGGCGCTGTCGGTGTACGCGCGGGGGTGGTCTCGCCCACTGACGTTCTACTTGAAGGACGCCGCCTCCGGGGTTTCGTCCGCCCGGCGGGAGCGGATCGTCCAAGAGGGCAGCGCGTTTGAGGTCTTGGGGGACGCGGTGAACTTCCCCTTCCCGGAGGTCGGCGACGCGGCCGGGGCGGGAGACATCGGGGACGCGATGCGGCAACCCCTCACCTCCGAACTGCCTTTTCTGATCCTCACGGGGAGTCTGGACGGGTTCACCCCGACCGTCAACGCGACCGAATCATTGGGGACCCTACCGAACGCGACGCATCGTGAGATCGCGTTCGCCGCCCACAACGATCTGCTGTCCTGCCCGGAAGCGAACGCGGCAATCGAAGCCTTCCTGTCCAACGGGAGTCGGCCCGCCGAAGCCACTGAGTTCTGCGTTCCATCCCCTTGGTCCGACGGATCGGTATCAGAATGAACCATGGTCGACGATGAGCGCGCTCGGGTCCAGGCGTACCAGGCACGGTATGCGGTGCTCAACGAACTAAGGCGCCGCGAGGCGCTCGAACGTCCGTTGGACCAACGCGTTCGAATGATGGATCAGGCCTTTGAGTTCGCCGTCTCGCAAGGTTGGACCGGCGAGAAGCCTTTCGATCTCCAGCAGAACGCCCTTTGGCTGAAGCTCAAGAGGATGGATGGCGGACGACCCGGCACCGGCCGCTAAGCTTTCCGAAGCGGCAGCCGAACTGGGGCAGGCCCTCGAGTCCCTCGACGTACCCTATGCCGTGCTGGGCGGTGTCGCCGTTAGCCTCGTCGCCCGACCTCGTTACACTGCCGATCTCGACGCGGTCATCGCCGACGTTCTGGATCGCCTACCCGAACTCGTCGAGGAGTTTGCGCGACGAGGCTATTCGCCGCGTGTTCCCGACCCGGTATCCTTCGCCCGAACTAACCTGGTCCTTCTCCTGCGCAGTCCGACGGGTGTCCCTCTCGATCTCTCCATTGGGCTGACAGGTTTCGAGAGGACGGCCTTGTCACGAGCCTTAACGGTACGTCTCGCGACCGGTCGGGACATCCGTGTCTGTCGGCCGGCGACCTTGCCGTGATGAAGGCGCTCGCGGGACGGGCGAAGGACAGAGACGACCTCGATGCGGTGCTCGCCCGATGCTCGTTGCCCGAACGCCAGGAGGCCCTCGAGATCACGCGGGCGCTTGGCGTGCTCCTTGAGTCCGACGAGCCGGCCGAACGCCTTCGGCGCGCGCTCGATTCGATCGGCGACCCTAACGCTTGAGGACTCCCAACGGGGCGACCCAGATGTTGCGGTAGCGCACCCGGTTGCCGTGGTCCTGGAGTTTCAGGGGCCGGTCGCCGGGCGCTTCCGGGAAGCCGGCGGTCGTGCCGCGCGGAACTTCGACGTCCTTATGAATCCTCGTTCCGTTGTGGTAGACGGTGAGCTTCGCGCTCGATACCTTTCGGTTTCCGTCCCATCGCGGGGCGACGAACTCGATGTCGTAGGTTTGCCAGACGCCGGCCGGGTACGCCATCGCGTAGTCGGGGGCTTTGACGCCGTAGATGCCGCCGCACTCGTTGTCGAGGGGTCCGCGCGGCGCGGAGTTCAGGACTTGGACCTCGTAGCTGCGCTGTAGGTAGACGCCGCTGTTGCCGTTCGCCTGTCCTTCCTTGCCGTTCTCGTCGGTCATGAACTCGACGTGGAAGCGGGCGTCGCCAAAGGACTCCTTGGTCATGAGATCGCCGCCTTGGACGGTTAAGCCTTCCCCGTCCCAGGGCCACGGACACGGGTTTGCGGGGTTGGCTTCGGAAACCCAGTTGGCCCGGTCTTTCTCAGTCCGGAGCAACCACTTCCCTTCCTTCGGCGGGCTAAGGGTTGGGATGCCATAGTCCTTGAGGCGGAGGTTGCGCCAGCGGACTTCGAGGGGTTCGGCGGTCGAGACGGCGTGAACCTGCAAAGCGACGAAGCCGGTACGGGTCAGGTCGTCGCGCAGGTCGGCGACGGGCTTGCCGTTGATCCAGGTCTGGAGCCGGTCGCCTTTGGCGACGACGCGGTACTTGTTCCAACCCTCTCGCTTGAAGGCGGCCCGGCCGGCGAGGAAGGCCCGGTCGGGGTCGACGAGCCAGCCGCGCCGGGCTTCGTCGTAGACGCCTCCGGGGTAACCGGAGTCGGTGCCGTCGATCTCCACTTGGTAGCCGTGTACCCGTCCGTTGTCGTAGCCGGGAACCCGATTGCTCCGGATTTGGACCCCGGAATTGAGGCGCGGGTCGCACTTGACCTCGAATTCGAGTTCAAAGTCCCCGAAGACGCGATCCGTGCAAAGGAAGCTGTTGGGGGAATTCGGGACGCTCGCGCCGACGATCTGGCCCCCTTCGACTCGGTACCGGGCGGATCCGTTGAGTTGGGTCCAACCGTTCAGGGTCTTGCCGTCGAACAGGGGTTCCCACACCGGGGCGGCGGAGGCGACGCAGAGCAACAAGAGGCCGGAGACCATGCCTCCATGATTCCCGTCCGGTGGATCGGGTCCTCCCCGCCTATGCGCCAACCTGGACGGCGAGCGCCGCCTTGGCGGCTTCGAAGGCGGCGGGGATCGCGTCGGCGTTCCGGCCCCCGGCGGTCGCGAAGTCGGGTCTTCCACCCCCGCCGCCCCCCGCAGCCTTGGCGACCTCGCGGACGATGTTGCCGGCGTGGGCGCCCGCCGCCATCGCCGATGCCCCGACCTTGCAGGTGAAGAGGACCTTGCCCTCCAGTTTGAGGGCGACCAGGGCGACGCGGTTCGGCGCGGCCTCCGCGAGGCGGTCGGCGACGAGGGCGGCCTCCTTTGGGTCGCCTTCTTCGAGGGATTCCAGGGCGAGTTCGACCGGCCCGATCGCGAGCGTTTGCACCGACCCTGCCTGAGCGGCTTGGGTGCGCAGGCGTTCCAGCCGCTTGCCAAGTTCTCGATGCTGGTCGAGGTGGCGCGCGAGCGCCCCGACGAGGTCGGCGGGGCTGGCTTTCAGGAGCGACGCGGCCTCACGGACGGTTT
This sequence comes from Fimbriimonadaceae bacterium, assembly GCA_026129685.1. GTDB lineage: Bacteria > Armatimonadota > Fimbriimonadia > Fimbriimonadales > Fimbriimonadaceae > UBA2387. The sequence goes on from JAHCHO010000003.1 coordinate 59,132, forward strand.
CGGCCTGCTCGACCGCCCACTGGTAGGCCCGTTCGCCGGTGACGGCGACGATGCGGCGGACGCCGCTCGCGGCGGAGGACTCGTGCAGGATGCGAAACAGGCCGATTTCGGCGGTGTTGCGGACGTGGGTTCCGCCGCACAGTTCGGTCGAGACGCCGCCGACCTGGACGACGCGGACCCGCTCGCCGTACTTTTCGCCGAAGAGAGCCATCGCCCCCATCGCCTTCGCCTCGGCGAGGGGCACGTCGGTGAGGGTGCGCACCTCGATGGCGCGCCAGATTTGTTCGTTAACCCACCTCTCGACGGTCGCGATCTCCTCGGGGGTCATCGCCTTGCCGTGGGTGAAGTCGAAGCGCAGTTGGTCCTCGGCCACGAGGGAACCCGCCTGGGTCACGTGCGCGCCGAGGGTGCGGCGGAGGGCGGCGTGCAACAGGTGGGTCGCGGTGTGGTGGGGGAGGATGCGGCGGCGGCGGACGGAATCCACCTCGGCGATTCCCACTTCGAACAGGCCGGCCCGGTGCGCCAACTCCTTGAGTGAAGCGACTTCGCGACCGATCAGGCGGGGGGCGGCTTCGCCGCCCAGGCGCGCCGTGTACCAGATCCGATCGTCTTCCTTCTTCCCTTCCTCGATCTCCAGTTCAAGACCGCCGACCCGAACGACGCCCCGGTCACTCTCTTGGCCGCCGGAAGCGGCGTAGAAGGGGGACCGATCCAAGGTGACCCACGCCCGGTCGGTCGTCCGACCTTCTGCCAAGACGGGTCGAAAGCGGGTGATTCTGGCTTCGTGGCGGAGGGCGAGGTAGCCGGTGAACTCGGTCGGACCGGCGTCGGGGAGGGCGATGGTTTCGGCGACGTCGGCCTGGACACCGTAGACGGTGTCCATGTCGCTGCCGGCGCGCGAGCGTTCTTGCGCTTCGCGGAGGGCGGCTTCGAAGCCGTCTTCGTCGAGTTCGAAGCCCGCTTCTTGGGCCAGTTCTCGGGTGACCTCCAGGGGAAAGCCGAAGGTGTCGTAGAGCCGGAACGCCTTCTCGCCCGAGCAACGGCGCAGTCCGGACGCCCGCATCGCCTCGAGTTCCTCTTGCAGGACCTGGCTGCCCGCGTGAAGCGTACGGCGGAACTGGGTCTCCTCGTTCAGGAGGGTTTCGCGGATCATCGCCGCCCGCTCGCGGAGTTCGGCGTAGTGGTCGGCCATGGCCTCCAGCACTCCGTCGAAGGCGAGGTGGAAGAAGGGGGTCTCGAAACCGAGCACCCGCTGGCCCTTCAGGACGGCGCGGCGTATAACGCGCCGCAGGACGTACCCGCGCCCGGTGTTCGAGGGCAACACGCCGTCCGCGATGCAGAAGGAGGCGGTGCGGATGTGGTCGGCGACGATGCGGATCGCCCGGTCCTTGGCGTCGTCGCCGCCGTAGGCATGGGCGGCGCCCGCTTCGTTCATCAGGCCGACGATGCGGGCGACGATGGGCACGAACAGGTCGGTGTCGTACACGCTCGAAAAGCCGTTGAGGACGGCGGCGGTGCGTTCAAGGCCCATCCCGGTGTCCACGCTCTGGAACGGGAGATTGGGCATGCCCTCCTTGACGTAGCCGGAGGCGGGGCGGGACGGGTCCTTGAGGCGACCTTGCCACTCGTACTGGATGAACACGTCGTTCCAGATCTCGAGCCAGCGCCCGGCGGCGTCATCCCGTTTGTAGTCGGCGACGGTGTAGGGACCGGTGGGCGGATCGCCGGAGGCGAGGGTCCAGAAGAACATCTCGCTGTTCGGTCCGCAGGGGCCGGGGGGGCCGTTCGTGAAGGCGCTCGCGGGCCAGTAGTTCTTCTCCTCGCCCAGGCGGAAGACGCGGGTCGCGGGGTCGATCCCGACCGCTTCGAGGTGCGTGGCCCAGTAGCCGTACGCCTCGTCGTCCTCCTCGAACACGGTAAAGGCCAACCGCTTCGGGTCGAGCCCGAGCCAGCGGGGGTCGGTCAGGAACTCCCAGGAGTAGGCGATGGCCTCGCGCTTGAAGTAGTCGCCGAACGAGAAGTTGCCGAGCATCTCGAAGAAGGTGAGGTGGGAGAGGTTGCCCACCTCCTCGATGTCGCCGGTACGCACGCACTTCTGGGCGGTGGCGAGGCGGGGGTTGGGCGGGGTGGCGACACCGCGGAAGAACGGCTTGAACTGGACCATGCCGGCGCCGTTGAAGAGGAGCGACTCGTCGAGTTTGCCGGTGACGTCGTAGGGCACGAGAGAACCGGAGGGGTACACGGTGTGCCCCTTCGATTCGAAGAACTCGAGGTACTTGCGGCGCAGTTCGCGGGCGGTCATGGTCGGCTCCGGGAAGGGTACCTCCCGAAGCGAACCGGCCCGGGGCCGCCGGGCGGCCCCGAGGCATCGGTCCCGCGCACGGTTTAGGCGGGCTGAATGAGTCCGTATTTGCCGTCGCGGCGCTTGTACAGCACTTCGGTGTGCTTGGATTCCGCGTTCAGGAAGACGAAGAAGGGATGCCCGAGCATCTCCATTTGGAGGGAGGCCTCCTCGAGGGTCATCGGGCGAAGGTCGAACCGCTTGTGCTCGACGATGCCGAGGACCTCGTATTCGTCGGGTTCGTGCTCCTCGATCTGGAGGAGCGCGTCGGGGGGTGGCGTTCCGCGTTTCCGGTGGCTCTGGATGATGCGCCCCTTGAGGCGGCGCAGACGCGATTCGAGTTTGTCGCTCACGCGGTCGATGGCGGCGCGGATGCTGAGGTCGTTCTCCTCGCCCCGGATGGTGAGACCGTCGGCGAAGACGGTGATCTCGACCCGGTGGCCGTGCTTTTCGGCGCGGTGCACCATCTCGACCTTCTGGGCCTGGTTGAAGTAGCGGTCGAGGCGGCCCAGCTTTTTGGCGGCGTACTCGCGATCTCGTTGAGTCACGTTGCCTTCGGCGTTGCGTACGAGTACTTCCATGGTGTTTCCTACGAAGGACCCCGAACGAGGGTGGCGACGGCGAAGGCCGCGATGCCTTCGCCCCTCCCAATGGTTCCCAAGCGTTCGTTGGTCGTTGCTTTGACGTTGACGCGGTCGGAGGGGAGGCCCAGGGTCTGGGCGATGGTGAGGCGCATGTCGTCTCGCTTGCTTCCGAGTCTGGGCGTTTCCGCGATCACCGTTGCGTCTATGTTCACCATACGCCAACCTTCCTCCTCTACCAAGTCCTTTGACACTTCCAGGAAGGTTTTGGAGGCGCATCCGGCCCATTTGGGATCGGAATTCGGGAAGTGGACGCCGATGTCGTCCTTGCCCGCCGCGCCGAGGATCGCGTCGGCGATGGCGTGGAGCAGCACGTCGGCGTCGGAATGGCCCTCCAGGCCGGCGTGCCCTTCGAAGAGGACGCCGCCGAGCCAGAGGGGCCGGTCCGGATCGGCCGAAAAGGCGTGAACGTCGTAGCCGAGTCCGGTGCGGGTTTCCATGGGTCGGTTCGTTCGGGGGGAGAGCAGCGCGCGGGCGAGGTCGGCGTCGCCGGGGTGGGTGATCTTGAGGTTGTCGGGGTCGCCTTCGACCAGGACGGGGTTGGCGCCAAAGGCCTCGAGCATCGAGAGTTCGTCGGTGAACGAGCGATCGGCGGCGCCGAAGGCCCGGACGAGCAGGCCTCGGAGAGCGCCCTGCGGGGTCTGGACGGTGCGGAGGCGCGTTCGGTCAAGGGTTTCGATCCCTTCCTCGCCCAAGCGTTTGACGGTGTCGGTGATCGGCAGTCCCGGGGCGGCGGCGCCGCGCTCGACCACGCCGGCGATGACCCGTTCGATGAGGGCGGGCGTCACGAAAGGGCGGGCCGCGTCGTGAATCAGGACGATCTCGGCCTCGTCGGGGCAAGCCGTCACGCCGCGTCGAGCGCTTTCCTGTCGGGTTTCGCCGCCCGGAACGACGAAGTCGGCGTCGGGCGCCTCGCTTCGGAAGCGCCCCACCCGTTCGGGGGCGACGACGATGCCAACCCCGGCGATCCGCGCGTTGTCGCGAAAGGCCCGGTAGGCGTGCCGCCAGAGGGGCGCACCATCCAGGTCCAGCCACAATTTGTCGCCGCCGAACCGCTCGCCGCGCCCGGCGGCGACGAGAACGGCGTAGACGATGGGCGGGCTCGGCATGGCGCCCTCAGCTTACTTGGCGTCGGAACCTCGGAGGTCGGAAAGAGGAACTCGTCGGCCCATGCGACGCTTGGCGATCGTCGTTCACGGATCGCGGCGTTTGATCGCGCTGTAGTGGACCCGGTCGCTGCGTTTGCGGGGTTGGTCGAGGCCGTAGCTTTCGAAACAGCGGACTTCGTCGAAGCCGGCTTCGTCGAGCATCGCGCGAACCTCCTCGTCGGAGTGGGCCCGCTGGACGTGGGTCTCTTCGTATTCCTGGTCGCCCACCCAGAACTTCATGTGGACGCGGATGATGCGCGCGTGGGGGTCCCAATCTCCCTTCCAGTCGTACCGCACCTTGGCGCGCGGGTTCTTGTTGTGCTGGTCGAACATCTTGGCCTCGAAGGCGTAGGCGGTGTTCAGGTCGAACACGAACGAGCCGCCGAGGTCGAGGTGCTGGGAGACGCGGACGATCGCTTGGGAGAGGCTTTCGGCGTCGGTGATGTAGTTCAGGCTGTCGAAGAACGAGTAGGCGCCTTCGAAGGTGTCACCGAGGTCCAGGGAGGTTACGTCGGCGACCTCGTAGCGAATCTTGAGCCGCTTCTTGTGCGCCTTCTGGCGGGCGACGCGGATCATGGTCTCGGACAGATCGAAGCCGGTCAGTTCCTTCCCTTCGCGGGTGAGCATCTCGCACATGGTGCCGGTGCCGCAACAGACGTCGAGGACGCGCTGCGGCTTGACGTTCTGTTGGGCGAGGAGAAGGAGGTAGTAGCCGGTCCACATTCGGTACGGCACGTCCTTCATCAGGTCGTCGTAGAAGTCGGCGATTTCGAGAAAGCTGGGCAAGGACTTGGGCGAATTCGCCGCGGGGGTCGCGCTTCCTGCGAGGTTCGGACGTACAATCCGAGAAGGAACGAGGAAGAGGAAGCCAATGACGCGATGGATCGCACTGGTTGGGCTGGGGCTGACGGCGGTCGCCCGAGGCCAGATGTTCACCGACGACGAACGGACGGGCGTCGTCGCCTACTGGAACGAACCGGGACGCTACCGGGCGGGCGCACCACCGGACTCGGTCAAGGCCGGGCCGTTCGGCGTACGGCTGACGGTGGACGGCTCGAAGTGGCTTTGGGACTACAACCGCGCGCGCGGCCTTTCGAAGGGTCCGCCGACCGAGACGCCGGGCGCCCAGAACCCGCGCGAGACGGTTTGGGAGGGGTGGATCGAGGCGAAAGTCGCGTACGACCGGTTCGTCGCGGCCGAAGGGGCCGACCGGGCGAACGCCGCCCTCGGCAAGCCCTCCAAACTGGCGTCGGGGCCGCGGCCCGCGCACCCCGGTCCTGTTCCCGCCGACCTCGTCACGCTGGTCGGCAACCCGCCGGCCTTTGCCTCGGTCGAGGCACCCGTGTGGCACACGGTGACGTTCGACGACGGACTCGAGATCGCCTACGCCGACAACGTGTCGATGCGCCCCCGGTACGCCTACTATCGGTTCGACACGGGGGTCATGTCGGGCGGCGAGTCGGTACGCAACCTGCCCGAGCCCGATCTCAAAGCGCTTTGCGCGGAGGCGGGGTTGACCGAGTCCGAGTTTCGGATCTTCAAGGCGGTGTCGTTGCTTGAGGGCGGGTTCGACTCCGTGAACACGTACGACACCGGTTTCGTTTCGGTCGGTCTGTTGCAGTTCGCGAGCTTGAGCGAGGGGGGCGGGTCGCTCGCCTCGGTGCTCAGGAACCAGAAGATCGTCCACCCCGATTCGTTCTTCACCGACTGGCGGCGCTTCGGGCTCGACGTCACGGTGGACGGCAAACTCGTCGCGGTGGACCCTGCGACCGGAGTCGAGGCGATCGGCCCGGAGGCCAACCGGCTGATCATTCGCGACAAGCGGCTCATCGCGGTGTTTCAGCGCAACGGCCGCATCAGCCGTCCCTTCCGTCTGGCTCAGTTGCGGGTGGCAAAGGCGCAGTACTACCCCGCCGACGACCAAGTGGCGGTCTACACGGGCACCGAGATCTGGACGGGCAAGATCCGGGACATCGTGCGCTCGGAGGCGGGGATGGCGACGCTGATGGACCGCAAGGTGAACACGGGTAAGGTGGACCCCCTCCCCGCCGTGCTGGCAAAAGTGGTCGAGGACAAGAAGTTGAAGGCGTTCGGCGACCTCGCGGAATACGAGGCGGAGGTGGTGGCGGCCCTGAGGTACCGGAAGGACTACACGAAGGACCCCGCCCTTACCCAGCCCGGAAAAAGCCGATGAGCGACCTGCGCGTCACCGATACCCAGTCATTTTCCGGGGCCGAGATCGGGGCGCTCCTGGATCGTTGCTTCGAGGGCTACGCCGTGCCCACCCGGTTCACCCCGGAGATGGTCTCGGTTCTGGCGAGGACCGACTCGATCGATCCGGACAGGTCGCTCGTCGCATGGCGCGGGGAGGCACCGGTCGGGGTCGTCCTGTGGTGCCAGCGGGGCCGGCGCGTACGACTCGGGCCGACGGGGGTGGTGAAGGAGGCGAGGCGGCAAGGAGTCGGGCGTTTCCTCGTAGAGGAGTTCTTGCGGCGCGCGCGAGACGAGGGGGCGGAGCGGGTCCGTCTCGAGGTGCTGGGCGGCAACACGGGCGCGATCCAGTTGTACGAGGGCCAGGGGTTTCGGAGTCTGCGACGGCTGAACGGCTTCCGGGTGGACCCAGCGCGGCTGGAGATCGAACCGTGGGAGGTCGAACCGTGGGAAGCCGAGGAGGTTGCGCTGATGATGGACCGACGACACCCGGACGCGCCCTGGCAACTGGAGGGCGAATCGGTGTTGGCTTTGCCGGAGACCTACCGGGCGGTGCGATTCGACAGCGCGCTGGCGATGGTCGCGGAGACGGAGACGCGCGGGGTGATCCGGGCCTGGACGACCGGACGCAGCGCGGACGGGGTCGAGTGTGGGCATCGCCTTCTCAGTGGCCTGCTGTGCGCGGAGCCAAAGCGCACCTGGGTGTTCCCGCCGATCTACCCGTCCTCGGTGATCCGGCACGACTTCGAGCAGAGCGCGCTTATACGGGAAGCGCTGTTCCAGTACGAGATGGAATGGCGGCCGTGACCGGATCGCTTCGCCGGCCGCCCTTCTGACCCCGGGGGTCGCGGGCTTGTCACCCGGCGTCGACCACGAAGGCGGACGTCGGCCAGCGAGGGATGTCCGCCTCGGCGACGCCGAGTACCCGGATCACGTCGGCGCGGAACTCGTCGTAGTCCTCGGCGGTGCAAGGTCGCACGCCGTGGGCGAGGGCCGAATCGTTTCGCTTCTGCAGGTGCCCGCGCAGGCGCGCGTACTCTTCGTCGCGTCCCAACACTCGAAAGGCGCCTTCGACGCCCAGACGGAAGACGCCGTCTCGAGGCGGCCCGACGGTGGCGACGGCGATCGCGCGGGTCTCGGGGTCGAGGCCGTCTTCCTTCAGCTTGCCGAAATCCGCGCCAAAACGCTCGTGGAGGAGATCCTGAGCGTGCAACTCGCAGACGCGGTAGAGCAGGGCCACGGCCGCGTCGTACCTTCCTTGGGCGCGCCGACGGTCGGCGTTGGCCAGCCACTCGACGGCAAGTTGCGGGTTCTTGGCCGTCTGGGCGGCTCGGTTGGAGGTTATCTCGTTGGCCGCGCGCTGCCAGCCGTCTCTCAGACCGCTCCAAACCTGTGGGTTTGGGGCCACGAACGGGAACGCGGGGGTGCACTTTGCGAGTTTCCGCGCCGCCCCGGCAAAGTCGAAGCCGTCGGCGAGGTCCAGGGCCTCGCAGAGGTCCGCGAAGAGCCGCAGTCGCTCGCCGACCGTGGGGCCGCATCGGCTCGCGGCGGCACGAAGGACCTGGGTCGCGGCCGCCGCAAGCGATCGGGCCAAGAGGCGCGCGGCTTCCTGTCGACTGAGATCGGCGAAGTAGTCCCAAGGGTTGGCGGCCTCGATCGGCGTTTCGCTACCCGTAAGGACGACTCCGACGCCGGCCTTGTCGCGGGCGCTGCCGCCCACGTAGCGGAAGTAGCGGAAGAGTTCGACGCCGGCGAGGACGAGGGCGGCGGTCATCGTTTTGGTCCCGCCCGTGTAGTCCACGATCGCGGCGCTCGGTTCGAGGCGATTGCGACGAAGCCAGTCCGGCAAGCCCGCTCGAATCTGGGCGTAGCAGATCAACAGGTCCTGGGGATCGGTCACCTCGAGGAACTCATACTGCGGAGCGTGGTCGAGCCTCGGGAGGATCGCGTCCGGCACGGAGTTCCTGGTCGCTTCGGAGACCACGAAGCACACCTTGTCCGGCCTGAGGTCGAGCAAGGAAGCGACGACGGGCTCGGGCGAGCCACCCACGGAAGCCACCAAGGCGCGAATCCGATCCGGAGGCGGTTCGGTTAGGTTCGGTACGGTCCCTTCGGTTCCCATGGCGCCTGTTTCGACCCCCCTTCGCCGTGTCCTCCCACGTCCTTCGGACGCGCCGCAGCACGACCGACCAGAATGGGAGCGATGACGCGCGACGACCTGCTGGACATCGCCCGTTCGGCGCTCGCGGCGACGGAGGCCGGAGCGTTGCTTCGCCGGGCGGTGAGTCGGGACGGCGATCGGTTGCGCTTCGGCGGGCGTTCCTACGACCTTTGGGGTTTCGACCGGGTCCTGGTCGTCGCGGCGGGCAAGGCGGCGGGGGCGATGGTGGTGGCGTTGGAGCCTTTGCTCGAGGGGATGGCGTTCGGGGGGGTGGCGGTCACCAAGGCGGGTCACGCGCCGGTCGCGCCCACGAGGTCGCGGTTCTTGATCGGCGGGCACCCGGTGCCGGACGAGGGCTCGGTGGCGGCGGGACGGGCGGTCCGGAAATTGCTGGCGGGAGCGACGGCGCGCACTTTCGTGATCGGGCTGATCAGCGGCGGCGCGTCGGCGTTGCTCGAGGACCTGCGGCCGGGGGTCTCGTTGGAGTCGCTTCGCCTTGCCAATCGCGCGCTGCTGGGGTCGGGGGCACCGATCCAGGCGATCAACCGGGTGCGGGCACGGCTTTCGACGATCAAGGCAGGAGGTCTGCTGGAAGCGACGGGCGAGGCGGAGGTCGTGGTGGCGGTGCTGTCCGACGTCCTGGGGGACGATCTGGCGGCGATCGGGTCTGGTCCGTTCGTTCCGGTTCGGGGAGACGGGAGCGCGGAAGAGGCGTTGCGGCAGTACCGGGTGGACTTGGGATTCGCGCTGCCCCCGGCAAGGGCGCGCGCCCCGCGAGAGACGCCGCCGCACGTCGTCATCGGCAACTTGGAGACCCTGTTGGCGGCGGCGGAAGGGCGGGCACGGGAACTCGGACTTGCCCCAAGCCGGGCGTCGTTCCCCTTGGTCGGCGAAGCGTCTTCGCTCCCGCCTCGGTTGCTGTCGGGAGGTCGGGGACTCTTGATTGCAGGGGGCGAGCCGACGGTCACCCTCGGCGAAGACTTCGGCTGGGGCGGGCGGATGCAGGAGTTCGCCTTGGCGGCGGCCCCATTGCTCGAGGGGACGGAGAGCCTGGTTCTCGCGGCGGGAAGCGACGGTACCGACGGGCCGACGGACGCGGCCGGGGCGCTGGTGGACGGCGGGACGGTGGGCCGCATCCGGGCGGCAGGGCTCGACCCGTTGGCGTGCCTCCGGCGGCACGACGCGTACCCGGCGCTTCGGGCGTCGGGCGACCTGCTGTTCACGGGGCCCACGGGCACGAACGTCGGCGACCTCGTGCTGGCGTTCCGGGCTTCGTAACGGGCGCCCGGTGAAGCAGGGAGGCCACGAGGGACGGTTTGTGCCGGCGACCGGTGGGCTCGGGGTCGGGCCGCTCACGCGCCCCGTCCCCTTCGCCTCCCCGCCGCCGGCGCACAAGTGGACGCTCTAGAGCTTACGGGAGGGTTCCCCGATTGGTAGGAAGCGCCTGTGCGAGAGACCAGCGGCGCCTGCCACCTCCTCGCACATGGCTGGAACGGTCCGAGTGGCTACCTGGGAAAGTCCGGATCGCAGCCCCTAGCGTGCGTGGCCGCAAAGTCCAGTTGGGGAATTCCCAAGCCCGGCTTCCGCAGCTTTGTCGCGCGCGTGGGCGGAATCCTCGTGAGCCTGAGGGCCGAGGGGTCGCCCGCGCAGCTTCCTTGCGCACGTGGGCTGAATGGTGTGGGAGCGAGCTTCAAGTACAGGCAAGCGCGATACCGGATGAACCGGGCAGGGATCGGCCGCGATCGCGACGCGGCGGCCCATCGAACGGGGGGAACGACCCCATGGGCAACGTCAGGCTTCCGCCGAGGGTCCCTCCCCAACCGGCGCGACCCGGGTTACTGCAACCGGCGGTTCGCACAACGCTCGGAAGGGCTTGTCAGCCGCTTCCCAGCGCGGACTTGACGAAGGCGGCGACATCGTCGCGCAGGCGCTTCAGTTCGCCGACGTCGATGTACATCATGTGGCCAGCGCGGTAGTCGGCGGTCGTGACGCGGTCGCGCTGGGTCGGGTCGAGGCCGAGGTGGGCCAAGGTGTGGCGGGTGGCGAAGTAGGGGGTCGCGAGGTCGTAGAAGCCGGACGCGACGAACACCTTCATGTAGGGGTTCTTCGCGAAGGCGGTACGGAGGGCCTCGCTCGTGTCGGGATGCCCTTCCCCGGCGGATCCCCAGTCCCACGGTTTCTCGATTCCTTCACCCAGGATGTAGTAGGGGACGTCGGTCTTGTAGCCCAAGACGGTGCGGTAGTAGTGGTTCGCCATGGCGGTGTAGGGGGGCCGGATGGCGGTCATGCTCGGGTCGTGGTCGAAGCGCTCGCCGGTGTGCTTGCCGTCGATGCCTTTGAAGCGAGTGTCGAGGCGGCCCACCGTGCGCTTTTCGGAGCGGAGCAGTTCCTTGCAGAAGGCCATGATCTCGACGCGCAGGTCGCAGTTGTCGAGGTACTCCCGCGAGAGCCCGGTGTAGGCGGCGAGGCGGTCGATAACGCGCTTGCGGGCGGCGGGCTCGAGGCGGTCGCCCTTCTGAAGCGCGAGGAGGTAGTCGCCCGTGGCCCAGGCCTCAACTTCGCGAAGGGTGGCCTCCAGGTCGGCCTGGTATTTGGGGGCGAGTTTGCCGTGGTACCAGGCGGTGGCGGCGTAGGTCGGTAGGAACAGGACGTACGGCAGGTCGTTGCCCTTGACGAACCGGGCGGTGAGGAAGTTCAGGATGGAGGAGACGAGGAGGATGCCGTTGAAGGCGATCCCCTTTTCGACGAGGTAACCGGAGAGGCCGGCGGCGCGGGTGGTGCCGTAGCTCTCGCCGACGAGAAAGAGGGGGCTTTCCCAACGTTCGAACTTCGTGAGGAAGAGGCGGACGAACTCGGCGATGGACTCGATGTCGCCCTTGACGCCCCAGAACTTGGGGCCGAGTTCCTCGGTTTCGGCGCGGCTGTAGCCGGTGCCGACAGGGTCGATGAAGACGAGGTCGGTATCGGCCAGCCAGGATTCGGGGTTGAACTCAAGCTCGTAGGGCGGGGCGGGCATCGCGCCGTCGTCGAGCATCTTGACGCGGTAGGGCCCGAGGGCGCCGAAATGGAGCCAGACCGAGGCGGAGCCAGGGCCACCGTTGAAGGAGAACATGAGGGGTCGGCGCTCGCCGGGCCGACGTTCCTTCTTCTGGTAGGCGACGAAGAACACGCGGGCCTCGGTCTCTTCCTTGGCGTTCTTGAGTTCCAGCCGGCCGGTGGTGGCGGTGTAGGCGAAGACCTTGCCCGCCAGTTCGACGGTGTGTTCGGTGACGATGGGATCGGGTTCGGGCGGCTTTGGCGCGGGCTTGTCTTTGGTCTCCGGGTCGGCCATGGTGGGTAGATTACCGGGGACGTGGGCTCGCTTTGGGTTCCAAGGAGCCGAATCGGTTCTTGACTTTCCGACAATTTCGTGTAAGATAGGGAGCGTCCGGGCGTGTCCCCGGACGTTCGACGACGAATGGATGGAGCGGTATGACGAACAAGACGCTTAGCAGAGCACTCCTCGCGGCAAGTCTGGCCCTGGCGACGGTGGGCGCCCACGCGGCGATGGACGATGCCACGATCCGGATTTCGCGTGCGCTGAACAGCCCGACGATCACCGTCAAGTACGACGGCGCGGCGGCGGCGGTGGTGGAGATCCGGGTAAACGGCAGGAGCTTGGCCACGCGAGACGTGGACCCGGAGGCGAAGTCCGGCGAGACGAATTTCTCCCTTGACCTCAGCAAGCTCGATCCGGGCGACAACAAGGTCGAGGTCCGCTTGTTCGACGAAGCGGGCAAACTCATCGGGTCGCAATCCTCGATCATCACGATCGAGGACCACACGAAGAGCGCGGTCTTCCTCAAGACTCCATCCCTTGGGCAGACGGTGCGCGGGCTCGTGAAGATCGACCTCGGCTTTGGCCGGGAGATGAAGAACGTCTACGTCAGCTTCTTCGTGAACGACCGGTTCACCTCGATGACGAACTTTCCGCCGTACTCCTTCATGTGGGACACGATCAAGGAGAAGAACGGCTGGCACGACCTCGAGGCTTGGGTGGTGGACGAGGCGAACAACACCTTCAAGACCCGCCGAACCCGGGTGTTCGTGGACAACCCCGGTGGACGGACGGATCGCGTGAAGCCGGTGGACCTCCAGACGGGCAACCCGAAGGTGGACCCGAAGACGGGCGGCTCGGAAACGGGCGTGAAGCCCGGTACGACGGGCGGCTCCGAAGCGGTGGTGCGCACGACCGATCCTAAGGCTCCGAACACCGCGCCCGTCACCTCGGCGAATCAAGTGACCGCGAAGACGGTGGGCGCCGCGAGCGGAGTGAAGCCGGGCAGCATCGGGAACTCCACGCCGGCGGACGGGCAACTGATGACCCCGACGGGCACCCGCGTCGCCATTCCGGTTGCGATCAAGCCGACGAACCCGCCGGTCACGGCCCCGACGGTGACCGTTCCCTCGGTCAAGCCGACGGCGGTGGACACGACGCCGATTCCCACCGCGATCAATGTCTCGGCCTCTCCCCTGGCGGGAATGGCCCGACGCACGATCGAGAAGGGTACGCGGTTGCCCATTACGGGCAAGTTCGCGATTATGCTCGATTCGCGGTTCGTCGAGTTCGACGTTCAACCGAGGGTCGAGGACGGCGTGCCGCTCACGCCCTTCCGACATCTGATCGAGCACGCGGGCGGCTCGGTGGACTGGGACAACCTCAAGAAGGAAGTCACCGCCGAAACGGACGGTCGGACGATCTGGTTCAAGATCGGAGACAAGATGGCCAAGATCAACAGCCTCCCGGTGGACATGGAGATTCGTCCGTACATCGAGCGGGGCCGGTCGATCGTTCCGCTATCCTTCATCAAGGACACCCTCGACGTCGAGGTCGAGTACGACCCGGAGACGGGCCACGTGCTCATCACCTCCGCGAAGAAGTCCAAGTAAGGCGACATCCGTGTTCGCCGGAACGGCTCGGGTCTTTCGCGATCCGGGCCGTTCTCCTTGGTGGCGAGTCCCCCGCCCAGGTAAACCTTTCCCGTGAACCAGGATCACGTCCGCCGTTGCTTCCGCGCCCACTTTGGGGGCGACCCGCGCCACGTTGCGGTCGCGCCGGGGCGGGTCAACCTGATCGGCGAACACACGGACTACAACGACGGCTTCGTGTTCCCGGCGGCGATCGATCGGGAGTTGTGGGTCGCGGCGGACCTTGCCCCGGGGCCGACGACACTCCTTTCGGAACAGGCGGGCGAGGGCGCGAACTTCGACGCGCCAACGGTGGTTCCGGGACAGGCTTCGGGATGGGCGGCGTACCCGGCGGGGATGGCCTGGGCGTTGCGCGAGGCGACGGGAAAGCCGGTCCCGAATCTGCGAGTGGCGGTATCCAGTTCGATTCCGCTCGGGAGCGGGGTGAGTAGCAGCGCGGCGATCGAGATGGCGTTCGGCGTCCTGTGGAACCGGGTCGCGGACCTCGGGTTGGACAACAAGGCGCTGGCGATGGTGGCCCATCGTTGCGAACGCGAGTTCGTCGGGGTGAACTGCGGCGTGATGGACATGATGGCGAGCGCCCTGGGCCGGGCGGGGCACGCCATGTTCCTCGACACGCGCACGCTCGACGTGCGCTACGCGCCTCTGCCCGAGGGGACGGCCATCGTTCTGTGCGACACGCGCATGCCGCGCACCTTGGCGGGTTCGGCCTACAACGAGCGCCGCGCCCGATGCGAGTCGGCGGCGGCCACGCTCGGAAAGCGGGCGCTTCGCGACGCCACGCTCGAGGAGTTGTTCGCGCGAGCGGGCGAGATGGAACCGACGACGTTTCAACGGGCGATGCACGTGATCACGGAAAACGATCGCACCCTCTCCTTCAGCGACGCGCTGGAACGGGGCCTGACGCCCCGGATCGGCGACCTGATGCGCGCCAGCCACGACAGCCTCCGGGTGGACTACGAGGTCACGATTCCCGAACTGGACGCGATGGTCGAGGCGGCATGGTCCGCGCCCGGATGCGTCGGGGCGCGCATGACGGGGGCGGGCTTTGGAGGAGCGGCGGTGGCTTTGGTCGAACAGGATGCGATCGAACCATTCCTTTCGTCGGTGGACGCCGAATTCCGTCTTCGGGCGGGGCGCGAGGGCGCGTTTCACGTTTGCGCGGCGGTGGACGGGGCGCGCACGGTGAGCCGCTAGTGTCGCATCGTTGGGCGGTGCGCCGCCTGGACGACGCCTGGGAATCGGTGGTGTTCGCGGTGTGCCGAGCTTGCCTCGGCGTCCTCTCTCCCCGTCGCCGGTTGCGCTTCGGCGTCGGGTTGGCGAAGGTCGCCGCGCTCGACTTCCCCGATTCGCCCCTCTACGTCCGGGTGGCGACGCCCAAGCAGTTGGCGCGAACGAAGGAGTGCGCGAAGGAGCCGGAGACCGTGGACTGGTTGCGCGCGAACCTGCGACCCGGCGATGTGTTCTACGACGTGGGGGCGAACACGGGCGCCTACTCGCTGGTCGCGAACGCGATCCTGAGCGGATCGGGGAAGGTCTTCTCGTTCGAGCCGGGGGCGTTCACCTTCAGCGGACTGGTGGACAACCTCTCGCTCAACGATTGTGCGACGGTGGTGCCCTTCCAGGTGGCGCTTTCGGACGGCACCGAACTCAGGCCGATGGAGTACTACGCGGGCGGCACCGGCCAGGGTGTGTCCTTTGAACCCAAGGACGACGCGGCCAAGCCGAGCGCGTTTCGGGTCATGACGGTCTGCTACCGTTTGGACGACCTGTGCCGGGCTTTTTCGCTGCCCGCTCCTTGCCTGATGAAAATCGATACCGACCGGTCGGAGGCGTCGGTGTTGCGGGGAGCGGCGCAGACCCTTCGCGACCCGGCGTTGCGGACGGTGTTGATCGAAATGGACGCCAACGACGAAGCGTCTACCGAAGCGGGGCGCCTCCTCGAGGAAGCGGGATTCCGGGTGGCGTCGCGGCACCCGCGACCCAGCGCGGGAGTGTCGAACACGATCTATGCCCGCCCGTGACCTAGAAGCGGTGGTTCGCCATGACGCGAAGCGTGAACGTGCCGAAAGCGGTGTCGCGCAACCGTTCGACGGACCGTCCGGGCTGGTAAGGAAGGAAGGCCGTCAACCCGGTCATCGAAGAGCCGACGAGCGGTATTCCCTTGGGGTAAAGGGCGGCGTCGCCTTCGACGGACAGCCAGGAGTTCGGACGGTAGCGCAGGGTCGCCGCCAGGAATCCGCGCACGCCCTTGTCGCCGGGTGACGCGTCGTAGCCAAGAAAGCCCGTGCCGACCGCCTCCACCTTATCGCCAAAACTCTTGGTCTTGCTGGCCGACGCGCTGACGGCGTTGACGGTCGCGGCGCCCGTTTTCACGCGTCCGTAACCGACCTCGGCTCGCCATCCCTCGCCAAAGCCACGGGAGACGAAGAGTGCGTCGACGGTCGGGGCGGCGAAGCGAACGACGGTGCCCCGTTCGTTGTCGGACACGCCGTTTCCGGGGCGATGTCCCTCATACCGCACGACGAGGCCGGCGGTTCGGTTGCCGTTGATCGCCGCTTCGGCCCCGAAGGAGGAGTTGTTGGCGTCGAAACGGTTGGCAGTGCCGTCGGAATTCACGAGGCCGCGGGCGTAGAGCTTCTCTCGGCGAAACCAGGCGCGCCACATCGTGGACTCGGCGGACAGCTCGAATCCGCGGGCCTCGAGCCGACGACCGCCGAGGTTCGCGGCGGACACGTACGGACCGAACGCGATCCTCGACTTGGGAGCGTCCCAGACGGTCTGGGCGAGGACGGCGCGGGTCGCGTTCCGAGGCAGCAGGGGTTCGAACGTCGTATCCGAAGCACCGGCGAACGCGGAGAGAGCGAGGGCGAATCCGATGGCGCGACGGCGAAGCATCGGCCATGACGATACCAGGATCGGGTTCGTGCCGAAGGTCCCGGACTAAGTCTTGGGCCGGAGCGGTCGGCGTCGAACTTCTTGTGTCGCCTAAACGGACGTTGCGTGGCCTTCGGTTGCGGGCCGGACTGTGGCTCTTGGCGGGGGCGATCTACCTGGTGTCGCCGCTCGACTTGGTGCCCGATCTGGCGCCCTTCATCGGCTGGATCGACGACGCCTTGGTGGTGATCGTTGCGCTCCAGCGGGCGTTTTCGGCGCTTCGCGGCTTGCGCCGGCGGGCGGCGGACGGCCCGGTTCGGGGATCGCCGGCGACCCGTTGAACGCCCTATAATGGGACCATGCGAGTTCGCGCCGTCGTTTCCCTTCTTGCGGTCGCCCTCGTCGCGTCGGGGAGCGCCCAGAACGCTTTCTGGACGCGGGGCATTCCCTTCACGGTCGAGATGGGCCGCGACGGTTGGATTCGCCCAAGCGCAACGCTGACGGCGCCGGGCCTCCACGGACCGATCACCCTCGACTTCTCGGGTCTTCGCCGCCACGGGAACGATCTCTTGGGTCGGTTCCGATTCGAAAGCGCGGGGCATTCGCTTTGCGGGCTACGAATGGACATCGTCGGCGTGAGCGAGTCACGGGCGGGCGGCGAACGCGCCTACCCGTCGGCAGCGGCCGAGCCGCTGTTCCTCGGGGACGCCCCCGAGACTCAGGTCAAGGTCGAGATTCCCGCTTACGCGATCCGGAACACCCCCTTCGCGGCCGACACGAGGACGATCACGGTGAGGGGCGTGCTTTCCGGGTGGCTTGTCGAGCCGGATATCGAGGTCAAGGCCCGCGACACCGCCACATGCCTCAACGACGGCAAGGAGGGTCGGTTCTGGCTCGGCAGCGCGGACCTGGACCTCGCGACGGGCGTCGCCACCCCAGCCGGCCCCGCCGCGATGGCCGTCAACAGCGTGAACGGAAGCGTGTGGCAGGTCACGCCCGACGGTAGGGCGCGACTTGTCGGCAGCGCCGGCACCGAGGTCGATGTTTCGGTGGGGCCGATCCGCGAGCAGCGCCAGGTTCGCGCGGACGACAACGGGTTTCTCGTCGTGGGCTCGGACAACGGCATCGTCCGCAAGGTTCGACGCGACGGCACCGTCGAATGGCAAACGGACCTTGGGGCGACCGGTGCGATCCCGATCACGACCGGACCCAAGGGTCGCACCTACGCGGTGCGTCCACGCGACGGCGCGGTCGAAATGGTGGCGATCGAGGACAACGGCGCGACGGTGCGCGTCGTGACCACGTCACGGTCCAAGGGCGTCGTCCGCATCCAGGCACCGGTCGCCATCCGGACCGACCCGATCGGCTACCTCCACGCGCTGGAACGGCGGCGCGACTCGCTCGAAATCCGGGTGTTCGACCCGATGGGCGGCGTCGTTCGGAGCACCGGACACATGGGGAGGTTCCGGGACGGGGGGGCGAAGGAGCCGCTGGACCTTGCCTTCAGCCCGGATGGGAGCCTTCACGTGTTGTTCCGCAACGAGGCCGGAACGATGTTCGTGCGGACGTACAAGAGCTTCTAGCCGCCGCCGATGACGATGGTACGGGACGAACCCGCCTTTCCCGCTCCTCCGGGGCGGCTTCGGGCGGCCGTCGCGGGCGGGTTTGCCCGTCGGAAGACCATCCCGGGACCGATCCGCTTACGTGCGCCGTCGCCCGGAGCCTGCACGAAGATCTGCAGCGACTCGGCCCCGTCCGCTTCGAAGTAGCGCAACCGGAACGGATAGTAGCCTTTCTTGAGCATGACGCGAGACGAGACTTCGCGGTAGCCGTGCAATCCGTCGTTGTTCACGACGGTCGCGCCCGCGATCTCGAGCACACTGCCGTCGTCGCTTCCGAGGGTGAAGGTATGGGGGCCGTCGGACTCGACCTTGAGGTACCCGGAGTATTCGAGGGCGAACCGATCCTGGTTGTCGTACGGCCGGTAGTCGACGAAGGGAAGAACGGCGGTGGTGACCCCCTTCAAGTTCGCGAAGTCGGGGACGGTGGCGAACTCACCCTTGGCGAACCGCACGTCGACTCCGGGTACGAGGCTGTTGCCCGCTTCGGGCGAGAACTGAACGCAATCGAGGCGGAAGGTCTCGCTGGCCGGTCCGCCGGGCTTGATCATGGCCGCTCGAATCTTGGCGGGACGCGTGACGACGAGGGGGGCGGTGTAGAGCTGGCTTCGTTCGGTGGGCTCGGATCCGTCCATGGTGTAGTGCAGGCGCATCCCTGGCACCCCCGAACTCAGCAGGCGAACGGCCGTTCGGTCGGCGAAGATCACCGCGTCGTATTCGGCGCTCGGCGGCGGCACGTAGTAACGGGTGTCGAGCGCGTCGAGGCGACGGTAGTAGGGGGCGAGTCGAGCGGTGAAGTCGTCGAAGTCGCGGTTCTCGCCGTCGGTCCAAACCGCCTCGGCAAGGGCGAGCATGCGGGGGAACGCCATCCACTCCACCCGTTCCCGGGTCGGCATCCACTCGGTCCACACGTTGCCCTGGGCGCCGAGGACGCGCTCGGCCTCCTCCGTCGTCAGGTCCTTGGGGATCGGGCGGTAGAAGTACACCTGGGCAAGGGTGGTGCGTTCGTAGGGGTAATCGAAGTAGCAGGTCGGGGCGGGCGACATGACGACGTCGTGGCCCTGTTTGGCGGCGGCGATGCCACCGGCGGTGCCCCGCCAAGACATGACGGTCGAGCGGGGGGCAAGGCCCCCCTCCAGGATTTCGTCCCAACCGATCAGGCGGCGACCCTTCTCCCAGAGGTAGTTCTCGATGCGGCGGACAAAGTAGCTCTGGAGTTCGTCCACGCTCTTGAGTCCCTCCGACCGCATGCGCTTCTGGCAGTCGGGGCAGTTCGACCAGGGCTCCTTCCAGACCTCGTCCGCTCCGATGTGAATGTACTCCGAGGGGAAGAGGTCGAGCACTTCGTCCAGGACGCTCTGTAGAAACGTAAAGGTGTACTCGCTCCCCGGGTTGACCATATTGAATCGAGGCCTTCCGTTCTTAACGGGCGGTTCCGCGCTTTTCGGGTCGATGGGCTGGAGGGCCGGATAGGCGGCAAGGGCGGGCATGGAGTGCCCCGGCATTTCGATCTCCGGCACGATGGTGACGAAACGATCCGCCGCGTAGCGGACGATCTCCCGCACCTGGTCCTGGGTGTAGTAGCCACCGTAGAGGTCTTCACCCGATTCGCGCCCGGGGAAGCGCAAGGCGCTCTGGTCCCAGCGGTCGATCTTGGCGCGCCACGCTCCGACCTCGGTGAGGCGCGGGTGCCCTTTGATCTCGATCCGCCACCCGCCATCGTCGGTCAGATGCCAGTGGAACACGTTCATCTTGTGCAGCGCGATCAGATCGATGTACTTCTTCACGAAGTCCATGCCGAAGAAATGACGCGATTCGTCCAAGTGCATGCCTCGCCACTTGAACTTTGGTCGGTCCACGATGGTGCAGGCGGGAATCGACCACTCGACGTTTCGGACGGGACGCTTCTTTTCGATTTCGGGCGGCAGCAGTTGGCGGATCGTCTGGACCCCATAGAAGAGCCCATTCGGGGTGGCGGCGTTCAGTTGGACGCGGTGCGAGGACACGATCATCTCGTAGCCCTCGGGACCCAGGTCGGCGCGGTCGCCGAAGAGCCTCAGATGCACCACGCGTCCGGTTCGCGGGAAGTCGCGGACGACGCGCACGTCGAGCCCGGTCGCGGGTTCGAGCATTTGCGCGAGCCGGTGCGCGACGGGACGGGCTTCGCCTTCCGCGAGGATGCGGGTGTCCTCGTCGAACTCGAACCGGCCCGGCGCCATTTCGATGCGCTGAGGTTTGGGGATGAGCGCGGGCGGGGCCGCCGTCTCAACGGCGGCATGGGCCAACGATCCGGCAAGCGCCGCCATCAAGACCAGGTTCGTCACGACGGATATGGTAGCCGTTTGGGGCGTCATCTTGCAGGAATGGGCGTCATGCGGCACGCGGTCGGTTCGACTCGCGCGGGCGCACCTTCACGGGAGCCTGGTACGGACCTTCGTAGGCTACGGTTCGGTTACGGCCCAGGCGCTTTGCAGCGTAGAGGGCTTCGTCGGCGGCCCGCAGCAGGGCCGGGACCTCGGAGGCGGTTTCGGGGTAAGCCGCACAGCCAAGGCTGACGGTGAGGGATCGGGAGGCGCCGGCGAGTTCGGCCAGATCGAGGGACTCGATTCGGCTCCGGACCCGGTCGGCGGCGAGGCGGACGTCGGCGAGACCCTGGCCCGGCATCACGAGGGTGAACTCCTCCCCGCCGTACCGCGCCGCCAGGTCGCTGATCCGCACGGACTCGCGAAGGGTGCCGGCGACCGCCTTCAGAACGGCGTCCCCGGTGGCGTGGCCTTCGCTTTCGTTGAATTCGCGGAAGTGGTCCACGTCCACCATGACGACACCGAGCGGCCTGTTTTCCCGAATCGCCTCCGCCAGACGACGGCCGAGGAACTCGTGAAGCGCCCGGTGGTTCGCGATTCCGGTAAGAGGGTCGTGGGTGGCGAGCCTCAGGGTCGTCTCGAGGAGGATCGCCGCGCGAACGGCCACGGAGAGGTGCTCGGCGACCGTCTCGAAGAGGGACCGGTACTCGGCGAACCGGGCGTCTCGCTCTCGGCCCACGGCCTCGAGCACCCCGTACAGTTCGTCGCCGCCGGTCAGGGGAAGCGCGATCGCGCCGCCCGGTGCGAGCAGGCAGTACTTGGCCTCCCAGGCGGCGGATCGGGCGTCGGCGGCGACGCGATGGTGAAACTGCACCCGCCGAGTGTTCGCGGCGAGCTCGGCGGCGCAGGCGTCGCCGCCCCGCACCCGCAAGCGACCCATCCGTTCTTGGCCGACCGGCGTCAGACCCCGGCTCGCTCGAAGCCGGAGGACGCGGCCGTCTTCTTCGGTGGTCCACAGCATGACGGCCGCCAGGTCCGCGCTGACCCCCAGGGCATGGACGACACTCGCGCAGAGGCTCAGCAAGTCGCCCTCGACGGCCATCGCCCCGCCCATGACCCGCAGAACGTTCGTCGTCCGCTCGTGGAGTTCGGCGCGGTTCAGCAGCGCACGTTCGGCCGAGGCGTCGGTCACCAGAACCAGGATCTCCGGCTCGGGACCGGCGTCGAGAAGCGCACCGTGGCAACGATGGCCACCCACCGTCCTACACGCCGACCGGCCGAGCATCGTCTCGCGGACAAGTTCGCGAAAGGCATCGCTCTTTACCTCTTGGGCGCCGCGAAGGTCGGGAACTTGTCCGGCGGCGCCCCAAGCCACGCGGCAATTCCCCATCGGGTCCACGACGGCAAGGCCGACGAGCGACGGGTCCAGTCCGTCCAGCAGGGCCGGGGAGGGCAGATCGAGGACCAGATTCCCCGCCGCGGTGGGCACGACGACGGGAAAGCCGGTCAAGCCGGGGGCCCCCGCCCCATCGGCGGTCCGGACGCCAAGCCCGTGCAGACGACGCGCCAGTTCCGAAAGACCCTGATCCGGCTCCAACGTCGGGATTATCGGCGGACCCCGGCCCTTCCGGAGACGTCCGACGTACCATGAACCGCGTTCCCGTACCGGCGTTCTGCGATAATCGGACCATGCGAAGTCGGTTCGGTCCGTGGCTCGCCCTGCTCGTCCTCCTTCTAGCCGGTTGCGGAGGCGGGGGCGGGGGCGGAACCGACACGAACGCGCTCGTCTACACGGCAACCTGGGCGGCCGGAGGCGGGGTGGACGGCGATTCCCTACGGCTCTCCCTGTACGACGGGAACGGCAAGCTCGCGGTCCCGTCGGTATTGATCAATAAGTCTGGTGCGAGCGTGGTACAAAACGTGGCGTTGCCGAGAGGAACGTACCGCGCGGTCGCCGAGTTGTACCAGGGAGCGAACCTCGGTGGGAACCGCGTCGGCATCTTGGAGACGCCGGTGACGGTGAACGGGACGCTCCGCCTCGACACGCTGATCGGGGCGCAACCGACCCAGTTGCGGGTAATGCCGGGGACGGCTTCCGTGCAGGCTCAGTTCAGCACCCGATTCTACGCGGTGGCGTACGCGGACCTCGCCCAGACGACGTTCGTCGCCCCCGGCTCGATCCGCTGGCAGGTTCTGGGATCGGGCGCGCGCGTGGACGCAACAGGGCTCGCCGTCGGCGAGTCTCCGGGAACGGTGACGGTGCGAGCGACGCACGAACCCACGGCGCTCCAAGCGGGCGCGACCCTGACGGTCCAGCCCTTCACGCCGCGCCGAACGAAGTGGACGGTGCTCGTCTACATGAACGCGGCGAACGATCTCTATAGCTATTCGCCTCTTAACTTTAACCAAATTGAGTCGGTTGCCCAGAACGCGGAAGTGCGGTTCGTCGTGCAGTGGAAGCAGTCGACGTCGCTGTTCACGGGATCGATCTTCAACGGGACCCGCCGCTACCTCGTGAGGCCGGACACCTCGTCTGGAATCGCGTCGCAACTCGTGCAGGAGATGGGGTCGGTGGACATGGGGGCACCGGGCACCTTGCGCGACTTCGTGGACTGGGGCACCACCAACTTCCCCGCCGACCGCACCGCGCTCGTGATCTGGAACCACGGGAGCGGCTGGCGGCGGAGCGCACCCGAAGGACGCGCGGTGAGTTACGACGACGAGACGGGGCACGCGATCCAGACTTGGGACCTCGGGGAGGCGCTCGGCGCCCACAGGTTCGACATCCTGGCGTGGGACGCCTCCCTCATGCAGATGGCGGAAGTAGCCTACGAGGTGAAGGACCAGGCTCGTTACGTGGTCGGTAGCGAGGAGAGCCCCCCCGCCGAGGGCTACCCCTATCACACGATCTTCGACAAGTTCAGGGATCGGCCGGACGACCCGACGGCCACGCTGTGCCGCGCGTTCGTGGACGGCATGCTCGGGGTTCCCGCCTATGCCACGCGCAAGATCACGCAGAGCGTGGTGGACAGCACGGCGCTCGGGGGATTGGCAACGGCGGTGGACCTGCTCGCCGCCGTCCTGATCGCGAACAAGGACACGATCGGGCTCGCGGTCCAAGAAACGCGCGCCCTGAGCCAGTCCTACAGCCAGACGGCGGTTCGCTACTACCGCGACCTGTACGACGTTTGCCTCCACCTCGAAAGCCGCGACGTGCCGGTGACGGTCAAGACGGCGGCGGCCAACGTGCGCGCCGCGATCGGCACCACGGTGGTCTTCGAGGGGCACAACACGAACTCGCCGCGCAGCAACGGCATCGCGATCGACTTCTCCCCCAACGACCGGTTCTCCTCCGACGCGACGGACTACCGGCGAATGCGTTTCGCCGCCGACACGCGCTGGGACGAGTGGCTCGCCGTCGCACCGTAGAGCTTTCCACCCAGGAACCCAGGGGACCGGGCCCGGCAGAGCGAACACAGTGCCCGATGCTCACGATCGTGACGGGGGCGTTGCTTGCGGTCGGCGGAATGCAGGCGACTTCGGTCGCCGCTCAGCGCGGACTGGAGGCAAGCCCGTTCGCCATCAACGGGACCAAGCTGTTCCACGTTCCGGGCGAGGTCTCGACCACGGTCGCCCGACGGCTCGCCTGGATGAAGGAGCTCGGGGTGCGGTGGGATCGAACCGACCTGTGGTGGCACGTGGTCGAGCCGGAGCCGGGGCGATTCGACTTTTCCCGGCCCGACCTTGCGATCGCGACCTTCGAGAAGGCGGGAGTTCAGTGGTACCCGATCCTGTGCTACGGGGCGGCGTGGTTCAAGGACCGGACGGGGCCGCAGACCGAGGACGAGTTCGCCGCGTTCGCGCACTTCGCCAACCGGATCGTTTCGCGTTACCGGGGCCGGGTGCCCTACTGGTCGGTTTGGAACGAGCCGAACATCGCGCCTTTTTGGACGCCCCGCCCCAACCCCGATCACTACGCAAGGCTGCTGAGGCTGGCGGCGGCCGCGATCCGGAAGGCCGATCCGAAGGCGAAGGTGTGCGCCCCCGCGATCGCGCCGATCGGCCCGTGGGATCGAGCCTTTACCGAACGGCTGTTCCAACTGGGCGGCTTACGCGATCTGGACGTGTTCGATTACCACTACTACCGGAACGGCTCGCCGGAGGAAGAGGTCCCGACGGAGATCGCGGAGATTCGGGCGACGATGCGGCGGTACGGCAAGGAGAAACCGATATGGGTCAGCGAGACGGGGGTCTCGACGTGGTTCGACGGCGTGGAGTCGCCCGAACGGCAGGCGGCCCTGGTGGTGCGGAACCAGTTGCTCTGCCTGGCCCACGGCGTTTCGCGCGTGTTCTACTTCGATCTGCAGAACTGGTTCGACGACCAACCCCAGACTTGGGACACGCACCTCGGTTTGGTCAAGGCTTCGGGCGAACCCAAGCCGTCGTTCCACGCGTACCGCACGCTGGTGCGGGAAGTCGGTCGTCGGCGGGTGGTCGGGCCGATCCGAGCTTTGGGCAAGTCGGGAACGGGAGTGTTGCTCTACGATCGGGCCACGGGAAGGTACACGCTGGCGGCGTGGATCCGGCCCCTGTCGGGGACGGAATCGGTCCCACTCGCGACGCTTCCGGGGGCGGAGCAGGTCGGACCTTACGGGGACCGAAGGCCGCTCGCGCCGGGGGAGCCGAGCGTCGTCCTGTCGCCCAATCCCGCTTTCTTCGTCGGGGTCCGCTCGGATCGGTTCTTGGCGGAGGCGGGCGTCCGGTTCGACGCCCCGCTGACCATTTTGGCGGTTGGTGAGACGGGTTCGTTGCGGCTCGTGACCGACGCCTCGATTCCGAATCCCTCGGTGTCGGTGCGGCGGGTCGAGGCGGACGGGCTGGACTGGAATCCGATCACGGGCCGGCTGCGCGCCCCCAAGGGGACGGAGATCGGGCTGAGGGTCTTGCGCGCCCACGTGGCGGTCTCCTGGGGCGGGCGCAGGGATCGCGTCCGTCGGACCGTCGTGGTGGAAGCGAAGGTCCGGGTCGAGCCGGCCGTCACGGTCACGATGCGGCCAGGGTGGAGCGGCCAAGGAATATTCGCGGCAGGGACGGTGAAGAACTCCGGGACGCGCGACATCCGAGGGAGGATCGAGGGGATGCGGCAGGCCGGAACCTGGTCGACGACCTTGTTCCCCTCGATGCCGGTCCGCGTCGCCGCGCGCGGCGAGGCGGCGTTTCGGGCGCCGATCGCCCTGGCGACGGCCCCCAAGGGGGAAGAGATCTGGACGGTGCGAGGCTTCTTGGAGCAGGCAAGGCCAGTCTGGATGTACCCCGTTCCGCTTGGCGAACCGCCGTCGCCGATCGTCGTCGACGGCCGGTTGGGCGAATGGGAGGCGACGCCGGCGGCGCTCGTCGGTCGAGCGAGCCAAGTCGTGCGCAATCCGAGCGGGTGGGAGCCGGAGAGCGCTTCGGCCCGGTTCTGGTGCCGCTTCGCGCCGGAGGGGTTCTTTCTGGCGGCGGAGGTGACGGACGACGACCCGATGGTGAACGACGAGCCTCCGTACACGATGTGGAGGATGGACTCCGTGGAGCTTTACTTGGGTCTGGGCGGCCCGACGGCGCGCACCGTGCTCGACAAGTCGCTCGAATACCAACTGGGGTTCGCGCCCACGTCTCAGGACGGCAAGCCGGACGCATTCTGGTTCCACGAGGACAGGCCGATCGCCGGTGCGCGGGTAGCGGCGCGCCGAACGCGGCAGGGGTACGCCCTCGAGGCGTGGGTTCCTTGGTCGGGCATTCGGGCCGATGCGTCGCGATTCCGGCCAGGGATGGCGGTCGGGCTCGACTTCAAGATCAACGATCGGGATCGGCGGGACCGGGCGCCGGCGGGCGAGATGCCGGGGCGGGACCTCGTTTGGAACGGCACGGGCGCGAACTGGATCGACCCCTCGAACTGGGGGATCGGCGTCCTCGTTCGCGGCTAGGCGCTTTCGTTCAGTCGGTGGTCAAACCCCCGAGGTCGAGCACGTCCAGGGCCATCTCCGGGGGGGCGTCGGTCAGCACGGTGGCGCGGGTCGTTGGATCGCGTTTCAGGTAGAGGCAACGGTCGGCCACCTGGTTGATCTCCTCGATGTGGCTGATGACGACCATCTGTGTGAACCGGGTCTTGAGGGCGGAAAGTCGGTCCATCACGTGCTGGCGACGCTCGGAATCGAGCGACCCGAACACCTCGTCGAGGATCAGGAGGGTCATGGGCATGCCGTGGCGCTCCTGGATCAGTTCGCTCAAGGCGAGGCGCAGGGCCAGGGCGACGACGTCCTCCTCGCCACCGGAGATCACGCCCTTGGCGACGTTGTCATCCTCCACCACGGTGGGGGAGAAGCTCTCGTCCAGTCTGAGGGTGCGGTACCGGCCCCCGGTAAGCAGGTCCAGGTTCTCGCCGGCGCGATACTCGAGTTGGGGCCGGAGTTCGAGGTTCAGCCGCTCGCGGAGGCGATTCAGTTCCTTGCGGGTCTGGGCGAGATGCTTGGACTCGGAGGCGAGGGCCTCGTGCCGAAGCTTTCGCTCGCGATTCGTCTCGATCTCCTTCTTCGCCCGGTCCACGTCCTGTTGGGCGTGCGCGACCCTCTCCCCGTGCCCTTTGATCTCGGCGTCCTTGAGCTTCAGTTCGGTGTCCCGCTGACGGAACGCCTCGCGGGCGGCGTCGGCGGCATCGCGGCTCTCGAACCCCAGTTCGCTCTGCTTGGCGAGGAGATCGTCGGCCTTCGCCTTCAGGGCAGCGAACTCGGCCTTCTTGGCGGCTTGGAGTTGCCGGTTCAGGGCGAGCCGCTCGGCGGCGCCGGCGAAGGAAAGGCGGCGGTCGCGCAGGGGGCGAATGTCGGTAAGGCGCGTAAGGACGGCTTTGTGGTCGGTTTCGTCGTAGGCGACCGGCTCGCCGAGGTCCGCTTCGAGCTTGGAGAGCCGGTTACGCTCTGCCTCAACGAGGGTGAGGTGCGTCGTGCGGTCGGCGTGCCGCTTTGCCGCTTCTTCGTGAGCCGATTGGGCGCGCCGGAAGGCTTCTTCGGCGGCCTTCTCGGCGGCTTCGGCGGCGGTCACTTGGTCGGGAACCCGGTCGGCTTCCTTGGCGGCCTTCTCGCCCTCGGCCATCTTGTCGGCGATCACGGAGAGTTCCGCCTCGTGGGCCAGGACGTGCGCCTCGAAGTCGTCGCCGATCGGTTGGCGGCAGGTGGGGCACTTGCCTTGACGAACCAGATCTTTAGCCCGGTCGAGGCTCGCCTTGGCGGCCTGGTACCGGGTCCGGGCCTCGATGGCGGCGTTCGAGGCGGCCTTCTTCGCTTCGGCCCACGCTTCCCGGCTCGCCCGATGGGCGGCGCGGGCGGCGGTGAGCGCGGCGGTCGCTTGGGCGACCCCGTCCTTGGCGGCCTCCGCGTCGGAGGCGGGCAGTTTGGCGAGGACGGCTTCAAGATCGGTCAGCGTTTTGCGCGTCGCTTGGACGTCCTGCTCCACCTTCTGGCGTCGGCGGAACGCCTCGCCCAGCGTCGCAAACTCCTTGTTCCGGGTCTCCAGGGCTTCGAACTCGACGACCACGGGCGCCAGGCGTTCGAACTCGGCGACCTCCTCGGCGCCTTTCGCCTCGTCTTTGGCGAGGGCTTCGAGGTTGTCGGCGATCGCGCGTCCGTCGCGGCGAATGTCGTTCAGTTGCTCGAGGAAGCCGAGCCACTTGGCGGCCCGGGCATCGCCCTCTCGGGCGGCTTCGAGCGCCTCCGCGAGCGCCTTGCGGCCCTCCGCGAGCGTCTTTTCGTCGGCCCGCAGTTGGGCGTGAGCGGCCTGGGCTTCTTTGAGAGCAGCGGCGAGTTCGGCGTCTTCGCGCAGGGCCTCGGAGAGTCCCTTCGCCTGGGCTTCCACCTGCTTCTGACGGTCCTTGGCGGTCTCGGCGGCGTCCTTCAGCCGGTCGTAGCCGAGCATCTTGGCGATTTCGTCCTGCCGCCCTTGAGCGTTCTTGTCGGCGAGGAAGGCGAGGGCCTTCTGCTCGGCGCAGAACGAGTTCACGAACTGCTCGTGGGTGAGACGAAGAAGGGATTCGACCTTCGCCTTCACGTCGCTGATGCTCGTGGCGACGTGCTTGAGCTTGGGGCCGTCCCCATCGTCCACCACGGTGGACAGGTTCGCGTCGTTCTCGCGGCGCTCGATCGTCCACCGCTTGTCCTCGAGTTCGAAGACCAGAGTGACCTTCGCGACCTGGCGGCCGCCGCTCCAGAAGAAGCGAACGTCGTCCTTCGTGCCGCGCTTCTTGCCGTAGAGGGCGAACAGGATGGCCTCGACGACGGTCGATTTGCCGGTGCCATTCGGGCCGACGATCGCGATCATGCCGTCGCGAAAGGCGATCTCGGTCGATTTGTGCTGGCGAAAGTTCTCGAGCTTGAGACTAACGAGCCGCATCGCTCACCTCCGTCAGGAGGGCGCAGCCCAGGTCTCGCACGCGTTGCCGTTCGACCCCAGGGGGCATTTCGGCCACCCGCACATGGTCGTCCCACTCGGTTTCGAGGGTCCTCGAATCCACTCGCTCGCCGGTCGGGCGTTCCACGGTGGTCGACTCGGGGGCGAAGGGCGAGAAGCGGTAATAGAGGCACGTCTCCTGAAGCTCGCGAAGCAACCGGGGATCGATCTCGCTTCGCACCTGGGGGTGGATGTCGTAGACGCGCTGTCGGACGAGGGGAACGTCCTCCGGGTTCCACGTGGCGTTTCGCCGCATGAGATCCTCGATCTCGCGGGCGGTGCGATCCTTTCCCTTGATGGGCGGCAGGTCGATCACCATGCGCGGTCGCGTGGGAACGATCTCCGCCTTGCCCGCATCGAGGTCGTAGAGGAGCCAAGCCTTGGGGACGCCGATCTCCTCCCAGACGTTGCTGGTCGTGAAGTCGGTCGAGCCCACGTAGAAGCAGTTGCGGGCGAGTTCTTGGCGCACGTGGAAGTCGCCGAGGCCGACGTAGGTCCACTGCTCGCCGTTCAGTTCCTCGGCATCGAACTTGGCTTCGGCACCGCCGGCGTGCTTCTGGGCGCGCAACACGTGCTCGGCGACGCCATGGACGGCAAGGACGGACCGCTTGCGCCGCCCGGTCGGCGACCAGGACACCTTGTCGCCGTCCTTGTTTCGAGAGCCTCCGTCGAGCGCGCGGGACGACACCGCCATCACCTCGAGGTCGAGGTCGGGGTAATCCACGACCTCCACGTGGTCGTGGGGGCAGACCTTGACGCCATCGATCGTCTCGAACAGGCGAAGGATGTTGCCCGAGTCGGAGAGTCGAGGGGTGTCGTGGTTGCCGCCAAGGATTAGGAAGGGGCGGAAGTTCCGCTTTTCCTGCAACCCCCGGAGGGCACGGTACACGGTGTTGATCGTGTGGTTGCTCGGACGGACGACGTGGAAGAAGTCGCCGGTATGGAGCACGAAGTCCGGATCGCAGGCGGCGATCTCCAGGAGACTCTCCTTGAAGGTGCGCATCACGTCGAACTCGCGCAGGTTCAGCCCCTGCGAGGTCGTTCGGCTGTAGGCGCGGTACCCCAAGTGCGTGTCGCTGATGTGAGCCAGTCGCATGATCCCTTCCGGGTTCATTCTACAGCACGGGCGTCTACCTGTCAAGCAACCTGGGACAAATAGACGGGGCGGCGCCGAATCGCCGCCCCGTCTTGACCGCTAGGCCGGTAGCCTTACTTGAGCGGCCACTTGGCTACCTTCACGCTCTTGACCTGGGCCGGGTTGGCCTCGAGGGGGCAATCCCGCGCGTCTCTCGGAAGGTTGACGATCTTGTCCACAACGTCCATACCCTCGATGACCTGTCCAAAGGCGGTGTACTGACCGTCCAGGTGGGTGGCTTCCTTCACCATGATGAAGAACTGGCTCCCGGCGGAATCGGGGTCCTGCGCACGGGCCATGCTGAGGATGCCACGGGTGTGCTTCGTGTCGTTGAACTCGGCCTTGAGCTTGTAACCGGCATCGCCCGTACCGTACCGGGATCGGTCGTCGCCCTTGCTGTTGGGGTCCCCGCCCTGGATCATGAAGTTGGGGATCACGCGGTGAAACTTGGTGCCGTCGTAGAACTTCTTGCGCGCAAGGTCCTTGAAGTTCTTCACGTGGTTGGGCGCCTTGCCCGGGAAGAACTTGAGGACGATCCGGCCAAGGTTCGTTTCGATCACGGCGATCTCCTCGCCGGCCTTGGGGGCGGTCGCGCCGGGGGCGGCGGTCTTGGAGAGCTTCTGGGCTTCGGCCTCGCCGATGGTCATGAAACCGACGAGCCCGATGGCGGCGGCGAGGGAGAGGGCGTGGAACAACGTGTTTTGCATCCGAAAATGAACCTTCCTGGGTTAAACGCGCAGGAATCGCCAGGGATTCCCGGGACCAACCATTATGGCGCGGCGGGGTGGGCTTCGACCCGGACGTCGGGGAGGGGCGGCGCACCGGTGTGTCCGACTCATCTTGCGCCGATGGCTCACAATCGGAGCATGGCTCGGCACGCGGAGTTCCTCATCGGTGGCGTCTTCTACGGTGGGCCGTGCGACCAAGCGGTGCCGAAAGACGTGGTGACGAGCCCATACGACGGACGGGTGGTCGGCACGGTGGCGGTTTCCTCGTATCAAGACGGAGTCGCGGCGGTCGAGGCGGCGAGGGAGGCGTTCGACGCGTACCGAAGCTCGCCCCGGCGCCAGCGCCAGGCCCTGTTGCGGGAGGTCGCCCGGTTGGTTCGGCAGCGAGCGGGCGAGTTGGCTTCTCTCCTCGTGGACGAGATCGGCAAGCCGCTGACTTGGGCGAACGGGGAGGTGGCGCGGCTGGCCCTGACCTTCGACCTCGCGGCCGATCTGCTGGCGACGTACGGCGGGGAGTGGATTCCCAGCGACCTCGACTCGCGCGGCGACGGACACTCGTTGACGGTCGAGCGGTTTCCGGTCGGCCCGGTCCTCGCCATCGTCCCCTACAACTGGCCCTTCAACTTGGCCGCGCACAAGATCGCGCCCGCCCTCGCGACCGGCAACACGGTGGTGGTGAAACCTTCGCGACGATCGGCCCTCAGCACCCTGACGCTGTGCCGGTTGATTCACGAGGCGGGGTGCCCGCCCGGCGTCGTGAACGCGATCAACGTCTCGGGCGCGGATGCGGAGCGGCTGGCCGAGCACGAGGCGATCCGGGCGATCAGTTTCACCGGATCGCCGTCCGTGGGCTGGCGCCTCAAGGATCGGTTCCCGCGCAAGCGGGTCAGCCTGGAACTGGGTTCCGATTCGGCGGCGATCGTGTGCGCGGACGCCGATCTCGACCGGGCGATCCCGCGCATCGCGATGGGCGGGTACGGCTACGCGGGTCAGGTGTGCATCGCCGTCCAGCGCGTCCTGGTCGTGGACGAAGCGTACGAGGGAGCCCGAACGCGCCTGATCGCCGCGACCGAGGATTGCCCACGGGGCGACCCCGCCGAAGCGGCGACCGTTTGCGGACCGTTGATCGACGCCGAGGCGGCCGACCACGTAATGGCGCTGATCGCGGACGCCGAGGCAAAGGGAGGGCGAGTGCTGGCGGGCGGCCGCCGCATTGGTAATCTCGTCGAGCCGACGCTGTTGGAGGACGTACCGCCGGAGGCAGGGCTGGCGACCGAGGAAGCCTTCGGCCCCATCCTGGTTCTGCGCCGGGTGACCGATCTGGACGAGGCGATCCGGGTCGCGAACGCCTCCCGGTTCGGGATCCACTGCGGGGTGTTCACCCGGGACCTGAGTCTGGCGCGACGGGCCTACGAGGGCCTCGACGTCTCGGGGGTGGTGATCGGCGACTTTCCCACCCTTCGGTTCGACGCGATGCCGTACGGGGGCGTGAAGGAAAGCGGTTTCGGGCGCGAGGGTCTCCGGTACGCGATGGACGAGTTCACGGACCCGAAGGCCTTGCTCGTGCGGCACGGCTGACGCCGAAACGGCCTCGCGCGCTTGGCGGGAGGCCGTTTCGATGGGATCGGTCCCTCAGCGGATGGCCGCTTCGGTCTGCTTGTCGAAGAGGTGGATGGCGTCGAGGTTCACGATGAACTGGCTCGGCGAGTTCTCCTTGATCCTGGTGCCCGTGTCGATCGAGGCGAGCATGTTGTGCGGTCCCGCCGCGAGATAGACGACGTACTGGTGGCCGAGGGGTTCGATCACGTCGACTTTGGCGTCGAAGGTGTTGACGCCCTGGACGGTCGCGACCGGGTTGTTCATGGCGGCGTCGTAGATGTCCTCGGGTCGGATACCGAGCACGATCTCTTTGCCAACCATTGCCGCCGCCGGGTGGCTCGCGGGCAACGGCAACACGAAGGCTCCGGTGTCGACGACCGCCTTGCCGCCGTCTTCACGGATCGTGGCGCCGAGGAAGTTCATGGGCGGGGAGCCGATGAACCCGGCGACGAACCGATTCGCGGGGGACTTGTAGACCACGTCCGGGGTGTCGCACTGCTGCAAGATGCCGTCCTTCATGATGGCGATGCGCTGACCCATCGTCATCGCCTCGACCTGGTCGTGGGTCACGTAGATCGTCGTGATGCCGAGGGATCGGTGCAGGCGGATGAGTTCGGCGCGGGTCTGGATGCGAAGCTTGGCGTCGAGGTTCGACAGCGGCTCGTCCATGAGGAAGACTTTGGGCTTGCGGACGATGGCGCGCCCGAGGGCGACGCGCTGGCGCTGGCCGCCGGAGAGTTCCTTCGGACGACGGTGAAGCAACTGCTCGATGCCGAGCATGGTCGCGGCCTCCCGCACGCGAGCGTCGATGTCCTGCTTGATCTGCTTGGCGTCTCCCATGTGGGTGAGCTGCCAGAAAAAGCCCTTCAACTCGCGCAGACGCAGGCCGAACGCGATGTTGTCGTAGACGTTCATGTGCGGGTACAGCGCGTAGTTTTGGAAAACCATCGCGATGTCCCGATCTTTCGGCGGAACGTCGTTGACCCGGACGTCGTTGATCACGATGTCCCCACCGGTGGCCTCCTCCAGCCCGGCGATCATACGCAGGGCGGTGGTCTTGCCACAGCCGGATGGGCCGACGAGGACCATGAACTCCTTGTCTCGAATCTCGAGATTCAGATCGTTGACGGCGAAAACGTCTTTGCCGAAGACCTTGGTTACGTTCCTAAATGCAACGGCGGCCACGCCGGAGAACCTCCTGAAGCTGTTGGGCAGTATAACCTAAGGAATCCGCGCCGACCTGCCGTTTCCTAGGAAGGGTGCTCGCGTGGCGCCTCATAGTGGATTTCCGGAGTCTCACGGATTCCGCCGGGTCCGACTTGGTCCCGGGAACAACCAGTGTTATACTGACCGTGAGGCTACCCGGTGGGTCGGGCGCGCCCGTCGGCTTTTGGCGCGAATTCTCGGAATCCGCCGAACAAAAGTCCGAAGGACCCGGTCTGAGGATGTGAACGACCCTTTTGAACGCCTTCTGCGGGTGTCGCGGTTTCCGCGACGGCTTGGTGGAATCGAGGAGATAACTTAGATGGTCATGTCGAAAGTGAAGCGAGGCTTTACGCTGATCGAGCTGTTGGTGGTCATTGCGATCATCGCGATCCTGGCGGCGATCCTGTTCCCGGTCTTCGCACAAGCGAAGCTGGCGGCCAAGAAAGCCGCGAGCATCTCGAATTCGAAGCAAATCATTCTCGCGGCGCTCATGTACAGCGCCGATTACGACGACCTGAGTCCGAAGACGCTGTTCCTGCCGGCGGGCTACTCCTGGCCTCAGCCGATCGGTTGGCGGCGTCCTCACAACATGCAGATCGGACTCAACGCCTACATCAAGACGGGTCGCGGGTGCGGCGACCTTGGCGAGCCGAATCCCGGCAGCCTCTGGTGGGACGGCGCCGACCCGATGGGCGGGTCGCGGTTCCTCTGGGGCTCCTACATCACGAACGGCACGATGACGGGCATTGGCATGAGCTTTTCATCGGTCGGCGAACCGAGCAACACCATCTTCACCGGCCTTCGGGCGAAGAACTGGGCGGTGGTGGTGGACGTGTCGCCCCCGGCCAACCCGGGACCGGCGGACAAGTTCTGGGACACGGAGTACTACAACATGGCGACCATGCCGTGGTACGACGGCTCCGCTTCGGAGGAGTCGGTCAGCTCGCCCTACACCTATGGTAGCGGTCGCGTGGCGCCGCCTTGCACCCTGGTGCCGACCGATCCCTACTGCGTGAACTGGGACACCCGGATCGACCCGGCTCGCTACAGCAACCAGTCCATCTATTCCTTCGCCGACGGGCACGCGGCCTCCAAGAACTTCGCCGCGACGGTGAAGAGCGGCTCCGACAACCTCTGGGACGCGTTCTAGACCCGGCACCCTGACGCGAAAACGGGACGTCCATCGGACGTCCCGTTTCTCTTTGCGAAGCTCGTTCGTTCAGACGAGGTCGTAGATCAGGGGGAGCATGGGCGTCGGACGCTCGGACAGAACCAGCGCTTCGCGGACGCTCGCCTCGGCGGCTTCGGCATCGCGCGCGCCGGCGGCGTGGATGCGCGCGACCAAGTCCCCTTCCTCGAGCTTTCCGCCGACGGTGACGGGCAACTCGAGTCCGACCCCAGGGTCGATCTTGTCGTCCTTCTTGGTCCGGCCGCCGCCAAGTCGAACGACGGTCTCGCCGATGTGGCGTGCGTTCAGTTCTTGCACGTAGGCGCGCGGTCCGGCGTGCCGCACCTCCACGACGACCTCGGCGGCCGGGAGCCGCCGCGGTTCGTCCACGACGGCGACGTCGCCGCCTTGGGCGGCGACCCACTCCCTCGCCTTGCCGAGCGCCGCCCCCGACTGCATCGCGCGCTCCGCCATTTCGCGGCCCTCACGGTCGCCCGTAGCGGTCCCGCTCAGGTCGAGCGCATAGCCGGCCAGTCGGACGCAGAGTTCGCGGAACCTCCCGTTCGTTCTTCCGGCGAGGGTATCGAAGGCCTCCCGCACCTCGAGGGCGTTGCCGACGCACACGCCCAAGGGGGCGTTCATGTCGGTCACGGCGGCGCGGACGTTGAGGCCGCACTTGCGCCCGATGCGCACCAGCCAGCCCGCCAGTTCGCGGGACTTGTCGAGGGGTTGGATAAGCGCCCCGAAGCCCGTCTTGACGTCGAGCATCACCGACTCCGCCCCACCGGCAAGCTTCTTGCTGAGGATGCTCGACACCAGGAAGGGCAAGTTTTCGACGGTGCCGGTCGCGTCGCGCAGGGCGTACAGGGTCTTGTCGGCGGGCGCCAGTTCGCCGCTCGGGCCGGTGACCGCGATGCCGATCCGGGCGGCTTGGTCCTGCATCTGCTTGGCGGTCAGATCGGTTCGAAACCCCGGGATGCTGGCCAGTTTGTCGACGGTTCCGCCGGTGATGCCGAGTCCCCGTCCGCTCATTTTGACCACGGTGACGCCGCAGGCGGCGAGGAGGGGCATCAGGACAAGGCTCGTCTTGTCGCCGACGCCACCCGTGCTGTGCTTGTCGATCCACGGCTTCGGGAGCCGTCGAAGATCCAAGCGCTCGCCCGAGTCGGCCATCGCTTCGGTCAGCCAAGCGGTTTCGGTTTCGTTCAGGGGGTTCAGGAAGGCGGCCATGAGCCAGGCGGAAAGCTGGTAGTCGGGCACCAACTCCATCGCCGCCGCCTGAGCGAGGAAACGGATTTCGGCGCGCGTGTGGTCCTTTCGGTCCCGACGATGGGCGATAATCGCCTGCATCGTCTCCGAGGCGCGTTCGAACGCGAGACGCTGATGCGCCTCCATCAGCTTTCCTCCCGGGTTCGCCAACCGCACCGACAGCACCGCCCGTCATCCGTGGGGGGCGCGTCAACGATCAGGCGGGAGTCCATGGCTACGGTCAGACTATAGACCTTGGCCGCACCGTTCGGGTTCCCCGCCGGACCAAAGAGCGAGCGTTACACCGGACTTGGCTTGCGAAAGTCGAACGGGGCGGGCATGGTCTCCCGCTCCGTCACGATCCAATCGATGAGCGAGCCGGGGGTGACGTCGAACGCGGGATTGAGCACGGGGCATCCTTCGGGGGCGAGGCGCACGCCGTCGAAGGTGGTGACCTCCTCCTCGCCCCGGTGTTCAATGGGGATCGCGTCGCCCGTTTCGAGGGACGGGTCGATCGTCGAGGTCGGGGCGGCAATGGCGAAGGGGATGCCGTGGTGGCGGGCGAGCACGGCCAGGGCGTAGGTGCCGATTTTGTTGGCGGTGTCACCGTTCGCGGCGATCCGGTCGGCCCCCGCGATGACGAAGTCCACGGTTCCGGCGCGCATGAGAGACGCGGCGGCGGAGTCGGGGACGAGGCGAAAGGGGATGCCGTCCCGCATGAGTTCCCAGGCGGTGAGGCGCATGCCTTGGAGCCTTGGCCGGGTCTCGCAGGCGATCACGAAGAGGTCACGGTCGCGCTCCCAGGCGGTGCGGACGACGCCGAGGGCGGTGCCGTGCTCGGAAGTTGCGAGGCCCCCGGTGTTGCAGATCGTGAGCACCCGGCTACCGGGTTTGAGGAGGTCGGCGCCGTTGCGTCCGATGGCGCGGTTCATCGCCCGGTCCTCCTCTTCGATCGCGCGGGCCTCGGCGAGGGCGGAACCGGCGGTCCAGGGCGTCACCCGCGCCATGCGGTCGAGGGCCCAGAAGAGGTTGACGGCGGTGGGGCGGGAGGCGGCCAGCCCTCGGCTCGCCTCGTTGCGCTCGCCCGCGCGGGCGGCGAGGGCCATGCCGTAAGCGGCGGCGATCCCGATCGCGGGGGCGCCTCGCACGACCATGTCGCGAATCGCCGCCACGACCCCGGGCCATGCGTCAAACCGGAGCCACCGTTCTTGGGCGGGGAGAAGGCGCTGGTCGAGGAGCCAGAGGGCGTCGTCCTCCCAGCGCAACGGGCGGATGGGCATGGCCACGAGGATACCGGGCGGCTTCAGCGAAGCTCGTCGGCCAGACGGTGGAGTTCGTCGGTGGAACGGTCTCCCACGACCATGAGCGCGAATCCGTTCTCCTCCCAGGTCACGCAGTTCATCTCGCGCATGGTCTGGGCGCAGAAGTAGACGTGGTCGGTGAAGGGGGTCGTCGCTCGGGCGGCGGCGGGGTCCTCGACCATCACCAGGGACACGTCGCCCTTGCCGTCCGACAGGTTGACGCGGGCCATTCGGCGGCCGTGGAAGGTCATGGCGACCCCGCCGGAGACGCGCCACGCCTGCGACTCGCTCGGTTGGGAGCCGAAGGCGTCTTGGAACCACTGTCGGTAGCGCGAGGCATCGAGAAGGCGCGACTCGCCGCTTGGGAACATCCCGGAGGCGAGCATCGCCACGTCGCGGGCGCGCACGTCCGGCGCGCCAAAGGTGCGCTGGAGCATGGCCGTGCCGACGAGGGCGGCTAGTAGAATTCCGCTCAGTCCCCAGGCGTAACGACCGACGAAGGACTCGATGCGGCGCGTCTTGTCGATCGCGTCGAGGCGACGCACGCACTGGGACCAGGCGTCGTCCACCGACGGTTGCTCGAGCTTGGAGCGGAGGCAGGCGCGCAACGCGCGGACCGCCTCCAGTTCGCGCCGCCCGGCGGGCGCATCGGCGAGCCGGGTGGCCCGATCGAGATCGTCGCCTCGGCATTCGCCGTCGGCCAGAGAGTGGACGTCCAACAAGTCGTTCATGCTTCGCGATCCTCGCGCAGGTAGCCCTGTTCGCGGGCGTAGGTTTCCAGAAGCCTCCTCAGAATGGCCCGCCCCCTCGCGAGCCTCGACCGGACGGTGCCGATCGGCACCTGGGTCGCGTCCGCGATTTCCTGGTAGCTCAAGCCTTCGATGTCGCTGAGGATGACCGTCATTCTAAAGTCGTCGGGCACCTGCCCCAGAGCCTCTTCGATTTCGGCGCCGACCAAACCGTCGAAGACCTGGCGGTCCGGCGCCTGATTCTCGTCGGACACGGGTTCGATCGCATTGTCGTCGTCCAAGGAACCGAGCTGGGGCCCGCGCTGTCGCTGTCGGTAGCGGTTGATGTACAGGTTCGTGACGATCCGAAGCAACCAGGCCTTGAAGTTCGTTCCGTCGAAGCGCTCGTACGCCTCGTAAGCGCGGACCAAGGCCTCCTGGGCCAGGTCCTCCGCTTCTTCGCGGCTTCGGGTGAGGCGGAGGGCCGTCCCGAGAACCGACGGGAACACCTTTTCGGCTTCTTGCTCGAACCGGTCCCGTAGGCTGTGCCGCTTGAACAGCATGGGTCCGGCAGTGTACCTTCGGTCAGGTTCAACAGCCCCGGCGGGCCGGACGGTTCCCGCTTGGCGAGAATCCTCGCCCGACGGTGAAGCCGCGCCCCCGACGATGGCGTATTCTGGGTTCATGCGAGCAAGGTACGTCCTCGTCGTCGCCGCCGCTCATCTTGCGAGCGCCGGTCTTGGCCAGTCGCTGAACGACATGATGGTCACGGGCGACAAGGCGATGATGATGATGCCGCCGACGGTCGCGTCGGAAGGGCAGGTCGAGCACCTGGCCTGGTCGAGCGACGGACGGTACCTGGTGCTCCAGCGCGCCGTCCTCAAGTTGTCCGGCCGGCGGCTCGCCGAACTCATGCTGCACCCGCCCACCGGGCCGACCAATCCGGACGAGTTCTACGAATCGCGACTCGAAGCGTACGACGTGGAGACCGGCAACCGCAAAACGGTGATCAGCCGTCCCGGCCAAACGAGCCTCTGGGGGGCTTGGGCCGGGGGACGGCCCGTCTACCTCGCCTTCGTCCGCACGAAGCCGACCCGGCCGGACCAGAAAGAGGGGACGTCGTTGCTTCGGTACGACGCGGCGAACGGGGTCTCGTCCATCGTCTGGAGCAGTTCGACGCCGTACGCCGAGACGCACCTGTTCCTCTCGCCCACCCTGCCGACCGGCTTCGCCGTGTTGCGGCCCGAGGACGGCGTTCCCCAAGCCATGGGCTTGGACGGCGACCTGCGCCCGGTCGGATCGCCGGTCGCCTTCGCCGACTTCGGGGCGCGAACGCCGTTTTCGTACTGGACGGAGGACGGGACACGCCTGGTGGCGGTCGAGGGTCACATGGAGGAGGAGAGCCGAACGTACCGCCAGACGTTCCGCACCTTCGACCCCCGGACGCTCACCTCGGCGATGCCGAAAGACCGACCGAAGCCCTACTCGCCGCCCACGACCCTTCAGGCCAACGTCGTGACGCAGCGACTCGGGACGCCACGCGACCGGACGTTCTCCGTCGGCCTCCTGACGGGGGGCGAGGCGCAGGGTCCGGTGGCCGACCGCAAAGAGCCGGACCCGCCGGGGGTCGTCGACCTGGAGGTGGAGCGCGTCGAGGTCTCGCCGACCGGCCGACACGTCGCCTACACGCACAAGGGGATCGCGATGGTACGCGAACTCGTGGAGGTCCCGCGCTCGGTCTACGAGCAGGCGCGCAACGCGGCGGCGAGGGTGGAGGCGCTTTCGAAGGGCAAGCAGTGCGCGCTCGCTTTGCTCATGTTTGCCGCGGATAACGGTGACAAATTGCCTTCGAACAAGGACGACTGGGCCAAGGCGATCGAGCCGTACCTGAAGAACGCCTCGCTTCTAGAGGGCTTCGTCTACACGTACGGAGGCGGGTTCATGACCGAGATCGGGAGTCCCGCGACCCAAGAGATCGGCTACGTGAACGCCCCGGGGGGACGGGCGATCGTCTACGCGGACGGGCACGTGAGGTTCGTCGCGGACGGCGGCGCTACGTAAGGTCCTCGTTGTAGTGAAGGCCGACGTTGACCCGGCGGGCGGCGGCGCCCTCGACGACGTGACGGGCGGCGACGAGGAGGTTGCGGGTCTCGAGGGCGTAGACCGAGAACGGCGCGACGGGGGCGGCGTCGTAGGATTTGATCAACTTTTCGATGCCTTTCTTGGCTTGTTTCAGACCGGCATCGGTCCGCACGATCGATACGTGGTCGGTCATGAGTTTCTGAAGCTGCCGACGAATGGCGATCGCATCGTTTTCGGGGATGGAGTGGGGGACGGGACGATCGTCCACGTCCTCGCTCGGCGCGGGTTCGTGCGCCCCGGCGTCGGCGGCGGACCGCCCGAACACCATTGCCTCGAGCAGGCTGTTGCTGGCAAGCCGGTTCGCCCCGTGGACGCCCGTGCTCGCCACCTCGCCCGCCGCGTAGAGTCCGGGGACGGAGGTGCGCCCGTCCAGGTCGGTGACGACGCCGCCGCACGAATAGTGCTGGGCGGGGACCACGGGAATCCAATGCTTGTGCATGGCGATCCCCGCCTCGGCGAGCTTCGCGCCGATGGTCGGGAACTCCTCGGCCAATCGCTCGGGCGGGAGGTGGGTCGTGTCGAGGTAGACGCACCAGGTGTTGAGGCGCTTGATCTCCGCGTCGATCGCGCGCGCGACGACGTCGCGCGGGGCAAGTTCCAAGCGCGGATCGCAGTCGTACATGAAGCGCGTGCCAAGGTGGTTGCGGAGGGTGGCGCCCGCCCCCCGGACGGCCTCGCTGATAAGAAACCCCCGCATTTGGGGGTGATAGAAGGTCGTCGGGTGGAACTGCATGAACTCCATGTTCGCGATCGTCGCGCCGATCGCGTCGGCGAGGGCGATGCCGTCACCGGTGGCGACGCGCGGG
This sequence comes from Fimbriimonadaceae bacterium, assembly GCA_026129685.1. Classification (GTDB taxonomy): domain Bacteria; phylum Armatimonadota; class Fimbriimonadia; order Fimbriimonadales; family Fimbriimonadaceae; genus UBA2387. The sequence goes on from JAHCHO010000003.1 coordinate 99,940, forward strand.
TTCGTGGAGTGGGTGTACATCATGCCGCAACCGCCGGCGGCCAGAAGGGTGGCGCGGGCGAGGACCTTCCGCTCTCCGATCGGCAGCATGACGCGCGCGCCGACGCACCTTCCCTGGGCGGTGAGCAGACTCGTCACGAAGGCGTGCTCGTAGACGGTGATCCGAGGGTTGGCGCGGGCAGCGTTGGTGACGGCGCGCTCGATCTCCCAGCCCGTTTTGTCGGCGTGGTGGACGATGCGATGGCGGCTATGGCCCCCTTCCCTGCCGAGGGCGAGGGGGTTGTCGGGGTCGCCGTTCTCGCGGTCGAACCGGGCGCCCGTCTCCATCAGCCATTCGATGGCGTCGGGGGCCGAGCGAACCAAGTGGCGCACGGCATTCGGATCGCACAGCCCGGCGCCCGCGACGAGGGTGTCGTGCTCGTGCAGTTCCCACGAGTCGGCCTCTCCCACGGCGGCAGCGATGCCGCCTTGCGCGTAGGTGGTGTTGCTCTCGGCGAACTCCGCTTTGGTGAACACCGCCACCGTGCCGTGGGTCGCCGCCTCGAGCGCGTAGGAGAGCCCCGCAATCCCGCTTCCGATGACGAGGAAATCGACGCGTTCGTCCATGGCGGACCCCATTATGGGGGAGGAGCGTGCAGGAGCGCGGAGCGCTTGGCCGGCGTCGTCGCGAAGCACCGCTGTCCCGACCGCCGGGACGCCCCCGATGTGCAAGAATCCCCCCGGTTGCCCGCCGAACCACGGAACGACGATGGACGAAACAAGGAAACCTCACCGACCCGCGCAAGAGAGCGTCGCTCCCGCCACGGGCGGAGCCGGCGAGCCAACCTCGGGCGACTTCCAGGACGTTACGGACGGGATCGTCGCCATCGTTCGGGAGCACTTCCCGACCGTACAAGCCATCTACCTCTTCGGGTCGTTTGGGACGGAGGACGAGTGGCCGACCAGCGACGTGGACCTCGCGGTGCTGCTGCCCCACGGCGAATCCCTTAGGATGCCGAGCCTCGCCGGCAATTCCTGCCACGAGGCTCTCGTCGCCGCGCTAGGGAAAGAGGTTGATTTGCTGAACGCGCGGGAGGTCTCGACGGTGTTCCAGAAGGAGATCGTGGCGACCGGGCGGCTCTTGTTCCATACCGACGAGGCGGCGGCCGAGTTCGAGATGTACTCCCTCTCGCTCTACCAGCGGCTAAACGAGGAGCGCGCCGCGATCCTCAAGGCTTTTGCGGAATCCGGGAGGGCGTACGCCGTATGAACGACCTCGTCGTCAACAAGATTCAGAGCATCCAGCGGTGCATTCTTCGCGCCCGAGAGGGGTACGAAGCGGATCCGATCGGCTTCGCGACCAACTATTCGCGCCAGGATGCGGCGCTCCTGAACGTCTTGCGGGCTTGCGAAACGGCGATCGATCTCGCCAACCACGTCATTCGTGTTCGGAAGTTGGGGGTTCCGGTCTCGAGCGCGGACGGTTTCCGACTGCTCCATTCCGCAGGCTTGCTCGAAGAGCGACTCGCCCAGCGCATGGCGAGGATGGTGGGGTTTCGGAACACGGTCGTCCATCAGTATCGAGAGGTGGATCTAGGCATCGTCGAATCGGTCCTCACGAAGGAACTGGACCAGCTGCTCGCGTTCACCGACCGGATGCGCGAGGCCTCCGAGACGCCTCGGGCCGAACCGCGATAGGGCGGCGCCGCGCTGACACGGGGGCGGAGATTGGCCCGCGCCGTCCTGGCGGTGCGCAGCGGACACCCGGACCCATCGGTCCCCGTTGGTCGGCGCCCCGGGCGCCAAGGTACGCTTCACCCATAGGTCGCCGAAGTCGGCGATCACCGAGGAATCCATGAACGAAGTCGTCCTTCTCTCCGGGGTTCGCACACCGATCGGCGCGTTTCAGGGCGCGCTCGCTTCCCTTTCCGCCCCTCAACTCGGGGCGGTCGCCATACGGGCGGCGATCGAGCGGGCGGGGGTGAAGCCGGCCGAACTCGACGAAGTCCTCATGGGCAACGTGCTGAGCGGGGGCCTCGGCCAGGCGCCGAGCCGACAGGCGGCGATCGGGGCGGGGGTACCGACGAGCGTCCCGTGCTCCACAATCAACAAGGTGTGCGGTTCGGGGATGAAAGCGGCGATGCTGGCCGCGCAGGCGATCCGGCTGGGCGACGCGAGCCTGATCGTGGCGGGCGGGATGGAGTCCATGAGCAACGCGCCGTACCTTCTCGACAAGGCGCGCACCGGCTATCGGATGGGCAACGGGACGCTCATCGATTCGATGGTGCACGACGGCCTCTGGGACCCCTACAACAACTGCCACATGGGGATGTGCGGCGACCAAACCTCGGCGACCTTCCAGATCGGGCGCGACGAACTCGACGCCTTCGCCGCTGAAAGCTACCGCCGCGCGCTCGCGGCCCAGGCGGAGGGACGATTCCAGGACGAGATCGTCGGCGTCTCGGTGCCTCAGCGCAAGGGCGATCCGGTGATCGTGAGCGAGGACGAGGAACCCGGGAAGGGACAGCCGGCGAAGCTGGGGTCGCTCCGTCCGGCGTTCGCCAAGGACGGGGTGACGACGGCGGGCAACGCGAGTTCGATCGACGACGGGGCGGCGGCGATGGTCCTCTCGAGCCTCGAGGTCGCCCAGAAGCGGGGACTCAAGCCGCTCGCCAAACTGGTCGGCTACGCGCAACACGCCCAGGAGCCGCAGTGGTTCACCACCGCGCCGGCGGGAGCAATCGAGAAACTGCTCTCGGCGCACGGCCTGACCGTCGCCGACGTGGACCTGTTCGAGGTGAACGAGGCCTTCGCGGTGGTGGCGATGATCGTCGCGCGGCAGGTGGGCATCCCGCCCGAGAAGCTGAACGTGAACGGCGGGGCGGTCGCCCTCGGCCACCCGATCGGGATGACGGGCGCGCGGCTGATCCTCACCGCCGCGCACGAGTTGCGTCGCCGGGGCGGGCGTTACGCGGTCGCGACCCCCTGCATCGGCGGGGGCGAGGCGACGGCGGTGCTGCTCGAAAGGATGTAGGAGGGCCGAGAAGGAGGACCGGGGAAACGGAATCCTCCGTGAAGCCCACTTCCCTCTAGGAAGCACCCTGACCCTTCATCCGTTCTTCTTCATGTACTCGAACAACTCGTCCAAGCGGCAGAAGGCGAGGCCGGTGACGGTGTCGGCGCAGCCGTAGTAGATCGTGATGCGGCCGCTCGGGGCGTCCGCCAAGGCGGCGCAGGGGAAGGTGACGTTCGGCACGTCGCCCGCGATCTCGTACAACTCGCGCGGGTTGATGAGGTAGGGCTTCAGCCGGTGGCGGACGATCCAGGGCTTTTCGAGGTCCAGGAGGACGGCGCCAAAGCTGTAGACGTACCCGTTGCAGCTGGTCAGGACGCCGTGGTGGAACAGCAACCACCCCTCGGTGGTCTCAATCGGGACCGGGCCGGCCCCGATCTTGGTGGACTCCCAGGGCTCGCGCGGACCCATGACGTAGCGGTGGCGGCCCCAGTAGACCATGTCCTCGCTCTGGCTCAGGTAGATGTCGCCAAAGGCGGTGTGGCCGGTGTCGCTCGGGCGGCTGAGCATCATGTAGCGGCCGTTGATCTTGCGCGGGAACAGCACCCCGTTGCGGTTGTAGGGCAAGAGGGCGTTTTCGAGCATGTGGAAGGTCTCGAAGTCGTCGGTGTAGCCGATGCCGATGGTGGGACCGTGGAAGCCGTTGCACCAGGTGACCCAGTAGCGGTCGTCGATTCGGCAGACGCGGGGATCGTAGGCGTAGCCGGGGGCCTCGACCTCCTCGTCGTCGCGAATCCATTGGATCGTCTCGTGCTCGATGTTCCAGTCGAAGCCGTTCTCGCTGCGGCCGGCGTGGAGGACCATCTGGCGGCGGATGCTGTCGCAACGAAAGACGCCCGCGAACTTGCCCCGGAAGGGGACAGCGGCGCTGTTGAAAATGCTGTTCGAGGTGGGGATGAGGTCGCGTGGGATGATGGGGTTGCGCGAGTAGCGCCACATAGGGCCTTGGAGGGCCTTGGCGGGTTCGTCCTCCCAGGGGAGGTTCGGGAGAGGGTCGCCGACGATGCGAATGGATGCGCTCATGGTCGTGTTCCTGCGAGGTCCTTTCGAGCTTACCGCCCGGTTCGGCCCGCGTCGGGCGATGGGCCGATGGTCCCTGTTGGCGACAAGCCCTGGAGCGGGCGGGAGACCCAGCGGAGGCGGCCGCCGTCGGCGAATCGCCAGGGAATCTCGTCGCCCTTGCCTTTGGCGATGCCGATCCGGGTGCCGACGAGGAGGGAGCCGGGAGGTTCACCCGGTTCAAGGCGCAGGGGAGAACGGGGATCGAGGAGGTCGAAGCCGTACTGCGTCTGGTCCAGGGCCAAGGCGGCGGCGAGTTTGCCGGGACCGTTGAGCAGGTCCTCGGGGCGGCGCGCCTTCGGCCTTCGCTCGGCCATGGCGTCCAGGCCATCGAGCGGTTCGGCGGCACGGAGGAGAACGGCGCATCCTCGGCCCTCCGGTTCGGCGGTCACGTTCAGCATCCAGTGGTTGCCGTAGGTGAAGTAAAGGTAGGCGAACCCGGGCGGGCCGAACATGACGCGGTTGCGCGGGGTCGGGCCGCGAAAGGCGTGGCAACCCGGTTCGTCTTGCGCATACGCCTCGACCTCGACAAGACGGACTCGAAGGTCGTCGTGAACGAGGTCCCAACCCAAGAGGGCGGGGGCAGCGCGTTCGACGGGACCGGCGAGGAGTCGGCGGAGATCCACGGCGTTCAGGATGACACCACCGGGTCCCGCCATTCTGAGCCTGCGAATCCCGAGGACGCCCGGATGACAGGGATCCTTCGTTCCTCAGGATGACAGCCCGGGGCACTCGATATTCCCCCAAAGTGGGGACTCGCCAGTATCGCTACCGGCCCGTAAGATGACGGACGTCCTCGATTCCGAACGCGGGTTCGGATCGAACCGAACAGACCAGGTACGGGGCGGCGCTTATGACCGGGCGTCGCCCTTCTTTTTCGCCTTCGGGACGCGACTTTGGGACGCCCCGGTTCCCGGCGCGTAGAGATACACTGAGTCTATGGCATCCATCCACGAGTATCCGGTCGTCGTCGAGTGGCGCGGAGGGCGCGAGGGCGCGGGCACGGTGCGGACCGAGCGCACGGCGATCGGCGTTCCGCTGAGCGTGCCGCCCGAGTTCCACGGGCCGGGCGAGGGCACGAACCCGGAGGAGTTGATCACCGAGGCGATCGCGGCGTGCTACACGATTACGTTCGGCATTGTCGCAGTCAACCGCAAGCTCCCCTATCTGGGCATCGAAACGCGGGCGGTCGGCAAGGTCGAGCAGAACGGCGCGAGCTTCGTCTACACCGAAGTGGTGATCACCCCCGTGATTACATTGGACGTGGAAGCGACGGACGCACAGGTGGCTATGGCGGAAGAGATGGCGCACAAGGCGGACCACTACTGCATCGTGACGAACGCGGTACGGGACAAGGTGAAGGTGATCGTCGAGCCGCGGATCAAGCGCGGCTAGGCGCGCAACTTGCCCTGCCGATTGCCTGAGCCGTCGAACACCGCATCCTCAGGACAGAGCCAAAGGCAGACGAGTACGGACCCCGAAGATCGGAGGCTCGGGCCCGAATCGAGAGCGACTCCGGCAGGAATGGGTCTTTTGTCCAGTCGTCCGCCGCCAAAGGAGAGGGGCCCTATACTCAAGGCGTGGTTTCGTCGCGATGGAAAGCGTTGATCGCTCTAAGTTGCCTTCCGCTTGGGGCGATACTTGTACTCGCCGCGAACGGAGGCAACTTCGATTCCGGGGGGGGTGTTGTCAGCCGGTAGACGCCTGTTGCTGGAACTGCTACAACCGCGCGCCCGGTCAGTGGGTGAAGCGTGCGGCAGAGGGTCACCTGATGTATGGCGGCGAATCCGGCTGCTATAGCACCCAGACGGTTTGTGCCGAACTCCGGGTCTACGGCAACTCGCAGTGCACGGGGAGCTACACGATCGAGAGCTCCAACAGCCCGCCTCGGTGCGCCGACGCGTCGAACAACGTCTGTCACTACGATCCTGGCACCGACGGGTGTTGCGGCACATAAACCGTCTCTCTGGCGGGACCCACCTTCGATCTCTGAAGTCGGCCATGGCGATGGTGTTGGCGGGGCCTACGATTCTGGTCGCCTGGAGCTGCACGACGGCATGCTTGGCCCCGGACTCCTCACTGGCGTGCCTCTCAAACCTGAAAGCGATCGCAAAGGCGGCAAGTCTTTACGCAGTAGACCACGACGGGTATGTGCCGAGCAGCGTCGTCGTTGGGGTGGAATGGCCGTCCGAGGGTCGGTCTATTGCGGGCCGTCCGGAGGAATGGATGCAATCCTTGTTGCCGTACGGCGGCCTGAAGGAAACCGCCTTCCGATGCCCCGCCTACGATCCAAGCACCATGCCGGCGGTGGGGGTCGGCAACGAGCCGCTCCCGCGCCTTTCCTACCGTCAGGGCGGGTTCTTGCACCCCTACCCCGGATTCCTGCGCCCATCCCTGAAGCCGAGCGATCTCGTGACGGCAGACCATGCCCTGCGCCTATCCATGGACATGATCGAGAATCCGCGCAGCATGGCGTACGCGGAGGACGCCCTGTTTCAAACCGTTCGGAACGGGGCGAAGCGAATGGAGACGAGTCACGGCGGCTACATTGGCCGCGCGTTTTTCGACGGGCACGTCGCGATGGCGCCAAGACTCGATTCTTATGCAGCCGATCCCGATTGGCGCAAAGGCGGCTCATAGCTTAGTTCGGCCCGGCTCACCAGTTGCGCCACCAGTTCTTTGAGAAAGAACTCGCAATCGGTAACCAGACCGATCGCTTGGTGGGTGCCCCGGTCGGTCAGTTTGATGACGGTGTCCGCGTCGCTGTCCACGCAATAGGTCTTCACCGCCGCCGGTAGGCAGTTACCCGTCGCCACGCTGTGGAGGGTGGTGGCGACCATGATCGCGACCCCGACCCCCGGAACGTGCGCGCGCATCGCGTCCTGGGCGACGACGCAGTCGGTGATCACGTCGGGGAGTGGGCCGTCGTCTCGGATCGAGCCGCAAAGCACGAAAGCGATGGGTTTCGTGACGCAGGCGTGCATCACCCCTTTCGTGACGAGTCCCTCCGCGACCGCGTTCGCGATCGAACCCGCCCGGCGAACCCGGTTGATGGCGCGAAGGTGGTGGGTGTGCCCGTGGGGGATCGGGCGGCCGCCGGCGAGGTCCACGCCAAGAGAGGTGCCCATCATCGCGGCCTCGATGTCGTGGGCGGCGAGGGCGTTGCCCGCGAACAGCACGTCCACCCAGCCTTCGCGGATCAGGCGTTCGAGCAGCCACGCGCTCCCGCTGTGCACGATGGCCGGGCCGCCGACGAACAGGACGCGCTTCCCTTCCGCCTTCGCCTTGCGCATCGCGTCGGCGCAGTGGGCGATCATGCGGGACTTGGGACGTTCGCTGCTCACGTCGTTCGACATGAACCGGAACTCTTCTTCGTCCTGGGTTTCGACCTCTTCGGGGATGACGCGGACCCCCGCCACGCCCACGACGAACCGGTCGCCCGGTCGGACCCGGTGCATCGGGGTGCCGACGGCGCGCCAGCGACCCTCTTCTCGCCAAACCCGGACGCCAACATCCATCTCCGGGCTTTCGACGGGAACCCACCGGCCGTCGAGTCGGACCAGGGTGCTGAAGTTGGTGGTCGAGTAGAACCCCTCCGGCAGCACGCCGGCGCGATCGGCTTCGGCGAGTTGGGCGTCTTCGACGGCGAACTCCGCGCCGTAGGGTCTCAGGGCGTCCAGCGCGGCCTTCAGCGTTGGGTCGTCGGGAGCGGTGAGGTCGAGTTCGATCAGGCTGGGTTCGTTGGTGGCCTCGCCCACCACGAATCGGCGGATGCGGAACTGGACGCCGTGGCCATCGAGGAGAGACAGCACTTTGCCGAGGGTGTTCTCGTCCAGCAGGTGGCCTTCGATGGAGAGACGCTCGGTGACCATGGAGGGAGTGTACCGACGGGGAGGACGGCGCGGCACGATGGGGAACCTAGTTGGGGTGTTGACCGCGTTTGGGTTCCTTCTCGCCGTCGTGACGGACTCGGTGGTCTTGCCGACCCCGAAAGCGGAGCGGCGAACGGGCGGCGAGTTCGTGTTCCGCGATGGACAGGCGCTCGCCGCGCCCGCCTCGCTGGGGGCGCAGGCGGGGGTGCTCGCCGACGACCTGAAGACGCTGACGGGCAAGCGGTTTGTTGCGAAGGAGGGGACGCGCGGGGCGATCGTGTTGCGGCTCGACCCACGGCTCGACGACGAGGAATATCGGTTACGGGTGGGCGGGACCGTGACGATCGAGGGCGGTTCGACGACGGGGGTGGCGTGGGGCTGCGTCAGCCTGTTGCAGTCCGTTGGCGAGGGTCGCGCCCCCAAACTCGAGATCACCGACCGACCGGACAAGCCGTACCGGGGGCTCATGGTGGACGTGGCGCGTCGGTACCACTCGATCCCGACCCTGGAACAGATGGTCGAGGTGTGTCGGTTCGCCAAGATTCGGTACCTGCAACTGCACCTGACCGACGACCAAGCGTTTAGTTTTCCCTCTCGCGCCTTCCCTTTGCTGACGCGGGAGACGCGGCACGGTGGCCCGGCCTACCGCCGGGCCGAACTGGAAGGGTTGGTGCGATTCGCGAAAGCGCGCGGGGTCACGATCGTGCCCGAAATCGAGATGCCCGGACACTGCGCCAGCCTGATCCGCGCGATGCCGGACCTGTTCACGATCAAGGGAACTCAGCCGTACGAGCACCACGCCTCAATCAACTTCGCCGATCCGCGCGTCGTCGAGGCGATGACGACCCTGATCGGCGAGGTGTGCGACGTGTTCGGCGACTCACCGTACGTCCATATTGGGGGCGATGAGGCGGATCTGGCGTTGGCCGACCAGAACGCGGAGTTTCGGGCGCGCTTCGCCGAAATGGGCCTGTCGGGCAAAGGGCAGCACGCCCTCTTCCGGCGGTTCCTGGCGCAGATGAACGAGGTCGTGAGGGCGCAGGGAAAGCGGACGATCGTATGGGAGGGGTTCGGAAGAGAGCCCGACTCGCCATTCAAGGTTCCGACTAACGTGTTAGTCATGGAGTTCGAGTCGGCCTACTACCTGCCTCAGGAACTTCTCGCGGACGGGTACACGTTGGTCAACACCGCTTGGACGCCCCTGTACATCGTGAACGACCACGTTTGGCCGGCGCGAAAGGTCTACGACTGGGACCTGGCGACCTTCGGCCGGTACGGCAAGGAGTACGCGGCGACAACCTGGTTTCGCGTGGATTCGACGGAGAGGGTCCTGGGAGCGCAGGCGTGCGCCTGGGAGCAACCCGAGCACCGGGTGTTCCAGTCCGCGCGGCGAGTGGCGGCGACGATGAGCGAGCGCGTGTGGAATCTGGAGCGCAGGGGCGACTACGAGAGGTTCGCGGCGCGGCTCGAGGCGTACGAGTCTCTCTTGGGTCGGCTGGCGCAGCCGGTACGCCTTACCGTCGAAGGTCTGGTCCAGACGGGCCCGGACGAGTTCGACAACCCCACGTTCGTCGGCGAGGCGCGACTGACCCTTTCCTCCCGGACAGCGGGCACCGTGCGCTACACCCTAGACGGCACGGTCCCGACGGTGGAGTCGGCGGAATACCGAAGCCCGATCCGTTTGACGGGCACGACGACGGTCCGGGCGGCGGTGGTCGGTCCCGACGGGAAGCGGAGCCGGTACGAGTCGGCGGCGACGCTCTACCAGCGACCAAGCGCTTAGTCGCCGGTCGTCAGACTAGATTGCGCACAAGGTCCACGCGCATGGTCACGAGATTGCCGGCGCCGATGACTTTGGCTTGGGGATCGAGACGCGTGAAGAAGCGAATCGAGGCGTCGTTGGTGGCGAGGATCGTGCAGTCGAAGGTCCGGATGCCGCGTTCGAGGGCGGCTTGGGCGAGACGTTCGAACAGGCGTATCCCAAGGCCTCGGCGTTGCATGTGGTCGGCGACGGCGATCGCGATTTCGGCGCGCGTCGGGTCGATGGGGTCCCGGGTGAGGCGGGCGATTCCCGCGCCCTCGAAGGTGGACCCGCCGATCCTGGCGGCGCCGATCGCTAAGCGGTTCTCGTTGTCCAGTTCGGTCAGATATCGCAATTCTGACGGCGTGAAGCGTTTTTTCACAGTAAGGAATCTTTGGTAGACGGTTTGTGCCGACGCGGTGCGGAGCGCACGTTCCAGGATCGCCTTGTCCGAAGGTCGGATCAGGCGCATCGCGATCCACGTCCCGTCCTCGAGACGGAACGTTTCGCGCCACCGTGGGTTGTAGACGCACGCGGGGCGCCGTCGTGGCCAAGCGGCGAGGATCAGACCGCCGAAGACGCCCGCCCCGAGCATCACCCCCCATAGGAGACGGCGATCCACGCTAGACCCCGGCGGCCACCGCTTGCTCGCACGTTCGCCCGGGGTAGGTGGCGAGAGCGCGACGCAGGCACTCCATCGCTTTGACGATCCGATCGACCCCCAGCACGTAGGCGATCCGCACCTCGTCCTTGCCGGCGCCCTTCGTCGCGTAGAACCCGTCGGCGGGGGCGAGCATCACGGTCGACCCTTCGAAGACGTGGTGTTCGAGCAACCACCGCGCAAAGGTCTCGCCGTCGTCGATCGGAAGCCGAACGGTCGCGTAGAACGCACCGTCGATCTTGGGACAGACGACCCCGTTCATCGTTCGCAATGCGGCGACCAGAGCGTCTCGCCGGGCCATGTACTCGGTACGAACACCCTCGAAGTAGCTTCTCGGCGCATCGAGGGCCGCTTCGGCGCCGTGCTGCTCCAACGTCGGCGCGGAAAGACGGGCTTGGCCAAAGCGCAGCGCGGCCTCCATCAACTCATGGTTGCGCGAGATGAGGAAGCCGACGCGCGCGCCGCAAGCCGAAAACTTCTTGCTGACGGAATCAAAGACGACGGCGTGGCCCTCCAGCCCGGCGAGCGAAAGCACCGAGGTCGGGGGCGTGCCGGTGTACACGAACTCGCGGTAGACCTCGTCGGCGAAAAGATAGAGGTCGTGGCGCAGGACGATCTCGCGCAACCCCTCCAGTTGGGGGCGGTCGTAGACGGTTCCGGTCGGGTTGTTCGGATTGCAGATGACGATCGCACGGGTCCGGGGGGTGATGACGCGCTCGAAAGCTTCGGCGGGCGGAAGGGCAAAGTCGTTTTCGATGTAGGTTCGGATGGGAACGACGGTGACGCCCGCCTGAACCGCGAAGCCGTTGTAGTTCGCGTAGAAGGGCTCGGGGACGATCACCTCGTCGCCCGGGTTCAGGCAACAGAGCAACGCGAAGATCAGCGCCTCGGACCCGGCGGTCGTCACCATCAGGTCGGCGGTCTCGATCTCGAGGCCGGCGGCACGGTAGGATTCGACGCAACGCTTGCGGAGGGATTCGATGCCCGCCGAATGGGAGTACTCGAGCGTTCGGTTCGGGAAATCGCGGATCGCGTTCCAGAACTCAGCGGGCGTTTCGACGTCCGGTTGGCCGATGTTCAGGTGGTAGATGTGGACGCCGCGCCGCTTGGCGGATTCGGCGTAGGGCATGAGTTTGCGGATCGGCGAGGCCGGCATCGCGTGGGCGCGTTCGGACAGTTTCGGCATGCGGCGCGTTTCCTTTGAGGTTTCCCCGCTTGCGGGGACGATGGGATTTTGGCACGGGCCGCCGGACCCGGAGCGGGTCCGCGCAGGGTCCTACCGATAACGATCTCTTAACAATCCTGGGGCACCCTTCGGTTGCGGTCGTCGGCTGCGTGGACGACCCGAAGCAATCCTATGAAGGCGCTTAACATTCGGTTCTTGGGCGGGCTCGCGCTAGCGGGCGGAGCGTTGTGTGTCGGTCTCGTGGCGAGCGGTTGCGGGAGCGGGGGTGGTTCCGGCGCGTCCTCGGCGGCCGGAGCCGGCGAGCTGAGCGGAACGATCACGATCGACGGGTCCAGCACGGTGTTCCCCATTTCGGAGGCGGTCGCCGAGGAGTTCCCCAAGACGGTCGGCGGCAAGGTCAAGGTGACGGTCGGTCAGTCCGGCACGTCGGGCGGGATGAAGAAGTTCGTGGTGGGCGAGATCGACATCGCGGACGCCTCGCGGCCGATCTCGAAGGACGAACAGGAGAAAGCCGCCGCGAACGGGATCGAGTTTATCGAAATCCCGGTGGCGTTCGACGGCCTCAGCGTCGTCGTGAACCCGAAGAACGACTGGGTGGACCACCTGACGGTCGCCGAGCTCAAGAAGATTTGGGAGCCGGGCAGCACGGTCAAAACGTGGGCCGACGTGCGGGCGGGCTTCCCGGCCGAGCCGATCAAGCTCTATGGGGCGGGCACCGACAGCGGCACCTTCGACTACTTCACCAAAGCGATCGTCGGCAAGGAGAAGTCGAGCCGGGCGGACTACCAGCCGAGCGAAGACGACAACACGCTCGTGACGGGGGTCGAAGGCGACAAGGGCGCGCTCGGGTACTTCGGCTTCGCCTACTACGTGATGAACCAGGACAAGCTGAAGATCGTGCCGATCGACAACGGGACGGGTCCGGTGACGCCGAGCCAGGAGACGATCGCCGACGGCACCTACCAGCCGCTGTCTCGGCCCGAGTTCATCTACGTCAGCAAGAAGGCGTGGGCGCGGCCCGAGGTCAAGGCGCTCGTCAAGTTCTATTTGAACGAGGGTCGGGCGCTGGTCAAAGAGGTCGGTTACGTGCCGTTGCCGGACAAGGCCTACGAACTCGCTTGGGCACGGTTCGAGAAGGGCACGACGGGCTCGGTGTTCTCGGGCGGAAGCCAGATCGGGGTGAAGATCGAGGACATCCTGGCGAAAGAGGCGGGCTAAGGGCGTGGACGCGGCGGACGAGGGTTCGACGCCGCTCCCGGCCGATTTCCGGAAGCGCTTCTCGTGGCGTGCCCTCAACGAGGGCACGCTTCAGAACTTGTGCCTTGTCGCCTCGCTCCTTTCGATCGCGACCACGTTCGGGATCATCTACGTCCTGTTCGACGAGAGCGTCCGGTTTTTCCGGTGGATCTCGCCGCGCGAGTTCTTCCTGGGAACGGTCTGGACGCCCTTGTTCGAGCCGGCGCGCTTCGGCATCCTGCCGTTGCTCTCGGGGACCTTCCAGATCGCCCTCGGGGCGGGTCTTTTCGCCCTGCCGGTCGGCCTGCTGTCCGCGATCTACCTGAGTGAATTCGCCTCCGCGCGGACGCGAGGGATTCTCAAACCGATTCTCGAAGTCCTCGCCGGGGTCCCGACGGTCGTCTACGGCTACTTCGGACTGCTCTTCGTGACGCCTCTGTTGCGCCGCTTCTTCCCGGACGTGCAGGTGTTCAACGCGGCGTCCGGTTCGATCGTGGTGGGCATCATGATTCTGCCGCTGGTCTCCTCGCTGTGCGAGGACGCGCTGTACGCGGTACCACGGGCGCTCCGCGAGGGCGCCTATGCGGTGGGCTCCACGAAACTGGAGGTGACGATGAAGGTCGTCGTGCCGGCCGCGCTTTCCGGCATCATGTCCGCGTTTATTCTGGCGATCTCGCGGGCGGTCGGCGAGACGATGGCGGTCACGATCGCGGCGGGCAACACGCCGAAGCTGACGCTGAACTTCGCGGAGAGCATCCAGACGATGACGGCTTACATCGTTCAGGTGAGTCTGGGCGACACCCCGGCCGGGAGTCCGGTGTACCGGACGATCTTCGCGGTCGGGATGTCGCTGTTCGTCATCACGCTCCTGATGAACCTGGTGGCGCAAGCGCTGGTGCGACGGTACCGGAGCGTGTACTCGTGAGCGCGATGGCGCCCCGGAGCGGTCACCGAAAGTGGCGCGCGGCCAAGGAAAAGGGCTTTGCGGTGGTCTGCTTCGTGTCGGCCGGGATCGGGGTCGTGTTGCTCGCCGCCCTGCTTTTCGGGATCGTGCGGGACGGTGCGGGACGCCTGAACTGGAGCTTCGTGCAGTCGTTCCCTTCGCGCATCCCGTCCCAAGCGGGGATCAAGGCGGCGCTCGTCGGAACGCTCTGGCTGATCGGTCTCACGGCGGTGTTCGCGGTCCCGATCGGGGTATCGGCCGCCATCTACCTCGAGGAGTTCGCCAAACGGAACCGCGTCAACGCGTTCATCCAGCTCAACATTCTGAACCTGGCGGGGGTGCCGTCGATCGTCTACGCGTTGCTCGGCCTCGCCTTCTTCGTGCGGTGGATGGACTTGGGGCGGAGCGTGCTCGCCGGGGCGCTGACGCTCGGACTGCTCATCCTGCCCGTGATTATCGTCACGACGCAAGAAGCCCTGCGCGCCGTGCCGAGTTCGCTTCGCGAGGGATCTTTGGCGTTGGGCGCGACGCGTTGGCAAACCACGGTCAAGCAGGTTCTGCCCGCCTCGGCGCCGGGGATCATGACCGGGATCATCCTCTCCCTGTCGCGGGCGATGGGAGAGACCGCTCCCTTGGTGACGATCGGGGCGCTGGTCTACGTGGCGTTTCTGCCGAGCGGCCCGCGCGACGAGTTCACCGCGTTGCCGATCCAGATCTTCAACTGGACGTCGCGCCCGCAACCCGCGTTCCACCAGGCGGCGGCGGCGGCGATCCTCGTGCTGCTTATCGTGCTGCTCACGATGAACTTCGCCGCGATTTGGATTCGCAACCGGTTCCAGCGCAAGATGTAGCGGCCTTCGGTCCGGCTCGTTCGCAGCCTCGCCCAGTACAATTCCCCCTTGTGCTCCTATCGATCGGTGGTGTGACCAAGGCGTTCGGCGTCGACCAGATTCTGCTCGACGCGACGTTTCGCCTTGGGCGCAACGCGAAGGTCGGGCTGGTGGGCCGGAACGGGGCGGGCAAGACGACTTTGCTCAAGATTCTGACGGGGGAATACGCGCCCGACGCCGGGTCCGTGGTCCTCGCCTCCGGAGCGAAGATCGGCTACCTCCGCCAGGAGGACCAACTCGAGGCGGAGGCGACGGTCCTCGAAGAGGCCGAACTCGCGAAGAAGCACGCGCTCGAACTCAAGGAGCGGCTCGAGGAGATCGAGCGGAGAATGGAAGCGGGAAGCCACTCGGAGGACGACCTCGAGGAGTACGCCGTCCTGCACGAGCGCTTCATCGAAGCGGAGGGCTACAACGCGGAACACGACCTGCGCACCGTCCTCGCTCGGCTGGGCTTCACGGACGCCGATCTCGACAAGCACGTCTCGGCGCTGAGCGGCGGGGAACGCACGCGGTTGGCGATCGCCCGGCTCCTGCTCGAGGAACCCGACCTCCTCATTCTCGACGAGCCGACGAACCACCTCGACATGGCGGGGATCGAGTGGCTCGAGCGGTGGGTGCGGGGCTACCACGGCGCGGTTCTCATCGTTTCGCACGACCGAACTTTCCTGCAGAACACGGTGGACCAGGTCATCGACCTGCGCGAGGGCAAGACCAAGGTCTACCCGGGCCCATTCGACAAGTTCCTGAAGCTGCGGGAAGAGGAAGACCGTCGGCTCGCGGAAGTGGCTCGCCGCCAGCAAGAGCAGATCGACAAGCTGGACGAGTTCGTGCGCCGCTTCATGAACAGCCAGCGCACCGCCCAGGCGCGCGGACGCCAGAAGCTGATGAATCGGCTGATCTCGGCCAAGGTGGAGGGTCCGTCCAAGGACAAGGGGATGCGGGCGGGGTTCGCCAAGGTCGCGCGCAGCGGCGACCTCGTGCTCCAGACCAAGGGGCTCGGCATGGCCTTCGACGACCGCACCCTCTTCCGCAACCTGGACTGGACGGTGCGATGGACGGAACGGTGGGGCGTGATCGGCGAGAACGGGGTCGGCAAGTCCACGTTGATGAAGATCGTGCTCGGGCTCTTGGCGCCGACCTCGGGCGACTACCGGCTCGGGGCGAACGTCGAGGCGGCGTTCTTCTCGCAGACGGCGGACGACCTCGACGCCGACCAGTCGCCCCTGGACTTTCTGGTGTACGAATGTGGGATGGAGGTTCCGCCCGCGCGAGACTTGTTGGGCCGGTTCCTGATCTCCGGGGACGACGTGTTCCGGCGAATCGGGACCTTCAGCGGAGGCGAGAAGAACAAGCTCGCCCTGGCCCGCCTGACGGTACTCAACCCCAACCTGCTCGTTCTCGACGAACCCACGAACCACCTCGACATGCCCTCGCGGGAGGCCCTTGCCCAAGTTCTGCGCGACTACACGGGCACGCTCATCGTCGTCTCCCACGACCGCTGGTTCCTCGACCAAGTGACCGACCATACGCTGAGCTTGCGGCGGGACGGGCACGACGCCTTCTCGGGGGCGTACGGGGAGTACCGCCAGTGGCTCGACCGCCGCACGGCGCCCGGGCAGGCGTTACGGTCAAACGTCGCCAATCCGAAGCCGTCGGCGTCCCTGTCTCCTCGCGAGCTGAGTAAGGAGATCGAGCGGCTGCGCAAGCGCGTGGACGAACTTGAAGCGGAGGTCGCGGCGGCGGAGGCGGGACTGCGCTCGATCGAGGCACGGTTGGCGTCACCGGAGGGCGAGAACGTAGTGGCACTCTCGCAGGCGCACGTGGACGGCCAGGCGACGGTCGAAGCGCTGCTCGCGGAGTGGGAAGAGACGAGCGAGCGACTCGGCGCCCTGCGGGCCGCCCAGGGCTGAGGCCGCCCGCAATTGGGTTAATGGTAGAATGGTAGAAAGCCATGGGCCTGAACATCAAGAACCCGGAAGTGGAACGGTTGATCTCCGAGGTGGCGGCCAAGACCGGGGAGACCAAGACGGCGACGGTCCGCCGAGCCATGCTGTTGCTCAAGGAGCAGGTATCACCGGAAGCAAGTTCAGGCGAGCGTCGCCTCCGACTCAAGACTTTTCTCGAGGAGCATTGGCGGAGCCTTCCGGCAGAACTGCTTGGGCGTACGATCACCAAGGAAGAGCGCGAGGAGTATCTCGGGTACGGACCTGATGGCGTCTAGATGCGTTTTGGACTCCTCGGCCGTGGTCGCCGCCCTCTACGAGGAGTCCCGGCGCCAAGCGGCGTTCGAGGCGCTGGACCGTGCCACTCAGATTCTGGTGCCCGCCTCGGTGCTGCTCGAATCGACGATCGTCGCGGTCGGCCACGGCGGTTCGGAGGGCGCAGCCGCCGTCCGGCGGCTGCTCGAAGAAGCGCACGCGGAGATCATCCCCATTGACCATTCTCAGGCGGAGTCGGCGATTCAAGCGTTCCTCCAGTTCGGAAAGGGGCGGCATCCGGCGCGGCTGAACTTTGGGGACTGCATGGTGTACGCGCTCGCCAAAACCCGTCGGTTGCCGATCCTCTGCACGGGCGACGACTTCAGCAAGACGGACATCGAGGTCGTGCCCCTCGCCTGAATCTGACGAATGGGCGGTACGGGGAAGCGGCCCATCGCTCCGCACGGAGGAAGCCCCGACGGGTACCATTGCGTCCCGGTGAGCCGGTAGCTCAGTCGGTAGAGCAACGCCCTTTTAAGGCGTGGGTCCTGGGTTCGAGTCCCAGCCGGCTCACCAGAACGGATCGCGTCAGTCCCCAGATAGGCCGAACCCGCGGCGCAGGATGAGGAAGTCGGCGATGCCGACGCTCCCGTCCTTGTTCAAATCGGCTTGTGGATGGCTCGAGCCGAAGTGGGAGCGCAACATGAGAAAGTCCGCGATGTTGATCGTGTTGTCCCCGTTTACGTCCCCGTTGACCAGTGGCAGGAAATGCTCACGACTGGGCAAGGTCACGTTCTTCAATCGCTTTCGGAGCCAAGTGCCGCCTCGGCAAGTTAAGTCGTAGGCTCCCTCCAGACTCGTCTCGAACTCGAACAAGACCTGACCGTCGCTGGACCCAAACGTCGAGGCGACCGCGTCCAAGGTGTGCGACTCGACCAAGGTCCCGTTCGAGTCCCATATCTCGAAGGTCAGGGGCAGACCGTAGTGGTCTTGTACCATGTCTCTCAGTTCGACGTAACCCGACACATAGGGCTGCGGGACGACGTAAACCGCCGCACGGTACATCTGAACCTCGGCGTCGGCCGAACCCGAAATCTGGAACGTGTACTGGACGCCGGCCCGGACGTCGTAGACCAGGGTTTCAGCGACTCCCCGGGGGTTCTCCGTCGCGGAGGCGAGCACGTTCGTCCCGCTCGAATCGTACAGCCAAATCTGCAGGTCTTTCGCCAGCAGCGAGTTCACATAGCTTGCGGAGGCGCCGCAACCGGCGTCGCTCTGATTGCCGACGTAGTAGGTTTCCCCGACCGGGTCCACAAAGACCACGACCCGTGCGTCCGTTTGTGGCGTAAACCGAAACCAGTCGCCATCGCCAGGTGTGGACAGGGAGAGCGGCAACCCGAGGCTTTGCGTTCCCATCGGGAGAACGCCAAGGTCCACCGCGTGTTGCGGGATATCGTTGGAGTTCCAGCCCTCCATGCGATCGGCATAGAGATCGTTTGCACCCAGCACGTCGTCGTGTTGCACCGTATCGTAACCCGTGTAGACGTAGGGTTCCATGAGTTTCGTTCCGATGCACGGCGACACGTGTCCCAATCCGATTCCGTGTCCGGCCTCGTGGGCGACGACGTTTCTCAGAAAGCGATAGTCGTCCGCGGGATTCGCCCAGTTTTCGCTCGTGTCGAGAACCATTTCGCCGAACTCCGGGTAGTAGCAGTAGGCCAGTAGCCCACCTTGTCCGTCCAGGGCTTTGGCGCCGATTCGGATGTCGCCGCGCACGCCGACGACGCCGTGGGCGCCCAAAGACATCGGTTGGCCGTCGTCACCGACGACGCCGAAGCGGAGACCTGAACGGTCGCTCCAGGGCCACATGCCACGGTCCAAGGGGCTGGTCCAGTCAACGCCCGAAGGGAACTTGGCGCTCATCGCCGCGAAGAGCGAACTTGGGCCCGCGCCAAAGGAACCGGAGGCGGGAATGGCCGTCCCGTCGGGCACCTTCGAGAAGAGCACCCATGCGTTGCCGCGCGGATTGACCGCCCCCTGCGCGGTGACGGTCCACCGGTTGTAGGGAACGTAGTACTGCAGCGACGCATCATCCCGGGACCCGACGTATGTTCGCGAGAACCCCTGCATGACCCTCTGCACGTAAGCCCGACTCGTGTTCGGCGCGAACATCAGCGCGACCGGGACGCCGTTCGCCGTTTGGCCGACCTCGCAATAGCCGATGGCGCCGCCCGCAGCGGGGCGAGTGCCGTCGGCGGACGTCGCCGACGTTGCCAGTAGCGGTACCGGGTGCGGGTCGGTTAAGGTCGGCGCACCCTTGGTGGCCATCCGAGGGGACGTTGCGGGACGAACCCCTTCCGAGACCAGGGCAAAGGTCGCGAGACCCACCAAGCCAAAGAGCCGACCAAGTCCACGGGACGTCGAGACCATCGGACCATGATACAACGGTTCTCCTCAATCCTCGTTGCGATCCGCGAGGATTTCGTCGAGCGAACCGTCGTCGTCTCGAACGTAACCCGTATGCCCGGCGGCGCGTACACTTGCGGCAGAGTCGCCCATGCAGGATTTCGCCCCGCGATACCGCGCGTTCGTCCTCCCGATCCTCGGCTTCGTCCTCGTCGCCTTGGGGGTCTGGGTCCTCGTGCCGTTCTTGCCCGCCCTCCTCGGGGCGATCGTGCTGTCCGTCCTCCTCTATCCGTTGCACGCCCGGCTGAAGAGGCGCATGCCGGAAGGAGGGGCGGCGATCCTGACCACGCTGCTCGCCATCGTGCTGATCCTGATCCCGATCGGGATCGCCGGTCTCGTGCTGTACGCCCAGGCCGCCAACGTGATCGCCGAGTTGGAGCGCTCGCAGCCTTCCGGCCAAGGGCACCTGACGGTGGACAGCCTCGTGACGATGGCCGACACGAACCTCGCCCCGGTCCTGAAGAACCTCGGGGTGTCGAACTTCAGCGTCTCGGCCTGGTTCTCCGAGAACCGCCGGACGATCGCCGAGAACTTGGCGCGGACGGGTGGAAGGTACGCACTCCAAAGCGCGACGTCGGTGATCAGCGTCGTGATCGCTCTCCTCACCATGTTCTTCCTGTTGCGGGACGGCCATCGGTTGAGGCGGCCCGCACTCGAACTCATCCCGCTCCCCAAAGACCAAGGCGAGCGAATCCTCGAACGTCTCGGGGACACGATCCGTGCGGTGTTCGTCGGCGTCGTGCTGGTCGGGCTCGTGCAGGGCAGTCTGGCGGGCCTCGCCTACTGGGTGGCGGGCGTCCAGAACCCGTTCGTTTGGTTCGTGGCGACGACGGTTCTGTGCATGGTGCCGCTTCTCGGATCCCCGATCGTGTACATCCCGCTGTCGCTGGCGCTCATTGGGTCCGGCAAGCTCTGGAACGGGGTCGGGCTGTTGCTGTTCGGCTTGCTCGTGGTGAGCCAGATCGACAACGTCCTTCGACCCTTCATCATCGGCATGCGGGTGAGCCTCCACCCGATGGCGATCTTCTTCGCCTTGCTGGGGGGCTTGCTGGCGTTCGGGCCGGTCGGCATTATGGCGGGGCCGATGCTCCTGACCGCCCTCCTCGCCCTCCAAGACGTGGTGCGAACGCGACTGTCGAACGAGCGGGAATCCGAGTCGTCCGTTGACCCGTCGTAACTAAAGGAATCGTCTCCGCCATCGCGGAATCTGGAAAGAAGGCGTTTTGTGCGCCCGGTGAGGTTTGTCAATGTCACACGAGTCGGACCCGCAAGCGACGGTGCAACGCTCCTCCGACGTACGCGAATCAACGTGGGCGGAAGCGTTTCTCTACCTTGGCCCGGGGGTGATCGCCTTGCTCGTCGGCGCGTTCGGTCTGAAGTACGGCGGCGGGTTCATCGGCCTTGGTTACGTCGGGCTGATCCTCGGGTCGAGCCTCAGCGTGTACGGCTTGTACCGAGGGCTCCAGGCGCGGAAGGTCGGTTCCTCGCGGATGGACTGCGTGTACTGCGGGCTGTCGAACTACCTAGCCGGTCCGCCCGACCACGACTTTCGGTGCGAGCACTGCAACCGCATGATCCCGATCAAGGACGGCCGTCCGTTGCCCGTCTCCCAGGTCCGTTGCGGCTACTGCAACCACCTGAACTACTACAGCGAGAAGACGGAGGTGCTGCTCTGCGAGAACTGCAACCGGGACGTACCGATCTCGCTCGACGACGACCGCCCCCGCAAACAGGTCGCCCGAGGCTATGCGGTCCAGGACGACGACCGACTCTACGAGCTGAGGTTGCTCTCGGGTGGCCCCAAAGTGGAAGAAGTGATTCCGGTGCTGCAGCGCATGCTGGCGCTCAACCGAAAGCAGGTGAAGCAACTGCTCGAGGACGCGCCGGTGACGCTTCTCACCGGCATTCCGAAGATGAAGGCGGAGATGCTGGTCGCCCAGTTGACGGCCCACGAGGCGGTCGCGCAATCGAGTCCGCTCGACGGCTCGACGTTGCGTTAGTCTCGTCTCCTTAGTCACTTGGTCTTGTTAGTCACGGGGGTGGGCTCCCCTGGAACCCACCCCGTGCCGGTTTACGAGGCGCGCACTTCGACCCGCCGGACCTCGGGCTTGGGCTGCTCGACCCGCGGGATCGAGACGGTGACGAACCCGTTCTTGAACTCCGCGTCGATCTGGTCGAGGTCGAGGTCGTCGGGCAGGCGGAGGCTCCGCGAGAACGTCCCGTAGGTGTATTCGCGGCGATAGACCCGCACGTCCTTGTCCTCGAACTCCCGCTTGAGTTCGCCTCGGATGGACAGCACCCCGTCCTCGACGCTCACGTCGAGGTCTTCGGGGACGACACCGGGAACGGCGGCGCGGATGAGGACCTTGCCGTCCTTCTCCAGGATTTCCAGGGGGAGGGTCAGCCCGGTGTTCGCGGCGGGCATCGCGGCGCCGCCGTTGTTGGGGGTGAAGAGGGCGCGGTCGAAGGCGTCCATGACTTGGCGCATTTCGCTGAGCGCGTCGAAGGGGGCGAGGGTGCGTACGATTCTGCTCATGGTGTGTCTCTAGGATCCTCCTGAGGTCTTCAGTAGAATGTAACGTGAGTGTAACGCTATCAGGTTCCCTTAGTCCAGCTTTCGTATGGCAAAGGGACGAAAGACCCGTCGGCCCGGCTCTTCGGGCGCTTCGCGCCGTCGAGAGGAACCATCGGAAGGGCGAAGGACTTTTCGGAACACGTAGAATCAGCGCAGGTGCATACAGCCCAGGAACCCGTTTCGATCGAGGAGGCCGTGCGTCGCCTAAGCGCGACCTCGCCGGCCGTTCCCCTGCTCGCACTCGGGCAGACGGTGTTCTGGGACGAGACGGTCAAGGCGGGGGTCGCCTTGGCGGCCGAGCGGACGGGATTGCCTTACTTCGCGGGCGTCCACGACACCGACTACTTCGCCAAGTTGCCCGGGGCCGAACGGGGCGCGCAGGGGTACCGGGCGTTCCCGCACAACGACCATTCCACCAAGGGGCTTTGGAGCGCGGCGGGCGAGTTCTCGGCCCTCTTCGGCTCGGAGACGGTGGTGCGGCGCGAGGCGCTGCAAGCGGCGGGGGTCAAGCTCGAGCGCATCGCCCTTTCGCGCCCGGGCATTCTGGACGAGGCCACCGAAGCGTGGGGCTGGCGAGGGATCGTTTCGCTCAGCGAGGACCCTCCGATCGCCGGAGAAGTGCCACTCGGCGACGTGTTCACCGAGCTCCGGTCCACCTTTGATTGGGCGCTCGAATCGAGCCTGGCCAGCTTCGCTAGCGACCGGCGCCGGGCGGCGGGCGCGAGGGCGGACGGTCTACGCGACCTGGTGAACCAGACGCGAGACAGGTTGCCGCACGGCACCCTCGGGGATTTCTACGAAGCCCTGATCGAGCCGATGTACGCCCGCACGGCGTCAGGGCCGGTGCCTCTCCAGACCACGCGGACCTCCCGGCTCCTTCGGTTCAACCGGTCGACGTGCCGCTTGCCGCGTTTCCAAACCCTGGATCTCTTTCTTCGACCCGAGACGGCGGAGGCGGCAAGGGCGGCGTACGACGAGGCGATCGCCGGGTCCGAGATGTACGCGCTCGAACGATTCGGGACCTGCGCCATCCCGTTCGACCTGATCGTGCCGGGGCGAGGGCGCGGGACGCTCAGGGTCGGCCCGAACGGCGTCGTCGTCATGGCCCGAAAACCCCTGTTCGTCACCCTGGAGGAGCCGGTTCGCAGCGTCGAGGATCTCGCGGCGGCAGTCGAGGGCAAGTTCGGGCCCGGCTGTACCGTGGTCGGGAAAGCGGTGACGCTCATCGGGATGCTGGCGCGGGAGTTCGCGTTCGTCTTTCACGAAGGGGCGAGCGGCTACGTCTGGCGCAGTCGCGGACTGCACCAACGACTCCGAGCGCTCGATCCGTCGCTCGACTTCAACCCGATCTTGCGCGTGCGCTACGAAACGTGGGACGCGCTGGGCGCCTGCAAGACGTGGTTCTCGTTACCAGAGCCGTTCCGGCGACCGTTTGGGGCCGACGACGTGTACGCGCCCACCTTCGCCGCCCGCTGGCGGGAGGTCGTCGAGGACCAAGCCGGCTTCCTGACCCGCCTTGGCGCGCTTCGCCGCCCGATCGAGCTGATACGCTTCCTGGCGGAGTATTCCGGAGGCGGATGGGCGAGTCTGGCCCGGGAGTACGAGGCGCTACACGACGGCTTGGAGCGGCTGCGCGAGACGATCGACGGGTTTCGCGCCGAGCGTCGGGGGGTCTACGATAAGATTCGGGCTTTGCGAGGGCAGCGGGTGGCGGCGGAGGCGGCCAAGGGGGCGCACTTCCGCGATCGCGTTTTCGAGCGAGAACCCACGGAGGAGGACCTCGTCGAGCGGACGCGCCTTACGGGCGAGGTCGAAGCGATCGTCCATCGCCTGGGCGAGCAGCTTCACCGGTTGCACGAATCCTGGCGCCGCCAACGGGAGTTCGTGACGCGGGAAGAGGTGCGCGCGATGCACGAAAGGCGACGCATCATCGAACTCGAAGCGGAACTTAAGCGACTCCGGTTGGCCCGCCAGGGGCTGATCGTGCACCACGGGCTGAAATCTTCGAACCGGCGACCGAGCGGCTGGTGGTTCCCGCTGCTGTGCCCCGAGGGCAAGTGGTTCCACGAGACGATGCGGACCGCGACCGCGTACCTGGAGCCGCTCCAGTGACCCACGGCCTTCCGTTCGTCAAGGCGCAGTCCATCGGCAACGACTTCGTGCTGGTTCGAACCGAGGAACTCGAGCGGTGCCTCGCCCGGACGGATCGGGCGCTCGCGGACGTCGTACGGGCGCTTTGCTCCCGACGATTCGGCGTCGGGAGCGACGGCCTGCTCGCCTACCGCGTCGAGGGTGAAATCGTCCATCAGCGCATGTTCAACCCGGACGGCACGGAGGACTTCTGCGGCAACGGCTTGCGCTGCACCGCCGCCCGGGCGTTCCGGGAGCGGGAGGTGCCGCGCGAATTCACGTTTCACCATCTTGGGTTGAAGGTCCCCTGCATCGTAACCCGGAACGGCTACGTGCGCACGACGCTGGCGGCGGCCCGGTGGCGGGCGGAGGAGGTCCCCGTCCTTGCCGACCCAAGGCCGCGGCCCGCCAACCTGGAAGGACTCGTCGACTCGCTCGAAGGATGCGGACCCGAGCCGATGCAGACGCGAACCGTCGACGTCCCCACCTCTCGCGGACAAACCGAGGTAACGCTGATCGCGGTCAACACGGGCAGCACCCACGCCGTTGTCTTTGTGGACGAGTTGCCCGGCGACCCGTGGTTCACCGAAGCGAGCGCCCAGATCGAAGTCCATCCCTTGTTCCCCGAACGGACGAGCGTGATCTGGACGCGGGTGGAGCGTCGGAACGTGCTGCGCCTGCGCATCTGGGAACGGGGGGCGGGCGAAACCTTGGGTTGCGGTACGGGATCGGCCGCCGCGGCGGTCGCCTATCTGCGTCGAACGGGACGCTGGGGACACGGCCGGGTCCGCGTACACAACCCGGGCGGAAGCCTGACCTTTGACCTTCCGGAGGGATGGTCGGGGCCGGTCACGTCGATCGGGCGCGCGGAGACCCTCTTCGAGGGAGTCTGGACCGGCTAAAATCCCCAGGCATGGCAAGGATCGTCGTCCCTGAAGCGGAAGCGCTGCTCGACCAGGAGATTCCCGTCCTCGACAAGGGGTTCGTCCGTCTCGTGGACTACCTCGGCGGCGACGCCCGGATCGTGCAGGCGGCGCGCGTGAGCTACGGTGAGGGCACCAAAACCTTTCGTCAAGATCGGGGCCTCATCCATTATCTTGTCCGCAACGAGCACACCTCGCCCCTCGAGCAGGTGATCCTCACTTTTCACGCCAAGATGCCGATTTTCGTCGCTCGCCAGTGGGTACGGCACCGAACGGCGCGCCTCAACGAGATTTCCGGGCGCTACAGCGTGATGAAGGACGAGTTTTACGTCCCGGACCCGAACCAGGTCCGCTTTCAGAGCGCGTCGAACAAGCAGGGCCGAAGCGAGGAAGCCCTCGCCGAGGCCGACGTGACGGAGATCCTGGACGAATGGACGGAAGACCATCGGACGATCTACGCCCACTACCAGGCGATGCTCGACAAGGGAATGGCGCGCGAACTCGCCCGCGCCAACTTGCCTCTCGCCACCTACACCGAGTGGTACTGGCAGATCGACCTTCACAATCTGTTCCGGTTCCTGCGTCTGCGGATGGACCCGCACGCCCAGTACGAGATTCGGGCCTACGGCGAAGCCCTCTCCCGGTGCGCGAAGGCGGTCGCGCCGATCGCCTATGAGGCGTTCGAGGAGCATCTCCAGTGTTGCGTCAAGTTTTCCCGTGAAGAGGGGGCGGCCCTGCTCGCGCTTCTCGACGGACGCGAAAGTTCACTCGAGGGCCGGGCGAAGCAGCTGTTCGAGGAGAAGTTGGCGGCCCTGCGGGCGCGCACCGGGGTCGGGTTCGACGCGCAGGCGCCGGAAGGCTAGGGACTACTCGACGGTCAGGATGTCCGGCCCGTTGCGACTGATGTGAACCGTATGCTCGAAGTGCGCCGACCGCTTGCCGTCGGCGGTGATCATCGTCCACTTGTCCGGCAGGGTCACGACTTTCCAGGTTCCCTCGTTGACCATCGGCTCGATGCAGATCGTCATCCCTTCGCGCAGCATTTCGCCCTTCCCCAACGTGCCGTAGTTCGGGACGGAGGGCTCTTCGTGGAGAGACCGTCCGATGCCGTGCCCGACGAGGTCGCGAACGACCGAGAAGCCGTTCGACTCGACGTACTTCTGGATGGTGAAGGCGATGTCCCCGATGCGGTTGCCGACCTTCGCTTTGGCGAGTCCTTGGTTGAGCGACTCTTTGGTGACGGCGAGTAGGCGCGCCGATTCCTTGGAGATCGCGCCGACGGGAAAGGTGCGGGCGGCGTCCGCGTGGTAGCCCTCCAGGCACACGCCCACGTCGATGTCGACGATATCGCCTTCCTCGAGGGGGACGTCGTCCGGGATGCCGTGGATGACGACCTCGTTGCGGGAGACGCAAACGGCGGCGGGATAGCCTCGGTACCCCTTGAAGGAGGGGACGCCGCCGGCGTCGGCGATGATCCTCTCGCCCAGTTCGTTCAGGTCGCGGGCGGAGGTCTTGCCGGGCACGATGGACTCGGCCAGTTCGCGAATGGTGCGCGCGACGATCCGGCCGGCGCGGCGCATGGTCTCGACCTCGGAGGGCTTCTTGAGGACGATCATTCGTAGGAGGCCCGAACCAGGGCGGCGTACACGTGTTCCAGGTCCTCCATCCCGTCGATCGGCCGCAGGACTCCCTTCTTGCGGTAGTGAGCGATCACGGGTTCGGTGCTTTCGTGGAACACGCGGAGCCGCTCGCGGACGGTCTCCGGGAGGTCGTCGGAGCGGGTGATCAGTCCGACTTGGCAGTTGTCGCACACGCCCGGCTTCTGCGGCGGGTTGTAGACGGTGTGGTAGACCTCACCGCCCTTCGGGCAGATGCGCCGACCCGAGAGGCGCTCGACCAGCACGTCGTCCGGCACATCGATCGAGACCACCGACTGGATCGGCTTGCCCAGTTCGGCCAGCCGCTTGTCGAGTTCCTCGGCCTGGCGGACGGTGCGCGGAAACCCGTCCAGCACGAAGCCGGTATCGGCCTTGTGTTCCGCCTCGAGGTGGCGGATCATCATCGAGACGGTGATGTCATCGGGGACGAGTTCTCCGCGATCGATGTAGGTCTTGGCGAGCCGGCCGAGTTCGGAGGCGGCGTCGATCTCCGCGCGGAACACGTTGCCGGAGGCGAGATGACGGACGCCGAGCCGGGACTTCAGAAGGCCGGCCTGGGTGCCCTTCCCGACGCCGGGCGGGCCGATGAGCACGAGACGCATTCGACTTCCTTTGGGCCGTTACTGGCCGTAGGTCTTCATCACGAGATTCGCCTCGATCTGGCGCATCGTCTCAAGGGCGACGCTGACCATGATCAAGAGCGAGGTCCCGAACAGGACGCTGACGCTGCCGCCGGACAACTGCACGGTGAACACGCGCGGCACCAAGAACTGGGTGAGGGCGACCAGCGCGAGAAACGCGGCGCCGACGATGGTGATGCGGGAGATCACACCGTCCAGAAAGTCCTTCGTCTGCTTGCCGGGGCGCACGCCGGGAATGAACGACCCCGCCCGCTTGAGGTTGTTCGCGATGTCCTCGACGTTGTACTGGACGGCGGTGTAGAAGTACGTGAAGAAGAAGATCAGGAAGGTGTAGAAGATGGACCCAAGGACGGCCTTACCGGGGTTGGGCGAACCCGGATACAGGTATTCGGCCACGGTCATCAGCGCGTCGTGCATCGCCGTCCCCGGCGGGAACATCGAGGCGATCTGCTGCGGGATGTAAATGAGCGAGACGGCGAAGATGATCGGAATGACGCCCACCATGTTCACGGAGAGGGGGAGGTAGTTCGGACCACCGCCGCCGCCCATCGTCTTCGCGCCCATCTGGCGCCGCATGTGCTGGATCGGGATGCGCCGTTGGGCGGTCGTGAAGAACACGATGACCCAGGTGACGAACAAGAAGATCGCCACGACGATCAGGACCTGGTAGATCGGGATCAGGCCGTCGCGCAGTCCAAGACCGATCGGAGTGACCATCGCGGGGAACGAGGCGATGATGCCCGCGAAGATCATGAGGGAGACGCCGTTGCCGATGCCCTTCTCGCTGATCTGCTCACCGAGCCAGAGGATGAACATCGCGCCGGCCATCCAGAAGGCCACGACGGTGACCTGCTGCATGACGGACAGCGGGATGCCGCCCTGCGTCTTCATGATGTTCAGGAGACCCATCCCTTGCGCGACGCAGAGGACGAGGGTGAACATCCGGGTACGGCGGTTCTGCTGTTTGCGCGCGTATTCGCCGCCTTCCTGCAGTTCCTTTTTCCACGCCGGGTAGGCGGTGGTCAGAATCTGCATGATGATGCTGGCGGTGATGTAGGGGTTGAGCCCGAGCGCGAAGATGGAAACCCGCTTCAAACTGCCGCCGCCGAACATGTCGAGCAACTGGAAGAAGGGGATCTTCTCGAGGGCGGAGACGAGGCTGCCCGTGTCGATGCCAGGAATCGGCACGCCAATGTGAATGCCGACCACGTAGACGGCGAACATTTGCAGCACGAACATGATCCGCGACCTGAGGTCGGGATCGGCCCAAGCGAGACGCATCGTCTCGAACAGGGGCATGCTCAGCGCTTTGGGATTGACCCCGCTGCCCACGCCTCCGCCAAGGGAACTCACAGGACGACGGCCTCCCCGCCGGCCTTCGCGATCGCTTCGGCGGCGCTCTTGCTGAACTTGTTGGCCTTGACCGTCAGCTTCTTAGTGAGTTCGCCGAACCCAAGGACCTTGACGCCGTCCTTGAGGCCGGGGATGATGCCGGACTTGAGGAGGGTCTCGGGGGTGACTTCGGCGCCCGCCTCGAACAGCTTGTCCAGGTCGTCCAGGTTGACGATCACGAACTCCTTGTGGTTGGGGTTTCGGAAGCCCTTCTTGACCGGAAGGCGGCGCTGCAGGGGCGTCTGGCCGCCCTCGAAGTTGGGGTGGACCTGGCGACGAGCCTTCTGGCCCTTGGTGCCTCGGGTCGCGGTCTTGCCCTTGCCGCTGCCGATTCCGCGACCGACGCGTTTGCGCCGCTTGTTGGAGCCGGGGCTCGGCTGGATCTCATGAAGTTGCGGCATGGCGTTACTCCTTCACCTCTTCGACTTCGAGCAGGTGGCGGACTTTGCGAATCATGCCCCGAACGGAGGCATCGTCCTTGTGTTCGACCACCTGGTGCATCTTCTTCAGGCCCAAAGCCTCAACCGTGCGGCGGTTGGCGGGCTTGTTGGCCACCGGACTTCCGACGAGCTTAATGCGCAACATCGGCTTCCTCCTTGCGGGCTTTGGAGAGCCACGGAACCAGTTCATCGACTTCGATCCCGCGCGCGGCGGCCATGTCTTCCGGTCGGCGGAGGAGTCGGAACGCCTCCATCGTGGCGGAAGCCATGTTGACGGCGTTGCGGCTCCCGAGCGACTTGGCGAGCACGTTGTGAACGCCGGCCGCCTCGAGGCAGGCCCGGACGGCGCCGCCCGCCTTGACCCCCGTACCGGGCGATGCCGGCCGGAGAATGACGCGGGACGTGCCGAACGTCGCGGCGATCTCGTGGGGAATCGTCTGCCCGACCCTTTGGATCGCAAACATGTTCTTGCGGGCGGCCTCTTCGGCCTTTCGGATGGCTTCGGGGATACCGCGCGCCTTGCCGATGCCCATGCCGACCTCGCCGTTGTTGTTCCCGACGACGACGAGGATCGACCACGAAGCCGTCTTGCCGCCCTTGTGGGTCTTGAAGACTTTGTTCGTGCGAACGATTCGGACGTCGAGCTGCGGTCCTTCGGTCGAGCGGCTTTCTCTTTTACCACTGAGTCTCAGTTTCATAGGTTAGAACTCCAGCCCGGCCGATCGGGCGCCGTCCGCCAAGCTGGCGACGCGGCCATGGTAGCGGTAACCGCCCCGGTCGAAGACCACCCTCGTGATTCCCTTTTCGAGCGCGCGTTTGGCGAGGGTCTCGCCGACCGCCTTGGCGCCGTTCTTGTCGCCCTTGGCGATCTCCTTTTCCCGGCTGCCGGCGGCGCAGAGGGTCCGCCCGGTCGAATCGTCGATGATCTGAGCGTAGATGTGCTTGAGGCTGCGGTACACCGCGAGTCGGGGGCGGGTTTCGGTTCCGTCCACCCGCTTGCGGATTCGGTCGTGCCGAACCTCGCGCAGAAAACTTCGTGTCTTGTTGGCCATGGTGAGAACTCCTTACTTGCCCGCCGCTCGCTTGCCGGGCTTGAGCTTGATGACCTCGCCCTGGTAACGAACGCCCTTGCCCTTGTAGGGATCGGGCTTGCGCGTCTTGCGGATGTCCGCCGCGACCTGGCCGACCCGCGCCTTGTCGATGCCGGCGACCACGATCTGCTGGGTGCGAGACCGATCGTCGGACTTCACGTCGAAGGCGACCCCGTCGACGGGAGCGACCTTGACCGGGTGCGAATAGCCGAGGCTGAGGTTCAGACCCTGCCCTTCGGCGGCGACGCGGTAGCCGACGCCCACGATCTCGAGGGTCTTCTTGTGGCCCTCCGTCACGCCGACGACGCAGTTGTGGATGAGGGTGCGCGCGAGGCCGTGCTGAGAACGGTGCCGCCGCTGGTTCGTCGGGCGCGAGATCGTGAGCAAGCCGCCCTCCTGGACCAGCGTCAGTTCGCGAGCGATCCGGACCTTCAATTCGCCCTTCGGGCCCTTGACGGTCACGTTGCCGAGGACGTCGGACTCGATCTCGACGTTCTTCGGCACGGTAATGGGTTTCAAGCCGATTCGTGACATCGTGTTGCTCCTACCAAACCTCGCAGAGGACTTCGCCTCCGATGCGGCGCCGGCGCGCTTCGCGATCGGTCATCACACCGTGGCTGGTGGACACGACGCGGGTGGCGAGACCGCTTCGCAGCGGCTTCAGTTCGTCGCAACCCATGTAGACGCGCAGGCCGGGCTTGCTCACGCGCTTGAGCGCGGAGATCAGCGGCTTGCGCTTCCCGTCGTAGCGGAGGTGGATCTTGATGGTCGGGAATTGGGATTCGGTGGTGATCTCGTAGCCCTTGATGTAGCCTTCGGCCTCGAGAATCTTCAGAACTTCGATCTTGATTTTGCTGTGGGGGGCCTCGACGGTCGGGAGCTTGGCTCGAAGGCCATTCTTCACGCGCGCCAGGAGGTCCGCGATCGGGTCGCTGTGCATGGTTGTCTCCTGTCCGCCTACCAGCTGGACTTGGTCACGCCCGGCAACATGCCCCGGTGGGACAGCTCTCGGAAGCAGACGCGGCAGACGCCGAAGAAGCGAATGTAGCCGCGCGGCCGCCCGCACAGCTTGCACCGGTTATAAGCCCGGACCTTGAACTTGGGCTTTTGTCGTTGTTTTTCGATCAGACACTGCTTTGCCATAGGCTTTCGTTCCCGCCGTTGCCGAATCGGTTCGCGGTGACCCTCGGTCTGACGCCGTCGAGGCCGCGCTTCGTTCGTGGCTAGGTTGTTGCGCGCACGAGACCGAAGTCGACGGACGCGCGAACGAGAAAGATACCCGATGGGAACGACGGTTGGGAAGGGCCGCGCCTCAGTAGGCGGCGTACACCTTTTCACGGAACCGAATCTCGCTCAGGAGCCGGCGAAAGTCGCCGAGGTGCTTGGCCAGGTTTTCCCGACGCCCCCCGTTCGCCCCCATGGACACGATCAGGGTGGTGTTGCCCCGAACGGAGTACGCGGTGAGGGTGGTGCGATCCGGCCCCGCTCGCTCGATCATCGAAAACCGCTCCGATCCTCGGGTCTCGTCCTCGAGCCGCCGGGCCGTCCAGCCGTCGAAGTTCGCCTTGGTCACCCCGATGTACTGCTCGGCGATCCCGTCCGTCGTCAGTTCGGGGGTCGGGTTGACTTCGTCCACGACCCGGCTGACCGCCCCGATGATGAACACCTTGGTATCGGGATGGCGAAATCGGAAAAGCTGCTGGGGGCCGGGGCGCTCTTTGTTCCAGCCCGTCGGCACCTCGTACACGACCTCATAGTTGGTCGCGTCGGACCCGACGTAGGGGAACCACGTCTTCATGAACTCGCGCGCGCCGACAAACAGGCCCACGGCCACGAGGACGAACAGGATCGGTCTATAGGCTCGCTTGCGCACGACGCTTCCATCGTAGCGGGATCGGCCCCGATTGCCAAGACCCATTCCGCGTTTTATTCGGCCGCAAGGAGGCGATCCAGCTCGTCGTCGGACGATCGGCGCAACTCGGCGAACAGGACTTCCCGTTCCGCGATCGTCGCCGCCCGCGTCTGCCGCCGTATCCGTCCCTCGAGAAACCGAAGCTTCTCGTCTCGCGACTCGCATATTAGTCGCGGCACGGGGGTCGGTTTTCCGTCCTTTATCGCGACCATCGTCACGCGCGCGGTGTTCGTGTGTCGGCGGGTGCCCGTCACGATGTTCTCGGCGACCACTTCGATCGTGGTCTCGACGCTCGTTCGTCCCACGAAGCTGACGTAGCCGGTGCAGGAGACCATGTCGCCGACCTCGATCGGTTCGTGGAAGTCCACCCGGTCGAAGCTGGCGGTCACGCACACGTTGCCGGCGAATCGGGACGCGGTGCCGTAGGCGGCGAGGTCGATGAGCGAGAGGATCTCGCCCCCGAACACCTTTCCCAGGAAGTTGGCCTCCTGGGGCGTCATGAACTTAGAGGTCTCGAACCGGGTCGAGGCGACGGTCTTGGCGTCGCGGTTCATGCGCTCATGACGATCAGCGAGAACTCCTGCGGGTCGAGGCTCGCGCCTCCCACCAGGCCGCCGTCGATGTTGGGCTGGGAGAACAACTCGCGGGCGTTGGTGGACTTGACGCTGCCGCCGTAGAGAATGCGTACCTGACGGGCCAGTTCGTCGTCGTACATCGCCCCGATGCGCGTTCGGATGAACTTACAGACCCTCTCCGCTTCGGCGGTGTCGCACGTGACTCCGGTTCCGATCGCCCAGACGGGTTCGTAGGCGACGACGAAGGTGAACAACTCGCTGGCGTCCAGCCCCTTCATCGCCCCTTCGAGTTGGGACTGGATCACGCGCTCGGTTTCGCCCGCCTGCCGCTCGGCGAGCGTTTCGCCGACGCAGAGAATGGGCGACATCGCCCGGAACAGGAGAGCCCGGATTTTGAGGTTGACCGTCTCGTCGGTTTCGGCGAAGTAGCCGAGGGTGGACTCCGGCGTTTCCAGCTTGCCGAAACGGCCGCGGGTTTCCGAGTGGCCGACGATCACGTGGCTGACGCAAAACTCGTCGAGCATCTTGGGGCTGACGAAGCCGGTGAAGGCGCCCTGTTCGTTCCAGAACACGTTCTGGGCGCCGACCTTGATGTGCGTGTTCCGGAGGAGTTCGCGCACCTTGGGGATGGCGAGGTAGGGCGGGCAGATCACGACGTCCACGTTCGCCTTGGCGTCCACGTGCTGCACGAACGTCTCGACGGCGGCGGCGGCTTGCGCCACCGTGTTGTTCATTTTCCAGTTTCCGGCAACGAGTTTGGTCCGCATCGCGCTACCTCTTCCGTTCCAGTTTGGCTCAGGACGGGCGGGTTCTGCCACGCGGATGGGACCCGATCAGCGCACCCAGGCGTCGCTCGCGACGAGCCACGCGGCGAAGGGGACGGCCCACAGCAGCGCTCCCCGGGTCCGGCGCACCTGCCAAAACCAGACCAGACAGGCGAGTCCGGCGACCGTCAGCGCCGACGCGTACACCGGCGATGGCAACCCGCCGAAGCGACCCCACAGGGCGACGGAAAGCCCTGCCATCGCGAAGGCGGGGGCGATCCAGGGCTTGTCCCCTCGGCGCCCCAATTCAGCGGAAACGCCGAGCGCAAGGCACGCGACGGCGTTGAGCGGGACGAGCCAACCGGCGGGAGGTCCCACGTGTCGGC
The DNA here is from genome assembly GCA_026129685.1 of Fimbriimonadaceae bacterium. Lineage (GTDB taxonomy): Bacteria > Armatimonadota > Fimbriimonadia > Fimbriimonadales > Fimbriimonadaceae > UBA2387. The sequence continues at coordinate 133,790 of JAHCHO010000003.1, forward strand.
TCGCCTCGTAGACGACCAACCCTCGTAGTATCGCCTGAGCCCCGATGAAGGCGAACGCCTGGGACAACGCCAGGATGCCGAGGGTCCGAACCGCCGTAGGCGACGCCATGGTAGGGTGAGGTTACCGGGTTCGACGCGCCGGAGGTCCCACGATCCAGATTCGCCCGGGCCATACTGCAAAGACCCCGTTTTCGGGTCGGAACGGCATGAGCCTCGGCAACGAGTTCTACAACGAGGACGACGCGCAGAAGATTCTCCAAATGGCGGCGCGCCACGGGGGCGGAGGGATGACGCACTCCCAACTCGTCGAGGCGGCCGCCGAACTCGGCATCCCGCCGGAGGCGATCACCCAGGCGGCGGAGTCGCTGAGGCAGAAGCGAGAGGAGGAGGAACTGCGCCAAGAGTTCCGTCGGAAGCGCAGGCGAAACGAGGTCAACGAGTGGACCTCGTACTTCAGCACATGCCTCGTGTGCTGCGCGATCTGGTTCTTCACGACGAAGGGAAGCGGCTACTTCTGGCCGATGTGGGTGGCCGGGCCGTGGGGCGTCTTCAAACTCATCGGCACCCTCACCACTTGGGTTCGCTCGGAAAGGGACGAGTTCGACGAGTTCGTGCGCCGGCGACGGGCAGAGCAGGCGGACCGTCCCTCGTTGCCGGCGACGGAGGTGGACGCGTTCCTCGAAAGCCTCGCGGCCCTGGGCACGAGCAAGCTCGAGGCGATCAAGGAGGTCCGCCAGCGCTACGGAACCGACCTCAAGGGGGCGAAAGACCTCGTCGTGGACTACGAGCGGCGAAACCCCGGGTCTTTCTGAAGTCTCGGATTACGCAGGGCCGGGCTCGAACCGAGGCGGCGGGACCGATTTGCCTCGTTCCTTGGCGGCCTCGACGGCGGGCGACTCGAGCGTCGGCAGGTCGTTCTGCCCAAGGACGAAGGGGGGCAGTTCCTCGCCGTTCATCACCTTCACGAACTCGTCGCGATCCAGGGTTTCGCGCTCGAGCAACGCTTCGACGACGCGATCCAACTTGTCGCGGTGGGTTCGGAGAAGGTCTTCGGCGCGACCGTGGCACGTGTCCACGATGGAGCGGACCTCTTGGTCGATCATCCGGGCGACCTCTTCCGAGTAGTTGCGCTCGTCCATCGCGTAGTCTCGGCCGAGGAACGGGCTGTGGCTTCGGCGGCCGAGGGCCAGGGTGCCGAGTTTGTCGCTCATCCCGTACTCGCACACCATCGCGCGGGACATTCGGGTGACCTTTTCCAGGTCGTTGCTCGCGCCGGTCGTGATCTCGCCGTAGACGATCTCCTCAGCGACGCGACCACCAAGGGTCATCGCGATGTTGTCGAGAAGCTGCTGCTTGCTCACGAGGTACTTGTCGGCGTCCGGCAGCGACCACGTGGAACCGAGCGACATGCCTCGCGGGAGGATCGTGACCTTGTGGACCTTGTCGCAGTTCTCGAGCATCTCGCCGACGATCGCGTGGCCGGCCTCGTGGTAGGCGATCGTCTCGCGCTCCTTGGCGTCGATGATGCGGCTCTTGCGCTGGGGGCCCGCAATCTGGCGGTCGAGGGCCTCTTCCAAGTCGCTCTGGCTGATCTTGACGTGGTTGCGACGCGCGGCGAGGAGGGCGGCCTCGTTCAGCATGTTCGCCAAGTCGGCGCCGGTGAAGCCGGGGGTGCGCTTGGCGAGGACCTCGAGGTCGATGTCCTTCTCGAGGGGCTTGCCACGGGCGTGAATTCTGAGGATCAGTTCGCGGCCCTTTGCGTCGGGCACGTCGATCACGACCGTTCGGTCGAAACGACCGGGGCGAAGAAGGGCCGGGTCGAGGACGTCGGGCCGGTTCGTCGCGGCGATCATGATGACGCCGCTGTTCGGGTCGAACCCGTCCATCTCGACGAGCAACTGGTTCAGGGTCTGTTCGCGCTCGTCGTGCCCACCGCCGAGTCCCGCGCCGCGCTGGCGGCCGACGGCATCGATCTCGTCCACGAAGATGAGGCTTGGCCGGTGGGCTTTCGCCGTTTCGAACAGATCGCGCACACGGGCGGCGCCGACGCCGACGAACATCTCGACAAAGTCGGAACCGCTGATGTGGAAGAACGGGACGCCCGCCTCGCCGGCGACGGCGCGGGAGATGTGCGTCTTGCCCACGCCGGGAGGTCCGGTCAGGAGGATGCCCTTCGGGATCTTCGCGCCGAGGGCGGTGTACTTCTTCGTGTTCTTGAGGAAGTCGACGACCTCGTACAGCTCTTGCTTCGCCTCGTCGATCCCGGCGACGTCCTCAAAAGTGACCTTCGGACCTCCCTCGCCGACGCGCTTGGCCTTGCTGCGTCCAAAGTTCAGCGCCTGGTTGCCGCCCATCTGGGCCGACCGATACAGGAAGAACCAGAGCAGCCCGATCATCAGCAACGGGAACGCCAGGTACGTGAGCACCTGGAAGACCATCGCGCTGGCGGGGGGACCCTGGAGTTCGACGCTCGCGCCCTCTCCCTTGAGTTTCTTGTAGAGTTCGCTGCCCGCCGGGCTGTCCGAGGCGAAGCCCATCACCACGAACTTCTCGCCCGTCTTGGTCTCGCCGCGAATCTCGGTGCCCTGCCAGGTGACCGACTTGACGGTCGCGGCGTCCTCTTCGAGGCGGGACACGTCCCAGCGTGCGGGGGCGCGGTTCGGCATCAGGATGCCGCCCGTCCCGGCCGACAGGTTCACGATGACGAAACCGGCCAGCACGAGGACGACGATGGCGAAGAGGGCACGAGCAGCCTTGTTCAAATAAACGACTCCAACAGATTCGAGGCGAACCTCGGTTGCCTACGCTTCGCGCGGTCCGAACGTTGCGGAGCGTCCCGTCCGGGGCGGGCTTGGCCTTACCATTATGCCCAAGCCGAACCGCGTTTCCGAACGCTCGGCGACGTCCCGCGGTTCCACGGGCGCCATCCGGCCCTGTGCAATGATCGGACTATGCGCGTGCAAGACTACATGGCGCGGCTCACCGACGAGGCCTCCGAACTGCTGATCCGCCTCGTCCGATCCACCCCGGAAGACAAGTGGACGTGGTCACCGCTGAACGAAGGGCGCCCCGTGCTCGATCAGCTTCAGGAGTGCGCCCGGGTCCCGCTCTGGTTCGACGAGATTCTAACGACCAAGACGAGCCCTTCGTGGCCGGAGGACTTCTGGATGCAGGAGCGGGAGGCGCGGAAGGTCTGGGACACGGTGGACAAGGCGGAAGCGGCCCTGCGCGAGAACACCGCGCGGCTGACGGCGACGATGCGAACGCTGAGCGACGAAGACCTTGAGATCGAGGTGACGATGCCCTTCCGGGGCGGCGTCCGGGTCCGCCTCGCGGACATCCTGCAGTTCCACCTCCGCAATCTGCACTGGCACGCCGGGCAAATCGCGTACGTCCAGACGCTCTACGGCGATCGGGACATGCATTGATCCGTCAGAGTCCTCCGGGCCGTGCGGGGCGATCCGTTGGGCTTGACGGTCAGGGCGAGCGCACGAGGTACTCGTTGCCGTCGCCCCGGTTGATGGTCAGGAACCGGAAGTTGGCCGACATTGCGGAGAACGACCACAGGGGGTCTTCCCAGTCCGGCTCGCCTGCCTTCTTCAAAAGATCTCGAAGGTAGGCGGGGTCGCGGCCCCGTATCCAGAGCGCTTGCGTCCGATAGGCGGAGAGGGTCGCGCGCTCGCCGTCGTCGGAGACGTGGGTGGCGACGGTTCCCGAATCGTCGCCACCCACGAGGGACGGAAGAATCAGCGGCGGCCCGTTCAGGCTCCAACGGCACGGGTGGCGTCGCCCGTCCGCGTCGGTCGCCCAACCGACGGCGAAGCGTCTGCCATCGGAGTACGTCAAGGCGGTCGCGTCGGTGTGGCCGGGCGGGGCGACGATCGGGATCGGCGGGTCGGGGGGCGGACCGTCGCTCTCCTCCACCACGTCCGGAAGGCGGAACCGGATCGTTCGGTAATAGCCGCCGCCGACGCTGAACGCGGCGACGAAGGAACCGTCGCCGCGCAGTTCGCGGACGGACAGAATCCTGCCCTTGCGCGTCACGACGGGGCGCGGGCCGCGCTCGCGGTCCCACAGGTACAGCGTCAGTTCGTCGCCCGATCCGTCGGACACCAGAACTCTGGAGAAGGCGACGGCAAAGGCACCGTTGGCGCTCAACTTGGTGAACTGAGCGGTACCTCCGACCTCGTACCGCACCACCCGGTCCGCGAGCTTGACCCCCAAAACTCCAGGGGTTCCTCGCAGTGCCATGACCGATCCGTCGTTGGACACGCCCGTCACGCCCGTGAATTCGGCAGGGAACGCCAAGGGCTCCACCGTGATCCGGTTCCACGGGGTCTCTTCGGCAGGCTTCTCTCGCGCTCCCCCGCAGCCCAGCGACACCGAGAGGAGCAACGCTCCGAGAAGTCGTGGCGTTCGGTTCACACCAACCTCCAGTCCTGGCCGCTCGCCCACCGTTGGGCGGTGTCGAGCCACATCTGCTCGTGGTTGAGCAGGCCCTCCGGGGTCCCCGCGAAGTGGCGCTGGGCGAAGTCAACCGCCTCGTTCGCGACCGAGGCGATCCCGAGCCGCGCAGGCGGCGGCCCACACGACGGGCGCGAACGCGTCGTGGTTGCGGCTCCGCCAAAACTGGGGCACCTTCACCGTCATTCGGTCGAAGGCGGCGATCTTGCGCTCCCGATCCAGATTGGGTTCGTCGGAAAGGGGCACGTCGTACGCCACGAGGAACGGGTAGGACAGCGTCTGCGAGCCCCCCGTCAGAAGCGCGAACCCGGTGTACGGCCCGACCTGCGGATCGTCCGATAGCGAACCGAACACGACGAACTCGGCGGTCGGGCCGACGTGGGCCCAGTTCGCGTTGTTCCCCTGGTACGTCGGCGGGTTCGTGCCCGCGCCCGTCGGGTTGAGGCAACTGTAGAACCGGGGGTCGTTCGGGCTCGCCGGGGACCACCGGACCACGTCCAGATCCTGGTACGTCGCGCCCTGCGTCCACTGCCGCACGAACGCGAGCGTCGCCTGGGGGTAGTCGTAGACCGCCTCGCCGGGGACGTCGTTGCGGCGCACGGTGTAAGTCGGGATGGTCAGCCCGTAGACGCCCGCCGAAGTGGGCTGAAAGGACCACGATGGGTTCTGGTAGTTCCCACCGTTGTCGGCCTGGACGAAACCCGCCGGATTGGACACGTTCGCGACATAGATCGCCAAGGCGGTTCTCCTCCTGGATGGGGTCGTTCCTCGTCCGATCCCATTCTATCACAGGCTTCGCCGTGACGGACGACCCTTCTGACTTCGGAGAGGCGATCCTGGCGTGCGGGATCATGGTTGCCCCGGCGAACTTTCTGCAGTACCGCCAACGGAATCTCCACTCGCTCTGCGGGCAGATCGAGTACGTCCAGACGCTCTGCGGCGACCGGGACATGCACTGATCCGGAGGGTCGGCGCGTCGCCGGGACGACCGACCGACGCTCCCCTGGCTAGCGAGCGCCGGTCGGCGTCGGATCGAGGTAGACGCGATACACCTTGCTCATCGCCCAAGTCGTGTCGTTCGCGTTCTGCGCGACGGGTGAGACGATGCCGCCCACGATCCACCCGACGTGGGTTCGCCGCCGGATCGCCCACAGATCGAGGATGCCGTGGTCGATGGTCGGGTAGGCCGCGTAGGTCTTGGCGACCGGCACGAACTTCGCGTTCGCACCCATCCGCATCGGCAACGGCGCCTCGTGGTGCGCGTGCTCTCGGTGCGCGCCGTCGGCGTTCCGGACCAAGGTGGTCACGGTATCGATCCAGGGCACACCGTCCAGGAAGTCGGGGTCGCCCGGCGCTCCCTGTTTCGGGGCGATCACAAAGCTGCGCGCGGCCCGGTCGTAGGTGTAGCGGCTGAGCCCCCCAAAGAACGTCGTGTACATCGTGCGCGTTTGGCGATCGTAGAGGCGCATGTTCGCGCAGGTGTACTGGCTCATACGCTGGGCGTACTCGCCCGCAATCGAATAGCCCGTGGGCGCGACGTAGACCGGCGCGAGGTACACATCGTCGGCGTTCGGATTGGGGTCGCCGTTCGGCAGGGTTGGCGGCGTGAAGACGCCCCCGTACGCGCCGAGGCCAAGGGTACCGTCGGGGAGGATCGTGTGCTCGACGTTCAGGTCGCGGCGATGGAACTCGGTGGGATGCGTCCAAGGCTGGTACGAGCCCGAAACGACCTGCGGGTAGCCCAGAACCTTCTGGATTTCGAACCGACGAACTTCTTCGGTATAGACCTGTTGCTGGTCCGGCGCGAGGTAGATGCCGTGGAAGTCGTGGCCGAAGACGAGGTAGAGGCGCCCATCGTCGAGCTTGCGGAGTTCGCCCCCCGTCACCCGCATCCGGGCGTCTTCGACGCTTCGAACCGCATCGGCGGCGAGAGCGGTGTTCCCCGACTTCACGGCCTGGACGAGTTTCGGCAGGTCGAGCACGGTCAGGAGGGGGTAGGTCTGGCGCTCGCCGTACGAGTTGTGACCATAGCCGCCGACGACGACGAGGTCGTCCCCGTCCTGGGTGTAGCACGTGTTCGCCGAACTCAGTTGGTCGCGAACCATCGTCGGCAAGGAAACGTCGGCCAAGGGCATGCTCCACACGTTGGCGCCCGGTTTCCCGAGGGGCATCACGACCCAGATCGTTCGGTTCGCCAAGCCGCGAGAGAACGACGACCCGGGCGGCACGAAGCCGTGAAAGCCGTTCGTCCGTCCGGTCACGAACACCCAGTGCCCGGCCGTCCGGCCAAAAGCGAAGGAGTGGAGACCGGGGAGCGACGCGAACCGCCCGGAGGTTTCCTCTTCCACCGAGATCGCGAACGGGACTCCCGCATTGTCTTGCGCGAGCGCCCCGGCGGCAAGCACAAGGGCCGCAACAGCCGAGCCAATCCTGATTCCACGCATCGTCGGACCGGAATCTACCCGTCGGATCGCCGGGGCGGCGCGGGTATCGTCCCCGTCGGTGGTCACCGTCTTCGGCACCGTCTGCCTCGACCGTGTGCGGCGCGTCGCGAAGTTGCCGCCGGCCGGCGGGTACGTCGAGATCGACGAAGAAGCGGCGTTCCTCGGCGGGGAGGCGTCGAACACCGCCGTCGCCCTCGTCGCATGGGGGAACCCCGCCTTGTTGTTCGGCAACTCGCTCGGACGAGGTCCGGAGTCGGACCTGTTGTGGGGGTTGCTTCGCGCCAAGGGCCTGGGTGACTACCGGTGCGCCGACGCGGACGCGCCGACGCCGGTGTGCGAGATTTACGTCACCCCGGACGGCGACCGCACGATGTTCGGCTACGGATTCCGACACATGGCAGGGACGGTGGACCCGGGCGCCACGCCCGTCCGTCCGGGCGATTGGCTGACGGGCGAACCGAACATGGGGGAGGTCGCTCGCGAGGTGATGCGCGCGGGCCACGCGGCGGGGATGCGCACCTATTTCCTCGACTTCTACCAACCTCACGACCCGATCACGGAAGGCTCGTTCTGGCAGAGCAGCACCGACTGGGTCGGCGAACGCGGCAACTTCGAGCGCAACGAGCGGTTCTTGCGAGAATGGGTCGATCGGCACGGCTGTTTCGGCGTGCTGAGCGACGGACCGCAGGGGTTCTGGGCGGGCTCGCCGACCTACCGCATCCGTCACTACCCGGCCTACCCCTGCCCGAGCGTGGTGGACACCACGGGAGCGGGCGACGTCTTCCGGGCGGGGATGTTGCACGGGCTGTGCCGCGGGTGGACGATCGCCGATTGCCTGCGCTTCGCCTCGGTGGCGGGATGCCTGAACTGCCGGTTTCTGGGGGCGGCGGATCGGGTGCCGACGGTCGCCGAAATCGAGGCGCACCTTGCCGCGCATCCGGCGATCGGCCGAACCTACGAGCCGTAGGTGCAGGGGAAATGGAGGAAACGGGAGCGCGGACCTGACCAGAAACCTGACCGGCTACCTGGTCGTCTAGTAAGCGTGGTCAAGGTCAACGTGCAGGAAGCGAAGACGCACCTTTCGCAGCTCATCAAGCGCGCGCAGGCGGGGGAACGCATCGTGCTGTGCGTCCGCAACGAGCCGGCGGTGGAGCTGACGGTGGTCACCGGCAACGGGGCGAAGCGCCCGTTGCGCCCCCTCGGGTTGGGAAAGGGACTGATAACCTACATGGCGCCCGACTTCGACGCCCCGATGAGCGAAGAGGAACTCGCCGAATGGGAGCGCCCGATCGAACTGTGAAGCTGCTGCTCGACACCTCGACCTTCCTCTGGTGTTGCGAAGACTCGCCGAAGCTCAGCGCGGCCGCGCTCGAACAGCTGCGCGATCCGGCCAACCGGCTGTTTCTGAGCGCTGTCTCGGCTCACGAGATCGGACTCAAAGTCTCGATCGGCAAGCTGAGTCTCCGCCTGACGCCTGAGGCCTACATCACCCAGATGAGGGAACTGCATCGGATCGGGTCGCTGCCGCTGACCGAGACGGCGGCGGTCCGAGCCGCCGGGTTGCCGAGTCATCACCGCGACCCTTTCGACCGAATGCTCGTCGCCCAGGCCCTCGCGCACGACTGTGCGCTGGTCACATCCGACCGCGCGATTCGCTCCTATCCGGTGACGACCATCTGGTGACCCCATGTGCCACCTGATCACCCTCTCCACCACCCGCCCCGACGACCTGCGGGAAATCGAGCAGGCGTGTTGCGTATTCGAGCCGCTCGACGCCGACGATCCGATCGGCGCGGCGCTGGAGCATCCCCATCGCTGGTTCGTGGCGTGTCGTTTCGGCGGTTGCAGCTGCCACTTTCGCCACGCGCACGGTCCGGCCCTTGCCTGGGATCCCGCCGCCGGCGGCCCGCAGGAATCAGGCGGGTGGGTCGAGGACCCGCAGACCGAGCCGAGCTTTGGCCCACCGGAAGACTGGTCGCCCGAAGACGCGGACGACGTCCGGGCGACCGCCGAGTTCTGGGAGATCCTTCGCTCCCTCGCCGCGTCGGGCGATGCGGTGGAAGTAGTGTGCGTTTGGGAGGAGCCGCCCGGTACCGAGGTCGAGGTGCGGACCTGGGACGTCTCGCTCCGGGAGGTGCCGCGCGAGTCGTTCCGCTTCCACGACGGATGGCGGTTCCGCATCCGTCCCTGAACCCGTCCGACCCCCTCTGGTAGCCTTGCCGGAGCATGGATTCGGGTTCGCGCGTCCCCCTCTACTACACCTTCGGCAACCATCAGCACTGGGTCGACCTCCAGTGGCTGTGGGGCTACCACGTCATGCCGGGCTCGGTGGACGACATGGTGTTCATGATCGAGGAGACGGGCACCAAGGGATGCGTCAACTTCGACGGAATCGGCTACGAGAAGCTCGCCGCCGAATCCCCCGAGACCATCGCGCAGTTGCGAAAAGGGGTGCGCGAGGGGACGATCGAGGTGGTCGGCGGATCCTACGGCCAACCCTACGGCCTGTTCCATCCCGGCGAGTCGAACGTGCGGCAGCGCATCTACGGCGCGCGGGCGGTGCGGCGGGTGCTCGGCGCTTGGCCCACCACCTTCTGGGAGGAGGAGTTCGACTTCTTCCCGCAGTTGCCCCAGATGCTCGCCCGCACGGGCTATCGGAACGCCTCGCTGTTCTTTCAGTGGACCTGGCACACCCCGGAAGTGCCGCGCGAGACGAGCGCCGCCGTCTGGTGGGAGGGACCGGACGGGTCGCGCCTGCTCACCGCCACCCGCAACGCCCTGAACCTGCACCAGTGGCCGGAGGACATGCAGATTCTGTTCGACCAGCTCGCCGCCGGTCAGCAACCCGTCGCCGGCGTCGGGAACGTGCCGCCGCTCATTCTGCAGTGGGTCGAGCTGATGCGCACCCCCGACTGGATGTGCCGCACCGAGGTGCTCTTGCCCAAGCTGAAGGCGCTCCTGCAGGACCCCCGCTTTGAGATTCGCGCGACCACCCTGGGCGCCTACCTCGACCTCGTGCGCGCCGACGGCGGCGAGGTCCCGGTTCGGCGCTACAGCTTGGACGACGTCTGGCACGGGATGTCGAACGGCAAGAACGACGACCGGATGCGCCAGGCCTCCCGCGAGACCGAGGAGAATCTCCTCGCGGCGGAGTCGCTCGCCGCGATGCTCGGGCTTTTCGGGCGGCCCTATCCCCGGTGGGACGTGTACCCGACCTACGAGTTGGAGGAGGCCTGGCGTCACCTCCTCGCCACCCAGCACCACGACAACGACGAGTGCGAAGTGCTGTGCGGCCACGTGGCCAAGGCGCAGCACGCCTACGCGCAGGAACTGGCGCCCACCCAATACTCCCTCGAGTTTCTCGCCGAGCGCGTCGGGCTCTCGGAAGGGCAGCGCTTGGTCTACAACCCGTTGCCCTGGGAGGTGACGGACGCCGAGTCGGGGACCGTGCTTCCGCCGATCGGGTACGCGGTCGTCGAGCGGGACGATACCGAGGAATCGGCGGACGACGACGATCCGCCCGACTCCTTCTGGGCGACCGATCACGGATACGAAGGCGTCCACGACGACCTTCGGGTCGTGCTGGACACCTGCGCCCAGACGGTTCGGCTCCTCGCCCCCGGCTTCCCGGAGGGGTTGTTCGGCGACGCTCTCGTCGTCACCAAACGGAAGGACGGCAAGGAGGTCCGATTCAAGGGGGTCCACGACGTGATCGGCGAGTCGGACGGCGTGTTCTTCACCCTTCGCGCCGAAGGGACCGACGAGACGATCGGGGTCGAGATCAAGTTCGACGCCGCCCTCGACGGGTTCGCGATCTGGACGAGCGTCGAGATGTACCAGGGTCCCGAAGAGACGGTCGTCCCCGAGTGGGTCTGCGATCCCGGCCTGAACGGAGCGTACCGTCTCCACCTCGAGCCGTCGCTGCCGGACTGGACGATACGGACGGACGCGCCCTACAGCGTGCAAACGGTGCGCCCGAACGGCGAGTGGCCGAAGAAGTACCCAGAGGGCGACTGGATGACCTCCGCGCAGTGGTTCGAGAAGGTGCGTGACCCGTTCCACTCTTCGACCTTCGTGGACGTGGCGGACGCGGCGGGCAAGGGCGTCCAGATCGTGCACGAATCGAGCCAGCAGTGGTTCCTCGCCGACGGCGCGATCCAAAACGTGCTCACCATGCGCGACCCTTGGGACAACGGCTTGTTCCTCGGCGAATCGAAGAAGCAGTTCGTGGTGGTGCCGCACGAGAAGGAGTCGGCGCGCGAGATGTGGCAGCGTGCCCAGACCTGCTTCCGAAAGCCGATCGAACTCCGCCACCGGCGTTACCACCGCGCCGCCGTCGCGCCCGAGGTGGACCTCCCGGCCCAGTTCGGGGCGCTGAAGTTCGACGCGCGGCACTCCCTCGTCACCGCCTTCTACCGCGAGATCGAGGAATATGCGGGCAAGTACCTCGACGACTACGCAGGCCGCGGAATGGGCTACCCGTACGTCGTGCGCCTCGTCGAGTTCGACGGAGTGGGCGAGGAGGCGACGCTGCACCTACCGGGCGCGGTGGCGGCGGCGTTCCGGACGAACCTGCTCGGCTCGATCGAGGGTCGCCTGGACCCGGAGCCGAGCGGGCGTCCCGACTTCGCGCACGGCTTGCCCGACCTCTCGTGGAGCGCCCTGCGCGTTGGGCTGAAGCCCTACGAAATCGTCACCCTCTACCTCGATCTCGAGATGGGGCGAAAGGAGACGCGCGACCTTGACGCGAAACGTCACGTCTGGGCCACGGTCCACCGAGTCTAGATGACACCTCCGCGCAGCAAGTCCATCCTTTTCGACGACGCGTTCTACGCCTACCTCGTGGATCACTGGGTGCGCGAGCCCGACCTTCTGCGGCGTCTGCGCGAGGAGACCGACGCGATGCCCAACGCGGGCATGCAGATCGGGCCGGAGCAGGGCCAGCTCATGGGTCTTCTTGTGAAGCTGCTCGGCGCGCGCCGTTGCCTGGAGGTGGGGGTGTTCACCGGTTACTCGTCCCTGGCGGTGGCGCTCGCGATGCCCTCCGACGGCTGCATCGTGGCCTGCGACGTCAGCGACGAGTACACCTCGGTGGCGCGAAGGTACTGGGCGGAAGCGGGGGTGGCCGACCGGATCGCCCTGCACCTCGGGCCGGCGGTCGAGACGCTTCGGACGTTGCTCGAGCAAGGCCAAGCGGGCACCTACGACTTTGCCTTCGTGGACGCGAACAAGGGCGACTACGACGCCTACTACGAAATGGGACTCAAACTCCTGCGTCCCGGCGGCGCGATGCTGATCGACAACGTGTTCTGGCACGGACGGGTGCTGGACGAAGCGGACCAAAGCGACGACGTCCGCGCGATCCGGGACCTCAACGCGAAAGTTCGCGCCGACGAGCGCGTGGACCTAGCCGTCGTTCCCATTTGCGACGGCGTCACCCTCGTCCGCAAGCGCTGACCCTATTCCGCCTCCTCTTCCCAGTGGAACCGGTGGAGGAGACGGTGGGCGACGGGGGCGATCATCACCCCCGCGATCGCGACGAAAGCGAGCCCCGAGAAGAGCGCGTAGAACGAGGCGAACAGCTTCGCCGGCGCGGTGTGAGGCGCTTGGATCGGCCCCATGCCACCAAGAATCATCGAGGCTTCGAGCAACGAGTCCAGCCAGTCGAGACCCGCGAACCGGTGGTAGCCCAGCACCCCGATCCCGAGGGCGAGACCGACGATCACTCCCGCCACCAAAGCATGGCGGAGGACGCGGACGAAGAACTCGCGAGGCGGGATCGGCGGCTTTCCTCTCGGCTCGTACATGGTCAATGGCGAAGACGTTCGACGACGGGCCAAAGGCACCGCATGAGGGCGGCGGTTACTGGGCCTATCGCCCGCCCTGGCAGGTTTTGGCCGCCGGGGCGCGAACTCGGTTAGGATGATCCTCGCCTGCGCCCTCGCTTTCGCCGGCCTTTTTCCCTCGGCTCGGGCCCCGAAGACCTACCCCGACAAGATCGGGCTGGAGCTTTCCGGCATCGGCGACGGCGGGCGGGACAAGCCCTTCGCCGATCTGGCGAAGACCCTCCGCCCCTGGACGACCCTCGACGGTCAACCCGCCCCGGTGGACGCGTTGGGTTGGCCGACCACCGACGCGCAAACGGTGCTCTTCGACATCCGACCCTTCGGCGCCTGGGCTCCGCCGATCGACGACCCGGACGCCTTTCAGCCGGACTGGAGCGGCGTGTACCCCTTTGAGTTCACCGGGCGGGCCGAGCTTCGTCAGACCGACGCGACCAAGGTCCTCCTCCGCAACCTGACCTACGACGCTAGGACCAACCGCACTACGGGCGAGATGGTCGTGCCCAAGGGGCAAGGCTTGGTCGTCCTCGCCTTCGGCAAGACCAAGCGAACCCCGGCGTCGCCTGTGGGCAGCGGAATCACCGGCCTGCGGATGATGCGTCCCGGCTACAAGCTTTCGGACCGCGCGACCTTCACCCGCGAGTTCCTCGAAATGCTCAAGCCGTTTCGGGTGCTGCGATACATGGACTGGCTCGACACGAACCACAACCCCGGCTACTACGGGGACGCGGGCCACCACGCCTTGAGGTGGGCCGACCGCAAGACGCCCGCCCACGCGACCCAGGCCACCGATTCCACCGGCTACGGGGCGGCTTGGGAGTACGTCGCCGAACTGAGCAACACGACGGGCAAGGACGCATGGATCAACATCCCGGTGGCGGCGACGGACGACTATGTAAGGGAGTTGGCGAAGTTTCTAAAAGCCCGCCTGAAGCCCACGATAAAGGTGTATCTCGAACACTCGAACGAGGTCTGGAACTTTGGGTTTCCCCAGTACATCTACAATAAACTCGCGGCGATCGACGAGGTGAAGCGGGGCGGCAGTCCGCTGAACAAGGACGGCGAAACGAGCGAGGAGCGCTGGACGCACCGGCGGCACGCCAAGCGCCTTCACGACATCCAGGCGATCTTCGTCAAGGAGTTCGGACCGGGCAGCTACGGCAGGCGCGTATTCCCGGTTTACGCCTCGTGGGTGATCAACCCCGACTCGCACTACCGGGATGTGTTCGCCTGGTTCGAGAAGGCGATCGGACCGGTGAACAGGTCGTTCTGGTCGCTCTCGGGGGCGGCGTATTACAACGCGCACGGCGCGCCGAAGGACGCCTCGCCGGCGCAGATTCTGGAGATCATGCGCCGATCGAGCGACTCGAACCGCGTTTTCTTGCGCCGACTCAAGGAGATCGGGGACGCCCATGGCCTCGCCCTGACCCAGTACGAAATCGGCCCCGACAACGGGGGCGGCGACCCGACGAACGTGGCCAACCGGATTCGGGCCAACCGTCTGAGCGCGATGAAGGACTTGGTGCTCTACGACGCCCGGCAGTGGTTCGCGATGGGCGGCGACCTCTACATGTACTTTGCCAGCCCGACGGCGGTCAGCCGCCACGGTTGCTGGGGCCTCAGCGAAGACGCGGCCGACCTGAACACGCCCAAGTGGCGCGCGATCTACGAGCTGACGGGGTTCCGTCGGTGAACGAGGTCCTTTAGAACGCCATGCCTTCGTAGTCGCGTATCAGACCGACGATGCGCCCGATGACGCGGGCGTCGTCCCGAGAGCGATCCACCACGATTGGGTCGTACGCCGGATTGCTCGGGACGAGGCGGATGCTCTTCGCGTCGAAGTGGATGCGCTTGACGGTCGCCTCTTCGCCCACGAGGAACGCCACGAGGTCCCCATGATTGGCGGTCGGCTGCGGGCGGACCACCACAAGGTCGCGCGGCAGGATTCCCTCGCCCGCCATCGAGTCGCCCTTGACCCGGAGCAGAAACGCGTGCTCGATGCTGCGAACCATCTCCGACGGGACCGGGATGAGGTCCTCGACGTTTTCTTGGGCGGTGATCGGGGCGCCCGCCGCGATCGAACCCAGAAGCGGGAGCATGATCACACGACGGCTGGTCTGGTACGCGGGGTGCACGACCTTGATCGAACGCGGCATGTTCGATCGAGAGATGTAGCCCTTGCGCTCAAGCGCGTCCAGGTGCACGGTCACGCCTCGAAGCGAACCGATTTCGAATTCTTTGCCGATTTCGCGGATGGACGGCGGATACCCCTCGCGCTGGATATAGTCCAGCACATACTGCAGGATCATCTGTTGCCGTTTGGTGAGTCCTTTCGCCATGTGAGCACCGTCCACCGGGGGATAGTCTACGAGAAGGGACGTTTATTTGTCTACCTAAGTGTCGCGGTTTTCCACGTTTTCCGCGTGGCGGTCTCGGTGCGGGGGAGGCCGGAGAAACGAGAACGCCCCCGTGGGGTGTTGGGGGCGTCTCGTTCGATCGCTCCGATGCGGATCGGAGGATCTCCTTGGGGAAGGAGGATATGCGTCACTTTGTTAAACTCCCGACGGAGTCGGATCGTTCCGCCCAGGCGTCTGGGGTGTGCCAAAGGTCCTTGTTTGGACTCAGGCGTAAGGATTGCCGTCGAGCGCCTCGACCCAGCGGCGCCAGTTTCGGGTGCGCGCGACCCGGTTCGCGAGGGTCCCCGGCAAGTTCGGCGCACGGAAGTCGCGGTGCGTTTGGGGTCGGAGCCGCTCGACCGAGGCGAGGGTGGGTCGTCGGCCGAGGGAGAGTTCGCGCACCTCGTGCCAGATCAGATTCCACCGAATCCTCTGGCTCGGGTACCCGCGCGCCAATCGTTTCTTGAGAAGGCGTTCGTCAGGTTCAAGAACCAGGGTCTCCTCGTCCGTAGGGTCGGCGAACCGTCCGATCCACGGCATCGGCGTGAGGTAGGTGTGGTACAGCGGCAACTCGAAGATCGGTCCGTCGAAGGCGCGGTTCGCGATCAAGTTCGTCGCATCGTGGTCCAAGTGCCCTTGCTCGAACGCGGCGGTCACGACGCGATCCGGGCGAGACCGACGCACGTTCTCCCGGACCCGGTCGGTGAGGTCGGCCACCCGGTCCAGAAGTCCCTTGGTGGGCGCGCCGAGGAAGGTGGCGGCGCGCGCATCCCCGCCGATCGTCGCCCAGACCGCGCGGGACTCGGCTTCCCGAACGGGGCTTGAATGAAGCCAGACCGCCTCGACGGACGCGCCGGCGCGGTGAAGCCGGCGCAACCAGGCCGCGATGGCGAGTTCGTCGTCCGGGTGGGGAAAGACGAACAGCCAGCGGAGGCCGGGATCGGGGTCGAACGCGCGCAACGCGAAGGGATTCTGGCACCGAACGGTGGCATCCGCCCGTTGCCGGGGGACTACCGCTTCTCTTCCATCAGGGCCAGCAGGTGGCCGTCCGGATCGCGGAAGAACACCATCCACAGTTCGTGGTCCGGCATCTTGGCGACCACGTGCGGCTCGTCGACCATGGCGACGCCGCGCGCCTTGAGTTCCTGGTAGGCGGCCTCGATCCCCTGCACCGTGAAGTAGTGGCACTCGTCTCCGATCACGACCGACTCCTTGGCCGTGCCTTCAAGCATGAGGCGGACGCCGGCGCAATCGAAGAACACCAGGTCGCCGAAACGAAAAAGCTTGGGCAGACCCAAGGTTTCGCCGTAAAACCGCTCCGATCGGTCGGCATCGGTCACGTTGAGAGCGATCTGGCCAAGGGCGCTAAGCATGGGTTCCTCCGTCGTGCGACCCCGACTCTACCGCAGAGATCCGGTCTCCGGTCCGTGGCGCCGACCACACGCTCGTCCCGCGCCATAATGACCTCTGCGGAGGGGTGCCGGAGCGGTCGAACGGACCTGTCTTGAAAACAGGCGTCCCGCAAGGGACCGTGGGTTCGAATCCCACCCCCTCCGCCAGACTCCTATCGTCGGCGCCGTCTCAGGAGACCGCCCGCCCCGATCGCCAACGCCGCCAGCGACATGGGTTCGGGGACGGGATTAAGCCAGTTCAGGCCGGTCCCGGAGGTCACGTCCGGCGTGACGAGGTTGCCGCCCGAATCGCGCACGTCCGAGATCCCCGTCCACTGAACGGTGCTCTCGAAGTCGGCCTCCGCGTGCCCGATGTTGGCCATCGCGCTCACCATGTTGCTGACGCGAATCTGGAACGGTTCCCCCCAGGTGAAGGCAAAGGGCAGTTCCAGGAATCCGTTGGGGTCGCCGGTGACGCCGAAAGCGGAATGGACGCGGCCGTCCGCCGACGCGAACTCGCCGGCGACGGTCAGACCGTGGACGAAGGCCGCCTGGGCCTCCCAAGGCGGGAGCGCGCCGGCGTCAAGGCGACCGGAGAAGTCCACGCGGGCGACCGCCGTGCCCGAGCCCGACAGGCCGGCACCGGTGAAGGTCGCGGTGTCCTCGAAATAGGACTCGGCCCGCGCGATGCCGTTGCCTTCGGGATCGGCGTGCACAAGTTGGGCGTACGAGCGAACCGTGCCGTAGTTCAGGTTCAACCGCGCGACCGCGCCGCCGTCCACCGCGTCGAGGATCACCGGGCCTACGCTGACGTTCGCACCGTCGAAGTCGTTCTGGGCCTGCAAATAGCCGAAGAGCGTCGGGCCTCCCTGGGCGAGCGCTCCAACGGAACCAAGGGCGAAGGCCGACCAAGCGGCGACGCGAAGACCAACCATGTTTCTATCCTCCGCGCGCCCCGCAGGGCGCGTTCACTCGCCGCGTCTTCCGCGCGGCCAACCAACTGCCGCCACTATAACACGGTTCCCGGGTTTCGCCAAGTCGTGGGTTCGGACCTTGCCGAGTCCCAGGCGGCCGCCGCCCACCCGATGCAGAATCCTAGCGAAACAAGGAGGCTTGCGTGAGTCTGATCGCATCGCTCGTCGTCATGGCTACCCTCGGCGCCCCCGCTCCCGAATCCTGGCCCGTGCCCAAGTCCATCGGACCGACCCGCTGGGCGGTCATGGGGATGTTCGACTGCCCAAGCGTCGCGCTCGGCGCGGGCATCGCCGTCGACTATCTGGCGCCGCTCGGCGGCGAGGCGAACGCCCGCTACGACAGGACGGGCTTCGTCACCCACCAGGGCAAGCGCGCCGCGACCCAAGCGGTCGCCGCCGACGCGAACGGCGCGGTCGACCTCAAAGCCCTCTTCGGAGCGGACACCGACAACAAGGTCGCCTATGCGTACGCCGAGTGGAACGTCGCCAAGGCGGGCAAGGCGCTCGCGCTTTTCGGTTCGGACGATTCGGCGGTCGTCTGGCTCAACGGGCAGGAAGTCCATCGCGTCCTGCAGGGGCGGGCGCTCGACGCGAACTCGGACCGGTTCGACCTCGCGTTGCCCAAAGGCCGTAACCGGATTCTCGTCAAGGTCGAGAACGGGTCCGGCGGATGGGGATTCGCCCTTCGCGTGTTCGACGAGAAGGGGCTCGAGGTCCTCGACCGCCTCCGGACTCGCCGCAACTTGGAGGAACTGGACCTGGGGCCGGAGGGTGGTTCGTACTTCCTCGGCGAAGCGTTTCCGAAGCTGGTGTTCCGCAGTCCGCAGGCTCGGTCCGTCTTCGGTTCGCCGATCAAGGTCCGCTGGTTCGGCCCCGACCTGGCGGAAGTGGCCAAGCCGACCAAGGTCGGGCGGTACGCCGCCGTCTGCGAGGCGACGACGAAGGACGGCCAAGTCTATCGGCGGATGGTCGCTTTCGCCAAGGTGCCGCCCGGGTTCCGGCCGGAAATCCCGCCGCCTCCGTTCTACGAGATGCCCGTCGTGCGGCTACCCCTATCGGAGTTCGGCGGACCGGCGCTCAACGAAGCCCAGCAGGGCGAGCTTTCCCGCCACGTCTGGCGCGCCTTTTTCGAGTACTTCGACCGGAGCGAGAGCGCGGCCATCTTGGCGGCGAACCTGCTCGAACTCGCCAACGCGCCGAAATCGAGCGAACCCTCTTGGCTTCAAAGCGGTTGGCTCCGCAACCTGGAGTACCAGCTCGACTTGCGAATGAAGATCGAGGGTCGCACGGCCCGAGCGGTCGCTCCGCCCAGAACGCTCGCGACGCCCGCGCCCGAACTGCGGGACGGAACCGAGACGGAGGCGGGCTTCGCGTCGGGGACGGTGGCGAAACTGCGCGCCCTGTGCGACGAGTGGATCAAGGACGATCCGAACGGCTTCTCCGTGCTCGTCGCGCGAAAGGGCGTGATTTGCATGAACGAGGGCTTCGGCGGTTACGATGGCAAGACTCCGTTCTACCCGGCGAGCATCGGCAAGTCCATCGCGGGCATAACGATCTCCCGCGCGGTGGACCAGGGGTTGCTGGCCTACGACGAGCCGCTGAGCAAGGTGCTGCCGGATTGGGACAAGGCGCCGGCCGATCGAGTGACCCTCCGCTACTGCTTCAACCACCTCACCGGATTCGGTGGGCACGCCTCCCACGCGGGGCTCTTCAACGCCTACCTGGACAACGCCCTCCGCGTCGAGGACCTGATCTTCGAAAACCCGGGAACCCTCCACCGCTACAACGGCGACGGATACAACCTCGCGGGCCAGGTGCTCGAACTCACGACGGGCAAGCCGATGGCCCGGCACCTGTACGACTCGCTGTTCAAGCCGCTCGACGAGCCCGTCACCCAGTTCGACAACGGTTTCGGCCACCAGTTCACCGCCCGCTTCCTGGGAAAGGTCGGCCAGATGCTTTTGCAGGACGGACGTTACGGCAAGCACGAGATCTTCTCGCCGGGGTTCGTCCGGCGATTGATGCCCCAGCGGATCGCCGATACGGTGCCGGTCTTTCCCGACAAATCGATGGAGTGGGGGATCGGCCTCACGTGGATGATCGACCCGGAGGGCCCCCGCGAGAAGGGGGCGCTCGGCCCGAACGTCGTCGGCCACGGCTCCGCGTCGGCGAGCGTTTGGCGGGTCGCGCCGGACCACGACCTCGTGGTGGTTATCGGCCGGAACGCCTTCAAGGACTACGCGGGCACCGGCGCCTGGGCGGCCAAGTTCATGGCGATCCTGAAAGACGGGATGCGCTGACCTCCCTCAGCGCCAACCAGGGTGCGGACCTTCTCGGACCGCACCCTGGTGCTCTTACCGAATCGGGCGATCAGCCCTCGTTCGAGTTGCCGCCGAACCACTGGCCGTTGCCGGCCGAGCTTGTCCAGGTTCCGCCGCAGTGAATCCCGCCCGTGACGAGGAAGAACCGCCCGCTGAAGGTCGCGGTTCCGGCCCCACCGGTGACCGTTCCGGTGATCGTGGCGGCCCCGGTCGCGGTCAGTTGCCCGGTCACGGTGAAGTTCCCCGCCGCGTTCGAGTGCGCGGTGCCCGTGAAGCGTCCGCTCGAGTCCACGTCACCCGTCCAGGTGCCGGAATCGGCGCCCTGGAAATAGCCCTCGTAGTGGGCCGCGAAAACCGAGTGGTTCGCATCGGCGGCAAAGGTCGCGGTATAGGCGATGGTGAAGGCCCCGGCGACGGTTCCCGCCGCCGTTCGTCCCGCGCCAGAGCCCGCCAGGGTTCCGACCACGGTGACGTGCTCGGGAGGAACGGCGGTGTTCGCGCAGTCCACCGAGAAGCCGTTGTTCGCGTTGACGGTCCCGGTTCCGACGAACGGACCCTTGGTGTCGTCGTTCACGACGATGTTGATCGTGCCGGCGCCGGTCACGTTGATCAGCATCGTGCCGGACGCCCGGTTGTAGCCACAGGTGTACGTCCCCGCGTAAGCGGCGGCGTTGCCTCCTCCGGCATCGCCGCCACTGCCGCCGCAACCCGTCAGCACGAAAAGAAACGCCAGCAACGCCGCCGGCAGCAAAGCAATCGTTTTTCGCATGGTTCAATCCTTCCGAGGCGATGGTGAACCCCGGTAAACCACTGTAAACCTTGGAAGCGGGCCTGTCAAGAGGTTTGGCGAGGTTTCGGGGGATCGGGTCGGCACGCGCGATCCAGCCATGACTCGTGCCCCTCCGCCCAAACCTTGCGGCGGGCGTCCCCCCGGGGCGCAACGGGCGGAAGGTCCCGTTCGTCCCACCCACGCAACGGTACGATTCGGGTCGGCCATGCGGACCGGATGAGTCTGGTCGGGCCAGCGGTTCGCGCGTACCCGGGTATCCCGGTGTGTCGCGCCACCCGACGCGATCGGACCCGCCCTCCGCGCCCAAGGAGGCCCCATGAACTCGCGTTTCCAACACGAGCGTCGCGCTCGGTTCGCGCTCCGGTCGATGCTCGGTTCGGCCTTGTTGGCCGTCAGTCTGGCGCACGCCCAGGTCTACGTGACCCAGCCACCGGTCGCGGGCGGAGGCGTGATGCGCTGGTCCCAGTTGTGGGTCGACCCATCCGGTAACGGGAACGACCTCGACAGCGACGCCATCTGCTACGAGGGATTCGTGCTCGCGGCACCGGCGACCATCCGCCACCTCGACTGGTGGGGGACGGGCGCCAGCGAGTTGGGTTTCCAGATCGAGTTTTGGAAGCAGGACCCGGGTACCGTCGCGTACCAACCGTGGGCGGTGTTCCGAGATGTCGGCGCGTTGCCCGAGGCCGCCTTCACGCTGACGAACATCCAGACCACGGCCGAAGGTTCGATCACGAAGTACTCGGTGGACCTGCCGACCCCGGTGGATCTGGCGGCGAACCACGCGGGGAATCCTCGTTGGTTCGTCGCGGTCATCGGGAAGACCGGCCAACCGTTCGCCACCTGGAACTGGGCGCAGAGCCTTGCGGCAACCGGCACCTTCTGGTGGGTTCGGGCCGACGGGAACAACTTCCACATGCTGGGAGACGCGCGGGCCGTCGACATCGTCGGCAACCCGGTGCCGGAGCCGACGTCGGTCGTCGTACTCACGGTCGGGCTCGTCGCCGCCCTATGGCGGGGTCGTCGAACCCGCTAGGATCAAGAGATCGGCAGAGCGCTCGAAGCCGCCTTGCCCGGCGGGGCCTTCGGCGCATACGCGTCCTTCAGGTTGCGCAGGGCGTCGTTGAGGGTGATCGAAGCGTCGGTCAGGACTTGGCCGTCGCCGGTTTCAAGGTACTTGCCCATGTCCACCAGGTAGAGCCGACCGAGTTTGAGCCCGAGCAGCACCGCGTCGCGGCCCGCTTTCTGCCCCTCCGGAAACCAGGCGCGCTCGACGAGCGCCTGGAGGCCTTCGCCCACTCCCGACAGTCGCCGATGCTCCTCGGCGGTCGCTTCGGCCTCGCGGCGGGCGCGGGCGCGCTGAAGGAACGAGCGGGCATCGTCCGCGAACCGTTTGATCCCCTCGGCGAGAACCGGGCGCAAACGCCTTTCCCAGACCGCCTTGGCCGGGTCCTCCCCGTCGTACCCGAGTTCGCCGAGGCGAGCAAGGTGGCCGGCCGCCGCCTTGGGGTCGGCGTCGAACGCGGTCGCGCAGGCCAGGCCAAGGGCGGCCGCCCAACTCGGCTTCAGCGCCTGGGACTGGCCGAACGCCTGGTGAGCGGGCGCCAAGTCCTGCGCCAACAAAGACAGGTAGCCGGAGAGGAGGTGGGCCGCAGGGTCGGTCGGGCTGCGTCCAATCGCTTCGGTCACCTCGCGACGGGCCTCCTCGAGCCGTCCGTCCTGGACGAGGGCCTCGACCGCCAAGACGCGCAGGGCCGGCCGATCGGGCAACAGAGCGGCCGCCCTCCGCGCTTCGTCGGCGGCCATCGCGGGTTCCTCGGCCCGCAACAACGCCCGGACGAGTTGGATTCGGCACTCGGCGTGGAGCGGGTTCTCGTCGACGAGATCGCGCAGCCGCAGGACCGCGCCATAGGCGTCGCCCGTTTCGATCAGGCGTTCCGCCTCCGCGAACCGGGCGGTGAAGTCGGATTCGCGCGGCGTCTCGGCCGGAGGCGTGACGGGGGGTTGCGCGCCCGTCGCGGGCGGCGACTCGACGACGGCGGGACGGGGAGCCAGGTCCTTGAGCGGTCCCTGGGCCATCAGCCGCGTCCACGTTCGACCAATCGTCGAAGCGAGGCTCGAGGTGTCGGGGGCGCCGCCGACGGTCACGCTCATCGTCTTCTCGTCGGTCCAGATCGGGCGAGCGGACGCGCCCCGGTACAAGCTTGCTTTGGCGGTGACGAAGTCGCCGTCGCGAATCGCGGAGAACACGAGCAGATAGGCGATTTTGAGCCGCCGCACGACGTCTCGCCCGCCGTCCAGCGTGGCTTGCGCGCCAGGCTTGATCTTGCCCTCTTCCGTCGCCGTTCGGAATATGGGGTCCGTCACCGACCAGACGATCGTGTTCACGCGTCCGTCGTTGTCGAGCTCCTGGGCGATCTCGCCGTACATCGGGACGTTGGGGTTCGTGCCGTCCTTAGTCTCCTGCAGGACCTGGACGATGAGCATCTCCGGCGCGGCGAATCCGGTGACGGAAAGAGCAAGGCACGCGAGGACGGCGAGACGGCGGAGGGTCACGGTCAGCCGCCGAGGTTGGCGATCTCCTGGTTGCAGACGTCGATCGCGAGGGCAAGACGGTTCCGGTCCCCACCCTGGGCGATCTGGCCCTCGTAGGATTGGATGGCCCGCCGGTAGGCCCGGACGGCGTCGTTCTTACGACCCATGCTCTTGTACACCGAGGCTAACTGCTGGTTCGTGCGACCGGAGTCCGCGCCCGCCTCGAGGGCTTTCTCGTAGCCGAGCGCCGCTTGCGGAAGGTTGCCCGCCTGGTGCTGGTTCTGGGCCGCCTTCAGCAATGCCTGAGCCCGATTCTCGGTTCGTACGGGCGTACCGGGGGGCGTCGTCGTGCCTCGGCTCACCTGGATATCGATGAAGCCGGGGTCGTCGGGAGGTCGCGTCGGAGGAGCCGTCGGATTCGGATTGACGACGACGGGCGGGGGGTCGGTGCGGGTCGCGTTGCCAGTGTTTCCGGTTGCCCCTTCGTTCGGGTTCACCGGAACCGGGTCCACCCGAATCGGCCGTTGACCCCCGTCCCCTCCGTTGCCCGTTCCCCCGTTTCCCACGTCCGGCAAGCGGTCGCGCGGGTCGATGACCACGCGGCCAGGCTCGGAGACGTTGCCCTGGCCGCCGTTCGGGGCGGGGGCCGGGTTGGCCGTTCCGGACGGTGCCGAAACGTCCGGGTTCGGGGCGCCCGTGGCGGGGTTGGGGGCGGCGACGTCCGTCGCGTTGCGCAGATTCGTGTCGAAGGGGGTGGCGTTCTTGCCCTCGTCGGGACCCATCACCAGACGCGGCTCCCGGTTGCGCGCCATCTGGCTCTGGACCGCGCCGATCGCCGCTCCGACCGCGACGACCAGCACGACGGCGGCCGCCGCCGCGAACAGCGCCCGCCGTCGCCGTGGCCTCTCGGCCTCCGCCACCGGGTCGTGCAGGAGCAGGGTGTTCCGCAAGTGGTTGAGTTTGATCTTGTCGATCGTCGCGTCGGGGTCCAACTCGACGATCCTCTCGTAGCACTCGATCGCGTCGCCGAGTTCCTGGCGTTGCTCGTGGACGGAGGCCTTCAGGGCGTGGGCGTCCCGGGAACCGGGATGGGCGGCGACGGCGGTCTCGGCGACCGCGAACGCCTCGTCGAGGCGCCCCTCGAGGACGAGCTTCTGCCCTTCCCGAACGAGCTTTTCATGCTCACGGAGGGCGTCGTGGAGCGCCGCCTCGGGAATCGCGCCGCCGCAGTTTCGACAGAACTTGCTGTCGAGGCTGTTGGCCGTTTGACAAATCTCGCAGGTCACCATCCGCTTGTTCGCACTCGGCGGGCCGATACCGCATTCTACGACGGTGCGCGCTAGATTCTACCAACCCCGATCAACGATCGAGCCCCGCCGGTGCGGCGGCCCCGACGCACCTCGTCGTGGTAGACCTCGCTGAGTCCTCGGTACGGATAGACGTCTTGGGCGCGTTCCAGCTTCTTCTTCGCTTGGGAGAAAATGCTTTGCGCCCCCTGCTTGGTGTGACCACCGAGTCGACCGATCTCCTCGAACGTCCGGCCCTGTGCCCGGAGTCTGAAGACGGTCTTCTGGCGATCGGTGAGGCCCGCGTCGACGAGGATCGCCTCGATTTCGGAACAGAGGAGCGGATGGCCCCCGCGACCCATCGCCAAGTGGGCGAGGCGCGGTTCGCGCCGATGGGCGACGGCGAGTTTCCCTTCGAACGCGCGCTCCGTGTAGTGGGGGGCGTCGCGGTCCCGCTCGCACAGGGTCAGGAGGGCGTCCGCGACGAAAGCCAAGTCTTGCCTTTTCATAGCCGCGACCATGCCCCATAGTAGTAGATTTATGTCTACTATAGGAAGAAGGGTCACGACGGATTTCCGTCAACCGACCTGGGGAAAAGAAAGCCCTTAAAGCGGCTCGCGACGACGCCCCCACGGCCTTCCGCGACCCCCTCGCGAGCCCGCCCGGACCGTCGGGTCCTCGCGGGCGGGGCGAACGCACCCAAGGCCCGATCGTCCGCGCATCAACGAGTCAGCAGGCGCGACAGGAGCGCCATCAGCAGACCGCCCGACGCGAGACCAAGCGCATAGGCGAGGAGCAGGGCCTTGGCTCGACCGAGCGGCCTTCGCTCGCGGGGCGGCTCCCACCGAACCTTGGCGATCGGGAAACGATGGGTGTCCCAGGCGTCTTGAACCTCGACTTCCCGGTTTGTCGGATCGAAGGACAGCACGGTGGCCGGGCACCAGCCCCAGGTTGGGAACGGGCAGGAGATTCGCTCGCCGGGCAGGAATCGGGCGGGCCGAAGGTCGCCGACGGGCAACGAGTGCTCGCCACCGTTCAGGAACCGAACGCGCGCGTCCAACCCGTTCACCGCGAGAACCTCGGCCACGTAGTGCTTGCCATCGGCGGACTTGGCGAACGCGAGTTCGCCCGGTTCGGGCGGCAACCCTCGCTCGCGGGCGTGTTCTCGCAGCGCCGCTTCAAGGGTCTCCCGCGAGAGACCGGCTTCCTGCCCCGCCGCGAGCAAGGCCTCGAGGCTCGCGCCACCCGCGCGTTGGAGCGACTCAGCCCGCTCCAAGACCTTCCGCACGTCCTCTTCGGTCAACTGCTCGTGGCTCATTGATGCCCTTCCGGCCGCCAAGGGCCTACTTCGCGGCGATGTCGAGGGTGATGCTGCCCGTCGCCCCGCCCTGGGTGAGGCCCATCTTTCCCCTCATCGAGCGCGTGCGGCCGGTCGCCCGATCCACGACGACCTCCATCGGTTTCGGCACCGTCACTCCCTCGCCCGTCATCGCCGCGCTCAGCGTCACCGTATCGGGGGCGATCTTGACGACCGTGTAGTCCACCGTCACCGTCGCCGGGTCGATCATCATCGTGCCCGTCCACGTGTCGCCCACTTTCACCTCGTGGCGCGGGAAGGTGACGATCAGGGGCACCTTGCCGCTCACCTGTTTGCCACCGATCCCCAGGGTCGCGCTCTTCACGCCGCCGAGGGAGTCGAACACGATGGTCCGGATGCCCTGCTTGCGCTGGCTCTCGACGGCGGCAGCCTGGGAGGCGAATCCGCCGGTGCCGGTGACCTTGGCGTCGCTCACCCGTTCCTCCACCTTCGCGTCCGTACCCTCCACCCCGAGCACTTTCGCCGCGACGGTCGTGGTCATCGTCAGCACGTGCGGACCGGGCACCGTCACCGGCGAATTCGGGCCGAGGTCGGTCTGCTCGATCGCGATCTTCGTCACGTAGCCGTAGGTCTCACCCGGTTTGAAGCGCAGACGCAGCACGACGGCGTCCGGCCCGGTGGGGGTCGGCTCCTCGATCGACGCCGTCGGCTCGGCCGGGGCGGGGCTCGCCGCGGATTCGCCCGACTTCGGCGGTTCGGCGGGCTTGGGCGCCTCCGAACCGGAGCACCCTCCAAGCAGGGCGAGAGCGAACAGGGGGAGCAGGCGACGCGGACGCATGGGCCGATTATGGGCGTATCGGAACGTACCGATGGGCCGGAACGGTGCGTCTGACCTTCGACGATGCGTGCGCTTGCCGGAATCCTCCTCTTCGTCGGCCTCTCGGGCGCGTTGGCGAGCCAGATGCGTCAGGAGTGGCTGAACCGCTACAACGGCCCCCTCAACGATTTCGACCAGGCGTTTGCGGTGTCGGTGGACGCGGCGGGCAACGTCGTCTCCACCGGAGGCTCGACCCAGAGCGGAACCGGGGTGGACATCGTCACCCACAAGTACAGCCGAGCGGGAACCCTCCTGTGGACCGCCCGATACGACGGGCCGGGAGGCGTGCGCGACGTCGGGGTAGGCGTCGGCACCGATGCGGCGGGCAACGTCTATGTCCTTGGCACCTCTTACGGCGGTGCCGCCACGATCGACGACTGGGTGATCGTCAAGTACAACGCGAACGGAACCCAGCAGTGGGCCCGGCGGTACGGCGGCACCGGGAGCGATCTGGCGACCGGGCTTTACGTGGACGCCGCTACGGGCGCCTGCTACGCGACGGGCGCGGTGGTCGGAACCGGATTCGAGAACTTCGCCGTGATCAAGGTGGCGTCCGACGGCGCCCTCGTCTGGGACTTCCAGTACGACCGAGCGGGGGGCAACGATCGAGGACTCGCCGTCCAGGCCCTGCCGAGCGGGGTGTGTTACGCCACCGGGAGCATGACGGGAAGCGGCACGAACACCGACTACGCCACCGTTCGCCTTTCCGCGACGGGTTCGTTGCTCAACATCGCCTTCTACAACGGTCCCGGGAACGGGCCGGACGAGGCCCGGGATCTGGTCCTCGATCCGAGCGGCAACGCATACGTGACCGGTTGGTCTCGGGCGGTCGGGCTGTTCGACGACATGGCGACCGTGCGCTACGGCGCCACGCTCAACCAGGTCTGGGTCGCCCGGTACAACGGGCCGGCGAACAACGACGACTGGGCCAACGCGATCGCCCGCGATCCGGCCGGGAACATCCTGGTGACGGGCGCTTCGGTCGCGTCGGGCAGTGGCCGAGACCTGACGACGGTGCTCTATAGCGCCGCCGGGGTCCAATCCGCCGTCCAACGGTACAACGGACCCGGCAACCAAGCGGACGAAGGAACCGACATCGCCGTCGACCCGGTGGGCAACGCCTACGCGATCGGCACGTCGGTCGGCTCCGGCACCTTCAAGGACTTCGTCCTCCTCAAGTACGCCCCGGGCCTCGTCCAGCAGTATCTGTTCCGCTACAACGGCCCCTCGTCGAGCGACGACACCCCCTGGCAGGTCGCGGTGAATGCCGGCGGCGACGTTGCCGTGACCGGCATGTCGCGCGGAGTCTCCACCTTCGACGACTACACCACCCTTCTCTACCGCCAGGACTTCCCGCTTGCGGGGTCGGTCACCTTGGCGAGCTTCGGGGGCTCCCCCACGGGCCTCCCCGTCCGGGTCTGGCTGTCGCCCCCGGGGGGCGCCGAGCCGACTTGGTCTGGGCAGGCGACGCTCGACGCCCAGGGAAGGTTCACGCTTCCGTGCCCTTACACCGGCAAGGTGGACGTCCGGGTCAAAGTCGGCCATTGGCTCCGGCGCCGCGTCGCCGACGTGGACTTCACCACCTCGGGCGCCGCCGCGAGCTTCGCGCTGATCAACGGCGACGTGAACGACGACAACTCGGTCAACGTCGCGGACTTCGTGGCCTTGCGGTCCGCCTTCGGGAGTTCGTCAGGGTCGCCGAACTGGAATCCGGAGGCCGACCTCAACGGCAACGGCTCGGTCAACGTGACAGACTTCCTGATCCTTCGGGCGAACTTCGGCCTCTCGGGCGACTAGGCCAGCGTCAGGATCGCGACGGACTTGGCGGGCAGATCGGCGACGATCATGTCGTTGGACTTGCGCACCGTCGTCAACTTCGCCGGGCGCACCGCGTCCGGCTCGTCGAACGTGTTGTGCGCCGTCATTTCGCTCGCGGTCAGGACCCTCGCCTCGGCCACCCCCAGGCTCGGCATCCCCGTTTCGATGCACACCGAGACGCCGGAGTTCGGGTCCAGGTTCGCGAGCGATACGTGGATCGCGTCCGTCCGGGTCGCCGAAGCGCTGACGGCGGGCACCGAGACGCCCCCGTGGGCGTAGTCCAGCGTCTGAACCTTCATCGGAATCACCCTCCCGCCTTGGTGGACCTTGAACATCTCGAACACCCAGTAGGTCGGCGTTCGCAACATTCGCGGCCCGTCGGTTAGGACCATCGCCTGCAGCACATTGACGGTCTGGGCGATGTTGGCCATCGTCACCCGGTCGGCGTGGCGATGGAAGATATGGAAGTGAATCGCCGCGACAAGGGCGTCTCGTAGAGAGTTCTGCTGGAACAGGAAGCCGGGGTTCGTTCCCGGCTCGACGGCGTGCCAGGTGCCCCACTCGTCCACGACCATCCCGACGCGCTTCTCCGGGTCGTGCTTGTCCATGACCTCCGCGTGGCGTTGGATGAGGCCGTCCATACCAAGGGCCGCCTTCAGCAGGTCGATCCAGGCGGCTTCGTCGAAACGGATCGCGCTCCCGGAAGGCGGCCACTTCTGGCCCGCCAGGGTGTAGTTGTGAAGCGACAGGCCGTGCATGTGCCCTCGCGCGCGCTCCATCAGCACGTTCGTCCAGTTCGTGTCGTTCGAGTTTGCGCCGCAGGCGATGCGCTGGACGCGGTTGCCCGTGTAGTCGCGCACGAAGGTCGCGTAGCGGCGGTAGAGGTCGGCGTAGTACTCGGGCCGCATGTTGCCGCCGCACCCCCAGCTCTCGTTGCCGACCCCGAAGTAGGGCAGCTTCCAGGGCTCCTCGCGACCGTTCTTGCGGCGCAGGTCGGCCATCGGCGAGCGGGCGGAGGAGGTGATGTACTCCACCCATTCCTGCATCTCTCGCACTTCCCCGCTGCCGACGTTGCCGCACACGTAGGCCGCGCACCCGAGTTGCTCGCACAGGTCGAAGAACTCGTGGGTGCCGAAGTGGTTGTTCTCGACGACGCCGCCCCAGTGGGTGTTGAAGATCGCGGGCCGTCGCTCGCGGGGGCCGATGCCGTCTTTCCAGTGGTATTCGTCGGCGAAGCACCCGCCCGGCCAACGCAGGACGGGGAGATTCAGGGCCTTCAGGGCGGCGACGACGTCCTTGCGGATGCCGCGCACGTTCGGGATCGGGGAGTCCTCTCCGACCCAGAGGCCTTCGTAGATGCAGCGCCCCAGGTGCTCGGCGAAGTGTCCGTAGACGTTGGGGTTGACGACCGGGGCGGACTCGCTGGGTTCGAACTTGATCTGGGCTTGCACGGGAATCCTCCCATCCATTCTAGGCCGGTTGACTTGGGGGCCGCACCGACTCGGTCGTAAGGTAACCTCACGGTATGTTCGCCTCGCTCATGGTGCTGTCCCGCGTGTCGGCGGTGTACGAGTCGCTCTACCAGTGGCTCGAACCCCGCTTCGCCGAACTCGACGTCTCGATGGCGGGGTTCGAGTTGCTCAGCGCCGTCCAGGCGGCGGGGGACGGGGCGACCCAGAACGCGCTCGCCGCCCGCCTCGGCATCACCCCGCCCTCCCTGAGCGAGTCCATTCGCGGCGCGGTCGCCAAGGGCTGGATCGAGCAGGCGCCCTCCGAGACCGACCGCCGCGCCAAGCGCATCGCCCTCACCCCCTTCGGCAAGCGCCTGCTGGAAGGTTGCGTGGCGGCGATGAAGGACGCGGAAACGCGAGCCCTGCGGGGGCTGCCCAACAGCGACCTGCAACTCATCGCCGCCACCCTCCAGAAGATGGCGGCGAACCTGGCGGAGTAGTCCGATGCCCGAGCTTCCCGACGTCACGATCTATGTCGAAGCCCTCGCCGCCCGCACGGTGGGGGAGCCGCTGCGCGACGTCCGCGTCTTCGGACCCTCCGTCCTTCGCAGCTTCGAGCCGCCCCTGAGCGACGCGTTCGGCAAGCGGGTGGTCGGCGTACGGCGCGTCGGCAAGCGCATCGCGATCGTCCTGGAGGACGAGCTGTTTGTCGTGATCCACCTTATGGTGAGCGGGCGCCTTCTCTGGCAGGCGGGCGAACCCAAGGGTCCGCGACCGGGCGGCAAGACGACGATGGCCCTTCTGCGATTCCTCGGCGCGCACCTGATCCTGACCGAGGCGAGTACCAAGAAGCGCGCGGGACTGACCGTCGTGCGCGGGGAGGCGGGGTTGGCGGCGCTCGACCCCGGCGGCCTGGAACCGCTGACGGCGACGCCGACCGCCTTTGCGGAAGCGCTGACCGCCGAGAACCGTACCCTCAAGCGCGCCCTGACGAACCCCCGCGCCTTCAGCGGCATCGGCAACGCGTACTCGGACGAGATCCTCCACGCCGCCCGCCTCTCCCCATTGCGCCTCACCCGGTCGCTGACCGAGGACGAGGTCGAACGTTTGCGCCGGGCCACCGTCGTAACCCTGACCGACTGGACCGAGCGGCTGCGCCAGGAATTCGGCGGCCGCTTTCCCGGACGGGGCACGATCACCGCCTTCCGACCCGACTTCGCCGCCCACGGCAAGTACGGCCAACCGTGTCCGACCTGCGGCAAGCCGATCCAGCGCATCGTGTACGCCGAAAACGAGACCAACTACTGCGCGGTGTGCCAGAACGAGGGCCGCCTTCTCTCCGACCGCGCGCTCTCGCGGCTGCTCAAGAGCGACTGGCCCAAAACGCTCGAGGCAATGCTGGGCGACGGGAGCTGACGCTCAGGCCGAAAGGTAGGCAATGCAGTGGGTACGCACCGCCCGCCCCGGCGTTACGGGACGGGCGGCGAACGGCGTTACGAGTTACCGTCGCGGAAGGTGGGATCGAACGTGCGAATTCCTAGGAGGACACGACGCCGAATCGTCCCCGTGGCATCGGGCAACACAGACTTGAGCAAGGCCGCGCACCAGGCAGGCGTTTCCCCGGCGTTGTGACCCGCCACGGCCAGTCCGATCGCGATGGCGGGATTCCGGGGCAAGAGCCGGTGGGCTTCGCGATAGCATTCGACCGTAAGCGGATACCGGCTCGATTCCCGCCGGGCGAGGGCGAGATACGCCGCGGCAAGTGCGTCCTCCCGGCGCAGGAGGTCGGGCAAGGTTCCCGGACAGTCCTTGAACTGGTCGAAGTACTCGGACTGCTTGCGGATGTATCGGCGGATGTCGAGGTTGTCGGTGCCGGTCTGAAGGCAACTGATCGCGTAGATCAGAAGCGGCGGCTCGTCCCACACGGGGTGGACGACGGGCGCCAAGACCTCGCGGCACTCCGCGAACCGTTTCTGGAGGAACAGCTTCTCCGCCAGCATCCAGCGCAGGTACGGGTCGTTGTCCGACGAGCCCTGCAACGTGGCGCGCAAACGGTTCTCGGCGGCGGCGTAGTCCCGCGCTTTGAAGAACGTCTCCGATTCGGCGATTCCTCGGGCCACGAAGAGCGCCTCTTGGCTCGGACCGTCGGCGAATCCCCGGTAGTCGTTCACCATCCGTTCGACGTACTCGTGGTCGGAGCGCCGTACCTCGACCCTGCTCTTGGCGAGCCAGTCACCGGAGGGGGGCTGGGCGAGGGCGACGCTCAGGGCGGCTGCTCGCGCGATTTCGAAACAGAGACTCACAAGGACGCACATAACGGACTCCCGACGACAAGGATAGGACGAACCGCCCGCCCCGGCGTTACGGGGCGGGCGGCCAACAGGGCTACGAGCCGCCGTCCCGGAAGCGGGGATCATAGATTCGGATGAGCGAGACGACACGCTTCCGAAGGCGTCCCCCGGCATATGGCAGCACGGACTTAAGGACTCCGGCGCTCCAGGCGGCCGACTCCCCACCTCGGTACCCATATCCTGCGCAGACGGCCGCCACGTTGACGTTCGTCGGAAGTAGCC
The DNA here is from genome assembly GCA_026129685.1 of Fimbriimonadaceae bacterium. Lineage (GTDB taxonomy): Bacteria > Armatimonadota > Fimbriimonadia > Fimbriimonadales > Fimbriimonadaceae > UBA2387. The sequence goes on from JAHCHO010000003.1 coordinate 166,271, forward strand.
GGTGAGCCTCGCGAAGACACTCGACGTTGAGCGGGAAACGACTCGACTCGCGCGTCCCCAGCGCGTAGTACCCGGTGGCGATCGCGCTCTCAAGGCTCAGCACGTTAGGGAGAGTCTCCGGAAACTCGGCCAGCTGGTCGAAGCGCTCCGCCTGCTTCTTGATGTAGCGGCGGATATCGAGGTTGTCGGTACCGGTCTGCAGGCAACTGATCGCGTACATCAGGAGCGGCGGCTCGTCCCACACGGGGTGGACGACGGGCGCCAAGACCTCGCGGCACTCCGCGAACCGCTTCTGGAGGAACAGCTTCTCCGCCAGCATCCAGCGCAGGTACGGGTCGTTGTCCGACGAGCCCTGCAACGTGGCGCGCAGGCGGTTCTCGGCGGCGGCGTAGTCCCGGGCCTTGAAGAACGTCTCCGATTCGGCGATGCCGCGCGCCACGAAGAGCGCCTCTTGGCTCGGACCGTCGGCGAATCCCCGGTAGTCGTTCACCATCCGTTCGATGTACTCGTGGTCCGAGCGCCGTACCTCGACCCTGCTCTTGGCGAGCCAGTCACCGGACGGGGGCTGGGCGAGGGCGACGCTCAGGGCAGCGGCTCGCGCGACTTCGATCAAGTAAGTCAGAAGGTGGTTCATGGCTACGGTGCGGGGGGAGGGGTGACGGCGCGCGTCCAAAGGGGATGCTCGGGGAACGGGATCTGGCTTGTGACGGCGGCGCTCGCGTTCGGCAGAGCCCAGACTCCGCGAGGAAAGCTGGGAAGTTGTGGTGGCGATTTGGTGGCATGGCCGCTGACCTGCCAGCGCCACTGCCTGATCGGGACGGGCTTCGAGAATCCTGGCGCAAAGTACAGCATGTGAGTCTTGAACTCGTTTTCGAACCGAATATCGCCGGGGATCAACAGGCCCGGTGCGACGGTCCACGCGATGTTCGGGTTGTCCACGAGAACGCCGGTGAACTGACCGGTGACAGAGCTGTAGGTCGCGCCCGGACTCGGGTTCTTGGTTACCCTTTGGCCGGAGCCGGGCGGCTCGACGTAGATATCTTTGAACGGGTAGTACCCGTCAAGCGGCCAGTCGTTGACGGGAGGGTGCGGGAACGGCGATCCGTCTTCCAGCACGATCGTGGTGTTGTCAATGAACTGCTGGACGAAGGTCCACGTCCCCATCTGGCCGCCGTTGCGACAGGCGGAGTCGTCGAGTGCGGCGCCCAAGAGGAGCCCTAACGTGGGGTCCCAGTCGGTCCCTCCGTTAGCGTTTGTCACGAACCTCCGCTTGGCCCCGAACAGAGCGATCATGTTGACGACCGCGGCATCGCCATCGGCCACCACCGCTCGCGGCGGGCCCTTCGAGACCAACTCCGGTCTGCCGATGTTCCAGGGAGCGTAGCGGTCGTGGAAGGTCGGGGCGAGGCTTGTTACGTACGCTCCCAGCGACATCTTTCCCGAGATGCCAGACAACGTGACCTGGCATTCCACCGAGGCCGAGTCGCGCGCGGTCCGGAAGTAGAACTCCGTTGCGGCGGTGCTTCCGGGTTGGTAGGGGGTGTAGACGGCGGTGTGAATCTGCGGATTCTGGTTGGGGAGAGTCTCCGTGACCACGTAGTCCGCGAACGGTTCGCCGCCGGACACCGTCCAGGCGTAGGAGGTCGGCGAAGGGGCGCCCGCGTCGAGAACGACCTGGGCGGTCACCTTCTGGCCGATCGCCACCTTGTTGGTGGTCCCGTCTTTCCACACCTCCCCTCCCAGCACGAGGCGGGCGGCGAAGACCTGAGCGGTGTAGTTCACCCGGCAGAAGCCGTAGTTGGGCGAGCCGGAACCGAGGGTCATCAGGGCGGCGGGCGAACAGGTCACCGTGAACGAGGGACCGGGGAGCTCCTTGATCGTCCACTTCGTCCCCTCGCACGTCCCGCCGGGGTTGTCCGGGTACTCGGTCTCGACGACCGGGCTCCCGAGGCCGTTGGCGCAAGAGCCGGCGTCGCCGTACCACTCCGCGACGGAGGTCTCTTTCAGAAGGAGGGCGGGGGGCGGTTCGGTCCCGGTGCCGGCGTCGTTCCAGACGAAGGTGGCGGTGATCGTTCCGCCGCAGGTGGCCGAACCGGGTCCGGGGTAGAAGAGAGGCGTGACGGTTCCGTACGGACCGGTGCCGGCGTAGGAACCGGACGAACCGCCGGAGGTCCAGGTCCCGCCGGAATAGGTCACTTCGTAGCGCGGATTACCGGGGGGGGGGAGGCGAGGGCGACGGCGGCGAGGCTGAGGCACAGCGACGCGAGACCGACCAAGCGGCCGGACGGGACGGTTCCCAAAAGACGCTCAAACATGGACTCTACGAATCTCCGCTCTCCATCCTATCACCGATTCCGCCAATGCGCGAGCCCGACCGGCAAACGGGACCAAAGAACCGGTGCAAACCGATGGACTACCCAGCCCGTAGGCCGCTCGTCACAACCAGAGAGGAAAGCGCGAACCGGCGAACGCGCAGGAACACCGTTACGTGACACGCGCCGCCAAGCCAGAGGTCGATCGTGACGCCCGAACCGGTGGCGAACGACGTGGGGGTCACGAGTCCCAAACTTCGAAACGCTCCCGCCGCACCACCCAACCGCAAGGTCGAGACGATCTCCTCCTCTCGCGTCAGCTCGGTGAAGCCGCTCGAGGAAGGATGCGGGTAGAACAGCAACCTACCTTCGTGGTCCATCGCTTCGCAGAACGGCCATCGTCCGTCCCGGCTCCACGCCATGTTGATCGCCAAGGGCGCCAGTCTTTCCAGTAACACGAGCGCATCCGACCCGTACTCCGTCGGACACACCTCTTCCACGGAACGCAATAATCGGGTCACTCTAGACTCCTTAGAATCTCGCGCGCCCGTTCCAGACCGGCCGTCAGGGTGGGCAGGATGTTCTCGTCGCCAATGTGCCGGTGAAACTCCGACAGCTCCATGAGTTTCGCCGGCTGGTCGCGCATGCCGCACAGCACCAGGTGACGCCCGGAGGCGTGCAACTTGTCGGCAAGATGCTCGAGCGCCTGGATGCCCGTCGCGTCGATCGCCGTCATGTTCCGCAAGCGCAGCGCGACCACCTTGGGCAACGCGTCGAACTCGTCGTCGATGACGGACAGTTTGTCGGTCGAACCGAACAGGAACGGACCGTGGATACGATAGATCGCCAGCCCTTCCGGGATGTCGTTCGATTGCAGGCTGTGCTGCCGACCGTCCTCCACGTACTCCGGGGTGACACGGGCCACCGTCGTGGTCACCGTCACCTTTTGGATATAGAGGAGCGCCGCCAGGATCATGCCGGCCTCCACCGCCACGGTCAGGTCGGCGAAGACGGTCAGCAGGAAGGTGATCAGCCAGACCGACTTGTCCGACTTGCTCAGCTTGAGAATCTCCGGAATCTCGCCCCATTCGCCCATGTTGTAGGCGACGACGAACAGGATCGCGGCGAGGACGCTAAGCGGGATGTGCTTGGCGAGCGGGGCCGCGAAAAGCAGGATCGCGAGGAGGGTGAGGGCGTGGATCATCCCCGCCACCGGGGTGCGCGCCCCCGTGCGGATGTTGGTCGCGGTGCGCGCGATCGCCCCCGTCGCCGGCAAACCGCCAAAGAGGGGCGACATCACGTTCGCCACCCCCTGCGCGAACAGCTCGACGTTGGGATTGTGCTTGTCGCCGGACATTCGGTCCGCCACCACCGCCGAAAGGAGCGACTCGATCGCGCCCAGCATCGTCACGGTGAGGGCGGGCGAGAGGAGCGGCAGGATCAATTCGGGTCGAAACACCGGGATCGCGAACTGGGGCAAGCCCTGCGGGATGCCGCCGAAGCGCGTTTCGATCGTTTCGACCGGGAGCCCGAGGGCCCAGGCGACCCCCGTGCCGAGCAGCAGCGCCACGATCGTTCCCGGCACTTTCTTGAGGAACCGGTTGCACAGCACGATCGTCGCGAGGGTCGCCACGCCGACCAGGGTGGTGGTGGTGGAGAAGGTCCCCAGGTTTTCGGCGACGACCCGCATCCGATCCAGGAACTCGCCGGGGACCTTTTCGATGCGAAGGCCCAGGAAGTCCTTGATCTGGGTGCTCGCGATCAGCACGGCGATGCCGTTCGTGAAACCGATCACGACGGGCCGAGGGATGTACTTGACGGCGGTGCCGAGGCCCGTCAGCCCGAGGACGACGAGCAGCACCCCCGCCATCAGCGTGCACATGAACAGCCCGTCCATCCCGTGCTTCTGGACGATGCCGGACACGACGACCACGAACGCGCCGGTCGGGCCGCCGATCTGGGTGGTCGAACCGCCGAGCGCGGAGATCAGGAAACCGGCGATCACCGCGCAATAGATTCCCGCTTGGGGCAACACCCCGGAGGAAATGGCGAACGCCATCGCGAGAGGAAGCGCGACCAGGCCGACGGTGAGGCCGGCGATCAGGTCGGCGACGAACTTCTTGAGGTCGTAGTTTCGCAGGGCGACGAACGACTTGGGCACGAAACCGGCCACAGCAGGCATGCGGATCATCGGTTCGCCTCTTCCATCTGCCGAAACTGGAGCATCGCTTCTTCGAGGTGCGCGTGGAAGTACCGCCGAACGCTTTCGAGCAGTTCGACGAGGAGGAGGTCCCGTAGGCTGTAGAACACCTGGTTGCCCTCCTTGCGCTTGGCGACCAGTTGCTTGGCCTTGAGCAGCGCCAGGTGTTGGCTCAGGTTCGCCGGCTCGACGCCGGTGCGCTCGAGGAGCCCGCTCACCGAGGACTCGCCGTCGCGCAGGCACTCGATGATGTGGATGCGCGTCGGGTGCGCGAGCACCTGGAACAAGTCGGCCTTGAAGCGGCGCAGGGCCTCCCCCTGGTCGGGCGCGTGACGATCGCCGTACGTTCGTTGCGGCACGATTCGCATTATGTCGCAATTTCGCAATATCGAAAATCAAAGATGGCTTTGGTCCCGATCGAGGGAACCGGGACGACGGTCGGGCACGTTCCGCGTAGAAGCCGCGAGACGGCACGGACACACCATGACGACGAACAATCTGAAGACGGGACTTCTTCTGATCGGCATCGCCGCCTTGGCGATCTTCATCGGGCGCCACTTCTTCGGCGCGGCGGGGGCGCTGTTGGGACTGCTGATCGCGTTCGCCTTCCAGGCGTTCAGCTACTTCCAGGGACACAAGATGGCGCTTCGCTTCGCGCACGCGGAACCGCTTCCGTCCGGAACCCTCCCGTGGCTGGAGGACGCGGTGACCCAACTGAGCGAACGCGCTGGCATTCCGGCTCCCGCCCTCTACATCTCGCCCGATCCTCAGCCGAACGCCTTCGCCGCCGGACGCAACCCGGACGTGGCGGTGGTCTGCTTCAACCAGGGTCTTCTGAACACGATGACCAAGCGCGAGGTCATCGCGGTTCTGGCGCACGAGATCGCCCATATCAGGAACCGCGACACCTTGACGATGACGGTGGTGGCCGCCCTTGCCTCTTTCGTCACGATGCTTGCGAACGTGGCCTGGCTCATCCCTTCCCAAGGGGACGAGGACCGGAACCCGCTCGTGGACTTGGCGATGATGCTGGTCGTACCGGTCGCGGCGATGCTGGTCCAGTTGGCCATCAGCCGGGCACGCGAGTTCGCGGCGGACCAAACCGCGTCCGAACTGATGGGAGACACCGCGCCGATGGCGGACGCTTTGCTGGCCCTTGAACGAGGGGTGCAGCGGACCCCGAGCCGGGCCGCCCAACCGGCGATGGCCCACCTCTACATCGCGAGTCCGCTCGCGGGAGGGCTGGGTTCCCTGCTCTCCACCCATCCCCCGATCTCGCAACGCATTGCGCGCTTGCGGGCGATCCGGGTGTAATGGTTCGAAGGCGTCCGAGGTGTTGCGGTCGCCGATCGCAGGGAATCACGGATGTCTTCCAACCTTGGGCCTTGGCTTAGCGTGGTACGAACGGAGTATCTCGAATCCTTCGTGCGCGATGGCGGGGGTACCGTGCGTCTTCTCGGCGCCGGCACCGACGACCTCAAGGCCGCGTTCGGCCAGTTACGAAAGAGCGCGACCGACCTCGGCTACCACGTGGTCAGCCTTCATCCGGGTCGTCTTCGAGAGGACGGTCGGAAGCCGCATCTCCACCGAATGGATCGTCTGACCACGACGGTACTCGGATCGCTGAGTTGGGGAGACTTGGTCGATGCCCAGGTCCGGATCGCCCTGCGCGAGATGGGCCTCGACGAAGCGCCCGGCGGCGCTGGATTCGACGTCGGAACGCTCGCGGCGCACAATGGGCGGGACCCGCAGGACCTTCGAAGGAGGTTCGAGCGCTTGGTCGCGGCCGTCGCCCTTTCCGACCGGAACTATTGCGTCGAGTTCCGATTGGCGATCGCCGCGCTCGTCCGGGCTCGCCTTCTCCCGTCGGAGGTATCGGCCACGACGGAGAGGGCGGTGCTCAACTGGTTCAAGGGCGTGCAGGAACCCGGGGCCGCCGCTCAGTTGCGCCGAATCGGCATCCACGACCGAATAGGCAGACTCAACGCCCGCTGGGTTCTGCAGTCCGTCACCCACTGGCTACCCAAAACGGGAAAGACCGGACTCGCCGTGTTCCTCGACCTCCGACCGTACGAGCGAACGCCTTCGAGCCAGAGCCGGTCGGGGGAGGACGGAGCGCTGCACTACTCTCGACCCTCCTACATCCAGATGCTCGAGTCGCTACGGCGATTCCTCGACGACGCGGAGGAGTTTCGCTCGTTCGTCCTGTTCGTCGGCGCCACGCCCGACTTCTTCGCGGAAGGACGTCGCAACTACCGCGATTACGACGCCCTCTACGGGCGAGTCGCGAACGAGATACACCCCTCCGGAAGGCCGAATCCAGCGGCGGCCCTCACCGTCCTGCGGGCAGGATAACGAAACATGGAGACGATCGAAGCACGCAGAGTCATCGAAGCGCTGCGGACCGGCGTTCCAAGCCGCGCGGCCGTGAAGTCGCTCGGGGCGGGATCGGCGGCGCTGGAACGCGCCTTCGTCCGGGCCCTCGAAGCGAAGAGCGAAACGACGGGCGCGGAGCCGATTCTTTTCCAGGGCCCGTTCGGAATGGGCAAATCCCACCTGCTGTTGCACTGGCGCTCCTTGGCGGAGGAACGCGGCTTCGCGACGTCCCAGGTCGTTATCGGCCCCGAAACGCCGCTCGGCAACCCCAACGCCGTGCAACGCGCGGTCGCCGAAAGCGCGCGGGCACCGGGTACGACCGGTAAGGCCGTCAAGGAACTCGCCGCCGTTGCACCGCCGGGCGCCGCCGAGGCGTTGCGGGCGGGCGCGGCCAAGGCGGGCCTCGGCGATCGGTTCCTGGCGCTGCTCCGCGTCTACGAGACGACCCAGGACGAGGAGTTGCGAAACGACGTGCTCAACGACCTCGAGGGGCGCCCGGTCGCGGTCGGCCGGGTTCGGCGCGCCCTGCGAGAAATCCGTGAAGCCGACCGCTACAAGTTCGCGGCCGGCTCGAGCCACGCTCACGCCCATGAGCGCCTCGTGCTCGCCGCGCTCTTCTGCCGCGCCCACGGGCTTCGGGGACTGGTCGTCCTGTTCGACGAACTAGAGAGGCTGACCGCGTTCGGACCCCGGTCGCGGGTCGCGGCCTACCGGGAACTGGGCTGGTGGCGCAAGGTCTGCAACGACCCCGCGATGCCGTTGTTCGCCGTCTTCGCGTCCGCCGACAACGCCCATCATCGCTTCACCGACAAGGGCGACACGGCCCGGGTGAAGGCGCTGAAGCCCGAGGACCCGGAAACCGAATCGGTCGTCCTGGGTCACGCACTTTTCGGGACGGTCCAAGACCTTGACCCCATCGTGGACGACGCGGCGCAACTGCATGCCCTCCGCAAAACGGTCGCCGAGATCTATGGCGAAGCCTACGGGTTTGCCCCCAGCGACGGGGACCTAACCGACTCCTACCCCACGATCCGGGCGGCCCTGAGAAGTTGGATCGCGCGATGGGACATGGAACGCCTGGCCCCCGGGGAAACCGGGGCCATCGTCACCGAAACGTTGGAATTCGGAGCGACCACTTTCAGCGACGAGGAACTGGCCGCGATCGCGTCTGACGACGACGCCTGAGTCCACGGCGGCGAATCGCCGCCGTGGACTCTCAGGCGGAGAGCCTGGCGGCTCAGTACACCGAATCCGGGAAGTAGTAGTTCTTCGCGTTCTCCGGCGTGATGAGGTCCACATCGATCATCAGGTGGCGCGGCATGTACTTGCCCACCTTCTCTTTGTTTCGAAGGACCGCCGCCGCGAGTTCGACGCCCGTCGCGACCATCGAAGGTGGGTAGGTGATGTCCGCTGGGAACATCGGGTCCTTCTCCGAAACGCGCTTGACGATGTCCTTCATTCCCGCGCCGCCAAGAATCCAGACCCCCGTCCGGCCCGCTTCCTTGAGGGCCTGCTCCGCGCCCAGGGCCATATCGTCGTCCGCGGCCCAGATCGCGTCGAATTGCGGGTGCTTCACGAGGAGACTCTGGGTCACCTCAAAAGCCTTCTGCCGGTTCCACATGCCGGGCTGGCTGTCGAGCACCTGGACGCCGCTGGCCTTGAACACCTCGTTCGCCGCATTGACCCGGTCGGTGTTGACGGTGGAGGGAATGCCCTCGAGGATCACGATCTTGCCCTTGCCGCCCAGTTTCTGAACGATGTACTCGGCGGACTTGCGGCCGAACGCCTTGTTGTCGCCTTCGATAAACACGTCGGCGACGGGCTCCAAGAATCCCCGGTCCACGTTCACGAGGTAAATGCCACGCTTGTTCACCTCTTTCGCGATCGGGGTAAGGGGCGCGCTCTCCGTCGCGAGCACGACCAATCCGTCGATACCGCCCGCCATCATGGTCTCGATCTGGCTGATCTGGGTCTGGGGGGTGTCGGCGGCCTGCAGGTTCCACTCTATGTCGGGGTGCGCCTCCATGGCCTGGCGCGCCCACCAGTTGACGCCCGCCGTCCAGCCGTGGTCCGCCGCCGGAATCGAGATGCCGATCTTGAGCTTCTTGCCCGTTCCGGCCGTCGCGCCGTCGCCGCCCGCGCTCGACGTACCGGAACCGCTCTGACACCCAAGGGCCATGACGAGAAACGCGCCGACGACCGACGCAAAGAGAAGCCGTTTCAACATGGGTCCACCTAGTCCGTTGCCCGGCCGCGTTGAAGCAGCACGGCCAGCAGGATGATAGCACCCTTGACCGCGCCTTGCCAGTAGTTCGAAACCCCGAACGACACCATCATGTTCGAGATCACGCCGAGCAAGAGCACGCCGATCACGGTGCCCCACACGCGCCCTTTCCCCCCCGAAAGCGGGGTGCCGCCGATCACGACCGCGGCGATCGCGTCGAGCTCGTAGTACAGGCCGTTGGTGCTCGATGCCACCGAGTTCAGGCGGGCCGAAAGCAGAACGCCTGCCATCCCGCTGAGCGCCCCCAGCAGGGTGTACGTCCAGAAGCGAATCGCCCCCGTCGAGATGCCCGAGTACCGTGCCGCCCGCTCGCTCGCCCCTACCGCGACGACGTACCGGCCGAAGCGCGCGCGCGCGAGCAGGAACGCCGCCCCGACCGCCAGGATCAGCCAGACGACGATGGACCAGTTGAGGATCAGGTTGCGTCCCGCCCCGTCCACGAACGGAAGCGGAATCCCGCCCGCCCCGAAGGCCGGGTAAGCGTCCATGCTCTGGCTCCGAATCTCACTGCCGTCCGCCATGACGAGGGTCACCGAGCGAAAGGCGACGAGTCCCGCCAGGGTCGCGATAAACGGCGCGAGACGTCCAACGCTGATCAGAAAGCCGTTCACCGCCCCCACCGCCGTCCCCACCCCGACGCCGGCGAGAACCGCGATCGCCACCCCCATCGTCCCCCGATCCAGGTTCTTGTTCAAGACCATCACCGCGCTCGCGCCGCTCAGGGCCACGATGCTGCCGACCGAGAGGTCGATCCCGCCCGCGATGATCACGAGGGTCATCCCGATCGCCACAATGCCGATGTAGGACGACTGGTTGAGGAGGTTCCGGACGTTCTCCGGCTGGAGGAACATCGCCGGCTTGAGAACCGCGTTGACAAGGACCAGGATCAGGAGCGCCAACACGACGCCGTACTGCTCGAAGATTCGTTGCGTTCGCATCTAGGCGGCTTCCTCCACACCGGCGGCGAGCAACATGATGGCGTGCTCGCCGATCTCGTCGCCCACCAGTTCCCCGACCGAGCGGCCGTCGCGCATCACGACGACCCGGTGGCACAGGCCCACCAACTCCGGCATCTCGCTGCTGACGAGCACGCAGGCGAGGCCTTCGCTCGCCAGTCGGTGCACCAGCCGGTAGATTTCGCGCTTCGCGCCCACGTCGACGCCCCGCGTCGGCTCGTCGAGCAGAAGCACCCGGGGCTTGCCGTCGAGCCACTTCGCAAGGGCGACCTTCTGCTGGTTGCCTCCGCTCAGGGTGCCGACCGGCTCCTCGGGGTCGCCGACCCTGACGTCCAGCGCCTGAATCCAGGCGTCGGTGGCCCGCCGTTGCCGCCCCCGGTCGATGGTGAACCCGCCGTAGGCACGCAGGTTCGCGAGGGTCGTGTTCTCGACCGCACTCATCCCCAGCACCAGACCGGCGCCCTTGCGGTCCTCGCTGAGGTAGGCCACGCCGTGACGCAAGGCTTCGCGGGGATTCCTCAGCCGAACCGATTCGCCGCCCAGGCGGGTGTCCCCCGTGTGCGCGCGCAATCCGACGATCGCTTCGCACGCCTCCGTCCGCCCGCTGCCGACCAGACCCGCCAGCCCGAGAATCTCGCCCGGGCGCACCGTCAGCCCAAGCCCGCGAACCCACCCGGGAACCTGTAGATTTTCCACCTCCAAAATGGGGTTCGCCTCGGCGGGGTGCGCTTTCGGCGGGAACACGTCGCCAAGGTCGCGACCGACCATCAGCTTGGCCAGCTCGGCGGGGCTCGAGCCGGCCGTCGGGCGGGTCTCGACGTGCTGCCCGTCCCGCAGCACCGAGACGACGTCGCACAGCCGCAGCACCTCGTCGAGCAGGTGGGAGATATAGATGAGGGTGACGCCCTGGCCGTGAAGCCGCCCCAGGAGGTCGAACAGCGCGTCGGTCTCGCGCTCGCTGAGGACCGCCGTCGGCTCGTCGAGGATCAGGTACCGCGCCTGCTGCGACACGGCTTTGGCGATCTCGACGAGCTGCTTTCCCGCCACGCTCAGGTCGCCGACCCGGGTTCGCGGCCCGAACGGCGCCCGTACCTCGTGAAGCCAGCGTTCCGCCTCCTGTTCCGCCTTCTTCCGATCGATCGCGAACCCGCGCCTTGGCTCCCGGCCGAGAAACACGTTTTCGGCGGCGTTCAGCTCGTCCACGAGGTTCAGTTCCTGGTGGATCATGGCGATGCCGGCTTGGGCCGCCTCGCGGACGGAGCGGAACCGAACGGGCGCCCCGTCGAGGAGCACCTCGCCCTCGGTGGGCTGTTCGACCCCGGCAAGGATCTTCATGAGGGTGCTCTTCCCCGCCCCGTTTTCCCCGATCACCGCGTGGCTCGTGCCCACGGCGAAGGCCAGCGACACCCCGTCCAGCGCGGTGACGGCGGGGTAGCGCTTCGTGATCGAGCGGACTTCCAGCATCGGCGCCCCATTTTACAGAACCGGGCCCCCTCCGCACCGTCGACGGGAACCGGCGCGCAACGATTTGGATTTCCTTTCGGTAGGAAGAACAAGCCATGAAGCCATCGGTCGTGCTGATCGCCGGGTCCGTCGCCGCCATCGGGTGGATCGCCCTCGCCAACGCGATGCAGACCCCGGCCAAAGGCGCGGAAACGCAGATGAACGCCAACGGAAAAGTGCTCGGCTACCGGGTCGTGAACGGACGCTTCGCGGAGGGACCCTACGCGGGCTACCTCGTCGCCCGGCCCAACCGGCCCGATCGCGTCGAGAAGACCGACGACGAGTGGCGCAAACTCCTCACCCCCGAGCAGTACAAGATTCTGCGCGGCCACGGCACCGAGGCGGCCTTCTGCGGCCGGTTCCACGACAACAAGAAGGACGGGGTTTACGTCGTCGCCGGGACGGGTCAGCCCGTCTTCCGTTCCGACGCCAAGTTCGACAGCGGCACCGGCTGGCCGTCGTTCTTCCAGCCTTACGACAAGGACGCGATCTGGCTGAAGCCCGACTTCAGCTACGGGATGACCCGGCTCGAGGTCCTCGCCACCCGGTGCGACGGCCACCTGGGGCACGTCTTCCCCGACGGTCCCGGCGAGAAGGGCGGCTTACGCTTCTGCATCAACTCGGAAGCCCTCGAGTTCGTCCCCGCCGACGAGTGGGCCAAGCGGGCAAGCGGCAAGAAGTCCGGCTGATCCGCCAGCCGACCGGCGAATCAGCCGACATCCCGGAACCCGCGCCACATCGCCACCGCGCGCTCCACCTGCGCGGCATAGCGTTCGCGAAATACGGCCGCATCGAACCGCTCCGCTTGCGCCCGTAGCGCCGCCGGGTCGAAGGCGCGGCGACGCAGGGCCTCGATCCCGCGCGCGAACGCCTCCGGCGATTGCTCGTCGACCAAGACCCCGCAATCCCCGGTGACCGTTTCCGTAACCCCGCCCTGCCCATACGCGACGACCGGAACGCCCGCCGCGAGCGACTCGACGGGCACGATGCCAAAGTCCTCGTAAGGCGGGAACACCGTCGCCAGGGACCGACCCATCAGCTTCTTGAGTTCCTCGTCGGGGAGACGCCCGTGGAACACGACGTTCGCCGCCCCCGCCGCCTGGGCTTCGAGGTGCGCCCGCAACGGGCCGCTTCCGACGATGTTCAGCCGCAATCCGGTCCGTTTGGCCGCCTCGATCGCCAAGTCCACCCGCTTGTACGGGATCAAGCGTCCCCAGATGAGGAGCCCCTCCTCGTCCGACACCCGCTCAACGTCCGCCCATTTCCCGGTTTCGACCGGAGGGTAGATGACCTCGTCCACCGCCCTTCCGTAGAATCGGCGAATCCGATCCGCGGTCGTGTTCGAGTTGGCGAGCACGATGTCCGGCCCTTTCGAGGCGTCCAGGTCCAGACGCTTCAGCCTCTTGACGACCATGCGTTGCACGATCCCGGACATCCGCTTGTCGATTTCCGGCAGCCAAAGGCTGCGCGCGGGCGTGTGGTAGTAGCAGAGCATCACCGACCCGGGAGGCTTGCGGACGTTGTGGGCGAACGTATGGCTGTCCACCAGCAGCACGTCGAACTCCGAGAGATCGATAGATCGGAAGGCGTCGGGGGCGACCGGCGCGTACAGGTAGTGGCGGGAATGGGCGAAAGGCATCCGGTCCAGCCACGTCACGCGCACCTCGCGCCCCTTGAGGAACGGGTACGCCGCCGGATTGAACTGGGTGGTCACGATCGGACCCTCGACCATCTCCGCGATGTGCCGGAACAGCTCCTCGGCCCCACCGAAGACCGCCATCCAGTCGTGCACGAGCGCGAACCGGACGTCGTCGTGGCGGATCATGCCCCCATTATGGGGCCCGACCATAATGCGTCGTGTCTCCTTGGCTCGAGGTCCGGACGTACGACGAACTCGAAGCGTTCCTGCGTGTCGTCGGCGGCTTCCACGACGGCGTGCTCAAAGAGGTCCATTGGGTCAACCGGGATCACGTGAGCGCCTCGTTGGCGATGGTCCCGTACCGGCTCGCCGACGCCCGCGTGCTCGGGCAGCGCCAGTGGGCGAACCCGTCCGCCGTCGAGATCTACTTCGAGGGCGTCTGGCGCCTGAGCCTCGACACCGTGGACTTCATCTTCGGAACCACCGCCGGCACGGCGGAATCGTCCGCGCAGATTGGTCCACCCCGACCGCTCTTGACGCTCGACCTCGAGTCGAGCCACATCGCCTTCGAGCGCATGTTCTGGCGTGACGCTTCGGGCTGGATAGACGCCGAACCTCGGTTCGGCCCGTTCGAGCCGCCGACTGTCCCCGGCTGAGCGAACGGATGGAGCCGGTTGACCAAACCCCGGCATCAAGCCCTTAGGTTCGCGATGCTCCGCCTCTTCCAAGCCAAAACCCGCCGTCCTCGTCCCGAACAGGAGTCGGCCCCCCAGTACACCGCCGCCGAACGACTCCAGTTCGCCTATCCCGGTGCGACCCCGAACGGGCTGACCGATGAGACCTACGACCTGATGCAGGCCGACGCGATGGTCCAGACCGCGCTGACGATCAAGCGCCTTGGGGTCCTGGCCGCCCCGTACCGGGTTGTGCCCGCCGACGATGGCGCCGAGGCGGCGAGGCGCGCCGCGTTCGTCGAGCGGGCGTTCGCCCGCCTCGAAGGCTCGGTCGAGTCCGTCCTGTCCGCCGCGATGGACGCCTTCGCCAAGGGGTGGGCGATCCAGGAGGTGGTCTGGGCCTTGGACGGGTCCAGCGTCGTGCCGAAGGTGCTCCGTCCGAAGAACCCCTCCCGTTTCGGGCTGGAGTTCGACCCCTTTGGACGGCTGACGGGACTGAAGCTGGTCCTGCCCGGCGAAGAGGAGCGTAGCCTCTGGCCCGGCAAGTTCGTGATCCACTTCCATCGGCCAACCTACCAGCGGCCGAAGGGCCGAAGCGACCTTGACGCCGCGTACCGACACTGGCAGGCCAAGTCCACCCTCCTGGCGGCTTGGAGGCTCCACCTCGAGCGATTCGCCTCGCCGACGCTCCTGGGCCGGTACCGGCAAGGACTGCCCGCCTCCGAGCAGACGGCGATCTTGGCCGCTCTTCAGAACCTGCACCAGAACGCGGCGATCGTGTATCCGGAAGAGATCACGATCGACACCCTGGGAGGGAGCCGCGAGCCGTCCTCGAACTTCCAGACCGCGATCGACTACCACAACGCGGAGATCGCCCGCGCCATCGTCGGCCAGACGCTCACGACCGACGAGGGCCGCCGCGTCGGCTCCTTCGCGCTCGGCCGAGTCCATCTGCAGGTGCTGTTGCTGCAGCTCGAGGCTCTCCGCAAGGAACTGGCGGAATCCGTGTTGAACGAGCAACTGATCCGCCCGATGATCGGCTGGAATTTTGGCCCCGGCCTGGAGCCACGCTTCGAGTTCGCCAAGAGCGAGGGCTTTCCGTTCGCCACCGAGCCCAAAGCGACGACCTTGTGAGGTCTATCCCTCCATCGGACCGACGTACGACGTCGCGATCACCACATCGTCGTACCACTTCTTGTTCTCGCGCCGGGTGTTGCTGCGGATGTGCAGGTCGAGTGCCGCATGGTTGATCTTCAGCGTCTCCACGTCCCGTAAGCGCAAGTTCGGGAAGTCCGCGATCAGCCGCCCGTCCACCCAGCACGCGATGCGACCGTCGCGTTTGCCGAGGGCGTTCGCCCTCACCATCAGTTCGTAGCAGGTCCACCGGCCGAGGCTGGGGATCACCTCCGGGCGCTTGACGAAGCTCGGCCCGAACTCCCCCGGCAGGTAGGTGAACGGCAGCACCTTCCCGGACGGAAAGAAGTGGTCGCCCCATTGCGAGCGCTGTTCGGGGTGGTAGACGTACACGTTGAGCTCTCCGGGCGAGGGCTTCGGGTTCTCGTCCTCCCGCCAGTTCTCGAAGCTCGCCACGAACTTGTTGTGCCCGTCCGCCTTGATCCCGGGGGTCGCGTAGGGCAGGCCGGGCGAAAGGGCGGCGAGGTAGCCCCCGTTGTGGCTGGAGCCCGTCTGGTCGAAGCCAGGGTCGAACCGCGAGTAGTAGCGCAGGAACACCGTGTCGTAGCCCTGTTCGAACCGCTTGACGACGGAGTTGCTGAGTTCGGCGTCCTGCTTGGGCACGGAGAACTCGAGCGCTCGCTTGCCCCCGTGGACGTTCTCGGGATCGGTGGCGAGGCGGATGCGCTCCTCGTGGAAGGCCATGCTCCACTTGTCCGACGGCTTCCCCGCCTCAAAGTCGTCGTGGAACAGAACGGCGGCGTCCTTCGCGATACCCCGGTCGCCAGGGTACTTGGCGGCGATCCCCGAGGACCCTTCGGGGAGGCGTTCCGGCGGCGCCTCTTGCCTCATCAAGCCCGGACCCCTACCTGGACTCGCAAATCCGACGAGAGCCAACGCCACGAGGCACGTCATGCCCTGATTGTGGCCGAGCGCCGCCCCGCGTCGGCCTTCGGCGTCCCACCGCTCGTGAACCCCGTCCGGTCCGATCGGACCGGGACCCACAAGCCGGGCGAGGCGGCAGGCCGTATAATCGGACCCTATCCATCGCTCAGCGAGGAGTGACGTTATGGCAGACACTTTCCCCATCCGATGCGTCGACCACGTGCGCTTTCTGGTCGGCAACGCCAGGGCCTCGGCCTACTACTACCACAAGGTTTTCGGGTTCGACATCGTCGGCTACGACGGACTCGAGACCGGCCTCAAGCACGAGGTGGACTGGCTCCTCCGGCAGGGGAACGTCCGGTTCTTGTTCACCGCTCCCTCCCGCCCCGGGCACCCCCTGAACGAACAGCTGAATCGCTCCGGGGACGGCGTCATGGACGTGGCCTTCGAAGTGGACGACGTGGACTGGGCATTCGAGGCGGCCGTCGCGCGCGGCGCCAAACCGGCCAAGCAGCCCTGGACCATGCGCGACGACCGGGGAGAGGTTCGCCTGGCCGCCATCCACACCTACGGCGACACAATCCACACCTTCCTCAACCGCGACAAGTTCTCCGGCGGGTTCCTCCCCGGATTCCAAGACCGGGACCTGCGCGGGCATTCCACCGGCCTGCTCGAGGTGGACCATGTCGTCGGCAACGTCGAACTCGGCCAGATGAACGTCTGGGTCAAGTTCTACGAGCAGGTTCTCGGCTTCACCCAACTCATCAGCTTCGACGACAAGGACATCTCGACCGAGTACACCGCCCTCATGTCGAAGGTGATGTCGAACGGTAACGGGAAGGTCAAGTTCCCGATCAACGAGCCCGCCGAGGGCAAGAAGAAGTCGCAGATCGACGAGTACCTCGAGTTTTACGGTGGCGCGGGCGTTCAGCACATCGCCCTCCTCACCGACGACATCATCCGCACCGTCACCGAACTGCGCAACCGGGGCATCGAGTTTCTGCAGGTGCCGAAGGCCTACTACGACCTCCTCCCGGACCGGGTCGGGAAGATCGACGAGGCCATCTCGGAGTTGGAGGACCTGGGCATCCTGGTGGACCGGGACGACGAGGGCTACCTCCTGCAGATCTTCACCAAACCCGTCACCGATCGCCCGACCCTGTTCTACGAGATCATCGAGCGGAAGGGCGCGAAGAGCTTCGGCAAGGGCAACTTCAAAGCCCTCTTCGAGGCGATCGAACGCGAACAGGCGATCCGGGGCACGCTCTAGGGGGAGGACGAAAGCGAGATGCTGGAGGGAGGAGAAGGTCAAGCCTCCTCTCTCCCCCTTCCGTCCTCCTAGCCGGCCCAATCCGCCAACAAGCCGACGACTTCCGCCTCGAGTTCCTTCCGGCGGCGCCCCGATCCCTTGGCCGGCTTGAGCGAGTGATCCGCGCCTTCCAGCCAGCGCATCGATACGTTCGATCCGAGGCGCGCCAGCACCCCCTCCATCAGTTCCCGGGTGCAGAGCGCGTCCGCCGACCCGTTGACGATCAGAGTCGGCACCGTGATCGCGGGCAGGTGGGCGTCGCGGAGTTTGTCCGGCTTGCCTTGGGGGTGGAGCGGGTAGGCGAAACACACGAGACGGTCGCAGGGCTCTCCCTCGGCGGCGAGCATCGAGGCCACCCGCCCGCCCATGGACTGCCCCGCCAACACTTGCTCCCCCTCCGCCCCGTACGCCAACCTCACCGCTTCCATCACCCGGCGGTAACAGGCCATGCAGACCGGCATCGGATCTGGGAAGCTCCGGCCCGCCGCCTTGTAGAGGAAGTCGAAGCGCACCGTCCGGTAGCCCAGACCGCGAAACGTCCCGGCCAGGAAGACCAAGGACGGGCTCTCGCGGCGCGCCCCCGCGCTCGGGGCCAAGAAGACGGTGCCCCGTGTCTCGCCTTCCGGCTCCTCCACCTCGGCATAGGTCGGGGCGTCGTCCGCCTTCACGATGATCGGTCCGAGCGTCATGCCCGAAGACTGCGACGCCCACCCGATCGAGTCCTGCCCGTCCTCAGATGGAAACGTCGTTCGGTGCGGTAAAGGCGTCGTCCACCACGTCGCCCGTGTTGCGCGTGTTCGCCGGCTCGAACACAAGGACTTCCGCTTCCTCGTCCGCCGTCGTCCGATGCTCCACCCCGCGCGGAACCACGCAGAAGTCGCCCGCCCGCAGTTCGACTCGCTCGTCTCGGAACTCGACGGCCATCGTGCCGCGCCATACGAGGAACATCTCGTCCGCCTCGAGGTGCGTGTGCCACGGAAACATGCCGTGGAGTTTCACAAGCTTCACCTCCTGGCCGTTCAGCCTCGCGACCACCTTGGGCCGCCAAAGCTCGCGGATCAGGGAGAACTTCTCGTCAAGGGACGACTTTCGCATGGCAGAGTCCGGTGGCGAATCGCCCACAATCTTGGCATGACGTGTCGCGTGATTCGCGGAAGCGAGTCGTTCCAGGGCAAGCAGGGCCTCGACTACTTCGCCGGGGTCTCGGCGGAGTCCGTCGGGTCGAAGGCGATCTGCATGCACCTGCTCGAGATGCCCCCCGGCGCCAAGGCCCGGGTTCACCTACACGAGGCGCACGAAACCGCCATCTTCATGCTCGAAGGAACCGTCCACTTCCGCTACGGCCACGGCTTGGAGCACGAGGACGTGGCGCGCGCCGGGGACTTCGTGTACATCCCGGCCGGCATGCCCCACGTTCCCCGTAACGAGGGTCCCGGCGTTGCCCGCGCGGTGATCGCCCGCACCGACCCCAACGAACAGGAAAGCGTGGTCCTGCGCCCGGACCTGGAAGACTGAACCCGCCCACGGCCCCACCGGACCTGCGCCACAATGAAGGCATGCCCGGAACGCTGTTCGACAAGGTTTGGGACGCCCACGTTGTGACGACCCTGGACGGCGGGGCCACCCTGCTTTACATCGATCGCCACCTCGTCCACGAGGTCACCTCGCCGCAGGCGTTCGACGGGTTGCGCGAGGCCGGCCGAACCGTGCGCCGGACCGACCTCACCTTCGCCACCGCCGACCACAACGTTCCCACCGATGGCCGACCCATCGACGAAACCACTTTGAGCGGGCTGCAGCTCGCCGCCCTCGAACGCAACTGCCGCGAGTTCGGGGTCCCACTCTTCGGCTATCACCACCCCCAGCAGGGGATCGTGCACGTCATCGGCCCGCAACTGGGCCTCACCTTGCCCGGCCTGACCATTGTCTGCGGCGACAGCCACACCTCCACCCACGGGGCTTTCGGCGCCTTGGCCTTCGGCATCGGCACGACCGAGGTCGAGCACGTGCTCGCCACCCAAACCTTGATCGCCCCGCACCGGCCCAAGTCCATGGGAATCCGAATCGACGGTGTCCTCGCTCCGGGGGTTTCGGCCAAGGATGTGATCTTGGCGATCATCCGAAGACTGGGCGCGGGGGGCGCGACGGGGCACGTCGTCGAGTACTTCGGCACCGCGATCGAGCGCCTGGCGATGAGCGGGCGCATGACCATCTGCAACATGTCGATCGAGATGGGAGCGCGCGCGGGCATGATCGCTCCCGACGACACGACGCTCGCCTACGTCGCCGAGGGCGACCGGCCTTTTGCCCCCCGTGGCGCCGCCTTCGCCGCGCTCGAGGCCGCGTCCCGCGCGCTGCGAACCGATTCCCCGGCCGACTTCGACCGGCTCGAGTCGCTGCCGGTGGACCGGCTCGTGCCCCAGGTGACCTGGGGGACCACCCCCGCGATGGCGATGGACGTGGACGGCGTCGTTCCGGACCCGCACACCGTAGGCGAGGAACGCGCGCTCGGCTACATGGGCCTGAAGTCGGGCACCCCCATCGCCGACGTCCCCGTCCAAACCGTGTTCATCGGTTCCTGCACGAACTCGCGGATCGAGGACCTTCGCGAGGCGGCGGCGCTCGTCCGGGGTCGCAAGGTGGCCCCCGACGTGCGCGCGATGGTCGTGCCCGGAAGCGAAGCGGTCAAGGAACTGGCCGAAAAAGAGGGCGTGGCCGACGCCTTCCGCGCTGCCGGGTTCGAGTGGCACCACGCCGGATGCTCGATGTGCCTCGGCATGAACGGCGACATCCTCCGCCCGCACCAGCGCAGCGCCTCGACGAGCAACCGACCCTATGAAGGACGACAAGGGCCGGGCTCGCGCACCCACTTGGTCAGTCCGTTGACGGCGGCGGCGACCGCGCTCAAGGGCCGCTTCGCCGATCCTCGCGAACTGCTCTAACGGCGTATGCGGCGTTTCGAGAAAGGAGGGCGGCGGCCACGGGTCGTATTGGCTCCGATATGGTCGCCACCGTGTTCGCCTCCCTGCTCCTGCTCGCGCCCGCGCACCGGGTCGTTCGCGTCAGCCCGCCCGAGTCGAGCGCGCCGAACGAGGTCGCCGTCGCGATCAACCCGACCGATCCGAGCAACATCATTGGCGTGGCGCAGAGCTTCGGAATGGGGGCGACCAACGGGCGGTACGTCACGAAGGACGGCGGCACGACCTGGACCCCGTTGCCAGCCTTGAACCCAAAGCGGCTGACCCAGGGCGACGACGCCATCTGCTTCGACGCGGACGGGGCGGCCCACCACACCTACATCGCCTTCGACGGCATCTTCCAGCCGAACCCCCGACGCGCCCACACCGCGATCATGATGGCCACGTCGCGGGACGGCGGAACGACCTGGGAAGACCCCGTCCCCGTCGTCGAACACATCAACTCCGCACAACCGATGGAGGACAAGCCCTGGCCCGTCGCCGACACCGCCAAGGACTCGAAGTACCGGGGCCGCCTCTACGTCGCCTGGACGCGCTTCGACGTGTACGGGAGCAAGTCTCCCGAACACCGATCTCACATCTATGTCGCGCGTTCTGAAGATAGTGGAAAATTGTTTCGCGCTCCCGTGCGCATCAGCGACAAACCCGGTGACTGCGTCGACTCGGACAACACCCTCGAGGGCGCCGTTCCCGCCGTCGGACCCAACGGCGAGGTCTACGTCGTCTGGTCCGGACCCGAAGGACTCGTGTTCGACAAGTCGCTCGACGGCGGCGTGACGTGGGGCAAGGACAAACCCATCCAGACGACCCCCGGCGGCTGGGACATCACCGTTCCCGGAGTCGGTCGCGCGAACGGAATGCCCGTCACCGGCGTGGACCTGAGCGACGGCCCTAACCGGGGAACCCTCCACGTCACCTGGACCGACGAACGGCACGGCGACCACGACGTGTTCACCATGAGCTCCCGCGACGGCGGCGAGACCTGGTCGGCGCCGGTTCGGGTGAACGACGATCCGATCGGCAACAAAAAGGACCAGTTCTTCACGTGGATGGCGGTCGACCCGACCGACGGCTCGGTGAACGTGATGTTCTTCGACCGCCGGGATTTCGACGGCACCAAGACCGCCGTGACCCTTGCGCGCAGTGTCGATGGCGGAAAGACCTTCCGCAACACCCGCCTCGCCCTCGATCCGTTCGAGTTCACCGGCGGCGTCTTCTTTGGGGACTACAGCGGACTCGCCGCCCACGGGGGCCGGGTCGTCCCGATCTTCCCCCACTTCGTCGGGCCGCGCCGCCTCGCCGTTTCCGTCGGCCTCCTGCGCTTCAAGCCCGGAACCCACGAGGCGGCCCCGTGGTAACCAATCGTTTGGTCAGGGGCGTTCGCGAACGGCATCGGGAAAGTCCCGGTACAGCGCGCTCTTGAAACCCTGCACCCGGGAGAACACCGCCGCGTGCAACGCCTCGATCTCCCGATCCCGCCGCGCCACTCGACTAAACGCTTCGTCAAGTTGAGCTAGGTTCTCGACCGTGATGCTGATCCAGAAGTCGCCCAGTCCCGGCGGGCTGAATCCGAACTTACGGCGCCGGATCGAGTAGCCGTGCAGCGTTCCGGCTTCTCGCAGATAGCCCAGGTAGGCGTGCACCGCGTCGCAGAACTCAAGGTCGTTCGCGCCCGGGGCAAGGTCGGCCCAAATCTCGTAGTGGTCCATCCGCCCAGGATACGGCCCGGGGCGGCCGATCCGACGCTACAGATCGAACAAAGAGCCCTGCGACAGCCTTGGGGGCGCCTTGGGCGGCAGGGTCTCCTCCCGCGTGGCGGTCGTGCGCTTCATCGCCGAGGCGGGGTACGGGGTCAGGACCGAACCGAGCGCGTCGGGGCTGTCCAAACTCCCGTCCAGCCACACCCCGTAGGCGTCCGGACGAAGAATGACGGGCATCCGATCGTGGATCGGCGAAACCAGTTCGTTCGGCCCGACCGTCAGCAGCGCGCAGGTCGCGTCCTTCCGGTTCTTCGTCGCCTCTTCCCAAATGCCCGCGAACGCGAACGTCCCGCCGTCTAGAAGCGAGAATCGGTACGCCTGCCGCGCCGACTTCTCCCCGCCCCACTCGAAGAAGGAGGTTGCGGGCAGGAGGCACCGGCGCTTCCGTGCGGCTTCCCGAAACACCGACCGCTCGAAAACCGTTTCGCTCCGCGCGTTGATGTGGCCCGTCTCCTTCGGGTCGTCCGACCAGCGTGGAACCAGGCCCCACCGCAGAAACGAGAGGATGCGCGACCCGTCCGACTCAAACACCGCCGGCACGTCGTTCGTCGGCGCGATCACGGGCAACTCGGGCCAAGCCCCGTCCACCCCAAAGAGGTCGAGAAGGCGATCCCGCATGGGGACGAAGCCGTACCGCGCGCACATGGTCCGATGTTGGCACGATCGGTGGTCCCAGGCCACGCCGTCACGGTTGTCGGCCGAACCCGTCGGGACCTAGGCGATCGTGCGCCCCTTCCTCGATCGACTGGCCCCGGTTTGGACTCCCCACCCTGGCCAACGCGAGTTTCTCGAACATCCGGCCCGCATCAAGGTTCTCGCCTGCGGGCGCCGTTGGGGCAAGACGGACGTCTGCGCCGTCCAGACCGTGTTCGCCTTGCACCGAACCGAACCCACCCGCCACCTGATCCTCGCCCCAACGCTCGATCAGGCCGCCTTGCTCTTCGAACGCGTCGTCGCGCTGTTGGAGGCTCTGTTCGAACTCGAGGGCCGCGAGGAAGCCGCCGCCGTCAAGCGCACCCCCTACCCGTGGCTTCGCCTGGGTCCTCACCGCGTGATCGCCCGGTCGGGCCACGTCGGACGGTCGCTCCGTGGAAACGAGGCGACCCACCTCGTGGTGGACGAAGCCGCCTACCTGCCGGAGGCGACGGTCACCGAGGTCGCCATGCCGATGCTGGCCACGACCAACGGGGAACTGGCCCTCATCGGCACCCCGAGCGGCCTGAACCACTTCTGGCGCTTCTTCGAGTACGGCCGCAGCGGCGAGCACGGGGTCTGGAGCCGAACCGGTCCTTCCTCCGAATCGCCGCACGTGTCACGCGAGTTCCTCGCCATCCAGCGCGAACTGATATCCGAGCGAGGCTACGCCGTCGAGTACGAGGCCCGCTTCATCGAGGCGGGCGGGTCGGTGTTTCGCGGCGAGGCGATCGAGGCGGCCGTGTCGCCGGTTCGGAGGCCGCTCGGCCGCCGTGACCACGTGTGCATCGGGGTGGACTGGGGCTTGGTCGGCGACGAGACCGCCGTCTGCGTGTTGGCCGGGACGCAAGGCGACGCCTTCCTCGTGGCGATGGACCGATTCTGCGGACAACCGTGGCTGGCCCAGGTCGAGCGCGTCGCGCAGATCGCCGAGCGCTATCCCGGGTCGCAACTGCGCGTGGACGGCACCGGCCTGGGAAGCGGACCGAGCGAGTTCCTTCACGCGCGCCTGCCCGGCCACGGGTTCCTAAGCGTGACCTTCTCGGCGGCCGCCAAAGCGGCCCTGATCCAAACCCTGGCCAAAGCCTTCGAGACGAACGCGCTGCGCCTGCCACCGGACCCCGAACTCCTTCGCCAGTTGCGCAGCTACCGCGCGACGCCCCTGGCGGGTGGATCGCTTCGCTACGCGGCGGCCGGCGGGCACCATGACGACCTCGTCGCCGCCTTGGCGCTGGCCCTCGCCGGCCTCCCCGCCCTGACCACGGGACCGACAATTCAGCTCGGCACCCCGCGCGCGTTCCTGAGCTAGATGGGCCGTCGGCTGTACACTCGGCGCATGCAAACTCACTCGCCCCGCCGCGCGGTCCTTGATGTCGGCTCGAACTCGGTGCTGCTTCTGGTCTCCGAGCAGGACGGTGCGCGATGGAACGTCGTCCGGGAGGCGACACGGGTAACCGCGCTCGGGGAGGGCACCAAGGCGACGGGCCTGCTCGGTGAGTCGGGAATGACGCACACGCTGGCCGCGATCGCGGAGTTCTGGGAGGCCGCCCGCGAACTGGGGGCGACGAACATCCGCGCCTTCGCCACGATGGCCGCGCGCATCGCGACGAACACGCCCGTCTTCCTGGGTCGGGCCGCCGCCCAAGGGACCCCGGTCGAGGTGATGAGCGGGGACGACGAGGCGCACTACGGCTTCTCGGCGGTGGCGAACGACGCCACGTTCGCCGCCTCGACGCGCATCGCCATCGTGGACGTGGGCGGCCAGAGCACCGAGCTCTTGCTCGCCGAACGCGAGAGCGACACTTGGAACGTGCGACACCAACGCAGTTACCCGATCGGCACGCTCGGCCTACGATCCGGCGTACTCCGCGACGAATCACCGGACTTCGCCGCCAGACTAAACGCGGTAGTCCAGATCGATGAGGCGATCGACCTATCCGAAACGTTGCCGCCGCCCGTCGAAACCGTCGCGCTCGGCGCGACGGGAACGAATCTCGTCACGATCGCGGATCGGGCGACCGCTTGGGAACCCAAGCGGGTGCACGGGCGGTATCTGGACTATACGGACATCGGGCGGATGGCGGGTTGGTTGCTCGACATGACGGACGCGGAACGCGCCGCTCTGGTCGGAATCGAACCTGGACGCGAACGATCCATCCATATCGGCGCCCTGATTCTCGAGCGCTTCCTGTTCGCGCTCAAGGTACCGGGGTGTCGGGTGTCCGTCCGCGGTTGGCGGCACGCGGTTCTCGAGAATTCTTGAGAACTAGAACGATAGGATAGTGGCGGGTGGTCGAAATAGACGGCGAGGTCGGAAATGAAGAAGTACGGTTTGTTGTTGGCCAAGGTCGGGTATTGCGCGGTGGTGGCGGGCCTGCTCACCGGGGCGGGCGTGCTCGGCTCTCAACGCCTTAAGGAGAACGGCGTCGTCGTCGATCCCTTGGAGGCGGTCGGAGGGGGCGCGCCCGGAAGGACGGCCCGGTTCCTGGATATGTCGGACGTCGAGTCCTCCAAGTCGCCCGGCAAAGCCATGGTCTATGTCACGGGGGCGGTCAAGAACCCCGGACTCTACGAGATCCCCCTCGGAGCCCGCGCCATCGAGGCGATCGCCGCCGCCGGAGGGGCGACCGAGAAAGCCGACCTCGAGAGGGTGAATCTCGCCCAGAGGATGCCGGACGGGGCGCACGTCGCCGTGCCGGAATCGACGGGCGGCCGCCCCCGCGTCCAGATTCGCCTGCCAAAGGTCGCCGTGGGCCGGGTCTCGTCCCTGAACCGAGACGCCGCACGCGGGAGCGGGAAAGAACCAACCCTCCACGAGGTCGTCGCCGAGGACACGGTCGCCTACCTCTGAGGGGCCCGTTCGCGGCGCAGAAGTTCGAGAAGCACGGGCGGCGTCACGAACGCCACGTTCGGGTTCGCCGCCTTCACCCGCGCCATCGCCTCACGGTGCTGCTTCACCGTCCAGAGGATGGTCCGGTAGAGGCGAAAGCCGGGCGTCGCCGCGTCTCCCAAAATGGTCCGCGTCGAGGCGTCCAGGTCACCGCCGTTCAGGTCCGCCCCCATTCTGAGGAACGGGACGCCGTCCACCAGCGACGATTCGGGCACCTTCTGCGCCACCACCCCTCCCGGCGACAGCTTCGCGTAGGCGCGGAGCACGTCCTCGGGCATCGGCGGCGCGTAGCCGTCGATCACGAAGCCCGTCACCGCCAGGTCCCATCGGCGGTAGTGCGGTCGACAGTGCGCGACCCAGGCGTCGAGTCCCGAGGGCAGACCGCTCCATTGCCTCGGTGGCACCAGGTTCCCGGGATTCAGATAGCCCGCGCCGGAATCGCCCGTGATGAAGGCGTCGTTGGGGGTCGCCGTTCGCCGCGCGTAGTCCATCCCGACGGGAAACCGATCCGCGAGGTTCGGGTTGAACGCCCAACCGAGCGGCACCGTGCCTCGCAACGGATCGTCCCAAGTCTCCGGCATCATGCGGTACAGCCAGGCCGCCGAATCGTAGTCTCCGACATAGAACGCGACGAACGGCTTGGCCACCGGCCGTCCGGAAGGCTCGACGAGGCCTTGCCGGAGCAGTTCGGCGTCGTCGGCAAGTTTGGGTTGCGGGTAACGCGCCTTGAGGGGAAAGTGCATGAAGAAGGAGGCGTTCGCCATCGGCCCGAGGCCTGGCGCGTCGGCGTCCATGTAGGCGTTGAAGCAGGACAGGATCTCGGCGTAGCGCCACTCGGTGGGCACGCCGCCGTGTTTTCGGCCGGTGAAGTCGGTGTACTTCAGGTCCCAGGGTGTGAACCCGCCCACATGGATCATCGCCCCCTTGGCGCGAGCGTAGGCGGCGGCGAGGATCGCGCGAAGGGTGCGGGCGTCCTCCCCCGGCTTCTGATCGGGGTCGTCGTCCGGGGCCTCGTCGTCCCAGGAACCAAGGTCGAAGAAGAAGCCCCGCTTGGCGACGAAGTAGTCGTGGTTGGACAGCAGCGTCCGGTCCACGGGCAGGGTGCCGCGGCCTATCCAGAACGCGTCCGGGTAATAGCCCATGCGCCTTGGGTCGCACCGTCCGGTCTTGATGAAACGGTCGGCCGCCCAAAGGTAGGCGTCGCACTTCGCGCTTCCGGTGCTCGGCCGGTTCGTACCGGGGATCGTCCCGGTGCCGGTGAAGCGCGGCTTCCCGTCCGCGCCAAGCAGCCGCTCGATCACCTTGAGTCGTGGCCCGCCGGAGTCCGTCACCCACCGTCGGTAGAGCGAGTCCGGGCGATCGTCGAAGCGGACCGGCACGGCGTCGCGCATCCCCGCAAGGGTCGAAGCGAGCGCCGAGGTCGCCGGAACCCGCTCGTCCCATATCACCGTCCCGCGCACCGACGAACGGAATCGCGCCAGGACCGCATCGAGAGTCTCGAGTTCGACGACCTTCGCGCCCGCCATCCAGCCCCCCGGCTCCGCCATTCGCCGCCACCAGTACCGGTCCACCGATCCTTGGTCGCCGACCAGAAGCACGTAGAGTCGAGGCTCTCGGCGATTCACGAGACCTTGGAGCACGGACAGCGCGTGCAGATCGTCCCATTGCCGTCGGCGAACGCTCGGATCGTCGGGTGACTCCCGAAACCACTTCCAGGCGGGGACGACGACGACCTCGCGCGCCGACGCGGCGCCCAGAACCAACGCGGGAACGAACGAGAGCACCACCCAAGGTTCGCGGGCCGGGGCAAACCGACCTTCCGTGGTTCGGATACACTCTGCCCGACCCCATGGCCACCGACAACCCGGCGCCGCGCGCGCACAACCCCCTCGACCAGTTCTTCGGGGTGCTCATGATGGCCTTCGCGTTCTGCCTGGTCGGTCTCTCGATGCAGGAAGCCAAGATCACGCTCCAGACGGTGGCGAACCAGGCGAAGGTCGAGTCCCAGTACGCCCGGGATCGGACCGACGCCGGCCAGACCCAAGTGGCGATCGGGAAAGCGATCGAAGCATCGGATCGGCCGACCACGATGCTCGCGAGCGCGTCGTTCTACGTCGGAGGGCTCGGCCTGTTGGCGGGTTTCGGCGTTTGGATCGGAAGCAGGTGGGGCTTCGCCCTCGGCGCGCTCACCGGTCTGAGCGGGCTCGGCGTCGGTCTTTTGGCGATGCACTACGGAATGAGCGGCGGCCCGCTGGGTCTGCTCTTGCACGCGACGACCGCGTCCTACTGCACCGCCCGGTTCTTCGGACGCGGGGATCCTCGGCCGCGGTCGCCCGGTTAGGCCACGTCTCGGAGTTCGTCCTCGTCGGCGTCCATCAGCTGGACCACCGCTTGCACGACCGGAAACCGCGCGGAGCGTGGCACCCCCTCGAGCATCGAGGCCACCCAACGCCCGAACGCCTCGTCGTCGAGTTGGTTGATGACGTCCACCGAACGGCCCTCGAACGCGTGATAGTAGGCGTGAGCGAAGGCGGGACGCAACGCGGGCACCGGACGCCCGCCCGTTGGGGGTCGCGTCGGCGGTTCCGGTTCGGGTTCCGGATCGGTTTCTTGGGTTCCGGTTTGGGGGCCTTGCGCAACCGCCGCCGTGGGGGAAACGGGCGCCTTGGCGTCGAGGGGCAGGTAGATCGGGGTGGTCGGCGGCGGCGTCTTGAGCTGCCAAATCGCGTCCACCGTCGGCACCAGCCACTTCGCGCAGAGAATCTCCGCGTTGCGCTTGATGAGCGCGCCGTAGTCGACGTTGAGCTTGCGGAAGGTGGTCGAACCCGCGTGGTACAGAAAGGCGCCGTTCGCCATCCAGAGGCTGAACCCCGCCATCGCCGTCCGGACGTTGTGGTCGTCGTCCTCAAAATTCCCCATCCCGAAGCGGGGATCGAATCCGCCGACCGCCGCCAGGCAGTCCGGATGCAGGAGCAGGAACAGGCCGCGCAACTGGCGAACGGGCGTGACCTCCATCGCGTGGTCTCGGTGATAGGCTTCCGCTTTCTCCAGCATGTCGCGGTAGTCCTTCACCGCGCCGATGTCCACCTGCTGGTGGCCGTGAACCACGTTCGACACCGGCCCGATCGCCCCCGGACGCAGACCCCGGTCCTCCAGGTTCTGCATGGCGGCGACCATCTCGGCGATGCAGTCCGTCGCGGGCGCGACGTCGTCGTTGGTCACCCCGTAGTAGTCGAATCCGCCGACCTCCTTGAGTCGCGCGAGTCCCGCGTTGCATCCCGCCGCGAACCCTTCGTTCGTCTCGAGTTCGACCAAGTGAACGCGCGCCCCCATCTTGGCGCCGAACGACTCCGCCTTCTTTCGCTCCTCGTCCGAACAACCGTTCAGCGCGATGGCGAACTCGATCTCCCCCGGATAGGTGCGGGTGGTCGCGAGCACGACGTCGGCGGCGCCGTCCACGTTGTCCATCGTCGGCATCGCCAAACCCAAACGCGGCCAACGGGGCACGGGCAGGTCGCCCACCACCGCGATCAGGCTGACCGCCGTCTCGCTCAAACCTCCTGTGACCGCCCCGTGCCAGACCGGCTCCTGCGAGAGGTACGTCACCGGACGCCCTTCGAAACCCGCTTCGATCAGGGCGCGAAACTCGGCCGGCGCGAACTCCCGCCGGCGGTAGCGGTTGCGCGGCCGGTCGAGCGGTCCCCGTCCCGGGGAGACGACAAGGCGGTTGGCGGTCGAAATGGCGACCGAAGCGCCGGAATCGTTGAGCCGACGCAGAAAGCCCTTGGGGTCGGCGAGGCTTTCGAGCGTCTCGAAGCACACGACCACGTCCGCCTTGTCGAAGGCGGCGCGGTCCAGGTCGTCCCGAACGAAGCGCGCGTGAGGGTACTTCCGGCTCGCATAGCCCACGATTCCGGTGTCCACATCGATCCCGATCGCCTGGGTCGCGAAGGCCGACGCGTAGTTCGTGCCGTAGCCCTCGCCGCACCCGGCGTCAAGGACCACGCGTCCCTCGTACCACGGTCGGAAGAAAACGTACCGCTGCCAGTGCAACGTTTCCGTCAGGAGGTCCGACGCGTTCGGCAACATCCGCTCGGCCATGCTTGCCAGCGTCCGCGGCGGCGGAACGAGCGACGTGGTCGGACGGTCCATTCGAGTGGTGCGGTTGTTCATTGAGAGTTCGCTTGCCCGGCGCCCCGGCGCCAGTACGCTCCCGTCCAGTCAATCACTTGTATCGGTTCGGCGATGCGGTGCTCCTCACGGTAGTCGTGGACCGCTTTGCGACAAGCGGGCACCGCGCCATAGTCGTCGATGATCAGGAACCCACCCGGAGAGAGCTTGGGATAGAGGTTCGCAAGCGCGTCCATCGTGCTTTCGTACATGTCGCCGTCGAGTCTCAGCACCGCGTACCGCTCGGCGGGGGCGTCCGGAAGGGTGTCCTTGAACCAGCCTTTCAGGAACCCGACCCGTTCGTCGAGCAAGCCGTGGCGGGCAAAGTTCGCCCGGACCTCCTCGAGCGGGACCGCCATGAACTCGAAGGTGTGGTGACGGTCGTTCGCGTCGGCGGGATAGCGCTCCGAGTCCGGCTTGGGCAGTCCCTCGAACGAGTCCGCGACCCAGACCATCCGGTCCTCGGCGCCGTAAGCCTTCAGGATCGCCCGGGCGAAGATGGATGCGCCGCCGCGCCAAGATCCCGCCTCCAAAAAGTCGCCCGGCACCCCTTCCTTCAGTACCGTTTCCAGGCAATGCTGGAGGTTCTCGAGGCGCCGGACGCCCACCATCGTGTGGGCCCAGGGCGATGGCGGCCAGTCGAGGCCGACCACCCTCTTCTCCGGGTCCCAGCGCACCGGTTCGTGGTCGGCGTAGACCCAGTTGACCAGTAGCCGCTTCATCGCGTCAAGGTACAGAGCGATCGGGTCGCCCGACCGGACGACCGAGAACGGGTTGGGGATGTCCCGGCGCCAAAGGTCGAAACTCGGCTTGAAGGCCAGCGAACCGAACAGAGCCTGACTCGGCGGTACCTGGCCTCGCCCGTAGAAGGACTCCAGTTTGTCCGCCAGCACGTCGCAACTCTGGGTGTCCGGCGGCAACGCCCCCCGGCCCTCGTCCAAGAAGTGGGCGAACGCGTCGGCGGCGCAGAAGATCACGAGTCCCTCGCGGCGGCAGCGCCAGCAGTAGTCCAACATGGCGACGCTCGCGCTCGTGCTCTCGTCGAAACGGCCGATGCGCTCGTAGGTCGCCCGCGGCAGGAAGGTCGCGATCGGCTCCAGGGCCTGCACTTCCCGCACCTTTCCCCGGTTCTGTTCCGCAAGGTAGGCGGCGAAGGTTTCGAACGTGTAGTCGCCCGTCGTCCCCTTGGGGACGAAATGCTCCAGATTCTGCGGACCGAACGCCCCGTCGGAGTTCATGCCCACCATGCCGACCAGATCGCTCGTCACGTGGTCGCGCAGTCGGTCGAGCCATCCCTCGTAGACGTGGTACGAAGGGTCGAGCAGCACGATCGCATCGCCGCGCGCCACCTCGATGCCTTTGTTGACCGCCGACCCATAGGACACGCCCTCTTGGTAGTAAATCGCGCTGAGCCGCATTTCGGACTCGGCGATCTTCGCCACGTAGCGGGAGGTCCCGTCGGAGGACCCCGCGTCCACCACCACGATCTGGTCGTCGGGACCAAGGTGCGTCCGCAGGCTTTCCATACACTCCGGGATCGTGGTCATGTGGTTTTGCGCCACCATCACCACCGAAACCGTCCCCGCCTTCTTGGGGATTTCGGGCGTCGAGTTCCCGCTCCCGATCACAAGGGCGAGCGGCGGTTTGTGGTCCGCCTTGCGCCTCGCCCGGTACAACTGCTGGTAAACGGGGGTGACGGACAGGGTGATGTTCGGCTCGATCCCCAATCCCGCCGCCGCTTGGGCGAGAACCTGGCTGATCGCGTCGTTCGGCATGACGTGGCTGAACTCTTGAACGACCTCGAGGCCGCAATCCAAGAGCAGTTCTCGGAAACTGGCGGGCGTGAAGAACCGTAGGTGCGTGGCGTCCAGAATGCCGGCCTCCGCGTAGGGGAACCGGCCCTGCAACAACTCGCCGATGACCGACCAGTGAGCCACGTTCGGCACGCAGACGAGAACCTCGCCCCCGGGCATGAGGTTGCGCTGGACCCGCCGCAACACCGTCTCCGGCTCGACCAGGTGCTCCAGCACGTCGCCGAAGGTGACGGTGTCGAAATAGCCTTCCGCGTCGGGCAACGGGAGCAACGACTGGACGTCGCCGATGAAAACCTTGTCCAAATGCTGCCGGGCGAGTTGGCCGACCTCCGCCACGATCTCGACGCCCCAGATCTCACGCGCCGGGTCCTGCTTCTTGAGGTGGGCGCCCATGACCCCCGCCGCACAGCCCACGTCCAGGATGCGCCTCGCGTCCGGCCGCACCATCGCGGCCAGGGTGCGGTTGAACATTTCGTAATAGGCTTTGGGTTTCTCGGGTGCGTTCGAGGGCGTCGAATCGTCGCGTTTGGGAGCCCGCATATGCTGGAGTATCGGCAAATATGCCGGGATTCCCAGGGGCCGGGCGTCGGCTACCCCGACCCGCGGGACGCCCCGCCGTCCACGAGCAGACTCGTTCCCGTGACGAACCCGGCCGGCTCGGAACACAAGAACGCCACCACCGCCGCGATCTCCTCCGGCTTGCCCAATCGCCGAACGGCGGCCAGATCGGCGTTCGCCGCGAGCGCCTCCTCGACCGTCCCGCCCGATCGCGCCGCCCGCACCTCCGCCAGGTGAATCTGCCGGTCGGTCAGCGTGTGCCCGGGCAACACCCCGTTCACCGTCACCCCGTGGGGGCCGAAGGCGCGCGCCTGGAGCCGGGTCAGCGCCATCAGGCCACTGCGCAGCGTCGAGGAGATCGCGAGGATGTCCGCCGGTTCTTTGGCCACCAGCGACGTGAGGTGAACGATCCGCCCCCAACCCCGCTCGCACATCCCGGGCGCGACCAAGCGCGTCAGGCGAACCACGTTGAGCAAGGTCGATTCGAAGCCCTCGACCCACTGCTCGTCTTCGATCGCGTCCACCGTGCCCGCCGCCGGACCGCCCGTGTTGGTGACGAGGATGTCCGGCTCGCCCAGTTCCGCCCGGGTGTAAGCCACCCATCGCTCCAGGTCCTGCGCTCTGGAAACGTCGGCGACGTACCCGCGCACCGAGCCCCCGATCTCCGCGCAGGCCAGACCCAAACCCTCTTCGCCGCGCGCGCAGATCGAGACCCGGCAACCCTCCTCGACGAGCGTCCTGGCGACCGCCTTGCCGATGCCCTTGCTTCCCGCCGCGACGAGCGCGAGGCGACCCTGCAGACCCAGATTCATGCCGGGAGGTTACCGGGTTCGTTGCCAAGGAGCGCCGACTGGACGACCTCCTCGAACGGACGGTCCACCAGGAACACCTGCTTGTAGACCTCGTCCACGAGGGCGAACACGTCGAGCAGGCCTTGGAGCCGTTCGCGCAATTCGCCCGCCGACTCGTCCGACGGGTCGTCCCGAAGCTTGACCAGGCAGTCGCGAATCGCCTCGATCGTGGGGTCGATCTCCCGCCGCTTCCGTTCGCGCACGACCCGGGCGAGCATGATCCACGGGTCCATCTCGCTCGTGTAGGTGTCCTTGCGGTCGCCGAGGTGCCGCGAACGGCGCACGATGCCCCACTCCATCAGTTGCCGCAGATTCATGCTCGCGTTGCCGCGGCTGATGCTCAGGCGCTGGATGATCTCGTCCACCCCCAGCGGCTCGCCCGTGACGAAGAGGAGGGCGTGAATCTGCGCCATGGTCCGGTTGATGCCCCACGCGGAGCTCATCCGACCCCATTGGAGGATGAACTGGTCTTGAACCTCTTCGAGCATGGGCGACCCGTCAGTCCAGCCAGTGAACCGCCGCGTCGCCCTGGAGCAACTGGAAGTAGTTCAGCTGGCCGCTGTGGTACGCAATGTGGGTGACCGCGATGGAAACGAGTTCGACGACCTTGACGGGCTGGCCCCAGGGCGCGACGGTGTCGCGCATCAGGTCCTCGTCCGAGAGTCCTTCGATCGTCGCGGCGAGGGCGTCGGCCCCCTCGTGCAGGATCGCGAGCGCTTTGTCCTTCGTGGTCACCGCCGCGTAGTACGCCCGGCGCTGCTCCTCGCCGGGATAGGGCACCGCTTCCCCCTTGGCGATCCGCGCCACCATTCCGCAGAACGCGCCGCATTCGGCGACGAACTCCAGAACCGGCCGCGTCGCGCCCCCCGCCGTCCCCGCCGCTTGTTCCTCGGCGGTGTGGGCGAGGTCCTTGTCGAAGAAGAGGACCCAACGCTGAAGCATGGCGACGAGCAGAGGTTGGACGGTCATGATTCGGCAACCGTACCCGAATCGGCGACCCAAGGTATCCCCGGCGTCTCGCCGGTCTCCGTCGCCGAAGCAACCCGCGGCGTCCCACCGGGCACCTCTCCTAACCGTCCGCTTTCGTCACGGGCGGGAACGAGGGCAGCGTCTCGCGCACCAACCGGACCAACCGCTCCGCATCGCCTCGGGAGACCGACCACGCCTCCCGCCTCGACGGCCCCTCCGTCCACAGCAGACGGCGCGACGCGTCGAGACGGAAGGACGCCGTTCGGCCCTGATCGTCGAACAGCACTACCGTTCCATCGTCTTTTGGGTCGCGCGGCGTCTGGACCTTCCTGGCGCCAACCGCCGATCCGTCCGCCAGCGTCCACCGCCCTTCCGCCGGATCGAGCCGAAGCGGGGCGGGGCCCCCCGACCCGAGCGGCGCCCATCCGTCCAGCGGGTACTCGTTCACCGCCAACGGAACGCCCCGGATCGGATCCACGCTGAACTCCTGCATCCAAAGCCGGCCCTGGGCGTCTCGGCCCAGGAACTGCCGCTCGACGACTAGAATTGGCATGAGCAGGTCCGATCGTAAGCGGTGCCGGAGCGTCATGGCGTTGGGCCGGTTCTGGAAGTGGGGCATCGTCAGCAGGGCGACCGCCCGACCCGCCTCGGCCGTGGCAAGCGGACGGTGCCGGGCGTAAGCGTCCAACGCAACCTGACCCAGCGCGGCCACCCGTTCGCGGCTCAGGATCGGAACGTCCTCAGGGTCAACCAGCGGAAAGCCCGCGCTATGAATCGCCAGCCTCACGATGCACCCGGAGAGCGGGTCCACCTCGATCTGCGAGTGCGATCCGCCATCGAACACGTACCCCCGGTACCGCGCCGCGTACTCGAACACGTACTTGAGGGGGCCGTTCGGCGTGTCGAAGGCCTTGGAGAGGCCTTCGTCGAATGTCACCTCCACGGACCAGGGCTCTGGCACCAACACCTCGCGCATCGCCCGTTCGAGATGCGCCTTCGCCTCGTCCGGGGTCAGAAGGTCGTTCGGTCCGTACTCGACCGTCTTGTCGTATATCGCGCCAATCGGGTCCGCGATCGAGCACTCTCTGAGCGCCTCGCGCCCCATCCAATACTCGATGTGCCCCACGTCCAGGGACCCATGGGCGAACAACCGGCCGACCTCGTGAAGACTCCATTTCAACCTGTAGGGGTTGCGTCCGAACCAATCGAATCTCGCCTCCATGAGCTCTCGATACTGGGGCCGCACCGTGGCGACGAGGAGCCGCCGCATCGCCGCTACGGCGCGCTGCTTGACCGCGTCCGTGAGGTCGTCCTGGGAGTAGGACCCGCTGGTCAGCTGGGCGTGGGCGGTCGGCACTAACGCCGCCGCGAGGACGAAGAAGGCGATGATTCCCTTCGACATGACTAACCTCCCGTAACGGGGAGCCGTACGAACTGCACGTTCACGTTGGTCCCAAGCAAGTCCGCTTCCGCAGCGGATAGGTACACGTAGCGCGAGCGATGACGAATGTCTCCAATGATCGTCGGAGGGACCCGGTACCAGGGCCATGTCTTGAAGTCGGGGTTCGCGGTGCGAACGAAGTAGACGGAAGGCACCGCCTCATTGGCAAGCCTCGCGGCCTCGCCGATAATCTCGCCCTCGGCCAGGTCATTGCAGAGGACCGCGACCTGTTCGTGGACGAACGCATTTTGGTATTCGGGTCCGCCCTTGAGCTTGAAGGGGTCGCCACGACCCTCATTGTCTGCGCGCACCCAAAGGTCCTGCGTCCAGCAGTTGACGTTTACGGACTCCGCGAATCCCATGTACGCCCGCCCAACCTGGTTGCCGGAGGGGATTCCGAAGGCGGCGGCGAAGGCGGAGGACGGTTGCGCCTTCTGGTTGCTGTCCACGGTGTGACAGGAGTAGAGGACTGCCAAGTTGTAGGGCGGGTACAGCGCGCCCTTTGCGGCAACCGCTGTCGCGACCTCCGTCGTCTCGACCGCGTGCAAGGGTGCCTGCCCTGCGTTCCACTGGGCCAGAGTCCAGCCGTCGCTGTCCGCCACGATGTCCCGCGGGGGACCGCCAACCGCCTGGTACCCGTGGAGGTTCCAAAACGCCATCGTCGCAGACGGGATTGCACTCAGGATCGAGGGTTCCTGCAGGCCGATTGCGGCGCCCGGCGTCGCCGGCACCTTCCCGTGGCTTGTTGCTGTGGCGCAAGCATAGGCTTGGCCGAGCAACTGGTTCGAAAGGTTCGACATTGTCACGTCGGGCACGTGGTACTCAACGGCCGGATTGGTGCCGGAGATCGAAATCGCGGTTAGTCCCGCGAACTGCGCCTGGTTGTAGGCCGTCACGGTGAAGGTGTGATCGTAGGTCACCGTGTGGACGACCAAGAAATTCGGGGGCGCCTGGTTGTAGCCCAGTTCGATCGTCGCCCGCACCCGAATCGGAACCGCGGTGTTGTGCGCGAAGGCGGTCGAGGCGAACCGATACGAGAACGACACCCCGTTCACCGTGCCCGGACGCGACTCGATCACCCACGCGTCCGGGCCGAGGTTGATCACAAGGTCCTTCAGCCGCATGTGCGCCCAGTCCGGCTCCGGCTTGCCGCCGGGGTAGTGCCGGGTCGGATCGTGCCAGAAGGCGATCCCAAACTCGACCTTGGTGCCGCTCACCTTGTTGCCCTCGCTCAGACCGGTGAGCCGCGAACCGCACGCGCCGACTCCCACCGTCACCGCGTCCTCCGTGTCGGCCCGCGCCGTCGCGCCGCCGGAAACGACGATCAACCCCAAGAGGCTCCGCCAAAGCGGTCGCCCGAAGATTCTGCGCTCAAATTCCATGTGCTCGACGCTCCCGCGAACGATCTGACGTTACGACATGTTTGGGGGCTAGTCAAGGGGGGGGGCCAAAGACCCAGACGAGGGCGTCCGACCCCGCCGCCGCCGTTCCGCGCGGAATCGCGGAGAGTCCCCGTTGAGCATCCGCCGACCGGAAGCCGATGATTGAAACACCGCATTGGTGCGCGGGCAAGGTTCCCAGGGACGGGGACCGACCCCGGGGCGCCCGGCGGCGGGTCCGACCTATGTTTCTGATCATCGGGTTCTTGATCGTGTTCGGCGCCGTCATCGGCGGATACGTGATGCACCACGGCCAAATCGGGGTGCTGATCCAGATTTCCGAGTTCATCATCATCGGCGGAGCCGGCCTCGGCGCGTTCATCGCCGCCAACGGCATGAAGAACTTCTCCGCCGCGATCAAGTGCTC
Source organism: Fimbriimonadaceae bacterium (assembly GCA_026129685.1). GTDB lineage: Bacteria > Armatimonadota > Fimbriimonadia > Fimbriimonadales > Fimbriimonadaceae > UBA2387. The sequence goes on from JAHCHO010000003.1 coordinate 203,512, forward strand.
GATCGGCGTCCTGAAACCCGACCCTTACACCAAGCAGCTCTACCTCGACACGCTGCGCATGATGTTCCAGCTCTTCAACATCGCCCGCAAAGAGGGCCTCCTCGGCCTCGAGAAGCACGTTGAAAACCCGGCGGACAGCGACATCATGAAGAACTACCCCGCCTTTCTGGCCAACCACCACGCCGTGGCGTTCTTCTGCGACACGATGAAGGTCATCCTTACCGGCGCCGTCGGCCCCCACGACCTCTCGGAGATGATGGAGATCGACTTGGAGACCGCCCACAAGGAGTCGCACATCCCCATCCACGCCGTCTCCACCGTCGGCGACGCGATGCCCGGCTTCGGCATCGTCGCGGCGGTCCTCGGCGTCATCATCACGATGGGCAAGATCGGCGGCGACGCCGCCGCCATCGGCCAATCCGTCGCCGCGGCCCTCGTCGGCACCTTCATCGGCATCCTCCTCGCCTACGGCGTCTTCGGCCCCCTCGCCCGTGCCATGGAACTGCGCCTCGACAAAGAGGCGAGCTACATGAACAGCCTCCGCTACGCTCTCTTCAGCTTCGCGCGCGGCGAGTCGCCGATCACCTGCATCGAGTTCGCCCGCCGCAACGTGGAACCCGAGGCGCGGCCGGGCTTCGCCGAGATGGAGACCTACGTGAAGGAGAAGGCCGCCTGAGATGCGCGAAAGCCAGCCCATCATCATCAAGCGCAAGAAGGTCGTCGCGGGCGGCCACCACGGCGGCTCCTGGAAGGTGGCCTACGCCGACTTCGTCACCGCCATGATGGCCTTCTTCATGGTCATGTGGATCATGGGGCTCTCCGCCGATCAGCGCGCTTCGATCGCCCACTACTTCAACGACCCGTTCTCCGCCATCAAGAGCGCCGACGAAGGCGGCATGGCCTTCGGCCTGGGCTTCCCGGACAAGCAAGTGCAGCAGGGCGGCAAGAGCGGCGGCGGCGCCGAAAGCCTCGTTAACAAGGAAGCGGACGCCAAAACCCTTATCGACGGCCTGAGCGCGGCCCTCAAGACCCTGGACGGCAAGCCGGAGGTCAAGGCCCTCATCGACTCCATCGAATTCCAGGCGACGGACGAGGGCGTCCGCATGGAGTTCCTCGAGAAGAACGGGGCCGCCTTCTTCGAGATCGGGAGCGCGGAGATTCGTCCCGCCGCGAAGACCCTCATCGCCCGGATCGCCCCGTTCCTCGCCACCGCCGATCGGGACATCGTGATCGAGGGCCACACCGACGCGCGCCCCTTGCACAACGGAGCCTACGACAACCTCGACCTGAGCAACGACCGAGCGGCGGCGATGAAGCGTGCGCTCGTCGCCTCCGGCGTCAAGCAGAACCAGATCAAGCGCCTCGAAGGGTTCGGCGATTCGCACCTCTACAAGCCGAGCGACCCCTTCCATTGGAGCAACCGCCGCGTCTCCGTACTCCTCCCGTGGGAGCAGCGGACCAAGGTGGTGGGCGACGATCCGAAGCAACTGATGGACCGCCAGGTTCAGGGCATGTTTCGCGAGACCTACCAAATCGCCCCGCCTCGCCCCGACGTGGTGAACGAGGGTCGAAAGCTCTCCGCCTTCGAGGCGGCGAAGAAGAAGGGCAACTACTGAGGACTCAGCGCGGCAAGGCCGGGAACATCTCGCGGTTGATGCCCCGCACGTCCACTTTCCACTTGCCGCCCTCGAGCACCATCGGCAACTCGAACTTCTCCTCGTAGGAACTGCCCGTCAGCACGTTCCGCATGACCATCGCGGTGACGCCGACCTGGGTGTCCGTCGCCTGCTTTTCGTTCACGATCTTGTAGGCGAAGCGGTAGTACTTCCCCGCCTCCATGGTGTGGTCCCACTTCTTCCGAATCTCCGCTTTGTCGACGTCCGGCCAGTAGGTGAGGGCGACGAGGGAGTCCCGATCGTCGGTCGCCAGCGCCCGCATGAAGTCGTTCGCCGCCTTGGCGGCGGAATTCGTGGGCAAAAAAACCACGACCAAGCCGCCGATGGCGGCGGCAAGGGCGACGAGCACAAGCCAGTGGACGCGTCCGGCACGCAACATGAGATCCTATTTAACCTGAACGGGCGGGGTCACCGAACGGCGATCGGACGACCCGCCATCACGTTCCACGTGCTGTGGGCGTCCACTTTCCAAACCCGTCCGCTTCTCATCAGAACCCATACGAACGGCGCATAGTGCCCGCTCGCGCGCAAATACGCGCCTTCGACGACGATCTGCCCCGAACGCAACGGGTGCCGCTGTCCCGCGACGTAGTTCGATCCCGTCGCCAGCACCGCCACCCGGTTCAACACGCTCCCAACGATCGGATCGTCCAAGTCCTGCACCAAGAGGGGTTGAACCTCGGCCCGGTCCACCGAAACCATGCCGGGCCCAACGATCCCGAGACTCCGGTTCAACTTGCGGATCGTGCTCTCCGGCCCCACGTTCTGCAGGCTTCCGAACACCGCGCCCGTCATCGCCGCGAGCGCCAGCGCCGCCAGCCAGCCCGCCAGGCTGGGGGGATCTTGCCGCGCGCGTCCCGCGTCCATCACGGAGCCGAGTCTACCGAACCGACCGGTGCGCGCCGGCGTCGTACCCCATGTCGGGCGGCGGCAGGACGATCTGACCACCATCCCGAACCTAAGCCAAGCCTTCGGGCGAACGGAGCGAACTCGTGACCGAAATCAGCCGACGCGATTTGATGAAAGCCGGCGGCGTCCTTGCCGTCGGACTGGCGACCCCGAACCTCCTGGCCTCCTTGGCGCGAGCGGACGTGTTGCGGCAAGCCAAGGGACTGGGACCCGCCTCGGACCGCATCCTCGTCGTCTGCCAACTCAGCGGCGGCAACGACGGCCTCAACACCGTCGTGCCCTACGCCGATCCGCTCTATACCGCCGCCCGGCCCACCCTCGCCCTCAAGGAGAGCGACGTGTTGCCGCTCGCCGGCGGGCTCGGTCTTCACCCGGCTCTCGCGGGTCTCCACGAGTTGTACGGGCGCGGGCACGTCGCGATCGTCCAAAACGTCGGCTACCCGCAACCCAACCGTTCGCACTTCAAGAGCATGGAGATCTGGCAGTCGGCCAGCCCCGAAGGAACCTACGCGACCGGCTGGCTCGGCCGGTACTTTGACCAGCGACTGCAGTCGAGCGCGCTGAACCCGGTCGTCGCCCTCGGGCTCTCGACCGAGAAGCCCCTGGCTCTCGCCGCCAAGAAGGCGAGCATCCCCTGCTTCGCCAGCCTCGCCGACATCGAGGCCATGGTCGGCGACCCCGATTCGGAACGGAGCCTGCGCGCGATTCAGGGCGCCGACGCCGCCCCGGGGAGCGGCCTCCGCGCCGCCCAGGACGCCAGCAAGACGGCCCTCGACGCGATGTCCGAACTGAACAAACGGCTCGATACCTTCACCCCGGTCTCCACTTACGCCGGCGACTCCTTCGGCCAGGGCTTCAAGCAGATCGCTCACCTGATCGGCGCGTCCCCGGCGACCAAACTCGTCTACTTCAGCGCCGGCGGGTTCGACACCCACGCCCGCCAGGCGGACCAGCACCAGAAGTTGCTCAAGGGCTTCGGCGACGCCATCCTCGCCTTTCAAAACGACCTCGAGGCGATGGGCAAGGCGGACCGCGTCGTCGTCGTGGCGTTCTCCGAATTCGGGCGACGCGTGGCCGAAAACAGCAGCGCCGGGACCGACCACGGCGCCGCGGCCCCCCTCTTCATCGTGGGCAGATCGGTCAAGGGCGGACTGCACGGCAACAAGCCCGACCTCGCCGACCTCAACCGGGGCGACCTCAAGCACGAGATCGACTTCCGTCAGGTCTACGCCACCACACTCGACCGCTGGTTGGGCGCGGATTCGGGCGTCGTCCTCGGCGGCAGGTTCGAAACGCTGGACGTGCTGTAGGAGCGATTCCTCCCTCCGATTCCCTAGCGGACCGTAGCGGGACGCGATCGTGCCGACCGTTCGGCGGGAACGTTCTTGACCCCCTTCGGTATTCGCGAATCGCGAATACCGAAGGGGTTACCTGCCGCTGACTGTGTCCGCCCCTCGTACTAGACGCCATGCCCACGGACCCATCGGGTCTCGGCTTCACGAACCGCTGGCAGGACACCGCCATACCCTGGCGGTCGAGGGACAATTGGATCCGAACGAGGCTGGCCGTCTTCGCCTCCCGATCGTGATTGAGCGCATGCGCGGGATCGCCGGCAGCGTCCCATAATCGGGAAATGGTCGCCACGATGCTCGCCTCGCTCGTCCTCGCCCAGGCGAACCCGATCGTCGTCCACTCGATCTCCGACATCTCCCACGAGTTCACCTTCTACATGGATGGGAGATTCCATCGCCAGTACCTCGACGGGGTCGGGGCGGACGCCCGCAACTGGGGCAGCCTCCACAAGCTCGACCTCTCGAACGTCAACCTGCTCGTGATCGCGGCGGGCGACACCCGGGTTCCCGTCTCCGACAAGTCCGTCGCCCACGTCCAGCAGTACGTCCGAGAGGGTGGAACCCTCGCCCTCCTCGGCAACAAGGGACAAGGCGACCTTCCCCTTCAGGCGATGGCGACCCCCTTCGGCGCGACCTTCGAGAACGCCGCCGCGCGGACCCCCCTGAAGCCCGCCCAAGGGTTCGCCGCCGACCCGATCGCCTTTACCGGCGGGGGCACCCTCGCCCTCCAGGGCGATTGGCGACCCTTGATCGAGGATGCCGCGGGCCGGCCCGTCCTCGCCCGAAGGGACGTCGGGCGGGGCCATGTGCTGGTCGGGATTCGCGGGCTCTTCGGGCAACGCCCGGACGCGAGCGACCCGATCAACGCCGCCTGGGTGCGTCCCCTCCTCGTCGGACTGGCGCGGACGAAGCCCATCGACCCCAGCCGCCCCCCGCAAGGCCAGTTCGCCGAGTTGTCCCGCCAGGTCGGTCCGTTGACCCTCGAGTTCCACGAGGGCACCGAGAGGTTCGCCGACGACATCGCCAAGGAGTACGCCGTCGTGCGCCCCCTCCTGGTCGAGATCACCGGGGTCGAACCCGCTCCCGGCATGATCACCCGCATGCTGATGCTTCCGACCGGCGGCGGCGGCTTTTCGAGCGGCGAGCGCATCGCGATCGGCGCCTGGTGGGGCGACTATCCCACCCACCGGTACCCGATGATCGAGCTGATCGGCCACGAGGCCGGCCACTCCTGGGTCCTTCCCTACCCCGAACCCGTATGGAACGAACCCATCGCCACCTACCTCGGCATTCAAGTCGGCAAACGCCTCGGCATGCCGGAAGCCCAGGAGACCCTCGACCGCGCGATCGAGAACGCCCGCAAGCAAGACCCCGAGATGAACAAGGTGGACATCGGCGCCCCCGGCGCCCCGAACGCGGTCGTCTGGGGCAAGACCTACTACCTGTTCGAGGAACTGGAGCGCAAGTTCGGACCCGGCGCCCTCGCCGACTACTTCCGGACCAAGCGTGCGATCCTGAAACCCGGTCGCAAGGGCTATTCGCTCGACGACTGCGTGGCCGTCTGGAGCCGTGCGACGGGGGAGGACCTGTTCCCCTGGTTCCGCTCCCTTGGCATCGCGGTGTCGGCGAGCAAAACCGACATCCCGATTTCCGGCTAGTCGCGATCGAGGTAGCCGCGCACCGTCAGGAACACGATCAGGGCGATCAAGCCGACCGCCGTGCACCAGATTTGCGCCTCGCGGCACACCGTCTCGACCGTCTTGACCTGCAAGGGGTAGTGGTTGATGGACCTGAGGTAGCGGTGGTCCACGTAGCGCGCCCCGTCCTTGGTGTAGCCCGGGAGGAACGCCTTCTCGTCCGTCAGCATGTACCTCGTGGGCTTCCCGATCGGGACTCCGAATCCGCCCGTGAGGGAGTCTCGCGCCGGATCGTGGTCCACCATCTGCGCGTAGACCGCCTGCCGGTTGGCGGCGTTTGGCAGGCCGATCGTGAAGGGCACGACGAAGCCGCACGCCACGACGGTGAGCAGGCCCAACCGTAGCACCAGCTTCAGAAGGGAGACCCAAACGCGGCGCGGCCAGGAAATCCGGCGGACTCCGGTCTCCGCCCGGGGCGCGTCCATCGCGGGTGCCTGTGCCATCGTCTCCTTCATCGTATCGGCGCCTCCGGCCGGTTCTCGCCCGGCAACGTTGCGAGGCCACCCCTGGGTCCCCGCGAAGGGCGACTTCGCGTTCGGAACACGACGGCCTAACATTGAGTCCAGAGGCGCCTTCCGAAGGCGACGAAAACAAGAATAGCAGGAAGCGATCAGCGAGGCAACTCGGCCCCAGCCCCGACCTCCTCCGGGGCGCCGAACTCCCGTCGGATTCCATCTCGCACAAACTCGCTCACACGTCGGGGCGTCCGCAAGGGCGCCCCTCGTGTTGTTCGGAGAGCGTTGACCTCGCCTAGCTGCAACCCGTAGGCGGCGCGGGCGGGGGGACCGTCGTCGGGCGAAGAACGACGCTCCCGGTCAGATTGGTGGTTGTCCCGTTCACCACGAACGGCAAGGCCGGGTTGCAGCCGTCGATCAGCGGGGAGTAGCTCTTCCCGTTGTAGTCGTACTGCCGATAGTACGCCGCCGACACGGACGTGAAATCGACGTTGAACCGCACCGCGCCGGTCGTCGTCGGCGCGCGGAAGGCCCCCGAAGCGTCCGTCGTTCCGGTGCCGACCACCACGTTGCCGGCGTCCAGCATTCGGACCCGAACGCCCGCCACTCCCGCCAGCGTCACCTGGTTGACGATCCGGCCCGCGACCGCCGTCCCGGACGGCGTCGTGCCGCCGCCACCGCCGCCTCCCCCTCCGCCACAGCCGGCAAGGGCAAGAACCAGCACGAGGAAGGCAAAAAAGGACGGCTTCACAGACGGGTACTCCAGGGTCGGGCGACCGACGCGGTCATTTTACCGACACGGCTTTGACGACCTCGGAGTCGAACCCGTACGGTAAAAGCTCGGCCAGGCTCAAGACCCTCGGCGGCCCCGTCTCGCCCGCCAGGAACACAAGCACCCGATCCGGGTCCCCGGCGAACTCCCGCATCGCCTGGAGGCAACTCCCGCACGGAACCGATCCGTCCATGGTGTAGAGCGCAACCCGATCCATGTCGCGGCACCCTTCCGACACCATCTTGCCCAGCGCCACCCGCTCCGCACAGATCGTCAGTCCGAACGACACGTTCTCGATGTTGCAGCCCGCCCAGATGCGTCCGTCGCGGCCCCGAACCGCCGCCCCGACCCGGTAGCCGCTATAGGGGGCATAGGCGTGCCCACGAGATTCGCGGGCCACCGCGATCAGCTCCAGATCGTCACGATTAATCATGGTTTGGACTCAGCCCAGGGTGGCGACGGTCACCCCGTGCCCGCCTTCCGTCGGTTCGCCGTCTCGATAGCTCCTTACGCTCGGGTGCTTGCGCAGGGTTTCGCGCGTCAAGTTCCGCAAAATCCCCTCTCCCTTTCCGTGGACGATGCGCACGCGGTCGAGGTGGCCCAGCACGGCGTCGTCCAGGAACCGCTGCAGGAGTTCCATCGCGTCCTCGGCGCGCATCCCGCGAAGCGAAATTTCGGTCGAAGCGCCCATCGCCCGGGCGAGCCCCGCGTTGGGCCGGCGCGGCGATTCGGCGACCGGTCCCGGTCCTTCCACCGCGCGAAGCTTGCTCACGGGGGCGTTCACCTTCAGGGAGCCGATCTGGACTTGGGTCGTTCGACCTTCGGGGTTTTCGAGAAGGACGCCCACCTTGCCGTACCCCTCGACCATCACTCGGTCGCCCTTTTCCAGCGGCTTCGCGCCCCCCGCCCGCGCCGGGGTCCGCTCCTCGAACTCCTCGACCACGTGCTGCCCGAGGCCCTGAAGCGCCTTGAAGTCCTCCCGCGCCTTCTGGAGGGCCTTCCCGTCCGCCGAGGACTTGAGGGAGTCGAAGATGCGCGTCGCCTCGAGACGCATGTCGCGCAGGTGGTTCTCGACGGTTTGCTTCGCCACCTCGCTCGCTCGGCGCTTCGCCTCCCGCGCTTCCTCAAGCTTGGATTCGACGTCCCGCTCCAGGTCTTTGAGGCGGGCGGCGAGCCGGTCGGCCTCCCCCTGCGCCTTGCGCGCCTGACGCTGGGCGAGTTCGAGTTCCTCGAGCATCCGCGTCACCGCCCGCTCGTCGGTCGAAAGCCCGCTCTTGGCGTGTTCGACGAGTTCCTTCGGAATCCCGTAGCGCTCCGCGATCTTGAGCGCGTGGCTCGCCCCCGGCGAGCCCATCAGGAGCCGGTAAGTCGGCTGAAGCGTCTTGAGGTCGAACTCCATCGCCGCGTTGGCGAATCCCTCCGCGTCGTAGGCGAAGGCCTTGAGTTCGCCGTAGTGGGTGCTCGCCAGGACGCGCGCGCCCCCGTCCCTCAGGTGCGTCAGGATCGCTTTTGCGAGGGCCGCCCCTTCGGCCGGGTCGGTCCCCGCGCCGATTTCGTCGAGCAGGACGAGCGCCCCCGGCTTGAGTTCCTTGATCGCGGCGGCGATGTTGCGAATGTGGCCGCTGAACGTGCTGAGCGACTGGGTCAGGCTCTGCTCGTCCCCAATGTCCGCCCATACCTGGGTAAACGGGCCGAAGCGGACGTGCCGAGCGGGGACGAATAAGCCGGACTGGAGCATCAAAGCGAACAGGCCGACCGTCTTGATCGAGACCGTCTTGCCCCCCGTGTTGGGGCCGGTGATGAGCACGCACGGGCGGGTCCGTCCGATCGCGATTTCCAGCGGCACCGCGATCGCCGGGTCGAGGAGGGGATGCCGACCACCCTCGATCTCGAGGAAGCAACCGTCGCCCCGGTCCGGAACCGCGCCGCGCAGGTCGAACCCAAGGCGGGCGCGCGCGAACAGAAAGTCGATCTCTCCAACCGCCGCCACGCCGCCCTCGAGTTCAAGCGCCGCGACCGCGACCTCCTTCGAGAGTTCGGCCAGAATCCGGCGAACCTCGTCCCGCTCGGCCGCCTCCGCCTCGCGCAGCGCGTTACCGAGCTGCACGACCGCTTCCGGCTCCACAAACAGCGTCTGACCCGAACCGCTCGTATCGTGGACCAAGCCCGGAATCTTCCCCCGGTTTTCGGACTTGACGGGAATGACGTAGCGCCCGTCCCGCATCGTGTAGATCGGGTCGGAGAGCAGGTCGCGATGCCTGGAAACGTAGCTCTGGATGCGCTCGACGATGCGGCTCGCCGCCGTGCGCATCTTGCGGCGCAAGTCGCCGAGTCTCGGGCTCGCCCCGTCGAGCACCTGGCCGTCCGAATCCACGCTTTGGGCGATCTTGCGCCCGAGGTGAGGCAGTTCCGGCAGGTTCTCCGCCCGCGCCCAAAGCCGGGCCGAGGTCTCCTTGCGAGGCTTGAGGTAGCTCCGCAGTTCGCGAAAACACCGGAGCGCCTCCCCGCAGCGGTAGATCTCGACCGCCCCGAGGTCCCCGCCCTTGCGGCAACGGTTGAGGGCGGGCCGCAGGTCGTGGACCCCGTAGAGCGACGGAGGATGGGTCGCCTCGAGAAGCTTGGTCGCCTCGCTCGTCTCCTCGAGCCGCTCCCAGACGACGCGCTCCTCGAAGGCGGGCAACATTTCGCTCGCCCGACGCGCCGCCATTTCCGTCTCCGCCTTGGCGGCGAGACGTTCCCGGATGGCGTCGTATTCGAGCACTTGGAGCGCGTGCATCGTGCGCCCATTGTGCGCGAATCGCGTGACGACGCCTGGTTCCGCCGCCCTGCCTCGGGACCCGAACGATTCGACCGTCTCCGGAATCCTCCCCAACGAAGGACCCGTAGCCCCGTTGGATCGCCATACCGGACGGCTATGATCGGACCATGCTTGCCCCGACTCCGCCCATGGGCTGGAACAGCTGGAACACCTTCGGCGCCCACATCGACGAAACCCTCATCCTCCAGACCGCCGACGTCCTCCTCGAAACCGGTCTCGCGGAAGCGGGCTACCGTTACGTGGTCATCGACGATCTCTGGGAGGGCAAGGAGCGAGACGCCCAGGGTCGGCTGACCGCCGACCCGCACAAGTTCCCCTCCGGCATCGCCGCCCTGGCCGAGCGGATTCACGCGAAGGGGCTGAAGTTCGGCATCTACTCCTGCGCCGGCACCCACACCTGCGCCGATCAACTCGCGAGCTACGGCCACGAAGAGACCGACGCGCGGACCTTCGCCGATTGGGGGGTGGACTTCCTGAAGTACGACTTCTGCAACGTGCCGCACGGGGCGCACGGCCCGACCCTCTACCGCCGCATGGGGCAGGCGCTTCGGCAGACGGGGCGGGACATCCTGTTCAGCGCCTGCGAATGGGGCGTCAACAAGCCATGGCTTTGGGGCCGCTGGGCGGGTTGCCACATGTGGCGCACCACCGGCGACATCGTGGACAACTGGGACAGCATCAAGGACATTGGCTTCCGTCGCCAAGCCGGCCTGGAGTTGTACGCCGGTCCGAACGGCTGGAACGACCCCGACATGATGGTCGTCGGCATGTACGGGAAGGGCAACGTCGGCGCGGGCGGATGCTCGGACTCCGAGTACTTGTGCCACTTCGCCCTCTGGTGCCTCCTCGCTTCGCCCCTCATGATCGGCTGCGACGTGCGCGCTATGAACGACGCGACCCTCTCGCTGCTGGCGAACCCCGGCCTGCTTCGGATCAGCCAGGACTCGCTCGGCGTCCAAGCCCGGCGCATCGCGCCCGAGAAGGACGAGTGGGACTGGAGCGACTTCCCGGTCTTCGCCAAGCCCCTCGCCGACGGGACGATCGCCGTGGGCCTGTTCAACCTGAGCGACGGGGACGGGTGCAACCGCATGGGGGTCGCCTGGGAAACTCTCGGCCTCGACACCCACCGCGCGTGCCTTGTGAGCGACGCGATCTCCGGCGAGACGATCGGCGAGTTCCGGGGGAGCTACTCCGAACGCGTCCCCAAGCACGACGCACGGGTGCTTCTCCTGACCCCGGTTCTCGGCTGACGGTCGGTATCATCGGCGCATGCGCCGGCTCCGCATCGCGACCTTGTTGGGCGGCCTCGGGTTTGCCGCCCTTGCCCTCTCTCAGCCCCACCCCAAGCTGAACGCGGGGCCGATGAACGCCTACGTCGAGATGACGGAGGCCGCCGTGTGGGTCCAGACCACCGGCGACGCCGAGGCCGCCATCCGCTACTGGCCCAAGTCGGCGCCCGGCCAAGTCCGAACCACCCCGACGATCCGCACCGACGCCCGTGGCGACCACATCGCCCTCTTCCGCATCTCCGGACTCGAGTTCGGCACCCGTTACGCCTACGACTTGCTCCTCGACGGCGAGAGGGTCCCCCGCGACTACCCCACCGAGTTCCAGACCCAGCCCCATTGGCGCTGGCGCACCGATCCACCCGAGTTCACGTTCGCGTTCGGCTCTTGCCTGTACGTCAACGAAGAGCGCTTCGACCGGCCCGGGCGACCCTACGGCGGCGACTACGAAACTCTGCTCGCGGTGGCCGCCAAGAAACCCGACTTCATGGTCTGGCTGGGCGACAACGTGTACTACCGTGAACCCGACTGGCTGACCGAGGCGGGCATGCGGTACCGATGGCGTCACGACCGTGCCCTGCCCGAACTCCAACCCCTCCTCGGCGGAACGCAGCACTATTTCACCTGGGACGACCACGACTTCGGTCCCGACGATTCCGACCGTTCCTACCGACTGAAGGGAGAAGCCGCCCGAATCTTCATGGACTATTGCCCCGGCGTGCGGTACGGCACCCCCGAGACCCCGGGGATGTTCTCCCGCTTCGAATGGGGCGACGTCGAGTTCTTCGTGCTCGACGACCGCTACCACCGCTCGCCGAACAACGCCCCCGACGGACCGGACAAGACGATGTTGGGCCGGGCTCAGTTGCAGTGGCTGAAAGACGCCCTCGTCAGCAGCGGCGCCACCTTCAAAGTGGTCGTCAACGGGGGCCAGATGCTGAACCCCCTCGCCCTCTACGAAGGCTTCGGCCGATTCGAGTCCGAGCGCAAGGACCTGTTCGACTACCTGGCGGCGCGCAACGTCACCGGTCTGATCTTCCTCAGCGGCGACCGCCATGTCGGGGAACTCATCAAGGTCCGCTGGCCGGGAGCGTCCTACGACTGGTACGACTTCACGTCGAGCCCCCTGACCGCCGGCCCCGGTCGGGACCCCCGCGAGGAGAACAACCCCGCCCGCGTTCCCGGAACCTGGGTCACCCAGATGCGGAACTTCGGCCTGGTGCGCGTGTCCGGCAAGCGCAACGAGCGCAAGCTCACGCTGACCGCCCACGACAAGACCGGAAAGGAACTCTGGCGGCACGAGATCCCCCAATCCGCGCTTGCCCCCGCGAAATAGGCGGCGAGACCAACGGCCCCGGCGCGCATCCTCTCCCCGGGTACGCTTTTCCGTCACATTGCGGATCGTACGGTGCGGTACGACGCTCGGAGTACCACGCACACATGCCAAAACTGAGAGTTCTCATCGCGGACGACGACCCGATCATTCGGCTCGACCTCAAACAAATGCTCGAAAACCTCGAGTACGACGTCGTCGCCGAGGCGGACGACGGCCAGAAAGCCGTCGAGGCCGCCCGCGAGACCACCCCCGACGTTTGCATCCTCGACGTGAAAATGCCCGTCATGGACGGCATCGAGGCGGTGGACATCATCACCGCCGAGAACATCGCCCCCGCGATCCTTCTCACCGCCTACAGCGACCGTGAACTCATCGACCGCGCCAAGGCGGCGGGCGTGTTCGCCTACCTCGTGAAACCGTTCAAGCCGAGCGACCTGCCCCCGGCGATCGAGGTCGCCCGGAGCCGCTTCGAGCAGAACAACGCCCTCACCAAGGAGGTCGCCGACCTGAACGAGCGTCTCGAGGCCCGCAAACTGGTGGACCGCGCCAAAGGAATCCTGATGGCCCAGCACGGCCTCGACGAGGCCGAGGCGTACCGGCGCATCCAACTGCAGTCCATGAACTCGCGCAAGTCCATGCGGGAAATCGCCGAGGCGATCATCCTGGCGCAGAGCGTGTAGCGAGAATCTCAAACGGGACCGAGAGGCCGTCCGCTTCCGCGACGTACGAGCCCGCGTAGCCCTCGGTCAGAACCCAGCCCGCCCCGTCGGTGACGGTCTCGTAATCCGTCGTCCACTCGGCCAACAACGCGTCGAGCCGGCGTCCGGCGGGCCGAAGGGTCCAGTCCGCTTCCGCGAGGGCCGCGTTCGGACCGCGCCACGAATCTCCCGCCCAGGGGGTCCACGTCACGATCCCCTCGACCGCCGAATGTCCGAAAGCCGTGCGGTAGACGAGTTCCAGGATATCGGCGTTGCGCTCCGGGTCCTCGTCCGCCGCGTCGTATTCGGTGATCCAGATCGGCAAACCCAGTTCGGCGACGAGATCGAGGCGTTCTGTCACGACGCCCGGATTCGCCAGAAGGTCCTCGCGCCAGACGTGGCCCTGGATGCCGACCGCATCGATCGGCGCACCTTGCTCGATCAGTTCGCGAACGTGGGCGACGTACTCCGCCGTCTGGACCTGGGCGAAGTTCTGGTCCACCGACAGCACGTTGAACTCGTTCGCGAAGAGCCGAACGTCCGGGTCGAGTTCCCGGACCCGCCGGAACATCCAGGGCCAGATCTCCGCGCCGAGACGGTCGCGGAAGAAACTCCCGTGCAGCGTTTCGTTGTTCACGTCCCAATGCCGAAAGCGGCCCCGAAAGTGCGCGACCGCGCTCTCCAGCCGTCGCTCCACCGCCCCGCGCAGGTCCCCGTCCGCCAACCCGCGAACCCAGTCCGGCTGCCATGACTCGGGCTCCCAAAAGACGCAATGCCCCCGCGCCTCGAGACGGTGCGCCTCGCACCAGTCGAGCAGTTCGTCCGCCTCCCGGTAGTCCTCGGACCCGCGCACCTTTTCGTTCGCGTACCACTTGCTCTCGTTGCCGAACGTCGCCCACGTGAAACGCGGGACGACGAAACCCGCCAGGGGCGCTTCGGCCAACATCCGGTGCGTGAGCGCCAGCCCGAACGGGAACGCCCGCCGCGTCTGGCGTATCCGAACGGCGCGTCGCGCGAGCGGACCGCCGTCGGGGTAGGTCAACGAGACCTCGGTTCGACCTTGGCGATGTGAGTTCATTGGGGTTCCGTTCGCAGGTCTACCCCAGGTCTCCGATTCGGTGGGCAGGACCCTTGGCCGTTCCCCCCGAAAGAACATCGCCATGGACACGGCGACCACCACGCTGAGCGGCCTTGCGGACGATGCGCTCGATGAGGCTTCCGACCTCGCCCTCCGCGAGGTCGAAGCGGCTCCCGACGAGGCCTCGGCGGTGGAGGCCTACGAGCGCGTCCTCTTCCCCTGTGCCTGCGAACGGATGCGACGCGTCGGACGATATCTCCCCACCGCTCGGCTCGCCTTCGTCCCCGTCGGGACCCAGCCTTACTCCCCGGTCTTGGCCGTCCTCGCCAACCCGGCCGAGGACGTGACGCTGCTCTGCACCGGCCACACGAGGGGGTACGCCGAGCGGGTCGCCGCCGCGGTCGCGCCGGAGCGCCCGCGACTCCGTTTCGCCGAAATCGGCGACGGTACCGACACCGTCCGCATCGCGGAGGTGCTACTCGGCCAAGTGGCCTCGCAGGGCTTTCCTCCCCGGGGCGCCGTCGTGGTGGACGTTACCAGCGGCCGAAAGGCCACCACCGCCGCCCTGGGCGCCGTCGCCGCCGTGCGCGGATACCGACAAGCCTACATCGAAGGACAGCCCATCCCCGCCCACCCCCGACTCATGGCAAGGGAGCGCCACGTGATCCTCGCCGACGTGCGAACCCTTGCGAGCGACCCGGACCGAGAGTCCTCGATCGCCGCGCTTCGCGAAGGAGAGTTTCGTCTGGCCGGCACCTTGCTCGAGCGTCTGATCGCGCGATCGGGCGCCTCGGTGGCGGACCGGAATCTCCTGCGAGCCGCCCAGGCTCTGGAAGCGTGGCGAACCGTCCGCTTTGCCCAGGCCGCCAAGGGCTTGTCCCGAACGAGTCGGGACTTTCCCGGCCTCGAGTTGCCCGACGACCTGGTCAAGGCCCTCCGCACGGCCGGCGCCGACCCCCAAGGTCCCGTCTGGAAAGCCCTCGTCTCGGATCTTGCACGCGAGGCGCGCGAGCGCCGCGACGTCTGGGCCGCCGATCGGCTGAGCGGTCTGCTGGAGGGTCGCGCCGGGCGCAAGACCCCCGGGATCGTCCCGGGAGAGATCGGCCGACGTCTTGCCGAGGTCGTCGAGCGGCGACAGGGGCGATGAACCAACCCACCTTTGCCGACCTGGAGCGCGCGCTCTACTGCGAACGCCGCGACACGGAAGTCTCGTTACGCGTTCCGATCGCGTCCGCCGACCGAATCTCTCCATCCGCCGTACGCCTGACCTATCGACCGGACACCGTCCTGACCATGCTCGGCTCGAGACCGGCCCCCAAGCAGCCGGGCGTCGTCACGGAGGACTTTGAACAGTCCGATGTCAACGAGATCGACGGCCGTTGGACCGGGGTCCTCGTCCACGTCTCGGAAGAGGATCGAGAGGTCGTCGTTCGGATGGCCGGCGAGACCGACCCCGTCCCCGGCGACAAGATGGTCGTGCATCCCAAGCGGTTCCTGAAGGCGCTTCATGACTGGGTCAAGGAACTGGCCGATCCGGCCGGACCCATCGAGCCGATCCGCCGCCATGCCGCCGAGGCCTTGCCCGTGCCGACCGACGCTCCCCCCGGGCCGAGCCCCTCCTTTCCCAAGGCGAGGCCGTCACAGCGACGGACCCTTTCCGCGCCGGACCAGGGACTGGCCCTCCTCTGGGGTCCGCCCGGCACCGGGAAGACCCTGACGATGGGCGCTCTCGCCGCCGACCAACTCGCCCGGGGACGACGGGTGCTCGCCGTCTGCCCGTCGAACGTCGCGGTGGACCAACTCACCCTCGCGATCGACGACGGTTGCGCGCGTTTGGGCGTCTGCCGAGACGCGGGGGACCTCCTGCGGATCGGGCGGGCGAGGCATCCCGATCTGGTCGGCGACCCGGCCCGTCGGCACCTCCTCCGCTGGAGCGACGCCCTGTCCGAGATCGCGGACCAAATCCGGAACCTGGATCGCGAGCGTTGGCGCATCCGTGGCGAACTCCGGGCGAAGCGCGGGGATCGGGACCTCCTTGCCGAGAGTCTCGTCGTCGCCGAGAGGCGCCTGGCGGAACTCGAGGCGCAACGCAGGCAACTGGTCGCCGCGATGATCGAGCGCGCCCACTGCGTCGTCTGCACCGCCCACCACTTGGCCTCGGACCTTGCCGTTCAGACGCGCCAGGACCCGATTCTCCTCGTGGACGAAGCCGGCGCCCTCCCCCTCCCGTTCGTCGTTCGGCTCCTGTACGATCGCAGGCAGTTCGCCGTGTTCGCCGGCGACTTCCGGCAACTGGCCCCCATCGGAGCCAGCCAGGATCACGCCGCCCAACGCTGGTTCACCCGATCCGTCTTCGAACTGATGGGAGCGGAGGACTCGAAGCGGCGCCAAGAGCTCGAAGCGGCCGGCGTCCTGCGCGTCCTGACCGAACAGAGCCGAATGCCGCCCGCCCTGTGCGAGGTGGTCAGCCGCGCCTTCTACGACGGCCGTTTGAGTTACGTCGGAAGTCACGAAGACCTCCCACCGAGCGACCTCACGCCCTCCGACCCGCTCGTCTGGCTCAATCCGCACTCCTTCGTCCGGGCGGGAGCGAACGCGACGAACCCCGCGCCGCACAAAAGCGGAACCAGTTGGATATGGGACCGGTCAGCGCTCGTCTGCGGCGTGCTCGTGGATCGGTTGCTACGCCGCCCCGGCATCAAGACCGTCGCCGTGCTGACGCCCTTCAACATTCAGGCGAAGATTCTCGAGGGAATCATGGCGGGCTACGATCCGGAACGCGTCCGCACGGGCACCGTCCACCGCATGCAGGGGAACGAAGCCGATGCCGTGGTTTTCGACCTGGTCAATCCCGACACCTGGTTCGTGACCAAGTCCCCCTCCGCCCCCCGGCTCATCAACGTCGCGCTGAGCCGGGCCCGCCGTCAGGTGTTCGTCGTCGCCAACGACGACTTGCCCAAAAACGGACTCCTCTGGCGGTTCGCCGAGTCGGCTCTCCGCTGGCGCCTTCCCGCCGAATGAGCCGGAAGTTGGCGCGGCCGAAAGGACTCGAACCTTCGACCTTCTGCTCCGGAGGCAGACGCTCTATCCACTGAGCTACGGCCGCAACCGCCCCTATTGTACATCGTTCCGTCACTTCCGCCCCGGTCCCGCGCCCGGCTTCCGTGCCCCTCGTCGATTCCTGACTCCGTTCCCAGGATTGATCGGCCCGAAACCCCTTGCCAAAACCGCGCGGACGTGATATGATGGTTCTGGACACCGCG
Source organism: Fimbriimonadaceae bacterium (assembly GCA_026129685.1). Taxonomy (GTDB): domain Bacteria; phylum Armatimonadota; class Fimbriimonadia; order Fimbriimonadales; family Fimbriimonadaceae; genus UBA2387. The sequence goes on from JAHCHO010000003.1 coordinate 220,852, forward strand.
CCGTCAGAGCGAGGGTCCTCGTGTAGGAGTACATTCTAATGAAGCGATATGCGTTCGCCCTTCTCATGGGCGTTGCCAGCGTCGGCGTCCACGCGCAGACCGTGTTCAACGATTTCGAAGCGGCCACCGTCGGAACCTCCGACATGTTCCGCCTCCCCAACTTCTCGGGCTCGACAGGGACCCAACTGGAGGCCGCCCCGAACGTCTCCCAGGTCTTGGCGGGGGGCATTGGCACCAACACGTCGAACGTGCTCCAGAACCAGTTCCAGTGGACGGCCACCGGCAACTGGTTGCGGCTGACCACCTTCGGCGCCAACCGCCTCCCGAACCCGGCCCTGAACCTCAACCAGTTCCTGCTCTTCGACGTCTACACGACGCTTCCGGTCCGGTTTGCCGTCGGCGTGCGCGAGACGGGCGGCAGCGGGCCGATCGGCGCCAACGGGGGGACCACGGGAACGATCGAGTGGGTCGGCACCTCCACCACCATGAACAGCGCGACGCCCGCCGGAATGCCCGTGCCCACCGGCGTCTGGACCACCGTATCGGTCCAGCTGAAGGGCTCTCCCTCCCTCGGCTTCACCGGTGACGGCACCGTGACGGGCGACTGGGGCGTGCTCGAGCACATCGCCATCCAGCGCGCGGGCGGTTCCGTCGGCCCCCACGACATCTACCTCGACAACTTCCGCCAGGACGTCGTCCCCGAGCCGACCAGCATGGCCGCGCTTGGCCTTGGCGCCCTCGGGGTGTTCTTCCGCCGGCGCAACAAGAAGGCGTAGCCCTTTCTCGCCGCAGCCGGTCACGCGAGCGAGGCGGTCCCGAATCTCGGGGCCGCCTCGCTCCTTTCGGACTATCTCAGAACCAGGACTCGCACGACCGCCTCGTCCCGGAACCGGACCTCCACCACCTTCGCGACCTCGTGGCCGACGCCGCCCCAGAAGAACCGATCCCCCGCCCGCAAGGGCTCGTCGCTCGGGACGAACGCGGCGCGGTGGGTCTCCCTGGGTTCGCGGGCGCAGACGATCGCCCGCCTTGTGGTGCCGCCGACCGACACGGGTTCGCCGAACCGCGCGATCGTCTGGCGGAACCTCTGACCAATCTCGCTCATCCCAGCGCCACCGCCTCGTCCTCCAAAGGCGCCGCAAACACCCCGCCGACGGCGACCTCCTTGGTGTCGGCCTTCAGGTAAGGCGCCAAACGCGCGCGCCCCTGCGCGGCCAGTCCGTAAGGGTCGGCCGGGTTCCGCGCGCCGAACGGGCGAACCGCCAGGTCGCCCACCAGCGTCACATCGAGCGCGCCCTCCCTTCGAACCCGTTGCGCCAGGAACTCCCCGCCCACGATCTCCGTCGCCCCGAGGTTGAGCGTCGCCTGCAGGCCGACGTCTCCCGTCGCGGCGAGCGACTCCGGTCGGATCGCGTACTCGATGGCCGGAACCGTTTCTGCGATCAGGTTGTCGATGGCGGCGTCGTGGTCCGTGCCCGTTACGCCGCACTTCTCCTTGACTCGGGCACGGGTGACCGCCAGGCTCATCCGTCCCTCCGCTCGTCGGGCGCGATGTCGAGCCGCTTCGCCACCTTGGAGAGCAGTTGCGAACTGCGACGCACGTTCTGCGTCAGGTCCTCCAGCGCGCCCTGAAAGCGGGCGTTGACCGCCTCCTGGCGCTTGAGGCTCTCTTCGAGAAACGAGACAAAGCGCTCGACGAGGGCCTGGTGACGGTTCGCCGCGAAACGCACCAGACCCACCGCCGACGCGAGCACCGAGGCCAGCAACGCCACCAACTCTGGCGATCCGGTCGGCAGGCCGCTCAGAGGATCGCTCCGAACGCCGTCTGCCAGAGCCCGAACCCCACGTTGTAGCGAGCGCGCACCCCGTAGTAGTACCGGTCGCGCATCCAGGCCGCCTCCGAGCCCGACGCGCTTTCCAGCGCGCTGAACTCGACGGGCACGTCGCTGCGTTGCTGCAACAACACGCTCCGGATCGGACGCTTCGTGTCGAGCAAAAACCAGTAGTCGTCCGAACCTCCGCGCAGGAACGGCGAGACGACCACCTTCAGCTTGCCGTGGAACGCGTTGCCGTAGGGCGTCGACGGCGCGGTGTCGGCCCCGTTGCCCTTGTAGATCACGACCGGGCTGTCCACCAGTTCGTAGGCCGTCCACTGCAGTTTCGGACCGACGAGCAACGTGTCCGGCACGACCCCGAGCGGGATGCCCTGGTCGTCCGGCACCTGCATCATCGTCGAGATCGCCGAAGCGAGCGCTCCCGGTCCGAGCGGGTCGGTCGTCCGGTTGCTGTAAGTCGCCGTCCCGTCCGCCGGGTGCGCGGTGTTGAAGAGGCTGAGTCCGTCGTAGGCGAGTTCGGTGAACCCGTTCGCGAGCTTTTCGACGATCATCTGATGCCGGTGGGCGCCGACGCGGGAGGCAAGGTCGCGGACCCGCAACCGGACGAGGTCGAGTTGGTCGTCCTCGATCGCTCGCCGCTCGACCGCGATGCTCGACTCGAACACCTTGTCCTCGATGCTGACGGCGTACGCGCTCAGCCCGGAAGGCCGGCGCTCGTCCGTGAACTCGCGCATCGGCGGAACGGTGCCGAGCCAACCGTACTTCTGGATCGGCTGGGTCGTGTTGACGACGGTGGCGATGGCCTCCGTGATCGAGCCTTCCAACTCGTTCCGGTAGGCGAGGGCGAATTCGGCCTTCAGGCCGGGAAGCAACAGATCGGGCAAATCGCTCTTCGTGAGAGCCATGCGTGAATCCTCCTGGGGAATGGTTCAGACGACGTGGTTGTCGACGCGGACGCGCACGCCCGCCGAGCCGGTCGAGGTGTTCTCGAGGGCGACGATCGTGCCGACCTTGTAGGCGTTCGTGAGGCCACCGGAGGAGATCTGGACCTCCCAGTCGGTGTTCGCGTAGACCTCCTTGCCGAGGTCGGCCTGGGCCGGGGTGAAGCCGCTCGCCGCCTTGAACACGAACGAGCCGCACTTGGTGACGTTGACGCTCTTGTCGCCCGCCGAACCGGCGGCGTTGTCCACCGTCTCGTTCGCGACCCCCGCGAACTTCAAGTTCGCGGTCCCGTGCGCCATCGGAGCGACGTAACCCGAAGCGTTGACGCCGACGAGGGCGCCCTTGTAGACGACGAGGTTGGAAACCTTACAGCTGACGACGAGGCCCGGTTTCTCGAAGGCTTCGTACGCTTTGGCGAGGGTAGACATGAGTTGGGAAACGGGACTCGAAGCGGCTACTTGCGCCGCGCGATCTGGTCGAGCGACACGCCCGGGAAGTGACGGCGGTAGAACGCCGCCTCTTCCGGCAACAGCAGGTGAGCCGCGGCTTCGTCGCCCGCGCCCGTCGGGGCGGTCTCCGCGAACAGCCCGACCGGCGGGCGGCGCTCGATCATCCGCAACAGCAGGTCGCGAAGCGGGGCGGAGTCGCCGTCGAACTCCACCACCGCGTCCGCCTGAGCGATCGCCTTCGCCAGGTCCGCCTGGGCGGGGGCCAAGCGTCCCTCCCGCACGAACCCGTCGATGCGGCGGCAGGCGTCGTCGGTGGCGCGCGCCGCCATCGGCGAGGGGTCGAGGGCGGCGGCGAAGGTCGCCCCGAACATCTGCGCGTCGGGGACGCGCGGCTGCCGGACGATGCTGACCTCCTTGATCTCGCCCAGGTCGGCGCTGAGTCCGACCGAAAGGCGACGGGCGCCGGACCGCTCCAGCAACGCATCGGCGGCCTCGGTGAGGGCCACCGTCCCGAACAACTCGTCGCCCAGGGCTTCGACCTGGGTGAGGTAGCCGATCTCGAGCGGTGACTTCGCGTGTTCGATGAGGACGGGAACGGGCAAGTCGAACCGTTGGGCGATCGCGTCCAGGTCGGCGGCGGTGAGGCGGACCCCCTTGTCCGGGTAGGCGCCCGCTTCGAAGAGCTTGGCGCGGCGATCGGTCCAAGCGGTGGGATGGGTGAGGTAGCGAGGCACTGCCTCGTCGCGCGCTTCGAGGGCGGCGGCGAGGCGATCTCGCTCGGCGTCGGAAAAGGCGCGGCGCAGCCCCCGGTATCCCGGCCCGGCGGCGGCCACGCGGCGTCGCAGTCCCGGATCCTCGGCGGGCGTCGTTTGCGTCTCGGCGTTCATCGCCACACTAGCAGACGTTCGTCTCCGTTTGTCAACCGTGGAGCATGAGTCCGATCGGCCTTCGACCTTGACGAAAAGCGACCATAGCCGCCCAGACGCGACCGTTCAAGCGCGTGAGACCGCCGCCGCGAACCGTGCCAACTTCGCCGCGTCCAACCGCCCGTCCGTCCGAACCCCTCCGCACACGTCCACCCCGAACGGCCGGACCCGGCGAATCGCTTCCGCCACGTTCTCCGGCGTGAGCCCGCCCGCGAGGAACACGGGAACCGGCACCGCATCGACGACCGCCCGGCTCACCTCCCAGTCGTGGGTCCGCCCCGTCCCTCCCAACTCCTTCACCGCCAAAAACGGATTCCCCGAGTCGAGCAAGATCGCGTCCACAAGGGGCGCCACCGACCGCGCCCCTTCGACCGTCCGCTCGTCGGCCACGTGCAACACCTGCACCAGCTTCGTGTAGGGCAAACGCTCTCGCAACTCGCGCAAGACGTCGAAGCCCACCGCGTCCACCAGTTGCAGCGCCGTCGCCCGGATGAGCGTCTGTTGGGCCACGATCGCGGACGCCTCGACCCGGCTCGTCAGCAGGAACGTCGCCACCCCGGGCGCGCACGCCCGCGCCAGTCGCGCCGCCGCGTCGTCCGAGATCACCCCCGGGCCGGAGGGCATGGCGCTCACCAACCCCACCGCGTGCGCCCCGCGTCCGACGGCAGCCGCCATCTCCACCTCGTCCCGCATGCAACACACCTTCAGCCGCGTCACGCTCCAAGAATGGCACGCCGGTTGACGAATCGCCACCCCGAGCGGACAAGGAGCGACCATGCCACAACCCTCTCCCTCCTCGGGCGTCGTGGACGTTGCCGCCGAGTGCGCCGACGTTGCCGCTTACTGGTTCCTCGGCGCGGCGGGAACCGCGACCGCCACCGGCTTCTTCGTGGACCGTCAGGGGCGCCGTACCGGCGTCGCGTTCTCCACCAGCGTGCCCCAGGCCAACGGCTCGAACGACCCGGTCCGCCTCGGCACGATCCCGGACGATGCCGTCGGCGCAATCGTCCGCTTCACCGGCGCCGTCCTCTTCGACATCACGAAGGACGCCCTCGCCGCCGACTTCAAGACCAACTACGCCCGGTACCCCCAGTACCCGGCCTCGACCAACGTCGCCGTCGGGCGCGTGAACCTGGGGCGGTGATCCGATGCCAACCCTTCACCAACCTTCCGGGCTGATCTCCGGCGCGACTCCCGTGCTCGCCGGGGACGGCGCCGCCGTCGCCTACTCCGCAAACGGGGTGATCACCCTGGTCGCGGCGAACCTCGGCTACGACCCGACGAACGGACTAGGCGTCCTCGGAGCCGCTCTCTTCGGACGGTCCAACGCCAACGACGCCGCCGACAAGGCGTTCCGCGTCCACGGAGGTCACTACCTGGTGGCCGAAGAGCCTGTCCTGGGCGTTCTCGTCAGCGTCAACGTCACCGAAAACAAGCTCTCCTACGGGGGAGGCAGCAGCCTCAACAACGCCGCCACGTCGCACGCGTGGTACGACGCGGCGAACAACGTCACGACCACCGGCACCCTGCGCGGTTCGCTGGCGGGCGGCGTCTGGGCGCTCGGCCTGAATTCCGGCTCCGTCGGCATCCGCACCCAAAGCCCGACCGCACCGCTCGACGTGAACGCCGACACGATTCGCCTGCGCACCGCCAAGACCCCGGCGAGCGCTTCCGCCGCCGGCAACACCGGCGACCTCGCCTGGGACGCCGATTACGTCTACGTCTGCGTCGCGACCAACACCTGGAAGCGCGCCCCGATCGCCACCTGGTAAGGAGGTCCAACCATGATCACCCTCACGCTCGAACTGCATGACGCCGCCGCCGAGGATCTCGCCGCCGCGTACCGCGCCGAAGACCCCGCCGCCTTCGTGCGAGATCACGTCGCCCGTTTCCTCCGCGACGACCTGCGCCGCATCCGTCGGGAAATGGCGATCGGCGCGGCCGAGTCCGCCTTTGAGGCGTCGTACGATCCCGGCGACGAAGTGGTCGCCGAGATCGCCGCCTGACGAGACCGCCGGGCTACTTGGGCGCCGTGATCACCGGCGCCCGCCCCTTCCCGTCCATGTACTGCCAGACCTGCGCCGGCGTCGGGAACGACTTGCCCTCCAGCGCCGGGTCGAGTTGGCCGGATCGGCGAAGCGAGGCGGCGCCGTCCGGCGCTCGCTTCGATGCCGCGAAAGCTCCCGCCAGCGCGTAGTGGGCGAGGGGCGACGTCGGTCCGGACTTGGCCGCCATCTCCGCGTACCGAAGCCCCTCCGCGTTGTTCCCGAGCAACATCTGGACCGTCGCCTTCGCGGCCAGCGCGATCGGCGAATCCGGCTTCGCCGCGATCGCCGCGTCCACGAAGACGTCCGCGATCTCGTACTGCTCCTTCGCCTTGTCCTCCTCCGTCGCGTAGCGGCGGATCGCGAACAGCACCGCCTCGTTCGCCCGCTCGATGAAGAGGTCCTGGTTCGCCGGCTCGGCGAGCAAACCCCGCTCGAGGTACTGCCGCGCCTCCACGTTGCGGTTGAGTCGGTGGCTGAGGGCGCAAAGGTAGTACTGCACCTCGGGTCGGAACTGCTCGGAGGCGAGGTCGTTCACGATCTGCCCAAGCACCGCGTTCTTGCTGTCCCGTAGCGCCAGGTACGCCCTCGTCGTCTTGACTCCGACCAGGTCGCCGTCCGAGAGGATCGCCTCGCGCAGACTCGCGTCGGACTTCGCCGAATCCCCCGCCCGCGCGTACAGAACCGCTTCGAGCGCATAGCCGTACGCGTCCAACTCACCGCCTCGCTTGTAGCGGGCGAGAACCCGGTTCGCGTCGTCGATCCGGTCGCTGCGAATCATCGCGTACAGCAAGCGGTGCACGACCGGCAGGTTCCGATCGTCTCGGTTGAAGAGCGGCTCGAGCGTGTTCGTCGCCAGCGAGTACCGACCCGCCTGGATCGCCAAGTCGGCGTACTGCAGACGGTTCGCGTCGGTCACCTCGCCGAAGGCGTCCAACGCCCCGAGACGCACCTTGTTCCGGGCCTCGACCGCGGCCACGAGCGAATCCCGAATCTGGCCGAGGACCTCCGCGCGACTCGTGCCCTCCCGACCGAGCGTCGTGAAGGCCCGCTGGATCCGAATCGTCGAAAGAAGGGTGAGCGCCTCGCCGTTCCCGGGGTCACCCGCCAGCACCTCTTCCACGTACCGCTGGGCCTGGTCCAAGACCCCCTTGCCCAGGTTGGCCCGCGCCAGAACGATCCGCGCCGGGGCGTGACCCGGCTTCACCTTGAGGGCGACCCGCGCCGCCAGCATCGCCTCGTCCCACTTCGCGTCGGTAAGAAACTCCTTGGCTCTTCCGACGTGGAAGTCCACGCCTTTCGCCAGGCCGTTGTCGATCGTCACGTTCAGCTTGAGTTCGCCCTTCTCCCCCTCCGTCGAGTAGGCCACGAACCGCACCGACAGGGGTCCGTCGTCGTACTCCAGCGTGTCGACCGTGAACTCGTAGGGCGTCGACGAGTCGTTGCCCTTCAGGTCGTCGCCGACGTAGAACTCCACGTCGCGCACGCCCGCCCCCGCCGTCACCGTCACCCGAAAACGGAAATCTCCCGAGATCGTCGCCCCGTTCTCGGTGCGAGATCGCAGTTCCACATCGGCCAGGGCAAGGCCGGCCACCAGCAGGCCCGCCACCATCGTCATCGTTCTGAGCGCCTTTGTCATCGCGTCCCTCCGGGCGGCCCGCCGCACCGTAAAGCCATTCTGTCAGATCGCCGGATCGCCACGCTCCCCCGTCCGGACCCGGATGGCGTCCGTCAGCCTCTCCACGAAAATCTTCCCGTCCCCCGGCTCGCCCGTGCGCGCGTTCTCCACGATCCGCTCGATCAGCGTTTCGCGCATGTCGTCCGGCACCACCACCTCGATCTTGCTTTTGATCGGCAACACGACCATGTGCGCCTCGTCCCCGAGCCAGCTCGACTTCTCCGGCGAGTTCCCCGTCCCCCGCGCGTCCGAGACCGTCATCCCCGTCACTCCCAACGCCGCGATCGCCGACTTGACCTGCTCGACGCGGTGAGGACGGATGTAGCAGACGACGCGCACCATGGCCCGAGTCTATCCCACCGTCCCCGAACCCGAGGCCGTCTCCTCACGAAGCCGCCCCCAGACCGCCTCCTTCTCCTCCTCGCTCATGCTCGGCCAAGCGACGATCTCCGCGATCGTCCGCCGACAGCCCAGGCAATACCCCTCGTCGTCCAGCTCGCACAGCCGGACGCAGGGCGACGGCACCGGAAGATCGGTCATAGGAGGTTCCACGAGTCGAGGGTGTAGAACGTTCGCGGGTATCGTGCGAGAGGCATGGCGGAAGCGGCGACGCGAACCGGAGTCGAGGACCTTTGGGCGCCCATCGAAGGCGCACTGGCCTTCGTCGGCGAGTGTACGCTGATCCTTTGGGACGTGGTCAAGCGTCTTTTTCGGCGCCCCTTCGAGGTCCTCGAAACCGTCCACCAGATGGCCTTCATCGGCGTCTCCAGCGTCCCCATCGTCGCCCTGACCGCATTCTTTTCCGGCGCCGTACTCAGCCTCTACGGCACCGAATTCCTCGTCCGATTCGGGGCGGGATCCCTCGCCGGCGCGACGGTGGGCCTTGCCGTCACCCGCGAAATCGGCCCGGTCCTTGGCGGCATCATGGTCGCCGGTCGATGCGGTTCGGCGATGGCGGCCCAACTCGGCTCCATGGCGGTCACCGAGCAGATCGACGCCCTGCGCATGCTCAGCGTCCACCCCACCAACTACCTGGTGATCCCCCGCCTGATCGCCGCCCTCCTTATGCTCCCCGTGTTGGGCTTGGTCGGCATGTGGGCCGGCGTCTTCGGCGGGATGCTCGTGGCGGGAGCGAACGGGGTTCCCGGCGGGCTCTTCCTGCAGTCCATTCAGCAGTACGTCCAGCCCTGGGACGTCGTCGGGGGCCTCCTCAAGATGCCCGTCTTCGGCGCGATAATCGCGGTCGTCGCCTGCCAACAAGGGATGCGCACCAAGGAAGGCGCGGTCGGCGTCGGCCGAGCCACCACCAACACCGTCGTCATCGCGATGGTCCTGATCTACGTCGCGAACTACCTTCTCGCCGAGTTGCTGTTCTAGCGCCGCCGCCGGACCTTGCCACGGCTCGTCCGACCGGCGATTCCTTCCCTGGTACGATTCCCCCATGCGAACCGTCGCGGCAAGCCTGATCCTTCTCGGTTGCGCCAACTTGGGCTCGGCGCAGTCCGGCCTCGCCGGACGCGACCAATTCCCGCAGTTCCGGGGCCTCACCGGACTCTCCGGTTCGGGATTCGCCGTCGGCGAAGACGGACGTCCCGGGGGGCGGGGCCCGATGGCGATCAGCACCCCGATCGGCCACACTCTCGGTAAGTGGAGCGCGGTCGCGGGCGGCGCCGTCGTCTCCCCGGATCGGCGGTTCAACGCCCGCTTCCCCGGTCGGTCCGCTTACGGCAACGGGAATGGCTTCCTCCTCCTCGGCGCGGACCTGGGACGCCACGGCAACCTGGCCGCGACCTGCGACTTCCTGAGTTCTTACAGCGACACCGCTTGGCATCTCCAGTACTCCCCCGTCCTCAAAGGACCCGTCCAGGTGGCGGTCGGCGTGCTCGACCTCACCGGCAACGGAGGCTCGTCCGGCCAGGACCTTCCCGGAGACGAGCGCTCGAGCCGCAGTTTCTTCGGCGTCGCCACCGTCAAGGTTCGGGACGGCGCGTACGTCTCGCTCGGAACTGGAACGCGGCGCTACCAGAAAGGCTTCGGCAACGCCAGCCTCGACTTGGCCAAGTCGCTCCAGGCCGTGGTCGAACACGACGGATTCGGCTGGAACTACGGCCTCGCCTTCCGGCCGTTCGGCGACCAGGGACCCGTCGTCGAAGGTCGGCGCGTGAAGGTCACCGCGTTCCTCGGGCTGGTTCAATCACGGTACGCGACGTGGTCGGTCGTGATCGGCTACTGAGCGTTCACGCACGACCGGCGTCCCCGTGGCGACCGGCGCTATTCGCCCAAGGCCACCGCGTCCTTGCGTTGGCGCACCGCGTCGCGGAACACCCGGTGGGCCGCCTTCGGCTTGCCGTCCGCCGTCCGCAGCCCGAGGCTTCCGAGAAACGCCCGAAACCGTTCGTTCGAAACGCCGTAGTACGTCTCCAGCTTGTCGAGCAGCTTCGGCCCGATGTCCAACTGAAGGAAGAAGCAGGCGAGCGGAATCTCCTTCTGGTGCTTGTCGAGTTCGGCGAACACCCCGCGCACGAACTCCGCCTGGATCGCCTCCGAGGAGCCGACCACCGGCGAAGACGGCAGGCCGATTTCCTGAAGGACCAGCGGACGTCCGTTCGCCGCCGCCAACATCGCCGTGAAATGCCCCGGGGTCTCGCTTGCCGGCAAGGGGCTCATGTCGTCCGCCATCGGGTAGTACGTGAACACCGACACGTCGCCGAACGGCGCCAGCCGCTTCACGACGTCGGCCCGTTTCACCAACCCGTCCCGCATCAGCGTGACGCCCACCTTGAGGTCGGGTCGCGCCGCCTTCACCGTCGATCGACCCGTCTCGAGGAACCGGAGGTACGCCCCCACCTCGTCCGGGTGAACCGCCAGATAGCCGTCCACCTCGTTCCCCAAGCTCAACCAGCGCACGCCCGGGGGCAGCTTCCGAACGTACGCGTCGAGAAACGCCTTCCAGCGGGCCAAGAGCTTCGGATCGTCCCAGGCGAGCGTTCCGAGGTCGGAAGGCAGCACGCGCTTGATCGTGTCCAGGGTCTTCACCGTCGCGATCGCCTCCGCGCCCAGCAACCGCAACCAACCGGCCTCGTCCTCCATCGTCTTCCAAGCGAACTGGCCAGGCGCCGGCTCCAAGTCGTTCCAACCGTGGCTCAACTGGGCGCCGTCCACCTCCAGCCGGATCAGTTCGCGCAGCGAGTCGATGAAGTCCGATTCCTGCATCGTGTCCTTGATCCCCATCGTGAGGCCAAGGCGAACGGGGTAGTCGGCGGGCGCCGTTCCGGGCGTCAGCGAGGCGACGAACAGGAGTGCGGTCGCGCTGAACATGCGGCGAGTACGTCCGGCCGACCCGTGCGATGCGCTCGCATGACCAAAGGCCCGTCCTACCGATCATAATCCGGCCGTGATCGAGCGACCCTCTTGGGACTCGTACTTCATGCAGATCGCCCATCTCGTGAAGACCCGCGCCACCTGTCCCCGACGCCAGGTCGGCGCCTTGATCGTGCGCGACCGCCGCATTCTCGCCACCGGCTACAACGGCGCGCCCCGTGGCCTCCCCCACTGCCCGGAAGGCGGCCCCGACCACGACTGGCCTCGGGGATGCATGCGCGCCGGCCACTGCATTCGCTCGCTCCACGCCGAACAAAACGCCCTCCTCCAGGCCGCCCAGATCGGGGTGCCCTGCGAGGGCGCCGACGTCTACGTCACCTGCCAGCCCTGCAACGCCTGCGCCAAGATGCTCATCAACGCCGGCGTCCACCGCGTCATCTACGAAGGCGACTACCCGGACGATTTCTCCAAGGAGCTGTTCCGCCAGAGCCGTATGGAGGTGCTCCGCTACCGCGAAGGCGCACCCCTCGAACCCGTCGACCTCTCGTGAAATCGGAAGGACCGTCTGCCTGGCCCGCCGAAGCAATCCCCATGAAGCGGTCTCTCTCCAGTCTCGCAAACCCCCGAACCCTGGCCCAGGCGGGCACCGGCGTCGTGTCCCTTGCCCTCGCCGAGACCGTCTACAAGTTCCACTCCTTCTCCCTCGAGTGCCTCGCCTTCCTCGCCACCTGGGCCGCTCTCTTCGCCCTCGTCCGCCGCGCCGCGCCCGCCAGGACCGTCGAATGACAAGCGTCGTACCAAGGGCGAACCCGATCCCCGACGAGCGATCCGACCTTGAGAAGACCGTGGACGAGTACCGGGTTCGCTTGCGCGAGGCGGCCAAGGAGAGGCACGGCTCGTCCCGGCTGTACCAAGAGGAACTTGACTGCCTGGTTCTGAAGATCGGGTCCCTGGGTCGCTTCTCCTCCCGAGAGTTCGCCAGGTTGCTCGGGAGCAAGTCCTATACCTACACGCGGAAGTGCCGCCCAAACTCCCTCCACCCCTATATCCGGCAGGAGTCGCACCCCGGTATGCGCTATGCGTACGCCACGACCCCGGATGGACTCGAACTGCTCGAAGCCCTGGAGGACGAGTTGTTCTCCAGGACCCCATGACCGCCCCCGGTTGTCTGGCCTCGGACGCCGGCCATGGCTTCCCCTTCCATGCGACCTGCTTGACCGAACCCCCCGGCTCCATCGCACCCTGCTCAACTTCCTCGTTCTTCGGTCTCGCGACCAAGCCCAGGCGGTATCTTGGGGGACGCCCAGACCCGCATGCCCATCGTCTGCCGACCGCCCCATCCCCTCCGACCCGGCGCGACCTTCGGGGTCGTCTCGCCCTCGTCGCCCGTGGCCCAAGACGACCTCGAGCCGGGAATCGTCTGGCTCGAGGCCCAGGGCTACCGCGCCAAGCTGTTTCCCCACGTCTTCGACGCCGACCGTCACCTCGCCGGCCGGGACCAGGATCGGGCCGACGACCTCCGCATGGCCTTCCTCGACCCTGTGGTGGACGCCGTCTGGTGTTCGCGCGGCGGGTACGGCGCATCCCGTCTCCTCCCCTTCCTCGACTTTGAGGAACTCGCCGCCACCGGCAAGCCGTTCATCGGCTACAGCGACATCACCGTCCTCCATCTCGCCCTCAACCGCGAAGGCCTCGCCACCCTTCACGGCCCCGTCGGCGTCACCTTTGCCCGGGAGCGCGCCCCCTGGGTCGCCCAATCGTTTCTGCGTAACGTCCACGGCGACCCCCAACCGCCCGTCGAGGCGCCCGGCGGCCAAACCCTCGTGGGCGGCCGGGCCGAGGGCGTCGTCACGGGCGGTTGCGTTCGCCTCCTCTGCGATGCGATCGGCACCCTCCAAGCCCCCGATTTTAGGGACGCCATCGTATTGCTGGAGGATATCGGCGAACCGCCGCACCGCGTGGACGGGATGCTGACCCAGCTCCTGAACACCGGCCTTCTCGCCAAAGCCAAGGGCATTGTCGTCGGCGAGTTCACCGATACCGACTCCCCCGACGACCCTACCCGCCCGCGCTGGCGCGACACCGTCGCCGACCGACTGACTCCCCTCGGCGTACCCACCATGGTGGGCTATCCCTTCGGCCATCAACACGACGTCCTCACCCTGACCCTCGGGCTCCGCGCCACTCTCGACGCCGACGCCGGAACCCTCGCCTACGAGGTGCCCGCGTGATCGGTCGCATCCTCCTGGTGGCATGGCTCCTCCTTGCCGCCGGGATCGGACGCGCCGAGCCGCTGGTGTGGGAGAAGTACCTCGCCCCCGGCCTTACCTACCGGATGGAGTTCGAGCCGACCATGCCCCGCGTCATCCATGCCCTGCGCTACAGTCAAGGGACCACCGAGGTCCGCGCGCTCCCCGAACTGAGCGACCGTCGCGTGTTCGCCGAAAACGCCACCAAAGGACGCCTCACCGTGACCGGCATCGTCGCCCAAACCAACGCGATCGCGGGCATCAACGCCGACTTCTTCCCCTGGTCGGGCGATCCCATCGGCATGATGGTGCGCGCGCGCGAACTCGTCAGCGCCCCCTACCCAAACCGATCCGTGTTCGCCTGGGGTCCGGATTACGCGGGGACGGGCAAGGTGGACTTCAAGTTCACGATGCAGCGTTACGGCGAGCCGGAGCGCGAGATCGGCTACAACGAGGAGACGGGAGAGAGCAACCTCGTCCTCTACACGCCCGCCGCCGGCATCACCCTCGCCCGCAAGAACCAACCCGTCCACGCGTTGTTCCGGGTGGTGAGCGGCGCGTTCGAACCCAACGGCACGGTCGAGGCCGAGTTCACGAACAGCGTCCTCGACCCCGGCAACATCGCCATCCCCAAGGACGGCGTCGTCCTCACCGGGTCGGGCGCGATGCGCCCCGTCGTCCGCGCCTTCTACCCCGGTGAGCGCGTCACGTTTCGTTTCAAAGCGACCGGCTTCCCCTGGGAGAAGGTCGAACAGGTGGTCGCGGGCGGCCCGAACCTCCTGACCGGCGGCGCCCCCGCCATCGATACCGCCCAACAGGGCTTCCCGAACGGTTTCGGCTCCCAACGCCATCCCCGTACCGCCGTCGGCCGCACCCGCTCCGGCGACCTCTGGTTCGTGACCGTCGATGGACGCCAGTCGATGAGCGTCGGCGCCTCCCTCCCCGAACTCGCCGCGATCATGAGCAAGCTGGGGTGTTCCGACGCCATCAACCTCGACGGCGGCGGCAGCACCACCCTCAACGTCCTCGGCCTCACCCTCAACCGTCCGAGCGACGGTCAGGAGCGTCCCGTCGCGAGCGCCGTCGTGTTTCTCGGTCCCAAGCCCGAACCGGAAACCGCCGCTCTCGCGCTGCCGGTGCCCGCGAAGCTCACGATCGGTGAAACGGCCGAACTCGCCGTCCGGGCCGAGAACGGCGCGCCGATCCCCAACGCCGAGGTTCTCTGGTGGGCGCGCGGCGCGGGATGGATCGATCAAGGCGGAACCCTCCGGACGCACGCCGCCGGGACCGTCTGGGTCCGCGCCCTCGTCCGGGGCCGCACGCTCTCCGGCGAGACGGTCGTCCTGGCGAAGCCGGCGCCGAAGCCCCCGCCCAAGCGCCCGGCAAGAAAGGTCCGGCCCCGGCACAAGGCTCGCCGCTGAGACGCCTAACCGCCGCTTCGGACTTCCACCCAAGCGTCGCGAAGACCAAGCTCGTCCAGACGCCTTTCCACGTACGGAAGATTGAGGCTCGCCCCCTGCACGGACAGGAGCCCGGCGATATCGCGGCGCTGGCGTTCGCTGACCCGTCGCCCCATCTCGTACCAACGGCACTTCGCGATGAGGACGTACTCCGGGGAGGCAAAGGGCACGACCAAGCCGGGAGCGACCTCGATCGGACAAATCCGATCGAACTCCGCTCTTTCGTACGGCAGCGTCGCCACAAAACAGTCGAACTTGAGCGCCGTCGGCTCGAACATCACCTGGACCGACCGCACCGGTTCGCCCGAACCAAGAGCCGCCCGGAGTTCGCTCTCGCTGCACGCGTAGTCCCCCGAAGCCGCCTCGAGAAAGGCGTGGAAGTTCGCCGCGTCGATATCGAGCACCATGTCCACATCGTTCGTGAACCGCGGCTCTCCCCAGGCGCTGGAGGCGACCGATCCCGTGACGAAGTGTCGAATCCCCGCCTCGCCGAGGCGCCCGCACCATGCGTGCAGAACCTCGGCGTCAGCGGGCACGGTTCGCACCCTCGCGCAGGTCGGCCGCGAACCGTCGCATCGCGAACACCCGCGCCACCCGTTCCGCCGGCGTCATCGTCCGCAACCGCGCGATGTACCGACGGTACGCCTCCGGATGCGTGTCCGCCGGCTCGCGCCCGGGGACCGGGCGATCGCTTTCGACTTCATGGGAGTCCGGCACAAACCCACGATACCCCCCGACGCCTCGACCCGCCGGCGACCTCACGCGAACCCAAAACCTGAACGGAAGGAAAAAAGTGAAGAAACCCCCTTGACGCCGTGCGCCGGCCCTGCTATAGTTTCGTCACGAGCGAAGCACCGACATCGTCCTGAAGGACGGGCGGATGCGTAGCCGAGGGTCCGGGCCAAAGACGGACGCCAACCTGGAGTAGTAACCGTGAAACTGAATAAGTCGTTAGCCTTTGCGCTTGCGTCCGTCATGGGCGCGATCGTTCCTCTCACCGCTCAAGCTCAGCTTTTCTCCGACAACTTCGACGGCGGCACGTCGGCCTCGAACTGGAACACCTACCTGAGCGCCGCCGACGGTCAGTTCAACTTCGCCTACGACTACAGCACGTACAACGGCACCGCCGGCGTCAACACGATCCCGATCCCGACCGCCCCCCGCTCGACCGGCGGCACCACCATCGGCCTCCGCATGGCGATCAACGACACCGCCGCCGCGCGGCAGACGATGAGCGCCTTCCCCAAGCTCCAGAGCTTCAGTGGGAACTACAAGCTTCGCTTCGACATGTGGGTGAACTACCCCGGAACCGCCGGTGGAACCGGAACCGGCGTCGCGGGCTCGACCGAAACGGCGGCGTTCGGCATCAACATGCCGTCCGAGCAGGCGGTCGGTGCAACCGGCGCGTCCGGGCAGTCCGCCCCTGCCAACAGCGTCTGGTTCGCCGTCAACGGAGAAGGTGGTGCCAGCGCGACCTCGACCACCCTCCGAGACTACAACTCGTTCCTCGGCGGCACCCTGCAGTTTGGTGACGCGGGCGGTTTCGCCGCCACCGGCACCGGCCGAGAGGATCACGCGAACGCGTACTACCAGACCCTGTTCCCGCAGAACATCAGCTACCAGACCGCCGGCGCGCCCGGCAAGCAATGGGTCACCGTGGACATCGAGCAAATCGGTAGCACGACGACGTGGTCGATGAACGGCACGCTGATCGCCACCCGCACCGGCACGCCGATCACCGCCGGCAACGTCTTCCTCGGCTACTTCGACCACTTCAACGGCGTATCGACCCCGGCCGTCGACTCCTTCGTGATCTACGACAACGTCGAGGTCGTTCCCGAGCCGGCCAGCATGTCCGCCCTCGCCCTCGGTTTCGGCGCGCTCTTCCTGAAGCGCCGTCGCCGCAACGCCTAAACGATTTCGGGCCCTCCCGTACCAACCACACAACAAAGCAACTAAACAAACAAACGAGACACAGAGAAGGTTTTAGGACAGCGACAACACGGTAAATACTCCTATCATCGCGCCTTTCCGATCGGTTCGGAAAGGCGCTCTTTTCTTTGAGGACCCATGACCCTCGACCACGCCCGACGACTCGATGCCGCCGACCCCCTGGCCTCCTTCCGGACCCGGTTCCTGTTGCCAGAAGGCCTCACCTACCTCGACGGCAATTCGTTAGGTCCTCTTACGATATCGGGTCGCGATGCGCTTGCGGCGGCTACCGAACGCTGGTCGCGACGCCTGATCGGAGGCTGGAACGAGGACTGGATCGCGATGGCGTCTCGCGTCGCCGCGCGCCTTGCCCCCCTCCTTGGTGCCTTGGAGGAAGAGGTGCTGATCGGTTCCGACACCTCCACCAACCTCTTCCGATTGGCCCACGCCGCCGCCGAGATCGCGCCGGACCGAACCGACATCGTGACCGACGACCTCAACTTTCCCTCGGACCGGTACGTGTTGGAGGGGATCGCCAAGGGTTTGGGAAGGCGGGTTCAAGTCGTTCGATCCACAGACGGCATCCACGCCGACGAGGGGGCGATCATGGGCGAGATCACCGACCGAACATCATTCGTTTGCCTAAGTATGGTCGCCTACCGAACGGGATACCTGTACGATGTCCCGACCATCACCGATCACGCCCACCGGCACGGGGCCCTCGTCCTCTGGGACCTCAGCCATGCCGCCGGCGTCGTCCCGATCCACCTCGACGCGTGGAAGGTGGACCTGGCGGTGGGATGCACCTACAAGTACCTGAACGGTGGCCCCGGCGCACCGGCCTACCTCTATGTGCGTCGAGACTTGCAGGGCCGACTCCGCAATCCCGTCCAGGGTTGGTTTGGGCACGCCGATCCCTTCTCCATGGTCGAGGACTACGCGCCAAGTCCAGGTGTCCGGCGGTTTTCCTCCGGCACCCCTCCCATCTTGTCCCTTGCCCCCGTCGATGGTGGCGTCCAACCTACCGTCGAGGCCGGCGTCGCACGAGTACGCGAGAAGTCCGTCGCCCTGACCATCGCCTTTGTCGAGGAAGTCGAGCGAATCCTCGTCTCCCTTGGCTTCTCGATCCAGAGTCCTTGCGACCCGGCGCGTCGTGGGTCGCACGTCTCCCTCGGCCACCCGTACGCCCTGGCCGTCAGTCGCTGTCTCGTCGCCGAACGCGCCGTCGTCCCCGACTTTCGCCCACCGAACGTCCTTCGCTTTGGGTTCGCCCCCCTCTACAACCGTTTCGAGGACATGGTCCGCGCCATCGAGCAAACTGCCGAGGTCGTGCGAACCGGTGCGTACGAGCCGTACCTCGCGGCGCGACCCTTCGTCCCCTGATCCGCCGCCGAAGTATCCTGACCCGACGTAAGGAACACACAGAGATGCCGATCCAACCCGGAACCCCCGCCCCCGATTTCACCCTCAAGACCAAGGGCCCCGAGGGCCTGCGCGACGTGAGACTCAGCGACGAGCTCGGCAAGCGCAACGTCGTCCTCCTATTCTTCCCCGCCGCCTTCACCGGGGTTTGTACCCAGGAGATGTGCGACGCCACCCAGTTCGGCGAGTTCCAGAAGGATGGCACCGTCGTCTATGGCATCAGTGCGGACACGCCCTGGGCACAAGAGCACTGGGCCAAGTTGCACGATATCGGGGTGACCCTCCTGAGCGACTATCGCCGCGAGGTCGCCAGGGCCTACGACTGCGTTTGGCCCGACCTCGCCGGACTTGGTCCGTCCGCCGCGCGCGCGTCCTTCGTCGTGGATCGGGAGGGGGTCGTCCGCTACGCCGAGCAGACTCCGGCCCCGAGCGACTCCCCGAACTTCGAAGCGATCCGCGCCGCCCTTGCCTCGCTCTGAACGGAGAGGCTACTCGGAAACGACCTCGGCGCTGCCGAGGCACGGCTCTGCCTTGATGGTGCCGTTCTTGTCATGGGCCGTGGACGCCGCCGGCGGCGTCTGCGGCCGATACGTCTCGCACGCCTCGCCCGTCGAGGCAAGCCGGTAGGCGAGGAAGGCCCCCGCCGACGCCGCCAGACACAGGGCGAGCGCCCACTTCGCGCGCATCACCGTCCGTGCGTAGGGTGCCTCTCGCGAAAGCGGCGCTCCTCGAACCGCATCGCCGAACCGAGCGGAGAGGCTCGCGACCGCCTCCAAGCGTTCCCGAAGGCGCGGATCGAACACCGCCCGCACCGCCAGACACGCCTTGCGCCAGCCTCCGAGTTCGCCCGCCGCGAACAGGAACACGTCCTCTTCCGAGCGGCGGCGCCAGGAAACCAAGCGATCGTCGATCATCGCGCCGCCTCCTGGACCTCTTGTTCGCGCAGCATCCGCTCGAGGTTGGAGAGTCCACGGTAGAACTGGTACTTCACCGTGTTCAGGTTCCGGTCGAGGGCGGACGCCACCTCGCGAAGGTTCATCTCCGAAGCGTAATAGAGGTCGAGCACTTCCCGTTGCTCTTCGCTCAGCCGCGTCATCAGCGCCCGCAGGTTCTCGGCGGTGTGAAGGCGTCCCGCGTGTTCCTGGGCGTCCGTCGCGACGATTCGCTCGTCGAGTTCCGCCATCATCGGCTCGCGACGCGCCGACCGACAGTAGTCGCGATACTTGTTGAAGCAAATGGCGTATAGCCAGGTTCGGAAACGGCTCCCGTGCCGGAACCGTGGCAGGGCGGACCAGGCCGCGATCCAGACGTCCTGCAACACGTCGTCCAACTGCGCCTCCGGCACCCGCCCCGAGAGGAACATCCGCATCCCCGGGGCGTGGATTCCGCGCAACCGGTCGAACGATGCCCGCGAGCCCTGCGAGGCCTCGCGCACGAGCCGGTCCTCGATGTCGAGGGCGCCCGCGCGGTCCGCGCGCAGTTTCGAGGCCTGGGGATAGCTCACGACGTTAACTTGCGAAATGACGACTCACCTACCCGACTGCGTTTTGGTCGCGAAAAGTTCCAGCAAAAGTTTGCCGGCCGGAATGCCGTCGACCCGCGAACCGGTCTTGGCCCTCGGCCCGTCCTTTACTCCGATGGCGACCGCGCCCCCGCTTCTGCGATCGGCCCGTCCGTCCGTTCGTTCGGGCCGGGTGCGCGTCGCCGGCGCCCCCCGCGTTCCCTTTGGGGCGGCCGTGGTCAGCCTGTTTTCCGGCGCCGGCGGGCTTGACCTTGGCTTTGAACAAGCTGGGTTCGAAACGCTCGTATGCGTCGAGCACGACCGCCATTGCCGCCGCACCCTCGCCGCCAACCGTCCGCAGTGGCGGCTCATCGAAGGGGACGATCCGACGAATCCGGGGGATGTTCGTCGCGTCCGCCCGGAAGCGATCCTCACGACGATCGGCCGGCGCAGGGGCGAGGTGGACGTGGTGATCGGCGGCCCGCCCTGCCAATCGTTCTCCAACTTGGGACGAAAGCTCGGCGCCCAGGACCCCGCGAACGGGGACCTTTTCGTACACTACGCGCGGCTGATAGACGGCCTGTTGCCCCGCGCGTTCGTCTTCGAGAACGTCGAGGGACTGACGCAAACGCGCCACGACGACGTCCGCGCCCATCTCCACTCGCGCTTTCGCGCCCTTGGCTACCGGCTCGCCGAAGGCATGCTTGTCGCGGCCGACTACGGCGACCCTCAGTTGCGCCGACGCTTCGTCATCGTCGGTATGCAAGGCGTGGACGATGTCGGCCTGCCCGAGCCCGTCTACTTCGCCGACCCGGAGTCCCACGCGAGCTTCTTCGCCGACCATTCCGATCCGCTCCCCTTCCGCCCCTACCGCACGCTTGGCGAGGCCCTCTCCGAACCACTGCCGCACGGGCGAGAGGACGACCTCCGGATGGGGGTGACGGACGAGGTTCGCGCGCGAATGCGCTGGATCGGACCCGGCGAGAACTTTCGCGTCCTGCCCGACGCGCTGCGTCCGGCCTGCTGGCGAACCGGTCGCCACCAAGGGGCCGACACCTTCGGCCGCCTCCGCGCCGACCGCCCCTCCGTCGCCGTCCGCACCAGCGCCTACAACCCGTCGAAGGGGCGCTACATCCACCCCACCGAGGACCGGGGCCTCTCCACCCTTGAGATGGCCCGCCTTCAGAGCTTTCCCGACGAGTGGCGCTTCGTCTGCGACGGACGCCCCACCTTGGTCGGCATCGGCCGCATGATCGGCAACGCCGTCCCCGTCCGGCTTGCCCACGCCATCGCCCTCGCCGTTCGCGTCCAGCTTCGCGAGCAACCGAACGCGCCTCGCCGATGCGAGCCGCCATAGCCCGTCACTTAGCGATTCCGCCGCGGCCCGCCTTGCCGGTCAGCGACCGCTCTAGATCGCTCATCGTCACAAATCGGAACCCCCGAGCCTTGGCGTACCGCAGGACCTGTGGCAGAACGTCGAGCGTCTGTCGGATGCCGTCATGGAGGAGGACGATGCCGCCGTTCGACAGCCTGGCGAGCGTCTTGCGCTCGATGGCGTTGTCTCCCGGGCTCGCATAGTCGCCCGGGTCGTCCGTCCAAAGCACGGTAAGGAGGCCCACTTTGGTCGCCGCCCGTACCACGGTGGCGTCGTAATCTCCGCCGGGCGGCCGGCAGTAACGCATCTCCTTGCCGATAAGCGCTCGGACCAGGTCGTTGTTCGCCCGGTACTCCGTTTCGATGTCGAGTTCCGGAATCTTCGTCAGCGTGACGTGGCTGTACGTATGGTTGCCGACCTCCATACCCGCCTTGTCGATGGCGTCGAGGAGCCTCGGGTGCTGCTTCACCATCTTCCCCACCACGAAGAAAGTGGCTTTGACGTCAGCCTGCTTGAGAATCGCGAGCAACCGCTCGGTCAAGACCGGATGGGGCCCGTCGTCGAACGTCAGCGCCAGAATCTTTTCGCGGGGGTTACCCCGCGAGATCTTGGGCAACGCCTGGCCGCGCCGCTTCTCGCGAGCATCCTGTCCGACCAGTTCCTCCGTCGACCGGTAGACCTCCTGCAAGGCTCGTTGCCAATAGGGATCGGTCTTCTGCATCGAGGCGGGATTCACGCCCCGCTTGGGCGCGACGCGCCGCGCCGTTTGCGAGTCGCCGCCTGGGTGGCGCTCCGCGCGGCGAGCGAATTGCGGAGTAACGCACCCCATCGCCACCACCATCGCGGACACGACCGCCAGCCAGGCCACGCTCGAGCGAGGCCGAGTCCTCTTCATGCGACAACCCCTAGGGTTCCATTCATCGACCGTGACCCGTTACACGCTTAACCCCGAGTGGGTCCAAGCCCACGCTAGATTCGAGCCGGCCGAACCGCCCGATCCGTCGCCGCACTCTCCTGCGCCGCCAAAGCGATTGAAACCGCCATCGCGCCCTCGTACGCCGGCACGGGAACCGGAGAACCCCCTTGCACGGCGTCCACGAAGGCGCTCAGTTCCAGGTAGTACGGGTCGTCCGTCTCGAAGAGCGGGCTCTCCGCCGACGACCCTCCCGCCAAGTGCGTTCGTAACGAGGGGTGCGCCCGGCTGTCGTACTCGATCATTCCCTCCGACCCGCACACCTCGTACGTCGTCCGAAACCCGCTCGGATCCATCCACGTCGCCTCGACGTGCGCCACCGCCCCGCCCTCGAACGAAAGCGTCGTGAGCGCGTAGTCCGGCCCACCCGAAAGGTCCTTCGCCCGCAAGGACCGAGCGTACAGGTGCGTCACCTCGCCCAAGGTCCAGCGTAGCCAGTCGAAGTCGTGGATCGCCAAGTCCAACAACACGCCCCCTGAGCGAGCGTGGTCCATGAACCAGTTGTCCGCGCCCTTGATCGGGGGCGGCCCGCCTCGACGAGTGCGCGCCGCCGCCGGCGTCCCCACGCCTCCGCCCTTCACGTGACGATGCCCCGCCGCGAACTCCGGGAAATACCGCACCACCTGCGCCGCCCCGAACGGGACATTCGCCTTCGTCGCCGCCTCCAGAAGCCCGACCGACTCCTCGAGCGTCCGCGCCAGCGGCTTCTCCATGATCAGCGCTCGACCCGCCGAAAGAACCTTCTGCCCGTACGCCGCGTGCAAGTCCGTCGGCAGGCACACGTCCACCACGTCGCACTTCGAGATCAGGTCGTCCGATCCCGTCGTGTTGATCGCCCCGTACTCCTCGGCCAACCGCGCCGCCCGGTCCGTTTGGCGATCGTGGACGTAGAGCTGGACGTTCGCCATCTTGGCGTACTGTCGGGCGTGGACCTGGCCCATGCCTCCGTTTCCGAGAATGCCGACGCGAATCATGCCGCACCCTGTTTCGCGAACCGCCGCCCGGTTCCTTCGACGATGCGACCAAAGCCCGAGCCGCGGGCAAGAAGACCCACCTTCCCCCAACGCCGACCGATATGCTCTGCTCGTCTTCGGCGCGTAATGCCCAGTCGCCTCGACCCAGGCTCGAACCAACCCTCCGCGACTCAGCGTCGTTCTCGCGAAGGTCTTCTCCGACGAAGCAGGTATCCTTTGGCGTCGCGTTTTGACGCGATCTGGGTTGTCATGGCTCGTATCACCACGCGCAAGGAAGCCCGTATGAGAGTGAGACTCAACATGATGTTGCTTCGGAACGCCTTCCGCAGAACGACCCGGGCGCCTTTCGGTAAGGCGTTCGGTCTGTTACTGACCCTCTTCGCGACCCTCTTTCCCGGGGTCGCACTCGCGTCCGGCGGCGAAAACGTCGCCCTCGAGTTCACCTCGTCCGACCTGATCTACCTTTGGGTATCCCTCGGGTTCGGCTTGGTCGCCCTCCTCGCGGGCGTGTTCCTCATCAAGTCGGTCTTGGCCCAATCGCCAGGTTCCGCGAAGATGCAGGAGGTCGGCCAAGCGATCAAGGAAGGCGCGCTCGCCTACCTGCGACGCCAAGTCCGGACGATGATCCCCTTCGTCCTGGTCCTCGCCGTCGGCCTGTGGGCGATGTACAACCCGCAGTACGGAAGCACGACCGCCCTCTTCGTGGCGCTCTCCTTCGTGGGCGGCGTCGCCGCCTCCTACATCGCGGGCTACGTCGGCATGATCATGGCCGTCAACGGCAACATGCGGACGGCGCACGCCTCCCTCACCAGCTTCAAGAGGGCGCTCGAAGTCGCCTTCCGAAGCGGCGGCGTCGCCGGCATGATCACCGTCGGCATGGGCCTGATCGGCGCGACCATCATCTTCCTCGGCGCCCGAGGCGAGGCCATGAAGCTCCTCGTCGGCTTCGGCTTTGGTGGCTCGCTCGCCGCGCTCTTCATGCGCGTCGGCGGCGGCATCTTCACGAAGGCCGCCGACGTCGGAGCCGACCTGGTCGGCAAGGTCGAGGCCGGAATCCCCGAGGACGACCCCCGGAACCCCGCCACCATCGCCGACAACGTTGGCGACAACGTCGGCGACTGCGCCGGCATGGCCGCCGACATCTTCGAGTCCTACGAGGTCACCCTCGTCGCCGCGATCGTGCTCGGCGCCGCCACCGCCTCGATCTTCGACACCGCGACCTGGATGAAGCTCATCCTCTTCGCGCTGATGGCCCGCGGCGTCGGCATCGTGGCCTCCATCCTTGGCATCCTCTCCGTGCGCGGCACCGACGACGTCAACGTGGACGCCCTCAAGCCCATCCGCAAAGGCTTCGCCTTCTCCGCGATCGTCGCCCTGATCGGGACCGCCGGCATCGCCTGGTTCATGATGGGCGGCAAAGGCGATCCCATCAAGACGACCCAGCTCAAGTCCACCGACGAGTATCGGGCGGAGGAGATCAAGCAGGTCCAGAGCGTCCGCGACCAGATCGCCAAGGACAAGAAGCTCAAGGATTGGGAGGTCGCCCTCAAGGACGTCAGCGACGACTCTCGCGTCAAAACCCTCTTCCCCGACGAGCAGATTCGCCAGCAGGTGGTCTCGACCGCGCTCTTCACCGAACTTGACAAGCTGCCGATCCCGGAGACCTTGAAGGGCTATCAGCCCCTCGACTTCACCAAGACCGGTGGTGTCCTCGACTACGCGATCAACAACCCGAACGCCGAGCAGTTCAACCCCGCCGACAAGGTTTCCATCAAGGACGCCTTCGGAGGGACGGGCAAGGACCTGTTCGTGTTTCGCCTCGAGATCAGCCCCAAACCCGCCGCGGGCCAGACCCCTCCTGCGGGCCAGAAGCCCGAGACCCGCTGGTACGGTCCCGTCAGCGTGGCCGCCAAGGACAAGCTCATCAAGCAGGCCACCGGCATCGAGGTCAAGGAACTTGCCAAGGTCCCCGTCGCGCTCTACGCGAACCACGACGGCGACCTCGTCGCCGTCGCCGAACCGGACCTCAAGGAGCCGCACCGCGTCATCCCGATGATGCCGCTCTCCTACTATCCGATGAGCCCCGCCGACTACAAGAAGGCGGAAGAGGCCTCCCAGAAGGACCCGGCGAAGCCCCTGCCGCGCCCGGCCGAGATCAAACTCGCCGTCGCGACCCACAACGTGGTGCCGTGGTACCTGTTCTTCATCGCCATCGCTTTCGGCGTGCTCATGGCCTTCGCCATCGAATCGCTCACCGACTACTACGTCTCGACCCATAAGAAGCCCGTTCAGGAGGTCGCCGCCGTCGCCACCGCCGGCCCCGCCCCCATGATCATCCAGGGCTTCGCCTACGGCCTCGAATCCAGCGTGATCTCGGTCTTCGCGATCGTCATCGCCCTGCTCGTGCCCCTGGCCATCTTTGCTCCCGCCCTCTACGGCGGATACCTGCTGAGCTTCTACGGGGTCGCCCTCGTCGGGCTCGGCCTCCTGACCACCACCGGCTACATCCTCGCGATGGACACCTTCGGCCCGATCTCGGACAACGCCCAAGGCGTCTACGAGATGTCTGGCGAAGGCCACGACAACGAATACGGCATGAAGGGCGTCCAGCGCCTCGACGCCGCCGGCAACACGACGAAAGCGCTGACGAAGGGCTTCGCCATCGCGACCGCCGTCGTCGCCGCCGTCGCGCTGTTCCACTCGTACGTCGAAGCCGCCCGGCTCGTCACCGTCGGCATGCCGATCGAGGTGCCCGAGATCTTCCTCGGCCTTCTGATCGGTGGCGCGGCCCCCTACCTGTTCTCCGCCTTCTCGATCAACGCGGTCGGTCGCGCCGCCTTCGAACTCATCTACGAAGTGCGCAGCCAGTTCCGCAACGATCCGGGAATCATGGCGGGCACCAGCAAACCGAACTACGGTCGCTGTGTGGCCATCGTGACGGCGGCGGCGCAGAAGGAACTCCTCGGCCCCGGCGTCCTCGCGATCGCCCTCCCCGCCCTCGTCGGCTTCGGCTTCGCCATCGGCAAGCCGCCCACCGAGATCGGCGGCAACCTCTACAACCTCACTGGCGCCCAGGCGCTCGGTGGGTTCCTCGCCGGCGCGATCGTCAGCGGTCAGCTCATGGCCGTCCTCCTCGCCAACTCGGGCGGCATGTGGGACAACGCCAAGAAGCTCATCGAAGACGGTCTCCACGGTGGCAAGGGGACGGAAGCCCACAAGGCCGGCGTCGTCTGCGACACCGTCGGCGATCCGTTCAAGGACACCGCCGGGCCCGCCCTCAACCCGCTCATCAAGGTCATGAACCTGGTGGCGCTGTTGCTGGCGCCGGTGGTCATCCTTCCGCTTGCTCAGAACACGCTGATCATCATCGCCCTCGTCGCCGCCGCCGCCCTGACCTTCTCGTTCTGGTGGTCCAAGCGTGGCTCGATGGGATCGGCGATGACCGCGGCCACCGCGGCGAACGCGGCCGCCGCGATCGCCGCCCCGGCTCCCGGTCCGACCGTGGCTCCCAAGCCGAAGAAGACCATCACCGTGGACGACGAACCGACCGACAAGAACTGATCGTTGCCCCGGCGCGATCCCTGACCCAGACGGCCCCGACCACCCGGTCGGGGCCGTCGCTTCTCCGCTCCCATTAGTCCGGGAACGGCTTCGCCACCGACCCATCGTCGCCTAAATTGGCAGACCTTCGCGAGGACCTCGTCGCTCCTCCGAAAGCCGGGCGATCTCGTTCATCTCGGATGCGCGCAGATCTTCGATCGTGCCCTCGAGGCGCCCGGGCGGTCGACCGTGGGACTCGAGAGCGAAGTGCGCCAGTTGAAGGGCAAGTTCGAGTTCGGCCGACACCACACGCTCGGCGCCGACGCTATGAGCCGCGACCGCTTCCGCCAGGTCGTGCGTTCGAACGCTCACCACGAGCCCCGGATTGGTCTCGCGCGCACTCGCGACGACGCTCGACGTAGCCGCGCTTGCGGGTACGGCGAGCACCAGTTGCCGCGCGGTCATCACGTCGGCGTGCCGCAGAATCTCGGGCCTCGTCGCATCGCCGAAAACGGTGCGATGGCCCTCCCGACGTGCCGCATGGCATGCCTCGGAATCCGCATCCACGACGACGAAGGGAATGAGCTCGCCGACGAGAGCTTTCGTCACCGTTCTGCCGACTCCGCCATAGCCGACGACGATCACGTGGTTCGACATGGGCGAGTCGGCCCAAACGGGTTCTGCGGCCGATCCGCCCCGAGGCGCGATCAGCCGGGCCGTCAGGCGCTTGGCCGACAGAAGGCGTTCGATCGGCCCAATGCACCGAAAGGCGGCTGGGTTGAGCGTGATCGAAGCGATCGCCGTCGCCACAACGATGCTGAGGGCCTCCGTTGGCAGAATCCCAAGGTGGATTCCTAGGGCCACGAGAACGAAAGAGAACTCGCCGATCTGAGCAAGGCTGGCCGAAATCGTCAGCGCCGTGGCCGCCGTTTGCTTGAACAGAACCACGATCAGAAAAGCCGCGACGGACTTTCCAACGAGCACGACCCCAAGCGCCGCAACCAGGTGCAACGGGTGCGTCGTCAGCACGGCCGGGTTGAACAGCATCCCGATCGCGACGAAAAACAGCACCGTGAAAGCGTCTTGGACCGGCCGCGTTTCGGCGCCTGCGTGATAGGCCAGGTCCGACTCGCTTAGAACCACGCCTGCGAAGAAAGCGCCGAGCGCCGGCGAGACGCCGAACAGGGCCGAAGAGCCGAAGGCGATTCCAAGCGCCGTCGCCAACACGCCGATCGTGAACAGCTCCTTGGATCGACTCCTTGCCACTCGGCCCAAGACCTTGGGGATAAGCTTCTTGCCCACCACGAGCATGAGGGCCGCGAAGACGGCCACCTTGGCGAACGTCGCCAACAACGTCATAGCGGCTTCCCCTGCCCCGGGCGAATGGCCGCCGTCCTGGGGTAGTGCGAACACCGGGAGCGCCACGAGGGCGGCCACGGTGACCAGGTCTTCCACGATCAGCCAGCCCACGGCGATCCTGCCGTTCACCGAATCGAGTTCGCCACGCTCGCTCAACGCACGCAGGAGAACGACCGTGCTCGCGACCGAGAGGCACAGCCCGAATACGAGACCTGCCGCCAAGCCCCAACCCCAGAGATGGGAAAGGAAGGCACCAAGCAGGGTCGCCACCGCGATCTGCACCAACGCGCCCGGTATCGCGATCGCCCGAACCGAGAGCAGGTCGCGGATCGAAAAGTGCAACCCGACCCCGAACATGAGCAGGCTCACCCCGATTTCCGAAAGCTGGCTCGCAAGACTCTTGTCCGCGACGAACCCGGGCGTGAAAGGCCCGATCGCGAGGCCCGCCGCAAGGTAGCCGACCAGCAACGGCAGTTTGAGCCGGGCCGCGAGCAATCCTAACGCAAACGCCAAGCCCAAGCCCGCCGCGATCATGCTGATCAGTTGGGTCTCGTGCATCGAGGGAGGTTACCCCCCTGCCGACGAGCCAGACCGACGGCCGGTCGTGGGTAACCGCAGCCCGCACGAAGTCCGATCCGGCGTCCAAGGGTTACACGATCGGACCGAGTTCTCCTACCTTCCCCGCAGCCCTGCGACCCGCTCCCACAGCCACAGCGCGCACCCAAGCTTGGTCTGCCGGCCGCTTGCCTCCAGCACCCCCGGGGCCAGGAGCGTCAATGCGTTGTCGGGCGCCTCGAACCCCACGCCCAAACCGCTCACATCGTTGACCGCGATGGCGTCGAGCCCCTTTTCCGCGAGTTTTCGCCGCGCGTGTTCGAGGCCTTCGTCCGGTTCGGCGGCGAACCCAACGAACACGGGCCTTGGTAAGGTCGCGGCTCTGGAAAGCGAGGCGAGCACGTCCGGGTTTCGAACCATGCGTAGGTCAAGGGTCTCCCCCGACCGCCGAATCTTGCCCGAAACGGGGGACTCCGGCCGATAATCCGCGACCGCCGCCGCGCCGACCACGTAGTCCGCACCGGCGAGCAACGGGAGGCACGCCGCCAGCATCTCGACCGCCGTCCGCACCCGTACCACGCGCGCCTCGAGGGGGTACGCGACCGACGCCGGCCCACTCACCACCGTCACGTCGGCCCCCATGAGCAGCGCCGCCCGCGCCAGGGCCGCCCCCATTCTGCCGCTGGAGCGGTTCCCCACGAACCGAACGTCGTCCAAGGGTTCGTGCGTCGGCCCGGACGTGATCAACACCCGCGTGCCCGCCAGCGCCCGCGACCGTCGCAGGACGGTCATCGTCGCCGACACGATCTCCTCGATCGGCGCCAGCTTCCCTTGCCCCGTGTCCCCGCAAGCCACCTCGCCCGAGGCCGGCTCGACGACCAGCGCCGCCCTTCCGCGCAACACCGTCAGCGCCGCCTGGGTCGACTCGTCCGCGTACATCTTGGGGTTCATCGCGGGCGCGACCACGAGCGGTGCCCGGGAGGCGATCGCCAACGTCGTCAGCATGTCTTCCCCAAGGCCGTGGGCCAGCTTCGCCAAGGTGTTCGCGGTCGCCGGCGCGACCACGATGGCGTCCGCCTCCTTGGCCCATTCGATGTGCGCCATCCGCCCCCGCTCCGGTTCGTCGAACGCGTCCTGCAAGCACGGCTGGCCTGTCAAGGACTCAAAGAGCACGGGCGTTACGAAGCGCTGCGCCGCGTCGGTGAGGCAAACCCGCACCGTGCAGCCTTGCCGCATCAATTCTCTCGCCAAGTCCGCCGCCCGGTACGCCGCGATGCTTCCGCTCACTCCGAGGACCACGTTCATTCTAGAATCGCCTCCAGGCGGTCCACGCACCGTTCCACATCGTCGTTCACGACCCGGTGCCGGTAGCGCTTCCCCACCTCGATCTCGTCGCGCGCGTTCTGAAGCCGAACCTGGATCGCCTCCGCGTTGTCCGAACCTCGCGCCCGGATCCGCCGTTCCAACTCCGCCATCGAGGGTGGCATCAGGAAGATCGAGACCGCGTCCGGGCGCTTTTCCATCGCCGTCAGCGCCCCCTGAACGTCGATCTTCAGGATGGCGACCAACCCTTCCGAGAGCATGCGTTCCAGCGATTCGAGCGGCGTTGCGTAGAGGTTGCCATGGACCTCCTTCCACTCGAGAAAAGCCCCCGACTCGGCGAGCGCCATGAACCGTTCGCGCGATACGAAGGTGTAGTCCACTCCGTCGGTTTCGCCGGGGCGCGGCGCTCGCGTCGTCGTCGCCACCACCCGCCGGACCCGTGGGTTACGAGCGGTCCAGGCCGCGAGCACCGTGTCCTTCCCGACCCCGCTCGGACCGCTCAGGATCACGATCCGACCCGTCATCGGTTCAGCAACCCCAGCGCCAACGCGCCCGCCTTCATCGGGTCGTGCCGAACCGTGTCCGATTCGCTGATCAGGTCGCCCGTCACCACCTTGAACCCCATCGCCCGAATCCGGTCGATGTCCGGGTCCACCATAACCTGGCCGCTCGACGCGTACTTCTGTTCCATGTCCGGGTTCGGCGCCGCGATGTTCACGAGGACGCAATCGAAGATTCGGTGCTCGACGTTCAACTGGATCGTTCGCACGTGCTCGCTCGCCGAGAAGTCGTCGCTTTCCCCCCTTTGCGTCATCACGTTGCACACGTACACCTTCACCGCGTCCGAGTCCCGTAGCGCCTCGGCGATCCCCGGCACGAGCAGGTTCGGGATCACGCTCGTGTACACGCTTCCCGGGCCGATACAGATCAGGTCGGCGTTCTTGATCGCTTCCAGAGCCTCCGGATGCGGCGCACAGTCGGGCGGTTCGAGATACACCCGCCGAATGGACTTGCGGGACTCCACGATCTTGGTCTCCCCGCACACCTGCGAACCGTCGTCGAAGATCGCGCACAACCCGACGTGCGAAAGGGTCGACGGCACCACCCGCCCACGGATCGCCAAGACCTCCGAGGCAATGTGAATCGCCTTCTCGAAATCGCCCGCCGCCTGGTCGACCAGTCCCGCCAGAAACAGGTTTCCCAGCGAGTGCCCGCTCAACGAACCGCTCTCCGCCGTGAAGCGGTGCTGGAAGAGCGTCGTCATCGACGTCTCCGCGTCGGAGAGGGCCACCAGGCAGTTCCGGATGTCGCCCGGCGGGATCATCCCCTTTTCCTGCACCAACTTGCCGCTCGAACCGCCGTCGTCCGTCACCGTCACGATCGCCGTGATGTTCGAGGTGTGGTGCTTCAGACCGCGCAACAGCGTGCTCAGTCCCGTGCCCCCGCCGAGCGCCACCACCCGCGGCCCGTGGGCCAGCTGCTGCCGCCGGAAGTAGAGGTCCGCCATCTTGGAGCCCACGTCCGGGTTGATCGTCTTGACCACGTGCAGGATGCTCGCGCGAATCCCAAGGTAGAACAGGTACGCGCCGAGCAACAGCAGCCCACCGCCCAAGAAGTGCCGCGCCACGTCCACCCCGTCCGCCGGCACCACCCACTGAAGCGGACCGTCCGCCATCCGTGAGATCGCGTCCAGCAACGGCAGGATCACGATCCGAAAGCTCAGCGCCGTCCCCACGACGAACAGCAAGAAGCCCACCACCGCCGTGGCGAGAGCGTTTCGGAAGCCGGCCGCCGGGGCCAGCAAGCGCCGTAGCCGGTGCCGGTTAATCATCGTCGTCGCGCGCGGCGGGCACGATCGAGCGGAACAGGCCGTTGACGACCGTGATCAGCAGGCTCCCCACGAGCGCCGCCGGAAACCCGTCCACCCGGATGCCGAGATCCAATTGCCGCCACACCTGTGCCGCCACCAAGAGCACCACCGCGTTGATGATCAGCGAGAACAATCCGAACGTCAGGCAGTTCAGAGGCACCGTCAGAAGCTTCAGCAACGACCCGATCGTCGCGTTCAGGAACGCCAGCACCGCCGCCCCGATCATCAGCGTCAGGAAGTCCGGCAGGTTGCGCACGCGCGCCTCGAAACCCAGGTTCAGCAGTTGCGTGATCGCGCTCGCGATCACGATCGCGACCGTAAACAGCACCCACCGCACGAGCAATCTGGACATCGGCCCGCCGAAGGGTACCGCATCCGACCAACCGCCTCTCCCACCCCCCGGCGGGAAGGCCAAAACCGAGGGAGCCGTGCCCGGCGAACGCCCTGGGGGACCGAAGCGACGATGCGCCCGATCCGAGCCCTCAATCCGGCGACGAACCGCCGCCTCGGAACAACTCGAGGGGTGAGCGGAAACCGGCCGCCCTCATCGACAGCCCGAAGTACACAAGGTACATCAGCGAATAACCGGCCATGAACAGCGCCACCGATTCGAGCGGCTTCCCGATCGTCCGCCCCAAGTTCAGCGTCGTCAGGTTGACCAATAGAAGCCCCACCTGCCACATCAGGTCCCAGTGCTGCTTCTCCGCCACGTACAGCGTGCTCGCCAAGGGGCTGACGGTGAAGGCTAGGAACACGTAAGGCGTTAGCACCTGCGCCATGAGCCCCGCTTCGCGCCAAGTCGATCCGAAAACGAAAGCGAACAACGGAGCGCCGAACAAACCGACGATCAAAAAAGGCGTCAGCGAGATAAGCGTCAGACGGCGAAACGTCGACTTGAAAGCCGTGCGGCAGTGGCCGTGCGCCCGAATCTCCTCGCTTGCCCGCTGCTTGTACACGTCCGAAAACGCTTGCGATACGATCGAACTCGGGCTCGCCAAGATGCGTTGCGTAAACGAGTAAGACCCCGCGATCGCCGGACCGAAGAAGGCGGTCAACAAGAAAACCGGCATCTGCGAACTCAGATTGTTGACCGTGTCCGCGGGCACCGAGAAAGCCGGAAAGCGCGCGTACCGTTTGGCGAGCGCCTTCAGCCGAGCGACCGTGACGTACTTGCGCATCCCGCCGTCCTCGGCCGCCGCCTGCCACGCCATCACGCAACCCGCCGCGATGTTCCCGACCGCCGTGCCGAGGGCGAGACCGGTATCGACCTTCGCCGCCCCGAACCCCAGCATCCCCGCCACCGATACCCCGGAACGCGACATCCGAGCGCGAGCGAGACGCCCGTACTTCTTGCTCCGGTTGAACCAGTAGTTGAAGGCCTGAAACGTCCCGAGACCGAACAGCGAGAACGGCACCAGCCAGAGGACGTGCGCGAGTCGAGGGTTCCCCAACATCCGCGAGATCGGCCCCGCCAAAGGCACCAGCACCGCGAACGCCAGCACGCACACCGTGAGCGTGATCGCCAGAACCACCCCCACCAAACTCGCCCCGTCCGCGTCGTCCTCGGGCAACAGAATCGCCAATTCGTACTTGCCCGTCGCGAGCGGCGACAGCACCATCGAGATGGCCATGAACAGCCCCAGAACGTTGAAATCTTCCCGCGAGTACTGCCGAGAGAGAATCGGCGACGCGAGAATCGGCAACAGCTGCGCCACGCCCGTCCCCGTCACCAGGGTCAGCACGTGCCGAGCGAACTGCGACTTAGGCAGAAAGCGGCGCATCGTCCAAGAGCGATCGCGAGGCGACCGAGCCTAAGCTTGCGGCCTCCGCGTCTTGGACTGCGACCGAATCATCCGGTACCACCAAGTCGTCTCGTACGAGGGGTAGTCGTGAATCGACTTGGGCGGACGCCTCATGATCTCGTCGAACTCTTCCTCCGTGATCCCGAGTTTCTTGATCGTGAACAGCCGATCCTGCTCCTTCTTCTCCTTCGGGTAGAAGTCGTGCTCCAACTCGGCAAGAGCGTCCTCCCGGCTGAGTTGGCCGCTGACGATCAGGGCGGACAGATGCCCCCGACGCTTGTCGAACCCGAACTTTTCGATCAGGATGTACTGCTGAAAGAAGCGGGTGTAAATCGACTCGCCGTGCTTCTGGCCGTACTCTCTCCAACCGTAGTGCTCGATCATGAAGCGCTTGGCCGCTTCCTTGTCGTAGTCCAGCCAATCGAGAAGCGGCTGGCGATAGATCTTGTTCAGGCGCGTCGTATAGACGTCGTCCCAAAACGAGTAGTGGGGAAAGGTCTTGAGCGGGACCGAGCCGAAGATGCGCTGGACGCTCTTGATGTACTTCCAGTCCTTGTGTCCCTGAGACCAAAGAAGCGGCACCATCCCCTCGCTCTGCGCGTTGACCCCCGTCAGGATGTACTTCAGTCCGAACTTCTTGGCCATCTTCACCATCAGCGCCAGAATCGCGTGGTCCGATGGAATCTCCGCGTCCGGGGTGGAGGCCTTCAGGAACGACAGCTGAAGATCGCGGAACTCCTCCCAATCGAGCACTTCCGTGTGCAGGTCGATCTTGAGGAGGTCCAGCATGTTCCGGATGTTGTGCACCGCTTCCACGGTGTTCCAACCGTTGTCCAAGTGAACGGCGAGGGGATTGAGCCCCAGTTTCTCCTTGACCGCATACGCCGTATAGCTCGAATCGACCCCTCCGCTGACGCCGATGATGCAGTCGTAATCCCTACCCTTCGCACTGGCCTTCACGCGATCGACCAGCGAAGACAGCGCGCGCTCCGCCTCCGCCCCGGCCTTGATCCTCATCGCCAGAATCTTCTTCTGTTGGTGGCAGTGGTTGCAGACGCCCTTATCGTCGAACCGAATGCCCGGATCGCTCGTGTCCATCACGCACTGCGAGCACATCTGGTAAGGACGGTCATTATAGAACGGACTGGTCCGTGGCAGCGGCCAATGGTTCTGCGCCCGAAAATGGTCGGGCGAGGCGTGCGTCTCGTGAAGGCTCGGTTCCTTGATCATTGCTTGCGTCACTATTCGCCGAAAACGCGGCGTCGTTCGGCCAACGGCGGAAAACTAATGAGAACGGCGCGATGCTTGCCGTGAAACACGAAGAGGCTCCCCGCCGCCACCGCCGAAGCGCCCCCCTCCTTCACCGCCCGACCCAGATCCTCCACGCTTCCCGCGCCGCCGCAGGCCACCACCGGCACCGAAACCGCGTCGCTCACCGAACGCACCAGCTGCAGGTCGTAACCGCCCATCGTTCCGTCGCGGTCGATCGAGTTGACGATGATCTCGCCCGCCCCCTTCGCCTGAAGTTCTTTGGCGAAGGATACCGGATCGCGCTTCGTGCCCTTCGTTCCCCCGTGGGTGAAGACCTCGTACTTGCCGAACAGGTTCCGCTTCACGTCGAGACACGCGACGACGCTCTGGCTCCCGAAGTCGTCCGCCGCCCGCGAAAGAAAATCCGGGTCCTGGTGCGCGTGCGAGCAGACCACCACCTTCTCGACCCCGAGCTGCAGGAGCCGCCGCGCGTCTTCCAGGTTGTTCACCCCGCCGCCGTAACCCAGCGGCATGAACGCCTCCGAAACGATCTCTTGGATCAGGTCGAAACGCGGCCGCGCCCCCTGCTTCGTCGCCTCGATGTCGAGCAACACCAACTCGTCCACCTCGAGGTCGTTGAACAGCTTCACCGCGTTGCGAGGGTCGCCCACGTACTTCGGCTCCTTGAACTTGACCGTCTTGACGAGGCCAAGGCCCTTGAGCAGGAGGCACGGAATGACGCGGGTCGGGATCATCTAGTAGTTCTCGACGAAATTGCGCAGCAGCTTCAGCCCAAACCGGTGGCTCTTCTCCGGATGAAACTGGGTCCCGACGATGTTGTCGCGGCCGACCGACGAGTGGAACTCCGTGCCGTAGGTCGTGGTCGCGTACACGTTCCTATCGTCCGCGCAACGCACATGGTACGTGTGCACGAAGTAAAAGCGCGTGTCGTCAAAACGGTCTCGGAAGATCGGCGGTTCCCCCCGCACCGAAACCGTGTTCCACCCCATGTGCGGCAACTTCAGCGGCGTCGGACCGTCGTTGGCGAACCGCACCGAATCGGCCTCGATCCACCCGAGCCCCGGCCGAACGCCCTCCTCGCTCCCTCGGCAGAACAGCTGCATGCCGAGGCAGATGCCCAAGATCGGAACCCCGTCCCGCAACACCCGCTCGTTCAGCGGACCGACCAAACCCCGCTCCTCGAGGTTCTGCATCGCCCGGTCGAACGCCCCCACCCCCGGCAGGATCAGCTTCTCCGCCGATCGCACGTCCGCCGGATCGGACGTGATCGTGGACTCCGCCCCGATCCGCAACAGCATGTTGCGGATCGAGCCCAGATTGCCCATTCCGTAATCGACGATCGTGACCATGGTTCGAGCCTAAAGGACTCTAACCACAATAATGACCGATCGGAATCGAACAGGTGCCGAGCAACGCCCGAAAAACCGGTGGATCGCGACCGATTTGCGGCGAGGAAGCCCCTCCCGCCTTCCGCTAGTTGGCGTGCGCCTCGTCGATCGCCGCCCGCAGGTTCGTCCACGGCGTGTCCCCCGGGACCGTGCACTCCGCTCCCAGCATGAATCGACGCGACCGGTTCGCCAGCCCTGCCCGCGCCGCCGCCCGCGCCTCCGCCTCCGTCCCCCGGGAGAGCGCGCCCAGCCGGTCCAGGCCTCCGAAAAACGGCCGCCCCCCCATCGCGTCGGATACCTCCTGCGGCGTCCAGCGACGGCCTCCCATGTCCAGCGCGGCGCTCACCATCTGCCCCGGATAGCCCTCAAAGAACCCCAAGTCTCGGTACTCCCCGTACTCCGAACGATGGTAGTCGCACACGTGCAGGATGCTGAAGGGGCACCGCGCCGCGAACGACCCCATCACCGCCAGATCGAACGGCTTGACGTGGGCCTCGAACGTCTCCGGCGAGGCGAACCGACCCTCCTCCGCCCCCTGGGTCGAGGCGTAGAAGCCGTCCGCCCCCGCCGCCACGCAGGCGTCCACGAAACCCATCAGGCACTCCGCCGCGATCTCGATGCCCGCCCGCGCCGAAGTCGGCTCCTCGTCCAGGTGACGACGCAGAACGTCTCGTCCCCCCAGGTTGCCCGCGCACATGAAGGGCGAGTACAGCGTCACCACCACGAGCGCCTCCTTCCCCAGCGCCTCGACCAACGCCCGCACGACCTCCACCTGCGGCCCGAAGACCTCCTCCCCGAAGCGCGGCGCGCGCCGCCAGTCGTCTGGCGAGCGCGGGTCGAAGCGGGGGAACGGCAACTCCAACTGCACCTTGACCAAATCCATTCCCGTGAACTCGAAGAACTCCCGGTGCTTCGCCACCGCCGCCGCCCCGGCGTGGCAGTCCGGTGGAAAGTGAAGGAAGAATGCCGCCGGCGTCTCCGCTTGTTCGCCGATCGGGTCCAGAAGGCTGAGAACGCGTTCGCGTCGGGAAAGGGCCATGGCGACAGTCTACGTCCCGACCCATAGCGTCGGACCAACCGGTCCCACGCCGCCGGTCGGTCCCCGCGTCCCGGGCCCTTCCGTTCCCCTCCTCGTCTCCGGCTCCCCAGAAAGCCCACCGTCCGTTCGTTCCACAGTTGCGCGCGATTCCGTCAGTTCCGCCTCGTCGGCCCTCTCTTTGGATACCCGACGCACCCCGACGCCCGTCTACTGGCGGTTTGCGAGAAAACGCGCTAGAATGCACCCGATCCGCCCCTTGACAACCGAAAATCGGTCGTTTTGAGAATATTCTGTGGCGACCCCCCCGAAAAGCGGCGACCTAGACGGCTACCGGTGGCCTTAAACGGCACGTCGAATCTGGCGACCCCCCCCGGTAACCCGGCTAATCGACGCCGTTTTTAGGGGATAGCGCCCCGGTCGCGGGTTCGAACGGGTCGTCCCGCCAAAAAGGCCCCGGGGGGTGTGCCATCGCTGTTTCTACGGACAGGTGGACAAACTCGAGCCTCGAAAACGCGATCCCAAACCCTTGCCAAACGAGGGTTTTCGTGCTATGATGGTCTTCGAAGGGCAGGGTTGCAACCCCCCCTCACCCCGCAAGGGGATTGAAACCCCAGACCGTCGCGACGGTGGTGGTCGAGGTGTCGGGTTGCAACCCCCCCTCACCCCGCAAGGGGATTGAAACACTTCTCGGCTGATGCCGCAGAAGCCCGGGATCTCGGGTTGCAACCCCCCCTCACCCCGCAAGGGGATTGAAACTCGAAGTCGGCGCGGTTCGAGGAGTCCTTTCCGAAAAGGAGCCAGTTGCAACCCCCCCTCACCCCGCAAGGGGATTGAAACCTCCTGTTGGAACCGGCGCCACTCGCCGTAGCTCCTCAGGTTGCAACCCCCCCTCACCCCGCAAGGGGATTGAAACAGCGCGGCGCCCGGTTGATCCTGGCGGCCAGCTCGCGTTGCAACCCCCCCTCACCCCGCAAGGGGATTGAAACCCAATACAGTTTCTCGCTGTGATTACTACCCGACTACTTGCCTAGTTGCAACCCCCCCTCACCCCGCAAGGGGATTGAAACGAGTTCGCGCTGGCATCGAAGGCGACGGTCGAGCGCACGGCCCGGGTTGCAACCCCCCCTCACCCCGCAAGGGGATTGAAACGTAGTAGAGGCGGTACCAATGACCGCCTACGTACCGCAAGTTGCAACCCCCCCTCACCCCGCAAGGGGATTGAAACCATCTCTTCCGGTTCGCGCATTTCTCCCTGCGCGACGGGTTGCAACCCCCCCTCACCCCGCAAGGGGATTGAAACCTCCCGACTCGGCCCTCGCCGCAGACGACCCCCCACAACCCGTTGCACCCCCCCCTCACCCCGCAAGGCGGAGGGAGCGCCGGGAACCCGAACGGCCCCGGCGCCCCCTCCGCCATGGGTGTTGGGTCGGACGACCGATGGATCGGTGACTCGAACGCGCCCGCTCTCCGGTTGCGGCCGTTCGCGTCGCCCAAGGCACCGGGAGTCGGCTTCGGTGTGGGTAACCCGGCGCAACTTGGCGTCCGGCCGGTCGCACCCCGGTCCCCGGTTGACCCTTACCCCCCGACCGCGCCAACCGGGACATGGCGCGCCCGATATCGCCTTCCGAGACCGGAGGAGCGCACCGAAAGTCGCGCGCGGGGCCGAATGATCCTTCGATGATCTTCCGGCGTTTTGGACCGGACCCGGGCCGACCTCAGGTTCAGAGTTTTCGTCACGGTTCCGGCGCGTTTCCGTCACGCCCCGTGATCGTCGGCCGCGACATCGTCTTCGTGCTCGAACCCCGGGCCGCGCGAGGCGCGTCTTCCCCGCGCCTCGGTATCCTCTCCAGGCAACCTCCGACCCATGTCCTCGGTGACGCCACCCCCCCGCGAAGCGTCCGATAACTCGATGACCGTTGCGGTCGCCGAACCTCATCGCATGCACTACGACGACGACCTCGCCCTCGTCGAGCGATATCTGGCGGGCGACGAAACCGCCTTCGGCACCCTCTACGGCAAGTACTACGAGCGCGTCTACGCCATCGCCAAGGGCGTCCTCCTCGACCGTGAGGACGCCGCCGACGCCGCCCAGGAGATCTTCACCCTCGTCGTCCGGCACCTCCACCGCTTCGACCGCCGCTCCCGCTTCAGCACCTGGCTCTTCCGCATCGCCGTCAACCGCAGCATCCAGTACGGACGCAAGACCAAGCACAAGGCCAGGAACGTCGAGCTGAACGAGGCGATGGCGGTCGCCGAAGAGCAGAAGATCGAGATCGCCGACCCCCTCATCCAGGCCGCCCTCGCCAAGCTCAAACCCAACGACCGCGCCCTGATCACCCTCTTCTACTGGGAGGAACTCAGCCTCCAGGAAATCGCCGAAAGCCTCGGCTGCAACGTGAACGCCGCCAAGACCCGCCTCTACCGCGCCCGCGAGCGGTTCCGCGAAGTCTACGAGGAGCTGGGGGTCGATGAACCCTAAGCCGCCCATCGCCCTCGACGGCCTCATGTGGGCCATCGCCGAATCGCAGGACCGCCAAGGTCTGGCCGAGTTCCTGGCCAAGTACCCCGAGCACCGGGCCGAGATGGGTAAGCGGTTCGCAATGGTGGCTTCCCTGAAGGGTTCCAGTCCCTTGCGCGAGCACGTCCCCGTCGTCCCGCCCTTCCGCCGGCGCGAGATGGGTCCCACCCTCTCCCAACGCCGCCTCGTCGCCGCCGTAGCCGTCGCGGGCGTGTTCGCCCTCGGCTACGCCTCCTTCGAGGTCGCGCGCGTTCTCGCCAAACCCGCCGACGTTGTCCGCGTCGATCCCGTGCCGACCGAACCGCCCCCGAGTCCGACCCCGAACGTCGTCTACGTTCCCCCCAAGAACGTGGCGCCCGACCCCCACGGCGCGGGTCCCCTC
This sequence comes from Fimbriimonadaceae bacterium, assembly GCA_026129685.1. Lineage (GTDB taxonomy): Bacteria > Armatimonadota > Fimbriimonadia > Fimbriimonadales > Fimbriimonadaceae > UBA2387. The sequence goes on from JAHCHO010000003.1 coordinate 260,982, forward strand.
CCCGGCGGGACGGCCGCGAGCCCCGACATCCGCTCGATCGACCTCGCCGACGTGCGCCTCCTCGACGCCGTGCGCCTGATCGCCGACGCCACCGGCTACGACGTGGAGATCGCCCCCGGGTTCCGCAACGTCCGCCTTCTGAAGGTGGCCTACACCGGGGTCACCGGCCTCGCCATGCTCCGGGACCTCGGTTCGCGCGTGGGCTTTACCGTGTTCGAACAGGAACGGCGGAAACTGCTCCTCGTTCCCGCCCGGGACCCGAACGCCACCGAGCCCGCCCCCGTCGGCGATGTGGTCACCGAAAAAGAGAACGCCACCGGCGACTCGGCCAAGCCGAAGTCGCCCGTGGCGGACGGCGATCCGCCCCTGAAGGAGCGGACCTGAGCGCGCCTTAGCGGCGGCGGCGCGTCGATCGGAAGACGCGAGGATGGCTCGGCGCCGGCCGGGACATCGGCGAGCGAGGCGAGAGCGGCAACGTCGAGGCCAGCAGCTTTTCGATGTCGCGCACGTCGCCGTGCTGCTCCGGCGTCGAGAGGGTGATCGCCCGACCCGAAGCGCCCGCCCGGCCCGTCCGGCCGATCCGGTGAACGTAGTCCTCCGGGTTCTCCGGAACGTCGTAGTTGATCACCACCGTGATCTCCTTGACGTCGATGCCGCGAGCGGCAATGTCGGTGGCGACCAGCACCCGGTACTCGCCGGTCTTGAAACCGTGAAGAGCGTCCCGCCGCTGGGCGAGGGTGCGATCCGAGTGCAGTTCGGCGGCGGAGTGGCCGAAGCCCCGCACCGCGCGCGCCAGCTTCCGCGCCCCGTGGCGCGTCCGGGCGAAGACGAGGACGGTGCCGCTGTGCTCGTCCAGCAGGTCGCCGAGCATCGCCGGCTTGTCCTCCTGGCTGAGCACGAGCAGTTCCTGCTCGATCAAATCGGGAGACGATCCCGCCCGAGCGACCTCGACCCACTCCGGATCGCGCAGGTAACGAGCCGCCAACTGGGCGATGTCGTCCGGCATTGTGGCCGAAAAGAGCATCGTTTGCCGGTCCGTCGGGGTCTGGTCCAGAATTCGCGCGATGGCGGGGGCGAAGCCCATGTCGAGCATGCGGTCCGCCTCGTCGAGCACGACGATCGAGACGCGCCGAAGATCGCACGAACGGCGGTTGAGATGGTCCTCGAGCCGTCCGGGGGTCGCGACGATGACGCTCGGCCGGTTCTGCAGTTGCCGAATCTGGCGCTCCATCGGCGCCCCGCCGATCAGCAGAGCGCTCTTGAGGCCGAGGCTGAACAGGGTCTCCTGAATCTGGAGGGCGAGTTCCCGCGTCGGCGCCAGCACGAGACCGACCTGGCCGGGGGCCAGTCGCTCGAGCATCGGAAGCCCGAAGGCGAGGGTCTTGCCCGTGCCCGTCTGGGCCAGGCCGATGAGATCGCGCCCGCGCATCGCGAACGGAATCGCTTCGCTCTGGATGGGGGTTGGGGTGACGAAACCGAGGCGATCGAGGGTTCGAACGGTGCTCGGCGTAAGGGCGAGGGCGCGAAAGCCCTCCTGGTTGTGCGTGTCGGACATAAAAAGAGCCCGAGCCAAACCGAGTGGCTCGAGCGCAAAGAGTATGGCACATTCCCGCGATCCCTCGCGGGCGAGACCCCCTGGGCCACCGGACCCAGCCCGCAGGGAACCCGATCGACCTCGCCGAACCCCGCTCCCATGTGGAAAGTGGACTGGGACCTCGCCCGCGACCGCTTCGTCGCCTGGTGGTCCGGCACGGGTTGTGCCCTGCACGTCACCGCGATCAAAGACGAGCCGTGGGACGACGTTCCCGAGCCGGCACCACCCGCGACCCTCGAGCAGCGTTGGCTGGAGCCGGCGCACCGCCTCGCCGTCGCCGAGGACTGGATGTCCCGCACCTACTACGGCGGCACGGCTTTTCCCTATTTCGACACCGAGATTGGCCCCGGTTCGCTCGGCCTGCTCCTCGGAGGCATCGGGCGTCTCGCTCCCACGACCGTCTGGTACGAGCCGACGATCCATGACCCTGACCTCGACGAGCCCCTCCGACTCGACCGAAGCGGAGAGTGGTGGAAACGCCACTGGGACCTCATCGAACTCGGCATGGCCCGCGCGAACGGGCGTTACCTCGTCGGCGTCCCCGACCTCATCGAGAACGTGGACACCCTCGCCCAGCTCCGCGACCCCCAGACCTTGCTGATGGACCTGGTGGAGCGTCCGGACTGGGTCGAGCGGCGGTTGGACGAGATCAACCAAGCCTTCTTCGAGGTGATGGGGGAGATGTACCAAGCCGTCCGGGACCCCTGGGACGGCCAAGCCTTCGCCGCCTTCCAGATCTGGGGGCCCGGCAAGACCGCCAAAGTCCAGTGCGACGCCGCCGCGATGATCTCCCCGGCGATGTTCGACCGGTTCGTCGTCCCTCGCCTCGCGGAGCAATGCGCCTGGCTCGACTACAGCATGTTCCACCTGGACGGCACCCAGGCGTTCCCGCATCTTGACTCGCTTCTCGCCATCCCCGACCTGAAGGCGATCGAATGGACCCCCCAAACGGGCCTGCCCACCGGCGGCGACCCTTGCTGGTACGACCTCTACCGCCGAATCAAAGCGGGCGGCAAAGCCGTCCAGGCCATCGGTGTGCGCTCCGAAGAAGTCCTCCCCCTCCTTGACGCGGTCGGCCCCGAAGGAATGTTCGTTATGACGTGGGCCGAATCCGAGGCCGAGGCCCGCGACCTCGTCCGCCGGGTCTACGGTTGAGGATCGGGTACAAAGCGGGAGCGGACCGACGACGCTCCGGCTCCGAGCGTCCCCCATGAACCGAGTCGACGTCACCGTGATCGGCGGAGGCCCCGTCGGCCTCTTCGCCGCCTTCTACGCCGGATTGCGCGGCATGTCCGTCCGCATCGTGGACAGCCTCCCGGAACTCGGCGGCCAGTTGACCGCCCTCTACCCGGAGAAGTACGTCTACGACATGCCCGGGTTCCCCAAGGTCCTCGCCCGCGACCTCGCCCGCGACATGATCGAGCAGGGCACCCAGTTCGGCCCCGAGACGGTCCTGGGCGACACCGCCACCGCCCTCACCCAAGACGACGAGGGCTGGACCCTCGCCACCGCCAAAGGCGCCTCCTGCCCGACCCGCACCGTCATCATTGCCGCCGGCGTCGGCGCGTTCCAGCCGACCAAGATCGGAGTCGCGCGCGAGGACGAGTTCGTGGACCGAGGGGTCTACTATGGCGTGCGCCACCGCGACCTGTTCGCGGGCAAGAACCTCATCGTCGTCGGCGGAGGGGACAGTGCGATGGACTGGTGCCTGAGCCTTGAGCCGATCGCGCGCTCCGTCACCCTCGTCCACCGTCGCGACCAGTTCCGCGCCCACGAGGACACCGTGGAAAAGGTCAAGCGCAGTTCCGTCGCCATGCGCCTCTGGTGCGAGGTCAAGGAACTCCTGGGCGAGAACTCGATCACCGGCGTGGTCGTCGAGAACAACCAGACCAACGAGCGCGAGACCCTCCCCGCCGACGCGGTGGTCGTCAACATCGGCTTCAAGTCATCCCTCGGCCCGATGCTCCAGTGGGGCCTCGAGATCGTCAAGAACCAGATCGTTACCGACGCCCTCTATCGCACCAATCTGCCGGGCGTGTTCGCCGTCGGTGACGTCTGCTCCTTCGACGGCAAGTTGAAGCTGATCGCCACCGGGGTCGGCGAAGCCGCGACCGCCGTGTGCCTCGCCAAGACCCTCCTTGACCCCGCCGCCAAGATGTTCCCTGGCCACAGTTCGGACCGCGACCATTGACCGCCCGATCGTCACTAGAGCAAAGGACCCAAATCGGCGACCCGCACCCGGTCCATCAAAACCACGCGATCCCCGGTCCCAGACTGAACTCAAATACTCCACGAAACCGTCAGGATTCGTAAATCCACGATTTCGTCAAGAATCGGCGGGACTCCGCAGAATCGTCAAACCGGACAAATCTGGGTCGGATTAACTTCGGATCCAGGCCATGATCAACGCACACCCACGGCGGGACCGACGAACCGCCTTCACCCTGATCGAACTCCTCGTCGTGATCGCCATCATCGCGATCCTCGCCGCCATCCTTTTCCCCGTTTTCGCCCAGGCCAAGATCGCCGCCAAGAAGACCTCGAGCTTGAGCAACATGCGCCAGGTCGGCACGGCCATGCTCATGTATCTCGGGGACTACGACGACGTCACCCCCGCGCTGTACTACTACGACGCCAACAACCTCGCGATCCCCTCGACCCAAGGCTTCTACTACTGGCCCGTCCTGCTGCTCCCCTACACCAAGAGCGAGAGCATCTTCCTCTGCCCCGCCGACACCGCCGACGACCCGGTCCTTGCCGACTCCCAGGGCCGGGGCCGTTTTGATCCCGCCAACGAACTCCACTACTACCTGATGGGCGCGAACCCGAGTTACGGCTACAACTACCGCTACCTCAACACGCAGATCATGAGCCTTGACCCGAACGGGTCGAACCCCACCCCGTTCTACTACGTCGGCAAGGCCGCCACCAGCCTCGAGAGCACGACCCGAACCGTGTTTATGGGGGAGGCGACGATGAAGGACAAAGCCCGCCCCGGGGGCGGAACCATCACCACGACTATCGGCTACTCGCGCATCGAGCCGCCGTCACGCTGGGTCGGGACCCTGCCGGACGCTCGCGCCATCGGCCAGCTCTGGCCCCGCTTCAGCAAGGACGTCGTGAACGTGCTTTGGCTCGACGGCCACGTCAAGTCCACCGGCCTCAAAGCCCTCAAAGTGGACGATCCCGACCCCGCCATCATGGATCGCTTCTGGAACGGAACCGGCAACTGAGCCCGCACCGTGATCTTCTCCGTGGGCCGCCCAAACTTGGGCGGCCCACGTCCCGATGGCCCCGTCGGAAACCGCCCGCAACGGCTAGACTGGCGGCATGATCGACGCCCTGCTCGCCATCGCCGTCGCTTCCGCCGCCCCGGTCGATTGGTTCGGACCCGCGACCGTCGAGTTCCGCCTCGAGACCAAGGGCAACCCCTTCGATCCCGCCGAGAACGACGTCCGCGTCCGGTTCGCGGGTCCCAACGGCGCCGTCGAAAACCGGATGGCGTTCTACGATGGCGAGGGACGCTGGAAGGCCGTCTTGGTCGCCAACCGGAAGGGGCGCTACGTCCCCTCCGTTCAGGTCAACGGCCATCCCGCCGACGTGCGCCCGGCGGCCCTCGACCTCGCCGAAAGGTTGCCCCTGGGCTTCGTCCGACGCCATCCCGACCACGTGAACCGCTTTCGCTACGACGACGGGTCCCCCTACTGGCCGGTCGGCCACAACCTCGGCTGGCAAGGACCTGGTACCTCGATGGCCGACCAGATCGCGATGATCGGCAAGAACGGCGGCAACTGGACCCGGATCTGGGCATGCCATTGGGACGGCAAGAACCCCTGGTGGCCGCAGGACGACGCCCACGCCGACCTCTCCCAGCTTTGGTTCCCCGCGATCCACAAGTGGGACGCTCTCGTCGCCGCCTGCGAGAAGGCGCGCGTTCCCATGCAGCTCGTCCTCTTCCACCACGGCGCCTTCAGTTCGACGGTGAACGCGAACTGGCCCGACCACCCCTGGAATGCCAAGAACGGGGGCTTCCTGAAGTCGGCCACCGAGTTCTTCACCGATGCCGAAGCGAAGCGCCGCGCCAAGATGTGGCTCCGCTACGCGGTCGCCCGCTGGGGCCACTCCCCCGGCATCCTCGCTTGGGAGTTGTTCAACGAGGTCGAGTGGGTGGACGCCCGCTACGCCAACAAGTGGGACACGATCGCGGACTGGCACGCCGAGATGGCCCGTTACTTACGCTCCCTCGACCCCTATCGCCACCTGATCACCTCCAGTTCCGCGATGGATCAGAAGGCGCTATGGGCCGAAATGGACTACGGCCAGCCCCACACCTATCCGGTCAGCGTGACCAACGCCGTCGCGGGCGAGCCACCCCTTCCCGGCAAGCCCTTCTTCTTCGGCGAGTTCGGCGGCGGCGGCGGGAGCGACTTTGGTGCCAAGGAGCGCCTCGTCGTTCGCGACGGCCTCTATGCCAGCCTCCTCGCCAACCACGCCGGCGCCGCTCAGTACTGGTTCTGGGACCGGATGGAGCGCGCCAAGCTCTACCCCGAGTACGAACGCTTCGCCCGCGTCCTCTCGCTCGCCGACCCCTACGAGCACCCCGACGCGAAGCCCGTAGAACTCACCGTCGAAACCGCCCACCGGGCTCCTCTGATCGTCAGTCCCGGCCGAGGCTGGGCACCGTCCGAGGTCTCGCGCCTCGACCTGCCCCAGGACGCCAACATCCAGAAGCTTGGCCGGCTTGCCGGCTACTTCCAGTACCACCGGGGCGGGAACGGCGCGATGTTCCCGGAACCCCTCACCGTGGCCTTCGAAGCGGCCAAGCCCGGCGAGGCCAAACTGCACGTCACCATGGTCGCCCGCCAGGGCGCCTCCCTCAAGGTCCGCCTCAACGGCAAGGAAGTCGCGACCAAGACCTTCGCGGGGGGCTCCGACGATCGCAACGTCAACGAGACCGTCGTCGTCGCCTTCCCGAAGGGCCGCAACGAACTCGTCTTCGAGAACTCCGGCCCCGACTGGTTCGTCTTCGATCGCATCGAGGTGGACGGACTCGCTCCCCAGGTCCGTGCGATGGCTTCCGGAGAGGACGAGTGGCTCGTCGCCCGCCTGCGCGGGCGGGCCGACGACGCCAAGATCCGACTCGCGAACCCACGGCTCAAGCCCGGCAACTACCTTACGTATCTGGTGGACCTCGAGACCGGCAAGGAACGCAAGTTCTGGACCAAGCGAGCCAAGGCGGGCGATCCGATTCTCGTCGAGTCCACCGAAGCCGACGTCCTGCTGATCCTTCGCCGTGGCGAGGAGTAGTCGCATAATGCGGCTATGAGCTGGCGCGTTGCTCTGATCGGAGGCACCGGGGTCGGCGCCCTCCTCCAGGCGGGGGCGACCACCGTCGTGCACGTTCCCACCCGGTACGGCCTTCTGCGCGCGCGCGTCCTTCCGATCGGCGACCACGAGGCCCTCCTCGTGAACCGGCACGGCGTCGGCCACCGCTTCCCACCTCATCGGGTGAACTACCATGCCATCGTGCAGGGCCTGAAGAACGTGGGGGTCGAGTACTGCTTCGCCAGCGCCGCCGTCGGCAGCCTCCGCGCCGACTGGCCTTCCCAGACCCTCGCCATCTGCGGCGACTTTCTGGACTTCTCCGGGCGTAACCCCACGCTCCACGACCGACGGGTCAAGCACGTGGATTTCACCCACCCCTTCGGTGCGAACGCCAACAAACTCCTCGTCACCGCCGCCAACGAACTCGACCTCGACCACCACCGGGGCGCCGTGTACGTCTGCATGAACGGCCCCCGCTACGAGTCCCCCCACGAGGTCCGCGCCCTCCGCAAGGCCGGCGGAGACGTCGTCGGCATGACCGCCGCCACCGAGGCCATCCTCTGCCGCGAAGCCGGCATCGAGTACGCCTGCGCCGCTTACGTCACCAATCTCGGCACCGGCCTCGCCGACCGCACCCTCACCCACGACGAGGTCACCGAAGTGATGTCCCGGGGTGGTAAACGGCTCGAGAGGCTCCTCCGACGCGCCGCCGAACTCGCCCTCGCCGACGCATGAGCCTGTCTCGCCGCAACCTCGCCGTCCTGCTCGCCCTCACGCCCGGCGTCGGGGGCAAGACCGTCGTGCGCGTTCTCGCCCGCAACGATCTGCTCTCCCGAACGCCCGACGACTTCCTTGCGCTCTCCGAGGAAACTCTGCGCGAGGAGTACCGCCTCAACGCCAAGGCCGCGCGCGCCCTCGCCGGCTCGACCCCCGCCTCCGTTCAGGAGATTCGCGACACCGAACGCCGGATGGACGAACTGGGGGTGACCCTCGTCACCGCCGCCGACGCCCACTTCCCGTCCCGCATCGAGGCGATGGACCCCGACCCGCCCGGAATCCTCTTCCTCTACGGCAACCGCCGACTCCTCGACGCGGCCACCTTCTGCGTCCTCAGCAGCCGAAACACTTCTCTCGCCGGCCTGGACGAGATCGAACGCCTCGTCGAAGAAGGGGTTCTGCGCTCCGAAGTGCCCGTCTGCGGCCACGACACCCCCGAGTACCAACGCGCCGCCGTCGTCCCGCTGCGGTGGGGCGCCCCCCGGATTCTCGTCCTCGATCGCGGGCTGTTTCAGGCTCTCGGCCCCGACCTGCGCCAGGAGCCCTTCCGCGCCGCCCGCCTTTGGCGTTACGAGTTCGATCCCCGAACCGACCTTGTGGTCAGCCCCTTCCGACCCGGAGCACGTTTCGTCGGCATCAACAACAAGGTGAGGGACCGCCTGATCGCCTCCCTCTCCGACCGGATCGATGGGGTCGAACTCAGCGACGGCGGCAACATGGAGGCCCTCGCCCGGCTCGCCCTCAAAGCCGGCCGTCCCGTGCGCGTCTGTGACCGCAGCCTCAACTACCGCGAACTCGCCCGCGCCGGCGCGGCTGTCCTAAAGAGCTGAACCGGACACCGTCCCTTACCGCGACGCTGCGCGCGATTTCGTCCGGTCCGCCTCGCCGGCCCGCTCCTCGACATCCCAGACGCTCGTCTGCTGCCGGCTTTCGCGGATACGCACCAAAAAGCGCCCCCTGACAGACGACAATCGGTCGCCTGAGAAAAATCAGAATTCACCCCCCTGCCCGTGAGCCGGTTCAACGATACCGCTTCGATGAGGATGGCGCCCCGGCCGCATCGTGGCCCGCGCGAATCCAGCGATTCGCGCGGGCTCCGACCCCCCTTGACTACCGGCGTTAGTCGCCGCGAACGGGACGTCGCGTCACCGTATTGCTCGCCAGGGTGACCGCCCCCGTCTTCGTCAGCAGAGTGCCGTCCAGCCGCGCCCCGGTGTTCACCGTGATCGACACTTCGGCAAGGATGACGCCCTTGAACACCGAGTTGACTCCGAGCGTCGCCGACGTGCCCACCGACCAGTACACGTTCGTCGCCTTGGTTCCGCCGGCCAGCACCACCTGCGTGCCCGTGGACGTCGTCAGCGTGCTGCCCATCTGGAAGATGAACACCGCGTCCGAGTCGCCCTGCGCGTCGAGCGTCACGTTCCCCGCCGTCAGCATCACCGATGTCGAGTTCTTGTACAGCCCCGGCGTGAACGTCAGTCCGGAGAGGTTGCCGGGCAGCGTCGCCGCACCCAGCCGACTCGATGCCTCGAGCTGACCCGTGAGCAGGTCGCTCTTCGCCTTGGCCGCCACCGCGTTGCCGGCCTGGATGCTGCCGTTGACCCGTCCTGGAGGGAAGCCGACCACCGCCGAGCCGGGGCTAAGGCCCAGGTCGCCGTTGATCACCGTCGGTCCCGCGTTTGTGACCGTCGAGCCCGCCAAGACCGCGTAGGTCGAGGCCGCCCCGAGGTCGATCGTGCCCTGAGCGCGCTGGACGCCGGTCCGGAAAGTCCAGACCTTCCGAACGGCCAGCGAGTTGCCCGTCGAGTCCTTCGCCCCGGTCCCGATGTTCGCCGTGTACAAGGTGTCCGGCGATAGGTCTCGCAAGGGCCTGAAGGTGGCGATCCGGTTGCTCGTGTCGTAGGTCACGGTGCCCGAAATCCCTTCGACGGTGAACGTCGAAGTGTTCAGGGTGTCGGCGCGCATCGGCTCGCTGAACGTCGCGTTGATGCTTCGGTTGAGGAACACGTTCGTCGCGCCGTCCGACGGATTCGTCGAGGTCACCGTCGGCGCCGTGCCGTCGACGATCCCCGCCGTCGTGAAGTTCCAGACCTTCGCGGCTTCGATCACGTTCCCGGAAGTGTCCTTGACTCCGGTCGACAGGATCGCCGTGTAGACGGTGTTGGCCGTGAGCGAGGCGTCCGGGTCGAGAACGGCCACCCGACTCGCGTAGGAGATCGTCGCCGGGATCGCGCCGCCGCCCGCCTTCTTGAGGGTGAACGTGGCCGAACTGATCGTCGCCGCGTCCATCTCCTCGCTGAACGTTGCCGTTATGTTTTTGTTGGTGGCGACGCCAACCGCACCCGCCGTCGGGTCGGTCGCCGTCACTCTCGGGAAAGTCGTGTCCGCGTTGGTGCCCGTCGTGAACGTCCAGACATGGTCGCTCGCTAGCGGGTTGTCCGATAGATCCTGGATTCCCGTCGTAAGGGTAGCGGTATAGGTGGTGCTCGCCGACAGAGGACGGTTGGGGCTGAACGCCACAACGTTGTCGAGCACCGTCAGGTTGCCCGACTGGGCGCCCCCCGGACCGATCAGACGAAACGTGGAGGCGTTGATCGAGGCGACGGCGACCGTCTCGCTAAAGTGAACCACCAGACTCTTGTTCGTCGCGACCCCCGTCGCCGCGCCGACCGGGTCCGTCGAGGTTACGGTGGGGGCGACCGTGTCGGGCGCGTCGCCCGTCTTGAACGTCCACGAGTAGTTCTGATGCATCGGCGTACCCGCGCGGTCGCGCACCGCGGTCGTGATGGTGGCGGTGACCGAAGTTCGGACCGGGATCACCGAGTTCAGACTCAGCGTGGCCGTCCGGTCCACCACGCTCAAGGTTCCGGCGAGCGGCCCGCCCGGGCCCGTCGCCCGAAACGTGTCGCTCGTGAACGTCGCCGGGTCCATCGGCACGCTGAAGGTCGCCACGATCCGCTTGGCCGTGGGCGTGGAAAGGTCGCCGCTTCGGGGCGTCACCGAGGTGACGGACGGAGGCGTCGGGCGGGCGCCGGTGCCATCGTCGCCCCCTCCGTTGCCCCCGCATCCCGAGATGAGCGCGCCGGACACGATGATCGCGAGCGCGCCAATAGTGATTCGTTTGTTCATGCCTGTCTCCGATCCTGCCGCCGAGGCGGCAAGGCGAAACCCGGGTTCCTCCTCGGATCGCCGAGATGGGGAACCGGACCCGCTAGATCCGTAGAGTCAGTATGAGTACCGCCGCACCGGCCTGCAAAGTCCGGTTATTGCTGTCGTCGTTTCCAATGACGCGAATCCTAAGACAGAACGCGCCTATGTCGAATCATTGGCTTCACCTATCGAACTAGGTCTAGCGCCCGGGTCAGCGCCTCGAGGGGCAGCCCGATCACGTTCGTGACCGAGCCCAGCGTCCACTCGACGAAGGCCGCCGCCCCGCCCTGGATGGCGTAAGCCCCCGCCTTGTCCAACGGCTCCCCGGTCGAAGCGTACTCTCGCGCTTCCTGGTCGGTGATCGCGCGGAATCGAACGACCGTCGTCTCCGCGCTCGCGAACGAGCCGCCGGGCCAACGGAGCGCCAAGCCGCTCACGACGACGTGCTCCCGGCCCGAGAGCGCCCGCAGCATGGTCGCCGCGTCCTCCGTGCCCGCCGGTTTCGCCAACTGCGTCCACCCTTCCCCCGTGCGAAGCGCCACCACCGTGTCTCCCCCGATCACCAGCGCTTCCGGGCGTCGGGCGAAACCCGCCGCCGCCTTCAGCTCTGCCAATCGTCGCGCCGTCGCCCAAGGGTCCTGGCACGTGTGCGTCTCTTCGTCCACGTCGGCCGAAATCGTCTCGAAAGAACGAACGCGGGTGCGCAACAGCTCCACTCGCCGAGGCGAACGACTGGCCAAGACGACCGGGTAGGGCGGCTCGATCAAGGCTCGTGCCGACCCGGTCGCTCGAGGCGATCCTCGGGCGTCAGGGGCTGAAGCTCGAAACGCCAGGCGTACTCGCCCGCTCGGAGGATGTACTTCTCCATGGGGGGCGGCCCACAACTTGCTCCGCCGAGGCCCATCTGGGCCACGTCGACGTTGACGATCACCTCGGCGCGGTTGAGGAGATCGACAAAGCGTCGGCGTTCTCCGTTGCGGTGGCGGGCGGCGTCCAGTTCGTACGGCCGTACCCGGGAGACGGTCATCGCGAGCGGGCGGTCCGGCACGATCCGGAAGCCATGGCCCGTGGCGTCTCGCAGGGCGGCCCAGCGGACGTCCTCCTTGTTGCCGGATTCCTGTGGGCGCACATAGTGAGTGGCCTGGTCGTCCACGTCTCCCTCGTAGAGGGCGACGTCCATCGCCGCCTTGCGGTCCGGATAGCTCTCCAGAGGTCCGCGCCCGAACCAGGTGAAGCGGCGGAAGGCGTCGGGGACGCTGAACTCGATCCCCAGTTTGGGCAAGGGGGGCAGTTCTCCGATCGGGTTTACGCGGTTGTCGATCGCCAGGGCTCCGTCGGCGTACACGGTGTAGACCACGCGGTGGTGAAAGCCGGTGCCCCGGAAGCCAAGGACCTCGACCATCGCCTCGACCCTGACGCGGCCTTCTTCTTCGGTGACCTCGAACCTTCGGACCCGTCGGCTCAACTGGCTCAAGCCCGAGGCGAAAAAGGCGTCGCGGAACCAGACATCGTTGTCGGTCAGCGCCCGGTAAAGGTTCAGGCGGGGACCCCGGTACCGCCGCGACAGCAGTTCGATCTCGCCGCAGTGCCACGATGCAAGGGTGCCCCGAGGGCCATCGAAGACGAAGGACGAAGCTCCGCCATGGACCACGAGTTCCATTCCATCGGTTCGCGTGTGGAGACGGCCGGTCGCAGCGGTCAGGCGGGGCGGTTCCGGGGCGTTTCCGAGCGGTAACTGGGTGGCGGCGACCTCGTGCCCCGCGTCCGCCCAAAGCGTGTCGTCCCTCAGGTGGAACGACACCCGCACAAAGCGTTCGTCTCGCGCGGGGGGGAGGTCTTGGATCGGGAGGTCGAGGCGAATCGCCTCTCCGGGAGCGACTGCGGGGGACCCGAGGGTGCCTCCGGCGAGGCGCACCCCGCCCTCCGTCACCTCGTAGCGCGCCTCGAACTCGCCGAGGTTCGTGAAAGCGTACTTGTTGCGGACCTTGACCGATGCGGGGCCGTCCCAGCCCACCTCGACTCGCTGGTAGCAGCGCTTGACCTCCCAGAGCTTGGGGGTCACGTCGCGCTCGGGCAGAACCAGTCCGTTGCAGGAGAAGCACCCGTCGTTCGGTTGGTCGTCGTAGTCCCCGCCGTAGGCGAAGTACCAGCTTCGGTAGGCGTCGCCGTCCGGGTCGTCGGTGAACTTCCGCAGGGCTTGGTCCACCCAGTCCCAGACGCACCCGCCCATCAGTCGCGGGGACTCGTCGTACGTCTCGACGTACTCCTTGAGGTTGCCGACCGCGTTCCCCATCGCATGGGCGTACTCGCACACGAAGAAGGGCTTCTCGGCCTCGACCGCCCCGGTCTGCCGGAGCCAATCGACGCTCGGGTACATCGTGCTGTCCACGTCGGCGACCTCGTTGTAGCCCTGATAGTGGATCGGTCGGGAGGGGTCGAGGGCGCGAACCGCGTTCGCGGCGGCCACGAAGTTCACGCCAGGGCCCGCTTCATTGCCAAGCGACCATAGGACGATGCACGGGTGGTTGCGGTCGCGCCGCACCATGTTCGTCGTCCGCTCGACGTGCTGCGCCTGCCAGACCGGATCGTTGCCGAGCGACCTCTCGAAACTGTATCCCATCCCGTGGGACTCGACGTTCGCCTCGTCCACCACGTAGATTCCGTGCCGGTCGCACAGGGTGTACCAGTAGGGGTGGTTCGGGTAGTGGCTGGTCCGCACGGTGTTGAGGTTGAACCGCTTCATCAACCGGACGTCCTGCTCCATTCGCTCGCGGCTCACCGTGCGCCCGGTATCGGGGTCGTGTTCATGGCGGTTGGCGCCGAGGAGTTTCACGGCCTTGCCGTTGACCAGGAACCGTCCGCTCTTGACCTCGACCTTGCGGAATCCCACGTCGCAACCGGTCGTTTCGAGCGTCGTCCCGACATCGTCGCGCAGGGTCAACGCCAGCGTGTAGAGGTTCGGATGCTCCGCCGACCAAGGTCGAACGTCCGGTACGGTCCCATTCGCTCGCCAACGCGCCGTGCCATCCGGGTCGAGGGTGACCTGGCCGGCCTCCAGGGTCCGAACCGGCGCGTCGGCATCGTCCAGAAGAACCGCCTCGATCGTCGCCCCCCCGGCAACCGGTCCGCCTTGGAGTTCCACGACCAGGTCGTAGGTGCCATCGCGATACGTTTCGTCGAGTTCGGCGGTGATCCAGAAATCGCGGATGGAGGTCAGCGGCGAGGAGAGCAGTTCTACGTCCCGGAAGATGCCGCCGAAGCGGAACATATCCTGATCTTCCAGGTAGCTGCCGGAACACCATCGGTAGACCTCGACCGCCAGAAGGTTCGGCCCATCCGTCCGTAGTTGGCCGGTCAAGTCGAATTCGGCGGGAAGCTTGCTGTCCTCGCTGTAGCCGACGTAAGCACCGTTCAGCCAAAGGTGGAAAGCCGAGTAGACCCCGTGGAACACGATCGTCGTTCGTCGTCCCGCGAAGGCGTCCGGAAGTTGGAACGACGTTCGGTAGGAACCAACCGGATTGAAGTCGTGCGGGATATGGGGCGGGTTGGCGGGGAAAGGGTAGGCGATGTTCGTGTAGATCGGAACGCCGAACCCCTGGGTTTCCCAGCATCCGGGTACGGCGATCTCGTCCCACTCCCGGTCGTCGAAGTTTGGCTCGTGAAAGCCGTCGGGCCGGTCGGCGGGCTTGGCCACCCAACGGAACCGCCAATCACCATTCAGCGAAACCCGGAACGGCGTCTCGTCGCGCCGCAACGCCTCGGCGTCGGGATAGGAGTATCGGGTCGTTCGGTTGGCGAGTTTGTGAATCCCGGTGATCGCGGGATCTTCCCAGATCGGGAGGTTGTTTAGGTGGCTCATGAGTTCTGACGGCGTCGCGAGGAACGCTACCGCAATCGTGACGGAATCCTCGTCTTGTGGACAGGGACCGAACGCCGCCCGGGTTCACTCCAGCCTGGAGAGACCGATCGCGTAGGCAAGAGCGACGTCCATCCGGGCGATCTCGGCCCTATCGAGTCTGCCAAGCCTTCCGCCGACCCTCCGCACCGAGACCGTCCGGACTTGGTTCAGCATCACTTTCGACGGTTGGCTCAAACCCGTTTCGGCCGAATCTAGCAGCGTCTCGAACGGATACACCCTTTCCAGCTTGCGGATCGTTATCGCGGCCACCGTGATTACCGGGCTGAGGGCATTGTAGATCGTCGGACTCAGGACGACGGCAGGCCTTCGACCGCCTTGTTCGGAGCCGACGACCGGGTCGAAGTCCACCCATACAACGTCTCCTCGAGCCCATTTCGGCTCAGGACGCACGCGTCCACACCTCGTCTTCGATTGGATTCCAGGCCTCGGATTCCTCCGTCCAGATCTCGGCCATGTCCTCGCACATGGCGACGATGTCCGCGCGAAGCTTGGCGAGCCGGTCTTCTTCGAGTTTGCGCGCGATCAGTTCCTCGAGCACCCGACTCCGATCACCGGACGGAACCGCCGACTCGAACTCCTGGACCAGCGATCCCGACAGCGCGTAGGTCCGTTTGGTTTTTCGCGCAATCGCCATACGATAATTATGGCGAATAGGCACGATGGCCAAGAGCGGTCCCTAAAGGAGCGCACATCTTGACGTCAATACGGAAGTCTGGCGCGTCCCGACATTTGATCCAGCGAACCGTCGTTGCGCTGGGGTTTGCTACCCTATGGCGGGAATGTGTGGGAATCGAACCCACCAGACGCCCGAAGACGTCTCTCACGGTTTTGAAGACCGGGCGGGACACCAGCCCCGATCCACTCCCGAACGCATTATGCGTCAACCCCGCGAGGCGAGCACGTTCCGCTCGTATGACCGGACCTCTTCCAGCCAGTCTGCCCCGACGGGAACGTCCTCCCTTCGGCAGAACTCGTCCCAGACCGCACCGAACGGGAGCGTCTTCGTCTCTTCGAGCAGCGCCAGCCGCGCGGTATGGTCGCCGGCCTCTTCCGCCGAGCGCAGCCGCCCGATGGGTTCGAGAAGCGCCGCGAGGAGGCACTTCTGCGCGTTGCGCGTCCCGATGACCCACGCGGCGATGCGGTTGATGCTGGCGTCGAAGAAGTCGAGTCCGATCGCCGTCCGACCCAGGAACTCTCCTCGTACGACCTCCTCGAGCAGCGCCCGCGTGGCGTCGTCGAAGAGCACCACGTGGTCCGAGTCCCACCGAACGCCCCGGCTCACGTGGAGGAGCACCCCCGGCACGTACCGTTGCACCGCCGAGATTTTGTCCGCCACCGACTCGGTCGGATGGAAGTGCCCGGCGTCGAGGCACAGCCACTTGCCCCGGCTGGCGGCGTAGCCCAGGTAGAACTCGTGCGACCCAACGGTGTACGACTCGGCTCCGATCCCGAAGAGCTTGCTTTCCACCGCGTCCGCGTTCCACTCGGGGCTGACGGGTTCGGCGAAGATGGCGTCGAGCGAGGCCTCGAGTCGGTCCCGGGGTGCCTTGCGGTCGACCGGCGTGTCCTTGTAGGCGTCCGGAATCCAGACGTTCGTCACGGTTCGCTTGCCGAGCCGTCGGCCCGCCTCGGCGGCGATCCTCCGACACGCGATCCCGTGGCGAACCCAGAAGCCTCGAACCGCCGGGTCGCGATGGCTCAACGTAAACCCGTCGTCCGCGAGCGGATGGGAGAAGAAGGTGGGGTTGAAGTCGAAGCCGAGGCCCCGCTCTTGGCACCACCGCACCCAAGAGTCGAAGTGCTCGAAGCCCAACTCGTCTCGCTCCACCGTCTTCCCGCCCGTATCCGCGTAGCTCGCGTGCAGGTTCAGACGGTGCCGGCCCGGGATGAGCGAGAGGGCCTTCTCCATGTCGGCGCGCAGTTCGGCGATGGTCCTGGCCTTGCCGGGGTAGTTGCCCGTCGCCTGAAGCCCGCCACCAAGCGTCGGGTCCGGTCGGTCGAAACCGCCGACGTCGTCTCCCTGCCAGCAGTGAATCGAGATCGGGGTCGCCGCCAAGGTCGCCAGCGCCGACTCGGCGTCCACCCCCCACTCAGCGTATTGCGATGCGGCAAGATCGAATGCGTTCGAACCCACGCGACTTCGATTCGCCGTCGGGCGAGACGAACCTTCCGGATTGCCGCCTTACCGCGCCTACCTTGGGTGCGCGGCGTCCCGTGTCAGCGCTGGGCTTGCGCTAGGATCGGGTCGAGCGCGTCCGCCATTCGGTGCATGTCTTCGGTCGACAGCGTCGGATGGGTCAACACCGTGAGCGCCTCGCCCCAGATTCTTCGCGCGACCGGAAGCGGTTCGGCGGGCGTCAGGCCGGCCGAACGCAACGCCCCTTCCCGGTAGATCTCGCCGCACGAACCCGAGAAGATCGGCACTCCCCGGGCCTCCGCCTCCACCAGGATTCGGTCCCGATCCCACCCGTCCCGCAACGCCTCGTTCCGCACGTAGAAGTAGTACCGGTAGGCCGCGTGCTCGACATGCTTCGGAGGCACCGGAACCCTCAGGCACGACCAACGCGATAGGCGCTCGATCAGCACCGAGGCGTTCGCCCATCGCTGGGTTCGCCACGCGGGCATGCGCCGCAACTGAATCCTCCCCAACTCGCTCTGCATTTCCGTGAGGCGCCAGTTCGTTCCGACGCTCTCGTGCAGCCATCGGTACCCCGGCGGGTGCTTCGCGTGGTACATCCGGTCGTAGTCCTTGCCATGGTCCTTGAACGACCACATTCGCCGCCACGCCTCCTCGTCGTCGGTCGTGACCATGCCGCCCTCCCCGCCGGTCGTCATGATCTTGTCCTGACAGAACGACCAGGCGTTCGCCTGGCCGAACGTCCCCACCGATCGGCCGCGATAGGTCGCCCCGTGCGCTTGGGCGCAGTCCTCGATCACCTTGAGGCCCTCGGCTCCGGCGAGATCGAGGATGGCGTCCATCTCGCACGGCCAACCGCCGATGTGGACGGGCAGGAGCGCCTTGGTCTTCGGCGTGATCGCCGCCGCAAGGGTCTCGGCGGTTACGTTGCCGGAATCGGGGTCCACGTCCGCAAAGACGGGCCGAACGCCTTGGAGCCAGCAACTCGTCGCGGTCGCCAAGAAGGTGCGCGGGCTGGTGACGATCTCGTCCCCCGGTTGTATTCCGAGGCCGATCAAGCACAGTTCGATGGCGACGCTACCGTTGGCGAGGGCGATCGCCCGCTTCGACCCCGCCCACTCGGCGAACTCTCGCTCGAACGCCTTGCCGCGCTCGCCGGTGTGGTAGTTCACCCTTCCTGTGCGCAACACCTCCGCCACCGCCGCCACCTGCTCATCGTCGAAATCGGGCCATGGAGCGAAGCGCAACTTTTCGGGGGAGGCATGAATCACGCGCCCTAGGATACTTGACGAGACGCTCCCGCTTCGCCCAGGACGTCTCGGAACGCGCGCGAGGCGGCGCGAACCCGCGCCGCCTTGCCTGTCCTCAAGAGACGGTCCTTAGCGGGATCGCTTGCGCCGTCGCGACGCCAGCAGAGCGCCGAACCCCGCCACCAAGCCGATCAGGCTCGCCGGCTCGGGTACGACCGCCCCGTTGATGCCGATCGCCCACTTGGTCCCGACCGCTGCGCCCAGCGCGTCCGGCAAGGTTCGCCAGTTGGCGGTGATCCCAAATCCCTCGCCCGCGTTTCGAATCCAGTCCTCCTGGGCCTCGAGCGTGCCGGCGGACGCGGTGAACGCCTGTCCGAACGTGCCGTTGTCCGCCATTCCGGTCAGCGAGAACACGTAATCGCCGGCGGCAAGGCCCTGCAACTGCGGGATCGCGGTCGTGTCGGCCATCATCCGGAACTTCTGATTGCCGTCTATGCCTTGGTCGAGCACCACGCTCACGAGGCCCGAGTACACCACGGGTGCGCCTGTGTTCGTCGCCAGGGCGGGGTCAACGCTTGCGCTCGGCGACCCGAACTCCTGACGACTCACGTTGAGCACCGCCGTATTCACATTGCCGTACCACGTGTTGGGCGAACCACCCGCGATCAGGTAAATCTGGACGTTCGACACGTCCCACACCGCCGTGGTCGTCACCATCGAACCCATGCCGGTCGAAAATGTCGGGAAGTCACCAAAAACCTGGTTGACGTAACCGAGAGTCGCTTGCTCCTGCCTCAGGAACAGGTTGCCTTCGAGAACTTGCGCGTCGGCGACGGTCGAAACCGTCATGGATGCGCCGACCAAGCCGATGGCCAGGTACAGACCGGCCCCGACAGGATGTCGTGCGAACATTGCTATCACTCCTGCGGGCTGACCGAGCGCTTTTTGACCCCGATTGGTCGCGCTTCTCGTATCGCTGAACCCGCATTTACATCCTAAGGCTCGTAGGCGAGGCAACGGGACCTTCTACCCACATGGATTGCATTCCTGACGCCGAAGTAGGTACTGGCTAACTGGTCGAACAAGACGAGGGAGGGCGGACACGACCCCTGTCCAACACCCGGGCCAGTGGGTTCCCAAGACCTCGCCTACCCGCTTACCGGAACGGTCAGCGCGTGTTGGGGCGTTCGGATGGTCCGGCGAGACAGGATCGGCAACGTCAGCAAAGAGACCGCCATCATGTTCCCCCGCGTGTCGCCATACGAGCCCGAGACCGATGCGGCGACCGCGAACGAGACCAGGATAGCCGTCAGGTAGGTCGATTCGACCGAGAACAGCGCGGCGAGAGAGAGCCCGCGCAAGAGCAGAATCAGGATCGCCCCCGCCAAAGTCACCGCGATCAGGCCCCCCTCGTACAGCAGTTCCATCCAGATGTTGTGGGGGTGATCGTTGACCTGGCCGCTCAGACTGAGCTGAGCGCCGTACGCTCCTATCCCGTGGCCCTCCATTGGGTGGCGATCCCAGTGCGCCATGACCTGACCCCAGTGGCGCACCCGCTCGTTGGCCGACACGTTGGCCCGACCCTCCGCCCCTGAGAGCAACGTTTGCAGTCGTTCCACCGCGCGGAAGTCGACGCTGTCCATCCGTTGGGCCAGCAGAGGCGACAGAATCACGATACCGATCAGCGCCTGAATCCAAGCCGGACTCAGGCTCAACCGTCCGAAACGAAGTCGAGGACGATGCACCGCCACCAAGATCGCAAGTCCGAGCAAACCGCCGATCAGGCTCTGACGGCTGTTGTTCAGCGCCAAGGCGACCAACGTCGCACCGAAAGGAGCGAGATACACGAACGAAGGCATTCCGATCAGTCGTTCGCCTCGAAAAAACCGGTGCGCGCAGACCAGAGTCGCGAACGCAAGAACGGACCCGAGCGTCAGGTAGCTGCCCGCCTGCTGAAGGTAGGCGGTCTTGAGCGCGTAGCTGGCGCCGAGCGATGCGCCCTTGATCACGACGAACACCGCGTAAAGCCCGAACAGGGCCATCACGTTCGAGAAGCGTCGAATCGCAAGCGGGTCGGTCGAGAAGAGCAACACGCCGACGACGAAGGACGCCCAGACCAGCACCGTCCCCACCATCTTCGCGGTGTTTGGGAGGGGCGCCCAGATCGTCGACAGGAGGAGGTAGGCCGTGAGCAGGCCCGAGACGCCGATCGCTTCCAGCCCTGGCATGGACACCTTCACGGCGCCGCGCGCGACGCGAACCGAGAACCCGACCAGGAGAACCGCCGCTCCCACGACCGTCAGGTCGATCGGGATCGATGAGAACAGTGGTTGCCGCTTGAGCGTCGCCGCGAACAGGAAGAGCGCATAGAACCCCTCTAGGGACCAGATGGTCTCCCAGACCTTCCTCGCCACCCGACCCGCCCAGCTCAACACGTCGCTGTACCTAGGCTCGCCCGGGGCGACTCCGAAGAACGATCGCGAACGCGGCGAGCAGGCCCAGGACCAGCGCGGCCAAACCGGCCGTCCTCACGTAGCGCTTGTTCGTGGGGCGATCGAACAGATAGGGGTCGTCGAGCACCGACCAACGAACGCGATCCACTTCCGCCCGAACCTTCGCCTTCTCGTACTGAAGCCGAAGCTCCTGTAGCACCGCGCCCAGGGTTTCGACCTCGCGCGCCCTCCGCGTGAGTTCGATCGCCTCTTCCGGCGCGTTCTTGTACGTCTCCTCGATCTGCGCGATCTGCCACTCCAAGACGACGATCTGGGCTTGGAACGAGGCCACCCCCGCGTCGATGCCCTCCCGCACGCTCATCAGGTAATCCTGCACCTCGCGCTGAAGTCGGCTCTTGGTCTCCGCCACCTCCTTCTTGAGCCGAACCACCTCCGGGTCGAGCGGCCCTTTCGAGATCTCGAGCACCCGCAGTTGGTGTTCGGTTTCCCCAAGCTTCTGACGCCAGACCTGCGCGGTCGGGACGGCATTCGGAAGCTCGGCCTGGTCGGCGGTGATGTTGGCCCGCTGCTGGGCTTGTGCGAGCTGCCGCTTCGCCGTCCCCAACTGCATCTCCAAATCTTTCTTTTGACGGAAGTAGAGCGCGACCGAGGACAGATCGTTGGCGGCGATCGGCGCCTTCATCGTCCGTTGGTACTCGGCCAACGCGGCTTCGGCCCGGGCCAGTTCCCCGTCCTTCTGCTTGATCGCCGCCTCGATGTTGTTGGCCTCCTGGCGCGCCGACGTGAACGCCACCTTCTTCTGGAGGTCCGACAGCGTGTTCCGCGCCGACTCGATCACCTTCAACGCGAGCTTGGAGTCCCGGTCTTCCCAAGAGATCGCCACTTGCGCGCGCGGCCCATCGGTCTCCAGAATCAGGCCTTCCTCCAGGTCCTTCTTTTCGATGCCGGTCGCCTTGGAGATCTCGGATAGGCTCGAGTTGCTGAGCACGACCCCCTTCAAGATCAGTTGGGGATCGGGCGCACCGGGCAGGATCGATGCCGCCGACAGAGCGGCGGTGGCGTCGTTCTCCGTGATCGTCAACAACGACATCTGGGCGCGATAGATCGGAGGCGACAGCAACACGAACAACGCGCCCCCTCCTCCGCCCACGACGACGGCCAGTAAGAGCGCCCTCCAACTCCGGCCCAGGACGGCCAAGGTGGAGCGCAGGTCGATCTCGGTTTCGCGGGTCGGGGTGGTCACGGCGGGTTCCAGGCAATAGTAGCATACGGCCCCGGACGCCGACCCCCTCTGGCTCGACCGAGACCAATCGGTCGAGCTCGGCGGGCCGGGACGCTAGCCTGGGCTCTTGGCAGGAGCCTTGTCCTTGTCCGTGGGCGGCGCCTTGGTGCCGGACGATTTCTTCGCCTCGTCGAGGAGCTTCTGCTGTTCGGCCTCGTCCGCCTTCTTGGCGGCGTCCCGCTCCTTCTGGGCCTGCTCCTCCATCTTCCGGAGTTCGGCGGATTCCTTCTCGGCGGCGGCCTTGTCGGTCACCCAGCGCTCGAGTTGCTCGTCCACCAGCTTCGCGGTCTCTTCGTCGATCTGCTTCTTCTCGCGCAACTGCGCGAGTTTGGTCAGCATCGCCCCGTGGTTGGACTTGCCCAGGTCCGAGGTGTCCATGTTGGCGCGGGCCGCCTCCAGCAACGTCTGCCCCGCGTTCTCCTTATCGCCCGCGTCCACGTACATGTCCACGACCTGCAGTTGCAGACCCGGCTTGTCGTCGTACTGGGGGATGGCCTTGGCGTACTCGATTCGCTTCGCCGACAGGGCTTTCTTCTCCTCGGCGGTGGCCTGGGCGTACTCCGATTCGAACATCACGAACCGAACGAGCTTCGCCGCGTTCGACCCGACCGGGTCCTTTTCGATCGCCGTCTCGGCGTCCGCGAGCAGTTCTTTCTGACGTTCCTTGAGCTTCGCGGCGTCACCAGCCACCGAGGGGTCCGAAGACAGCCGCTGAAAGTCGAAGACGACCTTGTATCCCGCGCTCTTCCAGACGACTCGGTCCTGCTTGCGCATCTCCTCGATCGCTTTTTGCACCTCGCGAATCACGCGGCTCTGCTTGGCCTGCTGGATCAGTTGCGTCTTGTTCTTGTCCCAGTCCTTCGGAAGTTGGCGCTTGACGTCCACGACCTTGTAGATCGCGACGCCGCCGAACTCGTCCAGCACCCCGCTCACGTCGCCCTTCTTGAGCGCCGCGAGGGGCACCAGCCGAGGATCGCCGAGAAGCATCGCCGTCCCGTATTTCAGTTCGTTCTTACTGACCCGCTCCTTCGGCGTGGTCGGCGCGTCGTTCGAGTACTTGTCCATCGCCTGCTCGAAAGTCGTGCCGCCCTTGATCTCCGCCAGGATCTTTTCGGCCTCGGCCTTGAGGTCCTTGCCCTTGTTGGAGGCCTCGCTCAGGTACACGCGCTTCAGCGTGAACTCGTCGTAGTCCTTCAGGACTTCCTCTTCCGTCAGGTTCAGGCGCTTGGTCTCGGCGGCGGCGATCATCGCTTGCGCCGTCTGGAGGACCGCGCTCGTTCGCTTCGTCGGATCGGCTAGGGTCTGTCGGATCAGGTCCTCGTTGCGCTTCCGCAAGTCCTCGAACGAGGTGAAACCGGGCTGGTCCTTCTTCAGCGCCTCCGTGTACTGCGCGTCCGTCGCGTCCGCCTTGATCTTTCCGGCCTTCACTAAACGCTCCCGCTCCGACTTGACGAGGTCGTCGATCTGTCCGTTGTAGAAGGCCACGATCGCATCGTCCGTCAACGCGATGCCCTTCTGTTTCGCGAGTTCGACCTGCAACCCCCCGTCGATCAGTTGCTGAAGCGCACCCCCGAGCAACGAAACCTCAAGGAACGGCGGCAACTCCATCGAGGCTCCGAACTGCCGTTGCTGGTTCTCGACCAACTCCGCCACCTGCCGCGCGTCGATGCTGACCTCGCCGACCGTCGCGACGACGGTGTCCACCGCGTCGGGGTTCTTGCCCCCCCGGTTGCACTGGCTGGCGTTGAAGATGCCCATCGCCATCACCACCGCGAGGGCGCCGCCGACCGCGAGGCCGCAGCCGGACTTTTCCATAAAGGTACGAACGTTGTGGATCGACAAAACGGGTTTCTCCGCGGCCCGAGTGCCGGCCGCTATCCTGATAACGTCTTTCCGAGCATGAACGCTCCGACGGACGCCGGACTTCGGCGCACGGTGCGCCAAAAGCCGGAGAAGTATGGCACGTCCCGCCGTCCTCGACCCCGCCCGAGTGACTCAACGCGAGGAGGAGAACACCCCCAGGCGCCCCACCGTCACGAACCCAAAGCGGCGGTACCAGCCCGCCAATCGGTCGTCGCACTGCAACGTGACCCGTTCTCCCCGCGCTCGGGCGGCCGCAAGCACCCACCGCACGATTTCCGAGCCGAGCCCCTGACCCCGTTCTTCGAGCCGCACACAGAGATTGTAGAGGCCGAGGGCTCCCGGCGTTTCGGTCAACAGTACCGCTCCGAACGGACGCTCGCAGTCCGGGGTCCCGTAGAGCCGCATGGTCGAGGCGTCTGCGGTCGAGCGCGCGATCCCCTCGCGCATCGTCTCCTGGTACCTGCCAAAAAACTGATCCGCCATGAACCGCGCGACGCGAGTCCGATCCTCCGGGGTTTCGGTTTCCAGAAGGACGAGCCGCCCTTGGTCGCCCAAGACCCGTCCGGGCGCCACCATCACCTCCAGAACGTGCACGCACCGAAGCCCGGTCTTCCGTAGGCGACGCTCGACCGGGCCGTGGCCCGGCATCGGCACATACAAGTTCAGATAAGGCCGATCCGCGGCCAAACGCGCCAACCGTCCCGCGTCCGTGACCTCCGTACGGTCGAGCAAGGCAAAGTTACAGATCGGGTGCGCAAGGTCCCCCTGAGCGACGACGACGTCGCCCTCTCGCTGGATCGACGTGCCGGGCGTCGCCTCGGCGAGGGCGACGTAGGTCTCACTCAGGTTGTCGAGCGCAAGCGAGAAGTCGTCCACCGTCAAAGGACCGTGCTCCAGAACACCCCGAAGCCCGTGCGCCGAGTCGTGAACGTAACCCCAACGGCAAAGGAGCGGTCGAGCCGTCGGCCGACGAACAGCTGGCCGCCGCGCGGGGTTACCAGAACGGTCGCCGTCGCGTCCCCCCGCGCGTTCGAGCGCCACACGTCCGCCCCCGCCGCGATCTGGACCCCCGTCTGCGGGTTGAGCGTCACCCCGAGCCGCACCGTCGGCGCCAGAAAAGACCGGGGGGCCGCGAACGCCTCGCCGGCGAACTTGGCGCGAAAGAAGTCGGCCATCGCCCGGAAGATCGGACGTTGCACGAACACCCCCCCGTAGTGCCCGGTGTCGAGCCAGACCGTGTAGGGCGAGGGAAGCGCCTCGATCAGCCGCTGGGTGTTGCCGGCCGGCACCACGAGGTCGTAGCGCGCGCCTACCACGAAAGCGTCCCCGGATTCCGAGCGCCGCAAATGGGTCAGCGGCTCGATCGGCCGTAGCGCCTCTCGCAGGCTGTCCTCCGTCACGCGCCGGCGCCGCAGTTCCTTGCGCGTCTGTACCACCAGCGGGCTGCGCCAGAGAATCCCCGCGAGGTCCACTCCACCGAGCAAGAAGCCACCGTACCGCACGCGCTCCTCGACGCCGTATACGAGCGCCGCCACGATCGCCCCGAGACTGGTGCCGAACACTCCCAACCGGGTGGCGTCCAACTCCGGTCGGGTGCCGATCCAGTCCACCGCCCGCCGAACGTCCAACGTCGCCTGGGTCATGGTCTCCACCATCGCCTGTGGGTCGGGTCGGATCGCCAAACTGCCGCTCGTCACGTTGCTCGGCGAACGCTGGAGATGATAGGGCAAATCGATCATGAGCGCCGCGATTCCCCGCGCGGCCAATTCGTCCGCCAGGGCCCGTTCGATTTCGAGATTCGCCGCTCCCCAGTAGTGCAGCACGATCACGACCGGAAAAGGACCCTCGCCGTCCGGCCGCACCAGCCGCCCGTGAACCGTGTTGTTGATCGCCAAGGCCGTCCGAACCGGACTCGGATACTCCAGCGCATACTCGCCGATCGCTCCGCGCCTTTCCACGAGTTTCGGGGGACCGAACTCCACCGCCGGCGGCCGCTGCGCGACGGACGGCAGACCGTCCGCATCCGCCTGGCCAAACGCCGAGGTAGGCTCAAACGCCGTTACGGCCACGGCAAACGCCATGAACGCTTTTCTCGCCACCCTCGCGATTCTCGTCGCCCCCCAAGCGGCACCGCTCGACACCGACTTCGAGGCGGTCCTCGGCAAAGCCGGGCTTTCGACGCGCACGGCACGGTTCGACGAAAGCGTGCTGCGCCTGTTCCGCCAAGGGGAATTCACGTCTCCCCTATACGACGCCTTGAGCGAGAATCCTTGGCGCGCGCCGTTCATCACCGACGTCTACCGCCGACAGATCTTCGCCGCGACGGGCAAGCCGAACGAAGGCGTCGCCCTCGCCGGCCAGTGGATCGGCGCGGGAACCCGCCGCACGCTGGTCGCCGACCCGATCCAGGCTGCGGTCGGGCGCGCGGGGCAACCCGACGCCCTTAAGACCATCCTCGAGCGGCTCAAAGCCGACGGCGTCCTGCAAGGCGACGTTCCCAACCTCCGCACCGTCCCTGCCGAGGTCCAGCAGGCGGCCGCCCTCGTGCTTGCCGTCACCCGCGACGTGCTCGACTTCCGCCGAGCCGCCTTTTCGGCCCTTCCCGACCTGGAATCGCACTACCGCAAGGTCGCCCAAGGCGGCGAACCCGCCTCCGCCGTCGAGTTCGACGAAGCCCTCCGCCGGATGCGAGCGGTCGACCTTCGCTACCTCGGCGCGGGCGCGCACGACCTGCTGATGGCCGTCCAGAGCGCTCGGGTTTACCTGGACAAAACCCTCGCGACCGAAACGTACGATCTGACGATGGAGACGGTCTGGGGCAAGATTCGGCTCAGCGGCGGTCGCAACGACGTCTACGACGCCGGGCCCTACCTGTTGATCGTGGACACCGGCGGCGACGACCGTTACGTGAACGCCCCCGCGAACCTCAGTAGCGCCAACTGGGCCAGCGTCGTCCTGGACACCCACGGCAAGGACGCCTACCTGAGCGACCCCGCCCTCGCGCAGACCCCCGTCGCCAAGTGGGACGGACGTCGAAACGGACGCCAAACCCCCGGCCCGGCGGGCGCTCTCTTCGGGTACGCGTTTCTGCTGGACGCGGAGGGCGACGATCTTTATCGGACCCACCGCCCCGGGCTCGCGTCGGGACGTTTCGGGGTGGCCGCTCTGCTCGACCAAGCGGGCAACGACGTGTACGAAGGGTACGCGGACGGACTCGGTTTCGGCCAGTTCGGGATCGGCCTCCTTGAAGACCTGAAAGGCGACGACGCCTACGAGGGGTTCTCGCAGGTGGAAGGTTGCGGCCAAACCGGAGGCGCGGGCCTGCTCATCGATCGATCGGGGAACGACAGGTACGTCGCGAACGACTCCGTGATCGACTTCGCCTCGCCGCAAAGCGCCGAGCACAACGTGAGCATGTCGCAGGGGGCCGGCAACGGGCTTCGCGCCGACTACACCCACGGCCACAGTTTGAGCGGCGGCGTCGGATTGCTCTGCGACGTGGCGGGCGACGACACCTACGTCTGCGGCGTCTTCGGGCAAGGCGTGGGCTACTGGAAGGCCGTCGGCATGCTCTGGGACGGCGCGGGAAAAGACGCGTACCTTGGGCAGTGGTACGTGCAGGGCGCGTCCGCGCACTTCGCCTTGGGCTATCTCGAAGACGAGGGAGACTCCGGCGATACGTACACCGCCATGATGAATATGGCCCAGGGAGCGGGTCACGATTTTGGGTGGGGAATGCTGTTGGATCGCGGGGGCGACGACGCCTACCGGGCGCCAAACCTGAGCCTCGGCGCGGGGAACGCGAACGGTCTCGGCGTTTTCGTGGACTTCGCGGGAGACGACAAGTACGACTCCAAGGGCACCACCCTCGGGATGGGCGCGGCGGCGGTCAAGAACAGTCTGCGCTCGCGAGCCTTGACCCTCGGCGTGTTCATGGATTTGGGGGGGCAGGACGTCTACCCCGAGTTTGCTACCTGGGCCAAGAACGCGACGAGCGCGGTGAACTGGACCGATCGCATGCTCGTTCCCGAGGAGAGTCAACTCGGCGTCTTCTACGACCGGTAGCTCCTTCGTAATGGGCCTTTGTGCCCCCCCCTTGACGCGGAGACACCGACGTCGTAACGTGGAGTCGTGTGGCGAGCGCGGCGAGTCGGTTACTGGGCGTTGGCGCTGGGGGCTTCGGTCCTCTGCCCGGCGGACGTGGTGCAGGAATCCACCTATGGGAACGCCGGTTTTCGCGTCAAGATAGCGGGCGTGAACCAGGGGCAAGAGGTGACGGGAACCAACGTCAACTTCTCGGCGGTTCTGGAGTCGTACATTCCGCCGAACCCGCCGCCGCCCTTGCCAATCCGAGGTACAGGCCGCAGACCTCCCCCGATGGAATAACGTTCATGAATATGGACATGGCTCTCGGCGCAGGGAGCGACCCGTCCTTGCGGCTGTTCAACGTCTACGCGGAGAACGAACAGAAACTCACCCTTTGGAGAGATCAATGGTATTGCTTGCCGCCCTGACCCTTACGCCCGCCATGCTACTAGGGCAAACCCAGGTATCGGTCCACGAGGCCGCCGCTCGTGAGTTCCTTGACGACCTCGTGGCCGCCAGGTTGCTGCCGCACGCCGCTGACCTCCGTCTGAACCACATCGTCGAGCCCTGGTCAGCACTCGCCCCACACCACTTTGTGCGCCTTGGCAACGGATCGCTCTACTACTCCGTTGCGGTCGGTGCGGGCGTGTCGCCTCAAATCACCTGTTTTGGGCTGCTGTCGAGCGGCTATGACGGCTTCGAACCCGGGCCGTACGCCAATCCGGATGACGCCCATGTCCTCGAGGCGGCCAACGTATTGCATCGGCTGTCAAGGACGCTAGGGGACTCGGCCTTCACAAAGCGTAACTCCTGGTCCAACGAGGAGCGGACCTCCCACGCCGTCTTTCGGCTCCTTCACGGCGCCATCGTTGGCTCGGGCGGGAGCGACGGCGGGTTGCTTGAACTCGACCGGAGAACAGGCTATCTGCTGAGCTGGAGCGTTTCGCCGACGTACGCGCCGCCACCCGACCTCCGTCCGCGGGTTCCCCTTGATCAGGCGTTCGCCTCCGTGGCGCAGGCGTTGTTCGCACGGCCCGGGCTCCTCGCGAACGGCCGAATCATCGCCCTTCCCCAGGACGACCCGAGTCTCTATCGTCCCAAGGTCTGCCTCCCCACTAAGCAGGGCACGCCCCTGTCCGAGCGCCACGAGGCGCTGAAGAACCAAGGACAGAGCGTCCTTGTGTGGCACCTGCACGTCTACGAAGCGACGCCCGGCGGGGAACGGCTGTTCTCGAATCACTGGGTCGGGATGGTGGACGCGATCACGGGCGAAGTGATCTCCGTTGGCCGCATCTCCTCGGGCGGCGGCGGGGCGGGCGGACCGTCCCTCCCTCGCCTCGATCTCCTACGCTTGAAGGCCGGCATGGTCGAGGTGGGAGGCCGACGTACCCAGACCCCGGCGTTCGGGCTGACCCCCACCGACGATTCGGCGCAGAATAGGCCCTCCATCGCCTTCCGGTACGCGGGCGCGAACGTCGCCTTCAGCGGGGAGTGGGACGTCGGCACGGTCGTGACCATCGGCGAACAACGGTACCGCCCCTCGAAGTCCTTCCTGACCGCCCTCCGAACCCTCCGATAGCGGCTCCGGTTCGCCGCCCGTCACAATGGAGGCGTGGCCACGAATCGGCGCACCAAGATCGTCTGCACCCTCGGCCCGGCGGTGGACGCCCCGATTCTCCTCGCCGCCCTTGTGCGCGAGGGGATGAACGTCGCGCGCCTCAACTGCTCCCACGGCGACTGGGAGACCCGGCGCCGCTGGGTCGAGCGCATCCGGACTCTCAGCAACGGTCCCGCCCCGGTCGGAATCCTGGTGGACCTCCAGGGGCCCAAGTTCCGCATCGGAGTGGTCGAGGGTGGACGAATCGCCGTTCGCCCGGGAGAGATTCTACGCATCGGCGTCGGTCCTGGCGTCGGGATTCCGATCGAGCAACCCGAGATTCTCGGCTGCCTCGAGCGCAACCGACGCTTGCTCTTGGGCGACGGCAACGTGTCTCTCAAGGTGCTGGACGGCGAGGGCACCGCTTTCCGCGCGCGGGCTCAGAGTGGGGGCGTCGTCACGTCTCGTCAGGGGGTCACGGTCGTCGGCAAGGTTTTCGACGTTCCCGCCCTCACCCCAAAGGACTACGAGGACGCGCGCGAGGCCTGCCGTTTGGGGGTCGACTTCCTGGCCCTCAGTTACGTCAAGGGTCCCGACGACGTCCTCGCCCTGCGCCGCTTCGTCGCCGACCTCGACCCCAAGGTGAAGATCGTCGCCAAGATCGAAACGCGGCAGGCGGTCAAACGGATCGACGAGATCATCGCCGTCTCGGACGTGCTGATGGTCGCGCGGGGCGACATGGGCCTGCAGATGGAGATCGAGGAGGTCCCCGCCGCCCAGAAGCGGATCATCGCCCGTTGCGCCGTCTTCGGCAAGCCCGTCATCACCGCGACCCAGATGCTGGAGAGCATGGTCGCCTCCCCCCGCCCAACCCGCGCCGAAGCCTCCGATGTCGCCAACGCAATCCTGGACGGCACCGATGCGGTGATGCTCAGCGGCGAGACGGCGGCAGGCGAGTACCCCATCGAGGCGTTACGGGCGATGGCGCGCATCGCGGAGCGGACCGACGCCACTTTCGACAACGACCCCTTGCTCCGCGACTTCGAACGGCGGGCCCGGCTCAAGGCGGTCTCGCACACCGAGGCGGTCGCCCATGCCGTCGCCGAACTCGCCGACCTCATCGAACCCGCCGCCATCCTAACCACCACGACCTCGGGCCAGACCGCACGCTTGGTCAGTAAGTTTCGCCCCGCCGTTCCGATCCTTTGCGCCACCTGGGACTCCCGCACCGAACGCCAGATGTCGGTCGTCTGGGGCGTCGAGGCCGTCTCCATCGACCTTCCGCGCACCACCGACGAGATCGTCGCGAGCGCGACCGCACGATTCCTGTGCGACAAACGTCTGAAGGAGGGGGATACACTCGTGTTGACGGCGGGCGTCCCGGCGGGAACCCCCGGCAACACGAATCTGATTCTCACGCATACGGTCCCAAAACCATGAAAGCACGGATGCTGATCACCGGTTTGGTCGTCCTCGCGGCCGTTGGCACGGGCGCGCTCCTCAGTCGCGAGCCTTGGCGGCTCTATCGCGAGCAACAGGCGAAGACCGACCAAAGCCTTCGCGCCATGCGCGCCGCCGAGGACAAGAGCGCCAACCTGACGCGCCAGAAGGCACACGCCGACAGCCCCCTCGGACGCGAAGAACTCGCCCGCAAGATGGGCTTCCGCAAGCCCGGCGAGGCTCTCGTGGACGCGGGCGAACGATGATCCTCGCCGCCCTCGGGCTCTGCCTTGTCGCCCAGGCCGCCCCGCGCGAGCGGCTGGCCCCGCGCGTCGAGGCCAACCTCGTCTGGGGCGGCGAACTGCGTTTGGAGTACACCGATCCTGCCACCAAGTTCTCCGAGGTCGTCCGCGAGACCCTCGACTGGAAGGTGATCGCGTCCGACAAAGCCGGTTGGCGCGTGCGTTTGACCCGCTCGCTCCTCGAGACGATCTCCGACGGCGTGAGAATCCCTGCCCTCAAGGGCGAGAAGCCGACGGTGGTCGAGTGGACCCTCCTCCCGAGCGGCGCCTTCGAGGCTCGGCCGAGCGCCGTGGAACCCGCCGACGTCCTCCGCGTCGATCGCCTTCTCTCCGTCGGCCTTCCGAACCGTGACCTTTCCAAGGGAGACCGCTGGACGATCCGGCACGCCCGCTTCGGTCAGGACCTGCTTCCCGAGGCGCGGGTGGATTGGCGCTACGACGGCCTCGAAACGACCGAGAACCGGACCTTGGCCCGCCTGAGTTTCGGCTTTGCCGAAACGGGCGCGAGCCGCCCCATCACCGCCAACGGCCTCGCCTGGGTGGATCTTCGCGACGGCCTCCCAAACCGCATCGAGGCGACGGCGGAAAACGCGCGCCTTCCCGGCGGCGAAGACGCTGCCCTGACGCTGAGGTTGGAGTACCGCCGTACCAAGTAGTCGCCTATTCCGGGATGTCCCGGGGATCGACCGCGCCGGCAGACTGAGTCTCTTCCTGAATCTGGTTGAAGATCTCCTTCCGGTGAACCGCCACGTTCCTTGGCGCGCGGATTCCGAGCCGCACCTGTTCGCCACGAACCTCGAGGATCACGACCTCGATTTCGTCGCCGATGATGATGCTTTGGTGCACCTTTCGCGTCAGAACCAGCATTTCCGCACCGCCTTCCGTGGCCTTGGCGCTTTCAGGATTCTACGTCATGCGGCTTGAGCGGCCGCGACCTCGCTTCCTGGGGTCGCCTTCTGGAACACCCGGTGCCGAATAGTATACGCAGACTCGTCGAGCGTTACCTGCTTTGCCGTCCGCGTCCGTAGATTCACGAGGATCGGCGCGAACAAGTTGAGCACCATCCCGTCCGGACGCCCCGGCGGGATGTTCGCCGTCGTGAGCACGAGACAGGTCCCCTCCTCGTCCAGCCCCATCTCCTTGACGAGGTTCTCCGGCACGTCCGGCGCGTAGTCCTCGACGTAGCTCCAAGGGTCGCACGTGAGAAACGCCACCGTGGGTTCGTCCAGCGACTGCAACCAGCGAAAGGCGCTCCCGGGCTTGTGCTCGATCACCAGGAATCGCCGCAGATTCGGGAACCCGAGCAGTCCCTTGCCGAAGGTGATCGGATCACCCGGCTCGTAGTCGATCTCGCCGAAACGCGTGGTTACCGTCATCGTTTCCCCTAACCCGTCAGAAAGTCCATCAGCCCCATCGTCAGCGTTCGGCTCGTCACTTGAAGCGCCGCCGTGTAGGCGAGTTCTGCCGCCTGGTAGTCGGTGATCGCCTGGCTCAGGTCCACGTCCTCCCCGTCCGAGATCGCCTTCGTGAAGTCGTCGATCCGCCGTTGGTGGTTCGCCGACATCGCCTCGAGGTTCTGAATCCGCGACCCAACCTCGCCCCGCACCTGCGTGATCCGCCGCATCTGGGATTGCGCCGCCGCGACCCCCTCCTCCCCCAACTTCGTGGCGTCGCCGCTGCGCAACGCGTCCTCGATCGTTTTGAGGGCCGCGAACGCCTCGCCGAACAGGCTTTCGCCGGGAACGTTCGCCGCGATCGTCTCGCCCGCCTCCGCCTCGACGAGCACTTGCCCGCCGTCGCCGTGATAGACGGGCGCGCCATCGTTCAGGGAGAAGGGCTTGGTATCGGTCGCCCTGCCCGCGAACAAGAACTGACCGTTCGCTCCTTTCGAGTTCGCCACGTCGAGAAGCCGTTTGCGCAAGCCCTCGACCTCGGACACCATGCCGTCCCGCGAGGTCTGGTCGGCCGTGCCGTTCGAGCCCTTCACCGCCAGTTCGTAGGCCCGCCGCAGGATCGCGTTGGCCTCGTCCAGGGCCGAGTCGGTCCGTTTGAGGTCACGGTTCGCCCCTTCGATGTTCGCCATGTACCGCTCGGCGCTGGAGACCGCTTTGCGAAGCGTAAGGCCCCGGCCCGCCGTCGCGGCGTCGTCGCTCATAGTGGCGACGCGCTTCCCCGAGGTCACCCGCGACTGGGCCTCGAACAGCGAGGTCTGCGTTCGCGAGATGCGATCGTTCTGAACCCCGAATTGATAGCCGGTGGATATTCTCACGCCTCGGTTACCTCAACAAACCTAGTAAATCTTCGGTCATCCGGTCGAATTGGGAGAGGGTCCGCGCGGCCGCTTGGTAGCTCCTTTGGAGCTGCAGCATATTGGCCATCTCCTCATCGAGCGAAACTCCGCTGATCGACTGCTTCTGCGCGTCGATCTGGTCCAGAACCGCCCGGCGCGTTTCGAGTTCGTCGCCCGCCGAAGCCGTCTCCGCACCGATTCGGGTCGCCACGCTTGTGTAAAACGCCTCGATCGTCCGTCCGCCCAGCCCGGGCAGGGGCAGATCTCGCAACCCCGCGATCGCCCGCGCGAGATCGCCGTCGCCCGCCACTCCGCTGGTTCCCGCCGCGATCCGGTTCGGATCGGCCGCGACCTCCGATGCGAGGTTGAAGTCGGCCGCGCTTGTGCCCGAGAACAGGTCGAGGCCCGTTGAACCGTCCGGAGCGACCCCGGTCCGATGAAGGGTGTTCACTTGGTCGCGGATCGCATCCGCCACCGCATCGAGGTCGGCCCGGTACCGCCGGACGCCTTGGAGCGCCTCCAGCGTTCCGCCGATGCGACCGCCCGTCACGCGAACCTGGTTCGCACCGGAGCCAAAAGTGCCCGTCGCGGCGTCGAAGGCTGTCGGGATCCCGTGCGCTCCGCCTTCGTCCACCAAGGCGAACCCACCGATGAAGACCCGCATTCCGCCCGTCTCGGTCCGTACCGCCTCCGCGTTGACAAGCCCGCTCAGCTCCTCAAACGCCGAATCGCGCAGGTCGAGAAGGTCGTTCGGCGACGCGCCCGCGGCGGTCTTCTCCGCGATCTGGTCGTTGAGCGAGGCGATCGTCGCCGACAAGTCGTTCACCCGCGCCGCGTAAGCGTTCGTCTGGGAGACGAGTTGCGCGTCCACGCTCGAAGAGTCGCCCGCCGCCCCCCGAACCCTCTGGGCGAGCAGTTTCGCCGCCTGCTGCGCCTCGACCCGCGCCGCCGGATCGCTCGGGTTCGAGGATAGACCCGAAAACGCGTCGAAGAAACGGTTGAGCGCCGCCGAGACCCCGTTGTTGCCCGGCTCGTTCAGCACGCCCTCCAACTGCTGAAGGCCCGCCGCGAGGCTGTTCATCCGTCCGAAGTCGGCGCTCGCACCCGCCCGCCGCCCGTCCAGGAAGAGGTCCCGAATCCGGTTGACCGACGTGATCGTGACGCCGCTCCCCAAGGACTGGAGTCCACGCGCGAAGAAGGTCGTCGGGTCCTCGGTCCCGAAATCCACCGTCTGCCGCGTGTAGTTGCGGTTGTTGACGTTGGCGATGTTGTGGCCCGTCACGTCCAGCGCCCGCTGGATGTTCCTCAAGGCGCTGTTGGCGATTCCGATTCCGTGAAAGCTGCCCGGCATGGTGCGTCTCCTAAGCCGCCTGGTCCATCAGGACGCTGGACGTCGCCGATCCGCCCCGGTACGGTCCCTTCGGTTCGACCGCCGCCTTCGCGATCAGGGTCAGGGTCCCGTTGATGTAGGTCAACTCGTTTTCGATGAGCGCGCGGTTCTTGCGCATCAGCCGCTGAACCTCGCGCGAAGCGACGATGATCCGATTCGCGAGCGCCTGCAGTTGAGATCCCTCGTCCTTTCCCAGCGCCGCCGTCATCTCGCGCAGGGTCGCCGCCGTGCCAAGGTCCCGGCACAGCTTCTGCGCACAGGCGAGGGCCCGATCGTCCAGGTCCTGCATCCGGGTCAGCATCGTGTCCAGGTTCGGCTGAACCCGCTCCATCCGCACCGGGTCGCGCAGGGTCAGAGCGACCGTCTGTTCGTGGAGCGAACGGGTGACACGCTCCGAACATGCCAGCCAGTCCCACCACAGCGCCTGAAGTTCGCGCGATTTCATCCTATGTTCGTCTCCTTGTCGGTCTTGCCCGGGCGCGTCCGTCCCGCCAGCAATTCCAGCTCCTCGCCCAAGACCCGCGGGCCCATCTTCCGCAGCATCACTTGCGAGATGCCGAGGTTCGTCGATTTGCTCAGCTCGTCCGCCACCGCCTGATCGAACAGCGACTCGTACTGCGCCCCGCCCAGACCTTTCGAGACCGAAACGCCCATCGACTTGCGCATCGTCGTCATCAGGTCCTTCAGGAACATCGCCTCGACCTGCCGAGCGGACTCCTTCAGTTTCAGGTAGCGGGGAGCGGCCTGGGCCGCCGCCTCGAGAACGTGGGTGGGGACGAGTCTCATCGTTACTGCACCTTGATCCTTGCCTTGAGGGCGCCGTTGGCGGACAAGGCCTGGAGAATCGCGATCAGATCGCGGGGGGTCACGTCGAGCGCCTGCAACAACCGCGCGAGATCGGCGACCGTCGTGGTCGGTCCGAGAAGTCCGATCTGCGCTTTCGTCTCTTGCGCTTGCACCGTCGTGACGTCGGTCACCACCGTCTCGCCTTTGGAGAAGGGGGGCGGCTGGCTGACGATCGGGTCTTTGTCGATCCGAATCTGCAAACTGCCGTGGGCGATCACCGCCGGCCCGAGCCGCACGTTCCCGCCGAAGGCGATCGTGCCCGTCCGCTCGTTCACCACCACGACGGCGGCGGTGTCGCTGAACACCCGGATTTCCTCCAGTTCGCTCATCGCCAGCATCTCCGGCACGTCGGTGGGCAAGGACACCTGCACCTCGCCGCCGTTCAGCGCTTGCGGCAGGTATCCCGGTCGTTTCTTGGCGATCGCGTCCGCCACCCGCTGTGCGGTCGTGATGTCGAACTGATCGAGTTGGAGGACGATCTTGCCGTCGAACACCACCTTCGTCGGAACGGTGTTCTCGACCAGCGCCCCGTCCGGCACGATGCCGACGTTCACGTGGTTCTTCTGCGCCTTGTTCCCGCCGCTCGAAACGTTGAAACCGCCGATCGAGACCGCCCCCTGGGCCACCGCGTACGTCTTCCCGTCCGCCCCCTGGAGTTCCGCTTGCAGCAGGAACCCGCCCTGGAGGCTCTTCGCGTCGCCGATGGACTGCACCGTTACGTCGATCGCGCTTCCCGGCGTGGCGAACGGGGGAAGTTCCGCCGTCATCGCGACCGTCGCAACGTTCTTCGGGTTGAGCTTCGAGGGGTCGATCGTCACCCCGAATTGGCGCATCGCGTTGTTCAGCAGGGCGGAGGTGAACGGCGTGCTGCGCGTGTCGCCCGTCCCCTCGAGTCCCACCACGAGGCCGAACCCCCGCAACTGATTGGGTCGAACCCCCTTGAACCGAGCGATGTCCTTTAGGCGTACCTCGACCCCGTCCCGCTCGGCGTCGATCGCCGACTGCCGCTGGGCCGCGACCTCCGCGCGCCGGGCGGCGTCCGACGCGTCCGGCTTGGCCTGTTTCGTGGGCGCGAGCGCGCCGGCGGCGAGTGCGATGGAGACGATGTGGGCGAGAGCTCCGTTCATGGGTTCCTCAGAACAGCCAGTCCAAAATGCGGGTCAGGATGCCTTTGCGCTGCCGGTCGCTGACCGGACCCTTGCCGAAGGCATAGATCTGGGCGTTCGCGATGAGTTCGCTCTTGACCGTGTTGTCGGTTCCGATGTCGTCGCGGCGAATCAAGCCCGAAAGCCGAAACTCCTGGCTTTCCTTGTTGACGGTGATCGTGCGCTTTCCTTCGATCCGCATCGTCCCGTTCGGGAAGACCTCCGCCACCGTCGCGGACAGGCGCGTCGTCAGCCGCCCGCTTTGCGTCGTCGAGCCCTGGCCGTTGTTCGTGGACTTGCCGCCCGTGGTCCAGCCCTTCAAGAGCGACTCGAGCCAAGGACCCATCGCCTTCGCGATAATGTTGTCCTCCTCCTTCGAGGTGACCGTGCTCGCCGCAAAACTGAAGTTGGAGACCTCGCTGATGAGGATCGTCACGACGTCGCCCACCGCGGCCGCCGTCCGGTCCTTCCAGGGGTTCTTCGCCCCCGCCGTCCACAGGGATCCCGGATTGTCGCCCGAGGACTGCCCAACGGCGGGCAGGACGGCCAGCGTCAACGCGAGTACCGCGCAGAGGTTCGAGAGTCGTTTCATAGCGTCACCTCGACGACGCCGCGCGCGACCACCCGCCCACGGTGCGTCTTGCCGGTTTCGAGTCGGACGGTCGCCTCGCCCCCCAGAAGAGCGTCGTGGGTGGCCTTGGCCGCACACGTCACCCTTGCTCCCGCCGACCTGAGCACCAGTTGGACCGGATCGCCCGACCGCACCCCAATCGCCGCGAGCGCCGGTTCATAGCGCAACGATCGCACTCCGATCCGGTTCGTGCCGTGCCATACCGCGATCGTCACGGTGTAGGCGAGGCCCGTAACCGCAACCTGCGTCTCCATCCGCAAGTCGCCCGTAGGCGCTTCCAGTTCGGCCGGTGGCGATTCGAGCAGGAGCGACTCCAAGGGCGCGCCCTGAGAGGCAAGCGCCTTCTTTGCCTCCTCCGTGATCGCGCTCTGGGTCAGCATCTGCGATGTCCGCCGGACCGTCGCGTAAGAACCCATCTTGATCGTGAGCCGCTTCGGGTCCACCCCGGCCGCCCGTACCTTCTGTTCGATCCCGATGCGAGAGATCGTCGCCCGCGTTCGGAAGGGCGGCGTGGCAATCAGTTCGACGTCGCGCAACTTGGCGGCAAGCGCCGGATCGCCCTCGATCGTCGCGATCCTTCCCAGCGTGACCGGCCCGTCGTCGCTCGCGAAGTCGTCCCGAACCGTCACCGTGGCGGTCGCCGAAGGCTTGGGCGCAGGATCGGTGGCGAGAGCGGCCGGCGCGACCGACTTGGCCACCCCCGAAACGACGCGACCCGCACCGCCCTCGCCCGGGTAGGCGAGCGTCGGCCGGTCCTGGAAAGCCCATACGTCCCCCTGGCGGGTCTTGACCGACGTCTCCGGATAGAGCGCCAGCGCCAAACGACCGACCGCGGTCTTGCCCCCCGCCACGAGCACGAACACCCGTCCGTCGGCCTCCACCTCGAGACGCGTCGCGTTTGCGGCGATCGAGATTGTCGGCGAGACCCATCGTTCGCTCCCCCCACAAAGCCGTCCGTCCGCGACCGTAAGCTCGGCCTCACGAGCGTAGACCAGGCGGCCGCCCTGCAGAAAGCGGAAGAACCCGTCGCCATCGACGCGCACCGAGACTCTGGGGGCGACGCCGGCGATCAGTGCGAGGAGGACGGGGGAGAGCATGGCGTTAACGCTTGAGGTTGTTCAGGACGCCGAGCATGTCGTCGGCCGTCTGGATGGCCTTCGAGTTGATTTCGTAGGCGCGCTGGGCGAGGATCATGCGGACCATCTCCTCGACGATCTGCACGTTCGAGCCTTCGAGGAACCCGGACTGGATCTCGCCGGAGCCGTTCTCGCCCGGGGTCGTGGGCTGGGGGTCTCCGCTGCCGCCGCCCGCCGCGTAGAGGTTCTGCCCAAGGCGCGTCAAGCCTGCCGGGTTCGCGAACATGACCACCTGGATCTGCCCGAAGTTCTCCGGCGTCTGCGAACTGCCGACCTTGCCCTCGACCGTCCCGTTCGGCGCGATCGTCACGTCGCGCGCCCCGGTGGGGATCGTGACGCGTGGCTCGAGCGGGTCGCCGTTGTAGGTCAGCACTCCCTCCGAGTTGACCTTCAGGCTCCCGTCGCGGGTGTAGGCGACGGTGCCGTCCGGTCGAGAGATCTGGAGGAAGCCCATGCCTCGTATCGCAAGGTCGAGCGGGTTGTTCGTGGGCTGGAGCGGCGCCTCGAGAAAAGAGGTCGCCGACGCCACGAATTTCGAGCCGAGGCCCACCTGCAGCGCCTGCGGCGCGCGTACCTCGCCCGCCGTGATCGCGCCCGACGCCCGGAAGGTCTGGTACATCAGGTCCTGGAACTCGGCGCGCTGTTGCTTGAAGCCCGTCGTGTTCACGTTCGCCAAGTTGTGGGCGATCACGTCCAGGTTCTGCTGTTGAGCGACCATGCCGGTCGCGGCGGTGTTGAGAGATCGGATCATATTGTTGCCAAACCTTTCCTGTCGTCGTCGTTCGGTTCGGCCTCGTCACGCTTGCCCTCGGCGGTCGGCCCGTGGGCTTGGCCTCCGGCGCGGTGCGCCGGTCCGGCTCTAGCGTTGGAGGCTCTGAATCAGTCGCTGCGCCGCTTCGTCCTCGGAAATCACCGAGCGCTGGGCCATTTCGAAACCGCGTTGCAGCGCGATCATCTCCGTCATCGAGTGAATCGCGTTCACGTTCGACCCCTCGAGCGAGTTCGGGGCCAAGTCCACCTCGTCGCGCGCCATCGCCGTCGCGTCGGTCGAGGCGTAGAGATTGGAGCCGAGCTTTCGGAACGTCCCGTCGTAGACGCCCACCGTCGCGACGGCTCGCCCCCCCGCCGTCACGTCCCCTCGGCGCGTGACGCTGATCGCTCCCTCGTCTCGGATCGCGATCGGGCGGCCCTGTTCGTCCAGCAATCGGTCGCCCGCGGCCGTAACGATCTCGCCGTTCGAATTCAAATGGAAGGCACCGTCCCGTGTGTACCGAACGCCGTTCGGTCCCTCGACCGCGAACATCCCCCGTTCTGTCTCGATCGCGAGATCGAGCGGGTTGTTCGTACGGTACACGGAACCCTTGTCGTAGATCGTCGCTTCCCCGCGCATCGTCATGCCCGAACCCATCGAGCCGATCGCGTTGCCGAGACCGCCGTCACGGGCCAACTCCCGCACGAAGGCGTCGTTGAAAGCCACCACGTCCCGCTTGAAGCCGGTGGTGTTCGCGTTGGCCAGGTTGTTGGCGACAACGTCCAGCCAACGCTGGGAAGTGAGCATGGCCGTTGCCGATGAGTAAACGCCGCGGTTCATCCCAACATCAGCATCGGGTTTCCCGCCCCTTACTGGAGGTTCGAAACCTGGCATTCGACTCTAGGTTTTGCCCGATCCGGCCCTGAGCGAACTACCGGTTTTTCACCGTCGTCTTCGGGCGAACCAGGATCAGCCGGACCCCTTCGCGCCGGGCGAGGGCCGACCCCGCCTCCTCGCCGAGCACGCAAACCGCCGTCGCCAAGGGGTCGGTGGTCAGGCCTCGCGGGGCGATGACCGTTGCCTGAAGCCGGTTCGTCATCCCGATTCCCGTCCGTGGGTCGACGATGTGCGAGTACCGCACTCCGTCGATCTCCACGAACTGCGCCGCGTCGCCCGAGGTCGAGATCGCGGTGTTCGCCAGCACCTCGGGCGGGCCGTCCCGCCCCAAAATCGCGATCCGCCAGCCCTTCGTCCCCGGCGGCGGGTCCGACAGCGCAATGTCGCCGCCTGCCTCCACCATCGCCCGGCGAACCCCACGTTCGGTGATCGCCGCCAAGGCCTGGTCGCAGGCGTCGCCCTTCGCCACTCCCCCAAAATCAAGCCGCAAGCCCCTCTTCGCGATGGAGACACGATTGCCGTCCACGCGGACGTACTGCCACCCCGTCTGTGCCCTCGCCGCCTCGATCGCCGCCGCGCCCGGCAACCGCCCCGTCTTGCGCGCCTCCCTCCAAAGCCGAACCAGGGGCCCAACCGTCGGGTCGAACGCCCCGTCCGAACGCTTAGCCAACTCCAGCGAACGTCGCAGCACGCGCACGAGGTCCTCGCTCGCCGCGACCGGCGCTTCGATAGCTCGGTCGCACAGCTTCATCGCCTCGCTGTCCGGCCGGTAGTCGCTGAAGATCGCCTCCAACGCGTCGAATCGTTCGAACGCCGCCACCGCCGCCCGCTCCGCGAGGGCTTCGTCCTGGGCATAGAGGGTGACGTTCACCCGGACTCCCATCGAGACGCGGCTATACTCGAATCGTCGCTCCACCGGTTCAGGCTCGCGGGCGCCGAAGTGCAACGCGTAGCTCATCGCGAAGGCGAGGCCGACCGGAATCGGCAACCATCGGAACGCATCCGCTATGAGTTTGATCCACCTGACAATCGGATTCGCGATCATCGCGTCCCAGTCTACGTCAACGGGCGGCGCCCAGACGGTCGAGTCCTTCGAGGAGAAGATTCCGGGCACGACCGTCACCTTTAAGATGGTCAAAATTCCTGCCGGGACCATCACCATCCAGGGCAAGAAGCGCGAGATCAAAAGCCTCTGGGTCGGCGAGACCGAGGTGTCGTGGGACCTCTACGACGTGTTCGCGTTTCGGCTCGATCAGTCCCAGGAAGAGCAGCAGAAGCCCCTTGACGGGCGCTCGCGCCCCAGCCGACCCTACGGCGCGCCCGACTCTGGTTTCGGTCACAACGGCTACCCGGTCATCAGCGTCAACAGCGCAGGCGCCGAGTCCTTCTGCCGATGGCTCAGCAACAAGACGGGCAAGAAGTACCGTCTCCCCCGCGAGGACGAATGGGAGTACGCCGCCCGCGCCGGGGCGGACTCCGTCGGGAGCCTTGACGAGGTCGCCTGGTACTGGGACAACGCCGACGACAAGACTCACCCCCTTAAGTCCAAAAGGCCGAACGCTTGGGGCCTCTATGACATGCTCGGCAACGCGGCCGAGTGGGTTATCGCCCTCGACATGAAGCGCGTCGTCGTGGGCGGATCCTGGAAGGACAAAGCCGACCAGATCAAGTTCGAGGCCCGTGCCCCCTTCTCCCCCAAGTGGCAAGAGCGCGACCCGCAATCTCCCAAGAGCCTCTGGTGGCTCTCGGACGGCAACTTCATCGGCTTTCGTGTGGTCTGCGAGGACTAACCTCTCGGTTCGCCTTCGTTCGGTTCCGCCGCCCGGAACGGCTTGCGCCGCGAAACTCGCTCGAGCGCGCGCGCCACGTAGCCCGTCTCGGCAAAGCCCATCTTGAGCGTGAGGAAGTAGTACACCCACGCGCCGCCGAGCCCCAAAAACGCGAGCTTCGCCAGAGCCATCGCGTTCCGACCCAGGCCCTCCCCGTGCGGCAAGGCCAGCGCCAGGCCCTTCGCCGCCAACCCGCAGAGCGCCGCCGCCGCCGCCAACTTGGCCGTCGCTACGAGAAACTCCCGCACCCCGAAGTCGCCCACCGTCCGCACCGTGAACACGATCATCACGATCACGAGCGCCAACGACGCGAGCGATCCCGCCAGCGGTAGTCCCAGGTAGCCGAGCGGGGTCCGCTGGAGCGCCATCGCCGTCCCCAGGAACACGAACGTGGTCAGCGTCCCCAACACGACCGGCGTCAGCGTGTTCTGCACGGCGAAGAAGGCCCGCATTAGGACCGGGTGAAGACACCAGCACGCGATGCCGAAGCAGAACATCCGCAGGCCTCCGGACACCAGGTCCGCGTTCGCGGCGGTGAACTTCCCGTACTGGAACACCGCCGAAACGATCTCGTCCGACAGCGCGAACATCAGCGCGGACACCGGCATCGTGAGATAGACGACCGTCCGCATCGTTTTCAGCAGTTGATCCCGGTACAGGTCCATCCGCTTCTGTGCGAAGAACTGGCTGAGCGCCGGGAAAGCCGCGATCGCCAGCGACTGCCCGAAGATGCCCAGAGGCGCCTGCTGCAGCTTGTTCGCGTACTCGAGCGCGGTGTTGACTCCGTCCGGATAGGCCGTTCCAAGCGCGCGCATGATCATCCCGTACACGCCGGGCAGGGAGAGTCCGAACACCACCGGCGCCATGAGCCGAAACACCTGCCTCACCCCCGGGTGCGATAGGTCGAGCGAGGGCCGGAACGGCGACCCCAGTTTGCGCATCACCCAGAACGGCACGACCAAGTTGCCCACCAACGCCCCGCCCAAGGCGCCCCACCCCATCCCTACGATTCCTGGGGTGACGAAGTGGGACAGCACGACCGCCCCGAAGATGATGCCCAGGTTGTAGAAGTTCGGTCCCATTCCCGGCGCGACGAACGAGTGCCGCGCGTACAACGTTCCGAACATCAGCCCCCCGATGAAGAACGCGAACTGGGCGGGCAGCAGAATTCGGCTGATGTGCACGATCAGCGGCGTCAGGTCGCCCGATTTGTAGGGCGCCACGATCCCCGTAAGCGGCTCCGCGAAGACGAACGCCACCACGATGAAGGCCGTGATGAACAGCGACATCACCGTCGTCACCGTCCCGAAGATCTTCCATGCCTCGTCCTCTCGCCCGGTATGGAGGTACTCGCTGAACACCGGGATGAACGCCGAACTGAGCGCGCCGCCCGCGATCAGGAAGAACAGCAGATCCGGAATCTGGAACGCGAGGACGTAGGCGTCGGTCTCCGGCCCCTGGCCGAACGTCCAAGCCATGATCATGTCGCGCAGAATCCCGAGCACGCGGCTCAGCAAGAGGCTGGCCATCATGATGCCCCCGGCGAGGGCGGTGTTGGGTCGGCGCGCTTCCGTCACGATCGGGACCGGGCTTCCGTTCCCGGTTCGCGTATTGTGGACCGGCCCATCGGCCCCGGGTCGGGATCGAGCCGCTATAATCGCCCGTGCGCCGCCTTCTGCTCCTTCTGTTGCTGGTTCCCCTGGGAGCGTCCGCCCAGAATCTCGTCGTCTTCAAGACCGAGAAGGCCAAAAAGCAAGGCGTCTGGACCCTCAAGATTGCCGTCCCCAACCTCAAGGGCACGACCCCGCTCGCGACCCGCTTCAACGCCGAGGTCGCGAAGATCGTCGACGCGGAGCGGAAGGACTTCCTGCCGATGGTGGCGGACAACCTCAAGGAGTTCGGCAAGCCGAGCCATCCCTTTGCGTTCGACGCCTCCGGCACCGTCTCGTGCGCGACCCCGGACTTCGTCAGCGCCTGCATCGAGATCTACACCGATGCGGGCGGCGCCCACCCCAACGTGACGGTCAACCCGATCAACGTCCGGACCCTCCCCGGCAAGGCGGTCCCGGTGCGGCTCAAGGAGCTCCTCGCCCCCGGCGCAAGCATGCAACAGGTGCGTGACATCGTGATCGAGGCGACCAACGTCGAGAAGCGCAAGCGGGGCGCCGACCCTCTGACCGACCTCGAGGCCAAGTACCTCGACCTTTTTGTCGTTACGCCGGCGGGCGTCACTTGGATGTTCGGCCCTTACACCGTCGGCGTCTACGCCGAAGGCGCGTACCACATCAAGGTCCCCTGGTCGAAACTCGCGGGACTCGTCGAATCCCCCTTCGGTCGCTGATCGGTGGTCAAGACGAGCCGTGCGGACGCCGGTGGTCCGTCGAGCGAGCATCGTTCATCGTCCGTTCACCCCATTCTGAGTCCGGACGCTTTACAATGGATCGTCATTTCGACACTGAGCAAAGGAGTCTCTCGATGAAGAGTTCGTTTTACCGAGTTTGTGCTTTCTTCGCGGCGATGTGCCTCTTCGCCCAAATCATCATGCTGGCCGTTGCGTGCGGCGGCGACGGCGGCGAGTCCAACCTGACCACTGCCGTCGTGAGCGGCGAGATCGCCACCGCCACCACCACCGGGCGCATGGAGTCCGCGTACGGCGACGCCCTCCGTCT
This sequence comes from Fimbriimonadaceae bacterium, assembly GCA_026129685.1. Taxonomy (GTDB): domain Bacteria; phylum Armatimonadota; class Fimbriimonadia; order Fimbriimonadales; family Fimbriimonadaceae; genus UBA2387. The sequence continues at coordinate 305,744 of JAHCHO010000003.1, forward strand.
GACCCTTACCGGCCAGGCCTACTCTGCCAACTACCCGTTCTCCGTTCAACTGCCGACCGCCGCGTTCGACGTGTTCGTCGCCGCCCAGCTTCGTCTGCCCGAGGCCAATTACCCGACCCTCGCGGCGGCCTACGCAACGATCAACAACGCCCAGATTCCGCGTCTGCGATACACCTTCACCGCCGCCCAACTTGCGGCCCAGATCAACTCGCGGTTGCCCGGCGCCTACGCGTCGCCGAACACCCCCGCGAACGGTCTGCTCGTCCTTCTTTCCTCCCGACCGGGTCACATTCCGGCCGCCGCGCCGACGCTCGATCCGGCGACGACCCTCTCCCCCGTCCAGGTGTTCATGCTGGCGCAGTACCTGGCTCAGGAACAGCGCAACCGTAGCGCTTGCACGATCGCGTGCGACGTGGCCTACTACGCCGCACTCGGCGTGATCGCCGCCGCCACCGCCGCTTGCGCCGAAGGCACCGGCTTCATCGGCACCGCCTTGTGCGCCGCCCTCGGCGCCGCCGCCGCCGATGCGGCAAGCCGAGCGCACCAATCGTGTCTCGACGCCTGCCACAACCAGGGCAACGGCTAGCCTTCGCGTCCGTCCACCCGTCGTCGAGGGAGGGGTCCCGTATCGGGGCCCCTCCCTCCTCGCGTTTGGGACGACGGGAACGAGAAAGCGAGCGGATTTCGGGGCTGTCATCCTGAGGAACGAAGGATCCCGTCACTCCATTCCTCCTTCCTTTCTTCCGCCCGTTCGGGGCTTCTTCGCAAGCTCAGAATGACAGAACCCCCGGGCTGGCACCCAAGTGGATCGGGTTCGGCCCGCCGACGCACAATGGGGCATGGAGCCCTTCGTGGTCTCGACCGACCCGCGCGACGTTGACCGTGACCTCCTGGTCGCTTGGCTCGCCATGACCTACTGGGCGAAGGACCGCCCGAGGGAGGTCATCGAGAAGAGCCTGGACCGGTCCCTGTGCTTCACCGCCCTCGAAGGGGACGCGATGGTTGGCTTCGCTCGCGTGGTGAGCGACGGCGCCACCTTCGCCTGGCTCTGCGACGTGGTGGTCCATCCCGAACGTCGAGGCGAGGGCATCGGCAAGCGCCTGATCCAAGCCGCTATCGAGCACCCGGACCTGGTCGCCGTACGCTGGATCCTCGCCACCCGCGACGCCCACCCTCTCTACGAGGCGGTCGGCTTCGCTCGCGTCACCGAACTCGACCGCTGGATGACCAAAGGCTTCTGCACCTACCGCGAGTTTGGCCACTGAGTGGCTGGACGGCGAGCAAGGGTCGGACTAGCTCAGGTGGTCGGGGTTCAGACCCTCCAACTCGGGCAACACGAACAGGCCGTCCTTGCGGACCAAAGCTCCGTCGAACCAGATCTCCCCGCCCCCGTACTCGGGACGCTGGATCAGCACGGTATCCCAGTGGATCGCGGACGCGTTCCCGTTGCCTCCCGGCCCGGTGTAGGCGTTCCCCGGCGTGAGGTGAAACGAACCCGCGATCTTCTCATCGAACAGCGTGTCCTTCATGGGGTGGAGCACGTAGGGGTTGAACCCGAGCGACCACTCGCCAAAGTAGCGTGCCCCCTCGTCCGTGTCCAGAATCTGGTTCAGCTTCTCGGTGTTCGCGCCCGCCGTCGCCTCGACGATCTTGCCGTTCTTGATCGCGTACCGGATATCCGTGAACTCGGTGCCCTGGAACAGCGACACGGTGTTGAACCGGATCGTCCCGTTCACCGACTCGCGCACCGGGCACGAGAAGCACTCCCCGTCCGGGATGTTCGCCTCGCCGCAGCACGCCACGCTCCCGATCCCTTTGATCGAGAAGCTCAGGTCCGTGTCCGGCGCGAGGATGCGAACCTGGTCCGTCCGGTCCATCAGTTCCTTCAGCGGCACGCAAGCTTTGCTCATCCGGGGGTAGTCCATCACGCACACCCGGAAGAAGAAGTCCTCGAAGTCGGGTGTGCTCATGGAGGCCTGCTGGCTCATCCCGTGGCTCGGCCAGCGCATCACCGCCCACTTCGTCTTGGGCACCCGCGTCTCCAACACAACCGGCTTCGTGTACTTCTTTGACCAGAGGGTCGTGTTCTCGCCCGGAATCCCCGCCTGCTGGGCATAGTTGTCGCCGCCGCGCAGGGCGACGTACGCGGTCATCCGCTCCATTTCGGCCAGTTCCGTCTCCGCGATGAGGCCGACGGTCGCTTCGGTCAGGCCGTGGAGAATCTGTCGCTTGACGATTCCCGCCTCCAACCGAACCTGCACCGCCGCCCCCCGCGCCTGCACCGCGCGAACGAACTCCGTCACCACCACGTCCGGGATGTCGAACGCGTGAACGAGCACCCGGTCTTCCTTTGTGAGTCCGAGGGAGTGGTCGCAAACGAGGTCGGCGAGTCCGGTGACACGGGAATCCAGCATGGTTCGAGGTTACCCGCCCACCCCTCCCGGGACACGCGCGTCGCACGGCGGCCCCCAAGTCCGGAGGGGACCCCGGTAATCGTCCCCGCCGGGCGGCGACGGAACCACCCCGAAGGGGGTGCCGGAACCCTCGGGCGCCGAATCGCAGCCGTTCTGAACGAATGCGGGATAGTCCGACGAAGAAGAACGCGCGCGCCTCGGCATCCTCGATTTCCCGAATCGTCGGCGAACGTTCGAACCGTGCTCCGGCGATTCAGACCGTCCTCCACCAACCGCCGCGACCTGGCGAAACTCATCCCATCGCTCCAACCTTAGGGGACCGCGCAGGCGTCATCCCCGGCAAGGAGGAATCCCGGCGTACAGGCGCGGCCCATCGAGCCACCCGCCGCATTCGGCACCGACCCGCCATCATCCCTCGCGACTTGACGCCGACCCGCCCCCTGGGCTATCATCAGGTTCCCTGACGGGCGGTTAGCTCAGTGGTAGAGCACTACAATGACACTGTAGGGGTCACAGGTTCAAGTCCTGTACCGCCCACCATCTTTTTAGGTTCAAATTACGCGCTGAGCGTGCTCAAGCTCCCGCAACCGTGACCGAAATTGGCCCGGATTGAACCCTATCTTGAACCCTATCTTCGGTGATCGTGCCGCGTAGGAGTTCGACCGCGGCAACCTTGGTGTCCATGCGCGAGCGCGCATACACCTTCATGGTCGTTCTCGAATCGGCGTGCCGCGCAAGTTCTTGCACGGTGCGGATGTCCGCGCCGCTTTCGAGTAGCAAGGATACGAAGCTTCCTCGCAGGTCATGGAGCCGCATTCGCTCGTCGATTTTGTTTCGCTTACACCACTGCTTCCAATCTCGCGAAAGGTTGCTCGGGTTGATGGGCAATCCAGAATCGGTCGTGAACACGTAGTCCGATCTCCTCGGCTGGCTTAGGATCGTCTCCTCTGCCTCCGGGGTGAGCGGAATGATCGCTCGGCTCTCGGGAGTTTTGGGCGAAGTCTCAAGGACTCCTCCGCGAACGGCCGCAAGAGATCGTCGGATCACGATCCTACCGTCGCTCACGTCTTCCCACTTCAAGCCGCAGAGTTCGCCGCGCCGCATACCCGTGTGGGCTGCGAGCAAGATCATCGCCGACATTCGGTCTGTTGGATTCAGGAGCCTGATCGCTTCTTCTGGACTGAGCGTCCTGTTTTCGCGAACCTGGACTTCCGGATACCTCGTTCCGTTTGACGGATCTGATTCGATGAACTCGTCTCGAAGTGCTTCTGTCAGGATTCTTGAGACGAAGGCTCCGATGCGTCTAACCCACGACGGTGAACCCGCCTGGCTGTCGATGAACCGTTGCACGTCTCGACGCGTGATCTCATCCAGCCTCAAGCTGGAAATTGGAGAGGGTTGGACCTTGTTCCGCCAGATTGTCTCGTTGGTTTCCCATGTCGTCCGCTTCCACGCGTAGTGTCCTGTCGCGAACTTCCCCAGAAGCAGGGACTTTGCGTACTCACCGAATGTCGGGATCTCCTTGGTCTCGGGCTGTTCAAAGCCCAAGGTCAAGAGGTCTGCTTCAGCTTCTCGTTTGTTCTTGCGCAGGGTGCCGTAAACGGTCTCCGTTCCCGCTCGCTTGCGAGCTCGGTAGCGGGTTCCGTGTTTGGTCACGACCGCCACGACCGTTCCGCCGCCCTTTGATCTTCTCATGCGTACCTCCTTGCGCCAGTGACTCTGGATCCCATTCGAGCAAGTAGGCAGGACGAACCCACCACTCCCCGTTTGGATGTCGAAACGATCCAGGAATCCAGCCTTTGGCACACCATGATGATAGCGTGTCCTTGTCCTTCTTCCACAGCTCGCAGTAGAACGAAACGGGACGCGGAGTCAGGTCGCCAGCGTAGTGAATCGTCAGACCGTCGATCTCGCCACCTCCCTGACCTGGTGCCGTCCTGCATCCGGCCATCCCTGTCGTCGTCTCATATGAAGCAAAGGCCCGGCTGATGAACCAGCGTGTCGAGGTCAGCGGAAAATTGGAGTCAAAGAAGACGGCTCCGAGAATCCAGGTAAGGGTGGGACACGGAGCCGCCGGAGTAGCGTGTGAAAATCTGTCATTCGTCGCTGAGGAGCGCCGAGAGTATCTCGGTCGCTGCTTGCCTCACTTCTTCAAGCGAATCGACCAACGTCTTGGCGTCGCCTTGGTAAAGGTGGATGTAGTTGGAAGAAGCGCCGCACGTGTCGATTCCAATCCCTTCCGCAACGATGAACGCGACGGCTTCGGCTTGCGTTTCCCGGACTGTCTTAGACGGCCTTGATTCGCGGTCCCTCTGATGCAGCAGTTCATGAGCAAGCTCGTGAACAAGGACCGAGAACTCGGTCGCCGGCGGAAGGTCGCTCTTGATTTCAATGCGTCCGCCTTTGGAAACGCCAAGGGCTCCGCCGAGGTTGTCGGAGAATTCAAGTTCGATGGAGAGTTGCTTTACCAAGTTCTTGAGCCGGTCGGTGAAAGTCCCGGGGTCGCCGCTCGCTTCTCCAATGTTGGGAAGCGGCTCTCCGTCTGTTTGGCTCACGTCGAACACGTAGGCGGTCCTGAACCGGACATACGACACGTCGTCTGAGCCTGGAGTCGGTTCGTGAGCGGAACCTTCTTCTTGCTTTGCATTGACTCTCATCGGCGCGATGATCGCGATCCCTTTCTCCCCTTCCTTCACATGCCGTCCGAGTGAGCGCCACGTGTGGTAGCCCGCGACATGCGTCGCGTCCGGACGCTGGAGCATGATGAGAAAGACATTGCTGAGGCTGTAGCGATGAAACCTTGCCATCGCGGAAAGATAGGTTTGGAGTTGGTCGCTGTGCCCAGCGGCAAGAGCGTTCGCAAGGTTGTCGATCTGCTCGGTCACGAGTTTGCGTGCGGTCTCGGCTTGCATAGAGTTCCCCTTTGAAAACCATGCTGGCGTGATTGCCAGCGGGAAATAGAGGGAGCCGGAGAGTAAGTGCCTCGCTAGTCGCACTGCAAACGGGCTGACTCAAACTGAGCAAAACCGTGTTATGACTATTTCGACCGATGCGATCTGGCAAGTGCCGCCGCCGGCTCCCATAGAACACATCCAGAGTCGAACCCTGTTTGGTTCAGCAAAACTTGACTGCGGCGCTTGGATCGCCGCCCAGCGCAAGAAACGCTTCCGGGACAAGCACTTGAAGGGCCGGGTAGATGGCTTGAAGGGCTTCCGAGATTGAGTCGTCAGGGTCGGAGAGTCTCAAGAGTGCCCGGTCACGGGTGACAAGATATGCGGCCCGTCCTTCGATGGCAAGGTTGATGTACGGTTCGTCTTTGGGATCGGGTGGGAACTGCAGCCGGCCCGGTACCGGATGGACGAGAACTGCAAGTTCCGATAGGTGGTGCATAAGGGCGTCCACCCTAGCGGGTGTGATACCGGGAAGCTTGCGCTGAAGTTCTGGGCGGTCGAGCACGGATCGGAGCTCTCCCAATGTCTCTGGACTCGCCAGAAGGGGAATCGCAGAGTCTGTCACATGTTGATAGCACCGGTAAGAAGTGCCCTTGCTCGCGACGATCTGAACGAAGACCATACAGTCGAACACGACAGCATCTGGGTTCATTTGGTCTCCTTATAGGTGGAAAGCGGACGAACGACCCCGAAGATCTCGTAGACAGCCTTCACGAGCTCGTATCCTTCGAGCACGCGGTTGCCTTCGTGGACGCTGTCGAGAACGGCGTCGAAGGCGGCTTTCGCTCTGGCACGCCTTCCTCGCTGTTCTTCTTCCGGTGGCTCTGCTACCGTCCGTTTGGCCATTTCCCGCTCCTCTTGAGTGAGATGTGGAGCGTCGGAACCCAGGTGCAAGGAATTCGCTAGGAGGCCAAATAGAACCGTGTTAGAGTGGGGACAAGTCTTCGGATCGAGGTTTCTCGTCCGGTGTCTTTGGATGGGCGGGCGCGCCCAGTAAACGCAGTCTCACCAACTGCGCTAAGGTTTTGCGGGGTAACTCCCCGCTGTCACTGCGCTCTGCTCGTAGAGCTGGATGCATCGAGAGATGCTTGTCCAGCTCGACGGAGGCTTGTCGGAGTAATCCTTGGAATTTCTTTCCAAGCCAATCCCGGCGCTCTATCCGATAAATGCCCGTGACCGAGCTGGTCCCAGGGCGACAGAGAAACACCTGAGCAGACTCGTCTGGTCAGGCCGTACATCGCAAAGTGGGTGCAAATCCCCCCGAGGGGTCCGTGGTCCTTGACAAGAGGGCTCGTTCAACTCTGGCTGGCGTGGGGAGTCCGGAGCTCGCGAGAGCGTCCGGCCGGGAACCAAATGGGAACCCGGCGTCCGGTTGAAAAGACCGGCGACGAATAGCTCAACCATGAGAGGCGGAAAGGGTGCCGGAAGGCCCCGATACCGCTTGCCAGTGATTTCCGTCGGAGACGGGTAGCCGAACCGCGAAGAGACTTGATCGATGGGTAAGAGGGAGCTTGTAGGTTCTACCTTCTGAAAGCGATGTTCCTTGGCAGGGGAACAGCGGCGACTATGGTGGCCTTGAAGGGCCAAACATACGGTGAAGAAATGAAAGCCGATGGCTTTCTAGCGACGTGAACGGCGGAAAGAAGCGCTGTACTAATCTGGGAATCCGTGTGGATGCCGGAATCGTTGACCGGTGCCTTGCTGGCAAGCAAGGTGGTTCAAATTCCGCACGGAGGGAGTGTGCCGCAAGTAGGACAGATCCGCTTCAGGATCTGCGTCCAGCGCTGCAAGGCAGTGGCGGGGGCGTTGACTGGATTCGGGTGGTGCCGGATTCTAGGAGTCAGAACGAAAGCGGCGACGAGCCATGGCTCGTCCAAAGACGCCTTAGGCTTTGCCGTTTGGGAAGGGTCCGGAAGGACTTGGAGCAGATGGTGAAGCCTTGGCAATGATTCACTTGGGCCGCAACCGCTATATATTGGGCAACCGCAACAGAGGAACCTACAGAAACGGTTTCTCCTTGTCGGTCGACTCATTAGCAATGCGGTCCTCAGGCGAAGTCAGCACTGACTTCGCCCTCGAAAGAATGGCGGAGGTTTGCCTGGAGGTTCTTGCGCGGAAGGTTTTCTCCCAAGGTAGCAAGGTTTTCGGGCGAACGGGCTCAAGGCTTTTGGTGGTTGTGCCGAACAAACAACCACCATTCCTATTCCGGACCAGGCGAGACCCGGCGAATCGCCTGGCGCGGCATGGGAGAGGGATACAGGTGCGTGGCCGCAAGTCTGGCCGGGCTTGTCCAACAGGTCGCGGTCTCGTACGTGCGCAACGGCTATTGGTTCTATGTGGCGGGAGCGGTGCCTGAAGGAAAAGACGTGCTCGCCGTCGACGCCAAATTCATCAAGCTCTACCGACTGAGCATGTCGAAGTACGTCCGCTGCCGGCGTCGCAAGGCAGGTGAAGCCGGGGTTCAATATATTCGGCTGGGAAGGTTCTTCTTGATCCTCGCGACCCACGGTGAGCACTTGTTCTTCGTCCGCGAGCGAGCCATGATCCGGGATGTGAGACGATGCCCCATCCGTGTCGGCGGATACGCCATCTCGTTTCGCAACGACAAGGTCTCAGTGAGAATCGAGCAGACCGAGTATCGGGTTCTCAAGGACGCATTTGTCAAAAGGGCGCTCAACGCAAAGCATCGGCTCGAAGCCGCGTTCGCTAACCTGCCCTATGAGCCGTATGCGCCTGTACGGTCTCAGCTACTGGCTGTCTTGAGGGCGGTCAACCATCGCCGGGCGCTCGCAGGCGTTCCCCTTCTTGATCGCTCGTGCGTTCGATTGTCCCGAAGGATTGTAATGCCGTTTAGGAGATGACCGACTTCTGGGCCCGAAAGACCACGACGGCCGACGGAAACGGTGCGCTGTTCGTGTGGCCGCCGAACTTGAGGCGTCCCTTTACGAACCGGACCTCATCTGCCTGAGAGACGAAGTCGTGCCACCAATGGGTGTCGGTTCGTGCCGGAACCAAGCAGACGACGGTCGCGTCACCGGCTTTGGCGGTATGCATTGCCTTCTCAATCCAGTACTTGATCTCGCGGCCATAGGGCGGGTTGCACCAGCAAACACCCTCCCAAGGTTGAGTAAGCCCGTCTTCAATCTTGGTGAAGAACTTCTCACACTTGGCGTTCTCCCTGGTCGCACAAACGTCAAGCACGAACCCGAACTCGGTGTGGAGCGAATCGAAGAATCCTTGCGGTGTCGCCCATTCACAGGTCTCGCTTCGGAAATGAACCAAGCGGAGCCGTTCGGTAAGCGAAGGCACACCCTCGGAGAGGATCTCCAACGGCAGCGCCTGCTGGACGGACTGCGATTCGATGTATGACGTTGAGAAGTTCGGAACGGATGAGTCCACTGGTTTCGCCTCTTGAGAACTGAAGGGCCAGTGGTTCGGAGCGCCGTGTCACTTGGATCGAGTTTTCTGACGGAAAAGGCCCGCGAGGCACGCAGCCTCGCGGACTGAGTGAGGACTACTCCTCGGTCGTTTCGTCTTTGCGTTCACCTGGCTCGACGATGATGAACTCGTAGGCCCGGTCTTTCGGGACCGGGAGGAACTCCAACCGGACCGAGTATCCGGTGCGCTTCTTCAGTGGGAAGGCGACTCCGATCCGGGTCCATTTGGATTTGTTCTCGTCGATGCTGACGCTGGCGAGGACGTCGAGGTGCGTTTGCTTTTCGTTGTTCATGGTTTTCTCCATCTGCTTGCTTTCGGGGCGTGATTGCCCTCGAAGCACACCTGGTTAGGGCACGTTAGGGCGCGAAGCGCAAGGGGTGGGGAATTACCCTGACTGCACAAGCAAGGCGCGGAAGTGGGGGTGCCCCTTGAGCTACCAAGCGTCCCGCTGTGCCAAGGTTGTGCGCAATATGAGGGTCAATCCCGCTCACCGAAAGGAGATGGAGAGGGACATGCCGAAAGGCGGGCCTCGAAACACCCTTGCCAGCATATCGACCGAGTATCCCCAAATCTGGGTCGGATCTCGAGTTCCGTTGAAGACAGTCCCGGATCAACTCGGCGGGCGCTACCTCCGGACTGACTTGGCTGGCGCTCCTTCATCGTCACGAGCCACCGGTCGCAAAAGGGGAACGATTCCAGATTGAACGCTCACTCGGCAGAGGTCGCTTGCCTCGCGGGTCTCTGGACATCAACCGATCCTAGTTAAGTCACGCCAGGCGCGAAAGTGCGAACAACCCTTGAAAGAGGAGTTCGAGCCTTGGAGTCCAAACCACCGATAGTGTCTGGAAGCGACCCGGCTCCACCAGACAATACCGAGCCATTTCAGGCACTTATGATGCCTGTCTTCCGCGTTCAACTTGTGCGCGAGAAGGGCGTCGAGCGAGTCCAAATTGAGGGACCCGATGACGTCGCGCAGATCATCTCACACTACCTTGAGCACGAAGACCGAGAGCATTTCGTGACCGTGATGCTCGACGCCAAGTGCCGGGTCATCGGGATCCACACGGTGCACATAGGGACGCTCACCTGCTCGTTAGTCTCGGCACGCGAAGTGTTCAAGGCCGCAATCCTTGCTAACGCAGCATCGGTTATCCTAGCCCATAACCATCCATCGGGTGATTTGACCCCTTCTCCCGAAGACCTACAGGTCACCGATATCCTAAGAAATGCGGGAAAGATTCTTGACATAGAGGTTCTTGATCACGTGATCGTCGGAGAAAACGGATCCTTTCGCTCACTCAACAGAAGCAGCGCGATGCCGAAGTGAGTAGAGCTGTCACGATCACCTCAGAGCTTTCTCAAGGTTCCTCAAGTCTGTGATAGCTTGTGCCCTGTCGTTTGCGGAGACCGGAACGACATAATGTAATCCATCCTTGAAGCAGTACACGCCCACACTCACTTCCTCCGGGGAGCAACCCAGTATGTCGGCGACGGCAAGCTGCAAGAGCGGCATGCGGGGATCGAGTTGCCAGGTCCCTGGATTAATCGCCATCAACCATGCGGCATAGGTGCCATCCGGTACCAAGTCCACGCGGCCCACTCGACCGGTAACTGCGATATCATTTTCAATGTCAGCGGGCAACGGCACCGCAACATTTGTCCAACCCAGAGCGTGAGAGTGAGCTAGGCGAGAGTAGTCGGTAGCATATTCCTCGAACCAAGTAAGGATTTCGGCAGTGCGCCTGTGTCCGGGAAACCGTTGAGCCATCCTCGAACTGAGATCAATTCGGCCCTGAGCAAAACTCATTGCATCGTTGTGCATCCGGTTTATGACCTCCTGAAGCAAACGATTCGGCCCGTACCTCATCGGCGACCCTGTCTGCTTTGAGGAGAGCCTCTTCTTGAAGGCCGCCGGATCGGCCTTGGCTTCGGCAATGCTTGAGAACGGCAGCTTGATCATGGCTATGTCACAAGGTGGCCCAAATTGGGATATGCCCTGAACACGGTAGTGGCCTCGCCGGCGAATCGTCGGTACATTGCCAGTGCGTCATCTCGCTTGAAATACGGGCTGTTCAATTCGGGATACTCGAGGTCCAACTCGGCGTCGGACAGGTTTCTGAAGTCAAATACAAATCCTGCTAGATCAGAGAGGTTTCTCTTGCCTTCGTCTGTAGAGGGAAGTGCAGCGACGTTTTCGACGAAGAGGTCCCGTTTCCAAGGGTCGGCTTTGATGCCGTGGATCTCAAGAGAAATTCTCCGCACGAAGCAGGGAACGCAAGCGCCGCAGTGTCCATGCACCCGCGCGTTCTTCCAACAGCTATTGGAGGACGCTATGATCGAATTGTGCTTGGATGCAACCTTGGCAACAACTTCTCCTTTTGTCTGGTAGAGATATGGATTGTGAATATCCACTGCGTGGTCAAGTACCGCTGAAAAGAATCGCGCAGCATCAGCCACAAACTCTGGGTGGGCCGTATGCGTGGAAAACGCGCCTATCCGGGCTGGACTCAATGGCAAATGGATGGCCATCTGTCCGTTCTCGGCAATGAAGACCACCTCATGCATTCCGGTCCGCCTTGCGCCGATCGCCGCAATGGTCAGGAAGAGCAACGATCTCGTTCGCTGCGAGACCTCGGGGTCTTCAGTGGGATTGTCGGAATCAGCCCCGGTTTTGGGGCCGGATCGCAATACGATCCTCCGAATATCACTCCCATAGGCCTTTGAAAGGTACTCATGGAGGGCCTTCTGAGATGCAATGGTGTAGGTGTTGCCCGTGACGTGGCTCGCGAGCAGCAGTTGATCAGGGCCGTGCACGTCCAATAGATCGACTGCGCCTGCGAAGGAGTCAAGTCCACCACTGAACAAGAGGGTCTTGCCCCTTCCATCTGGCCAACTCTGTTTGTCCTCGGGAGAGCCGGTTACGCGACGAAACTGAAGTGTCCAATTGTCGTCCGAAAGGATGTGGAGGATTCGCTCTAGCAGCTGCCTCTCCGCATTTAAGGCGGCATGATTGACGACAGGGATAGAGAGCTCAATCGTCCGGTTAATGGCCTCGCGTTGGCCGCGCTTACAGGCAAGATCCGAAGCAAATATCGAAGAAACAACACGTAGGAGGTCTTCTTCCAGCGTGGTCAGATTGCCAACTTGCTTGGTCAGTTCATCGGCACCAGTTCTGAGATTGTCACCGCATACCCATACGAGGTCTACAGGTTGAGGCGGCTGGTCTGAGGCATCAAGGGCAACGTACAGTTTCATGACGGCGTCCCCCCCTGACGTTGCTTGATGACGGCCAGAACCCTGGAGACGTAACTGATCCAGACAACTGAGTCTGCCGTCGGCGATCCCTCAACAGAAACTGAGGCCGCTGCCTTAGACGCCATGGCGGTCAATTGGGACCGGAATTCTCTCGCCGCGCTCACAGTGGGGAGCCTATGGCCCTCCGAGATGTGGCCAGCCATATCTCGGGACACAAGGTATCCAGTGGCTTCGGCGAAGAGGCGCTCAACGAACAACGGGCCAGCATTTGGCTGGCCGGCAACTTGAATTGCCGCGCGTCGGGCTAAATCCGCTCCAAGCGACGCAGCCTTGCGGCCAGCAATTAGCTCATTCGCTAGCCTACTGGCCTCTGCTGGAGATTGCGCACGCTCGCTCATGGCTGCAAGCTCCAGAACTACGGGTTGGCTCAGCTGTTGCCCGAGATCGTTATCTTGCTGATGCGTGGCCGCACGCCAGATCTCCTGAAGCGCCCTTTCGGGAGAAATGGATGAATCCTGGTATGTGCGCTGGACTACTCTCCAACTTGGCGTATCCGGAGATCTCTGGTTCACCGAGGTACCCATCAGCGTCCCCTTTGGACCGCGTCTTTCCCCAAATCCTTGACTTGGGCAGAAACGTCCTTGGCGAGAATAGTTGGGCGCGTAAGGATCTTGGCCCAGTTAATGGAGCGACGGAACAGTGGCTGACCCGAGAGGATGTTAACGATCTCCCCAAGGGTCGCGGCGGTCAAAAAACTGAGGCTAATTCCCGAGTCCGCTAGGAAATTGTGGGATCGATCCTGTAAGCTCAGCTCAGAGTCAGCGAACTTGCCAGAGACCACAACAAAAGCGGTCAGACGTCCAAGTGAGGCTTCATACTTCCTATGGAAGCTCCGCACATAGTCGGAGAATTGACGAATTGCATCGGCAGTGACCTCATACCCTTCCTTGTAGGCCTTGGCGTCATAGAGGAGTAACGGTGCGCCTTGGTTGATGGCAACGCCGTCAGGCACAGCTTCGAAGAGTCGCTCCTGACCGTATTTGATTACTCTGCCACCTATCAAGAACTGAAGCCCAGCGTGAACGTACTCTTCGAATAAGGTATCTGGTTCTCCAACAAGGCCGGCAGGCAGCACATTCACACCTAGTTGCCCAAGTCTGTCAGCAAATGGCGGTTGGAAAGGTAGCATCGAAAGTATCGGCCCCCCTAAGCGGTCAGTGAACTGGTCGACTGTTAAGAGAGGAGAACCGTCAAAGATCTCAGCTTGTACGACGTCTGAAACAATCACAGGCGCGATCGCATCCTGCTTGGCCCTCGATGCGATACTTGCAGCGTCGGCCCCGTTTAGGCACTGATCGGTGAGAATAACGAGGTACCTCACTCGAACCCCGAAGAGATCGAACCTCTCGCAGTAGCATTCGAAATAGTTCGAGCGGGTCCTTCCTTCCAAGACCGTGAAGCCGCTCCCCACAAGTGCCCTAATGACTCGGGCCTTCAAGCCATTCGTGACCGACTCCATTTATGACCCTCCTTCAAGGACTGCTCGAACTGCCATTTGCAGCTCGACAATGTGCCTCGGATTGAATCTGATAGTTGAAGCCGCCCTTGCGAGCACGACTGGCATGGTCGTGAACTCAGCTGACAGCGACATGAACTGCGCAAAAATCTCTTCGTCCGAACTCCCGATCGCGTGTTGGAATTTCGCTGCGCAGACCGGGCAGAGAGCTAGTCGGTTCTGGTAGAGCTCTTGTCGAACCAGGTGTAAGAATTGAATCGCTTCGAAGTACGGTGATCCATCATCAAGGCGAAACGGCATTGGCTGTTCGCACGCCTGACACCGAAGCTCTTCGTCATCGTCGGTGTACCGGCTTGCCAAGTATGTTCTTGAGTCCTGAGCAATTGGTGAGCTAGTTCGTACGCTTCGGGACTTGACCTCGTACGTGATCTCCGGCGCGTTATGCGCTTCTTCTTCCACGACCTGAGCTAGCCGACCGATATCGGGAATCGACGATGTCGGGAAGGACACCCGCGCTGCGTCCCTGGCCAGCTCGGCCTTTATCCGAAGGTAAAGGGCTGGGTTCTGAGCGAGAGATCGAATCACCCATGCATCCTCTGCCGGTATCCCGAGATGACGTAAAGCTTCCCGCTCTCCGGCATTCTTGAATCCCAGGGCGGCTGCGAGCGCTTCAGCCTGAGGTGAAGTGACCTCAAATCCCTCGGGAAGGTCTTCGAGGGACACCTCGTCTGGGGAGTGCCATGTTTGGCTGTGATCGGGCAGCCACGCCGATGACATGCAAAGGTCCCCAATAGGGCTTCGTCTTTCGGAGATCCTTGAGTTCTCGAAGCTCTGCCTGGAGCTGACCTCGACCATGCCCCGGATCAGATGGGAGGAGGACAATAGCAGGTTCCAGAGGAACCGGGCTCTTTCCTCATTGATGTTTGCGAGTGCAAACTCCAAGCCAGGAATTGTCGCGCCCGGGTCAAACCTGTGGAGACCTCGTCGATGATCTCCCCATTCGTTGGCCAAGGTGACATGCCCGTCATGGTTGGCCGACCGGTACACCGGAGCGACGGTGTCCAAGACCGCCTGCCGGCCCGCATTCAGAAAAGTGCTGATGTGTTCCCAAACCTCTTCCTCCAGGAGATCGCCGGACACAAACCAGACTTCGGGGTCGCCTGCAAACCAAAAGGCGAGCTCTTGTGTAGGAACCTTCACTTCCTGAGGACGTCGTAACGACAGTTTGGAGTCGTCCTCTGCGTTGTAGGCAAGGACAAATGGAGTGTTGAGGAGGGCCGTGCGAAGCTGGCCGGTTCGGGCAGTGCTGCACCTCTCGATTGCCGATCGAATGATGGCTAGATCATCCAGATACCCCGGAAGAAATGATGTGTAAGCAGCAAGACACGCTTCAACATCGTACCGTTGGATCCTCGGAAGAATAACTTCAAGGACCTCGTCGGTTGAGCTGCGGACTTCTAGGCCGAGCTTTATTAGGAAGCTTCTTGCCGTTTCGTTTGCGGCTACGTTCTTCCTGACTGTCCTCTCCGGTGCACCAATCCCGGATGGCATATAGACCCGGGGCGTGCCATCTTCCCTGAAGGGCGGGATGTGCGCGCCGGATTCAGTTCGGATGATAGGCTTTCCACGTAAGACCCCCTGGGGCTGGTAACCGGCCTTGGCTCGCCAAAGTGACTGCTGGTTGTCTAGCAGTTCATAGAAGGAGCACATCCAATCGTCAGATTGAACGCTTAGGAATTCGCCATCTATACGCGCGGCAAACTTATCTGCATCAACTTCCTCGACTCGAACGTGGCGCATAAGGTAGTCGTAAATCTCCTTCGAAGCGACCGCGTTCTTTTGAATGTCTGCGGATACCCACCGGATCTGATGAGGTCCACCGTCAGGATGCCCAAACAGGGCGCTCAACTGCGGCGACCCCAACAGGTTACGCAAGGGCTGGGAGTCGGACAGCTTAGCCTGAGCGGCCGGTGCGTGTTGCCCGTCATCAGTGGGAATCAGAGCTTCGGTGACAAGAGCACGCAGTGTTGCATCGTAGAGCGGGCGAAACGCCGAACCGTCGAAATCCGAGGGCCTTATCGGAAGAGCGTCCAAGCAGCTTGGTGACAGGAGCCCTCTGTCCCGAAGCTTCGGCAAGGTGTTGGCGAGTAACCGGGCGCAAGCTTCCATTAGCTGCCGATTCTCTTCACTGCCTTCTCTCAGGTTTGCACGACCATCATTCAGCAGGAATGGTCCGTGCAAACGGAATCTCAGATGGGTGAGCTCCCGAGTCGGGAAGAATACGTTTAACGTCGATTGGCCCGTTTCAGGCTTAATTGCACCATCTTCAAGAAGGAACGCGATACTCACTTCGAGGTGCCTGTCTGCCCCGTCGATGTGAACTTCATCGGAATATTTGAGGTAGCGCTTCTTGAGTGTTCGCGGTGAGGATCCGCTTGCCGTTACTTGTTCCTCAAGGTCGACGGTGCCCCCTTCCTGCCGATTGCAGAGATAAGAACCCTGTCTGTTCCCGTCTTGCCACTCGATCCAAGAGAGATGGCGAAGGAAGAGCATTGTGTCTGCGCCAAGATTCTGAAGGCGCTCGCTGATGATTTGGTGAAGGCCGAGTTTTTCCTCAGGCAGGAGAGGCAGTATGAATGTCGTCCATCCCTCCTTGAGGTGCGGCGTATGCTCAATGGGGTTCGGGACGACCAGATGCTCAATCGCGAAGGCGAAAGAATTGCCCTCCAGGGTGGTGTAGATCTCGGGCCGAGAAGTGATCGCGAATACCGATTTGAACCCGATTCCGAAGCGCCCGATTTTGTTTGGCTCGTTCGGCTTGAAGCTCATGCCTACGCCGGTGATGCTCCTAACGTCACGTTCGGTGAATTCTGTGCCGTTATGTCGAAAGGTTAAGCACGTCGGGCTAAGTTCAAAAGACGCCTCCGTGGCTCCCTGGTCTTCCGCGTTCTGCAGAAGCTCATAGATAAAGTGGGATGGGTTGGCATACTTATCAACCATCAAATGACGGAGTGGGTCCTCGAACTCATTCGCCACGTTCGCTTCGTGCCAAGTGTTCCGCTTCGCGCGGAGTTCTTCGAACCACTTCATTCGGCTTGCTCCACCACGACCACTCCAAGGGCCACCTGATCGAAGAGGACTTCAGCGCGCGCCTCGGCGCTGTCGATTTCGGCGAGCCGACGGGAGAAATCAGCCTCGTGCTTCGAGATCTGGGACTGGAGCATTCTTCTGATGCTGGGGTTGGGGACTTTGGCATGCTTCTCCTGGAAGGAAGCAATCATGGCTTCATGGCTCAGCCGGAGACTCTCCCGGCGGAACCGACCCGTCTGGCGGGTAGTTTCGCGAAACTCCTCGCGAGCTGAAGACCATTGGTCGTAGTGCCTGTTCTCCAACTCATCGAACTTGGCTTGGTCAGGAAGGAATTCAAGGCCTATCGGTTCGCAGCGCCCTTCGGAAAGGAGTCGTAGGATCGCAGCAGCAATGTCGGGTCGCTCAGCGATGGTCTGCAAAGTCGCGTCTTCGGTGATGCCGATCCGTTGCCACATATATATGGCAAAAGGATACGTACCAGGGGCAAGCGAGCCATCCCTCACTCGCAGGGCGGTCTTGAACGGGGGTCTCTGGGCTTGCTTCCGGGAAGCCTGCACTGCCAACGGATGCACCGGAGTCACAAAGGCGAGCTTTCGATCTGCCGACGCGCTCCTGGAATCGAATGTGATCTGCATTCGCGGGTCACCACCGATAAGATAAGTTTGCCATTGCCGGTGCACCGGAGAAGTCCGCTTCGGCAGGGCTTGGAACTCCTTTAACAGTCGGTGACGGGCATCCTGGTTGAGTCGTAGCGACTTGACGAGTTCATCTCCAGTGATTGCGTCCTCGGCACCAATATCTCGGAGGTAGTGGCGCACGAGGTTCTCCAAAGCGTCGGGTGTTAGCCAGGCGCTCGAAGCATCGTCAACTTCCTGTTTCACTTGTTCTGGGGGAAGGAGAATTCCGAAGAGCTGGCTCTGCTCCTCTTCAAGATGTTGCTGTTCTTGAATGAGGCGAATGTTGTTGTCGGCAATCTGTTGGAGTCTGGCCTGCCGCTCTTCCTGTGAGAGCTCCAAACTCTCGGCAACGGACCTCAACTCTTCATTGATTTGTCCAAGGATCTCCTCATTGCCTCCGAGTGCCCTTTGGAAGAGCCCGATTCTAAGAAGGCACCGATCATAAATGTCGTAGTCAACGGTGCCGGGTGTTACGAGGTTGTAGATTGCGACCGTCTCGCTCTCTTGTCCGTAGCGATCAATGCGACCGATGCGCTGCTCAATTCTTGCCGGATTCCACGGAAGGTCGAGATTGACGATCGCGTCGCAGAACTGATAGTCAAGGCCCTCACATCCGACCTCGGAAGACAAGAGGACGTCAATCGCTCGGGGGTCTTCCGCTGGCAAGCTAAACCTGTCTCGCAGTTCACGTCGTTCTTCATCGGGAACATCCCCGTGGATCAGCGCAATCCGGACGTCTTCCTCTTGCAGGTGCTCCAGCACGTAGGTAAGCGTGTGCCGGAACGAGCTGAACATGAGCAACTTGTTGTTACCCATTGACTGCTTCTCCCGTACGACCGCACGAAGCCGGTCGAGCTTCGGATCGGGCCCTTCGAGCGACCTTGCCAAGCTGAGCACACGCTCGATATCATCGCGAATCGTCGACACGACCTCTTCGCCTAACTCGTCATCCCAGGCATCGGCCTCATCGAGCTCAATCTCGCTAATTCGACGAGACAGGATTGACTCGATCAGTGGTGCCAGTCCGTAAAGGCAACTTGCCGCCTGACGCCGGAGGGTTGTCATCAAAAAGCGGACTGACCTAACTCCGTGTGCCCTGCGAAGAATCCTCTCTTGAGTCGCAAGTAGGGCATCGTGCAGGGCCTGTTGCGGTTCACTGAAAGGAACGGCGACGGTTTCCGCTCGCCTTGTGGTGAACTCTCCGATGTCTCGGCGTCGCGTCCGATTAATCAGGCGTGCGAAGGTGTGCACGCCTTCTGTCTCCCGAATGAATTCCAGTCGCCCTTCGGGGGTTAGATCCTCGCAGAGTTTGGCTATGGCTCGCGAAAAATCTGGATTCCGTCCCAAAACCGCCCGTCCCCAATCTGTGTTGCTCGCCCGCTCAAGGCTCTCTCGTGCGCTCTCCTGCCATCCGGGCTGCCCCGCACGGGCAGCAGCAATTGCCTCGTTGATAGCTGAGTTCGGCTCGGACATCATGCGGAACGAAGGGCGGTCAAGCACGACGTCTGGTCTTAGTAGATTGAGAAGGACATAAAGGTCGTCGCTCTCCAGTTGAATCGGAGTCGCGGTCAGGAATACAGCTGCGTCCGCGTTTTCCACGAGGAAGGAGACCGCTTGGTGAAGGTTGGTGTCCGTGCTCCTCAGGTGGTGCGCCTCATCGACGATTACCAAGTCAAAGCGAGGCGGGGGATCGAGGTTGAGTAGTCCTCGCTCTCCCTTTCGCCCTCCCGATTCCTCACCCAGAAGGTTGCGTTCATCGTTGAGCAACGAGAAGGGCAGAATGACTCGGGAGTGGCTGTCCGGCCACTCGCCGTCACGATTGGTTTCGGCAATGCAGTGCCTCAGCATCGGCCCGTCCAAGTGTTGGAAGCTCTCGTCAAATCTGGCCATTTCCTGCTGCCACTTGCGTTCTGTCACCAGAGCCTTGGGGCAGATGATGAGGACTGAGCGAACGTCGCGGCGCGCCTGCAGCTCGCGCAATATTAGGCCGGCTTCTATCGTCTTGCCGACGCCGACTTCATCGGCGATGAGAAGTCGGGGACGATCAGACCTAATGAACCGAAGAACCGGTCGGAACTGGTAAGGAATGAAGTTCACTCGCGCTGCGTGCAGTGAATAGAGGTTCGAAAGACTGGGTTGGTTAATTTGCAGTGCGGTGAGGCGCGCGCGGAACTCCTCCAACACAAGCAATTCGCCCTCGTCTCCGACCTGGGCCGGTACGAGCATGCTTTCATAGTAGGTTGCGGTCCGGTTGTCCAGAAAGATTTGATAGCGGCGCTCAGGGTCGGCCTCTATAACGCGGATGACTGCTCCGGTCTTCGTAGGATCTGACTTCAGCGCGACGACTTGACCAACACTAAACACTGGGCGCACCTCCCAGATCGCGACACAGGGAAGCCGCCGCCTCAATGCACATGTTGATCGCCGCCAGAGCTGCTTCAACACTAATCTCTTCTCGGCCGCTATGCTCGCCGTAGTCACCGAGCCTCTTCAACAGCTGCAGTTGCTCGACGCAAAGACGCGAGCATTTCGTGGCTTCAGGAGAGACGTTTTTGGGGTTGATGATCAGCCTAAGCAAGTCGATACGTTCCCGGTTTTCCCTCGGGCAATGTGTGCTTTGGAACCATTCTGGAGTTCTAAGCGGTTCGCCATTCCTCCCGATGAACTCATTCGCAGTCCAGTTTGAAATCCATGCGCCCGGAATTTTCAGCTCTGGACCCAATTCGGCGATCAACATTAGGTCGGCAATTCGGACCCCAACGTCGCGCACATGAGTCAGGCACAGGTCAGGCGAATCAGGAAGGTCCTCAAGGCAAAGCTCGATGAGTCGCTTGAGCCGTGTGTCGATCGTCGGGAGATGCGCAAGGCGAAGCTGCAGGACTGCATGCAGGTTCTTCGCATACTTCTCTTGCGAACCGAACTGTCGCTTCAGCGTCCCAGTATCCGCTTCCTGTGATTGAGCGTACAGTTCCATTAGCCGTGAGGATCGGCGAATCTTGCCGCCCGCTTCGAGCGCCATTCCACGCTCTATCAGCAGATCCCGGATTCCCTTCGCCGCCAACGAAACCGAAAGCTCACCTTCACAGACTTCGTAGAACAACTCTCGCGCAGGTTGGTCGCAGTCATTCCAAATGCTGGCGAGCAGACTCTGGTTGTCCTCTAGCACTCGGTCTACTTGCGAGGTGACATCTGCATTGGAGACCTCACTCGATGCTGACCCCTCGATGATAGCGTTCACAAGGGCTAGTGTCACCGGCGGGTATAGACCAGAGCAGTTGATTATCTCCGTGCGCGCACCCTTGGACGTGCTCAGGTTCTTAATCGCGAGGACTTCATCGAGGTCGTGGTCATCGAACGGACCAAGCTTCACGGAGACATTGAACAATCCCCAAAAGTCACTCGTTGAAGAGCGTTCGTTGCTGATCAACTCTTGAAGCCGCTTTCTGGAAGCCGTGATGATACGAAGACTTGGAAGGGATGCGAGCTCTCGCATGTTGTCCCACAAGTTGCGAGTGAGTTGCCCTTCTCTCAGGGGCTTATCGAATCCATCCCACGCCATCAAGATCCTAAACCCGTCTTCACCCAGCCCTTCGAGGATGTCCCTGAGTCCCTTGTAGTCGGCGCCCAGAAGCAACTTGGAGAAGTCGGGCAAGGCGGAGGCGAGTTGTGCTCCGAGAGCACTGACGAACTCGTCATCTGATCCCGGCGTGGAATGGGCTAGGTCCCAAAGCACAACGGCGGAGAAAGGTGTACCGGCTTCTCGAAGCCGATCTGTGAGGCCCTTCAAGAGGACAGACTTTCCAGAATGTTTAGGCCCGATGAGACTAATGTGGCTGGGCGTCTTCTTCGCAAGCTCACCATTGATCTGTCTCAACTGGGCAGCTCTACCGATGAGCTCGGGCACCCCTGCGCCAAGTATCTGAAAAGGTTCTTCAGCCATTTGTATCCTCGTTCTCGCTTCGTGCCTTGGATCGAAGGACTTCGAAGTCTTGCTGTAGGTCAATCCACTCGCCCATCAACGGGACGGCGAGTCGGTACACGCCCAGGCCCGAATCATCCTGGAGCTCAAGAAGCTCAAGCTCCTTGAGAAACTCAATATCTTCGATGAGCTGTTCGTCTGAAACGTCAAGGCCCTGCTGTGCCAGATGCTCCTGCAACACCCGGAATGAAACGGGGTCCGGCCCCTTGGAGTCCCGGTGGCATACGGTCAAGATGAACCGGCGGCGGTCGGTCTCGGCGTAGTCCCAAAGGCTTGCGAAGTGTTCCCATCCTTCAATGAGGTCGTGTGCACCGCGTTTGACGATTTCAAGTCCAACGGTTCTGGTATTCAGTTCGGCTGCAATATCGAAAATGCGATTGCAGAGGCACTGTAGAATGAATGGCTGGCACGCGGTCACGTGGATGACGTAGCCGATCGCCTCGCTCGTGTAAGAAAGCCTGCCCTTAACTGGGTCTGTGACCAATCTGCGAGCCGAGGCTTCGTCGAGGGCGGTGACTCCTTCACGAGTGCCCAACCCAAACAGGGCCGACCAGTATTCCTCCCTCAGCCGCTTCAGCCTCCTGGAGCCCGTGAGGATCGCCGAGAAGTTCGGATACGTTTGAACCAGGAACCGGATATTCTCGGGCACTTGCGGTGAAGTGACCCCGTTATCGATGCCCTCCTGGAGCTTGTCGAACTCGTCAAGCATCAGTAGGATGCCAAGTCCTTGAGGCTTCAATTCGTCGAGGACTGCATCCACGTAGTCTTTGAGGTCGGCAAAAGCAGATGCCTCAGAAATGCCGGTTTGGCAAGCTTCAGTGATGCGACGACGTGTAAGGAGGTCGAGTCGTGTATCGGCCGGCAATGTCTCTCCGGTCGGCAGAATTGTTTGGATCCCAAGCGAATGGACGGACTTGGCAATGCTTCCAGCGATCACGCGGAACACCTCGGCAGTCGGGACACCAACGCCTTCCTTGCTTCCGACGGCTCCCTGCAGGCTGCAATAGACTCCCAGCCATCCTGGAATCGCGTTGGGCTCGGCGAGATGCCAAAGAATAGAGGACTTTCCAGCTCGTCGATTCCCTTCGAGGAGTACGACGTTGCCACTTCGCATCACTGTGCGCCTGATCTTGTTAATGAGCTCCTCGCGTCCGAAGAAGACCTCGTTTCGCTCTGGCTTAACCGGGTCGCCGCAGACGTATGGGCTCGCACCGAGATCCACAGACTCGAAGGTGGAACCTCTGTTCTTGGAGTCAACGTCAAAGGCGACCTGGCGCTTGCCTTCGACTGGTCTTCCATCCAGCGCCTTGGCCTTCCATTTGAACTCAATTTCGAACTTCTCGATATCGGCCGGGACATCCCCGTCGATTTGGATCTTCGCCGAGCTCCCTTCAGCCAAGTAGTTGACCTCGGATGTCCCCCAGTCAGGTTCTGTGGAAACAGATAGTTCTCGAAGGGGCAACGCTCCTTCGTTTCGAATGGTGATATGGACGACGTTGTAGTCACCTGCCCACACGACCTCATCCTCGTTGGCAAATGAGAGTGTCACGTCATCGAGCAGCGCATCGTTGGCGGCAGAAATGAGCCGGAGAACTGTGCCAGCTAGAGTTCGGGCTCTCGCTTCGACAGGCAGGCGACCCGAAAGCCGCGCCAACGACTTCTGAACTCCAGTGGCTGCACCTTGAAGCAGATTGAGAAGACTGGGTCCGGCAGGTACGAGTTGTATTCCCTGGAGACGCATCATTGCCTCGTTGAAGGACAGAATCCAGTCCGCCAGGGGGCTTTCAGACTCGCCGTGGGCTACTCGGTTGCGTAGCGATTTGAGTTCACCCAACAGTCGTTCAAGGGGCAAGAAATCGAGGGGCTCATCAATCGTCTCCGAGTCCTGAGGAAGTCGTCGTAGGGACGCCTCAAGCCACTCGGCCACAGGATCACGCTCGACGGTCCCGGTCAAGAGATTCAGAAAGCCTAGGGCGTCGGTCTCTCGTTCTCGGAACTGCTCGGCTATTCGCAACTGAAGCTGCAACGGAGGAATCGGAACGGGAAGGTCCCTCAGAACTCCGATCGGAAGGTGCTGAATCGTCGAACCGGTCGACTGGTCAGTAAGCCATGCTCGGCAATCCGGGCTGTTCAGATAAGCGAGGAGGTAGTTTGGATCGAGTTGGTCTGAGACTACGTGGATCTCGTATAGACCCGAAGATGCAATCGCACCGATTGCGCCATTGCGGACGATTCCGGACTTGCCGATCGTGCCTGACTTCGAGAGAAGAATGTCTCCTCCTCGAAGCAAGTGACCTGATGGCACGGACCTATTGCCAACTTCGATCCATACCGAGCCTTTGGACACCACACCGCGCTCGATGTCCTTTACCCGGATGAAAGGTACGGTGTTTTCGCCGGGTGCGTTGAGCATGTCCGCGGACTTGACGTTGGCCCCGGCCGTCACCGTGCAGATCTCCCCGAGCGGCATGACGGGAATCTCTGAACTCAGAGCGTGCACCATTGAGGGGAAATCCCCCTGGCCACGGCGTTTGGGCGTCAGGTCCCATTCCAACTGGGCAATCTCTTGAACGGGCAAGTCCCAGGAAATCTCGGTGGTGGACGCAGAACTCGCGGCCTTGACAATCTGCTCGATAGCGTCGGGAGATAGAGTCTTGCCCTTACCGACTCGCGAACGCTCGAAGAGCGGTTCGGCATCAATGAAACGGATCCTGCTCGAAGCCTTGCCACGTCTCAGAACGAGAACGCTGGCTTGAACATTGGTGTAGGGCATGAACGCGCCACCGCCGAGCGAGACGACGCAATCCAGTGAATGCGTTTCGAGCAACCATCGGCGGAAATTGCGGTCGGCGCCTCCCCGAAAAAGCAGGCCTTGCGGAACGACCACGACCGCTCTCCCTCCAGGCTTAAGTTGCCCCAGCGAATGTTGGATGAAAAGGGCGGTCGAATCCGATGTCGGAATCGGAAGATGGCTTAACCCGTGAGGATCCATCTTGGCTCCCCAAGGCGGATTCGCTACCGCTACGTCGAATCCCTCGGTTCCCGGGCTCTTCTGAAAGTCCCTTTCCAGGCTGTTACCAAGCTCGATGTGCGGGGCTTCGATTCCCGAGAGAACCATTCGGGCGAGCCCGATCAGGCAGGAAGTCTGATTGCGCTCGATTCCGCTAACGTCTAGCGAAACAGGGCCCCGGGCACGACCAGCGTCCCGTTCCCGCCGCTCGACGTACATGGCCGCCGTGGTCAACAGCCCAGCAACACCAAAGCAAGGATCGTAAATCCTCTCGTTGGTCTTCGGGTTAGCCAGTCCGATGATGAGTTGGGCGACTGCGGCCGGCGTCCGCATAAAGCCGTGGCGCTGATCGGAGAACTTGTCCAGTGCTTCGTCAAAGACGGCGAGGAGTTTCAGCCTGTCGTGCGGTGTCTCAAATGACTGGTCCGCGAGCCAATGAACCAAGTGCTGCTGAGCGGCGAAAGGCAGTCTCAAAATGCGTTCGATGCCCTCTGTCGTCAGAGCCACTTGAAATGCGAGCGTATCGCGGCTTGCCTCACCGATATGCCGCAAGGTCCAACGAAGCTCGTCGTTGAGGAACTCGCCCATTCGCTGACCTTTTAGGGAGTGCCACGAACGCCAATGTAACGAAGGGCTCATAACCGGCTCGTAAGGCTTGTCTTCGAACGCTGCAATTGCCTCGCGTTCGGCCTCCTGAAAGTCTGCCCATCGAAGGACGATGAGCGCCGCCAGCATCTCCATCCCATCTTCGACCGGAGAGTCGCCTCGAAGTGAGTCAAAGAGATTCCATATTGAGGGTGCTTGCGGCGAATCGTTCATCTTTCAGAGTTCTCCCGCATAAGCTTTGCGAAGCACTGCGGCGCGCATGGCTTCACTT
This sequence comes from Fimbriimonadaceae bacterium, assembly GCA_026129685.1. GTDB lineage: Bacteria > Armatimonadota > Fimbriimonadia > Fimbriimonadales > Fimbriimonadaceae > UBA2387. Next base: position 330,951 of record JAHCHO010000003.1, read on the forward strand.
TCATTCGTACGGACTTCTGATTTCAGGCGGTCTGTAATGGACTCAAACTCCTGGGTGGCAGCAACAACATCCGCCTGCTCCGTAGGTGTGAGCACAGGAATGGGAAGACCTGTCCAATGAGGCTGCTGGAGGCGACATGTTCCGTGACCTGCGATCTCCACTTGCGAGAGCAGCTTCTTCTCTGCGCCACGAATCATGGCAGCCAAAAAGTCCACATCAAACCCCTTGTTGGGGATTGCAGCCTTCATGTCTTGGTTGATGGCGACAGGCACTCGGTTCACGGCGGTTGGCAACGTGTGGGCGAGGATCATTCCTCGCACAACGAACAACACGCTCGGGTCTGAAATGAGCTTGGCGCTTGAGCCGCTGATTGCAGCATTACTGATGTGGTCCGTAGCGTCGTAGAGGTCACGGCGCTTCATGTCCTTTGGAGAAATCCAGGGGATCGTTCCCCTCCAGAAGGAAGGGTTCTGTTTCGATGGCGTGCCTCCGCCCATGAACTTGGCGGCTTGGTCCAGCCTCACCGTCTTGCCGCTAGAACTCAGCCGCTCATACTGCTCGTGGTAGTAGGAGCGGTGAATTGCGTTAACTTCAATCTTTGCGCTTTCCCGAAGGTTCTGTATTTCGTCGATTCGCTCCATGCATTCCTTGATGAGGATAACAATCCGCTTCTGTTCAGAGATGGCTGGAACGGGTAAGCGTTGTCCCGCAATGACGTCAGGCTTGACTCTTTGATGGCTTTTTGTCGAGGAGTTCACTTGTGACTGAATAGGCTCCAGAAACTGAGGAGAGGCCATCATGTAAGCCAGGTACTCCGAGTCAACCACGGCCGGATTCGTCAGCCGAAATGGTATGAACTCTGTTGAACACACTTGGCGCATCGAGCCCGTTTTGGGAACATTCCAGATTCTTGGAATCCGAGGATTCAGTTTTGAAAAGAGAATACATGCGGAATGCAGGAGAGTCTTATTGCTCCCAATTGCGGAACCTAGGACGATCTCCGGCGCGCCGGCATCGTAGGCTGGAATACTGTAGAGTTCGAAGGACTCTGTCGGAAACCGGCTCGGAATTATCGGCGACCCAGTTTGTTGGGCAACTTCCCCAAGCTTGACGAGGTTATCGAGCAAGAATGGCCTCCAACTCGCTCAGAAGATCGAGGATGCGCTCCTCCTTTGCTTTTACTGATTGGACCAACTCTAGAACTGGTCGGTGTTCGTCTTCAGCTTTCTGGGTTGGATTCTTAGCTGAGAGGTCATAGCCTCGCTCGGCGATTTCGTTAATCGTGAGCAACCACGAGTTCTCGCTGACCTCACGGCTCGACTGTTTTGCCAGAAAATCGGGCAGCTGGCCACCAGCGATTGGCTTACGCGTCTGCTTCAGCTCAAAGCCATCGTTCGTCAAATCGTAAAACCAAACCGACTGCGTGCCCGATCCGTCGGTCTTCCGATCGAAGAAGATGACGTTAGTCTTCACGCCCGTGTAGGGCAGGAAGCAACCTGCGGGCAGCGAGAGAATCGTGTGAACATCGAAATGCTCGAGAAGCAACTTGCGAACCTTTTGGTCAGGTCCGCCCCTAAAGAGCACTCCCTCCGGAATGACCACGGCGGCGCGGCCGCCCTTTGCCAGGTTCGCCATGATGTGCTGCACGAAGAGGCACTCGGTCGCTGCGCTTCGAATCTGGAAGTTGGTTTCGAGGTCTGAGGCCATCTTTCCGCCATAGGGCGGGTTAGACAGAATCACGTCATACCGGCTGGCCTCCGCCACGTTCGCGGTATGGACTTCGAGCGTGTTGGCGAGTTCAAGATTGGCGCCTTCGATGCCATGCAGAATCATGTTCATCGTGCCCAACAGGTAGGTCAGCGGCTTGAGCTCGATTCCGAAGAAGCTGTTGTCCTGGAGAATCCCGAGCTGCTCGCCACTCAAATTGCCGTGCCGGCGAATGTAGTCGGCTGCTTCCCCAAGGAATCCCGCCGTCCCGAAACATGGGTCGTAGACCTTATCGCCTGGCTTCGGCTTGACCACCTCGACCATCGCACGAATGATGTGGCGCTGGGTATAGAACTCGCCTGCATATCCCGCCGAGTCGGCAGCGACGCGCTTCAAGAGGTCTTCATAGATCTCGGAGAGGACGATCACGTCCGTAGAACTGCTGAAGTGAAGGCGGTCAACCTGCTGCACAACGCGGGCGAACGAAGAGCCCCGGCGGCAATAGTTTCGAACATTCTCGAAGACGCGACGGAACCGCTGGGCCATCGCGTCATCGCCCAGGCCGATCTTAGGATCGTTGCTCGTGAGTTTCGGCCAAAGCTGCGTTTCCACGAACCGAAGCATGTCGTCTGGGTGGTCGGTGTTCTTCGCCCATCCTGACCAAGCGAATTCGCCTTTGAGGCGTCGCTCGTATGGCTTGTCGTCGAAAGCGGCCTCTTCCTCGCGCCGCGCTTCGGATTCGTCGAACGCTTTGAGGAAGAAGAGCCAAGCGAGCTGCTCGACGTAGTTGCGAGCATCAACGCCCTCTTGGTTGAGCTGGTCGCAGGCGTTTTTCACGGCCTGCTGGACTTCCTGTCTTCGGTGGTCAGTCTGGGTACTCATGGGTTATTCAGAAATCGTTGTTAGGCGGTCATGGGCACGTACAGGTGCTTCTTGACGAGCTCCAGGTCGGCCTTCAGGAGCTGAGCTCCGCCGTAGTTGCGTGTTAGGGTTTGGAAGCTGCCGAATTGCTCGACGAACTGAGGAGCACCATAGGTGCGTGCCTGTTCTAGGTCATCGATGCCAAACAGTGTGTAATGGTCGAGGCTGGTCTGCCAGAAGCGCTTCTTGAAGCTGTCTCCACCGTATTCGCGCCGTCCTTCGGCGACCTTGGGCAATGGCTGGTACTCGCTGCGCGCCTCCATCAGAGTCAGTTCGGTCGGGCCCAAGATCGTGCCCAGGGAGTCTAGATCCTCTTCCCAGAGTCGGATCACGCGGTCGTGCCGAGTCGGAACCTTGATCAGGTCAAAGCCAATTTTCGCAAGGATGTCGACGTCGTCGGCATCGGGCAAGTCGAGGTAGTGGCGGAACGCGGATGGATAGATATCGTGGTCGCGCAGTTCCTCGCGGAGCTCCTGCCGGCTGTCCTTTCCAATCCAGATCTGGAGGAGCTCGTCGAGGTCTGAAGTCAGGCTCGTGCGGATGAACTCGCGGGACTGCTCGGTATAGTCCTCGAACGGAATCTTGCTTCCGTCGGCGAGGCAGACGTAGCGGTTGGTTTCCGAAATGATGACGGAGACACCGTCACCGATCAGCTTCGGCTTAGCATCGTCCTCGGGCTTTTTGGCCTTGGACTTAGGCTGCGTGCCCTTTTGCTTGTTCGCGGGATGCCCGTCGAACTCGGTGTCTTCGAGTTGGCTTGCTCCCGAATAGTCGAAGATCGTGAAATACCGCTTGTCGATGTCTTTGCAGAGCCGGGTACCTCGACCCTTCATTTGTTTATAGAGGATCGAGCTCTTGAGCGGCCGCACGAACACGACGTTCTTCACGTCGGGGGCGTCGAATCCGGTGGTCAGCAAGTCGACAGTGACCGCTACGCGCGGGCGGCTGGGGCCGATGATGGCGAAGTTGCGCTCAAGTTGGTGGCTGTTCCTCTCGGCCCGTGTGATTCTGGCTGCGTACTCAGCGTCTCCGGAGAGGCGGCGCAGCTCCTGAGCCATGAAAGCGGCATGGGTGTCGTCAACGCAGAAAACGATCGATTTCTCATCGCGAAGCCCGTACTTGCCGAGGGTCTCCCACAAATCCTCTGCGATGGCTCTGGTGCGATCCGGCATGCGGATGTCACGCTCGAAGTTCGCGGTTTGGTAGAACTTGCCATCTGGCCCGGTGAAGCCATCAGCATCGACGTTCGTGATCCGCTCTTCCAGGAGGTAAGGAACCAGGTAGCCATCCTCAATGGCTTGCTTGAGGCTGTACACGTAAGCGGGTTCACCGAAGTATTCGTATGTGTCCCGACGGATCTCCTCGGGAGTGAGCGGACGTCCGCCGTCCTCAAGCTCACGAGGTGTAGCGGTCAATCCAAGTTGCAGTGCCGATCCGAAGTGCTCCAGCACGCCGAACCAATCGCCAAATCCTGAGCGGTGGCATTCGTCGACGATGACGAGATCAAAGAAGTCGGGATCGTAGTGCTGGTAGACCTTGCGTCCATTGAGGTCTTCGTCGAGGTTTTGATAGTTCGCGAAGAAGACTTTCCCTACCTGATGCTGCCCGTTGGCAACCGTTTCTTTGTCGATCACGACTCTCTCGGATGCCGAAAAGGCGGCGAAGGCTTTGAATGCTTGGTCCTTGAGACTGTTCCGGTCGGTTAGGAACAGAACGTGGTCACGCTTGAAGGCCCTACCGTTGAGCATCTTCCAAACCAGCTGGAAGATCGTAAAGGTCTTGCCGGTGCCCGTCGCCATGAGCAGGAGCACGCGATCTTGGCCGGAGGCGAACTGCCACAGAGTCTTGGCTATCGCCATCTCCTGGTAGGGCCGGACTTCTTTTCGGTCGATCTGGTCGTAATAGTAGTTGGCGGCGAACGATGCTTCCCAACGATCCCAATCGATGACGACGCCGCTTCGCTCAAGGATGAGCTCGGGCGTTGGGGCCACGGTGAGCCGCTCGAAATCCCCCGTCTCGTTGTCGGTGAGAATCCAGTCGTGGCCATTGCTCGCGATCGAGAAGCGGAGCATGAGGCGCTGCGCATATCGCGAGCCCTGCTGCATGCCGTCCGCGGCACTTTCGCCTTCGGACTTGGCCTCCAGGATTGCAAGGGGCACACCGCGGAAGCGAAGGAGATAGTCCGCGACGATCGCCTGGCTGGCGTCGTACATACTCTCGCCAGTCAGGTTCACTCGGCCCGGACCGATCCGAAGCTGCTCGTCATAGGCCCATCCTGCTTGGCGCAGGGCAGGCTCGATGAGCTCTCGGCAAGTTTCTCGTTCGTTTCTTGGCATATCTATCCCGGTCTCCGCTCAGTCCCCGTACTCTCCGCCGGGATCCTGATACGCCACGCCGCTGGGCAGGCTGCTTACCAATTCTGGCTTGCAGAGCGCGCGCACTGATATCTCAATCTGGTCGATCTCTTCGGGCAGGTCATTCCCGGCGACACCAAGGGCCTTGAATTTGCGGGCCTTGGAGAGGAGGTTCGCTTCCAGCGAGCCGACAGATTCGTTGTACTCCTTCGTGACCGCGGCCAATTTGGTGCCGACCTTTGCATAGGTTCCTGCAAACTTGCCGAAGGACCGATAAAGATCTTCGCCTAGTTTACGGATGTTTCTCGCTTCTTCGTTGGACCTCACGAGGTTCATAACATGAGCCGTTGCGCGAAGCACACCGAGTAGTGTTATCGGATTAGCGATATAGACCTTTCTTTCATGGCCAAAAGCGACGATTCCCGGATCGTGCTCGATCGCGGCCTGGTACATCGCTTCTGTGGGGAGAAACATGATCACGAAGTCGACGCCCTCGTATTGGCCCTGATAGTCCTTGCTTGACAGTGCCGCGATGTGCTTGCGAACTCCAAGGGAGTGCTTCTTAAGAAGTTCAGCTTGTACGACGGGATCGGTCTCAGCCAAAGCGTCGCGGAACGTCTCCAAAGGGGTCTTGCAGTCGATGACCAGTTGCTGGCCCTGTGGCAGGAAAACCACTGCATCTGCCCGCAGCCTGCCGTCTTCGCCGTGTTGCGTGTCCTGAAGCACATAGTCGATGCCTTGCTTGAGGCCTGCATCATCCAAGGCATTTCGGAGTGTCATTTCGCCCCAACTACCCCGGATGTTGGGCCGGCGAAGGGCCGTTGAGAGACTCTGACCAGTCCCCGATAAGTTTCCACTCTAGGAATAGAGAATCGGTTCCTCCGTGTTTGTCGTTTGCGACTTCAGTTTGAAGTTCGCGGGGGTCAGTCCACCGAGTCCTAGATGGGGTCGGTGGTGGTTGTAGTGGTCCTGGAAGTCAGTGAGTGCGGTCTGCAGTTCGGCGCCTCGCACGAAGAGTTCGCAGGAAAGGAGTTCGTCGCGGAGCTTTCCGAAGAAGCTCTCGATGTAGCCGTTCTGCCAGGGCTTGCCCGGCTGGACGAAGCGATTCGAGACGCCCTCGGGAAGCGTCATGGCCCGGAATTCCGGACCGTTGTCCGAGACGATCTCCGCAGGTTTGCCGTGGACCAGGAACAGCCATTCGAGCTCTTTCTCGACCTGGAACGCCGGAAACGAGCTTGCCGCCCTCAGCAGCAGGCACTCCCGCGTGAAGCAGTCCAGAACGCCGAGGATGCGCGCATGGCGACCGTTCTCGAGCCGCTCGTGCGCAAAGTCCAGGCACCACGCCTGATTCGGGCCGGTGAGCTGTGGACCTTCCGCTTTGGCAACCGCGAGCCTGGCTCGCTTGCGATGCCGGATGCCCAGACCCTCCTCCTTCCAGATGCGGTGGACCGCCTTGAGGTTCACCCCGGGAAGCAGCGCATGCACCCTGCGGAAGCCGTACCGAGGGTTCGCCCGCGAGAGCTCCAGAACCCGCTCCCTCAGACCCGGACTGCGCTCCTTGGGCACATGGCGGCTTGCCGGTCGAGAGATCGCGCACACCCGGCAAGCACACGTTCTGGGAAAGCCCCGGTCCAGCAGGAAGTGCACGCCGCGTCGCCTGCTGCCGGGGCTCACCATTTTCCCCTTTGGAGCTCCTTGAGAGCCGCGTTGTCCAGCGAGAGCTCTGCAACCAGGTGCCGAAGCCTGCGGTTCTCCTCCTGCATCGCCTTCAGCTCGGCAAGCTCGCTCCTGCTCATCCCCGCAAAGCGCTTGCGCCACGCGTAGATGGTCTGATCGCTGATGCCGTGAGACCGGGACACCGACGCGATGCTCGCACCGGCGTCGATCTCACCCAAAACCTTGAGGATCTGCTCCTCGGTGTACCGTTTCCTTTCTGCCATGTTCGTCTCCTATTCTGGAGCCGAATCCTCTGATCCACGGGTGGAAAGACTACGGGGAACCGGTCAACTCGAACTAGCGTCGAGCATTGACTTAACCTGCTCCGAGAAGCCCGATTGGACGCTGGTCAATACCTTGTCCGTATCCTCGCACCTCTTCCCGAGCCTCTCCAGACCATCGCCGATCGGCTTGATCAACTCTTGGAGTTTCTGCTCGCGGAGAGTGTGATCTGATTTGGTCCTTGTGTCGAAGTCTTCGAGTGCCAATCGAAGGCTCTCCGTCGCCGTGCTGGCGAACGTGTCTTTCATCTGAAGCTTTGCTTCCTCGATCAGCTTCAATTGATCCTTGATGACAAGGTCCTTGGCTTGAAGAAGGTTGCGTGTATTTTCCTTCTCAGCGTTCACCTGAGTCAGCGCCGTCTGGAGTTTGCCCTCCATCTCGCGAAGCTCGCTAGATTTCCCTTCAATAACAGAGTCCTTTTCAGCGATGGTCGCCTTGGCTTCCGTTAGGGTGCTCTGGAGCCCAACCAACTCACCGCGAAGCTGAGCGATTTCGGCCCGAGCCCCTTTCGCTTCGTCGAGTTCGGCTCGGGTTGATGCCAGTGCCTTTTGCTTTGAGGCACACAACACAATCAGCGCCGCGATCGTAATCGCAGCGAAGGTGCAGATGGCATAGGTCAAGTCAACGGTCAATCTAGGTATCCTCCGTATTTCAAGGGCGCCCACTGCGCCGCTCGATGGAGGTGGCCCTGTCAACCTGACAGTGTCAAGGCTCGATTGAGCCAAGCACCTTTCTCAAAGCCCTCCATTATCCCCAGCTTGAGACTATCCTTGTCAACCCCGTCGTGAAATATTGGGTGAAACCCAGTATTTATAGGAGTATACTCCCGCCAAGCTTCACCCTTGACGACCAGATGCCTCGTCCTCGGAACAGAAGGTGAGCTGAGCTTCTTAGCAGAGCAGCCTGATCTGGGAGAGTATCTTGCGATTGCATCGCTCTGCCCAGTTCCCATGTCTTTGGCTGTGAAGCTACCTACATCGTCGGGTCGTTCGTCGTCGGCACCACGTCGTCGCACAACCTTCAGGCCGGAGGCAGCCTGCATTTCACAGCCGTGGACTGACGGAATCGAGCCCAGAGCAATAAGTCTGCAGAAACATTGCGGCTGAGTCAGCGTCCTCGAACACGTTGTGGATGCAGGGCTCGATGCCGTAACGATAGCACGCCTCCCTAAACATGGCGACCTCGGCTATCGAGCGGGGGTTCCTGAGCCTGCTACCAAGGAATTCATTCCCACGTCGCATGTGGTTACGCATCGTTTCGGAGGAGAGGTAATACCTTGCCGCTTCAAATTCCTCCAGCAGAATGGCCAACTCGAGGGTCAGGACGGCCTTCTCGACCGGGTCGGCAGCGACTTCCGCCTGAACTCCAAGTTCTCGGCAAATCGCCGGGTAGACATGGGTCACGAACGCCTTTCGGTCTCTTGCAATGAGCTGCCTCAAACTCTTGGTCCTCCGTTGCTCTGACGGCTGGATCTCAGCCGCTGCCGCTAACGCTACTTCAGCCAAACACTCCTGCTTGAACGAGCGCAGGTCCGTGCCCTTGCCCGAGCAGTTCATGGACTTTGGCAACACTTGCGGCCAGCCAGCCTCATCCACGCGGTGATAAGCCTCCTCCCGGTCGAGATCAAGGGCGTTTTCAAGCACGAAGATGGTGCGATATGTAGTGCCAAACGATTCGGCTGGCATGGATCGCAACGCCTTGAAGAACGAGCCATTCAAAGTCGCCACTTGCGGCACTTCATAGTGTGGAGGCGCAACATGGAGCTGCGAACGCCGAAGATCCTCGCCAGCATGCTCAATGAAGTACCTGCCAGCCTTTGCCTCTTCTTTCTCCTGCACGACATTGCGCCGAACGACCCGCTTGAGCAAGTTCGTCAAGTGGGCCCTGTCGCTCACCGCGTAATCCGGTCGGATCGGCTCGAGGAGTGCCTTGCTCACGATGTCATCGGCATCAATTCCATATTCGTTTCTTCCTATCAGCCTGCGCGCATAGCTAACCAGGGACTTGCGGACATCATTGAAGCAATCAGCAAACTCGGAGTCACCGAACAGGAGCGCGATCACGGTATTGTGGCGCAGCAAATAGGGCTTCAGGAGAGCATTCCAAGCCCACTTCAAAACACTCAGGATCGGAATCGACCTGGCCAAGTCCAAGACCCTCAACTGCCACATGGGGTGCGGCCCAAATCCACGTAAGGGCTCGCCGGCTCTTTGGTCACTGTCGTCCTGCCCTTGGACGTCCTGGAACGACGTTGAGCAGAGGCCACGCATTAGTGACAGCGCGTCGGTCGAAACCGAATGGGGTGGCAGAAGCTCGTCGTTCATAGCAAATGGCCTCACAAGGATTCTACAGACGAATTCGGATGCACAGGCTTGCTCGCTTTTCGAACGTATAAAATGTCTTGCGAGTGTCGGTTCCGGACCGCCTCTGCCAGGTTCAAAAAGCCTCCTTGATCATGTGGAAGCAGGGGGTATTGTTGATGTCGTGGATCACCTTATCGAGCCTCCTTCATGCTCTCGCGCGAACGTATCCAGACTTGAACTTTGCTGATGAGGCTTGTCCGCCTTCTGGTAAGGCTCCAGAAGTGATCCGACGCTTCTCTCCACGCGGCGTCTGCAAACTCGCGGTCATCTAGGAGCGACTCCGGCACATCGGCGGCGAACTCTGTCCCATTCAGCTCGGACTCCAAGGCGCGGATCTCTTCGCACACGGAGTCGAGTTCGACCCTCTTTGTGTCTGACTCGGCGACCAACTCCAGGGCCTTCGCTGCGCGGGACCTCATGTCGGCAGCTTCCCGTTCGAGTTCAGAATCCACCATTTGATCGCGGATGAGAGTCGTGGCAGCGGTGAAGCCCTGCATGGTCTTGGCAACTACCCCCGACAGGGTCAATGCGCCCGTGATGAACGGAACGAATCGTCTGTACTCCGCGGCAGTAGCATCACCATTGGCTCCAAGCGACAGAACAGCGACGACGTCAAGACCGAAGAGCCCAAGGGTTGGAATAGCGACTCCGAGCAAGTAGAGCAAGGCGCCTCCGGCCGATCTTGCATTCTCGGAGGCAGATCCGGATAGTTTCAGAGATGCGATGCGCCCGCCCAAGCCATGCGCTAGACCAAAGGTCGTGAGTGTGAGCAGCAAGCCAAATCCAACGAGAAAAGGAGTGATCGGGCTGAAGATCTGTTCGAGCAGCCCCCTGTTCGTCAGCACGAGAGCGAACCCTTGGGCTGTCAGGACGGCGAACACAAAGGGGCTTGCTTCGGAGATCCCGCTCATCAATAGGCTCGGCTGGCTCTCGGACGGTGGCAAGCCTAACTTCTCTCGAACAGTTGCCTCAGAAGGCAGGTTCCTCTCCAGTGCGTCTTGAAGGGCTTCAAGCGAGTTCAGATCCTCTTGGCAAAACCTCAGTCCGATTCGCGCCAGTTGGGCCGATGCGCCTTGGCGCAGGTGCTCGACTTGACCGTCGAGATGGTTGCGCCTTGCGACGAAGTGACTGAGCCTGCCAACTCTCGGAGATTGGCTTACCTTGGCCCACTCTTGGAACTGGCATTCCTCTTCTGTGAGCAGTTCGCGGTCGAGACGTTCCTTCTCTCTGGATAGAGCAAGGGCCTTCGCCGCTGCCAAGCGGAGCTCCTCATGGAACTGCGCCGGTACGACGCGGAGTGCTTGAGCCAGGAGTTCAGCGTGATTTGCGGGAGTCAGTAGGGGGTTGCCCATAGGATTCTTCATTTGAGTCCCCTTGGGTGATGGACCCTTTCGGACAACGTGCGGAGCGTTTCATTGCTAGCCTCGACGACACTGAGAAACGCCAGACGAGAACCGAGAGGCGCGAGAAGTTGGCGGAGACTCAATCGGTATTGAGGGAGCGCTCCGGTAACGACAACCAGGCCGACGTTCGTGTCGGCTGCCAGCTCGGACGCGGCTTGCCGTGTCTCCTCGATATCGGTCGCTTGGCCGTCTGATTGAATGAGAACAACGAATGTGCGAGCCCGGTTGCCTGAAGCGAGCGCGTGCGCACGATTGAGAAGCAGGCTGAACCTTGTGGCTGTCGGAAGTGCCCGGCCGTCTGCATTGAAGAGACGCAGGGCCTGCTCCTTTGAGGTCGTAACACCTGTGGCACATTCCTGGAGATCCTGACCAAAGACCGCGTATTGAACTTCGACCGGTTCACCACCAAAGATGGCTTCATAGAGCTTGGAACCGACCGCGAGTTGAGCGCGAAACTGCCCTGCCGAAAAGCTCGCGGACTGATCATGGAAGTCGAGAAGTCCGTACCGTGGGTTCTGAAGCCGCTGCTCGAATTGAGTGCTGAGCAGTCGGTAGGAGCCAAAGACGGCGAATACGGTCGCCGTGGCAACTGCGGTCGTCGCAAAGCGCCGTCTCCTCGAATCGAAACTGCTCGCCGAATTTCCCAAGCCAGTTGTCGTCATGGTCTGCCCACCTGCATGAAGGGGAAGGACAGCTGAGAGCGGTGCCGTGGCAAAAGCAAGGAAAATCTTGCGAGTTTTCTTGTCTCAGAGACGGTTACGGTTCCTGTAGCGGTGGTAACTGGTGCCGTGACATGTCCTGAGCTTGCTTCCACCCAAGATGCTCAAGGTGGTTCCCGAGCTGCACAACGGAGCTGTCCGTATGTTTCGGGCCATGGACAATCAGCGAGTCTTTCGACAGGGTGTAAGCCCCATCCAGGTGAGACTCAAAGAACCTGGCATGCTCGATGGAATAGTGGTTCTTGATGGCGTCCTGAATGAACCGACGCTCGTTCAGCATGAACATCCAGGACTCGTTGTCCCTAGGGTCGAGGGCCACAATCCCATGACCCTCGGAGTCGCGCCAGACACGAACGCGAATGGCAACGGATCTACCGGCATCCGACACTTCCAGGTTAGTTTCGATCATTGGACTACCCAAGCAGTAGACTTTGCCTAATCGGGCGGCGCGTCGTCCCTGTTGCGGCCATCCAGGTATTCCTGCACGGTGTCACTGACTGACTTGCCCTGCGGAGAACTCAACGGGAGAGCACCAGGGAATCCAAGACGGCTCCAATCTTCTTGGTTCCAAGCGGTCAAGTATTGATGGGTGACGGGCCTCGGCATGAACCCGGCGTGCCAAGTTGATTTCTCCGCTTCGTCACCTCCCTTGAAGAAGTCCGGAACGAAACGCTCGTAGAGGTCGTCGACCGAGACCGGCGTGTAGCCGCAAATCTTGTAGAAGGCGTGAACACCAAACTCGACGCTTGGCATCTCAAGGTTGAAGAGGTCCTCGGTGAAGAGCAGCTGGCGAACCTCGGTCGATCTTGACCAGGAAATGCTGTTGGAGTCGCTGACAGAGAGGCTTCTGGACCTAACGTCTCGCGGCGCCGTCCCAAAGGACTCGGCAATGCGCTTTGCAGTCGGCTCACTGATCGTTCGGAAAAAGGCCGCGTTACCGAAGTCGCCGAAGAGCTCGTTGGCCGGGTGTTCGCCGTAGACATCGATCAATCCTTCGAGGGTCTGGCAGGCCACGACAACCGATGCGCCTTTCGATCGGCCCCGCAGGAGCAGCGAAGCCACGTCGAATCCACCTGCCTCACGGAGTTCATCGAGGAAGAAGAACGTCGTGTTCGAGCCCGAGCTCTTTTCGTCCTCAGTGAGTTCTCGCCGGCCAATGATCAAGTCTGCCATGCGTTGAAAGAGTGCTGTGTTGGCTTTGTCGATAGTGGACCTAGCTGCCTCGAAGTTCCCAAGAACGACAATGTCTTCACAGCCGTCAGAAGCCCATTGAGCTAGGGATAGCAGCTTGCCCTCTCGTGCTGCCTGATCCCAGCACGCGGCAATGGGTTCGAACGGCGCGAGTGCCGTGGACAGCGTCGCCATGATATTGCTAGTTGTTCTCGGTTCGCAGTCGAGGTACTTTTCTCGAACCCGGGTGACCTGCGGCAATCGCCCCGATCCATCTTCGACGGACGCGAATGCTGCTCTCAAGAATCTCTCGTTGAGCACGAGAGTGATGAGGTCTCGAAGGCTCCAGTTCGAATGAGCTCGTTCGATCAGGATCAGTATCGCCGTGGACAGAATGTCCCGGGCAGCATCGATGAAGAACCGATTCCCTTCAGAGTCGGATGATCCGGTGGGAATCAGAATCGTAGCTAGTTGGATGGCGAGAACTGGGCTGTCGATGTCTTCACCGACGTGCCATGCAAAGCAACGTGAATCAAGAGGGTTCAGGGTCTTGACCCGCGTCTTGCCCGACTTGATATCGCGGGCCGTGGCCTTTGCTTGGGCATAGAGGATCGGAAGGATCTCGCCCTTCGCGTCGTATGCCAGGGCTCGAAACGGCATGTCCAGCTTGAAGACGCTGTCGATGAAGACACGAACCGTGACCGACTTTCCTGAACCGGGGGCACCCACAAGCAGGAAATTCTGTGTCGCACGGTTCGCCTCGATTCTGTGCGGTCCGAACCGCAAGCACTTCCGTTGTTGGTCGCTGTTCCGACGCCACCATTTGGAAATCCGCATGCTCACATCTGGCCCCGCGGGATGGCTAGCGTGGCACTCTGCGCCGATATTCACGTTTGCGGGTTCTTGCGCCTCGCCGCTTTCTCGGTTCGCCTAGTCGTTGCAGGAACTCCTTGCGGTTGGCGTAGTTCTCACGCTCGACGATGATCTCGTCGAGAAACCGACTCGGCTGAAACACATGGCCGACGAAGAAGAGCGATAGGAGCGAGACGAGTTGCCAGTAGCCATCGACTTCGCACGCCACGATCTGGGGAACCAATGTTCCACAGCAGGCTAATAGGTGCTTCCAGTGCATGCGAAGCCGAATGTCCCCAAGTTCTGCTTTGGGGTCGTCGCCGCAGATGCCGTACTCGCCGTACCTCAGGAAACCGAACGTGGCTGATCCATAGGCCATCCAGGAGAGCGCCAAGACAACGAGCCCGGCATAGTGAAACGTCCATGGGTTCGGCTTCAAATACGTTCCGAACGCGGCGCAGCCGACGAAGGTTGCGCCCGACATCAAGCCAAATGGGAGCGCCGCCCACATGATCCGAAGCCGTCCGATCATCCTTGCCCACGTCATCTTCGTTCATGTGTGGCCTCTTGATCTTGTTGTCGTGGCACCTCTTGCTGATGTTGTGCGACCGAGTGCGCAAGGTCCTTGGCGCGGCTTCGGTGCATCTCCCGGGCGAGTCTTGCTGCGGTGTCGTCGCCCACGACACTCGGTGTGGTGTAGAGATGTGTCAGCTTCTCAGATCTCGAAACCTGGACATAGCTGAGCTCCCGGTGCTGGAAGTCTCCTCCCACGAACACATAGGAGTTCAACGAAGTCGCGCCCTGTGACATGTGAGCAGTCGTCGCAAGGCCCCGGGCGATATGGGGGTAGTTGTCCAGCGACACTGTGACCTTGTGGCTTGGAGCACGGTTGGCGTAGACGAGAACCGTCATCGTTCGGCGCTCTGGGTCAAGGTCAACGATGTCTCCGCGGTCGCCGCGGCTCAAGCCCTTCTTGGCTGCCGTCTTCGTAAACTTGACCGTGTCCCCGATCACGAATCTCGTGCCATCGAGGTCGATCCCTTGGTGTCCTAGCACGCCGGCCTCGATGAGCTTTGCTCTGGCGATCTCGTTGAGTGTGGCAACGTCTTCGTTGGTTCCCGCGATCATGAGGCCCTGATGAGGGTTCATTCCGTCCTTCACCCACTGCTCGACCAGAGCTTGCAGTGCCTCCCTCTTGGTGTCACACACGGTCAAGAGATCTCTTTCAATGAATGGTTGGAGGGCTTTGACCGTGTCACCGTCGGCCATGGCTCTTGAGGAAGTACGAGCCCATTCCTGCTGTTGCCTTCTGTTCAAAACGAGTTCGGCCTTCCCAAGCCGGTTGCCCAACTCACGGAACGGTCCCCCACGTTCAATGGGTTGCAGCTGCTTCTCATGTCCGATCGCGATCAGTTTCGAGTCTGATTCCTCTACCGCCTTGACCAGTTTCAGCATCGTTGGCGTCGAGATCATTCCAGCCTCGTCGAGCACCAGCACAGAACCGCGTGGCAGGACGTTGCCTCTGGCAACATCGGCAAGCAGCTGCGCACAGTTTCGACTTGGAATCCCCGTCTTCTGCTGGAGTTCCGCTTGGGCTCTGCCAGCCAGTGCAGTTCCGCCAACGCTAACCCCTTCCGCTTCGAAGATCTCACGCACCGCGCGAAGCAAGGACGTCTTGCCACTGCCGGCATAGCCGGAGATCAGGGCAATTCCCTTCGTGTCGACGGTCATATGCCAAACCGCTTTCATCTGCTCTTCGCTCAGTTCAGGGTGTTTCGCCAAGACCCGCATGGCTACATCGGCAGAAGTGGAGTGCGAGTCTCGCTGGGCCAACTTCTGACATCGTTCGAGCAAGTCCGCTTCTTCTCTCATGACCTCATGGGTTGTATAGCGCGGCGAGCGCTTGAACGACCCAAGTCGCACGATCTCAGGCGAACGGTGAAGGTGAAACGCGGCAGCGTCCATCACCTCACGTGCGCCGAGACCCCGACCCGGAGACTCTTCCGCCAGTGCCCGTGCAAACTCTAACTCACCGAAGTGGGACGCTTCCTTCGTCACCCGGGCGGCGGCAGCTCGGTTCGCCGATTTGACTTCATCCGCAGGGGAGTGGCGATCGACGAACCTTCCAAACAGACTGGATGCGTGTGGTTCATGCCAACCCAGTTCCCTCCCTATCGAACGCCATTGTTCGATGAGCTCGGCTCGGTCGATTTGCACTTTTGCTTCTCTCGTCTTAAGCGCAGCGGTTGCGGAGGCAACCGCGGAGTAATCGCCGGCCCTCGACAGTGCTTCCTCAATGGCCTTTCTGCGAGAGCTAAAGCGATCGCACAGTTCAGCGGACACCCCTGCCACACCCGAAAAGCGATCTCGCCGCTCGACCTCCAGACCTCGCCTTTCCAAGCGCTGAGCCAGCTCGCAACGGAACAGTGCGCCAAGCATCATCTTCAGGCCAGGTGAAAAGAGGTGTGCACCGCTCAGAGAGCCGGTTTGTCCGTCGGGTCGGACTCCCACGTTTAGCACCAGCACATGGACGTGGAGGTTCGGCTCCCCAGCTCGCGATGAGCAGTGTTCAAAGGCAGCGCCGATCAGCG
Organism: Fimbriimonadaceae bacterium; assembly: GCA_026129685.1. Taxonomy (GTDB): domain Bacteria; phylum Armatimonadota; class Fimbriimonadia; order Fimbriimonadales; family Fimbriimonadaceae; genus UBA2387. The sequence goes on from JAHCHO010000003.1 coordinate 347,029, forward strand.
AAGACTTCTCAAAGAGGCGACCCCCGGCTCCTCGGCGAGTGTAGACCCAGCGATCTTCAAGGATTTCGATGACGGTTTGTACGGAGCGACGGATGTCCTCCTCCAGTTGCCTCCTCTGATCGACCGTCGCCTGACTCCAGAGGACTGAGATGGTCTTGTCTGCAGAAAAGGTGAAATCCCAGCCCGGATGGTGCTTTGCCACATTGTCACGCTTCGAGAGCCTGACTAACTGAGTTCCGCCGTCAGGGCTAATCCCCTGAAACAAGTTTCGTAGCTGGTTCGGCAAGACCGCCCCGTCAAGCCGGAACTCGTGGCATCCTTCGCCAATCCAAAACCCGGGGGGTTCGCCACCCTTCGTGTAGTACTCGTCATGCGAGGCCAATCCCAAGTAGTAATCGACGGACTGCGCTGACATCCGCCCGACGCTAAGCACCTTCGCCTCCAAGCTTCATCGTCTCAGCTACGATCTTTCTGGCCTCAGCGGGCGTTGAGCCAAGTTTGAGAGTGAGCAGGACATAGAAGATTGCGCCGATTGATTCGCGCAAACGAAACACTTCGAGTTCCAGGTTGCGTGGCTCTGCTTCGAGAAACCTGATGACAATCCTCCGAGCCAGGACTCCTGACGACGTCCCCTCCGTTGCAGCCAACTCCTGGAGCTGGTGGTAGTAGGCTGAGTCGAGCCGGAAGTTGACGCTGTCGCTCAAATTCGCATCGTTTGGGAGGCGTTGCCAGATGACTCTCCGGTCCTTGTACAGTTCTGCTTTCAAAGTCTCAAGCTCGTCCCGGCGGTAGACAACGAACGGCCTTGTGCTCCCTGCCTCGGTGCCTTTGCTTAGCCTGCCGCTCGCCGCGATTCGATCCAGAGTCCGCAGGCTGACACCTAGGAATCGCGCTGCCTCGGTTCGCTTCATGAACAGATTTGGGTCTGGAGATGTTTGCCCGTGGCAGCCGAATGGCGCTCACTGCAAGTGAGTCAGGTGTGCTGTGCTATGGTTGCCACTGGCTGCTCGGCGGAATTGTGCGAGTTTCCAGTTGGACCTGGTCCACAGGCTGGGGCTGGGGGTGAAGAGGGCAGAGCATCAAGCCCTTTCCTGACGAGCCAAAGGGCCCTCGATGGTTCTCAGACGCCGCGTGTCAAGGCCGCTCTCTGGAGCGCTTCAGACTGCCTTGACACGATGGAGGCGGCTGGGAACGTACACTCCTCCCGCTCGTCCGGGAAGGACATGCGCCTTCGGTGCGTAGCGACGCGCTCCGACGCTGTCGGGCGTCAGGCACTTCCTCGCCAGCTCGGGCTGACTACTTACCGATGGCGGGAAGCAGGGATCGAGATGTTTCTTGGCAGGAGTCAGTGGAACCGAAACTGCCCAGTCGGATCTGTTCGGACTTGAGAAGTCTGCGGACAAGTGCCGAGAGTCCCTCGGGCTGGGACTTGCCCCACTCCCCGGATTCCTCGTCGAGAGTGATCTGGTATTTGACGAACTTTGGGCCGCGTGGTCTGCCGAGTTTTCGGGTCCGATTTTCCATGCGACACGATAACCATTTTTGAGGCAATGAATCCATACGAAAAAGACGAATCTGGCTATTGACTCCTACCGCTTTTCGGGTTATTGAATGCGTATTGAATAGCTCTTTTTCAGGAGGTGTATGGAATCCAATGAGAACACGACTTTCGAAAACTGGCTCAAGTCGAAACTCGATCCTTGTCAGATCAAGGATCTCGCGAGTCACGGTGCTGACGCCGGTTGGCCGGGCCTCACGTACTATTCCGAGACCGGCGAGCTCTACGAGAAATACAAAGAGGAGATTTGGAAGGCTCTGTCAGACGATGCCGACGAGTTCGGCTACAAGAACGTGTTCGAGATGATTGCCCAGTTCCGGGAAGCAAGCTCGGTCACCTGTGTGGAGTCCTTCGAGAACCTCATGGTTTGGTACATGGCGGAGCGGACCGCTCAGAGGCTGGACACATCGGAGGACTGAACGCCCTGGGGGCTGCCTGGGCAACCAGCGCGGCCCCGTCTTCCATCAAGTCGCCTAACCACCCAGTTCACCTTCCTCCCACCCACTCCAAAATTCCCGCCGCAACTGCCAGCAACGGCTCAGGCGCGTATGCGCTGCACGGTCGATTCAGCCTCGGCGTCGCCAAGAGAACTCTTGGTTGCCCCATTCCAGTTGGGGAAATCCGCAATGAGGGCTGGATGATGCTTCGAGAGATACTCCTCGAAGAGCTGACACCGGCCGTCTTCGGTCTCCAGCTCTTTGCGAAGCATTTCAAACCCGCGCTCGGAAAGCCTCCGACAAGACTCCAGTCTCAGCGCGATGTCGGCCTCAAAGGACGCGCGAAGAGATGGATCCTCAAACAGCCGCTTCGCTTCCATTCGAACGAAGCTCCTGTAATTTGCTTCGAGGGATGTTGTGCGCGACTCAACGCCGCCAGTGCTGGCCCTGCAGGAATATCGGCGCTGAGAGGAAGCGAACGAGTCGGCATGCATGCGCAAGGCAAGGATGAAGGACTGCGGCATGAACCTTCCGAGCTTCGAGCGTAAGACGACGTGCCGTGCAAAGGCGCGGCCCGTTTCGCCGTCGCTTCCTTGAGGGCCAAGCTGATCCAGGAAGGCGGCGGCGCTGCGCACCTCGTCAGCAGACGGTTGAGCCAGCGGCTCTTCTTTGTTGCCACCGATCTCGGCATAGTAATGGGCGGCGAATGCCCTCCCTCTTGGATCCTCTGAGAGCTCCCGCTCCGGTGCGGCGATGTCGTGTTCGATGGCGCGGATGAGCAGCCCAGTCCGACTCGACTTCACGCGTCTGAGCGGAAGCCAAGCAAGCTGGCGTTCGATTTGGTCCTTCGGATATCTTCGGACGAGCCGCTCTGCCGTCTTCAGTTCGATCCCTTGGGCAAGGAGGCCGGACAAGACATTGCCCTCTTCAGATTCTCTCCCACGGCACTCAGCACTTTGATGTTGTTTAGTGGAGTTGTTTAGAGAGGTTGTTTTTATAGCGGTCCAGTTCCGGGGCTGATTCCAGTCCAGATCTGGGGGGCTTTCCGGTCCGGAATAGGGTGGCTTCTTCGGTCCAGATGCGGAGGCCATTCCCCGGTCCAGTTTGGGAGTCGTCTGCGGGCGGCGAGCAACGGGGCGGTGTTCCGAGACCGCGTGCACTCGCTTTGCCGGCTGCCTTGTGCGAGAGTCATCGCCTGCGGGAAACTCGTCGCTCCAGTTCACACCGTACACTGCGGCCCGGCTTTCAAGTCCGGCGTTGGTATCGAAGACTCCTTGCGAGACGACGCGGATATGTCTGCCGTCGATCGCGGACTTGATCGCACCGCTCAGCGTCGTCCGGGATCCGATGGCGGCGCGGCGCATGATGTCTGAGAATGACAGCGAGGCTTCTTGACGACGGAACCCGAACTTCGTCTGAAACCCGATGGTGCTGCGGATGATGACGCCGACAACTTTGACGACAGCGAGCGTCTCGCTCGGAACGGTGAAGTCAAAGAACTGGTTCGGAATGTGCGTAAGGTTCCCATTGCCCGCGAAGAATCCATCGAACTCGTCGGGATCGGAGACGTACCGATCTTGTCTGCCCCACTTGAGTGAGTAGAGCGCCGAGTATCCCGCGTCGCCCGCTCGATGCGGCTTGCCGAACCGCAAGCACTCGACGTAACGGTTCGCGATCGCTTCGTCGATGGCTTCCTTCACCCTTCCGCGACCGATGCCGGCGCTTGCTTCAAGTTCGCGATAGCTGATCGTCGCTTCCGGATTCTGCGGATTGCCGTTCGCATCGGACCAACCGAGAGTCTTGCGGATGAGATACGCGACGAGTCTCAGACATCCGCGCGATGCGTTCGGAAGAACTACGTCGAAAAATTGGTTAGGCGTATAAGTCGTGGAACTTGTCGGCGGAGCGTAACCACGGAAGGCGCGTTCTGCATTCGCGATTGCTCCGAATTCTTGTTTCACTTGCGTTGCCATCTGCTAGGTTGTCCGAATACGCTCTCAGACCCGAGGCGATCTGTCAACCCCTGAAAATGGCCCGTATTTGGCCCGTTTCAAGGCCAAATTGTAAGATAAGGGCATGAGCGGACTTCGCGCAGTATTTATGCGGCATGTCCCGTCGGCGGACGGGAAACAGGCCGACGTGCTCCTCATCGAGCCAAACGGAGACGAACATCGAGTGCGATGTCTCTGCAAACACGACGGTTCGACGGACATCGGAGGCGATGGAGAAACGATCTCCTTCCTGGCGGAAAAGTATGGTGAGCAAACAGTCTGGGCGTTGTCGAGGCAAATGACCCTAAGTAGTTAAGCGTCAGCTCGCGATCTGTTTTCGCCAAAGAGAAGTATCAGCGTTCGGACTCGTTTAGCACGTCGCGTTCGTGTTCAGTCTAGGGCCTCCGCAATCGCAAGCCCGTAGGTAATGATGCAAAATGCAGCCGCTTGTCGTCACCTGCCATGGTCGTTTGTTGCCAACTTGGCACAGAGGGCCGCTACCGTTTGCTCTCCGCTGGATTGAATCCTGTTCTGCCTGATGACTTCCGCTGCAACGCGATCGCGCAATCGATTCCTAAATCCAGGGTCAGTCATGTTGATGTTAGAAGCGGCAACTATTGCTTTGCGAACGTACCCTCCGACGCCCGCCATCAACGCGCGCGTTTCAGGGGTGAGACCGTCGGCCGTGAGTCTCTCGCGTGCGGCTGATTCGGCTTCTGTGTCCTCGGCGAGGAACGCGTCCATCTCCTCACTCACGCACACGTCTTCGTAGTCGGCGACCTGAAGCAAAGGGAAGATTTGCATCAGATGCGTCCCGTACCAGTCGACTCTATCCGGTCCAACTCCTTCGTTGTTCATATTGAGAGAAGGTGCTGGGAAACCACGTCCGTGGCAAAAGGATCATCACAGATTCAAAACTTCATCGGCTCCTGCAGCTGCACCGGTCAGTCGGGGGCACGCGACCAACGGCATCCGGTCCCTGGTTCCGGGCGTATCAGAGGAGAGGCCCATTGCGTGCGAGGTACTCAAACATCGCTTTCGCTTCTCTGTCAGCCTCGCCGAGAGGAAACCAAACCTCGCGTTCGTACTTGAGACCGCCCAGCGTCTTGACCCGCATCGTCTCGGTTTGCTGCGACAACCACGCCGTTGCAAGGGGGAGTCCATCCAGCTTGATCGAGAAGAAACAGCACCCGTTGTACTTGTAGCTGAAGGCGTTTAACTCTTCCTTTGTCAGCGGGAAGAGTTTCCAGTGCGACCGTAGCCGAGCAACGTCGCCAATCTCACCAGGCCCATTACCGGTCGTGATATACGGATCCGACGGAATGGTCGCCGAACGCCCCGAACCGTCCCGCAGCTGGAGCACAACGCAAACATGTCGGGACGCCTCTGGTTTGCCCGGGTCACGATCCGATCGGACGACCGCAGAGATAGGTCCAGCAGATCCTTGGAACCTCTTTCCATCGGGCCGAGTGAGTTCTCTGGCCGCATTGATCGTCCTACAAACGGCAGCGCCCAAGTCCTTGCAGTCTCCCCGTGGTCGGTCGAGGCTGTTCATCAACTTGGATGGAAGTGCGTCCCCCTCCTTTTCCGTCGATCCTGACTTCACGCGATGCGATTCCACAAACGGGTCATCTTCAACCTGCGTGAACTGCTTCGCCCAGTAGACCTCTGCCGCACATGCGAACAAGAAGTCGCAAGCAACGGGCTTGTCCTTAAGCCCAAGAGCTACGAACACCGAATTCAACTCTCCCACAAGAAGAGCGGTCAGCTCTTTCTCAGTTCGACCAACCCGCCAATCCAGTCGTGTGTCGCGATCCACAAACCGAATGACGACTTCCTTGAGTTCGACCATCTTCGAGAGCGAGACTCCAAAGTCGAAGTCACCGGGGGAATATAGCGCTCCCTTGATGAACTCAAACCGACTCATCGCAGGTGCTCGGTCCCGAGTTCGTGGCAGCGCAGCGACCTCCTTGATGATGGCGCCCACATCGGAGACATCATCCCGCGCGCCGGTACGCGGTTCGCTGCTTTGGACTCGCGAAAGGGTAGCGCATCCCGCAATCATGATCGTAGCGAGACAAGCGAGTTTCGTAGCGGGCACCATGCTGGGCACAGTGTATCGGTAGGAATACGGGGGTTGAGCGAAAAGATAAGCGGCTCTCGAAAAGATAAGCGCCCTTGCTTTGAACCGGCCGCAGATCGGACGTACACTCCGGGCGTTCCCATGAATTTTCAGGTTCGCTCGCTTCTCGTCTGCTTCACAGCGGTGCTCTCGGCAACACTGTGCCAGCGCGCCGTGGCAGCGTCTTTGTTCAACCACATCGGAGACCTTGCGGGGGATCCGCAGGCGTTGCAGTACGTGCCTCAGGGAGGCACGCCGTTTAGCAACTATTACACCGGAGAGGCGTTCTTCTTCGACGAGGTCTTTGTTGCGAACCCTGGAGGGAACAACCTGCTCACAGACTGGTGGGAGGTGCGAGGTGCCGCTCCCGACACGGCTGTTCCGTGGGACGCTTTTCCGTGGCAGGTGACGATCCATTCGACCCGGGAGGCAGCGATCGCGAACCCCAGGGAGGGTGATCTGGGTACGTACAACGTCGGGCTCCCGCAACGGGTCTCGCTTTCCAAACTGGACCGAAATGGACGGCCGGTGAACCTGCTGCACTTTTCCGACCTTGCGCTCCCACTGCTCACCGGGTGGTACAGCTTTCGGCACTTGGCTGTTGACAACTACTTCTCTGGCGTCGTTGAAGGGACGTACTCCGACGGAACTTCCTCAGATACGTTCATCCCTTGGAACAGTCCGTCCACGTACGTGCGGGATAGCATTGCTCACCAATACAGCGGCTATTTGAATGTCGCCGCGAGCTACGCGCCGGTCCCTGAGCCGGCGACGCTCGCGGGTCTTGGGCTCGGTGCATTGGCGCTCTTCCGGCGGCGTCGGCATTCCATGACCACCGGAGGCAACCAACCATGAAGATCTCTTACGCGACATGCTTATTTGTGGTGGCCGCAGGACTCTGTCACAGAGCGGATGCCCAGGCGTTCCTCTTCAACCATATCGGGGACGTGAACGGCGACCCGAACAGCCTCGAGTTCGTGCCTCAAGGCGGCACCGGCTTCGGGTCGTACTACACGGCTGAGAACTACTTCTTTGGAGTGGTTCCCCTCACCAACCCAGGAGGAAACAACGTCCTTCGCGATTGGTGGGAAGTTAGAAGTGTTTCGCCGAGTACCCTTGCACCTTGGGATGGTTTCCAGTGGAGCCTAACCGTTCACTCGACTCGGTCTGCACTCATTGGACAGCCGTTAGTTGGAGACCTCCTCAATTTGACGTTGAGCAATCCTGACGGTAATGCACTCAACAAAGTCGATCACAACGGGGATCTGCTATACCTCTTGCATTGGCATTTGCCAAATGTACCTCTGGCTAATGGCTGGTATAGCGTGCGCAGTGACGACCCCGACAATCACGCAACTCGTCTGATCGAAGGGAGTTTCTCTGGCGGCATTTCTAGTGATACTTGGGTTCGCTCCACCGGTACCGAGTTTTTCGTCCGTCAACACCCTCTACACCAATACAGCGGCTATTTGAATGTCGCCGCCAGCTATGCGCCGGTCCCTGAGCCGGCTACGCTCGCGGGCCTTGGCCTGGGAGCGCTTGCGCTCTTTCGGCGACGCCGACGCTTGACCGGATCCGAGGGAAGACGCGGCCCGGTCCCCATGGGAGACACGTTGTCATGAAGACCGTTCGTGGAGCTGTCGTCGCCGCCGTCTCTTCGGCGGCTCTTTGCCAGATCGCCAGCGCCCAGGCGTTCCTCTTCAACCATATCGGGGACCTTGGCGGCGACCCGAACAGCCTGGAGTACGTAGCGAATCATGGGACTTGGTTTGGCTCCGTCTATACGGCTGAGAATTATTTCTTCGAGGCGCTCGATGTGTCGAATCCGGGTGGAGTCAATGTACTCACGGACTGGTGGGAGGTTCGCGGCGGCACGGGGCCGGACAACAACATTCCGTGGGACGGGTTCTCTTGGGAACTCGTGGTGCACTCCAGCCGCGAGGCAGCGATAGCAAATCCACGCGAAGGTGATATTGCCAAATACAATCTCGACAGTCCGACGCGCGTGCAGCTGGCGAAGCTGGATCGTTACGGGGTCCCCCTGCAGCTCCTCCACTTCTCAGGCTTGCACATTCCCCTCACGGGTGGTTGGTATGGTTTGCGCCACCCTGGTTACAACAACTACGGTTCGGGCATCATGGAAGGAACGTTTGCGCAAGGGCTCTCTTCAGATACGTGGATTCCATCGAATGCTCCTGCGACGTACGCTCGTGACCACCCTGAACACCAACATGATGGCTACTACAACGTCGCGATTCAGTACGCGGCAGTGCCCGAGCCTGCCAGCATAACGATCCTGAGCTTTGCCCTCGTCGGCTTGTGGCGCCGAAGACCTTCGTCGCATGGACAGCGTGCGGCGCGTGCCATCACCCAGCCGATGTAGCGCCTGGCGGTTCGCTCCTCTTTTACGATGCGCACGCTCCAAGATCGTCTGAAAGATCGCGAGTTCTGGATCGCCAACGCGCTCGATGCGGGTGAGATTGAGACTCCATGCCTGGTCGTGGATACCCGCACGATGGACCAGTTGCTCAGTCTTTGGAGGGATCATCTCCCACAGGTGGGGCTGTTCTACTCCGTCAAGGCCAACAACGATCGCCACATCCTCAGACATCTTCAACAAAGTGAAATTGGCTTTGATGCCGCTTCGGAAAGCGAAGTCGAGACGCTGTTGGCGTTGGGGGTGAAACCGGACCGGATCATTCTCTCGAACACCATCAAGACGAGAGGATGCCTTCAGGCCATCGTTCGAAACCGCATTCCCCTCGTAACGGCGGACAACGAACGGGACCTGAGAGCGATTGCCCAAGCGTCGGTGGGAGAGTGGAGTCCCTCCGTGCTGATCCGACTCAAGGTCTCCCCAACCGATGTTCAGATCGATCTGAACGAGAAGTTCGGCTGCACCGTCGACGAAGCCCGGAGGCTCATCGAAGTCGCCGACTCTCTGGGGTTGAAGCCTGCCGGGGTTCATTTCCACGTGGGCTCCCAGTGTTGGAACCTGAAGAGCTATCGCGACGCGATGGAGAGTGCGGTCCAACTCCTCGATGAGGAGAACCGTGCCCACCTGAAGATCATCAATATCGGCGGTGGGTTTCCCGATGCCCTTACAGCATCCAAGTGCGGTGGCCTCTCCTGCTTCTTCGAGGGTCTCGCCGCGATTGCTGGTGAAGCGTTGTCCAAGGGGTATTCCGTTATTGCGGAGCCGGGCCGCGTCCTGGTTGCCGACGCCTGTACCGCGGTGTGCCAGGTCATTGGGCGGGCAACCCACGACGGCCATGAGTGGCTGTATCTCGACGACGGGATCTATGGGCTGTTCTCGACGGCGTACTTTGAGAAACAGCCGTTCGAGTTCGTTCCTGTTCGTGAGTCCGACGCTTCTCCGTGCTCGTTCGTGGTGGCGGGCCCCACCTGCGACTCTTTGGACGTGGTCGGGAAGGCAACTCTTCCGAGCGACACACAACCCACCGCGTATGTGATGGCCCATCGTGCAGGGGCCTATAGCGTTTCCGTCAAGAGCCACTTCAACGGGTTCGGCAACATTCGCACCTACGTTGCTGCCCCCCCCCCCGCGACTCTCGCTTCGAACCCAGGAGGCAACACGGTTGAGTTCGTGCCTGGGGACGCACTATCTTGAGCAGTATTGGCCGGCTTGTCCGGGCGACCCTATCTTGTGGCAAGATAACGTCGAGCTGCTGCAGGCCTACTTCCACTGTGCATCTTTGATCCGAAGGGAGGCGGGAGGCCGCCTTGACGCCTTGGATATCGGCACCGGTCCCTCACTCGCCCCCCTCCTGGCATCGATATCGTGCATCCAGCATGTTCAGCTATCAGATTTCGCAGAGAGTTCGCGTGAGTTCCTTGCCAGCTCACCCGTTGCGCATTGGGCCGAGTACGCCCGAGAACTGGTCAGGCTCTTCCCGAACGAAGGCCTGAACGAAGAAGAGCTCCTCGCCGAACTCGACCAGAAGCGTCGAGAGAGGCCGCCTCTGGACTGCGACCTCAGGCGCACTCCGGTCTTCTTGCCGGACGATGTACGACCGGGGTCGTGGCCTCTCGTCACCATGCACTTCGTAGCAGACTCGATTTCGCGCACTGAGTCCGAGTGCATCGACCTTATGCGCAGGGCACTTGACTTCGTCAGGCCAGGTGGTTTTGCCCTCCTCAGTTGCCTGATCGACAGCACGTGGTGGTTGCTCGGCGACGAAAAGGAACCGAGCCCCAAGTTGAGCGAGACGTCCGTGGAGTCCGCATTGCGCACTTTGGGCTTCACACTCCTGGAGCGAGTGCGCTCAACGAACAAAGGCATTGCCCTCTATGACGGCAGCTGGAATGTCTACTTGTGCAGGAGACCCGCCAGTGACTGATTACCCCCCCCCCCCGGAAAGCACGCATCACCACTCGCGCTTCTTGTGGTCTGGCAGCGACCAGCCGTACTTCTGCCTCAAGGACCAGAGGAGAACCCTGGCGTTTCGCGACGCGATCATGGAACAGGTGCGGCCAGGCGATCTCGTCTTGGACGTGGGTGCGGGGACCGGCATCCTGTCCTTCTTTGCGGCCGCGGCGGGAGCGTCCAAGGTGATCGCGGTGGAGTTTGACCCGATGCTGGCATCCGCCTTGCGTGAGAGCGTTCAGGCAAACGGTTTGGGAGACGTCGTCGAGGTTGTCGAGGGAGACGTGCTTTCTGCAGAGTTGCCAAGCGACGTCGACGTCGTAATCGCAGAGCTGATCGACACGGGCTTGCTCGATGAAATGCAAGTGCCCGTCCTTGCGAGTCTGAAGGAACGCGGAGTGGCCGGAAAACACACGCGATTCATCCCCCAAGGCTACGAGACTTACCTTGAGCTCGTTGAAACGACTAACGAATATTATGGATTCAAGATCCTTGCACCTAAGCATGAATGGCCTTTTTACGCGCAAGGTGCAACGGCAGGCTGGTTGGAATCTGACGAAAAGCTCGTGAGCGATCGCGTCCTCGCCTTTTCAGTCGATTTTTGCGAAGATGAGTTGCCGGCCCATGTCAGCCGATCCGTGACTTTTGATTGCGCGCCTGGGAGTCATCCGAATGCCGTCCGCCTATCTGGGGTTGCCCTATTGAGTGATACGCTGAGTATCGGTGCCTGCAACTCTCTGAACGGGGACAAGGTCTTGCCTCTTGCTCCGTTCCAGTCGGAGTCAATGGCCTGCTTCAGAGTCCTTTGTGAGCTTGGGGGAGGACTTGGCTCCTTTCGGATGATACGCGAGCAGGAGGCGTCGTCTCCAAGTGCGTAGTTGTCGCGCGCGGGTTATCTCAGTTCGAGAGGATCGCGCCTTGGTGGGTGCGATCACCGCCCTTGAAAGGAAGTGCTGGCCGGTTTTCATGAACGAGGCGCCTTCTTGCCACGAAGCCGGGGAGGGACCGGACTGGAGTCTGATTTACGAGCGATACCCGGAGTTCGTGTTTGGCATGCTCGATCCCGACTCGGATGACCTCTTGGGAGCGGGCCACTGCGTGCCCGTCTTTGTGAAAGGCGGTGAACTTCCGGACACGGGATGGGATTGGGCGTGGCGTCAATCCATGGGGCCAGAGACAGCAGAGCGGCCGAATGCATTATGTGCGCTCGCGATCATCGTCGACCCGGAGAAGCGGTCGAGTGGACTGGCGCCCTTGGCTTTGGCGACCATGCGAGCGCTTGCCATCGAGCATGGGTTTGCCACGCTCTATGCCCCGTTGAGGCCGACCCATCTCGATCGGCATCCAACCGTCGATATCGCCGATTACGTTACCTGGAGGCTAGAAGGCGGCGATCACTTCGACCCGTGGATTCGGCTTCACGAGCGGGCGGGAGGACGGATTGGGACGGTATGCCGCCGTTCGATGACCATGTCGGCAAGCGTCGACAAGTGGTCTGAATGGTCTGGGCTGCCTCTGACGCATGACGGCGAGATCATCGTGCCCCACTTGCTGACGCCCTTGAACGTAGACCTGGCTGCCGGACTTGCCACGTACATAGAACCCAACGTTTGGATCATTCACGACCTAGCCGGAGCTGCGATCGAGTAGCCGTGCCGGAGTGGGAGCGTTTCGTCAAATGCGGAGGATGTCAGAGCATCCTTTTCAAACCTTCGCTGGCTGCTTCTTTGGGGGTCTGCGAATGTGGGCACCACCATCCCTTGAACGTCCATCAGCGTATTTCCATGCTCTTCGATGACTTTGAGTTTGCCGAACTCGACGTCATGGCCGGAGATCCGCTGGACTTTCCGGGCCTCGACGAGAAACTAGCGGGTCTGCGGAACGCCGGCAACGTTGCGCCGTCATCAGCGGGGGGGGGGGTACTTGGCGTGGCGGTTCGGAGTTTCTTCTTCGACTTTGACTTTATTGGAGGAACCATAGGGAGCGCTGAAGCTGAGGTGATCACCCGTGCTTACGAGCGGGCAACCGCCGAACGAAAGCCCATTCTGGGCGTGGTTAGGAGCGGGGGGGCACGGGTTCAAGAAGGTCTCTTCTCGCTCTTTTCAGTTCCGAAGATGGTGTGCGGGGCGGCTCAGCACCGAGATGCCGGGTTGGTCTCGGTCCTACTTCTTGCCGATCCGGTCATGGCGAGCCCCATGATCAGTTTCATTCCTTTCGCTACGCACAGGCTTGCTGAACCGGGTGCAAGGGTCTCCTTCGCAGGCGGTAGAGTCAAGGGCCATGATACGGAAGTCCTGGCCGAGCAACAACTCGAGTGGGGGCTGGTTACTGAAATCGTCGAACGGAGACACCAACGATCGACCATTCGAAAGCTCCTCGCCGCACCAGCAGAGTCGGCGAATCCTGGCTAAGCCGCTCCGGCCATCCCGGCGACCGGATCCGCTCAACGGCCCTGTTCGGTACCGAGAAGCGATAAGCACTTGGAGGCGCCATAGGTATCGCCCACGGCGGTGAAGTTTCGGTAGCTGTCGTCGAGCAAGCCCTTGCCTTCTCCGCGCTTCGATTCGGCTAGCTTCACCGTCGCCAGCTGCATCTCGGTTTCAGCGATCCACCTTTTGTGCCCACGGGCTTTCCAATGAGCCAGACAGCTTTCTAGCGTGGTCTCCGCGTCGGACCACTTCTTCAGGTCGCGATCTACAAGGGCATTTCGGGCGGTGATGTCGACCAGCAGATCGGTGGCCCCGTGGGCCTGCGCCTTCTTCATGGCCGCCCCGAACCACTTCCTGGCCTCGGACAACTTCCCCTGGGCGTGGAGCGCCGAGCCCAGGTCTCGCTCGCAGGCTGCAACCCCGTTCAAGTCACCCATTTTGGTGTAGCCGTCCCTGGCACGAAGGAGAATGGCCTCTGCTGACCGCGGGTTGCCAGATCGCGTGTTGAGTTCACCCATCGCTTCGTAGATGGCGGGCAAATGAACCTCGTCGTGAAGCAGCTCGCGCAGCTCAGCTGCGGTCTGGAGCAGGCCCAGTCCCCGGCGGAGATCACCGCAAGCCGCCTCGATATCGCCCGCCATCCGAAGGGCAAGCGACAACTTGTCTGCCGAACTAAGATCCTGCGCACGTTGGATCGCCCTCTCGATAAACGCCCTAGCCTGGGTATAGCGAGCCTCATGGTAAGCGCGTGTTCCTTGTTGAAGCGAAATGATGAAATCAGACTCCAGGTCATGGGCACGCTGGTCCCGCAAATACACCCGCACTGGACTTTGTAGGCTCCAGAACAAACCAACGAGCATTAGGCCTAGCGCAGCTGCGACGAACAGTCGGCGGCGACCGGAATGCAACGGGTTTGCCTGTGTTGGCGCAGCCTCTTGTGATCTCTGATCCTGCTGTTGAGACGACTTCCAATCGGCCTCTTCCTCGTCGCGGCAGAGACTGCAGTATTCGTCCTTCCACGGAAGGCCGAGCTCGCTAAAGGCGTGGACAAGGGTGGCGCGATCGACGCCCTTACCAGCGAGAATCCTGTTGGCGGTCGGGACGCTCACTCCCAACAGTGCCGCCCTGAGTTCGCGCGTGAGCCGGCCGGCGTCCGAACGCTTGCGGTAAGCAAGCATCAACTCCGATGCCAAGATCTTGCGGCCCTCGGACGTCAGGGAAACCGCTCTGTTTCGACGAGATGCAGGACCTCCCATGCCCTTAGAGTTTGTTCCAAAGATCTGGTCCCAACAACAGAGGCCCGTTGTGGGTGAGCTGACGAGCTCCTAAACTTTTCCGAACTTTTCTGGTTCGCCGACCAGATTGGGTTCATTTTGGGGCTGAACCAAGCTACCGAAGCCCGGGGGAGTGGTGCGGTCGGATGCCCTTGAGGCCTGTCAAGTGCGGCTTCCATCCGCTTCCGCCGCGGCGGAAAAGATAAGTGCTCACCGAAAAACTTAGCCGGCCCGTGCTCGGCTGAGAGGTGCGCTCGCCGCATAATTCGCGTCATGCCTGACGGGTGGATCCTGAAGGTGAGTGTGCGGGAATACATCACGCGATGCCTTACTCCGCTGTGCTTTGGGATGTGAATAGGGGTTGCGAGCGGCGGCGAAAAGGGGCCAGCTCTCAAGAGCCTACGGCTTCTGCTGTTCGGCAACAAGAAACCTGAATGGCTAGTCTTGTATCTTCTTTCAACGAATGGGACCCGCTCGAGGAGGTCATTCTCGGCCGGGTCGAAAACGCACAAATTGCCCAACGTGACCGAAGCCTCTTTGCAGTGGAGTACCGGGATTGCGGGTCCCTGGAGAAGACGCCAACTGGCCGCTACCCAGAGCACGTTATCGAGGAAACGCAATGCGAGCTTGAATCTCTTGCAAGCCTTTTCCGCCAAGCAGGGATCGTCGTTCGGAGACCCGACGTCTTCGACCACAGCCAGAGCTTTTCGTCGCCGCACTGGCAGACTGATGGACAATATAACTTCTGTCCTCGTGACCTCTTCGTCGTGGCAGGCTCGACCATCATCGAAGCCCCCATGACATTGCGAGCCAGGCAATACGAGACCCTGTCTTACAAGCCCATTCTAAGAGACTACATGAACTCTGGCGCCCGCTGGCTATCGGCTCCCTCGCCAGAGCTCCTAGATGAGGACTACTACCTTGACCCGCCTGACAGTATCGCCATTTCCGAGCGAGACCCGATCTTCGATGCCGCCAATGTTCTACGCGTCGGCCGCGACATCCTCTACCTGGTGTCCGACACAGGCAACCGGGCGGGAGCCAGGTGGCTGCAGAATGCGCTCGGCGACGACTACCGAGTGCATGCGGTCGAAGGCCTGTATACAGGCAGCCACGTGGACACGACCCTAAGTTTGGTCCGGCCGGGGTTGGTCGTAGCCAACGCCGACCGCGTGCATCCAGGCAACTTGCCCTCTTTGTTCTCAAAGTGGGACGTCATCTATCTAGACGAGGTGACCGACATCGGTTTCACAGATATCCCCTATGCGTCCGAATGGATCGGAATGAATTTCGTCATGCTCAATCCAGAAACCGCCATCGTCGACCGCAACCAGGAGGGTCTGATTCGAAAGCTAGAGGCAAGAGGAGTCACGGTCACTCCTCTGTCGTTGACGCATGCCCGAACCCTGGGCGGAGGCTTCCACTGCGTGACCTTGGACGTCCGACGTCGTGGCCTTCTTGAGGACTACCATGCGTAACGTGCTGCAACAAGTGCCTCCGCTAGCGCTCTCTTTGCTGGGCTCGCTCATGTTCATCGCGACCAACGTGTGCATGAAGCTCTCCGTCGCCCCTGGAAGGCACGTGCTCATGTACGTCGGTTTCGCAGCCTCGCTTCTCGCCTATAGCCTCTTTCGCCAGCTCCTTGTGACGCGCGGGCTCGCCCTATCGGAGAGCGTGTTTGGTTCGCTGATCACCTTGGGCTCGGTGCTCATGGCGATCTTCATCCTCAAGGAATCTATGACGGCTCGTCAGGCAGTCGGAATTGCCTTTATCGTGGCGGGTCTCATCATCATTAGCTGAGCGAGAGGCGATACGATGATAAACAAACTGCATTTACCAGTAAGCGTCCTCTACCTGATGGAAGACTCGGTTGCGCGCGCAAAGAATTCTTAGGTCACAAATGGATGTCCCAATGAAGCTACCTATCCTGCTCTTTACTTGCATCGGGGCTGTAGTGCTGATGTTACAGCCGTCATGCCAGCCAGGCGCCTCAGCCCCGGCGGTCCCGATCGATCCTCAAGTTGGAACGCTGGCGGCGGAAGACCTTCGTCGTGAAGTCGCCTCGCTTCCGAAGACGCGGGAGCTCGCACCGAAGGTCACTTCTTACACCTTCCTTAGAAGGCCGCTTTTTTCGCCAGACAAGTTCGACTTCGGTGTCACGCTTGATGAGCTCGGGGCGCTAAAGGAGGTTGTCGTGCGGTACGTTGACCGCAATCCCCGGCTTGACTGGATACCTGGCCGAAGTGACTCCGAGATCGCCGCTCTCCTCGTACGCGAACTGAACCCTTTTCTGGCTTCGTTGAACTTAGGGCAGCGACCAACCGCCTGTGAATTTCTTGGCAGCTATGCCTGTGAGGCCTACTGGGCAAAGCAGTTCACGATCGTTCAAGACGACCCGTACATTGAGTCGAGAAGGATTAAGTCTGGGGAAGTTTGTGCTGGCGGGGACGCAGTCTCCTCGTCGATTCTGAACGGTCTAGATGTTCCTCGCGGGGATTGCAAGGACTTGGGCGCTGCCGTGTGCAGGACGATCAATGGCTGCCGCAGTCAACTTAGGCTAGATGGTCAGCGATACTCAATGAATGCTGGGCCAACAAGCACGGTTGTCCGCGATGCTACGGCTCCGGACAAAGTAGAACCCAAGAATCACATATGCGTTTTGCTCTCCCTGAAGGACGCTGCTGGGCGTTACGCGGTTATCCCGAGCGATCCTTACGTCACGGATGCACCTGGACCCGCGGCTCGTGGCAATGTTGAGTCGGTCCGCGCGCGTTGGAAGTTTTTTCCGCTGAGCAACGAAGAGTTGAATTCGTTCAGCTGGCTCCAAAACGGCCGCCTGAACAAGCAAGTCAAGCTCGACGGGATGCCGTTCGCCATGGTCTGGCTTGAAGAACAGGCTCAAGGCGGCCCCAATCCCAATACCGGCGGTGTTCAGTATTCGAAGCAAATCTGGCGACCCTTGGGGGCTAGGGACGTGGAGGCAAAGGCGATGTACGAATACCTTCAGAATACGGGACCTCTGCGTTAGAGGCTCGAGAAATCGTACAAGTGGCGGCTCACGGTCGCTTTATGACTTCGCCGGTGTCCGGCAGCGTCAACTTCTTCTCGGAGTAGTGAACCGTGTCGATGTTGAACGGATACCAAATCTCCCATTCAAACCCTCGTTCAGAGAACGGCGCGACCGACGGGTAGAACTGCATGCCGAGATGTTTCGGAAAGTCGGTGACCGTCGAACCAACGTCTGATGGCACCCATCGGGGCGTCCCGTCCGCATTCTTGAGGGGTGACCGGATCTCGAACCACGTATGCCACCCTGGGGGAGTCGTAAAGGAGCCCATCCCTCGCACGACTCGACACGGTACGCCTGCGAGGCGGTTCATCTCCACATTCAGCAGAGCCCGAGGATTGCAGACTCCCTTTCGGTGCTTGAAGGCATCGTTGCCAACCACGATGTACTTGTCGGAGCCGTCCATGACATAGGGGACATTGCTGGCAATCCAAGCCGTAATGCGCTTATTGGATTCCCACACGCTACTTCCGCGAAGCGATTGCGCCACCTTGGAGACGTCGTCTTGAAAGGCGATACCGTACGATTCCCCAAGGTAAGGATCCGTGCTTGGCAGGTTGATCGGCTTTGCACTCTTCAGTGCCTTGATGTCCGGCCAGAATGAATAGGCGAGCTGGGTGACTTTGCCCTCAACATAGAACGGCTCGCGTCCGTTCGGAACGACCTCCAGCCAAACCTGTTCGCCCTTTTCGCGCTTCGTGAAGCTCTTTGCCCCTAGGACCTCATACGTTGCCCGCTGATACGGCAGGTCGTTTCGAGGTAGGAACGCCGGCACTGACCCCTTTCCGAACTCCTTTGGAAACTGCTCGACCGCATATCGGAAAGAGTAGGTGAACTCCTTGTTGGTCGCACGGTCAAGGATGTCTCGATATGCATCGAGAGAGGGCCCAAGTCGGTCGACGTACTTGGACAGCTGGCGAATGCAAGCTGAGGAAGTCTTAAAGTCTCCGTATTGGGCAGCGGCGTCAGCCAGCTGCAAGCGCGCTCCGATCCACTCATCCAGGTTCTTTGTGCCTTGGGTTGCTTTGAGGCAGACCTGCGCGTTGTTGTAGGCATCTTCGACGTCACCGTTCATCAGCAGAGCAAAGGTGAGCGCGTGATAGAGGCCCTCTCCCCAGCGCTCGATGCCATTGTCGTCAAACCGAGTCCTCCAGGCGTTCTGGAGATTGGCAGCCATTCCTGCCCAGTCAGCTTTGTCTCTGGCGCCCCAGGCGGCCTCGAGATGCTGACTGTACTCATCGCGAACGGAGGAGGTTGGAGAACTTGAAAGAGCGGTGGCAAGGTCCTCCGACGCTGAGGTCGTCAGCTTCTGTACTGCCGATTCTGAGCCTTCTACCATTCTCGGGCCAATCTGGGGCAGCGCTCCGAACACGGCAAAAGCAGATGTCGCTAGCAGGGCGAACTTCGTTGCCGACTCCATGATGGGATCCAGTGTATCGGGGTCAGACTGAGAGTCGGTCGGAAAGATAAACGCGCGCCGGAAAAGATAAGCGCCTCCCCCTTCGCCCGAGTAGGACCAGACGTACACTGTAGGATGTTCCGAGGTGCACGCCCCCCATATGGTGTCGAGCTCCTGCTCGTGCCAATCACTGAGCTCACCTTGGTAGGCACGGTAACCTGCTTCCCAATAGATTGACAGAGCGTCCAATGACCAGAAGGAACTTTTTGGAACTCGCGGCTTCGACGGTAGGAAGCTCATTCCTTCCGGTGCTCGCGTACGGAAGCCAAGACGGCGATTGGCAGTCCTGGGTTGACCAGGGCTGGAAGGCCTACGACAAGGCGAAGGACTATAAGCGGGCGGAGGAGTGCTTCCTTAACGCTCGGCGCCTTGGAACCTTGCGGTCCTGGGAGTACTGGGCCCTGAGAAAGTCGATCGCCCACCAAGAGAGGTACGAGGAGGCTCTTTCTATTGGCAAGGAGAGCTTCGAAGTACATCGCGATGGTCGGAGCCTGCTCAATCGGGCAGAGTCCTTCTTTGATGTGGGCGACGGTTCTTCGGCCCGCAAGGACTTGGCTTGGCTGTCCTCAGTGGAGCTGCCAAATTCAGAGCGCAAGGAACTGTTGGATTCCTGGGAGTTCAAGCGCATGGCAGTTCGGGACACCGAAGTGATCGTTACGCTGAGCGCAGCATCCCTCGAGGGTCCCGGTCGTTCTCGCTTCGAGAAACTGGGCTACTTTGAGTGCTACATCCCTGCCGAGACTCCCTATCAAACTGCCAAGCTCACCGCTGCCTCGGCCGCCAGGAGTGAAGAGTGCTTCGACGATGCGAAAAACAGGTTTCTGAAGGTGTGGCCGAAGGGTGACGAGCCCGCGGTTGTCAAGATGCTCGTCACCACCAAACCCCTCGTCTACAGAGCCAAACCGGCAACCTTCGCAAGCTTGGTTGTGCCTGCCGAGGATGCGTGGCTCCTTAAGTCAACGTGGGGAATCGACGTCAACTCGGAGGTGGTAAAGGCCATCGCCACGGAGAACAAGCGATCCGATGTATTGGAAACGGTGCGGGCCATAAAGGCTTGGTGGCATAGCAACGTGACTCACTATGATACGATTCCGCCTGCCGAGGCCGAGGCGCGAAACAAGCGAGTGCGTAGCCAAATGCGGCCTGGACAGCCACAATCCGACTTTCCGTTGTTGGGCGGGTGCACACGATGCGGCGGAATCACCGAAGCGATGTGCGCCGTGTTCCGGGCAGCCGGCGTCCCAGCTCGATCTGTGATGGGACTCCATCGGCCCCAAAAGGTGGCAGGATGGCACACTTGGACAGAGATCCTTCTTCCGCAGGTTGGCTGGGTTCCGGTCGATGATGGTCTCCCATTTGGGGAGTACTACCAGCTCGTGAGGCTTTGCCAGTCGGCTCGGTCTCGCAAGGACGAGGACGCAAACTCGGCGATCTTCTACGGCATGCAGCCGAACATTGAGACACGAGACGTCCGGTTCTACGTGTAGATGGCCCCGCGACGGACCAACCCTCCAGTTTCAACGGAGTGCTACGTCGGTTTGCCGACAAGCTGAAGAAATCGACGCCTTCCATCACGTTTTTTTGAACCCTATCTTGAACCCTATGTGTCGACGGGATGGGGTTCTAAGGGGTCACCTGGGGTCCATTTTGAACCTGAGAGCAGATGGTGAACGAGGATTGATCCCAATGACACTGTAGGGGTCACAGGTTCAAGTCCTGTACCGCCCACCAATCCCGTGAGGCAGTCGCTCCCTTGGGCTAACATGGGAACATGGCCCAGATCGAGTCCATCGAAGGCATCGGCCCCGCCCAGGGAGCCAAACTCGTCGCCGCCGGCGTCAAGACGCAGGAAGCGTTGCTCGAGGCGGGCGCGACCCCCAAGGGCCGCGACGACCTCGCCACCAAGACCGGCATCTCCGAGAAGCTCATCCTTAAGTGGGTGAACCGCGCCGACCTCGCCAGGATCAAAGGCGTTGGCTCCGAATACGCCGATCTCTTGGAGGTCGCGGGCGTCGATTCGGTTCCCGAACTCGCCCAGCGCAACCCCGCCAACCTGTACGCCGCCTTGGTCGAGGCGAACGCCGCCAAGTCGCTGGTCCGCAATCTGCCAACCGAGAAGGCCGTCGCCGACTGGGTCGAACAGGCCAAAGCCCTCCCGCGAGTCGTCTCGCACTGACCCGACCGTTGCCGATCGGCGGGGATTACCGGGACTCCATGTCGGTCCGCTAGCGAGCCCGTTTCCCCGCCGCCAGCAACCCGATCGCCTCAGCGACCCGCTCCTTCCGCGCCGTCTTTTCCGGCGACGCCTCGACATAGTCCGAGAAGTCGCGCTTCTCGTCCGCCGAGAGCCGGCTCCATTGCGCCTTCGCCGGCGGGACCTCCCCCAACGCCTTGTAGAGATCCATCGGCACCACCGCGAAGCAACAAGGTCGCCGCTTGCCCTTCAAAAGGTTTTCGCAACACCGTTCGATCCTGCGTCGGCGCGTTTCTTCCTGTTTCGCCTCGCCGATCCAGGCGATGAAGTCCCGCCGCCCGATCGCCGTCAGGTTCGCCCAAGCCGCTTCCGCTGCCGGCGAGGCCGCCAACGCCGCGCGGAGGTCGTCCGGCACCACCGCCTCGCGTTGTCCGCCCGAATCCGTGTTCATAGGCCGTCCGACCCCCGATGGGACCGCAAGAAAGACAAGATCGCCGCGCCGAACTCCGGCTTCAGGAGGGTCGTCGTATGGTCGCCGCCCGGGACGATCGTCTCCTCGCACCCTACCAGCAAGGGCCGGAGCGCCGCCACCCTCGTCTTCGTGGACTCGACCTCTTTGGACCCGTAGAGGAAGAGCGTCGGCACTCGGCACGCGATCAGGTCCTCTCTCCGCACCTCGAGGCCCCTGAAACTCAGGCCCGCGACCGCCCACGCCTTCGCGTCCTTTCCGGAGTACAGAAACTTCGCGAGTTCGTCGGCCTGCTCCCGCGTGAGCGCCGGGCGCACCTCCATCAGGTAAGGCCCCAAGCCCTTGCCCTCCTCCACCGCTTTGGCGAGCGCCTCGATCTCCCGCGAACCCGCCTCCCCCGTGAGCAGCGGCGCCTGCCCTCCATAGATCAGGCTGATCACTCGGTCCGGGTGCGTCGCCGCCACTTTGCCAACGATGAACGCCCCCATCGAGTAGCCGATCAGGTGGGCCTTCTTGATCCTGAGATGGTCGAGCAGACGCACCACGTCCTCCGCCATCTCCGCACCGTACTTGGCCGGATCGTGCGGCTTCTCGCTCTTGCCGTGACCCCGGCAGTCGAGGGCGATCACCCGGAACCCCTCCGGGGCTTTGGGCTTGGGATTGCCGGTCGCGTCCTGCCCCCACATCGTCGCGTCGCCCATCCACCCGTGGACGAGAACGACCGCCTCTCCTTGCCCCTCCGAGACGTAGCGAATCTTCACGCCGTTCGAGTCGAACGACCCTTCCTCCGCCAGCCCGTGGGCCGCTAGGCTCGCCGCGAGCAACGCCAGAACGTGTTTCACAACGGTGCCATTACGGATCGGTAGCGCCACAGGTTTCGGTGGCAATCCTGGCGGTCAGATTTCAAACTCGGCTCTCGGCAAACGGGATTGGCGGACGATGCTGGCGAGCGTACCGATCTTGAGTTCCCGGTGATAGGGGACTGGAACCGTCACGGTCGCGCCATCGAGCCTCCTCTGCATGATGACGTGGCTGCCTTCCGATCGGACCGCCTCAAAGCCGTTGCGTCGCAGAATATCGCAGCACTCCTTACCGGAAAGGCGTCGGAGGCTACCCAACCGCGACCTCAACGCTCGTAACGAACAGGTCGCCGTGCAGACGACCTGCAATCTCGCTCGGGTCGGCGGTCTGGAAGAACAGCGTCAGCGCCTCCTTCAAGTTCGCGTGCGCCTCTTCAATCGTCTGCCCTTGGCTGGCGATGTCCAACTCGGGGCACAACGAGACGAACATGTCGTCCTCGCGCTCTATGAGCGCGGTCAGCCTGCGGGTTTCCTTCATGCCTCCATTATCCCGCGTATGGCCCGCCCTGTACCCAGACTCTCGACCATCGCACTGGCGAGACGCTGCCCAGTTTGTGACCGTCGAGCTGCGGTCAAACGGCGCTATGCTCTGCGGGTGAACGCGCTGCTCGACGATGCCCTGGTGTCCCTCGCCGCCCGTCGCCCAGGCTTTCACTCCGAAGCCGACTTCCAGTTCGATCTTGCCTGGCGGCACCGCATTCTCCGGCAGGACATCGAGGCCGCCTCGAAGTGCCCCTGCCCGGCCTTACGCGAACGTAGAAGCTCGACCTGCTCCTCGGCGACGGCCCCACCCGAACCGCGATCGAGGTCAAGCACTGGAAAGTGCCCCCTGGCAGTGACCCACGGGGGCGAAGACTATCGCCTGAAAGACGCCGTCGCCCATGACATAAACCGCTACGACTTTGTGAAGGACTTGCAGCGCACCGAGGAACTCCTCGCCATCGGGCACGTTGACCAAGCGTACGCCCTCGCTCTCACCAACCAACCCAAATACTGGGAACCTCGGTTCGCGCGGGGGAGGGTGGACGAGGCGTTCCGAATCGAGGAAGGGGAACTCGTGCAGGGCGAACTGGCGTGGGCCCCGAACACCGGCGGGACCGCGAAGGGCCGCGAAGCTCCGATCGTCCTGAAGCGCGCCTACCGCATGGCTTGGCGGGACTTCTCGCACCTGCCGAACGAGCGGTTCGGCCGCTTCCGCGCCCTCGTTGTGCGCGCGGAACGGTGAACTCGGCCCGCCGATCCTCTTGCGTCCCGTTTTTGCGTCAGGATCAAAGATACCGGACGATGGCAAAGAGGAACCCGAACAAAACGATCGGCAACACGACGCAACCAATCGAGGTCCGGTTGTACACGCGGTTGTACATCGCCTTCCGTGGGTTCGTGACCCAGCCCCATCCTCGCGGCGCCTTCAACCCCAGGTTCTGCCGCACGAACCGGGGCAACGACGTCCGGGCCGAGATCCGCCCGCGCAACGATGGCTTGCGAAACAGCCCCCTTCGTCTTGGCATGGGAGGGCGTTCGACGCCCGGCCCCAGGTTCCTCCCGTCGACTCGGATTCGTCTCGGGATTCTTCGCTACGCTCAGAATGTCAGAGCAATCGGAGTACGGCTGAGCGACCTACCGACCCGCCGTCCGCCAGAACGCCTCCAACGCCCACCGGTACGCGTCGTACGAAACGCTCGGCGGGATGCTGTGGTCCGAGGCGAACACGTACCGCGCCCCGATCCGCTTCATCGCCTCCAAGTGAGCCCCCACCGAGGACTGAATCGTGGCACCGTCGTTGGTCTCCAGAACCCGTACGTCGAACCCCCCGACGAAGGCCAACCGGTCCCCGTAGTCTCGAACAAAGGAACCCAGATCGCACCCCGCCTTGACCTCCATCGGGTTCAGGCTGTCGAACCCCGCCTCTACGATCAGCGGCAGCGCCTCCGTCACGTTCCCACAAGAGTGGAAGTGGACCCGCAGACCGAGCGAATGGAACCACGCGACCAACTCCACATAGTAAGGAAGCAGCGAATCCCGCAGCATCCTCGGCGAGACGAACAACCCGTTCCGGTAAGCGAGGTCTTCATAGATCGTCACCGCGTCCGGCATCCCGGCTTTCTCGAACAGCAGGCCGAAGTGGCTCCGAAAGAACTCAAGATGAACCTCGTGATAGTCGCGCACCCAGCCGGGGTCGAGGGCGTAGCTCTCGTACATGCACACGTCGCCAAGGCTGGGCCGCATCGTCTCCCAGAGGAACACGTGCCCGAAGAAGGTCCACCGTCCGTCCCTTCGGCCCCGAGCCAACGCCTCCCGATCTTCCGGGAGCTTGAGCCGGAGCGGATCGGTGGACAGCAAGTGCGGTCGATAGTCCGCCTCCCAGACCTCTCGCGAGGTCATCCTGAACTCCACGTGTTCCGGCGTGCCACTGCGGTGTTTCCAGTACTTGAGCACCGCGCCCGCCCCGTTTCGCACCGCTTCCCACTCGTCGGTCTCCGAGACCACCTCGCGGTACCCCCGGATCGGGAAATGGTCGAACCACCCGCCGCAAGCCCTTAGGTCGAATCCGAAATGAACCTCCGGGTCCACCGGCTTTCCCGCGTCGTCTACCGGGTATCCCTGCGCCACCCACCGCTCGGTCGTCTCCGGCCAGAAGTACTCGTAGAGGCCGAACCGATCGAAGTCGTCGTCGTTGAGGATCGCCTCGATGAGTCTGCGTCCTTCCACCGCCCGAGTCTAGCCCGCCATCCTCCTGCCGAGCGGGCCAAGACCGGGCTACACTCGGCTCATGTCGGCTCTCCTGGCGGCAGTTCTAATGGCGACCAACTTTGATCCCGCGCACACGATCTGGTTCTCCGACGAGGCGAGGCATTTCACCCAAAGCTGCCCGATGGGCAACGGCCGGCTCGGGGCGATGGTGTTCGGCGGCGTCGTGAAGGAACGGATCGTCCTGAACGAGTCCACCATGTGGTCCGGCTCGCCCCAAGACGCCGACCGCCCGGAGGCTTACAGGGTCCTGCCCGAGATCCGCCGCCTCCTTCTCGAGGGCAAGAACTCCGAGGCTCAGGCCCTCCTCCAAAACGAGTTCGTCTGCCGGGGCGCCGGCTCCGGTTTCGGCAGCGGAAAGGACGTGCCCTACGGCTGCTACCAGGTTCTTGCCGACCTTGAGCTTGCGTTCGCCGAAGGAGAAGCGACCGGCTACCGCCGTTCGCTGGACCTCGACCGCGCGGTCACCACCGTCGCCTACGAGCAGAACGGCGTCCGGTTCGTCCGCGAAACGTTCGTCTCCGCCCCGGCCCAGGTCGTCGCGATCCGGCTCAGGGCCGACCGCAGGGGCCGGCTGACTTTCGCCGTCCGGCTGACCCGCCCGGAGCGCGGCGCCACCCACATCGACGACGGTGACCTAGTTCTGTCCGGGGCGCTCGCGAGCGGCGTTCCCGGTCGCGACGGCGTCCGCTACGAGGGACGGCTACGAGTTCGCGCCAAGGGCGGCTTCGTGCGCACCGAACCGGACGCGATTCGCGTCGAGGGAGCGGACGAAGCCGTCCTCCTGTTCTCCGCCGGAACCTCGATGGTGGACGACCGGTTTGCCGCGCGCGCCAAAGCGCGCGTCGAGGGGGCGGCCACGAGGTCTTTCGGCGCGCTCGAGGCCGAGCACGTCCGAGACCACCGCTCCTTCTACCGGCGCAGCAAGCTGACCCTCCCCCAGGGACCCTCCGCCTACAAGCCCACCCCGGAGAGGCTCGTGGCGGTGGCCAAGGGCGAGGAGGACCCCTCCCTAGCCGCTCTTCTGTACCACTTCGGCCGGTACCTCCTCATCGGGAGTTCCCGTCCGGACAGCCCCCTGCCCGCGAACCTCCAAGGCCTCTGGGCGGAAGAACTCCAGACCCCCTGGAACGGCGACTTCCACCTGGACATCAACCTCCAGATGAACTACTGGCCCGCCGAGACGACGAACCTGGCGGACTGCGCCCGGCCGATGCTGGAGTATGTGGGACGACTCGTCGAGAACGGCCGAAAGACCGCCCGCGCCTACTACGGAGCCAAGGGCTGGGTCGCCCACGTGATCAGCAATCCTTGGCTCTTCACCTCCCCCGGCGAGGGAGCGGACTGGGGATCGACATGCAGCGGCGCGGGCTGGCTCTGCCAACACCTCTGGGAGCACTACGCCTTCGGCGCAGACAAGAGGTACCTGGCGAGCGTCTACCCCGTCCTTATGGGCGCCGCCGAGTTCTTCCTCGACATGCTGATCGAAGAACCCAAGCACGGCTGGCTGGTCACCGCCCCCTCCAACTCACCCGAAAACGCCTTCCGACTGGACGGACGCAACGTGAACACCGCAATGGGGCCGACGATGGACATGCAGATCGTCCGAGAGTTGTTCGCCAACACCTCCGCCGCCGCCAAGGTCCTCGGCCTCGACGCGGACCTTCAGGAGCGCTTGGCGAAGGCAACGCCACGGCTCGCCCCGCACCAGATCGGTCCCGACGGCCGACTCCAAGAGTGGCTCGAACCTTACGAGGAGGTCGAACCCCAGCACCGACACGTGTCCCACCTTTACGGCCTCTTCCCCGGGGATCAGATCACGCCCTCCGAGACTCCGGACCTGGCCGCAGCCGCCCGGCGCTCGCTCGACCGTCGGGGCGATTCCGGCACCGGGTGGTCGCTCGCGTGGAAGGTGGCCTTTTGGGCGCGTCTCGGCGACGGCGACCGCGCGCACCGAATCCTGATGCGCTACCTCAAACCCGTCGGCAACGTCGGGGTCGAGATGGTGGGGGGAGGGGGGACTTACCCGAACCTGTTCTGCGCCCATCCGCCGTTCCAGATCGACGGCAACTTCGGGGTGGCGGCCGGCGTCGCGGAGATGCTGCTCCAAAGCCACGGGGGCGAACTGCGATTCCTGCCCGCCCTGCCCAAGCCATGGGCGAAGGCAGGCTCCATCACCGGGCTGCGAGCCCGGGGCAACCGGACCGTCAGCCTGACCTGGCGCGATGGAAGGCTCGTCCGCAAACAGATCCGGTGACGCCCGTCCCGCCTACCGGGCGCGGCGGCGGCGAAGCACGAGCGCACTGACTCCCGCACCCAGCGCGAGCATCGAGGCCGGTTCGGGCACCGCGCGGATGTTGTCCAGACCGCCTTGGGCCGCGATCGCCGTGCCCTCCGCGTCGGGCGCACCGGAGTCGTGACGAAACATCAGTCGGCTCACGCTCGCCATCGTCGCCGTGTACGACGTCGAGCCCAACACTCGGGTGATATCGGACTCCAGTAAAGAGAAGGTGTGCTGGGTCCATCCAGACCCCGGCGCCAAAACGAGCGGGCTGTTCGACGTCCAACGCGTTGCGCCCGAAAGGATGACCGCCCGCATCTCGAGCGTCTCCGTCGCGGACAGGTTCTGAATCCAGACCTCGACGCCCGTCACCTGGGCGGCCGTGTAGTCGCCGCTCCAGTTGAAGTTGTAGGTCGCGAGCTTTCCTCCGGCCCCACTTCCGCCGTCCGAGGTGATCTGAAGATATCGATCCCCCGCTCCCAAGGGCCCCCCATCGGCGATGTTCGTCGGGGCCGCGCCACCGCTCCATCCCATCACCGTTCCATCTTGAAACGTGTCGAGTTTTCCCAGGGAGATCTGAGCGTTCGCTGCCGAGGCGGCAAGGATGAGCGTTGGGCCGATCCAAGCGCGTGCACAAAGCATGACCATACGCAACACTTTACACGACGAACCTCCCCGTCGCAAGGCGGTCGGCATCCGGCGGAAGGTCCCGACCCCCTTGCCGAATCGCGTCGTCCGCGCTACACTGCACCCCAATCCCAGAAGGAACACACGGCCCCCATGACTCGTCACGCCCTTTCGATTCTTCTCATAGCTTCTCTTGCCGTCGCGGTACCCGCCCAGCTCAAGCCAGCCCCGAAGGTGGGCGACAAGGCGCCGTACAAGATCAAGTACACGATGGACATCCAAGGGATGGACGTCACGGTCTCTCTCGCGACCACCGTCGAGGTGACCAAGGTCGACGAGAACGAGGTCGCGCGCGCCGCCACGAGCAAGGACCTGAAAGTCGTCCTCGGCGGCCAGGACCTCGAGCCGACCCCGGAAATCGCGCCCATGAAGGTCGTGATCGGCAAGGACGGCGCCATCAAGACCTTCTCCGGTGGGATGGAGGGTGTGGACGCCCTTCGAATGTTCCTCACCACGCACTTCTTCGCGCCGACCGCAGAACTGAAAGAGGGCGCATCGACCAAGAGCACGTTCGACAAGAAGGGCGACTTTCCGAAGTCCACCGTCGAAGTCGCCTTCGTTGGCGCCGAGGACCTGAACGGCGAGAAGGCGCTCAAGTTCACCCAGAAGTTCAAGGAAGACGGCGAGCTCGGATTCTCTTGCGACACCACCGTCTGGGCGCTCGAAGACGGCACCGTCCTCAAGATCGAAGGCGCCTTCAAGAACCTTCCGATCCCTGCCGCCGGCTCGGAGGCGAGCGGCAAGATCACGATGGAGCGGCAGAAGGCGTAACTTCGCCGTACCCGCACCGTGACCGGGAGGTCCAACTCAGTGGTGAGCGACCGCTCCGGTGCCGTCCCATGCGGGCATCGGGAGAAGGACCGGGTGCTATACTGTCCCGGAACCTAGCCTAGGTTGGGGCGCGGTCGCGTCCCGTCAAAGGTGCAATGAGGTGCGAAGTTTGAAGAACTGGGTGTACGTTTTCCTTGGAGCCCTCCTGCTGGTCGGGTGTGGCGGCGGCGGTGGTGACAATGGCGGTGGAGGCGGCGGCGGCGGTGGTGGTGGCGGCGGCGGAACCGGCGACTCCACGATCGCGGCGGCGGTGCCGAGCGGTCCGGGAACGATCACCGTGGCCTATCTGACGGGTCAGGGGCGAGCCGCGGGCGACACCATCGCCAAGATTCGCCGGGTGTTCTTCACCGATACGATCGGGACGGCCGAAACCCAACTGAACCCGAACCGCGTGCTGAATCTGTCCGGCTACACGTTCCAGACCATCGACGTGACGGTTCCCCTGTCCTCGTCGCTGAACTCCCGAACGTTCAACGAGTTCCCCCTCGACGTCTCGAAACTTCAGCTCGAAGGGTCCTCCACCGAGTACCCGGCGGCGGGCGTGGCGTTGACGGGCGAATCGAACCGCTTCCCGCTCGATGCCCGCGTGATGCTGGGTCGCAACACGATCGTGCAGGTCTACCTGGACGACGGCATGCTGTCGGTGAGCGGGACGGGCACCGTCGTGTTCGACAAGACCCTCTTCGAGGAGCGAAACCTGGATGCCGGTACCGGGAACATCCAGTCTTTCTTCTCGGACAACGTCTGCTTCGACATCTCGGGCCTCGCCACGCGACCTCGCTTGGCGAACGGGGCTTTGGCGACGCGGGTGTTCTTCAGCGGCGACACGATTGGCCTGGGAGCGGGAACCGGCGGATCTTTCCAGATTCTTACGCCGGACGCCGACGAGCCGATCGAGGGCAACTACGCGATGCCCCAGACGATTCCCGGCTCGACGATCCCCTTTGGTACGTACTCGCTGGTCCAGCCGGATCCGCGAGACCTGAGCGGAACCGCTAAGATCACCGCCCTCCAGGGCGTCTGGTACGACTACGCGCGCGTCTTCTCGGGAGTCGGCACGTTCGAGTTCGTCACGTTCCCCTCGAACCAGGACGACAACGAGCAGGATGTTGCGATGTTCGTGCGCAACGCCTCCGGTCAGATCACCAACTTCTACTACGGGTACGTGAACTACGCCACCGCGCGGTTCTCCGTGTTCCCGCTGGTGAACGTGGTCGACGGCGACGTGACGGGCGAACTCACCGGAACGGTCTCCGGCTTGCTCGGCTCGGGCGACGTGTCCGTTCCCGCCAACGTCCGCAGTGGGCGCTATGCCTTCAACGCGGGCCAAGCCCTTCCGGCAGGATTCAGTCAGTCCGGTCGCTTCGTGGTGTACCGCCGCTAGCGATGCGGGCGATCCTCTCCGGGATCGAAACCGAATATGGTCTCTATGTGGAAGGTCGCGGCGCGGCCGACCAGATAGACGACGCCAGAGAACTCGTCCGGGCTTGCCCGGGCGAGTTTTTTGTGGGCTGGGACTACCGCCACGAATCACCCCGGCGCGACCTGCGCGGGTTCGTCCTGGAGCGGCTCGCCGTCGACCCCGTCGACGCGGCCTTCGACGTCGGACGGCGACCGACCCCCGACCAGGACCTCCGCGCTGATCGCGTCCTCCCGAACGGCGCAAGGTTCTACAACGACCACGGTCATCCGGAGTACTCGACCCCGGAGTGCCTGTCCTCGCGCGAACTGGCCTTGGCCGACAAGGTCGGCGAACGCGTCGTCCTCGAGGCGGCGCGCCGCTTTGCCGCCGCCGAAGACCGCGTCGTCCGGGTCTACAAGAACAACACGGATCGGCACGGCGCGTCCTATGGCACCCACGAGAACTTCCTCGTCCCCCGAGACCTCGGTTTCCAGCGCCTCTTCGACGCCCTGCTCCCCATGTTGCTCGTCCGTCCCGTTCTCTGCGGGGCGGGCAAGGTCGGCGCGGAGTCCGGGGCCGCGTGCGCGTACCAGCTCAGCCAACGCGCGGACTTCTTCGTCGAGACCGTCAACGCCGAAACGCTTTTCCGCCGACCGATTTTCAACACCCGGGACGAACCCCATGCCCGCCCGGAAGACTGGATTCGGTTGCACGTGATCTGTGGCGACGCGAACCTCGTCCCCTCCGCGACCCATCGCAAGATCGACCTCGTCCGTATTGCTCTCGCCCTCGCCGAGATCGGCGAAGCCCCCGTCTGGAAGCCCCGAGACCCTGTCCTAGCGGCGAAGGCGATCAGCCGCGACGAGACGCACCGCTTCGCCTTCGACCTCGAAGGTGGATCTTGGACCAACGCCCACGAGGTCTTCGAGTCGTACTTCGCGGCGGCCGAGCGGTTCCTCGACCTTGAGAACGGCCCAGGTCCCGAACTCGGGCGCACCATCGCGGAGAGCCGGCGGCTGCTCGATGTCCTTTCTTCCGACTTCGACGCCTTCGCCTACTCCGTAGACTGGGCCGCCAAACTCCGCATGGTTCGCGAGTACCTCGATGCGGAGGGGACCGGCTGGAACGACCCCGCCCTCGGCGCCTTCGATCTGGAGTACCACAACTTGGACCCTGACGAAGGACTCGGGCGGGCCCTCCAGCAGATGGGCCGTCTCGAACCGGACCCCCCCGAAGACCTCCTCGATTCGCGGCGCGCCGACCACCCCGAACCCACCCGAGCGCGCGCCCGTGGCCTCGCCGTCCGCAACTTCGGTCCTTCCCTCCGCGCCGCGTGCTGGCGAACCCTCGTCTTTGAAACCGCCGACGAACTCCTGGAAGTGGAATTGCCTCCGACCCGTCCATATCCGCCGGACCTTGCCGCGATTTGCGACGTAGAATCGTTCGTAGGAGCCCTTACCCAATGACGATCCGCGCCGAAGAACGCCTGACCCGACCGCTCGCCCCCGAGGGCGACCGAAAGTCCCCGGACCAGCCCGGTCCCGCCCGCCCCGACGTGCAGAAGCCAGACGGTGGCAACGAGCTCCTTCGTCGCATGAAGAAGATCGACCCCGACCAGGCGAAGCGGTACCGGCAGCGGTCTGGCCAGTAGCATGCTGGAAACGCCCGCACACACCTTTGCCGACCTCGTGGGCGCTCCAACCGGGTCCTTGGGCTCGTCCGTGGAGACCCATGGCACAACCGTAATGGCCGTCCGCTACGACGAGGGCGTCCTCTTGGTGGCGGACCGCCGCGCCACCGCCGGCAACCTCATCATGTTCGATCAGGCCGAGAAGATCCTCGCCCTCGACGATGAGACCGTAATCGCCATCTCCGGGGCGTTCGCTCGGTCGGTCGAAGTCTGCCGATTTCTGCAGCACAGCTTCAAGTACTTCAAGCGCATGAACTTACAGGAGATGTCGCTCGAGGGCAAGCTGATGGAGATTTCTCGCGCCCTCGCCGGGAACGCGCCGATGGCGGCGCAGGGCATCGGCCTCTTCCTCCCCATCGTCGCCGCCTACGACAAGAAGGCCGACCGCTTCTCGATCTACTTCTTCGATGGGGCGGGCGCCCGCTTCGAGAACGGAGCCTACGCCTGCGCGGGTTCCGGCTCGGAGCGAATCCGCGGTGTGTTCGAGTTTATCGCCCGCGACCGTAAGCCGTGGCCGACCCAAACCCGGGACGAAGCCCTCCGACACGCTCTCACGATGCTTGACATCGCCGCCGATCTCGACTCCGCCACGGGGGGATTCACCAAAGCCCTCCCCGTTGTCTGGTTGCTCGATCGTCAGGGCGCGCGTCCCGCCGACCCTTCCCTCGTGCAGAGCGCCGTTGCGGAAGTGCTCGGCTAGGCGGCGCGCGCGCCGCCCAACAGCCGAAGTCCGTTGAGGATGACGATCACCGTCGAACCCTCGTGGCCGATCACCGCAATCGGCAGGGGCAACTTCGCGAACAGCGAGAATAGCGTCAGCGCCACGATCACCCCTCCCGCGAAAAGCAGGTTCATGCGGATGATCGTACGGGTTCTTCGGCCCAGACGGATGAGGTCCGACAGCCCGGATAGCCGGTCGCTCATCAGCACGACGTCCGCCGCCTCGAGCGCCACGTCGCTCCCCAAGCCTCCCATCGCCACCCCCAAGTGCGCGGTGGCCAAACTGGGCGCGTCGTTGACCCCGTCCCCGACCATCATCACGTGGTGCTTCGAGGCCACCATTTCCTCAATGATCCGCGTCTTGTCGCCCGGCAGGAGCCCGGCATGAACCTCCTCGACCCCCACCGCCTGGGCAACCGCCCGGGCGGTGTGCTCGGTGTCGCCCGTGACCATGACGATCCTTCGAACCCCGAGCGACCTTAGTTCCTGAACCGCCGCCGCCGCTTCGGGTCTTGCCTGATCGCGCAGACCGAACGCCGCGTACCGTTCACGGTGCTCCAAGATCGCGACCGTCATGCCCTCGTCCTGCAACTCCGCGACGTGCGAGCGGAACGCCTCGGGCAACCGTCCGTCCTCGAACATCCTGAGTTGGCCGACCCGGACCCGCTCACCGTCGAGAGTGGCGACCACCCCGAGTCCGGGTTCCACCGTGTGGTCGCTCGCCTCGAGGACGTCGAGGTTGTTCTCGCGCGAAGCGGTCACGATGGCCTGGGCGATCGGATGGGTGCTGTACTGCTCCGCCGCCGCCGCCACCGCCAGCAACTCGGCGGCGAGCGGTGAAAGCGTCTTTCCCTCTGCCCAGCACGACCCCGACTGGCCACAGGCCGCCCCTTCCGGCACCGTGGCCATGCTGCAGACGCAGATCTCGACGAGGCGCGGGACGCCCGACGTCAACGTGCCCGTCTTGTCCACCGCGATCGCGTCGATCTCGCCTGCCGCCTCGATGAAGGCACCCCCTCTCGTAAGAATGCCGTTTCTAGCCGCCCAAGCCAAAGCGCTCAGCGTCGAAGCCGGAATCGAAATCACGAGCGCGCACGGACTCAGCGCGACGAACAAGGTCAGCGACCGGTAGAGCGCGTCGCCGAACGCCCCCCCGAGCGCGAGGCGAACGCCTAACGAGACCGTGAACGCGGCGATCACGAACAGCGTGTACCGGGAGCCGAACCAGTGGCTGAGCCGTTCCCCGGAAGCCTTGTTCTCTTGGGCCTGCTCCACGAGCGACACGATCCGGTCGAGGGTCGAATCGCCCACTTCGGCGGTCACCGAGACCAGAACCGTACCCTCGAGGTTTTGGGTTCCGGCCAGCACCCGACCGCCCTCCTCCCGCAGAACCGGCACCGACTCGCCCGTCATCGCCGCCTCGTTGACGCTCGTCTTTCCGGAGATCACCTCGCCGTCGGTCGGAAACTGCTCAAAGGGGCGAACCCGCACCCGGTCCCCCGTTCGAACCGACTCGACGGGCACCGTGCGCTCCCCGTCCGCCTCGACCAGAAGCGCCTCGCTCGGCCGCAACTTGACCAGGGCCTCGATCGCCCGCTTCGTCCTCCCCATCGCGAGGTGTTCCAGGGTGCTTGAGAGGCTGAACAGGAACAGCAACACCGCCGCGTCGTCGGCGTGGCCCACGACGATCGCCCCGATCGCGGCCAGCAACATCAGGATGTTGACGTCGAGGGTCCGCGCCGCCACCGACTCGTAAGCGGTTCGCAAGGCGAAGTACGAACCCGCCGCAACCGACAGATAGGCGATCCAAGTCGGCGACCCCGGAAAGAAGGAGACCACCATAAACAGGCCGCAAAGCGCGGTGAGGACCGTCTGAAGTTCGATCCGAGGTTTCATGGCGGCTCGATCGGCGGAGTCTCGGGCGGGATTCGACCCCAGTTTACTTGCCCAACGGAGCGGCGGTTGGGCTTAGTCCGGTTCTTGGCCCTCGTCCGAGTCTTCGAGTTTGCGCAGCCGTAACTTGTGAATGCGCCGGCCGTCGGTCTCCTCCACCGTGAATCGGTAACCCGACACCTCGAGCGACTCCCCCTGCTTGGGCTGGTATCCGAACAGCCCGAACACAAAGCCGCCCGCCGTGTCGAACTCGTCGCTCTCGAACTCCGAGCCGACCTCGTCGTTGACGTCGTCAAGGTGGGCTTTGCCGCTCACGAGGAAGGTATCGCCATCGGAGACGATCTCGGGCTCCTCGACGTCGTACTCGTCGACAATGTCCCCCACCAACTCCTCGACGATGTCCTCGATCGTCACGATGCCCGCCGTGCCCCCGAACTCGTCCTGCACCACCGCGATTTGGCTGCGCGACTGGCGCATCTCTTTCAGCAACTCATGGAGGTCCTTGTTTTCCGGCACGAAGAGCGGCTGACGAAGGAGCGACCGAAGGTCCACTTCTCCCTGCAGTCGCGCCAGCAACAGGTCCTTCGCATGGATGACCCCCACGATCTGGTCGTCCGTCCTTTCGTACAGCGGGATGCGCGAGTGCCCGGATTCCTCGATGACCCGAATCACCTCTTCCACGTCCGACTCGATCGGCAGCGCGTCCAGGTCGATCCGCGGGGTCATCACCTCCCGCGCCACCGTATCGGAAAACTCGAACACGCTGTGGAGCATTTCCCGCTCCTCCTCCTCGAGTTCGCCCGACTGCTCGGCGCTCTCCACGATCTCGCGGATCTCCTCCTCCGCCTGATTCGCGACCGCGAAGGTCGCCGTGGCCCCGTAACGGCGGGAGATCAGATTCGCGGTGGCGGTCACCAGCAGGATCGCCGGGCCGAGCAACGCCGCGAAGAACGACGCGAAAGGCAGGAGCCCCCCGGCAACCTGCTGGACGCGCAGGGCGGCGTAGCTTTTGGGCACCAGTTCGCCGAACACCAGATTCACGAGGCCGATCGGCAACGCGAAAAGGACCCCCGCGAGAAGCAGGTCGCCGACGACCGCGCCCGCCTGCTCGCCTCGCGCGAACGACAAGCCCGCGGGCGCCAGGGCGAATGCCCCGACCACCATGGCGAATCGGCACAACTGGCTGCCGAACGAACTCGCCGCGACCAGCCGAGACCGATTCTCGATGACCCGCTCGAGCCGATCCGCCAACCGGGGGTTCGCCTCGCGCACGGCCTTCACGTGGAGCGGCTTCAGTACGTCCATCGCGGTGTCCGCCGCGATGAAAAGCGCGTTCAGCGCGATGCACGCGATGATCGCTGCGACCGTCATGCCGACCGCGTCGAGCGACGTGGGCGACCTTGAAAGCGCCGCCAGGTCCAATCCGCCTTCGGCACGACCCGAGCCAAACCAGAACAGGCCCGTGAGCCCGGCCATCAGGAAGGCCGACCGCCTCGCGACGGCTCCCGTTCCCGTTTCGCGGCGTGTCGTTGAATGGACACGCCGCCCACGTTCGCGAGGTTTCGTCTTCATGGTTGGACTCTGACTCTCATCATTTCGGCATCATGGCGAAAAGCGCGAGGGCCATCAGCGTGCCGACGGTCGCGCCCAGCGTCAGTTCGAAAACCGAGTGGATTTTCGCCTCCCAGCGGCTTTGCGCCACCACCACCGCCAAGAGGATGCAGATTCCTGCCACGAGGGCGTGTTCGGTGAGCAAGGTGGCCGTGGTCGCCAGGAAGAACCCAAACGCCGCATGGCCGCTCACCAGGCCCCCTCGCAACAACAAGCCGCGCTTGCCGACCGCCTTGCCGATGATCACCACGAGGAACAGCAGAAGGAAGCCCAGGATCATGCGCTGGACGACCGCCACGTTCGGTGCCTCGCCGGTGAGCGAGATGCGGATCTCCTCCAACCGGTTCTCACCGAGCAGCATGAGCGCTCCCACCGCGATCGCCAGCATCGTCGTAATGAGCACGGCCCCCGCCGCGATGTCTTTGGCGAACCGCGCCAAAGGGTGGAAGGTCGGTTGCACCAGGTCCACGACCGCCTCGATCGCCGAGTTGAACATCTCTGCGACCAGCACAAGGCTGATCGTGAACAGCAGGATCAGGATTTCGCGGAGACGGAGGTTGAACAGGACGCCCATCAGCGTCACCAGCAGCACCACGTAGATGTGGAACCGCATGTGACGCTGCGTCCGGAAAGTGTAGACGAGGCCGCTGATCGCCACCCGAAACGGCGCGAACAGGTCGCGCGTCCTCATGTTGCTCATCGCGACGCCTCCGCGCGGGCAAGGTCGGCGTAGATCGAGCCCCACTCCGGGTCGGGCGTCAGCCCGCAGGCTTCGAGCGCGCCGTTCGCCTCGCACAGCATGGCGGCGCGGTCGACCTCGTCCTCGTCCTCCCAGCCCAAGAGGTGCAAAGTACCGTGCAATCCGAGTACCGCCAGTTCCCACTTTGGCGATCGGCCCCGCGCCGCAGCCTGGCGCCGGGCCGTTTCCACCGAGATCGCCACGTCGCCGAGCGCCCCACCCGAAAAGGGACCCGCCGGAAAGGCCAAGACGTCGGTTGGGGCGTCGATGCCGCGATATGTGCGGTTGAGGTCGCGAATGCCCTCGTCGTCGGTCAGCGCGAGGGTGACGTCGCCCGTAGCGAGGGGATGGCGGCGCAAAGCCTCTGCCACGACGCGTCGCAACCAGGTTACGGGCAAACGACGGGCGGCAGGACACGCTCGCACCAACGCGATGCGCCCGCT
The DNA here is from genome assembly GCA_026129685.1 of Fimbriimonadaceae bacterium. Lineage (GTDB taxonomy): Bacteria > Armatimonadota > Fimbriimonadia > Fimbriimonadales > Fimbriimonadaceae > UBA2387. The sequence continues at coordinate 384,321 of JAHCHO010000003.1, forward strand.
TAGCGCGGCCTCGTCGGGTAAGTCGGCGATACGGGGAGGGTCGGCAGACATCGAAGAGCGGCGACGGCCCGGCACGCGCGAAGGTTTACTGCTTCGAGAGGCGTCGGCGTCGCTGACGACGGCGCTTCTCGCTCGGCTTCTCGTAGTGGGCGTGCTCCTTGAGTTCGCGCAACAGGCCGCTCTGCTGCAACTTCAGGTTGAAGCGCTTCAGCGCGGAATCGATCGACTCATTGGGTTGTACGCTTACGTAGATCAAACGGGTATCTCCGAGTTGGTCTGCCATTATACCGCGATCGCCGCCCTCGCGCCGCCTCGTCCTCACCTTTCGCCCTTCTCGAAGACCGGCCGGCCCTCCACGAACACCGAACGCGGCTTCACGTTCGCCTACTCGAATCCCGCGTCGAAGGGGCGGGAAGCCCGTCGCTCCAGATCCGGGAGTTCACCACGATAAGGTCGGCAGACGGCAAGGCGCCGACGGTTGCGGCGCTGACGAGGGCGATCATGGGGCACCGACCGTTCGCCGCGGGCCGCGCGGGTCCTGCCCGTCACAAGTAGGTTCGGACGGCGTAGTAGCCCGCCAACAAGACTCCGAACGTCACGATCGCTCCCCGCAAGCGCGTTTCGTCGAGTTTCAGCATCCACTTCCCCGCCCAATACCCACCGGCCAGCCCCCCGACCAACATCGCGAGCGCCGCCCAGCCGTCCACCAGACCGCTTGCCAGCACCGTCCCCGATGCCACCACCGAGATCGCCAGGGCGAAAACGATCTTCAGCGCGTTCTGCTCGTGCAGCGATCCGTCCATGTACAGCGCGAACGTGGCGAGCATCATGATCCCAATGCCCGCGCCAAAGTAGCCGCCGTATACCGAGGTGAGAAACTGAAGCAGAATCGCCGTCGGCGCCCCCACCTTGCGATGGTTGCGGCTCGCCCAAGCCTTGACCCGAGGTTGTATCGCGAGAAGGAAAGCGGCCGCCAGGATCAGCGGCGGGACAAGGATCTCGAACAGCCGATCGCCCGTCATCCGCAGGAGCCAAGCCCCAATCCCCGCTCCAACCAGCGTTGGCGGCAACAGCAGCACGAGTTGCCCCCGAATCGTCGCCAGTTTGTGCCAAAAGGGAATGAAACTCGTGACGCGCCCCGGCAACAGGCCGACGAAGTTTGTCGCGTTCGCGGGCAACGAGGGAACCCCTAAGCCCACGAGCGCTGGAAACGAGATCAACGAACCCGCCCCCGCCACCGCGTTGATCGCCGACGCAACGGCCCCGATGACGACCAGAGCGAGCAGTTTGGGCCAATCGCGTGCCGGATCCATGAATCCGCAGAGGTTACTCCTCCTTCGGTGGAGGGAGCGAGGCCAACTGGCGAATCCGGCGGCTCAACGACGATGCCTTCTTCGCGTCCGGCATCGTCGCGATCATCTCCGCCACCACCCCCGTGTCCATCCGCAGCATCACGCGCGCAAGGTCCTCTTCGCGCCAGTCCTTTGAGATCTCGATCAGTCTCGTCGGCTCCAGTTCGTTCCAGAGTCTTGCCAGCCGCCTGTCCCCCCGAACCGGGTCCGGCGTCGTCACCGTGACTCGGGGCACCGCCGACTTCGGCGGCGGCGTGTTGCGCACGAGGATGGCCGGAGGCTTGGGCTTCTCGGACTTCGTGACGACGGCCACCGTCGGCGGAGGCGCCTTTGCCCTCTCTTTTTGTGTGAGACCCGCAATGTCCAGGTAGCCGAGCATCGCCGCCGCCACCACTCCGCCCGCACCGAGAACGAGCAACGGGGCACCTACAAAAAGGGCGACCTTCAAACCCTTCTTCATCGCTTCCTCCTCAACTCATAGTTCGCCAGGATGTCCTCGACGTACGCTTGCGTCTCCGGGATGTTGGGCACGCCGCCCGCTTCACGCACTCGTCCTGGCCCCGCGTTGTAGGCGGCCAAAGCAAGGCGCGGATCGCCAAACTCCTTCATCATCCGGGCGAGGTACTTCGCCCCCCCTTGGAGGTTCTGGATCGGATCGAACGGGTCGGTCACTCCAAGTTCGGACGCCGTCTCCGGCATCAGCTGGGCCAAGCCCATCGCGCCGGCGCGGGAGCGGGCCGAGGCGTCGTACCCGCTCTCTCGCTCCACGAGCGCGTCGAACAGGATCGGATCGATCCCCGCCGCCTGGGCGGCGGTCGCCGCCGCCGCCTTGAGATAGGCGGTCGCGAACTTGGGTCGAACGTTCATCCCAAAGCCGCCCAGACCGAGGGGCCGCTTGCTCTCGTCCGGGCCGATCTCGCCCTTTAGGGGGGAGGGTCTCGCGCCGCCCAAGGCGTCCTGGGCGCGATCGAGCGCTTTGCTGAAAGGCTCTTTGGGTTCGCCGGTGATCTCGCGCACCCGAGCCTCGATCTCGCGAACCCGTTGCTGAACGCCGTCCGGCCCCAAAGGGCGCAATCGGAGCATGCTCACGCCGCCATCCTCCGCAGCACCGCAAACTCGTCCATTTCCGCCTGTTCGCGGCGGCTCTCCTCGAGCCGGTGGGCTTCGAACGCCTTGTCCCTCAGCTTCTCCATCACTTCGAGTTCGATTTTGGCCGCCCGCCACCGCTCCATCGCACGCTCCGCCTCCTGGCGAAGTTGCTCGATGGCGATCTGCAGGTGTCGAACTCGGTCGTCGAGATTCAGCACCGCCGCCTCCAGCGTCTGTCGCTCGGCGATGTCGCGGGTTTCCGAGCCGAGCAGGCGCCGCTTCTTGTCGTGCCAGGCATCCCGTTCGCGCTCGGTGGCGAGAACCGCCGCCTGCGCCTGCTGGAACTCGCGCTTCGCCGCCTCTTCGCACGTCGCCCGAAACTCGAGCACCCTTTGCAGCCGGAAGCGAAACCTAGCCATCCGCGAGCTCCTCCAGAGCCGCCACCGTTTCCTCGTAAGGGGTGTGGTCGCTCTTGAACTGGCGCAGGAAACCGGTCACCGCGTCCCGGCGCTTCAAGGCTCGGTCGGCGACCGGCTTGGCCCCTTCCTTGTACGCGCCGATCGCCACGAGGTCCTCGATCTCGTCGTAGGCCGCCAACTGCTCGCGCAGGTCACGGGCCGCCTCCAGGTGTTCCCGAGAGACGACCATCGGCATCACACGGCTCAGACTCTGTAGGCAGTCGATCGGCGGGTAGTGCCCCTTGCTCGTCAGTTTCCTGCTCAGCACGATGTGGCCGTCGAGAATGGACCGGGTCGCGTCCGCGATCGGCTCGTTCGTATCGTCGCCCTCGACCAAAACGGTGTACAGGGCGGTGATGGCCCCCCGGTCGCTCTTCCCTGCCCGCTCCATCAGACGCGGCAAGAGGGCGAACACGCTCGGTGTGTAGCCCTTCGAACTCGGCGGCTCGCCGATCGCCAGCCCCACCTCCCGCTGCGCCATCGCGAAGCGCGTCACCGAGTCCATCATCAGCATCACGCTGAGCCCCTGATCGCGGAAGTGCTCGGCGATGGCGGTGGCCGTGAAGGCCGCCTTGATCCGAACCAGCGCCGGCTGGTCCGAGGTGGCGCAGATCACGACGCTGCGGGCGAGACCTTCCACCCCCAAGTCTTGTTCGATGAACTCGCGAAGCTCGCGGCCACGCTCGCCGACAAGCGCGATCACGTTGATGTCGGCCCGGCCGTACCGCGCGATCATGCCGAGCAGCGTGCTCTTGCCAACCCCGGAGCCCGCGAAAATGCCGACCCGCTGTCCCTCCCCGACCGTCAACAGCCCGTCCACCGCGCGGACTCCCGTCGCGAACGGCCGGTCGATCAAGTTTCGGGTCAAGGCGTTCGGGGGGGACCCCAGCACGGGAAAGGTCTCACGACAGTCGAGGGACCCCTTTCCGTCCATCGGTTCGCCAAGGCCGTCCAGCACCCTTCCCAGCAATTCGCGGCCGACCGGCACCCGTAGGCACTCCCCGGTGGCCTCGACCAAGCAGCCCGCCCGAATGCCGCTCAGTTCGCCCAAGGGCATCAACAGCGCCTTCTCGCCCCGAAATCCGACGACCTCGGCGCGCACCCCGCGGGCGCCCGGCGTTTCGACGATGCAGACGTCTCCCACCCGCGCGTTGGGGCCGTTGGACTCGATCACGAGCCCGACGACCTGCGAAACGCGCCCGTACGTGCGCCAGAGGCGCGCTCCGTCGATCCGGTGTTCCAGATCGGCGAACCTAGGTTCCGGAACCGTCAGGCTCATGCGGGCTCCCCGCGCGCCGCCCGAAGCAGGTTCTCCAACTGGGTCTCGATCCGCGCGTCGATCACCCCGCTGTCCGATTCCACGACGCAACCGCCGAGAATCGAATGGTCGTCCACGAGCTCGATGTCGCGCAACTGCGGCTGGAGCGCCAGCAGGCGATCCTTCCGCGTGCGGAGGATGTCCATATGGAACGGGTTGGCTCGAATGCGAACCCGGGTCGAGGCGGTCGCCTCCGCCAGCGCCGCCTTGGCAATGTGGAAGAGCGTTTCCGGACGGGCCTCGAGTTCGTGACAGACGATCCGCTGCGCGATCACGATCGCCAGGTTGGCCAGCGACGCTTCCGCCTTGGCGAACCACTCGGCCGCACATCGCTGGAGGATCGCCGACTCCTCATTCAAGGCCGCGACATAGTCGAGTTCGGCCGCCCGCTCGCGCTCCTCGATCTCCGCCAGCGCCTTCGTCCGCGCCTCATGGTAGCCCTCCCGATAGCCAAGGGCATAGCCTTCTTGATGACCCGTCTCGTACCCTTGCGCGTGTCCCTCGTCTTGGGCCTTCTGCTTCATCGCCTCGAACATCCGCGCTTCCCGCGTCGAAAGCGAGAGGGTGACCTCTTGTACCGGTCGCATGAAGTCGCCGAACGACACACCCGGTTTTTCGGCGAACGGGCTAGACAAGCACGTCCTCCTCGCCGCTCCGGGTCACTTGGATCTCACCCGCCTCTTCGAGTTTCCGGATCGTCGCCACGATCCGTTGCTGGGCCTCTTCGACGACCTTAAGGCGGGTCGGACCCATGTACTCCATTTCCTCTTTCAGCATCCCCACCGCGCGCTCCGACATGTTGCGGAAGATCTTCTCCTGGACCTCCTTCGAGACGCCCTTGAGCGCCGTCCCGAGTTCCTTCATGTCCACTTCCTTGAGGATCGCTTGGATCGCCCGGTCGTCGAGTTGAACCACGTCCTCGAACACGAACATCATGTTCTTGACCGCTTCCGCGAGTTCCGGATTGCTCTCCGCCAAGCCGTCCAGGATCACTCGCTCCGTCGATCGGTCGACCCCGTGAAGCATCTCCACCAGCGCCTTCGGCCCCCCGGCCTGGGTCATGTCGTGAGTGACCAGGCTGGACACCTTCTTTTCCAGCACCCGCTCGACCCGCTGAATGACTTCAGGGGGCGTCTGATCCATCATCGCGATGCGCTCCGCCACGTCCGCGCGCAGCTCCGTCGGCAACTTGGTGAGGATGCTGCCCGCGCTCATCAGCGGCAGGTAAGCGAGGATCAGCGCGATCGTCTGCGGGTGCTCGTCCTGAATGATGCTCAGCACCTGGGCCGGGTCCGCGTTCTTCAGAAAGTCGAACGGCACGACCTTCATCGCTTCGACGACCTTCCCGATGATCGACTGCGCCTTGTCCGCGCCGAAAGCCTCCTCGAGCAGCGCCCGGGCCGCTTCCAGCCCGCTGTCCGAGACGATGTCCTGCGCCATCGCCAGTTCGTGAAACTCGGAGACAACCTGTCCCTTCTGCTCCCGACCGACCTTCCCCAGGCGCGCCATCTCGAGCGATAGCGCCTCGATGTACTCGTCGGGAAGGTGCTGCATCACCTTGGACGCCCGGCTGGGACCCAAGATCATGAGCAGAACGGACGCCTTCTGGCGGTTCGTGAGGTCGGCGGCGGATCGTCTCATCGTAGGTCCTCCTTGAGCCAGGCCTTAACGAGCGTCGCCACGTCCTCGGGCTTCTGCTCGGCCATCATGTAAATCTGCTGGAGCGGTTTGTTGACGGTCTTCGAACCGATCTCGAGCGGTTCGATCTCGTCCGACTCGTCGTAGGCATCCGGGTCACGATGGCCGGGCGGCAACTGCCCGTGCGTCCCCTCGTGCAGCGGGTCGGCGATATGGTCGATTTCGCTCACCAGCGTCGGCGAGACGCCCGCCGCGCTTCCTGGGTCAAGCGGCAGAGGCTCGCGTCCGCCGCCTGCAACCCCCGCCGACCCACTCGGCGGCACCGCCACCTTCTTGAGCGACCGGATCACCATGAGACCGACGACCAGCAGCGCGGCGATCGGCAACAGCGAGAAGTACCGCTGCATCTGGTCCTGCCCGTCCCGCACCAGGGCCTCTTTCGCCGCCGCCTGGGCCGCCGATTTGTCGAATTCGACAAAGTTGACGGTCGCCTTGAAGCCGTCCGCCTCCGTTTTGGGACCCAGAAACCCGTTCACCGTGTTCGTCAGGGTCTGCTGCCCCTCTGCCGAAATGCGCGATGAATCGGCCAACACATTGATGGACATCGAGGTGACCGTTCCCGGCACCGCTTCCTTGATTACCCGGCTGTAGTTCTCCAGGTATTTCGTCGCCGATTGCGTGCTCGAAAAGTCCTTGCTGCCGTCTTGCGCCGTTGCGGGCGCCGACCCGGGTGCCGTGTTCGGCGCGGTGCCTGCGATGCCGCCCGCCCCCGCCTGGCCCGCGTTCCGCAGCTTCTCTTCGACCTTCTCCGTCTGCACGGGCGTCTCGCTCGGTTCGCGCTTCTCTTGGACCGTGTTCGCCTTGTCGAAGTCCATCTCGACCGCCACGTGGACGACCGTCGCCCCGCGACCGAACGCCACGTCGAGTTGCTCCTGCAATTCGCGCCGCCGGCGCTCCGCCTCGTCCCGTTGCGCCTGGATCTTCTCGGAGACCATCCCGTTCGCGCCCAGCGCCGTCTTGCCGTCGAACAGGGTGCGACCCTCCGTCGTCGTGACCGTCACATTCTCGCGCTGTAGTCCCTGAACCGCGTTGGACACCAGCCCGGCTATCACCGAGCCCAGGTCGCTGGTCGCCGCCTTCGACGACCGCTCCCGCACGACGATGCTGGCGGTTGCCGGACGACGCTCCACCGCGAACGGCGAGTCGTCCATCGGACTGATCTTCACCACCGCGTCCTGCACCGGGTCGAGCGTCTGGATCATGTCCGCCAGCACCCCCTCGTGGATGGCGGTGATCTTCGTCCCTTCCACCTGCGGCGAGTTCATCATTCCGATGTCGCTCAGGTCCTTGTAGCCGAACTTGCGGATGTCGTTCGGAGCGACCCCGGCCGCCGCGAGCCGAGCTTGGACGCGCGTCACTTCGGAACGGGGCACCGAGACCGTGCGGCTCGCGTCCACTGTGTTCGGCACGCCCTGCTTTTCCAGTTCGGTCTGGACCGCCGCCAATTCGGTCGGCGAGAGATCGGCGAACAGAATGGCGTACTGCGGACGCGACGAGAAGTAGAACACCCCTCCGAGCAAGAGAACGAGAAACGCGGAACCGAATACGGTCACCAGTTTCTGGGTCTTGTCGGCGGAGCGCCACCAACCTTTGATTCGTTCGAGCAACGGCGTCATGCGCGGTTTCCTGCAAACCGCCGGTCGCCCACAACCTGATTTAGCCTAAACCTCAGACCTGCATTCGGCTGATCTCTTGGTACGCGTCAAGCGCCTTGTTGCGTACCTGCATCGTCAGCTGCATGGCGACGGAGGCCCTCTCCATGGCGATCATCAAGTCGTGATGTTCAACCGGGCGTCGACCCGTCAGGAAGTCTTCGGCCATGCCCTTGCTTTCGTTCTGCAAGTTTGTGACCTCCTTCATGACGTCCATCAACATATGGGAGAAGTCCTGTTCGCCGTCCTGCGAGGGCTCCGGCTTCGCGACGCTGGGTCGCTCGATCATCGGGGCGGTCGGAACGGAAACGACGTCGATGCGCATGCTCAAATCCTGCCGATGTTCAGCGCGGCCTGGATCATCGTCCTGGCCGAGTTGAAAGCCGTGATGTTCGCCTCGTAGGCTCTGGAGGCACCCATCATGTCCACCATCTCGATGATGGGCTCCACGTTGCTGTAGGTGACGAAGCCTTCGGCGTCCGCGTACGGACTGCCCGGCTCCGCCTCGCGTCGAAAGGCGCTCTGATCCGGTTCGACGCTCTGAATCCTCACCCCGTCCTCGTCGCCCTGGAGAACGACGCGGCGCGCACGGTAGGGATCCGTCCCGTCGACCTTCATCGAGTTCGCGTTCGCGATGTTCGACGAGATCACGTCCATCCGAAAGCGCTCGGCCGAAAGGCCGGTCGCGCTCACCCGCATCGCATTGTTGAGCGTCATCGTTTACCTGCCCTCCTTGATCGTGTCCTTGAGACCCCGGAAGTAGCGGCTGGTCATTTCCGCCAGCATCTGGTACCGCAACTCGGTCTCCGCGATGCCGACCATCTCCTGTTCGAGGACCGCACTGTTGCCGTCCACCCGCACGCTTCCAAGGTCGGTCCGTACCCCGCGATTCGTGCGCGAGAGAAGCGATTCCGATCGCATCTCTCCCTCGAGGGCGATGCTGAAGTCCATGTCCTTGCGCTTATAGCCCGGGGTGTTGATGTTCGCCAAATTGGCGGTCAGCAGACTGTGCCGCTGCGTGGCTTTCCCCATCGCCGAGCGGAGGTTCTCGCTGTAGGGTCCGAAGAACGAGTCGAGGATCTTCACGTCGGTGTCGCCGCGAGCCGAGGTCCGGCTCATCAGGTTTATCGGCCTTTCCTCGGCGATTTGTAGAGGAAACGACCCGAACAACCGAACCGGCCGGCCCGCAACGACCGACGCGAGGAGCCGAATCGGCTACCGCGACATGGTGGCGGTGAGGGCGAGCACCTTCTTGCTGCGCCGGTTGGCGATCTGCATCGTCGCGCCCGGTATCGACTTTTCGAAGTAGCAGGCGCAGTCGATGTCCTCGCCCTTGTCCTCTTGGACCACGTTCTTGTCCTTGTCGAGCACCGAGAGTCGGACGTCTCCCGCCACTCCGTCCGACGTGCCCAACGCCAGCCATTTGTCCGACTTCGATCCGGCGCGCGGGTAGTTGCCGTTCGGCTCGAGGACGGTGCCGATCACGGCGGCAGAGTTGGGATCAAGGCCAAAGCCCTCGCCGAATCCTTCGTCCACCAATCCGGCCATTCGGGCGACCGCCTTGGTCACCGATTCGGTCGGGTACTTGATGCCCCCCGATTCCCGCATCAGGCCAACCGCGATGAAGGTGTCCGCGCCCTTGTTCTTGGCCACGATCGTGTAGCGCGTCGAGGCCTTCGCGTCAAAGGCCGCGAGGGTTTCGTCGGAGTCGGTCACGACGTTTTTGCCGGAGGGATCGAGCACTTCGATCTTGACGTCGGGCTCGTCACCGTAGGCTCCAACGAAGACCGCGTACTCGGAGGCGGTCTGAACCGACACCGTGTACGAGAGCTTGCCCCCCTCGTTCACCGACCCGCCCAAGAGACAGGCCCCCGAGTGGAACCCAAGGCCCGGTACCGCCTTCTGGCCGATCGCCGCGGTCTTGACGACCTTGTCGAACGCCTGGACCATCTTCTCATACGTCGTCGCCGGAGCGGCAAAACGAGACAGGGCGAGCAAGGACGTCAAAGCAACCGTGGTAAGCACGGACCATCCTAGCAGTCGGCCCGACAAACGTCAAGCCAATCGCCCGAAAACTCCCAAACGCGATTCGTGAGGCTTGTCCGCCGCCCGTGCGTCAGCCCAGGTAATCGCGCACGTTTCCCGGACCCGTCCATGTCTCTTGGCCCCGAAATCCATGCTCGATGGGCGTCGGTCGGAACGGGGGCGTGCCGAGCTCTTCGATCGCCTTGGCGTACCGCTCCAGCGACAGCGTCGCCACCTGCTGGACCGACCGGTCGTCGACGTGCTCGATCGCGTCCGAGAAGTCCGCCGTGACGGCCGCGCGCACCGCATCCGACCCGACGGCGCGAATCCACTCGACGGCAGACCCATCTTCCACCGTCAGGCGCAGACCGTTTAGCCTGAGGAACGTGGCCAGTGCCACCAGCGCGGTGCCCTCGTTGCCAAACTCGAAGGGCGCCTTGCGCAAAAAGCACGTCACGAACGTCGAAGCCTGCCCGACCACGTCTTGGCTCGATCCGTAGCCGAACTGCGCGTTGACCGCCTCCTCCAAACCCACCCACTCGAACTTCAGGACGCGGCGCGTCACCTGAAGATTGATCCAAAGCACGTCTTGGGGGGTGAGGTAGCGCAGGGCCATTGGAACCGCGATTGTACCTGGCGGGAACTCGACCGACCGTCAGGCCTCGATGTCCAGCGAATCGGTCTCCGATGGCTCTACGGAGACGGCGGACGCCTCCTCCGGAAGACGATCGACTTCCGTCGAAAGCTCGACCGTGTCCTCGCGCCGGTCCCGCCCCTCGCGGCGCCTGCCCTGCTCACCCGGGCGGTCGCCGGGTCGGTCGGCCGACCGGATCAGGGGCGAAACGCCAAGGGGTGTCCGTATCCTATCGAGTTCGGGCACGGGACACCGAGGGCAACGCGGCCCCCTCCGTTCGCATGTGGTTCCGCAGGCGGTTCAGAGCTTGCGTGTGCAACTGGTAAACGCGCGACTCGCTGACCCCTAGGACTTGGCCGATTTCCTTGAACGTGAGACCCTCGTAGTAGTAAAGGGCCACGACCAAACGCTCCCGCTCCGGAAGGTGGTCCACCCCGTCGCCCAGAATCCGCTTGATCTCGCGCCCCTCGTACTCACGGCTCGGGTTCGCGTCCTCGTCCACGATCAACTCGACAAAATGGATGTAGTCGTCGCCGTCGCTCCCCGGAATCACGTCGTCGAGGCTGAAAACGTTGGTCCGACCCAACCGCACCATCAGTTCGGATACCTCTTGTTCGCTGAGGTTCATCGCCTCCGCGACTTCAATGTCCGCCGGCGGCCGGTTCAGCCGGACCTCGAGATCGTGGATCGTGCGGTCGAGCGCCTTGAGCTTCTCACGAATCGAGCGAGGAACCCAGTCCTCATCGCGCAACATCTCGAGAATAGCCCCCCGGATCAAAGCGATCGCGTAGGTCTCGAACTTAACGTCTCGGCTAAAGTCGAACTGGTCGACGCTTTTGATCAGGCCGATCACCCCCGCCCCGATCAGGTCCTCACGGTCCAACCCTCCGGGCAGTGCCGTCATCAGTCGACCCGCCGTGATTCGCACCAGGTACGAATAGTGGTTGATAAGTTCGATGCGCGCGTCCGGGTTTTTGTAGACCTTGTAGTCCTTCCAGGCGGCTTCCAATTGGCTTGCGGACAGTGGCATCGGCTCGGCTCCGTTTCTAATGGTAACTCATTCGCGTCGTCATGCCGCCTTCTTTTCCGTCTTAGGTTCGCCCGAGGGCGACGATTCCTTGGGAGACGTTTCGTCCGCCGCAGGCTGCTCGACCGGGATGGGGCGGAGGAACGCCAGCCATAGCTGCGCGGCCACGCTCCCCACCAGATAGGACACCGCCGCGCGAATGAGCGATTGGATCGGGTCCACCTGCGCCATGATTGACGCGGCCAACGCGATGAGCGCGGCGGAAGAGCCGATCAATCGCGGGGCCGGGTCGGAACGTGGTCGCGGGCTTGGCATCCCTGGTAACAATAGTGGCGGGCACCGGCGGTAACCGCAGGGCGAACCTCGCAAAGTTGCCGAAGTTTCGAGGTTCGCAAACCCAACGTGGCGCGTGAGGTCCGCCCCTCCGACCCCGTCGTCGTCCGGTAGACTTCCCGGCCCGCATCGGGGGACCAAGGACCCGCGAACGCCGATGGCACAATTGGCGGGAACGCCGGGTGCGAACGAGCCGTACAAAGGGTACGGGAGTCCACGCCCGGACGGCGTGGGGCGGGTTCGAGTCATGATCGGTGCAATCGTCAAACCAAAGGAAGGCGCGTTCAAGAAGGACGCGGCGATGTTCGAGAAGCTGTTTCGGGACACTCAGAGGCAAGCCTACGGCCTTGCCTGCCGCATGACCGGGAACCCGAGCGAAGCCGAGGACCTGCTCCAAGAGTCCTTCCTCCGCGCGTTCCGCTTCTTCGAGCGCTACGACCCCGAACTCCCCTTTTCCAGCTGGCTCTACCGCATCATGACCAACGCGTACATCGACACCGTGCGCAAGAAGAGCCGCCTCAAACTGCTCAGTTTCAGCCAGCCCACCGCCGACGCTCCCTCCGGATTCGATTTTGCCGACCCGGAGGCGTCCCCCGAATTCGAACTGCTCAAGAACGCGCTCGACGACACCGTCCAGGCCGGTCTGCTCAGCCTCCCCGTCGATTTCCGGCTCGCCGTCCTTTTGGCCGACGTCGAGGGCCTGGCCTACGAGGAGATTTCCGAGATCATGCAGACCTCCATCGGAACCGTGCGGTCGCGCATCCATCGCGGACGCCAGCGTCTCCGCGAATACCTGGTCCGAAAAGACCCTCAGAAGTACCGCGAGGTGACGGCGTGAACTGCCGAAACTGCCGCGCGTCCCTCTCCGCCTATGTCGACGGCGAACTGACCGGGAGCGAGATGATCCGCGTCCGCGAACACGTCGGTCGTTGCCCCGTCTGCCGAGACGAACTCGAGGGGCTGCGGGGCCTCAAGCGTGCCCTCGGCGCAATGAGCGTCCCCGTGCCGCCCCCCTCGCTCGGGGAACGGATCTTGGGCTCCGTGCGTGAGGAGGCCCGCCTGCGCGAGGAACGATCGATCCGTCTTCGTTGGCGAGCGGTCGCCGGTCTCGCCGCCGGCGCGGCCGTGCTCTACGCGTTCGCGATGGTCGCGAGACCCGCGCCGGCCGCCACTCAATTCGCCGACCGTCCGACCATCGACCTCCGGCACGACCGAGCCTATGCGGCAAGCGGCGACCCCTTCGTCGGCGCGCCCATGGTCCTGCCCGTCGGCAGGTAAGAGCCTCGTCGCCATGTCCACCTCGAACCTTCGCGCAAACGTGCTTCGTCGGGGAGCGGCCCTCCTGGCCGTTGCGCTCGCGTCGTCCCTGGCCCTCGCTCGGGACGACACGAGCGTCCGCCTCCTGCGCGAGGCCCTCGAAAGCGCCTACCGGATCAACGCCCGCAAGATCGTCGTCTTCAATTCGGATCGCTACGAGTTCGGATCGATGTCCGTCAGCGTCCTGCAGAGCCGTGGCGGAGAGGTCCTGACCACCGTCGTTCAGCCCCTCAGCATGCAGGGCTTCAAGACCGTCGACGACGGAAAGACCCTCAAGAGCTATTGCCCGGATCAGAAGAAGGTTTGGCTGCAAGAGTCGCCGCGAGTTCACCAGCCGACCGCCGAGTACCGCCTCGCCATCGCCGAGCGCAACTACAGAATCTCCCACCGGGACGTGGACGAGAGGGTCTCGGGCCGATCGGTCACTCTGGTCACCGCCGACCCCCGCGCCCCCGAAATGCCGACTCGCCGCTACTACCTGGACCGAGATTCGCGCACCCTCCTGCGGCTCGAGACGGTGGACGACAAGGGCAGGGCCACCAACCTCATGGACACGCGCGCGATCGAGTTCCTGACGACCGTCCAACGCTCTCAGTTCAACGCGCTACCCACCAACATCAAGCCGGAACCGATGGAGACCCCGCTCCGAACCACCTCCGGCAAGGCCGGTCTCGAGGTCAATTTCCGGCCCATCCTCCCCGCCCGCCTCCCCCTCGGATTTGAGATCGAGGGCGTGGACGTCCTGCGCGAAAAGGGGGCGAATCTCGTCGCGCTTCGTATCACCGATGGACTCGCCACCGCCACCGTCTACCTCTGGGACCCGCGCGAGGACGTGAACGTCCTCCAGACCCCCGGGATGCGCGAACGCACCGTCAACGGCATGAAGGTGCGCGTTATCGGCGACCTGCCTCTCGTCGCGAAAGATCGCCTCCTTCAGGGCTTCGGGTCCAAAACGATGAGCGAAGTCCTAGACCGGGAACTCGCCCGCGCCGCCGAGACGTTGGCTTCCACATACGAGCGGAAGGCCGCTCGGATCGACGAGATCGAGCGCCGCATCGAGGTCAGGATGGGCGTCGCGATCGAATCGGAGTACCGACGCGACCTTGAAAGGCGTCAAGCCAAGACAAGGATCGGGAACGAACCATGAAAGTTGTGAACAACCTCGTCACGAAGTCCGTCGCCTGGCCCCTCCTTGCCGGGGTCCTGATCGGCGGCGTCTCCATCGCTGCCCTGCGCGGCGGCTCCGCCGGCTCCGACGGTCGCGGCCCCGCGCCCCTTCCAGCCGTCCTGCCCGTCAACAACCTCACGAAGGAGAACATCGACCTCCTCCGCGAACTCGACGAGTCCTTCGCCAACCTGGCTGAGCACGTCCAGCCCTCGGTGGTCCACATCCGCGCCGACGGCGGCGTCACCCGGGACGAGCAGAACAACCGCCTCGTTCGCATGGCCCCGGAGGGTTCCGGCGTCATCTTCCGCCCCGACGGCTATATCGTCACGAACGACCACGTCGTCGCCGGTCAGAAGAACGTCACCGTCATCCTCGCCACCGGCAAGGAGTACAAGGGCAAGGTCATCAGCGCGAGCGACCGTCAGGCCGACATCGCCGTCGTCAAGATCGATGCGAAAGACCTCCCCGCCGCCCGCTTCGCCGACAGTGCGAAGGTCCGTCCTGGCCAGTTCGCGGTCGCCATCGGCTCCCCGTTTGGCCTTGACCAGACCGTGACCGTCGGCCACGTCAGCGCTCTTGGACGGGCCAGCGAGGCGCCCGACCCGATCGCCGGTGACCGGCGCGGCTACTTCGATCTCATTCAGACCGACGCCCCGATCAACCAGGGCAACTCCGGCGGCCCCCTCGTCAACATCGTGGGCGAAGTGATCGGAATCAACTCGACGATCCTCGCCGCCGGGTTCGGAGGCGGTAGCACCGGCATCGGCTTCGCCATCCCCAGTAACCAGGCCCGCACCATCGCCGACATCCTGATCGAGAAGGGCGAACTGAAGCGCGGCTACCTCGGCATTCTGCCCGCCGGCCTCAAGGACTTCCAGAAGGCGGAACTGAAGCTCGACGGCGGCGCCCTCGTCGAAGCCGTGCCGAACGATGGCCCCGCCGCTGTCGCCGGCATCAAGCAAGGCGACGTGATCGTCAAGATCGGGGACGTTGCCGTCCGCTCCGAGCAGGACCTGCGCAACGCGATGCTCCGCTACGGGCCGGGCGAAAAAGTCTCCGTCGACCTGGTGCGCGCCGGTGAGCGCAAGACCGTCTCGGTCAGCCTCAAATCGCCCGAGCCCTTCGGCGCGAACCGACCGCAGGCCCAGGCCAACGGCCGACCGATGCCCGACGACCTTGAGAACCTCGCCCCCGAGTTCCGACGCTTCTTCGGTCCGAACGGCCCGCGCGTCGATCAGAACGACGCCGTACCGCCTCTCCGCGAGGGCAAGGCCCGACTCGGTATCACCGTCGAGAACATCGACGACACCAACCGGAAGCAGTTCAACATCCCGGCGAACGCCCCGGGCGTCGTCGTCAAGGTTGTCGAACCCGGGTCCTTCGCCGACCGCTCCGGCATCGCCGTGGGCGACGTGATCACCCGCATCGACGACGTCAAGATCGTGAAGGCGGAAGACGTCAAGAAGGCGATGGCGTCGAAGAACTGGGGCGATCCCATCGCGATGACGTGGACGGCCTTCGCCAAGGAAGGATCCTCCATGCGCTCCCTTAACACCACGCTCCGGTAAGGCGGCCGCCTGCCGATCGCTCGGCCCGGTTTCGCGTTGCGGAACCGGGCCGTTTTGCGTCGAACCACGGTCCCAGACGGCAGCGACTATCGCGGGTCTCCGTCCGTCTCTGAGGTAAAGTTCGCGAGTCGGCAATTGAAGTCCATGGCGCTGTCCAACGACCAAGCGATCAAGGTTCTCCAGGTTGTGTCCAGCGCCGCCACGTCGGGCGCGGAACTTCATGTACGGACGCTCTCCCACCACCTTCAGCGCCGTGGTCACTCCGTGCACATGGTCGGTCCCAGAGGCGACCACGGGCGCCACACTCTGAGTTCGACCGTTCCCCTCTACCAGTCTTCGATGAAGGGACTCGGCTGGGCGCGGACGTGCCTGATGGTCGCCAAACTCGCCCGCGCCAAGCGGGCGGACGTGATTCACACCCATCTCACCCGCGCCACCTACTTTGGCTACGTCGCGAGTCTCCTGACCGGAATTCCGCTCGTCGCCTCCGTCCACGTCGCCACCCACGATCCGATCTACAAACGGGCCGCGCGCAAGCACAATCGGCTTGTCGCCGTCAGCAACTTCGTGCGTGGCATGCTCAAGGGGCGCGGCATCCCCGATCGGTACATCGACACCGTTTACAACGGCACCGACTTCGTTGAGTTCGACTGGTCCTGCCCCCGCGCCGTCCACGAGGAATTCGGGATTCCTGAAGAGCGCAAGCTGATCGGCATGGTCGGTCGTATCTGCGAAGAGAAGGGCCAGATGCTGATGGTCGAGGCGATGGGGGACGTGCTGCGAGCCCATCCCGAGACCCACCTCGTCCTCGTCGGACGCATCGACGAGTTGTACGAACCCGAACTGCGCTCCACCGCCGCTCGCGTCGGGGTCCAGGACCGGATCACCTTCACCGGCAACCGGGCGGACGTGCCCCGCCTGCTCGACGCCTTCCAGTTCACCGCGATGCCCTCGTCCATCGAGACCTTCGGTCTGGCCGCGATCGAGGCGATGGCCCGCCGAAAGCCCGTCGTCGCCTCCCGCGTCGGCGGACTCCCCGAAATCGTCCGCCACCAGCAGACCGGACTGCTCATCGATCGGAATCGGAACGAACTCGCCGACGCCACGGAGTACCTTCTCCGGAACGACGACGAGCGCGAGTACATGGGGCAGATGGGACGCAAACTGGTCGAAGAGAAGTTCACCGTCCACCAGATGGTCGAACGGCTCGAAGCGGTCTACGCCAAGGCGATGCGGGCCGGCTAGACTCCGGCCTTGCGCTTCCAGGTCGTGCCTGTGGGCGAATCCCGCAGCTCGATCCCTTCCGCCGCGAGTCCGTCGCGGATCGCGTCCGCCCGCGCGAAGTCCTTTGCCTTCTTAGCCGCGTCGCGCTCCGCGATCCGCGCCTCGATCCGCGCCTCGTCCACGTCCGGAGCCGACTCCGCCATCGTGGCCGCCTCGCCCTCGAACCGGACGATCCCGAGCAGCGCGTTGACCCGGTCGAGGAAACGTTGCGCCGAAGCCGCGCAAGCCCCCGAAAGCTCGTTTTCGCGCAAGATCACGCGAGTGCCCTCGAGCGCCTTTGCCAGCGCGACCGAGGTGTTCAGGTCGTCGCACATCGCGTCGAGCGCCTCGTCGTAAAGCGCCTCCAACTCAGGACCGATCGCGTCCTCACCCGATCGCCCGGCCGCGAGCCCCTCGCTCGCCCTCTCCGCGCAAAGCCGGAATCGTTCGACGTTCGCCGTCGCGTCGCGCAACGTTTGCATCGTGAAGTTGAACGGCTTTCCGTACGGAACCGACATCAGCGCGTACCGCAACCCCAACGGGTCTGCCCGCCGTTCGTCCACCAAATCGCGAACCGTGTAGAAGTTGCCCTTGCTCTTGGACATCTTTTCGCCCTCGACCTGGAGAAACCGCGTGTGAATCCAGTGGTTCGCAAACGGCTTGCCCGTCAGCGCTTCGCTCTGGGCGATCTCGCACTCGTGATGCGGGAAGACGAGGTCCTCGCCACCCGCGTGCAGGTCGAGCGTTTCGCCCAGGTAGCCCATCGCCATCACCGAGCACTCGATGTGCCAGCCCGGAAAACCCCACCCCCACGGGCTGAACCACTGCATCAGGTGCTTCTCGTCCTTCTTCCAAAGCGCGAAGTCCGCCGGGTGCCGCTTGTTGTCGTCCTGGACCACCTCTCGAACCGCGCGCATCAGGTTCTCCTGGTCCCGGTTACCCGAGAGCTTCCCGTAGTCCCGAAACGCTCCGACGTTGAAATACACCCCCGTCGGCGTTTCGTAGGCAAACCCCTTCTCGATCAGCCGCTGCACGGCCACGATCTGCTCCCGCATATGGTGGGTCGCTCGGGGCCGCACCTTCGGTTCCCGCAGGTTGAGACGACGCCAGTCGCTCACGAAGGCCTGCGCATAGTGCTCGGCCAGATCCCAGACGTTCGCGAACCGCTCGCCTTCCTTGCTCTGAAGGGCCCGCGCCATCTTGTCCTCGCCCTCCGCGTCCGCGAAGCTGTCCTCCGTCAGGTGCCCTACGTCGGTGATGTTCGCGACGTAGCTCACCCGCCAACCCAGCGCCTCCGCCGTTCGCACCACAAGGTCCGCCGTCAGGAACGTTCGGAAGTTGCCGATGTGAGCGTAGCTGTACACGGTGGGGCCGCAGGAGTAGAACGTCAGATGCCCCGGCTCCTGAGGGACCAACTCCTTGGCGGACTTGGTCATCGTGTCGTACAGCACGAACTTGCGTTGGCTCATGAACCCCCAATGGTACCGTCCCGGTCGCCGGTCCCCTCGTGACGGCCTGGGACGGCACGTTACCCGCCCGAACTAAGTATCCTATTGCCGCGATTCGCACGGTGGGATCGCATCGAGGCGATACTCCATGGATCGGAAACTCGCAGGAATCATTCTCGCGGCGGGCAAAGGCACCCGCATGAAGTCGGACCAACCCAAGTGCGCGATGCCCGTTCTCGGCGTCCCCTTGGGCGGACTCGTTGGGCGCGCCATGAAGCAGGCGGGCGCCGATCCGGTCGTCGTCGTCGTCGGCCACAAGGCGGAGGTCATGCAAGCGGCGCTCGGCAATACGTACCGCTATGCGTTTCAGTCCCTCCAGAAGGGGACCGGGCACGCCGCTCTCATGGCCAACCAGGCGCTTTCCGACTTCCACGGCGACGTCCTCGTCTCCGCCGGCGACCTGCCCCTCCTTTCCGGCGACGCCCTCGCCCATCTCCACGCCCGTCACCTCGCCGGCGGCAACCACATGACCGTCGCCACCGTCGTCTTCGACGACCCGACCGGCTACGGACGCATCCTCCGGGACGCCGACGGCAAGCCCTGTGGCATCGTCGAGGAGAAGGACGCCACCCCCGAGCAACGCGCCCTCAAGGAGGTCTGCGTGAGCGTCTACTGCTTCGACTGCCAGACGATGCTGCGCCTCCTCCCAACCTTGTCGAGCCAAAACGCCCAAGGCGAGTACTACCTCACCGACATGCTCGAAGCCGTCTACAAGGACGGTGGCCGCGTCGAAACCGTGGTCTACGCGGACGCCGCCGTTATGACCGGCGTCAACGACCGCTGGCAACTCGCCCTTGCCGCCCAGGAGCTGCGCCTGCGCATCCTTAGGCGTCATGCCCTCGAGGGCGTCTCGATCGTGGACCCGGGAACCGCTTTTATCGGCCCCGATGTGCGGATCGAGAAGGACGTCGTGATTCACCCCAGCACGGTGATCGAGGGCCATACGACGATCGGCGAAGGCGCCGAGATCGGCCCCAACACCCTGATCCGCGACTCCCGCGTTGGCGCGGGCGCCAGCGTTCTCATGAGCCACGTCAACCGCGCCGACATCGGCAACGACGTCCGCGTCGGCCCCTTCGCGAACCTTCGACCCCACTCCCATCTCGCCAAGGGAGTCAAGATCGGCAACTTCGTCGAAGTCAAGAACACCCGGATAGGCGAGAACGCGAGCGTCAGCCACCTGACCTACCTGGGCGACGCCGAGATCGGCGCCCGGACCAACATCGGGGCCGGGACCATCACCTGCAACTACGACGGCTTCTTCAAGCATCGGACCCATATCGGCGAGGGAGCGTTCGTCGGTTCGAACAGCACCCTCGTCGCTCCCGTTTCGGTCGGAGACGGCGCGATCGTCGCTGCGGGCAGCGTGGTCACCCAAGACGTACCGGCGGAAGGACTCGCGCTCGGACGAGCGCGTCAAGAGAACAAAGAGGCATGGGCAAAGGCATGGCGGGAAAAGAAGCAGGCGCTGAAAGACAAAGGCACGAAGCCGACTTGATGAAACGCCCCCTGAGCGGACTCAAGCTGTTCTCGGGCATGGCGAACCCGGATCTCGCCGAACGCATCACCGAACACCTCGGAGTGCGGCTCGGCAATATGACCTGCACCCAGTTCGCCGATGGCGAGATTCGCGTCCTGGTTGACGAGAGCGCCCGGGGTGCGGACGTCTTCATCGTCCAGCCCACCTGCTCGCCCGTCAACGACAACCTGATGCAGCTGCTCGTCATGCTCGACGCGTTCCGTCGCGCTTCGGCCCGCCGCATCACCGTCGTCATGCCCTACTACGGCTATGCGCGCCAGGACAAGAAGATCAAGCCGCGCGAGCCCGTCACCGCCCGACTGGTCGCCGACCTGATCACCATGGCCGGCGCCAACCGCGTCGTCACCTGCGACCTGCACGCCGATCAGATTCAAGGCTTCTTCAACATCCCGGTGGACCATCTCTACGCCGGTCCGGTCATCGGCAACTACATGATCGAGCAGGGCTACCTCGAGCAGGACGTCGTCGTCGTCAGCCCGGACGTCGGTGGCGTGCCCCGTGCCCGCGCCCTCGCCGAGATGCTCAAAGCCCCGATCGCCATCATCGCCAAGCGCCGTCCCGAACCCAACAAGGTGGACATCGTCGAGATCATCGGCGACGTCGAGGGCAAGAAGTGCGTGATGATCGACGACATGATCGACACGGGCGGGTCGGTCGTCCAAGGCGCCGAGCAACTCATGAAGAGGGGGGCGACCCAGGTCGTCGCCAGCTGCACCCACGCCGTTCTCTCCGGCAACGCGCCGCAGCGTCTGCAGGACAGCGTCATGAGCGAAGTGATCGTGATGGACACGATCCCACTCGGGGCGACCAAGCGCTTCCCGAAGCTGACCGTCCTCCCCTCCGCCCCACTTTTCGGCGAGGCGATCCGCCGAATCCACCTGAACGAATCGGTGAGCGAGCTCTTCACGAACTGGCGCTGACCCCGGTCCGGGCGCGTCGCGGAGTCCGGCCGGCTACTCCGCCACGTCGGTCGGCGGAAACAGGTCGAGGTGCGAAGGGTCCCGATAGCTCCGCCCGGTGTAGGGATGGAAGGACGACATCCAGCCGCCCTGCACGATCGCTTCGCCCACCATGCCCTCTCCGCACTGCTCGCACACCGCCTGGTCGCACTGGAACTCCCGGATGTCCCCCGTCGGCAGTTCGACCTGCACCACGAACCGGGTCTTCGGATCGTCGAGGGTGTCGAAGTCCTGGAACCACATGCCGATGCCGGGAATCTCGGCGAAGCGCGTCGTCACCCGAACGTCCGGCATCCGCATCGGCGCCTGATTCGGTGCGGTCACCGACTTCGCCCCGCGCCAACCCAGGGCGTACCCCGCCCCCGTCATCGCCAAACCGATCACCAGCACGACCACCCCCGCCCACGATTGGAGCAGCATCGAGGCGTCGCCGCCTTCGGCGCGCGTGAAGGTGAACCGAAACACCCCACCGGCGAACATCAAAAGCGACGAGACCGCGCCGACGACGATCAGCCCTACCCCCAAGAGGATGAGGCACCCGACCCGGTCTTCGCGCTTGTACTGCACGGTGGGCGAAGGCTACCCGGCGACGGTCCGCGATGACGAAAACGGCTGTTGATCACGAGTCGTGACCAAAGCGGTTGAACCTACGGTCGCTTCGGGTTAGGTTCAAGGCGTGGGAAGATCATCGAGTGATCATCGGGAGGCGCGCGCGGTTTTTGGCCATCTTTGGGATCACCTGGTGGATCGTGGGGACCCCGGGGCCGGTCGTCGAACACGGCGACACCCAAACCCAAGGGGGGAGGGGCGTCTGCCGTCAACCGGCAGGTCGGCATCGTCCCGACCTCGGGGCTCCAACCTCAGCCTCGCACGAACGCGATGCCACCGACCCCGAGCAGTTTGCGCTCGCCCTTTGCCGAACCCACGGACCACCAGAGGGTGTCTTTGCCGTAGGCCGCCCAGGCCCGTCCGTCCGCGGTGGCGGCGAACAGGGCCAAGTTGCGTCCGTACCGACCCACTCCCTCCGACTTCCCGGTTTGGAGGCTGCACAGGCCGATCCGCTCGTCCGGCCAACTCCGCCAAGCCACCCGACCGTCCGGCACCACGCCTAGGACCTCGTAGGACTCGCCCGGCCTCCCTTCCCAACCTCGGGCGAACTTGCCGTCAAGGCCAAGGCGACCGATGCCGCCGTTCCGAGCGACGACCAGGGCCTTGCCATCCTTAGTCCAGTCGGGACGCGACCCCCGACCCACCGTCGTCACCTTCCCGGTCGCCGCTTCGGCGACGAACACGTTCGGCCCGGAGTCGGCCAACGAGTGGAAGGCGAGGCGCCCGCCGTCGGGCGACCAGGCGGGCGGGTCGTCGCGGTGCCCCTCCGCACTCAGACGCTTCTTGCCAGAACCGTCGAGCGCCATCGTGTAGAGCCCGGGCGGGTCGTCGCACAGGAAGGCGATCGTGCGTCCGTCGGGCGAGAACGCCGCCGAGCGGCAACCGCCGTTCATGTCGGGGGTGAGGTTGCGCGGGTTTTGCCCGCGCGACCCGCAGATCCAGAGGTCCCAGTGGCCCTGGGCGTGGTCCCAATAGACCAGTCGCGTACCGTCCGGCGAGGCCGCCAAGGGCCGTTCCCAGGACACCTTGGCCACGATCCTCGTCGGCGGCTTGCCGTCGAAGCCCACCGTCCAGATCGCGCCGGCTTGGGAGTAGGCGACGCGCCACGGCGAGGACGCGACAACAAGGGCCAGAGCGCCGAACAGCACCATCGTTCGTGGCTACCGGAAGCGCGCCCCCCGTCGTTCCCTATTTGGCGGGCGGGGCGATCAGCTTGGCGATCTCGGGGTCGGCCATGTTCGCCTTGTCCACGACCTTCGCGCCGCTGTCCACCCGCTTCTCGACGGTCTCGCCCTTGAGATGCTTGATCATCATCTCGACGCCCGTCTTCCCCATCAGGAACGGGTTCTGGACCACGAGGGCATTGATCTCGCCCGTGCCGAGGGCCTCGACCAACTTGGGCGACGAATCGAACCCGACGAACCGAACCTTGCCCGCCAGCCCGGCGTTCTGGAGCGCGCGCAACATGCCGAAGGTGCTCGACTCGTTCGGGCAGAAGACGGCGTCGAACTGAACCGTCCCGTCCGGATTGCGGAACCGGTCGATGAGTTTCTCGCTGGCCGCCTGGGCGGATTCGGTCGTGGGACCCGCGTACTGGTTCTCGCTCAGGACGGTGACGTTCGTCGCGCCAGTCATCGCCTCGAGGAAACCGGCCTCTCGCTCGGACGTGCTCGCCGAACCTTCCTGATAGCGGAGCATCACCACCTTGCCCCCGCTCGGCAGCATCGTCAGGAGCTTTTCGCCGCCGCTCTTGCCCGCCGCCTTGTTGTCGGTGGCCACGAAGCTGACCGTTTCCACGTCCTTGAGGGCCGAGTCGATGATCAGAACGGGGATGCCCTCTTTCTGGGCGGCGGTCACGGGGGTGCGAAGCGCGGTGTCGTCCAAAGGCGCGAGGACGATGCCGTCCACGCCCTTGGCGACGAAGTCCTCGACGACCTTGATCTGGTCCTCGCGATCGTCCTCCTTGAGGGGACCTTTCCAGATGACCTCGGCGCCGTTCGCCGCCGCCGCTTCCTCCGCGCCGGCATGGATCGCCTTCCAGAACTCGTGGGTCGAGCCCTTCGGGATGACGGCGATCTGGAACTTCTTGCCCGCCGTTTCGCCCTCGGCCTTCTTGGCGTCGCCGCCCGGTTGGCAACCCGCGAGCAAGGCGAGGGCGCCCGCCGCGATCAACGTCGAAACCCACGCGTGTCGCTTCATGGTGCCCGCGTTTTACCCTGCTTCGGGGGCGAATTCGGGGGACGACGAAAAAGGGCGATAGGCCTTAGGGTCCGGCACTGCTTCTCGTCGGCCGGTCCCTCGTATTACCACCCAATGAGACACTCCAACCCGATGACCGACCGGCGCGAACGAACCCCCGTTGGGACCTTCCGCCCGAACGAGGCCGAGGCCGGAACCAATCGAGCCCATCCGGGCATAGAGAGTCTCGTGGACCGAAAGACGATGGCAACGTACCTGTATATCGCCGCCAACCCGGCACGAGAGCTGTTCGTCGGGGTGACCAAGAACCTCGGCGAAACGATGACGCTCCATCGGTCCGGTCGTCTCGGCCTGCCCGGCGTCCAGTCCCACGAGGATCTGGTCTACGCCGAAGAGCACCCGACCCTTCACGCGGCCCTGCGTCGCCTCACGCAGTTCACCAACCTCGCGCCGTACGATCTCAAGCAGGCGGTGCGGACTTTCAACCCCGGCTGGCGCGACCTCACCCCCGAGTTCGCCACGAACCGCAACGTGGCGCTGACGGCTTAGGCTCCTTCGCTCAAGTACGACGGGCCGCTCCGACCCCGGAGCGGCCCCGTTCGTTTAGCCGAACGTCAGAAACGGCAGCGACCGGAGCCGGGCGTCCTGGGTTGCCAGGCGCGCGCCCAGGGCGTAGGCGGTGGCGGCGATGAACCGGTCCGCCGGGTCCTCGTGCGAGAAAGGAAGCGTCCGGCTGAGAATGGCGATTTCGGCGGTGAGGGGCGCATCCCGAAAACCGGCCCGTTTGACGAACCCGATCAGCTCGGCCAAGTCGGTTCCTTCCATGAGCTCCAGGCGACCCCGTCCGGCGAGCAACGCAATCTCCCAATAGCAGACGGTGGGAACAAGAACCGACCCGGAATCCGCCTGTAGCTCCCGTCTATGCGAAGGATCGAGCCGATCGTCGCCCGTGAGGTACCAGATCAGCACATGGGTGTCCACCACGATCACTTCATCGCTTCCCACTCGACGTCCAACGGTTCCATGATGTCGCCAACGATGCGAATCTTGCCCTTGGCCAACCCAAAACCCGAGGATTCGCCGCGTGCTTCCCTCGGCGGCGCCACCTCCGCCACGACCACTCCGCGCTTCGTGATCTGGATGTGCTCCCCGGTTTCCTTGACCCGATCCAGCAACTGAAGGCACTTCGCCTTGAACTCGGTGGCGGTGAGGACGATCACACGACAAGCATACATCAACATCCATTGATGACCGGTCCTAATGACCGGTCTTCTTCGCGACACGGTCGAAGAAGGCGTAGGCATCCGCGATCCCTTCGGCTACGACCATCAGGTGCTCGCAAGGGTCGTACCGCTTGAACTCGATCCCGGGTACGTCCTTGGCGAGCTTGTCCGCCCCTTGGCGCAACATCGGCATCTCTTGGGTGCCGACCGCTAGAAACAGCGGCACCCCCGCGAGGTTTTCGGGCAGGCCGAAGGCGGCGGGAGCGAACAGCGCGACCCCGCTGGGCTTCGGCGTCACGCTCCCTGAGCGCAGGGCGACTCCGCCGCCAAGACTGTGACCCATGACGAACAGCCGCTTGGGCGCGACCCCCGTCTCCTTCCTCAGCCAATCCAGCACGTCGGCCACCGCCGTCGTGCCCGTTCGAGGGCTGAAGAACGCCCACTTGCGGCGCCAAGCTTCGCTCGCCGCCGCTCCGGCCCCGTACGCCCGGTAGAACATTTCCTCGCTCCCGCCGGCCCCATGGAGGGCGACCACCACCGTCGCCTCGTCCTTCCACATTGGGTGCAGCGTCGCCCGGAACAGCGTCGAACCCTGCCGAGCCAAGAACACCTCCGGCGTCCGCGATTCGGGACTCGACAGCCGCCTCTCGGCCAGGCCGATCCAAGCCACGAACGGCGACGAAACCTCGGCGCGGTCCGGATGATCGAGGAGGTCGAGGAGTTTTTCGCCGATAGGGCCCGCCACCGAATCGCCGCTCGAGGCCATCCGCTCGAGGCGCGCCCGAATGTCCCTTTCGCGGCTGAACTCGATTGCGTCGGTCCAACGCGCCGCCTGGACCATGGCGACCGGTGACCGCAAGGACGGCTCCCGCGTGACCGAGGTCCTCGCGACCTCGCCGAACTTCAGGGTCATTGGCGCCCCGTCCAGGCGCACCCTCACTTCTTCGACCCCCGGATCGTAGGCGAGGTAGGCGATCAGCGACAGGGCTTCGCCCGTTTCGGCGATCGGGCGCTCCGCCCGATAGGAAACCGCATCCGTCGGTTCCACGGACCGTCCCTGCAGGGCGGCGGTCGCCTCGTCGAGCGCGCGGCACGCGGCCGGCCACTTTCCGGCGAAGAAGCTCGTCACCACGTTGTTCAGGTGAGGGACCGCCTCCGCCTTGCGCGCGCGATCGGCCTTGACCCAGATCCGGTCCATCCGCACGAGGCGAAGACCCATGTCGTACCGGCCGATCACCGGCTCGGGTGAAGTCCAGAGGGCGAGGGCGCAAAGGGCCGCGATCATGGTCCCAGCTTATCGCAGTCCGACTACGAGAGCACGCCCCGCTCGATGAGGGCCCGACGCATTTGCGCCGCCGGGTCGGCGTGGGGATCGATCAGCACCGCGTCCCAACCGCACGCGCGCGCCCCCTCGACGTTCTTCGGCCCATCCTCGAAGAACAGGATTTGCGGTCCCGCGCAACCCGTCCACGCTTCGTACGCCCGGTAGATCGCCGGGTCGGGCTTGTGCAAGCGCATGGTGTGCGAGGCCGCCGGGAACCGCAGCTTTGGGATCTGGGGCAAGAGGACGCCCTCGTGCATCACTCGCCAATGAGGCTCGTTGGTGTTCGACAGGCAACCCGTAGCGACGCCCGCCGCGTTCAGTTCGTCCACAAGTTCCTCGGTACCCTCGTAGGGACCGACGAGGATCGCTTGGTGGACCGCCAGCGCCGTCTCCGTGTCCGTTTCGAGCAAATCTGCGAACCGGACCAGGAACTCCTGGTCCGTCAGGTCGCCCGCCTGGTAGGCGTCGAAGAACGGGAGGTCGGTGATCGTCTTTCCGCGAAGGGCCGGCGGGACTCCGTCCAGCCCCGCCGCCCGGGCGCAGTCGTCCCAGACCGTGCGCAACTTGCTCAGCACCCCGCCGACGTCGAAGCAGACCAGCCGAATCGAAGACCTAGACATCGAACCGGATTCCCTGGGCGAGGGCCGGCGCTTCCGTGCCGTAGTAGGTCGTGCTCGTCTGGCGGCGCATGTACTGCTTCCAGCTGTCGGAACCCGACTCCCGGCCGCCACCCGTTTCCTTCTCCCCGCCGAACGCGCCCCCGATCTCGGCGCCGCTCGTGCCGATGTTCACGTTCGCGATGCCGCAGTCGCTCGTCCGCTTGAAGTACTCGGCCTCTCGCAGGTCGGTGGTCATGATCGAGGAGGACAGCCCCTGCGGGACCGCGTTGTGGATCTCCATCGCCTCCTCGAGGGTGTCGTAGGGGAGGACGTAGGTGATCGGCGCGAAGGTCTCGTCGCAGACCACGCCGCTCTGCCGGGCAACTTTGACCATCGCGGGCGCGACGTAGTAGGCGTTCGGCAAAACGTCCTCGAGGAGGCGCTGCCCGCCCCGCACCGTCGCCCCGTCCGCCCGCGCCGAGGCGAGGGCCGCCTGCATCGTCTCGTACGACGCTCGGTCGATCAGCGGTCCGACCAAGGTTCCGGGATCGAGCGGGTTCCCGACCTTGTTGGCGGCGATGCGCGCCGCATTCTCGCTCAGGGCGTCGTACACCCGGTCCCAAAGCGAGCGATGGACGATCACGCGCCGGGTCGTCGTGCAGCGCTGGCCCGCCGTGCCGACCGACCCAAAGAGCAGGGACGGCATCGCGACCGCCAGATCGGCCTTCTCGGTGACGATCACCGCGTTGTTGCCGCCGAGTTCGAGGAGGCAGCGTCCGAATCGCGCCGCCACCTGCGGGCCGATCGCCCGACCCATCGCCGTCGAGCCGGTGGCGCTGATGAGCGGGACTCGCGAGTCCTCGATCATCGCTGCCGCCGCGTGACGGTTGCAGACCACCACTTGGCTCAGGTGGTCCGGCGCGCCGAACTCCGCCGCCACCTCCTCGAAAAGCGCTTGGCAGGCGAGGGCGGTCAGCGGCGTCTTCTCGGAAGGCTTCCAGATCACCGGGTCGCCGCAGACGAAGGCGAGCGCCGCGTTCCACGACCAGACCGCCACCGGAAAGTTGAACGCGCTGATCACGCCGACCGGGCCGAGGGGGTGCCAGGTCTCCGTCATCGCGTGCAAGGGACGCTCCGAAGCGATCGTCAGACCGTAGAGTTGGCGCGACAGACCGACCGCGAAGTCGCAGATGTCGATCATCTCCTGAACCTCGCCGCGCCCCTCCTCGAGGATCTTGCCGTTCTCGACGGTCACCAGCCACGCGAGACGCTCCTTGTGCTCGCGCAACTTCTGGCCGAGTCGCCGGACCAACTCGCCCCGTTTCGGCGCGGGCACGTTTCGCCACGCCCCGAACGCCACCGACGCCCGCTCGATCGCCTCCGCCACGTCGGCCTTCGTATGGGTGCGCAGCGTCGTGAGCAAGCCGCCGTCGATCGGAGAGTGGACCGGCAAGTCCGTCCCTTCGTAGGGAGCAAAGGCGGGCTGGAACGACGCGAACACGTCCGGGGAGTGCATGGAGGAGATTGTACTTGGCGAGCCGGAGCCCGGCCCGAACGCCCGCCAAGTAAACTCGCCGCCATGCTTCGCCTCGACGGGTCGCCGTTGTCTCTCGAGGAAATCGTCGGCGTCGCCGAGGACGGCGAGTCCGTCGCCCTGTCCGTAGAGGCGTTGCGCCGCGTGGACGACGCGCGCGCGGTCGTAGACAGGATCGTCGCCGAGGACCGGGTCGTCTACGGCGTCACCACCGGATTCGGTCGTCTCGCCGACGTTCGCATCCCCGCCGAACAGGTGGGTCGACTGCAGCTCAATCTGGTCCGTTCGCACGCATGCGGGGTCGGCGCGCCCCTCTCGATCGCGGAGACCCGGGCGCTCATGCTCCTGCGCGCGAACGTCCTTGCCCTGGGCTTCAGCGGCGCGCGGCGCGAGGTCGTCGTTCTCCTCGTCGAGATGCTGAATCGCGGCGTTCACCCGATCGTGCCCTCGCGGGGCTCGGTCGGCGCGAGCGGCGACCTCGCCCCCCTCGCCCACCTTGCGCTGACCCTGATCGGCGAGGGCGCGTGTCACGGCAAAACCCTGGCAGACGTCGGCCTGACGCCGCTGGTTCTCGGGGCCAAGGAGGGACTCGCCCTTCTGAACGGCACCCAGGCGATCGGCGCCGTTGGCTCGCTCGCCATGCACCGGGCGCAGCGTCTGGCCCGCCTCGCCGACCTCGCAGGGGCGATGACCCTGGAAGCGCTCCTAGGAACCCCGGTTCCCTTCGACCCCCGGATTCATGCCGCGCGTCCCCATCCGGGCCAGATCGCGGTGGCCGAACACCTTCGCGATCTGCTGGCGGATTCGGAGATTCGGGAGTCGCATCGGGACAACGATCCCCGGGTCCAAGACGCCTACTGCCTTCGGTGCATGCCCCAGGTTCACGGGGCGGTCCGAGGCGCGTTGGATCATGCCGAAGCGGTGTTCCGCGTCGAGAGCGGTTCCGCCACCGACAACCCCCTGGTCTTCGCCGATGCGGGTCACCTGGTCTCGGGCGGAAACTTCCACGCCGCACCCCTGGGCTATGCGCTCGACTACGCGGCGATCGCCCTGACCGACCTGATTTCGATCTCGGAGCGCCGGCTCGACCGCCTCGTGAATCCGGACGCGAACGAGGGCCTGCCGCCCTTCCTCGCCCGCGAGCCCGGCACGATGAGCGGGTTCATGATGGCCCACGTGACGGTCGCCGCCCTGTTGAGCGAAGCGAAGGTCCTCGCCCATCCCGCGAGCGTGGACTCCGTCCCGACCTCCGGGGGGAAAGAGGATCACGTGTCGATGGGCATGACGGCGGCCCTGAAGCTCCGGCAACTCGTGGACCTGGCGGAGCGTGCCCTCGCGGTCGAGTTGCTCGCCGCCGCCGAGGGCCTCGAGTTTCGGCGCCCCCTGCGGCCCGGGCGTGGGGTAGAGCGAGGGTACGACGCCGTCCGCGCCCTCGTCCCCGAGGTTACCGAGGACCGCCCCCTTGGACCCGACATCGAGCGGCTCGCCGCGAACCTCGCCACGCTTCCGTGCGGTTAGCCCGCAAGCCGTGTATTGGGAGCCGCCGTCCCTGCGACCTGTCTTGATCACCGATCTCATTCTTGGTCCTTGACATATATCGCGTTATGATATATAATGTAATCCATGAGATACAAGACGGATCTCGAAGCGATGGTCCTCGCCGCCTTGGGCGACGGACCCGCCCACGGCTACGGCATCGTCCGCACGATTCGCGCACGATCCGAGGGCGTCCTCAAGATGGGCGAAGGGCAGCTCTATCCGATCCTCCATCGCCTGGAGGAAGAGGGGCTCGTTGGTGGCGACTGGGAGATGCAGGACGGCAAGCCGCCTCGCAAGGTCTACACGCTCACCGAGGCCGGCCACGGAGCCCTCGAATCGAGGCAACGGGAATGGGGCGCGTTTGCGAACGCGGTGGCCCGAGTGTTCTCGAAGAAGCACGAGGCCGAGGCCGCCTACGATCACGGCGCTCCTTCTCTGGAGGTCCGACATGCTTGACCACGTGAACTGGTACCTCGTCGAACTCGAGCAACGCCTGCGCAACCGGCGCAGCGCTCAAGCGACCACCGACATGCTCCTCGAGACCCGGGCGCACCTTGACGAGCGAGTGGCCGAACTGACCGCCAAGGGCCTCGACCCCACCTCCGCCGCCAAAGCCGCGATCACCGATTTCGGCGACCCCGATGCGGTTGTGCGCGCCTATTCCGGCAGCCTTGGCGTCCGCCCCATCGCGTACCGGGTCTGGCTGATCGTGGCCGCCCTCCTCGCCCTCTGCGGGGTGGAGTGGCTGGGGGCGGAACTCCTGAACCCAGAACGCAGCTACCCGGGCTCCACCTATATCTTCCTGTGCTGGGTCCTGGCGGGGACGATCCCCGCCTTACTCGCCCTCCGCACCCGCCGATGGGCGAGCGTTCCCGTCGTCGCCGTCGGCATGGCCGCCGCCCTTCTCGGCTCGATCTACACCGCCGCGAGCAGCGCGTTCATCGAGTGGAACGGTGAACGGCGCGTCATGCACGAACCCGTTCGGGCGTTCGAAGCCGCCGCCCGGATGCGGTGGGTTCGCGCGTTCGACGCCGACATGGCTCGCATCGAGGCTTGGCGGGCCGCCCCCGCCGGCGCGACGGGCGACCGGCTGTTGCAGGACCTGATCGCCGGGTCCAACTACGTCGCTCCCGTCCGGGTCGGCGGCTACCCCTGGGACCGCCGTCAGGCTCTGCCCAGCTTGGCCGGTAGCCGGGCAGAGCCGCTTCGACCGTTGAGCTACCACCCGGGCTACGTCCTGAACGCCTTCGGCTCGTTCAACGCCGCCAAAGCGCAGTGGCTTCAGACGGGCGACGCTTACGCAAACTTCCTCCGGACGGAACGGGAGACGGTGCGGGCAGAGCTCCTCGCCACCTCGACGCCAATCATCGTTCCGTTCGGGGAGCGTTGGCTGGCGATGGGCGCCCCCCTCGCCACCGTGAGCGGACTGGCCTCCCTTTTGATCCTCCTTGCGAACGGGCTGGCGATCGGTTGGGTGGACCTCGTCCGGCAACGCCGCCGGTCCGGATGGCGACGCCAAGTGGGATAGCCCATCCGAGTCGGTGTCGAACATCGGGCGTCTCATCCCGTGATGACGCCCAAAACGACCCCGATCGGGAACGAACCGGCCGAGCCCATCGCGGGGATCGGCCGCCAGATTCGGGCGAGACGGAAGGCGTTGCGCCTCACTCAGGTCGAACTCGGACTCCTCGCCGGTTGTGGCAAGCGGTTCGTCGTCGATCTCGAAGCCGGCAAACCCACCGTCCGGCTCGACAAACTCGTCGACGTCGCCGCCGTCCTGGGCTTGGAACCCACCCTCGCCCCCATGCGGAGGGGTGCCATGGACGAAGCGCCGGCGACCGAGTGTCTCCTGGCCTGACCTAGCCGACGGAAGGCAGGCCCGCAAGCGCCATCGCGACCTCCTCTTCCGAGTACTCATGGTCGCGCAGTTGCCCCGCCGCGTAGTCCATGTACGCCTGGAGATCGAAGTGCCCATGCCCGCAGAGGTTGAACAGGATCGCCCGCGACGTTCCCTCCTCCCGGCAGCGGACGGCCTCGTCCATCGCCCCTTTCACCGCGTGGCTCGCCTCCGGGGCGGGCAGGATGCCCTCGGTCCGGGCGAAGGTCAAGGCGGCCTCGAAGCAGCCCAGTTGATGCTCCGCGCGCGGTTCGATGTGCCCCAGTTCGACCAGGTGGCTCACCAAGGGGGCCATCCCGTGGTACCGCAACCCGCCCGCGTGGATTCCTTCCGGCACGAAGGTGCTGCCGAGGGTGTGCATCTTCGTCAGGGGCGTCAGGTGGGCGGTGTCGCCAAAGTCGTAGGCGTACTTGCCGCGCGTCAGCGAAGGACAGGCCCTCGGTTCGACCGCGACGATCCGCACGTCGCGCTCGCCGCGCAGCTTCGCCCCGATGAAGGGGAAGGCGATCCCGGCGAAGTTGCTGCCGCCGCCGGTACAGCCGACGACCACATCCGGGTAGTCGTCCGCCATCCCAAGTTGGACCATCGCCTCCTGGCCGATCACCGTCTGGTGCAGAAGCACATGGTTCAGCACGCTGCCCAGCGCGTAGTTGCACTCCGGGTCCTGGGCCGCCACTTCGACCGCCTCGCTGATCGCGATCCCCAGGCTTCCCGTGCTGTCGGGATGCTGGGCCAGGATTCGGCGCCCCGCTTCCGTCTCGTGGCTCGGGCTGGCGATCACCTGGGCACCGTACGCCTCCATTAGCCCGCGACGGTATGGTTTCTGGCGAAAGCTCACCTTCACCATGAACACCTTGACGTCGAGCCCGAAGAGGGCTCCCGCGAAGGCGAGCGACGAACCCCACTGCCCCGCCCCCGTCTCCGTGCAGAGCCGCTTAACCCCCGCCTCCTTGTTGTAGTAGGCCTGGGCGACCGCGGTGTTGGGTTTGTGGCTGCCCGCCGGCGACACGCCCTCGTACTTGTAGTAGATTCGTGCGGGCGTGTCGAGCGCTTTCTCCAGGCGACGCGCCCGGTACAAGGGAGTGGGCCTCCACTGCCGGTAGATGTCCCGCACGGGCTCCGGGATTCCGATCCAGCGCTCCTGGCTGACCTCCTGCAGGATCAGCGCCATCGGAAAGAGCGGCGCGAGGTCGTCCGGCCCGACGGGCCGCCCGGTTCCCGGATGCAGCACGGGCGGGGCGGGGACGGGCAGGTCGGCTTGGACGTTGTACCAAGCGGCGGGCATCTGGTCTTCGTTCAGGAGGTACTTGACGGTGTCCATGTCGGGTCGAATCCGAAGGTCGTAGATTACCGAGCCACGACTCTCTCCGTTGGTCCCGCCTTGGATTCAAGCCCCTTTGTCGGGCCGGTCTATGATCGAAGCGTGGTCCACTCCCTCGCGCGCACCTTCGTCGTCGGCGTGTTCGTCGCCCTCGTGGCGGCGACTTCGGCCCAACCCACCTACGCCTTCAAGGCCAAGTTCGCCGAGGGCGAATCGCAGAAGGTGAAGGTGACGATGAAGGGCAACATGAGCGGGATGGCGATCGAGATGATCTACTTTTCCGACGAAAAGGTCCTCAAGGTCGAGCCCGACGGAACCTACACCGAGGAAGTCAAGACCCACGGCCTCACCCTCACGGCCGCCGGCGCGCCGGTTCCTCTCTACATGGACACCGACAAGACGGAGGTCCGTAAGCACGCGCCCACGGGCGAACTGCTTGGCACCGACGACAAGGAGGCGAACCTCGCGATGCTCCGCAGGACGGGTCGCTTAGGAGATCTCCCCTCCCCGGCGGCGCCCGTGAAGATCGGTGAGAGCTGGACCCACGAATACGCCCCGGTCGAAGCCGTTTCGCTTCCGGCCGGGAAGGTCACCTACACCTTCGTCGCGGAGGAGAAGGTCGGCAAATGGGACGCCCTGAAGGTCGAAATCGCCTACACCGAGGTCGGCGTCGACAAGCCCGTCACCGCCAAGGGCTTTCTCTGGCTCAACAAGGAGAACTTCCGGGGCGTGAAAGGCGACGTGACGGTGGACAATCACCCCGCCCCGCCCGGCTCACCGGTCCCTCAGTTGTCGGCGCAGGTTCTGTTCGAGCGACTCGACTGAAAGTCCCTTAGAAGCGGCGCCCGCCCCTGGGGGGGCGGGCGCCTTGGAAGTCTCGGACGGTTCCCTTACAGACGGTAAAGGACGAGGTTGGCCGACGGGTTCACGTACTGCCCCGGACCGTGGTCCGGGCCGACGGTGATCTTCCGGTAGACCTCGATGCTCGCCTTGCCGCCGCTCAGCCAAGGGGCCAAGAAGCTGCTCGGGCTCCAGACCGTGTTGAAGAAGAAGCCGTTGCCCCAGTTCGAGTTGAACGGGACGCCGCCGCCGCTGAACATCGGAAGGTTCGCGATGTTCTTGACGACCGCCTTGTACTGCATGGGGATGTTGAGGTTCGTCAATGGGCCGCTGGGGCCGGAGCCGGGCACCTTCGTCAGGTCGCCGAAGCCCTCGAAGTCCAGGCCCAGAACCTCGTTGTGGTAGAGCGAGATCGGCGTGAACATCTCGTCGGAACCCGCGCCCCAACCGTCGATCGTCCACACGACCTGCATGAAGCCGTTGACGTAGAGGTACGGATTGACGTACGCCACCGTCGGCATGTGGAAGTAAATGATGTTGGCGGAGCCGTAGTACGGGCCGTTGACGTCGCTGTTCACGACGTAGCTGAAGATGCGGCCACCGAGGGGCTGGGCGATGGCCATCCCCGCGGCGGTAGCGATTCCTAGGGTCAGAGCGAGTTTACGCATGGGTTCTTAGGGAACTCCTGTCGGTTTCTTTTGGCCCCGGGACCGGCGACGGGCGCCGGGTCGTGGTTACCGCGATTGTTACGCGGCTAAACCTACGGGCAAAGTCCCCCTTACCGGGTCCCCGAAATCGCACCGGTAGAGTTGCCGGGATCGGGCAAAACCGGTGTCGCCTCACGCGCCGCCGAGAATCCCGTTGAACAGAAGCTTGAAGGTCCCGTGCGGTTGGCCCCGGAAGGCGATCTCCGGCCCGTACAGGACGACGCGTCCTCGGCCCAGCGGCGCGTCCACCACCGCCGCCGTGTCCTTCAGGACTTCCTGCCCCCACGCCCACCCCGAGCGGAGAGGCTTGTCGGTGTCGTAGAACGCCACCACCCGCGCCGACGATCCTTCGCGCACCCGAAACGATGGGCTTCCGTCGAACATGGCGTCCGCCTCCTCGGGCATCCCGAGGGTCAGCGGGTCCCTCACCAGTCGCATCCTTAGAACCGAGCCGGGGATGTAGAACCGGGTGTTGGGCAGGGGCCGTGTCCTCCCGCTCTCGTCTCGCTCGACCAAAGCGCTCTCGACGGGCAGATCGAGCAGTCGAGCGACGTTCAGGGCCGAACTCCCGATCGCGAGGAGGCGACCTCCCTGCTCGACGAACTCCCGCAACTTCGGGATGGTGCGCTCGGCCGTCATCGCCCCCATGCGCCGACGGTAGGTCTCGGGAATCGTCTCGTCCTCCGCCTGACGCTCGGCAGGGCCTCCGCGCGCGCCCGCCGGGATCGCCCCGCTGGGAAAAACCAGCACATCGAACCGGGACCGAAGGTCCCCCGCGTCCAGGTCCGGCGCGTACACCACGGTGAAGTCGAACGCGAACTGCTCGAGGGTGTAGCAGAGCCAGCCCGATTCCATCGAACCGCCGTACCGGTCCCAGAGGCCGACCCGGGGCTTCGCCACCGGCGTTCCTCCCTCGAACGGGGTGGAACGGACGTCGAACGCGCCCGAGTTCAGGGCGTTCGCCAACTCGCGCACCTGTTGCTCGTTCCCTTCCGCGATCCAGGTTCCGTCGGCGTCTCGCTTCACCGTCAGGCCGAGGGAGAAGGCGCGATTCGCCATCGCGAAGGAGTCGTTCTGCTCGGCCCGCCCGACCAGGGCGCGCGCCCCGCCGGGGGCCGATGGCTTGACGTAGGCCAGACCCGTCACCGGCTCGAGTGGCAGGTCGAGCGGTTCCAGCACTCGCTGGAACGCGACCCCCATCTGGTACGCCAGGGTGTAACCCGCATTGTCGTAGGGGCGGATCGGCGGGCCGCCGGGGTACTGGAAGTCGTTCGGATGGTCTTGCGGCTCGAACATGTCGAGGACGTGGGGCCGGAACGGCTGGTCGCAACGCACGACGAACGAACCCGCCGGAAACCCTCCCGCCTCGCGGGTCAGCCGGTGGACTTCGACCCCGGTGATCCGCAACTTCTCGACCAACTTGGCCGCCGTAGCGAAGTCGGGTTGGTCGCTGGGGATGACGTACATCCGGGCGTCGCGAAGCGACGGTTCGCTCAGGGCCTTCTCGCCCAGTTCGGCGATTCGGGCGGGGTACCGGGTCCAGTTGTCCTTCGAGCCGCGCAGGATCGAGTTCTTCGCGGCGCGGTACGTGTCGAAAAGGAGACGCTCGCGGTACCGGCTCGCGTAGTCGAGGATCGCGTAGTTCGCCTCGATCTCGTACCGCAACGAGTCCTTCAGCCGCCACTCTCGGACGTCCACGGGCTTGGGAAGGTCGGTGGTCGGAATCTGGCGGTCCTTGCTGAACGGGACGCGGGTCGGACTCGGCGACCCCCACGTCTCGGTCAGGATGCCCACCATGTTGTGGAAATAGGTGGTCGTGCGCAGTCCGCCGTTCCACCATGCCGAGAAACTCGCTCCTTCGCGCATCACGGTGCCACCGAGGTCCTCAGCGATCAGCCGTTTGTGCATGTGAACCCCCACCAGGTCGGTCCCGATCTGGACCAGCGGGTCCACGTGGTAGTTGTAGGGGTTCCGGAACGGAGGGATGTACATGATCGTCCCCGCCGGTGCGCTCTGGTGGTGGTTGTAGACGATCTGCGGGAACCACTCGGCGTACAGCACCCGGTTCATGTTCCGCGTCTCGGCCAGGTTCGAGGCGTAGAAATCGCGGTTGTTGTCGTGGCCGGCATACTTCTGGTAGAGCACGGGCAGGTTCGCCAGCGACCGCGTCTTCGGGTCGGGCTTGCGCATGTACCAGTCGGAGACCAGGTCCATCCCGTCCGGGTTGGCGTGGACGATCAGGATCACCACGTCCTTCAGGATCCGGCGGTTCTCCTCGTCCTTGCGGCTGAGGAGTTGGTAGGTCTGTTCGATGAGCTGTTGGGCGCCGAGGACCTCGGTCGCGTGGAGTCCGCCGTCGATCCAGACGACCGCTTTCGCCTTCGCCGCCAGGATTCGGGCTTCGGCTTCGGACAGGTCCCTGGCCATGGCGAGCCGTTCGCTGTTCCGGCGATGGGTCTCTAGGTTACGGAGGTTGGCGGGGTCGCTGACGATCGCCATGAACTGGTCGCGCCCCTCCTCCGTCTTGCCGATCGAGACGACCCGGATGCTCTTCGACTCGGTCTCGAGCTTGCGCCAGTAGGCGACCAGTTGCCTGTAGTTGGCGAGTTGGTAGTCCTCGCAGACGTCGTGGCCGAGGAACGCCTTCGGGGTCGTGAGATCGGCGGACAGCGATCCCGCGACCAAGAGCAACGAGAGCACGGCGAGGCGACGGGTCATGGACGAACCGATTCGCGCCCCGCCCTTCGGCATCCTGCCTTAGGCGCGTCCCGGAGACGAAGCTTCCCACAACTGGGTCGAGCCGTCCGGACGCGCCACAAGAATCCAACGGCCGCTCGGACTCCAGCCCCGCAACCGATAGCGACCCACTTTCGTGCCACGCCCCCATGCCTTGTCCACCCGGAAGAGGACGCCGTCGTTCGCTTCGGCCAGCCACGCTCCTTCGGGCAGGCGGAGCGCCCGGTTGATTCCGCTAGGTACCTGGAACGCCAACGCCCGGCCCTTGGCGATGGGTCCGCCAAGGTCGAGCCGGATGGGGCGCCCCTTGGATGCAGTGCCGTCGCGCGCGATCCGGCTCCCGATCGCCACTTTGGCCGCCGCGTCGTAGTACAACACGACCGCCCGCTCGCCCATCGCGCACGCGCGAACCGTACCCCCGCGCTCGTTCAGGACAAGCCAGTTGTCGCCGCGAACCGCGAGCCAGCCGGGGTCCGTGCTCGACACGGCGCGAATCGTGAAGCGCCGGTCGGTCGCGTACGGGTCCGCGACCCCACGCTCGTCGCGAAGCAGTTCGGTCCCGTTGACCGTCCAGTCGGCCCACCGCACCTTTGTCGTTCCTCGAGTATCCACGGGGGTCCGCGCGACGACGTATTGCCGAACGCTCATACTGAGGCTCGCGTACGCCGCCAGAAGGTCGTTGCCGACGAACCGCCGCCACTCCATGACCGCCGGCGACGGCAAGGGCGGTCCCTTAGGCAAACCGAAGGCGTCCCAATCGCGAAACTCGTCCCAGTCGGTCATGGTGACATAACCCGAACCGTCGCCGTCCGCAAACCGGAACGGCGTCCAGGCCAATCGGTAGGGGTACGGCACCGCCTGACGGGTCGGCAAGGCGCTCGCCGCCAAGTAAGGGAACCAGGTCGCCGACACGACCGGGCGCGGGTCTCGAGGGTTCATGAACGTCGCCTGTTCGCCGAACGCGAGGAGGCGGCCGTCCTCCCGGATGGCACACGGGTACCCCGATCCGGGAATGGGAACCTCGTGCTTCGTCACCACGCGCAACCCGGCGGCGGGCACGATCGCGAGGGCGAGATTGAGGGACAGCATCACTGACATTTACCGAAAACCTCTTGAGCCAGTTCAGGGCGTGATAATCTTCTGAGCAGCAACCACAAGGTCGACCGGCATAGATGAGGGCCCGCCGACGCTAAGTCGGACCTCGACTGGCAGGTCATCGGTGTTTGGCGGCAGCTTAACGCCGCCGAGCGCCACCGCCCCAGTCGCCGGAGGTAAGTTCTGTACTTGCCCGTTTACAGGAAGGGCCGATGTAAGAAGCCCCTCAACAGCTCCTGTCCAAGCGGCCCCCACATTTCGGGCGTTCAGGCGCGGAACGATCGCGACTTCCTGGGATGAGGCGTTACGGAATCGCATTCTGTAGCGGAGCACGACGCCATACATGGCGGCATTGCTCTTCTGCGCGCAACCTCCGCCAAGCACCCCAAACACGGAGCGCTCGATCGAGCCCTTGTCTCCCACACCGAAAGCGATCCTATCCTCCAATTGGCTTCCTATGCTCGATAGGTCGTGCACCGAAGTGCACTCCACGGCGAGGTCGCAGTACGGCCAAGCCCCACGCTGATGGGCATCGGGATCGACACAATCACTCGCGTAATCACCGTAATCCTGGTTCGGACTGACGTACGTCCGGACTCCGATCTGAGACCCAGGGGCGCCCTCGATCTCGATTTCCTGAACGGCACCGAGAAACGCGCCGGGATCAACGGCGTAATCCATGAACATCTTCTCGCCAACTGGGACGGCCTCCCCAGCCAGACCGGTAGTCTCAAGGGAGCTGTTCAGGAGGGCTGCGGCCAAGCACGATCCCGCCTTGTACGAGTTTCCGCTCGTTGAGTAGGTTCGGCGAGTAGGTTCGGCTTTCGGTAAGCCACGACACAACCTCCGCCTTTGGGCCTGAGCGAACTCCGAGCACTAGCCCGAACCTACGCGTGTCGCCCATGCCGTTGACATGCCACTGGTACACGCGCAATCTGACCGACCCGGACGCGGGAATCGGAACCTCGCACTTGAACAGGGTCGTGGGCAATGCTGCACCGACAACCGTTTCCGGCGTGTTACACAGAATCAGCCAGCGGTCTCCGCTACTCCCCTGCCAGACCAGCAGGTCCGATAGCTGTCGGGAAGTCAGAAGCTGACCGCTCACGAAGGGCAGGATGCTAGTTCCGCAAGCCACATGTAGCGGGATATACGCCACGGCCCGCCGTGGCGTTGCGTCCGACCGAGACGATCTCCCACCGTGGGTCGCCGCTCACCCCAGGTACGCGTCGTCCTCGATCCGGACCCGCGCCGGGCGAAGGGCCTCGAGCACGGTGTTCGGACCGACGGTCAGCGACTCGCCCTCGTGGACCAGATAGTCCGTCGCGTCCCCCTCGACCGTCGCCCAGACCAGGCCCTCCTCGACCCGCATCCGCTCTCCGCGCATCGCCTCCGGCAGGTGGAACACCTCGCCGCGGCCGAGAAGCACGGAACGGCCCGTGCGCTTGCTGTTCGGAGAACGTCGTTTCATGGCCCGATGATCGCACAACCGGCGGCGACCCTCTGGGACAATCCTCGGTTGCGTGGGCCGTACAATCGCGGTGTTCGCTCCTGAACGACGCGAATGTCGCGTACTGTATTGCCAAGGGAGGGGCCGCCCGCCCTATAATGCCCCCCATGGCGAGCCCGATCCTCCAGCCAAACGGACGGTTCCTGCGCGACCAGGTCGCGGAGTTCGTCCGCGTCAAGGTCGGCCAAGGGGTGTATCGCCCGGGCGATCGCGTTCCCTCCGTTCGGGCGATGAGCAAACTGCTCGGCATCGCGCCCAGCACCGTCGTGGACGCCTACCGCTCGCTCGAAACCGAAGGCCTCATCCTCGCCCGCCCGCAGTCCGGCTTCTACGTTCCCCTCGCCCGCTGGCGCGAGGCCGGCCTGAGCAAGAC
The DNA here is from genome assembly GCA_026129685.1 of Fimbriimonadaceae bacterium. Classification (GTDB taxonomy): domain Bacteria; phylum Armatimonadota; class Fimbriimonadia; order Fimbriimonadales; family Fimbriimonadaceae; genus UBA2387. The sequence continues at coordinate 424,736 of JAHCHO010000003.1, forward strand.
CCGGCCCGCCGCGCCGCCCAGCCTGCAGAACGAGTTCCCCCTCTTCATGCGCGTGCTGAAGGACTCGAAGCGCGACGACGTGGTGAGCCTCGCCGTCGCCGATCCCTCGAACGAGCAGCTGCCCGCCGCGACGATGCACCGCCTCCTTACCCGCGTCCTGCGAGAGAACCCGGAGTACGCGATCGGCTACGACGTTTCGATCGGCCACCGACCCTTGCGCGAGCAGATCGCGCGCCGCGCGATCGCGATGGGCTGCGGCCTTTCGCCGGACGAAATCGTCGTCACGAACGGTTGCAGCGAAGCGCTCGCCCTAAGCCTGCGCGCGGTGTGCGAACCCGGGCAGATCGTGGCCGTCGAGTCGCCCGCCTACTACGGGGTGCTGTTCGCCATCCACTCCCTCGGCCTCAAGGCGCTCGAGATCGGTTCCGACCCGGTCACCGGTCTGTGCCTGGACGCGCTGGACGACGCCCTGCGAACGTACGATGTGCGCGCCGTCCTCACAAACTCCACCTTTTCGAACCCGATGGGCAGCACCGTCCCCGCCGAGAACAAGCGCCTCCTCGTCGAGACCCTCGCCCCCAGGGGCGTCCCCCTCATCGAGGACGACGTCTACGGCGATCTTGGCCACGACGGCGAACGGCCCGTCGTCGCGAAGGCGTTCGACCGCACCGGACGGGTGCTCTTGTGCTCCTCGTTCTCGAAGACGATCGCGCCGGGATACCGCATCGGTTGGGTGGCGGGGGGCCGTTACCACGACCGCATCGCCGAGCTCAAGTTCGGGTTCAGCGTGTGCGCCGCCTCCGCGCCCCAGGCCGCCGTCGCCGAGTTTCTGGAGACCGAGCGCTACGTCCGCACCGTGCAGCGGGCGGCCCGCACCTACGGCGCGAACCTCGGTTCGATGCGCGAGTACGTGCTCGAGCGCTTCCCGGCCGGCACGCGGTGCAGTCACCCGCTCGGCGGCTTCGTCCTGTGGGTCGAACTACCGAACGACCTCGACTCGGTGGACCTGTACGAGCGCTGCCGCGCCCAGGGGGTGACGTTCATGCCCGGCCCCGCCTTCGCCACCCACGGTGGCTACCGCAACTTCCTGCGCCTAAACGCCTCCGCCTGGAACCGCCGCGTCGCCCGCGCGATCGAGGTGATCGGCGCGGAAGCCCGGAAGTGACACCGGCCATGCGACGGCAGCCGTGCTCACGGTCAGCCCAAATGCACAGGCCGTCCCATGAGGGCCAAGCGCTTGGTGTACGGCTCTTCGTGTGACATCATGGGATCAGACGAGTGGCAACCCGAGCGCAAGGTCGCCGCCTTCGACCGGATGACGGCGAAGGTGCCGCAGTTGTGGCGGAGCCGCAACCACGACACGTTCGCGCCCGTCGTGTGGGCGGCCGCTTACGCGCGGCTCGGGATCGCCTCGGTCGCGAACGAGGCGGTGGACTTCGCGCAACGGCACTTCGCGGGCACCCCGGAGGGCTTGCTCAACCACGAGCAGATGTGGCTCGACACCGCCCAGAAGTGGGCGAGCGGCCAGGACTGGAGGTTGGTGTGAACCGAGCCCCCCGGCTTCTCGGAGCCCTGCTCTTCTCGGCGTCGCTCGGGTGCGGGGGCGAGCGTGGCCAAGTCGAAGAGGCTTCATGGAATCGAGTCACCGTGGAACGCGTGGCCCTCCCGGCGGAATTCACGTACGGTGAGCGGCGTTTCCAACGACGGCTCGGTCATGATCCTGCGAGGAACTCCCGGCACTTTGGGAGTGTTGGACGGCGGCCGGACGATGCGCTATGAGGTGGGTGGGAACGCCCAGTTCACGAGGTTGAGCGCGAACGGGGTCTTCGCGGTCGCCTTCTCAAGGGTCCTGGCTACCGGCGGGACGCCCGACGATTTGACGCTCTTCCTCTGGGATCGCGAGCGAGGTCCGCGCCCGGTGGTGGTCCGAAAGGGCAGGCAGTTGTCGGTGCGCGAGTTGCGGGACGACGGTTCCTTCGTCGCCGCGTTCAGCCCCGACGGCGTCGTCAAGAGGACGATCCGCTTCCGGCTTCCCGACGTCATGGAGGAGAGTGACGGCCCGCCCCCCGACCCGCCGATACCGATTGTCGCCCCGCCCGGATACTCCGATCCCAAGGCCGTTCGCTATTCGGACAACGGGCGCTTTGCCGCCGGTCACGTCAGCAACGGCGATGAGGGGAGGCGTGCCTGCCTCTGGGACGTGGCGGGAACCCCGGCCTTGCTCCCGTCTCCAATCCTGGCCGATGTGGCGGCGGAAGCGGCGTTCTTCGTCTCGGACGACGGCGAGCGAGCGCTGTACGCAGGCACATTGTCGGATGGAGGGGGTGGCTACGAGATGCTGTGGATCGAGGGCCGGGCACCGTTCCATCTCAACGACCTGCTCAGGCGGTCGCGCATAGGCGAGCCCGACGATCCGTTGTGGCGGTTCGGCGTTTACTCCGCCAACGGACGGTTCATCACCGTCCACCGAGGGACGGGCGACCAGTACTTGGTGCGCGCGCCGTAGCGTCCCGTAGCACGCTGTCGCCTATCCGTCCGAATCAGGCAGAGGGGCGTTCGAGAACACGTCCACGTCCAGGCTCGTGCGCTCGCCGCGCGCCAACCGGATCGAACCCGCGAGAGCGATCATCGCGGCGTTGTCCGTACACAGGTCGAACGACGGCGTCAGGAAGCGCAGACCCAGGCGTTCGCACCGTCCCTTCAGTCGCTCGCGCAGCGCCTCGTTCGCGGCCACCCCGCCGACCAGGGTCAGGCAGGTCGCCTCGAACCGCTCCGCCGCGCGCGCCGCCCGATCCGCCAAGACCCCGACGATCGCCTCCTGGATCGAGGCGGCCGCGTCCGCCGTCCGCAAGGCCTCCCCCTCGCGCTCGACCAGCCGGAGCACGGCCGTTTTGAGGCCGCTGAAGCTGAAGTCGAGGGTGTCGCCGGAGAGCCCGCGGGGAAGGGGGTACCGGCCCGGATCGCCCGCCCGCGCCGCCTCCTGGATCGCCCGTCCACCGGGATACCCAAGGCCCAGCAACCGGGCCGACTTGTCGAAGGCTTCGCCCGCCGCGTCGTCGAGGGTCTGCCCGAGAAGCCGGTAAGCGCCCGGCGCGACGACCTCGACCAACTCGGTGTGCCCGCCCGACACGACGAGCGCCACGTGCGGGAACGGCGCGTCGGGATGGTCGGCGAGCACCGAGAGAAGGTGCCCCTCCAAGTGGTGCACGGCCACGAACGGCAGGCCGCGCACGTGAGCGAAGGTCTTGGCGGCGGTCAGACCCACGCTCAGCGCCCCGACCAGCCCCGGCCGGTTGGTCGCGGCCACCGCCCGCACGTCCTCCTTCGCCACGCCCGCTGCCGCGAGCGCGGAGACGAGGACGGGCAGAATCGCCTCGACGTGGGCGCGGGCCGCCGCCTCCGGGACCACCCCGCCCCATTGGGCGTGCAGGTCGGTTTGCGAGCTGACGATGTTCGAGAGGACGCGCCCGCTTTCGACGAGGGCGGCGCTCGTCTCGTCGCAACTCGTTTCGATCCCCAAAACGGGGCCGGGGTAGTGGGAAATCGTCATGCGGCGACGCCTAGGCTACCAGCCTAGGGCCGCACGGGGGGTCAGACCGCGACTTCACGCGCGACGACCCGGTTCGCCAAGTGCAGGAAGGCGACGGCCTGGTCTCGCCGCACGCTCGGGAAATCCCGAAGGAACGAATCGAGGGTCTCGTTCTCGACGAGGTACTCGACCAACGCCTGCACGGGAACCCGCGTCCCGTCGAACAGGGGCAGCCCATCCAGCACTTCCGGGTTGGACTGAGCGAACATGACGCCTCCATTATCCGACCGATTTCCAGAATGTAACCGGTTGTTTTTGTGGAGATTCCACTTTCGCCACGGGCGGCTTCTGCATGGGTGAGCCCGGCCCGAACGAGCCCGCTTTGGTAACCTACTCGCCGCACCTTTGAAACGACTCCTTCCCCGCCTTGATCCCCGTATCGCCGGCGAACTGATGGCCCAGAAACGGGACATCGCGCTGGGACTTTTGTGCTCGGCGGGCAGCGCGGGCCTCCTCGGCGCGACGACCTGGCTCATCAAGGCCACCCTCGACGCCGTCGACGCGGGCGAAGTCGGCACCCTCAACGCGATGGCGGTGACGGTGCTTCTGCTCTTCGCGGTGAAGTACTTCTTCACGCGAGGGCAGGTCTACTACCTCGGAAGGGCCACCACGCGCCTGGCGAGCGACCTGCGCGTGCGGCTCTTCGCCAAGCTCCAGCGCCTCCCCGTCAGTTACTTCAACGACCGCAAGACGGGGGCCATCCAGAGCGTCCTGACGAACGACGTCAGCGTCTACCAGAACGCCGTCACCGTCGTGCGCGATTCGATCGACGGGCCGATCAAGATCGGGGTCGGTTTCGTCGCGGTGTTCTCGATCCAGTGGCTGCTCTCTCTCGTCTCGATCGCGATGATCCCGGTGATGGTCGCGTTCATCCAGCGGAACTCCCGCAAAATGCGGTCCGCCCAAGCGGTGGTTCAGGAGGATCTGTCCCACGTCTCGGCGATGACCCAAGAGGAGTTGCAGGGCGTCCGCGTCGTCAAGGCCTTTGGCGCCGAGGACGCGGTCGTCGAACGATACCGGGGCCTCATCGACCGGTCCTTCCGGAGCCAGCTCGAGGCGATCAAGCGCTCGGCCGCCCTCCGCCCGACGGTCGAGTTCCTCGGGGCGATCGCCCTCGCCGTCACGGTCGTGATATGCGGGTACCTGGTTCGTGAGAAGGCCCTGACCGTCGGCCAGCTTGGCGCCTTCATCTTCGCCCTCGACTACATCAACCAGGGCTTCAAGAACATCGGCTCCCTGAACCAGACCGTCGCCCAGGTCCAAGCGGCGACGGACCGCATCCATACCGAGATTCTCGACGCCCCGGAGGCCCAAGTGGACGTGATGGGCGCGCGCGAACTGCCCGCCACCCTGGGACGGATCGAGTTTCGAAACGTCGGGTTCCGCTATCCGGACGGGACCGAAGCGCTGCGCGACGTCAGTTTCGTCATCGAACCGGGGCAGTCGCTCGCCCTCGTGGGCCCGAGCGGGGCCGGCAAGAGCACGATCGCCGATCTGCTCCTCCGCTTCTACGATCCCACCGAAGGTCAGGTCCTTCTCGACGGGGTGGACCTGCGCGAACTCCGGGTCTCGTGGCTCCGCCGCCAAATCGGCGTCGTGCCCCAGCAGACGTTCCTTTTCGCCGGGACGATCGAGGCGAACATCCGCCTCGGCAAGCCGGACGCGACCGACGCCGAAGTGGAGGAGGCCGCCCGCGCCGCGAACGCCGCCGCCTTCGTCGAGAAGATGCCCGAGGCCTACCGCACCGAACTCGCCGAACGCGGGGTTCGGGTTTCGGGCGGCGAGATGCAGCGCCTCGCGATCGCCCGCGCCCTCGTCCGCAAGCCACGGATTCTCGTCCTCGACGAGGCCACCTCGAACCTCGATGCGGTGTCCGAGAAGCTGGTCCAAGCCGCGCTCGAGGGGGTCATGCGCGACCGCACGACCCTCTTCATCGCCCACCGACTCTCGACCGCCGCGCGCGCCGACACCATCCTCGTCCTCTCTCACGGCCAGGTCGTCGAGCAGGGCTCGCACCAGACGCTGATGGTGCAAGGCGGGGCCTATGCCTCGATGTACCGCGCCTTCAGCACCGGATTGCTGGAAGAGGCTCTTTAGCCGAGCGGCGACACCACGACGCGCGCGACCTCGCTGAACGGACCGGTCCTGCCCCGCGTGCCGAGCCAGCGAACGCGATAGTGGGCGATCAACCCCGCGTCCTCCGCACGAGCGGGGACGGCGTGCGGGGAACGCGTCGCGACCCCCAGAAGTCGGAACGCCTCCTCCCCCGGGTCGGTGCCGGCCGCCACGACCGCGCGCCACACCTCGACTCCCACCATCCCGGCGGGCTTGCCCCGTCGGTCCGGCGTGGCCGAGTCCCGAAACGCCAACCCGTGCCGGGCGGGATCGCGCCCGTCCACCGTCAACAGCGGGGCCGTCGTGGGGCCGGGCCTCGGCCGATGCGAGCGCTCGAGCGGCTTGAGGCCCAGTTGGGCCAAGATCGCGTCGTTCGTCCCCAGCCTCGCCCGCAGCGTGCGAATCAGCCGCCGAATCTGGGCCACGAACCGCTTGCGTGCCGCCGCCTTCTGGGCCGCCGCCGCCCGGAACGCCGCCCGGGCCTGCACCGTCTTGAGGTAGCGCTCCTCCCACTCCTCTTGGTGCTCCAATAGGTTCGCGATGTCGTTCGCGTTCAGACCGAGGGCGATCTGGTTCGTGCGGCACCCGTTGACCAACACCCGTTGCCAGTCGTCGAAAGAGGGGTCGCGCTCGGGTATTCGCTCCTGCATGGTTTCACTTTACCGAAACTGGAACCGAACTGTGTGAAACGGCTTTTCCGTCGTACGCACGGTCCGAGTCTTGGCGAATCCGTCCCCCAAGGTACAGTCCAGAGAGCATGGTCGAGCCCATCTTTCTAGGCAAGGCGGAGGGACCGGTGACCCTTTTGCCCCGCTACGCGAACCGCCACGGCCTCGTCGCCGGCGCGACCGGAACGGGCAAGACGGTCACCCTCCAGATTCTCGCCGAAGCGTTCAGCGCGCGCGGCGTTCCCACGTTCCTGGCGGACGTGAAGGGCGACCTCGCCGGAATTTCCCAGCCCGGCGGCGGGAAGACGTTTCTCGAAGAGCGCGCGCGACAGATCGGCCTCGAGGACTACCGGTACGCCGGCAGCCCCGCTGTGTTCTGGGACGTTTTCGGCGAGCAAGGGCACCCCCTGCGCACCACGATCTCCGAAATGGGCCCCCTGCTCCTCTCCCGCCTACTCGACCTGACGGAAGCCCAGGAAGGAATCCTGAACATCGTCTTCAAACTGGCGGACGAGCAGGGGATGCTGCTCCTCGACCTGAACGACCTGCGCGCGATGCTCACCTTCGTCGCCGAGCGGGCGAGCGACCTGCGTAAGGAGTACGGCAACGTCACCTCGGCGGGAGTCGGCGCGATCCAGAGCAGGCTCCTCGTGCTGGAGCAACAGGGCGGCGAGCGCTTCTTTGGCGAACCGGCGGTCGAACTCACGGACCTGATGCGGACGGACGCTCAGGGCCGCGGCCTCGTCAACGTACTCGCCGCCGACAAACTGTTCCAGAGTCCCCGACTTTACGCCACCTTCCTGCTGTGGCTGCTCTCCGAGTTGTTCGAGGAGCTTCCCGAGGTCGGCGACCTCGACCAGCCCAAGCTCGTGTTCTTCTTCGACGAGGCCCACCTGCTGTTCGAGAACGCTCCCGACGCGTTGGTGGACAAGGTGGAACAGGTGGTCCGGCTCATCCGATCGAAGGGGGTCGGCGTCTTCTTCGTCACCCAGAGCCCGATCGACTTGCCCGACAAAGTGCTGGGCCAACTCTCGAACCGCATCCAGCACGCCCTACGCGCCTTCACCGCGAAGGACCAGAAGGCGGTGCGGGCCACCGCCGACAACTTCCGCGCGAACCCGGCTTTCAGCACCGCCGAGGTCATCACCCAGTTGGGCGTCGGCGAGGCGCTGGTTTCGACGCTCGACGAGAAGGGGGTTCCCTGCCTGGTGCAGAGGACGCTGATTCGTCCACCCGCCTCGCGGCTGGGGGCTCTCACCCCCGAGGAACGACGTCAGATTCTGATGGCCAGCCCGGTCGGGACGCGATACGATCAGGCGGTGGACCGGGTATCCGCCTTCGAGGTGCTTCAGGCCCGGGCGGAACGTGCCGCACAGGACGCGGAGGTCGCCGAACGCAACGCCGAACTCGCCAAACAGCGCAAGGAGTACGAGAAACAACTCGAGCGGATGCAGCGCCAAACGCCGCGAACGTACCGCCCGCCCGCCCCTCGGCGGAGCGACTCGGTGACCGACGCACTGACCAAGACGGTCGTCCGGACGGCGGGGGGCCAGATCACGCGGCAACTCGTGCGCGGTTTGCTCGGCACCCTCTTCAAGGGTCGCTAAGCCATCCCGTGAATCGGTCGATCCGAGGCGTCCGGCGCTACCTCGGCCGTGCCGACCTCCAGAAGGCACCGAGCAACCAGGCCCCCATGGCGACGGCGACCGCCAGGAGAGCGGTGAGCGCATAGGACTCGGGGCCGTCGCGACGGTAAGAGGCCAGGACGCTCAGACCCACGATGATGCCCGCCAGCAACGTGCTGACCGCAACCCGGTTGGCCGTGTCCTGCAGCCTCCCGATGAGCGCATCCGGAACGTCGAGGCGGCTGATGGTGGTCAGTTCGCCCCGCTCGACCGTCGACATCAGGCGTCTCAGACGCCGAGGCATCTCATCGCCCAGATCGACCAAGTCGACCGCTTCCTCTTTGAGACGTCGCGAGACCGCGCCCAGCGAGTGGCTCTTACGCCAGAAGTCTTCGAAGTACGGCCTCGCGAACTCCATGAACCGGAACTTGGGGGCGAGGTGGGCGCCGATTCCCTCGTCCATCGCGACGACCCTTGCGAGCAAGACGAGGTCGCTTGGTAACCGCAAGTCGTGTCTTCGGGCGGTCTCCGATAGCTCTCGGAAGAGGACGGCCGCCGATATCTGCCCCAGCGGAACCCCGTCGTACCGCTCCATGAGACGCTCGAGATCGCGCAGAACCGCGTCTCGATCGATCGGCCTCTTTGCCGCCCCAAGGGACAAGAGCTCCTCAAACAGCCTCTCGGCGTCCTGACGAGCGACCGCGAGCGCAAGGCGAACCAGCGAGGCGCGCAGGCGATCCCCAACCCTCCCGACCATGCCGTAGTCCAGAAGCGCGACCGTGCCGTCCGAAAGCACCAACAGGTTGCCCGGGTGCGGGTCGGCATGAAAGAAGCCGTGTTCCAGAACCTGGACGAGCGCGACGTGCGTGCAGGTTTCCGCCAGACGTTGCCGGTCTATGCCGGCGGCGTCGAGGGCTTCGAGACGGTCGATCTTGATGCCACGGACGTCCTCCATCGTCAGGACGGTGCGGCCGCTGAAGTCCCCGTGAATCCGGGGGACGTGAAGGCGCGGGTCCTCGGAAAACTGCGCGGCGATCCGCTCCGCGTTCTGCCCCTCTTTCGACAGGTCGAGCTCGCCGCGAATCGTATGCGCGAACTCCTCGACCAGGCTTTCGAGATCGTGCGTCCGCCCCAGTTCCGTATGTTGCGACAGGAAGCGCGCCACGCGGCCAAGGACCGCAAGGTCCAACTCGACCAACCTCTCGATCCCGGGTCGACGGACCTTGACGACGACCGGCGTGCCCTCCGGGAGCGTGGCCCCATGGACTTGAGCGACCGAGCCCGCTGCTCGCGCCTCGGGATCGAACGTCCGAAACAGCCGCTCGGGCGCCTGACCGAACTCCCGTTCGATCACGTCCGCGATCTCGGGGTACGGCACCCTTGGGGCGTCGTCTTGGAGCTTGCTCAGTTCGGCCAGGTACTCGGGGGGAACAAGGTCCGGTCGGGTACTGAGCATCTGGCCGATCTTGATGAAGGTCGTTCCCAACTCCTCCAGCGCCTTCCTCAGCCGCTCGGGTTGGGTTCGCGGACTCGTCGGACCGGCCGTCCGATCGCCTCGTTCCGCGCCGAGCACCGCGCCGATCTTCCACTTCGACCACATCCACGCGAAGCCGTTGCGAGCAAGCACCCGCGCGATCTCACCGGATCGTCCGTTCAGAGCAGGGTTGTCCATTGGCTCGTTTCCTTGTCGGCGCCCGCCCCGAGTCGTTCCGGCCACTCCCAAGTCGCGATTTCGGGGCGTTCGACGGTCGCCGGACAGGCTCCATTCGCTAGGCGGTCGTCGCCCCGCGCGATCCAAGCCCGTCGCTTCGACGCAGACTGACGCCGAGGCTGAGGGTCACCGCGCCCACGATCAGGGCACTGGCACCCATGATGTACATCCAGGCCACCGCCGACTGAAGCGGGCTGACGATGGTCAGAATCCCCGCCAAGACCGCGCAGAGACCCGAGACGGCGGCGAGCCAGGCGTCGCCGACCGCTTGGCGCATCTCGATCGCGAGCACGGTCCGAACGGCGCCGCTCGCGATAAGCCACACCCCCAGCAACGTGAGGATCAGCATCGCCGTCGCTCCCGGCATCGTGAACGCAAGGACGCCGGCGGCGATCCCGAAAAGCCCCTCCAACAGCATCCACCATACGAGCCGGGTGCCCGCAAAGAGGAAGCAACCGGCCAGGCTCACCACGCCGTCGGTGAGCGCGAAGAAACCGTAGAGGGCGACCAGAGCGGCAAGGGCGACGTCCGGTCTGACGAAGGCGACGATGCCAAAGACGATGGCCAGCACGCCGCGCACGACGAAGAGCCACCAGTTGTCACGGAGTAGTTGTATCACGATCGGTCTCCTGTTCGTTCGGTCGCGCCGGGGGACGGGAGCCGTTCCCGTCCCCCGGCAACGGGTTTTTCGTCAGCGGCGGATCGCCTCGACGACCAGTTGCTGGGCCTGCCGAAGCTTGCCGGTCCGGGTCTCGAAGTCCTGCTTCGCCTTGTCCATCTGGTCCTTGATCCGGGCGCGCTCGCGCATGTTCGCGTCCTTGAGCTGCTTCTCCATGGCCTCGCGCTTGGCGGCCCATTCGGCGGCGAGTTTCTTCGCCCGGGCGGCCGCTTGAGCGCGGGACTCGTTGAGCGACCGCTCGACCGCGGCGATCCGCGACCGGATCTTCTCCTCGGCGGCGCCCGTCGCGGTGGCCAGGTCCTTCTTCAATTGCCGAAGCTCTTCCTCGAACTCGGCGTGCTCGCGGGCCAGTTGGTCCTCGACGACCTCGTGGCGCAGGCGACGGAACACGATGCCGTCCTTCTCCCGGATCGCGAGATCGACGGGGGTGACCCAGGTCTCCTCGACGTCCGCCACGACCGCCACCCGGCCGGGAGTCATCATCTCGCGGACCTGTTCGACAAAGCCGTAGTCCACGCTGTCGCGAACGACGTCGGTCGTCGCCCCCACCAGGGTGCCGGTCGCGGTACCGACGGCCAGACCGATGGGGCCGCCGAGGGCACCGAGCAGGGCGCCGATGGACATGCCGAGGAAGGTCCCGGTCGGAGCGTCGTCCGGGGCCTTGACGAGGCGAGCCTCCCCGAGCGCGTTCTTGGCGAGGACCGCCGAGTCGTAGAGGGTGATGTCGCCGTTGCGATGCAGTTCCTTCAGGGCGGTCAGCCCGCCGAACGCCGCGTCCTCGTTGTCGAAGATTGCCACAAGTGTCTTGTTCATTGTCATTCTCCAGAGAAGGCGACCGGTGTCGCCTCGTGCGATTGGCCCACCTCGCGCGGGCCGGGTCATGCCCGAAGGCGTGCGTCGAGGCTCATTGGTCCGGCGCCGAACTGGGTGATCAGCAGCGCCCCGCCGATGAGCGAGAGGTTCTTCAGAAACATGGTCAGTTGGAGCGTCATCGCCGCCTTGTCGGCGGCCGCCCAGAACGGGTGCATCGCCAGCGTGACCGGCACCAGGAAGAGCACCAAGGCCCAAGCGCCGAGCTTCGCGCGGTAGCCAAGCAGGACGCTCAGGCCGCCCGCGAGCTCGAGCAGACCGGACGCGGGCACCGCGAGCGACGCCAACGGCACCCCCCGCCACGCCGCCGCGTCAATGGTCTCCGGCGAGAAGTGCATCGGCGCGGACACGACGAAGATCGCCGCGAAGAGGAGCCGTCCCAGGACGACCGCTGCCGCCCCGCGGGTTTCCCCCGCCGTACGGGATCGCGTCGTTGCCGTTATCGTTGTCGCAGTGTTCGTCATCTTGTTCGCCTTGCCGTCTCTTCGGCACACCAACATGAAACCACACCAATGTCGAACGTTTGATCACTTATTGTTCATTTTCTCTGATCAATCGTTCACAATAGATACCTGAGTATGGACGTTCTATCAAGCATCCTGTCTTCGGTCCATCTGACGAGCGAGATCTACCTGTCGGTCGAGATGAGCGCCCCCTGGGGGGTGTCCTTCCCCGAGCAACCCGACCGGGCGCTGTTCTACGTGCTTTCGCGCGGAAGCTGTTACATCGAGGTCGAGGGGGAGGAAGGACCGCTTCCGCTCGTCGGCGGAGACCTCGTCATGCTGCCCGGCGGATCTCCGCACACCATGGCGGATCGGCCCTCCGCCCCGACGATCCCGGTCGAAACGGCGTTGGCACGAGGCGTCTACGACGAGCAGGGCGTGTTCCGACAGGGCGGCGGCGGCGCGCGGACGTCCTTGATCGTGGGGCGCTTCCGAATCGACAACCCGGCGGCGATCCCGTTGCTCTCCTCGATGCCCCGCCTTATCCGAATGGGCGACGAGGTCGCGCAAGCGGTCCCCGGCCTTGCCTCAACCCTCCGCCTCCTCTCGTCCGAGGCGAACTCGCTATTGCCGGGCAAGGACATCCTGATGGACAGGCTCGCCGACGTCCTCTTCGTCCAAATCCTGCGCGCCTTCGTGGCCCACGAGGAACAGGAGGGCCGGCCCCTTGAAAACCGCGCCGGACTGATCCGCGCGCTGATGGACCCCGAACTGGCCAAGGCTTTGACGCTGATGCACACCAAGCCGGAGCACCCTTGGACGGTGGCCGAACTGGCGGAGCGGGTGGGGATGTCGCGCACCGCGTTCGCGATACGGTTCAAAGCCAAGGCGGGAGTCGGTCCGCTCGAGCACCTGACCCAATGGCGCGTGCAGAAGGCGTGCGAGATGCTGACGCTCGACCGCAAGACCCTGGACGAGGTGGCCTGGCGCGTCGGCTACGAGTCGGCGGCGGCGTTCAGCCGGACCTTCAAGCGAGCCACCGGCGTCGCCCCCGGGGAATTCCGGCGGACGCGAAGGTGAGACTTCGGGAGTTCGGCCGGGCCGATGCGGGGGCGCTCCCGCGCCGTACCAGGCCTCGCGACCTACGGTCCGAACACCCGGTCCAGCAACGGCTCCCCTTTCTCGAAGCGGTCGAGGTTCGCGAGGAAGTGCCGAACCAGGTGGGTGTCCTCGTCTTGGTGGCCGCCCGCCACGTGCGGGGTGATGTGGCAGTTCGTCACCGCCCAAAGCGGGTGCTCGGCGGGAAGAGGCTCCGGGTCGGTGACGTCGAGGTACGCCGCGCCAAGACGTCCCGTGGTCAGGGCCTCGGCCAGCGCGTGCTGGTCCACGGTGGTGCCGCGCCCGACGTTGGTGAACACCGCCCCCGGTTTCATCCGCGCGAGGAACGACCGATCCACGAACCGTTCGGTCGTGGGCGAGGCGGGCAGCACGTCCACGACGTGGTCCGCCTCGGCGAGGAGGGCGTCGAGCGCGTTCGCCTCGACCACCCAAGTCGGATCGTCCGTCCGGCGAGTCCGGCGTAGGGCGTGGACCTCGACGCCGAACGGGGCGAGAAGCTCGGCCAGCCGCCGCGCGATCGCCCCGTACCCGAGCATCAGGACCCGATCGCCGCGGAGAACGCGAACGAGCGGCCGATGGCGTGCGTAAGTCCAGCCCGCGCCCGCCGCCTGGTCGCGCGAGGTTTCGAGCAAGCGCCGGGCGTGGGCCATCATGAAGCCGAGAACGTGCTGGGCGCACGGGTCCGCGTACACGGACGAGCTGTTCGTGAGCACCGCGCCGTTCCGGGCGATGCCTTCCCGAAAAGCGTCGGTGTCGTAGCGCGTGTAGCCGGCGCTCGTCAGATGCACCCATCGCACGCGCGGGTTCGCGACCACCTGATCGGGATCGGGCTGGCCGAACGCGACGTCCGCCTCCTCCAGTTCCTTGCTCCGCCGGCCGCCCCCGAGGTTCGTAGTCGCCTCCGACGCGCGGACAAAACGGTGTCCCCGCGTCCCCTCCTCAAGGAGGGTCCGGGCGATCGCGTCGAGACCGGCGTTGGACCAAATCGTCACGGGACGCATTCCTTCAGCATACACTCGCCAAAGCGCTCCCCGTGCTTGACAAGCAGACGTTCGTCTGCTATACTCGTGCCAAGATGGACTCCCCCGACGCGATCCTCGTCCGCGAACTGAGCCGCATGCCCAACGTCGGCCCGGCCACCGCGAAGGACCTGGTCCTCCTAGGGGTGCGCGCGGTCGCCGACCTCAAGGGTCGCGACCCGGACGAGATGTACGACCGGCTCTGCGCCCTCACCGGCGTCCACCACGACCCCTGCTGTCGCGACGTGTTCGCCGCCGTCATCGACCACGCCGAGACGGGCTCCACCCGACCCTGGTGGGAGTACACCCACGCCCGTAAGGAGGTCTGGAAAGCCCAGGGGCGCCGCTGAATGCGGCGCGTTCCCGGTTCCGGGACACGCGGGTCCAACCCCGAAACGTAGACGAGTGGTAACCTACCGCGCATGATCGGACGGCTTCGCGGCGAACTGCTGGAACTCGGTGGATCGCTCGCCGTCGTGGACGCCGGGGGCGTGGGCTACGAGGTGCAGGTTCCCGAGTCCCTTGCCCTCGCGATGCCCCCCCTCGGCGAGCGGGTGGACCTCTTCATTCGCCAGATCTTCCGCGAGGACGGGACGAGCCTGTACGGCTTCGCCGACGCCGCCGAACGCCGTCTGTTCGACGTCCTGCTGGGAGTCAAGGGTTGCGGCCCCCGCGTCGTGATGGCCCTCCTCGGCCAGGTCGGGGGCGACGCGATCGTCCGCGCCGTCGCGATGCAGGACGCCCGGACCTTGTCCCGCGCCACCGGCGTCGGCCTCAAACTCGCCGAGCGCATCATTCTCGAAACGAAGGACAAGATCGCCGAGGAATCGCTCGTGCGCAAGGTCGAGGCCGTCTCTCCCGGGAGGAGGCCCCCGCCGACGGACGAAGTGGTCGAAGCCCTTCTCGCCCTCGGCTTCCGACGCAGCGAAGCCGAGGCCGCCGCCCGCGAGGTTCCCGAAGAAACCTCGAGCTTGGAAGAGCGGGTGCGCCTTGCCCTGCGGAGCCTTAGCCGATGAGCCGACCGCACGACGAACTCAGCCCGGATCGGCGTTTCGAGGAGCGCTCGTTCGAGCTTTCGCTCCGTCCCCGCAACCTCGACGAGTTCATCGGCCAACCCAAGCTCAAAGACAACCTCCGCGTCTTCCTCGCCGCCGCCCGCCAACGCGGCGAACCGCTCGACCACCTTCTTCTCTACGGTCCCCCGGGCCTTGGCAAGACCACGCTCGCCCACATCGTCGCCACCGAAATGGGCGCCCCGATTCATGTCACGAGCGGACCCGCCATCGAGCGCCCCGGCGACCTCGTCGGCATCCTCACCAATCTCGACCCGAACGCGGTGCTCTTCATCGACGAGATCCACCGCCTGAGCCGCCCGGTCGAGGAAATCCTCTACCCGGCGATGGAAGACGGCAAGGTGGACATCCTCATCGGCAAGGGTCCCGCCGCCCGTTCGATCCGCCTCGACGTGCCGCCCTTCACCGTGATCGGCGCGACCACGCGTCAGGGCCTGCTCACCGGCCCCCTGCGCGACCGCTTCGGGATCGTGACCCACTTCCAGTTCTACGGGGCGAGCGACCTCTTCGAGATCGTCCGACGGTCGGCCACCATCCTCAACTACCGCATCGAACCCGACGGGGCCGAAGAGATCGCCAAACGTTCGCGCGGCACCCCCCGGATCGCCAACCGCCTGTTGCGGCGGGTGAGGGACTTTGCCCAGGTGGCGGGACTGGAGGCGATCGGCCTGGCGGTCGCCGAGTCCTCCCTCCGCGCGCTCGAGGTGGACGACCTTGGACTGGATCGGGTGGACCGCACCCTCCTCCTGGCGATCATCGAGAAGTTCGACGGCGGCCCGGTCGGGCTCGAAACGATCGCCGCCGCCACCGGCGAGGACTCGCAGACGGTCGAGGACGTGTACGAGCCGTATCTCCTCCAGCAAGGCCTTCTGCAGCGCACCCCCCGCGGCCGCCTCGCCACCCCCGCCGCCTACCGCCACCTCGGCAAGCCGCCGCGCCCCCGACCCGATTCGCCCAACCTGTTCGAGGAGTAGCCGCCGCGCACGTCCTGGGAACCGTGTCCGGCATCACACGGTGAGTTCCCCACGGATCGCCTAAATGTGGCGTACAATGGCGTGTCGCGACCACGCCCGAGGAACCCATGCTCTCCGCCATCGCCGTCACCCTCGCCATCGCCTCGGTCGCCTCCGGGACCGGGCCGACGCCAAAGAGCCCGCTCCAGGTTGCACGAGTCTCGTCGCCGCAGGCGGTCGGCGACGGGTTCGGCTACGTCGCGAACGGGGGCCAATGGCCCGCCTGGGTGAAGTTCCGGTACCAGACGGGGGGATTGGATCAATGGGTCGCCGACGACGGGATCGTCCTCGACTACCACCGTGAGTTGGACCCGCCGGAGGCGGTGTTCGAGCCTCCTGCCGGTCCCGGGCCAGACCTTCGTCCCCAGAGGCGGGTGGGCCACGTCGTCGCGATGCGCTTTGTCGGCGGACATGGACGGTTCGACCAAGCCGCTTCCGACCCTCTTCCCGGGGTCTTCAATTTCCTCGTCGGCGACGACCCCGCCCTTCACGCGACCAAGGTGCCCCACTTCGAGCGGGCCACCATGCGCGACGTTTACCCAGGAATCGACGCCGTGTACCTGCGCGAGGAGGGACGTCCTCGCTACGACCTGATCGTTCGACCCGGCGCGGACCCGGCTCGAATCCGGCTCCGTTTCGACGGCGCGGACGGCGTTACCGTGGATCGAGACGGCGACCTCCGCCTTGACACGTCCATTGGTGCCGTTTGGCAACGGAAGCTGCGGGTGACGCAGGATGGCGTCGCGGTGCCCGCCCGCTTCGAGCGCAAAAGCGACGGCACGGTCGGCTTTCAAGTCGGCGGCTACGACCGCGCAAAGCCCCTCTTGATCGACCCCCTCGTATGGTCCGCGGCGATCACCGGCGACGGATATGACCAAACGCCAGGGATCGGGACCGACGCCTCGGGGAACGTGTACGTCGCCTATCGTGCGGGTTCGTCCGATCCGCCCACCACCGTCGGCGCCTACGACGTGACGCCGAACGGGGGCGTCGATGCCGTGGTCCTCAAACTCTCCCCGAGCGGCAACAGCCTGGTCTACGCGACCATCTTTGGCGGTTCCGGCGATGACTCTCCGGAAGACATGGTCGTCGAATCGGCGGGCGCCGTGATCGTGGTCGGCTCGACCTCTTCCGCAAACCTCCCGATTACGAGCGGTGCCGCCCAAGGGTCCTATGCGGGCGCCTATGACGGATTTGTCGTGAAGCTGCTGGCTGGAGGCGCCGCCCTCGACTTCGCGACCTACGTCGGCGGCAGCGGTGAGGAGTACCCGTGTTCGCTGGCCGTAGACGGGCTCGGCGCGATCTACGTCGCCGGCCAGACCTCGTCGAGCGACCTGCTCTCGACGGTGAACGCCACCTTCGACGGTACCTTTGGAGGCGGATCGTACGACTCCTTCGTCGTGAAGATGGCCCGCACCGGCCGGAGTTTCACCTGGCGCAACTACTTGGGTGGCTCCGGAATCGAGGGCAACGCCAACGTCGCCTGCGACGCCTCCAACGCCGTCTACTTCTACGGCTGGTCCGAGTCGACCGACCTGCCCGTCACCGCGAACGCTTGGATGGGATCGAACCAAGGGCAGGCCGACCAGTTCTTCGGCAAGTGCTCGGCGGCGGGATCGCTTCAGTACTACACCTACATCGGTACGCCCGGCTACCAAAATGGCAACGGCCTCGCCGTCGCTCCGGACGGGCTCGCCACGTGCGTCGCGAAGGTCCAGCCGACGACGGGCTCGATCCCCGGCGTGGTCAACGTCGCCGGGACTCGCGGGTCGGACGACCTCTGCGTGCTCAAGATTCGGGCGGACGGCAACGGGCCGGTATTCGGCATGACGATCGGCGGCTCTGCCGACGAGAACCCCCACTACGGTCGGTCGGTCGTCCTCACCAACATGGGCGGCGTCGTAATGACCGGAATCTCGACCGGATCCGGCCTACCGCTGACGCCCGATGCCTGGGCGGGCTATGGCGGCTCGCACGACGGTTTCTTCGTACGGCTGAGCGCCGCCCTCGACTCGGTCGTCTTCTGCACCTACCTGGGGCAGATCGCCAACCTCGACCGAGGAACGTCCGTTCACGCACCGGGCAAGGGACGCTATCTGTTCGGCGGGTTCGAGCGAGGCGGCGCGGTCAATACCACCTACGTCTACGGTTCGGGCAACTGGGCCTGGGACACGGTGGTGGTCTACGATGAGGAGCTCCGCCGACCCCTCTCCCTCTACAACTTTGGGTCGGCCACCATCCCCGAGCTCGCGCCGTACACTTTCGTCGCCAAAGCCGACGGTGACCCCGACGACCCCGCCGAGTTGCGTTTCTCCCTCAACGGAGCCCCTCCCGGTGCGACGATCAACGCCACCTCTGGCGTCTTCGCTTGGACTCCCACCGAAGCGCAGGGGCCCGGCGAGTACACCTTCGAAGTCGTCGCCCACATGAACGACGGGTCGATCGACGACGACTACAAGGAAATCACCCTCACCGTCACCGAGGTGTCGGACAACCGTCCTCCCGTATTGGACCCGATCGGGAACAAGAGCGCCTCAACCGGGTACCCCCTGACCTTCACCGCCACCGCCTCCGACCCCGACGCCGGGCAGTCCCTCACGTACTCCCTGATCGGCGCCCCTTCGGGAGCCGCCATCGGGTCGAACTCCGGCGTCTTCCAGTGGACGCCCGGCACCGCCGGCTCCTACACCCTCACCGTCCGGGTGACCGACTCCGGATCGCCGGCGCTCTTCGACGAGGAGACGATCACCGTGACCGTCTCCAATCTCTCGGTGGCCTCCCTTACCTTGGACCCGACGAGCGTCGTCGGCGGCGCAAGTTCCTCGACCGGGACAGTGACCCTAAACCAGGGCGCCCCCCAAGGCGGCGTTTCCGTGACCCTGGCCAGCACCGACCCGACCGCCGCCTCCGTACCGAACGCCGTCGCCGTTCCCGAGGGACAGACCGCCGCGACGTTCGAAATCCAGACCTTCGCCGTCGCGACGGCCAAGACTCCAACGATTTCGGCCACGCGGGGCAACACCGTCCAGTCGATCCTGACGGTCAACCCGCCCGCCTTGGACGCGCTGACGATCGCCCCCAACCCGCAGGAGGGCGGGCTCAGCACCGTCGGCCGCCTCACCCTCACCGGTCCCGCCCCCGCCGGCGGATTCGCGGTGAGCGTCTCCACCAACTCCCCGAGCCTGGTCTCGTTCGACTCCGGAACGGTGACGGTGGGCGCGGGCCAGACTCAGTGGAACTTCACCGTGTACACCCAGGTGGTCGAGTACCGACGCGACGTCTCGGTCACCGCCACCAAGAACGGGGTGTCCAAGAGCTTCGTCCTCAGCCTCCTGCCCCCCGCGATCCGGCTGTCGGTTCCGAGCAGCGTCGGGCCTGGAAGCATCTCCACCGGGACCGTCACCGTCTCCCAGGTCGCGGGCTCCGGCGGCACGAACGTGACCCTCTCCGGCGGGAGCGGGATCGTCACGATCCCCAGCAACGTGACGATCGGGTCGGGCCAGACGAGCGCCGCCTTCCCGATCACCGCCGTCGGAACGGGCACCGCCACCGTCACCGCCGGCCTGCCCACCGGCCAGACCGCCTCCGGGAACATCACCGTCGCCTCCGGCACGACCGTTTCAGGAACGATCGCCCTCAACGGAAGGTCGAGTTTGGTCGGTGAGGAACTGACGATCCAGGTGCGCCAGGCGGGGACCGCGACGGTGCTGGCGAGCTACACCGTCGTGATCGCTTCCGGCAACGCCTACTCGTTCGTCACCAACCTGTCGGGGACACATGACCTTTCCGCCAAGTTCCGCACGAGCCTGCGCAAGCGGCTCGCCTCGGTGGCGTTGGGCGCGGGTCGAAACTTCTCCTTGATCAACGGGGACGTCAACGGCGACGACACCGTGAACATTGCGGACTTCCTGGCATTGAGAGCGGCCTTCGGCTCCTCGCCCGCCTCCGCCAACTGGAACCGCAACGCCGATCTAAACGGCGACGGTAGCGTCAACGTGTCCGACTTCCTCATTCTAAGGGCCGGATTCGGCAAGAGCGGCGACCCCTAGGATCTTGGCGGTTGACCATCGGGTACGAGTGTGAACGGTCGCCGGGCCATCGAGCTAAAGGCCGTCCCGGCCGAGTTTCCCACCGTGGGCCGCCTTGCCATTCGGGACGGGAAGTGTCAGAATCGGAACAGCTTTCGACCGGCCGTGCCCCGGGCGCGCCCCTTGGGTCAGTCCATGGATATCCTACGCGTCCTCGATCAACTTCAAGACCTCGTCGAACGGCCGAAATCCTACGGGCCGTTCACCTTTGGCTACAACCGCGACGAACTCACGATGCAGATCGCGAAGGTGCGCGCCTCCCTTCCCCAGGAACTGAAGCAGGCCGCCGTCACCGTCCGCGACTCGGAGCGCATGATCGTCAACGCCCGCGAGGACGCGACGGTCACGCTCGAAAACGCCCGCAAAGAGGGTCAGCGGCTCGTCGAAGAAGCGGAGCGCGAGGCCGACCGCATCCTCGAGCAGGCGCGCATCCAACAGGAGCGACTCCTCACCGAGAACGAGATTCTCAAACTCGCCAAGGCGCAAAGCGAGGAGATTCGCCACCAGGCCGACCGCGACGCGAAGCAGATGCAGCGCGACGCGGACCGGTACGCCCTCGACGTCCTGACCCGCATCGAGCGGGTGATCGGCAGCGCCGCGATGGCGGTCGAGAAAGGGAAGAAGGACCTCGAGTCCACCGCCGGCACGCCGGTATCGGTGCCGCTGAATCCCCGCGAGAAGGCCCGCGCCTAACACCCTTCCGTGTCATTCTGAGCTTGCGAAGAATCCCGATTGCGCGCCCCCGCCGGCCGGGATTCTTCACTGCGTTCAGGATGACAACGTGACCTTGTAGGAACGGCCCCTGAGCGCAAGAAGGCCCCCCGGCCCGAAGAGCCGGAGGGCCTTTCTCGTCAGACGCCCCTTACCGCTTGATTTGGAGCGCTTCCTGCATCATCTCGTCGGCCGTCGTGATCACGCGGGTGTTGGCCTGGTAGCCGCGTTGCGTGACGATCATGTCGGTGAACTCGGTACCCAGGTCCACGTTCGAGGTCTCGAGGTAGCCCGCGTAGACGGCGGGTTGCCCGGCCGCGCCCGGCGCGCCAACGATCGCGTCGCCCGAGTTTCCGGACGGCGACCACAGGTTGCCGCCTTCCTGGTTCATCCCGCCGGGGTTGGCGAACACGGCGGTGGCGATGCGGCCCAGCGCCTGGGTCTGGCCGTTGCTGAAGATGCCCACCACGGTCCCGTCCGGAACGATGGAGAACGAGGTGAGCGAACCGGGGCCGTAGCCGTCCTGCGAGGACAGCCGCACCTGGCTGCTTTGGGCGAGCTGCCGCACGCCGTTCACGTTCACCGCCACCGTTTGGTCGCTCGCGCCGCCCGTGCCGGGAAGAGCGATCGAGAGGCTCCCCGTGCCCACGACCGCGCCGTTGCCGTCGAAGAACAATGGGGCGCTGCCGGCGGTCGCGGAAGAGCCGACGACCGTCGTACCGTCCAGGGCTTCCCAGTCCCAACTCGACGTGGCGCCCGCCGGCGAGCCGGCAGCGGCCGGGGACGTATGGTTGAAGAACCGAACGCTGACCTGGCGGCTGTTGCCAAGCGAGTCGTAAACGGTCATCGTGGTGCGCACTTCGGCGTCCCCGTCGGCGGCGGCGTTCAGGTTGCCCTCGATCGTGGCCGTCGTCGTGCCGTGGGCGGACGAGGTGACGCCGGTCGGAACGCGAAGTCCGCCCGTCGCGCCGGAGGCGTTGACGGCTCCGTTGGCGTCCGCCGTCCAACCTTGAACGATGAGTCCCGTGCCCCGGTGGACGAGGTTGCCGCTCGCGTCGAGGTCGAAGCCTCCGTCGCGGGTGTAGTAGTTCGAGGTGCCGTTGCCGACGACGAAGAAGCCGTTGCCGGCAAGGGCGAGGTCGGTCGGCCGATTGGTGGCGCTCATCGAGCCGTTCGAGGGATCGAGCGAGGTCGAACCGATCATCACGCCGGTCCCGATCTGCACCGGATTGAGGCCGCCGTTGCCGCCGTTCGGGGCGGACGCTCCGCGCAGGGTGTTGGACATGAGGTCCATGAACCCGAGGCGAGAGGCGCGGAAAGCGGTCGTGTTGATGTTGGCAAGGTTGTTGCCGATCACGTTCATGCGGGACTGGTGGGCGCGAATGGCGGCGGCGCCGGCGAGCATGGCTTGCATCATGGGTCTTGGTTCCTTCGGTTCTAGGTTTGCGGTCGGGGGGTTCCAAGACGGACCTGCCCAGTCGGGGCCGGCCGGAAGTCCGCGGGTTCGCCGCGTCCACTTCGTTGCGTCGCCTTGTCGCCCGGAAGTAAGTCGTTCGCTCGGGGTTACACCACCACCGCGCTGTCGATGTTCGTGAAGACGTTGTCCTTGAGGTTCGCCCGGTCCACGGCGGTGATGACCGTGCGGTTCTTGACGCTGACCACGAGGGCCACGTCGTCCACCAAAACGAGGGACTCCTTCGAGCCCTTCGCGGCGGCTTTGTCCACCCCGGCCAACACGCGCTCCCACTCCGGTTTGCCGAGTTCGATGTTCCGGCTGTCGAGGCGGGTCTGGGCGTGGCCGCTGATCTTGAGGCGATCCTCGAAGAGACGGGAGAACTCCTCGCGTCCCACTTGCGGGCTCGTCCTTCCGACCGTGGTCGAAGGGCGGTTCTGCAGGAGTTCGGCGATGCGGACGTTTTGCACGGGGTTCATGGCGTCTCCGGTTCAGTAGGTCGCGGGGCCGGCGGTGACCTCGCGGACGTTCTCGAGCCGGACCTGGACGGTCGTGCCGCCTTCTTGCTCGAGGGTCAGCCAGTACTCGCCGTTTCGCGAGGCGACGGAACGAACGACGCCCGTCACGGTGTCGGTCACCCCGGAACTCGATTCGGTCATCGGCCGGGTGGCGGTGATGGTCTTTCCAATGAGGCCCCCCGCCTGGGCGAGCTCCATGGATTTCTTGATGTTGTCGAGGCCCTGGACGGTGCCGAGCTGGGCCATCTGAGCGAAGAAGTCCCGGTCGTTCATCGGCTCGAGCGGGTTCTGGGTGGACATCTGAACGGTCAGCAGCCGCAGGAACATGTTCATGTCCATGTCCTGCTGGGGCGCCGCACTCGTCTGTCCGGTCGGGCTGTAGGGGTTGAAGGTGGTCGGGTTGATCATGGTTCCTCTAGATCCAGAGGTCGAGTCCCGTCGGCGCCCAGGTTCGGCCGGGCGTGGTCGCGAGGACCTCGGGCTCCGATCCTCGCATGGGCGCGAAGGTGGGTCGCGGGTCGCTCGCGTCCTGTCGCGGCGACCGCCGATCGGCGAGGTTGGACGCGGCGTCGTGGCTCGGTCGGGCCTCGGCGACGCGGAAGTCCTGGAGTTGAATCTGCTTGAGTTCGAGCGAGGCGGCGAGCGCTTGGCGATGCTCGACGAGGGCGTGGCGCATCCGGCCATCGGTGGCGGCGAAATCGGCCACGAGCGACGACCCAACCTGCTTCAGCGTCAGGGTGATCTCGCCAAGCGAATCGGGGTTGAGGCGAATCGTCATGCGCTGAGGTCGCCGCAAGGTCATCTCCTCGATTCGCTCTCGTATCTGAGCGACGCCTTCCCTGGTCGGCGCTTCGCGATGGTCTCGCGGGGCATCGCCTTGCGAACTCGCCGGACGGGCCTGGCCCACGGTGGTCGGAGGGACGCCGTTCCCCGTCTTGGCCTCGCCCGAGCCCCCGGTCGTCTCCGGTGCGTCCGTCTCCTTCTCCACTTCGAGGCGGCTCAGCACCTCGGCATCGCGTGCGACCAGAGGGTCCTCGTGGACGACCGCCTGGGTCGGGCGAACCGCCTTCGCGATCTGGCTCGGCGTCGGGGCGGAAGGCGCGTCCGCGTCCGATCCCGATTTCGCGGTGGGCGAAGGCTTTGGCGACTCCACCTTCGCCGAATCGGCGATCGGCCGCACGCCATCGATGTCGGCCGGAGACCCGCTCTTTTCGGTCCCAGGCTCGGTCGGCGCGTTGGGGGCGGGCGGGCGCGTCGGCGAACTCAAATCGGCGCGTCCAAGAATCGTCGCTTCGTCCCGCGCGGCGGTGGTGTTCGGCGCGGGCGCTTCCTGTCCCGAGTCGGCCACATGCACGTCCGCTGGAATGTCCTCGGTCGGCCCATCGAGGGCGGCGGCAGGCGCCTCGGGCGGCGGCCCTTCGGCGGAAACTTCGGTCTGGCCCAAAAGCCTGGTCGAGGAGGAAACGACGGGCTTTGAGGCGGCCGTCTCGGCCACCGTGGGCGTCCGGAGCGTCGTGGAGTCGACCGGATCGAAGGAGGTCGTCGCCGCCGGCTCGCCCTTGAGGGCCATCACCGGGAGGTTCGCGAGAACCATGGTGGCCGACGGGAGGGTCTCCGGCACGACGAGGACCGGCGCGGGCGTCGCGTTCGCGTCGCTCGCCTCGTCGGGGGCAAAGTCCGGTTCTTGCGAGGGAGACTTCGGCTCCTGGCTCGCGACCTCTTGCCCCTCGGGGCTTACGGTCTCGGTCGGCCACTCCGCGAGGACGAGGGCGAGGGCTTGATCGAAGCCCCTCGCGCCCGGTCGTACCGTCGGCGTCGTGCCTTCCGGGATCGCGCCCAGCATGGAAATGAGGTTCCACATGGTCGCCGTCCCTGAGGTTGCACTTCGATCTTTGGCGCGCCAGGCCGGAACTGGAGGGGTCCCGGCTCGTGATGCCGGACGAATTGGGGAGCCTCGCGTCGGGCGCCGGTGGTCCTAGCGAGCGTGGGTCAGGGCAGGGAAAAGGGCCGCCAGAGCCGTCTCTACGGCTCGCCTGTCGGTTTCGGGGGCTTCGACCAAGGGGAGGCGGACGCGGGCACAGTCGAAGCCGAACAAGCTCGTCGCGTACTTGACGGGAACCGGACTCGGGTAGGCGAACAGCGCGCGCACTACCGGAAGGAGCGATCGATGGAGGGTCAACGCTTTCGGCCAATTGGACGGGAAGGCGCGGATCATCGCCTGGAACTCTCGGCCGACGACGTGGGCCGCCACGCTCACCAGGCCGTAACCGCCGAGCGCCAAGAGGGGCAGGGTCATCGCGTCGTCGCCCGAGTACACCCGGAAGCCGTTCGGAACGGCGGCGCACACCTCGCCGATCTGCCCGATGTTGCCGCTCGCCTCCTTCACCGCAACGATGTTCGGAATCTGGGCCAGACGTAGCAGCGTTGGGGTTTCGAGGTTGATGGCGGTGCGGCCCTGGATGTTGTAGAGCATGACGGGCACGCCGACCTCGCATGCGATCGTAGAGTAGTGCGCGTACAGCCCTTCCTGCCCGGGGCGGGAATAGTACGGGTTGACGAGCATGATCCCGTGCGCCCCTCGTTTCTCGCCCGCCTTCGCCAGGCGCACCGACTCCTCGGTGTTGTACGTGCCCGCGCCGAAGACGACCGCCGCGCGATCGCCAACCGCCTCGAGGACCGTCGACAACAGGTCCAGCTTCTCCGATTCGGAGAGGGTCGGCGACTCGCCGGTCGTGCCGGACACGACGAGGCCGTCGTTTTGCTGCTCATCGACCAGCCAGGCGGCAAGGCGCGCGGCCTCGTCGTGGTTGACCGACCCATCCTCGCGGAACGGGGTCAGCATGGCGGTCAGGAGACGACCCCAATCGCGAGGTCCGTTGAAAGCGCCCATCGGACGCTAGGCTACCGAGTTTTCGGGGGGACGAGTGCGATGACCCGGTCGACGACCTCGTCGATGCTCAGCCCGTCCGTCACCAGCTCGGTCACGTCCGGTGCATGAACCAGCGGGCTGTCCTCGCGGGTCGAATCCCGGCGGTCTCGCTCCTCGATCTCGCGCAACACCCCCTCGAACGAGGCGTCCTGGCCCTTGGCTTGAAGTTCGGCGCAGCGTCGGCGGGCGCGCTCCTCAAGGCTCGCGGTCAAGAAGACCCGAACCTGGGCGTGCGGGGCGACCACCGTCGTCGTGTCCCTCCCTTCCAAGACGACTCCGCCCCGGGCGACAATCTCACGCTGACGCTTTTGGAGCAAGCGGCGCACGGGCGGATGCACGCTGAGAGCGCTGGCGAACTCGCCGATCTCCGGGACCCGAATCTGGGTGGTCACCTCCTCACCGTCGAGGTAAACGGGTTGCGGATCGCCGACCCCGAAGGCGATCTCCGTGCGCTCGCCGAGTTCGGCGGCGCGTTCACCGTCGGCGGGGGTCAGCCCGGCCCGCCGAGCCTTGAGGGCGATCGCCCGGTACATGGCGCCCGTGTCGAGGAAGGACAGCCGAAGGCGCTGGGCAACCAGTTTGGAGACGGTGCTCTTGCCGGCTCCGGCGGGGCCGTCGATGGCGATGACCAACTCAGACATAGGTGAGATCCCAAAGGTCTTCGGCGAAGGTCGGGAAACTGGTGGCGATCGCCTCGGCGCCTTCGATCACGGTTTCGCCGTCGGCGATCAGTCCGGCGACGGCGAACGCCATGCCTATACGATGGTCGCCTTCGGTCTCGACGACCGTTCCTCGCAGCTTGGTCGGCCCTGAGATCGCCAGGCCATCGTCGAACGTTTCGACGGTCGCGCCCATCGCGCGCAGGTTGCGGGCGACGAGGTCGATCCGGTCGCTCTCTTTCACTCGCAGTTCGCGCGCGTCCCGCACCATGCTGACGCCGTCGCACTGTGTCGCCAGGACGGCCAGCACCGGAATCTCGTCGATCAGTCTCGGCACGAGCGCCCCGGAGACGGTGAACGGTCTTGGGGTCGGGCACGGCGTCACCCGGATATCGGCGATCGGCTCCCCCATCTGGACATGGCCGTTTTCCAGATCCGCGCCGATGCCGCACTGGGCGAACACGTCGAGGATGCCCGTTCGCGTCGGATTGACGCCGACCTCGGAACACAACAACCGGGAATCTGGCAACAACGCCGCCGCGACGAGGAAGAAGGCTCCGCTCGAAACGTCCGCCGGAACCGAAAACTCGAAACCGACGGGTCGCGCCGCCCGAACCACGGTGGTATGGGTCCCGTTCGGCTCCACGACCCGCTCGACCGGCACGCCCATCGCCGCTAGCATATTCTCGGTGTGGTCCCGGCTCAGGGTCTCCTCGGCCACCGAGGTCGTACCGCTCGCCCTTAGCCCGGCGAGAAGGACGCAACTCTTGATCTGCGCGCTCGGGACCGGGGTCCGGTAGGCGATGCCTTTCAGGTCGGCGCCTCGCACCAGCAACGGCGGCGCATCGCCTTCGACGGTGGCGCCCATCAATCGAAGGGGTTCGGCGATGCGGCGCATCGGCCTCCGGGACAGCGAGGCGTCGCCGACCAACGTCGCCTCGACGGGACGAGAGGCGATCAGACCGCTCAGGAGGCGCATGGTGGTGCCCGAGTTGCCGCAGTCCAGGGGTTCGGAGGGTTGGCTCCACTCTTGGGCGGGCGTGAGGCGAAGTCCGTCTTCGGTTGCCTCCGTGCTCAGCCCCATCGCCATGAGGCAACGAAGGGTGGCCCGCGTGTCTTCGGCGAGGAGGGGGCGTCGGATTCGCGAGGGACCGTCCGCGATCGCCGCGAGTAGGAGCGCGCGGTGGGTCAACGATTTGTCGGACGGGGGGCGATACGTGCCCGCGAGCGTCGCTACCCGACCGAAGCTCAGTCGCATCGCGCCGACTCCTTCGCTTCTCGCGCCTCGACAAACCAACGCCGAATCGCCTCAAAGTCGTTGCGACCGAGCGCGTTGCGGAAGTCGAGCAGGCGGTCCAGCGCGCGGTCGAGCCGGAGAAGGACCTCCCTCGCGTTCAGTTCAAGAATCTGGGTCCACAACTCCGGTTCGGCGCCGCCCACCCGGGTGAGGTCGCGCCAAGACCCGCCGCCGACGGAAGAGTCGTCGAGGGTCCGCGCCTCGGTGACGAGCAACGCCGCCAGAACGTGGGGCAGATGGCTTAGCAGGGCGACGTGCGCGTCGTGGGTTTCCGGGCTCATCGTGACCGGGTGCGCGCCAAGCGACTGCACCAGGGCGGCGACGGCGTCGACGGCGCGGGGGTCGGTCGTCTCAAGGGGCGTGAGGATCCAAGGCGCGCCTTCGAACAAGTCGGGCCGGGCGTGGGCGATGCCGCCGTTCTCCAGGCCGGCCATCGGATGCCCGCCTACGAAGCGAGTGCGAACGCCGTCCACCACGCTCGCGCGGACCCAATCGGTCACGGGCACCTTGACGCTCGTGCAATCGGTGAGAATTGTCGGCGCTCCCTCGAGGCGGGCGAGAGCCTCGATCGTCTTGGTGGGTGGGACGGCGACCACGACCACGTCGCACGCGCCCAAGTCGGAGGGCCGTGGGACGACTTGATCAAGGTAACCGCGTCGGAGCGCCTCGCGCATCGCCGCGTCGTCCGTGTCGAAGCCCCACACCGGATGCCCGGCTCGCTTCAGACCGGCGGCGACGGAGCCGCCAATCAGTCCCAGACCCACGACGCCGACCGTGCCGGTCGTCATCGGGCTGGCCTCGCGGCGGCTTGGGGCATGATGCGGATTGTGGCCTATCCCGGGGCCGTCTCGCCGACCTCTCCGGTCGCCGCCAGACGAGCCAGCAGGTCGGCCCAAGGCCTTCGCTCCCCTTCCGACTTGGCGATCGAGAGGAATCTCGCGAGGATGTCCTCGACCGAGGGTCGGGGAAGACCGCGAAGAATCTCGAACCCGGCGAGCCGTGTTCGCACGGAGGTTTCGGCTTCGGGCCGCGACGCAAGCTGAAGACCGTAGAACAGAGCCGCCTCCCGGTCGGTCGAGGCGAGCACCACACGGACCTCGTACGCCACTTGGGCATCGGACATCGCCGCGTCGCCGTCGGCGGCATCGAGCCTCCGGTACGAGACGACGAGGGCGGGGTCGAGCGGCCGATCCTCGAGCGCCCGCTTCACGGGCAGGCTAGCGAACCAGGCCCTCGGCGAAGGCGGCTTGGCGACGAGGTCACGGACGATCGGGAGAGCATCGAACCACCCCCACTCTTGCAGGTGAGGCACGATCTCCTCGACATAGCGCGGCTCGCGAAGCAACTCGAGGTACTGGGCTTTTGCGGCGGGCCGCAGGAGCGGCTTCACCAGGGCTTCGCCCGCCAGTTGCCGCATCGCGCCACCCTGATCGAAGAAACGGGCCAGAACGGTGGTGGCCTCGTGCGACGGCAAACGGCCAAGTCCGCGCAAAAACGGCGCCGGATCGTCCTCGGGCTTCCTCTCCACGATACGCCGTTCGAGCCGGGCCACCGAGTCCTCGCGTCCGTCCAGCATCTTGGCGCACTCGGCGGCGACCTCGTCGCCCATCGCCAGCCCATCGATCAGGACGGAGGTAGGGTCCTGTCCGCCTTTGGCGCTGAGGAGGTCCTGAATCCAGACCGCCTCAAAGGGTTGTGACCAAGCGAACCACTCGAGCCCGTGCGCCTTGCCCAGCCGGTACGCCAAGCCGGCCCGACCGTCGGCGATGTCGGCCCATGGCAGCCGGTCTTTGGTCGAGTCGCCGATTTTGCGCGAGGGTTCGAGGGCGGCCAGGGCGATGCGCGCGGGCATCACCCCGGCGGCTGACTTTCGGTCGTAGGAGACGCCGACTCGGAACCCGCGCAGACCCTCGAGCAGGTCCCGGTCGAGGGGAGCAAAGTCAATGCGGCCCACCGACGTCAGCCCCTTTCCCAGATCGGCGAAGGCGCGCTGGAGACGATGGTCGGTTCGGCCGGTGACGACGCGCTGGGCCACGGCGCCCAACGCGAGCGACAGCAGAACCACGACGATCCCAATCCGGCACAACATGGCGAGACCCGCGAAATTCCGACGAATCGGCGATACCAAGGTACCGCGAATCGCGGTCGGCGGCAAATCCATGCTTGTGCCTCGCCAACGTCCGCGACGACACGCGATCGCCTGCGGAACGTCAGGAACCATAGAGACGGTTCGTAACCGTACACTATTTGTTCGGACACACCATGCGCTCGCTCCTCATCCGCATTTGCCTTGGCCCTACGCTCGTCGGGGCGCTCGCGGGGGGCGCCCTCTCGCAGGACGCCGCGCGCGTCACCCTTCACACCGGCACCACCACGCTCGCTCAGGCCCTCAACGCGCTTGCCGCCAAGACGGGGCAATCTCTCGACGCGATTCCGCGCCTGCGGGGGGAGGTCGTGCTTCTCGAGATCGACGACGCGCCCGCCTCGGACGTGCTCGCGAGGCTGGCGGTCGCCGTCGGCGCGGAGTGGGAGAAGACGGCGAACGGCTACCGGTTGGTGTTGGGAGCCGAGTTGGAGCGCAACCAGGTCGCCGCGATGCGGGAGGTCCGCGCCAAGACGATCCAGAGCGCCCTCGAGGAGCGCACCAAGTCGATGGGCGACGGGCGGATGGACGACGCCACGATCAAGCGGCTGATCGCCGACGCGCAACGCGTCCAAGAAGACCTGCAACGGCAGATGCGCGAGGGTTCGCGGGCGGGCGGATCGGTGTTCGTCAACGCGGTTTCGTCGCGACCGTCGCCGGGGGCGACCATGCCCGCCGACCGCACGATGTACCGGCTCTTGCTGGCCGTCGGCAGTGCCGAACTCGCCAAAATCGAGCCGGGCGAGCGCGCCGTCTGGTCGTCGAACGCCACGCAGACCCAGATTCGGATGCCCGCCCAAGCGCAGGCGGCCCTGGCCGAATTCGTAACCGATCACAACCGGATCGCCCAAGCGGTGCGCGACTCGGGAACGCCGACCGGCGACCCCAACCAGCAGTTCGCGGTTCGGATGCCCGGCCTGGTGGACCTTCGCTCTCGGCCCGTGCAACGTCTCGGAAAGGCGTTGCTGATCGTTCACCGCGAAGCGAACCAGCCCTTCCTGTTCGTCCAGTTCCGGGTGACCGACGAGCAGGGAGTCGAGGCGGCCACCGGTAACACCGTCCTTTCGATCGAGCCGCCGACCGATCCGGTCGCCCTCAAGTTGAAGGACCCTGCGGCCAAGGTTCCGGCAGGCGCCCTTGCGAAGGAGTTCGCCGAGTTGCTGCGGTCGGCCAATCGGACGAGCGGAGGTTCCTTCCAGTCGGAGGACGGCGGGATGGTGCGAACCGTCCGCGTGCTGAGCGTCGGCGGCGAGGCGATGCCTTTCGGCGAATCCGCGGAGCCCGCCAACGTCACCAAGGAGTGGGCCCAACGGTTGGCCAACCCGGAGACCCACGACCCGCTTTCGTTCATCGCGGGAGAGGGCCTGACGCGGGCGATCGTCGGCCAGGGCGCCAACCTGATCGCTTGCTTCCCCGATTCGTTGATCGAGTACACGGCGCGGACGTTCCTGACGGGCGAGCCGACCGCCGCCTCGGTGCTGTCTCTGGGCGGTTCCAACGCGGTCCAGGTTCGCCAGAACGACGGGTGGATCACGATCTCGCCGCGCTTCCCCACCGAACACCGGGCGATGCGCGTGGACCGAGCGACGCTCGGACAGACGCTGCGACGCGGGATCGCCCAAGCCCGGCTGGGCCTCGACGACATCGCGAACTACGCCCGCGCCCAGGCGACGCCCTTGGCGATGGAGGGCATCGACGGCGCCTACTTCTCCTTGCTTGCGAACTCCATCGCGGACGCCGATACGATCAAGGGCCTGGCGCCTCGGCGGGAGATGCTGCGCTTCTACGCCAACTCCGGCACCCCCCAGCGCAACGCCCTTTTTGCGGGCCAGCCTCTCGCTCTCGGCAACCTGAGCGGAGCGCAGGCACAGGCCCTCCACCGGATGGTTTTCCGCGCGGGATTCATGTCGGACTTGCGGTTTCAGGGACAAGGCGACGGACCGATCGGCGGCTTTATGATCGAACCGACCGAACTGCTGCCGACGGGCGTTCCCCGAACCGGGTTCCTCACCTGCCGAGTGGACGAGCAAGCTTCGATCGTAGCAACGAACTCGAAGACGGGCGCGAGTCGAACGCTCTCCGCCGATCAACTCGCGATGATGCTTGCGAA
This sequence comes from Fimbriimonadaceae bacterium, assembly GCA_026129685.1. Lineage (GTDB taxonomy): Bacteria > Armatimonadota > Fimbriimonadia > Fimbriimonadales > Fimbriimonadaceae > UBA2387. The sequence continues at coordinate 456,568 of JAHCHO010000003.1, forward strand.
GAAGGAGAAGCCCGACCTCAACCTGTTCGGCGCGCCCACGGGCGAGTACGACCTGTTCCGTCCGAGCGTGAACCGACGACTGCGTTTCACGTTTCAGTTCAGCGAGGCGGTAGCCCTGGACCAGAGCCTGACCGACAAGGCGCCGCCCGTCGGCGCGACTCGCGGAGTCGCCTACGCGCAACTGCCCGCCGGCGTGCTCGCGATGGTGGAGGAGCGAAAGAAGATGTTCCTCGACGGCCGGTTCCGGGGCAACGTCGACGTGGTCCAAGTGGCCGGAGCGCCGGTTCGGCGAGGAGGCGGGACGCCGCCGCCGCGCTAGCGCCCTAGCCGAGAATATCGCGGATGCGTCGTCGAGCGGCCAGGGCGCGCAACTTCTTGATCGCCTGGAGTTCGATCTGCCGCACCCTTTCGCGCGACAGGGACATTTCCTTGGCGATGTCCCGCTCGGGATCGTCCGAGGTCGTGTCGAGATGGAACCGGGAGCGCATGACCTTCTGCTCGCGATCGTTCAGCTGGTTCATGATCCGTCGCAGTTCGTCCATGACCTCGGCGGTCAGCATCGCTTCTTCGGGATCCTCGTGCGACTCGTCCCGGATCAGGCCGCCGAGCGTGGTATTGCCGCTGTCGCCGACCGCCATGTCGAGGCTGAGGACCTCCTGCGAGGTCTGCATGAGGGCGGCGAGCTTCTTGGTGGAAAGGCCGGTCGCCTGGGCGAGTTGCTCGGCGGTGGGTTCGCTTCCCAGTTCGGAGACCAGGCGAGCGCGCTCCCGTTCGACCCGACGGATGCACTGCGACACGTGAGCGGGCACCCGAATGGCCTTCGACTTGTTGTCGATCGCGCGTCCGATCGCCTGGCGAATCCAGTGCGTCGCGTAGGTCGAGAATCGGTAGCCCTTGTCGGGATCGAATCGCTCGGCCGCCTGCATCAGGCCGATGGCGCCCTCCTGGATCAGATCTTCGAGCGGCACCGACCGATTGCGGTAGGACTTCGCCACGTTGATCACCAGCCGCATGTTGCACTCGATCAGACGCTGGCGCGCCTCGCGGTCGCCGCTTCGGACCGCCTTGGTGAGCGTCACCTCCTCTTCCGGCGTCAGCAGGGGGGCCTGCGTGAGCCGGCTGAAGTAGCTGGGTAAGCCTGATTCTTGCTCCATGGCGAGCGGCTCGGATCGCTCCGAGTGACCAACGGTTCGGCGCCCGACGCGAAACTCCTGCCGCGACCGCGTGCCCGACGGACTACGGGGGAGCGTCGGGCCGGGTTCCACCGAACGCACCAAAAGACCGGGAGGACCGTCCGGTCCGCACATCTATAGGACGACTTCTCTCGATCTTCGGTTTGCCCTCGGCCCGCGATACCGCGCAAATACACCGTGCTCGATGACGTTCCTCCCGTGTTCGCGGCCGCCCTAGAAGAGCAGGAAACTCGCCAGCATCACCGCGAGGTTATGGACGGCGTGCATCGCGATGGCGGGAACGAGCGAGCCGCGCTGGTGGCTCAGCATGGCCGCCATCGCCCCCACCACGAACAAGGGGGGCCACCCGGCCACTCCCTGCGGGTGGATCGCCGCGAACAGGAAACTGGAGAGCAGGATGCCCGACGGAACGCTGCGGAAGACGCGGGCGAGCGCCGGGAAGAACGTGCCACGAAACACCAACTCTTCCAAGATCGGGGCAAGGATCACCGCCTGGGCCAAGAGCACGACGAACCGCCAGCCGTCGGCGCCGACCGCCAACTCCTCGGTCAGCGGATGGGTCGGCTCGGGCAAGGAACGGAACAGGGTCTGCGACGCCGCGGCGACGAGCAAGATGATCGGGACGTTCGCGAGGGCGCCCGCCGCCCCCCACACCGCGTCTCGTCCAAACTCGTCCATCCGAAGGCCGACGGACCGAAGCGACACCGCGAACCCGAACACGCGCGTGCGGAAAAGCAGAGGAATCGCGGCGAGGAGGCCGACGACGGTCAGGGCCTCGACCCAGATCGGCGATTTATCCCCGCTCTTCGCCACCGTGACGGTCAGAAGGGTCGCCAAGACGCTCGAGCCCAGGAACAGACCGAACAACTGCGCGGATCGTGCGGCCAGGGCGTCGGCGGCGTACGCCGAGATCGGTCCCGTCGCCAAGCCGCGCGGCCGCCAGAGGCCCTTCGCGCGGCGGGAAAAGTAGAGGCCCCAGAGTAGGAGCGCGCCGGCGACGCAGCCGGCGGCGAGGACGCCGAGGGTGGCAAACCGTTCGCGGACGGCCGGGGTCGCCTGCGGCAACACGATCCCCGCCTTGGCGCGGGCGTGGTCCCGAGCCGTCTCCTCGAGAACGCCGTCCCCCCGTATCTCCTTGAACAGGGCGGGCAACTCCTTGGGCGAAAGGGCCTCGCTCGTATAGATGCGGCGGAGGGCGAGGTGGTAAGGGTCGTTGTCCCGCGCCAGGCCCTTGAGGTCTTCAGGGTCGGGCACGGCGCCCTGCTCGACTCGGACCATGATCCGCAAGGCGGCGGCCTCCGGGTCGGTCGCCCGGTACGGGCGGACGCGCTCCGCAATGCCGTCCAACTCGCGAACGTAGTTTTCGCTCGGACGACGCGAGCCGCCTCGCGAACGGGTTTCCCCGACCAGAGCGCGGGCGTCGCCCAGGTTTTCGAGTCGACGCGCGACGTGGAACTTGGCGACCGCTCGCTTGACCTGCTCCTCCTCCGTCAACGGCTGGAAGTACGCCCACAGGTTCGTGGCCAAGAGCAGGCCGAGCATCAGGAACATCGACACCCAACCAATGGGCTGCCGCGTGGGGGTGGGGTTGGCGATCACGGGGTTACTGCATGCCGAGCGAGCGGTCGTTGAAGCTGATGGTGTACGTGCTCTGATGCGTGATCAGGGACATCATCACCCAGATCGTCTCCGCCGCGTACTCCCCGAGCAAAATGCCCAGGGCTACGTTGCGCAACCGATCGTAGCCTCTCAGCCCGTAGTACCGTTGCACGAAGTTCTTCACCATCAACGCCACCAACAGACCGAACCAATAGTAGTCTACGCCGTAATTGAGGCTCAAGACGTACCCGGCGGGGTGAAGAGGAAAAGCCGGGAACCGGTAGCGGATCGTGTCCATCGCCACCACGACGATGAACCCGACGATCGTCATCGTGATGCCGGTCACGTCGGGCCCGGTTCGATTGTTGATGATGTTCCGAACGTAAACCTCGCCGTCGCCCCAGTAGTACGCGTCGCCGATCCGGTAGATCAGGCCGTGACGGAAGAACATCCCGAACATGAAACCGAGGATCGTCGCGGCGACGATGAGCCAGAAGATCGGACGCTGGCTGACCTTCTCGCCCTGGCCCATCTTCATTGCCTCGAGTTGGTAGGGCATCATGTGGTTGCGGTGAATCCGGTTCAACCAGATCATCGCCTGGCCCATGAAGACGCTCTGCTTGTCGGTGATCCAGTTCGTGCCGAGGAAACGGGTCATCACCGAGTTCGGCCCGAAGAACGCGAACTCGTGGGTCGGAGGCCCGAGTTGGGCGCGAATCCGGGTGAGGACGACGCTGAAGATGAGGAACACCAGGACGTAGGGGATCATGTAGGCGATCGAAAGATCGCCCAACGTGCCGAACCAGACAAGGCCGGCCGTACACAGGATCAGGCCGCCGAACGCGAACCGATGGGACACGCCGCCGTCCTCCTCGCGCCGGCCGTTGCGGATCGCCCCCCACACCTCCTTGAGATAGTGCCGGCTGACCCAGACCGCACCGACGAACATCGCGAAGACCCCTCCCCACGTCTGCTCGTCGAAATAAGGGGGACCCGGTGAGATGGCGGTGCCGGAGAACATGCCCTGCGGGATGCCTTGGCTGGCCACCGCGACGTGCAGCACCTTCCGCATCAGATAGAACACGACCAAACTCAGGAGAAGGTCGCTCGGCATGAACAGCCCGACCGCCGCCATGAACGGGTAGAGGGCGATCGGCATCGTGCCCATCTGGCTCAGCGGCGGCTCGGTGAAGAAGGTTTGGACGTCGACGTACTGCTTTACCGGGATCGCGGGCAGGTTCGGGTAGAGGTAATTGAAGCCGTTCAGCATGTCGATGCCGAACATGATCGCGAAGGCGATCCACATCTCCCGGCTCCGAAACATGGCGCCCGCGCCCCCGTTTTCGCTCATCGCCACGGGAAGTTGGATGAGGGGGAACGCGAGGCGCTCGCGCCGACACCACGCGTCGCGCATCAGGCAGTTGATGAAGAGCAGCGCGCCGCACAGGCACGCCCAGAGGGCGCCCCAGGCCAGGTACCGCGGCATGTACAACGGGAGCTTGCCGACGACGTACCAGAAGTCGTGGCCCCCGCCCAGGATGTCCACGACTTGCTTGCGGTCGGTGACCACGAGCCAATCCGGCATGTACTTGATCAGGTAGTCCTTGATCGTGGCGTTGTTGTCGCTGAAGAGAGCGAGCCCATGGATCGGCCCCTGCGTGACGTGCATCCATTCGCCGCTCGCGGCACAGGCCACCGCGACCATGCCGAAGATCACGATGAGATCGGTCTGACTCAGGGCGAGTTTGGGGGCGAACCGCCGCAACGGCTGGTTCACGATCACCAGGAACAACTGGATGCTGATCGAGGCGGTCATGAGCGAGAAGATCGCGGAGACCATCTGGCTGGCGGTGATATAGGCCGCCGGGACGCACATGAGCAATCCGACGAGCACCGCCCGCGCGCGAACGGGCCGAAACCGCTCGGTCGTGCGGGGAGCCTCGGTCGTGGGGGATCGCATCCTCAGGACGAGGATTCGGCGATCGGCGGGTGGGTTCCTGCCCTATCGGCCCTGGTTCAACAGACGCTGGATGGCGCTGGCCCAACCCAGGTCGGCGACGTTGCTGAAGCTGAAGGGCATCCCCGGCTTCTGGGGCCGTCCCAGCCAGTTCTCCAGCGACCACGCCGCCATGTGCGGGTCCTGCCGCCGAAGGAGCGAGTAGTAGCCCAGGATCAGTTGGGGGTGATCCTCGTCGTTGATCGTGTACCACTCCGGTTGGAGGGTCTGGACGTACGCCCAAGCGGCCTTGGCGCGCGCCTCGGCATCGGTGACGGGTACGCCGAAGAGGTCGGGGAACACCTGGCACATCAGGTCGGGGTACCAGGCGTCGCCGGGGCGCGGGGGCGATTCGTCGGCCCACCGATAGGCGCCGGTCTCCGCCGAATAGAGGGCGTCGATGCCCTTCGCGATGCGCGCGGCCGCGGCGGCGAAGGCGTCCCCTTCCTCCCGGTGGCCCTTGGCGAGGAGGAGAGCGCTCAGGTCTCGGAGGCCGGCGTAGGCCTCGCAGTTGTCCATCAGGTACCCGGTTTCGCGGAGGGGACGCGCGGTCGTCAGGTGGGTGGAGCCCTTCTGATAAACCCGCACCAAGCCCGCCACGGGTTCGGATCGAATCTGGTCGACGATGTTGTGGCGCGCGATCTGGACGAGTTTCTCCCGATTGTCCTCGAACCAGGCGTCGTCCCTGGAAACCCGTACGTAGGCGGCGGCCAACTCGAGAACGCTCCCGGCGTAGGCGTCGTGGCTGTCCGGGTGGACGGGCCACACGTGCGTATGGTCGGTGTAGTCGGGGACGATGCTCTTGGCGCCGCCGTAGTCGCCGAGGTTTCGGAGGTACGCGTCCAAGTGGGCTTTCGCCACGTCCGGCACCTGGTCCACCAACTGGATGAGCGCCTGATTGGCAAAGTACCAGTTGAGCCCTCCTCGCGGCGTCGCGCGGATCGCCCCTCGAAACGGCCCGTCCTCGATTTCGAACTCCTTGAGCGCACGGCGAACGCCGCCGAGGGCGTCCACTCGGGGCACCGGCGCGAAGACCGGCTCCACCTTGGCGATCGGCGCCGTCGCCGCTCCGTCACGACTCGCCAAGACGCCGTTCAGGGCGAGCGTAAGGGCGAGCAGACACAGGGAAAGCGGCTCCATGGCTTACGTCGGAGGTTCGGACATGGCCTCTCGCAGGGCGTTCGGCAGGTCTTCGATGTGGATATCGGCTTTGTAGACGATGCTCTGAACTCGCCCGGCGAGCTTCTGGCGATCTTGCGGGGTCAGGTCCTTGGCGGTCACGACCACCACGGGGATGTCGCGCCAGCGCTCGTTCTTGCGCAGTTCCGCCACGACCCCAAACCCGTCCAGTTCGGGCATCATCAGGTCCAGCAGGATCAGCGAGGGTTCGTAGGCGACGAGTTTGGCGAGCGCTTGCCGGCCGTTCTCCGCCTCGACCACCTTCCAACCTTCCTTTTCCAGGGTGCGCCGCATCACCTCGCGGGTGGCGTGATCGTCGTCCACGACGAGGACGAGGCAGGTGTCGTCGCTCGTCTTCCGGAACCGCGCCAGCGTCTGAGCGAGGCGATCGCGGTCGATCGGTTTGGTCAGATAGTCCGTTGCGCCACGGGAGAGGGCGAGCTTCTTCTCGTCCACCATCGTGATCATCACCACCGGGATCGCCGCAAGTTCGGGGTCGGCTTTGAGGTGGGACAGGACCGACCAGCCGTCCATCTTGGGCATCATCACGTCGAGGGTGATGACCTGCGGACGAAGCTGGGCGGCCATGCGCAGGCCTTCCTCGCCGTCTCCGGCGAGCGCCACCGAGAATCCTTCGCGGGTGAGAAGGCGGGCCAGCAATTCTCGCGCCACCGGATCGTCGTCGATCACCAGCACGGTGTTGGGCCCCGACGGGGCGGCGGCGGGCAGCTCGGCGACGGTGGCCAGCCGGCCCGCATCGTCGAGGTTTTCCGGAATCGTCATCGTGAAAGCCGAGCCCTTGCCGGGTTCGCTCTCGACCTCGATGCGCCCTCCCATCATCTCGATAAAGCGCTTGGTGATCGTCAGGCCCAGTCCGGTGCCTCCGTACTTGCGCGTCGTCGAGGAGTCGGCTTGCTGGAAAGGCTGGAAGAGCTTGGCGAGTTGCTCGGGCGTCATGCCGATGCCGCTGTCGATCACCCGGAAGTAGATCATCGGCACGTCGTCGTACATGGCGCGCCCGACCTTGAGCCGCACGAGGCCCTCGTTGGTGAACTTGCTCGCGTTCGAGAGGAGATTGAAGAGGCACTGCCGGACGCGAGTAAGGTCCGAGCGCATCGTGCCCACTTCGGCGTCGACCACCACGTCGAGCCGGTTCTGATTGCGTTCGACGAGGGGGTGGATCGTGCCCTTGATCTCATCGACGAGTTTGCGCACGTCGAAGTCTTCGGGGAACAGCTCGACCTTGCCCGCCTCGATCTTGGAGAGGTCCAGGATGTCGTTGATCAGGGTGAGGAGGTGCTTGCCGGCGTTGCGAATCTTTTCGAGGTCGGGCAAGTAGTCGTCGTGCCCAAGGTCCTCGGCCTCTTCGAGGAGCATCTCGCTGTAGCCGATGATGGCGTTGAGCGGCGTCCGAAGCTCGTGGCTCATGTTCGCGAGGAAGGCGCTCTTCGTCTGGTTCGCCTCCTCGGCAAGGGATTGGGCCTGCTCTGCCTTCAGGGCGGCCTCGGCCAGTTCGCGGGTGCGCGCCCGGACCGTGTCCTCCAGCCCCTCGTTGATCGTGGCCAGGGACTCCTCGCGCTTCTTGACCTCGTGAGCCATCGTGCGGAAGGCGCGCGCCAGTTGGCCGATCTCGTCGCTCCTCGACGCCTCGAACGTGAAGCGGCCCGGCTCGAAGGAGCCGCTCTCGAGGTCCTTCGCCGCCTGGGTCAGGTGAACGATCGGACTCGCGGCCTTGCGGGCGGTCAGTCGGATGAGCCACGCGGTCAGCGGGATCGCGATCAGGGCGATGATCGCGAAGTCCAGCGCGAGGCTCTGCGCCGGGCCGTTGACCTCCGAGTTGGGGACCTCGAGCACGATCCGCCAGCCGGTGTAGGCGCTGGTGGCCCAGTAGAGCCGGTGACCGCCGAAGAAGACCCATCCCCCGTCCGACGCAAAGCCCGTCTTGTCCTTCAGGATGTCCGACCCGTGCTCGATGTCTTTGGCGGCGGCCGCCTTGCGGCCCTTGCCGACCATCCGCTTCGGATCGGGGTACGTGATGACCGTTCCCTTCGGACTGAGCAAGAAGGCGCGCTCCCCGTTGAGGGTGAGGCCTTCGCGCAACTTCAGCTTTTGGAGGAACGCCTGAAGCTCGGACAACTCGATATCGGCCCCGGCGACGCCCACGAAGTCCTTCCGGCGACCCGAGAGCACTGGGACGGTGAAGCTGACCATGCCGACGTTCGAGCCCCCTTCGTCGAAGTAGGGTTCGCTGATCGACAACCGCTGGCGCAACTCGTCGAGCGGCCGTCCAGCCTGAATCAGGCCCGCCTTGTACTTGGCGTCGCGGTACCAGGACCACTTGGGTTGATGGTAGTCGTAGTCGACGCGCCGAGGGTTGGGCAGACTCTTCCGGTCGTACCAAGGCATCGCATCGGCATCGGTGTACTTGAGCTTTTCAAACGCGATGTAGACCCCGTAGACCAAGCTTGGGGCGTCCTCGAGTCGCCGCCGTAGAAACCGGCGCAGGTCGCCTTCGGGCAGGAGCCCATCCGCCGCCTGCTTCTCCGCCGTGACGCTAGGGATCGTGGCGACTCGCCGGATCGCGTCGTCGAGTTGGCTCGCCGCCGCCTGAATCTCCTTGATCGCCGATTCGGTCGTCTGTTGCTCGATCGCCGCGCGACTTCGCCGGTAGGTGGCCAAGAAGGCGACGACGAGGATGGCGACCACGATGATGGTCACCGTCAGGCTCAGACGCTGGGCGAATCCTCCGCGACGCATGCGCTACCGATTGTGACGCCTCCGAGCGCCGAACCTACTCTGCTTCCTCACCCGCCGGAGGCGTAGTCCTCATTCCGGGTGACCGCCGCCGGAGTCGCGCGGGCGGTCGTCGCCGAAGACCTTTGGCAGGTCCTTGCGCAGAGCGGCGGTCATTTTGAGCGCCATCTTGTGGTGCGTCACCGCGTTTGGGTGCCAGGCCGAGCCGTAGCCATCGGACGCCAGTTGGGGTTCGAAGTCGATTCGCTGAACCCGCCGATCGCCCTTCGCGCGCAGACGCGCGACCATTCGATCGAGGTAGCCCTTGATCGTCGAGAGGGCCTTGTTCTTGGGGGGCCAGGTGTCCGTCATCATGCTCCCGGTGGCGGCGTAGATCGTCGCCCGCGGGTAGCGAGTCCGCAAACGAGCGATGAACTCCTCATAGGCTCGGGTCCACGAGCCTTCCTCGGGGTTGGCTTGACCAAAGTCGTTCGTGCCGAGGTTGATCACGACCGCTTCCGGGGCGGGCGTCTTGAAGTCGTAGGCGCTCTCCGGGTCCGTGGGGACGCTGAGGCCGTAGATCTCGGGAATCCCATTGTCCGGCCAGAGCTTACGCCCCGACCAGGCGACGACCGCGACCTCCGCGCCGACGGCGCGCGCCGTCTGGGCGCCGTAGCTCAGATAGGCGTTCTCCGTCTCGTTCGAGAACGGCTCTCGCTCGTTCGCCCCCTCGAGCCCGAATCCGCAGGAGATCGAATCGCCGATGAACTCGACGCGGTTTTTCGGCGGAGTCGGCTTCCCGAACCCTCCTCCGAACACGCGGAGGGTGCGAAACACCGTGGAGCCGACGAAGGGCTCGGTGCGCTTGACGAGACGCACGGTGACCGCTCGCTTGGGCGACGCGAGATCGACCGCGATTGTCCCGTCGCCCTTGCTCAGGCGCGCCACTTGGGTCGGTTGCCCGTCCACCTCGACCTGGTAGCGATCGTCGCCGTCCTCTGTGACGTCCACCTCGAGCCGTTGTCCCCTGACCCTAACCTCGATGCCGGTGGCGGGCCAAGAACACCTTGGTCGCGCCGGGTCGCGCCTGTCGAAACGCCCGATCAAGTGGACCCGGGCGTCGTTGGGCTTGACGGTCGCGTCCGGAGCGGCGAGGATGAGGGCGGCGAGGCCGACGAGCACCATGCGCCTATCTTACGACGAAACCGTCTGCCCGTCCGGGCCGGACGCGCGCCGGAGCAACGCGCCAAGGTACGCGCCCAAGAACGCGGGGATCAGGGCCAGGAAAGCGGCGATCGGTCCGGGCTCAACGGGATAGGCGGGCTTCACACCAAGGGCATGGGCCACGACGTGAAGCGCCGGAACGGCGCCGCCGATCCACAGCGCCCATCGCCACGCCCGCCGGGGCCACACCGCCCCAAACGCCATCGTGACGATCAAGAGCGCTCCCGCGACGGGTTGGACCGGCCGCGTCCGAAAGTCCATCGCCGCCAGCGCCAATCCGAAGGCGGCGGCGGCCACGTGCGGAAGCATCGAACGGGAGCGAGCCATACCGGGAGTCACGTTCGGGAGCGCCGATCCGTTGCGATCCCCCTTCCCTTCCGAGGCGCCGCCTTGCTACCATTGGCGCATGTCCGTCGAAGGCCGCGCCTGCATTCTCGAAGAACCGGGAACCCCCGCCGTTGTCCGCGAGATCACCGTCGAATCTCCAGGCCCGAACGAGGTTCTGGTGCGCCTCGTCGCGAGCGGCGTCTGCCACACCGATCTGACGGTCAAGATGCTGAACGGCAACGGAATGGCCTTCCCGATCGTCCTTGGCCACGAAGGGGCGGGGATCGTCGAGGAGGTGGGCGAAGGGGTGACGCACCTCGCGCCCGGCGACCCGGTGGTGCTGGCGTATCGCGCGCCGTGCGAGCAGTGTCCGGCGTGTCGACGGGGCGATCCCCGCCGGTGCTACATGGCCCTTCGCCCGAAGCAGCGCATTCGACGGAAAAGCGACGGAGCCCTCTGCTCCCAAGTCCTCCGTTGCGGCACGTTCGCCACGCACACGGTGGTCCACGCGAAGGCGGCGATCAAGATGCCGGCGGCGATGCCGCTCGACAAGGCGTGCCTGATCGCGTGCGGCGTCATCACCGGCGTGGGCGCGACGATGAACACGACCCCCGTCTTCGCCGGCTCTCGCGTGGCGGTGATCGGCTGTGGCGGCGTGGGCCTAAGCGTGATCCAAGGCGCGAAGCTTCAACACGCGCGCCAGATCGTCGCGGTGGACGTCAACTCGGTGAAGCTGGAATGGGCGCGCAAGTTCGGGGCGACCGACACCGTCAACGCGCGCGAGGTCGACCCGGTGGCCGAGGTCCGGCGGTTGACGGAGGACGGATGGGACGGCGGCGTCGAGTTCGCGTTCGAGGCGACCGGGATTCCCGCCTGCACCGAGCAGGCGATCAAGATGCTCGCCTACGGAGGACGCGCCACCACCATCGGCTTCCCCGCCGCGACCGATTCGGTGACCCTCAACCTCGGCGACATGGCGACGGGCGTCTATTGGAACAAGGCGGGACTCAACGTGTGCCACTGCGGGGACGCGTTGCCGTCGTCCGACTTCCCGCTGATGGCCCAGCTCTACCTCGAGGGCAAGTTGGACCTGGACGGCATGGTGACGCGCACGATCGGGCTGGACGACGTGGAGGACGCGTTCCACGAGATGGAGACGGGCAACGTCATCCGGTCGGTGATCCTGTTCTGAGCCGGCCTATACGGTGAATCGGGCCGGCGGCACGTCCTGGACGACGCCCGTCTCGACCGCCCGGAACACCGCTTCGATCACCTCGACGTTGTGAAGGCCCCATTCGCCGGAGGCGCGGGGGGTTTCGTGGTTCCGGATGCATTCGACGAGGTGGCAGATGTCGCCGTAGACGTGGACGTGGCCCCATCGCCAGTGCTCGTCGCGCAAGAACGGCACGTCCGCCAGATCGAACGGGACGCGCCAGTCTCCGTCTCGGTTGTAGACGGTCGCACCGTTCACCAGCACCTTGAGCCAGTTCTGCGATTCGGCGTCCCCGTCGATCGAGCCTTCGAGGCCATGGATGCGGAACATCGCGGCGGCGGGCGAACTGGCGGACCAGGCGTCCGGCATCAGGCCGAAGGTGCCGTCGCCGAAGTCGAAGAGGACGGCGAAGTTGTCCGGGCCGGCGACGGCGAAGGGCTCGTCGCGCCAGGTTCGCTCGGGGGTGGCGACCGCACCAAAGGCGGTCACCCGCTTGATCGGGCCGAGCATGGTCGTGAGGGCGTGGATGCCGTAGCCGCCGTGGTCGCGCAACGGTCCGCCGGTGGGGCCGAAGAAGTGGTACGGCTCGAACGGGAAGTCCACCTTGGCGCTGCCCCAGCCGAGCATCGTCGGGACGGCGAGGTAAGGCTTGCCGATGACGCCCTTCCGGATAAGGTCGCGGATCGTCGTGTAGAGCGGCCAAAGCACCTGGCCGGGGGCGCAGACGAGTTTCTTGTTCGCCCGGTCGCGGGCCTCGAGGACGGCGAGCGCGTCGGCGGCCGTCACCGCCATCGGCTTCTGGAGGTAGACGTGCCGCCCGGTTTCGAACGCCCGGATGGCGAGGTGGGCATGGGAGGCGGCGGGCGTGATGACGAGGACGGCTTCCGCGTCGGAGGTCGAGAGCATCGCCTCGTAGTCCTCGTAGGTCGCCGCGATCGAGAAGACCTCGCCGGCGCGGCGAGCCCTTCCGGGGACGGAGTCGCAGAGGGCCACCACCTCGCCGAACTCGAGGAAGTCGGGTTGCTCGAGGTGGGGCAGGATGGTGTCGGTGGTGAGGGTTCCGCAACCGACGATCGCGATCTTCGTCCGGGGCATGGATCGGTCTTACCCAGAAGACACCCTCGCTCCTCAGGACTTCGGCTTTGCTCCGTGGCGATGGCCCGCAAGAGCATAATAGCCATGCGTCGCCCGGGAAGCGCGCTAGGGCGAACCGGGTCGCGAACTACGATGCGCCGTCTCATGCATTCTTACACCTTGGTCATCGGAACCTCGTCCGCTGTCGCACCTCCGGAGGTTGGACCATGCGACGCTCGCTGAGCAAAGGGTTAAGCCACCTGGTTGGCGAACCGCCGGCGGATTCGGCGCTCCCGACAAGCGAGATCGCGGTCGGGCTGATCGAGCCCAACGCGCGGCAGCCGCGCACCGCGTTCGACGAGGACGGTCTCGAGGAACTCGCCGCTTCGATCCGCGAGGTCGGCATCGTCCAACCGCTCATCGTGCGGCCCGCCGGCGGGGGACGCTACGAGTTGATCGCGGGCGAGCGGCGTTTGCGGGCGGCGAAGAAGGCCGGACTCGCCACCGTGCCCGTCGTCGTGCGATCCGCCTCCGAGCAAGGGTCGCTCGAACTCGCCCTGATCGAAAACATCCAGCGCGAGGACATCAACGCGATCGAGGCGGCGCGGGCCTACCGACGACTCGCCGACGAGTTCGGCCTGAATCAGGAGCAGATCGCCGCCCGCGTCGGCAAGTCCCGCGTGACGGTCGCGAACGCCCTGCGACTGTTGCGCCTGCCCGCGCGGATTCTCGCGGCGGTCGAGGCGGGCGAACTCTCCGAGGGACACGCCCGGGCCATGCTGCAGTTCGCCGAGCCGGAAAAGCAGTTGGCGGTGTTCGAGACGGTGCTCGCCAAGGGCCTTACGGTGCGCGACGTGGAACGCCTCGCCCAGGAGCAACCGCCGACGCCCGCCAAGAAGGAACGGGCGCCCGTTTCGCGATACCTGAGCGCGGAGCGGTACGAACTGGAGGACCGAATCGCCCGCCACTTCGGATCCCCGGTCAAGATCAAGCTATCGGGAACCGGCGGCAAGCTGTCGGTGGAGTTCTTCAACGAGGAGGACTTCCAGCGCATCCTCGACGCCCTGGGCATCAGCCTCTAGCGGATTCGAGGATCGGACGAGCGCTACCGCCGGGCGGCGACGAGAATCTTCCGCCAGTGCGCCGCGCCCAGGTAGTCGGTCGCGACGCCCTTCTGGCCGCTGCTGCTGTGGCTGAAGTAGCCGTTGCCGAGGTAGATACCGGTGTGGCCGATCTTGCCGCGCTTCGAATCCCAGAAGTAGAGACGGTCGCCGGCCTGCAGGTCTTCGAGGCGCGCGATCGGGCTCCCGACCATGGCCTGTTCGGCCGCCGTGCGAGGAAGGCTGACCCCGATCTTGCCGTAGAGCTGCTTGACGAAACCGGAGCAGTCGATCCCGCCGTTGAGGTCGTTGCCGCCCCATTTGTAGGGGGTACCGATATACCGAAGGGACATATCGGCGATCGCGCTGCGCCCGCCCCGGGACGCCATCGTTCCGGTGTCTCGCCCGCCGGGCGTGTTCTCAAAGAGGGATCGGTAGGACTCGTCGATCGTCGCCACGTACGGAAGCTTTGCCACAAACTGGCGCTTGACGAACCCCCACCCGCCCTGCTCGAGGGGGACGAGGTACCAATCGGCTTGGGGAGCGTCGCGCACGACGATGTACTCGAACTGCTGTGCCCGGTAGTAAGCCTGGGAGCGCGACGAGGGTCGCGCATAAATGGTGGCCGGCTGCAGAAACTGACCGTATTCACCGAGTTTGAACCGACCCGCCTCGTCTTGGGCCGAAACGGCACACGAGAGCGCGGCGAACAATCCGGTGACGAGGGTCCAACGGCGCATGGGTGTCTCAAGAGTGTGGCACAGTCCGGTCACGGGTCTACTTCGCATTGTCGGTCGACGGGTTTCGAAATGAAGGCTCCGACGGGCTTCGCGCCGTTCCGGCAAGTCCCAACTTCGTTTGTGGGATTCGCATCGTCTCTATGACCAGAGAACGAGTCTGCGGGTCCGGGTGTTCACCACGGGCCAACCGCTTTCACGCGAATCGCGACCAATGACTCGCCGTCGGAACGAACCACGCACCGTGCAGACGACTCGCTCGACCACCCAAGTTCCTCGCTACGCCATCGTGGACGCGCCGCGTTCCGCGCGGCGTCCGCAGCCGGGCGCGAGTTCGGGAGGTTGGACGGTGCGCATCGCGGCGCTCGCCGCGCTCTACCTCCTGCTCGGGCAGGTCGGGATTCGGTTCGGCGGGAACCTGGACCCCATTTCGCCCTTCTGGCCGGCGAGCGGGCTTGCCTTCGCGTTCGTGACCCTGTATGGAATGCGAGCCTGGCCCGGGATCGTCCTCGGGTCGGCGATCACGTGCGTCCTGAACGGGGCTCCCCTATGGGCCGCGACCCTCGTCGGCATCGGTTCGGCCCTTTCGACTCTGGCGGCCATCACAATGGCGCGCCGATTCTGCGGGTTCCAGACGTCGCTGCGCAGCGTTCCGGACACGGTGGGGCTCGTGATCCCGGGGGCGGCCCTCGGCTCCTGCATTGCCTCCCTGATCGGCACGACCGCCTACTTCGCCGCCGGAATGGTGAGCCGTGACCACTTCGCGGGGGGATTGCTGTCCTGGTGGGTCGGCGATGCCCTCGGGGTGGTCCTCGTCGCCCCCTTCCTCCTGACTTTCGCCGATCGGCGAGAGCCGGTGGCGGGGTCGCTCCCCGAACTGCTGTTGCTCGTCCTCCTCGCTCCCGCCGTCACCTACGCCGCCTTTATGGATCGGCCGACGCCTCCCGAGTACCCGTTCAGTTTCATCGTGTTCCCCGTCGTCGTCTGGGCCGCGCTTCGCTTTGGGGTTCGGGGCGCCGCGTCGGCGAACCTCGTGGTCGGGCTGATCGCGCTCCTCATGACGCGAGCCGGACGGGGCGAGTTCGCGGGTCAGACTTTGCCGCCCCTTGTCGGGGTCGGCCTCTTCGCGCTCGTGCTCGCCACCACCGGCCTGTTCCTGGCCTGCGCCACCTCCCAAGCGACCTCGGTTCAGCACGCGATGCACCGGGCGGAGGTCCGTCACCGCGAGCAACTCGAGCGTCGGGTCGTGGAACGAACGGCCGAACTAAGGACCCTCAACGCGGAACTCGAGTCCTTCTCCTACTCCGTCGCTCACGACCTGCGGGGTCCTCTGCGAACGATCGCCGGGTTCAGCCGCATGGTGATCGACGACGAGGGGCGAAGCCTGAGTCCCGACTCCCTCGATCTGCTCGAGCGAAGCGAGCGGGCCGCCATCCGCATGGGCCGCATCGTGGACGCCCTCCTCGGGTTGTCGCGCATCAACCGGGGCGAGATTCACTTCGAGGACTTCGACCTCACCAAACTCGCGGTGGAGACGAGCCGCGAGGTCGCCGGCCAGAGCGAAACGCCGATCGAATGGACGATCCAGCCGGACCTGAGAACCCACGCCGACCCGCGCCTCGTGCGCGTCCTGTTGGGGAACTTGTTCGAGAACGCGGTGAAGTTCTCCCGGGGCCGACCGGTCGCTCGGGTCGAGTTCGGCATGATCGAGCAGGACGGCGAGACCCGATACTTTGTTTCGGACAACGGGGTCGGGTTCGAGGCCGCCTTCGCGGGCAAGTTGTTCAAACCCTTTCATCGGCTCCACAGCCAGGACGAGTTCGAGGGCGAGGGGATCGGCCTTGCGACGGTCGAGCGGATCGTGCGCCGGCACGGGGGACGCATCTGGGCGGAAGGCGAGACCGACCGTGGCGCGGTGTTCTTCTTCACCTTGGCGTCCGCCCTGACGCCGGAGAAACCCTGGTCCCCGGTCGACCCGGCGCTCTTGTAGGGCGGGCGGACTCATTCGGACGAGGATGCGGGTAACGTCGGTTTGCTTAGGAGATTGACTGGCAATGACGCGGCGCGACTTTCTGATTCGTTCGACGGCCACCACGGCCTCGCTGATGGTTCCTCCTTTCGTGTTCTCGCAAGATCGTCCGACCCTCCGGGTCGGCTTGGTCGGATGCGGCGGACGAGGCACGGGCGCGATGCTCGACCACTTCCACGCCGACCCCGGCGTCGTCGCTTACGCGATGGGCGACGTCTTCCCCGATCGGCTCAAGGGGGCGCGCGAGACGTGCCAACGGGAAATGAAGGAGCGGTACCAGGTCACCGACGACCGCGCCTTCAGCGGTCTCGACGCCTACCAGAAGGTGATCGCGAGCGGGGTGGACATCGTCATCCTCGCAACGCCTCCCGGCTTCCGCCCGGGTCACCTCAAGGCGGCGATCGAGGCTGGCAAGCACGTCTTCATGGAGAAGCCCGTCGCGGTGGACGTGCCGGGCATCAAAACGGTCTACGAGGCTTCCGATCTGGCGACCCAGAAGAAACTTTCCATCGTCGCGGGCACCCAGCGGCGGCACGACCGAGCCTACCGACAGGCGATGGAAAAGATTCACGCCGGGGCGATGGGGGACGTCGTGGCCTGTTACGCCTATTGGAACCAGGGCGGCCTCTGGAACGTCGCCCGCGGCGAGAACATGGGCGACGCCGAGTGGCAACTTCGCAATTGGCTCTACTTCAGTTGGCTGAGCGGCGACCACATCGTCGAGCAGCACGTCCACAACATGGACGTGTGCAACTGGGCGATGCAGAAACGGCCCGTAAAGGCGATCAGCTTGGCGGGGCGCCAGGTGCGCACCGATCCGGCGTACGGCCACATCTACGACCACTTCGCGACCGAGTTCGAATACGACAACGGCGTGAAGATGCTCAGCATGTGCCGACAGATCGACGGCACCGCCGCTCGCGTCGAAGAGCGCTTGGTCGGCACAAAGGGCACGTCGAACGCCAACACCTCGATCCGAGGCGAAAACCCTTGGCGGTTCGATGGCGATCGGCCGAACCCGTACGTCGAGGAACACCGAAACCTCCTCGCCGCCATCCGGAGCGGCAACCCGATCAACGAGGGAAGACAGGTCGCCGACAGCACGATGACGGCGATCCTTGGCCGCATGGCGGGCTACACCGGCCAGGAAGTCACCTGGGACAAGGCGATGGAATCGACCGAAGTGCTGATGCCCGCCGGGTTCAGCATGGACGCCAAGCTGGAAGTTGCCCCCGTCGCGGTGCCGGGCCGAACCAAGCTCGCTTAGGCGCCATGGCCGAACTCACCCGACGCGAGGCCATCCAGGCGGGCGCGGCGGCCGGGGTCGCGATGACCTCGGCCGCCGCCTTCGGGCGCGCCTCCGGCCAAGGCGATCGGTTCCGGCTCAAGTACGCCCCCCACTTCGGCATGTTCCAGAACCACGCCGGGGACGACCCGGTGGATCAGCTCAAGTTCGCCGCCGACGAGGGATTCCACGCCTGGGAGGACAACGGCATGAAGGGGCGATCGGTCGCCGACCAAGAGCGAATCTCGAAGGCGATGCGCGAACTGGGCATGACGATGGGGGTGTTCGTCGTGAACGGCGACACCGCTTGGTCGCCGACCCTCACCACCGGCAAGGCCGATGCGGTGGCCAAGTTCCTCCAAGAGTGTCGCGACTCGGTCGAGGTCGCCAAGAGGGTCCATGCCAAGTGGATGACCGTCGTCCCGGGAACCATCGAGCCCCGCCTCGAACCGGGTTATCAGTCCGCCAACGTGGTTGAAGCCCTCCGCCGCGCGAGCGCCGTTTTCGAGCCCCACGGCCTGGTCATGGTGCTGGAGCCGCTGAACTACCGCGACCATCCCAACCTCTTCCTCAACAAGATCTCCCAGGGCTACCAGGTATGTCGGGCGGTGAACAGCCCGGCCTGCAAGATTCTGTTCGACCTGTACCATCAGCAGGTTCAAGAGGGCAACCTGATCCCGAACATCGACCTCGGCTGGAGCGAGATCGGTTACTTCCAGATCGGCGACAATCCCGGTCGGAACGAACCCACCACGGGCGAGGTGAACTTCCGGAACGTGTTCGGACACTTGGCGAGCAAGGGCTACGAGGGCTTGCTCGGGATGGAGCACGGCAACCGTTTCCCCGGCAAGGAAGGCGAGCGCAAGCTGATCGACGCCTACCGCGCTTGCGACGCGTTCTAGAGGGCGCTCCGGGCGAGCAGTCGAGCGGTGTGATAGCCGTCGTGCCATCCCTCGTCATACCGCAACGTTTCGAGTTCCGTGGCCAGCACCGCCAACTCTCCCGGCTGGAGCGCGTGGGCGTCACGACGGGGTCGCCCGTGGACGCGACGGTTTTCGACGGTGAAGGTCTCGACGATCAGCCGTCCACCCGGGTTCAGCCACCGACCTACGCGAGCCAGAAGCGGGCGATTCAGGTAGCGGATCGATACGACCAGGTCGAACCTCCGCCCCTCCAGCCCCCGGGGGTCGCCGATACCCTCCAGGTCGGCGACCAGCCATTCGATGGGGGGTCCTGCGCCGTACCGCTTCTCCAACTCTCGCCCACGCACGGCCACCTCGGGAAGCACGTCCACGGCGGCGACGCGCCAGCCAAGGGAGGCGAGAGCGACGGCGTCTCGCCCGACCCCGCACCCCAGATCGAGCGCTCGCCCGGGGGTCAAACCGAGCGCGCAGTCCATCAGGAACGCGTTCGGCTCCCAAAGTCGACCGGCTTGGGACGGACCCAATGCGAAAGGAACCCGGGACGCCTCTCGCCCGCCACGCTCGAGAAAGGCGACCGCTTCGCGGGCCCCAGGCTCCACGTCGGCGACGAGGACGGTTTCCGAATTCGGGGGTAGCTCGAAGACGCGTTCGCCCAACTCCTCAACGGGAATGTTGACCGCCCCCATGATCGGAGCGGCCCTGGATTCCACCAAGGGACGCGGATCGAGCAGGCGGACGCGCGGGGGAAGGGCCATCTACAGGATTTCGTCCAAAGCTTCGATGAGGCGCTCGACCTCGGCCGGGGCGTTGGTGTGGACGGCGCTCACGCGCACCACCCCCTCGTCGGTGGCGACGCCGAGGGCTTGGCAAAGGCGGTAGGCGTACATGTGCCCGTAGCGGATGCCGATCGGCCGCCGGTGGACGTGAGCGACGATCTCGGAGGGGCGCAAACGTTCGTGGACGAACGAAACGGTCGGAACGCGGTCCTCGCCCGGGGCCGGCCCCAGAAGGCGCACGCCCGGCCGATTTGCGAGCCATGCGACCAGCCGGGATTGGAGGGGGCGTTCCCACTCGTCAAACCGGGCGTACGCCGCCTCGACCGAAGCCCTGGTGAACTCGCCATGGCCGGCCACGAAGGCGAGGTACTCGGAGAGGGCGAACAACCCCGCACAACCCTCGAACGATCGACACCCCAGTTCGAAGGCGTACGGCGCTTCGCGCGGCAGGAAGAAGTGGTTCGGGCCCTCCAGTTCGGCGAACGCCTCTCGCCGTCCGACCATCGCGGCGACGTGGGGCGCGAACACCTTGTAGGCGGAGAACGCATAGAAGTCGCACCCCCAGGCCGCGACGTCGATCGCCCGGTGCGGGGCGTGGGCCACCCCGTCCACGACCACCCGCGCCCCCACCGCGTGCGCCATCCGCGTTACCGCCTGGACGTCCTGGACGTCTCCCAGCAGGTTCGAGGTGTGGGCGAACGCGACCACGCGCGTCCGGTCCGTCAGGAGCGGTGCAAGGTCGGTCAGCCGCGATTCGCCGCTCCGGGGGTCGACCGGCCAGAGTTTCACCACGACGCCACGGTCGGCCAAACGAACCCAGGGACCCGCGTTCGCCTCGTGGTTCGAAACGCCCACGACGATCTCGTCGCCCGGGCGAAGCGTCTTGCCGACCGCGTGGGCCAACGACGCGAACAGCTCGGAGGAGGACCCTCCCAGAACGGCGACCCGGTCCGGCCCCGCGTTCGTCAACGTCTCGACAAAGCGGTGGGCATCGGCGAGCATCTGGGTGACGCGGTCGGAGTGCGCGTACCCCGCCCCAACCTGCACGTTCGACTCGACCAGGCAACGCGCGACCCCCGCGATCACGCAGTCCGGGACCTGCGAACCGCCCGCGTTCTCGAGGAAGGCGAAGCCGTCGGCAAGGGATGGAAAGCGGGCACGCACGAGGCGATGGCTTGGGAGCATGACCCCGAGTCTAGCAGGCGAAACGGGGGAGTCAGTTCCAGGTCGGTACGTCGAGTCCGTGGACGGGCGTTACGTCGGACCGGGGCTCGACGGTCGCGGACTTGCGGGCCAAACGGGGTCCTTTCTTCGCCGAAGTCTTCTTCGCCAAGATCGTGGCCGGAGCGGCCGTCGGCACCGTCGCCGTGGCCCCGTAGGCGTTCGACTTCACGTACACCGGGCGCGGCAGTCGAGACAGCATCTGCGACACCGTCACCAGGCGATAGCCCCGCTCTCTCAGGCCCGCGAGAATCGCCGGTAAGGCCCGAACCGTGTCGGGATGGCCGTGCAACAGAATCACGCTGCCAGGCTGGACGTGGTCGAGTACACGATCTCGAATCACGCTCGGCGCTTGATCGGTGAAGTCCTTGGCGGCGACGTTCCAGTGAACGGTCACGTAGCCGAGGTCCTGGGTGGCCCGAAGCACCACCTCGTCGTAACGCATGCCGGGGGGTCGGAACAGGCTCATGTGCGCCCCCGTCGCCTGGAAGACCGCACGGTCGCAGGCGGTGATCTCGTCACGAATCTGGTTCTGGGCGAGATCGTCGAGCCGAGGGTGGTGGAACGAGTGGTTGCCCACCTCGTGGCCCTCGTCCATCATCCGTCGGACCAGTCCCGGGTACTTCGCGACCTGTTTGCCGACGACGAAGAAGGTGGCGCGCGCCTGGTCGGCCTTGAGAACGTCGAGCAGATCCCGGGTGGTGTCGGTGGGCCCATCGTCGAAGGTCAGCGCAACCTCCTTGAGGTCGGCGTTACCATGAACGAGAATGTCGTCGCGCAATTCGTACGTTTCGATCGGCCCCCAGTGGAGCCGGTGCCGAAGCCGCAGAAATCCCCCGACCGCCCCGACACCGATCGCGACGCCGCAGGCCAACAGGACGAGGACGCGCGAACGATCGCTCATACATCGTATGAGACGCCCGGCCGACCGAGTCCGTTGCGGCCTAACCGCCGGTGAGGGTCTTGATCACGGCGATCGTGATGGAGGCGTTCGCCACGTTCTTGAGCGTCCCCTCCAACTCGGCCTGCTTGTCCTTGAGGCGCGCCGCCATGACGCGGGTCGGGATGAAGAGA